>OZ245013.1:0-3415000 GCA_965223675.1 Nitrospirales bacterium | reverse complement strand
AACACAAACCATAGGCCGAGCACGACCGCTGCAGGGACATGCATCATTTGCGTAAAAAATCCAAGAGGAATCAAGACCAGCACATGTGCCCGAGGAAACAGCAACAAATAGGCACCTAATACTCCTGAGATCGCGCCGCTCGCTCCCACCATAGGAACGATAGATTCTGGATCGATCACCGCATGGCTCAAGGCCGCTAAAATTCCGCAAACCAGATAGAAAACGATAAACTTTCCATGCCCCATCACATCTTCAATATTATTGCCAAATATCCACAAATAGAGCATGTTCCCTATTAAATGCATCCAACCACCGTGGAGAAACATGCTCGAAATCAATGTCCCATAGGCTGGAAGCGAAATCAGTTCAGAAGGTAATTGCGTGTGGCCGAAGACGACAGCAGGAATAGCCCCATACTGATACACAAAAAGTTCACCGGGCCTTACGGGAAGTGAGACCTGATAGAGAAATACCAAGACGCAAGCAACAATGAAGGTAACGGTCAGATACGGAGTAATTTCTGTGGGATTGTCATCTTTGAGAGGAATCATTACATAAAAATGCTAACACTGAATTAGTTAGCAAGGTTATTTTGAATGAGTGGCGACCTGCTCTTGTACGGCTAATGCAAGAATTGGATCCAGTGCTTTGTGGGCATCAGTATCGAGTGGGATTGAAAAACCAGCAGCATGGGTATGGCCACCACCACCATAACGGGCTGCTATATCAGCAACTGAAATACCGCCAGATCGGGAGCGCATACTAATATACCGTCGCCCATTACGTTGGTGCCAAATGATACCGAAAGGATTGTCTTTGGATAGACGTTCCCCGATTTGGCTTGTGAGTACAGGGCTGTAGACAGCCGGGACGGTTTCACCTTCAAACTCTACCATGACGGCTTCGGCCACCATCTTATCAATTAAGACATTTTCATGACGAAGAATCCCTCGACCCTCAACCTTTAACAGGTCTTGGGAAAGTGTATCCCAAACCGAAAATTCAAATGGATAGGAAGATAAAGCCGCATTAATTTCTCGACTTTCCGGAAGGAGCCACTGCCAGAGATCTTTATCTTGAATATACCGCATCATCCAAGGGGCAGCTTCCCCATGAGTCCACTCCCACGCCAATACCGCTCCACTCTTGTCCATATCAAAGTACGCGTAAGGTAAATCAGCGAGCGCAGCCTGTGCTGTGACATGATGATCCAAGATAAACAAACTCGCCACCTGACTTTTCATCGCTTCAATTATCGTACGATCATAACTAAAATCGACCATCACCACATGTCGATCTTTGAGATCTTCAGGAGGTGGATCACCATGTTTAACCGGCATGAATTTCGCTTCTGGAAATCGCTTCCACACTGCCCAGGCTGCTCCAAATCCGTCAGTGCATTCGGCATGATAGAGAACAATATCTGGATCATGGGCATTGCCCAGTTGATCAAAAGTTTTCATCATATATCTCTCCTTGCATGTATCAACATACCACGGTTCTCCCATACAAGAAAATCGCAGAACGTTTTAGCGGATTTAGAAACCCAAGAAAAAGAGGAACGGAGAGGAACTAAGAAGGACTAGACGATTCATTCATGACTAACGCACAGGCATTGAGCCGATCAATTAACTGTCGAAGACGTCCGGCATCTTTGCGGTTATACCGGAAGACGAGTCGAGGGAGACTCATAAGATCTTCCTCATCGGATTCTTCTGAGAGTGCTTCCGTTTGAATAAATTCCCCATCGACCAGAAGGTCCTGAAACTCATGATTCAGCTTCGTGATCTCTGCAGGCTCAAGAGAATACTGGAGACGCATCACCAGATTATTCCCAACATAACGAATGGAATGGTAATTTCTGTAGAACGTTTCAATTTCCTCGACCGCATCGGCCTCGTGATGAAAGATTTTAAATAACGATAAATCCGTCTCACTAATCAGTCCACGCGGGAGGAGTTGGTCGTTCACGAAATCCATCCATCGCTCCCAATACCCGCTCTCCGAAGTTTCAAGCAGTACAACAGGAACAGGGTCAGTCTTGCCTGTTTGGATGAGTGTCAGAAGCTCAAAGCCCTCATCGAGAGTCCCAAATCCTCCAGGAAACAACACCGTCGCATGCGATTCTTTTACAAATAATAATTTCCTCGTGAAAAAGTATTTAAGATTGACCAGCTTTTTATCTTCAGCAATGAGCGAATTGGGAGCCTGCTCAAACGGCAACATGATATTGACTCCAAAACTACTTTCTCGCCCAGCCCCCTCATGGCCTGCCCACATAATGCCCGGACCTGCGCCGGTAATTACCATGAAGCCCCGTTCGCTCAGCAATCGCCCAAAGCGGTAGGCGAGTTGAAAATTAGGATCCTCCTGAGGGGTTCGTGCAGAGCCAAAGATCGTCACTTTGCGTACATGATGATAGGGCTGAAAGACTTTAAACCCATAACGCAATTCCTTTAGAGCACGATTCAGAATTTTAATATCCAGTAAATCTACCTCTGGATCATGTAGTTTTACGACACTTTTCATCATATCGCGCAAGAGTATCGCTCTCGGATCGTCTAAAGATTCTGATAATAACTTCTCAACTTTATCTAGAATGTCTTCGTCCGCAGCAGCATTTGAGGCCACAAGGGATGGGTTACGATGTTTCATTTGAAAAAATTCACTCTCTTGTCTCATAATTCATATGGTACTCTGTCTTTCAGCCAGATGCTATTACGGAGAAGTTTCATATTTGTAAAGTTCTGATGAATTCATGATTTATGCCATTTATCCGCTCCACAGCAAGGCTTTATCTTTTCGGCTAAAATAAGCAGCAACTCAAGCCCCTGAGCACAACCTTCCAAATCTGATAGTCTAAAATTTGATATGAATTTTTGGCAACGACTCCCACGTCCGATTATTGGCCTTTCCCCCATGGATGGGGTCACTGACGCGACTTTTCGGCATATTGTGGCGACCCATGGCCATCCTGACATTGTCTTTACGGAGTTCACGAATGTTGGCGAGATTTGCCAAAGCCGAAAGGGCGGGTGGGGAGCTTTTCAGTATTCGCGAGAAGAACGTCCAATCCTTGCCCAGCTCTATGGAAAAGACCCAGAACTTTTTTACCAGGCTGCACATATTGTCTGTGAAATGGGGTTTGATGGGTTGGACATCAATATGGGGTGTCCATCAAAAAACGTCGCATCATCGGGTAGTGGGGCAGCCTTGATTCGTACACCTGAACGCGCGCTCAAAATCATGGAAGCCGCCCATCAAGGAATCAAAGATTGGGCAAGTGGACAATCACTGAGAGAAGCCGGTGTGCGCCCCATCATTATCGAAAAAGTTCAGGAAATGAATAAGGAGAACGACTGGGCACCGTCTGTTCGTTCTGAACGAACATCTATACCCCTCTCCGTCAAAACGCGCCTGGGCTATGATGAGATCGTCATCGAAGAATGGAGTGAATGCTTAACCCAAGGTCAACCTGAGGCTATCTCGATACATGGAAGAACCTTACAGCAGATGTACCGAGGGCAGGCAGACTGGGAAGCCATTGGACTCGCGGCACAACGGATTCGGCACAAAGGCATACTCGTGTTGGGAAATGGCGATATTAAATCACTAGAAGAAGCGCTGACGGCGATACGCACGTATGGGGTGGATGGTGTGTTAATCGGTCGAGCCGCACTGGGCAATCCTTGGATCTTTCGCCAAATCAGCAACCTTCGTCATGCCATGCAATCGGGAACCCCTATCGACCTCACACTAGAAACAATTAATCTGCCTACACGCTTTCGCATGATTTTAGAACATGCCGCCTATTTCGAATCCAAAAATCCTCAAGGAGGCTTTCCTCGAATGCGCAAACACCTCGGATGGTATTGCTCTGGCTTTCCACATGCTGCAGCCATGCGCGCGAACATGGTGAGAACAAGTTGCACCAAAGATGTCGCTCGGGTCCTTCGTGAATATCAAATGACCCACCAGCCAAACACCATTCCTGCAATTCCTGCTGCATCGACTGCCTAACCTTTTCTTTCCGAATGTCGTCCACAAAGATCATTCTTGCATCCACCTCACCGAGACGTCGCGAGTTACTGGCTTTGGTCGGGATCACGTTTGAGGTGCTTTCTCCAACCTGCGAAGAAATTCCAACTCCTCATCTCTCACCTCACGACCAAGTCCAGCAATTCGCTCAAGACAAAGCGCGGTCTGTATCAAAAGAACATCACAACGCTCTCGTTCTTGGAAGTGATACAGTGATTGAGATAGATGGAAAACTTCTCGGAAAACCAAAAAACATCAAAGAAGCCGAATTGATGCTTAGGCAATTCAGAGGGCAAGATCATCAGGTTCACACTGGGTTCGCACTGGTACAAGCATCAACAAACTTATCCGTTCACTTCGTTGAATCCGCCACAGTTTGGATAAAAAACTTTAACGACGCAGAATTGAAGAACTATCTCGACACCAAAGAGAGTCTCGGAAAAGCTGGAGCCTATTCTATACAAGGTGAAGGGGCAAAACTGATCGAGAAGATCGAAGGGGATTATCCAACTATTGTAGGACTGCCATTGTGGAAAACCGCCAAACTATTGGAACAACAGGGTGTCATCATTCCAAATCCCGTTGAAGAGGTTTATCGATCTAAGCCCTATGCGAATTGGAAAGAGTTTTAAGGACAGGAAATACGGAGAAAATCGTTGTTAAGTCATGCCCAATATGAGACAAAATTCCTAAGCCTCCTGGAATAGTTGTGTGTGGACCTTCGATTCCGCAGAGACAGTTCTGGACCTGGCCTTTACGACAAGGAATAGTGCGTGACATGCTAAAAAATCTATAGAGAAAATTGTCTTCCAACCAGGCTTCACCTATACTAAAAGCAAGAATTTGAAGAACTCACGATCGGAGATGATGATGAATAAACTGACAGCGGCTGATACCCTTCGCCTATCCATTCCAGAACGCATCCAATTGGTTGAGGATATTTGGGATACAATTGCAAACCAGGCGGATGCGGTAGATCTCACAGAGGCGGAAAAAACCCTTCTAGAGGAAAGATTAGAGGCCTATCATCAGAACCCAGCCTCCGGCTCTCCATGGGAAGCGGTCTATCAGCGAATAACTCGTCAACATGACCTATGACCTGCTGGTTAGGCCTGAAGCAGAACAGGATCTCTCTGAAGCTTTTAGCTGGTACGAAAGACAGCGGAATGGATTGGGACATGATTTTCTGTTGCAGGTCGATGCCGGCTTTCGATTTTTAGAGCGAACCCCGCTAGTATTTGCCGAACTGTATCGCGGAATTCGTCAACATCTCATTAAACGTTTCCCCTACAAAATTTTTTATCTCGTACATCAGAATACCGTGGTGATCTTAGCCGTCGTGTACAGTGGAAGAGATCCACAGTGGATAAGAAATCGTCTCGATCCATCCTAATCTATTTTTAGCTCATCGCGCTTAGACAGCAGCGATGATATATGGTTCATTTATAATACGGTTGAACTGTAATGAACACGACTGCCCAGCACATTTGATAACAACGAACAATCATATTATTTGACAACTCGAGAAAGTTTGAGAAAGTCTGGGTCTTATTCAATTCAAGGCGAAGGCGCGAGATTGATAGAAAAAATAGAAGGGGACTATCCGACAATCGTAGGGCTACCGCTTTGGAAAACGGGGAAATTACTGGAATAACAGGGAGTCAACCTACCGAATACAGTGGAGGGAGTTTATCGAGCAAAGCCGTATGCAAACAAATTGGAAAGAGTTTTCATAGCCAGGTCTCGGCCCGGCATGCCGAAGTTCTTTTGTTTCGCCAAAAGAACTCAAAAGCATTTTTGCCTGGTCATGGCCTTTCAGGTTCCCTGCGATGCTCGCAGTCTCCGGCGGTTGCGGAACTCGCCCGGACCTTTTAGTGTCCGAAGCTCAAACAGTCCTCGCCAAATTGTCGGATTCGATGTTAGAGTTTAGCCGCCCCCAAGGCGTAATCAGGATCAGCAGGGTAGCCTTTATATTACTTTTCTAGCCAGCCAATAACAGAATATGACCTCAGATTCTTTATTTTTCAGACAAGCCCTTCTAACAAATTTCTCAACCTCTGAATCCATGAGATGAAAACTTCATCTGAACTAGACCCTTGGAGGGTAATCTGCAGTGAACTCTTCAACCTTTCATCATATGATATTCCCAAAATAATCGATAAGACCGGGTTAGCCGTCGATTGGCAGCTTCCTCGCCAGAAAGAGTTCTCTCACGACCTTCGAAAACACGCTTATAGACCACTAATCAACGCAGCTTACAATTCATTAGATAGACCAAGCCAGCTTCGAGTTGCACATATAGTTTCGTCGGAACTTGCCAATTGTGGAAAGGAAGAGGCCTTAAGTTCAAACCTCAAAAACATTGGCTGGAGTTTTGATACTGGAAAGTTGGTTCCAGCAAATGCTGACGTGAGCGAACTGTTTTTTCCGGTGGGAACACAGCACGATGCATACACTGAAATTAAAAACTTCTTCAAAAAGCAACAAACTCTCTTTCTATCATAGATCCTTACGTTGACAACACCCTATTTGTGCTGCTTGGCACTATCCCTTCTAGGTCTATCACAATCAAGGTACTGACGTTT
Organism: Nitrospirales bacterium; assembly: GCA_965223675.1. Lineage (GTDB taxonomy): Bacteria > Nitrospirota > Nitrospiria > Nitrospirales > UBA8639 > JAGQKC01. Next base: position 3,408,377 of record OZ245013.1, on the reverse strand, counting down.
AATATACTATCAGATTTTTCACATGAAGCCAGAATGTTCAAAGCGCAGCATGGACACGTAACCCTTCTTGCAAAGAAATCTAAAGAATTCCACGATCGATTTATCATAATAGATGACGTCGAGTGCTGGCATTTGGGGGCCTCAATTAAAGATGCTGGAATTAGAGCCTTCATGTTGAATCAGATCTTAGATGAGAAAAACCGAGATACATTAATCAACCAACTCAGAGACTCTTGGTCTACTGCAAGCAATGTGACTATATAAACATACTGATTGCAATCTTGTACGTGTTTTCCCGATTCCCTTGAACAAACCTTTCTAATAAAAAAAGGCGACTCTTTTTAGGAGCCGCCTTTTAGAAAAAAATATTTGGTTTCAGTCTAGGGGGCGGAATTAGGATGAGGCATGAAAACATGAATATTCGGAGGTTGCCTCCGCACGTACTTTAGGAAACATATGCAATGTCAAAGTCGGGGAAAAGAATTACAGCTGGATGAACTTTTAGCACCTTTGCAAGGACTAAAGCCCGGTCACGACCTATTTGACTGACATGATTTTCCATCGCCGAAATGTTAGATTGCGAAATGCCTGTTGCCTCAGCAAGGTCTTTTTGTGTCATTTCCTGTAACTCTCTTAGCATCCGCAACATCTCGCCAGGTGTAATCTTACGATTCACCTTGGCTCGCACAAAATCCTTTGTCAGGTTGTCTATCATGCTCAATGTCGCTAAGAATTGAATTAAAGATATGTTTACTTCCCAATGATGGGAAGGGAGAGATTCTGACAGATCTTTTTAGCGAGGCGATCAGATATTTCGGAGTGCCTTGGTACAGTTTCAACCGCCCCAGTAGCAGGATTTACCCACAATGAATGGGCCCCACCTTCTCTTTTAAGGAAGCACCCATTTTTTCGAAGATGACGAAGCAGAGCACTTCGTTTCACCCGATGGTCACCGTGTCTTGGATGGCATCTGGTGGAGTGCCTCGCAAAGCGTCCTCCCGCCGATCCTCCAAGATCAAGGTTATGGCATCCGCGAGACTGGCTCTTGCCTCATCTTTCGTTTTTCCTTGCCCATTTGCACCAGGGATCTCTGGACAGTAGGCAATATACCATTCGTCATCTTGTTCAATAATTGCGGTAAATTCGTTCTGCATGGTATCCCTCCATTTCTGGAGTGTCTAAGCCGGATTATCTCGAACCGTAAATAAAGTGTCGGTCACCTGTCAATCGAACTTCAGGTGTTACGTCTCCCTATATGCTGAAACCAACGGATAGTAAGCGGCATATGGGCGCATTCAGCGAGAAGGGAACGACCCCCGTCCCCATTGGAGCCCTCTTGCCAGTAAAACTATTGACTGTGATCACATATTCCGAATTTATCTGATATTTTCGGAATATATTCCGATTTAGTTTCTGGAGGGAGTATGACAGAGTTACTAACTTAGGCACAAAAAAAGGCGGCTCTTTTTCAAGAGCCGCCTTTGAGGATAAGGCGCTTGGTTACTATGGCCGTTTCAGTTATACCGAATCGATTTCAAGTCCACAGACTAAAGACTGATTCTCCCTGCGTCATTAACACGTATCAATTGAAAGAATGTCGGCCAGGCGGGTATAACCTTGGCCTACGAACAGCGCTGAGATCATCAAGTAGGTAACTGGAGCATATTTTGATTCGCTATAGCTACATAAACTTCATGAACTTTTCTTTGGCCGCTTCCATAAGCTCTGCCGAGATGGACGTGGCGCCTTGTTCTTTTGCTAATCGTTCGATTTCTTTTTTGGCCATTGGCTGAATGAAGTCAGGAATGTTGTTCAATCGAGCTTTGGCTTCCGGCGACCATTCCATGCCATCTGATGCATTCTTGGAATCGTCCATCACTTGAAGAGTAATTTTTTCAAACCCATGTTTTCGGGCATAAGTCTCCACGCTACTTCGGACCATCGGTGCGACAAAGGAAGGAAGTTTATCCAAGCGTTCTTGTGCATCTGGGGTCCAGGTTAGAGCAGGCCCGGCCGGCGTTGATGTTCCCGCAGAACCTGACGACCCAAGACCCATTTGCGCGACCATTGCAGAAAAGGGACATCCCCCTTCTGAAGATTCCCCAGTTTGTCCAGGAGCCCCGGACATAGCAGCTGGTGCTGCAACAGAAGGAGTAGGGGATTCGCCAGCTTGGATCTTCTCATTAAGATACGCAGCCATTTGACCTGCACCGGCACCCACTTCTTCTTTTAGGCCACCTCGCGTCATTTCCAAAGGAGTTGGAGCAGCTGTTCTGCCGCCAAGTTGAACACCGAGAGAACTCACCATTTGAGTTTCACCTGGATTGGTCACCATTGAAAATTTCGCCTCACATGAAGGACATTTGAAGAAGACACCCAGCGACCCTTCCGCTGGCTGTTCAACTTTTTCAAATCCCATATATGTTTCACAATTTAAACAGACAAATTTCATAACATCTCCCTTCGTTTCTCGTCGCTCGTTGCTAGTCGTTCGTATCTCGTTTCAACTTCTTGATTTTGCGCTTTACTTTTTATTCCTTTATGGTCACAGTTTTTCTGCGAGGACCTTTTTATAGTCTAGAAGTGTTTGGATCTTCTTAGCAATCTCTTGATATTTTTGAATCGTGGGGTAGGATTCATCTAAAAGCGGAGCCCCTTTATCAAATGTTTTGGCAAACGTGCGATCAAATGGAATTCGCCCTAACAATGGAAGACCCAATGCTTCGCACATCGTTTCCGTATCGCCTTCAAATAGCGGATTTTCTTCGCCACATGAAGGACAACGATATTGGCTCATATTCTCGATCACGCCAAGCACTTCTATCCCCACTTCTTGCGCATAAGCAATTGATTTTTGAACAACATTTGAGGCCACTTCGGAAGGAGTGGTCACAACCACCGCTCCTGCTAGATCGGAGATCAAACCAGATAATAAAGGAGGCTTATCAGCCGCAGCCCCTGGAGGAAGATCGGCAAGCAGATAATCTAGCTCTCCCCACACGATATCAGAGAGAAACTCTCGAATCACGTTCATTTCCGTCATGCCCAACCAGACTGGACTTAAATCCATCGGCCCCTTCCATCGAACAGGCGCATTGGTATTAAGCAAGAAATCCATCGACGCGACTTTAACACCAAGAGGACCAACAGGGGGCACAGCACCTTCTGGTCCATAGGTCAGTTCTTGACCCCGAATCCCCAACATCTGTGGCACGCATGGTCCATTCAAATCGACATCGACAAGCCCAACCTTCTGACTGGCTCGAGCTAAGGCCAGAGCCAGATTGACCGTCGTCATGCTCTTACCAACCCCACCTTTGCCACTCATGACGACGACTTTGTTTCGGATACCCGCTAAACGGTCCTTGACGACTTTGGTTTGCGCCGCAATCTGCTCAACCACCCGAGCATCGTCGGTGTAGTCCAGTTTATCGAGAATCGACCTTAGATCTTGTTCTGGAGCCATAAGAAAAATTCCTTGAAAATCAATGAAATATTGGGAAAACCCTTAAACGATTTAACGACGATACCACAGCATTTTTTCAAGCGTCAAACGATTGCAAGAGCAAAGCATTGGTTTGACAACTTAGGTTATGAAGCCTACAGTTCCGAACAATCTCCTAAAAATTTGAGAGGCCTTGAATGGTTCAAGACCGAAGGCCGGAAGTTGTAGGCGCAATCGCAGTAATCCTTTCTGAAGAAAGGAGCAACGTTATTGCGCTTTTTTCATGTTTGTAAGGAAGATAAAGATCCACATCCGGGTTATCCAAAAGGATACAAAAAGTATCTAAATAGATACATTCGTATTAGTTTATTTGGTGAAAATAAATCTCCAAACACAGTCAAGTCTTTAATTCGATAATAGTACAAGGATGAACACGCTGCGGCATTACAATTGCTGTTAAATTCATGAAATCCCCCAAGTTAGGAGATAAGCAAAAATCTTAAGTTAACTTGATTGCCAGTCGTAAAGACTGTCTTGGAAGAATAGAGAAAATGTCTGCGAGTAATCGCCAATGTTAGAACTCATACTCTTATCCTTATGTCACATTGCATATCATCACCCTCATTTGAAGTACTCGACTTCCCTTTTTCCTAAATATACTTGGTGAAAAGGAGACATCATGAATTTTATTCGGCGGTATAGATTGCTCATTTCAATTATTATTGTACTTCCTTTAGTTATGATTTTTGCGGTCAGTCGAGGTGGATGGATTCGAATCAATATTTCTACCTCAGGAGCTGAAGCACCTCCTTATTCAGTGCAATCGTTGGTGGAATACCCAATATCAGTCAGTCGATTCGAAAATACCCCACCACCTCATAATAAGACCAAGAGTATAACACCTGAGACCGAGATTACCATTGATGAGGTCAAAGATATTTTGACATATGCCTCACTTGTTGCAGATTGTGGAGAAGGTAACCAAACGTCAGACTGTAAGAATGAATTCATTGATATGAGGAACGACTTTGCATGCAAGATCAACTTAGTCGCAAAATTTACAGATATTCCGGACTCGTTAGAACCAACAAAAATCCCTACTTTTAATTTTCCCCCAGGCGAACCCACTGAAGTCGGACTTGAAGATGACCCCAATCCACTTGAATTACTTGTTGGATTACTTGATTGTCTGAGCGACGGAATCATTTGTTCCCAATCCGATTTAGAAAAAGTATGGAGCGCAGACCAAAGTCAAATCAAAATTGTAAAGGAAATCAAGTTTTGCGAAGGCCATATGGACCAATCCGGAGAAAGGTTTGACGCTTGTTCTGAAATGGGCGGCCAGTCCATTGCCATTACAAGACGGAAGGACAAAGGATTGGAAATGGAGGGGATACTCTGGCTTCATGAATTTGGACATAATAAGCATCTATGGCATACGGACGATCAATCGACGGTTATGCATGTGCCCGTTGCTGAAGAATCAACAAAATTGAGTTCAGAGGATTGTTTTATGTTGCGCGAAGGTCAAGTTTGACAGGAATGTTTAAAGCTATCTGAAGTTACTTTACCAATGATATTTGGTGTATTGGAGGAAATGCTATGCGACAGAAAACAATAATACTGATCATCATCGGAATAATATTGTCCTGCACACCGTTTATTAATATCTTCCTATCAGCGAGCACAGCCGCAACGAAAGAACAACAAGGCGTTTGGGAATTTCTTACTGACCTACAAAAAGCTGGTGACTTCAAAGGTAAATTACCTGTTTCTAGAATTAGGGAGGAAGTATCGAATAAAGGACGAGTCCAGGAGCTTTACAAGGGATTTGATGAGCACTGTTTAGGTCCTTTTAAAAATCCCGTTACGACCAAGACTTTGCGAGACTCTAATTGTTTCGCCGCAGTTAATACACTGGGAGTGATCGGGGGACGAGCTGGATTGGACGCAAAATTAAAAATTGATGAATTTATAAAAAAATTTGGAAATATTAATTCCCATGCGAAAAAAGTCGGGAGAATAGCATTATCGAATTGGGTCAATACTATGAGAAAAGAAGAGAACATCAACACGCTAATACCTCTTCAAGGAGATGTATCTGCTGAGTCAGAGGGAGCATTGTCCGAAATAAAGACACAGATGGGCCTGGCTTGTATGGAAATCCTTAAATGCCTTCCTCTTAAATTACTGCCCTCCAATAATTCGCTACCAAGTAAAAGCAGGGTGCGTAAATTAAAAGCTGACCTTGAGACGGCCAAAAAACATTGTCCCTCTCCTCCACTGGACTTAAAAAAAGAAAGTGATCGAGACGAAGTTCGAGAGAAACTCACGGGGTTTGCTTTAACTGGCTTAGATGAGGCAACAGAGCTATTTGAAGAATTATTAAAGAATGCAAAACCAGGAAGCTCCAGTTATGCCTTTATAAAAGAACTTTACAATACGAGTCGAATGAGTACTCCACATGGTGAGGCACCTTGCGATTCAGATGTAAGAAAAGGGCAGTTCTGTTCATAAGGTATAGAGTAAAAATTTCATGATTATTATTCTCTTTTCCAAGTGTTATCCATCCGTATCAGTTCAATTTTGCAAGATCGTACGTCCCAGACCTACTTAGTGCTTTAGTCTCTGTTTCTTCTGAAAAATATGAGCAATGCTATTTAGATTTATCATTTTAAAGGAGGTGTTATGATGAGCACATTTCGCCTATACTTGGGGTTATTATTCTTTGGGGTTTTTTTAGCAGGTTGTGACCAACCTCTTATTGACATTCATATTGATGGGACACGATGGACGAATCAAGGCTCAGGTGGGACTTGTTTTTATCCATGTATTGGCGGAGGAGGAAAAATTGGAGGGAATATTGCCGACCCGGATACAGGAGCTGAGATCCTAAAAATTGAAGAAGGTCAAATAATATACACCCTAAGAGACACGACTACAGACGCCACATTTCGCATAGTTCGTGAGAAAAAAATAGATGGCGCAAACGAGAAGGCTACAATCAAAATTAAAAAAGATGACAAAGGAAAATTAGATATTGAAACAGATAATGACGGAAAAGCAATACTGATAAAATCAACATCCTAGAAAGAGATTACTAGAAAAAGTAATATTACTTAAATAAATAATCACACGGTATTTATCACAAGTTGATTTGTGGTGATCCATAAAAATATATATGGTACGAAAGCTAGTCTTCTCCTGATGGTTAATGATGTCTTATTAGATTTGAAGGTATCGAATTAAGGGAATGTAAAATTTCTATACGGAGTTCTAATAAGCAAGAACTGACTCATGTTTAGTAAGAATCTAGCGGGCGCAATACTCATCCATGGATTGCTGGCATCTGTCAGCCAGGCCCAGGTTGTTTTAGATGGTACGCTTGGAGGCTCACCAGGTCAGACTGTAGGACCGGGAACTCTCCCCAACGGACAGCAGCTTTCTAACGGCGTCACAACGAGTGATCATCTCATTACCCATGATCTGGGAACGAGAGTTGGTAACAATCTCTTCCACAGTTTTTCTCAGTTCAGCATTGAGGCAGGGAAAAGCGCCACCTTCACAGGTCCAGATTCGATAGCCAACGTTTTGAGTCGAGTGACCGGGTCTAATGTGTCTAATATTGATGGAACCCTTGCTTCTACAATTGACAATGCAAACCTTTTTCTTCTTAACCCAGCTGGAGTGATGTTTGGACCCAACGCGACCCTGGATGTGAAGGGAGCCTTCTACAGCAGCACTGCGGATTTTATTAAATTGGGTGAAAACGGAATCTTTCATGACAATCTCGCTGAAGAGAGCGTGCTCACCACGGCTCAACCTGAGGCGTTTGGATTTTTGGGAGAGGGAACCCCTCAAGGGGTCAGTATCGCTCAGAGCAGCCTAGAAGTGCCTGAAGGAAAAACCCTATCGTTTGTGGCAGGGGATATCGAAATATCAGGTGGAAACCTTAAAGCTCCAGACGGAAAAATAATTCTTGTGAGTCTAGCTTCATCTGGTACAGCGACGTTAACTGATACAACAGAGATTCAAGTCAGTGCGACATCATTTGGTCAGATAGAGCTTTCTGATAGTGCCTCTGTCAATGTCGATGGGGAAATTAGCGGAAGGGTGATCATTCGGAGCGGTCTCCTCACCGTCGATCGGGCAAGAATTTCTGCCAACACTACCGGATCGTCTGAAGGATCACTGGTTAGTTCTCTTGAGGCAGGTATTGACATAGAAGTCGCCGAGAATGTGAAACTTATTAACAGTACGTTGCTTGAAGCGAATGTAACTGGTCCAAGAGACGGTGGGCATATCAACGTCAATGCGGGTGAAAGTCTTGAGGTGCGTGATAGCATCGTTCGTACTTTTGCCCCTCTTCCTATGACAGGTGGGGATCTTGGAGACATAGAGATACATGCTGATACAGTCCTGCTTTCTACCGACACTCCTCCGACGGCGGATTTCGGCCCAATAGTGGGCCTTTCCAGTCTGACTAGCGGCCCAGGAAACCCAGGTGATATCCGAGTAACAGCAAACGCATTGCAGATGCAAGGTGGCTTCGTCGCTTCAGTAACCGGCGGAGAAGGGCGAGCGGGTACTATCGAACTGATGGTGAATGGTGACATATCGGTTATTGGGAATGACTTTGGCGGTAATATTGTGGCCAATACCTTTGGAACCGGAGATGCCGGCGACGTTATTATTAGCGCAAATAATTTGCGTTTGACAAATGACTCACAAATTCAGTCAGCCACCGCTGGTTCGGGAAATGCATCGAGAGTCGACATTGTCCTCGGTGAGAGTCTCATAGTTGAAAACGCCGCCTCAATTGATAGTATCACTGCCTCCAGTGGTGCTGCTGGGGCTTTGACAATTAGCGCAAGGGACATTTTAATTCAAGGACTAGCCGATTCGCCTGATCCGACCGCTAGAGAATTTCGTACAGGGTTCAGCGTAGCCAGTAACCCCGGAACGGGACCTGGCGGCAGCCTAACAGTTATGGCGGACAACCTCCGAATTACTGATCAAGGCAGTATAAGATCCGTAACAATGGGGCCAGGAGCTAGTGGTAATATTAACGTGATGGTAGGAGAGCTCTCTCTCACTACAGGATCCTCCATTTCAGCAGAAAGCATTTCTACAGAAGATGGCGCTGCAAATGCGGGAAACATAAATCTCAATGTCACTGACACTATTCTTGTTGACAATAGTATTGTTACCACTCAAGCCGATAATGCTGTAGGTGGGAATATCAAGCTTACTGCTGATAATCTTATTCAGATAGTCAACAGTGATATTACGAGCCGGGTGCAAGAGGGATCTGCGAACGCAGGCAGCATCAATATTGATCCAGATTTTATTATCGTTCAGAACAGTCTTATCGACAGCAGTGCTGATTTTGGGGATGGTGGGGACGTCACCTTTATCGCAGACTCAGCTATTCTAATTGATCCATTTAGTACGATTGATACGTCTTCCCGATTTGGGGGTAACGGAATAGTGGATATTCGTGCACCAATCCAAAATCTTGGTGAAACCATTGCCCCATTGCCTGAGGAGATTTTGAAGGTTTCTGGATTGTTCGCGGCTCGTTGTGCGGCTCAGAAGGATGGCAAGTTTAGCAGTTTTATACCCGGAGGTCGTGAAGGGGCGCACCCTGGTTTCACGGGTTTCCTCCCAAGTCCCTTATCGTTTTCGACTTCAGGCTTTGAGAACGTGAAGACGACTGCGTCTAGACTAGGCTTGGAAAGTATACCGCAAAAACTTGGATGGAAGATTTTCAATTCTACAGAGAACGCAGACTTTGTTGAAAGCTGTTCTTCAACTCCGCTCTCCAGGTCCTAATCCGATATGTTCAACATTAGTTCTTGATTGAATCAGCATTCACCTTACATCTTTCTCTCGCCTCGTCTTTCTTTTTTTGCTGAGCAACTGAAAATTTTTAGACAAGGTATGGGATAGGCACTTGCAAACCAACACACATTTCTGACCCCGACTCCTGAACGAAGTATCCAAATAGGTTAACCTAGTATCTGAATCGGTACATGTTCTGACCATTCTTTTTTCCTCTCCACATTTCATGAGTTCACAAACACCCTGAATTTACTAGATGAAATTGATCTCACCTTTGAGACGGTATCGATTTTGCTTTATCAATAGATAAGAACGTATGAGCCAATCCGGATAGGCATGAGACGTTTAATACTTTAACTTTTATTAATATTTTACAAAGTGAGGTGTGTTATGCCAGGAGGTGGTGGTAGTGGCGCAATGCCAATAGAACCGTGGATGCTTGCTTGTGGTTTCCGTTTTATCGTCGGCAAACTCAAAGTGCTGAACACCAACGGTAAATCAACTGTGCAAGTTGCCAATGGTATCGATGTTGATTTCGACGTGGACAACGATACAGTGCTTATTGGCCTTGAGCAACATGTCATTGATCAGCAGGAAATGGTTCGGGTGAATTTCCGAGACACTGGGCCACGAGCCGTTTCGATTGAGCGGTACTTCATGCCAGCAATGGTGGCCTGAGGTCATAACGGCAACAGTATGGACTTCAGGGAGCTTATTTAGTTAGTTTACAGGCCTTATAGCTGAATCATAAGTTTTCTCAGCTACATTTTTACTAAAGGCCTTATCGTGTCAAACAGATCGAGGCTAACTGCTCTCCATTGGGTTAGATGCCGGCTGGCTCTTTTGGTCAGCTGGCTGACCCATACGCAAGAATATCTTCCTAGTCTTTTTCCCAGCTTCCAAGCATTTCTTATCTATAAGACGAAATACTTTTGTCCCATCCTCATAGTTTTATCACTGCTCGTGTCAACCGCTCATGCTCAAGTGAGCACTGTTTTAACTCCAGATTCAACCTTGCCTACACCTTCGCTGGTCACACCGCTCGACAGGATTTACAGCATCACGAAGGGGACTCCGGTTGGGCCTAATCTATTTCATAGCTTCAGCTCGTTCGATCTTGCTTCGGGCGATACAGCTAATTTCGTAAACTCTGGGGGCATTCAAAACATTTTGAGCCGCGTCACTGGCAATGATCCATCAAATCTTTTTGGAACTATTCAGTCCGTTTCGACCGCGAACATGTTTTTTATTAATCCCAATGGCGTGGTGTTTGGTCCTGATGCGCAGTTAAATGTCAATGGATCATTCCACGTGAGCACGGCAGATTTCCTCCGGTTGGGAGACGATTTCAACTCTGGGTTGTTTAGTGCAACGGACCCGGCTTCGGACGTTTTGATCAGTGCTCCCCCCACGGCTTTTGGATTTCTGTCGACAAATCCTAGTCCAATTCAAGTTAACGAAAGTTCACTCGATGTACCATCTGACCATATGCTTACGATTATCGGCGGAAATATAGAGATGATGGGAGGCGCACTTAGTGCACAAAATGGGCAGATCATATTAACCAGCCTGTCCTCATCTGGCGAGGTGACTTTTTCTCAAGGTCAAGACACGGTGACGACTGCTCCAGAACTCGGAGACGTCACGATATCGGACACCTCCACAGTACAGACTGATGGCCAAGGCGGGGGAAGTATCTTTATTCGTGGAGGCGAACTGACTCTTGATGCCTCTACCCTTTCTGCGAATGTCAGCGGTCCTTCTAATAATGGAGCTGAAATCACACCAGGTAAAGGAATAAAGATTGAGATGACGGATGCGGTTCTGATCGATAACGGATCGTTTGTCGCAAGCAATGTGTTTACCGATGCCACTGCTGACATAGGGTCGGGGGGAGTTATGATCACTGCACCAGAGGTCGATATTGGCAATGGAAGTGTCATCGACTCCAGTGTGCATGCAAATTCGGGAGGAGGAGCTAGTGGAAATATCAGTATCGACGCTGGAGAACTGGTTATTCATGATTTCAGCTTTTTACTCTCTCTCACGGAATCATTAGCAGATAGCGGAGATATCATTCTGAACGCATCAGAAGACCTCACGATTGAGCGTGGAAGTTTTGTTTTTACCAATACTGAAGAAACCGGAAATGCTGGAGATATTGACGTTCAGGCAGGTCGTGTTTTTCTAACCGGGGGCGACTTGCCAGACTTTACTGGAATTGCAAGTGATGCGAATGAATCCCCTCCATTCGATGTCCCAACAGGGAATGTCGGAGACATCCATGTCACAGCCAATCATCTAGAAATCCAGAATGCCGAAATCTCAACCCCAACCTTTTCGAATGGAAATGCTGGAAATATCGCCATCATGGTGACTGGCGATGTTGTCATTTCCGGTTCGGATGTCCCAGACAAGTTTCGGGGGATCTTTACCAACACGTTCGGCAGCGGAGAAGGTGGCGATCTCAGGATCACCGCGAATGATCTCACGCTTACGAACCTGGCTAGCCTGCAAGCTGCGACTTTTGATTCTGGCGACGCGGGAGACGCCACAATCACACTTATGGGCAACCTAGTCGTCGAAGATGGATCATTCATCCAATCTCGTTCAGCTCAAAACGCAACCGGTTCTGCTGGTGATTTAGCCATCAGCGCAAAGGATATCTCCGTTACAGGCATCGGTAATGCGACAAACTTTGAGATCTCACCCGAATTCACTGGGATTTCTGCTTCCACGTTTAATGGTCCAGGTGGGAGCGTCACCATCGAGGCAGAATCGCTTTCGATCAGAGACAAAGCGTTTGTGAACACCGCTACGTTTGGGCCTCATCCATCTGGGGATATTACTATTCGCTTATCCGGAGACTTGAAGATCGATAACGGTGGACAGGTTTTTGCAAATACAAGAAGTTCTGGTGCTGGGGGTAAGATCATCATCGAGGCGTTGGAAGTTGCACTTTCAGGGGTTAATCCTGTGCCTTCGGTCACAATAGACGAAAGAACCGTAATTGCGAGGTCAGCAATCACAAGCCGAAGTCAGGGAGGAATCGGGACTGGAGGAGACATTCTCGTGAATGCACAGCTGGTTGACGTTCGAGATGGAGCCGCCATCACAACAGAGAGTGTTTCGTCTGGAAGCGGTGGGAATATCGAACTGATAGGTAATGATTCCATAATGATTGATAACTCGAGTGTCACAACGCAGTCGGCTACGTCTGAAGGCGGTAATATTACTTTCAAAGCCGAGAACCTCATACAAGTCACTAACAGTGAAATAACGAGCCGTGCACAACAGGGGTCGGCGAATGCAGGCGCGATCGACATCGACCCCGACTTTGTGGTCATTCAAAACAGCAATATTCTGAGCACAGCCGTTTTCGGCGATGGCGGTCCAATTACCATCAGCGCCGATTCGGCCATATTAGTTGATCCATTCAGTACATTAGATGCTTCTTCGCAGTTCGGCGGGGATGGGACTGTCGATATTCAAGCGCCGATTCAGCAGTTAAGTGGGGCCATTGCCCCTTTACCTGAAGGCATTGTGAAAGCAGGAAATCTCTATGCCGAAGCCTGTGCGTCACAAAAAGGAGGACAGTTTAGTAGTCTGGTCAAGAATACCGATTCCACCGTCTCTCCAATCCCAGGAGGCTTCTTATCAAGCCCATTGGCATTCAACGTCCCAGATCCTTCACAACTTACGACACAAGCAGGCGTGACTTCCACCGACCCAAATGATCTACCTCCTCTCCAACAATGGCTTGGGCAAATGACCTGGACGATTGCAGAACCAAACCTCTCTGGTACTTCAATACAGACCTGCTCTAGAAAGACGGTTAATCGTATCTCGTGAAACGTATCTCGATTGTGAAAAGAAGGCTTCCCACCCTCGACTAAGCCGCCATTTTTGGATAAGTGCCCTGTGGCAATGCCATTTCATGGCGTACTTTCAATGTGTCGAAAATTTGGAGTCGTCGAAGATTTGGGGTCAGGCATGATAATTGACTTAACGCCTCTTTCACCATAGGTTAAACACCATGGCACGAAAGCCACGCGTGGAGTTCGAAGGAGCTGTCTATCATGTGATTGCCCGCGGCAATCGACGAAGTGCGGTGTTTCATGACCCGGCCGACTACGAAGCCTATCTGACTCGTCTTCAGCGTTATCAACAACGCGATCGCCTCACCTGTTTTGCCTATGTGCTAATGGCTAACCATGTTCATTTATTAGTGGAAAGTAGCGAAATCCCTTTATCCCGAACCATGCAGTCCTTACAGTTCACGTACACTCAGTACTACAACCGTCGCTATCATAAATCCGGACATCTTTTTCAAGGGCGTTATCAAGCGATCTTATGTGATAGAAATGCTTACCTCTTGGAGCTGGTGCGTTACCTGCATTTGAATCCTGCTCGGGTGAGAAAGCCCTCGGATCCATGGCGGTATCGTTGGAGTAGTCATGGAGTCTATCTAGGAAAATCTTCTCCTGTTCGGGTTAGCACAAACATTGTTTTACAACTATTTCATAAACAAGTCGGTCCAGCTCGAGATGCGTACCGAGAATTTCTTAAAGAAGGGCTTGGACAAGGGCATCGTGCTGAGTATTACGACACGATTGATCAGCGATTTTTGGGTGACGAGCAATTTTTGGAAGACATTGAGCGAAAGACCGAGGCTAAACACGAGATTAGCGCTGAAAGCCCAAAAGTTCCGTTTTCACAACTCCTGCCAGCCGTCGCCTCCACTACAGGAATTACCGAAACCAGTTTAATTCAAAGAGGAAAGTCAGGTGACCGAGGTAAAGCACGGGCGTTTTTAGTCTTTGTGGCACACGAGTGGAGTGGTCTGTCCATGAAGACAATAGCAAATCACTTGAATCGCGATCCCTCACTTATTAGCCGCTTATATAGTCAATATATGGCTCACCGTAAGGCCTCTTGGGAAAAGCGACTTCGTGTACTGTTAAATCAGTAAGTCAATTATCATGCCTGACCCCAATAAAGCTGCATGAGCAATACGGTACAAAGTCTAGAACGTTTCGTTGCCTGTTGGTTCGGTGCGGGTGACGCCGCGCTGTTTGAGGCGAAGGTCGGAGATGGCTTTCATTTCATCCCGACGTGCACGATTGATTCCGCCGAGTGGTTTGTGGACTTTTAGACCGTGCCAAGGATTAAACGAAAGATCTTCACAAAACAATTTTTGCGCATCCGAGGTAAAGGTCTGTTGCGGAATTTCGATAGTCGCGACTTTCGTGAATGGTGCTTCATGTTCATCCCAGATCGCTAAGGTATCTTCAATGGGCGTGGCATCGGGATCTTTCTGGACTTGTAGTAAAAATTCTAAACACCAGTCACCTTGCGCTAAATCTTTTGCCATGGCCTCTTCGAGATAATCATCCGAAGGGTTATCTGGAAGCGGGCTTTGCCTTTCGATGCAGGATTTCACTTTATATTTTACTGCCACAGTACTGCCATCTGGATTCGGAGCTCCAAGTTGAAATGGCGCCACGCTGAACCAGGTAATTTCCAGAGGGTTTGCGAATTGTTTCCGACCTTTGAGCGTGTTCTTTAATGCTCGTGGACGTTTCGCGAAATACCCGGCTGTCGCAAATGTTCCACCATTAAACTCTCCATCAAAGAACTCGAAGAAATCTTGTGGCGTTCCGGCAAAGAAGCCAGGAAAGGCAATGAACAAAAAATCTTGGGTATGTTGTTCATCTCCAGGAATAGGAAGCCGCTCACCCTCAACCCCCATCAATTTAATGGCCAACCCACGAAAGTCCTTGTCTTTGTCCGGCGTAACTTCTGGAGCCGAGTTGGAAAACCGCATCCATACAGGGTAGGACTGGCCTTTTTGAAACACGCCAACCCGATACCTCTCTGGAATGTTTGGATCCACGATAAACTTGGCTTTCACACAGCCATTTGATTTTGGGTGTGTGTCACGCAAAAACTCTTTCCCTTCATACTGCTTAGCCAGTTGAGTGGATAGCAGACTCTTAATATTTTCTATAGTTTGTTTCTCATCAGCAGGCTCCTTCTCCTGTCCCAGTTTTAATCCCGTGCTGTGAGTACAGCCAGTTGAGATAATGCACACTATCAGGACAGCTGGAAGTAATAATCGTGAAACGTAATAGGAAAGAGTATTCATCGTTACTATCGATCCTTTCACATTTGATATTTTCACTATTTCAGTGAACGGCACACTGCCTCAGAACTGTTAGATGATATTAGGGAAGTTGCGATACCTTTTATGACTATGTCGTTCTATGAGCATCGGCAAGAATCACATCAGTGGCTTTTTCACTGATCATATACACCGATGTCACGATAAAAAACCCTGGGATTCTTGGAAACACCGAAGCATCAACGACTCGCAAGTTCTTGGTGCCATGGACACGAAAGTTCCCATCCACTACGGCCATGGGGTCATCCTTTGGTCCCATCTTACAGGTGCATGAGGCATGATGGCCCCAGGCATTATCTTTCACGAATTGACCGAGCTTTTCATCGGTATCGTATTCTAGACCCGGAACGAGTTCTTTATCGACCACTTCATCGGCTCGTCTCATGATGCGTCGCGCCGTCTTGATGCCGTCCACGACGGAATCTAAATCTTCCTGCCACCCCGAGGTGCCTTCGTCAAAATAGCGAAAATTAATATCAGGCGTATCTCTCGGATCGTTGGAACGAAGCGTGACCGTGCCTCCGCGATTCTGCGTGTGGGCTTTTAACACAGCCCACGTGAAAAAATTCTTTTCACGGGCCGCATCTTTGGCATATCCTGGATAGTAACCTCTGAAATAGCCGACTAAACCGAAAATGAATAGGTCTGGATCTGGACGGCTTTGATCCGAACGCTTAATCAGCGACAACACCGCACCGTTGGTCGTGTAGACTCCTTTTCCTAGCTCCCAATCGCGCATCATCGGATCAGGGGTCTCATTCATTCCCGGAGGAGCAAAGGTGGCCTCTTCAAGGATTGAAAAGTCTTTCTTCATTTCGCTGACCACGCCCACCTCATATCGATCTTGTAAATTTTGACCGACTCCTGGAAGGTCAACTTGAACATCTATCCCATGCTTTTCTAGTTCAGCTCTCGGGCCAATCCCCGACAACATCAACATTTGAGGCGTGTTAAA
This sequence comes from Nitrospirales bacterium, assembly GCA_965223675.1. GTDB lineage: Bacteria > Nitrospirota > Nitrospiria > Nitrospirales > UBA8639 > JAGQKC01. The sequence goes on along the minus strand of OZ245013.1, from coordinate 3,391,949 downwards.
TGCCCCACCGGAAAGAATAATATCTCGGCTGAACCGTACAGTCCGACGTTCCCCTGCGTGTGGTGTAGGATTAGCCTTCGGGTCGGCACGGTACAGATGTGGACCTTCAAGAAATTCCACGCCGACGGCTTTCTTGTTTCCCTCTGAATCATTTTCAAACAGTACTTTGGTGACCAGTGCGCCCAATTTAACCGTGAGATTGTTTGGGCAGGCCTGCTGCACGCGTCGAATGTACTCACGCGTTCCGACTCGTTGGCCCTCATTCACAGACAGTGGGGTAAAGACGAGACCTTCTGGACTCTTTCCCGCTACCCGCCAACGCCAATCATTCGGATCTAAATGTCCCTTGAGCTTTAATTTCACGCGACTGATGAAACCCTTGAAACCGCTCACCTTAAAAATCGACTCACGCAGCGTGGCCTTAATGAGCTTTTTCAGTGATCGATCACCGACGACCAATTTAGGATCCGCGGTCACCGTCGTGAGCCATCCACCAAATCCATGCCGTGTGGGATTCGCCTCCATCATTGACGGCGTTTCCACATACTGACAACGTTCAAGTCGCTCAAAATACTGGCGCATGTTGTCATCGGACCACGAATCATCGCCCGTCAGCTTGGCAAGTTCATCCCAGTCACTCTTGTGTGGATAAATCGTGATCATGGCATGGTGGGCTGTACATCCTCCCAAGGCCCCTGCACGCGGATATAAGACTCCATCCTTTTCTTTCACATATTTGTCATCACGGACTTGTTTGCCCTCAGACTCATAATGCCGCACAAAGAAATTCCATGATTGTGAAGGTTCTTCGGAGGCCAAACCATGAAAAGCCGGGACTCGATAAATGAGTGAATCGTTCTCTTTTTTTTCACCATCTGCACCGGCTTCGAGTAATAAGACTCGATGCCCAGCTTTGGCGAGATTTGCGGCTAACGGCCCCCCACCAGCTCCCGACCCGACAACGACATACTCATACTCCTGAGCGACATCAGAAGATGATGTCGCACATGTGATTTGAGGTAAGGGGCCAGATGGGGAGTCTTTTTGAAATAACGAGGCGCAACCACTCAGCCATGCGGTCAATGACGCGGCATAGGTGGTAGCAATTTTAGAAAACTTTCGACGAGTAACCGATTGTTTTCCTTCGTGCGGTTCTTGAGACATTGCACTCATGTGGGCATTTTCTCCCAGAAGCGGTTAGTGCTCTTTTCATGTGTTCGGTGCACACCTCGACATCAATGTGCTAAACATAGACTCTTCACTCTCTCGAATGGTCACTTATAATGTTTTCAGGAATTCAATGAGCGCACGCTTATCGCTATCGCCTAGCCGACTGCCATACTCGTGGCCACGATCAACAACAAAATCCTTACACTTGTTGACTTTGAGGAGATCTGGAACCAATTCTTTTAATAGTGCGGTACTTTGCTCTTCGTTGAGGTTTTCGGCTTTAATGCGCTTAAGCCCGGCCTTGACCTTCACCAACGCTTTCACGAGACGTGCGAGGCGTACAGGGTCGCCAAAGGATAACTCGTTATTAAGATTGGCGAGTAGGTTAATCGGAGTACCTTTGGGAATGGGACCAATTTTCAACTCATCTTCGTCCTTTTTGAGCAATTTTAATTTTAGAATATCCGGCAGATATTCTTTATTAATTTTTAAATAGCTGACGTTCGTCGTTTTATACACCGGCGGACACCAGGGTAGTCCCCACTTTTCTTGACAGTCCGAAGTAAATCGTTTTTTCGGCCACAGTAATTTTTCTACACCATCCTGAAACGCCTCCATCCGTCCAGCGACGGAAGGGTCGTTGGTAAACTTTCCGAGAGCATTATTATGAAGATACGGTGCCGTACTCCACATACTTACGAGCGAGGGGGAGCGATAGTAGCCTCGTCCACCACCTGGCATCTCATACTCCGACACCTCTGCGGTCAGCGGATGATGGACTTTAATCCTCCCCACGGCTGGTAACATCTTATACGTCTCTGAAGTAAAGTTGTCCCAGACGTGTCCCCTAAGACCATTTGTGGCTAACGATGCACAGGCATTGGTTTTCACGTCGGTGACAGCATACCGGTGTTCGTTCGACAAATAATTATTCTCAAGAAAATCCGGCTGCAAGACCATTTTTCGCATCTTTTTATTGAAGTCTTCCGATTGCACCCATTTGTTGTAGAACGAATCAAAGGGTTTCACCGTGTCATGCGGCTTAGGAAGCTTGCTCGAATGGCAGGCCGCGCAGTTTTCGGCAAACACAATTTTCCCTCGAGTCAGGACAGTATCATCCTTCGTTAAATAGGCTTCTCCCCCAGGTGCATCTTTTAAATGATGACCTCCAGCCGCTTTGAGGAAAAATTTAGCAAGGTTTTCAACTCGTTGTTCGGTGGCCTGCCAATAGATCGAGTTTTGTTTCGCGGTTGCAACCTCCATCGGCCACTGTTTTTTCCCACCGACGATTGGCTTGAAGTGTTTAATCCATTCTTGATGATATTCACCAATATTGATGTACACACGACTCAGCGCCCCAAGAATTCCGACTGAGTCGGCACCATCTTTCAGCACATGAGGCACCACCATCCGAGGCGTTGTTCCTGGGACGTTGAGCGCACCGCCTGTGATTTCTTCCTCCTCCCCAGTACCTAATCGGGCCCCTACTTCGTAAATGGCATTCATCGTCCGTGGGTTGTTGATGTTATCAGTCGCGATCAGCGACGTGTCCAAAGCCCCAGGAGGAGAACTATTAAATAATTGCCAGGCAAAGTTTTCTTTATCAGGATGGGCGATAAATATTCGGCCAATCCAGAAATATTGCGCACCAACATTCGTCGACAGATTTTCCCATTTAGGGTTTTCAGGATCTGCGGGAGGATTGAGGGGATGAGGGCCAACATGACAAAAGGCACAGGCCATCCCTACACGGTACGGACGTTGGAGATTTTTGTCCAGGTAATAATCAGGGTCTGTGTAAAATCGTTCGGCATCCCAATGGTCTACAGCTGCTTGATCATATTCGGAACTTGACTCATCAAACTTCGGATTGAGGAACAGCCGTAATCCCACGATTCCGGAAGATGTTCCGTATGCGACGGGATCGATGCCTTCCGGTTCGGGTTCCACCCGCTCATCGAGATACAAACCAAATTTTGGATCTGGCCCAGTAGCCTTCTTGAATCCTGGTTCATTCATTAGCCCCAAATAAGTAAATCGATTATCACGACTGTAATAATATTTTTTACCATTTTTATCACGCTTCGGATACGAAGACAGGATCTTTACCAAGTCTAAATTTCCATAACTATGATTGGCGAGATAGTCCCAGAAGGCTTGATTACCCCCTGTCCACAACATCCACGTGTTTCGGCCTTTCACCTCATCAGGTGTGAGCGCAATACCACCATCCATGTCCCGGAAGACATCTACCGCAGTTTCCTGAAAATCGGCCACGGTTTTACCCTGTTGCATCGCCTCATCTTGTGCCGCTGTTCTGAAGAGACTACATCCAGGTAAGAACATCAATGAGGTGATCAGACCAAGCGCAACCAATGAAGTGAAAATTTTCATGACGAAGATGCCTCCTTGCAAGCTGCTTATGAACCAGTCAGAGAGATGTAATTGTATCGAGCCAAGGGAGTGAATGTTCCTCAAAAGGAATGTTTCACTGAGTACATACAATGTTTAGCGAAACAATGCAATCACACTACTCCCTTCGTCATACATGTGCAGATCACATGCCATAAAAACACCTGAATTCATAACGGATTCAAGACGAGCAGATTCTATGGAGAAACCAATGGTATGGATTCGAGAGGAAATTGTCCAGAGGGTTGGGACATCTGCCTTGATAATCCCATCTATGTATGTATTGAGATACACGGATGTATCTTTTTGGATAAGCCTTGTGGGTATACTCAGTGGCATAGACTCTGACTCAATGCGGGAGATGGGAAACGGATAAGAAAGTGTCGCTCGTTGCTCGTGAAGCGTCGTTCGTGAAGCGTAAAGAAGTAGCTAGAAGACTCTTCTCGCGAAATACGAGATACTATAGAACCCTCTGCAAAAGTGCTTGGATCCTGTAAAATAGCCCTCATGCAAACCACCATGAGGTACCAGATGAAAACAAAGAAGTTACGGATTGAGCGATTTCTCAAAGAGATGGACCAGGTCGTGCCATGGCAACAACTGGAGGAGGTGATCTACCCGTATTACAAGAGCACCGGAGGCCGTCCCCCGCATGAGTTGGGGGTGATGTTGCGCATTCACTTTCTCCAACTATGGCACAATTTGAGTGATCCCCTGATGGAAGAAGCCCTCTATGACCGCCTCAGTTTCCAGAGCTTCCTAGGGTTTGACTGTTTCGGGGGAGTGATTCCGGATGAGAGCAGCATTTGCCGGTTTCGGCATCTCTTGGAAGAGCATGGCCTGTCGCAACAGATCCTGGCAACAGTGAATGCTCACTTAGCCACCCATGGGTTGGTGCTGAAAGCGGGGACGATCGTGGACGCGACTTTGTTGGCCGCGCCGGTGAGCAAGCAAAACATTCGCAAGGAACGGGACCCCGAGATGAGTTCGACACGCAAGAATAACACGTGGCATTTCGGGGCCAAAGGGCATATCGGCGTGCAGGCGCAAGGGCAACCGATTATTCATTCGATAGAGGTTACCACGGCCAAGGTTCATGACGGCCAGATGCTGGAGGAGTTGCAACACGGAGAAGAACAAGCGTTGTTCGGGGATAGCGCGTATACTCGGCAAGCGGACAAACGCCAAGCCCGGCAAGACGGTTTCTATTACGGACTCTCGGACCGCGGCTACCGGAAGCATCCCCTGTCCTCGTCCCAAAAGAAACGTAATCGCCGACATTCAGGCATCCGGGCCAAGGTGGAGCATCCCTTCCGGGTGATCAAGCATCTGTGGGGACACCGTAAGCTCCGTTATAAAGGCCTCGCCAAAAACGCGGCGCAGTTCACCAGGCTCTGTGCCCTCTCGAATGTGTTCTTTTGCCGGCGCGACCTGCTCGTGGCAGACTAATCAAGGCGAGTCCCCGGATAAGCGGCACCAACAAGCCGCACAAAGGAGAGGAAGGAAGAATCAAAAGAGAATCCTAGGCAAGACGACGCCCTCAACAGATGATCCGAGCGACCAAGATCTTCATCTCAGCGGACTTTTGCAGAGGGTTCTATAGCAAATCTAAATGCATTCCCGTTAAATTACTCAAAGAAACTCGGCGAAGCTCCCAACTGCAAACATCGAAAAATGTTTTTGAAACGGCTATAGCGACGAGATACATTTTTTTGTGGCTACCCCAGCTTTTTCAATTCTTCTAGGGTATCAGGAACACGAAACGTGATTTCTCCGTTGAATTCTCGATTGATGAGGCCTTGGAAAAAGACTCGACTGATATTTTCATGAATGTGCTCTGAAGGGTTAACCCGATCAACAACACCCCAAAGACGGCTCCACAGGGACGGAAAGGTCTTGACTAACCACTTGGTCAGAAAAAGGAAGCGAACGGGTTCAATACAAATTCTTTCACAACCTTCTCTCCCAAGGAGTTCTTCCATATAGATTCTCGGGAGAATGTGCATACCAAGTCGCCGTAACGGTGTTTGAGGTAACAGATCATTTAACATGCGAAGATTGATCGATGCTAATTGGACTCCTTCTGGATTATGGACAGCGCTTACATAGTGCCTTCGCTTATAAGATTCGTAAAATTCCTTGGCCTCCGAAAGATTTCTGGGAACATACTCACTACTATCCGCCTGTCCTTCAGGATGAATGCCCATCATTTGCGCAAAAACACGCCACAAATAGTAAAGATCCTCGGCTTGGTCATCAGACAAGCCAATTCGTAGTTGTTTGAGCCCCGTAATGACCAAGTATGAGAACCCCATGATCGTCCCTAACATATCTTCAAGATTGACAGGAACGTGATAACGGAGTTCATAATCTTCGAGCTGTTCTCGTACAATCTTGCGCACTCCTGCATGGAGAAGGCGTATTTTCGGTGCTGTGACTATGGCTTTTCCCGACGGTTCAAACCCACCAACGGCCGAAACATTGATGAGCATTTGCAAGACTCCCAGCAATCGCCTGTAGGGACGTTGAGTCAGATTATTGGTGATACTTAGGACTTTTGAGAGGCTAGGAGCGGCATACCCTTCAAGGAGACTTTTCACTAACAGAACCAGTGCCGCAGGTAAGGCATGCGTCATAAAGACGCGTTGTCCTCGCTTGAGGCGTTCGCGGTCAATGGGTTGCGCATCAACCAACGGCAGTCTCATCGTAGTGATCAGAAACGCTCTTAAGGGTTCCGGCAAGTTCCCAGATGCAGTCACATTATTGGTATTCAGTTTCTGAAACAGTTCACCGAAATCGTCCTCTTTCAACTCATCTTGGAGTTGAAAAAAGCAGCGATCTGCCTCGTCATCTCCCTTTAGACGCAGTTCATCAAGAAATTGATCGTCCGACCACTTTTGTCTGTCTGTCTTTTCGCTTCTTGGCATACGTGATCGTCTTTTTCCGAAGACATTGCCCCTTACACGTTGTATGTATTCTTTATTTCGCGCAAAGATTCGCGCTGATCATGACAATGTAACATGAAAATAAGATTGTACGCGCCGAGGTTTTTCATCAGCCGCCTGATCGCTTCTTGCTATCCTAGCCATGAGCCTACGCAGGATGGGCCGGCATGGCACACGGATTCGAGCAAGGATATATGTTTATCCCCCGAGCAGCCGTCATGTTGAAATGTATGTGATCAGTCAGAGTCACAATGACCAATCCAGAGAAGTCGCGTCTAATTGGAAGAGAAATCAGGAATATTAGAACAGGTACATTCCTGGGAAAGGGTGAAGACTCTCTTTATACAAAAATAATTGAAGCACACGCACCGCCCGATTCGTTCTTCTTTTTTGGCCAACCGTACCACGTTTTATTCACCTATTCGATGCTCAACGAGAGCCCGTACATAAGATTCGTCTTGATAGTCCAAGTGTTCCTCTTGCAGATAGGAGGAATCCATCAGGTACACACTGTCTTCCTCCTTGGCAATTTCCATGATATCGTCAAGCGCTACTTGTTTAAGTAGATACTTTCTTCCTTTGGAATACTCCGAATTCTGGGGAGTTCCCTCGATCAAGTCGGAGATTGAGTCGAAAGCGTCATACCATAAACCAGCTTCGGAATAGACAGAAGTGACTTCTTGAGGTTCGGCTTCCCGTAATTGGACCAACAGTTTTTCAGGAGGAACAATCCTCTTAATCCGTCCGCCGGCTACGATGTTTTTCCCATGATGCTCTTCATCCAAAATTAGTGACACAAACCAGGCGTACTCTCTATCCCTTTCGAGTTTGATATCATGATCCTCCAAGCTCACAAACTGAATTCCTCTCTTGGCTTTGTCGGTTAATGTCACTTCCAATACGGGTTTGATGAGATCAGTCCTGTTGATGGTCAGCACGAGTTTATAAGGCGTACTGTTCGATAAGTACCAATATAAGGAAGGCTGTTCTTGTATCGTTAATCCCAAATGATCCGGGACGAGAGCGAATAGCATCGCTAATGTTGAATCGCCTCCTCGAGTTCCACCACCCACTCGTCCCCCTGGGGCTCCAATTCCCTTTGGTGGTTTATACACCGGCAAGCGCAACGGTTTAGATGACACGACTTGCACCCTAGAAACTTCTGAGGTAAATGGAATATTTTTCAACGACGTCCCGAAGCTCACGACGTGAGCTTCCTCTAACGCTTGGGCATGAATCGGGTTGCTCCACTCATTCATTGGTGCCCAACCAACCGCTAACACTGCAGCCGTTACGACACATACATAGGATTTCATGATGAGACCCTCCTAAAAAAACACTATCCTTCTGGGTGTATTGAGTAATTTTTGTTCATTAGCACATATAAATTACTGACATTAGTAGCGAACGGGACGGTTCAAAAAAGTCCGTCCAGCAAGGCCACAGCCTTTTCGACGTGCGGACCGTACTGGCTCGAGCCGATTCAAGAATCCTCCGATGGGTCACTGTCCTACAGCGCAAGGAGCATGCGGTGACCTTCCGAAGTCAGACAGGGGTGCGCTCTCGACGTGAGCACGGCACTCTCGCGAATCGGCTACACGCTTGCCTAAATCATCTGATTGTCTTTTCGCTGCTGCCCTTACCGCAAACGATACGAGGTTCAAGCGGCGAGAGGGCGAGAACGCCGCTGGCGGTTTTTTTCAACAATCCCCCTTTGGAAACAATGATAAGAGTAACCCGCACTGCAAATGTAGAAAATATCTGCTAGAGAAGCAATGATACTCTCTGATTCAGCAATGCCCAGATACTCTCTGGCATTAGAACTTCGCCACGCCAACTTTGCTCTGTATGCTATATAAAGCAATGTTAATGCCATACCGAACAATGAAGTCTGAGCCAAAGCCAGTTTCTTTTTATCTTCGAATGTCATTGAATATTCAGGAAATTCGCTTTTCTTAATCATACAGATCCAGAATACTTTGTAGACATTGCTCCACCTTACTGTCTTCTCTATAGACAGGCGAAATTAGATTTTTTCATAAGCTTCTGTAATTTCAGTCATTTCCTTTATGTGTCAACGATTAGCCCTTAAATGTAAACAATGTGGACATTTACGAATATTTTGACTATATTAGTGACGGCATTCTTAAAGAAACGAAGGATGAAGCAGCTAACCGTTTTGTGTAACAGCCCCAGAATTCCGAGCCTATGAGAAAAAACGTTAAACAGTTCAAGACTGAAATCTCCACACCCCTTCAATCAATACTGTCTCTATGCCGTAAAATGAGAGCGGAACGGAATCTTCCAGCTTTGCTTCCTCTTATTGCCAAAGAAGCAAGACATCAACTTTCAGCCGATGATGCGAGCCTTCTTCTTTTTGACCAGGATCGATGTGAACTATGGTCATACGTTACGCTGGATGGTGAAACCATCCGTTTTGATGCACGTCTTGGTATTGCCGGAGCCGCCGTGCTGAGTGGAAAACTGCAGAATGTTCCAGACGTCCAACAAGACTCTCGGTTTTATGACGAGGTCGATACCCATTCAAAGAAGCGAACACGAAATCTTCTAGCGATTCCACTTCAGACTCACAATCACGAGGTATTCGGAGTGTTAGAAGTCATGAACAAGAAACTCGGCACCTTCACGTCTCAGGATGAGGCTATAGGGTCTGCATTAGCCGAACAAGCTGCGTTGAGTATCGAATCCATCCAAACCGTGCAAGAATTAAAGGAACAACAACAGCAGTTATTGGTAGAAAATTCGAAGCTGTGGAAAGAAATTGAAGGTCGATTTGGCACGCAAAATTTGATCGGCACCAGTCCTCATGTGCAAGGGATTGTCAGACTCATTGATCAAATACGAGATAGTTCAGTTGATGTCCTTATTACCGGTGAAAGCGGGACTGGGAAGGAACTGGTAGCCAAAGCCGTTCATTACAGTAGCGTGAGAGCGAGAAAGCCCTTCGTCGCCTTAAATTGTGCCGCGATTCCAGAACACTTGGTAGAGAGTGAATTGCTCGGAATAGAAAAAGGCGTGGCGACAGGAGTCGAATCACGGATTGGGAAATTTGAACAGGCTGACGGAGGAACACTCTTCCTCGACGAAATCGGTGATCTTGGACTCAGTGCCCAGGCGAAAATCTTACGGGTATTACAAGAACGTTCCCTCCAACCAGTTGGCGGTCGGACTGATCATGTGATAGACGTCAGAGTCCTTGCCGCAACTAATAAAAATCTCGACGACCTCATTACTCAAGGCACATTTCGGGAGGATCTCTATTATCGATTGAAAGTGGTTCATATTCATACGCCATCTCTTCGAGAGGTACCAGAAGATACTCCTCTTCTTGCAGCACATTTTTTGGCTCGATATTGCCGTGAGATGCACAAAAAAGAAAAGTACCTGAACGCAAAGGCTCAACGGGCCCTACAAGCTTATCACTGGCCGGGTAATGTACGGGAACTCGAGAATGAAATGAAACGTCTCGTTGCCATCCTACGACATGTCGTGATTTCCGAAGAGGATCTTGACGTCAATATTCGTTCTCAAGCGAAAGCCCTATCAGCAAGATCAAATCCGGGGTCACATTCTCTTCCCCAAGCTGTTGCGGAATTAGAAGAGCGGATGATTCGTGAAGCATTAGAAACCTGTCATTTTAATCAAGTCCATACGGCAAAGTTCCTGGGCCTCAGTCGACAGGGTCTCATCAAAAAAATGAAACGATTGGGGATCTAGAAGAAACGAACGTATTTGGTTACTGGTGAGTCGTATCTCGTAGTTACCAAAAAGACAGTCTTATGCGAGACACGAAATACGAGCAATGAGCGACTGTATTACGAATTGAGTACAATTCTTTCCTCAGGTCCACTCAACACGCGATACACCATCACGGGTTCTTGTCTTCCAGGAAGGCTTACCTTTCCAACATCTTGTACTTTCCATCGATCATCAAGGTAGCTTGTGGTTTCCTCAGTGACCATGAGACATCCAACGAAGTGACTCCATTCGACGATAGACCTATCCTTTCCTAACTGTTCTAACCGTGCCGCGACATTCACGATATCGCCGACCGTCGTATACTTCAACCGTTGTGCACTTCCAACACTTCCAACAACAACAGATCCAGAGGCAATACCAATCCTCAGCTTTGCTTGAAAAATCGTTTCTTGTTTATAGAACTGATTCAGCCGACTTATTTCCTGGATTAACGCCAACCCACATTGCACCGCATTGATGGCATCTTGGCGAATATCCTCCTTTTTCGTTCGTGGCACAGGTACTCCGAAGTTCGCTTTTATTCCATCGCCATAAAAGTCGTCGACAACACCTTCATACGCATCAACTACGTTAGCCATTGACATCAAATAAGTATTGAGCCACTCCATCAATGCATGAGGGGATAATTGCTCTGCCACTGTTGTTGATCCTTCGAGGTCTGCAAAGAGAACCGTCGCTGTGAGTTTTTGAGGTCGAATTCGTCCGTCCTGAAGAAACTGTTCTCGTCCAGTCCAGATCGATTCTGCCACTTCATGTGATACATGCTGCGAGAAGAGTTTCATAAGTATCATGCGTTCTTGTCTTTCTTTTTTCGAAATCCACGCGGTTGTGGTACTTCCGGCAATCAACCATGCGATGGCGGGGGGGACGATCGGAATCCACCAATGACCCAGAAATGCCCAATACACCAAAAAGCCCAACCCCATGATCCCTCCCGCAAGCAGAAGGATTAACTTCCAAGGAGAAAACACTTTTAATGCCAAGAGCGCCCCTAGACTTCCGGAGAGCAAGAGCCAGCCCACCTCAAGTTCCTCCGATAAGGAACGAATCGGTGGTTCATGATTTAATGCCATCCGTAAATACTGACTCACGAGATGTGCGTGGAGCACCATTCCTGGCATTTGCTGATCTCTATCACGTCCAAGGCTGAACGGCGTATAGAAATCATCCCGGACACTTTCTGCTGCAGATCCGAGTATGACAATTTTGTCTTTGATCACTTCTCGCTTGATTCCTCCAGAGAACAGTGTGTTGAGCGAAAACTGGGGAAACGAATGATGCTTTCCTGAAAATTTCACTAGCATTTGGTACCCTCTGGCATCGGTCTCCACATAACCTCCATCATGTGATTGAAGCCTTGGGATTGTGGTTTTCCCAATTCTCATCAATTCTGGATGAATGGGGTCTGGATGAGGCGTGACCCCCTCCTTTTCTAAATATTTGAGTGCCAGTGACAAAGAAAAAGAAGTTTTGGTTCCATGCTGATCTTCTAAAAATAAGAACCCTCTTCGAACAATGCCTCCTGGGTCCACCAGGATATCGTTAAATCCAATTTGATCGGTTCCTTGTAATATCGAAGGGCCAGGTACACCTTTGCCATTCTCATCCGGAAACTTCATGACTGTCACAATTTCTCGATTATGAGAGAACACGGCGTTGAGCTCGTCTCTCCCTGGTTGAACTTCCTTGTCCCGATACAAATCAAGTCCAATAGTTCGTGCTCCATACTCAGTGAGCATATTCAACGCTTTTGCGATATTTTCGTCTGACACAGGCCACTGCCCGAGATGTTGGAGGTCGTCTTCCGTGATGGAAATCAGAACAATTCTAGAGTTGGAGCTGGCAGGGGATGAGGCTAACCTGACGGTCCAATCATACGCGATCAACTCAACAGTCTCGAAGAAGACCCAATTGGCGGCAGAAAATGACCGCGAGGCTCACGAGTATGCCAATCCCCAGCGCACGAACCGGAGAAGACCGAAGGGCAGCGCGCAAGCCTGTCATACACAGACCTGCTCTTTCAGAGCCAATTATTAATAAGAAGGAATGGTGACCAATAGCCGGGATGCTGATAGGTTGGGTTGCTCATCAATTTCCTCTTCGCATTCTGTAGGGCAACCGCTTTAGACAAAGATGAATCTTGCAATTGACGATAAAACTCTGTGACGAGTTCAGAGGTGGCTTTATCGTTGATAAACCATAGAGTCGCTAGCGCACTACGGGCTCCGGCTTTGACTGCCACACCCGCCAATCCAAGGGCCGCACGATCGTCACCAGCTGCCGTTTCACAGGCGCTCAGAGTTAATAAATCCAACGGAGTTTCTCGAAATTGATACAGCCCAATGAGTTCATCTAATCGGTCCATCGTCAATTTTTCATCGAATGCCAGAAGAAAGGTCTTCTTCGCCTCCCCATCAAATTTCGCGTGGGACGCGATATGAACGATGCTCGGCCGTTCATCTTTCATCTCATGTTCAAGGTCATCGACGAGAAACTGTTGATTTAAGAGTACCCGTCCGCCATAGAGTTCCGTCAGCGATTGGATTTCTGAAGCCACGTTTGGCAAGGATGGGAAACCTTGAACCGAATCAGTCAATCCAACGGACAGGAGCTTGATCTCGTCTCTGTTAATGGGTTGTGGGTCTGTCAGGTCGATTCCTGGAGTTATCGCCAAAGCATATTGATCTATGAGAAACTCCTCGCCATTATGTAAGGCGCCGAGAGGTATGGTCCGCAATGGTCCATCTGGGACAAAAACGAGGGTGTGCACATCAAACTGGGTTAAATAATGACGAATAGGTTCAATCAGCCATGCGTAGACCTGTTGGGCATGGGGTAGATATTGGCGAGTCGTGCGTTTTTCTAGGAATCGTCTCAAGATTCTGACTTCTTTCGATAACTTTTCTGAGGTGACCTGAACGCGTTCTCGTTTTAATTCGGACTTCTCCCCATTGTGAACGCTTATCAGCAACTCCATTCGATCCGGCAAGAGAATGGGATACACCACAGCCGTATGTTCTAATCCCTTCACGATCTCATCAACATTCGTTTTTTTCGCTAAGGACGCTTCCACGCAATTGTCACGAAAATAGTCTTGCAACTCAGCCGTTTTAAGTTGTTCCATGGTGCGCCGTGCATTTCCTAATATGTTCTGATTCATGAGGTCATCAGGCGCATCATCGGCTTCCGTCAACAACAGATCGACAAGCTCAAAGAACAGAGGTCCTACTGAGGAACGAAAGGATTCCGTCTGACCTGGGAATGCACGAGTGACTTCTTGTCGAATGGGTTGAAGGGTATAGACAGCCCGTCGATAGGCCAAGATGGATTCATTAACCTTTCCCTGGGCCTTTAACAGCCGGCCTGATTGCCATTCCCATTGGTACAGGGATTCAGGAGCCGTGCTTTGTTGTGCAGCATGAATCGCCCGACGTGTTAAGTCCATGGCTTCATCAAGTCGTCCTTCCGCTTCATACAGATGGCCTAAATGCCCCCACCCGTATGAGGCCGTTCGATGGTCTTTCAATCGATGGGCAATCTCAGCTGACTTTCGAAACGCCTCAGCCGATTGATGTACCATCTTCGGATAGGAAGCTGGATGTAATTGACGAAGATGATCGTAGGCAAGCCCGATACTGAGTAGCTCCTGGGCTTTTTCATGAGAATCCTCCAGTAGATCGACTTGTGTTGAAGCCAGGTCCAAGCGATCTTGACTTGCTGACAACTGCCCTTCATATAGTGAACTCCAGGCCGCGTTGATGAGTGCTGTGACAGCCAGAGAATGATGACCAATGGCATCTGCCAACACGGTTGACTCTGTAAATGCGCCTAGCGCCTCGCTGTATCGCTCTTGGGCAGCGAGGACATTTCCACGATCGTTCAGAATAGTGGCGATCAGAGCCGAGTCTTCCAGTTCTCTGGCCCCCGTCAGCCCTTGAGTGAGATAGTCTTCAGCATCCTTTTCGAGGCCTAGAGCAAACGCGACATTGCCTAAGCGTCCAAGAATATTGGAAATCAGCAGACTATTATGTGATTGTGTAGCTAATTGCTGAGCAAATTCTAGTGTCGCGGCCGCTTTTCGATATTGACCAAGGTTGTACAATGCCTCTGAATAGTACAGTAAGGCTTGCGCTTGTTCATTGGGTCTGTTCTCTTGTTCAAACCCACGAGCCGCTCGTTCCCATTCCTGAGCCGCCTGAGAAAAGTGCCCTTGTCCAAAATACTGTTTTCCTGATTCCATCGCCTCCACACTGCTCTGCGACTCCGCCGCCGGGACAGAAGCAGGAATCAACAACATTGGGAAAAATGATATGAGGACCAAAACCGCCGAACAGACATAGAACAAGAATCGCCAATCTATCCTTCTCTTGGATTCCAAATCTGATCTGTCAAGAATTGTCTCAGCAGCGGAACGATTCGATGGATGAGAAGAGTTCATGATACATGCCCTTATTTGCTAGGGTTGACGTTCTGTTGAGCCTTTAAGAATGAGAGCGCCAAGCTGACGCAACCGTGAAAAGTATTCCGTTCCCTCGTCAGGTAAATCGGGCATCAGTTCATCGAGCTCTGATAGGCTATCTTCAAGGATCACAACTCTTTGATTATCCAATGCCTTTTCTTCCACGTAATAATTGATGCATCCCACGATGACCGTGTCCAGCATCATCAACTCGCCTTCGGCTCCTTCCAACATATCCGGCCACTTCGCATCCTGATGAATCTGCCAAAGTTCTTGGAGATTATTCATTGATCAATCCTTAACCCAGAATTCCACATAGTTATGAATAAACAGACTGGTCGTACACTCTATTTGGGCATCTCACGAAAACTGATCTTGAAGAGGCTGCACGAATACGATAAATCTGTCAAGTCATCAAATCATATCCTGTCCCTCTGTTCAGGCTTCTTACCCAACAATAATGAGAGGCTAAGGAAGGATTTGTTTCATGTAGACCAAAAATAGAATAGAATACCTTAGAATCTGACCGCATTTTTACGCATACTCAGGCCAGGCTTGGTCTGACAATATCGGGCAATAATTAAGTATTTAGATAAATAGAGAGTAGGTGTGGTTTTATGAGCACACTCGAAAAATTATCATTCGACAATACCTATACACGATTACCAGAAGGCTTTTTTCAGCGGGTCAGGCCCACGCCATTTCCGAATCCTCATGTCGTGAGCGTAAACCCCGCTGCTGCTGAGCTTATTGGTCTTGATCCAGAAGAAGTCAGGCGACCCGAATTCGCTGAATATTTTTGTGGAGCTAAATTACTCCCCGGCAGCGATCCCCT
The DNA here is from genome assembly GCA_965223675.1 of Nitrospirales bacterium. GTDB lineage: Bacteria > Nitrospirota > Nitrospiria > Nitrospirales > UBA8639 > JAGQKC01. Next base: position 3,376,348 of record OZ245013.1, on the reverse strand, counting down.
TGCCATGCTGTATTCTGGCCATCAGTTTGGCCACTATGTACCACAACTCGGCGATGGTCGAGCCATTTTGCTCGGGGAGGTCAGAAACGCTAATGGCGAGACTTGGGATCTACAGTTAAAAGGAGCAGGTCTCACAAGATTTTCCCGCGATGGTGATGGACGAGCTGTCTTGCGCTCAACAATACGGGAATATGTATGCGGGGAAGCCATGCACGGATTAGGCATTCCCACAACCCGAAGTTTGTGCATTGTGAGTGGGGAAGAAATAGTTTGGCGGGAAACACCTGAGCCTGGAGCCATGCTCCTTCGTCTCGCTCCGAGTCATGTCCGATTTGGATCCTTTGAAGTCTTTTTTTATCGGGGACAGCATGAAAACCTCAAAATTCTTGCCGATTACGTGATCCAACATGATTTTCCACACTTCATGGAAGTCGAAAATCGATACACCAGGCTTCTTCATGAAGTGGCTATTCGTACAGGACAGATGATTGCCCAGTGGCAGGCTGTCGGCTGGTCACATGGCGTGATGAACACGGACAACATGTCGATTCTGGGCCTAACATTAGATTATGGCCCGTATGGTTTTATGGAAGAATTCAACCCCAGATTCGTCTGTAACCATTCGGATCATCATGGCCGTTATTCTTTTCAGAACCAACCTGACATCGGCTATTGGAATATCCGAGCTCTTGCGAAAGCCATGTCTCCTTTGATTGAACAATCAGAAATGCAGGCAGCTCCTGATCTGTATGAAAAAGCTATGCTCGATAGATACGCCGAATTGATGCGTGAAAAGCTGGGCCTGGTCGAGGATCACGCTGGCGATGACAAACTCGTGACTGATTTGTTGAATCTGATGGATTCTAGCCGTGCTGACTACACAAATGTTTTTCGATCGTTATGTGAGTTTCAGCAAGAATCTCCTGATGGGAATTCTACAATCAGGGACCAATTTCTCCATCGAGAAGCATTCGATGATTGGACAGCACGCTATCGGGATCGACTGCAAGCGGAAAAAAGTCAGGACAATGAGCGACAGGCTCGAATGAATCAAGCCAATCCTAAATACGTGCTTCGCAATCATCTGGCTCAGCGTGCCATCGAACGAGCCACTCGAGACAAGGACTATTCCGAGATAGACCGACTGTTAAATCTGCTGGCCGATCCGTTTGCCGATCAACCAGGAATGGAATCATACGCCTTGCCCCCTACCTCTGGAAGTGAACCAATTATCGTGAGTTGTTCGTCTTAGCTTAGTCACCGACGTTTTTTCGTTTTACCTCTTACGTTTACCGATATCTCTATGATTCGCATTCTCCTGATTCTTCTCGTACTGGCTGCTGTGTTTATTGGACCTCAGCTGTGGGTCAAGAGAGTATTTGCTCAACATCGTGATCAGAGAGAAGATTTGCCTGGAACCGGCGGCGAATTGGCAAGACATCTGCTTGATCGTTTTCATCTTGAGCAGATTCAAGTTGAAACAACCGATTTGGGAGATCACTACGATCCCCTTGCCAAAATCGTCAGGCTGACCCAAGAGAATTACCACGGCAAATCATTAACGGCTACGACAGTTGCAGCACATGAAGTCGGTCATGCGCTCCAAGACCAAGAAGAATATTTACCTCTTAAAGAACGGACCAAGCTCGTTCGAGTGGCACAAGGCGCCGAGAAAATCGGATCGTTCATGATGTTAGGCATCCCTATAGTGGCTGGCATCACTCGGGCACCAGGCGCAGGACTGTTCGTGATGTTTGCAGGTATCACCACGATGGGCATTGGGACGCTTATTCATCTTCTGACTCTCCCCGTAGAATGGGATGCCAGCTTTCGGCGAGCACTTCCAGTCCTCGAGCAAGGTGGATATTTATCTCGTGAAGATCTTTCTGGAGCCAGAAGGATTCTCAAGGCAGCGGCGCTAACTTACGTGGCCGGGTCGATGGCAAGCTTGTTGAATCTGTGGCGCTGGATTGCCATGATGCGCAGATAGGGTACGCTCGTACTTCGTGTGATGTTTCTTTCCTAAAATGTCTTTCTGGCTTTTACGAGGTATGGCGAAATCGAAAGCCCGGAGAGGAAAGATCAGCCTGCTCAAAATACCGACTTGCTCGTGAGAATGATGTCACCCACATCGCTCTGGCTGCCTTCAAACATTGGTGAAATCAACAACGCGCCCAAAGGCGTCAGAGGCACATGATGATAGAAAACTTTGACGACGGTGAGACGCTCAATTGGTGCAAGGGTACCATTGTAAGTTAAATAGGCTGCCAGATCCGGCGTCAGGCCGCAGTTGAGCTCAGTCTGGGGAGAAATGATGTTGCTACCCAACAAGGACCCTCTTTCTGAGATCGTGTCACATGAGGGAGCATTGTCAGTCGCATCACCGGCATTAACGGGAAGAAGGTACATTTTGTAATCACTAGGATTCTGACTGAAGTCGAGTGATGAGCTCGAAGACACCAGCAAATCAAGCAGGTCTTCACCCGCATTATAGTCTCGAGAGGCCAGGTTTCCACCTTCTCGAGCAATGTGTGTGACGGTAGTCTGGGCATGAATTATCGAACCAAATTCCACAATCCCAAAGGCTAACGCGAGGAATACCAACATGATAAAGAGGCCCTCTAGCGCAACAATGCCTTGCTGACGTCTTTTCCTTTTTTGAGATTTCATGAGCGTTTTATTAAAAGTCTTCATTTCGGTATGTACCTTCTGCAGCCATTAAAATGCCAGATTCATTATCCGGAAAAATTTTAGCAATAAACGGTGTCAATAGCTGGTGTTCGTATTGCACGCGTACCCGCATGTAGGCTCCGCCTGCACCTGCATCATCAGGATCTGTATCCCAAGAGGTTGGATCAGAATAATCTGATCCAACCGGGAAAATCCACACTTTACTCGGGTCAATCGTCATGACTGAGAACGTCTGATCTTGTATGGCCTTGGTAATGGAGGCCTCTCGAGAAAGAGGATTTCCATTTTCATCCTCTAATGTCACTCCGAGGAGCCCGACGCGCATACCTTCTCGCGTGGCATATTGCAACGCATGCTGATGCAGATAGAACCAGCCGAACTCGGTCACAGCCGTTGCGGCGAGTAAGAAGAGAGGCAACACTAAAGAAAACTCTAATGCAGTGCTGCCGCATTTATTCTTTACAGCGTGACTACCCATGCAAATTTCTCCTCGAATAAAGACGTAGCCTTAAATTCGTCACCATTGCATCTATCTTGTTGCCGTCACCATGGGCAGACCAGTTCTACGCATGGCTATTCCAGAAGCCTCAGCTTTAGACGATTCGCGATGATCTGAAGTATCCCTTCCACCTCAGAAGAACTGGCAGCAGGAAAGAAAAATTCAGAACCACTTGAGATTTGTGACAAAAAGGACGTGTCAATGGTTCCAAAACCAATAGCGTAAACTTTGATATTGTCTGCTTTCAACAATGCCGCCTCAGCCAGTGCCATATTTTGTGCCGTTTGTATCACATAGCCACCCATAGCAGAAGCACTAGGATCATTTGCGCAATCCTCTGAGCCACCTCCCGCAAGAGGCGCATAATAGTTACTCAGACTCGATGGCTCATATGTCGGATCGGCAAGAATCCACCACTTTGTGGAGGCTGGCGCTGGACAACTTGAGATCCCTAGCGGTAGACCATCTCCTCTGGGCAAGGGAGCAATGCTTCCGCTCAGATACTGTGAGTCTCGTGCATCCGGATCAAAAAGCGACCAATCTAAGAGATCATGATAGGGACTGACGTAACTTTGGACCACGGCTATGTGATCGTTTCCATTATGGGTAAATTGCGAGGTAAACGCGGTTGGCTGGCCATCCGAAATAAACACCACGTACTGATCTCGACGATCTTCGAGAGGCTCAGTGGTATAGACGGTAAATCCAGCACTTGTCCTGGCTTTTTTCAAACCTTCTGCCGTATTCGTCCCTCCGTTCGCGGTCAAACCACTGATAGCCGTCGTCAAATCCAGATGAAAATTAATCTGCAATGAATAATCCACAATTGCTCCATCTGCAAAGGACACAAGACCGAATAACACTCTCGACTCAATATCTTCAAAATTATCAATAAATTGTTGTGCTGCATCGCGGAGATCAGCAACAGGAGTCCCGCTCATCGACCCCGAGACATCAGTAACAAGCAAAATTTCGGCTCCACCAAGCTTCGCCGCACCCAAGGCACTGACGGGAACGCTCTTGCCCGCATAAGGGAGCCCGCGGCTTATGGTACTAAGCGCATTAGCCTGGCCGGAGATGGTGACTTTATTCGTATGGGAATCAGTGGCGACGGTAAAAGTTGTATATTGGTCGGTTCCAAGGACTCCATTGTGAAAGTTCGCTTGAGCCATCTGCTGGATAAATAGTGGTTTATCTGGAATATTGGGATTCGCAAGGTGCGTTGCCCCTGCTAAAGAAGCGGCATCGACTGCTTTCGCCATTTCCGCTTTCACTGCGAACCATCGTCCAACTTCAATGCCCAATGCGGCAAACCCAAAAAGCAAGGCAACAAAAATGGCTCCAAGTACCAAGAAACCACCTTTTGCGTTGCATAAGGATGATTGACGTCGACTCTGCATTTCAATTTCCTCAGATTCTGTCAATGGCTCATCTCAGGTTAAACTCGTAGACCTTACACTTCACCCACATTCCACAAATGGGCTTAGGAGTGTGACACGTTCTATAAAGGTCTTTACTTACATGTCGGAGTGTTGTGGTGAGAAATTAAAAAAAAGACGGCTTTTCTGCCGGTGGATGAGGACTGTTAGACTCAATAACGAGCGAGAACTGAACGTTTCTTTTTAGTAAAACACTGAATACGCTTCAACTTTCAGACTGTTATGGCTTTTTGAGGTCCGTTATTCGTGAGAAGGGAATGAAAAAAATTCTAGTCTGATCGATGGTTCAAGCAGTTTAGGAGAGCATCCACAGGAGTGTCTAACCGCTTGCTCTGATTGCAAGACCGACAGGCTGGCACAACATTGCCTTTCGTACTTCTTCCCTTTCTGGCAAGTGGGACAAGGTGATCCATGGTGAGTTCTGATGATGGGAAAGTTTCCTCGCAATAGTGACATTTTCCCTCATGAATGAGAGCACGCCACCATTGAGTCTTCCGCAGTTTGCGCGCTCGTTCACGTTCCACTTTGATGTGGCGTTGCAACGAAGGGTCAGAGTCGAGTTCAAAAAAGGATTCGCGATTAGGCATGAGTTTTGAGATTGTAACTTACTCTCTAACGAGATACGCTTCACAAATGACGAGATACGTTCTCTTTCTCTTCAATGACTGGTCAGTCTAAGGCAAGTGTCAGACACTTAGCCGACCCCCCGGCTTTCAAAAATTCATCCAATTCAAGCGGGTGAGGGTGATAGCCCTTTCCTTGCAACAATCTCATCGTTTCCGGACATCCGGACGGGAGGACAACATGGTGCCCCACACAGACCGCGTTACAAGCAAACCGCTCAGCCTCCTGAGTTGGCACAAGCACACGTCGTGTTTTTTCGATTCGCGATTCAATAACAGTCTGTGCGTACGAATCAAATGCGCCGGGATAATACAGGAGTTCACCGCCAGTCAGCGGACAAAAGCACGTATCGAGATGATAAAACTTACTGCTGATGAGTTCGAGTGGAAGGATTTCCTTCTGGAAGATCGCGGTTAAGATCGTATAGGACCGGACATCGCTGCGTTGGCGATACCCTCCAAACCAAACATCATCAAACCCTAATAAATCTCCTGCACCTTCAAAATAGAGGTCTGGGTCCAACCTGATAACTTGATACCCATGTTCTTCAAACCATCTTTCAAAATACTGTTCCTCACACTGTCGTTCGGGATGGCGAAACCGACTTGGGACGGCTTTTCCACGGGTTACCACACCTGCGTTAGCAGTGAAAACCAGATCGGGCAAGCCTTCCTTGGGTTCAATGTACTCAACTTTTACTCCGATCTCTTCTAAAACATGCACCAACGCTTGCCATTGCAGCCGGCATTTCGTTGGGTCAGATGCATTAGAAATTCGCATCCAAGGATTGATTTCATATTCAATCCCATAATAATCTGGTCGACACATGAGTAAACGGCTCATGATGTACTCTCTTGACTTTGCCAGCCGAGCTCCCGCGCCAACTCCCGGAGAAAAGACGAAGAATCCATCACAAGTCCGACTGCCTGGAAACTTCCTCGATCGCTCAGCTTGGTCGGTACAGCCGGATTGATATCGACACATACCGTCGGCACGGTCGCGGGAAGCAAGTTCCCGGTAGCCACGGCATGGAGAGTTGAGGCGACCAAGAGAGCCAATCCCACACCAGGAAGAGCGGCCCTCATCGCAGATTGAGCTTGAATCGAATCAGTGATCACTCCTGGAAGTGGACCATCATCTCGAATGGTCCCAGCCATCACGACATGCACATCACGGCGGACGCATGACGCCATGATGCCATCGCGAACGAGTCCCGTTTCAACAGCCTTTTCTAGGCTGCCAATACTCCGAATTCGATTAATGGTTCGTAGATGATGCTCATGCCCGTGAGGTACGGCCCGCCCAGCCCCAAGGTTGTACCCTAACGATGTGCCAAAGAGACTCGCTTCCATATCATGGGCCGCAAGCGCATTGCCACAGAACAGAACATGAATATAGCCAGACTCAATAAGCCAAGCTAAAGCCTCGCGACCACCCGCGTGTACGATCGCCGGTCCCCCCGCCAAGAGGACCTTATTCGATAAATCATTGGTTTGTCGGTATTTTTTGATGACCTGCATCCGCTTGGCAATATCACAAATGATGTGGCGATGGGGACGCTCAGAAGACACTTGAGCTTCCATAAATCCAAACACATCTCGCTCATGAGGTCGTTCCAGTGGGAAAACTCGTACTCCCTCTCCTCCTGTGACGATGAGATCTCCTTTCTTCACCTCGGCCATCGGCAACATCCAAGCCTTTGGTGGGTCCTGCTGCACAGCAATGGCAAGATCCATTTCTGTTTGCTCAACTTCAATCCACCTACCATTCAAGCGAACCTGTGTCGGAAGATGGCTGCTCGCGTAAAATGAATCGGGGAGCACACCATGATTTGGGGCGGGTTCAAACATACAATCGCTCTCACCTTCAATGATGGCCCCGTGGGGTTGAATGGCTTCGAGGATCTCTTGCAGAAGGGCACGAGTGTCGGCCTTTACCTGAATCTTCACATGGGACGACTCTTCTCGCGTCTCACCGATTTTCACGTCTAATAAATCAAACGTTCCACCCAACATGACAATGGTGTCCAATACTTTGGCCAGGATGAGCGAATCAATAATGTGCCCGTGAAGAATGACCGTTTCGGTTATCATGGTTTCTATTTTACCATGGATTTTCTAATGTAAAATCCTAAGGTCAGGTACTGTATCTCCTGCTCATACAAGGCAAGGATATCAGTCACTTAACTTGATCTGGCAAGCAAAAGCATCAACTGATATACTGAAAGGAGTGAAAGGCATGTTTTCTATGATGACGCGGTTTCCTCAGTCGGTCATACGCATGTTAGTGATACCGTTTTGTCTCATGCTTGTAGGCGCTATTGTGGGCAAATCAGCATTCGGTTCGACCGGAACAGAGGTCTTTCGCGGATTCACGAGTCATATTAGCGAACAAATCTTGCGAGACAAACAGGATTTTTTTGTCGCTCAATCGTGTACTTCGTTTTTTTACAAGAAGTCCAAGAAACCTCATGAACCACAAGTTAATAGAATTTCGGATGTTCCCGCCTCCGAACCTCCCGTCGACATTGATTGCTCCGCGCGTTACCCTAAAGGTCTGGATGAAGCCAGAGAAGCTTTTTCCCACACTCAGCAGACACTATCTCTCAGCTTAACATTTTTTGAGTTTGCCCTTGTAGGCGATCGGGATGATGATGAGCACTATGCGGGAACAGAGTTACGCGATGTGATGGAATCGTTCGGGGTACAGTTTGAAGACCATCTGCCTTCTACCCGCTACGTGGCGAGCCTGAACAGATTATTTGATACGGTGATGGATAAAGGCGAAATTGAAACCCTGACAAAAAGTATGAGCATTTTACTCGACAAAGGATATCGTTTTACCTCTGCCGATCAAGTTGCCTTAAATCGTGAGATTAACTAGGCCACTTCTAATCTTGCTAGTCAAGTGCCGTTGCACTTCAATTCAAAGTAGTATCAACGAGAGCCAGAAGCCTACTCAACCATCGTGGCCTAGCTAGCACGCCTGTAATAGAAGTATCATAGAGGATCGAGAGTTCAATAAAGTTTGTAGGGCAAGAGCAGAGCAGACCGACAAACATCGTGTGCTAGGCCACCTCTTAATTCTATCTTCATTCGCACATACGTCTCAGCCCAAAGCTGTATCCAGTTAGCCCAAGGCTTGTGGGATAATCGTGACCTGGGCTCGTACACCTGTAATACTAACCGTAGTTAACACCTGGAAATAGTAAAGTAGAAGAGAAATATCAGCAGGTCTAGAATTTGCGCCATTTGCACTATCGTGTATTAGGTTGATCCTCACGATAATAACTACGTTCAGACAGAGTTCCCTAAGACTTCTCAACTAATTACTGACCCTCAACTCGTTTGATCCGCTCAAAAGCCTCGCGTGAACGGCTTCTCACGGTTTGGTCCCAATCTTCCTTCATAACTTCTTCAAGCTTTTCTTTTGCCGCAAGAGCTCGCATACGTCCAAGTGCTAGCGCTGCAGAGGCTCGAACATGTGCATGGTCATCTTCAAGTGTTCGTATCAGTAATGGTATCGCTTCTTGATGTTGCAAAATCCCCAAATAACTCGCCGCCATGCCTCGAATTCGATGTTGTTTGTCACCTAATGCTGTTTTCACCGTTGACATAAACAGTTTCGACATGCGTTCAGCCACCGACTCCAATCCCTCCAGATGATACCCATTGAGTTCAACGAGCACAAAAGCGAGATCTAATTGTTTTTTTGAAGACGGTTCTTGCTCAAAACGTCTGATGAGGCGGTCACGTTTCTCTCGTAACTGATGTCGTGCTCGAATTTTCTTAACAATGACTCCAAAACCGATTCCCACGACAATTACTAAGAGGACAATAGGGATGATGTCATCAACAATCCAGTCCTGTGTATCAAACGATAGATGGTTCCACACCCAAATACATCCGACCAAGATCCCAATGCTAATCAGTCCTGCGAGCACATTGAGCTGACCAGAAGAACGGGATTCGCCTGTCATAAAACCGTTCCACTTACTTGACAGGGAGCTTCATCAATTTTAGGGTGAAGTGAACCGGAGGCCGTATGAAAGTCACGATTTTGGGTTCTGGAACGAATCTGCATCCTCGCCGTGCAGCTGCAGGGTACCTGGTGCAAACACAGCCACCGTTTCTTATCGACTTTGGACCTCGCACTCTGACCAATCTTCTTAAAACTGGAGTCAATCGTCATCGACTTCAATATTTTTTGTTCACCCACTATCATGCGGACCATTTTTCTGATTTCATCACATTCTTTTTTGATGCTGTTTGTCATGCTCGCTACGTTGCCAACCGGCCGGACCTTACGTTGATCGGTCCCAAAGGCACCAAGAAATTGTTTGGTAATATTCTCAAAACCTTCCCGGCTTTTGACAACACCCCTTTCAAGGTCATGATTAAAGAAGTTGGTACACGCGCATTTACTATAGGTTCTACTCGCATTACCCCTCGTGCTATGACTCACACAGACCAACAAATTTGCTTGGGGTACCGAATTGAACAGCAAGGCCGTTGCTTCGCATATTCTGGCGATGCGTGCTACTCACGAAATCTCGTACGGCTGTGTCGAGATGTTGATTTTGCCATTTTGGACTGCTCCTTTCCAAGAAATCGTCCAGGAGCAGCTCATATGCATGCTGAAGATTGCGGAAAGGTCGCACAGGAGGCAGGAGTCAAACGCCTAGTCTTATCACATTTCTACCCAATAGCAGAACGATTTGATGTCAAAAAGCAAGCTGCTCGTGTGTTTCAAGGCAGGATAACATTGGCTCGAGATCTCATGACACTGAAATTATAACCTCATCAACTACTATTCAACCTCTAGTGCATGTTCTATTGAGACCATTAATCCGTTTAAGCGTTCGACCTGTTTTCTTTCATCTTGTTTCTCATAGATCCCAATGAGATTTCTGATCATTCGTGCCAATATCAAATCATTCGGTGTATCTCTTAAGTAAGCTTCCTCGAACCCTACCCCTGCTTCTGTCAGAAATTGTTGGCAATCCTTTGTCTGTAAAAACACGCCTCCATTAAAACAGTCAACAAACACCGTCGGATCAGTCCCTCCCAGTTTCACGACAAAGTGTCCGGGCATTCCCACCCCAACACATGGGATTTCTAAACGGCTCGCAAGAAACAGATACAGTACCGAGAGGGTAATTGGGATGCCGGTGCGGCGATCAAGCACACGATTGAAAAAACTATTTTCTGGGTCATAATAATTGTCTCGATTTCCGTGAAATCCCTTTTCTCGGAATAAATATTGGCAGAGAATTTGATTTTTTTGTTCTTGCGTTAATTCGGGAACAAGACGGGAACGCACGTCATTCGCGAGTGTATCAAGCTGTTGCGAATAGTACCGCATATCTAGATTTGGATATGCCCACCGTGCGAGTAAAAACGTTCCAGCTTCTAAATTAAGTGGTTTCCCGCTGTGTGACAGAAGCTGTTGCAACTCTTGCTGAATTGTCTGAAATCTGATGTCTTCACGAATACCTGCAAGGCGCATCTGCAATTCTTGCTCGTCCTCGGTGACCTTTTCAAGAAACGGTAGGACAATGTCCCCCATGTTCACCAGTTCACGATGAATCGTATCCGCGACCTGTGGATTAGGGTCTGTTAATAGCTGAAGCAGGGCCTGGATTTTTCGTTCCGTTGATAGATCTGTTGCCATGAAATCTTTGTAAACCTAGACATTCTCATAGACTAAGAATAGCATGACGTTTTGCGTTTCAGGCCTCACGATTCTTTTTCCTTCTGTTCATTACCCTACCGTCCTCCTAAACGCTTTGGCTCCTCCATATAAGCACAGCGCATCAAAGACAATCAGGACTCCGATCGCGATCATTACCTGAGGTATCGCAGCCTCCCAGCCAGTAAGTATCAGTGGACGAACCGCGTCAATCACCCAGGTCATCGGATTCAGCGAAGCCAGGGCTTGCATCCAGCCGGGCATAGCAGAAAGAGGCACTAATGCGGAACTCAGGAAGATCATTGGAAGGGAAAGAAAGCCTAAGACCGAAAAAAAATCTCCATGGCTTTTCACAGAAAAAGCCATAGCCATAGAAATCGCCGTCAATCCCACACCAAATAACATTCCAATAAAAAGGATCACCGCAATACCCAACAGTCCCGTTTCAGGACGCACATCAAAAAAGAAAGCCACCCCAAGTATGACCAAAATCTGCATAGCGGTAATCGCCATCACAAACAGAAAGCGACTGAGAATGACCGACGAACGACGAATCGGAGTCGCCATCAAACGTTCCAAAAATCCATTCTCTTTATCGAACAGTAAATCAACCCCACCGGCAAGACCATTGTTCAACACCGTCATCACCACCACTCCTGCCGCTAAAAAACTGATGTAATTCGGTGCTTGAACGACCTCGACGTCAGCCGCTCGCTGAAAGAGGCTCCCAAAGAATATCAACCAAAACAGCATCGGCTGTACTAAGGTAAAGAGCATACTAAACTTCTCGCGGCTCAGTCGTTTCACCCACCGATTTGTCAAGGCGAGCACCTCTTGTATTTGATTCTTCATCATCATTCCTTCTTCGTTTAAGTCATCGACGTGTCCACTCACATATTTTGGTCGTGCAGGTGTTGAGGTTTCTTAGGATAGCCGACCAGTGATCTCATTGACGAGCACATACTAATAAGAATGGATTATCCAGCAGAGTCAGACTCAGCGGGTGAGGACGCGTCTGAAATGGAATGGCCTGTATAGTTAATAAATACGTCATCCAAACGTGGGCGGTGATATTCGACGCCTTCCAATCGACAGCCAATTCGGTTCGTGACTTCGAACAACGCAGGTAACGCCTTTTCAGGTGCATCAACTCGAATATCTAACCCCTGCTTCTGAGCTCGAATTGATCGGATAAAAGACAAGTTTTTGATTTCTTCAGCAAGTTGCTCGCGTAAAACAGGATCATCATCGCCCAAGATAAGAGAGATCCCATCTCCGCCTAGCCCTGCTTTTAATTCTTTCGGTGATCCAGTTGCTCGAATTTTTCCACCATCAATGATCGCGATACGATCGCAGAGTTGGTCCGCTTCATCCAAGTAATTGGTGGTCATGACAATCGTCATCCCTTGTTCACGCAATCGGCGCACATAGTCCCACACATTAAGCCGACTTTGGACATCTAGTCCTAAGGTTGGCTCATCAAGAAATAGAACTTTGGGATTCGGCAACAACCCACATGCAATATCGAGCTTACGTTTCATTCCACCTGAGTAGGTCTTGGCCACACGATCAGCATGCTCTTCCAACTCAACGAGCTTCAGGAGTTCCTGAATTCGTCGAGCCGATTCTTCTTTTGGTAAATGATAGAGATCACCGAGAAGCAACAAATGCTCTCGTCCAGTCAGAAACCGATCGATGGCTCGTTCTTGAGGAACATATCCTATCAGCTGCCTAACCGTATCCGCCTCAGCCACCACATCATGACCAAAAATAGTCGCGTGTCCACTCGTGGGCTTTAAGGTCGTAATGAGAATGCGCAGCGTGGTGCTTTTACCAGCTCCGTTGGGACCGAGAAGACCAAAAATTTCCCCCGTATGCACGGTTAGAGACAATTCTTGAACAGCTGTCAGACTCTCATAGGTCTTACTCAATCCGGTCACTTCAATGGCAACTGAAGGATTAGCCATAGAAATTACCCTTGAGCAGAAGATTGGAGATCGGCGAGTTTAAACTTGAGGAAATCTGTCAAGCGACGAGCTCGCTGAGACAGTGTCTCAGCCTCGAGTAAAAATTGCTTTTCTAAACACGTGAGGTCTAAGCCAGCTGATAAACTATTGACTAACACCCCATCGTTAATCTTCTCAGAGGAAATGAGTTGACTAAGGTCTCGCGCCTTTTTCAAATCTAAATAGGACCCTACTATTTGAACAAGCTTTTTTCGAACCAAGGGCTCAAGTACAAGGGATTCTCTAGAATCAGGTAACAAATGAAGCTTCGCCTGTCGGTATGGTGTTTCAACCGATTGTTCCTGATACTTGCAACGACGGAGACCTTTTAAGACAACATTAAACCGGCCATCGGAAAGTTTCTCCACGTTAAGAAGCCGACCCACACAACCCAGCTCATGAATAGGAGGAGCTTCATAATACTGGCTTTCCCATCCGTCTTTGAGTAATGCCATCCCGATACACTCCCCTTTTGCTGTGGTATCTTCAATCATTTCCCGATACCGGGGCTCAAAGATATGGAGCGGTAAATAGGTATGTGGGAAAAATACAACATTGGGTAATGGAAAAAAGGGAATGATCGCAGGTACGCTGAATGTGTTCGAAGGACTGGAATGAGATTCTGAAAACATGGGCTACGATAGCCGAGGGTTTTCTCCAATGTCAACGCTATCATTCTTGGATTGCCGAGTCGTAAACGCTCGAAACGCTGCATAAATCAAGGGATTTGCGCTCATCTATTCTCCATGCTATAAGCCCGCCAACTTCACTATGAAAACAACCTCATCATTTCGTCAGATTATCTTTTCTTGCAAGAAACACCTGCAAAATCAGACACTCACATATGTTCTGATCTGGATGATGACGTTACCTCCTTGCCTTCTGGCTCATGATGAGATACGAAGCACCAAGCCAACATGGCAACATGCACAGCCAGGGTACACCTATACCTTTCCTCACGACCATGGCTCTCACGATAACTTTTTGACTGAATGGTGGTACTTCACTGGACATTTGTTCACACCTGATCATAGTCGACGTTTTGGCTATGAGCTGACATTTTTTCGTCGTGCCATCGATGATGAACGTGCATGGGCCAACCCATCTCAATGGGCCATTCGTCAACTCTATTTTGCGCATTTCGCTCTCACTGACGAACAGAGCGGAAATTTTCAATTCAAAGAAAAGATCAGCCGCGCGGGATTGGGTAAAGCAGGTGCGTCGCCAGGAACATTGAAAACTTGGATCGATAGCTGGTTCGTGAAAGCCGTTGGTCCAGAGCAGCACCAATTCCATCTGAAAGCCGAAACAACCAATTTCGCCGTTGAGTTAACCGTCAACTCTTTAAAACCCCCCATTGTTCATGGACTTGAAGGCATAAGTAAAAAAGGAACTCAGTCCGCACATGCTTCACACTACTATTCGCTCACCCGCCTTCACACGACTGGTCAACTTCGTATCGCCGGCAAAGATCTCAAAGTTACGGGCACAAGTTGGATGGATCACGAATTCAGTTCATCAGACTTACAAGATGGGCTCGTCGGCTGGGACTGGTTTAGTATTCAACTAGAATCCGGCCACGAGATCATGGCCTACTTGCTCCGTAAAAAAGACGGAACGTTTACGCCTATTTCTAGCGGAACCTTGATCTTCCCAGATGGATCCTCGCAATATTTACCTCGGAAAGATTTACATATCTCCGCTCTCGATTATTGGGAAAGCCCGAAGAGCGGAGCGCGCTACCCAAGCCAATGGACCTTAGCAATCGACTCTCACGACATTCAGCTGAACATTACCCCTCGCCTAGCCGATCAAGAATTACAAACAGATCGAAGTACGCAAGTCACGTATTGGGAAGGTGCCGTCGACGTTTCGGGAATATTTAACAAGAGGCCAGTCACTGGGATGGGGTATGTGGAACTAACGGGTTACGCCGAAGTCAATGCATCAAGCTCATAAATGTGTACAATCAAGGCTGCCGTATATCATGACCAACCACTCCTCTTCTATTGAAAATCACATTTCTACATCGAGAGACACGTTGGGATTGCCTAACAAAATTGGGAGAAGAATACTAGGCTATTTCCTCGTTCGCGATCTGTGGTTTTCCATCGTATTGTCTAGCTTACTGGTGGCATGCGGAGAGCGCAGCAATACCGTCGTCTCGATTGCTCTTCATCCTACCAAGCCAAATATTCTCTACATTGCGACGGATGAAGCCGTGTACAAATCGCGAGATACAGGTCAAACATGGCAACGATTTGAAGGGGAACTCACTCGAACTCGCGTCATTACTTTAACTATTGATCCAGACCTCCCTGCCAATGTCTTTGCAGGCACGAATGGCGACGGGACGTACAAAAGTCCAGACGGAGGTCGAAGCTGGCATCAATTTAATCATGGCCTTCAACGAGGGACGATTTCGGCAATTGTTAATCAGATCGTGTTTCATCCTCACGACAATCAAATACTCTTCGCTGCCACGACGGTCGGGGTGTTTCAAAGCTCGGACGGCGGAAAAACTTGGGACTCTCGTCTCTCTGGCATGACCGAAATTAATTTTGTGGTGTCACTGGCCATTGATCCCCAGCATCCGAAAATCATGTATGCCGGAACGACAGGTGGGGTGTATCGAACGAAGAATAGAGCAGAGAATTGGGTGAAGGTCACGGAGGGAATGGTGGCAGCAGACGCCAAAATGGCTTCAATGGCCATGGGAGTCAATGATTTAGCTATTAATCCTAAGGATACAAGCATTGTCTATGCCGGCACGACACAAGGTCTGTTTAAAAGCACGAATCAAGGAAATAACTGGACGAAGATAGAAGACGCCCTAGGAAACAGCTACGTCAGTGAAGTTCAACTCGATCCGTCGAGCCCAAACACCATTTACCTCGCAACGAGTCAGGGCGTGAAGAAAAGTACAGATGGTGGTGAAACATGGACTTTAAAAACTTCAGATCTTGAAGCCACTAGTATCCGCAGTATTCAGCTCAACCCTCAAAACCCACACATCCTTTATATTGGGACTAATGGAGGAGGATTATACCGTACACTGAATGGAGGCGACGCTTGGACCCAACTTCCGCTTACCCCAATGAAAACATAATGTTATTAACCAATTAAACGAGAGTTCACGATCAACATTGTATGAAGAAGGTCGCCGTTTCTGATTCACTTATTCGCCGTTGTCATACTCAATCAATACAACCCTTATATTTCATAGCGTGATTGGCTGAAATCAGTTTTTTCTTTCCTTTCCTCCGCACTATCGTTTAATATCACCGTCTAAGTTTTAGGGTAACCATCGTAATCTACCCAAATTTTCATACAATTCTTGATATTATACGTAAGACTGTTAGAGCTGATCCGGACTAAAAATCCTTATGAGCACCACAGAAAAACTTTGCCGCCCGACCACCAAATGCATACTCAACTTCAATTTTGAGGATGACGTACAAAACTGAAAAGTATCTATGCTAACATCTCACAATAAAACATTCGCTATTCGAGGAAAAAACACTGCTCACAGTGAGTTCTTCTTCGGAGCAGCTTCAGACAAATTTTATCGTTTGGTGGAGGAATTAAGAATGGCGGCAGGTGCAAAAAGTGGACACGTCGATGTCCAGTTTCTTAAAGATCAGATTTCTACCTATCACAAATTATTAAGAAAAGTTACACCAGGACCCTGGTTCGAATACCGTGGATTGATTTGGTCAGAACCACGAGAAGGCCAACCCGTAGCCTCGGTTCGCCATGAAGACTTGTACTATGGGACAAAGTCAGGAGAATCGAAAGAATGCGTAGCGAACAGTGATTATATTGCCGCCTTGAATCCAAAAGATTTTCTGGCATTTCTCTCACAAGTCGACTCTTTGGTTCGCAAGCTTGAACAGAAGACGACAGTGACTGTATCCAGCTAGGCAACGACTCGCAATCGACTGTAACTCCCGACCCGAAAATTTAAATGAAGAGCGTCGTTTCTGCCCCAGCAGAAAGAGAGAGGATTGCTGGCAGGCCCATGACCTCATCCACTTTTTTGGACACGGCATCCGAATCGACTCCCATATATTCCAACCCCGCGCTGCACGCGACTACCCGAAACTGTCCAACGCTTCGGGCTTCTTCCAACATTTCTGTAATGAGCGGGACATTTCGTTCTTTGATCAATCTCGCGACTTCAGCAGCATGAGTGTCGTACTCAGGAGGAAAGTCTAATTCATTAAGACGATTTTCCGCTAATTTTTTAATGGTCCAAAAAAGCAAGACTACCGTGACGTCTTTACCCATCGCAGAAGCGGTTAACCCCAAAGTTGCCACCTGATGGAGTTTATCGTAGGTCGCGTTATGAGCAAAGATTATAAATCGAGGCTTTGTGCTCACGGTATTTGCTATCACAAATAGGAAAAAGGAACAACGAGAAAGAGGGTAACCAATTCATAGAATATGGAGACTTAGATTTGTCACCGACGAGAAGGTTGAATCAATGGTTGGGTCTGCCGTCTGGTCAGTGACCAGCCCTCTTCTTCAAACATGAGGCAACATTTCAATCGTCCACAGACACCAATGCGATGGCTATCGCCGCCAGACCATTGCCCATCATGACGTCCGTTTTTATTAGGATGAATCGGCTTAAAATCGGTCAAAAAACTGGCGCAACATAAGACAAGTCCGCAAGTATCGACTCCACTGAGTCGCCCGGCTTCTTCACGACTTGAGATCTGTCGCATTTCAATCCTGCATCCGAATTGCCGAGCCAAATCTTTTACTAATTGCCGAAAATCCACACGTCCTTCAGCTGTATAAGTAAATGTTAACGTTCGACGTTGGAATGAGCTGTAGACTTCCACTAATTTCATTTCAAGCTTGAGGGCAACAATACGTTCAAGGCAATACGCCCGGCCTTCGGCCACTAATGTTTGATGACGCTGAATAGCTCGTTCATCATCTTCTGTTGCTTTTCGTATCGTTGAACGCATGACTCGCATAGGTGGAGTAAAAGGGAGAAACTGCGGTTCCGTGTAGACCTTTCCATAGGTTTGATCATTATCGAGAGCCAGAATGACGTAATCACCTCTTCGAAGCGTGTGGTCACTGGTACGCGTTTTCTTCACTTCGCCCGTATCTCGTACCTTGACTCCGACAACAGCAACCGTTTCTGGAAAGGAACCATCTATCTTTTGATCTTGGTCTTGATCAATCATGTATCTTTATCCTTTGCAGTTTTCTCGACTAAGACCCTAGAATTTGGCCCTTATCATACCTAAGTTTCCGACGGAGTCCAAGCCAACAAATATCAGCAGAATTTATAAGATTTCAGGACGACGTGGCAGGCAATCAGCGAAGGAAGTGTGATTTATTACCCGACGGTCTATCGTTTTAAGAAGGAAGGAAGCTGGTGATCCTGTTGATAAAGATGAAGTGGAGAAAGAGACTGGGATGATTCTATGACCTGAATGCCCGCTTTGTCACTCTTCCGAAAAATATCCAAAGCTTTGGCATAATGATACGCGCAACCTTGAGGGCTAAGCAGTTCTCGTAAAGATTCTGGATCATCCCAATGTGCGGTGATCAACGCCGTTCTTGCCGGATTACGGTGACTAAACATGAAGGAAAGATGATCTGGATACCAATCAGCTCCTCCCGTTGCGTACGAGATGAACAATTTGGCTTGGGCACTCGTACAAAGATCGGATAAATATTGATTGGTGAGATAGCCATTCTCACCAACATCAAACCAAGTTCCGGGATGTGAGAGGCAGGCATGAGCTGTATAGCTCCGTACCTCTTTGAGCTGCTGTTGAGAGGCTAACACTGTAGAAAGTGGACCGTAGCGTGAAACAAGATCTGTGATAATTCCATCTTTTAACGGAGATTTTCCGTCATTGGTCGGACCACTGTCCGCATGGACGAGGGTGTTGTGGCCTCGGTCGGCAATCAAATAACAATTACGCGGTAATGCCAAATCACAAGGATCTTCTCCATAGAACGGGACTGAGACGACTTCTCCTCCCTCGAATTTCCAGGTGTCCCCGTGTGCCATTTCTGTGACATTGGTAAAGCCCAACTCTCGTAGCAGCGACAGATAGTCATAGTACAAGTTCTGCCGATTCTTCCGGCTTGGAACGAAAATAGGAATGTCTTTTGATAAATGAAAGAGGGTTCGTGGGTCCACATGATCGTCGTGATCATGGGTCAAAAAGATCGCCGAGGGACGGGGAAGAAGATTCATCCAAAGCGATGGATTAGGGGATTCGGCAAACCAGGGCATCAGCCAAGGGTCGACCAAAAAAAACTGATCGCGTTGGCGATACATAAGGGCTGCATGCCCAAGATGAATGACATCTTGATCGAGGGTGTTCTGTAACCACTGTTCTCGAACAGAAGACGTCGACGTCACCGCGAGGCACTCACTATCGCGTAATAATTCGAAAAATTTGGTCAAGTGACGTTCCATATCTCGCCCTGAAGCGGTTGCCACCGTTCGAATCTCGGCCACCGTTCGGGTACCGTCTAAAAACCCCAAGAATTTGCCAACCATGGGAGCAATAGGTCGCTCAAACTGAAAAGGAATCGCGTTACGAGTAGCCGCATTAAATATTCGAAGGCCTGCATAGGTCATCGAGGCTGAAAGTCGAGAATCTGAAGGGTAGGTCCAGCGGAACGTGCCATCAGACTGTCGGCCACATTGGATATGAGCCTTTAACTGAGGGCGTGAAGCCACGACTTCTTCATACGCATCTTCAAGCCGTCGGGGGGTTGCTGGATCATCCAACTGCGCTCGGTGCGCCATGATATCGCTAATCGCCGTCTCCACCGAGCTCAATAAAATACTATGGACCTGATGCAAACTCGCCACCACTTGAGGATCCACACCACCCAAAAACGGTAGTGGCCCAGGTGGCTCCGAGCTCTCCAGTTGGACCCACACCCATGGATGAAGACCGACATATTGGTTTGGTTGATAGATATCCCAGGTACTCATGAGTAATTCGTCTTTCGTCGCTCGATGCTCGTATTTCGTTTACACATAACGTTCTAGTCGTTTTTTCACGAGCGACGATTCACAAGCAACGAGCAACATTTTCTCGTCCGTCTCACGTTGTTCGTCTATCGTCGTCTTTCGCTTCAAGCTCACTGACCGTTGGTTCATACAGAACTTGTACGACGTTTCCATCGGGGTCGGCTATGTAAAAGGAATAACTTCCATCTCGGTGCTCTTTGAGCGATTTGATAATTGGAACGCCTCCAGCTTGCACCCGCTGAAATATCACATCTACATTCGCTGGAGAATCGATGAGGAATCCTAAATGATCGAGGAATTGGCCTTCTTGATTCGGATATAAGCCAAGTTTCTCCCGAGGAATTTGATGAAGCGCAAGATTATCCGCACCAGAACTCAGATAGACATTATCAGGATCAGGTTGCCAGACGACCTTCATCCCAAATACCTGTTCATAAAACTTTTGCGATACTCGGATGTCTGTTACGTTTAACGCCAGATGCCTCAGACCCAGCATACTCGACTGGTTCATCGTGCCTCCACTTACCCTCTATACGCGAACCATTATTTGGATGGTTCTTATATCGTCGGCCATCATAGCTATGGCCCAGGGCCGGAGCAACCCCCTGTTTTCACGTGCTATAATAGACCTTTAACTAAAGATCACACAAAGAAATATATTCTGCTATCTCGTTCGATGGCCATGAATATAGTAGGAGGAAGCAATGAATAAGAGAGAGTTTCAAAAGGTTTGTACTGTTACGATGCTTGCCGGCATTTTTGTCATGGTATTTATTTTAGACCGTGCCTATGCAAAAACCGACAATCCAACGGAAATTATTGGAAAGGATACCGCACCCATGGTTCTTGTGCCGGAAGGGGTGTTCCCCATGGGGGTTCCCAGTGGCGCGCGTGATGGCGGTGTCGATGAACGACCGAATCATGATGTCTTTCTGGATACGTTTTATATCGACAAGTATGAGGTGACCAATGGGCGATATCTCCAGTTTGTGACCGAGACAGGTCATCGAACTCCTCAGCATCCGACCGATCCATCGAAGGGTCTTTGGCAAGGTAACATCATGCCGGAATCCATCGTCGACCTTCCCGTGATCAATGTGGATTGGTATGACGCGGACGCCTACTGTAAATGGGCGGAAAAACGCCTGCCGACGGAAGCCGAATGGGAAAAAGCCGCCAAAGGACCGAATGATTGGAGATTCCCTTGGGGAGATGTCGAACCGACGGATAAACACCTGAACTACAACCAAGTCACCTGGCGCGGAGAGACCACACTTGTTCCTGTTGGCATTTATGAAGCCGGGAAAAGTCCATACGGCGCATACGACATGGCTGGAAACGTCTGGGAATGGGTAGCTGATTGGTATGACTCGCAATACTATTCAAAAAGTCCGGACCGAAACCCCAAAGGCCCACAAGCGGGTGGATATAAGGTCCTCCGAAGTTCAGGCTGGCAGGGCGAAACACCACAAGCTCGCATCTTTACCAGGATTATGAGCAAGCCGCTCGACCGCAATCACTCAACGGGCTTTCGCTGTGCAAAGGATGCTGAGAAGGAGTAAGACAAAAGGGCAGGAGTTAATAAGGAAAGAACATCAAAAGGTTTTAGCGAGAAGGGATGATCTGAAATTTTCGCCTACCGTCAATTCGGTAGGTTTCAAAGTCATCATGGTCAATCGTGAATATCATGGATAAGGATTCTCGCTTCGCGAGATGGACCAACGTGGCATCCGCAAAATCCATGGGGCAATCGGCGTACTGTTTCATAAGACGATCAAGGCTTGGCATATCATCATCTGTAATGGCAAGAACGGTAATCGCGCCTGAACGTAACATTCGCCATGCGTTTTCAATGCGTTGGGGATGATCACCAAGAAAGTGGAAGAGTTCAGCAAGAACTGCTGCCGTCGTCGCAAGGGGTAACTGGAGGTTGGAAAAGGACTCCACACATGTTTTGTGCCACCGATCACCTCGATCCAAAAGGGCAACGATTGGCCCCGTGTCAATGAGACCTTTGGGCTGCACGCTTTTGCCTTAATCGGGCCCGAACTCGTTCCCGCACCTGTTCCGACCCATATAGATCACCGCTTTTAATTTTCCCAAAGGTTTTCCGAGCTGCTTCATGCAAGCGCCGCTGCACCTCTTCGTCATCCGAGGAGTTCCTCTGGTCAAGCCAGTCCTTGACGATCCGATCCAGAAGGTGAGCCATACTGGTCTGTTCACTTTTAGCTTCCTGCTCAAGAATATTCTTCAATTCCGGATCGATTCGCCAGCTATAGACAGATGTCTTACTCATGCACTACAGTGTAGTGCAAACATAACAACTTGTCAAATGAACAGGTGATCCCCATCTGGTTTTTCTCCCATCTGTACCATTCAGCAAAGAACTACCTCAATCAGAAAACAAGTGAATTGCGCATCTTTATGACAAAATTTTTCGACCGCGATAGTGCGCGTGAAAGATAGTTGGAGTGGGGAATTGGAAGATACGATGAGCCGTCATAAGGGTATGGTTTTCATATGTCGATCGATCGTCTTGGTGATATCTGATGGTAGATTAAAATGGGACTTTTCTTTCGACCAGATTTCACGGGTTGCGGTGGCGGTGCTTCGGACAGTCTCCCGGACAAGTGTTTTGGGTAACCGGGCTTTCTCTGCAAGTTTTTGGAACAGAGATTCATCACACGCATCCATATTTTTCGTGTTGACAAATTTGAGTGCGAGCTTATCGTTGGGTATGTAGGGAATAGTTGAAACCATGTCATACGCTGGCGCCAGTTGAGGGGTGTGCCCATCTCGATAAATAAATGACCAGTTTTTTAAGTGCATGTCACCGTTGCCGGTTAAGATCGTAAAGGTCAGGCGGCGGATAAAATCTTTCAAACCGGCTTCTCCAGTCAATGTCCAAATCATGCCGGCGATGTTGGTGAAACTGACACTTTCGTACTTTTTGTCCGGCGGAACAGTATAGACTTGCGCGAAATCCTCAATATGGAGGCGACCGCCGCCGGTCGTTCGATCAAAGCGTTTAACGGCTAGCGCTTGCGCGCCGCGTAGTTTGCCAAAATCCGGCAGAGCCGCGATGGCGTTGAGTGGAATGAGTTGTATTTCTGGGGTTGGGATGCCAACGGCGGCTGCCATATGCATCATGGCAAATTCATTTTCTGGAATGAGGTCGTGCGTGGGGGAGGGAAGTTTGACGATCCAATTTCCTCCTATGCCGGAGGCCGGAATGCTCAGCCCGCCATCATGCGCCATGAGAGCGGAAAACTTTAATTGGACCCCGGCTAGAGAAAAACGAAACGGCTGCTCGTGTGATAATTGAGGTTTCGTAGATTCGTCACTCTGCTTATCGAGTGACAGCGAGAAATCTTTTGCAGGTTTGGCTATGACGGCACCGGGCAAATCTTCTCCTAATAGGTGAAGCAGATGAAATTCCTGCGATTGTTTAATGCCCGCACGCTCGGCGAGGTATTTTCGGAGATGGCCTTCCGGGAGGAGATTGGAAAAAAACGGCGGAGCCGCGCCACTGCGAGTTGGCCGCGAGGAAGTAAGAAGCGTACGGTCCGCTGAGTAAAACGACTGGCTTAAGGTTGGCCGACTAGAATCATGTTCATACGCTTCATCGAAAACAAAGATCATCGCTCCGTCAGGCAGGAGGGTGAGTGTGCCAATGCGGGTGTCGTTTAGGAAGATTTCGAGAATGGCTGTCATGAGAGCTCGTCCTCCTCTTCCGTCTCTTCTTCTGTTTCAGAGTCTGGTTGCCAGGCTGGCTTTGTCGTGTGGCTTTGGCCGGAAATGATGGAACGGACAACGGGGAATAAGGGGCGCGGAATGAGGATCGCTTCGAGATCAAGTATGCGCGCCATTTCCTGAAGGCTGGAAAAACGTAGATCGACCTTGCCAGCCTCAATTTGAGAAATGTGGCTTTGGGGAAGTCCCATTTTCGCACCAAGGTCTTTTTGGGTCAGGCCTTTGGCCTTACGGGCATTACGTAATATTTTTCCGATGTCTTTGCTCATTTCTTGAAGCCCTTATATTTGACTATTTTATATACTATAACATATATTTTTATAAAAAATATGTCTTTATATATACTTAAAGGGAAAATATTCGAGAAGCGCCCTCATTCATATAGATTTCATCCGGCATGCCCGTATGAATCCATATCGTAAAGCCAGCAACTTTACCTCTTTTCTTTCTTAAAAAAAGAGAGGCACAAAAGGTTTTCGAGGATAAAGGAGGGTCGTTGAGGTAAAGAGGATTTTGTGAAGAACCGGTTCTGCCGAAGATTAGCCAAACCCGTTAACGGTTATGCGTGTGTCTGCGCGCCGGTGATGAGTGGAAGACCTCAAACAGTTTCGGCATCAAAGACCTTGCCGCGTTAGCGGCTGTCTCGCAGCAAGCCCTCGGCAAATGTCTGGAACTAGACGGAGGAGGGGAGGCAGACGACGATCTCGACGAAGCCGCGTAAGACCCGTCCATGTCGGAGTCACTCACGCCGGGGATGGCTTTCCACTTTCATTATCCGGGCGGAAAATTAATCAATGATATCTTTCTCTATACGTTCACCAGTGATATGGTTCCCAAAGAGCGCTATTACCGCCGTTTCAACCTGAAAGCCGGATTTATCGAGAAACTATGGTATGTGTTTGGGCAGGATTGCCTCTACGTTTTTCGCGCCAAAGAATTCGATTTTGTTTGATATGTAAAAAAAGGATATAGTGCTTCTTCAATATGGCTAAGACAAAAGATTTTATCTACACATCACCACCGCTTATTGAGGTCATTTCCGAAGTTAGATGGGAAACTACACCAGTAGCTGCCATCCCCGGAGCATCAATTGACCCTCACTTTCCTGTCTTTAATAAAAAATTTTCAGACCGGGTAAAGAAAAATGGATTTGAGTTTGTCAAACGGGTTGTGCCGCAAGAGATTCCCATTGAGTACACGGGCGGTAGCCCAATTTTTCGATATAGGAAGACCAAAAATTCATGGCCTCTCTACCAGACAGGCCCCGGATTGTTCACAGCGAATATTGTACCCCCGTATAACGGATGGAAAGAATTTAAAAAATATTTAGATGAAGGGGTGACCCATCTTTATAGTTCATACCCATTGCCTCAAGAGTACCTACGTATCAAGCGCTTGGAATTAAGGTACATGGATGGATTTTTACCCACCCATGGGCCAATAAAACGCTATCCTGAATTTTTAGAAGACTATTTAGGAATACAATTGCGGATGCCGAACTTTCCAATAAAGGAAGCTGCTGCCGCTAGTTTTATTGGAGAAATCCATATTCCTTTACCAAATCTTGATAAGAGTTTGGGTATAATCACTATTAAACCCGGCCAAGTTACGAAAAATGAAAAAAGGAGTGATGCTATAATTATGGAGCTAATTATTCGAAAGAATGAATTTCCTCCACAATTTCAAAAAAAGCATGTAACATCATGGTTTAACAAGGCCCACGCGGTGCTACATGATTGGTTTAATAAAAAAATATGTAGTAAGGAGTTAAAGGGAACTTTCGGGGAAAGAAGGGAAACTACTTAATGCTTACAGCTACTACCGTTAATAAAATAATTCCCATCGTCGTAGTAATGCCGCCGCAATTGCTAGATATAGATACAAGTGTTAAGGAAGACGAAAGGGTCAGAGAGAGCCGCGCCGACTTTCCTTTTAACCACCTTCTCTTTCAAACAGAAAAATCCGAATTGGCGAAAAACCTGTTTTTATGGAGCCAAAAGCTGCGCTCTCTTGAAAGCGCTACCCATGAGAAAGAACCATTAACAAGAATATTAGAGCAGGTTTACGATTCCTCTAGCCCTTCGGAAGTCATAAACAAAATTGCTCAATTGAAGAACCTCATTGCAGATTGGGATAAAGACTTTACAGCGCCTTCCTTGGAGACAATTACCAATGCTTTGGAAATCGCGGCTTTGTTCCCGAAAAAGTTTCCCGTAGCTAAGATTTCTATTTCCTCAGATGGGGAAATTTCCTTGAAATTGATTCGAGGGAAGAAACAGGCGGTTATAGATATCGACGAGGATGAGGAATATGGGTACACCTATTTTCAGGGTGGCCGTTTTGTCCCCGGAAAAGAAAAAGCTGAAGTATCAGATCCCAAGCTTCCAAAAGATTTGTTAAGTTATTTCGCCGCCTAATGTCCAAAGATTGCCCCGCTGAAGCTACCAAACAAAGCAAGCACTCGCCTAGTAGGGTTTCAAATAAAGAAGCTCTGTTGTTTGTGTTAATTGAGCCGTACAACTACAAAAATAATGGCATTTCCACGGAAGCTTTTTCTAAAACCGAACTCCGAGAATCTAGGGTTTCAGTTAGTAGAAAGGGCCACACAACAAAAGAAGTTTTAAAAAAAGAAGTAATCGACGTTCTCCTCAAAAAAGACCCAAGAAGACACTTCATTGCTGTGTTACAGGGTAATTGCGGGAAAGTTAGAGAATTAGAGCCAGAAGAACCCAAAGACAAACGTGCGTTTTGTGTGATGGATGACGGAACTCCGGAGAACAAAGGCCACGCTCATATAGGATTTTCTGAAACAACCAGAGGCCAGCAAAAAAATCTACAAGCAGCCAATCGACAAAACCTTATTGGAGTTTTTGAAGAGGAAAAATCTCTTGATGAGGTTTACAAATAACACCCTTCCGCACATTTCCCGCCGAGCCTTTACGGACTTATTTGCTACGAAGTGACTTGTGACCGTTCTTACCCGGCCTTTGAGGAAGTTACCCGGTTTCCTGCAAACGATCGACTTCAACAAGAATTTCCTCTAAACACCGCCCTGAGTGCTCCTGTTCATCCTTTACAAAACGAAGCGGAGCAAACCCTAGTGCCCGTTCTTCGAATAAGGGCCGATAGGTCCGCACAAAATCAACACGTCTATCTGTTCTTCTTTTAGTTTTTTTTGAGGGAAAGTGGAAAACTTTTGAAAATGGGTTTGCAGGTTTTTAAAAGAAGATCATACTATCCCTATGCGTCTTTCTGCGTACTTTTCGTCTGCTGCTGATTTTAAGCCCGCTACCGTTCGCGGCCGCCGTTATACATATCACTTTGCCAATTCGAAATTTGATCTTACTGCACTCCGGCAAAAACCGCGCGTGCGACGGCGGATGCGAAAGCCAAAATGGGTCGGCTAGGGTTTCATCCCGTAGCGAATTTCCACCTTGGGCTCAACGACCGTGATAAACCCCTTCCGTTCCAGCATGTCAATGAACAGTTTGCCTGCCACTCCGGCTGCTTCAATACAGCCAAGGGCGTTTTTCACTTCCCCCAATCATCACGATCGAGGGCGGTTTTGATCCCGTCCAATGCTTCATACACAGCTTCGTTGTGCAGCAATAAATTTTCCTTCACCGACTTTATCTGATCGCGTGGTTTTCGCACTGGTTTTGGTCCTTCCTACTCTCAAATAGGGTCCCCCCGAAATTCGTTTGTCAAAACCCGCATGTTTCGCGGCTTTTTCCCTGTCGCAATTTCCTGTCAAATAGGGTATACCCTATTTGAGAGGGCCCAATTTCCCCTTTATTTTCAGCGTGGTTTCGTGTTTATAGATGATAATAGCTTTTATCTCTATTAAGAGTTCCAGGCATATTCCTTAAAAGGTACACTCTAAGGCTTGAGAGCCTTTTAACCCCTTCATCCGAAAAAACAGGCATATTCGTCTCGATCCACAATATCCAGAAACTCGTCGAGGCTTCCCACCTCTGGATGAGGATCATACCGATGCCATTTCAGATCAGCTCGCTGCCAATAGATCTTCCAGACTTTCTTCGTTTTGATAAACGTGGTCTTGGCTACCGGTTCTTCAATTTTTTCATTTGGTCGTTGCCACATCGGGCGAATCTCAAAGATTTCAAGACTCTGCCCCTTTATACGAAAACCCAAATCGAGGTCCTTACGCATATGGGTTGGCGGCCGACGTTTTTCCATAAAGGCCCCGACCAACTTTTCACATTTCTTGGTTTCAAATTCACTTAAGGCCATAGGGCTTTCTTTGGTCTATAGCGAATCCAAATAAGTTCCAACTCGTTTTGACCACTAACCCGGCGAAGGGAAGGCGTTGAACAGTCGGAAGTTATTTGAAACGGCTATAGCACCGGTTTCGCGAGCCTATCAATCCTTAACCTTACCCCTTCACACACACGACTTGACGAAGGGTATGAACGACTTCAACCAAATCTCTCTGCGCATTCATCACATCATTGATGGGTTTATAGGCTTGCGGGGTTTCGTCGATAACGTCTTTATCTTTCCGACATTCGACCCCTGCCGTGGCTTTTTCATGATCGGCAATCGTGAATCGTCGTTTGGCTTCTGTCCGCGACATCGCTCGTCCTGCCCCATGACTACAACTATGGAAGCTTTCCTCATTGCCTAACCCTCGCACGATAAAGGATTGTGCTCCCATGCTTCCCGGAATTATCCCCATATCCCCTTTTCGGGCGCGTACCGCTCCTTTTCGCGTCACAAACACCTCTTCTCCGTAATGGTGTTCGACAGCCACATAATTATGGTGACAATTCACGACTTCCTGCGTTTCCTGAAAGTCAGGCAGCTCGCCTGCCTGTTTAATCGCTCGAACTAGATTGTGCATCATGAGCTTGCGATTGGTCATGGCAAAGTCCTGCGCCCAATGGACGGCTTGGACATAGTCATCAAAATGGTCCGTCCCTTCAGACAGATATGAGAGATTCTTGTCGGGAAGATTCCTCACATGCTTTCTCATATCTTTTTTGGCCAACTCGATGAAATAGCTGCCGATTCGATTCCCAACACCACGGGAACCACTATGGAGCATGAACCAGACGGCATCATTCGTGTCCAGGCAGACTTCGATAAAATGGTTGCCGGTTCCTAGCGTGCCAAGATGATTCACATCGTTTCCGCGATCTATGGCTCGATGCTTACCTCGTATTTGATCATATTCTGGCAATAATCTTTCCCATTCTTTCAAGTGATGCTTGGGAATATCATGCCAAGCCCCTCGATCTCCTCGTTTCCCATTATTGGTACGGCCATGTGGAACAGCCTTTTCAATGGTCGTTCGGAGCGACTTCAGATTGTCTGGGAGTTGGCGAGCATTCAACGTAGTCTGGACGGCCATCATTCCACAGCCAATATCGACGCCAACCGCTGCCGGAATGATCGCTTTTTTAGTAGGAATCACACTCCCTACCGTCGCTCCCATGCCCCAATGGACATCCGGCATCGCCGCCACCCACTTATGGATGAACGGAAGAGACGCCACATTCCGAAGCTGCTGCTCCGCTTCCGGCTCCAACGGTACACCTTTGGTCCAGGCTTTTATGGGAACACCGGTTCCTGTTTCAATGATGTTGTAGGATCGCTTGCTCACAATTGTTTTTTCTCAAAATTTCTGAATGTTCAGAGTTTGCTTTTTTCTCTGTTGATACTTGATAGTATTGTTAATAGAAACTATCACACACTAAAGACTTAATTGACAATGAAAGCCAAAAGTGGATTCAACGGACTGACTGTTGCGGCATTTGAAAGTCGGATGGCTAACGAGATGACGCGATTGATCGAACGTCATGGCGGAAAACCGTTGGTCGCGCCATCCATGCGAGAAATTCCTCTAGCGGAGAATCCAAAAGCTTTGGCTTTTGGGGAGCTGCTGCTCAGTGGACGGTACGACATGATGATCTTGCTGACCGGAGTCGGAACCAGAAGTCTGGTTCAGGTTCTGCAAACGAAGTTTTCATTGGATTCAGTCAAAGACGCTCTTAGTCAGATTGTGCTGGTTGCCAGAGGCCCCAAATCGGTTACAGCGTTGAAGGAGATCAACCTTGCCCCCAACCTGATTGTCCCCGAGCCCAATACGTGGCGAGACGTTCTTGACGCGATCAAGGCATCTCAACCAACTGGAATTAAAGGTTTTCATATCGCTGTTCAGGAATATGGGACGACGAACGACGACCTTCTGGATGCTCTAGAGCAATTAGGAGCGATTGTGACGCCTGTACCAGTCTATCGATGGGCATTACCGGAGGACACCGCCCCCCTTCGTCAATTGCTCAAACAGATAATTGACGCGCAGGTCGATGCCATTCTCGTGACGAATGCTGTTCAAATTGAACATGTCGCGAAGATTCTAGAAGAATCCCATGAAATTGACGTATTTCGAAAGGCCCTGAAAAATGTAGCCGTTGCCTCGATCGGACAAATCACCAGCGAACGACTCAAGCTATATGGTTTCCCTATCGATTTAGAGCCCATGCATTCGAAAATGGGGATTCTTGTAAAAGAGACGAGTGAGAACATCCACGAGATCTTAGATCAGAAACGTGCCGCTCGCTAAACGTTAAACACCATTCCAGATTTCTGAAATATTCCTGTGTCTCAGTCCCATTTTCCCACTCTCATCGAAGCTCTTCAGAATCCCTTACTGTACGATCATGTCATTCAAAATTTTCAAATTCTAGAAACTCACATTTCGTGGGTACTCTTGACTGGTCCGTACGCCTACAAAATCAAAAAACCCGTCAACTTGGGCTTCTTGGATTTTTCGACGATCGAACACCGTCGGTTTTTTTGCGAAGAAGAACTCCGGCTCAATCAACGCCTTGCCCCAGAATTCTATCTTGAGCTCGTGACGATCACTGGGAGACCTGAAACTCCGTGCTTAAATGGCTCAGGTGAGCCTATTGAGTATGCCGTAAAAATGAAACAGTTCCCTCAAGAAGCCCTTTTGTCTCAACGCATTCAGAAAATTCAGATCTCCTCCTCTCATATCGATGAATTAGCCAAAGAAATTGCGAAGTTTCACGCTCATATCGCTGTCGCGGACTCTTCTTCAAGATTTGGGACACCAGAACTCATTCGTAATACCGTTATGGATAATTTCGAGCATTTGCCTAGTGAAATCAGCAGACTTCTTTCCGTACAAGAAGTGGAACGATTAAAACACTGGGCCAAGGGTGAACACTCCAGACACATCGACGACTTTAACCAAAGAAAAGAGATGGGCTTCGTTCGTGAATGTCATGGCGATCTCCATCTAGGAAACATGGCCCTTGTCGATAATCAGATTGTGATTTTTGATTGCATCGAATTTAACGACCAATTTCGGTGGATTGATGTCATGAGCGAAGTGGCTTTTGCAGTTATGGACCTCATAGATCGTGGTGCTCCCAGGTTTGGTTGGAGGTTACTGAATGTCTATTTGGAGCAGACAGGAGATTACGAAGGACTAACCATATTACGGTTTTACTTAACCTATCGTGCGATGGTCCGTGCAAAGGTGACAGGAATTCGTTTGGCCCAAAAGAGGAGCAAGAACACAGAAAGTTTGGACCTTGCAAGTGAACTCAAAAAATACCTCGCGTTGGCAGCATCTTTCACCCAGTCATCACATCCTGTGCTTCTCATCATGCATGGTCTTTCCGGTTCCGGGAAAACTACTGTGTCACAAACTCTCTTGGAATCCCTTGGTACGATTCGTATACGTTCCGATATCGAGCGAAAACGCCTCTTAGAAATCTCTCAAACAACAAGAACTGAGCCACAGCAAACATCTTTTGTTTATTCCGAGAATTCGACCCAAGCAACATACTCTCAGCTAGCAATACTTGCCCGTAGCATTCTTCAAGCCGGATTTTCAGTTATCGTGGATGCGACGTTTCTGAAACAACAGTATCGGGAAGTCTTCAGTAAATTGGCGAAAGAATTAAACTTTCCCTTTTATATTCTTGATATTCGCGCACCCGAAACCTTGCTTAGGCAGCGTGTCGCGAGTCGACTGCAAGAAGGGAAAGATGCCTCGGAAGCTGATATTTCAGTACTAGAGCAACAATTATCAGAAGATGACCCATTTTCTCCATCTGAACAGTCGCATGTCCTTGAGATAGAGACTGAGCATCCGAATGATCTAGGTAACGTTGTGACAGTCATTCAAAAGAGAATGAATACGGCATCGCCACAGTAGAAGATGGCCGAAAAAAGTGGTCTTCTAATAGACAAACGGGACGAGACGGGCTGTTTGACGCTGATAGCCTGAATATTCTTCAAACCGTTGAACCAATAGACGTTCTTCATACGTCAGCTTTGCCATTAGGTCTGCTCCTAATACTATCCATACCCCCATCCGCATCACGGAGAAGTCTTCTAAGATCATCGCTAATGTACAGAGCAACAACGCCGTATACATGGGATGTCGGATAAAGCGATAAGGCCCGTGGGTCACTAAGGTACTTTCAGCATGGACCTCGGGAAAGACATGAAGGTTTTTTACTTTCATGGCGTGTATCCCCCACAGGCCGATGAAGATTCCTATAATCTCAAGACTCAACAACCATGGGTTTGAGACAATGATGGGTCCAGTCAGTACAATGATCCCCATACAGATAAACTGCACCCCAACGAGCAGATATGACTTGATAGGTGTCAGGTTATTCATAGAGCTATTTCAATACGCTTTCGTTCTCTCTACTGATGGATAGAGTTCTAGCACTACAATGCGAAGCACGAATTTCGATATGCGTATTTCGAGGTTATGGAACGGCTCTCTTATCATGAAACATCGATACTGTCTTTTTGTGTTTGTTCTACTTTTTGGGCTGCCATCGCCTGTCGCTGCTGTTGACCCACCACTTCTGATTGTAGAGGGCGCACCTGCGCTGTCTCCCATAGCAACTCGAATGAAGCAGTTTGACACAACTCGTGTTCAAACCATTATGAACCTTATCGGGGTAGACTACCCAGGGAATCCTATTCGGGTGATCGTTGCACCCGAAGAATCTGACTGGGCTCTCCGGACCCCTTCCTGGGTCTCTGGTTACGCGATCTCTCAGCAAGATCTCATTGTCATCCTGCCGGAACGAGTCATTGGCTATCCCTATGATTCGCTCGAAAGTTTGTTAGCCCATGAGCTCGCGCACATTTTGATTGGAAGAGCGGCAGGGGGTCAACCAGTTCCACGATGGTTCGACGAAGGACTGGCCATGGTTGCCGCCCACACATGGGAGTTTGAAGATCAGGCCAGGCTTGTCTGGGCTATGGTAATGGGACGGCCTACGACATTAACGGAACTAGAACAACTTTTTCATCAAAATCGGGCTTCCGCGCAGAAGGCATACGTCCTTGCTCACACACTTATTCGGTACTGTATTCAGAGATTTGGCGACGACTGGCCCAAACAATTGCTGGCATCATTGGCTCAAAAGCTGTCTTTTCAGGAAGCATTTTTTCGCACGACGTCTCAGTCGTTTAAGCAGGTGCAAACTGACTTCTGGGCCGACCAAAACTTGTGGGCGCAGTGGATTCCCGTGGTTACGAGCTCAGCCGTCCTTTGGATGGGGATCTTAGGGTTAGCGCTTTATGTTTTCAAGAAACAACGCCAACGTGCCGAGTCAGTAAAGAGACAGTGGAAAGATGAGAGAGATTGGGATATTTGAAAACATTAAGAACTCCTCATCTGGATAGGTTAAGGCCTCTGTTGTATTTCAACATTCTGACCCATCGTGCAAGCCATACTCAATCGATTCGATACTCAATTAGCCCAACCTTTCATGCCAGTGATCTTTTTTCTGGCTGGCGTTACCTATGACACGCTGACTCTCAACCGTATCGATCGTCTGTTTGATAATCTCATTCTCCTCTTTTATCTAAGCGTTCTCGGAGCCCTGGTTGTGCTGACGGGCCGAATTCAATTCGGCATGATTCCGTCTGCCACTCACGAAACTGGATGGAGTATTCTCGGCTGTATAGAATGGGCTCGCCCTCATTTCACCAAAGCCCTTCAGTTTTTTCTAGGGGGACTGTTTAGCGCCTACACCATCTTTTATTTTCAAAGTTCCTCGCTGACAACCTCATCCGTGTTTTTGGGCATCATTATTCTGCTGCTGATTGCGAACGAATGGTTTCGTCATCGCCTTTCCAGTCTTAAGCTTCTTGTGTGTCTCTATGCCATGGTCGTCTTCAGCTTTTTTACGTTCTTTCTCCCAGTGCTGACCGGATGGATGACGACATGGATCTTTCTGCTCGGAGCAATCTTGAGCATTGTCGTTATTTGGAAGGTCGTCAAACTGATTTTTGAAGGTATTGAAGTTCGATCATCGCGAGATCTGACATGGACATTTCTCCCCGCCTTAGGACTTATCGTGAGTCTCAGCAGTTTATATTTCCTTAACTGGATCCCACCTGTTCCCCTTTCCCTAAAATTGGGTGGCATCTATCAACATGTTGAAAAATCTCAAGATACCTACCGCCTCACGTTCAAGGATGGACCATGGTATCAATTTTGGAAACAATCGGATGATGAGGTTTCTACAGATGAACCGGTCTATTGTTTTACGAGTGTTTTTGCTCCTGTCACGCTCCAAACCACCGTCTATCACCATTGGCAACATCGACTGCCTCATACCTCCGATATATTTTCCACGACAGATAGGATACCGATCCCGATATCAGGAGGACGAGAGCGCGGCTATCGAAGCTACACACTCAAACAACATCTCGATCCCGGCGATTGGCGTGTTGACGTTGAAACTGAAGATGGGCGCATCATTGGACGTATAAACTTTACGGCAATTCCATTGTCAGATACATCTCAAACAACGCGCACGATAATGTATTGATCACATCGAAGAAATATTTTTCTTTCGCTTCATAACCTCCTTTCGTTCTTCCTTTCTTCAAAAATTTTTCTCTGCAAGACATCGCCACCCAAATTTTCTTGTCCAAAGAAAATTTGTGGTCAAGAAAAAAAATGAATTTTTTTCTGGCAAAATGCAAAAGAACGTTGTAGTATATCTTTAACGATGTCATGAAAAATATTATTTCCACTTTCAGGCCGATGATTTCAAACCGAATACTCACTCAAAAACTTCCACTCGATTCTTTATCTTTTAAAATTGACAACCGAAGACACAACAGTGACCAAGCGAGAAAACTATCGCTAAGGTGAATATAGACTTAACCCGTTCACTGAAAGATGTGGACGGTCGGAGCTACTTCTTTGTAGCTCCAGATTTAGAAAGGGGGTGAGAGCGTTGGCAACAGCTAAGAAAAAAGCGCCAGCTAGAAAGAAGACGGCAGCTAGGAAGACGACGGCTAAGAAAAGGCCGGCAGCCAAGAAGACCACGGCTAAGAAAAGGCCAGCTGCCAAGAAGAAGACGGCAGCCAAGAAGACCACGGCTAAGAAAAGGCCAGCTGCCAAGAAGAAAACCACAGCCAAGAGGAAGACGACGAAAAAGAAGTAGTCTTCTTTTTGTGGGGATCTATAACGTCGGGTGGGGGATATTCCTCCACCCGACGTTTTTTTATGACTTCGTTTATTTCGAGAGACACTCGTCAGTACGGTTCATCTTTCTTGCGCATCGTGCTGCTAAAGAGTCTTCCCTTGACTCACCCGTTCCTAGCCTGTGATCATGGCTATGGAATTCCGTCAACACGACATTCATATTCTTTATTATTTAGGAGGCATTTCTCACGATGGTACGTATGTGGATTTTGATGCTGATGTTTCTTCCCATGTTCCCAATGACCACGTTTGCAGCTGACATAAGATCCGATGCCACGTCTCCCAAAGGCACCACATCCTCGTCATCCGGTCCAACAACACGACCAACGAATCAGGAAGCTCTGAAAGAAAGAAAAACTCAACAAGAGCTGGAGGCCATTAGACAACGACCCAAAGAATATCGGGTCCTCATTCTAGGCGTGCAAATTTTCTTGGGTCGATTTGGATATGGGATCGGACCCTATACCGGAAAGTTGGACGAACAAACCCAATCAGCTCTTAAGGAATACCAAAGGCATGTTGGTCTCTCGGCAACAGGAGAACTCGACTATCGTACTCTTACACATCTCACCGATGATAATAAGCTACTCGATCGACCCTTACCATATCTTCCGCAATATGCATTTCATGGCGATCAGTGGGACAAGGCAATTCAGGTAAAAGGAACATGGGCAAGGGATTCAGGCCCCACTCCAGATGCCGTTCAAACTTCGAAGCTGTACTGCTTTCGGAAACAGAAACAGTGTATTGAATCGACGGCGGTGTTACTGGTCGAAAACGCGCCCATGTTGGATGTCGTGACTCATGTGTATTCCGTCAAAGAATGGGATGATGAACAGTTAGTAAGTGAACCGTATGATGGAGAGGCCTGTACGATCAGCATTTTGCGTATACATCGTCGGACGAATACAGTCACTCGATTTGCCGCCTACCAAACGGGTGAAGGTATTTGTGAAGATGTCACGACCGAAGACGTGCAGTATCGCCTCATCAATGGTCAGGATGTCTTCGTCAGCCTTCAACAGCGCAAAGCCCAGGAAACACAAAAGATCTTGCGGGTTCAGGAGTAACAATACAATGCTCCTCTAAACTCAGAACCGGGTGGAATACCATATCGAAATATGGACTATCTTTCATCTGAAACAGCGGTGAGATTTTTGGGGGTATTGGTCTTCTTTGTCGTCACAACCTCAAGTTGCTATCAGTGGAAGCCGCATACCAACGGATCACCTTCCATGGATGACACGACAACCCTGCATTTAGCAGAAAGAGGGAAATTTTTAATATTCGGTGAACGAGGGGAAGGTGGAAAAACCGTCAATATCGGAAAGGCCCAGTGTTCAATCTGTCATGCCTTTCAGCCCGAACAACCTGACAAGCGAGCCCCAAACTTATGGGGAATTACGACTCGCCAAAGGAACCAATCCACGCCCATCGAATATCTGGCTGAATCTCACGTCTGTCCAAGTTGCTACATCGCTGCAGGCTGGGGGTTTACGGGTAGCCGGAGTTGTGAGTCACCAATGCCCAAGGTACATCTACCACCAATCAACCTCACCCTCGAGGAACTTGTAGCCGTGGATACATGGATCTATGTCCACGAAGGTGAAACTCCTCCATCTCCGCGAACCATTCGATCGACTTACAAAAATATCCTTTCAAAAGAAGAATGGCGCTACATCACCCGTGATACGGAGAACGCGAAGGAAGCTGAAAGTCCTGGGAAACACCTGTTTCTTCGACATGCCTGCACTGGATGTCACATCATCCCTGGCATTCCTGGAGCTACCGGAAAACTAGGGCCACCCTTGTACATGAAAGAGAAAGCCTCAATGCGATTAAGCGAGCCCGCATATCAAGGATTTGCTACGTCGCCAAGCGACTATATCGTTGAGTCAATCCTGGATCATGATCTTTATGTCGTCTCTGATAATCCCAGGTATTCACAACACACTCTTCCATCACGGTACTATGGCAATCGCATTAAGCCAGAAGAACTTCTATACATGGTCGAATATCTTGCTGAAATCAAACAAGATTCTGAACAGGGACATCCTCATTCCGATGAGGCACAGAAATGTCTTCAAGGTCAAGGGTCATAAAGATCTAGACCGTCGAGTTCTCGTCAGGCAATGGCTCTTTCGTTATTTTGAGCGAAACAACCAGGAACAATACATTCCGCCAACAGCAATGGTCACAAGTTGAATGGTTTGTAACATCCGACTCACAATAGCCCCTTCGCGGGGAGGGGATAGGATAAATCTTAGCCCTAAAAATTGTGGAGGTTCCCCTGGCGCAGCTTCCCAAGGAGGAAAAAGCACAGCGAGGATGAGTAACCCAACCATCATGTACAGGATACGGATGTTTAAGGTTTCTCCGGCCCGCTTTTCTTGTGCCTCGTCATCCACACGCGTTCTGCACTTGAGACAATAACGGCTACCGGTGGGAAGACCATAACCGCAAGAAGGACAGGTCTTTCTCTCATTCACAGCTCACCTCACATAACCGACACTATCATGGACCAAAGAGAACAGTTGAAAAGCCCATCAGACGAGTTTAAAGTGAATCTCAAAAATCTTAGAATCTTATCGTTTCTACTGTATTCTCAATGACTATGGCCTTTCAAGAAGTCCATTCGATCTCTGTCATTGGCGCAGGAGCCTGGGGAACCGCTCTTGCCCGTCTCCTAGCAACCAAGGGATTTGACGTTCGACTCTGGGCCTATGAGCGTGAAGTGGTTGAAGCCATAGAATCAACACACCGCAATACACTGTACCTCCCAAGCGTTCTTCTCCCCCAATCGTTACACGCAACGCATATGCTGTCCGATGCTCTCACCAACACAGATCTCGTTGTGTTGGCGGTTCCTTCCCACACCATGCAGACTATTGCATCACAGATGCAGCCTTATTTAATGCATCCTGTGCCGATTACCATTGCGACAAAAGGAATAGAAGAAGAATCATTTCGCCTGATGTCCGACGTAATCAGTACCGTACTTCCTTCATCATGGCCTTCACCTCTCACCATACTCTCTGGACCTAGTTTCGCCCTTGAAGTCTGTCAGGAGAAACCTACGACTATTTTACTTGCCGGAGATGCTGCCAATCTGGTGACAAACTTGCAGCAAGTCTTTATGACCCCTCAGTTTCGAGTGTATGCAGGCTATGACATCATAGGCGCACAAGTTGGTGGGGCCTTAAAAAACGTCATGGCTATTGCTTCTGGCATTGTGGATGGCCTGGAATTAGGGTTCAATACCCGAGCAGCGTTGATAACCCGAGGCCTCGCGGAGATGACACGTTTAGGAGTAGCGATGGGTGCGAATATTTCTACTCTGTATGGGCTTTCAGGATTGGGGGATCTTGTGCTTACCTGTACAGGCTCATTAAGTCGAAACTATTCCGTTGGGAAAAAACTTGGGCAAGGTTCGTCACTCGATGACATTTGTTCGCAAACATCGACGGTTGCTGAGGGCATTCGCACCACTCGTGCCGCTGCGGGGTTGGCAAAGAGACACAACGTCGAAATGCCTATTGTTCAAGGAATATATGATGTACTATTTAACGGCATGAATCCACAAGAAGCCGTCACAACCCTGATGAACAGATCCCCAAAAGATGAAGCCGACCCAAAAGCATCAGCGGTCTCATCAGACAATCGTAACGTTCCGATAACATATGATGGATAACGATCAGGTTAAGAAACTTCTTCAACAAGTGCGTTCAAAAACCGTGTCTGTCGATGCCGCACTCCAACAACTTCGTTCATTGCCTTATGAAGATATTGGATTTGCCTCAATTGACCATCATCGAGCTATTCGGCAAGGATTCCCGGAAGTCATTTTTTGCGAGGGAAAGACCAAAACGCAAGTCACCAACATTGCCAAAAAATTACTCAAGAAAGGGAGTTCCTTACTCGCAACCCGTGTTCAACCAGATATTGCCAAAGCTTTGCTCCAAGCCATTCCCAAGGCGGTGTATCACAAGGAAGCACGAATGGTTTCCATGCAGAAATCCCAGAAAGTTCGACTCGGGAACATTGTGATCGTGACGGCCGGCACCTCAGACATTCCGGTGGCTGAAGAAGCCCGTATCACCTCAGAAATAATGGGTAGCCATGTCCAGACCCTTTTTGATGTCGGAGTGGCGGGCCTCCATCGTCTCTTAGACCGACAAGAAATCTTACATCAGGCGCGAGTGTTAGTGGTGATAGCAGGGATGGACGGCGTCTTACCCAGCGTGATAGGTGGGTTAGTCGATCGGCCGATTATCGCCGTTCCGACAAGCCAAGGGTATGGAACAAGTTTTGGTGGACTTTCTGCACTATTAACGATGCTGAATGCCTGTTCAAGTGGAATCGGGGTGATGAATATTGATAATGGTTTTGGGGCAGGATGCCTTGCTCACCGTATTAATTCTCTTGGGGAATCGGCAAGGTCTTCTCTTCCTCGCTCGTTATAGCTTCGTCCGTGTCTAGTTCCGGCACGGGATGGCTCGTTGATTCATCGGGTAACATTTCAACCTCATCAGCAGCGGCCTCTACTGACTCTTCTGGAACAGTTTCTCCTCTACTACTTTGTGGTGCTTCGACACTTGGCTCTGAAGTCGGTTGAAGTTTTTCAACAGCAAGAGGCGGCTCTGGAATATTATACGTTATGACTTCTAAAGTTCCGCGAGAACGCCGTGACACCATTCGCGTTAAGATGCCGGCACTTTTTTCTGCCATGAGCTTTGCGCGCACTTCGTACTGATAGGTCCCAGGCTCGACGAACATCTGCGATTGGTTTTTGCCATCCCAAATCAAAACAGTAGAAAGATGAGGGCCCCTCTGAGCAAGAGTATTTGAATCTAACGGTACTCGTTTCGAAAGAAATTTCATTGATCGCTGAGTGGGAGAAGTAATGAGAGCTGTCACTTCCAATATGTCAAACCCATTCAAATTTTTTGGCACTTTTACGATAGTCGAAAAGGTTAATTTTCCGTTGCCAATCTCAAACGGCGTCGGCGAAGTTGTGACTTGAAAAATTTGCAGTCCTGAAGAAGAACGCGCACGTCTTTTTTTGGCCTCGGCGATTGATTCAATCATTAACCCCATGCAGCACCACACGCCAAGGACAACCAAGCTTATTCGGGAAATGCGGTGACGATGTTTTCCGACTGATTCAAGCAAGAAAAACCTCATGAAGAACTAGCGTGACCTAAATTTTCCCTCTACAGGTCGAATACCACAGCCTTCTCCATCCGTCAAATGAGGCAGTTTTTCATAAGGAGAGAATGTATGAATCGTTCAGCTTCTGCTATGATGACGACTCGCCTGGTAAGCGGTAAGGAAAGTCATGTCTCATCTGCACTTTGATTGCTTTTCCGGTATTAGTGGCGATATGTGCCTTGGCGCAATTGTTGATGCTGGAGTCCCCTTAGCCTCGCTAAAGAAAGAATTACAGAAGCTCAAGGTAGGTGGCTATCAACTCAAAGCTCAAAAAGTGCATCGCGGGTCGGTTAGTACCACCAAAGTTGATGTCATCATTCGTGGTGGATTCGAAAAGTCGCTTTCGCTTCCGACGATTCGACGAATTCTCAAACAAAGTCAACTTCAGCCAGTCGTAAAAAAACGTTCCTTGGAGGTATTTCAACGCTTGGCAGATGCTGAAGGAGCGGTTCACGGCTTACCCCAATCGAAAGTTCATTTCCATGAAGTAGGCGTGATCGACTCCTTGGTTGATATTGTCGGAACGTTTCTTGGAATTCATCATTTAGACATCACATCAGTCTCAGCTACTCCTATCAATGTTGGTTCCGGTACCATTCAGACAGCACATGGTACATTGCCGGTCCCCGGACCGGCCGTCGCTCAACTCGCATTGGGTATTCCAATCTTCAGTTCTGGGCCAGCTCTTGAGCTCACCACTCCCACTGGTATGGCACTTCTGACATCACTGACTCAAGACTTTCACTCCTTGCCTACTATGAACCCTACCCGCATTGGTTACGGAGCCGGAACGGCAAATCCCAAAGGTTGGGCAAATGTTCTTCGAGTATTTTTGTGCCATACAGCTCCCTCGGACCTACAAGATCTAGACCCCACGATTGAGATCTGTACCACATTGGATGATCTCAATCCTCAGGCCTATGAGTTTGTCATGGAACGACTGTTTGACGCTGGCGCGCTCGATGTCACCTTAACCCCGATCATCATGAAACGCAGCCGGCCAGGAATCATTCTCACAGTTTTAACGAATGTGAGTGCTCGTGAGGACATAATCAAAACGTTGTTTCAGGAGACCACGACTCTCGGCGTGCGGATCTACGATATCACTCGATGTATCCTTCCACGAAGAATGGAGAAGGTGAAATTGTCTGAGGGGATTGTGCGAATAAAGATTGCCGACCTTGGCAATGGTCAACAGAAAATGATGCCTGAGTTTCGAGACTGCCAAGCAATCGCAAAAAAAGCTGGACGGCCTGTTCGAGAAATTATTGAAGAAGTTTTCCATCTCTATAAGAATGCGAATCAAAGAACAAAGAGACAACAGAAGAAATCACGCTGAAAAGTCAACAAAATCTTCGGCGCAACAACACTATCTAATCTTAATTTTTGCGTTTAGAAATCACCATTGTCTAAAACATGTCCACACTCAATCAATCTCATACTCGCCCCTATTTAGCGATCACGATGGGAGATCCTGCCGGCATCGGGCCAGAAATCATCGTTAAAGCATTAGTTCAGCCAAAAGTTTGGAAAATCTGTTCCCCCGTGGTGATTGGTTCGCACGCAATTATGCAGCGAACTGTTCGGGCCTTTCGAATCCCTGCCAAAATTTGCCCAGTGGAGGCACATACGCATAATGGAGGAAGGAGTAAATGTGGACCGAGTCGACTCCCGGTGCTCGATCCGTTTGAAAAGCCTTTAGGTCGCTTTCGTCAGGGACAGGTCAGTGCAGTATCTGGGGACGCCTCAGTTCGATGTATTCAGAAAGCCGTTCACTTGGCACAAATAGGCTGTGTTGCCGGAATCGTGACGGCACCCATCAATAAAAAAGCCATTCATCTTGCCGGTTATTCATATCCCGGACATACAGAAATGTTAGCGGCACTAACTCGAACTAAAAAATTTGGGATGATGATCCTTGGGGGCCCTCTTAGGATCATGTTTGTCACAACACATGTCCCTATTCGAGAACTTTCTCGACACATCACAACCACCAAGGTACTTGGAGCCATCCGTCTAGCCGACTCTGGGCTCCGGAATTTGTTTCATATCAGAAGACCTCATATCGGCATCGCTGGATTCAATCCTCATGCTGGAGAGGAAGGTCTATTTGGACAAGAAGAGGTACGTGCCATCGCCCCGGCAGTGAAACGGGCTCGATCATCAGGCATTCATTGTAGTGGGCCACATCCTGCAGATACGCTCTTTGGCAAAGCGGTTCAGGGAGATTTTGATGGCGTCGTTGCCATGTATCATGATCAGGGCCTAGTCGCTTTGAAAACCGTCGCATTTGGCCATTGTGTCAACGTGACCGTCGGGCTTCCCTTGATTCGCACATCTGTTGACCATGGGACCGCCTATGATATTGTCGGAAAAGGGAAAGCAGATCCCACGAGCTTAATAGAAGCGATTAGGTTAGCCGCTCGACTTGCCAACCCGACTAGTTGATCGTTGACGTTTCCTTCTATTGTCTTTCCTCATGCCTCATAATATTTCCCTTGAAGAGCCTCTTTCCTATCAAAAAGTTCTCTAAATCATGAGTTCGCCTGGTACGAAATTTCCATCTAAACATCAGGTAAGAGCTCGCTCCGCGGCGTTAACCATTCTCATAAAAATTCACCGTCAACAACCATTTGCCGATGACGTTGTCGACTCTCTACTGGCAAGAACAAAGGTTCGTTCATTGGACAAAGGACTGATTTTTGAGCTTGTGTATGGAGTCTTGCGGCATCGAGAAACTTTAGACTGGCGCCTTAACCAATTGACCGAACGTTCCATGTCGCAGCTGCCTCTCACCGTTGCCATGATCCTCCGATTAGGTGCCTACCAACTACTGTATCTGGACAGAATTCCACAATCCGCGGCCGTGAACGAATCTGTGAAATTGGCTAAGACGATCAGAGGTCGGAATTGGAGTGGTCTGGTGAACGCTGTTCTTCGGAATTTGCTTCGTCAGCCTGTGCCATCATGGCCTGACCCATCGGAAGACCCTATTTCGGCTTTCTCTATTCGATATTCCTGTCCTCATTGGTTGGTCCAACGATGGCTGGCTGTCTGGGGACCTGAGAAAACACAAGCCCTATGCCAAGCCACGCTTCAGATCCCGCCACTGACGCTGCGAACCAACACCCTTCGCTGCACTCGGGAACAGCTCGCAGTCCGACTCCAATCAGAAGGTTATGAAGTCAAAGAAACCACAGTCAGTCCGGTCGGACTGGTCCTGGAAAAATGTGGGAAGTTGAGTGACCTTCGTCCGTTACAGGAGGGATGGTGTTACGTTGAAGATGAAGCGGCACAACTCATTCCATTATTATTAGACGTCACCCCCAACCATCGCGTCTTAGATGCCTGCGCGGCTCCAGGTGGAAAGACAACTCATATCAGTCAACTCATGTTCAACAAAGGACACATCGTGGCCACGGATCGAAATGCGCAACGGCTGGGCCTTCTCACCTCAAATTCTCAGCGTCTCGGTCTGACGAATATCACACCCATTTGCGCTGATATGGCAGAAAATATCTCTGACTCACCCATTGCTCGTGGGAAGAGAGCGTCAAAGGTCATCACGCCTTCTAACTTCTCCCAAGGATTTGACCGTATTTTACTAGACATTCCTTGTTCGGGGCTTGGTGTGCTTCGCCGTCATCCTGAAGGCAAATGGTTGAAGGACCCAGATTTGATTCACCACGCTCAGAACATTCAAGGGAAAATTCTTGCTCGCGTCAGTACGCTCTTGAGACCCGGTGGAGTCTTAGTCTATAGTGCCTGCTCGACAGAAATGGAAGAAACGCATCAAGTGTTGGCGACGTTCCTTGACCGACATCGGAACTTTTTTCAGGATTCTGCCGAACCATGGCTACCTCTGGCCGCTCAGGCCCTTATTGATGAGACTGGATGTTTGATGACTGCGATCAATCCCCACGCAATGGATGGGTTTTTTGCATCTCGACTAATTAAAAAGAACGTGTAATCATGTCTTCAATGCCACTGATTGCTCCCTCCATTCTTTCTGCAGACTTCGGCCGCCTCGCAGAAGCCGTCCGCCAAGTCGAAGCCGCTGGAGCAGATTGGATTCACATTGACGTGATGGACGGACACTTTGTTCCGAACCTGACAGTCGGTCCTCCGATTGTGGAAGCGCTTCGGAAGGAAACCAAGCTTCCCTTAGACGTCCATTTGATGATGACCAACCCTGATGATTTTATTGAGGAATTTGCAGAAGCTGGCGCTGACTATTTAACGGTTCATGTGGAAACCTGCCCTCACCTGCACCGAACACTTCAGTCGATCAAAGAGCACAATGTCAAAGCTGGGGTAACCTTAAACCCTGCGACATCAGTGAGCACACTCGACCAGGTGATGAGTGAAGTTGACCTCATT
Organism: Nitrospirales bacterium; assembly: GCA_965223675.1. Classification (GTDB taxonomy): domain Bacteria; phylum Nitrospirota; class Nitrospiria; order Nitrospirales; family UBA8639; genus JAGQKC01. Next base: position 3,331,500 of record OZ245013.1, on the reverse strand, counting down.
CTTGTGATGACTGTGAATCCAGGTTTTGGTGGACAATCATTTATTTCATCTTGCCTCGAGAAAGTGTCTCGGATTCGTGAATTGCTCAATCAAGTGAAAAAGCCTGGACTTTTAGAGGTTGATGGAGGGGTCAATCTTCAAAATGCTGGCTCGATTACTAAAGCGGGTGCCGATGTCTTGGTTTCAGGATCAGCTATTTTTGGTAGTAAGGACTATGCGAGTACGATTCGACAAATGCGAACTTCAGGACAGACCATTACCGTATAAACCCTATTCATGGATACGACAGCTCTCCTCGATAGTCTTCATCCACTTGAGACTAAAGTCCTAACAATTCTCAAAGAGGCCAATGGTCCGCTCTCGGATGCCGAACTTGCACACGCCACTCAACTTGAACCTTCGCAAGTGAGCATGGCCGTAGGATGGCTACTCACGAAAAAACTCCTGGCATTAGCTTCCGAACAAATTACTTCAATTGTTTCGCTCAGTGAAACTGGCAAAGAATACCGCAGCTCAGCATCTCCTCCAGAATGGATCCTTCAATCAATCCAAGAGGCGAACGAGCGTGGTGAAGCTGTCACCGTGAAAGACTTGCAAGCTCAAGGTAAATTTCAACCAACTGAGCTGAGCCGTGCTATCGGGCTGCTGAAGAAAGATCACGCAATTCGCCTCGCAACAGGAGGTTCTCTTGAGAAGACAGAGACAATAAGTGTAACGGCTGAAACGCTACGTAAACTACTTGAGAAACTGTCTGAAAATTCTCATCCGCTCGCAACGTTTTCTGATAGGGATCAGGTGCTCATTCGACAATACGCCATTAAACGCGGAAGTGCGCATGAACCATTTCGTATTGAGGATGATATTCTACGAACCTATGCCTTGACCGTTGAGGGACAGGCTATTAGTCAACTGACTTCTTCACAGTCCTCTGAAGAAGTTTCGCAATTGACACCGGATATGCTCAAAGATGGGTCTTGGCGCAACTATTCATTCAGAAAATATTCCATCAGCCTTCGGCCGCCTCGCCTTGCCGTGGGTCGCCGACACCCCTACCGCGAATTTCTAGATACGGTTAAGCATAAACTCGTGAGTATGGGGTTTCAGGAAATGCGCGGTGAACTCGTCGAGACGGAGTTCTGGGACATGGACGCGCTTTATATGCCACAGTTTCATCCAGCCAGAGCGATACACGATGTGTACTTTGTCAAAAATCCTACTCATGCTAAATCAATTTCAGAACCTCATCTTTCTCAGGTGGCGGATGCCCATGAGAACGGTGGATCTACAGGGTCTAAAGGTTGGCAATATCCTTATGACCGAAATCGAGCAAGGCGGCTGATTCTGCGGAGCCAAGGAACCGCTGTTTCAGCGAGGACCTTAGCGAATACTCCGAATGTGCCAGGAAAATACTTTTCGATCGCACGATGCTTTCGATATGACCAAGTTGACGCCACCCACGCAACAGATTTCTTTCAAGTCGAAGGTATTGTGTTAGGACAGGAAATTAATTTTCGGACATTGCTTGGGCTACTCAATCTTTTTGCTTCAGAAATGGCTCAAGCCAAAGAGATTCGGTTCTTGCCTGCCTACTTTCCATTTACCGAGCCTTCTGTGGAACTGCATGTTCGACATCCCCAACTTGGTTGGATGGAACTCGGTGGAGCAGGCCTATTTCGTCCGGAGGTTACGATTCCTTTGGGCGTGAACGTTCCTGTTATTGCATGGGGACTAGGCTTAGATCGCATGGCCATGGTTGCACTTGGCATTCATGATATTCGAGACTTATTTACCTCTGACCTCGAAGCCGTTCGCAATATGCGACGAAAATTTTAAAACGCACCATGCCGACAATCTCAATTTTTCATAATGACTTAGAACAACTAATTGGCCAGAAAGCCGAAATTAGTCAGATTGAAACCTGGCTCTCGCTTGTCAAAGGGGAACTCAAAGATCATAACCAAGCGAATGGTGAATTACGCATAGAGCTTCAAGATAGTAACCGACCTGATCTTTGGTGTGTCGAAGGAATAGCTCGACAAATTCGGATCAAGCTCGACGCCAAACCCTTCGACTATCCATTTTTGTCAAGTAAAGGCCGAGCTACACGTCGTCTTATGGTGCTTCCGGGTATAGAAAATGTGAGACCCTTTGTCGCCGCATGCGCGGCGACGGGCTATAACGTGACTGAAGACGGGTTGGTCCAACTCATACAAACCCAAGAAAAACTAGCGGATATCTTTGGAAGAAAACGACAAACTGTTTCCATTGGCATTTACCGTTTGTCAGAAATTTCCTTTCCAATTACTTATGGTCTTGCGAATACGGAAGAAACTCGCTTCACGCCACTGGGGTTCACTGAAAAAATGACGCCAAAAGAGATTTTGACCGTTCATCCCAAAGGATTGGAATATGGGGCAGAATTGTCGAATGCTCAACACGTGCCACTTTTATGGGACAAGGAAGGCCAAGTTCTCTCCTTCCCTCCTATTATCAATAGCCGAGAAGTTGGCGAAGTTCAGATTGGTGACAAAGAACTCTTAGTCGAAGTCACAGGAACGGATTTGGCGATGGTCCTCTTGACCTTGAATATCTTTGCAGTCAATCTTTCAGATAGAGGAGCAGAGATTGACCCAGTTGATATCGCATATCCCTACGCTACGAGGTTTGGTAAAACCGTGAAGACACCGATCGACATGTCCAAATCCCAACGAATCTCCCTCAACGCAGTGGAACATGCTCTTGGAACACCTTTGGGATCTGAACTAATCGAAGAAGCGCTCACCGTGTATGGGTATCAGGTAAAAGCTACCGGCAATTCGCTCTCTATCAAAATGCCGGCGTATCGGCATGATCTCATGCACGTGATGGATGTGGCGGAAGATGTGGCGATTAGTCGAGGGTATGACTCGTTCACACCCATCATGCCTGCACAATTTACCGTCGGTACGCTCTCATCTCTTGAATATCTGTCTGATCAAATTCGCGATTTAATGATTGGATTCGGATTTCAAGAAATGTTTTCGAATATTTTGGCATCGCGGACCGAACTCGTTGACCGCATGCGATTAACCGGAACTGAACATGGGCATGTTGTAGAGATTGAGAACGCGATGTCAGAAAGCTATTCGTGTCTTCGCTCATCGATTATTCCATTCCTTCTCCGAGTTGAGGCAGCTTCGCCTCGATCCTTTTATCCACATCAGTTATTTGAAATTGGAGAAGTCGCCACTCCGGATATGGGAGTGGAGCTAGGGTCAAGAACGATTTCGATGCTCTCAGCCATCATCGCTCAGCCAGGAGCCAGCTTTTCAGAAATCCACTCGTATTTGGATCTCTTGATGTACTATCTTGTTCGGGATTATCGTCTAGAACCGAGTACCCATCATTCGTTCTTAGATGGACGCGTCGGCAAGATTTTTTGTGGTGAACAGGCGATAGGTTTTATTGGAGAACTTCACCCAGAAGTGCTTGAAGCCTGGCAGATTCATATGCCAATCACAGCCTTCGAATTTCAAATTCAATCGAGTAATTTTCCTGATTAAGCTACCGTTCCTGTCGTTTGCCCTTTTACGGTGTTCACAAGATTGGTAAATCCCTCAGGGTCGCGAATCGCCATTTCAGAAAGCATTTTTCTATCTAACATGATTTCTGCTTTTTTCAGCGCGTCCATGAATTTACTATACGTCCACTCATGGGCACGAATGGCTGCATTAATTCGAGCAATCCAGAGTCGACGGAAATTCCGTTTTCGTTGTCGCCTCCCGATATACGCATAGACTTCACCTTTATCAACGGATTCTGTTGCAGTTCGAAAGAGGCGACTCTTGCCACCATATTGACCTTTGGCCAGTTTGAGCCGCTTTTTTCTTCGCCGTCGTGTTTGTGGACCACCTTTTACCCGTGGCATGACTGATTCTCCTTCATTATTTTCAAAGCACCTAAAAGCTATTTGTAAGGGAGCAAGCGATTGAGTGCGGTGGCATCAACATCCCGGACTACCGCAGCTCCAGTGAGACGGCGTTTTTGACGTGGAAGTTTTGTCGTCAGAATATGCCGCATCTTAGCTCGTCGGCGCATCCACTTTCCGCTCCCGGTTCGTTTAAACCGCTTACTCGCACCAGAATGATTTTTTAACTTTTGCCGGGCCATTCTTTCCTCCGAAACCCATTACGTGTCCAAGCCACAAACGATTCCTTACTTTGGGGACACGATCATAAATAAATTACGTCCTTCTAACCGTGGGGCACTTTCGATGATCCCGACTTCATTGAGTTCTTCGATCACCTTCTGAATTGCCGTAAAGCCAAGTTCTTTGTTGGCCATTTCGCGTCCACGGAACATGACTGTAACTTTAGTCTTATTCCCCTCTTCCAGAAACCCTCGAATTTGGCGGACTTTGGTTTCAAGGTCATGTTTATCCGTGCGAGGTCGCAGCTTGATTTCTTTAACCTGAGTCGACTTTTGATGCTGCCTCGTTCGATGTTGTTTTTTACTTTGTTCATATTTGAATTTGCCAAAATCCATGATGCGGCAGACAGGAGGATCTGCCGTCGGAGCCACTTCCACCAGATCATAGCCGGATTCTTTCGCCTGCTTGACAGCATCCGGCGTCTTCATTACCCCCAGCTGTTCCCCTTCAGCTCCAATGACTCGAACTTCTGGGACACGGATAAGGTGATTAATACGTTGTTTGACGACTGGCGGTCGACTCATACTGTACGAGAGGAATCACAAGACAGTATAGAAGGGATTTCGCTTTGAATGATCGTAAGAACCTCCTCCACCGACATTGTTCCTAAATTTTTGCCATTGCGTTGTCTTACGGACACGGTTCCACCTTGGCTTTCACGGTCGCCCACAACAAGCATGTACGGAACCTTAGCTTTCTCAGCTTCTCGGATTTTAAGTCCTATTTTCTCATTCCGCAAGTCTGATTCGGCTCGACAGCCTGCTTGAAGCAATTTATCGACGACCGAATCCCCATATTCTTGTTGTTTATCGGATATTGGCAGCACTTTAGCTTGGACAGGAGCCAACCACGTTGGAAAAGCTCCGCCATAATGCTCGAGTAAAATACCAAAAAAGCGTTCTATCGAACCCATCAGTGCTCGATGAATCATGATTGGTTGATGGGCTTTTCCATCTTCTCCAATAAATGAGAGCTCAAACCGAATGGGATTATTAAAATCTACCTGAACGGTTGAGCATTGCCATGATCGTCCCAGGGCATCTTTGATTTTGACATCAATTTTCGGGCCGTAAAAGACTCCTTCCCCTGGATCAATCTTATAATCGAATTGTCCTTTTTTCAGTGCCTCTTCTAAGGCTTGCGTAGCTTGTTCCCACTGTTCTGCAGAACCAACAGCCTTTTCCGGACGTGTAGAAAGGAACATTTCACATTCAGTAAAACCAAAGGTTTGTAGCACAAAGATCGTAAAGTCCAATACCCTACTGACTTCTCCAGCCAATTGATCTGGACGACAAAATAAATGGGCATCATCTTGTGTAAAACCACGAACTCGCATCAACCCATGGAGAACCCCAGAACGCTCATAACGATACACGGTGCCCAACTCCCCATAGCGAAGCGGTAGGTCACGATAGCTTCGGAGATGTGATTTGTAGACCATGATATGGAATGGACAATTCATGGGTTTGAGTTGATACTCACTGGACTCAACAGTCATTGGCGCGTACATATTCTCACGGTAGTAGTCGACATGTCCGCTGGTTTTCCATAAATCAAGACGAGCGACGTGAGGCGAATAAACAAGTTCATATCCGTTTTTAATATGTTGCTCTCTCCAAAAATTCTCAATCAGTAAACGGACTAATGATCCTTTGGGATGCCATAAAATTAGGCCGGGGCCCGTTTCGTCTTGGATACTAAAAAGATCTAACTCTTTGCCTAATTTGCGATGGTCGCGCTTTTTAATTTCTTCCAGGTTCGCTAAATGTTTATCGAGAGCTTCCTGTGAAGGAAAGGATGTGCCGTAAATGCGCTGTAACATGGGATTCCGTTCATCCCCACGCCAATAGGCTCCCGCACTGTTTAATAATTTAAAGGCTTTGACATGTCCAGTTGAAGGAATGTGCGGACCCCGACACAAATCGACAAAATCTCCTTGTGTATAGGCCGTAATTGGCTCATCGTCTGGAAATCCTTGGATGATTTCAACTTTGTACTCTTCTCCACGCGCTTTGAAAAAATCAATCGCCTCCTGTTTGGTAAATTCTCGTCTTGTAATTTCCAAATCACGATTAATAATTTCAGCAGCTCGAGATTCGATCATCTCTAAATCTTCCGGTGTGAACGCCCGTTCAAAGGCAAAGTCGTAAAAAAACCCCTGCTCAATAGCCGGTCCAATCGTCATCTGAGCCGAAGGAAAACACTCTTTGACCGCTTGGGCCATGATATGAGTACTACTATGGCGATAGACTTCTTTACCTTCATCAGAAGAAAATGTCAGTGGCTCTAAGCCACTATCGTGATAGAGCTTGGCTGTTAGATCTTTTGGGGTGCCATCAACCTTCACAGCGAAGGTTCCTTCAGGTAATCCGCCAGGCAATTTCTTAAGAGCCTCAACAGCGGTAATTCCCTTTGGAAATTCTTGGCAAGAACCGTCAGGAAACGATAATTGTATTGAAGATTTATCCAATGCCATATGAGTTGAATGCCCCCATTGTGGGGAATTTTATGAATACGGATAATTTCCTGATAAATGAAAAAAGACACCACAGCTCTGGACTACGGTGTCTCGAATGAGAAGTGGTAGGCGCGGGCGGTATTGAACCGCCGACCTCTACCGTGTCAAGGTAGCGCTCTCCCCCTGAGCTACGCGCCTATGTGTCCTTGACTCATGCTAGTCGACCATTCTGAGGTTGTCAAGAAGTCGCGACGATGCTCGAGACGCTAACGATCAGGCATAGACAAGGCGGCTTTTGTGTGACTTAGATGTGAGGACTTTTTTTCGCTCGTTCACTCTTACATCGATCAACCGAAACGTTAAACTCCCTGATTTTTTTGCGTAATGTATTCCGGTTCACTCCCAATAACCTCGCGGCCTGCATTTGATTCCCATTCGTTTCTTGAAGAGCTAATTCAATGAGTGGCCGTTCGACAGCTCGAATAAATGTCGGATAGAGATCTTGAGCTGACCCCAGCTTCATCGCACGAACAAACTCTCCAAATTGAGCCTCGACATAATCCACGAGACTCAATTTCGTTTTTGCAGGCTTTGTAGATTTTCCTTGCCCAGCTCCTACCAACTGAACAAACTGGCTAAGAGAGTCGAGAGAGGGTAACGGCCCTGCCAGAATAAACGTCTTTGATAAGTCTACAGCTTCCCCAACATCTTTTAATTTTTCATGTTTAGATCCATTACATTCAACCACAACCCCTTTATAATATTCAGAGGACATTGCCTTCTGAAGAGCTTGATAGTCTTTCACCAAGGTAATTGTTTCTTCATGTCCCCCCAGTTTAAGTTGCGTGGCAATCTTCGAATCTTCGGTTAACACCACCACGCGGACTTGAGATGAACGAATCGCCATAAAATTAAACAGAATGAAAAGTGAATGTAAAAAGGAAAGGGATTATCACGTATGATAATTTTGAATGTCAATCGTGGGGAAAAACGTATCTCTTCGTTCGCATTTCGAATTTCGTGGGAAGAGTTTTTTGTCTTTTTTTCACGAGATACGCTTCACGAGCAACGAGCCTGGCTAGTGGACTTTTTAAAAGTCATGCTAAACCAATCCAAGCATTGGGCAGAATATTCTCAACATGATAAAGATAAGGATCCCACCCAGGAAATCCAGGATCAATCCTGCCTTCACCATTTTTGTCACTGGTACGAGTCCAGTACCGTAGACAATCGCATTAGGAGGAGTGGACACAGGCAAAACAAAAGCCAAGCTTGCCCCCATACATGCTCCCAACGTTGGTGGAATCGGAGACATTCCAGCAGCATGAGCGATGGCGATCACCACTGGAATGAGCATGCTAGCCGCAGCGGTATTTGAAGCAAGTTCTGTCAACACTATCGCGGTCAAGATCGACATCGCCGTTAATCCCCACAAGGACTGTACACCAAATAGTCCAACCAGGCTTTCGCCTATCGTATGCGCCAATTTGGTCTCGACCATCAAATGACCGAATGCAATACCGCCGCCAAATAGTAGAATCGTTCCCCAATTGATATTCACGGCTTGCTTCCAAGTCAAGGTAAAGAGCCCTCGCGAAAAGTCAATCGGCAGAATAAATAAGAGCCCTGCGACGATGATAGGAACAAGCTCTTTGGGCAAGTGATTTGTCAACCATGACACTATCGTATGATCCGCCCCGAGCCAGGAGGAAAGGATACCAGGAATGATCCACAAACAGACGGCAAGACTAAAGGCCATACAGGCGTGCCGTTCACCCATAGACCACTTTCCGAGACTTGCACGTTGAGTTCGCAGCGTGTCGACAAAATTCGGTAGCGCTGTCGGCGGCGGATGCAGTTTGAGCAGGACCACACTTGTGACAACTAGCATGAGCATCGCCAGGGGGAGTCCTATAATCATCCACGTAAGAAACGGAACGGATATGTGGGCTTGTTCAGCCAATAGCCCTACGCCAATTAAATTTGGAGGGGTCCCAATAATCGTAGCCACCCCTCCCACGCCTGCTCCATAAGCCACAAATAGCAGAAAGCCCGTTTCATACCCTCCAGGCTCACCTTCAGGTCCCCGTATTGTTGCAAGCACCCCTAGAGCTATCGGCAACATTAATGCCGTGGCCGCCGTATTGCTAATCCACATGGACAGGATCGCAACTGTCCCACCCATTACGACAAAGACACGAACCGGGTGAGCCCCAACCCATTTTTGTGAAAGAAGCCAAAGTCCAAATCGTTTATCAAGACCATGGACCACGAGAGCTTCAGCTAGAAAAAAGCTTCCAATAAAGAGGAAAATTATCGGGTGTGCATACGCCGAAAAGACGGTTTTCATGGAACCTAGTCCCATCAAAACACAAAAACCTGACCCGAGTAAGGCTGTCACGGGTAGAGGAATGGGTTCCGTAATCCAATAGGTCACAACCCAGGTCAAGATCGCCGCTAAAGTACGGGCAGAAGTACTTAGTGAATCAGGCAGTAAAACATAGATCGCAATTGCGGCAATCGGGCCGATAAAAAGGCCTATTCGAGCTTTCTGGGAGTAGCCCACCTTTCCTCCTAGGATTTCATAAAATTAGCAGGTATCATAGGGTTATCCCATATTTTGGAGAATGATGCACCCCAAAATTCAATCCTTGGACAAACTGATCAAAATTGTCCGGTCCCGGCACCAATCAGGAAAGCAATTGGTCTTCACGAATGGCTGTTTTGACCTTCTGCATGTTGGGCATGTCCGTTACTTGGAACAATCCAGACAATTGGGTGACTATCTAATTATCGGACTCAATAGTGATTTCTCAGTGCGGGGTTTAGATAAAGGAACAGGCCGCCCGATTGTGAATGAACAGGAACGTGCTGAGGTCCTTGCGGCTCTTACATGCGTAGATTTTGTGACCGTCTTCGATGAGCCAGACCCCCTTGAAGTCATACAAGCATTGCTGCCCGATGTATTAGTAAAAGGAGGAGACTGGCTACCCGAGCAGATTGTCGGTAGGGATGTAGTTGAAGCTGGAGGTGGGTCTGTCGTTTCAATCCCCCTCGTTCCAAACATTTCGACGACACGAATCATTGAACGAATCTTACTTCTTCATTCTGACTCGGTAAGTGAAAGCCCACCTCGTAAAAATATCTCTCAGGAAAAATTGGGAGAATCCTGAGACCATATGAAACTGGCTTCATCCTTTCTCACACCTCTTGGTGAAATTCTTGACCCTATCTTGAAAAGTCTTGATCAGTCCCAAGCCAAAACCTGTGTGACAAGCTCTGTCCCCTCTTCGCATGCGATGGCCATTTTGGGATTATACAAGAACCATGCTGCCACTCTATCACGTTCTTCGGGAACATCGACAAAAAACCAGAATGTCGACCAGTCCTGGTTGATCATCACCGAGTCAGAACCAAATGCAACACAATTATTTCAAGATCTCCAATTTTATCATTCAGTGTTTGGGATGCCCTCAGAACACTTAGTTCACTTCCCACAATGGGCCAGCTTGCCCTATCAATCCTCGCTTCCACCCACTGATGTCCTTGCTCAACGAGCATGCGCACTGCATCGCCTCGTCACTGGAAAACCGACAATCCTTGTCACGTCGGTCTTGGCATTATTACAGAAAGTTCTCCCTCAAAACGTGTTCTTTGATGCTTGTTTTTCCTTTGGAATCGGCGAGGTCTATGAGCACGAGCCTCTTATCGCAAGACTATTGCGGTTAGGCTATCGTCGAGTGTCACTGGTGGAAATTCCAGGGGAATTCAGCGTGCGAGGAGGAATCATGGATATCTTTTCTACGGCTTTTGATAATCCTCTTCGAGTCGAATTCTTAGGTGATACGATTGAATCACTTCGTATGTTTGATCCCTCAACCCAGGAATCCATCCAAAATCTAAAAGAGGCTTGGGTTCTGCCTGTCCGTGAATATCTTATACCTGAACACAACACCAAACAGACCAGCAGCCCACTGTCATCTGATGCAGAGTGGTATGCACCCAATCTTTATGACTCCATGGAATCCATTACGGATTACTTTCAGGAATCTCCACATGTTGTGCTACATCATCCTCAAACCCTGGAAAATGCAGCCGCAACCTGCTGGGACGAAATATTGGAAATCTGGGCTCAGCAAGAATCTTCTTCTACTGCTCCAGACACGTCCTCCTACCCCGAACCCGATCGTTTGTACCACCTCTATGAAGACATCATCGCTAAAATGACGCCTTGGCCAACCCTCGGCATCGATGCTATTGCACCAGCTCAATCTGAAAACTGGCAAGAGGTGATACCGTTTCCTGTTCAATCTGCGAATAGCGTTGGCCTCGGGCTTAGGGGAGTGCCTTTAAAGGAAAATCTAGACAAACTGGATCAGCTTCGTAGCCAAGGACCGGTGTTTCTCATCGCTCGGAGTTCTGGTCAAGTTGAACGTCTCTTAGGTCTATTGTCCGAACAAGGCTATTCCGCTTCGTCATGGAATCCATCCCTTAGTACTACTCGATTTCCTGGCGAGAAATTCCCTTTTTACTGTGTTCAAGGAGAACTGTCGTCTGGACTCATTACACATGAAGGACGTCTCGCCTTTATCACCGAAGAAGAGCTCTTCGGAAAAGGGGTGCGGCATCGTCCTCAACCCAAAACCCGAGTGGCAAAATTTCTATCTTCCTTGGATGATCTTCAAGAAGGCGACCTCGTCGTACATGTCCATCATGGCATCAGTCGTTATCAAGGCTTGCGTCGTCTCTCAGTCCAAGACTTTGAGAGCGACTACTTATTATTGCAGTTTGCGGGAACAGACACCCTCTATGTCCCACTGGAACGTCTCTCAGAAATCCAGCCTTATCATGGAGTCGATCAACGAACACCCAAACTAGACAAGTTGGGAGGAACGAGCTGGGCTCGGACGAAAGCTAAAGTCAAAAAGAGCATCGAAGATATGGCTGAGGAACTGGTAGCTCTCTATGCCAATCGTGAAATCGCCCGTCGACCCGTCTATACTCCAGACACGATGTTGACTCACGAATTTGAAGCGGCATTCGATTATGAGGAGACTTCTGGACAACTCAAAGCCATCGAAGACATTTACCGGGATATGGAGTCTCCCAAGCCCATGGACCGGTTAGTATGCGGAGATGTCGGGTACGGCAAGACTGAAGTTGCCATGCGGGCCGCCTTCAAAGCGGTTCAGAACAATCGTCAAGTGGCTGTCCTCGTCCCGACAACACTCTTAGCTCAGCAACATTTTGAGACATTTTCCTTACGGTTTGCTCCCTTTCCCGTTCGAGTCGGAATGCTCACGCGGTTTCAAAGTGCAGCAGAATGCAAAGCTGTCTTGCGTGAGATCGCCGCAGGCACCATGGATATCGTTATTGGAACACATCGTCTTTTGACCAAAGATGTAACCTTCAAAAATTTGGGAATCGTCATTACTGATGAAGAACAATGGTTCGGGGTACGTCACAAAGAACGCCTTAAACAACTTCGGACACAAGTCGATGTGCTGACATTATCAGCCACACCTATTCCACGCACGCTTCAAATGGCCCTTTCCGGTGTTCGCGATCTTTCTGTCATTGAAAGTCCTCCTTCGGGTCGTTTAGCCATCCAAACGCAAGTGTTACGATTTGATGCGACAGTGATTCGTGAAGCCATTCATCGAGAACTAGGACGAGGAGGCCAAGTATTCTACCTTCATAACCGAATTGAAACGATGGAACGCACAGGAACGTGGCTTCAAAACCTTATACCCGAAGCACGAGTGGTCATTGCCCATGGACAAATGAATGAACGCTTACTGGAAAGCGTGATGCTCAAGTTCTTTCATCATGAAGCTGATGTGTTAGTCGCCACAGCCATCATTCAGTCTGGGCTCGATATCCCCAATGCCAACACGATCCTTATTGATCGCGCTGATTTATTCGGCCTTGCTCAGCTGTACCAGCTGCGTGGCCGAGTGGGGCGTGGGGGACAACAGGCCCATGCCTATTTCTTTGTACCCAACGAAGAAACACTGAGTACTGATGCTCAAAAACGGCTTACGGCTATTCAAGAATTTACTGAACTGGGTTCTGGATTTAGAATTGCTGCTGCGGATATGGAAATACGTGGTGCGGGAAATTTATTGGGAAAACAGCAGTCAGGAAATATCGCAGTCGTGGGACTTGACCTTTATTTACACATGGTGGAACAGGCCGTACAACAACTCAAGGGCCAAGTCGTCGAAGAGATCGCAGAGCCCACACTTCACCTCAATGTCTCAGCGTACATTCCAGAAGATTATGTCGAGGATACTCATCAACGATTAAGTCTGTACAAACGGCTTTCGAGCAGCGAGGAAATCAGTGATCTCGCACTACTTCATGGAGAAACGCAAGACCGGTATGGGCCACTCCCTGATCCTGTTGAACGTCTCTATGAAGTCATGCAAGTTAAACTCTTAGCCAAGGCCTTGAAACTTGAATCCGTAGAGATCCAAGGACGTTCAATCATTATTGTCTTTCATGAGCAAGCTAAACTACCAGATGAAGGCATTCAATGGCTGCTAGACAGGAGCAAAGATCACATTCAGTTTCTTTCCCCCCTCGCATTTCAACACGAAATGTCGACTGAAAACTGGGATGTCATGTACGGCGAACTCAATACGATATTGCAGGGGCTCCATCGCTATGGTATGAGCCCATCCGAGAGCCCTCATCTTGATAGTGCTCTCACCAAATCCAACACTACCGCAATAGATTAGTGGCATCTTGAACCGATCTCTTCAGGGACCTCAGTAAATGAAGTTACACGTTGAACAAGTGAGAAGGAACACTAAGCCGTGAATACGATTCAAACGAGAGACGTGTTTCGAATCGTATTTATTCGATATGTATCGACCATCATTTTTTTGACTTCGTTCGTCGATGTCGGACCTTTTAATTCAGGCCATGCGTATACAGATCGAATCGTGGCCATCGTGAATAAGGAAGTCATTACCTTGTCAGAGTTGAAGGAGGAAGTTCGTGATGAACATATTCGAATGAAGGCTCGATATCGTGGAGAAGAACTCAGACAACGTATGGCAAACAAAGAATCTCAAACCTTGAACAAACTCATTGAAGAACGAATTCAACTTCAAGAAGCCCGAGCCAAAGGATTCACAGTTACGGATGAAGAGTTAGATAAAGCGCTTCAGCAATATTCTTCACAAGCGCAACTGGATTCGTCTTCCGACCCTGACGTCACACGACGACTACGACAGCAAATTCTTCTGGACAAAATACGAACGTTTGAAGTCCGTCGAATTGTGACGATATCCGATGTAGAAATCTCTCAATACTACAAGAACCACCCTCAACGCTTTATGACTTCTCCAAGTTACCGTTTACGTCAAATCCTGTTTACCGCTCACTCTGAAGAAGAACGAATTCACAAACAATCTCAGGCTCGATCAGTATCCCGACGTTTGCAAACAGGAGAAAGTTTTCGAGAATTGGCCTTACAGTATTCTGCCGGACCCGAAGCAGCAGATGGAGGGATACTTGGGCTCGTTCAACATGATGAGCTTCTCGCCCCTATAGCGGAAGCACTTCTGACAATGAAGCCCGGGGAAATGAGTCCTCCCATCGAGACAACGCTGGGTTTTCACATCATTGCTCTGGATGAAACGATACCTCAATCCCCAAGACCATTCGAAGAAGTTGAAGACCAGATTGAATCTCGATTACTCCAAGAACGATCCGAACAGGTTTACCAACGATGGCTTGCAGACCTTAAGAAAAAAGCGTTCATTGAAATTAAGTATGCTCCGTTAACAAATTCTTAACGGCACGCATTACTTCAAGGCGACCTTCCAAAGTGTGGGACGAGTAGGGAAGGAGGTCGATATGTAATGGAAGGGAAAGTCCATCTCGAATATGCTTGAGATGAGCCCGGCGTTTTCCAGAGGTCATTTTATCGACTTTTGTTGCGACCACAATCATCGACTGCTTCAACGTCTTCAGCCATTCGAATAACTCCACATCTGAGCGCTCAATTCTTCTTATATCAATAAAAATCACTACCCCGCATAGTGTTTCTCGAGAAGTGAGATAGGTGTCCACCATAGGGCCCCACTGTTTGCGAACCGATTGGGGAACCTTGGCGTAGCCATACCCTGGAAGATCAACCACATGGAATTGTTCAACCTGGGAGTCCGCCAAGAGCACACGAAAAAAGTTGATCATTTGAGTTTTTCCTGGAACTTTTCCGACCTTTGCCAATCCCTTTCGATTGAGCAAGGAATTCAAAGCCGAAGATTTTCCCACATTGGAGCGGCCGAGTAAGGCAATTTCGGGTAGCTGCTCTTTCGGATATTGGTCTGGAGTTACGCAGCTTTTGATAAATTCAGCTGATCGAATCTTCATACTAACAGGGTAGAGACAACGTAGGTTACAATATTCGTTGATGCAAGAGTCTCATATGATTATCTGGCTAGATACGCTTGGCGAGCGACAAAAAACGCGATCTTCAACTCCTTGAGGACTTCATGGCTCGCTGGATTTCTCGATTGGCCTCACGTTTCTTGATCGTTTCCCGCCGGTCATAGTGTTTTTTCCCGCGTGCGAGAGCCAACTCAACTTTGGCGATGCCACGTGGGTTAAAATAAACGCGAAGGGGTATCAATGTCAGACCGGCTTGCTGAACTTTGCCATGTAACTTCTGAATCTCTTTTCGATGGAGTAAGAGTTTCCGAGGTCGTATGGGCTCATGGTTCATCTGGTTGCCATGGCTGTAGCCACCAATGTGACATTGATGAAGGATGACTTGGCCAGCATCAACCGAAGCATAACTCTCTCGAAGATTGACTTTCCCTTCACGAAGTGATTTGACTTCCGTACCAACCAGGACAATGCCTGCTTCGACTTTTTGCTCAATCGCATAGTCATGGAAGGCCTTGCGATTTGTTCCAATTACATGGTCTGAGCTGCTCTTAGTCATACAATGATAAGTATCCTCTTTCCGTAATTGTAAAAGGAAATTTCACAGATAGCCTATTCGACTGACGAGTATCCGTTTCGGTATAGTGGAGCGATGAATTCATTTTCTTCCACAAAATCCCTTATTCCACAATTCGCTAAGTCCTATGGGTTTGACGTTAAAATCTTAGAAGGCCGACTACAAAAGGAATGGTCTCAGATTGTCGGGATTTCTCTAGCCTCACACACTCGCCCGGATTCGATCAAGTTTCGACAATTGATTCTCGTGGCGGAAAACTCCGTCTGGCTCCAGCAGTTGGTGTTTTTGAAACCAATGATCTTAGAAAAACTCAATGCGTTTGCTCAGGAAACTCCGATAACAGATATTATATTGCGCATTGGCGAGATTCGCACCACATTATTGACAAGCGTTCAGTCTTCACCATCCAAGAACTACTCTGTCAATCCCTCAGCAACTGCCTTGGAACTCGCCAGCGATTGGACGAAAGCCATCAAAGATCCAGGGCTTCGTTCAACTCTCCACAGGGTGATCGCTAAAGACCTTTCACTCAACCATCAGCTGTTCAAGCCCCATCCGAGTTCACAATCCTAGCTTCCCAATATCTCGCGTGTGATGAGTGCCTTCTCCTGAAAAAGCCAGTCGACTTCACTATTTGCTTGTCCTATTCGTTGTCCTCCGACTGGTCCGAGCCAACCAACGACCTGCTCTAGATCAAGATACATACCCCCCCGAACCATTGACTCAAATACCTGTTTAAACAAGAGTTCTTCTTTTTCATCTGATTCGGTGAGGTATCGCTGAAGTTTCTCTGACTCAGCCCATTGATGGTCAGAGAATACATAGAGCGTCATGCGTTGATAGCGACCTTGAGGATCACTGGGAGTCGTCGGCCGAATCTTCATGGAGGCGAAATTTCGTGATTGTTGTGCTGTTGCTCGAAAACGTTCTAAAAGTGTCCGAATTTCAGGATCACTGGTCCAAGGTGGCGTATGGATCAATACCACAGAGCCTTCCTGTGCACCAATACTATATGGGGGGATTGAACGATCGGGGCGTGATACGAACATCCCAATGCCAATCATGAGAAACCCTCCAATTAATACACCTAGGCCAAGTTTCACGAGGGTATCGAGAGGTTTTCGTGGAGATTTTTGAGACTTCATGGTTGGTTAGTAACGCCTGTGGCAAGTTTCTTACAGGATTTTTAAATCAATACGGAAGGTTACCGTGACATCTTAGGCCATGCCTAATGGAATTTCTAGCAGGTAGGTTATCACGAATGTGCGGGTTCAGCGATTCGAAACCTCACTTCATCTGCGTGGGTATAGGCGGATACTTCTTCTCCAATAAACAGCCCACAACGGTAGAGACCTGGCTTCCAATCAGCTTTTGGTTTTGATAAGACAAAATAGCCAGATTGTTCATTCATCGTCATGACGACCTGGTCTTGGGAGGCTGCGCTTTGCCCTTTCATAATTTTAGGGGTTTCGATAAAACACTCGGCCGTGAGTGGAACTTCATCAAACGAGGCGGTGACGAGTGCGAACACTAAGAAAATTTCTTCGTGCGTCGTAGAAAAGGTATCATGTGGGTCAATCGGAATAAATTCATGGGCTCCACCAGGTAAATCATCTCGCATGACTCGACCTGCTGGAATCACATGTCGAAAGGTGCTGAAATCAGCATCTCTTCCCATAAGCGATGCCCGCCGATACAGAGGATCCTCGGGTTTTAATTCTTTTCCTAGAGTTTTTTCATAAAGATCCTCTAGGGAAACCGCATCCGGACTAGAAGCATCAATGGGGGGAATATTGGCGTTCGCTTCATCAACCTTGACCTTCGGACGTCTCGCACCAGGGACATGGGGCCGAACTTTCTCGATCCATCGAGCGATCGTTTCCTTATCCAATATTCGAATTCCTGGTGTGACCGGGACGTCCTTCGAGGTTTCTTCATATTCAACGGCCGCTTCATACAGGATTTCAAAATGATCTAACGCCTCGGACCATCGCTCTAACGCCGTGAGAGATTGGCCTATCCGAAAAAACGTATCGGCCAATACCAATTCCTTTGTTGTAATCGTCAGTACTTTCTCCAAAATAGGGAGGGCTTCTTGATATCGACCCAATTCCATAAGCGTCACACCGAGATCATGGGTCGCTACGTGATCGCTTGGTTTGAGCGCTAAAACTTTTCGTAAGATCGGTTCCGCTTCCTGATAGCGACCTGCCTCAAAAAGTCTCCAGGCTTCCGCTCGAATTATAGCCCATTCTTTTCGCTCAGCTGATGTTCCTTCTGGTGTAAAAATTGGTTGGTAGCGACGGCCCCGTTCCTTGGTCGCCCCATACACCACTGACAGCAGACTGCGAGCTGCCATCTCTTCTGGTGAACCGGGGGAGACCATGGTCAGAACCTGTTTGACTTCGTCGCGTGCCCCCCGACCATCTAACACATCAAATTGCGCTCGAGCCTTCGCCAGTCGCCAACCCGGAAACTCTGGGGCAAGTTTCAGAGCCGTGCGATACCATTCAAGTGATTCTTCCAAGCGATCCAATTTTCGAAGATCTTGAGCTAACCGTAAAGGGACTAAGGGATTGCGGGAATCAAACTCAGCGATATGCTGTAACTCTGCAATGGCTTCGTCTCTCCGGCCTGAACGAAGTAAGACGCTCCATTTGGCCCACCGAATTTCCAAAGCATCTGGTTTCTGATGAAGTATGGTTTCATAGGCTTCAATGGCATTCTGATCACGTCTGGAGGTAGCGAGAATATCTCCACGTAATTTTTGGAGATTCAATGCATGAGGATTGTCCAAAATTCCTTGCTCAAGGATCTCGAGGGCAGGGACTGGAGCGCCATCTACCCAAGTTGCCTCGGCCTGTTTGGCTATCATTTCAACAGTTGGTTTCTGTTCTTCATTCGCGAAAACTAGATGACTCATCAACAGAACAACCAGCACGTATCCAGCCATGATAGCTCTAATTCTAAATCGAAAAATCTTTAGGGCTGAAACTGTATTCATGGGTGATCCTATGCCCCAAAAGAGGCACGAGTATGTTTAACAACACATTAGTTGGGAGGGAGTCAATGACACGAGGATTGAGACACAGCCTCCGTCTCCTCAGTATACCACAGGAGGGAAAAAGGCTGCTGTTGTGAGAAAACGATTGAGGACGAGTGCTCAGCTTAGACGCTCAGAAACCCTCTGTCAAAAAATAAGCCACGGTTGATGTCACCGATGCTAACCATTCCCATGAGCTTTCCGTTTTCTGTCACTGGAATACGTCGAAAATTTTTTATCCCCATGTAGGATGCCGCTTCCAAGATCGAGGTTGTCGGCTCAACTGTGAGGGGGTTGCGACTCATCACTGACTCAATGTTTCGACGTAGAACATCTGGATAACCTTCTTCCATTTCCAAGAAGTCTCGGCTATGAACATTATCATGAATATAGTCGCCATAGTTTGGGTATAAAGGAATCATCACATCTCTGAGCGCGACGAGTCCGATTAATTTTTGCTCCTCGTCAATGATGGGAACTGCCCCACAATGGCGGCTGAGCATCTTAATAATAGCGGAACGCACTGACTCGGTAGGACGTGCAGTGACAACCCCAGTGGACATGACATCACGAACTAGCATGGCAGCCTCCTTTGGTTATAAAAAAAGGCTCAAATATGTTTTGTTCCGTCGTATGGTCGATACAGGTGAGGTCCCTGTCGAGTCGAGCTGATTCTCATTCTATTTTATCAGTCTTCCATCCATAGCTTCCATTACTCCTCAGCCTCAACTATTCACTACGCCTGAAGGCATTATGATACGGATATGACATCGTCTAAGAAATATAAAAGACTCGTGAACTGGTCTGTGTTGTCCACAATTACGTCGATCTTCCCGCACGCATTCTCTGAAGAATATCGCCTTCACTTCGTCATTCTCCTTCCTTGCCCGGATAGTGAAAACCCATCAATTCGGTGCTGACACGGTCAAGGTCTTCCCATGAATCCGACGAAATTCGCAGTACGGCAACACTACAAGTTGGCATATTTCCAGTCTGAGATTGCCCAAGAGCGTTGACGAGTTGTGTAAGTGCAGGATTATGTCCGACCAGCATCGCACAAGAAATACTGTTATCTACGTCACGAAGTACTGCTAACAAATCCTCCAAATCGGCCTCGTAGATTCGGTCATCAAATAGAATGCTCGACGTGGGGTAATCAATGGCCATAGCCAGAATTTTTCCCGTTCTCTTTGCTCGCAGGGCGGGGCTTGAACACACGATTTCCGGTTTTAGGTAATGCGTCAGACGACTCCCGAGCAGCATTGAATCTTTTTCGCCTTGTGTACTCAATGGACGATCGAAATCTCTACCGTTTGCCCCTTGCTTAGAGGCTTCTGCGTGCCGAACAAGATACAGATCTTTCATGTGTTTTTAGATCTCCTATGAGCAAGCAGCACCGTCGCTGAGCCGAGTCATCTCCTAATTCTTTGGCACATGCAGCCATCATCTTACCACCAATTCTCTCAACACATCCTGCTTTAGAGACGTCTGGTTAAGAAGTTTTTACCGCATTTCACCTAGGAGGAGACATCGGCCTAAACTTTTTAATTTCGCCATAGTTGCCCAGAAGTGCGGCATTCTTTGCCCAGCAACCCCTAGTTAAAAGTTTTGGCACCTTCTCATTCAATCATTTTTGCTGCTGTTTCACCTATTTAGCCTACGGCACAATACTTGAGAAAGTTTCAAAGCATGGTACGGACTAAACGTGCTCTGTTATGAATAAATTATGACTGAAGCTTCTGGACTGTGGGAATTTTTGAGTCGCGACGTCGCTTTCTTCGGGGGACCGGAGAGCCCCATGCTGAGCTGGTTAGGGTCATTGGGGATCTTCATCTTTTTTCTGTGGCACATCATCAAGCTACGGAAAGAGGTCACGTCCGTTCGGGAGAGTTTTGAACGAATCCGCCCTAGGTTGGTCACCCTCATTACCGAGCGTGGAGATGTCGATCGAGAGCGATTCATTCATGACCATGAGAAGAGGGTTAAACCTCAAGTCTGCCAGCGTACTTCCTCGAACGCTCGTATTGACAGTGATGACCTGAAGACCATCGAGACGGAGATGCAAAAAGAGCCCATGTTTAGTGGCTTATGGTTGCAATACCGCATGACCCTCATTCTTGAATGTGTGCCATGGTTTATGGAACCACGAATTTTCAGTACGAAGCGCGCAGAGGAAGTGTTTACTCATGAGGCCCTGATCGCCAATCGAGTTAACCTGTCCTTTTACAGTCAGTTCCCCTCCATGGTGACAGGCCTGGGCCTATTATTGACCTTTATGGCGTTATTTATTGGCCTGGGGAAACTACATGCAGATGGGAGTGAGATTGTCGGAATTCAGGGACTCATCAACGGATTGGCTGGAAAGTTTTTGACCTCCATCGTCGGTCTGATAGTAGCCAATGTGTTTACATTCATGGAAAAACCGATGATGGGTCAGCTCATGAGCCATCATCGTAACTTCCTTAGGTTGATGGATCAATTATTCCCGCGTAAAACGATGGAACAGATGTTAGAACAACTGACTTCGATGTACGGCGGGGTCCAGGGAGATCGCCTGCCTGCCGCAACAACACGACACGAACCCAGCGGCGGACCAACCATGAATGGGTTGGCGGGACCCTTGGCAAGCCTGGCTTCGGTTATACAATCCCTGAAGAGAATGCAAGATGATGAACAGATAGAGACGCGCCGCACGATTGCCGAGCTCCCACGTCAGTTCAGAGACGAGATCCATCCTTCGCTTCAGGAGTTAACGGATACAATTCATGATCTCACGAAAATCCTCAAAGACGCGCAACCCCTTCTTGCCACCGTCGAATCACCATTCGAACAGCGCCCGCTTTTATGGAAGAACGCAGCAGATGTCATGAATCCATCCGCGACGATTCGCCCAGCCAAAGCGAAGTCGTGGCCAAGGTGGCCAAGTTTATCCAAATTGAGGGCTACAGAGTGAATACGGATA
This sequence comes from Nitrospirales bacterium, assembly GCA_965223675.1. Lineage (GTDB taxonomy): Bacteria > Nitrospirota > Nitrospiria > Nitrospirales > UBA8639 > JAGQKC01. Next base: position 3,309,868 of record OZ245013.1, on the reverse strand, counting down.
ATCAGAGAACATTTACTTCACCGACGACATCGGGCATCACCGATCTGATGACATCGTTGGCCATCGTCTTCATCTTGCTTTTTTCTGCTTTTATCACGCAGACCTCATCGGAGGCTCAGTCCACGCTGAGAGAACATAAAGAAGACGTGGAGATGGCATTGCGCGATCACCTGGAACGCCTGGGACTGACACTCGATGCCGACCCTCGTGATCCTTTGACCCTTATGATCGTTGTCCCCGAAGACTTGCTCACATTCGAATTCGGCCAAAACACACTCACGCCTCGAGCCGATCGGTTCTTGGAAGAGGCGATGCCATTCTATGCATCAGTCGTATGCGGACCACTACGCGAGAAGATTGACTCCCTTGCCATTCAAGGACACACCGACAATCGCGGAGACGATGTCTATAATCTTCAATTGAGTCAGGAACGATCACTTGCAGTGATGGTCAAGGGACTTGAAGTCATTCAGACACAAGTGCCATCTGCCTATCAATGCTTTCAAGAAATGACGGTCGCCTCGGGTCGTGGAAGGCAAGACTTGATTTACGATCATAATAACCATGTAAACCGGGAGAAGAGTCGCCGCGTGATCTTTAAAATCCGCCTCCGCTCAACTGAGCAACGCCATGTCGTCTAGCAACGCTCTCAGGATTCTCGCTTCCCAGTAAGACACCATAAACCCTTTCCACTGTGACCTATAATCTCTAATCTGAAAACTATTTGAGGATAGAGGGAAATCGCTAGCCCACAATATAAGGCGGGTGTTTAAAATCTAAAATTCAGTCTCCAAACAACGCACTAAGCGCGGCTTAATACTCCGATAACATTTTCAAAGACTGTAAGCCAATCACCAGCTTTAGGTTGGCGAAATAACCGCATCGTTGGATACCAAGGACTATGCTCGCCTTCCGTTAACCATCGCCAATCTGCAGCATAAGGAAGTAAAAGCCATACAGGACGAGCCAAAGCTCCTGCCAAATGTGCACCTGCTGTATCGACGGTAATCAATACAGCCAGATGTTACTTGAATCGGCTATCGCTCCATGTTGATACCTAATACGTCATGGACAACATCAAACATTCGTCAGGAAATCCAAGCGGGTATCACCTTCCAAGGTTTGACGTATAGAAAACCGCGCAGAACGTCATGATGGCACACAGGGAAATTATTTGGATTCGCCATAGTCAAGGGAATACACTCCCTTTTCTACCACCCTATTCCGCTTAATTCCTTACACGTCATTCAAGGGCAACCTGTCATGATTTAGACACTCCCGTTTAGATACAAACTGACACAATTCGATACATCGCTGATCGTGTGCCCGAACCATTTGTACTCTCCACTTTTTTGTTTCTTTCAATAAATCAATAAGTTAAGAGACTGGACCTGGACAGTCCGAGACAAATGAGTAAGTGGCATTAAGGTTGCTCTCTAGAGAACCAAGGGTTGAACGAGGAGGACTAAAGTATAGCAAGAAAGTCATTATGGAATGGACGTTATTGATCATCTGAAATCTGACTGCCTTCTTGATCTTTTAAGGTTGAGAATTAAAGGAGGAGCGTGATGAAACAAGACAATCGAACATTAACCCATGACGAAAAAAAAGCTGCAGAAGCGGCTTTCAGAGGATTACCATGTGACCCGAAGTGGTCCCAAGCGGCGCATAGAGTCTATGCAGGGATTTCTTCAGCAATGGGGAACAAACAGAATGAGGTCTTCCAAGAAGATCTTCCTGCGCAAACGACTATGATCGCAATGGGAGTCCTCCCCGAACCCGAGCAGACATCACGAATGATTTGCGGAGAGCAATACTGACTCGTAGATCAACAGCTCGATAATAAGCGACATCATTAGATGCCGACGCTAGATGCCGACGCTTTGCTCAAGCTATCTATCGAAACCGTTGCTAGTTGGAAGTTCGCCCTCGCCCTAAAGAAACGATTTATCCTTTCTTTACTGCCTATTCAGCACATTCTTACACAATCTGAATAATCTATGGTATGACAGGATCTCACTCCGTCGACTGAAGAAAAGAGAAAAGATGCCAGTCATTTTCCGACCTCTTAAAAAAGGGAATCATTCCTTTTTTATAGCAGCGATGATTCTGTTTGCATTTTCATCTTTTACCTTTGCGGAATCTCCAAGTCCAACAGTGCATTGGGGAGGGCTCGCGTACCCTGATCAAACTCCTCTCGTTGAACTTGGGTTTACGGCGAACCGGTTTACGGAATTCGATAACCAAGGTCGCCGATTCAATAATATTCGGGAAACCATGGGTCTGAACTTTGGGACTATCAGCTGGACAGAGTTTTGGGAACAGATTCCAGGCTGGACCACAAACCTCACAGTTGGGGCAGGTCCCACTGGAGAACAGCCAACCGAATGGCTCCAGAACGAATTTGCTCACGACTCGATTACTGGAGTCCCTAAGGTTCCTGTGGAGCGAACCCGGAATGAATTTGATTTTATGTTTGACGGCTCACTGACCTACTGGATAGATCGACCAGGCAAACCACGATTGTTTTTTGCAGGAGGTGGGTTTTCCACAGGATCTCTCTATCACGAGCTGTTTATTCGTGGAGGGGTACGTCGTGCTCCATTTGGGCATTGGCTGGCCAATCAAATTTCGAAGGAATCTTCAGAAGGCCTCACCGACTTTCTCTCAGGTTTCAGAGTTTCAGGGATGCTCAGGTATGGACGGTCTTACTCAGGCAGCGCCTTTCGGGGCGTGCCTCCTCAAACGTACACCGGTCAGTTCTCGCTGAGTTGGGGAAAGTTTGATACCCCGTTCGTGCCTATATTTGAAGTTGAAGGTGGAGTTACGTTGGCCTCTGGCCTATTCACCGACTCTCGAGGGGACTCATTAAACGAGTTGTTTGTTTCCTTGTTTACTATTCGCATAATGCACTTCACGATTGAAACGTGGAATGATGTCATTAATAATAATAAAGATTTTGGCCCAACCTTTGGGCTGAGAGCCATGGTCAATATTTATCCTTATCTCAAATGGCTATCAGCAGGAGAGGATTTTTAGATATTGTTAATTTAGAAAGTGGACGCTCCCCCATATATGTTTATGTTACCTTCTCACACCTCAAAGCGCTGCTGATATAGAGAAGCATTTTCTTCAAACATAGAAATCTCGTCAAGCACCGATACAAGACGCGACCTCATTCAAAAATCCCATTAAACTGTTTTGCTACGCTTCGTGGCATTCGCAAGATCATGACTCATTTTATGATGCGTATATTTGACGACTATGCTTTATGATGATATTATATGTTCATAATTTATAGAGGAGGGTAATGATGAATTCACTTCGCGAACGCAAATCATCAAAGCGACGTCCTGTAAACCTAACCATCAGCGATGACGTTCTCAACGAAGCCAAGTCACTCAACGTGAACGCGTCACAAGCTGCCGAAGTAGGGATTCTTGATGCGATCAAAAAAGCTCGAGAACAAGAATGGATTCAAAATAACCAAAAGGCAGTGCAGGCACATAACAAGCGCATTGAAAAAGATGGGCCTTTGTTAACGCCTGATTGGGCAGATCACTAATGGCCAGATTTGATGTATACGCTTTTTCAGGACGCTCAGTTCCATTGGTCGTTGATGTCCAGGCTGATTTGCTTTCAGATCTAAAAACCCGGGTAGTTGTCCCCCTTATCCTCGAGTCTAAGGCTAAACAGGAAGTGTTGCCGCACTTGAAACCTGTTTTTCACGTCAATGGAAAAAGCTATGTGATGATGACAACGGATATTGGAACGATCAGGACAAAAGAGTTGGGTGCCCTTATCGGTAATCTCAAAAGCCACCGACATGATATTACCGCAGCCCTTGATTTTCTTTTTCAAGGGTTTTAAGAAAGTACGAATAGAAGACAGGAACCTATTACCACAACGACATTCATTGAAGATTGCCCTCAATAACCCAACCCAGCTAGAACCTTCGCATAAAGCGGCTTACCCCTAAGAAAGCTCTTCAAGAAAGTCCAACTCCGACAAGTAGCTAAATAACTTTACTTTTCAGACACATTGTCCAAGGCAAGCAGGCGGAAAAGTGTATATACTAGACTTAACCCCCATTTCTCGCCACGTGTTCGCGACTCTGGGATCGACGCGTGTCAATCATTACGACCTTGCACTTTATTAAGAAGGACGATTTTTCTGATACCTTGAAACTGGCTAGCCTATTGCTGCAAGACCTCGAAGGTCTTATGCACAAGGCTGTGGGATGGATGCTTCGTGAGGTCGGGAAAAGAGAGCTTCTTTGAAACGCACTATCAACAGATGCCCCGCACCATGCTTCGTTATGCTATCGAGAAATTTCCACAGGCAAAAAGGACGCAGTATTTGAAAGGACTGATGTAGGCTCTGGCTAGACTTATGACTAAAGATACGTGGTCGTGAATCAACTAACCTAATAACACTAGACCTGACCCCAAGACCCTACGTATGATAAATGATGCGGCTTTAGATCATGAGCTAGTACTGGAATACTGGAAGGGAGGGCAAACTATCCCAGAGAATGCGCGCCTCGCTCATCGAATTTGCAACCAAAAAAGAGAAAGAAAGATATGAAAAAACTAGGATTATACTGCTTTGTATGGGAGGTCAAGATACTTGCTTTATGATGCGTACGTTGAGCTGACCCCTCGGCTGAGATGAGAGAATCCTGAGTAGATTGAGTCCATCTCATTTTACGGAGTCACAAGATTTTTTCACAAACCCACTCGCTCTCCCTCTACTCCTAGCTTAAACAACCGTACATGAGGTTCAAAGATGTAAATGCAGTCGCGTTTGATCCCTCTAAGTTCTAATCTTGATTTGACATTTGGACTTCTTAGGTCAATTCAATGCCATCAAATTGATATAAGGTTTTATAAATGTCAACTTGGTAGTGTATTCAGTAAGCCTAATCACCCTTCCGAGTTCGCAACATTTTACTCAACTCTGTAGCCGCCCTTTCATAGATGTCTTTTCGTGGTCCAAAGGCCACGATTTCTACAGTAGATCGTTTGACTCTAAGAATAAGGCGAGATTTGGCTACTCGAAAACTTCTGAGTCCTTCGAGTTCGTCTTTTAACTCTTTGGCTTGATAGGGATCTTCTGACAGCAATTGCAAGGCGGCTTTGACTCTTCGTTTGAACTGAGGAGGAAGATGAATGATGAGGTCACGAACGGCCTGAGACATTTCCAGGCGGTATTTGCTCATTTTTTTCGTTTTGGAGTAGGCGACAATGGACCAAACACATCTTCAAAAGAATATCGGTGGCCCTTTTCCAACTGAGCTAATCCTTGTTTAATTTCTTTCATCAGAGCTTGATCTTTCTTAATTTCCTGAGTTTCCTTCAAGCTCTCAAACTCTTCTGCACTCATAAGGACTGCTGCGGGTCGCCCATTCCGGGTAATCACCAGTTCTTCTTCGGTCTGCTGCACGTTGGCGACGAGTTCGCTCAATCGGGCCTTGGCTTCTGATACCGTCAGCGTTTTCGACATACAGCCCTCTCCTTCTAATACACCATTCAACTAGATACTACCACACCCTTGAATCAGCCTTGCTTCCAGTCTCAACTCACACATTATGTGAATTACCTTCGTGACTTCTCGTTGAACGGTCCAGAGTCTGACATTTACTTCCATGCGCGCACCTGACTCTGGCGACAAGAGGCATATGAACAGTCATTTATTCGTTTGGCACATTAAAAGTAGTCAAAATTTAGACTAATATTTATTTGTGCGAATGTCAATAACCAAGGTGAGAGCAATAATTGGCGGTGATCATGAAAGGCCAAGAATCCAGCCATCCTCAAGAATCATCTGAAACTAACCACAAATTCTGAAACAAGCGAATTGCAATTATTTCAGAGTTCTAGGGGTTTTAAAGGATTCGTACAGCATCCCAGACCTCAGAGTCCTCCGTTTGAGACCCAGTCAGAATCGCATCCCGAAGGTCAGACTGGGCATCACATTGGTATCATTATGGCCACGTCCATGATCTAAATCAGTAAAATTCCTTCGTAAAACCCAACTGCAGAAGCGGCCCAATGGACACGCGTTGATTCAGATTGGCATCGGCATTTAAATTGAGGGCAAATGCCGTACCGTCAGGAGAATTGGCTAAATACCCGATGGCGCCGCCCGCACTCCACAGTTTTTCTAGCGGTGGCTCATCGGCCACCAGTGCCCAGCTCGGTATCATGATCAGCCCTAAGCCGAACCAGATAACAGTTCCAGTCACTAGGCCCCATCCCCATCTTTCTGTGTTTTGCTTACCTCTCATTTGATCGAACCTCTTCTAAAAATATGGCATGGACTTCAACGTTCTTACTCAACACCTTGCGGTGATATACCTCCTGCTTTTTACAATAATGCTTTGAATATTCATTTTTTATCTTAAAGTAAAGTGAGTAGGAAGAACTGTGAAGTTGAAAGAGGTCAAGGAAATGTATTAGGGGAAAGCAAAAAACTCTAGAAGCCGTTACTCGCTGTCCCCAGCGCCATCAGACTCAGATTCTAATGGCGGCTGGCCATTGGTGTCAGGATCACCATTCTCTGAGACTGTGGAATCGCTTAGCTTGGCGACACCGACGACACGGTCTTCTTCAGACATATCGATCAATCGCACGCCTTGCGCATTTCGACCGATTTCTCGAAGATCCTCGACCCGCATCCGTAAGACCTTGCCTTCTGCGGTCATCATCATAATATCATCGGCATCAGTCACTTGGTGAAACGAGACGGCGGGGCCATTTTTGTCTGTGATTCTTACACTGATCACACCTTTGCCCGCACGAGCTTGCGCTCGATACTCAGAGGCTTGCGTACGTTTGCCGTAGCCTAACTCGGTTACCGTTAACACGGAGGAGCCAGAGTCTGGATACAATGTCGTCATCCCAATCACATGGTTACTCTCTTCAAGGTTAATCCCTCTCACTCCTCGCGCGGTTCGCCCCATGGCTCGGACATCCCGTTCTTTAAAACGAATGACGAGGCCAAGACGTGTTCCCAACACAATGTCTTGTTTCCCATCGGTGAGCTCCACGCCAATCAGTTTGTCTCCGTCATCTAACGATAAGGCGATAATGCCACCTTGCCGAGGATTGGAATAGGCTGAGAGCTCTGTTTTCTTAATGATCCCCTGACGCGTAGCCATGACAATATATTGATCATCACGAAACTCTTTCACCGGCAACGTGACCGTAACTTTTTCGTCTTGCGCCAAAGCTAAAAGATTGACGATGGCTTTCCCCTTCGTGGCGCGGCCAACATCCGGAAGTTCGTAGACCTTGAGCCAGTAGACCTTTCCGGCGTCGGTAAAGAAGAGCAGGTGGTCATGGGTTGAGGCGCTGAATATCTTCTCCACAAAGTCTTCATCGCGCACACCCATTCCAATTTTGCCCTTACCTCCACGATTTTGCGCGCGGTACTCAGATGCGGGATTCCGTTTGATATATCCTGCATGCGAGACCGTGACAATCACCTCTTCTTCCACGATGAGGTCTTCGCGTTGGATTTCAGCTTCAACCGGGATGATGCGCGTCCGCCGTTCATCCGTGTAGCCCTCTTTGATTTCAAGCAATTCATCCTTGATAATCTCTCGCACGCGTGGGTCAGATTCCAGAATCTCTTTAAGCTCGAGAATTTTTGCCTTGATCTCCTGGTATTCCTGCGCAAGTTTTTCCTGCTCTAATTGCGTGAGACGTTGCAAGCGCATATCCAAAATCGCATTAGCCTGAATTTCACTCAGAGAAAATTGCTCCATTAATCCCTGACGAGCGACATCCGGTGCACTCGCGCCACGGATCAAGGCGATAATGGCATCGAGATTGGATAAAGCAATCGTCAGTCCTTCTAGCACATGTGCGCGCTCTTCGGCTTTTCGAAGATCAAACGCGGTCCGCCGTATAATGACCTCACGGCGATGCTCGATAAAAGCCGCAAGAATCTGCTTAAGATTTAAGACCTCTGGACGGTTCTGAACCAATGCCAGCATGATGACGCCAAAGGTCGTCTGCATTTGTGTATGCTTGTACAACTGATTGAGCAGCACGATAGGCGTTTCGTTTTTCTTGAGCTCGATAACCACTCGTAGGCCATCACGGTCGGACTCATCCCGTAGATCAGAGATTCCCTCGATTCGCTTGTCATGTATCAGTTCGGCAATCTTTTCAAGTAGCCGCGCCTTATTCACTTGGTAGGGTAATTCCGTCACGATAATGCGTGAACGATCCGTTTTCTCATCTGTTTCAATATCGGCCTTTGCCCTAACCGTCAGTAATCCTCGACCGGTATGGTAGGCCTCCTTAATTCCTTGGGTGCCATAGATGAACCCAGCAGTCGGGAAGTCTGGACCTGGGATCAATTCCATCAGATCGTTGATTTCCATTTCAGGGCGATCGATTAACTCAATCAGCGCGCTTACCACCTCGCTTAGATTGTGGGTCGGAATGTTGGTGGCATAGCCTACCGCAATGCCGCCCGCGCCATTAATCAGAAGGCTGGGGACCCTGGCGGGCAAGACGAGTGGCTCGGTACTGGATTCGTCATAAGTCGGTGTGAAATCGACCGTTTCCTTATCGATATCCACCAGCATTTCCTGGGCGATTTTAGTAAGCCGAGCTTCCGTGTACCGCATCGCCGCCGGTGGATCGCCGTCGACGGAACCATAATTCCCTTGGCCATCGACCAAGGTGTAGCGCATGTTAAAAGGCTGCGCCATGCGCACGAGCGTGTCGTAAATCGCCGAGTCGCCATGGGGGTGATAATTACCCATGATTTCCCCGACGATCTTGGCAGACTTTCGGTAGGGTCGGTTTGCCGCGAGCCCCATCTCGTTCATACCATACAGAATTCGGCGGTGAACGGGTTTAAGACCGTCTCGCACGTCGGGCAAGGCTCGGCCAACGATCACGCTCATCGCGTAATCAAGGTACGACAGGCGCATCTCGTCTTCGATAGCGATCTGTGTCAGACGTTCTTCAGTTGGCATGGTGACTTAGCAAATGCAAGAGGCAAATTGAAAAAATTAAATTGGAAAATATAGGATTTGGCGCTACTTTTTTTACTTTGCAATTTTCATCTTGACTTTTTCACTCAATTTCTAGACATCGAGATTCCGGACTTCAAGGGCATGTTGCTGAATAAAGTTTCGCCGAGGTTCAACTTCGTCACCCATGAGGATGGTGAAGATTTCGTCGACCCCCGTCATGTCTTCGAGTTTCACCTGCAAGAGCGCGCGAGTTTCTGGATCCATGGTCGTTTCCCACAGTTGTCCGGGGTTCATTTCTCCTAAGCCCTTGTAACGTTGCAACGACAGCCCTTTTTTGCCGGTAGCGAGGATTGCTTCCACGAGCTGATCCGATGTGGCAAATTCCGACACGATTTCTTTGACTTTCATTTTGTACGAAGGTTTTCCCAATCCCATGGCGGTAGGACTCAGTTTTTGCAATTCTCGAAAATCAGCGGACCCAATTAAATCATGCGTGAGCGTTAATGTATGAATCATCCCATTTGTCGGTATCCGGCAAAGCACCGAATGCGTATTATGTTCTTCGTCCTCCCGTATCTCTAGCGTGATTCTTGAATGGGGATAGGCTTTTTCGAGCGACTGTTTTACCTCCGCAACCACAGCCTCAAGTTGAGCTCGATCTTTCAGTAGATCTCGGCTTAATGTGTGTTCATCAACGAACGCCCGCAAGATGCCGGTTTCATATTGGCGTTTTCCAAAACGGTTCAACAAATCTTCAAACGAAATCAAATTCTTAAGCAGAGGTAGGAGATTTTTCTGTGACACGAATCCGTTGTCTCGCTCAACGAAGACTTCAACCTCTTCCACGGCCAGCGCAGAAAGATACTCGTTGAGAGCATTATCGTCTTTCAGGTACTGTTCTGCCTTGCCTTTTTTCACTTTGTACAACGGTGGCTGAGCAATGTAGATATAGCCACGTTCAACCAACTCATGCATTTGCCGAAACAAAAAAGTGAGGAGAAGCGTTCGTATGTGACTGCCATCGACATCAGCATCGGTCATCAGAATGATCTTGTGGTAGCGAGCACGACTAATATCAAATACTTCCTTATCATCCTTACCCTTTTCCGATTCTTCTCGTCTCCGCCCGATCCCAGTTCCTAAGGCCATGATCAAGGTACGGATTTCCTCACTGGAAAGCATCTTGTCGAAACGGGCTTTTTCCACATTCAAAATTTTCCCTTTGAGTGGGAGAATGGCTTGAAACTTCCGATCCCGGCCTTGCTTTGCTGAACCTCCTGCCGAGTCTCCTTCTACGATGAACAATTCGCTCAGGGCCGGATCTTTTTCCGAACAATCGGCGAGCTTGCCCGGCAGCGAACCACCATCCAGGGCCCCTTTTCTGCGAATCAGTTCTTTGGCTTTTCTCGCAGCTTCCCTGGCTCTGGCTGCATCGATGGCTTTTCCGATAATCTTTTTGGCCACCGGCGGGTTTTGTTCGAAGTACGCTCCGAGTGCGTCGTTGACCGCCGCCTCCACGACACCTTTGACTTCGCTATTACCTAGCTTGGCTTTCGTTTGTCCTTCGAACTGAGGATTGCGAACCTTCACGCTAATTACTGCTGTCAACCCTTCGCGGACGTCGTCTCCAGAAAGGGACTCTACTTCTTTTTTTAGGAGATCATTGGAAGATGCATAGGAGTTAATCGTCCTCGTTAAGGCCGCTTTGAAGCCAATCAGATGCGTTCCCCCTTCACGCGTGTTGATGTTGTTCGCAAACGAGAAGAGATTTTCGGCATAGCCCACGTTGAATTGGAGTGCGACCTCGAGAATCATGTCGGGTTTCTCGTTTTCAATTACGATGGGTTTATGCAGCGGTGTCTTGGCTTCATTCAGATGTTCGACAAACGAGACGATTCCGCCTTCATAACAAAACTCTTGTTCCTTTTCTTTTCCTTGTCGCTGATCGATAAGATGGATCGCGAGACCTTTATTGAGGAATGCCAATTCCCTGAGCCGTCGCGCCAGCACGTCAAAGCTAAATTCGATGGTTTCAAAAATCTGCGCATCGGGCATAAAGGTAATCTTCGTTCCTCGCTTTTTAGTTTTCCCCGTCGTGGCGAGAGGATCTACAGGTATTCCCCGAAGGTAACGCTGTTCAAAGACTTGTTCGTTTTGCCAAATTTCTAATTCTAGCCATTCAGATAAGGCATTGACGACTGAAATCCCCACCCCGTGGAGTCCACCCGAAACGGTGTATGCGCCTTGCTCAAATTTACCGCCGGCATGAAGCACCGTGAGGGCGACTTCGGCTGCAGATTTTTTCTGCGTGGAATGCATCCCTGTAGGAATACCGCGTCCGTTATCAGCGACCACCACACTTCCATCTAGTTGAATTGTCACATGGATTTCTTTGCCGAAGCCGGCCATATGTTCGTCGACACTATTGTCCACGACTTCGTACACAAGGTGGTGCAACCCGTCTGGCCCCGTGCTGCCGATGTACATCGCAGGACGTTTCCTTACTGCCTCCAGGCCTTCTAAAACACGGATTTGGTCGGCATCATACTGCTGTTTTGACGCTCCAGATCCGCCTGCTTGTACGTCACCTGGTCCCGGTATTTCGGAAGATTCCATAGCTTCTATTGACGTGGTGTAGTTAGTGAATTGTGCCCCAGATTATTCAAAGCCCACTAGACTTTTACTGGCATGACCACGGCCTTGAATTTTTTATTCTCGTGCTCCTGGATTAAGCACGGACTCAGCGGTGTTTCCATTTGCAGTGTCAGGAGTTCACCATCTATCGCACTCAGTACATCAAGCAAATACCGCGCATTAAACCCTGTGGAGAAATCGTCTCCTTGATGTTCCGCTGATATTTCTTCGTTCGCTTCTCCCAAGTCCGGATTACTCGATGATAAATGAATCTGAGCTTTTGTAAAGGAAAGTTTGATTGCATAGGACTTATCTTTAGAAAGCAGCGAAACTCGCCGGATCGCTCCTTCCAATTCTTCTCTCGAGACCTTCACCTTCTTCGGTCCATCTTTGGGGACCACTTGTTGATAGTTGGGATAGGCTCCTTCCATCACACGTGATGTGAGGACGAGTCCGCTTTTGCGGAAGATAACCATGTTCTTGGTAAATCCAATAAGGGGTTCGTTGTCATCTTCTTCCAGAAGACGTCGGATTTCGATGGCCGCCTTTTTGGGAATAATAACCTTGGTCTCTTTGGAAGGAAGAGCGGATTGATCAATCGAGACCTCTTCTTCTGCCATGGCCAGGCGGTGACCATCGGTGCCGACCAAACGAATAGTAGCTTTCTTTGTGCTCTCACTAATGATCGACAGCAAGACTCCATTGAGAACATACCGAGTATCATTGTCACCTACTGCAAAGATTGTTCGTCGGATTAATTCTAAAAGTCCTGCTGAAGGAAGAGGAATAAGTCCGTCTCTTTCAATAGCCGGAAGACTAGGATAATCTTGACTGGGAAGACCCACCACTCGGAATTCACTTCGACCAGCTTTGATCGTGACCCAACTATTATCAGCAACGGCTAGTTTGACTTCTGGCTCTCGAATTTCTTTTAAAATTTCAAAAAGCTTACGGGCTGAAAACGTCACAGAACCCGGCTCCTCGACTGTGGCTTTATAGAGGCCTCGCATAGCTAATTCTAAATCGGTCGCCAGGATATCCAAACCATCCTTTTTGGCTTCCAAGAGAATATTGGCCAGGATAGGCATGGTATTTCTCTTCTCGACAACTCCCTGAACACGTTGAAGGGCTGTGAGAAGATCTTGGCGCTGTATTTTGACCTTCATGTCATGACTCTCCTCGGCTACCCTTTGCCAATTTCTTCTTTGAGACTCGCTATAGTCGTTTTCAACACTGAATCAGTCTCTTGTGATTTTTGTATTTGCTTACAAGCATGAATGATCGTCGTATGGTCTTTTCCCCCAAAGTCTCGACCTATTTCGGGAAATGATGCATCGGTTAATTCTCGACATAGATACATCGCGACCTGCCGTGGATGAACAAGAGTTTTCGTTCGACGCTTGGACTTCAAATCTGACACTTTGACATGGAAACGTGTTGCGACGATCTCTTGAATATCCTCGACGGTGATCACGTTACGTTTGCCACCAAGAAGATCACGGAGAACATTCTTGGCCATTTCAACGGTGATCACTTGCCCAGTGAGGGACGCATATGCCCCCAAACGAATCAGGGCTCCTTCAATTTCCCGGATATTGCTTTTGAGGTTGACCGCAAGCAGTTGAATGACATCTTCTGAAATACCTACGCCCTCTTCTTCAGATTTTTTTCGCAAGATGGCGATACGAGTCTCCACATCTGGTTGTTGGAGATCCGCAATCAAGCCCCATTCAAACCGCGATCGAAGACGCTCTTCCATCGAGGGCATTTCTTTCGGAAAACGGTCACTTGAGAGGACAATCTGTTTTCTTGCTTCATAGAGCGAATTAAACGTGTGGAAGAATTCTTCTTGAGTTCTTTCTTTGCCAGCCAAGAATTGAATATCATCGATGAGAAGCATGTCGACATTTCGATATCGGCGGCGTAATTCGATCATCTTGTCGTAGCGAATAGAATTGATCACTTCATTCGTGAATTGCTCTGTAGTGACGTATGCAATTCGAAGGTCACCATTCCTTGCTACATGGTTCCCAATCGAATGGAGTAGATGTGTCTTACCTAGACCGACACCTCCATAGATAAACAAAGGGTTATAAGCCAGAGCAGGTGACTCCGCCACTGCTCTGCTGGCAGCATGAGCAAATTGGTTACTAGCTCCTACGACAAAGTTGTCAAATGTGTATTTTGGGTTCGGAAGAGGAGATTTCTTATTTCGAGTCTGGGCTGTTTTTTGATCTCGTAAAGGTAAAGATGGTGCAGTGGATGAAGCTCGAAAAGGTTGTGTATCTTCATTGGTGTCCCTGACGATGAAATCGACTTCAACAGGGTCTGCAAGCGAACCCACTGACTGAATCGCCTCAGCTAATACATCTAAGTAATTTCTACTCAACCATTCTCCGAAGAACTTATTAGGCACTGAAACCCTTGCTTTTTTCCCATTCATCCCCTCAAACAGAAGAGGATTAAACCAAGTTTCTAGTACCTCTCCACCAACTCGGGACTGAAGAAAGTCCAAAACTTGATTCCAAGTATTTTGATGTTCAACCAAAGAAGAATCTAATTTATTCACAGACTTATAAACACCTGTTAATAATTTTACTCGCCACCAAAAGAACCTATAAATTACACACAACACACGTTGTTATCTACCACCAACATCTACATACCAAACTACCAGCTCATCTACAAATTACTTCCAGAAATATGATTATCCTCCACAAGAAACTTTTTGAGATCTATTTTATAAATAATTGATTTTCCTGATAAAATTAACTTAATTATTAGTTATCCCCATACTCACAGCCCTTATTACGCTTACTACTCCCACGACTAGTTCTTAATTCTTGAGATAATTATTTAGAAAGAGAGCATAACGAGAATGTGTGTAATTCTTAAATAACAGAGACACTATCAGAGGCAAAAATCAGCCTAACTAAATCTTGATATGAAATAGGCTTTAATTTGGTATCCTTGAGTAAAGTGCTCTCATCTTGTTGAATCATATACATATTTTCTATATTAATCCCTTGCGGATTTGGTTGATCTTCCACAAACACAACAGATACGTGAAGATCGCCTTTATTTGACTCTTCGTGGATATAGTTCACAAAGTCTTCTTTTTCACTTTGACCAGTGTTAGTGAGGATATAGAGTGTTTGGGGCATTAAGGTGGCTTCCAATTAAAAAAAGTCTTTTAAAAAACAAGGACTCGGTCTGCATCTTGTATGAGAGTCTTGATATTGCTTGCTGACTTCTGCTGAATGGAAAAGTCTGGATCCAACTCTAGGGGGTGTTGGCTTTCTTCTGGTACGACGATCGGGAGATGAAGATCCTGAATAGAGGGAGTGTATTTTTCAAGTGTGTCCACATCTTTAATTGAAGTGCTTAATTCTTCGGCGATAAGCATACAAGCTTTACCGAGTAAGACAATCGTTAAATTATTAGGACCTGTTGACAGTCCGAGAGCAATTCGTAAGCCCTCAACTGGCTGGTGGGTGACCGTTGGATCCTTGCGGATTAAGACAATGAGTTTAAGAGACATGGATGCATTAACAAACCATAAAACCTACAGGGAAAAAAGATTGATAACACACCCAAAAACGCGATGTTCAAGAACAGCGGAAGGGAAAACTCAAATAAGTCGCTTCTTATTGAAAAATAAGAGAAAAATATAACATCTATTCGTAAAAAAAGTCAAGAAATTCAGAAAATATTGGTGTTATGATAAATCCATGATTTGAGTTTTTCTGGCACCATGGAAATTGGCATTTCCACCTGCATCTTATTCTGCATATTTCGTATGATGACACTCCCTTTTTTTGCTTCTTCGTCTCCTATGATAATAGTGGCAAGTGCTCCGAGTTTGTCCGCGGATCGGAGGTGGGATTTTAAGGAATTAGCTCGATAATCAGCGTCAGCAGTCACTCCCGCTCGACGAATGCTGGCGAGAAGCTTGAGACCTGTTGGCCGTCCGTCATCCCCAAAGCCTGCCACAACAACTAAAGGAGGGGTCTGTGAAAGGACAGAAGGAGGAACGAGTAAATTGACTCGTTCAAGGCCGACGGCAAAGCCCACGGCAGGGGTTGGAGTACCTCCAAGATTTTTTACAAGTCCATCATATCGGCCACCGGCGCCAATGGTATTCTGGGCCCCAAGGTTAGACGAGGTAATTTCGAATGTGGTTTGTGAATAATAATCTAACCCTCGTACGAGTCTGTGGTGGATGGTATAAGGAATTTCCAGAAGCGAAAGCCCTTTTTGCACATGGTTAAAATGCTCTAGTGATGTCGGAGAGAGAGTTTCTAAAAGCTTAGGAGCCTTCTCTGTGAGTGAAATACACTTCGGCACTTTACAATCAAGAATACGTAAAGGATTGGTGTGGAGCCGCCGTTGACAGTTCTCGCAGAATTGTTGAATTTGTGGTTGGACGTAGGCTTGTAGTTGGGAAATGTAATGTTGGCGGTCATCAGGTGACCCGATGGAATTTATATACAGTGTGAGCTCTGGCAATCGTAAATCTGTGAAGTATTGCCAAAGCAAAGAAATAACCTCGACATCCATATAGGGATCTTCAGTACCAAACACTTCAACGCCAAATTGATGAAATTGTCGATATCTCCCTGCTTGTGGACGTTCATGACGATACATCGGACCAATGTAGTAGAGCTTTCTCATAGAAAACTGTGTCGAGAGATTATGTTCGAGGTAAGCTCTCACCACGCCAGCAGTTCCTTCGGGCCGAAGGGATAAAGAGGTTCCATCTCGATCCTGGAAGGTATACATTTCCTTTTCAACGACGTCAGTAGATTCACCAATACTTCTCGAGTACAATTGAGTTTGTTCGAACGTTGGAATACGAATTTCCGAATATCCATAGCATTGAGCGAGTTTATGTGCAGATGACTCAACAATAGTCCACCGTGGCATCTGATCTGGAAGAATATCTTTTATACCTTTTATGCCTCGAATCTTCACAACCAGAGACTCTTCAGATCTGTAAATAATGAAATTGCAAGTGATTTTTAATGAAATGACTATATCTTTGCCCCAGATCCGAGTCAATGAACGAACTGCTCTAAAGAATTGTGGAATTAACAATCATTAGGTTTACGATTCAAAGATTAGGCTCATTGACATATCCAAGATAAAACCCCATAATTTTGGGTTTGCAACAATGAAATCGCGAAGGAGACTTAATCGTGTCAATGACCTACCGACAGCCATCAAATCTGAAGCGAAAACGAGACCACGGTTTTCGAAAACGTATGAGTACGAAAAATGGAAGAAAAGTGCTTGCAAGAAGGAGAAAGAAAGGACGGTATCGTCTGACTGTCTCGGATGAGTAATAGTCGTTCATCTGATTCTGGTATTTTTTTGAAAAAAAAACAGGACTATGATCAGGTTAAACGTTTAGGCAAGCGTGTCCAGCATCCATTGTTTAACCTTATGTATTGCGAAAACCATCACACCAATTCGCGTGTGGGGATTGTCGTTGGCCGAAGATTTGGAAAGGCTGTTGTTCGAAATCGAGCCAAGCGAATTTTTCGAGAAATGGTGCGGGCCATACAGGAAGAATTGGTAAAGGGGTACGATATTATCATCTTCCCTAAACCCACTGTATTGGAACAGAAATTTCAGATTGTTCAAGAAAATTGGAAAGTAGCCCTTCACAGGATTGGGATTCTTCGTCCCACTCCTCATCAGTCTTGTCCCGAGTCTTTCTCTGGATAATCTCAGTCTATCATCAGTGGATTTCACCTTTCCTGGGACCGAACTGTCGGTTTGAACCGTCATGTTCTCATTACGGTTACGAAGCCATCCGCCGTTACGGATTCTTGAAAGGAATGGGCTTGACGATTCTACGGCTTCTCAAATGTCAGCCATTCCATTCAGGTGGGACTGATCCGGTACCCTAGTCTAATCCCAGGCTTCTGGGTTCTACACGTTGTTAAATTTGAACGCTCACAGCAGCTTTAACTTCTAATTCGAGACAAACAAAAACCGTCTAGAAAGCTTTTGGGTTAATGGAAAAACGCGTCGTTCTTTTTATCGTGTTGTGTCTGGGCATAATCATTGGCTGGGATATCGTCATGAAGAAGTATGGCTTTGCTCCCATTCATGATCCGGCCATCATTGACCAGACGGAAGAAGCCTCTTCGATTGAAGAAATAGAAGAAGGTAAAGAAACAACAGATGACGACACACGAGCGTCCTCAAGCAAAAGTGATGAATCCTCCGCGGCCATACCTTCTTCGGATGTCCCTCAGACCGGAACGACAGTGGAACAAGAACAAATCGAAACGATTGAAACTCCGCTCTATCGAGCAGAGCTTTCCAATCGTGGAGCCAAGATACAAAGTTGGCAACTACAGCGATATTTAACCCAGTCTGAAGAGCCGGCACCAGTTGAGCTTGTGTATTCTGAAGGTCAATTTGCAAGACCTTTATCTCTGGCAACCTCCGATGCGGAGTTAACCAAATTCTTTCAAGAAGGTCTGTACGAGGTTCATCGCGACTTCTCCATCCTCGACGAAAGCCATCCAGTCGGCCATATGACGATGACCTTTCAATCCAAAGATCGTGGTCTCTGGATTCAGAAAGAATTCACTTTTCATCATGATTCCTATGTCGTGGATGTGGTGATCAAAAGTGAGGGATTTGGCGAAGACCTTGAGGTGTTACTCGGAACGAATTTCGGCATTGTGGAATGGGGACAAGGTTTTATCGGGTCGCTCGGACCTGCGTGGATGATTGGCAAGAAGCTAGAAAAAGAACTCCCTAAACTAGAAGAAGACAAGGAGGATACTAAACCTCATCTTGAGAGAACAGGAGACATACGTTGGGCGGCTTTGCAAGACAAGTATTTCATGAGTGCGGTCATCCCTGAGGAAGCGGAGGGACTTTATGTTCTAGAAGAGTTGGAAAACGTCATGACGGCCGGAGTGCGGTTCTCTGGCTCAAAAGGACAACAAAGTCACGCCTTTCGACTCTATGCCGGCCCGAAACAATTCGACATTCTCAAGGATTTTAATCTAGGCCTAGAAGACACTATTGATTTTGGCTGGTTCATTTATGACAGTTGGAGTGTGGTCAAAGCCGTGGCCAAACCTCTGTTCCTTGTCCTTCGATACTTCTATGACTATACCCATAATTATGGCATTGCCATCATTCTCCTGACGGTGTGTATCAAACTGCTGTTCGTCCCGCTTCAGTATAAGAGTTATAAATCCATGCAGGGGATGCAGAAGATTCAACCCAAAGTGTTGGAGATCCAAAACAAGTATAAAGACGATCGTGAGCGTCTCAACAAAGAATTAATGAAACTCTACAAGGACCACAAGGTCAATCCTGTCGGTGGCTGTCTGCCGATGTTCTTGCAAATGCCGGCGTTCATATCGTTATTTAATATTTTGTATATGACTATTGATCTTCGGCAAGCTCCATTCATGCTATGGATTACCGATTTATCTGTCCCAGATCCTTATTATTTGCTGCCCATATTGATGGGTGGCTCGATGGTGTTACAGCAGAAAATCATGCCGACCACTATGGACCCGACACAGGCTAAAATGATGTTGTTCTTACCCGTGCTTCTGACGTTCCTGTTCTTAACCTTTCCTGCGGGACTTGTCTTGTATTGGGTGACGAATAATGTCTTAACGATTCTACAACAGTTTATTACCGACAGATATATCTTCAAGAAACCTACCTTTTCAACTTCACAGCCAAGTACCGAAACAACAGTATCTAATCCAAACGAAGACAGGAAGAAAAAGAACGAGCAAGACCCACCTAAACAGAATGAAAAGGGCAAGTCTAAACGCAAAGGCCGGAAGTGAGTACACAGCTAGGTGATACGATTTGCGCCATTGCCACGCCCATCGGAGAAGGGGGTATTGGAATTGTCCGTGTCAGTGGTCCTGATGCACTCACCTTGACCTCCAAGATTATTTCCCTTCGAAGTGGAAGTTCTTTGGAAAACATGAGGAGTCATCAGTTGTATTTGGCTGATGTAAACGTATCACCTCAAGACAGAGAACAATCTTCTTACGATGTTGCAACGATAAAAGTCGATGAGGCGTTAGTGGTATTAATGCGGGCCCCTCATTCATATACAGGGGAAGAAGTTTTGGAGATTCACTGTCATGGAGGGAGCCTTATTCTCACAACTGTGTGTGAAACGCTCATCCGACATGGAGCAAGGCTGGCAGAACCAGGAGAATTTACGAGACGAGCGTTTCTTCACGGTCGCTTAGATTTAACTCAAGCGGAGGCAGTGCTCGATACTATACGAGCTACCACGACGACAAGTCTTCAGGTGGCCCAAGAACAACTACAAGGAGCACTCGCGGCAAAAGTAGAACGGATGAGGGATGCATTAATTCGGGTGTTGGCTCACCTTGAAGCCGGACTGGATTTTGTTGAAGAAGACATCACGTTTCTCGAGCAAGAGGAGCTCAAACAGATTCTTCAATCCCTTGAGGAAGATATGTCGAGTTTACTTAAAACAGCTGATGAAGGCCGAATCATTCGTGAGGGGGTGGTTGCGGCCATAATAGGGAGACCGAATGCCGGGAAGTCGAGTTTATTAAATGCGCTCTTGGAAACGAATAGGGCTATCGTGTCATCTATTCCTGGAACCACTCGTGATGTCTTAGAAGAAGCGATGAGTATCAATGGGATCTTGATTCGTTTGCTGGATACTGCTGGAATACGAGAGGCTGGTGACGAGTTGGAAGAAGAGGGTATCAGACGTTCCACGGAGGCACTCAATCAAGCAGAACTCATATTACTCGTGATTGATGGTTCTCAGGAACTTTCAGAGGAAGATTACATGCTCATGAGGAGCAGTGCACGGAAAAAACGAGTGCTCGTCTTGAACAAAACCGATTTACCAGGCAAAGTAAAAGTAGATAATATTCATCGTGTTCTTGGAGAAAATTTGCCTGAGCCTCATGAAGAACAAACTACGAAGGTTGTCTCTATTTCAGCAAAAACACGAGCTGGGCTAGAACAGTTACGCTCCGAAGTTGGTCGCGTTCTCCTAAGTGGGCGCTTAGAGGCGAGGGATTCTGTTATGATTACTCGGCTTCGTCATAAACAAGCGTTGACCTCTGCACATGACGCAATGGTTCATTCGATAAAAGCCATTGAACAAGAATTATCCAGTGATTGTGTAGCTGTTGATTTGCGTGCATCATTAAACTTCTTGGGTGAAATTACTGGATCTGTAAGTACAGAAGATATTCTTGATCGCGTTTTCGCGGAATTTTGTATAGGCAAGTAATTGCGCTTCAATAAAAGGCATATGTGATGTCTATGAAATTTGATGTTGTTGTCGTGGGTGGAGGGCATGCCGGCTGTGAAGCTGCACTGGCAGCGGCTCGCATGGGATGTCAGGTTGCGATGGTGACTATTGATGAGACAAAGATTGCACAGATGCCGTGCAACCCAGCCATGGGTGGAATAGCTAAGGGTCATCTCGTAAGGGAAATTGATGCGCTTGGCGGAGAAATAGGTATTAATACCGATTCAGCGGGAATACAGTTTCGAATGCTTAACACAAAAAAAGGACCAGCCGTGCGTGCACTTCGTGTGCAATGTGATAAGCGGTTATATGCCCAAACGATGCAGCAAACTTTGCGCCGACAGCAAGGTTTACAGATTATTTCCAGCACTGTGGACCGAATTATCACGCGAAATGGGCATGTTGCTGGAGTTTTGCTTCATGATCAAACAGAATTAGCGGCGCATGCCGTCATCTTAACTTCTGGCACGTTTCTTAAAGGGCTGATGCATATTGGACTGAATCATCTTCCTGGTGGTCGAGCTGGAGAATTTTCTGCAGAACATCTTTCGGACTGTATGAGGGACCTTGGATTTGAAATCGGTCGTCTAAAAACAGGAACGCCCCCGCGGCTTGACCGGGATAGCATTTGCTTTGAGAAGATGATTGTCCAGCCTGGCGATTCTCCACCGAGGCCTTTTTCCTATAGAACTACGACAATCTCCAACCCACAAATACCCTGTCATATCACGTACACGAATGAAGAAACCCATCACATCATTCGGGAAAACCTTGATAGATCCCCTATGTACTCCGGTGTTATTGATGCAACTGGACCACGTTATTGCCCTTCTATTGAGGATAAAGTCGTCAGATTTGCTGATAGAACACAGCACCAGATTTTCTTGGAACCGGAAGAACTAGAGTCGAAATCCTATTACCCAAATGGGATTTCGACGAGTCTCCCCATTGATGTGCAGCAGGCCATGGTTAAAACCATTGCTGGCCTCGAGCATGCGAAATTTTTAAAGCCTGGCTATGCCGTGGAATATGATTATTTTCCTCCATGTCAACTTCATGAAACGTTGGAAACCAAGCTTGTTGAGGGTTTGTATCACGCAGGGCAGATAAACGGGACCTCCGGCTATGAGGAGGCAGCGGCGCAAGGGATCATTGCTGGCATTAATGCTGCGCTTCGTATTAAAAACGAACCGCCGCTCATTTTGGACCGGTCGCAGGCCTATATAGGCGTTCTCATTGATGATTTGATCACAAAAGATACGAGAGAACCCTATCGAATGTTCACCTCTCGAGCAGAACATCGCCTGATTTTACGGCAAGATAATGCAGATATGCGTCTGATGGATATTGGCCATCGACTTGGTCTTATTGATGACAATGTCTACCAAAAATTTCATCAAAAGCGTGAGCGAATCCAGGAGGAAATTGCGCGATTACAAGACACCACCCCAACACGAAAAAATGGGTTTCAGGATATAGAATCACTAGGAGTTGACCTCGGCACGAATAATCTAACTTTAGCGCAACTTCTTAAAAGGCCAAATGTCTCTTACAAACAGTTGCTTAGCCTTTCCGTAGGACAAGATGATAGAGATGAAGACTTTATGGAAGCGCTAGAAGTAGCGGTGAAATATGAGGGTTATATACTTCGTCAAGAGCAGCAAGTTGCGAAATTTAAGAAACTGGAAGATCGCAGAATTCCTGTAGATTTTAACTATAATTCTGTAACAGGATTTTCAAATGAAGTTCTAGAAAAGCTAAATCGTGTCAAACCCTCTTCTATTGGTCAGGCTTCACGCATATCAGGAATCACCCCAGCAGCCATATCACTCCTACTCGTAGCCTTGGATCGAAATAAGCGTCAGAAAGAATGTGTGACGTCTTAGTTAGACAAAAAAGAATAGAAATCAATTTCAGCGGTTTGCTTGGACGCGATAGTTCGTATGAAAAAAGCCGACACACAGGCATCATTGTCATGACGTCCCATTCCTTCTGCTGTATCAATTATAGGCACCCAAGTGAGCGCGATAGTTTTGGGCCATAAGTGTGAGTCATATGTATCCATTACGTTGAAGTCCTCTCTGAATGTGACGATTTGATCAAAGGTGTCCTCGGCCAAGGTTTTTGGGGACCTGAGAGTAATTGACATGTCTACTACATGGAAACTCTCTTTGAATTTGAAGCTTTGATTACAAGTGGCCTTGTCCACGCGGAGGGAGTATCGCATGCGTGCTGACATTAGACTTTTGGCCCAAAGGCATCCTCCTATTGTTCCATGTCATCATAAGGTGGACAAATGTTCCACGTGGAACACTTGATCGCCTATGATTAAATATTCATATTCAGAGAGCACGTCAACCTAAGAATGCACATGATTCACATTCATGACTCACAATTATCGCGATCAAGGGCACCTTGATTGAAAAACATAGAAGACTTACTCATTGATGGCTCAGCACAGATTGGTGTCAAGTTGTCGCGCGACGCGGTTGAGAAATTCATTGTCTATTTTGCTGAATTGCATCGTTGGAATGCCAAAATAAATCTGACAAGCTTAAAAAGTAAGTCAGATATCATCGTAAACCTCTTTGTGGACTCTTTAGCGGGGTCGCTGGCGCTTGATTTAGGAAAAAAGCGGTCAATTATAGATATCGGGACTGGTGGAGGCTTCCCAGGACTACCATTAAAACTGGCATTTCCTGATATAACTCTCACTCTCATTGAGCCAAAAATAAAAAAGACGGCTTTTCTTCACCATACAATCGGAAAGCTTTCTCTTGATGAAGTATATGTAAAACAACAAACGATTCAAGACTTCGTAAAAACCAAATCTTTAGGCTGTTCTTATGATTACGTGGTATCAAAGGCTATAAAGCCTGAAGATATTTTTCCATCTGTTCTTTCTGTCTTGCATAAGGAAAGTTGTGTGTGTATATACAGGGCACGTTCTATTGGTAAATCAGATTCATATTATGGAATGGCCCTCGACCACGAAATAACGTACGAATTGCCATATGGATACGGAGAACGGGTCTTGTCCGTGTTAAAGCCAGCCAAATCTCGTTTGAAGTAACTTTTGATATGAGTCATTCCGCTGTTTTAACCACTCAAGCTCGATTAGAATTTCTGAGTTTTGACTAATAGTGTATTTTTGCCAAATCTTCCAGACAAAAGTAGATTTAAAAATGTATGCTAGGACGCGAAGTTTCCTATAAAAAATGGCTACTTGCTGACTTTATTCTATGACATCTCATTCCATGGTGCTGTTTCAATTATAGGCGTCCAAGTGAGCGCGATAGTTTTGGGCCATAAGTGTGAATCATATGTATCCTACGTTGAAGCCCTCTCTGAATATGACGATTTGATCAAAGGTGTCCTCGGCCAAGGTTTTTGGGGACCTGAGAGTAATTGACATGTCTACTACATGGAAACTCTCTTTGAAATTGAAGCTTTGATTACAAGTGGCCTTGTCCACGCGGAGGGAGTATCGCATGCGTGCTGACATTAGACTTTTGGCCCAAAGGCATCCTCCTATTGTTCCATGTCATCATAAGGTGGACAAGTGTTCCACGTGGAACTTTTTCTTGCCCTGTGCTCTTGGAGCAAATAATTGAAGAAAATTATCGCTGTAGCCAATCAAAAGGGGGGAGTCGGAAAAACAACCACAGCGATTAATGTCTGTGCATCAATAGCCCACGAACAACATTCAGTCCTATTTGTGGACTTAGATCCTCAAGCGAATGCAACGAGTGGAATGGGCATTCAATCTCCAAATTCCACTATTTACGATTGTTTGATGGCTCAAGACTTCATTGAAGGGTCAGTTCTTAAAACAGAAGTTCCCGGCCTGGACATTATTCCTTCCAGCTCCGACCTTGTTGGAGCAGAGGTAGAACTTTCTCATGTTTCAGGAAGGGAGGAAGTCTTAAAATCCATAATAGGGAAGGTCAAAAAAGACTATAAGTGGATAATTCTGGATTGTCCGCCAGCCTTAGGACTCTTGACGATTAATGCCTTAGTTGCTGCCACGTCAGTCTTAATTCCTGTGCAATGCGAATATTACGCAATGGAAGGTCTGGGTAGGTTACTTGGAAATGTCGATCGCATCAAAGAGTCGATAAATCCTCAATTAGAATTAGAGGGGATTGTATTGACGATGCATGATTCACGTATTAATCTATCCCGCCAAGTAGAAAAAGAAATCAGAGAATATTTTTCAGGAAAAGTGTATAAAACAGTGATTCCAAGGAATGTGGCCCTAGCGGAATCCCCAAGCTATGGGAAGCCTGTTATTCTGTACAATGCCGCTTCGTCCGGCTCTCGGGCCTATGTAGATCTGGCCAAGGAGATCATTGCCTGATGGAAAAGAAAGCACTCGGAAAAGGTCTTCAAGCGCTACTGCCTGAAAAAAAGACGGTTAATTGGAGCGTGGGTGAAGAAGTTAAATATCTATCCGTTGAACAGATTATCCCCAATCGCTACCAGCCAAGAAAAATATTCAATGAAGCTGAATTAACTGAGTTAGCCGCATCGGTGAAGGAGCATGGTGTTCTTCAGCCGGTCATTGTTAGAAGAACGGGTGATGGGGCATTCGAACTAATTGCGGGAGAGCGAAGATTAAGGGCGGCCAAAATTGCCGGTCTTGCAGCGATTCCTGCCTTAGTTCGACTTTCAAGCGATGAAAAGTCTTTAGCGCTTGCTCTAGTAGAAAATGTCCAGCGACAAAACCTTAATTTTATGGAAGAGGCGCGAGCGTATTCCCAATTGATCGAGGATTTCGGGTTCATTCAAGAGCAAGTTGCGATGGCCGTGGGGAAAGACCGTTCTACTGTAGCAAATATCATGCGGTTGCTGACGCTCCCGAGAGAAATCCAAGACTTCATAGAACGTGATCAAGTATCTCTGGGTCACGCCAAAGTACTATTAGGTCTCAAAAGCAGCGATATACAGCTCGCAATTGCCAGGCAGGTTATTCGAGAAAATTTGTCGGTACGTGCGACAGAAAGCATTGTTTCGAAAGAAAAAAATAAAGATTTTTCTGAAAAAACCATAAGGAAGCCTAATAAATTTTTTCATGTTGAAGAACAAGTCAGACGCCGTCTTGGCTCAAAAGTCAAAATTGCCAAAAGTGGGAAAGGTGGCAAGCTCATTATTCACTTTTTTTCAGAGGAGGAACTAGAGAGAATTGTTGGATCTATTTTGGAATAAGAATTGCTGAATCGTTTCTGTATGAGGAAATTAAAATGAATGTTTCTGTAATGGATTGTCCAGCGTAAAGTGAAATGAATACACCTTATGCTGATGACCCTCAGCATGGAAAAACTGGATGGCTGGTCTCAATGACCTTATATCCAAAAAGTAAGGGGGTTTAGTTATGTTTGGGAGAAGTAATAATTCTGAAAATGATCAATCTTCAGGCTTTACGGAGGGGGCCACATCAATGGGAAATGCCAAACCTTTTGACTTAGATAAAGCTGTAGGTGACGTGATAGCCTTTGTGGGTGAAGGTGTAACCTTTAAAGGTACGATTCGGTACAAAGGGTCGGTTCGAGTAGATGGGCGCCTTGAAGGAGAAATATTTACAGATGGCATTCTCATTGTTGGTGAAAAAGCCATAATTTCAGCAAAAATAGAAGCTGGAACTATCGCTTGTCAGGGACGCATTACTGGGGATATTGTGGCCAAAGAACGAGTGAAATTGATGTCGCCTGCCGTCTTTGAAGGTTCGGTGAAAACGCCATCTATTTCCATGGACGAAGGGGTGCTGTTTAACGGCACATGCGTCATGCCCAAGGCAGGAGAGACAAAATCAAAAGATTCCTCCTTTGTTGCAAAAGCAGAAGAAACCCTCAAAGTATCGTAAAACTTTGCCGATGATACTAATTGAGCGTTCGTCGATCTGAAGAGAGTAGCCCTGTTAGCAAGCGTCTAGAGGAGGGATAGCCATGTGGGGCGAGAAGGTTAAGCAGAAAAAGGAAACAATATTTGAAGATGACCATTACACGTTTCTTGGGAAAGGTGTAGACTTCAAAGGTAAAGCGCAATTTGAAGGCACCGTTCGTGTCGATGGGCACTTTGAAGGAGAAATCACGACAGATGATACTCTGATTATTGGTGAACATGCCGTGATTAAAGGGACCATTAATGGAGGGACCATTGTGAGCGGCGGACGAGTTGAGGGGAACATTACCGCCTCCAATAAAGTGCAGTTGCTAAAACCGGCAGTTCTTATTGGTGATGTCCATAGCCCAGGATTTTCCATGGAAGAAGGTGTTTATTTCCATGGTATGTGCGATATGGGGGCCGCGCCGGCACAAGTGTTTGATGTTGAGGCAGAACATTCAGAAAATGGTAGTCAAGAATCAAAAAATCTACAAGTTGCTCACGACGCTCATTCTTAATTCTCATTAAGCCTTCTTTTTTAACCATCACGTGTCTATACGACCTACAGTTGTTCTTGGAATGAGTGGAGGGGTGGATAGCTCTGTAGCAGCTGCTATCCTTGTTGAACAAGGCTACGATGTCCGAGGCGTAACCCTTCAGGTTTGGGAAGAAGAAACAGAAGAAACGCGGACCTCAAAGCGATGGGAAGAACGAGGCTGTTGCAAGGTTGGCATTGCGAAACATGTCGCAAAATTACTTGATATACCCCATGAGGTCATCGACACTCGTGAAATTTTTAAAAAAGGGGTTATTGATGACTTCACACAAGCCTATCTAAGCGGAACCACACCCAACCCATGTGTCCGATGCAACGAACGCGTCAAGTTCGGCTCTCTGTATCAACACGCAAAGAAAATGGGTGCTGATTTTGTGGCCACTGGTCATTACGCCAAAATTACAGAAAAACCAGGCCATAATTTTCAATTAGCAATGGCCGAGGATAGGAAAAAAGACCAATCCTATTTCTTGTATCGTATTTCTTCGGAATGGCTTCCTCACATTCTGTTTCCGTTAGGTTCTCTTCAAAAGTCTGAGGTATGGGATCGTGCCGATCAAATGGGTCTCCCAACAGATGAATTAAAAGAGAGTCAAGAAATTTGCTTTGTGACTCAAGGAAATTACAGGGATTTCCTTAAGGTTAATGCCCCAGAATCACTGAAGCCTGGCACGTTTGTCGATATGCAGGGTAGTTCTCTCGGACAACATGAAGGAATTGCATTCTACACATCAGGACAACGTAAGGGGTTGGGGATCGCTACTGGTGAACGATTATACGTGCATCATGTCATTCCTGAGAATAATACAGTCGTGTTGGGATCCGCTGAAGACCTCAATACCTATGAATGCCGGGTATCTGAATTGAACCTCTTTAAGAGAGATATTTTCTCTAAAGGAACACAAGTTCTCGCGAAATGTCGCTATGCTTCTCCCGCAGTACATGCAACGGCATCTTGGGAACAAGACGATACCATTTTATTGAACTTTACGGCTCCTCAACGCTCGCTCAGTCCTGGGCAATCCGTGGTTTTTTATGATGGGTCAGGGGAAGTATTAGGAGGTGGAATTATTCAACGAGACCAAGCTCTGGAAAAGATTCAAATCCATAAGTCTGCTTCGACTCTTCAATCTTCATAATCTGTCCTCATCAATTTCCGTCGTTAAATTCGCTATTTAGTTGACAGCCTCACTCCTCCATGCTAATTTTCGAGCGTTTGTGATCTCCTCCATAACAGCCGTTCCCTTACACTTCTGACACGTGTTGTGTGTAATCGCGCTGTGCCACACCGGCATCTGTCATTGAATGGGACGGAAGGGGATGAGAGACGCCAACAGTAAGATGCCTATGCATCGCTCTTAGCGCCAAGAACGATTGTGTCCACTTGGGGCAACTCTATCAACCTGAAGGTGTGGTCTCAACGTCATGGCACGAAGAAACTACGCTAAATACAGGTTGCTTGTGTATCCCGGACCGTGTCCCAATAAGCACCTATTCAAATAACGATTTGATTTCGTTATAACCCACGAAGAGAATACGCGAGGTTTCATTAGACGGTGAACAAAAGTTCAGTTGCGCGTCGGTATGCGACAGCGCTTTTCAACATGCTCGATGATCAGAGCATTCCTATTGTGAGTGATAGCTTGAGTGTATTTTCCCAATCGCTCAATGCGTCTCAATCATTCAAACATGCACTCGCTTCTCCGGTCTTTACCTTCGAGGAAAAGAAAGCACTCCTCAACGAAATGAGTGATCGGACCGGTGCCCCATCAGTCCTGAAACAATTTTGCGAACAACTCTTGAGAAAAAACCGAGGTAGTCTTCTCCCTGAGATTGCTGAGGCCTTTAGTGATCTAGCCGATGAAAAAAAGGGATTGCAGCACGTATGGATTTCATCAGCGAAAGACTTGTCTCCTACCGAGCAACAGCAGTTGCAATCTGAATTGACCAATAAGCTCAATCGGTCCGTCAAAGTGAAATTTGAAACGGATCCAAATTTAATTGCTGGCCTCCAAATTCGCATTGGAAGTCATGTGTTTGATAACACCGTACGAGGAAAATTAGCCAATATGAGGACCCGACTGGCAAAGGGGTAAATTATGCAGATTAAGGCAGAAGAGATTAGTTCTATTATTCAAGAAAAAATCAAAGGGTTTGACCAGCGGGTCGACGTGCAGGAAATGGGCTACGTCATCCAAGTTGGTGACAATATCGCCAAAGTCTATGGTCTAGACGGAGCCATGTCTGGCGAGTTGCTTGAGTTTCCCGGCGGGTTATATGGAGTCGCCCTTAATCTAGAAGAAGATAGCGTTGGTGCGGTGTTGCTCGGAGAAGATGTGGGCATTCGTGAGGGGGACCCTGTTAAACGCACAGGTCGGATCGCCGAGGTTCCCGTGGGTAATGCCTTAGTCGGTCGAGTCGTTGACGCGATTGGGATGCCCATTGATGGAAAAGGCCCGATCAATTCCTCTGAATCGAGGCTGATTGAAATCAAAGCCCCCGGAGTCGTGGATCGGCAATCGGTTGGCGAACCGTTGCAGACTGGCTTAAAAGCTATTGACGCCATGATTCCAATTGGTCGTGGCCAACGAGAGTTGATTATCGGAGATCGCCAAACAGGGAAAACCGCCATTGCTGTGGACACGATTATTAACCAAAAGGGGTTGGACGTCTATTGTTTCTACGTTGCCGTGGGACAAAAACGTTCGACTGTTGCCCGCGTAGTGAAGACCTTAGAAGATCATGGGGCGATGGACTACACGACGGTCATTTCCGCTACCGCCAGTGATTCGGCTTCATTACAGTTTTTTGCACCGTATGCCGGTGTCACCATGGCAGAATATTTCCGTGACAATGGGAAACATGCACTCATTGTCTATGATGATCTGTCCAAACATGCCACGGCCTATCGTCAGCTTTCCCTGCTACTTCGGCGGCCTCCAGGCCGTGAAGCCTATCCAGGTGATGTGTTTTTCTTGCATTCTCGGTTATTAGAGCGTGCGGCAAAAATGAGTGAAGAAAAAGGTTCGGGGAGTTTGACGGCCTTGCCAATCATTGAAACACAGGCCGGTGATGTTTCTGCTTATATCCCCACCAATGTGATTTCCATTACTGATGGACAGATATTTCTTGCTGCTGATTTATTCTATTCCGGCATACGACCAGCGATTAATGTCGGGCTCTCAGTCTCACGTGTCGGGGGGTCCGCTCAAATTAAAACGATGAAACAAGTCGCCGGTACGTTGAGGCTCGACTTGGCGCAATATCGGGAAATGGCAGCGTTCGCTCAGTTTGGGAGTGATTTAGATAAAGCCACACAAGCACAGTTGGCGCGCGGTGTTCGTATGGTGGAATTGCTGAAACAAGAGCAATACAAGCCGATGCCTGTCTCGGATCAAGTGATCTCCATCTTTGCCGGGGTCAACGGTTTTATTGACAATGTGCCAGTAGACAAAATTAGAGAATTCGAGCAAGAACTGATCGCATATATAAAAGATAAGCATGCCGCCACTCGGGATGAGGTCAAAACAAAAAAGAAGATCGATGACGAATTCGGTGGACAGCTAAAACAAATCATCACTGAATTTAAGAAATCCAAAGGGTACGACAAAACCTAGAAGAAACAAACGTATCTCGTCGCTCGTATTTTGTATCTCGTTTGAGAAAGAACCAGAATGGTTATTCCCGGCTAGTGGGCCAATGTGAAGCGTTAGAGAAAATGCAGAAAATTCTTTACACTAGCAACGAGCGACGAACAACGAGCAACTCAAGAAGGAAGAATGCCTAGTCTTCAAAGTCTTCGACGGAAAATTGCTTCCGTTAAAAATACACAAAAAATTACCAAAGCCATGAAAATGGTGGCGGCTGCAAAATTAAAGCGTGCGCAAGAACGTATTCTTACGTCTCGACCCTATGCCCATCAATTACGGGAAGTGATGAGTAATTTAAGCCAACGCGTGAATAGGGACTCTCATCCTCTCTTAAGCCGGCGTGATGGCCATACCCTTGAGTTGCTGGTCGTAACCAGTGACCGTGGCCTGTGCGGTGCCTTTAACACGAATATTCTTCGTCGGGCGGTCGAATTTTTGGAAGAACAACGTCGACTAGGGAAAAAAGTGTCGGTAAGCCTTATCGGCAGGAAGTCCATTGATTTTTTTAAGCGACGTGATTGGCCCATTCGGCAAGAATGGGGTGGCGTGTTTGACCACCTGAGTTTTGAGCATGCATTGGACATTGGGCAAAATGTCGTGTCTCAATATCATGCCAGTACGTTTGATCATCTTTATGTTGTCTACAATGAATTTAAATCCGCCATGCAGCAAGAAGTGATTGTCGAGAAATTTTTACCAATTGAATCACTTGATGAAGCTCGAGGAGATGACAATCAATCCGCGGTGGGCGGCTACCTCTATGAACCAGATGAGGGTGAATTATTGGAGACCTTGTTACCTAAACATTTTGAGATTCAAACGTATCGTGCGTTGTTAGAATCAGCCGCTGCGGAACAGGCTGCACGGATGACGGCTATGGACGGAGCCACGCGCAATGCTGGCGAGCTGATTAAGAAAGTGACCTTATTTTATAACAAAACTCGGCAGGCAGCGATTACTAAAGAACTGATGGATATTGTTGGAGGCGCTGAGGCTATCAAATAAAAAACGTGAATTGTCACTCGTTGCTCGTATTTCGTGAAAAGAGCCTTTTGTAATATCTGTTCTCTTTCGATTTCTTAGGTGAGAGATACGATTCACGAGCAACGAGATACGAGATGTGTTGGGTAACCCCAAAATAAGGAGCCTATTGTGAGTACGGAAAACGGAAAAATCGTGCAAGTCATTGGACCGGTGGTCGACATTGAGTTCCCGCCAGGGAAACTCCCGAATATTTTTAATGCCTTGACGATAGCTCAAGTGGCGGGGGAACAGGCTGGTGAGGCTGGAGACACACTGACGCTGGAAGTAGCCCAACATCTTGGAGAAAATCGGGTTCGCGCGATTTCCATGTCCTCAACCGATGGGTTAGTGAGAGGGCTTGAAGTAGTGGATACCGGTGCGCCGATTTCCGTTCCAGTGGGAAAGGAAACGTTGGGTCGGATCATGAACGTGTTAGGGGATCCGGTCGATGGGTTTGGCCCTGTTCCAACCCAGAAACGCTGGTCCATTCACCGTGCCGCTCCAGCTTTAGAGGATCAAGAAACCAAAACGGAAGTCTTGGAAACTGGTATCAAGGTTGTTGACTTGTTGGAACCGTATGCCAAAGGTGGAAAAGTTGGCCTCTTTGGTGGTGCCGGGGTAGGAAAAACCGTCATTATCATGGAGCTGATCAACAATATTGCGCTCCATCATGGAGGTTTTTCAGTTTTTGCTGGAGTGGGTGAACGAACTCGTGAAGGGAATGACCTGTGGCATGAAATGCAAGATTCTAAGGTTATTGATCCCAAAGACTTTTCGAAGTCCAAAGCTGCTCTGGTCTATGGACAGATGAACGAGCCCCCGGGGGCTCGTCTGCGCGTGGGCCTAACAGGGTTGACCATTGCCGAATATTTCCGTGATGAAGAAAATCAAGACGTGTTGTTGTTTGTCGACAATATTTTCCGATTTACTCAAGCGGGCTCGGAAGTGTCGGCGTTGTTAGGACGCATGCCTTCAGCTGTCGGATATCAGCCAACGTTGGGAACCGAGATGGGAACCTTGCAGGAACGTATTACGTCGACGAAAAGTGGGTCGATCACCTCCGTTCAAGCGGTGTATGTTCCCGCAGACGATTTGACAGATCCTGCGCCAGCAACGGCGTTTGCACACTTAGATGCGACGACCGTGCTTTCTCGAAGTTTGGCAGAGTTGGGCATTTATCCCGCTGTGGACCCCTTGGATTCCACATCAAGGATTTTGGATCCGATGATTTTGGGTGAGGAACATTACGGTGTGGTACAACGAGTTCAAGGGACCTTGCAGAAATACAAAGATTTGCAAGATATCATTGCGATTTTGGGAATGGACGAATTATCGGAAGATGATAAACAAACGGTGGCCCGAGCTCGTAAGTTACAACGTTTTTTATCACAACCCTTCCATGTGGCAGAAGCTTTCACTGGATCTCCTGGAAAATATGTCAAGCTGACAGATACCGTTCGCAGTTTCAAAGAAATTGTCGATGGCAAATATGACCACCTACCGGAACAAGCCTTTTATATGGTAGGCCCGATTGAAGAAGCCATCGAGAAAGCTGAAAAATTAGGATATAAAGTGTAATGGCGAGTTCTGCTACCACCGTGACGGCCGGTAAGATTCTTTTAGAGGTTGTCACCCCAGACCATCGTCTTCTGAGTCAGGAAGTCGATTATGTTTCTGCACCAGGGAGTGAGGGTGACTTTGGTGTTCTTCCTGGACATTGCCATTTTCTCACAACGTTACGCATCGGGGAATTGCAATATCGTATTGGGGAAGAAACTCATTTTATGTCTGTCCTCTGGGGTTTTGCTGAAGTGACTCCAACGAAAGTCACCATTCTCGCCGAGATAGCCGAAAAGGCTGAAGATATCAATGTTGAACGAGCCGAAGAAGCCGTTCGTGAAGCTGAGCAGAAGCTTGAACGTGGTGGCCTTCCTTCAGAAGTGAAAGAAGCGCAGATTAGTCTCGAAAAAGCTCGGTTGCGCCAAAAAATTGCTGGTCGCCAGCAGCAACGCGGTTCTCTTTCCTCTCACTGATCCATTCTCGTTTTTCCACGCATCCCATGCCGCACGTTGAAACGCGGACTGAAATCATCGTCACTCCAGGGGAATCAACGAAACGGCTTGATCATTTCCTCGCTAACCGAGATCCGTATTTCTCCCGATCAGCCCTTCAACGCCTTATTCTTGATCATCATATTACCGTCGATGGTCAGGCAGTAAAACCAAGTCACAAAATAAAGCCAGGCGATAAAATTGTTCTGACGGTTCCTAGACCAGAACCTATAGAGATTGAGCCGGAAGCTATTCCCATCGAAGTTTTGTATGAAGACGATTTGTTGCTGATCGTCAATAAGCCTGCAGGGCTTGTCGTTCACCCCGCGCCTGGCAACTGGAGTGGGACGTTAGTGAATGCCCTCTTGCATCATATGAAAAACAGTGAGAGAGGACTGTCGAACATTGGTGGAAGGGAAAGACCTGGCTTGGTTCATCGTCTGGATAAAGACACGACCGGGGTACTCGTGGTCGCGAAAGATGATCAGGCGCATCGGTCGCTTTCCGCACAATTCAAACGGCATAGCATTACTCGGGTGTATGAAGCCGTCGTGTGGGGGAAACCGAAAACCAAGCAAGGCCGAATTGAATTAGCCATTGGCCGTGATACGAAAGATCGAAAAAAATTTTCTGCGAGGACGACACGACCTAAAGAATCACTGACGATGTACAGGGTCCTAGAGGGTTTTGGGAAGTCTGCCAGTCACTTAGAGCTGACGCCAGGAACTGGCCGAACGCATCAGCTGCGAGTACATCTCAACTCTCTAAGTTGTCCAATTTTAGGGGATGTCACCTATGGCGGAAAAAAGGTTGCAGAAGTTGAAGGCGTTGTGGTTCCCCGTGTGATGCTGCATGCAAAGGTGTTAGGTTTTATTCATCCAGTGACCGAGAGAGCACTCCTCTTGAAAGCCCCATTACCCATGGATATAGTTCAAGTTATAGAGGGTTTACGAGGGGCAACTGCTCCGGCAGATAGCAATTCTGTTTAGAAATTTGATACATAATATTTTTCTAACTGATGAGTAGTTGAATATGAGTAAGCCGAACGAAATAGAACCCTCCCAAGTCATTGACTCACTGGGAGAATTAGTCGCAGCGTTAGCCACATTTGCGGCGAAGGTCCCAGCTCAGTCATTCATGACAATACCTGGTGGCATCCGGCCAACAGAAGAAGCCGTGGAAACGTATGAAGATACCGTATATCGATTTCGTGATCGAGCAGGAGTAACCTATAAAAGTCTTAGCCCGCTCTTTCTCGATTCTTTGGAAGCATTCGAAGCTGGGAAGGTTTTTGATGCCGTTCCTCCATTGCAGCAATCCGTAGAGCAAATAGTTGAACTTCACAAAGAGGGAAAAGTAGAGTTTAACCAGTCAGACCAACAACGAATTCGCGATCTTTACCATCGGCTCCATAAGCTTTTTCCAGAGGCCAATAAGCCTGAAGTCGAACTTCCACCACCAACGACCTATTAGTGTCTTTTTCCATAATTTGATTTCACGAACATTAGCGCGGTCATTCAAACTTGTTTCGGATTTCGATATTCGAGTTTAGGGTTTCTTCCCTGAAGGTTCTGCGATCAATAAACATCATGGAAGTTAATTGAAATAGCGAAGGAATGAATCCTCCGATTACAAAACAAGTCGTTCTAGAATGTCCATCGCCTTTGGTACACCATACTCTTTGCCAAAATGCTCAAAAGCCGGAACGACTAGTGCGCCGAGATCTGGGTCATGCGGGTCCAAGGCATCCTGAACGGCGTCCAGTTCTTTTTGACTAATCTTAATTCCTTCAGACCTCGCAAAGAGGATAATCGCTAAACGCACGGTTTCATTGCCTAAAAGAGTATGGACCGATTGGGCAATTTGAAAGGGAGCAGATTGCTGAAAAATGACTTTCACGGTGTTCTGTAAGATAACGGGTTGGCGATCAAGCCTTCCGTTATCAAGGAGGTCTTTTTTAACCAAGCGAACACGGCTGGGCACGGTGATTAAATCTCGTTTAATGGCAATCACTAAGCGAATAGGGAGTCTTGGAAGCGATCTGATGTCTCGTACTACCGAAATTGGAAGGTCAGGAATAAGGTGAAGAGCCGCTGCTGTCGCATCGGCGACATCACCAACAAACTGTCCTGTAAGAAGCAGATCCACAACTTGTTTGGCTTCTTTAGGTTTTAACCCTCCTGGTAAGGGGACTCGTTTCAAAGCGGCTCTAATAGCTCTAGAGTTGCGAATATCAAACGTTGAGTTTTTGCCATCTTTCCCGCTCGATTTAGAGCTAGTTCCTTTTGCTAAGAACATCATCAGAGCAGGAAAGTTTAGATCCCGAATAAGAGGCAGTAAATCCGTAGCTTGTTCGCGTGTGACACGTCCTTCCCTGATTTTGTCCTTCAAACGAAGGCGGAGTTCAGCAAACCCTTCAGACAATAATTGATCAAACCCTTCAATTCGTCCAATCATAATGTCACCTCAAAAAAGTGTGATGAACTATAGCGAAACCAAATAGGCCAAAGTCAGTATGCTGGCACACGATATATGCGAGACCCTGCGGTTCTCACCTACATTCGACATCGTCACACAATAATCCAACTGATCTCTGTATTACAGGTACCCAAGTCCAGCTGAACTGCCTCTGGACACGGTAATTTAGAGCATCGTAAGCAACTATGACGGACGTTCTACTTTGAAGCGTTTAACCATCCGCCATTTCTGTTACAGGTGTCTAAGCTGACACAGCGCGATAACACTTTAAACACCGGAAGTTCATGAGAACGGCTAAATAGTCCCTTAGCCTATCCTAAATCTCATAAAGGATCAAAGAAAAAGTATTCTTTAGACGTCTATAAACAACAATGGAAGGAGAGTTTGCATTTTGTGAAGATGTTGCAAAAGAAGTGCGAAAGAAATTGTCGGTTTGATTTGATTGGAAAAATAGAATATCGTTCCCCCAAACAAGTTTTATTGTTCCTTAGTGGCTTTTTCAAGGCCTTTTAAAAATTTCCCCACCGCTTCCCCGGCTTCTTCCGGTGACATGTCTTCTAACTGTTTGAGATTTCCCTCCAAGTTTTCAAGATTCGAGGCCATACGGCGGGCGGCGATTTCACTGCTGAGATTGGTGACGACAAAAAAGACCCCTAAAATACCGAGAACCACATAGGCCGTTTTTTGTGGAATATGATGGACTTCGGTGCTTGCAATGATCATGAGATACGTCCACCACACAATTCCGACCATCGAGCCGATATAAGGAATCATTCCAGCCAAGGCCGTGATGGGATATAGAGCAGCGGCATAGGCCACACAGCGATAGGCAACTTCAAACGATTCTTGGGAACCGATCATCTTCCAGACAATAAACAAAATTCCAGCTCCAACAAAACTAAGGATAAGGGCCATAATCGGAAGAAAAATGATCCCCCCAAATCCTACCGCCATAGCCTCACCAAAGGAGCCAAGCCCAAACAAAGAAAACACCGCCATAACCATCGCGGTCACGACCGCAATAACCAACACAAAGACGACCGGGTCGCCAAAGCCTCCAGTCTTCGGCATGCGGCGATAGAAATCCGCGGGATTTGCGATGATCGCAATGACATCTTCAAGAATCGCATTCGCGAGCGGTTGCTTTTCTTTGGGTGTTGTTTCTGACATGAATCAACTTCCTCCATCAATAAATAAAAAGGATGACGTACCTTACCCGGAGGGTTCTGGGGCGTCAAATTGTTTGTGGCGATTCGTCAAATTCACAGATCAGGAGCATTCAGTGCTATTTGCTCGCATCTGGAAAGATGCGAGATTGAGCTTTAGGGAATGTTAGTTGACGGGTCAGATTGAGGGATGTATAAAGAATGCGCCGCGCCCGTAGCTCAATGGATAGAGCACTGGACTTCGGATCCAGGGGTTGGGGGTTCGACTCCCTCCGGGCGCGCCATTTCATACTTCCCGCTACTAAAATTTTGTAAGCACCGGAACCGCAAGGAAAATTCCTCGTTTCCTGCGTTTCGAAAACCCTCATTTCAATAATGTCTTGAAACCTTGAACAACTAGGGGTAGGATAGGAATATGTTAGATTGGGCAGCATGTTCAGTGGTCGAACGTGATCTCCAGCGAGTGAGTGGAGAATGGGTATTTTGTAGCACTCGTGTCCCAGTCTCAGCTCTGTTTGAAAACCTTGAAGATGGGATTGAGATCACGGAATTTGTGGACTTATTCCCTGGCGTGACACTGGAGCAAGCACGTACGGTTCTCGACCATGCCGCCAAAAGTTTCGCCTCTCCCAAGTTATCTGGGTGCGAGTTCTCTTCGATTAAGGCACCCGACCCCTCTGCGTAAGTTCCTAGATCCTCATTAAGTTGAAACCGTTTTTGAGCATAGAATGGGAAGTCTAGCTATGTCTTTATGTATTTGGAGAGTTGGGTTGAGATATTTCGCCACAGTGTGCAGAAGCCTTAGATAAATAAAAGCACGTTTCACTAGAAATTGGCAGTCTAAAAAGCTAATAAAACTAGACTTGACCCCAAAACTCAAAACTACGACGATGTCACGAGTCGCCACCTGGACGCCCACCGTGGCCAGCAGTGGGGATTACGAAATTTATGCGAAGTGGACCAGTCATCTCCATCATGCCACCAATGCCACCTATACCGTCCATCATGCGACGGGAAGCACGCCTGTTGTCGTGAATCAACAAGAACATGGCGGGGAATGGCAGTTGTTGGGGACGTTTGCCATGGCCCCGGGCCAGAATCATCGGATCGACCTCTCGGCTTCTGCCAATGGCACGGTCGTGGCTGATGCGATATACGTCGTGCCCACGAGTGCGGCAACCAATACGGTGACGTGGACACCGACATTGACCGCGAGTGAAACGCTGGATGTGTATGCCAAGTGGACGAGTGATGCCGATCGGGCGGATGAGGTCACGTATACCGTGCACCATACCGGCGGCAGCACACCAATCACGGTCAACCAACAACAAAATGGCGGAACCTGGCACCACCTCGGGAAATTTTCTATGGCGCCAAGCAGCAACCATTCAGTTGAAGTTGCCGATAGTCATACTGGAGTTGTCGTCGCGGATGCCGTGCGATTTGTGAGTGCAGGTACGGGTGGAGGATCAGGCTTGTTCTACGTCCACGCCGATCACCTCGGCACCCCGCAGAAGATGACCGATGGCATTAAGGTGCTTGTCTGGGACGCGGTGTACAAGCCTTTTGGCGAGACGCAAAGCATCACAGGGACAGCGAGTAATAATCAGCGATTCCCGGGGCAGTATGCGGATGCGGAAACGAGTTTCAGCTACAATTATTTCAGGGACTATGATCCAAGTGTTGGTAGGTATATCGAGAGTGATCCGATTGGTATAGCTGGAGGTAACAACACTTATAGCTATGCGTTGCTGAACCCAACACAAATTGTTGACATTTTGAGTTTACTACCTGAGTGCAAAATATTGTTTCAAACATTCCGGAGGAAAACTGAACTAGATGTTATAGATAAATGGAAGAAAACGATACAAACTCGTTGGTTTTATCCCACTGGTGGTGGTTTTGGTCCAAGCCTCTCTCCACCTAGTAGAAAAAAGGGACCATTCAGTCCGCAGATGACATTTGAAGTGTGGCTTGTAGAAAAATGGATTGCCTATCAGGAGCATTATCTTATTATAAAGACACTACAATTTTTTACCAAGTACTTTTGTGAAACGATTTCGAGGGATGAATGTGGGAGAATAACAGACAGAAGTGTGAGCTTTCCTGAAGAAGAAAAAGAAATCGACAACGTTAGAAAGTACCTCGGAGGCGGCTTCACTGGGGGTACGGAAAAGCTTGAGTTTCTTTTTAGATTTACCCGTACCTTTTAGATATACTCACACTGGATCAGTAAGGTAAATAACGGAGCATTAATATGAATAAGAGGTATTCTTTCTTTTTTGTCTTGGTTGGTCTAGCGGTCATTATAGGATTGCTAGTTCTACTGACGGGCATCAAAAATACAGAGAGCGCAGACGGCGG
This sequence comes from Nitrospirales bacterium, assembly GCA_965223675.1. Taxonomy (GTDB): domain Bacteria; phylum Nitrospirota; class Nitrospiria; order Nitrospirales; family UBA8639; genus JAGQKC01. Next base: position 3,269,758 of record OZ245013.1, on the reverse strand, counting down.
TTTGATTACAAAAAAAATCCTTATTTCCGAAATCCGCACTGAGAATATCGACAAAGTTTCGAAAACACTTGAAGAAGTAAACTCTATGAAATACCAAGGTCAGATCCTTCCATTTCTCAATGACCTTTGGGAACAACGCACTGAAAAGCATCCTGACCTTCCTTGGCCTGTAATTTCCACAGATATTATTCGAGTACATATCGCAAATATTCTTTTGCAAGCGCATATCAATAAACAGTTTGATAGTGACTGGTCAAATTTGCGAAAGTTTGTCCTAGACAGGATCGACAATAATGATCGAAGTGTAGCAATGCAGAGTATACAGACTGCACTGTATATTGATGATGATCAAGCAGTAAAAAGAGTGTTGGAAGTTGCTAAAAAACGTGAGAGTCAGATTTTATTTCGGCTCTCAGTCGTGATACTAGCACAAATGTGTTCACCCTCCGCAGAAGACGCGTTAGTTGAACTGGAACGTACTTTGAAAGATGAAGAAAGTCGTTCGTTTGTCATTAATGAGAAGGACGGAGCAAATGCCTCTAAAGGGAAAGCGTTCTATTGTGATTATAAAATGCAAAAAAATTAAAAAATTGAAAGAAAAGGAAAATAAGGGTCAGACTCGATTTTTTCAGATTTCTGTACAGCTCATCATTTCTCTTCTTCATCAGGATAAAAGGAATGTGAGATAGATTCGTTGTTGAGCGTTCTCTGCTGAGTTTTTTTGCTCCTTGCTGTTACTTTCCATCCAAACGTAAGACTCAACCCAACTGTCGTTGCAGTTTCTAGCCTGGTTTCCCCAGCCAACAGTAATATGACGGAACGTCGAACTGGCTTGAGTAATTTAGCCTGATTTCCAGCAATACCCATCACGTCAAAGTTATCGGTGCTACTAATCTGACCAGCAAATCCGTTCCTTCTCACAGGCCATCCTAGCAACGAACAAGATTATCGTTAAGGGTGGCATCAGCTATGCCTTTTTATCCGCCGATATAGAGAAGGGTGCAAATGCATTGACTGCATATTCTCGTAACCATATCTGGACTGAGCTTTGATCGAGAGCATGCGAGTCATTGGTGGATGAGTCGGAGTAGGATTGTAGCAAGCGATTCGGTTTGTAGACCTGCATAAGGGGTCAAGTCTAGTTTTATATAGTATCTACTTACTTCCGTGACATGACTTCGGGATAGAACACGTCGTTACTAATACAATAAAACTAGACTTGACCCTAATATGCTACCATAGAGGAAAAATGCAAATCTGAAAGTGCTAGAGCATAAAGAAAAGGCCTGGAGATTCTTTTGTCGACCCTCTCAGGTAGCTTGAACGCAAATGACGGAGACCAGAATATCGACAAAATCGTTTTCTGCTTCTTGAGTGAGGGATCGGGTGTATTTATTCGTGGAGGACATCAGACTTGGGCTTGTGTCCTTCCTGAATTTTTCGTGTTGCGGTCTGTCGCAGTTCGCTTAAGACATCCGGTGTGAGTTCACGATGTTGCCCGCTGGAAACCTGATCCTGTCCAACCTTGATTGCCGAGAGAAACTGGTTTTTACGTTCGTCCTCCTCGCGCATATGGCGAACCGCATCACGAACCAGCTCGGGTTCATTCATGTAATGGTCTGCTCACCCGTGGCTTTGATGCAGTGTTTGTCTTTCTCCTTCAACCCCTTTTCCTCCCTCATAGCTCAAGCTCGCTACTGTGCCAATAGACATCTTTTCAGTCCAGTTCTGCTATTTGTCCAATGACTCCCGACCTGCGCGTCGGGCATAGTCGAATGAACTTGAATGGGATGAAGGTCTTTTTATCATATGAGTTTCCCGCAATTCTGGCAGAAATTGTCACATGATGGCTACCGATGTAGGTCACGACATCTTCTGGTTGACGAGAGGATGTTAAGAATGACTACCTCTGAACCCCGTATGATCTGTGCAATTTTCGAATCGTCTCTGGAGGTCTAACATGTTTATCAACAAGAGTTCATGGATGTCTGGGTTATTGTTTGTGGCGGCGTTGTCACAACTCACGGCTTGTACGAGTGTGCCTGCCAGGAATACGGCTTTGTATCTCGGAAAGCAGCCTGGTTGTAACAATGGCATTGCGACGACTAATGCATCACATATGAATTGCCAGACTGAGCCATTAGGCTATACAGTCAAAAATCATCACGATGCTCGAGATACGCTCTATGTTGGGGTCATGCCAGGAATCAATGCGGGCGTGGTTACGACAGACCCGCAACATAATGGCGGTGAAACTCGGCCGATTGGGCATACCATTACAGCCGAGTATGGCGGTACTCAACTGTTCAAAGGAATCGAACCTGGGTGTAATGAGGGAGTTGTATCAGCGCATGCCAGTATCAACGGTTGTCAAACCACGTCAGTTGGATGGACATATCCTAGTGGATCTTCTCCTCTCGTAAGTGCTGTCACACCGGATAGACCTCTGGATGACACCCCGTTATTCGTGGGGACGCAGCCTGGTTGCAATGAGGGAGTCACGTCTGTAGACCGGCAGTTCATGAATTGTCAGACGCAACCAATAGGTTCTACTGTAAGAACTTCTCGCAATGCTGAGACACCTTTGTACGTAGGCTTGACTCCAGGAATTAATGCTGACATTGTGAGTACAAATGCTCAGCACAACGGAGGGAAGACGAGGCCGATCGGCTATCTCACGACTGCTGAATTTGGTGGGACGCAAATGTACGTGGGCCTTCAGCACGGGTGTAACCAAGGGATCGTGACGTCATCCCCACAACACAATGGATGTGCCACGCAACCCATAGGCTGGACGTATTCATCTATTCCCTAATTACGGTACTTACTACACTATATTGTGCTTGCAAGGTCTCATGCATAAGCACGTTTGTGTCTGGATTCGGAAGGGTAAAACGAGCACTCTAAAGTGTTCGGAAGACTGAAAAACGATTCTTTAAAGAATTTAACCTATATGATTCGAAGCTTCTTCCCAGTCGCGTGCCACCAATTCAACGCTTGGCCCACGTCTTGATCCTCACCTCATTTTTATTGCATTCAATTACTTTGTTAAAGGACAGGGCTGTACTCTTTCTGCTTGTCCACGCCCCATTCCTGCAGGGCATAGAGCAGAATATCGATGTAATCGTCTTGGGCGGGTTGTGTGAGGGATAGGGTATTATCTATTCGTGGAGGACATCAGATTTGGGCTTGTATCCTTCCTGAATTCTCTTTGTAGCGGTTTGCTGAAGTTTGCTTAGCATATCCGGCGTGAGTTCCTGGTGCTGTCCGGTGGCGACCTGGTCTTGCCCGACCTTGATTGCCAAGAGAAACTGGTTTTTGCGCTCGCTTTCCTCCCTCATATGGTGAACGGCATTGTGGATCACTTGGGTTCGTTCCTATAATAGCTAAGGTTAATGTTGAACGAAACTGTAGAGCATGTTATTGAAGACTCATGCAATAGTTCAAGAAATTTACATTTGTCAGTAAAGGAGGTTTGACCGCATGTATTCTATGTACAGTAGCAGAAAAAAAATATTACGCGTATTGTTGGGAACCATTGTCTGGTTCAGTTTGATGACGACCATAACAAACGGCGTACATGCTGCAGATCCATCAATTCAACGAGGATGGAGTGTAGGTGGGGCTATTGGGTTCTTAGCGAACTCCCCTGATGGTACAGCCTTTGCTCTCAACTTGAATGGCGATATCGTGGTAGATGAACGCACATCTTTTGGACCCCTTCTTCAGTTGGGTTTTACCGGTGACATGTCGCTTGTTGGGTTTTCAGGACAAGGCAAATATGCGATCCCAATCGAGGGAAACGACCGATTTAAGATTCTGCTACAGGGCGGAATTGGGTTTGTTCATGCCGATCCGGGGCCGGCGGATACCTCGTTCCTCATCCCCCTGGGTGTCGGGCTCGATTATCAAATCAATCCACAGCTGGCAGTGAAAACGGATTTTTTGTTGAACTTTACTGACTTGGATCATCGTGGACATAACGATACCAACGTCATGCCCAGTCTGACTTTTGGAATACGGTTTTGATTGGAGAAGGGCCTATTCTATGCTCCTGAGAGAATCAATGCCCTTTGATTGGAAAGGCAGGCATGGAATGTAAGAGTTACCTCAATTTACCATACTCATAGATTCTGAAGTTCTCGGAAGAACCTTGTTCCAATCCTCAAAAATTTTAAACAATTTGTTTGAAAAACTTCACCAGTCGCGCCAACCTTCACGCATTAAATAGGTCGGATTGCGCCACTCCTCGAAATTATCTGTCTTCGATTTGTTGTTTTGACTACTCACCAACCCAAATCTAACAACCCAGCATTTTGCGTTTTATCCTAGTATCTTCAAATGGTATGTTAGGATTTGTCAAAATTGAAAAGAGAGTGATCATCGATGGGGCTCCAAATAGATCAAGAAGAATTTCATGAAGCGGACTACGAACGGTTTGCCCATATATTAAAGGAAAATCTTTCGACGCTTAAGGAGCTTCTTTGTCGTCCTGGTTTTGGTGAAGGGCCAAGAACATTAGGTGCTGAACTCGAATTTTTCATTGTTGACCAAAATGCTCGGGCCTTCCCCATTAACAGAACCCTGCTCGCGAAGAGCCTCGACCCCCAACTTCAATTAGAACTCAATCGCTTTAACATTGAATATAACTTGACCCCGCTTTCGGCGGAGGGTGCGCCCTTCTCCGCAATGGAAGACGAATTGGTGAAGGCCATCCGTAGTCTCAACTCTCTCGCGAGTGGGCAGGGAGGACGGGTCGTCCCAATTGGTATCCTCCCAACGTTGCAACCTGATGATCTCCATTCATCAATGATGACTGATCTTCCTCGTTATCGAGCTCTTTCTGCCGGATTTCGTCGGTTCAAACAAGAGCCATTTGAGATTTGTATCGATGGTCCTGAACCGATCAGCGTGACCTCCAATGATGTGGTTGTGGAGGGAGCGAACACCTCTCTGCAGGTCCATGTGAGGGTTGCCCCTCGCGAGTTTGCGGCTGTCTATAATGCCGCGCAGATGGTGACGCCGATTGCACTGGCCATTAGCTCCAATTCGCCCATTTTTCTTGGACATCGATTATGGGATGAGACGCGAGTTGCTTTGTTTAAGCAAGCGATTGATCTCAGACCTTCTGATCAGGCAGAGTGGCGTCGTCCAGCGCATGTGTCTTTTGGAAACGGGTGGATACGAGAAGGGGCCTATGAATTATTTGCAGAGGCAGTCGGTTTATTTCCCCCACTTCTTCCGATTGTAGGAAACGATGATTCTTTCGACTCAGATGGTGTCCCTCCTTTATCGGAATTGCGCCTGCACCATGGAACGGTGTACCGATGGAATCGAGCAGTCTACGATCCGAAACAGGGCGGGCATCTACGGATTGAAATGCGGGCGCTTCCGGCAGGGCCTACTCCGCGAGATATGGTCGCCAACGTGGCTTTTTTGATAGGGATGACTCTCGGCGTGCAAGAAAGAGTGAAGACTCTTCTTCCTTCCTTTCCATTTGAATATGCCCACTACAATTTTTATCGAGCTGCCCAGTATGGGTTGGACGCGATGTTGCTGTGGCCCTCCCACGAATATCCTTCGCCCGTGGAAATTTCCGCCCGCCAACTTGTCGAGGATCTTCTCCCGGTTGCCGACAACGGACTAACGTCTCTCGGCGTGGATAGCGTCGAGAAAAACACGATGCTCGATGTCATCCGCTCTCGGCTCAAGACTGGTATGACGGGTGCCAGATGGCAGACAGCAACTCTTTCACGATTTGAGAATCAATTCTCTCGTCGAGAAGCTCTCAAGGCGATGCTCGAAGCCTATCTTGAAAACATACAGCGAGGTTCTCCTGTTGCTGAGTGGAGCGTCAATTCGTGACTTTAAACCGAAGCCTGCTTTCTGTCTGGGAAGTTCCAACTCCCGAAGAGGTTGGAGACACTGTTGAAGAGTTTCTCAAGCGTCTGGGAGGACCAACCTGGTTATCATTTCCTGGGAAGGATCGTACACGAACCCGCGCAATCTCTACCCTTCTGCATGGAAATGAACCGTCCGGCATTCAAGCGGTGTTTAATTGGATTCGCTCAGGGAAACGCCCCGCAGTCAATCTTGTCTGTTTCATCGGAGCGGTGAAAGCTGCCCTCACTCCACCGGGTTTTGTGCACAGAACCTTGCCGGGCAGCAAAGATCTTAACCGGTGTTTCCGTGAACCGTTTGTGGGAGAGGAGGGACAAGTTGCTGCTGAAATGCTGAAGCAGTTGCGGTTGGTAAAACCAGAGGCCTTGTTGGACTTTCACAATACTTCAGGAATGGGGCCGTGCTTTACGGTTTCTACCCGCCATACTTCAAATCATGAAGCGCTTACCGCACTGTTTTCCCAGCATTTGATCCTCACAGATCTCAAACTAGGAGCTCTGATGGAAGCGACCGAAGATGACTTCCCCACCGTTACGGTCGAATGCGGCGGTGCAAAAGATCCACAGTCTACGTCGATTGCCACCCGAGGGTTCTTCCAGTATGCGACTGTTGACTCGTTATTCGAGCCCAATAATAAAGAGTTTACGGTGACAACCCTCAAATATCCGATACGCGTTGAGCTTTGGAACGAAGCTCGTGTGGCCTATTCTTCCGAACCTGTTCCGGGAATGGATATTACGTTTCGACCTGATGTCGACCGCTATAACTTCGGTGTCGTCACCGCTGGTGAGGTGCTTGGTTGGCTTGGTCCCCGGGGGCTTGCAGCGCTCAGAGCTCGTGATGCTGAGGGCCAGAACCGCAGTCATGAGATCTTTGCAGAGCGAGAGGGATTTCTTGAAGTGGTACAGCCGACCAGGTTTTTTATGGTCACGACTGATCCCAATATTGCACGCAGTGATTGTCTCTTCTATGTGATCCCTTGTGAAGGACACCCGGAAAATTCCTGATAACATTACTTTCTTTGTATGCCTAATTATCTTTCGGGATTGCGGTGACGGCTTTGGCCTAAAAAGAAAATGTTGCCGGGACAACTAATTGCCCTCTAAATCCTGAAAAATAAATCAGTTCCATTTCCCCCTTTTTGCCAAATGAAAAACACAAAGTTCCCAGTGTTTATATGGTGTTCGTCGTACTCGATCCCCTTCAATCGTCAGTTGATTAATGACGCACAAGAAGACACAGAAAATTATTCAGGCATGCGAACATGCCTCGTGGCCCAGAACGTCCATCCAATTAAAAGAAACTGCAAAGGCAATCGTGCGTACAAGGACCAGGCCGGTACGATATCAACGAATTTGTCGGGATTCGTGGCCATATAAAGATTGGCAGGGAAGACCGCAATCAGCAAAACGATAAGACCATTGCCAGCCCACTGTCGTGTGGGTGAGAGAACGACACCAATTCCACCCAGTATTTCCATGAGTCCACTGAGGTATACCAATTCGAGGTGAGCCGGAAGGTAGGGGGGCATAATGGCGACATAGATGTCGGTATTGAGAAAGTGGTTGATTCCCGCCGCCATGAAAAACAACGCTAGAAGGATAAGTCCAATCCGTTGAGTCCTGCTTGGGGGAAGTTCAAACATGTGAACCTTTGGGGAAAAATATAAAGGACCTTCCCTTTCTATACTACCTAAATCCATGGATCTATACTTAACTAACTTCACACTCTGATTGTCTGCGCTATATTTGTGGGTTCACTGTGCGGTGTGAGTCGGCGTAAGTCCGCTGGCCCATTCCCCGCCTTCGCCTGGATAAAGAGTTCTTCGCTTTCCGGGGCCACCGTGCCAAAGAGCCAATCATACATGGGCATAAATAGCGTATAGTTGGCTTCCCATCGGGAATGATGGAGACTGTGATAGCTTGGACTGTACACCAACCATTTCAGAGGGGAGTGCCTATACCATGTGGGGAAAAACTCCACATTGCAATGCCCGATACTATTAAAGAAGTCAAAGACTAGAAAGTAGGCGAAAAACCCAAGCGGCGTGAGCTGTCCAAGCCAGCCCACGGCAACAATCGGCAACGCAAAAAGTACGAGATAACTCACCCGTTCGAAGACCGTAAACGTGTATCCCGAAGGTGGACTCGGCACGGTGGCAGTATGGTGCTTGACGTGATGGCGTCGGAGCGTGGCATTTCGGTGCAGCAAGAGATGATACCCATAGTAGAGCGGTTCTGCGATGAAAACATGAGCGAACGCCAAGGCGATGAAGCTTGTGATGGTCGCACTCATGGTGGGCAACATGGCCCATTCGGTAAGGGGTAATAATCCTGCATAGGCCAGCAGCCCAAAGCCTAGGGCATCGACAAAAAACGGGACCGGCCAATATCGCTCGCGTTCATACTGCTCGGTTGGGATCGGAATCTTATAAATCTGTTGCGACTGCGCCTTACTCGACTGCGCCATGGCGGTTATCCAAAAGACAAATCCCACACGGAGTACGGCCCAACTCAGAAAAAACAGCACAAAATAGAGATCAAGTGTCATGCGATTTTCTCCTCATAGCGTAAAGCGTGCCGCATGTTGACTCGAGCTCTGTCGTGCGAGAGTCTCGAGAACTGACGGTGAGCGACGAGGTCCTTCGGTTTCTCTTTTGATTGTAAATAATCGTAATAGGTCCGGATGATCGACGCTAAAGACTCGGCATTGACAGAGCCAAACACTTCCGGATGATCTTTGAGTAATGCCCGCAGTTTGTGTATCTGAAAATTCCAGGTCTGCGTCGAGTAAAGACGATTGGGTTCAATGAGTTTTTCGAGTTTCCGTTCCAGGGAAGACTGGGCTGCTTCGTAAAGCAGAGTCAGCCCCGTTTCATGGGCGATGGTTGTGAGCAACGTGCGCGTATGCAAATTTTCGGCACTCACTAGATGAAAGACTTCATGATGTTCTCGTTTCGCGGTCGTTTGAGACAGTAGCTGCGCTTGGGTAATGACCGTATCAATCGTCACCAGATTGGTGGCGGCCTCTTCAGGAATGGGCAGACGAATTGAGGACGAAAGCTTCGCCAATTTATAGAACCCGCGCGCAAACATATACATGCCATACGGTTTGAAATTAAACCACCCCGTCTGTTGATGTCCGATGACGATTGAAGGGCGTACAATCGTCAAGGGATTCCCGTGTTGAGAGGCCAGCGAGAGCGTCTGCTCGGTCGTGTATTTCGTGATTTGATAAGAATTGCCTAACACCGGAGTCAGGTGCAAGGTTTCCTCGATCTCGGCGCCAATATTTCCTGCGACAAATGCCGTGGACATATAGTAGAACCGCTTGGTGTCGGAACGCCGTTGGGAAAATTTTTCATAGAGCAGGACACTATTGCGCACATTGTGTGCATAGGACTGGGCTAAGTTTTGTAGGGAATAATTGAGATCTGCTGCACAATGCCAGACTTCCTCGACGTCTGGCCAAAAAGAAAAACGGTTCAAGTCTCGTGCGAAATGCGCTGGATCGAACGATTCAATCTGGAGATTCGCCAAAAATCTAGCAGACGTTGGAAATTCGAAGCCCTGCATAGCCTCTATTATGTTTTGCTTCGTCCGTTCACCATGGGGATCATTTCGAGAGAGGCAGATGACACGGTGGCCACGGGCCAAAAAGGCCCCAGCCAATGCCCCGCCAATAAACCCGGTTGCCCCGGTGATTAAGATAGATGACATAATTCAATTCTCCAATCGTAATACAGTTTAGTCCTTAAAAATCCGTCCACGCTGTTCTGATGTTTCGAAGAGCAGAAGTTTCGTTTTGTGATAAAGCAAACCATAGGCCAAACTAGATGGTTGTTCAGAAAATGCGCAGTGACCCAGAGAACAGAGGCAAAATGCCATCCAATGTTCCTAAAAAGAACCAAAAATCAGAGATTCTTCAAGTTGGTGCAGAGGTATCCATTCAGATACGAGCTCGTATCCGAATAGATAATTTCAAATGGGATTTTGAATCTTTGAAATGGAAATCTGAATCTGTAGTGGTCATTTGTTGGGTCATCTTCTCGGTATACGAATTGCTTTGAATAAAAATACGAATCACCCAGATTCAGACTACATGCCTTCAACCAAGAAGATTGAGGAGAAACGTCATGCCACTACATCAATACGGGGTTCTTAAAGGTCGACCGATTCAGAAACGTCTTGGAATGGGCCAAAGTCCCCATTATCAAATTCATCTCGTTGATGAGGACACGGACTATCGTATAGCGATCAATGTGAAATCCAAGTTAAGTCCGTCAGAGTTGTTGTATGTCGTCGATGAACGGTTCCAGCATCCGTTGCTTGCAGAACTAGAAACACAACCTATGGGCTTCACTCTTCTGTCCAGCCAACCTGACAGCCTTTCGTTAGACTTTATTCGAGGGAATTTGTTTGACCGTCAAAACCTTATTCCCCTTCCTCATGATGTCCCTGGACCAGATAATGATTTGAATGAAAAGATTGATGCGCATATCACGCGTGCCTTGAGTGATGAAGACGCGATCGTGTATGCCTTTGGTGAACGATGGGGGCCAGAGGCCGATAGACGAGATAAATATTTTGGATTCCGGCCTGGAAACGGCATTCATGATATTCATATGAATCAAGGTAATGTCGGCCGGTTTGTTCGTGATGATGGGGTGTGGCAAGATGGCGCGCTCTTTATTCACTTTCCCAATGAAGAGCAGTGGATCGCGATTTTTCTGGCGTTTCAGTCGCAGTCTTGGCATACGGATGATCAGACTGGACATACGATTCCTATGAGTACGGAGAAAGATCCGCAAGGTCTCCTGAAAATCATTGCAGCCCAAGTGAATCCTCAAGGGGGAGATGTGGGAAAAGAAACCGTCACGCTATTAAATCCCACACCCAATCAAGTCGATATTTCAGGTTGGGGAATTCTGGATAAGAATGAACGACGAGAAGAGATTGCAGAACTCTCAATAAATTCGGGTGAGGCCATGCGAATCACTTTGACGGGAATGGGGGCTCAACTTTCCAACAAGGGGGGTATTATTACTCTGATTGATGAAAAGGGCATGAAAATCGACGGTGTGTCGTATACGAAAAAAGATGCTGATCGGCAGGGCTGGACCTTGGTCTTCTAGTAACGTATCCAAGAATGGATTGACATAACAACCAAGTTCTCTAGACCAGTCATGTTCGGATAGTAGTCCATTCATCCAGCATATTGATGAAGCGCATGGACAACAGAGTCATGATCAACTAAATGCCACTATAGTTTCATGGGGTACAACTTCTAAAATAAGACTCCCAAACTGAGCATCCTCCCGCTACAATACTCCTCTTGATCCATCCAAGCTAATGACTGTTGCTTAACGCAAGTTTGTTGCAATCACGTTTTGAAAGGAAATGCGTAATCAACACTACTCCAACAAGAATATTTTCTTGTTGGAGTTGAAAACTAGAAATGCAAAATGACAGAAGGATGAAGCTCTACAACAACGATTTTATTACCTCATTCAGTCAGACAGGAACTGGACACTGGCTTATCCTTGGAACAATGAGCTTGTTTGCCTTTTTTTATAATTTGCCTATTTCTCTGTTTGGCGTGACGGAAGGTCTATACGCTGCTGTGACTGAAACAATGGTTCGCACTGGCGAATATGTTCACCTCAACTTGCATGGCCAGCCGTACTTTAATAAACCTCCAATGTTTTTCTGGCTTCAAGCACTCTCTGTGAAATTGTTTGGTTGGGGCGAAATGGCACTGCGGCTTCCGTCTGCGCTCTTGAGTTTAGGTACGGTGGGTGTCACGTATTGGTTAGGAAAAACATTATTCTCAAGAACGGCTGGATTCTGGGCTGCGTTAGTGGTTCTCACGAGTTATGTGTCTCTGTGGTTTGGACAAATGGCCATTATCGATCCTGTGCTGACGTTCTGTATGACCCTGGGCCTCTTGGGATTAGTCCGTGCCTATTTCCAGAAAGGAACTCCTTGGTGGTATGTCATAGGATTTACGGCACTCGCGTTTGGTGCGATGGTGAAAAATCTCCACGCGTTTGCGATGCCGGTCTTGCTATTTTTGGTAGTTCTATTGGTGCGTAGGGATGCCACTCCTCTTAAAACATTTTCCTTTTGGGCAGGAGTGCTGGTTTTTTGGGGACTTCTTGGATCGTACTACGCCTACTTGGGACAAGAGTTTGTTCAGCATTACGTGTTGAAGGAAAATCTCCAGAGAATGACCAAACTTGCAGGAGATGCGCAAGGAACGGCATTGGATGCCTATTTGGGGAAACGTCCGATTATTTGGTATGCCTTTGTCATTTGGTTTGACTTTTTCCCGTGGTCGGTGCTGCTGCCCTCTGGGTTGCTCGTTCTCTTCAAGCAGAAACCCTTGCAGCACTATCCGAGAGAAACCTTGATTCTCTGTTGGGTCGTCGGGTACTTCCTCGCATTTTCATTGTTTCCAGAAAAACATGAACGATACCTGATGCCCATGATTCCGGGAGTAGCCGTAGTGATAGGGTATATGTATCACCGGGTGTTTGAAAACGAAGATCTCAAAATCGAAAAATCGAGATTATTTCAAATGATGCTTGGGCTCTTGAGTCTTGTGTGCATGGCCTTGGTTTTTCTTGCTCCAAGCCTTTTAGGTAAAAAGTGGAATGTACCTTCAGACGCATTTCCATTGATGTATCAAATTGTGATGGTGTTTGGAGCTGGGGTCCTAATGTATTCCGTCATCAAGGCAAAGCGAGAGGTCGCTTTGAAGATGGTGGGCGCATTAGCGGTAGGCCTGATGATCTGTATTGTGATGTTTATCGTACCAGGGATAAATGCTGTCGCATCACCAAAACTCCTGATGACGGAAGTGCAATCGTCCTTGAAGGATCCACGCGATCCTATCCGGACTTTTCAGCACTGGGATTGGCGGAGCGATGAAGATCTCTACTATTGGCAGCATGTTCACAAAGGTGCTGCCATCGTTGGAGGAGGACTAAGCGACCGAGAAGCGTTAGAAGCCTTACGAAAAAAAGTCGAAACAGATGGCAGGTTAATTATTCTCATGACCGAACAGCAGTATCGAAAAATCGTTAATCCGGCTCCTGGGTTTTCATCTGTTATTTTACGAGAATTTCCAAGGCCGAAAAAGAAGATCTTGTTGGTTTCGATGGAATTGAAAACATAGACGATGATTCAATTTTCCAATCTATTCAATCCTCTTAAAGACAATCTGCGTTTGGGTGCGCGTTTCAACGCAAGTTCAAATTCTGCTCTGGCCTGTTCAGGTTGATTCAAGTGAAAGAATACTTCTCCCAACAACTCATGAGTTGGTTTGATGGGGATTGGCGGGCCATAATCGAAAGTCAGACTATCTTCCAGATCCGTGGCTTCTTGCAGAACTGAAAGAGCTTTTTGGGGTTTCGATTCTTCAAGCAGAATCAAGGCTTCGAGTTCTTTTGCCATGCTGAGTCCTGCAACACCGTCCCGCGAGAGAGACGTTGAGCCCTGCGGATCAATTCGACGGTTCAATCGCGTGAGGACGTCTTTGGCGATGGAAGGTTATCAGTGTGAACCGCACTCATTCCAATCGCAAAAAGCTCGCTGACAGCAGAAGAAAATTGAAGACCTGACCGATCTTCGTTCAGGCGACTAGTATCCCATTGCTCAGTCTCCACGATGTACATGGCTTTCATGGCCGCGTGGTAGCCTCTGGCATACTGAGATTGAGATTCTTGTGCATCTTGTTCAATCAGATGTAATGATTGTTGGGCTTCTTTCATTTGGTTAGCTTGCAGGTAGGCGTACATAAGCCATTTCAACGTATGATATGGTCTAGCTGCGGTCGTTAGCCCTTTTCGTTTAATGCGCGCTTCGCTAGAAGCCCATGCCGCTTCGTTGGCTGCGATCACCTCCTCCCACATTCCCAATGCCATAAAAATGTGAGAGGGCATATGCTGTGCGTGAGATGCAGCCGGGGCTAGCGATGAATATACACGTGCGGCGCGCAGCCCTAATGGAGCATGAATCGGGTCATCGTAGGAATGAATGAGATAATGTACAGCTCCAGGATGTCGGGGATTTTTCTGAAAGACTTCTTCTGCAATAGCCGCGGCTCTCATATAGGTAGCAGTATCCCGTTCGCCTTGAGCACTTCCGAGAATAGCCAAGGCATAAAAGGTGGCCGCTTCGAGATCATCTGGAAACTTCTCTGTTAACTGGCGCATAGCTGAGACATAGGCCTGGTCGCGTGCCTGTTTACTTCCCTCACCGTATAAAGCTTCAATGGCTCGAAGATAGAGTTGTTCCCGTGTTGTCTGAGCTCTAGCTAATCGCCTGTCAGGGTTAGGAGCGAGACGATGAAGGATTGCACGAGCTTCGTTAAGATTCTGTTCGCCCCAGAGTGGATGATTCTCGGTCATCGCCTCACCCCAATAGGCCATCGTAAAGGCAGGGTCGAGCTGCTGTGCCTGACGGAAGGCTTCTTTTGCATCATCATATTGAAAATTATGAAGCAGCAGCACTCCGCGATGAAACCACGGTTGAGCTTCGGGGGTTCCCGATGTAGGGAATTCAATGACTCCCAGACCAGCAGTAGACGGGACCTTTTCTTCAGTAGTATTGGATGAAACAGAAAGAGCAGGATTTGCTATCAGACCAAGCATGCCAATAAAGATAGTAAGTAATCGCTTCATGGATTCTTCAGTGTTTTATGTGGGTAAGCCTACGCTTTCATCCTTTTTGAAGATCGATATCTTACGTTCCTCCCCTTTGTAAGGCGAGGAACGTCATTTCTACTGCTGCGCATTCACACCTGTCAGAATATCCTCCTTTAGTTGTCCTTCTTTGAAACATCAGGTCGAGGATCTAGGATAAAGCCGCCGTGATTTGGCATCGTAATGTTTGGGAGAGTGTTGACATCTAGAATAGAAGATTTTTCGATGATCCCGTTCTGAAACAAAATCCAGGCCACGACAGCATAGACTTCATCAGATGATAGGGACTGCGGCGCTGTAAACGGCATGGCTCGGTAAATGTAGTCGAACAACGTTGTTGCGAAAGGCCAGTAGCTTCCGACAGTCTTTACTGGGTGATCGGTGTGTAATGTATCTTGGCCGCCAACAAGTATCGCCATAGGGCCTTCCGTTCCTGTCGCTCCATGACATGATGCACAGGTGGTTGCGTAGATTTTTGCTCCGTCCTCCACGGTTCCTTTGCCTGGTGGAAGACCATCACCATTCGGAACAATGTCAATATTCCAAGCGTCAATCTCTGCTTGAGTTGCAGGGTGTCCAATGCCATAGGATTCGTGTTGGACTGATTCTGCCTTGACAGGTTGGCTGAACCAGGTCGCGAGAACTGCCATGGCAAACATCCAATTTCTAAGCAGAGGCCAAGCGCTAGACCTAAACATTTTCAACATGCCCTTTCTTTGTGATTTTCCAACTTTGAATGGCATTGTTGTGATAGTAGGAATTCATACCACGAACGGCAACAAGGTCAGTTCGTGTAGGTTGCCTATATCCTGTTTCATCTTGACAACGACTTTGAAGGATGGCTTCTTGACCATTCCACTGCCAACCAAACCGGAATCGCGTATGGCACATCGGAAGAATGGGTTCTTGCAATTCAGCCGTTTGCCATGACTTTCCACTGTCTGTACTGACGTCTACCTGCACAATCCGTCCGCGTCCGCTCCAGGCCAGTCCTCGAATTTCGACAAATCCCGGTTCATCTAATTGTTGACCACCAGATGGAGAGGTGATGACCGATTTGGCTTCCATTTCAAAGGTAAATTGACGAGCGATACCATCAGGCATGAGGTCTGTGTATTTTGATGTTTCTTCACGAGTCATCGCTGGACTTGCCAGGAGCTTGAGACGACGCAGCCACTTGATACAGGTATTGCCTTCCCATCCGGGAATGACAAGCCGTAAGGGATAGCCTTGCTCAGGTCGTAAGGGTTCACCATTTTGAGCATAACAAAGCAGTGCGTCATTAAGGACTGACGCCAGAGGTAAACTACGAGTCAGCGACGCTGCATCACTGCCTTCAGCCAAGACCCATTTGGCCTCTGGCTGAATGCCGGCTTCTCGAAGAACCGTAGACAAGGCCACGCCGGTCCATTCGCTTGTGCTCGTGAGCCCGTGGGTGTCTTGAACTGTTTTCCCTTTCGGCCCTGTCCATTCCTTTCCGGAATTTCCTGAACATTCAATAAAAACCAGACGAGATTGGGAAGGAAATCGTTTGAGTTCTTCTACGGTAAACATCATGGGTTGACGCACCATGCCATGAACCAACAGACGATGTCTTTGAGGATCAATAAGAGGAACGCCGTTGTGATGCCGTTCAAAATGAAGAGACGATGGTGTGATGATCCCAGATAAATGCTGTAAGGGCGTGAGTGATTTTGTGGAAGAGGATAAACGTTGAGCCCGTTCAAATGCGGCCCTGGTCCCATAGGGTGAAGGTGGAGCGCCAGGGGTGCGAGTGGGATCAGTGGGAGCAGGGGCGGCAGTTGCTGAAACTGATGGAAAGAGAATCTGCGCGGCAGCAGCACCGAGAGCAGAGGAAGCTGTTACAAGAAACGTCCGACGGGCCAAAGGTGACTCTAATTTAGATTGAACAGTGGGCCGAGGACGAGGAAAGGGCTTTGTGTCTGCAGGTTGATCGCTATTGTTCATACGGCTCTCCTTGCTGCAGATTAATGGTCTTGGTACGGTATGACGCTGATATAACATAGAACGAGTAAACTCGTCTGTCACCTACACCACACCATAAGGGGTTCGGTATGAAAAATAATCAAAAATCCATCGCTGTGTGTTTCATTATAGGAATCGTAGGACTATTTCTTCCACTGGAAAACGTGGCGGCAAAGATTCTCACCAAAAACGTTCCCTATGTGCATGGAGAGGTTCAGCTAGAAGGGTATCTGGCTTGGGATGATGCGATAAAAGGCAAACGCCCAGGTATTCTGGTCGTGCATGAATGGTGGGGCCTCAATGAGTATGCACAAACGCGAGCGAAACAATTGGCGGCAATGGGCTATGTGGCGTTTGCCGTGGATATGTATGGAAAAGGCAAGGTGACCGATCATCCGAAACAAGCTGGGGAGTGGATGAATAAAACGACGGCGAATGTGAAGACCTGGCAAGCCCGTGCCATGGAAGGCCTGAAGGTTCTTCAAAAACAGGAAATGGTCGATGTCCAAAAAATTGCGGCCATCGGATATTGTTTTGGTGGAGCTACAGTCACCCAATTAGCTTACAGTGGAGCTCCGGTGAACGGCGTCGTGAGTTTTCACGGAGCCTTACCCTTGCCTAGCGAGGGACAACAGATCACGACAAATGCGAAAGTCCTCATTGCCCACGGAAACGAAGACCCGTTTCTCAATGAGGACCATATTCAAAAGTTCCGAGATGCCTTAGAAAAAGCAGGACTGGATTGGCAGATGGTCATCTACGCTGGCGCTCGTCACAGTTTTACCAATCCCGCAGCCGATAAAGTGGGAATGGATGCGCTTAAATACAATAAGAACGCCGACGAGCGTTCTTGGAAACATATGCAAATCTTTTTTGATGAATTGTTTGGAAAAAGCTGACTGTTAGGAATAGCAGGAGCCACGTCACGCGGCTCCTGCTATAGGGTGAGAGTTATCGGACTGCAATCTGCCTAGGCTTAGCATCTTCTCGTTTGGGAAACCCAATAGTGAGAATTCCGTTGGTAAATGATGCGTCGGCTTTATCCCACTGAAGATTCGTTGGGAGTCGGAACGATCGCTTGAAAGAAGCGGTTTCGACTTCATGAACATGGTATTTCCGCTCCGATTTCTCGTCCTTGTCGTTCACTTCTTCTCGTTTGCCTTCGACCGTTAAGACTCCTTTGTCTACTTGAACATTCACTTGGTCGGACTTCCAACCCGGCAGCGCGAGTTCAATCCCAAAGGTATCTGCATCTTCCCACGCATTACTCGAAGGCGTCCAATGGGGGATATCCCGCCCAAGCGCGCGAAGAGAGTCATTGAATAATCGATCAATCTGCGTATCAAATGGAGCATATGTTGTGAGTGTCATGGCACCCTCCTTTTTTTAATTATATTAACGAACAGCGTTTCATGTTTTTATCGTGCCGGCTTGTTTAATAGATAAGTCGGTTTTGAAAAAAGTCAAGAGGTAAGTTTTGATATGGAAATGTATAAACTTTCTATTAAAAAAACACTTGAGAATGTATTCTAAAAGGGTAAGGAGAATACAACGCTTAAGGTGCGAAGGTAGTAACTGCACCTTGAAGTGAATGCGGCGATCCCTTGGAAATGGAATCGGATTGTGGAAGGCTATGGTACCGGCGTCGGAGTTTCTGGCGTTCCCGTTGCTTTCGAGCTAGCGTCTGATTGTGTCTCGCTTGACTTCACGGCTGCTACCGGTTTTTGAGTCTTGGGGTCTGGTGAAGCTAACGGCTCCGTGATGAGTGCTGGATAGCCTGTGTCCATGGGACCTCCTAAAAATAGTTTGTAACCTTTTACCGCATATACAGTATTGTCAGCTAAGAATGGTCTTTTGTAAAGGGAAATCATTACAAAAAACATAGTATCCGTAGAGAACAAAACCTAGAGGTATCTGGGTTGTCTCTTGACTCTTTTTACAGAGGTGTTATCTGGTATGATGTTGGATAAGTGTACGGGTGTTAAACTGCTTGTTGTTCTCCGTTATTTACGGAGATGTCCTGGGTTTAAGCTCAATATTGACACAACATAACTTCTTCAAGGTTCACATCAAGACCCATGTCGAGATTTGAACACGAAAGCATTTGTCAGCTTCAGGCACACCTCAATCAGCAAGTCATCGGGCAAGAAGGTCTCATCCTTCGCCTTTTGATTGCGTTGTTGGCTGACGGGCATCTTCTCGTTGAAGGCGCTCCTGGTCTCGCCAAGACAACTGCGATTAAAACCTTAGCTTCTGGCATCGAAGCTGACTTCCACCGCGTTCAATTCACGCCTGACCTCTTGCCAGCCGACATCACAGGGACAGATATTTATCGCCCCCAAGATGGCTCTTTCACATTTCAGCAGGGTCCGGTCTTTCACAATCTCCTACTAGCGGACGAAATCAATCGAGCACCGGCAAAAGTGCAGGCAGCATTGCTTGAGGCGATGGCTGAGCGTCAGGTGTCGATCGGGCGTAAGAGTTATCCCCTTCCTGAATTGTTTTTGGTCATGGCCACCCAGAATCCGATCGAACAGGAAGGAACCTACCCTCTTCCCGAAGCGCAGCTCGATCGGTTCTTAATGTATATACGAGTGGGATATCCTGATATGGAATCAGAGCGCAAGATTGCTCAACTCGTGCGCCAGCAAACTCAGGTGTTACCAACAGACAATCCAGAAACGCTTCCGCCGATTCCTCAAAAAGTTATTTTTGCTGCCCGTCAAAAATTATTTAACATCCATCTCGCCAGCAGTCTCGAAGAATATATCGTGCAGTTAGTGATGGCGACTCGTGATCCCGCGCCCTATAGCGAAGAAATTGGACGATGGGTGAGGTATGGTGCGAGTCCTCGCGCGACGATTGGCATTGAGCGATGTGCCAGAGCTCATGCGTGGCTAGCTGGTCGTGATTATGTTTCTCCCGAAGATATTCAAGCTATTACTCCAGATGTATTGCGCCATCGTATTTTATTGTCGTTTGAAGCTGAGGCGGAGAATATCAGCACTGATCATGTCATTACGGAGATTCTTTCTCGTGTGGCCGTTCCCTGATCAAACAACCAGAATTGTTAGCTCTTCACCTGTTTCTCGGGCTGACTTCGGAACGACGGTTCAGTTAGATGAACTCATTCATGACCGTCATTCCATAAGGGCCTTAAGCGTTGGTGCAAAGAGGGGTGTTCATTCACTCTTGGCAGGTGGTGAGCGTTCACCGTTTAAAGGGCGCGGAATCGACTTTGAAGAAGTTCGTCGGTATCAAGCTGGTGATGACGTCAGGCATATGGATTGGCGCGTCACGGCACGAACAGGAGCTCCTCATCTAAAAATTTTTCGGGAGGAACGTGAACGCCCGGTGTTTTTGGTTGTCGACTATACAAGTTCCATGCTGTTCGGGACAAAAGTTGCGTTTAAATCCGTTGTGGCTGCAAAAGCAGCAAGTCTGTTAGCTTGGGCTTCCCACCATCGAGGAGATCGGATTGGGGCTGTCGTGTTTTCAGATCGAGGCCATGGAGAGCGACGGCCGCGCGGTGGAAAATCTGGAGTCCTCCAGGTTTTAGATTTGCTGACTCGGCATCATCAAGAAGTACGGCACACTCAACGACACAAAAATGGTGAGCGATCTGTTTTTGAGTCGGCTTTAGCTAGGGTGACTCGAACGGCTCGTCCTGGCAGTCTTATCTTTGTACTTAGTGATTTTCGAAACATGAATACTCAAACCGTTTCGTATTTTATACGGTTAAGTGGGCATCATGATGTTGTCTGTGTGTTGATCTACGATCAACTTGAGGTCGAACCTCCAGTACCCGGAGTCTACAGAGTGACGAATGGAACTGATTTTGGTGTTCTTGATACTCGATCATCGCATCTTGTCAAAGAATATCGTCGCCAATTTCATAATCGACACCAGTCCGTGGAAACTTTCTGCCAGCAGCATGGTATGGGATTTTTTACGATGGGTACGCACGAGTCTATTGCAGAAAAAGTTCTCCGCGGTCTGAGGAATATTGGTGCTCGTCGAAAGCATATCCTTGTAGGAAATGGAAAGTGAAAAATGTCAATTGTAAAATACAAGATGGGCCTAATGTCTGAGTCAGCCTTCTTCATTTTACATTTTACACTTTGCATTTTTCATTGAGTCTGTCTTATGGACGCGCTTGAGCAATTACGAGACCTTCATGTACCTGACCCCGTGTCTTTTTGGCCACCAGCAATTGGGTGGTGGATTGTTGCCCTTCTCGTTCTGGCTCTAGGGCTTTTGAGCATATGGGCCTTGCAGCATCGAAGAAAAATGGCACCCAGACGATTAGCATTGGCTGAACTCAGTGCCCTAAAAACGAAATTTGAAAACACCCAAAACGTTTCAGAATTAATGGCTGGACTTTCAACATTACTTCGCCGGTATGCCCTTTTCTGCTTTGGGCGTCAAAAGGTTGCGGGATTGACGGGTGTGGCCTGGCTTGAGTTTTTAGATGAACATGGAAACACCCAACAGTTCTCAAGCGATATTGGACGACGAGCATTTACTGCTGTCGCCTACGGAGCTCAGAAATCAGTAGATGCTGAAAATATGATTACTCTAGCTGAACGTTGGATCAAACATACCCCATTACCTTCAAGGAAAAAGGCTGCATGATAACTTTGGCTTGGCCATTGGTGTTGATGTTGTTCCCAGTTCCTTGGCTTGTTCGGTATTTTGCTAAACCGATTGAACAAGCGCGAGGAAGTTCTTTGCGCGTTCCTTTTTTTCAAGACATCATGGCCCTTGAATCGAGCGGTTCGGCCAGGAATACCGAGTCAAGAGTTTCTCATCGATTTTGGATGGGCATACTTATCTGGAGTGTATTGCTCTTAGCGGCGGCCCGCCCACAGTGGATTGGTGATCCTATTGCATTACCGGTAAATGGACGCGATTTGATGCTGGCGGTCGATATTTCTGGAAGCATGGAAATTCCCGATTTCACCTTAAAAGGCAATCAGGTCGACCGATTGACTGTTGTTAAGGAAGTTGCTGGTGAGTTCATTCGGCGACGACGTGGTGATCGAATAGGACTGGTGTTGTTCGGCGCCAATGCCTACGTACAAACTCCACTCACCTTTGACCGTGAGACGGTCCATACGATGCTGAGAGAAGCTGAAATCGGCTTAGCCGGAAAAGAAACAGCCATTGGTGATGCCATTGGTTTGGTCATAAAGCGATTGAAGCAACAACCCCATGATAAGCGTGTGTTGATTTTATTGACCGACGGTGCCAATACAGCTGGTGATATTAGCCCTATTCAAGCTGCTAAATTGGCAGCCAAGCAAAACATTCGCATTTATACGATTGGAGTTGGTGCTGAACAAATGGAAGTGGCTTCGCTTTTTGGGAATCGAACAGTGAATCCTTCGAAGGATTTGGATGAAAGCACGTTGAAAGAGATTGCAGAATTGACAGGAGGTGTTTATCTCCGCGCGAAAGATACGCTTCAACTCGATGAAGTCTATCAACGACTGGACCGCATGGAACCAGCAGCTCAAGAAGCCGAACTCTTTAGGCCAACACAGGAACTCTATCCTTGGCCGCTTGGGATTGCGCTCTTACTTTCATTCCTCATGGCGTTGAACTTCATATGGTCGTCACTGTTGGGTAGAGGAGAAGTTGGAAGTGTATCAACTTCCCGTTTAGCTGATTCGCCAGTGAGTTCTGGGTAGCTGCTGGAACCAAACATCATTTTTCGTGAGACGTAAGACGAAAAACGAAAAATTGGAAAGGTGATATGAGGAAAGACAAACTGTAAAAAGTAAAACCTTTCTTCGAGATTTAAGTAACGATGCTAGAGATTGAGCATTTTCATTTCTTACGACCGTGGTGGTTTTTAGGATTTCTGCCTTTAGGGATGATGATCTTTTTTCTGCTTCGCCAGCGCGTAGGGTCCAAAAGTTGGGAAGCGGTATGTGATGCGCATTTACTCCCACATCTCCTTGTTGGAAGTGATCAGTCACAGTCTCGCGCCCCATACATTCTTTTGGTCACGGTATGGTTGTTGTGTCTCTTGGCACTGGCAGGTCCGGTGTGGTCGAAATTACCACAACCTGTTTTTCGTGCCGAAACTTCGCTGGTGCTCGTGTTGGATCTTTCTCGGTCGATGGATGCTGAAGATGTTCAGCCTTCGCGGCTCACACGCGCCAAGCACAAAGTGTTGGATATTTTGAAAGATCGGCAGGAAGGTCAAACCGCCTTAGTCGTGTTTTCCGGTGAACCGTATGTCGTTTCTCCACTCACGGAGGATTCAAACACGATTGCGGCAATGGTTTCTTCGCTCGACACCAATCTTATGCCAGTCCAAGGGAGTCGACCAGATCTTGCACTTCTTCAAGCTAAGAAATTACTCGAGCAGAGCCATGTACCCAAAGGAAATATTCTGCTGATCACTGATGGCATTGAAGAGGGTGATGTTCACGGTACGGTGAAAAATTTACTTGGCCAACATCATCGAGTTTCAGTGTTAGGCGTCGGGACGACTGAAGGTGCCCCGATTCCACAACGTGGTGGTTTTGTCAAAGATCAGGACGGAGATATTGTCATTCCGAAACTTAATCCTGAGGCTCTCGCGGAGTTGGCCAAGATTGGTCGAGGGCGTTATGCCACCTTGACGATTGATGATCAAGATCTTGAAACAGTCCTACCGTCCGATTGGACGATATCTGATGAAACACAAAAACGTACATCTCAACGAACGACCGAATTATGGCGAGAAGAAGGGCCTTGGATTGTTTTGGGAATCGTCGCGCTCACCATCCCGGCGTTTCGCACAGGATGGATTGGAGTGTTGTTTATCGTGCTTCTCTTGACGCCGTCGCCTGGAGAAGCCTTTTTTGAAGGAAATTTATGGTCTCGACCAGACCAACAAGGCGCTCATGCGCTGGAACAGGATGACCCAGAAAAAGCTGCAACGTTATTTGAGGATCCCTCATGGAAAGGTGTGGCCAACTATCGAGCCGGGAATTATCAAGAGGCCGTAGAGTATTTCAGTCAAGATCATTCAGCTGATGGGCATTTTAATCGAGGTAATGCCTTGGCCAGATCAGGACAACTGCAAGACGCGCTCCAAGCCTACCAAACCGCGTTACAACAAAATCCGACTCACAACGATGCTCGATATAACTATGAGTTAATCGAGAAGTTACTACAACAGCAGGACAATCAACAACATTCTGATTCGGATGGAGAGACCACTCAAGATAAACAATCTTCTGATTCCGAACGATCTGAAAGCCCTCAGTCTCAAGAACATGGAGAGCAAAAAAATAGTGGGCAAGGTTCAGATAAGGAGCAGGCAAAAGGCAAATCAACACCGTCGTCACAACGAACTAAAGAAGATTCATCCCAGAGTAACAGCCAACAAGATGCACAACCTTCTTCTGACACTTCAGGGCAACAAGAACAAGCGAACACTAGGGTTGCTCAAGAAGAAAGTTCAGAAAATGATCGTGGTGAGGAGATAGGCGAAAATCTTCATGCTGGGCGTCCTGCTGATGATGCACAAAAAGATCATCAAGACAACACAGATCAGAAGTCAATGACGACTGCGGGTTTATCTAAAAACAAGAACAGAGAACTGGAATCTCAACAAGCGATGAAGCAGTGGCTTCGTCGTATTCCCGATGATCCGGGCGGGCTCTTGCGTCGAAAGTTTCTGTTGGAACATCGGCGACGGCAAGAGTCCGGTCAGCTCAATACCTCGGGTACTAAATCATGGTAATGCGGTATACGTATTCAAGTGTCATTCTCGTCCTTCTTATAGTGACCAATGTGCAGAGTACGTGGGCACAGACTGTTCGAGCTTATGTTGACCGTAATCCGATCTCAATAGATGAAACCGTTCGTCTCATCGTCGAAGAGCAGGGACAATCTTCAGGAGATTCTCCTAATCTGTCTGTACTTGAGAGAGACTTTGATGTATTGGGGAATTCGCAAAGCAGTCAAACTCGCATCATAAATGGTCGAACTTCTACATCGAGACAATGGGTTATCACGCTGGCTCCTAAACACGATGGAAAAGTGATGATTCCACCTATTGCGGTTGGAGGACAATCGAGTGCACCCTTGGCATTAATGGTCCAACTCCCCTCTCAGGCAGAACCAGGTGGTGGAGGAAAAGATTTTTTTCTCGAGGCAACGGTAGAGCCCAATGATCCATATGTGCAAAGCCAAATTCTCTATACGCTGCGTCTGTATCATGCCGTCCCACTTCGAGAGGGACAGATTGAAGATCCCATAATCAGCAATGCGATGGTAGAACGCATCGGTGAAGATCACACATTCGAAACAATACAACATGGTCGTCGCTATCAAGTAGTTGAACGTCGATACCTTATTGTTCCGCAAGCAAGTGGCTCACTGAAGATTCCATCCGTCTTGTTTTCTGGGCAAGTGCCTGACGATCGAAGACCTCGTTCGTTGTTTGATGACATGTTTGGAAATCGTCCAAGCATATTGGGGAGCGCCTTCCAATCCACACGTCTTGTTCGGGCTAGAAGCCCTGAATTGACTTTAGAGGTTCAAGAAGTTCCTCCAGATAAGAAAAGCGACACGTGGTTACCAGCAAGAGAGTTATCGTTGTCTGAAACATGGTCAATCGATTCATTAGAAGTTCAGATAGGCGATCCAATCACGAGAACGATTACCATACAGGCCAAAGGATTGACGGGAGAACAATTACCAGAATTATCTCTTTCAGAAAACGCGAACATGAAGATCTATCCTGATCAGCCCACGATCACGACAAACTTTGACGGAGCATGGGCAGTCGGCACTCGTGAACAGAAGCTCGCATTAGTCCCAACTCAACCTGGCAATATCACCCTTCCAGAAATTCGAATTCGCTGGTGGAATATTGAAAATGACAGAGCTGAAGATGCGGTTCTCCCTGCACGTGAGCTAAAAATTTTGGGCGTATCCTCTTCTTCTTCTCCAATTTTAAAAACCGAGAATGTGGCTTCATTAAAGGACACAAAATCACCCCCTGGGAATGTTGTGGGAGACTCTGCTGATTCCCAAAATGGTGCTGACGATTTTTCATCTTCATTACAGACTCAGTGGCCGATCTTGGCTGGACTCTTTCTGGTGTTGTGGTTTCTGACCTTGCTTGGATGGTGGTACGATCGAAGAAAAATTCGTTCAAATGTACATATGTCAAGAAAACAGGGTGCAGAACAAAAACGTCAGACACTTCGTGCAGTGCGCGAATCCGTCAAAAAGGCCTGTCTAAAAAACTCTCCTCATCAAACACGAGAGGCTTTGCTCAAGTGGGCTTCTGTTGCCTGGCAAGGAAGTCAGCATCGAAATCTAGGCAGTGTCGCCAGAAAATTCACGGCACATGAGAATAATCAGAGCGATGCTCAACAAGCGATATGTGATTTAGATCGAAAATTGTATGCCGAGCAGAGGGACGAGTGGGATGGGAAAAGATTTTGGGATATCGTCTCTCAGGAAATGAAAACGATCGAAGGTGTAAAAGCCGCAACGTCTAGAAAAGATAATGAATCATTGCCCTCGCTCTATTTGCATGCTAAATGATCCCTATGGGGTTATGCATGACATTTAAAGAATTTAGGGGTATAAATGGTATGACCATTACTTGTGTGTCTGCAAAAATATTAGAACGATGATGAAAACCATCGATCACCCGTGTCGTGAAAGAGGAACATGCCTATGGGGACCATGGTAGATATCGTAGGTTTACGCAAAGAGTTCGAATCGATTGTGGCCGTCGATGGAGTGTCGTTTTCCGTGGGCCAAGGAGAAGTACTCGGGTTTCTCGGACCGAATGGCGCAGGAAAGTCTACGACAATGAAAATGATTACGGGGTTCCTGACACCAACAGGCGGGACGGCCAAAATCTGTGGACATGACATTTTAGAGGAGCCCCTGGAAGCCAAAAAACGTATTGGCTATTTACCAGAAGGAGCGCCCGCCTACCAAGATATGACACCGATAGCATTTCTTACCTTCATCGGAGAGATGAGAGGATTTGGAGGGGAAGATCTTCGGAAACGAGTATCCGAGACGATTGAAAAAGTGAACCTTCAAACTGTTCTTGAACAGCCTATTGAAACACTTTCAAAAGGGTTTAAACGTCGATTGGGTTTGGCTCAAGCCATACTTCATGATCCTGAAGTGCTGATTCTTGATGAGCCGACCGATGGTTTGGATCCTAACCAGAAGCACGAAGTGAGAACATTAATCCAAACCATGGCCCCGGAAAAAGCGATAATTCTTTCGACGCATATTCTTGAGGAAGTTCAAGCGGTGTGCACGCGTGCGATGATTATTGCCAAGGGGAAAGTCATCACCGATGGAACGCCAGCTGACTTAGAAGGCCAATCTGCGACTCATAATACGGTGGTGCTCACGGTGCGAGGTGGAGATGCGTATGCCATACAGGCACAATTGGCCAAAATCGATGGTGTCAACAACGTTGAAGAACTCAAGCAAGATGGAGAGTTAGCTCAATTTCGTATTTTTCCAAAATCTGGTCGATGGATCGTCGCCGACGTTGGTCAATGTGCACAGAAACAGGGATGGGAAGTAGCCGAGCTCCATGTGGATCGTGGGCAGTTAGACGAAGTATTTCGGACATTGACTGCACCGAAACAAGCACTAACCTAAAGTCAGTCGCTCGTTGCTCGTCATTCGTACCTCGTAGAAGAAAAGAACATGTTGTGGCCCTTGTCTTGAATGTCTCGGTGTTGCATTCTTTGTCTTTTACGAAATACGAGATACGATTCACGAGCGACGAATAAAGAAAATGCTACTGGCAGAATATAAACGACTTGTGATGTAGAAAGGACAAGATCGTGGGAAGAATAATGGTCATCCTCAAACGAGAGTTGGCAGGATATTTTGCCACGCCGATCGCCGCGGTATTCATCGTTATCTTTCTCCTGTTGAGTGGAGCATTTACGTTCGAACTCGGCAACTATTTTATGCGAGGACAGGCGGA
This sequence comes from Nitrospirales bacterium, assembly GCA_965223675.1. GTDB lineage: Bacteria > Nitrospirota > Nitrospiria > Nitrospirales > UBA8639 > JAGQKC01. Next base: position 3,242,177 of record OZ245013.1, on the reverse strand, counting down.
TTTAATTCCATTCTTTGATTTTCATCCTTGGTTATACTTGGTGCTCATTCCAGCTTTAGCCATGAGATTGTGGGCGGAAGAACGTAAAGAAGGCACCATTGAGATGCTGCTGACCTTACCGGTCACCATGTGGGAAGCGGTTGCAGGAAAATTTCTCGCGGCATGGGTCTTTACGGGCATTGCTCTGGCCTTAACATTTCCCATGTGGATTACCGTGAACATGCTTGGAGATCCGGATAATGGAGTGATTGTGGCCAGTTATCTCGGAAGCCTTCTGATGGCCGGTGGATTTTTATCCATTGGGTCTTGCATGTCCGCGTTGACCAAGAACCAGGTCATCGCCTTTATTCTCAGTGTCGTCGTGGGGCTAGGTTTTATCCTGAGCGGATTCCCCATGATTCTCAATTTGTTTAGCGGATGGACACCGCAGTTTATTTTGAATGCCGTGAGTTCATTCAGTTTTTTGACGCATTTTCATTCGATAAGTAAAGGGGTACTTGACCTCCGAGATATTTTCTTTTTCCTGACCTTGATTGCGTTCTGGCTGTTTGCGACTGCTACGATCATTGACATGAAAAAAGCCGAATAACGAATCTGAGTAAAGGTAGAAGCCTATGAATAAGAAACTTCTTACAGGGACGGGATTGTTAATGGCTGCTGTCTTGTTTGGGGCGGCAAACATGATGAGTAATGCGGCGTTGAGCTCGGCACGCTTCGATCTCACCGAGCATCAACTCTATACCCTTTCAGAAGGAACCAAGAACATTATGCGGGGGTTAGAAGAGCCCATTACGCTGCGCTTGTACCTATCAAAGAAGCTTGCCACGGGACTTCCTGGTATTAAAAGTTATGCGAATCGTGTTGAAGAAATGTTGGAAGAGTTTGAACAAGTTTCGGGAGGGGGGATTGAGCTACAGGTGATTGACCCCGAACCGTTTTCAGAGGAAGAAGACCGTGCAGTCGCCTACGGGCTTCAAGGCATTCCATTAGAAGGTGGCACGAAACAATTTTATTTTGGGATGGTCGGGACCAGTTCCACGGATGAGCAAGAAGTCATTCCCTTTTTCCAACCTGAACGTGAAGAATTTCTTGAGTATGACCTTGCCAAGCTTGTGCACACACTCGCAACCCCCAAAAAGCAGGTCCTAGGATTGATGAGTGGCTTACCGATGGAAGGCGGCGCCCCTCAGATGCCCATGATGCAACAACCTGGAGGCGGCGCCCCTTGGCTGATTATGGATCACATCAGACAGTTAGTTGAAGTCAAAACCATCGAGAAAAATGCAGACAGTATTCCTGAGGATGTCAGCGTGCTCATGGTTGTGCATCCGAAAAACTTGAGTGAGAAAACCCTATACGCGATTGATCAATTTGTCCTCAACGGTGGACGAGCCTTGGTATTTGTCGACCCTCATTCCGAAGCCGATCGCGGCGTGGCGACGCCGAATAATCCTTTTGGAGGAACGGGGCCGAAAAACTCAGACCTAGACAAACTATTCGACGCTTGGGGCATTGAATTGGTCAATGACAAGGTTGTGGGAGATTTGCCGCTAGCGAAAAAAGTTCAAATTCAACAGCAGGGACGTATGCAGGTTGTCGATTATCCGGTATGGATAGGGCTAGAACAGGCACACATGAGCGCAGACGATATCGTGACCGCGCAGGTTCCCAACATTAACCTTGCGTCAGCTGGCATTCTCAAAAAGAAAGAGGGCAGTGAAACAGAGATGATCCCACTCCTGCAATCTGATGAAGCGGCTATGCAAATTGCCGCCTCACGTCTTGCGTTTATGCCAGACGTTGCAGGGATGTTGAACAGTTATAAACCTGGCGGAGAAACGCTCACCTTCGCAGCACGTATTCGGGGTAAGGTCAAAACGGCGTTTCCAGATGGAAAGCCTCAATCCAAGAATAAAGACTCAGAAACAAAGGAGGCAGAATCGACATCTGAAGCATCCCCTAAAGAACACCTAGCAGAGTCAAAAGAACCCATCAATGTCATTGTGATCGCAGATACGGATCTCCTTCAAGATCGCTTTTGGGTACAAGTCCAAAACTTTTTTGGGCAACGTATTGGGATCCCCAACGCCGGTAATGGAAGTTTCGTCACGAATGCGATCGACAATCTCGGGGGAAGTAATGATCTGATCAGTGTGAGAAGTCGTTCTGGCTTCTCTCGACCCTTTACGCTCGTTAAGGCCATTCAGCAAGAAGCGGAACAACAATTTCGACAAAAAGAGCAAGCGCTTCAAAATCGAATGAAAGCGACCGAGCAAAAAATTCAAAACATGCAAAGTCAAAAAGAAGAAGGTAATGCCTTAATTCTGAGTCCAGAACAACAAAAAGAAATTGCTAAGTTTCGGGAAGAACTGGTGCAAGTGAGGAAAGAACTTCGTGGAGTCCAACATGAGTTGGTCAAAAATATTGATGGACTAGAATGGTGGGTGAAGTTTCTGAACATCGGCTTTGTGCCGATTCTCATCGGCATAGCAGGCGTGTGGATTGGCAGATCTCGAATACGTCGGCGAAAAAAGAAAACGTGAACACCTGAGATCGTAAAATTAAAGAAACTGTAGAATTCTAAGTCATAGACTATGTGCAGAGTCTATGGTATGCGGAACCATCGTTGTTTTAGGCGCCAGAATTTGATCAGTACGTTGAGGCCTCTGAGCAACGAGAATGCCAATGCCGGCATTTTAGGATATTCTAAGAAGGAAGAGGTATGAAACCAAAAACATTGATGATGCTCGCAGGCATCACCCTTGTTGTAATCATTGGGGCCATTTTCTTTGGCCAAGAACGCGAGGATAAACCCGTTCGGAGTGGAGAATTAGTGTTTCCAGGTCTCATGAACAGCATTAATGATATTGCTGAAATGACTATTGAAACCAAAGAAGAAACGGTGATACTCGCCCGAGAATACCGCCAATGGCATGTGAAGGGCAAAGGAGGGTATCCTGCAGCATTTGGGAAAATCAAGCCCGTATTGATTGGGATGGCCGAACTCCGAATCCGCGAACCCAAAACGAAAAATCCCGATCTGTATGAAAAACTCGGCTTGCAAGATAAGGATGCTGAAGGATCGTCCTCTTCGTTGATTACACTCAAAACCAAAGATGGAAACGTGGCGGCCTCTTTGTTATTAGGCAATCAAGGGCAAGGAAAAGGGACGCCGAATCAGAGTGAAATGTACATTCGTAAACCCGAGGACCCTCAAACATGGTTAGTCACTGGAAAATTGCCTATCGAAAAAGTTCCAGAGGAGTGGTTAGAGAAAGACTTATTCAAGATTGCGAGCAAACGTGTTCAGCGTGTCTATGTGACTCATCCAGGAGGGGAAACACTCAAGGTTTTTAAAGATACTCCCGATGCTCTTGACTTCAAAGTTCGTGACCTTCCCGAGGGAAAGAAAGTAAGTTCGCAGTTTAATGTGAATAATGTAGTGACTACTCTTGCGCAATTATCCATGGAGGATGTGAAGAGATCTGATGAGCTAGAATTTTCATCAAAATCCGGAGTACAAGCCGTACTTGAAACGTTTGATGGTTTGCGACTTACTGTTGAAACCATGAACAAGGATGACGTCGTCTATAGCAAAATGGCCGCTGCCTTTGATCCCGCTCTTGTGTATAGAGAACTTCCCAAAGAAGATTCTAAAGAGAAGAAAGACGCAAGCGTAGAAATGGAAATCGATAGCGCTGCGGAAGTAAAAGAAAGCGACGATGGAAATATGAAGACTGATGGAGAAAAAGAAGAGAAGGAGTCAGATGTCAAAGAGTCTGTCCTGAAGTCAGAAGAGGAAGTTCAAAAAGAAGTCTCGGGACTTAATGAAATCTTTAAGGATTGGTTATTTGAACTGCCCAAGTTCAAAGTTGACAATTTCTCAAAGAAGAAAAACGAGCTCCTCGCCAAAGAATGATAGGAACATCAAATTAAGGTTTTCCTCTCCCTATTCGTGAGAGGGAGGGGTAAGGGGGAAGACATAAGCTAATCTGTGGTTGTCAAAATTAGCTAGATGCATTCGTCTGTTTCCCTAATTTCTCCTGTAATTCCTGATACACCTGCATGAGTCGTTGATCTTCAAGCCGATAGGCCAACGAAAGCAAAATCAATCCAAAGATCAACACTAGAATTCCCAGCGCCGCAATACCGATTCCTAACATCACTCCACTCCCTGTACCAAACCCTCCATCCAGAGCAAACATCACCACAAAGGTAATCGTGCCCATCACGACAAGCCCGAGCCATAACGTTGTGATCACCGCAGAAGACCAAGGCATGCGTTTGACCAGTTCAAGTGAAAGATCTTTGCCATCTCCACTGACCTCTATTGTTCCTTTCAATGGCCAAGCGGTCCGGAACCGCATGGAAAAGAGATGATAATAGGGCCGAATGATAATGAGATTCTGTTCGCGCAGATAACGAGCTAATCCATGTGGGAGTTCAAGGAGCCCTTGTTTCGTGAAGTGCTTGCGAAGGTTTGTGGGGCCCGAAAGTTTTAGAACATCCCGTCGACGTGCGAGATAACACCCGTACCGACTTGCTGAATCCCGAAGACTTGTGAATTGATACCAATCTCCTGAAATGATTGCGATGCACAAAATAGCACCAAATACTGCAGCCATAACCATGGTCAGGAAACATAGCACAGACTTTGGAAATGCCTAAAGTCGGCAATTCAAAAGGATGCATTGACTTAGAACTGGAAGCTCGTCTAGTATCAATCCGCGGGGTGGAGCAGTCTGGTAGCTCGTTGGGCTCATTCCGTAGGGTTATCTTGAGTACCAAACTCAAAGGAGACATTGCAGAACAACAAGCTGTTCTGCATGCTCTCAAGCGTGGGTGGGGAGTTCTAAAACCTATCGGAGATCGGCCACCTTACTCTAGTCTTCGACGTTAAAGGGCTCCTCATTAAAGTTCAAGTCAAAGCGGCCCGGTTTGATGAAGATCGCGGCAATTATGTCGTAGATAATCGTCGTACAAGAACAAACCGAAGAGTTATGGTCCGAGAACCATATAACAATTCGGATTTTGAATTTGCCTTGGCCTATGTTTAAGACTTGGATTTGTTCTACGTGTTTCCAGTGGAGGTATTCATCAGTTATGCCAGTGAGATTCACTTGGTAGAAACTGACAAGCGTCAACGGAAGCCACGATCCGCCGAATACCGTGACGCCTGGGACTTAATCCTACATCGGGCTGTACAGAAGGAAACTTTTGTACGAACACCTGTCAAATTCGGGGAAGCCTGTGGCGAGGTAATCCCGAGCCAAGCCCTGATGGTTGATCAACCATCAGAGAAGGTGTAGAGACTTAACGGCAGGCACCCTAACGGCGGTCAAGTCGGTCCGAGGGTGAAGAGAAAGTCCAGACCACAAACTGGTTAACCAGGCAGCGGAAGCTGTAGTGGTACGCATAACCCAAAGGTCGAGGGTTCAAATCCCTCCCCCGCAACCAATTGTAAACAGTAAAGAAGGCTCTTTCCAGAAATGGGGAGAGCCTTCTTGTTTTTTGAATGCTATTTCCATAGTGAAAAACTATTCCGGAAAATTTGTTGTACGTGTGGGAAAAGAATTACATAAATCACTGACTATCGAAGCCTTGAAGAAAGGGGAAAGTCTGAACACATATTGTGTTCGAAGACTCAAGCAAGGAACCCGCCGGTCGTCGGTGAGAAATAGGAGAAAATCATCACCATGTCGTGCGAGTTCTAGATAGGAAACTTAACGGCAGGCACCCTAACGGCGGTCAAGTCGGTCCGAGGGTGAAGAGAAAGTCCAGACCACAAACTGGTTAACCAGGCAGCGGAAGCTGTAGTGGTACGCATAACCCAAAAGTCGAGGGTTCAAATCCCTTCCCCGCAACCAATTGGTAGTGATCAATAGGAAAAGGCGTTGGTGTAATGAACGTCAAGACCTTCTTCAGTTGAGGGAATCATTGGATACAAAAAGTAAGATGTAAGATTTCATATCATAAAAAATAGTAGAGCATTAACCATCACCTCGCATGCAGAAAACTAGTATATCCTCGTTGAGATAATGTTACTCCTATGAATACACATGAGGCCCAAAATCGGCTTCATAGTATGGGACTAAACATTGTCGTGGTGGAGCCACAGAGTTGAGTAAAGTGTGGTCGTCCTCTGTAAGTTCGACGGTTACCGCCTTAAGATTTTCTTGCAACTGAGTCGTCGTGCGAGGCCCGATAATTGGACTGGTCACTCCTGGCATATTTAAACACCACGCGAGTGCGATCTGTCCCCCTGAACATCCTTTCTCATGCGCAACATGTTGCAGGGCAGTTACGACATCAAAACACGGTTGAGAGAATATCATTTGTTTCCAAGGAGACTCCTCAGAAAGCCGTCCTTTTCCTCTAGGAGATTTTGCTGAAGAATATTTTCCCGTCAAAAAGCCTTCTGCCAACGGGGACCATGGCAAGATGGCGATACCGTGGGTTTGTGCCATAGGCACAAGCTCTCGTTCAATTCGACGATCTAAAAGGTTATAAGGAGGTTGTTCGGTTACCACACGATGAAGATGGAGTCGCTCAGAAATCCACAACGATTCACAAATTTGCCAGGCACCAAACGTGCTTGTTCCAAAATATCGAATTTTTCCAGAACGTGTTAAATCGTCAAAAGCTCGAAGCGTCTCATCTATTGCAACATCTGAGGTCGGTCGATGAATTTGGTAAAGATCGATACAATCAGTGGATAGCCGTTTCAATGAAGCTTCACATTGCTGAAGAATATGACGCCGACTATTTCCGTAAGCATTTGGGTCTTGCGAATCCATTGGCCCATGGACTTTTGTTGCCACGAGTGTCTTCGCGCGTTTACTACTCCGACGTAAAGCTTTACCAATAATTGTTTCACTTTTCCCTTCATTATAAATATTCGCTGTATCAATCAGATTGATGCCGCAAGCAATAGCGGTATCGATAATTCGCATAGCCTCTCGTTCGGACGTGGTTCCCCCAAATGTCATTGTGCCAAGAGAAATCTGGCTGACCTTCACGCCGGTTCTTCCTAATGGCCGATAGTCCATAGCGATTTTAATTATTACGTGCCCAACACACGTTGGGTTACATCCCATGCGATGTCTATATCCTCAGTTCCGCGTGCAGTTTTAATATTGAAAACAGAGAGTGGAAACGACACGGGTTTGGTCGTGCACGATAGGAATCGTCCCATGAGGAATCTTTTCACCAAAAAGCACAAGGGTCTGTCCTATCCCTAATTTGATTCCGAAACAATCCTTTTCAGGACTTTTACGAATGGACGACAGTGGCTCCTCTTGTCGATTGGGATAGAAGAAAAAAGTTCCTCCTTGTTGTTCATGTGGTTGACTATCATACAAACACGAAATCATCACGACTTCACATGAAACAATGTCCCTGTGCATCGAGATATAGTCACCAGTCTCGGTATAAAAAATATATTGGCCTCGTTCTCCAGACGGTGATAGCCGAAGCTGAGTCAGATCTTGAAGCATCTCTTGAATCCACGCTGCTTGATAGAGGGAATCGAGGTGCTGTTCGCCAGGAGCAGTCGCAAACCGGCGTGGAGGACATCCGCCCCTTCGTTCTTCTGTATCCGCATCTTCAACTTCTTCACGAATCCGGTGGGGCCATTGACTCCATGCCTCTCGCAATAACACCTGGTGGAGGTCAGGCGAAAGTAGATCTTCCAATACTACATACCCTCCGTTTTGCCAGAAGAGTGACCTTTGGAGAGCAATGGATGGCATGTCCATTGTGGCATTCATGTTATTCTCCTTTTCCTTTTCAAACGCATTGCTGAGGGAGAGCTCCGAGTAACCGTTCTACTATCACACCATGATGACTATCTAAAAAAATCTTCAGGACCAAAGTCAGGAGGCGGAACAAAGGTGACAGCATATACATATGCTTGCAAGTCTTTCGGTAACTTTTCTAGTGGTAACTCATTGCCAGCCGCACGGTTGTTTTTCACGATCTCCACATTACCTTTTTGATTCTGTCGTAAGGTGACTTTAAAAACTTGTTCGAACACATCCTGAGCAGCTGTAATAGAAAAACTAATCCCGACAAGAGGAGTAACTTGAAACCCTAATGCATTTAGTCGTCTCTGTGACTCTAGTACCGCCGTCGACGAAGGCTCATATTCGTGAAGCGTTTCAGCAGTGATCACAGCATCAGCTGACGGCTCCTTCCCACTCTTTGAACGAAGAATCACCTCAGCAGAAAGCAGTTTCTTGTGTTTACTCTTCATGGTGATCTATAGGATGCTAGACGATGAAACGAGCAAAAGTAATATTTTTATTTATGGCACAGTGGTCATGATTACTCAAGTGCTATCGAAACCATAGGTAGTTCTCTTCTCTCCATTATGACCAGGTTCTCATTTGGTTGAGTATGGTGTTTCGAACCTCCTTGTTGTCCCTCACGACCATTGCTCTTGCTCGCAAATGGAATGGCTAAACTTAAATAATGGTTGTTATGCATGACCATCAAACGACATTCACACAGTGATCGCAAAAATGCCAGAAGATCCTGCTCCGAAAAGTCCTCATTCGGAAATTGCTTCTTCAAATATCGGAAGATTGTTGAGCCTCGACGAATTTCTTGGCAATAGTGATATGCTTCATATTCTATGCCCGTAAAGAAATATTCTGATTGCACCGCATCGGAACGGGTATCGAACACATGAAGTTTGCCGGGCTCGTTTTCCACCCACCATACGCAACCGACTTCAGGATTCGACAGCCATTCGTCACAATACCGAATCACGTCTTTCGCGTGCGTGTCCGAATCCATTCCGTTTTGGTAATCATATTCAAAAAAGTAAGCGATCTTTGACAAACTGTCATCAGAAAATGGATAAAGATATCGATAGACTGGATTTGGACGAACATTCGTGAGGCCAAATGATTGAGGTTCGTTAAAATATGGGCTAAATCGATCAAGACGAATCGGACCACAGGCCGTAGGTGCATGAAGAAACTTGATGGAGGGTAAAAAGCTCAGCATCATCTCATAGTCTTGAGCGGTTTCTCCTGGGAATCCGTAGAGAATATTCCAATCCACCGCGATGCCATATTCCTTGCACCACTTTAACAGTTGTATGTTTCGTATCGCGGTGGTCCCTTTGCGCATGAGTGAGAGAATATGGTCGCTCATACTTTCAATTCCTGGCTGAATACGATAGACGCCAGCCTCAGAAAGCAGTTGAACCTGTGCTTTGTTTAAATTAGCCTTCACTTCGTAAAATAATCGGTATGGGGCCCCACGATCTGCAAGCACAGGAAGCCATTGCTTGAACGCATTCATATCTAGAATATTATCGACGACTTCTACGAAATCGATTTGCCATTGTGACGACAACGTTTCTAATTCGTGTATGCAGCGTTTCGCGCCTTTGCTACGAAATTCCATACTCCCGGCATTCAATCCACAAAATGTACAATGTGATTTCTCGCCCCACCAACAGCCACGTGACGTTTCGATTAACAGGACCGGGGCAACCGAGGCCGCGATCGTGCTTTCAGTAAGGTTTTCAAAATAATCCTCATATGAAGGCATTGGGAGCCCATCCATATGTCGGATAGGCGGAGCCTGTCCGGAATCACACACGTCTTCGCCAGCGCGCCACACAAGACCCTTAATCGACATCACGTGGTTTCGCTTCTTTTTAGGCTTCATAATGACCTGGGCCAAGGCCGGGAAACTTTCATCAGCCTCTCCAGAACACACATAATCAATAAAATGAAATTGCCGAGCTAGTTCCTGCCCCATCTCCCCTTCCCAATTCGCCCCTCCAAACACAATCGTGAGATGTGGATAAGAAGCCTTGATTTGCTGTGCGAAAGCCAAGGAAGCGAGGTTTTGTTCGAATGTGGAAGTAAAGCCCAAGATTCGATACTCTTCCCAGGGAAGAATTTGCGTGCAATAGTCTATGTAGGCTGGGACGAACGTTCGAATTCGCTGAATGCGATCGATATCCCCCTGACAAAGCTTCCACGTATCGATGAGGATGTCGTCGATATATGATTGTTCAGCTACCTCATCATAACCATAGAGCGCTCGCCGAAACACCCAATCTCCAGCAAACGCGGTATACGGGACTTCATTAGAAATCCATTGGTAGTTTTCATATCCAATAAACTCTGCGAATGGAAACGTGAGATATCGAATATCACACCCGATACCCATCTTTTCTAATTGTGGTTTTAATATACTGAGCCCCAACGCCTGACGCTCAAGTGGACCAAACGGCATGCTTAGCAACAAAGTTTTTTTCATGATAGGTCCTATGGGTTTGACGGATGAACGCTACTACGGCTCGACCGTCCCGACACATTGCTCGGGACGGTCGTTCGTTCCAAGTCACGACGACTATGGGGCCATGTCGTCTATGTCGATCTCGCCGCTCTGGGCCATTTCTTCCAACGCGGCGATGTCATCTTGAGTAAATTGAGCAGTACTCATGTCCTCGGACATCGCTTCGCCCTCTTGCATCTCCGCCAGTTCCGACCTCCTTCGAGGTGTCGTAATGACCGGTCTAATGGTTGGTTGCACGGGCGAAACTGGTCGAATAGTCGGTTGCACAGGGGTGACAGGCCGTATCGTTGGCTGAACCGGTGTCACGGGGCGAATAGTGGGTTGGACTGGGGTAACAGGCCGTATGGTCGGTTGAACCGGTGTAATTGGTCTTACAGGTCTAATTGGTGGCTGAACCGGTGTGATGGGCTGTGGTGGCACTGGACCGACAATTGGTCGAATCGGAGGTGTTGGCCCAACGATGGGGAAACACCGCAGCTTTGCGCGTAGGGCGGCTTTATGCGCATCGACTAACCCATGCCCAGTTGCTAAATCTGGTCCCCTTCCTGCTGGATGTCCTTGACCTGCAGGAAGACCGGTCCCGGGCACCGGGCTGCATCTACCTCTCGTTACATCTCGCGCGGTTTGCATCAAGATGTCTCGCACTTGCGATGGGGTCAATCGGGGACATGCTTGTTTGATCAGCGCAGCTGCTCCGGCCAATTGCGGTGCGGCAGCCGACGTGCCGCTAAATGCTGCCCATCCATCACTGCTTGTCGTTTCATCGCCGTTCGGATGCGTTCCACCAGCATTGCCTACATCGATTTGGTCGCCTGCCTCCAGGGGTAACATGATATAGATGGCTCGAGGGCTCATTCCTACTAATCCGCTGACGTCAGGAACGCGTCGGTTAGGATAAATCTTACTCAGAAAGCCACTTGCATAGGATGATGCCTCGAGACTTTCATCGGGGTGCATAAACACCCCGCCGGCTGAGATGACATCAGGATGCTGGCCAGGAAATCCGGCATGGCCATTCCCTGCCGAGAAAACCACGATGATGCCGGATGCGACGGCAGCAGCAATAGAGGCAGCAAGCGCTTGATTAGCGGCTGTGAGCGGACCATTCGTACTACTTCCCCAGCTATTGGTGATAATGTCTGGGTTTAGGGCGACGGCGGCGTCAAAGGCCCCTTTGCTGTTGACAAAATTGATTTTGACTGGCAGGAGTTCCACATCCGGCGCGACTGCAAAAACATTGGCTGATTCCCCAGTCCCATGGCCACTCTCATCATTTAAGGGATTTGAGGCTGCCGGCCCAAGTACCACCGGAGCGGCACGATACCCGCGTTTGACAAAGAAGGGATGTTTGTACCACCCGGAGTCCACCATCGCGACTCGCACGCCCTTACCGGTGATCCCGCCTCGGTGTGCTCTATCCGCATTACATGCCAATGATACATCTCCTGGTACACGAAGATGCCAATACTTTTTTAATGGTGCAAAAGCCGAAGGAGCCATGAAATAACGAGGCTCCTCAAGAGCAACACCTTCGAGCACATCCGAGAAGGTAGACCCTGTGACAGAAATGAGTCCCGGAACATCTGTCTCTGGACATTCAATAAACGCGGCTTCATCTTCTTTGCCAGCTTCTTTGATAACCGGACGGTCCTCCGTCGTCAATCGTGTGTTAAAGGCTTCTTCATAGGTTTTCTGACTTCCCGCGATGTTAATGGTAGAGTCTGTAACTTGTAGAATTTCAAAACCAGCATTTTGTAATTTCTCTACGGCACGATTTGTGATGTTACTCTCGGAGGAGAAATTCATGAAGGTTTCGCAATTGATCTGATGTCCTCCTTCAAACATTGAGACACCTCCGATTGAGTGAGGAGATGCTTGTGCGAAAATCCGTCGAGGCATGGGGGATTTCGGTTTTCTGGTCGCTCTCGCGCGTTTTGATTTCGTGCGAGTGCTTGACGATTTCGCGCGTCGTTGCCGTTTAGCCATAGGGCCCTCCTTGGTTAAAGTTAGGATAGGATTAAAATAGTCACTGATAAGTGTGGAAAAAGAATGTTTGTGATGATTAGCACATATAATCCCCTGCAAATGTAACGCCTAGTGAATTGGTCCCGAAAAATTAACTCGTGAGCTTGTATCTTGCTGTAATTAGAAGCAGAAAGTGAGCAGGCAGAAAAGTTTAGATGGGATTGTTTTGTATCTGACTAGATACGAAATGTATCCATATAGATAACAATTAATATACCTATTCGCTGTATTCCAAGGCAGGGAGCTTTCGCGAAACGAAAATGATGTTAAGCAACAATTCTTGAAGGGGCTGTACCAGATACTTAGACCGAATACCGTTTAGCCCAATATTTTAATTGTTGAAATGGCGTTCGAGAGGTTGGAGTATTAAACGGCCATTCACACTCTTTGAGAAAGAAGTTGAAATGCTGGCGCGGCACTCCATTAAATTTGCGTAAATGTCGCTTCGCCCGGGTGCCAGAAATTTTCAATGCCGTTTATGTGATCCTGTTTGTCTGCAAGCCGCTCAGAATGATTAATCCGAAAATGTTTAAAGGCTGACACGGCCAAAACGTTATACGAGCCAGAATGAGCAAAATACACAATGCTATCGGGGACGACGCGATGGGCAATGATGTTCTTCAGCGTCTGATTTTTCGTGTCAGGGATAACCTTAGCGTACACACGGCCACTGCACTTGAGTAATCCAAAGCCCGGCACCTTGCCAGCTGCTCCTCGACCTCGTTTGCCCTTGCGCACTCCACCAAAATAACTTTCATCCACCTCGATTTCACCGGCTAAGGGGGTCCTTCTTGACTTGCCTGCTTGAGAATCGTCCGTAATCGATAAAAGTAATACCCCGCGGTCTTAACATTAACGCCGACCAATTCGGCGGCACATCGGGCGGTTGAGCCAGATACAAAGAGTTCCATATCACGTCTCTGTTTCTCCAGAGATAATTGGCTTCTTCGTATCCTGTCCCGATAACCGAATATCAGTTATCTGGTACAGCCCCTAATTCATAGCTTGCGCGTGCTCGTCCCTTGAACGAGTGCTGGGTTCTGTCGGATCGAGAACGGGTTCCCTTAATTGTTTTACCCAAGTGACCGAGATAACTATTGAAACTAAAGGTCTTCTCAGGGAAACCCCTCCCCCATGGGATTTATAGAACTTCATAATACTGATGATCTTCGACTAGGCCTCTTTGTGAAGTTAGAGGGGTCGTGGTTTAGTCATCCCTTTCGTACCAATACATTCAAAATTAAATCGACGACAGACCTTGAGACCATACGCAACCTGAAAAAAGTGAAAATTCTTTTTGATCCGGATCGTTCGGACTCTGAGGAGAACGCTGAAGCACGAGACGAAGAACGTAATGAGTTCAAACAACATGATGAAAATGACCACACGAATGTACCTGACATCCTGGACGAAGCTGATGCTACCCATGACAAGGTTCATGAGCTGGAAAAAAATATTCCTTCAGGACCCATCGGCAAGAAAGAGTTGCCCCTAGAAGACTATATCATTGAACGCCGTCATCACTACCAAGATTTTCGAGAACATATACGAAAGGTCGAAGGTTCGTATCAAAAAGTCTTAGGCCGGAATAACGAGTTCTTCAATCAAGTGCATAAAGGGAAAGCCAAAGGAGTTAACGTTGCCGAGGACATCGTTTCTGGTATTCAAAAAACGCTCGAGAACCCACAGTCGGCCATGTCGCTCATTGATGTCATGGGGAGTAATGGCGTGATGTGGGGACTCTCAGAGCATGCGCTCAACGTCTGTATGCTCTCACTCCTTATCGGCAAACAAATGAATTTGTTGCCAGAAGAAATGCTCACCCTAGGAATGGGAGGCCTATTGCACGATGTGGGGTATCGTGTATTGCCCATGAAGGTCAAATTCTTAACGGGGGGAATGAAAATTCAACCGGAACCAGCTATGTTAAAAGGTCATCCGACTACTGGCTGTCAACTCCTAGCGAACTTACCTGGGATCCATCGTGCACTGCTTGATACTATTCTTCAACATCATGAGCGACTTGATGGCTCTGGTTATCCCAATAACGTACACAAGGATGATATCTCGAAGTTCGCAAAAATTGTGATGGTGGCTGACAGGTATGATGAGCTGTGTAACTCTCCAGACCCTGAATCGAGCCTCATCCCCCATGATGCGCTGTCCCGATTGTTTCGGCATGTTGTGTATAAGAGAGAGGCATCGCAGTACTGCGAATTTGCCGTGCAAGGACTGGTACAAGCTGTGGGTGTCTATCCGCCTGGAAGTCTGGTAGAACTCACAGATGATCTTTTTGGTGTCGTAACGGCTATTTCTTTGGATAACCCGACAAAACCCATTATTCTTCTGCACGCGCCATGGCTATGCCGAAATGATGGATTGGTCGTTAATCTAGCCAAGGACGCTACTGTCGATATCAAGAAAGCCGTGCATCCCAAAGACCTGCCGCCCAATGTCTTAGCGTATTTAAGTCCTCGTCGAATGGCGATGTTCGTCCACGCGACAGAAGGTCAGTCACCTTTTGGTTCGAAGGAAAAGAAGTTACGTCGAAAGGCAGCCGTTTCATAGCATTACGCAAATGAAAAGAGAGACTTAGAATTTTTTTCGGCTGTTTCATACTTCTACAACATCTCGTTCAACATGTGAATGAATAGACCGTCTCGGAGTTTTGGTTCAAACCATGTGCTCTTAGGTGGCATAACCCGATCAGCATCGGATACCGCCATAAGCTCATCCACTGTAGTGGGGTATAACCAAAAAGCAATAGCCCATTCCCCGCTTTTTACCTTGGCTTCCAGCTCCTGATATCCGCGTACTCCCCCTACAAAGTCAATGCGAGGATCTGATCGTTGATCTTTAATGCCTAAAAGCGGATCTAACACGCGTTCGGTTAATTCTGAAACGGCTAAGGCTCGGACTGGGTCTTGCTGACTATGAGAAGTTGGGTCTACCTTGGGTTTGGCTCGTTGCCATTGACCTTTCAGATACATGTCAAAGCCTGCAGCTGGCGGACTACCGGGTTCTGATATAACTGTGAGCTCAAAATGATGAGTCAGAGCTTCAAGCAATTGTTCTGGTGTGTGACCATTCAAGTCTCGCACGACTCGGTTATATGGAAGGATTTGAAGCTGGTTGTGGGGAAATACGACCGATAAAAACCCTTGAGTATGATCGTTTGATGCTGATAGACCTCTATGACCATGGGCCTCCCGCACTCGACTTGCGGCGGCAGAACGATGATGGCCATCGGCGATATATAACGCATCAATTTTCTTAAAGTCCTCGATGACTCGTTGAATCATGGATTCTTCGCGTACGCTCCACACGCTGTGTTCGACCTTGTCGTCAGCCATAAAATGCACATCAGGTTTTGCGTTTGTCACTTCCTTGAGCCAATTTTCAATCATTGTTGTGTTACGGAAAAACAGTAGGACGGGACCAGATTGTGATTCATGTGTCGTAATAAGTTGAACTCGATCCGTTTCTTTGACGGGTCTCGTATACTCATGCTTTTTAATGATGCCGCGATCATACTCGTCTACAGACGCCAAGGCGACAATACCTGTTTGCTCATGGGCATCCCATTTTTGCCGATAGACACCCAGCATTGGCTGAGCTTCTTGAGAGAGAATTCCCTGCTTCAAAAGATTCCGTTGATTATCTGCACCTTTTTGATAGACTTCGGGGGAGTAAGGGTCCACTTCATCGCCGAGTTCTAGCTCTGCCCTGCTTACTCGTAAAAAACTATAAGGGTTCCCCTCGGCGATTTTACGAGCCTCTTTCAACGACACCACGTCGTAGGGAGGTGCCGAAACTTGAGCTGCTAGCTCAGGCTTGGGTCTCACCGCACGAAAAGGAACAATGGTTGCCATATTGATATTCTCCTCTTGGAAATATTGAAAAAGCTTTCGATAGATATTGAGGTAAACTTATCGCGGTTCGGCAAGTATCGATTGCCTATCTACAACGACATTTTTTCGAATATAGCTGATGTCCACGCGGGGATGCTACAAGTTGAGCCTAGAATCGATTGAAAAACATTGAATCCGAGTGAGGTCGAGTTGCAATTTGGTCGGGGCCGAACGGCTTGTCATGGATGTGTAGTAATCATTGGCCTACGGGTTTGAAGTCAAAGTACGATTCAGAACATGATTCCGATGGTTTTGGAAATCATAGGAAATAGATGACAGTGACGAATGCCAAGACGATAAGGATGAAAAAAAGAATGCTTCGGCCAGCTTCTGATTGGTAATGAGAAAACTGTGTTCGAAGAGTGGGGTTATGCTGGATATATTGATCGATGATACGTTTGACTTCCTTCAGTTCGAGGCTGTGTTCTTCTCGAAGTAATTTGATAGCACGGATCTTCTTCCCTTTTCCAAGAGCATCAACAACAGGTTTGGATAGACTAATTGAAGTGGAGGACGCTTTAAACATCATAGGACTCGTGAACTCCGAATCCACGGTAAGCCCAGTTGGTACGTTCTGGCTTCGCACTTTAACCATGAAGCACGTTCTACCATTCTGTATCGAGAAGGCTGACGAAAAACTTGATGTCAAAGTGCAGGGAGAAAAACGGAGAACACGGCTTCTCTGATCAGTCGACATTTGACTCAATAGTTAGGGTTGCAGTTTCAAAATGTCTCTCTTATAAAGGGGGCGTCAGACATCGGAGGGTATGTGGAAAAGAGAGGATGGGTATATGCTGACCAGCATACGGTGGTTATGGGCTGCGATGATTGGGGGGAGTTTACTCCTGGCCACACCGGGCAATTCAAGTATTGATAGAGTGTTTGGAGATGTGGTCGGACACATGTTCTCAGCCTTGCTCTTGGCGTCGATTCCTATCGTCGGGTACTACTTCCTCTACAAGCAGATAGGCGAGAAAGAAGTAACTCTGATTGTTGGAGCCGCCTGGGCTTATTTAGTCGTCTCGCAATTCTTGGGGTTGCAATGAGAAATGGAGGACGAACTGGATAGACATCTTTCAGTCCAGCCATCTTTTTAAACATCTTCTGTACGGCAACTTGGGCAAATGTGATGATCGCAACGCTCACGATGCGCGTCTGTCTATGGGAAGGATGCATTTTTGAGTAGTGCCCTCCCTGTTTGAATAAGCTTCACCTATAGTCGCAGTGATTACGAGATGGTTTATAACAAACGACGGTTGATGTTTTTCTTTTCGATCACAGATGCCACATTAGATGCATTTTTGTTACATCAGAGGCTGAATTTTATTCAGAGCGTTGATAAGAGTCGTTTGCATGTTGGAATAACTGACTAAATGTGGTACTCTATGCTGAGTACACTACTATTTGTAGTGTTCATAGATTAATGAGTAACAGATTGACAGAGAAGCCCACTTCTTGCACCTTTCAATTCACTGCTGACCTTTCCTTCCCTTCATTAACAAGCGAGGCCACAAATGGGTATGTATAAGTGTTTTCCCCTGAACAGCTTTCTCATTCCTCTACTCTGTATGTGGGTTGTGGGCTGTGCCGGCGCCTTAGAGTATAAAGACTTAGAGCCTCAAACTGTGGGATATCAATCTGTGCTTCCCAAGGCCGGGACTCGAGTCGTTGTTTGGGGAAACCATTCAATGGCAGTCGATAATGCGTCGATGTGGCTGCATCAACGAGGTCTGGTGGTGTTGGATCGTACAAAGTTACAACAAGGATTGGATGATAAAGGTGTGCGGCTGACCGGCAGCTCCAAAGATTGGGCGCATATCCTGGAGGCGGGGAAGAAGATTGGAGCAGATCTTGTGGCTTTTGTTGAGGTGTCGAATGTCAAGGAAGGTCAAAAATTTTCGTTGTCTCAGATCAGGTCCGCCCCGAGTTTTTCCCTGACTGTGGAGATCAGAGGAGTCAACCCCGAAACGGGTGAGATCGTGACTAAATCAAAATCTTGGCAGACTGGACCAGCCGACGACTCAGATTGGGTTATTGAAGGTTTGACGGCTCGCGCGCTTGTGGGAGCGTGGAAATCTACCACTTCTGAATACAAGGTGTTAGCCATCAATGAAGAAGAGGATCAAGAAGACACGCAGGTGTCTCAGAAGAGTCTTTCTCCTCCAGTTTTGCAGAATTCTGTGGCACATGCCCGGACTATTGACCACGAAATAGAAACGGGTACGTTGTCAAACCTTAATGATACCAATCACATAAAAGCCAACGAAGACATGATACGCAGCCAACGTTTGAGTGCACCGATTCATACGAACAATGTCAGTACTTATGAAAATGTAGAGAGTCTGCCAGTGACAGAGTTATCCTCACCGATCTCTCATCAACAACATGCGATGCGAGAACTCCCCGAAGGCTCAAAAAGCATATCTAAACCCAGATCGGCTTCAACTGACAAGTCAGATCTTCACGAAGAAGTCGACTCGAATTATCTGAATGAAATGAAACACACATCAGGAACTGAGCGGAAGTCGGATTCTTCATCCGACAGTGTGAGCTCTCAGATCGCGAGTGGCGCCTTGTCAATTCTGTATACGCCTGCCAAACTTGTCTATGCGGGACTTGGAGGAATATTCGGTGGATTGGCCTATGTACTGACCGGTGGGGATGAACACACTGCTGATACTATTTGGGATGCAAGTCTCGATGGAGATTATTATCTCACACCATCTCACCTACGTGGGGATTCACCTGTTCATTTTATGGGATCTTCTTCGGAAGGTTCAGTCGTGAGCGTTTCTGGGACTAAAGAGCCATTCGTGGCTCGTTCTTCAGCGTTCAAGAAATAAGCTCTCTGGTCTACGTAAAACTTTTTCTGAAGAATTTGTGTCGCGATTGGCTTCCTAGGAAAAGTTAGTTCGAAGGCTTATGAAGTTTCATGGTAGTTCTTCTGGCAAAGAAAGACTGATAAGATTTAACCCCTGCCCCTTCAGAATCCATCAAGACTCCCATCCACCGTGTCGTCTCGCTTCCTTCTAACGCAATTTTCACGATCATCGTCATTGGGACAGATAAGAGCATGCCCACAGGTCCCCAGACCCAGCCCCAAAAGACTAAAGAGAGAAACACGACTAAAGTCGATAAGCCTAATCTCCGCCCCATCATTCTGGGTTCGATGACATTTCCAAAGATAATATTGATAATGATGTAGCCTAACGCGACGAACAACGCTCGTCCGATACCAAACTGAATATACCCTAGAAGCACAGCGGGAACGGCCGAGATGATTGATCCCAGGTTAGGAATGTAATTGAAGAGAAACGCCAAAAGCCCCCACACTAAGGGAAAATCAATTCCCAAGATGGCCACCCAGATCGTCACGGCCACTCCAGTTCCAAAACTCATGATTGTTTTGATGCCTAAGTAGCTGTTGATCGCGGTCGTCAGTTTACTAAATTGCAGAAAGGCTCCCGTCGGATCACCAAAGGCAGATTGGACTTTATACCGAAAACTTGAAGCCTCGAGCAGAATAAAAATAACCGTCAATAAAATAAGAAATGTGTTAGTCAAAATTGTTCCTAAGCCTGAAAGCATCTTGGCGACCAATCGCATGGATGCTCCAGGGTCGACATACTTTAAGATGGTTTCTTCAGATAATTGAACGCCTACTGATTGCAACCATAGTATCGCGGGAGCCAGTTCTTGCATGAGACGGGTTTGATAGCGAGGCAATGCCTTGGAAAAATCCTGAAGTGATGTCCCAATGAGGGCACCAAAGGCTAAACTGAGTCCGAGGACGGCTAACACGACCAGAAAGACGGCGATGGGACCCGGAACGCGTTTGCGTTGCAACCAAAACACGGGAGAGGCACTAATAATGGCAAGGAAAGCTGAAACGAGCAATGGGACTAAGATAGACTCAGCGGCACGCATGCCGGCGACCACGATGACAAAAGCTGCAGCTGTCAGTAAAACATGCCAGGCCTGGGATTGTGAGGACTGATCAGTCATGCTTTGTGTTCCAATATGAATCTTTTGCGCAAGGTTGGTGTTGTCAGATTAGGTGTGGCGGCCTCAAAAAATTCAACGATTCTTAAAATGATACGATCAGGCACCATGATCCACGAGAAACAGATGTGGCACGTATTTGATAAGCTCTTCGTCTGCCTTTGGATATATATTTCAGGTTTCTTGTTCGTGGGGTGCAGTTCGGACTTCACCCCTGCCCCATCACCCCTCGAGACACCAGCTACTTCTCGAAATTCTCCGGATAGGTTTTGGATTGTCGCTCCCCCACTCAAAGGCGATGAATACGGGGATTGGTATTTCCTCCGAGCACGTGTTACTTCTCATGATATCCTCTTTTACCAGTTATGTCTTCGGGATCGTAGAACGGGCGAAGATGGTTGGGCGTTTTATGAAGAAACGCTTGATGAAGAGAACCGGACGTATCCAACGGTCGTGCTCAACAGGAAAATTAACCAAAAGGCTGTCATGAAAGAACTACTGGGCATCATGTTGACGAGAGAAGATTTAGAGAGAGCAGAGCGAAAGGATCTTATTTTACATATCAAAGGTCAATTTGACACCATGAGCGTTCGCATTCAGGCTGCGTATGCTAAGGGGTTTCTCTCGCTTGTTGATGAGTATTTTGATAGGCCGCCATCCACAGTCGACTCTTTGGAGTGACGGTATCGCGTCACCGCTTAATTTCTTTAGCCCGTTGTTGGAGATAGCCATTTCTCACTGCCCCATAGAGGTCAAGAGTCCCTTCTTCGACACCCTGAAATTTTTCTAAATTAAGAGAACGCAGGTTGACGGTTTCTTCTACCTTTAAACCCGTTTGAATAAACGTAATGGTGCCATCATGTTGGACAAGCCGGGGGGCATCGGCAACTTCAATGATGGGGAGGACGAGCCAATTGAAGGGGTCAAGAAACGTATCTCCGACAAAGCCGACAGCATCTCGAGCCGTAAAGGATCCAAAAAAAGGCAGAACGAGATAGGGACCAGGAGGCGTCCCGTAAACTCCTAACGTTTGTCCCGTGTCTTCAAGGGGAGTTTCTATGTCAAACATAAGGCCAGCAGGATCGAAGAGTCCACCGACCCCCAGAGTCGAATTGATTAAAAATCGACTTAATTCGATCCCGGCTCCTTTGAATTTGGCTTGAAAAATATTATTGAAAAACCGAGGAGCAAACCGGAGATTCTGAAAAAAGTTGAAAATGCTGCGTTGAACCTCGGTGGGCATGATGAAGTTATATCCTTTTGCAACAGGCTTTAAGATATATTTATCAAATTGATAATTAAATTCGAACGCTAAGACATTGTAGGACTCCCATGGATCATATTCTTCAATTTTTTCTGATTCTGGCTCCTCAAATGGGTCGAATCCAAACTCTTCGTAAACCTCCTCTGTATCTGAGGTCAGTGGCTCAACTGTTTCAAGGTTTGGTTCGGTAGCGATCCCTGAGAGTGTGGCAGAATCAGCCGTCATGCGCTGCTTTGTCTCTCCTGCACACCCAGTGGGGCCAAGAGATGCTATGCCCAGTAATACGACAACCAGTATTCTGTTAAGTGTTGGAGTGCGCAGACGTTCCCAAAGAATGACCTTCATAAGGGTATGGCTTTCCTGAGAGTGAGTATAGGGTGACAACTATAGACGGTCTTTTTATCGGCTAAAGCATTACAGAATCGTAGGGGACTGTATCAAAAAGTCCTTATGAATCCAATCAATTCCACCTCTACACCCTCATTTTTTCAGATCCTTCTCTTCTGAATCACCGGCTGTCCTTCCTTTTTCATGTCTCGCTAGCCAAAAAGGTACTCTTCCATCGTGACCGATAGTTCGTGGGGAGATTGTAGGATTCAAAAGATTAGACAATCCTCATTTCCACAAAACAGTCTCCTCGTCTGTGGTCCCTCGATGACTAAGAGGTTGAGGGGCTACTTCTCAAAAACAGGAGCATATATAGGGTTTCCCATGGACGATCTGAGAAGAGAAGTCAGAAAACTTTCCGTTTTATTTGTAGTTCAATTTGCGGTTCACGTGGATATTGTCGAGTTGTCTTAATTTGAAACATATTGTTTGGCGGAAATAAGAGGGCAGTTAATTTCTCTGACTAATTTTCTCTTCCTGGTAACCACGGTGAAATATCAATGAAGAGAATCTAAGAAAAATTTCACAGAACGTGCTGAAAAAAGGAGAAAGAAAGGGATGGCATTACGTTTGCTGAATCTTCACCTGTCACTCGAATCATGACCATGACGCAGGCGTCCCAACCATGGCATACATTTTCCAAAATTTGTGAGAGAAAGGGAGAGAGCAATGGCGAGAATGCACAATTTAGAGGGCAACACTGAATTGAGTGAACAACGTGGTCCCCGACCTGATCTCACACCTGGGGCACTAAGCCATTGGGATGGACACATTCCTTTGTATTTAAAAGAAATCGGGAAGGTGGCCTTGCTGTCTCGTGAAGAAGAGGTCGTACTTGGGAAAAAGATTAAGGAAAAACGACAAGCGGTATCTGAGGTAATTTTGTCTTTGCCCCTGACGATGGATTATTTTGGCACCCTTCTCGATCAGGTTCGTGAGGGCGTGTTGACTCCAGGTGACATTGTTCAACTTCCTGAGCCAGTTGAGGATGAGAAATGTGAAGAGAAAAACCTACCTCAACCAGACAATACGATATATGACGCAGAAGTCATTCACTGTTTAGAAGATATTGTCCATATGACTCAATCATACCTGGAGTTGTGGAAGGCCATAAGGAAACGGGTCTCGCGTGAACATGAAGACGATATCCGAGATGAACGGTTACGACTTGAAGTTTTTAAAGATAACACCATTCAAAAAATACGTTCCATATCTTGGACCGTATTCATTCACAAGCAATTGGAAAATCGTATGAGAGCCATAGAAGCAGAATTATCTTCTTGCTCTCGAGCCCTCAAGTCTTCTACAGAAGAGCCAAACGAGAATTTCGCTATTGGTCATCAGCCTGTGAAATCTCATACGGACAAGACAGGGACAGGTGGTCTAGATTTATCGAGAATGCAATATATCGAAGATGAAATTCTGTTCATGTCGAGCGCTGAGTTCTTCATGGCGATTAAGGAGCTTGATAAGAGAAAGGCCGGACTCGAAAGAGCAAAACTTGCGCTATACGAAGCCAACCTTCGCTTAGTTGTCAGTGTGGCTAAACGATATGTCAATCGCGGATTGGATTTATTAGATCTTATTCAAGAGGGCAATATTGGGTTGATGAGAGGTGTTGAGCGTTTTGATCATGAACGAGGGTACAAGTTTAGCACCTATGCGACGTGGTGGATTCGTCAAGCGATTACTCGAGCGTTAGCTGATCAGTCGCGGACCGTTAGAATTCCTGTTCATGTCTGCGATGCCTTAAATAAAGTGAGGCGTATTAACGATAATCTGACTGGTCAGTTAGGTCGTCAACCGACGATGGATGAAATTGGGGCCTATGTGGACCTTACTCCCGACAAAGTTTCAGCGCTTCTTGAGACAGGCAAAGGGACTTTCTCTCTTGAAACCCCAGTCGGTGAAGATGAGGGAAATCAGTTGGATGATATCCTTGAAGATTCTGCGGTTGTCTCTCCATTATCCTCGGTTGAACGATGTGATCTGCAGCGGCAGGTCTCTTCGGTATTAGAGACCTTAACGCCTCGAGAGGCTTATATCATTAAAAAGCGCTTCGGAATTGGTGAGCAGGATGATTCCACGTTAGAAGAAATTGGACAAAAATTTTCCGTCACTCGAGAGCGTATTCGACAGATTGAAGAGCGCGCACTCAATAAATTACGTGAACCAGTTCGCAATTCCGTTTTACGAAAGTTAATGGAGGGAACTTTATCGTAACGATTTTCAGATGTCTAAGGCTTGGTCGGGTGGGGCAAACGTGAAATGAGCGCCATTGTGGCTTTGTCGTTTTGAAGGAACCAAGGATGACTTATATCGAATCAATCTTGAGCTGATCGTCTGTTTCACTTTTCTCGGAATAACCCTGGGTTCCAGTAAGTCCTCGCACGTCATCAGTATTAGCTGCCTCGAGGTTTGTGGCATGTAATGTCGCGCCGCTGAGATTCGCTCTACTGAGGTCTGCCGCGCTAAAGTCGGCATTTTTCAATTCAGCCCAAGAAAGATCTGCTGTGCGGAGGTCTGCACCATACAGGCAAGCGTCACAAAGATTGGCCCCTCGAAGATTTGCAGATTGAAGATTACTCCCTCGGAGATCGGCATCTTGAAGGTCTGCCCAAATTAAGTCAGCCTGCTCCAGGTCTGCCCACCCTAAGAGCGCACGATGAAAATGCGCCCCGCGTAAATTCGCCCCTTTGAAATTCGCCCCGCGTAAATTCGCCCCTTCAAAATTTGCTCCACGCAAGTTCGCTCCTTGAAAGTTCATTTCTTGCAAGTCAGCATGATGAAAGTCTGCTCCTGGTAACTGAGCGCGTATGAAGTGTGTTGTTTGTGACTGCGTCTCTTGAGGAACGTTCTCGGCTTCAGGGGTTTCGCCTTTACCCGGCTGTTGAGGCGAGGCATGTGCGGAAAGCTGCTGTTTTTCCCATTCATCATGAGCCTGCAAGAGTCGCTGGCGTTCATGCCGGTAATGGATTCGAATTGGATTCGTGCCGGATCGTGGAGTTGTGTTTTTATCTTTGTCAGAGCGTCGAGTCATGCCTGTTGATGACTAACACACGGTTGTGGATCGTGAAAAAGACTGTGCAATCAAAGTTTGATCCCTGGAAGATGAGACGAGCGGCAGGAATATTATCAAAGACATTGTAATGATATACCAATTATCATCCTTAGGTCTAGCTTAAAAACACCTAACGATAAAAGGAGACGTCACGAGCATGACAAATGCTGATGGGAGTCACGAGGAGTACAGGATTCTCTCTTAAACATCTTTCTTTAGTCAGCGAGCGAGAAATAGAGATGTCAGACTTCGGATTTAAGATGAACGTGAACAAGATTTGGCATGTGAGTGGTGTGAATAAATATGGACATCCGTCTCGGACTCAGATGTTCCAAAATATTTGCAGGAAGATCTTTAGGTCTAATGGATTTACTAATGGACAGGGATTCCTCTTCTGCAAGATCGACTAAGACCGCTTCGTGTTTGGGGACATCAGCGACATACAAGAGAATTAACGGTTTCGTCGGAGAATTGATGTTAATACTCGTCACGATTCCAAAAGATCCGTCATTTAATTCAACGATGGTTCCTGGAGGGAAGATGCTCAAACTTTGAATCATGGCAAGGATCACATCGATTGAGAATTTACAGGTTTCCGTGTCATTGTTAGTCTTGAATAGGCGTGCCAGGGCTTCGTGAGGGGTTAAACTGAAGAGAGGGTTTGAGGCATTGCAGAGCTCATCATATTCATCGATCACCATAAGGATTTTGGCCAGTCGAGAAATATGCTGATCTGGCAATCCTAAGGGATAGCCGGATCCATCTAATCGTTCGTGATGTTGATAGACCGCTTCGAGGCTTTCTTCTGGAAAGTCGGCAAATACATGTAAAAGTTCTTTGGCTTGCTCAGGGTGTAAGGGGAGGGTTTGGGGATCGACTTGGGTTACGATGCTGGAGCCTTCAAATTTTACTTTAACAGGGAGAAAACGTTGGCCAATGTCATGAAAGAGAGCAGCGAGTGCCAGCGCATGTAATTGATCTTTGGGAAGGCCTAATGTCCGACCCGTAATCATCGATAGAATACACACATTGAGCGCATGATAGGAAACACCTTTGGACATTCCATGGGAACTCACGACATCCATGAGGGTCATCGTTGAGTTGGGATCTTCCAATACGGCTCCCAAATTAGAGACAATTTGTCCTGCTTGTTTTATACCCTTGGCATTTTTCTCACTCACGCCTTTGAAGATGTCTTTACTTTCTCCAAGAATTCTCCAATACGCACTTTCGACCTTTTTATAATGTTGACGATGCTCATGGAAGGCCCGCCGCCGTGTTTCTTTTTTTTCAGATTGGAATTCTGTCTCCTCGACAGCGTGCTCATCTTCTTGTTCTTGGTCAAGCAAAGGATTTTCTTGCTCCTGCTCGATTTCTTCAGCGTCGACGGTCAGGGGGATGTCTGGGGCCTGCGTGTCTTCGATGCATGGGTCGGAGAGGTCAGGGTCATAGAGAATATTCAGTTTTTTTATTTCTCGAATAGTACTAATTTCTTTTTGCGACAGTATCTTAAACTGGTTCTTGGTAAACGGATGTCTCCACCAGGAGCATTCCAACTTCACATACAAGCCAATGCGAAGTTCATCGAGATTTGTCAGTGGGGTAAGTGCCATGATGAGGGGTGAAGGCGAATACAGGTGGTATTCAATCGGATGAAAAACGGAAAACTCACGTATTCTAAGATCCGACTTGTATGTATTCTGATTCTTTCTCATTTTCTCTATCGGAAGCATAGAGGGAATCTATAGGCATTGTAGAGAATGAACGGCATTTCATTCATATAACGGGTAATAACTAACGAAAGTGGGCAGTGTGCCCGTCCTTTGGTATAGTTTTGATGGAAGGCGTGGATAGTCAGAGGGCTATGAACTCAAGGTTCAGAAACGTAAAATTTTTGATGGTGAGAAATGGATAACGGATCGTCGTGGGTTTGGATCGTTCTTGTCATAGGTGGCTTGATGATATTGGTGTGGCTATGGGGTTCGGCGAGAAATTCTGGCGGAGAGGGGAACGGATGGACCATTCTTAAAAAACGAATTCTCAGGTGGTTGCACGCCGTAGATCAGGAAGAATTATCAAATGTACGTCAGCAATTGGAACTTCAACGTACTGAAATATCGGCTCGCTTAGATCGGCTGGAAGTCACGTTAACGCATCAAGGGAGGCTTGAAAATTGGGCCACAGAGGTCAACAGTCGTCTCTGTCAATTAGAATTATCACAAGAGCCTCATCGGAAAACAGAAACGTCCCACTTGACTCATTCTAAATCCGTTCTTTGTCTCGGGTTTAGGGTCACCTTGACCGATCAGATCTGGCAGGAACTGGGTATCGTCAATCCTCAAGATCTTCAGGATGCGCAAATTCATCAGTTCATCCAAGGGCCTTTTTGCCGAAATTGTCTCCGTTCTTTAGTCGTCGATAATACCGAGAATGGTGAAAGAACGGTTCGTGCTCAATGCCGGTACTGCTCGCTTGCTTGGCGAGAAGATTCTGGGACACTTCTATCTCTACATCAGGTTAAACGAGAAGCCTATGAATATCTCGATACCGCATACCGAAAAAAAACTCAGAATAGTCAGTCATAGATTGATCACATCACTTCTCAACTGTCAAATTTCTTAAATAGTAACTCTGTGGATCTCTTTAGTATTTCAGCGCTACTTCTCACGGTCACAGCAGGATTAAGCTACATCAATCATCGGCACGTCGGTTTGCCGATGGCGATTGGCGTCATGCTTATTGCACTTGGCGTATCCTTGGTTCTGAATCTTTTTGGTTGGTTGGGATTTGGAGTAGAAGAGTCCGCGCAGGAGTGGTTAAAGCGCATTGACTTTAATCAGACTCTGCTCCATGGAATGCTCGGTTTTCTTTTGTTTGCAGGAGCCCTCCATATTAACCTGAATGATCTCATGGAGGCGAAATGGAGTATTGGTATCTTAGCAACCTGTGGGGTTATCATCTCGACATTTTTAATTGGAACGGTCACGTGGTGGATCGTAGGATGGTTTGATATTCACCTCCCCTATATCTTTTGTTTACTCTTTGGCGCACTGATTTCGCCTACTGACCCAATCGCGGTTCTTG
The DNA here is from genome assembly GCA_965223675.1 of Nitrospirales bacterium. Lineage (GTDB taxonomy): Bacteria > Nitrospirota > Nitrospiria > Nitrospirales > UBA8639 > JAGQKC01. The sequence goes on along the minus strand of OZ245013.1, from coordinate 3,214,120 downwards.
GTATTTTAAAATCTGCCAGGGCTCCCAAAAGCCTTGAAATAAAAATCACTGGAGAATCCTTATTTAACGATGGTGTGGGTGTCGTCGTCTTTCTCGCACTCTTAGGCATTGCGACTGGAACTACTGAGGTGAGCGTCGGGGAAATTAGTGTTCTCTTTCTTCAAGAGACAATCGGCGGGGCTGTCTGCGGATTGGTTTTTGGATATCTGGTGTATCAGTTGTTGCAACGTGTGGACAATTATCAACTAGAGGTGTTGCTGACCTTGGCTTTGGTTATGGGGGGCTACGCCTTTGCGGACGCGTTTCACCTCTCGGGTCCGATTGCGATGGTGGTTGCAGGATTGTTGATCGGAAACCATGGGCGTTATTCGGCCATGTCGGAATCGACTCGACAGCATCTAGATATATTCTGGGAACTGATTGATGAGGTATTAAATGCAGTATTGTTTGTCTTGATTGGTTTAGAAATTTTAATACTGACGTTTACCTGGGACTATTTCTTTATGAGTCTGTTGATGATTCCTCTCGTATTGCTCATTCGATTTATAGCCGTCGGAATTCCCATTACTCTACTGGGCCGCTTTCAAACGTTCAGCCCGGGAGTGGTTCCTATCTTGACTTGGAGTGGTCTACGAGGTGGGATCTCCATCGCCCTGGCGTTATCGCTTCCGCTTGGACCAGAACGTGATATAGTTGTCGCGATGACCTATGTTCTAGTGATTTTTTCTATTGTAGTCCAAGGGCTAACGGTAGGAACCGTGGTCAAGAAATATCTCGCCTCACCTGTCGCAACCGTGCAATAATATCGAATCCCACGTTGAACACATTGACGATGATTCACCTTTCGCGACATCTTTAGGGTAAAACCCGTAACTTGTGCGGCCCTAAGTAGGATGGTATATACTCTGAAGATGAGTTCATGTCCAACCTGTGACCAACAAAACCCAGACGAAGCAAATTTTTGCTTACGATGTGGTTCTGCACTGGCTGAACTAGAGTCCGAAGCCGATCTTCAATCACAGTCCAAAGACGAGGCTGACGCAGCGCTACCAGGAATCAGTGAGGCCGACCTGTGGCAATCGGCCATTGGCCCAAGTAAGTCTATTCAGTTTAATATCAAAGATGGGTGGTCATGGCGGCCAGCCTATCTCTATTACCAAGAAAAGTTTCGTCTGTTCCAAACACCGGAAGGCCCAAGTTTTGCGTTGAGTTGGCATTGGCCTGCCGCGTTGTTGGATTCGTTTTTGTGGTTTCTCTACCGCAAAATGTATATGTTTGCGTTTCTCTACGCGGTTGGCCCCGTTCTGTCAGCGCTGGCATTTGGTGACTGGTCGGTCGGAATCGTCTGGCAAATTGGAGCAGGTGTCAGTGCCAACTATTTGTATTATTGGCACATCAAAGATAGTGTTGAGAGAGTACGAAAAACTCCGGGATTGGACCCAGCCGTTCAGATGCGGACCCTGAAAGATGAAGGAGGAATCCAGCCCTATGTATTGTGGTTGGGGGCAGCCCTGCACCTGTTCAAAGTCGGACTGATTATTGCGATGATCAATCAGGGGGTGCCTTCGGGTGATGAACAGATTCCCTTAGATCCACCTGCTGACACGAAGTTTTTTTAGGGCAGTTCATTGTGTGGGATTTATGATCTCTAGGAAGTTGACAGATGGTCTGGTTGCTCGGTTTGCCAGGAAAACCAGGCTTTAAACCAGTCGTAATCACTCTGGTAGGCTGTATGCGTTTCCTCGAGCCTGGACCCCTTTTCCTTGAGCATGGTATACGTACGCGGCCAGTTTTTGGTCCACCATGACTTGAGTTCTTCCGGTGAGGTCGATTGGCCAGTACTCTGCACAATCTCGGCAGCGACCACGACATCTGATATCAGCCGCCAGCACCGGTCTTTCCCTAATCCGACGCTTCGAAAGTGTTCCCGTAGAAGAAACACAACCCATAATTCAGCACTGTGCCGTTTATTATGTTTAAATGGCTGGGTTTGTTTCAGCGGGATAGGGTCGAAATGTTTAATGATGGACGTATAATCCGGCCCTCCGTAACTTCCAGTGATCTCGGCGATGCCTTCGAGCATTCGTGCGAGTTCGACTTCAACCATTGGCTGAGAGGGAGAGGTTTCTTGGGCTAAGGGGTTAGGGGTCGTTAAGAGATCAATCACTGGCTTCAGTTCACGAAGACGGGCCACAGCCGCCTTTAAAATTTGTTCAGATTCCAACCAGTAATCCGGATCGCTTTTCGATGTGCGTTCTCGGCCTCGCGGAGGTAGGACAGGAGGGATCCAATGACGAAGCAGAACAAACAACACATAATCAGGATCGCCTCCTTCTCGGTCGACATGTTCCAGGGCGCGATCTGTGCCTAAGCCATTCGCAAAAAAGATTTGGGCTTTATCCTCGACACCATGCCGACGGGCCAAAGTAGACCACCAGTTGGCTAATTGCTGCCATGAAACTTGAGAATCCATGAAGTAGCTGTAATCAAAAAAAATCGTGATTGTGATTGTTTGGCATGGTACGTATTGGGTATAAGCAATGCAAGCCGTTCTCGTATCTCGTCGTTCGTGAAGCGTATTTCGTTAAAATGTCAAGTAAAATCTCTTCATGAGATGCTTGCGACGAGCAAGAGCGACAGATAAGGGTGGCGAGCAAAATACCAACAACGTGAAGATTTTGAATCATTCCTATGTGGAGCAGGAGGAGTAAGTTATGGCGCGGTTAGTATTGATTCGACATGGAGAGTCGCAGTGGAATTTAGAGAACCGATTTACGGGGTGGGTCGACGTTGACTTATCACCCAAAGGCATACAAGAGGCAAAAGATGCAGGGGAGAAGCTCCGGCCATTTCATTTTGATCAGGCCTTTACTTCGGGACTGAAGCGTGCTCAAGAAACCCTCCGTTTGATTCTTGAAGCGATTGGACAGGCGGAAATCCCGATAGAACAGGACTCCGCATTGAACGAACGAATGTATGGAGATCTTCAGGGTTTGAACAAGGCGGAAACCGTGAAGAAGTTTGGAGAGGAACAAGTGAAGCAGTGGCGAAGAAGCTACGACATTCAGCCACCGAATGGAGAAAGTCTCAAAGATACAGCCGAGCGCGTCCTTCCGTATTATGAACGCCGCATCTTTCCAGAAGTAACGGCTGGAAAAACCATTCTCGTCGCAGCCCATGGGAATAGTTTACGAGCACTGGTCATGCACCTCGAGGAATTATCAAAAGAGGAGATTCTTGAAGTCAATATCCCAACTGGCGCCCCTCTGCTGTATGAGATGGATGAACGGGGAAAAGTCGTGAATCATCGGTATTTATAAACTCGTCACGAGTGTCCTCAAGAAAAGCGCTTTTCAATGAATCAGACTTTCTGAATCATCGGTACTGACCTCATCTTCGCCATCAAAGTCCCGCCTGTCTCGATTGTTGCAATTCCGATACATTCGCGTTTTGTTCCTTCACTCTCTTCGCGTCATGTCATATGCGGCTAATAGAAGCGGCTATGATTCTCCCGAGAGATCTCCCTCCTGTATCTTTTTGTGATCAAAACATATCCTTTTGGATATCAATGAGTCGAACGAAACCCAGATTTTGACCTTCCATCCATCATCTTGTAGATTTTCTGGATCCTCATTTCCTGCCAAAAACAGATAGAACCTGCCGTAAAAATCATGTGAAGTCTCAAGTTTTCCTCACTGGCATTTCACTTGCTCCTCTCATGCTCTAGAAAGATGACTTGGCTTCGATTCATTTTCCTTAAGGAGTGAGATGTGTCTCGTAAGACAAGTGCTCAGGGCTTACAGTTCAGTCTTGAGCCAGAAAAGGGCACGTTATCGAAATGAGAGGAGATAGTTAGGCTGAGCAGATTCAATCTCAGTTTCGTGAGACAACTGGGATACCACCGAGTGAGTGAGTGCGGTGAGGTCTGTCCAAACCAAGAGATCACCCGATTCTGAAAACTCTCCTTTCAAAGGAATGAGAATAGTTTCCTGAAGATGAACGAGAAGCTCATCGAGTAGAGCGGACGGCTGATCAGAAGTTGAACGTTTCTCGAAAAAGGTAAATTCTTGGCTATGTTCGACAAAGCTGATCTTGAGTTTTTTAGGTTGAGATGCACCAAGTTTTTCTGTTGTTGGTGAAGGCGCTTCATGCACCGACAAGACGGCGGAAAGCAGCTGAAGTTGTGATTGTAATTCGTGCGTGACGTGATCGACGTCGATGGTAAATAACATTCGCTCATCTCCCTTGAATCGAAGTGGCTTGAGTAGAACACCATGTCGGTCTTGGAGAGTCAGAGAGACGGGTTTGACGGATGCAAGGTCCGGGGGCGTTGTTCGACTGGCTTTCGCAACGGCGTCAGCCAAATGCGAGCCAGGAGAAAACTTGATGATGACCTGTCCTGGAACGATGCGAGGCTGACTCCACGCATGACTACTCAAAAGGACGACAGTCATCACCAACAACGCACGAACTTTGAAGCTTTGTACATTCATCATGATTGACTCATTGTAAGGCATTATACCAAATATCAATTTACTCAGGAGGAGACTATGAAACATCGCTACTGTTCTACCAGACACGTTGCTCTTGTGACGGCATTCGTGCTCATGGGCTTCATTTCACCGCTGTATGCACAAAATGCCGAGATGAAACCAAAGTTCGTCCCAGGGGAAGTCATCGTGAAAATGAAGCCCTCAAGTAATGCGCGAGCGATGGCTCGATCAATCTTTGGCGTAGAAGATCAGATGCGGAAGACGTCAGGGGGAGAGGTCATCATTCGAATAGAACCTTCACGTATGAGAAGTTTGGCCGCAGATCAAGTCGAAGATGAAACGCTGGCTCTCGTGGAAGAGTTACAGACTCGGCCTGACATCGAGTATGCGCAGCCCAATTATATTTACGAACCGACCGTGACCCCGAATGATCCACGCTATCAAGACCAATGGCATTACTTGAAGAATGGAACAGGCGATGGTGAGTCACCAGGTGGCATTGGCCTTCCCGAAGCATGGGAGAAGACGAAGGGGAGTCCGGACATCGTGGTTGCCGTGCTCGACACCGGCATTCTGCCCAATCACGAAGATATTCAAGGCTCTCCAAACATGGTCCCAGGATACGACATGATTACGGATCCATTCATGGGAAATGATGGAGATGCCCGTGATGATGACCCGACCGATTCCGGAGATGCGATACAAGCCTTTGAATGCGGCAGTGGTCCGCCACAAGATCGAGGAAATAGTTGGCACGGAACACATGTCGCGGGCACGGTTGGTGTCGGAGCAACTGACAATGGAGTCGGTGTGGCTGGCGTCAATTGGAACACCAAAGTGCAGTCTGTTCGGGTGCTCGGAAAATGTGGAGGAACCACCGAGGACATTATTGATGCGATTCGATGGGCTGCCGGGATTGAGGTCCAGGGCGTGCCGGTTAATCAAACACCGGCCAAGGTCATTAATATGAGTTTAGGAGCTCCTGGCGTGAACTGCCCAACGCAAGATCAAGCCACGAATGCCGCCATTCGAGATGCCGTCACCATCGGCAAAGCCAGCGTCGTCGTGGCAGCCGGGAATGACGCCATTGATGCGTCTCAAGCCACCCCGGCCAGTTGTGACAATGCGATTACCGTCGCGGCGAGCGATCCTCGTGGTCATCTAGTCACGCGGTATTCAAACTTCGGTCAGACCATCGATATCATGGCGCCAGGTGGTGACCGGGCAGGAGGGGATGCAGACGGTGTGCTGAGTACGGTAGAAGGCGGCTATGCCTTCTTTAACGGGACGTCGATGGCCTCGCCTCATGTGGCCGGGGTTGCCGCACTCATCCTTTCAGAAAATCCCGACTTCTTACCTGGGCAAGTTGAGGCAAGGCTCAAACATGATGCACTGCCCCGGAATGATATCCAATGTCCAAAACCCTGTGGGGCCGGGTTGCTGCAAGCCAAGTTTTATCTGCCGGGTATGAAAGCTGACCTGGGCGTTCGAGTGGAAGTCTCACCAGAGATGGTCAAGGTTGATGATACCATCACCTATTCGGTGACGATCACGAACAATGGTCCTGATGAGGCGACGGGAGTAAAGCTGACGAATACCTTGCCTCAAGAAGTCACATTGGTCTCCAGTAAGTTCAATCACGGCACATGCTCCGGAGACACTGTGATGACCTGTGACGTCGATCCTATGAGCAATGGACTTCACGCTCGGCTCACGTTGAAAGTCAAAGCTGAAAGCGACGGAACGATCACCAATCACGCAGAAGTCAAAGGTGATCAGGAAGATATGAATACCAGTAATAATATCGCGTCTGCCATCTCCATCGTCGAACAGAATGGAGAGCCTGCTCCTGAAATGATTCCGGTCGCTCCGCCATCAACAAAGGGAAACCTAACAGGATTCCGACAGATGGATCTGTATCAAGTCACGGCGGATGTTCGAGGTGAGTATACGTTCGAAACGGCAGGAAACACCGATGTCATGATGACGCTGTATGGTCCAGATAACAAGAGTACGTTTGTCGCGCAGGACTTAGACGGCGGCGATGGATCAAATGCAAAGATTGTGCAGTCTTTAGAGGGCGGTACCTACTACGTCGAAGTCAGACACCAGTCCATTTTTGGGTCAGGAGAGTACGAAGTATCGGTACAGCGAACACAATAGTGAGTGATAAGGAGGAGAAACTTTACCCTCTGCAAACAACATTCGCCCTTCTCGGTACGAACTGAGAGGGGCGATTTGTTTTTGGAAGCCGATTGAGTGATTGTATGAGTTTCCTTTCCTACCCTACCCTTGTTTCTATTTCTTGATCAAAATGGTTTGAGTGTCTCATGCCGTCTACGGGGATCGCTGTGTACATAGATATGACCATTTAACTGTTTTCTTATTCAAATTTTCTTCTCATGGCTTTCACCAGCGGCAGGATTCTGGGATATGTGGTTAAAATAGTTAATTTGTCTATTTTATCTATTTATAATATAATAGATAAAAGGAGGATTTCTTGATGCAATATGTCTCAGCAACAGACGCAAAACAAAAACTCGCGGCAATGCTCGATGCGGCGCAGCGTGAACCTATTGTCATCAGACGACAGAAACGCGATGTGGCCGTTCTACTCTCTGCGCAGGAGTATGAGCGAATGCGTGCCTTTAACCGTGAAGAATTTGAGCAGTTTTGTGATCGAGTGGGAATGCAAGCGAATGCCAGTGGCCTGACGGAGAAGAAATTAAACCGGATTCTGGCCCATGAGGGCTAGAAAGCGTGTCGTGCTCGATACGAACATGCTGGTGAGCCGTTTACTGATCCCTGAGTCGGTCCCTGCTCAAGCTGTGCGCAGAGCTATTCAGGAAACAGACGTCCTTATGTCAGAAGCGAAGGTAGCAGAGCTTGCTGATGTGCTCAACCGTAAAAAATTTGACGACTATGTCAGCGTGGAAGACCGACAAGAGTTTCTCCGCCTCTTAGTAAAAGTCGTAGACATGGTGCCAATTAACACAACAGTATCGGTGTGTCGGGACCCAAAAGATAACATGTTTTTAGAGTTGGCCATCAATGGTGAAGCCAACATCATCGTGACCGGTGACGATGATCTGCTAGCCCTCAGTCCATTTCGAAAAATAGAAATTGTAACACCAGTCTCCTACCTGCAAATGCCGAAAAACGATACCTAGACAAACGATATGGTTCTTCGAGTATTTCATCCCACTCATTATTTCTTCCTTTCCACTCACTGTACCTCTCTATATCAGGGAGAGGTCTGAGTTCCTCTAAGGAGCTCGGGATGAGGGTGAAGATGTTGAATCTGTCTCAGGGCCGATGATTGAGTCTCACGTAGCCCAGGGCTGATAGATTTCCTCTACCATCGAATGCAGGACTGGATGATGTGACCAGTCTTAGGGAAGGTATTGGAGATTACCTGCGAATGGGCTCCAATATAATTTGTCGATGACATCATTCCTTGCCTAGTGCGATGGCCTCACCAAAGGAATCTTTTGTCGGCGATTCTTGCGATACATTAAAAAATCATCATCAAGGGTAAGGACAGGACTTTCGGAAGAGAGTTCCGATAAACGCACCAGGCAGGCATCGGCAAGAGACATGGGGACATCGGCATACTGAACAAGTAATGTATCAATAGTCGCAACTTCGTTTTCTAGTCTAAAAGAGGTCGTCACGACGCCTCGCTTCACCAATTCCAAGACAGCATGAGTTCCCTGGTGGGTCCCACGCAGTAGAAAACAGGCTTCGGCCAGGACGGCTTCACATGACAAGAAAGGAGGTTCGGCGTGCTCCCAGACATTCTTTGCCCAATCATGAAAATGATCGCGACGATTCAGAAAGGCCACAAGGGGGCCTGTGTCCAACAGAATCTGGTACACTCGTCAACGCCCGAAACCATCAAGATGGGCTTTGTTGGTCGAAAGATCTTTGGGGCCAGTCAAGCATCCGGAGAGATCCTGGGCGAGGTCGAGTGCGGAGCCTTGTTGCAGGCCGTTGGGCGAAGACAGGTACGTTTCGAGAGCTTCGCGAACGATGTCAGACTGTGTCATACCCGAGTGTTTTGACGCTGCCGTCAACTTTGTTGAGAGTGCATCATCAAGTTTGAACGAGACGATTTTCATGTGGCTCACTCCTCACCGTATGACTTGAATAACCGTATGCGACACCATGGTAATACAAAACGAAATAGTTGTATTACCTCCACGGAGATTTGCAATGGAGAGTCTCGTCAGAAGTTTCCTTGTTCCAAACTTTTGGTTTCCTCTCGACATCCTCATCATTCAACACTCCCATGAACACCAGCAATCTTCCAGAGAGAGATTTCACAGAACAGATCATTACTGGTAGCATTTCCTGTTTGAGAATCACTGAAAATGCAACTATGAGGAGAGATCATGGACTTACAAATACACGATAAATTATGTCTGGTCACAGGAAGTACGGCAGGCATAGGGTACGCGATTGCTGAGGCGCTCGCTTCGGAAGGGGCTCGAGTAATTGTGAATGGCCGTTCGCAGCAGTCGGTCGATAGCGCCATCACGAAACTCAGTCCCAGCGCGACTGGTGAATTACTCGGGTTTGCCGGTGATCTTTCCACAAAAGATGTGGCCGAGCGTCTGGTGCGGGAACATCCCGGTGTTGAAATATTGGTCAACAACCTGGGCATTTTCGAACCTGTGTCGTTTGAAGAGATTTCAGACGAGGACTGGCGACGTTTTTTTGAGGTGAATGTGTTAAGTGGTGTCCGCCTGAGCCGTTTGTATCTTCCTGTGATGAGACGACGGAATTGGGGCCGCATTGTGTTCATTTCGAGCGAAAGTGGCATCCAAATTCCTGCCGAAATGATTCACTATGGTATGACTAAGACGGCTCAACTGGCTATTTCACGTGGGCTGGCGGAAGCGGTTGCCGGCACAGGCATCACGGTTAACAGCGTGTTGCCAGGCCCGACCAAGTCCCGTGGGGTTGGTGATTTTGTTGAGGAGTTGGCCGCGCAAGAAGGCCAAACCTTCGAGGAGTTTGAAAAAGAGTTTTTCGAACGGGTGAGGCCAACTTCATTGATCAAACGTTTCGCGACACCGAATGAGGTGGCTACCTTGGTGGCGTATATCGTGAGTCCTCTCGCGTCGGCCACCACGGGGGCGGCACTGAGAGTCGATGGTGGGGTGGTCAAGAGTGCATTTTGAGATGGAGTTTCTCTAGTAGATTGTTCATCTGTACAACGATAGATGAAAGAATGGTTGTTTACGACATGTCAAAATGAGGGGAGTCGGTTTGAAAGTGGGGTGGCCGTTCTTCGACATCCGGAGGATTTCTGTAACGAATCTTGATCCGTTCTTTTCGATGGTCGTTGTCGAGGTCCCGTAGGTCTTCGAGAATATCTTGTCGTCTTCGCGTATATTTCTTGGTACATATTCCCGTCACACTTTTGCCCCATGTGTATGTATGAATCACCTCCACCACGTCATTCAAAATTTCCCACATATCCTTATCCGCAGACTGACGATGCCGACGATCACTTTCACGACGAAGCGCCTTAGCTCGTGTTCGCTGATTAATCAGTTCAAGATCTTTTGAGTACTCAGCGTCGAGTTGTTCGAGTTGGGCGAGAAGGTGGGCGCGCTCGTTGCGTTGTTGAGAAAGGAGTCGTCGTTTTTGGGGATCCAGACTCACACGACACCATCCTTATGGAGAAGAAGGTGTGTAGTGTAGCACAAAAAATTAATCACACCAGATACTTGGTGCAGTACGAAGAAGTCAGAATACCCACAAGATATGGTTGGGCATTTTATGAAACGTTATTCCGATGCAGCGTGCCGTTGAAGCGACGACTGCTGGCAGAAACGTGACTCTATTTTATCCTCGGATTTGATGAACGATCACGGTGAGTAATGTCGCGTCTCCAACATGCATGTTTGACAGTCAACATGCCCTTTGATAGGCTCGAGGCCCGCTTACGATTCTCAGACAAAGTCCGTTCACAGAGCCGAGATTCCACAGCGACTCATCTTCTTGATCTCAATCTGCTACGATAAACCTGCCATCAAACAATAGCGTATGCGACATAATCAGGATGAACGTTTAATGCGCCGACACGATTAACAAATTTTTCTTTTACTCTCTCGTGGATATTCAAGAATACCTCAAGCAACAACAACAGAAGATCGATCAGTTTTTAACCAGAATTGTTCCTCAAGGGCATCCCCTTGCCAAAACGCTGTATGAGTCAATGCAATATAGTTTATTGGGCGGAGGGAAGCGCATTCGACCAATTCTCACGCTTGCCGCGGCCGAGGCCGTAGGGTGTCAACATCCTTTCGTCTTGCCCTATGCCGCTGCTCTTGAACTCATTCACACGTATTCCCTCGTTCATGATGATCTTCCGGCTATGGACAATGATGACTATCGACGAGGACGGCTGACCAATCACAAGGTGTACGGTGACGGCTTGGCGATCTTGGCAGGGGATGCGTTACTGACCATGGCCTTTGAATTGTGTAGCCAGATTTCAAATGAAACGCATGTCTCCCCTGAGAGACAAATTAAGATCATCCATGAATTGGCCGTAGGATCAGGGCATGATGGCATGGTCGGGGGACAGGTCATGGATATTCAAGCCGAAAATCAGGATATTGACCTGAGCACTCTCCAAACGATTCATGCATACAAAACGGGAAAATTGATCCGCGCAGCGGTTCGAATTGGCGGCTTGTTGGGTGGCGCGACTCAGACGCAATTAGAACACTTAACCGGCTACGCCGAAGACATTGGCCTCGCTTTTCAAATTGCCGATGATGTCTTGAATCTGACCGGAACACGTGAAGAGCTCGGAAAGGATGCGGGAACGGATGCCAAACGCGGAAAGAAAACCTATCCTTCATTCTATGGAGTGGAGGGTGCGCGCGAACTCGCGGTCCAATGCATCAATCGGGCCCTGAAACAACTAGAGGACTTTGATGCGCAAGCCGATCCTCTGCGAGCACTGGCTAACTATGTCGTTCAACGCCGAAACTAGTATCTCGTCGCTCGTAGGAAGAGCCTCTTAGTTGTTCTTTGATGAGATACGTGCGACGAAAGACGAGATATGTTTCTTAATCTCATGAGATGCCAATGGAATCTGCGTAATTCTTCTACCAGGAGGATGAATTGGTGAAAGCGTTGGTGACCGGAGCGACGGGATTTATTGGTGCCGCAGTGGCCCGCGCGGCTTTGGAGGCAGGTTCTGATGTTCGGGTTCTTGTCCGCCCCAAGAGCAGTCTTAAGAATCTCGAGGGTTTACCGGTCGACTCGGTGGTTGGAGACCTTCAAGATGTCTCATCGCTTCGTCAGGCGCTAGATGGTTGTCAACAACTCTATCATGTGGCCGCCCATTACGCGTTGTGGGATGAAAATCCAGAAATCTTTTATCGGGTGAATGTCGATGGCACGAAGAATGTACTTCAAGCAGCCAGGGATGTCGGGGTCGAACGAATCGTCTACACCAGCACGATTGGGGCGATTGGTCTTCCCAAAGATGGGGGCGTGGGAACGGAAGGCACGCCGATTACGATTTCTCAAATGGCTGGAGATTACAAACGGTCGAAATATTTAGCTGAGCAGGAAGTCTTGAAATTGGCGAAGGCTGGTCTGCCGGTTGTTATCGTCAATCCGTCGGCCCCCGTGGGTGAGCGAGACGTGAAGCCCACGCCTACTGGTCAAATCATTGTCGATTTTATGCTCGGTCGGATGATGGCGTATATCGAAACGGGGATGAACTTGATTGACGTCAATGATGTTGCTATTGGTCATATTCGAGCGATGCAGCGCGGAAAAATCGGAGAGCGTTATATCCTTGGACACCGCAATCTCACCCTTCGAGAGATTTGTCATATTTTGAGCCAGTTGACTGGTGTGAAAGCTCCGAGCATCAAACTCCCTCGATGGGCAGTTCTTCCATTGGCCCATGTCAATAAATGGCTGGCGGATTATGTCACGCATCGAACGCCTCGAATCCCTTTGGAAGGAGTCCGTATGGCTAAGTATCGCATGCATTATGATTGCACGAAAGCTCTTCGTGAGTTGGACCTTCCACAAACGCCCATTGAAACCTCACTTGAAAATGCTGTGAAATGGTTCCGCACGCACGGCTACGCCTAGTTAACATTTCCTGTACCATCATCCCTGACTCGTCTTGCAGACCTCACTCATGGAATTTATTACTCTTCTGATACAAACCGTCATGCTTCGACCCTACGTCTTTCTCTTTCTCGGGATGGCGTTGATTACGTCAATCCGCCTATTGGGATGGAAACGGACACGATTGATGTTTGGTGTGACATGGTTGACGGCATTTCTCAGTGAGTTTTCTTCCACGCGTATCGGAATTCCCTTTGGGGATTATTATTACAACGGATCGACGGTTGGCCAAGAATTGTACATTTTTAATATCCCGTTTATGGATTCTTTGTCGTTTACTTTTCTTCTCTTTGCGAGCTACTGCCTAGCATTGGTGTGTGTGTTGCCTCTTCGTCACTCAGATTCTTTCATTGGCTGGGATTGCAATCGGAATGATCGGACATCGTGGGTCGTGGTTCTGTTCACTACACTCTACATGACTTTTATTGACATTGTGATCGATCCCGTCTCTCTGCGAGGTGATCGTTGGTTCCTTGGTCTCATCTATGGCTACCCAGACCCAGGAATCTATTTTGGAGTCCCGATGGCGAATTTTTTGGGGTGGGCCACTGTCGGCATCATTTCAATCGGAATGTATTGTGCTGTTGACCGATACCATTGGCGTGATGTTCCACTTCCACAGAACCTCGTCAGGAGCAATCTCCTCTTAGGAGTTGGACTCTATTATCTTGTGTTAATTTTTAACCTTGCAGTCACCTTTTGGATTGGGGAGTACTTAATTGGCATAGTGGGTTGCTTCATTTATCTTCCCATCTCGGTTCTAGTCATACAAAGAATACTGGGTCTTGGCCCAGTTTCTACCCAAACCCTGTAGGAAGAGCACTCTGGCGGCAGCATTTGTCTGAACACCATGAAAGTCCTAACGGATACTCATGAGTTGGTCGAGAAGGTGGCTCGGAAGCACGGCGCAGCATGAAAGAGCTTGAGCCTTCGCGGAAGCCTCGGTATGATGGGTACTGAAAATGGCTTACAGTCAGACTGGAGCCTTGTACAATCTTTATCAGCCTATCGGGCTAATTCTCAACTTCACATTTCACTCAAGATGCGTGGCTTTCTCATACGATGTAGTATCACGGCTGTCGCTGTCCTTCTCGCTAGCTATATTGTTCCGGGGATAGAAATGCATGGTCTGTTGGCAGGAATTGTGGCGGCTATTGTCCTTTCCTTCTTAAATGCGTTGGTTCGGCCGTTACTGTACCTACTCTCAGCCCCTATTATCTTACTGAGCTTGGGGTTGTTCATGGTCATGATCAATGCGTTTTTGTTACATGTCGTGGCATTCTTTGTGAAAGGGTTTTCGGTAGAAGGATTTTGGCCATCCATTGGGGGAGCTATTTTAATTAGCGTAGTCAGTGCGATTTTAAATATTTGGGTTTCAGAACAAGGTCATGTCGAGGTTGCCATGACTAGCAACAAGCGGAAAATACGACATATTAACTGAACGTTGACGAAAGCCTGAGCCACCCTTTTAGGCAGGTGATGATATAGCCAATCGGCACACACCGATCGCATATCGCCTGCCCGTGAGCAAGAGCTTACAAGAGAACGCCTGAGTCTCAAGGAGAAAGATTACATGCCGAGTTCCGTTGATACAGCCTTGCCAACCAAGCAAAGTACGTTACAGAAAATCCTGACATCAGCGGTCAATGAACTTGGGATGGAAGCGATTTTGGTCGCCATCATCACGAGCGACGGAGGGCCCTTTCTTCCTCAAGTATCGCGCGGGTTTAGCACGAGAGAAATTCGCGCCATTTTGAGAACTCTCTCCCCCACTGACTGGGGAAAAGTCGGGGCCAAGGGATCGTCCTCGGATTCTGATTTAAACAAAATTCTTCGGCTCCGAATGGTCACTCCCGGCAGCAAGGTCCTCGTCAGTGTCTCGTTAAAACATGGAGGACGGATTTACGGCACGCTGATACTAGGAAAAAAAGAAAGTTCGACTCTGTCAAAGCGAGATAAATCAGCACTTGAACGGGCCAGGAATTCTATGACGGAAGAACTCATGAAAGCTGGCCTCTTCAGTTCTTCGTTGATTCTGGGCCGCCCGCTTGTGGCGCAGGAACCGATGGCAACGGATGGAGATGGCCTTCACACTCAACAGTTGCGGTCGTACTCAAATCCCGTCATTCAGGAGCGAGTGACGACGCTGTTAAACGATATCGGGGATACCCTTCCCTTCGAACGTGCTTGGGTCACGATTTATGACCCGATTGCTGCAACATTAGAAGTCCTTGGAGGTATTGGCACCGGAAAGCGAGATCTCCTTCCTGGTCAACGGCTTCTCCTGGATGAGTCCGCGTCCGGGTGGACGGTTCGGCATCGCAAGCCTCGCTCAGATCATAACCTGGCTTCGACGCAGGGCCGTTTTCAGGATTACAAACAGTTATTTAAGGACCGCTTTGCCTCCACCGTGGTTGTACCATTTTTTGTAAGAGGGCGGGTCGCAGGGACGGTGACTCTCGCCTCAAAATCTCCTTCCCAATATGAAACCAATGGTTTTCAATTTGGGCAAATTGAGCCCATTACGACCAAGTTGGTGGAACTGTTTGAGGATCCAGCAGCTCAGTTGTCTATCCTCTCTGAACAAAAACCGATGGGTGATAAGCCTATTGACCGAAACAGAGTGGAAATTTCAGAACCTGCGATTCGTAGAGAGGAGCGGCGAGTGGCTCTTGATGAAGTGAGCTCGTTCTTGGCGACTGAAATTCGTGAACCCATGGGCTTTATTCGAGCTCAACTTGAGGAAATTACCACTGAAGCCACGTTAGATTTTGATTCGCAGACTCGAGTGGAAACAGCCATGCGGGATTTGATTCGCATGGAGTCCATTCTCAACGAAATCCTGGATTTTGCCAAGCCTCTTCAGCTCGATCGACGACCTTGTCGAGTCCCGAATCTTTTAGACCACGCCCTCTCGCTTATTTCCACCGATATTCGGGTTAACCGTATCGAAGTGAACAAAGAATATCCCTCACGTTTAGCCCAAGTGCGATGGGATGAAGCGAAAATGCGACATGCGTTTTTGAGTATATTTAAGAATTCTTTAGAAGCCATGTCTCCTGGCGGTGAACTTCGCATATCGGTGAATTCGCTAAAAGAACCACGAAATCATATTGGCATTACGATTGAAAACGATGGAATTCCTATCCCGCCTGAGCATGTGGATAAAGTATTCGAGCCCTATTTCACCACAAAACGGTCTGGAACCGGGCTAGGACTGGCCATGGTGAAAAAGATCGTTGAAGAACATCAGGGCCAGATCCACATTACGAGCGGAGCAGAACAAGGAACGACTGTTACACTCCAAATGCCAGCTTTACGACCACGCGTTCCCTACAATAGAGCTAGAAGGCGAGGAACGAGAAGACCCTCTCCGAGACGTTCTGCCTAGAGGGCTGATAGATCCTAGCTTGACACCACAAGGGAAATAGGAATATGATGCCTTCCCTTATAACGGTAAAAAGACATTCCATATACAGTTTTTCCATTTGTTAACCTGTCCATAACAAAGGAGCGGACTTATGAAAGCGATTGGAATTCTTCTTGGCACAATGGGTGCCACCCTACTCGCAGTTTCCTTGGCCTGTGCCAACCCAGCGTTGCTTCCTAAGCATCCCGGCTATCCTGCAAAAGGCAAATCTCCAGCAACGGGGCAAGCTACAGCTAATGACCAAGGTCAAACGAATGCCAGTGATCTCACGGCTTCGACGATGTCACATGATTCAGCCGCCATGAATGAAGTGTCTGACCCCAACAGAAAGCGTGTGAAAAAATCCATGGGTGCCGGACGTTTACCAGAGGTGGAAGGTCCGTTGAACAAAGTCCCTATTAATCCAGCTGGCGCGACTTCAACGGTAATTAAGTAAGCCCAACAAAATTTTCACTGTACCGAGCTGAAAATGAAATAATAAGGAAGAGCTCCTTTCCAGGGGTTCTTCCTTTTTTTTATCAATTTAAGGTTAATATGTCCGTGAAGGCCTTGATTCTCTGTAATGTCATGTTCCTATTTATGAGGATGGAGTGATAGTCGGAGTTAATGATAGCCGATTTACATAACTTCCCAGGTTTGATGTTTTGCAAACCACGCAGAACGTCATGATGGCGCATAGGGAACTTATTGGGATTCGCTCTAGTGTTTTCACTTTCAACCAAGGCACCTGTACCCCCTCGCCTCTATGAGATGGGGGAGAGGGCAAGGGTGAGGGGCCTCAAGCAAAAGTTAAAAGACGATATAATGAACGATCAAAGCCATGGGAGGGAGAACTCGTTACTTCAATTCGCCATTCTACAGTGTTAGGCGACCAGTTAAAGGCAAAAATTGATGAAAAAGGTCCTATCACTTTTCATGAATTTATGTCCTCGGCTTTGTACGATTCGCAACATGGGTTCTACACGAAAGGACCTTTGATCGGTTGTCCCAACGGGGCTTTCAATACGAATGCGATGTTTCCTGCTTTTGCCTTTGCTTGCATGTTATCGATGAAACAAGCTGAGGCTCTCGTCGGAGAACCTTTAAGAATTGTAGAATTTGGTGGAGGGACGGGTGAGCTCGCGTCGAACATCATCTCGTTTTTTTCATCTTCGCCAGACTATACGATCATTGAAACCAGTCCTGTACTCAGAAGCATGCAGACACAGCGAGGTCTACATACCTTAGAGAGTACCGAAACCCTTTCTCCTGCTCCAACATTCGTTTTAGGGAATGAAATATTAGATGCCTTACCGGTTCATCGAATTATGATCGATGGATCGTCTCAGCTTTTGGAATTATATGTGGGCCTTGATGATGCCGGAGAATTTGTTGAGATACCGAGGAAACCGTCGACACCACTTTTAGCCAAACGTCTTTCTGACTTGAAGATAAGGCTTGGTCGAGGTCAGGTTGCAGAAATATGCCTTGACTTGGATGATGTTGTTCGAAAAATTCAAAAAATTGTGTCAAAAGGTTATGTCGTGTTTATTGATTATGGAGATGAAGCGACCAACTTATATTCTTATAGAAACCGTAACGGTACGCTACGATCTTTTCGCGTACAGACATTGACAATCGATCCTTTTGACTCTGTCGGAGAACAAGACCTGACGGCAGACGTTGATTTTACGGCCCTCAAACAGGCAGCCTCTAATGTCGGCCTGATCCATGAAGGATCAATGAGGCAAGGGACTTGGTTAAGGAACCTTGGTATTGATCAATACATTGACCAAGCTGAGGATCGTCAAAAAGCTCAAATGGATGTGGAAAAATTGACGAGTATGACACAATTAGGAAGTAGTTTTGATGTACAAATCTTTAAAACGAAGGGGGTAAATGAGGTTACCTGATGGGTGAAACCTACACTCCCTCTAGGATGAGCGTGTCAAATTTTCCAATAAAGTGCCAAAAAATCCCACACAAAGCTTGTTTTTATTAGCTAATTATACTATGCTCTACAAGATTTTGTGTATCAGTGACACAAAACACGTATTTAATGATACAAAATATAGAAATAATTCTTATCTCACTGGTTCTTAAATCTTTATATTGACCGGAAAAATTATTATATTCCAACAGACAGTTCCCTAATTTATCCCGCCTTAATGCTCTAAAAGATTCTCTGGCTCCTAAAATTTCAAGTAATTCGCTTGTCACAAAAAATTCGTTCCGTGTCGTCCCCTCTTGGCACGAGTGATGCATTAGCTGATGATTGAATGAATCACTAGCTAGATTGCAGAAAGTATTCAATCAAGGAGGCGTCAAATGAATTGTACACGTTGTAGCGGACTGATGGTCGTAGACAATTGTTTAGATATCAAGGGCGGTCCAGGAGAATTATGGATTAAGGCTCTGAGATGTGTCATGTGTGGCAATCTTGTTGATCCGACAATTAATCGTCATCGGACTGGATTTAAAGCTGAAGTGCTGCCATTTCGTAAACGGCTGCGGAGAGCCCCTCGAACTCCAGTGGCACGACTTTCGGCATGATTGATGAAATGAAGAGTCAACACAACTGCTCTTTCACAAAGGAGGGTAGAACTATGACTTCATCCAATATATGAAAATTTGACTTCTCTTCACTCCGCTTAACCCACTTCTAAGATACAATTCTTTTCCACATTGATGATATGCCTTTTCCAGCGGGCAGCTGTAATCAGTTGAATACTTTTTTGATTAAATAGTTGCTGTCTACACTCAGACATCATAAACTCCTTCCTTACAAGCAAGTCTATAACACCCCCTTCTTCCAGACCAAATAAAAAACCTCTTGGTACGTGCCCTCTCAAAAAATCGGTCAATGACGATTACAAGAAATCGAACAGGAATGGAATTATGACCTCTGACCAGATTATTCTGTTAGGACTCCTCGGAACAGTATTTGTTCTCTTTATCTGGGAACGGTGGCGATATGATGTTGTCGCGGTTGGCATCCTTGCCATCGGCACCATCGCAGGCGTGGTCTCGCCAAGCGATGCCTTCCAGGGGTTTGGACATCCGGCAACGGTCACCGTCGCAGCCGTATTAATTATCAGTCGAGCTTTGAGCAACACCGGTGCGGTGGATTTTGTCACCAACTATGTCAAGCTTGCGATCCATTCTCCTTCCCTCCATATAGCTGCCTTAGCTGGATTAGGAGCCATTCTTTCCACGGTGATGAACAATGTCGGTGCCCTTGCCCTGCTTATGCCGGTCGCGATACAAACCTCCGAGGAGGCCAAACGTTCCCCAGCAATAGTCTTGATGCCTCTTGCATTTGGCACGATCTTGGGTGGGATGGTGACATTGATTGGCACACCACCAAACATCATTGTTGCCGCCTATCGCCAGGATATCGGTGAATCAGCGTTTACGATGTTTGATTTCTCACCTGTTGGGGCCATCGTTGCTACGATAGGACTGGTATTCGTTACATTGGTTGGATGGCACCTCATTCCGGCTGCCAGACGAAAACAAAGTGCCCCTCAAGAATTATTTAAAATCGAAGACTACATCACTGAAGTACGAGTCACAGCAAACTCAAAGGCCGTCGGAAAATCTCTCTCAGAAATTGAAAAAATGACAGAAGACTCCGAGGCGCTCATCGTGGGTTTGATCAGAGGAGACCAATCAATTCGAGGTGCTGTGTGGCGAGAAGGTATTCAAGAGGGTGATATTCTGGTTATTGAAGCCGGCGCAAAGGGCATTAAGAAATTCGTCGAGACTCTGGACCTTGAATTGGCTGGAACTCAATCGAAAGAAGAAGTTGAAGTACGCCAGGGTACCAAGAGAGTCATCCCAAAGGATCAAGTCCTTATGGAAGCAGTTATTCCACCAAACCGTTCTTGGTTAGTCGGACGATTAGCTGATACGCTCCAACTTCGTTCACGGTTTGGCACCATGCTGTTAGCTGTCTCGCGTCAAGGAAAACCCTATCGAGGACGATTGAAATCATTTCGGTTTCGTGCGGGAGATGTGCTCTTACTTCAGGGAGAAAAAGAACAGGTGGTCGAAGTAATTTCGGCTCTCGGATGTCTTCCACTCGCCGAGCGTGGTCTCCAAATTGGAGGAAAATCTCAAGCATGGCTATCTGCCGGTATCTTTGGACTCGCTATTGTCAGCGCCACGTTGGGCTTCTTAGCCTTACCCATCGCCTTGCTTCTGGCTGCGGTGATCATGGTCATGATAAATATGGTTCCGCCACGAGATATCTATGATTCTGTAGACTGGCCAGTCATCGTATTAATCGGCGCCATGATTCCCATTGGGAATGCGCTAGAGATCAGTGGCGCCACAACAGTCATTGCCGAATCATTGGTAGGCATCACAACTGGATTTCCTCCAGTTGCGATCCTTGCACTGATTATGATTTTGACGATGACATTGTCGGACATTATGAACAACGCGGCGACGGCAGTCGTGATGGCCCCGCTCGCGTGGGCACTCGCCCAAGAACTTGAAGTGAATCCTGATCCCTTTCTGATGGCGGTCGCGATCGGAGCATCATGTGCGTTTCTCACGCCGATTGGTCACCAGAATAATTTACTTGTCATGGGGCCTGGGGGATATCGATTTGGAGACTATTGGCGAATGGGTCTGCCGTTGGAAATACTCATCGTCACCGTGTCTATCCCCACTCTCATGTGGGCATGGCCGCTCTAACAAGCATAATCGAAAAATATAAAGTGCAAAATGAAAAATCTAACAAATCAACTACGGATGCGAGACAGGTACTCTTTTTTTGAAATTTTTCACTTTGCATTTTAACCTTTTCATTTTTTAGCACTGTTTCTCATGGCACAAGAACACATTCAAGCAGGACCACGTGAACCAGGAAGCCTATCGTGGCGGCGTATGGTCTTTATGCCGGAAGATTTGAATCCTCGGCGAACCTTAGTGACTCGGATACTGCTCGTGGTGTTTTTGTTAATCTCGCTGCTTAGCATTTTATGGATGGATCGTGAAGGACTCAAAGACCAGGCTGATGGCAACGTCTCTTTTGTCGATGTTATCTATTTCACCATGGTCACCATCACCACCGTAGGCTACGGCGATATCGTTCCTGTTTCTCCCCGCGCTCGCCTGATTGACGCATTCGTGATCACACCCGTTCGCATTTTCATCTGGGTCCTATTTCTTGGAACGGCTTATCAACTTGCACTTAGGCAATTTTCAGAGGGATTTCGTATGGCAAAACTTCACGCTAATCTTGACCAACATATAATCGTCTGTGGGTATGGACATACAGGGAACGCTGCAGTCAAAGAACTGCTGGCCAAAGGGACTCCGAAAAACCAAATTCTGGTGATCGATCCACAAGATGATCGGGTTCGCGCCGCCGTGGAACTCGGTGTGGCAGCTCTTCGAGGCGATGCCACCAAAGAGGGTCTTCTGAAAGACGTGGCACTCGTTCGGCATGCACAAGCAGTGATTATTTCGGCAGGACGCGATGATGCGAATGCGCTTATACTCCTGACCGTTCGTCATTTGACCCCGACCTGTCGCGTGATCATGAGCGCAAAAGAACAGGAAAACGTCAAACTCTTCAGACAAGGCGGTGCGCAACGCATTATTTCACCAGCGACCTATGGTGGTTACTTGCTGGCAGCGGCTGTCAATCAGCGACATTTGGTTCAATACATGGAAGATCTCTTAACAGCGGGTGGGCAAGTCAATCTGGTGGAAGAAGCTATTCGAGATGAAGATGTAGGAAAGACGCCAGTCGATCTCAAGCCTGATGTTCTGTTATGCGTGTTTCGTCAAGGCAGTACGTTTTCACCATGGGAATTCAAGGAAAATGAGTATCTTGAAAAAGGAGATGTCTTGCTCCTCTTGAAGCAGGCGCCTTCAGTATAGGAATTGATCAATCAGTACGTCACGGGACTAATCTGTCAAAATAACTTTTCAGGGTAAGCGTCAGCCTAACTGAATAGACGAATACCGTTGTCAATCATGACAAAGAGTCCAGTTACCCCAACGAGGATGGCAAATGATCTTTGAAGGGTTCGTTCTTTCATTTTTTTTGCCACGTGCGCACCAATCATCATCCCGAACAAACTCCCAAGAATAATAACGCCGGTCAACTGAATATCGATATGATTAAGGTCAAGATGACCGACAATCCCGCCTATTGATGTCAACGCAATAATCAAGAATGACGTTCCCACTGCCATTCCCATAGGAAAGCCTAATACGAACATGAGGGACGGCACAATGACAAATCCCCCACCAATTCCAAAAAATCCAATGAGTAATCCCACACCAAATCCAATCGTCATTGCTTTAATCGCGCAATTCCATGAAAAGCTCTCTGCACATTCAGCGTCGATGGCTTGATCTGTTCTCAGCAAATGTAGTCGCAAAATCCAGATGCTAATCGCAACCAATAGACATCCAAACATCATCAGGATGACATCATCTGTGACAAGTCGATGGCCTTGCGCACCCAGCCATGCGCTCACCATCCCAGTACTGCTAAAGACCAAAGCGACAAGACCTCTGACTTTTCCATAACGGTTTTGTTGCCAAGCACCAAACAATGCTGAGTATCCCACGACAACCAATGACATCGCGGTTGCATGTTGAACAGGAATTCCCACAACATACACTAAAAGCGGAATCGCAATGAGAGAGCCTCCTCCACCCGTCGCGCCAAGCAACAGGCCGATAATACCACCAGAAAAAACAGCTAAAACTGTTTGTGAAATCATGAGGTAAAAGTGTACGGAAGGGGTTCGATATTCGGATGATTCGGAAGAAAATAGCGTTGTCGGGATCTTTTAAGCAATGGTCGTGATAAGAATGGCTATGGACAACGGTATAGAATGTTGTCTTTTCTATACCAGCATTGTCGTTTCGTTCTCAATCGTCACGAGAGCTGTTGATAGACAACAAAAGATCAGCTGTTAGATAATCTACCCCAGAAAACCATGAAAGCCAAGACTTCATCAATTCACGAAGAAACAGGCAAGGACAAAAAACGACGCGCTCGTATTATCATCAAAATTCTCGATAAGACCTATCCTGATACCACACTAGCACTTGATTTTTCTTCACCTCTTGAGCTTCTGGTCGCTCTAATCCTTGCTGCTCAATGTACAGATACCTTAGTGAATCAGGTTACGGCTCCTTTGTTCAAAAAGTATCGAACACCTCAAGACTGGCTTGATCTTGATCCGAGTGCGCTTGAGAAAGAGATTCGCAAGGTGACATTTTACCGGAACAAAACCAAATCGATTCAGAAATGCTGCCAAGAACTCGTGGCTCGATTTGAGGGAAAGGTGCCAGAAACTTTAGAAGATTTAATTTCTCTTCCAGGAGTCGGACGGAAGACCGCGAATGTATTACGAGGAAATGCGATGGGGCAAGCAGCCATCGGGGTGGATCGACATGTTGGCCGTCTATCACAATTGTTGGGATTGACTACTGAAAAAGACCCGGACAAGATTGAAGCCGATCTCAATCCTATCGTAGCCGATAAAGACAAAGTTCAATTTTGTCATCTTCTTCAAACGCATGGCAGGACCATCTGTTTGGCTAGAAAACCCAAGTGCTCAGAATGCCCGATTAACCCCTTTTGTCCTTATCCTGTTCAGGAAGCATCTAACGAAAAAGGAAAGAAAAGAGCTCGTGGGAAGTCGTAAAAAGAATTATCTATCTCTTTCTGTTCATGACTCTGTACAAGAGGGCAAACGATGAATTCCTTTATTACAATCCATCAACAAACAGACAAGTCTTTAGCAGACAGCCCTGTTGGTAAACTTTCAGAGGAGGTCGAGAAACTTCAGACTCGCCTCTGTCGTCGGGTCGGCCAAGCTATGACCGACTACAGCATGATCGAGGACGGCGATAAGGTGATGGTCTGTCTCTCAGGGGGGAAAGACAGCTATGGCTTGTTAGACATTCTTTTAGCTATACGTCCGAGGGCACCAATTCAATTTGACATCATTGCGGTCAATTTAGATCAGAAGCAGCCAGGATTTCCCGCTCATGTCTTGCCAGATTACCTCACTAAACGTGGGATTCCTTTTCACATCGAAGAACGAGACACCTATTCGGTCGTCAAAGAACTCATTCCAGAAGGCCAAACGACGTGCTCGTTATGTTCACGACTTCGACGAGGACATTTATATCGGGTCGCTTCGGAATTGAGTGCGACAAAGATTGCACTTGGCCATCATCGCGACGACCTCATCGAAACACTCATTTTAAATATGTTGTTTGGTGGAAAGATGAGAACCATGCCGCCCAAGCTAGTTTCAGATGATGGACAACATGTCGTGATTCGCCCACTCGCCAATGTGGAGGAACGGGACTTAGCTCGTTATGCAGAACTTCGGAAGTTTCCCCTCATCCCCTGTGATTTGTGCGGTTCTCAGGAAAACTTAAAACGAAAGGAAGTCAAATCCCTGCTTAGTGAATGGGAGGAACGTTTCCCAGGATGTAAAGACCGAATTTTTGGATCGCTCTCGAATGTTTTGCCTGAACATCTTCTGGATACAAGGCTCTTTGACTTTTCGACTCTAGGCAAGAAGGAAGAATCGGATAACTCAGGCACAGAGAACCGTAGATCCAAGCAAATGTGAATCTACACTTGAAACTCGTCCCCTTTTATGCCCCTCAACTTGTCGTTGAATCTGCCACGGTTTCAGTCGATTCAAATGGACACGTCTTGTCAAGAATATAATAGACTGGACAGAATCCTGTGAACGCACTCTGGAGAAGCGTGACACCTAAAATCCCAGGGACTAACAGCCATGCAGGATCCATCGAGTAGCCGAGCCACGTACCAAGGGTAAGCACTGCTCCAGCGATGCCATCATGAATGCGGCGCTTCTTGTTGGCCATGGTGTTCTCCTTTCTTACTGGATATTCTTACTAGCAGAAAAAGTACTCTGAAATACGCCTCAGGAATCATTATTTTGTTAGAAGCTCTACGCTTTCTTTTACGCCCCGTTCGATAATACTCTTGACCTTCGACTGTTGCTGATCAGTATTCTTTTCTGCGATAAGGTCACTTGATCGAATGATCAAGGCCGTGAAGCCTTCAAGATGCCAAAAGGAAGGAGCACTAACAGACGGAAGGCTTTCTTTTGGGGGGTAGGGCCAGAGCGAGACGTAAAAATACGGCTCTGCAAACGTTGAGTCGCCGGGTGACATCCCAACACCAACCGTCGCCTTGTCCGAAGTGCTCTTCTGTTCAAATGTTAATAAAGTTGCGATATCAAAAAAATGCGGCCAGCAACGCACTGGAGATGCCTGAGGATAGGTATCTCGAACGGCTTCTAAGATAGGTGCGGCATTGCTGTAATATCTGGCCAATTCTTCTATCCCTTTTTTTTCTGTCGTCCCATACACTCCACCTGAGTCAAGGCTATGTTGTTCTAAGGTATACGGACCTGGATCGTTTAGTTTTTGGGGGTCAAGGTCGTGTCGTTCCACAAGTTTGGCTAACCATTCACCTACAGCGCTCTCAGTTTGCCCAACGAGGGCGAAAGATTCATTACCTTGCTCCGATTGTGCTAAGAGCATCAAGTCTTCAAGGCGTAAGCCCAGCCTAAGGTCAGAAGTTAACGACCGACCCATCAACGCTTGCACTTCAGAATCCCACGACGAACTGGTATGACTGTCATCGGACTCTGCTTTGCAGTAGGCTCTTGTCGCTCTAGCCACCCATTGAACAGCATGATGTGCTTCAAGACGAGCGTCTACCAACTTAGAAGGAGGGACAGTTCCTAATGTTTGCCACATATCCATTCCTTATCTTATCGCGATAGAAAAAACGTATCTCGTATTTAGTCGCTTGTATCTCGTAAATGAATTGCTGAGAGACTCTTCTTAGTATGTTATAGAATCGTATCATTAATAGGCCTCATGTTACACGATAAATATCTTTTATCTCGATGTAGATCCATGCCAGAATGCTCCTGTCTACCCGAGAACATTTCTAAAAGGGGAGTGAAAATGAACAAAGCGTCGATCGCAAAATGGGATTCACTGAACGATCGCGAGCCAGCCTATGCGTTGGTCGCAAACGTCGATCTGGTCGTTGTGCGATACAATGATCAAGTATCAGTATTGTATGGGCGGTGCCTGCATCGCGGCGCACTTTTAGCCGATGGACGCATTGAAGGCAAAGACCTGATTTGCGGACTCCATGGTTGGGACTTTCAATACGAAACGGGAATCAGTGCCTATAACAATGAAGAACGACTACATAAATTCAACGCCTGGATTGAAGAAGATCAAGTCTGGGTCGATGAAGATGAGATTACAAACTGGGAACGCAGCAATCCACAACCATTTAATCGCCAAGA
Organism: Nitrospirales bacterium; assembly: GCA_965223675.1. Lineage (GTDB taxonomy): Bacteria > Nitrospirota > Nitrospiria > Nitrospirales > UBA8639 > JAGQKC01. Next base: position 3,187,685 of record OZ245013.1, on the reverse strand, counting down.
ATATCTGGGAACCTATGCCGATACCCATCCGGCCGAAGAAGAGCCGCATGTGGGGTTAATCCAGGGGTATGCAGCTCATGGATTGGAAAAGACAGGACATCATGGACTGGTCACGGCTATGGGCGTGTCTCGGACAGAACTCCCCTCATGGGATGATATTCAATTTGTCACCGCGCAACTCGCGACGCCTCCTCAACTCGATGACGCCAAAGTTTCAACTGAAGTCGTGATCGGCCCCAATGCTAAGAAACCATTGAAACTAAGTATTCCACTCTTCGTGTCGGATATGAGTTTTGGCGCGTTGTCTGAAGAAGCCAAAACGGCACTCGCACGCGGGGCAGAAATGGCAGGCACTGGAATTTGTTCAGGAGAAGGAGGGATGCTGCCTGAAGAACAAGCTGAAAATTCACGTTACTTTTACGAGCTGGCATCAGGGCGATTCGGCTTTGCCATGGAGAAAGTGAAGAAATGTCAGGCCTTTCATTTTAAAGGAGGGCAGGGTGCAAAAACTGGGACTGGCGGTCATCTGCCGGGACCCAAGGTGAAGGGAAAGATCGCGGCAGTGAGAGGATTGAATGAAGGTGAGCCAGCAGTCTCACCTTCTCGCTTTCCTGATTGGACGGATATTTCGCAAATTCGCGACTTTGCAACAGAGGTGCGAGAAGCCACAGGTGGAATTCCAATAGGCTACAAACTTTCAGCTCAACACATTGAGAAAGATATCGATGCGGCCTTAGAGGTGGGAGTCGACTATATCATTCTCGATGGTCGTGGTGGTGGGACCGGAGCCGCGCCGATCATCTTCCGCGACAACATTTCCGTACCTACTATTCCTGCACTCGCTCGGGCTCGCCGTCACTTAGATCGGCTAAGACGTCAAGATGTGACGTTGGTCATCACCGGCGGTCTACGAAAACCTGCTGATTTTGCGAAAGGACTTGCGCTGGGTGCTAACGCTATCGCGGTCTCCAACGCCGCCATGCAAGCCATTGGCTGCCTCGGTATGCGCGCCTGTCACACCAATAATTGCCCCGTTGGCATCGCGACACAAAAAGACCACCTTCGCGCACGTTTGATCGTCGAAGAATCAGCCACACGTCTTGCCCGTTTCTTTGAGACATCTGTAGAGTTAATGAGTTTATTGGCTAGGGCTTGCGGTCATACTCACCTCAATCAGTTTTGTGTCGATGACCTGACGACCTTCAAAAAACCGATCTCTGAACTCGCTGGAGTTCCATATGGTGGGGTGAATTGATCAAGCAGAAATGGCTGGGAACTCTGAAGACGATAAAGATCAGACAATCCGAAGCCCACTTGTGCCAATTGGGTTGACGGTTTTAGGGATTCTGATACTCCCCATGTTCCTCTATTCCAATGCGCCAGAAGGACCAATCAAAGAAGGAGACGTGGTGTTTTCCACTGGACGTCATCGTGTGCATTTTGTGGAACCCACTCGGTATCAAGCGCTGGGCTACCAGTCTTTTTGCGTCCTTGAACCACGAGACCAACTCATTGTGACTCAACGACCAGCATCGCGGGCCGATAAGAGTCTCATTGCTCGTCCTCTTGAAACACTGAAAAATGAGAAGAATCAATTTCCTTTTTGCCCGTCAGAGGCCGACGTCATCGTCCACTCGCACCAAGCTACGCTTCAAGTCGACACATGGAGCGGACTCAAAGACACATTCAGGAATTTACTTTCTGCTGATTAAGCACAGCTTGTTATAGTAGAACTTTAGTGGGACAGTGAGATTCTACTTTAGCTTTGCAGCAAATTGCTGACGAAATTTGGCAACCTTGGGATTAATGAGATAGGCGCAGTAGGGTTGCGAGGGATTTCGGACGAAGTATTCTTGATGATAGTCTTCAGCAACATAGAACGTGTCGGCCGGAACAACTTGCGTGACGATTGGTCGATCAAAGATTTCTTCCTTGGTAAACGTTGCAATGACCTCTTCGGCGATCGTTTTCTGTTCCGGAGAGTGATAAAAAATTGCGGATCGATATTGAGTGCCCACATCGTTGCCTTGTTGGTTCAGGGTCGTTGGATCATGAATCGCAAAGAAGATTTCAAGCAGCTCACGATAGGAGATGATATCCGGCAAGAACGTCACCTGTACGACTTCCGCATGACCGGTATTCCCCATGCACACCGCTTCATAAGTCGGGTTTTCAACCTGCCCGCCCATATAGCCTGACTCTACCGACTCCACACCTTTGAGTTGATCATAGGCTGCTTCCAAACACCAAAAACACCCACCGCCTAATGTTGTGACCTCTTTCTGTGGTTTATCAGTATCAGTCATGATTTTTCCTTTTACGTTTGTGTGAAAAGCATTCGACTAGCCGGAATGAAATTGTTACAACTATTTATAGCATCAGACCACATCCTTCGGCCATGTATCAAAAAAAGAAGAAATCACCATGCGTATCGCCTGGGTCACCGACATTCACTTGAACTTCCTGAATGAGGCAGGGCGAGTGAAATTTTTCCGATCTATCTCAGATTATGGTTCCGATGCCGTGTTTATCACTGGCGATATTGCCGAAGCACCTTCTTTGAATTTTCATCTCCAGGAAATGGCCGAATGTATTCAAAAACCACTGTACTTTGTGCTTGGTAATCATGATTATTATTACGGATCGATCGAGGACGTCCGGACTGCAACAAAAAGGTTTTGTGAATCGCAACAAGACTGCACATATCTCTCTGGTAATCAGATGATTGAACTCACGAAGAACACCGCGTTAGTCGGTCGCGATGGTTGGGGCGATGGTCGGCTTGGCAATGTCGAACAGACTCCTGTACGACTGAACGACTTTCGGTTAATCGAAGAGCTGAGAGGCTTGGAATACCGAGAACTTATTAATACACTCAGAGGATTAGGAGACGAATGCGCTGAATCGATCCGAGACCCACTATCCAAAGCACTCGATTTGTATGAGTCTGTGATATTCCTCACGCATGTTCCACCGTTCAAAGATGCCTGCTGGTACGAAGGAGAAATCGGAGATGATGACTGGCTTCCGTTTTTTACCTGTAAAGCCGTGGGTGATGTTTTGTATGACCTAATGAAGAATCGCACTAATTGCCAACTGACGGTTTTATGCGGCCACACCCATAATGCAGGTGTGGCTCAGATCCTACTCAATCTCCGTGTGACCACCGGTTCGGCGGAATACGGTACCCCGCATGTGCAAGACGTATTGGAGATCAAGTAACTCTTATGACAGCTCATTTCATATTCTCCAACTCTTTCTGTACCGCATCACGTTCTTTTGGCATTTTGAGGTCTGTGAAGATCTGTAATGCGGCTTTGAGTTTCTCCTGTTCAGTATCAGGCTCATTCAATTCACGTGCGAGCAGCCCCCAATTCCAATAGCAGTAACCAAGAGAAGACCGTAATCCCAGCTCCACACACAGCGCTTCTTTCTTTTTGTGTAAGGCCATCGCCTCTTCCAGCTGCCCCCAGGCTTTCAGAATCAATGCTTGGTTGCCATAGCTGATTTGCAGACTATCTTTATTTCCCAGCTCCACACACAGTGCTTCTTGTTTCTTGAGCAGGGCCATCGCCTCTTCCAGCTGCCCCCAGGCTTTCAGAATCAATGCTTGGTTGCCGTAGCATGCCTGCAAGTCATCTTGGTTCCCCAACGCCTCGCATAACGCTTCCTGTTTTTTGTGAAGCGCCAGCGCCTCCTCGAGCCTCCCCTGTTTCTTCAGAATCTGCGCTTGATTACCCAACTCAGCTAGCAGCCCATCTTTGTTCTCACGCTCCTCGCTCGATTTCTTTTCGCCGTGCACGTACCTCGTGACGCCATCGAGAACAAGCTGGGTAAGCTCATGCGCAGATGAGAAGGTGCTTACTATATGCTCCATATGTAAGTACTCCCGTAACCTATATATAGGCCCACCACTGTTTGAGTCCCCAATTGCATCGACAAACTGACTAGGCCATCCCGCTTCGTCGCTCACCATAAACAACAAACAGGGTTTTCCTAAGCGTTTAGCATGTCTAAATTCCAATTCCGTAATCGACAGCCCGTCAGGATTGTTATGTGAAGGCGGCGGAATGTAACCGTACCGAAAGCCGAACAGTCCCAAATAAATATCCGTGGACGCGATACGATCCAGACACTCGTTCACTGGCCGTTGATCTGAGGCAACGTAATCTTCCATAGCGATGACTCGGTAGCCACCCCGCAGAAGCGTTTCATACACCGCCTGGCGATAGTCCTTCAAATCCTCATAGGTTGATGAAAGGTAGACCTGAATTCCCAATCGCTGCTCCTCCTGGGGTACGTCAGGGGGGACTTGTGCTTCCTCATCGTGGTCAGCCACAGCCAAGAACTCTGCTATACGGGTAGCGATTCGGGTTAGCTCACGGTCCCGCTGGGCTGGTCGAAGTACACTTAAAGGTTTCGATACATCATTAAGTGCTTGGTAGCGGGAGAGAGGTGAATTTCTCCAGTTACAATGACTAATTGCTATCCAAGTAACACTTAAATCACCGTGCCCCGCCTTCTCTAACAGTTTTGGCAATTCCATGTCAGTTATGAAACCTGATGCCAAATAATCAGAGCTCACAAGAGCTATCGCGACACGTGCTCGGCCGATCGCTTCTAAGATTTCCGTTTTCCATTTGCTACCCGCGCTTATGTCCGTATCGGCCCATATTTCTAGTTCGCTCTGCCTGATAAAAGGCTGAAGAAAGACAGTCAATTTTTCAAACCATTTTTTATCTTTAAGGCTATAGCTTATAAAAATCTTATCGCGTTTGGAGTTTTCCGGTGAAACCTCGGCCAGTTGTTCCTGTCCATCTGGCTCGACAGACCTATCTTCTTCGTTTCTATCAATAATTTCTTCTCTTCCCCATAACGTAGTGTCATCGTCCTGTTTTTGTAACCAATCTTTTAGCACTCTATGTGGGGCCCGAAGAGAGACGCTGCCAACTTGGATTTCGTTATCGCCAAGATTTTCTAACAGTTCTCGCGCGCGCTCTTTGGCACCTGATTCGAGCGCTTCAATGCCTGCAGCGTAGGCCAGTAGCTTCTGATGTTCGGCTAATGGGACTGAAAGTGCAGAGGCTAGTTTGCCAATCCGCATCCTGGCGGCTACTGTTTGAGAATCACAAGATTGCTTGATTGCACTTGCAAGTTGATTTGCGGCTAGGGCTGAATCAAAGAAAGACAGTGCTACCCATCGTTCTATTTCCACGTATGCATTGAAAACATGATCACTTCCGAAAACGAGATTTCTTTCTTGTATGGTAAAATAGGCTAGTAAAAATTGTGCGACTTTCTGTGATCGAAAAACTTTATCGTTTTCATAGGCAGGATCCAAATGCTGGAGAAGTTGAAGACGAACATTTTCGTCAAGACGGTAATAATTGTTGCCCAAGTCTTCGCAAAAGGTTGATAACAATACATCACTTTCCAATGCTGGATCATTAATAGATTCCGGCACAAAATTTAGACGAAGAAGATGCAGGAGATCAGGTCTGAGAGTTTGAGGAACAGCTGCATGAAACGCTAGTCGAAGTGCGTTTTCACCGCGTTGAGCAGCGAAACGCATAATCTGGTCATATGCCTGTAATGGGCTGAATGCAACCGCTGTTTGTGCCATTGCCGTCAATTTACGTGCTTCCCACGCAAGTAGTCGATGGCCTGAATCATGCCACTCTCCGTAAGTTCAAACATCGCCACATTTGAAAGCTGCTCAATACGTTCGGCTGTATTGCCTAACCATCTTTTACGCGGCATTGGATTAACCCAAGCAATCGGATTCCACTCGCTCTTTATCTTCTTGATAAAATTCTTGGTTTCAGACAATCGTTCACGATTCAGTCGACCCCGCGCCGCGCCTGCATCACTGACAACTAAAAGAGCGCATTCTGAATTATCATTTAACGTATCCAAAATATCTAAAGGCCGACTCAGAGAGTCGTTTGTATATAGGCCGTCATTAGGAGAGTTATCAAAAAAGAATACGGCCGCATGCGATAACTGGCTAAATTCTAATGATTCTCTGAAAAGACGATTCGTAGATTGCCAAGTCGCCATGCTCGGACTGGCATCAACAAGCAATGCTAGGCGTGCTTGGTTTCGACGTGCTGGTAACCGCACAGGTTCAATCAATGGGCCTTGGCGACACTGCTTAGCTATGGTTTCATTGATATCAATCTCGATCGGAGGTCCTGATCGCTGAGCTATACGATAGCGTCTCCATACAATGATAAGCGAACGGAGGTTAATCAAAGGGCGTGGATTATAGATGAACTCCGCCTCGGATTCCTGAACCACTTGAGCTCGTGGTAAACCTATACCTGACTGAGTTGGAGCAACAAACTCTATCGTAGGAATTTTTGCTATGCCCTCTGATTTCTCCTGTTTTTTATTCGTTTTATTTGATCTGCCCTCCTTGGGGTGAGATGATTGGCGATCCCTAGATGATTCTCCTAGAAATTCACTGATGTCTTCAAGGGTCGGATAAGCAAAGTCACCAAAAAGTCTGTGTAACAGACTAATTTCAAATTCATTTCTCGCCCAAAGAGTTTCACATAGCCAAAGAAGATTATCGCGGCGATGCAGCCCGTATCCGTTGTGCAAAGCAGTTAGAGCATCTTGAAAGTCTCGCACAGACAGGGGAAATCCTCTGCGAACTAAATATAAATACAGACCCTCTAGCAGAAGTGTCGAATCATTTTTCATACTTATTTCTGCTTTGCCGTTGAGAGGGCATCGTAAGCATCAAGATCGGCCATTGTCTTAAAAAGTACGCTCCAATTGGGGGGACGAAATGGGTTTTCTTTGAGCGTTTTTTCCGAAACTCCATCCCAATGAAGTATTTGTACCCAATCAATCAGCTCACTCGTAGTTGGCGGTTTCTGAGTATTGCCTTTGGAGAGCTGCCTCACCTCAAGAAATGCTATAACCGCAGCGTTTAGTATCTTGTCACTAAGGTCTCGAGTCGAGAGCTTAGTATTCTTCCGTACTATGTCTTCTAACTCTTTTGCTTCATTGGGAAACTTGACGCATACGTATAGACAGCGACGAAGGAAGGGTTCTGGCAAACGTTTCTCACGATTACTTGTGATAACGACTATTGGTGGTGCATCCAAATTGCCTTTAACTGTTCGACCAAACCCGTTCTTCGCTTTGCACGCTTCTTCCTCTTCCTGTGGAAGATCGTCAATCTGAAACGAAAAGGTATCAAGTACATCAAGTAGGTCATTTGGAAAGTCAATGTCGGCTTTGTCAATTTCGTCAATTAGTACAACCTTTCGAACTCGCTCTTGAATAGGTGCACCCAACGGTCCAAGGGAGAGATACGGATAGACATGTTGAGCTTGCTTGTTGCTAGGATTTTGTGCATCTTGAAGTCTGCGTAAAGCATTTAAGTGATAGAGTAGGTCCTGTGCACGCGATGTGCTTTTCACCGAAATTTTAGTGACATCGCCTAGTTTTTTTTCTGATGCAATTGAATAGGCAAGTTTGGTCTTGCCACAACCAGGTTCCCCCTCAACAAGAATCGGTCGCTTGAGTGCTACAGCAAGATTGACGGTGTCTGCAACATTCTTGGACGCTAAGTAGAAATCAGTTCCATTTCCTTTGTATTTTGGTTCACTCATTGCTTGCCTCCTTCTGGCCAAAGTACTTCACCACGTAACCTCTCGAATACTCGGCTTGGGATAGGATCGTCTTGGCCCTTACTGTTTTGCATTGCCCGATTTGCTAGTTGTGATCGCCGTCCTACCGGTTCGTCTGGAACTTCCAATTCTTCCAACCACTCTAAGATGTCGGTCCGCTCGAACGTTTCCAGCATCGGGATTAGAAGTAATTTTGTATAATCAGCTGTCCCGTTCTCTTGGTCCAGCTCGCATGTGACGGTCTTCCAACGGCTCTCATCTCCTGAATATTCTGTTAACACAGCGACGAGACGATGATTGAAGTGTTGTTCAGCTCGCAAAGCATTTAGTTTTCGGTAGAAGGGAAGCCAAAATTGCTCTTGAAAGGCTACTGCTCCCCCAACAAGATCTGCAATTCGATCCAAAATGAAATACAAAGGCTGCTGCTTAAGTTCATGAGCAACCTGCTCAGCAAGATTATCGGGAGATCGAATGTGAACCCTGCTGTCAATTCCAAGTGACTGCGCTATCCATGATGAAAGGACAGCAGGGTCACCGCTTTCGACCGGAAGTCTCGTCAATCGACTTCTCGGATAGAATTTCTTAAGCACGGTGCTGATCATTCGAGAGAGGAACGCTCGCTGACCAGCATCATCGTCACCATAGACCATCATTGCGAGGGCAGGAACGGATGCATGGTCAGCCATCCTTGCAAGGGTCTTTTTGACGGCGTTAAATTGGCGACTACGTCCCAGGCGGCCTAGTTGCTCGTCACTTATCTGGACATCATTATTTTGCAAGGTTTCCACAGAAATCTCACTTCGTGCAGCAGCTAATGGCGTACCCCCTTTCCATTCGCAGCAACGAGCAATTACAAACTCTCGTAAATCAGACGTATCTTTATAGGAGGTGACCCTTCGCCAGCTACCTGTTACAACCGAATGAAAGTTACTTAAGTTCTCGTCATGCCTCTTACAATCTATTTTGAGGTCTTTAAGTATATTCTGCGCAGCCTCCCGAAGTTTTTTATCTGCTAGACTTCCGGGAGCTGGCGTCATAACAGCCATTGGAGGAAATTTATTCCTCTTCCAACGCCATAATGCTTGATCAAACTCGATATGCGTAATGGATCGCTCCTCACCAGGTGGAATAGAACCATACCAGTAGCCCATCAGAAGTATAAAAGCATTCGAGTTACGGACAAGTACTTTGCATTTTTCGACTGTATCATCGTAACCACCAGACCAATCTTCTTCACTAAGTAAACACGTGGTCTGAGCTTTATGAAGACATACGTCACGAACTTCTCGTCTATAGTCCTCAAGATCTTTTACTGTTGAACTCAGAAACAAAAGCATAACGGTTCAAGTATTGGAGAGAATTGATATATCGATAAGATATAGGGGCTTTATGCTTTATAGATAACGATTATCCATTGGCATTATTTGTATCCGATGAGACATGAGATTTCCCAAGAAACACTATTTCAATCATTATCTGCAAATTTTGTCAATTGTTGTAATAAAGAGTATTTTCCTGGAAATGACGATGCAGATTGAAGTTAAAACATTTTTTCACCTCCCCCCAAATGTCCATAGATATTATCATGCCTAGTCTCGCCTATTTACATCCGAGGACGAGAAAATGTAGGGAGATTACTAATCAGTGTTCTCCCTATAAAGTTAATACCCTGAGATTGCAAATGCGAAATACCTCATATCCCTCTTTTGCTGTCGCATAAGAAGTGAAACGCTGAAAATTGGAGAGGGCAGGTAGGAAGGTCGGAAAGATTCGATCAAAAAAAACGGCCACCTTATGTGAGGTGACCGTTTTAGACTTTTATTTTTAAAAGTATGTTTCAGTGACCACCTTCTTGATGCTCATGTGTGACTTGAATGTCGACGGTGACGCCTTCTTTTTCGAGAATAGGTTTATCGAACCGGTAATTAATTCAGGTATAGCACTACTGACCCCAGCTATGACTTCTTGACAATAGTATCAATAATGATATTGTAATTGTAGTGGCCAAGATTGAAATTATTATCGCTTCAATGCGGAGAAATCCGAGTCAAATTCGGTTCTCTGATCTTACTAAGGTTTGTGACCATTACTTTGGAACAGCACGGCATAAGGGGACGAGCCATCGGGTATACAAAACGCCCTGGGCAGGGGATCCAAGAGTCAATATTCAAAATTCCAAGGGGAAAGGCAAGGCCTATCAAGTGAAACAAGTGCTCTTAGCGATCGAAAGGATAGAATATGAAAGTCAAAAACACTGACCTGTATACCTACCGAGTCACATGGTCAGAAGATGACCAAGAGTTTGTCGGTCTCTGCGCTGAATTTCCAAGTTTGAGCTGGCTTGCCTCTTCACATGAAGCGGCGCTTCGTGGCATACGGTCGGTTGTTGCTCAAGTGGTTATCGATATGAAAAAGAATCGCGAATGTGTCCCTGAACCGGTGGCAAGTCGGCCGTTTAGTGGCAAGTTTATGGTCAGAGTCCCACCGGAGATTCATCGGCGTCTCGTGGTAGAAGCCGCAGAATCTGGCGTGAGTCTTAATCGATTAGCTAGTGCGAAATTATCCCACTAATTATTGTATCAAGCTATCAATGGTCTTTTTGATGTTCGTGCGTCACTTGAATGTCGACGGTGGCGCCTTCTTTTTCCAAAACGGGTTTCCCAAAACGGTATTTGGGGTTCATGGTGTTGTGCGCCATGCGTTTGTCTCGAGGATTTTCAAATCGCATTTTGGTTTTGAGCGTTTCATTTTCTAGGACAACGACTTTCATGTCTAAAAATCCGCCCATGCCGGGATGCCAGGCGATCATGGTATAGACGCCTTCCGGAATGTCAGGAATGGTAAAGTTTCCATCGACATCTGTTATCGCATAATACGGGTTCTGGACGGCGAGTCCCCACGACTGCATGTATGTGTGAAATCCGCATTCCAAGTAAAAAATTCTGCGGCCTCTTGAGAACTTGATTTTATCAATCATGGCATCGCCAGGTTTATGCTGGTGATCCATGAGTAAATTCTTGGGATGGTGCGGGTTGAGTCTTAAAGGACGATGCATCATGACTTTCGATCCAAACGGAGCGGTTTCATAGACTTGGACGTCATGAATAATTGGATCCATGTTAACAATGTGCATCGGCTGTTGATCTCGAACCGTCATCACCCACGGCTTGAATACACAATCTTCCACCGTCACCTTGGCCGGCTTCGTTTGAGCGAAGGGTTTGCCTTTTTGGATATCCTCCAAAAACACGACTGTATTCTTGAGTCCTCCGCCAGACCCAACCTCGAATTCATCGACCACGCGCCATCCGGTGCCGGTCGAAATACGACCGCAGAATGCGGTATCAGGGTTGGTCACTAAGCTATAGGCGAGTGCCGGCGGTTTCTTGCCCTCCAAGATAACTTTCCCAGTGATTGTTCCTCCATTGCTTACAGGACCTTCTGTGTAGGACCAGGCAGAGATAGGGGAAAATAGGATAAACAAGAGACTGAAAAATCCAGCAAGGGGTTTCATGATAATGTCCTTTTGAATAAGGGAGGCTAGTGTACGATCGTACACCTATCCTACGAAATATGCGCTGTCCTTTACTAGTCCTTTGAGAGCGACCGTTCTCTAAAATTAAAGCACTATCCAAACTTTTAGACACTTCAGAATGGTTTACGATAATAGGGATCAGGTACAGTGTGACCATGCCGCTATCTCAATCATATTATGATGTCATCATTGTTGGCATGGGGCCGGCTGGGGCTTCTGCGGCTTATGAACTCAGTCAGGCAGGATTGTCAGTTTTAGGATTAGAGAAGCAGACGCATCCTCGGTACAAAGTCTGTGGTGGTGGCCTCTCTGCACGAATCGAAGAGATCTTACCACCAGACTTTAAGACGGTTGTTGAAGATACTGTTCAACGAATGATTTTCTCTTATGGTCCGAAAGAATCGTATATTGTGGAATCCACGAAACCTATCGCCTATATGGTTATGCGGTCTCGTTTTGATCAATGGCTTGTCCAAAAAGCGCAGCAAGTCGGAGCTGTTATTCATGAAGATGAACCTGTCAGAACGTTAACGAACCGTTCAGATGGTGTCGAAGTCAAAACAACTCGAGCCCGGTATCATGGTCGAGTCGTCATTGGTGCCGATGGGGCGCTCAGTGTGGTTGCTCAACAACTCTTTCCCAACCGTCGACTGCAAAAGATTCCCGCTCTTGAAAGCGAAGTCTATCCTAATTCCTTTCAACAGCATGACTACTTCAATACGGCATTGATTAGCCTGAATGCGGCCAAGAAAGGGTATGGATGGATATTTCCTAAAAAAGATGGGCTCTCCATTGGAGTTGGTGAATTTGTACGAGGGATGAGTAGACCCAAACGAAGTTTTCAGCAGTTCACACGAGCAGAACCGACTTTGACTGGATTTGAGGTGCCCTCGCCTCAGGGGCATCCCATTCCAGTGTTCAATAGGTCTCCAGGTATCACTGACGAACAGTGGAATGGCGGTCTTGTCCATGATAGAGCACTCTTGGTCGGAGATGCCGGACACCTGGTCGATCCTTTATTGGGAGAGGGCATTTTTTATGCGGTTCGCTCAGGACAATTGGCCGCCAACAACATCGTCGCAACATTGAATCACTCATCCCCACGTTTTGACGGATATGAACGTGCGGTCATCAGAGAATTCGGTCGAGAATTTCAAATTGCGTCTCGCTTAGGTCGTCTTGTCTATGGAGTGCCGCGATCCTGGCATCGTTGGGTAGGGAAAACCTTTCCCGGCCCTTATCTCGGAGTCCTTCGGCGCTACTGCTCCATGCTTCAAGGACAAGAAACCTATCAAACTCTTTGGGCTCGAATGATGAAAGGAATCAGACAGCCCTTCGCCTGTCGTTCTTGATTCGCCGCTCGTATTTCGTCTCTCGCGTAAGAAGTCTTTCTCGTCTTTAGAGATACGTTTTTCCCCTTTCCAAGCAACGAGTTAGGCACGAATTCGCTATTTGCCTTACCCTGGGCAATATGCTACCGTTGTTTCACTTTAATGCCGTGGGCCTGCGTTATCGTGACTACAAGAATTGAGGTCCAAGAATCGTTGTTGTTTCTTTCAGGAGTCTGCTCGAAAGCCTGACCTAAGTCGCTTCCCACATATTGCGTCTTTGGCCCGTCCTTTCCTACTTCTTGAGTCCAACACAAACTACGTTTTAAAAGGAGAATCTCTATGAGTTTGAAGATTTATGTGGGCGGCCTGCCGTATTCCACGAGTGAAGCTGAATTAAATGACCTTTTTGCCGCACACGGGACCATAGAATCGGTGAAGATCATTACAGATAAATTTACTGGACAATCAAGAGGATTTGGCTTTGTCGAAATGGCCAGTGGTGAAGAAGGCAATGCGGCGATTGCTGCACTCAATGGCACCGAACTAGGTGGGAGAACCTTAACGGTCAATGAAGCACGCCCACAAGAGCCTCGTGCTCCCGGAGGTCGTCGTGGATTTGGCGGAGGGCGTGGAGGAAGCGGTGGTGGAGGAAATCGACGAGATCGCTGGTAGAACTCTCGCCACTCTCACTGACCACGCAACAAAACATTCAATAGCACAAGGCCTGTGGTTCCCAGCCACAGGCCTTGTTGTTTGTACTCATTAGCACGGTGACTTATTCCCTACGTTCATATCCTCTGACTACCATTCCTTGATGACTGTTTCCAGAGTCTTCATACAGAGTCCCCATATGGTACGTATTTGGATTCGCTATTCATGTATCTAGTTGCTCGTATCTTGTGAAAAGCATCGTTTAGTTTTTGCGAGCGACGAACGACGATTCACGAGATACATTTTTATGCTTTTTTTGCGGCATTGCGTACCGAGCGGCGTTCGTTATCAGTCAGGTAGCGCTTTCGTAGGCGGATATGTTTTGGGGTGACTTCGACCAATTCATCATCTTCAATAAATTCTAGAGCAAACTCTAAGGTCAACTCTCGTGGGGGAATGAGATTAATGGCTTCATCAGACCCCGCGGCCCGGATGTTGGTCAATTTTTTTTCGCGTATCGCATTGACCACTAAATCTTGTCCCTTGTTGTTGACGCCCAAAATCATGCCTTCGTAGAGGGCATCACCAGGATCAATAAAAATTTCTCCTCGGTCTTGTAAACCCCATAGTGCATAGGCAACAGCGTTACCTGGACCATGGGAGATTTGCACGCCAGCAGAGCGACGTGGAACTTCACCTTTATATGGCTGGTACTCATAAAAAATTTGGGACATGACCCCTGTTCCCCTGGTCATCATCAACAGTTCACTGCGAAAGCCCATTAAGGCTCGAGAGGCAATCCGAAACACCATACGAATTGTGCCCACGGTGCTCTGCTGCATATCCTTGAGTTCGGCACGTCGCGTACCGAGAGCCTCGATCACTGATCCTTGATAACCGGGATCCACTTCAATCACGACTTCTTCAACTGGTTCGAGCAGATCGCCGTCCACTTCTTTGAAGATCACCTTTGGGGGAGACACTTCTAACTCATATCCTTCTCGTCGCATGGTTTCAATTAAAATCGACAAGTGCAGTTCTCCTCGTCCTGATACTTTGAACCGCTCCCCTCCGTCGGCTTCTTCCACTTTGATCCCGACATTCATCATGGCTTCATGAGCTAATCGTTCTCGGATGTGGCGAGAGGTCAAAAATCGCCCTCCGTCCTTTCCCGAAAGAGGACTTGTATTATGCGAAAAATTCATCGAAATGGTGGGCTCATCCACATTGACTGTTGGTAAAGCTATGGGGTGTTCTGGTGAGGCCAGTGTTTCCCCAACGCGTACATCATCGATACCCGCGAGCGAGACAATGTCGCCAGCTTGCGCTTGCTCACGCTCAACGCGCACTAATCCCTGGTAGGCGAGTATTTTGGTGACTTTGTTCCGAATGACTGATCCATCGCGTTTGACCAGAGCTACTGATCCCCCGACTCGAATCGTGCCATGTACGATGCGACCAATTGCTATTCGGCCAATATAGGTATCGTAATCTAAGATCGTCACCAACATTTGAAAGGGTAGGTCCGGATCGGCGACTGGAGGAAGCACCCGATGTATGATCGTATCGAGTAATGGTTTCATATCTGTTGGCTTTTCGTCTAACTCGAGGGTTGCCAGCCCATCCTTGCCGGATGCATAGACGATAGGAAAATCCAGTTGCTCATCTGTCGCATTCAGCTCACAAAACAAATCAAAGGTCTGATTCACCACTTCTGTTGGGCGAGCACTGGGACGATCAATTTTATTGATGACCACAATGGGCTTTAGGTGCAATTCTAGTGATTTCTTCAGCACAAACTTCGTTTGAGGCATGGGTCCTTCAAATGCATCAACTAAGAGTAACACCCCATCCACCATTCGAAGGATTCGCTCCACTTCACTCCCAAAGTCGGCATGCCCAGGTGTATCTACGAGATTGATGTGGGTATCTTTATACCGGAGCGAAGCATTTTTTGAAAAAATGGTGATGCCTCGCTCTTTTTCTAAAGGATTTGAGTCCATGATGACGGCTTCACCCTCTTTGAATACGTAGGCTCCGGTTTGCTGTAGCAGCGCATCCACAAGAGTGGTCTTGCCATGATCGACATGCGCGATGATCGCCACATTCCGCATATCTTTTCGACGCTTTTGTTGAGACATTGTTGTGATCTCTACTTAGCTGTAGTTTCGAGGATCGTGAAAAATAGATGATGCTGAGTTGACGCACTCATCTTCAAAAGGGGCACCTTGGCCTCCACTCGCATGCACAACGAAAATAGTTCAAAGTCTGTTAAGGATGTTTGTTCACGCAACCGACGAGACTCCGCCGGAGGAGGGCTGTTCCGCACAGGATAATGAGTACTTCTCTATAATCAAACTAACCCATGGTGGAATCTAATGCAACTCGGCGTTGCCAGATTGGGAGGATTGCACGACTATCCAGCGTTGGATGACTTCTCTCTTGAACTTGAAGATCGTCAATTGTGCGAAAAGATCCGTATTTCCAAATCGTAATCTTCCTATTTCTTTGCTGCTTGACTAGCCTTATAGGCTTTGTCCTGAGCTTCCCAATCAAGTCGGAGCCGTTCTGACATCGTCTTTGTCTTATCCATTTTTTCATTCATTAAGTCGAGAGTGCGATCATGGGCAATAGCAGCTTCAGTTAGGACTGAAGAATGGTACTGATCACAGAGAACCCTGATAACTTCAGCATTGGGCGATGCAATTCCTCGAGCTTTACAGTAGCTAATACCAGCTTCAGTTAAAGTGGTTCCATCTGCTTCGACAAGCGGTTTCGTACCGTCTGGGGCAGTATTGCCAGTAAATTTATGCATGATGCCAAACTCACCAATGGCATACCGAGGCGTCTCACTACTCATCGTCTATACTCCTTTTGCTTTTTAGATATTGAATAATAACTCTGATTACATGGCCATTCAGTTTGCCGCAGGTTGGACCACGCATCCTTTGGCAGGACTCTCAGCAATTGTTGAGATGCGCTAGTGTACTTGTTTTCCCATCAATGTCTCAATCCTTGCCTTTCCTCAGTTTTGAATATCTAGATACTTTGCAGATATTTTATCTGTAATTTTTTATGTTTATCCTTTTGAATGGATTCTTTTTGATGCGCGTTTATATGTCCATTGATCATTAGTGGCCCATATTTATGCATGAAAATCGACTAAACACAAGGAAACAAGCATACTCATTTGACATTACGGGAATTCTCCAGTACTCTCTGATTAGTCATCGTTGAATCGGTCCGGCGACTTTGACGCTGTAAATACTCCGGGCCCCGCGATCGTATCGCGAGCAGATCCTGCTTGGAGCGGACTTCCTTCCAAATTCTGACTCCCTCGGTTTTCTGACCCCGTGCAAATACGATCAACAGAATGTTGAAAAAGTCCGTCAGCAGCGTTGTCGTTGCGAGGGCTTCTCAACGTACTTTTCAGTACGCCTCAAATTCCACGCTGCCTCAGGCCTTGCTGAACGGCGCTTTTTGAACATTCTGGTAGGGAAAAATTTCAAATTTTCCTGAACCTAAATGGAAGTGAGGAATACCTCTATGTCTAGTTCTGAGTCGACGTCTGAGACGTCTGCATTTCGCGCGCTTGGCTTATCTGATTTTCTTTTACGAGACCTGGCCAAGGCTGGATTTCATGAACCTACTCCAATTCAGGCGAAAGCCATCCCTCCGGCTCTAGAAGGGCGCGATGTCCTGGGCTGTGCGCAAACCGGTACGGGAAAGACGGCTGCCTTTATCATTCCTATGATTGAACGGCTCGCGAAAGGCTCCAAGGGTGCTCCGCGTGGTTTAGTCTTAGCACCTACCCGAGAATTAGCGATTCAGATTCAACAAACCGTAGATCGACTTGGGCGATCACGACGCATATTTGCCACGACCGTTGTGGGTGGAGCCGACATGAATGCACAGATTCGAGGATTGCGGCAGCGTCCCGATATTATCGTCGCGACACCCGGACGTTTGCTTGATCATATGTGGCAAGGGACTATTCGTTTCACTCAACTTCAAATTGTGGTGTTAGACGAAGCTGATCGCATGTTGGATATGGGATTTGCTCCACAGCTCAATCAAATCATGGAAGCGGTCCCAGAGCAGCGACAAACTCTGCTCTTTTCTGCAACGATGCCGTCAAATCTCGGAGATCTTGCCCGTATGTCCTTAAATGATCCAGTGCGAGCCATGGTGTCGAAACCCGCCACTTTAGCAACTGGTGTGACCCAAACCCTGCATCACACGACTTCTTCTGATAAAACGCCTCTCCTCCTCTCGCTCTTGAAAGGAAAAGGCGAGTCCGTCTTGGTGTTCACGAGAACGAAACATCGAGCCGACCGCTTAGGAGAAACGTTGGAACGTGGTGGACATCGTGTGGCGGTTCTGCATGGCGGGCGTAGGCTCGGCCAGAGGCGTGCCGCCTTAGAAGGTTTTCGTCGAGGGCGCTTCAAAGTTCTCGTCGCGACAGATATTGCGGCTCGCGGATTAGATGTTGCGAACATCGGCCATGTCATCAATTATGATCTGCCCAATGTTCCAGAAGACTATGTGCATCGACTTGGTCGTACTGCACGCATGAAAGCCGTGGGTAGCGCCACGAGTTTCGTCACCGTGGAAGACTCTCGACATATGAGGGAAATTGAGAAGCTTTTAGGCCAGACCGTTCCCTCTGCACCGGGTAGTCGACCTCGATTCAAACCTGTACCTCAAAACAAAGACCAAGGTCCACGTTCCCGTTTCAGCCGCAGTGGGCCACGACATGGTCAAGATCAACCTCGGCGGTTCAGCTCGAACCGACGCCGTGGTGGTCCGCGACCAACCTCTTCCACACGGTAAACAAATCTGGGCGCGGATACTGAATATTGACTCTGCTTCTTCCCAAGAGTTGGAGAAGTAGAGTCTAGTCAGGTTCTCCTCGTTCAATCGATCGTTCCTTTATTCATATACATTTGTTCCACAGTCAGTGACCCTCTCTTCCCTTCTGCGCTATAGTGCGCCCGCAATTGTTGTCCTATTATGTCTGCGGTTCACCCCAACATGCTTCATCGAATACTCAGTCGAGTTGTCGTTGTACAACCACATGAGGTGCGGGCACTTCTTTGGTCTTTTGCCTATTTTTTCTGTGTTCTGGCGGCCTACTATATTGTCCGCCCCGTGCGAGATGAAATGGGTGTCTTGGCCGGTGTGCACCAACTACCCTGGTTCTTTCTTACTGTCTTCCTCACCATGCTGGCGGTAGTTCCTTTGTTTGGGTGGGCAGCCAGTCGTCTGACCATTCGACGTCTTTTACCGACCATCTATGTGTTTTTCGTTTTCAACCTTATTGGATTTTTTATCGCACTTCGAACTGGATCAGATCTGGCGACGCTCGCGCCGGTCTTCTTTGTCTGGGTGAGTGTGTTCAATTTATTCATTGTCTCGGTTTTTTGGAGTTTCATGGCCGATGTCTTTTCAACTGATGGAGCACGACGGCTTTTCGGTTTCATCTCGGCTGGAGGAAGCTTGGGGGCCATTAGCGGTCCTTTATTTACGGCAACAGCCGTGAAAGGACTTGGAGTTGAGAGTTTGCTACTGGTTTCTGGAGTGTTATTACTCGCTGCAATAGGATGCATCATAGCTCTACTCGCCTGGTACAACAGCCAGCATAGAGAAGATCTTGGAGGCAAACATTTAGCTTCTTCTACAAGGTCATCTGATTCACCTCCGAGTCTGTGGGCGGGTATCTCTCGAATTACACAATCTCGTTACCTCCAAGCTATCTGTGTCTATCTGCTGTGCTACTCCATCCTTTCAACATTTCTTTACTCTCAACAAACAATCCTGGTCCCGCAGGTGATTCCTAACTCAGAAGACCGGTTACAGCTGTTCGCGTCCTTTGATCTTGCGGTTAACGTGCTCACCGTCTGCATACAATTGTTCGCAACTGGTCGATTACTTCCCTTTCTTGGAGTGACGGCCATGCTCGTGGCAATGCCACTCCTTAACATTCTTGGGTTTGGAATTTTTGGAATAGCGACGATTCTTCCAGTGCTGATTGGGTTTGGCGTGTTGAGAAGAGCTGGAGAATTTTCTATTACCAAACCCACACGGGAAACTCTTTTTACTGTGGTGACTCGTGTAGAAAAATATCAAGCCAAGAATGTTATTGATACTGTCGTGCATCGAGGAGGAGATGTGGCGGGCACCTGGGTTGGGTCAGCTCTTCACGCGCTCGGGTTATCTATCTCACAGATGTCGTTTGCCGCTATCCCAATTGCTTTGATGTGGTTGCTCACTGGAAAGTTTTTAGGCCGACGGCATGAGGTAATTCGAGAGAAACAGAGGCGGGAAGAAAACTAGACGTTGGTTCTATTCAAAGTAATATTTTAGGAACAAGGGAAATATCTATCTCCCTTCGGTGAAATTAATGTGGATTAATTATAACTGGATTTCTTATTGGAGGAGGCACCTTCCCAATGTCTATTGTTTCCAACGCCGAAGGAACGACTTGTAGCCCTTACGGTCTATACCATAGACTCAAACGCATGAAGAGTTCATTTGTGTCTAAATAATAAATTCCGGATTGCCGGAATTCATGTTTTCTGGTAATGTTCTGATATGGATATTGTAAAACTTGGCAAAAAGGGGCAAATCTCCATCCCGAGAACTATTCTTCGCGAATTGGCACTACAGGATGAAACAATGTTACTCGTGGAATCTACATCTGAAGGCGGCATTTTACTCCGGCCAGCCGGCATTTATCCTATTGAACGCTACAGTGACGCGCGGCTCAAGGAGTTCTTCCAGGAAGACTCTCTGACACCAGAAGAAGTTAAGCGAGCGAAGAAGAAATTCAAGTCTCGCTCTCGATGAGAATATTTCTTGATGCAAACGTGTTGTTTGCTGCTGCTCAACGTCCTACTGGTCGATCAGCCATTCTGATCAGGTTAGCCAACGAAGGGTACTGTGAGTGCATTACATCACCTCATGCGGTGACGGAAGCCCATCGCAATCTCGAAGCTCGCTATCCTTCGACACTCGAGATATTTCAGGAGATTTGCGCCATCGTTCAGACTACCACTGAAGCTACCCCTCAATCAGTTCAATGGGCTTTAGAACAAGGGCTTCCTGAGAACGATGCCCCAATATTAGCTGCGGCAGTCGAAGCCAAAGCAGACGTGCTCGTGACAGGGGACAAAGCCCACTTTGGACATCTCTTTCGAAAGACGAGACAATCAGTGAAGATTCTTTCACTAAAAGAGACCTTAACGCTTTTGTTGGCTTGAAAAGGTCTATGAAGAAATTTATCACTATAAAACGTAACTCACCGATCTTTTTCATCAATTCCTACAGTCTCAATGCTTCCATTTCAAAGAGTTTCCTTGAAATGTGATAGACACACAACCAGCGGTGGGATCAAGATTTTCTTGTCTGCGAGAGGGGAAGAGTAATGTGAAAAGCGGTTCCTTTGCCTTCTTCACTTTCGACTTTGATCTGCCCATGATGGGCATTGATAGCCTCTTTCACGATTTTAGTACCAAGTCCTGTCCCTCCGATTTTGGTGCTGATCGCATTCTCCGTAAATAGCCGCTCTCGAACATCAAGAGGCATGCCTTTACCGGTGTCCGCAACGACTAACTCTAGCAATCCGGTGTCCTCATTGGCCTGCCCGCTTATGGTCACTGAACCCCCATGTGGGACTTCAGGAATGGCATTGCCGGTAAGGTTGTAGAGCGCCGCAAATAACCGACGCTCATCAGCTTGAATGACGGGAAGCTTGTCAAGACCTTTTGCGTGCAAGGCCACACCTTTCTCCTTGGCCGTAATCTGGAGCGATTTAAACACTCCTTTGACAATGTCATGTATTTTGCCTGGAGCAAAGTTTGGTTCGCTAGTGACACCCTTGACCGCATCGGCAATTTCGCGCACGCGGTCTTGAATACGTCTCGCGTTATTCGTGATCATTTCCGTCAATTCGGCGCATGTCATCTCGCTATTTTTCAATGTCTTTGCATCAACATGTCCGACATTCGCGAAGATCTCCCTTAATTCGTCTTCCAGAAGACTTGTTCCTGTTAACACTGGCATGAGCATATTCTTGATGTCATGGCCGACATTACCGAGAACTCGTGTCACTTCCGCCAGTTTGGCCGCCTCTAACAATTGAGCGGCCATGCGTTTGGACTCTGTGATGTCTTGAAATGTAACTACTGCTCCAATCAATTTTCCCTGCTCATTCCGCAATGGTGTGCTGCAATATTGGGCTGAGAAATGACTTCCGTCCTTTCGCCAAAACAGTTCATCTGTACCTCGATGCACCAATCCATCTTTATAGGCCCCATAAATGGGACACTCTTCTTGAGGATATGGGCTCCCATCTTCCTTCGTGTGATGCCACAGGATGTGACTCGGCTTCCCAAGCAATTCACCAATCTCATACCCAAGCATCATCGCCGCTGCCGGATTGACAAAGGTATGACAGCCTTCTAAGTCCAATCCAAAAATTCCTTCGCCTGCAGAATTCAAGATGAATTCGTTTTGTCGGCGGAGCTCCGCGATAATTCGCTCGGCCTCTTTGCGCTCAGAAATATCGCGGAATGTCACCACGGCCCCAGCAAGATTGCCAAGTTCATCTGTGATGGGAGTGCTCGTATATTCCGCTGGGAAGGATGTGCCATCTTTTCTCCAGAACACTTCGGTATCACCATGATGAACGCGACCGTCTTTGTAGGCTCCATAAATAGGACATTCTTTAGTGGGGTAGTGAGTGCCGTCGGCTTTTGTGTGATGCCATAAGGAATGGCTGGTGTGGCCGAGTAGCTCCTGAGCCTCGTATCCCAACATTTTCGTGGCGGCGGGATTCACAAAGGTGTGACGTCCTTCCAGGTCGAGACCGAATATTCCTTCACCCGCAGCGTTTAAGATCAAACGATTTATATCATCCGTCGGATACCGTGGTAATGAGGAAGCTTCGGTGATTTCTTTATTCAGGTCCGTGTTCATGTGTTTACCTTGTTGAATTGTTCCGGCATCAATTTCTGCTCAAATCCAACCCTAAGCCAGATTTAATCCAAGCCTGGAGAAGATCATGCCTTGTGATACATCCAATCACCACGCCGTCCTTTTCAACGGGAAGATTCAAGAATCGGCTTTTCTCCATAATCTTCACGGCTTCACTGATGGTTGTGTAGGCTGTAACTGGCACACGGTCTTTTACCATTAGGTCCTTAGCCTTAACCTGATTAAGATCCTTGCCTGCTGATAGGGCCTGCAACACATTAAATTCGCTGATAAACCCAACGAACTTCCCGTTCTGATCCACAACGGGAGCCCCAGGAGTGTTGGTGGAGAGCAACAATACGACTATGGCTAAACCGTTTTGCTCAGCTTGAAACCGCAACCTATTGCTTCCAGCTATTTCTTCAATGGTTGCGTTCCCACCTATAGAAATTTTTTCTGAATCCATGACATCAGCCTACATGTTAATGACGTCGTGTTTTCTCAAGATAGCACGCGAATATCCGTTGCAATTGCCTATACATTTCTTTCGCCTATCCCTCCTCATCTGTCATCTTTGCAGGAAAAGACGCTGCAAACTACAGAACCATAGCACATTTTTACGGTGTGCTATAGTATCTTACGATCGAACGGCCTCTCGTTGGTCCATGGCTTTTTTTACAGATGCTAAGAGTTTCTCTTTTTCCACTGGTTTGACCAAGTAGTCGACGAGTCCTTGTTTCATGAGTTCAGTAGCTGTTTTCACATTGGGGTAACCGGTCATCACAATCAAGGAGACACTCGGAAATTCTTTTTGGAAGAATTGAATAGCTTCAAGACCATTGACCTTAGGCATATTGATATCGGTGACGATTACCCCCAGAAGTAAAGGATTCTCTCCGCTCCTAATTCGTTCTATCGCTTGTTCTCCATTTTCAGCTTCAACGACGGTGTAACCGGATTTTTCTAACGTCAGTCGAGCCACTTTGCGAACGTCGGCCTCATCATCAACAACTAACACCAATCCTTCTGAAGTTTGACCTCCAAACATACCCGCTGTCATTGAATGTCCTTGCTCAGTCGACATCATGCACCCCCATTTTTTTGGGTTAGATAAAATAATTTCTAATGGATCATGTTTACCGTTTAAAGCAAGGACAATGCCGAAAGATAAAATACGATGTCGCAACAATTAAGTGCCTTATTTTCCGGTCTGTTGAATGCTTAGTAGATTTTAATCAGTTGCAAAATTCCACATGTTTGTTAATGCCAAACGTTTATTGTTGACTTAACGTGTTAACCACATAACGAGATGAATTCAAGCGACGTGGGTTCAATGAGAAACGGATAGTGGAAAAGAAGAGTGAGAAAAAGAAAATGGGTTGGTTTAGCAAGAAAGTAAAGATACAAGAGTCACAGAGTGGTTTTTTTGATTCTTGTCATTGAGGTTTTAGCTAGTAGGCAGCGTTCAAGCCGTATCACGAAAAACTTTCAATGTAACACCTGTAGGGCTACGTCTCGCTTGGAATGTGAGAATTAAACACGACAAGGACGCCACGCATGATTGGGTGGAATGTACAGTGATAGGGATAGTTCCCTGGTGATAATTCTTTCACCGTGAATGAACCGTTGGGACCAATGGGGCCGGAATCAAAGGCACATCGCTCGCCACTTTCGCATTCATCATGCTTGATGGAATGGACGGCAGCCGTTGGATTGTCCCAGGAAATGGCGATACCGGTTGGAACTTGTGCAAGTTTCGGGGAATAATATGGAGAGAAGGTACCCATGATGATGCGTTGTGACGGGGGAACGGCTGCGGAAAGCGAGCCTACGTACATCAAGCAAACCGTCAAGAGAACGATCCGTGCTATTTTCCAAGACCTATGCATGTACGAAAGCTTCTGCTGAGTCATTCGTCTGTCTATTTCAACTGGTGTCATAGCGATTACCGTTTTCGAGATGTATACGGACAATTCTATTATTCTTTCAGTATTTCTCTAGGGAACTTTCTCCTTATCTCTTATACTTATATCTTACACCCTGAGACTCTCGTTGTGTGATTGCTGACATTGTATATGTGAGAGAAAACTAACTAAGAGAGTCATGAATCGTTCTCTCTCGCGTTTTAGGATTTGATAACGTAAAGAGCCTTTTGACTATGGCATTCCAAATGAACGTACATACAAAAGAACGTGCCATGCTTCATTTTCTGTAAGCACTAACGGAACAAATGAAGCCATATCTGTGCCTGGACTTCCGTTTTTTAAAATCCAGAACAATTCACCGTCAGTTCGGGCTGCCTGCCAGGCCTTATCCGTAAAGTTTCTTGGAAGTTTTCCTCGGAGCCCTGGAATATTGCCTAAGCCTTTCCCATCTTTTCCATGACATGTGACACAGAACGCTTTTCCATGAAAGATTTCTTTTCCTATTTCAATATTTTCAGGATTTGAAGGTAAGGGATTTTCCCAGGATTTGGCCTCTTCGATTTGATCTAGAGGCACCCTTGGCTTCAAAACCTCGGGATTCGCTGCCTGACTCCAAGTGGGCGCAGCCAGGAATAAGCCTGTCAAAGCTATCGCTGGCCAGAACAAACTGACTTCTCTCATGGTCGCTCCTTTATCAGAAATACTTGAGTTGGATAGAAGACACGGGAGAGTCAAGTGACCCTCCCGTGCGAAGCAGGTTATTCGGTGCGAAACTTGTGGCCAATGGCGTTCGGAATCGAGACCGTGCCATCAGGAGTTTTTGCTCCATTTGGCCAGAGGTGAAAAATAACCCCATCGGTCTTTGCTGCCGCATCGGCAATTTCCTTAACCTTATTTTCATCATCAATATCAAGGATTTTGACTCGACCACCGGCGATCTCTACCTCATGGTCATGGAAGTTACGATTCCACTTAATCAGAGGAACTTCCTTACGTGCCAGCTCTTTTCCGACAAAATACTCTACACCAACTAAGGGAGCTTTAGGGTCAGTGGATGGAAACAAAAGACATTGAATCATTTCATCAGAGATTCCTTTACAATAATGATGAAAAGGACCTCCGATGGAACCATCTTCCATCATGTGCGGGGCCTGAACATGCAGGTCAAATCCATGAGAAGGGCTGCCTTCTCCACTCATAGCTGGGCTAGTCATACACCCCATGGCAAGAAAACTTACAGCACCAACGAATAGTAGTGAGCGAATTGAACGATGCATCGCAACCTCCTTAAATTATGGATGAGAAACTATCTGCCTCCGAACTCTTGACGGATTATAGGTTATTCTTAGATATCTAACAAAACTCAAGCTACATTTTCCTCTACCGACATGGCTTGCTTATCGTCGGCTAGACGTTTTTGCAAAACCAATGGATCAACGGTCGCTCCACAGTTGAGACAACGCCAAATTGGTAGATCAAAGATAGCCTCGTCGGGACCATATATTCGATCAAAAACCATTAGTCCTTCACATCGTTGACATTTCATGCTCCACCTCTCTTTCTCTCTCCTCGAATGAGGAGCTCGCTTACTGGTACACCATGCACCAGTCTATCTTTACGGTCATATAATTATAGTCATACCCGATTGAACGAAAGTTTGGATAACAACATGCCCATGAGACAGGAATCCGTCCACCCTGCATGGATCAATCCTGCACCAACAGCAGCGGGAATTACCAGCAACCAAGGGCTTCCGGCTACCCCTAGCACAATCCCTGCGATGATGAGTGTGCCTGCGGCGATTCGGACTTGGCCTTCCACAGAAATACCCTTTTCGCCATGGATGACAGGCTTTCCCTCGGCAATCCACTGTGTTACTCCGCCTTTCAGAATGTGGCAATTCTTGACTCCATGTCGATATAATTCGTTATAGGCGAATTTGGCACGATTCTGCGTGCGGCAAATCAGTGTCAGACCTCGATTTCTTGCTATCTCCTGTAATTCAGGTAAGAACCTTTTAAGATCAGTCAAGGGTATATTCCTAGACCCAGGAATATGAACTTCCTCGAATTCACCAGGCGTCCGTACATCAACGATCACCTGACCTGTTCCGTCTCCTTCATGGTCCTGAAACTGCCCATGATCTTTGACGGTATTGATCACGTCTTGTTTTTCTAAGAGCGTATCCATCTTCAACTCCTCGCATTTATCACATTCAATACACACATATCCTGAGACTTCTGCGCACGCGGAGCCCATGTTTTCTCCCAGGCTTCATAGCCTCCGATAAGGTCAGTGACATTCGTGACTCCAGTTTCCTCAAGGAGACTTGCCGCGATTGATGAACGGTAACCACTGGCACAGTGAACGACCAAGGGACCATCACTGGGGATTTCTTTGATGCGCTCCATCAAATGGGGCAAAGGAATATTTAGACTATGATCAATGTGTCCAGCCTCCCACTCTCGCTCTGTTCTGACGTCAAGCAAGTGTGGGTGAGCCGCCATTTTTAATTGTTCTACTAAAGTCCCGGCGGTCATTCGCTTGGTATATGCTACCTGATCTGGGCGCTGAGCTAAGGCTTGCATGCCGCCATCAAGATATCCTGCGACATGATCAAATCCTATTCGGCCTAAACGTCGTATGGCTTCCTCTTCCCGTCCAGGCTCAGCGATCAGAACTATGGATCGTTCCCGACTTAGTATTATTCCTGCCCAAGTAGCAAACTTGCCTCCTAGGCCAATATTAATACTCCCTATAAGATGTCCTCTCGCAAAATCTGCTGGATCGCGTACATCGACAATTTGAATGTTTTCTCGTTGAAGTTTCAGTACATCATCGAGAGAAAGAGGGTTCCATTCCTTCCTCACTACTTCGTCTAACGTTTGTCGTTCTCTACAATTCAATAGCGCGTCATATCGAAAATATTGCGGGGCTTCTGGCTGATCTCTTGTTACCAAGGACACAAATGCGTCCTTCGCCATGGGTTGCAGCGCATAGTTGGACCATCGTTGGTCTTGAATGGTCGAAACAGTTTCAGAACTCAAATGCTTTCCGCACATCGACCCTGCCCCATGGGCTGGGTAAACAAGAGTTTCATCGGGAAGCACCAACAATTTCGTATGAAGAGAATCATAGAGCCGACCCGCCAACTCTTCAGCTGTCACACCAACAGAAGCCATCAGATCTGGTCTTCCAACATCCCCAATAAATAACGTGTCTCCGGTCAGGACGGCATGCGGTTTTTCTGTGCTCACGTTCTTGTCATACACCAAAATTGAAATACTTTCTGGTGTATGGCCTGGTGTTTCTAAAATTTTTAATCTGACATGACCCAATTCGAGTGTGTCTCCATCTTGAAAAGCACGAAAAGGAAACTCGGCTTGAGCTTTGGCACCAAGACAAATCTCCGCTCCCATTCGATTTCTCAACTCTACGTGCCCGGCTATGAAGTCAGCATGGAAATGAGTGAGAAACACATACTTGATAGTCAATCGATTGGATTTTGCGAATGTAAGATATTGCTCAATGTCTCGCTGGGGATCGACCACCACCGCACTCTTCGTTTGTTCATCAGCTACGAGATATGAAGCGTGTGCCAAACATTCAAGGAAATATTGTTTGAAAATCATGGCGATGACTCCTTGGCTTTTACTTCATTAACAAATCTTTCGTTTCTATGAAGTTTTGCAAAGCGTTTGCCAAAATATAATATTTTTCATAATCTAAATAAATTAATAAAAACAATAGTTTATGAATAAATTACTTACAAGGGAGTAGTAATGTTAATTTGGGAAATGTTAACAGGTTAACTTAACGGTTTTACTGTTTTGGGGATTATGCTCAGGAGGATTGAATCCCAAACTTTTGCAGTTTTTTCCAGAGAGTCACACGACTCATCCCTAATAATTTCGCCGCTTCAAGCTTTCGCCCGTTCGTTTTGCGCAGAGCCGAGAGAATCCGATTTCGTTCTTGTTCATCATCTGGAGAGGCTGAAGATTGAGAAGCGATCTTAGAGGGAATGGATTCAAGTATCCGAATTTCTGATGGTAGGTCTAGAAGAGTCAAGCAATCACCTTCGACCGTGACAAAGGCATGTTCAATGGCATTTTGTAATTCCCGCACATTTCCAGGCCATGAGTATTTGACAAGGTGTTGCATAGCATCTTGAGCCATATCAGTCACGGAGCGCTGATACAGTTTGGCGTACTTGCCCATGAAATGGTTCACTAATAATGGGATATCCTCTTTACGTTCTCGCAAGGGCGGCATGGTGATCTCAAACACGCGAATGCGATAATAAAAGTCTTCGCGCATTTCGCCCGAAGTTAGTACCTGCTTCAACTCTTTGTTGGTCGCGGTGATGAGTCGTACGTTGATTTTGATCGCCCGTTCATCGCCCACACGACGTATTTCCCCTTCTTGGAGTACTCGAAGCAACTTCAGTTGAAGGAGTGCACTCGTGTCTCCAATTTCGTCTAAGAATAATGTGCCTCCGTCTGCTGCTTGAAACACACCAATCTTGTCGCGTATCGCTCCAGTAAAGGCCCCTTTTACATGTCCAAAGAGTTCGCTTTCTAACAAAGTCTCGGGAATCGCAGAACAATTGATTGCAAAAAATGGTTGCTCTTTTCGACAACTCAGGGCATGAATGGCTCGAGCGGCTAACTCCTTTCCCGTGCCCGACTCTCCGGTAACCAACACCGATACATCGCTTTGCGCTGCAAGGCGGAGTCGACGAAAGACCTCTTGCATGACTTGGCTTTTACCAACGAGTTGTTGGAACGCGTCACGGGACTTTGCTTGTTCTTCGAGTACCGCAATCTTTTCATTGTTTAGGATGAACGACGTCAGGTCCGTAAATGTGCCTACGGCTCCTATCACTGTTCCTTTCTCATCGCGAAGCACGGAGACATTTCCGTAAAGATAGAGTTCGCGTCCATCTTTACCTAAAACTTTACACTCTTGATTACAGATGCCCCAGGGATAAGGAGTTGGATTATCTAAAAATTCTGTCAGTTTGCTAAAGCCCTTACAATTCTGGCCTTCTAAAACATGACAGGTATTTCCAACGACCTCCTGACTTGAATAGCCGGTAATTCGTGCAGCCCCCGCGCTCCACGCCACGATATGACCTTTAGCATCAACAGTGAATACGCCATCAGCCATCGCATCAACCATATTGCTGAGGATGCTGGGATTTTTTCGGAAATCTAGCTCCATTATGTCGAAACTTTACCTCATCATGGTTCTATCAGACAAAAACGATCCTCCCCGATTGGGGAGGGTCGTGGTAATGAATCAGATGCAGATTATTTTGCAGCAATCAACGATTGAAAGGAGGGATCAGTATCAACAAATCCTTTTAATGTGTCATTTTGAAGCATATAGGCCCAGGCTTCAGGCGTGGCTCCGGGCACTTGGTCAAACCAAGTACGGGCCTTCGTTAAAAGGTCAACCATCGCTTTTTTATCGAGTGGAACATGAAACGCCAAGCTATAGGCCATGGCATACGTGGCGGTAAATTTATCAAGCGGGTCTTCAGCAAGTTCTAATGCTTTTTGGGCTTCTTCATATCCCCTGAGTAAATCTGGATCATCAAGGTGCCGATTCCAGGCCACTTTTCCTATTCTTGACCAGGCCAGCTCAAGCAACAGTTTCGCGCGTAAATCTTTTTGGTCGGCAGGGACTTGCGAGAGTAATTCTTGTGGTGAAGAAATTGCCGCCATTTGATCGTTAATCCATTGATAGGCAAGACCTAAACGTCGACGATTTTCAAAATTGCCAGGCTGTAGCGAGGAGAGCGTTTCCATGACCGGGATCATTCGATACAAATAGTCAGCTGCCTGCGGTTCCGTTTTCCCCCCCATCTCCATGGGAAGCGTAAGGTCCATTCGATCCGTTTGTGATTGTACAGTCCAATAGAGCTCAT
The DNA here is from genome assembly GCA_965223675.1 of Nitrospirales bacterium. Classification (GTDB taxonomy): domain Bacteria; phylum Nitrospirota; class Nitrospiria; order Nitrospirales; family UBA8639; genus JAGQKC01. The sequence goes on along the minus strand of OZ245013.1, from coordinate 3,157,689 downwards.
TAAAGCGTTGGGCCAATGAGGGTTGGTCTAAGGATACGCCATGAATTCGTTGCCCATAACGAAGTAAGCCATCGTACAAACGGTCTGCAAAAACCTCCAGGGCTTCCTCGTAGCGGGGATTAACCAGCAAAATGCGATTAAGCAACATTAAAGATTCTTGTGAATCAGAAGTCGTCTTGGCACGTTCGAGTCCCGCCTGCAATGCGTCTGGTGCATCTCCAGGTCCCCACCATTCTGTGGAGTGTTGTGCGAACCCACCTGCCTCTATCACAAAGGGTATCGTCGTGCCATGAGGTCCCTCGAGCGGAATATCAAGTACGGCTTGATTCACTGGGAATCCAAATTGCTTAAGATCAGACATCACCACCCATTTTACTTTGACAGCTTTCACAATTCCCTGTGGTTTTTTGTACGGTACAGCCCAATCTTTAGAGCCCGAGGCATTGGAAACCGGTGAGGTCATGGGATTGGGATAACTGATCCGAACCGTCACGAGACTTGTAGGTGCCGCGACGACCGAATCGTAATCGTCAAATTTAAATGATGCATGAGGGATGGGGCCTGTACTCAATTTTTCTATCGTGTAGGGAGACTCTGGTTGAAGTTCAGAGATTTGTTGCATAACAAAAAAGGATGGAGCTAGTTGTCGACTTCCAGTTTCTGCGATAAAAAAACGTTGAAAGTCAGCGAAGTCGACGAGTTTTCCTTTTCCAGGCCACACGGCATCTAAGGCACGGTCCCGCTGCTGAATCACACGTTTATGGGCTTCCTCTCGTCGCTCCGCACACCAGTCATAGATAGGATCTGAGTCAGGAGGGAAATGGCCATCAGCCAATTTGTCTTCTTGCCTCATTCTAAATAGGCACACAAAGTCACGCTTTCCGGCTTCAAGAGAATCGCCGTTCGAAACAGCTTCTGCATACACTTTCACCGTATCGAATAAGGTCGATTCATCTATGTCCGTGCCGCCAGCAGCTATGGAGGGATCACTCAGAAAAATGAAACTTCCCATTAAAAGGCCTGCTATGGTCAAGAGGATTTGGCCATCCGATTGCCTCATGACATTTTCATTGAAATAACACCTGTTTGATTTACCTCGGCTTAAAGACTCTATCATCGCCCACAACTCCTTCCAGGATAAGATACTTAATGATACGTAAAAATTATACTCTCCTACAAGCAAACCGCAAATCCTACCACACCATTCTACTCCTGCACCACTATCGTTCCACGCATCACATGACCCGGTAGATCACAGAAAAATGGGAAGTTGCCGGCTTTTTCAGGGGTAAATACGATTTCTGTTTGCCCAGTTGATGGAAGCAATACCCTCAAGAGCCCCTCATTCCCAAATTGAGGTGCGCCATTACCGCTCACATTGTGTGTGGTGCCCAGGAAGAGCCCCACGGGAACAAACGCGTGAAGCTCAGCATCTTTATTACGCAAAATAAGCCGCGTTTTCTGCCCGAGTTGTAAGGAAATCAGATCAGGCAAAAATTCTCGAGTTCTCACATCGATGATCACATCAGTGGCTTCTTGAGAATCAGAAGAAGACACGCTCGAATCCAAGGCTCCAACTGTTTCCATTCCACCTAGGGTGAAAATGAATGAAACTGTCACGACATTCATTAGATACCTAAAGTGTTTTTGAATGACACGATTCTTCATCCTACGCTGTTTCCTAATTATGCACGCTATCATCAATTTCTCATGGTAGTGATTTTGTAAGTTGTTAGAGCTGAAGGAGAGTAGAGATCAAAGACGCATCAAGCTAGTTTTCATATGAGAACTATAGCGAATCCAACTACGTTCCAGTTGAACTATGTGTGGACACGATCATGAAGAGCAACACGGGCTCCTCGATCCACATGCGAGATTGAAGCAGCAAACCAATCGACATGGTTAGCAAAGGTGTCCATGCTTTCAACGCGGTCTCACACGCTTCAAGGTACGGAAATTCATTGAATCGGCTATAAACCCCCTGGATCTCCTGATGCATGATTGAGGTTGTCTATGACGTTATGACGTGTTGAATATCAACACTGAGCAAATTGGAATCAGATCATTTCGGTGTCACTGAATCGGCTAGAGGCTTTAAGGTAGTGGCCGGAGATTTGCTGTTTTCTCGAGCGATTTCCACCTCTGGATGTCTTGCTACGACAAGCAATCTGTCCATATTCCCTTTACTGTAGACTGTATTTTAATTATACCTGCTTGCCTTCAGAGATACGAAATCAGTTCGCATTCGTACCAATTTTGTGGAATTTTGTTAAAATTTAATAATGAAATCAATAGTTTTGATAATTCATGCCGAAAATAGCATAAGGCATTAAAGAGATAGATGGTGAGCGATGTACGATGAATGATTGGAGGAAAATGTTGAAGGTGAGAAACTAGAAGAGGTGTTCCGGTAAAAACCTCAAGTATCCCGCTACGACTCCGATACACTCTTCAGGAAGAATACTGAAAGTCACTTTTCTTTTTTATTCATCAACAATTTATATTAAAGAGCAGAAACATGTTAGAGAGTTCATTAGAAGTAATTATTGTTGGGTCTGTATTAATTGTTGGGATTTTTCTCTATGGCTGGATTGAGTATCGCCGTACGATCCGAATTGGAAATTTCGGGTTAGCCATGGTCAAAAATCGTCTCAACGAATCCCGGCAATCCCATCGCCCCTACCCTCGACGATCCTCATAGCTCTCGACCGGGAATTATAGAGATCTGGATGAAAGCGGAGGAAATTCTTGATACGAAGATTCCATCGCTTTGGTAGTCATGCCTGTCCGAAGTGGTTGCACTAAATGCCCCTGGCAAATGGCATGATCCTCATCTGATTTAGTCGTCGAACCTCTCACTCCCAGATAAGCCATCCGACCTTCACTTAGACACCACAAACACATCAGCTTCATCGAACAACTCCGTCTACATTCATTATGAATTCAATATGCAAGCAAAATCTGGTCCATGATGGCCTACGCTCAAAATTTCTATACTTTCTTACGTGTTCTTTGTACCTAATAAAGCAAGACAAGAAAGATATCAGCAGAGTGTTGTATAAAAAGATACAAAGTGAATCGAATTAGATACGCGGGCGCAAGAGATTGTCTAGCCAGAAATAGAATGACGTCGTCTGTTTATTTGTCGTCATACTCTACGAGAGGCATTGAGTAAGTCGGAACATTTTAATCGGAGTTTGATTGTATTCAGCGAAGGAGCTCAGTATACTCAATGGTCATGAGTATTCGAAATCGAGCTGGTGAATGGCAGCCTTTGACACTGGGAATTAATCCAGAGTTGTGTGGGGTCTGTGGAGAAGGGTTGTCGCGAAATTTTACTCTGTTACGAGGTGGATGGGAACGTTGCACTTTCTGCGAACGGTTTGTCCATCATAGTTGTCTGGTTAGTGGAAAAGTCTCATTTCTCAAGAAACGGCCTCGTGTTTGCCTGTCGTGCCAACCACGTTTTGAAGCATCAGAATCCGCTACGCATCACAAGTCACAATCTGAAGCTCTCAAATCATGAAGTCGCAAGCTGAGTTGTCGACGCTTATGGCATCCCGCCAAGGCTATAGTGCCCTAATCATCCGATTTATCATTGCTCCTCTATTAGGCCTTTTCAGTGGGTTTCATACGATCGACTTTGTTTTGGGTGGCCTCTATACCTGGCCGCAAATGAGTCGGGTCATCGCACTCACATTGGCGGTTGTCATTCTTTCTTATGAATTTGTGTATAAGGAAAATATAGAGGGGGCGTCTCCTGGACAACAATCTATGGATCGACAGGGACTGAAAGCCGTTTTGTATTCTTGTCTCATCCCCTACATGGTAGGCGTGTTGGCCCTCTTGTCTCTGATCGTTTTATCGCTATAACAAAGGAAGGTCACACTCTTCTTTTTGTTTGAAGGAGCATACGATGAAGAATGTAGAAATGAAGGTTGAAGGGACGATGTTGACGATTACGGTTGATCTGTCAAAAGACTTTGGACCTTCTTCATCAGGAAAAACGACGATTATTGCGACGACAGAGGGGAATGTCACGATACCTGGTCGTGAGGAAAAGATTGGTCTGAACATTTACACCAAGAAGTCGTCATAAGAAATTAAATTTTCTCCATCATTGAATTCCCTCCCGTAGTGCGCGTCCTGTCCACGATTCTGTCACATTCATGACATCAGATGGATGGCCTTCCGCGACAATCCGCCCTCCTTGTTGTCCACCTTCTGGCCCAAGATCAATCACCCAATCCGCATTTCGTATCACATCAAGATTGTGCTCTATGATTAGAACGGTGTTTCCGGTTTCAACCAAACGATTTAGCACTTCAAGGAGTCGCTGGATATCGGCAAAATGTAATCCAGTCGTGGGTTCATCAAGAATATAGAGCGTACGTCCTGTTGCACGTTTTGAAAGTTCTTTTGAGAGTTTGACTCGTTGGGCTTCGCCTCCAGAAAGCGTGGTTGCCGACTGGCCGAGCTTAATATACTGCAAGCCAACATCAGCTAATGTTTGCAATTTGCTTCGGATTGATGGGAATGGAGAGAAAAACTCCAAGGCCTCAGACACCGTCATGTCTAAGATATCTGCAATAGTTTTCCCTTTATATTGCACGTCTAGGGTTTCACGGTTGTACCGCTTCCCTTTACAGGCCTCGCACGTCACATACACATCAGGCAAAAAATGCATTTCAATTTTAATCAATCCGTCTCCTTGACATGTTTCACATCGTCCGCCTTTGACGTTGAAGCTATACCTTCCAGGCTTATAACCACGGACTCGAGATTCGGGTAAATTAGCAAACAAGTCTCGAATGAAGCTAAAGAGCCCCGTGTAGGTCGCTGGATTGGATCGAGGTGTTCGTCCGATCGGTGATTGATCGATATCGATGACCTTATCTAATGCATTGACACCTTTCAGGCTTTTGCACCCTTCAATTCTTGGTTTCTTTTGGTACAAGATTTGAGAAAGAGCATGAAACAAAACCTCAATGATCAAGGTACTCTTTCCTGAGCCGGAAACTCCGGTGATACAGGTCAAGAGTCCTAGTGGAATATTGGCCGTGAGATTCTTTAAATTGAATTTATTCGCCCCTACGATCGTCAACATTCCTTTAGCCGATCGTTGATGAGGAGGAAGAGCAACGCGTTGCGCCCCTTTCAAATACTTCCCTGTTAGCGATTGAGGGTTAGCCATAATGACCTTGGGCGGCCCATGGGCAATGAGATATCCTCCTTCGACACCTGCTCCTGGTCCTAAATCGAGAAGGTGGTCTGCTTCCAACATCGTTTCGGCGTCATGCTCCACCACCACGACGGTATTTCCCATATCTCGAAGTCGAAGCAGTGTTTTGAGCAAGCGCTGATTATCGCGTTGATGTAGCCCAATGCTTGGTTCGTCGAGGATATACAAAACCCCGACTAGCCCAGAACCTATTTGAGTGGCCAGACGAATTCGTTGTCCTTCTCCGCCTGATAAGGAGCCAGCCGGTCGATCCAATGTGAGGTATTCCAAGCCAACATTCCTCAAAAAATCCAAGCGTTCGTGTATTTCCTTTAGGATGCGTTGGCCGATGAATCGGTCACGGTCGCTTAAGGACATGGCGGCAATAAAATCAGCCACGTCTTGAATAGAGAGTTTTGTGACATCGGCAATAGAGTAGTTGGCAATTTTTATTGACAGACTTTGAGGGGTAAGCCGAGCTCCTCCACAAGTTTGGCAAGGCGTGTGATGGGAATAGTCATCATCCTCGGGACAGGCAGAGGACAGACTGACACCGATTCCATCACAAGCAGGGCACGCTCCCTGGGGACTATTGAATGAAAAAATTCGTGGCGTGATTTCTGGGTAGCTGACTCCACATCGAATGCACGCTGAATGCTCGCTATAGAGCGAAACGTTATCGTTGTTTGTCAGCACACCTACTAACCCATCAGCCAACTTCAGTGCTGATTCGATTGAGTCCGCCAACCGACGAGAGAAGGCCTTGTCGGTTTTGATAATCAATCGATCCACGACAATTTCGATCGTATGTTTCTGCTGCTTTTTCAACTTAATGTCTTTCGAGATTTCTGTCATTTCTCCGTCGATTCTTGCTCGGATATACCCTGCTTTTCGAGCGTTCAGGAGTTCTTTTCGGTATTCGCCTTTTCGTTCTCGCACGATTGGAGCTAAAATTTGACACTTTGTACCGATTGGAAGATGAAAGATGGATTCAACGATTTGTTGGACGGTTTGGGCTGTAATGGGATCTCCGCATTGGTAGCAAAAGGGTTTTCCAATGCGTGCAAAGAGAAGTCGAAAATAATCATATATTTCCGTAACGGTTCCTACGGTTGAACGGGGATTGTGGCTGGTGTTCTTCTGTTCGATAGAAATGGCTGGAGAAAGCCCTTCGATGGAATCAACATCTGGTTTCCCCATTTGTTCAAGAAACTGGCGGGCATAGGCGGAAAGTGATTCGACGTACCGTCGTTGTCCCTCGGCATAAATGGTGTCAAAAGCCAAAGAAGATTTCCCAGATCCACTCAACCCCGTGATCACGACAAATTGATCACGAGGAATCTCGATGTCCAGATTTTTAAGGTTGTGCTCTCGTGCGCCCTTTATGGTGATAAGTCCGCTCATCATGCTGAGTACTATAGCATAAGAATAGCGGTTCATTGACCAAGCGTAGAGCGTTCGATACAATCTGCTGAGGTTCTATGTGATCATATACACGGACCTGAACGCGGATATCTGTCGCGGTTTCTGAGGTCTTATGTTGAATATTTTATTTATTTTTTGGGGAGCTACTCATGAATTATGGAATCCACAAGTATTTAAGGATAATCGTGATCACCACCCTGATACTGCAGAGCTCTACCGCATTTTCAGCTCGTTATGAGCTCACTCGAAATAGTATCCAAGATCCCGAAGTTCTCGATGCTGCAGACGTTTCCCTCTTCCAAGTGAAGTTGGGTGACCCTGAAGCTAAAGCAGTCGAATTATTAATCGAAGAAAAGATTGCTGGGATTCGTGCTGAGCAGGAGGGAACATTTATTCTGCTCTGGGATAAGAGTAAACCCACAGGAGCGATGGCAGGAGTGCGTATAGCAGATGGAAAAGTTGATTTAATTTTCATGAATGATCGATTTAGCCATAAAGTCCGAGGAATTTTCCGGACAGTGTTGACAGCGAAAACTGCTAAGGAAATTCGGGAATTGCTTGGCAACGAAGACTTTAAAAACGAAACGTTGATGGGAGCGAAGCTCTTGTACGAAGAAAAAGGCTTTCTTGTGAACTTTCTGGATAGCAGTGTAAACGTTGAGTTTTGTTTAGGCTGCTCTGATCTCTACAACACGTTTTAGGTATATGTTTTGGCCGTAAACGTGTCTCTCCCAGTTATTCGCTGTATCTACCCCTTTGCTGCAAAAGGAGTTTCCTTTAGCATGCAACTTCCAACGACTTGAGAAACGTAAGAGTGACGTTGGAACAGCCAACTCTATGAGAAAGATTCTGTTGTGAGTGAACGATTTCTCTCTACACAGGCTTTAGAAGACGACCAGAGTATTGAAGGGTCTTTACGCCCTCAGCATCTAGATGACTACATTGGCCAACAGCGAATGAAGGAGTCACTGCGCATTTGTATTGAGGCGGCGACTCGTCGAGAAGAGGCCCTTGATCATGCCATCTTTTATGGGCCGCCGGGTCTTGGAAAAACCACGATTGCGCATGTCATTGCCAATGAGATGAGAGGATGCATCCGTTCTACCTCTGGGTTAGTGTTGACTCATGCTGGCGATCTGGCTGCGATTTTGGCGAATCTTCAGCCACGAGATGTCCTATTCATTGATGAAATTCATCGCTTGCCTCCTTCAGTCGAAGAGGCGTTGTACCCCGCAATGGAAGATTTTCAAATAGATCTTGTCATCGGACAAGGTCCATCGATGCGGACTATGAAGCTTGATCTTCCTCCCTTTACACTTATTGGGGCCACGACTCGTGCGGGTTCATTGACTTCTCCGCTTCGTGAACGATTTGGATTGGTCTATCGACTCGACTTTTATTCTCGAGAAGAGTTGCAACTTATCGTTACGAGAACTGCGGGGCTTTTAGGTGTTCAAATTGAACCAGAAGCGGCTGCGGAAGTTGCAGGGAGATCGCGTGGAACTCCTCGAATCGCCAATCGGTTGATCAAGCGCGTGCGCGACTTTGCAGAAGTCAAAGCTCAAGGCGTGCTCACTCGTGAGGTTGCTCGAGAAGCGTTGATTTGGTTGGGCATCGATGATGCCGGTTTCGACGAAATGGATCGAAAAATTCTATTAACGATTATTGAGAAATTTAAAGGAGGCCCAGTAGGGGTGGAAGCGATCGCCGCAGCCGTCCAGGAGGAAAAAGTGACCTTAGAGGATGTCTATGAACCCTTCCTCATCCAATCTGGTTATCTTGATCGCACCGCTCGCGGGCGTCAAGTCACGAATCGTGCGATCGAACATTTTGGACAGTCTAGGAATCTGTTTTCTTAACCTATCTGAGAATTCTTTCTCTATCTTCATCTTCACTGCAACATAGTTTTTTTCGTCTCATTTTGGAGAATATCAAGCCCAGCTTGCGCACAAGCCTCATCTAGATCAGCACCTGGAGCACCCCCGACACCAATCCCCCCAACGACCGTCCCTCCCATCTTGATAGGTAATCCTCCTCCGAGAATCAGTATGTTGTCGTTCATATCTCGAAGAGCTTGGAGAGTTGGAATCTTAGTAATCAATGCAGCGAGTTCATTGGTGGAACGGCGTATGCTGGCAGAAGTGTATGCTTTTTTAAAGCTACTATCTTGCGTATGAGGACCAGCTCCATCACCTCGTAACAACACTTTAAGGTTTCCACTATGATCAACAACTGAGACACTGATGTGGTACCCTTCTCCTTCACATTTATTTAACGCTGCGGTTGCAGCCTTTTGGGCAGACAACAGCGGTAACAAAACATAGGAAGGAGAGTTTTGATCTGCTCGTGCAATGCTTGAGTTTATTGAGGTACATAGGCACGTCAGAATCAAGAGTCCGTATAATTGGATCGTGCTTCTGTTCTTCATGATGATCCCTCCTGCTAATTGTTTGTCATGAATGTATGTGCAAATAGGCCGAGCCTTGTGGACTACTAGACAGTTTTCTTGCCAGAAATGAGAGCAATGGCTTTACGAATTTCATCTCGTGAACCAAGGAGTACGAGGATATCACCAACTTCAAGACTTGTCTCGCTCGATGGCTTAGATTGAGTCGTTCCATTGCGCGTTAACGCTACTACAACAGCACCAGTGTTCCGTTGTATTCCTGCATTCTGCAGCGACTGTCCTAAGACCGGTGAATCTTCCTCGATTCTCCAGGTTTCCACCTCGACATCTGCAAATAGGCCTTTTCGAAATCGATGGGCGAGAGCAGGTAATTCTTCTCTTCTTAATAATGCATATCCTTCACGCCGAATTTCTTCAGCCTTTTCAAAAATAACAGGTTTTGGGACTTTATAGCACTGAAGAACAAGCGTAAAAATTTCGATCGATGTTTCAAATTCTTCAGGGACGACTTCATTAGCGCCTAAATCATGAAGTTCCTCCAACTCTTTGATATAGCGTGTTCGAACAACGATGTGAAGACTAGGGTTCAGTTCGCGAGCCAGTTGGACAACCCTACGAACTCCAAATGGATCTGAAGTCGCGATGACGATCGCTCGAGCCTGTTCAATTTGAACCTGCTTCAGCACGGTAGGATTTGTCGCATCACCATATCGAATCTGAACACCCTTACTGGTTGCGGTTTGAACCACTTCGGCTCCGATGTCAAGGACGATATAGGGAATTTCTACCTCCTGAAGAACGCGAGCAAGATTTCGTCCATTCAATCCATAGCCCACGATAATGACATGATCTCGGATTTTCACGTGAGATATCTCATGGGAGTTAGATGTTTTGTACCCAAGCCAATGATGAATCCTCTGCAGTGCCTCTGCACGTTTTGCGAGTTTGGGGGACCATTGAATAAGGAACGGAGTGATGATCATCGAAAGGACGCATACAGAGAGAAAGATATTGTAGGTTTGAGCCTCTAGGAGATGAGCTTGTTGCCCTTCTTGAGCTAGAATAAAGGCAAACTCACCAACCTGAGCCAATGCCACGCCTGTAAGAATTCCTGATCGCAATGGGGCACCTGCTGCAAGAGCCGCCCCTGCTCCAGTCAAAAATTTTCCAAGTAGCACAGCGGTGATTAAACTCAAAATCAGAACTGGATGTGTTGCAAGGACGCGTAGGTCGATCAGCATGCCTATTGAGACGAAAAACAAGCTATTGAAACTATCACGGAAGGGAAGAACTTCAGCCAGCGCCTGATGGCTGTAGGGAGACTCAGAAATCAGCAATCCCGCCAGAAAAGCTCCTAGTGCGAGAGAAAGACCGGTCAGAGAGGTCAGCCATGCGGTTCCTAACCCTAAGACAATAATGGTGAGCAGAAATAGCTCGCGGCTCCTCGTTCGTACAATATGTTCTAAGAATCTAGGGGTAATGACGCGCGCGGCGACAATAATGATACTGACGACCATCGCAGACTTTGCCAATATAAATATGATTGAACTGACGCCTCCAGTCTGTTCGCTCCCTAACAAAGGAGTAATCAATATCATTGGAACGACAGCCAAGTCTTGAAACAGGAGGATCCCGACTGTAGAGCGGCCATGGTGAGTGTCCATTTCTCCGCGCTCTCCTAACGCTTTGAGGACAATGGCCGTGCTGCTCAACGATAAGAGAAATCCCCAAAAGATGGTCTCTTGTATTGAAAGACCAATTACGATTCCTCCAGCTGCCACACACAGTAAGACCCCCAACACCTGAAGAGGGCCGCTTAAGAGTAAGACGCGTCGTGAGGCTTTGAGCTGCGCGAGAGAAAATTCAATCCCAATGGTAAAAAGGAGGAGAATGACTCCAATTTCTGCAAGGACTTCAATTTGCTCGTGATCTGATATTAAATTTAAGCCATATGGGCCTACCAACGTGCCGGCGACCAGAAATCCTGCAATGGAAGGCAGTCGAAGCTTTTGGAATAAAAACACCACTCCTATTGAGACGGTAAAAATGATGAGTACGTCTTGAAGAATAGAATGATTAGGCATGATTGATTCGTTGCCCTTAAACAGTTCTCGTCAAAGGTAAGAAGAGTATTGACGAAATGCAGGCTTTGAGCGAGCTCTTACGAATGCGGATGCAAGACCTTGTTGGTCTTGTCAGATTCACGTTTTTTCAAACGTATCGAAATTCGTGCCAAAAGAAAAGAGTGAAGAGAAATGGGAAAGGCGTTGAAAAAGAGAAATAATTACTAATCATTCCCCCTGATGAGATAAGGTTATCTATTATGTCATGTCCTGAAATAACCAAGGAGATTCTTTGCAACGACGTGCTTCATACGCTTGGATGGCTCCTTGATTTTGCAGAGTTAGACCTATGGCATCAAGCCCTTTCAACAAACAGTCTTTTCGAAATGGGTCAATTTCAAAGGAGAAGCGCTCTCCTTCAGGGAGGATAACTTCTTGTTGAGGAAGATCAACAGTAACTGAATATGGTTTATTGGATGTTTCTCGACTAAAGAGGAGTTGAACCTCTTGAGATTTCAGCACTACGGGTAAAATTCCATTTTGAAAACAATTATTGTAAAAAATATCAGCAAAGCTCGGAGCAAGAATGCAACGAAATCCATAATCTAATAATGCCCAGGGGGCATGTTCACGAGAAGATCCGCATCCAAAGTTTTCACCAGTCAGGAGGATCGACGCATTTTGATACAGAGGTTGATTGCTGAAAAAATCAGGGTCTAGAGTTCCATTCGAGGTTTCTCTCCAATCGGCAAAGAGTCCTTCTTTTAGCCCTGTCCGGTGTATGGTTTTGAGGTATTGTTTCGGAATAATTTGGTCCGTGTCGACATTAAGACGATTGAGCGGAGCGATCAAACCAGTATGTTTGGCAAAAGCGTCCATATAGAAGATTAATGTTAGTACCTAAAAACTTTTAGCAAAACTTGGTTTTAACGTTAACCCCAGTTACGAATATCTGCAAAGTGTCCTTCAATGGCGGCGACAGCCGCCATGGCTGGAGATACCAAATGTGTACGAGATCCTTTTCCTTGACGACCTTCAAAGTTCCGATTGCTTGTAGAGGCACACCGTTCGCCAGGTTTGAGGACGTCGGCGTTCATCGCCAGGCACATGCTGCAGCCGGCTTCTCGCCATTCAGCGCCAGCTTCCAGGAATATTCGATCAAGCCCTTCTTCTTCTGCTTGCTTTTTCACCAACCCCGATCCTGGAACAACCATGGCATGAACACCGTTAGCCACTCGCTTTCCATTAAAATACTTTGCGGCAATCCTGAGGTCTTCGATACGTGAATTGGTGCATGAGCCAATGAACACACGATTAATTTTTATTTCCTGAATTGGTGTTCCCGGCTTAAGGTCCATGTAGGCCAACGCCTTCTCCGTTGCATGACGGGTTTTTTCGTCATCAAACTTCTGCGGATTGGGGACAGATCCATCTATACCTACCACCATTCCAGGATTCGTTCCCCATGTAACTTGCGGCACAATCTCTTCACCACGTATTTCAATGACCTGATCGTATTGGGCACCTTGGTCAGTCACCAAATTCTTCCAGCTGTGTTTGGCTTGATCAAGTAAGGCACCTTGGGGGGCCAAAGGTCTTCCTTCAATGTATGAAACTGTCGTGTCATCAGGAGCCACGAGGCCGGCTCGTGCCCCACCTTCAATAGACATGTTACATAGCGTCATTCTGCCTTCCATAGAAAATGACTGAATAACGTCTCCGGTATACTCAATGACATGCCCGGTTCCTCCGCCGATTCCAATCTTGCCAATGATAGCCAAAATCACATCCTTGGGAGAACAATAGTCTGAAAGTGTTCCATTCACACGAACTTCCATGGTCTTGGGCTTTTTTTGGATAAGGCATTGCGTGGCCAGCACATGTTCCACCTCCGACGTGCCGATGCCAAAGGCCAAGGCTCCAAACGCTCCATGTGTCGAGGTGTGGGAATCACCGCAGACGATGGTCATCCCCGGTAAGGTTAATCCTTGTTCAGGGCCGATGACGTGAACAATACCCTGGCGGATATCATTCATATCAAACATGGTGATGCCGAACTCGCGACAGTTGTCAGTCAAGGTCTCGATTTGTTTCGCGCTCATTGGGTCGACAATGCCAAGTCGACGATCGGTGGTAGGAATATTATGATCGGGAACAGCTAAAGCTGCTGCGGGTCGGCGAGGTTGGCGACCCGCAATCCTTAACCCTTCAAAGGCTTGGGGAGAGGTCACTTCATGTACAAGGTGACGGTCAATGTAGAGTAAGGTTGTTCCGTCAGCGTCTTCTTGAACAACATGTTGATCCCAAATCTTCTGAAAGAGGGTTTTAGCCGACATACATGATTCCTTGCTGCATAATTTCTTTTTATTACCCCAATTTCTATCTCCCTGGCAAGTTTCCCCCGAATGGTCAACCTACGTTTTCATCAACTGGCTTGAAAGAACCTCTTGTGAGTTGTAGAGAAAATACCCTGAAAGAGGAACAGCAAAAAATAGGATCTTTGTGATAACTTACGGGGTTTGCTATACTATAAATCACGTAGAGGATCAAAAAAGTGTCAAGGCCTTCAGAGCCTAAAATAGTGAGTCTTAGTGTCCATTCCATTCGGCAGGCAATTCCATCCTGATGACTTATCCACAGTCATCTAATTTCATAAAATGTTGATATTTCATCAATCGCAATCAATGCGAGTGAAGTGTAACCTCCTCTGTGTAGGGGTGGTAGGTACGGAGAGATTGAGAAAGAAGTGTTTCTGAAATATGAGATACACACCCAAACACACATGGTCGTAGAGTTGGGTTGGTCAGGTTCAGGAAAAGTTAATTGGAAGTATCTGTGCCTTTGCTGATTGGCATTCCGTAGTGAAGTTGCATTGATAAGGGAACTTAAATGGGACTCATAAGTAATTTTCTTAGTTTGATGTCGAGTGATATGGCGATTGATTTAGGGACTGCTTCAACGCTGGTTTACATGAAGAAAAAAGGAATTGTGTTGAATGAACCCTCTGTCGTTACCGTAGAAAATCCCAGCAACACGGTTCTGGCCGTCGGAGAAGAGGCTAAAAAAATGATTGGCCGGACCCCGGGCAATATTGTGGCAATCCGTCCGATGCGGGAAGGCGTCATCGCCGATTTTGATATGACGGAGAGAATGCTACGGTATTTTATTCATAAGGTTCATAAGCGCCACTCATTGGTCCGTCCGCGAATCGTGATTGGGGTTCCTTCCCGTATTACGCAGGTTGAGCAAAGAGCAGTCAAGGAGTCCGCTGAGCTTGCTGGGGCTCGAGAGGTGTATCTTGTCGAGGAGCCTGTGGCTGCAGCCATCGGAGCCGGTCTTCCCATTACTGAGCCTTCGGGAAATATGGTGGTCGATATCGGTGGAGGAACAACGGACATCGCCGTGATTTCTTTGGGTGGAATTGTGTATAGCGAGTCTGTTCGGGTGGCCGGCGACCAAATAGACCTATCGATCATCAATTATTTAAAAAGAGAGTATAGTCTCTTAATCGGCGAACACATGGCAGAACGAATAAAAATGGAAATCGGCTCTGCCCATCCTTTTCCTGAAAAAAAGCAAATGGCCGTCAAGGGGCGAGACCTTATTTCGGGAATACCACGAACCATACTTATTAATGATGCCGAAGTTCGGGACGCGTTACAGGATTCTATTGCCACGATCGTCGGAGCGATTCGTTTAGCATTAGAAAATACTCCACCTGAGCTTGCGGGGGATATTATTGATCGCGGGATCGTTTTGACTGGAGGAGGTTCGTTATTACAAGGGCTTGATGCCAGACTTCGCGAAGAAACCGCACTCCCGATTGTCACCGTTGATGATCCGCTCACATCAGTGGTATTCGGTGTTGGAAAAATTCTTGAAGAATTGTCACTGTTAAGGAGTGTGTCGTCAATGTCATCTGTTCAACTTTGATGAGACAGCGGAAATGTCCGGAGGACTCGATCGACGAAGTTGGAAGCGCGAGATACGGTCGTTTTTCATGGGAGTGCCAATGGATGTTTTAGAAGCTGTGTCTTGCTGATTGGTATTCTGTTTCACAAGTCTCACAAAGTATTTCGTGGCATTATAGCGAATCCACATACGTTCCAGTTGAATCATCCAGGCTTTCAACATGGTCTCAAACGCGTCAAAAGAAGGAAGGTGATACCCGCTTGGCGTGACTTCACACTATTGATGTGTTGAATGACGTAGCGAGTATCGGAGCGGAGCCACGAGGAGTGAAATCGATCCGGTATCACTGAATCGGCTATAAGGATGAAGATGTCATTGTATTTTTTGAACGCGTCAACCTAGGTACGACTATTTTTCCACACCACAGGATGATTGAGAATTGCCATGGGTAAGCTTGGCTTCAGTGGCATATTGAGTTCTGGGGTAAGGCGAACCTTTTTGGTCATTCTTATCCTTGTCGTCATCGTAATACTTCTGTTGCCCCGACAAACTCAGGGGCTTCTGGAAGGTATTGCTCACCCAGTGGCTCAATTTCTTTCGATTCCCATTCAAGGCTTAGCCTCAGTGGATCTCAGTATCCGGGATACATGGAATCGTTATATTGCCCTTCAAGGTGTGTATGAACAGAATCTTCAGCTTCAACAAGAGGTAGAGCAATTAACTGCGCAAGTCAGCCAACTTCGCGAGCAAATGATTGTTTCTGAACAATTGGCCCAGATGATGGATTTTCAGAAACAGGCCACTATGGAGACGGTCGCAGCGCGGGTAATTGGAAGAAATGCCACAAATTGGTATCGTGCGATCATCATCGACAAAGGTCGCGAACACGGAATTCAAAAAGAGATGGGGGTTGTGACCTCAACAGGCGTTGTTGGCCGTGTGGTGAATGTGAACCCGTCAACGGCGGTCGTTCTTCTTTTAATGGACCCCAATGTGGCCATTGCCGGGATGATTCAGAGAAGTCGCGATGAGGGTATCGTGCAAGGTACGACTCAAGGCTTGGTCAGGATGAAGTATTTGCCTCCCCTTTCAACAGTTGAGGTTGGTGATATGGTCGTGACATCTGGATTGACTGGAGATTATCCCAGGGGTCTTCCGATAGGGCGCATTCACCGATTGGAGAAAGGTGATGCGGAACTTTTTCAATCGACTGAAATTCATCCGATGGTAGACTTTTCTAAAATCGAAGGGGTTCTTGTCGTGACGGAATCAGGACAATTGACCGACTCAGAGCCTCTCTCAACGACTGATTCGTCACACTAATATGGGTCCAACCATGTATCTTGTTTTCTACCTAAGCCTGCTCCTGTTACTGGTACCGATTCAAGTCACAGTACTGGCTCATGTCAGTCCATGGGGAATTCAGCCAGACCTATGCTTAGTCGCGACGTGTCTAACGGGATTTCTCTGGGGAGAAAAAAGAGGATGTGGACTAGGTGTTGGGCTTGGTTTTATCCAAGATTTATTTTCAGGAGGGACAGGAATGGTCAACTTTCTGACGAAAGGACTCGTTGGGTTCCTCTCAGGGTTAACAGCTAAAACCCTTTCTAATACGACGGCGCAGGCCATATTTCTTCCGACGTTTCTCTTGTCATGTGCCAGTGGTGTGATTTCACTTATTGCGGCGAGGCCCCATACGCATTGGTTGCTGATGATTCAGGATCTTCGTGCCATCCTCTTACCCCAAGGCCTTTTTGATGCCTTACTAGCATTTGCTGTGTACTGGATGCTGAGTAAGTTAAACTTTGTCGATCATGGAGTCGAACCTTCCAGTTTACGATAGAAGTTATTCATGTCAGGGTGCGTTAATTTTCTTCACAGACTAGACGCAAATGGTATGCTAGAAAGCGATAAACAAGCTGGTGAATTGGCCGATATTCAAGGCCGGTTGATCCTGATTAAGGTAGCGCTTCTTTTGCTCATTGCCTTACTCGGGTTCCGCCTTTGGCAATTGCAAATTCGGGATGGGCATGAGTATCAAGTAATGGCAAAGGATAATCGTACTCGTTCGATCTTGTTGGAGCCTGCGAGAGGTTTATTATATGACCGTCATGGCCAACTTCTCGCCAATAATGTTCCGAGCTTTAATCTCTATGTGTCGCTCGAGGATGTGAAAGATCGAGATGCACTCGTCCAAGAACTCACAGAACGGTTAGATTTCAATCCGAAAAACCTGCTGGAGAAGTTATCTGGTAAGGGACGAAATGCGCGTGTAAAAATAAAAGGTGGTCTTTCTTTGAAAGAGGCCGCAATCGTAGAGTCGCATCGCTTCACCCTCCCTGGGACCTTCATTCAACCGGAGTATCAGCGGAATTATCCATTAGGAAAGTATGCCTCTCATGTCATTGGTTATGTGGGAGAAATTTCTGAGGAAAAATTAAAGAAGGAAGAATATCAGGGGCTTCATCAAGGGAGTGTGATAGGCCAATATGGTGTCGAACGGACATATGATCAGGCGTTAAGAGGAATTTCGGGTCGGGAGCTTCTTGAGGTTGATGCGCTGGGGCATAAAAAACAATCCATTTCAGTCCGCAAACCTAGTGCTGGTGACGATCTATATCTGACGGTTGATATTCGACTTCAACGCATGGCGGAGGATTTGTTGGGGGATGAAGCTGGTGCTATTGTCGCGCTTGATCCTCGGACTGGGGCCGTCCTTGTCTTAGCCAGTCAGCCGAGTTTTAATCCCACAGCCTTGTCTAGAGGATTACCCTTGTCTGAGTGGAAGACACTGATGAATGATGTGCGACACCCCTTAACAAATCGTGCGATTCAAGGGCAGTATCCTCCAGGATCTACCTTTAAAATCGTGATGGCTGCAGCTGTTTTAGATTCGGGAGTTGCGAGAGGATCTGATCACTTCTTCTGTCCTGGAGGATTCAAGTTTGGTCGACGAACCTATCGAGATTGGAAGCGAGGAGGCCATGGTTCCGTGGGGCTAACGAATGCGTTAGCTCAATCATGCGATGTCTACTTTTATAAAATGGGCAACCGAATAGGCATCGAGACGATTGCTTCGTATTCTAAGCAGTTTGGACTCGGTCAGAAAACGGGTATTGACTTACCGTCTGAGCGGTCCGGTATTGTCCCGTCTGCTGAATGGAAGAAGAAAGTCAAAGGAGAGCCGTGGTATCCTGGAGAAACGATCTCAGTCTCAATTGGTCAAGGTTTTATGACCGTCACACCGATGCAGATGGCTCAGGTGGTTGCGGCCACTGCCATGAACGGGCGTATTGTCAAGCCTCGTTTGGTGCATGCGATTCGAAAACGTGGAACGGGAAAAATGGAGGAAGTTTCGACATTTTCAAGCGAGCAAATGCAAATTCCACGTGAGGTTTTTGAAGAAATTCACAAGGGATTGGAGGCTGTCGTCACTGAAGGAACTGCCAAACGCTCTCAGTCGTCGTTGGTGACTATTGCGGGGAAGACAGGGACCGCTCAAGTCGTGGCACTTCGTTCAGGTCCTGAAGAAAGTATTCCGAAAGAATTTCGAGATCATGCATGGTTTGTCGCATATGCTCCAGCAACTGATCCGACGATCGTCGTCGTCGTGTTGGCTGAACACATGGGACATGGTGGATCAGCCGCTGCCCCGTTGGCCAAAAAGTTGATTGAGGCATATGTTGGCTATACCTCTGACGGCCAAGGAGCACTGGCTGCCCAACACTAAACGGTAGCATGCACTGTAAACATCAATCATAACTATCTGGCCATGTTAAATCGTTATACGAGCCGTCGGGGACTTGATGTATTCGATTGGTGTTTTTTGGGAATTGTATTCGGCATTCTGTCAGTAGGTATCCTCTCTATCTATAGCGTCACGCCTGCCAATCCCTCGAGCGGAATTCCGATCTATTTGAAGCAGAGTATGTGGATTCTGATTGGAGCATTAGTGTTTGTGGCCACTGCGGGAATTGACTACCATAAGCTTTCGAGGTTTTCGTATGTTTTCTATGGGTTAGGGTTGCTTCTTCTTGTTATTGTCCTTGTTGCGGGGAAAAGCAGTCGTGGTTCTCAGCGCTGGATTCCTGTGGGACCGATCGCTGTGCAACCTTCAGAATTGGTGAAAATACCCCTGATCATGGCCTTAGCAACCTACTATGGGGTAAAGCACCGGGTCGGGTGGCTTCGACGTCTCGTCTTTCCTGGACTGATCGTGTTGCCAGGATTTCTCCTGATTCTCAAACAACCTGACCTTGGGAGTAGCCTAAGTTTCTTATCAATTTATATTGTTCTCCTCTTATCGGTAGGGGTGAGGTCTCGGGCATTTGGCCTCGTTGTCCTGTCTGCTTTACTACTCTTCCCATTTGCTTGGGGTGGAGTATGGGGATCTTTGCATGGATATCAGCAGGAGCGAATTCTCAGTTTTGTAGACCCAAACTATGACCCTGGCGGGAAAGGATATCATGGGTTACAGTCCAGGATTGCGATTGGCTCTGGACAATTGGTCGGGAAAGGGCTTTATGGAGGAACCCAGACTCAGTTTAAATTTCTCCCGGAAGGGCACACGGATTTTGTGTTTGCTGTGTTTGCTGAAGAGTGGGGGTTCCTGGGGGTCATACTCTTGTTGGGCATGTATAGTGGACTGTTTCTGATGGGGTTGGATATTGCGTCAAAGGCCAGAGATACGCTTGGGGCACTTATTGCAGTAGGCGTCGTCAATATGGTTGCATTTGGCTTTCTCGTCAATCTTGCAATGACTGTGGGATTAGCTCCCATTGTCGGCATCCCATTGCCCCTGATGAGTTATGGTGGAAGTGCAACCATTATGACATTAGCGGCACTGGGATTACTCATGAATGTGAAACGTCATCGACTCACGCTCTTATAATTGTGAGCTAGATCCTTCACGGTGAGTTTTTGGCAGCGTAAGAATACAGTAAGAAACGTAAGAGATGAAAAGTGGCAGAAATCAGTCGAGATTCCATGTGAAGTGTGTGTCCTTTAATCTGTGAGTTTGAGATTTATCGCAATTCCCCGCAAGTTGGCAAGAATTGAGAAACCAAGTATGGTGAAAGAAATATGAGTCTGACGATCAAGGTGATTTCTCCTCTTTGTGTAGTGGGGAATGGAGGTGTTGATGGGTGTTGAAATTGCTATTAATGTGACACGTGAGGAAACGCGGGTAGCGGTATTGGATAATAAAGTCGTGACTGAATTGTACGTGGATCGCGCAAAAAAGAAAGATTTTGTTGGAGACATTTATACTGGCAAAGTCGTGAAGGTCCTACCGGGGATGCAAGCGGCATTCGTTGATATAGGGTTGGATCGAGCAGCCTTCATGCATGTGTCCGATCTTTCTGTCGGGACAGAGCCAGGGGATACTCTCGTAGACAGTGAGGAGGATGAAAAGACGCCCGATATGCCCAGACCACGTCGGCAAACCACTCGTCCTATTGAACAGCTCTTGGAAGAGGGGCAGGAGTTGCTCGTTCAGATTTCAAAGGGTCCCATCGGGACCAAAGGTCCTCGGGTCACAACCTATGTATCGTTGCCTGGCAGGTTTTTGGTGTTTATGCCAAATGTGGATCACATTGGGGTATCTCGAAGAATTGCCGATGAAGAAGAACGAGTGCGGCTTAAAGAAATCATGAAACGAATTCGAACTCCTGAATACGGATATATTGTGCGTACGGTATGTGAAGGAGTCGCTGAGGAGGATCTTGTCTCCGATGTCAATTTTTTATGTGCGCTCTGGGATGATGTCCTCAAAAAATATAATCAAGAGTCAGCCCCAGCTCTTCTTCATACCGATCTCACCCTGACCCTTCGAGTCGTCCGTGATCTCTTTACGAAAAAGGTGGACCGCTTGCTCATCGACTCAAAGCCAGACTTTGATGAAGTCAAAGATTTTGTTCGACGGTATCTTCCAGGACAAGCTTCTCGAGTTCATCACTATGACAAAAAAGCTGAGGGATTGTTTGATTATCTTGGAATTGAATTAGAAATCGCGCGCGCGTTGAGTCGAAAGGTTTGGTTGAAATCCGGTGGTCATATTGTGATCGACCATACGGAGGCCATGACTGTCGTCGATGTCAACACCGGTCGGTTTGTCGGCAAACGAGATCAAGAAGAAACCATCCTCAAAAATAATCTGGAGGCGGCAGGAGAAATTGCGTATCAGATTAAATTGCGGGGAATCGGCGGACTTATTATCATTGATTTTATCGATATGGAGCGGGAGCGTAACCGCGATAAGGTGTATCGCGCGTTCGTAGAAGCCATGGCTTCGGATAAGGCCCAAACGAGAATTTCGCGCATTTCTGACTTAGGATTAATAGAAATTTCACGCGAAAGGGTTCGAGAAGATTTGCTTCGAACCCTTTCCGAGGTGTGCAATGACTGCGAGGGTCGCGGGTACACCAAATCGGCGATGACGGTGATCTATGATATTTTTCGTGATATCCGTCGAGTAGGAAGTGCTCGAGGGCAACAACGAATTATGATCGGGGCAAATCCGCGAGTAGTCGAATTACTCTTCGATGCTGAACATGTAAGTGTGGAGGAGTTGGAGAAACAATGTAACTGTCAAATTATCATTAAAGAAGATCCCATGCTGAATCTTGAGCAATATGACATCCTTGTTGTCGGGGGGAGCCTTGATCGTGCCGAATCAAGAGTTGCGCATGAGTCTTCGTGAGTGTCAATGATGGAAAATTTGTCATCATGGTTAGAGCTTCGGGCTGTCAAAGGATTAGGCCCTGGAACCATGTCACGATTGGTGCTTAGTTTTGGTTCTCCTCAAGCTGTCCAAGCGGCGTCAGTCGAAGAATTGGTCATGCAAGGAGGGGTGAGCGTCCCCGTTGCTCAAGAAATCCAGAGGCAACCGGATTCTCAAACGAGGTTAGCGATCAAGCAAGAAGTCCAAGCGATTACAGAAGGGTCTTTCTCATTTCTTACGATTCTTGATGATGAGTATCCGGCTCGTTTAAAGACCATTTCGGACCCACCGCCAATTCTCTATTTGACGGGGAACCTGGATAAGGGCGATCATCAGGCACTTGCGATTGTTGGAGCACGAAAGGCTACCCCGGCTGCGCGGGCATTCACTCTGGCGTTAAGTCAAGAGTTAGCCTCATGTGGATTCACCATCGTGAGTGGTTTGGCCAGGGGGGTAGACGAGGCTGCTCATCGAGGGGCGTTAGCATGTCCATCTGGACGTACTGTGGCAGTGCTCGGCTGTGGAATTGATCGTACGTACCCGATAGAGCACAAGCAGTTGCGTGAGCAAATAGAGTCACATGGCGCAGTGTTATCAGAATTTTCTCTGGGCGCAGAACCTCATAGTTATCATTTCCCCCAGAGAAACAGATTAATCAGCGGAATGAGTTTAGGTATTGTGGTTACTGAAGCCACCGAAAGGAGTGGGTCATTAATTACTGCCCGTTTTGCCTTGGAACAGAATCGGGAAGTGTTTGCCGTACCCGGGTCGGTCACGAACAATATGAGCCGAGGGCCTCATCAACTGATCAAACAAGGTGCAAAGTTAGTCGAAGGCATCGAAGATATTCTTGAAGAATTGCTCCCACAACTTGATGCTTCGTTTCACGAACGATTAAGCAAGCGTCCCGACGTTTCAGATGAACCATTCCACTCGCTTGGGAAGGAAGAGAAAGTACTCTATGATCGGATCACGCTTGAACCTATTGCTCTTGAGGACTTAATTTCTCAAGATAGGTATCCCCCATCCGAAGTGCTGAGTTTACTCCTGTCATTGGAGATGAAGGGGGCTATTCGGCAGTTAGCTGGGTCACAGTATATTCGGACCTCCGTGCGATAACAGTGAAAAATTCCCTTATAAAGGAGAACAAGTCAGTGGCGAAATCGGTAGCGAAAAAGGCAACAGCGAATAAAAAGACGTCATCAACGAAAAAAGTCACCTCGACAAAAAAGGCGCCATCCAAACCCACTGCTGGAAAGTCATTGGTAATCGTGGAATCTCCTACGAAGGCCAGGACCCTTACGAAATATCTTGGGCGAGGGTATCAAGTCATGGCCTCGGTCGGACATATAAAGGATTTGCCAAAGAGTAAACTTGGAATCGATCTCGAACGTGATTTCGAGCCGCAGTATGTGGTCATTCGAGGAAAAAGTAAGGTGCTGACTGAAATCAAAACCCAAGCGAAAAATGCGACAAATATCTACTTGGCCCCAGACCCTGATCGAGAGGGTGAAGCAATTGCGTGGCACATCGCAGAAGAGCTGACCGCGAAAGGTCATCAGGTCTATCGTGTGCTTTTTAATGAAATTACAGAGTCAGCGGTGAAGCGTGCTCTCGAGTCTCCGGGCGAGATCGATATGAAGAAGGTGAATGCCCAACAGGCACGAAGAGTTCTAGATCGAATCGTGGGCTATATGTTGAGCCCGCTACTCTGGAAAAAAATTAGACGTGGGTTGAGTGCGGGAAGAGTGCAATCTGTCGCGGTTCGAGTAATTTGCGAACGGGAGGCCGAACGCGAAGCGTTTGAACCGGAGGAATACTGGACGCTGACTGCGACTTTACAAGGACGGCAACCTCCAGCGATTCAAGCGAGGCTTCAAGAATTTCGTGGAGAGCGAGTTGAAGTCAGAACGGCAGAAGAGGCGAACTCCGTCGTGCACGCATTAGAGTCAGCGACCTTTGTCGTTTCCAATATCGAACAGAAAGATCGCCGCCGAAACCCGTCGGCCCCTTTTATTACCAGCCGTTTGCAGCAAGAAGCGGCACGAAAGCTCAGGTTCTCAGCCAAGAAGACGATGACGCTAGCCCAGCGCTTGTATGAAGGCATTGAAGTTGGGCAGGATGGCCAAGTTGGATTGATTACCTACATGCGAACGGACTCGACGAGGATTGCTCCGGAAGCGCAGGAAGATCTGCGTAGTTATATTCAAAGTACCTATGGTGATCCGTATCTACCGGCCAAACCCAATGTGTATAAAACACAAAAAGCCGCGCAAGAAGCTCATGAGGCTATACGGCCAACATCCGTCCATCGCGACCCAGAAAGCATTCGTTCATTTTTAGATTCCGATTTATACAAGCTCTATAAATTAATCTGGAACCGGTTCGTGGCGTCTCAAATGACGCAAGGGCTTGATGTGATCACGAAAGTCGATATTCAGGCCAATGATTACATGTTTCGTGCGACGGGAACCGTAGAGAAGTTTGATGGCTTTCGACGTGTATATGTCGAAGGTGTTGACCAAGTGACGTCTTCAACAGCAAAGGAGGCAGATGCTGTCAGTGATGAGGAAATTCGACTACCGGAGCTTGCTCAAGGGGAACAGTTGAGCCTCGTGCAAACGGAGGAAGAGCCTGGGCTCCTACCCAAACAGCATTTCACCCAACCAGCACCTCGTTACAACGAAGCCTTGTTAATCCGAGAACTCGAGGAAAAGGGAATTGGGAGACCGTCAACCTACGCCACAATCATCTCCACGATTCAAGATCGTCAGTATGTCGAAAAAGAAGAGGCACGCTTTAAACCAACCGAACTCGGAAGGATGGTCAATGAGCGGTTGGTTGGTCACTTTCCTGATGTATTTGATATTAAATTCACAGCCAAAATGGAAAGTGAACTCGATGAGATCGAAGAAGGGGAAAAAGACTGGGTTTCCACAGTGAAAGAGTTCTACTCTCCCTTTTCCAAGGATTTAGGTGTGGCGGAAGATAAAATGGAAGGAGTCAAAGGCAAAGAAGAGCCTACTGAAATCGTTTGTGAAAAATGTGGGAAAAATATGGTGATCAAGTGGGGTCGACGTGGATATTTTCTGGCTTGTCCCGGTTATCCCGAGTGTAAGACGACCAAACAATTCACGAAGGATGAAAATGGAGTGATTCAAATAGTCGAAGAAGTCGCAGAGGTTACGGATGAAGTATGCGACAAATGTCAAAGCCCAATGGTGGTGAAACGTGGTCGGTTCGGGGTGTTTCTGGCGTGTTCACAGTATCCGGAATGTAAAAGTACGAAGCCAATGAAACTTGGGGTGAAATGTCCCGTTGATGACTGTAACGGAGACCTCGTCCAAAAGCGAACTAAGAAAGGTCGAACGTTTTTTTCCTGTAGCCGATATCCGAACTGTAACTACGCTTTATGGGATAAACCGGTCAAGCGCACCTGTCCGAATTGTCAGTCACCGTTTTTAGTGGAGAAAGTTAGCAAGCAAGCCGGCAGTCGTATCTATTGTCAAAAGGAAGGCTGTGGATACGAGGAAACGGGATCGTAAGTATAGGTGTCGACCTGCACCCTCTTCATTCGCGTGAGGTCTCTACGAGTCATGTCGTTCAATAAGTTTATGAAATTTATTCGTAGAGCCCCTTATAGCCCTTCTCTTTTTTCAGGACAATATACTGAATCCTTTCTCGTGCATTCTTGATCTGCATCCACTCGTCTCTCCAATTTCAGAACAACAGATACCAAATTGAATCAGAACCCAGCAATCTATCCTATTCCATAGGAACGAAAACGATAGTACTCTGTACCCCACGTTCAGTTTTACCCTTCTGTCAAAAAGTTTTTCTGTTTGTTTGCAGGAAAAAATAAAAAGCAACAAGCGGAATTACTATTCAAGCATTACTAACAGTCTTCAAATCAATCATTGTTCAGAAGAACCATCCTAATAGATCTCACAAAACGTACAGACATCTTTACAGAATAATCTCGGGTTTTAAGTTTTTCTTTCCGACTGCCTGGGCTCGAAGTTCCATCTTCAGCGGACTCACATAAATTCCTTCATCACGTCAATGAGTTAGAAGCCAGAAAGAGCATTGGCACTCACATTGCTATCAAGGCCTACAAGACATTTATCGTTTTCACATTTTTACCTAGTTCTATTGAGGAGGTTGTTATGAGTATCTTTCTTCGTTCACGCGGCATGACTAAAGGCCTTACTGCGGGGCTTGCGACTCTCATGCTTATTGGAGGCATGGCGTCATCGGCCTCTGCTGGTTCCCTCATCTTTAAAGATAACTTTAATCGTGGGTACGGTTGGTATGGTCATAGTAATAATGTTGGCAACCACTGGAAGGAAACGGAACGTCATTATAATGATGTGGCCATAAGTCACAACCATCTCCAGTTGCGGGACGCTCGCTATGATTACACTTTCAACCATCAGACGTACAGATACGATTACAGCCCTATCGATGCATCGGCAACTCGTTGGATCGATACCACTGGGTTTGAGAATGTGTACCTGATGTATGACTTTAAACCTCTATACGGTTCTGATAAGTGGGACTATCTCCACGTCGACTTCCGAACACTCGGCAGTGACACCTGGACCAACCTCGCGAGTCATAATTTAGGAGGAAATCCTTATCGCTGGACATGGAATACGGAATATTTTGGTTCCTACGCAGACGATACCAAGCTTCAGTTACGATTCTGGACGGATGTCAGTGAAAAGTACTACCACAATACGTACTTTGGCGGGCACTACCACTACCCCGGTGCGAATGAAGGTGCCTATATTGATGCGGTGAAGATTTGGGGTGATCCGAAAGTGACTCCTACTCCAGAACCCAGCAGCATGGCCTTATTGGCGACTGGTATGGTTGGAATGGGCTTGTGGCGTATGCGTCGAAACAAGACGGAACAATCTGCCTAATATTGACGAATCGCTTCTCTTGAGTTTATCGAAGCCATACATGAATGCCGGAAGGATATATATTCTTCCGGCATTTTTTCTATTCAGATAAGAGAACGGATTGATAAATTCGGAAGATGAATCCCAAGAAAGATGAAAAATTGCAGTCAGGTTATGTTCCAACGGCGGGTTTGACCCCTTTGGGTCGTTGCCAGACCTTCATCGGCTCGCCTGTTCCTCGAATGACTTCCTCGGTCATGAGCACTTCTTCAATCTCAGGCTGAGAAGGAATGTCATACATGATTTCCAGCATTTTTGATTCAAGCACGGCCCGTAATCCTCGCGCACCAGTTTTTTGAGTAAGGGCTTTTTTGGCAATGGCACTTAAGGCCGCATCCGTAAATTTTAGTTTGACCTTATCCAATAATAACAGTTTTTGATATTGCTTGATAAGGGCATTCTTCGGTTCGGTCAAAATTCGTATCAGCGCCAATTCGTCGAGGTCGTCTAGAGTTGAGATGACTGGTAAGCGACCAATAAATTCTGGAATGAGCCCATATTGAAGAAGGTCTTCCGGTTCAACGAACTGCAAAAGAGATGTTGAAGTTTTGGTCTGTTTCTCTCTGACTTCAGATCGGAATCCCATCCGTTTTTGATTCAGACGTTGCTCAATAATGGCTTCAAGGCCGACAAAGGCTCCTCCGCAAATGAACAGGATGTTGTTGGTGTTGACTTGAATAAACTCTTGATGCGGATGCTTGCGCCCTCCTTGTGGGGGCACGTTGGCAACGGTCCCTTCAATCAGTTTCAAGAGTGCTTGCTGGACGCCTTCGCCAGATACGTCACGGGTGATCGAAGGGCTATCTGATTTTCGAGTAATTTTGTCAATTTCATCGATGTAGACGATCCCGTGTTCCGCTCGATCGACTTCGTAGTCCGCGGCTTGGAGGAGTTTGAGTATGATGTTTTCCACGTCTTCACCAACATAGCCAGCTTCCGTGAGTGTCGTCGCATCGGCGATAGTAAAGGGCACATCGAGATATTGGGCAAGGGTTTGTGCAAAGAGGGTCTTGCCTGTTCCGGTCGGACCAATAATCAGGATATTCCCTTTTTGCAATTCGATATCATCGAGTTCGTTCGCGGCAATTCTTTTGTAGTGGTTATACACGGCAACCGAAAGAATTTTTTTGGCTCGTTCCTGGCCGATCAGATATTGCTCCAGGTAGTCTTTAATCTCGGCCGGCTTACGAAGTCTTGAAGAGATTTCTTCCTTGGCCTCTTGCCAGTCTTCAGAAATAATGTCATTACAAAGTCCGACGCATTCATCACAGATGTACACCGTTGGTCCCGCAATGAGCTTCCGAACCTGATCGCGGGTCTTCCCGCAAAAGGAACAGCGAAGATTAGCGTCGGATTTTGCTTGTTTGGCCATCGTCTATCCTCGTATAGGGCTAAGATTGATTATGAAGGTTCCCCATTGGTTGTGTTCTTTTCGCTCTTACCCTGATCCGGACTACGAGTGATGACTTCATCAATGATACCATAATCCTTGGTTTCTTCTGCCGACATAAAATAATCTCGTTCGGTATCATTTTGGATTTTTTCTAAAGATTGTCCCGTGTGATTGACGAGAATTTGGTTCAGGCGTTCTCGTATTTTCAAAATTTCTCTGGCTTGAATATCAATTTCAGTGGCTTGCCCTTGAAAGCCGCCCATGGGTTGATGAATCATCACTCGGGCATTTGGGAGGGCAAAACGTTTACCCTTGGTCCCTGCACAAAGGAGTAGCGCTCCCATACTGGCAGCTTGCCCCAAGCAAATGGTAGTAATAGGGGATCTCACATATTGCATCGTATCATAAATTCCTAGGCCCGCAGTCACACTTCCTCCAGGAGAATTAATATAGACGTTAATATCCTTCTCTGGATCTTCAGCTTCCAAGAACAAGAGTTGAGCGATGACGACATTGGAAAACACGTCATCAATAGGAGCGCCTAGAAAGATAATCCGATCTTTCAGAAGACGCGAGTAAATATCGTAGGATCGTTCCCCACGGGTGGTCTGTTCGATTACCATTGGGATTAGCATACAGTCAGTTCCTCCTCAGGGTACTTATCGGTTTTCAAGTTAACGTTTCTTAACAATTCACGTGAGACAAATCAGATAGTTCGGCATTATTTCCGACATCTCCTCCCGTTGCTTTCCACACATTCGTGAAATCGCCTTGGAAACATCGTTCGTTGCCTTTTCAAATGTGCTTTAGCAAGTCATGCCCTTGAATGGATGTATTTGTGATGAAGGTTCATCGAGACTAACCTTGAATCACTGAGAATTCATAGACTAGCTGGAGCGCCTTTTCAGCTAGAAGACGCTCACGAAACTCTTCACGGGATTGTTGTCCTCCGGCCTCCACCATCTTTTTGACTTCTTCTACTGGTAGTTTGACCTGTTTGGCCAGCTTCACCATTTCTTCTTCAATATCCTCATCTTCAATAGTGAGCCCCTCTTTCTCAGAAATACTTTCCAGAATGAGACCGAGTTTTACGCGTTTCTTGGCTTCTGGCTGGAGTTCTTGTTGAAGGCGTTTGGCTTCTTCCTGAAGTTTAAGAGGCTCATCAATCCCACCATGGCCCTTTTGATGTTCGCGAAGCATTTTTTGGCGAACCATCGTTTGGAGTTCTCGGTCAATAAGAGGTTCGGGAATATCAAAGTGGTGCATTTGGACTAGCCGATCAATGATCTGTTCTTTGTACCCGTCTTCAATATCTTTTTTGAGCAAGGTTTCAAATTGTTCTCGAATGGATGTTCGTAGCTGTTCAAGATTTTCATAATCACCACAGTCTTTGGCAAATTCGTCATCGAGTTCTGGCACCGTTTGTTGTTTGATCGCATCAATGGTGAAGCTAAACGTGACTGTTTTGCCAGCTAGACGTTCATCCGGATGATTAGCAGGATATTCTTGTTGGATGTCAACTCTTGACCCAGCTGCCTGCCCGATCAGGTGTTCGTCTGCTTCCACCCCGAGGATTGGGGTTTTTGAGCCAACTTTATGTTGGTAGCCTGTTTTTTTCGTGCCCTCAACGGGGTGACCGTCAAGCAGCCCTTCCAGGGTCAGTATCGCATGCATGCCTTCAGCAAGTACTGCGCCATCCGGTGCAGCCTCAATTTGCGCATGTTGCTCTTGCAGATTAGACAACGCCTGATCCACTTGCTCTTCGGTGACTGTGCGTGAGTCAGGTTTTAAGGATATAGGGTTGGGAGGACGATAATCTCCCAATTTGATCGAGGGCTTAATCTCAACGGTTGCCGTAAACGTGAAGGGAGAATTGCGCTGTATTTTTAGGCGTTCAAATGGTGGAATCTCGACGACCACAGGAACAACCCCAGCTTCTTTGACGGCTCGTTGGTAATAATCGGGGACGATTCGTTGAACCACGTCTTGTTCAACCATCTTGGAATATCGCTTTTCCAAAACGGCAACCGGAGCTTTGCCCGGCCGAAACCCAGGGACACGGACTTGACGTTTGAGTTCACCATATACCTTTAAAAACTCGTTATTGACTGCATCTTCTGGGACTTCGATCTTCAGAGCCCGTTTAACTGGCCCCAATTCGGTCATTTCCATTTTCATGGAGCTGTAACTCCTCTGTGGCTTACTATTAAGCAAAGGTTAAATAATGAGTGTATATGAAAAAATAGCTTAAGGCTAAATCTAAGAATACTTCATGCAATGATTTGCCTGCATTCGAGTGCTGGCTAGCTCTTGTTCTAAATTTCACAAAGCAAGTAATGGAGATATCTTAGGCTGCCTCCTGATAAGTGGTGCGAGAGGGGGGACTTGAACCCCCACGGTTGCCCACAAGATCCTAAGTCTTGCGCGTCTGCCAGTTCCGCCACTCTCGCACGTATGTTTTCGAAATAATCACGTAACAGATAACTGTCGATTTTAATAGAAATTAAGGGAATTAGGGAAGTAAAGAATCCTTTGAATTTTGAAGATTTAGGATATTTCCACAGAATATCCAGAAGAATGATGATCGAAACGAGTCTTTACAGACTTCTTGCCAGAATTTTCCGAGTAGAGTATGGTATGCACTAATTATGGCACTTAAATCACTCTATCACGACATCTATCGAAAGTTTACGGAAAACCGCAAGGCGCACAAAGGGTATGACTTTCAGGATTCGCCAGCAGAAAGTGTACCTCCTCGCCAAGTGACATTCAAAGAGAAGCTCAAACCGTGGACGGTAAACCGCCCAAGTCGCCTTAAAAAAATACAACAAGAACGAGACCAGCTCCAACAAGAGATCATTGCTCTTAAACACCCACCTCAATCATCTCGTTAGTCACACATTGCTAGGATAGGTTTCGTGGCGGAGTTTATTCAAGCCACCATTCAACTCTACAAGCAAGCCATTCAGGCGACCATCCGCTCGTTTTTGCAAGGTTGGATCATTACGGTTGTCGTGGTGAGTTTTGCCGTGCTGATGCTCTCTATCATCTTACTGGTATCACGATTAGGCATGCTTGGGGGGTTGATAGTTGGGGCGGCCAATGCATTTGTCATTGGTGCAACGTTGTATCTAGTGGAACAGGTCGTGTTGGGTTCTCGGAAGATACGATGGAGGGAGATTCCGCAAAGTGCAGGGCAATATTTCTGGGATGTGATTTCGGTTGGATTTCTTGTGTGGTTTCCTGTCCTTATCTTGCAGATGGCCCTACAGGCCAATCCCTATAGTCCTGTGTTGACTTCCGCAGTATTTTTTTTGATCTTTGTACTACTGAATCCGGTGCCAGAGGTGATCTATCAGAGTCGACAAGGTTCAGCCATAGAGGTAGTGCGAGAAAGCTATGAATTTGTCCTTGAAAACTGGATCGAATGGTTTTTCCCAGTTGCGATCCTGTTAGCGCCTTTTGGCCTGTCATTCTTTTTTGAATTTTCAAGCCAGGCTGGGGCGAGAGGAGGCTTAGATTTCTTTCATATCTTAACCGTGCCTTTTCGTTTGTTGACAGAATGGCTTCAGTATTTTGGGATCTCAAATGAGGTGAGTTCGTTCTTGATCTTACTCGCGACGCCTATTCTGGGAGTCATGATGCTGATGTTTCGAGGGCATCTGTTTGCAGCACTTCACGGCTCAACAAGACGACAGCGACGCTTTCAAGCTCGAACATTATCTCGGTAAGTCATATGGGACGTAGGTTAAGCTCAGAGTAGTGTGGAAACGACAAATACTTCCCTCGCTTGTCGCATCCTGGGCCTCGTGGTAAGATCGCCTTTCCTCGTGATTTGAGCGAAGCTTTCCCTTTATAATCGTTAGTTTTGCAAATGTATAGCTTCGACAAACAGCTTAGGTATGATAACAAAATATAGAGTTATTTGAGCATCGTGGAGAGGTGCGAGAGTGGCCGATTCGGCGTGATTGGAAATCACGTGTGCCGGCAACGGTACCGAGGGTTCGAATCCCTCCCTCTCCGCCACTTGATTCGTGAAAAGAACATTTAGAACATGTTAAAGACCAAGAACTAAGAATGTAGACGAGGGGGGATTCGAACAGGGGGTTTTGAAAGGGGGTAGGCCCCCTTCATGGGGTGACCGGAGCGAAGCGAAGGCGCAAGGGGGCGTGGCCCCTTATGCGAGAGCGCGGAGTATTTTAGGAAGTGCGACTTCGAATTCCCTCCCTCTCCTCCATATGAAAAAATGCAAAGTACAAAATATAAAGTGAAACCAATGGATTATGATGAGGTGCCTCGGACACGATGGTTCAACAGGCCAATGGCTCATAAACTACAAATACTCGCTTGAAGCACTGTGTAACAGGAACATTCGGATTATCAGTGTCCTAGGTGGAACACGATTGTTCTTTGGGCTGAGTACTATACAGAGACAATTTACGTTGAATTCTTACGCCTATTGATACATCGATAAAAGGTGTCCAAGTTTCGAAAAAGGGGCTGGGCCCTGTGCAACAGAATCTTGTGAACCCCGCCAGGTCCGGAAGGAAGCAACGGTAAGCAGGCTAGTCTGGGTGCCGCAGGATTACCTGGCCCCGGTTTTTCAATGTAAATTGTAAAATGAAAAAGTCAAAGTTAAGTTTCGCAAAAGTGCTTGGTCGTATTCAATTTTCCACTTTGCACCTTGTACGTTGATTTTAGAAATTCATGGAATATCAAGTCTCTGCCAGAAAGTATCGTCCCGGTAGTTTTGAAGAAGTTATTGGTCAGCCTCATGTGGTGCAGACTATTAAAAATGCCATTAGTCGAGAGCGTGTGGCCCATGCCTATGTCTTTTCAGGGATGAGGGGGGTAGGAAAAACAACAGTAGCGCGGATTGTGGCTAAATCATTGAATTGTGAAAATGGCCCTACTAGTGAACCCTGTGAAACCTGTGCCAGTTGTGATGAGATCACTCGAGGACAGTCGGTCGATGTCATTGAAATTGATGGTGCGTCGAATACTGGCGTAGATGATGTGAGAGAATTACGTGAAAACGTGAAATTCTCTCCATTTCGTGGGAAGTATCGTGTCTATATTATCGACGAAGTGCACATGCTCTCAAATTCGGCCTTTAATGCCTTGTTAAAGACGCTTGAAGAGCCACCAAGTCATGCCGTATTTATTTTTGCAACGACTGAAGTCCATAAAATTCCCGCCACGATCCTGTCACGATGCCAACATTTTACGTTTCGACGAATTTCACGGCTAGAAATCATTCGACAATTGCAACATGTTATAAGCCAAACAGGAACATCGATTGAAGAACGTAGCCTTGCGGCGATTGCCAGAGCCAGTGATGGAAGCATGCGTGATGCCCTGAGTCTATTGGATCAGGCTGTGGCATTTGGAGGAGATCAGGTTCGTCACCAAGATCTAGAAACGTTGTTGGGCTCCGTTCCTGATGAATTAGTTCGGACACTAGTAGCTGCGCTCATTCAGCAAGATGCCTCGGCTGGTGTCTCTTGCGTTGCGAAAGCGTTTGATCAGGGCTATGACCTTCGAATCTATTGCCGAGAAATAGTTGAACGCCTACGAAACGTCCTTGTTGCAGCCGTCGTTCCATCTCGTGAGCAAGTCCAAGCGTTAATTGAGCTGCCGACAGAAGAAGTCGAAAGTACAATTGGACAAGCCCGGGGAGTCGGTGAAGGCTTCCTTCAAGAGGTCTTTCAAATTTTTTCAAAAGCCGAAGACAATTTACGAATGAGTGCTCATCCGCGATTCCTGTTAGAAGCTGCCGTAGTCCGAGCGACCCAATTAGGAAAAATTCCGGTCCAGTCAGAATCACAGTCTAAGACGACTCAGGCTTCAGCATCTTTGAAAAGTCAAACTCCAGCCAACTCTCAACGTCAACCGGTTCCTGAAAGTAATCGTATACAACAACCATTAACGCCTGCAGCTTCTCGACCGCCCGAAACACCTCCCAAGCCGAGTATTGCTCAACGTTCTTCTCCAGAACGTAAAATGGTATCTACGCCAGAGTTAACGAACAAGACAATACCAACAAAACCATCAGTTGCTGTTGCACCAAAACCGGAAGCTTCCATAACAGAGGCCTCAACAGCAAAGTCGTCAGTTGACTGGGAATTAGTTATGGATCGACTGATGAAGGAACATCCAAACATTGGGACATTTGTAGAGATGGGCACATTAGTACAAGTGGATCCCGAACAGGTCGTCATTGGGTATCCTAAAAATGCCTCTGTAGCACGATGGCGGACCGATAAACCTGAGAATCGAGCACTGGTCGCAAAGGTGTGTCAGCAGGTAGCAGGACATACTATTAACGTCCGTGTCGTTGAACTCGATGGCACCAAACCAGCGCCCTTGTCGATTGGGCAGCAGAGAGCGCAACATCAAGAACAGGAAGATCAAAGTCTGATAGAAGAGGCGCGTACCAATCCGATTGTCAAACAAACCCTTGAGATATTCGGCGGAGAAGTCGTTTCGGCACACCGCGTTTCCCCAAAAGAGGAGAAAAGCTAATGTCCAAAAATCCATTCGGCAACATGAGTAATCTGTTAAAACAAGCACAGGCGATGCAGGAGCAAATGGGGAAAATTCAAGCCGAAGCGGCAACGAAAGAAGTTGAAGCTTCTGCCGGAGGTGGGATGGTTACCGTAAGGGTGACTGGGGCGATGCAAGTTGCAAAAGTGATAATTGATCCAGAAGTCATAAAGTCAGAGGACCGTGATATGTTGCAGGACTTATTAGTCGCGGCGACAAATGAAGCATTGAAAAAAGCCAAAGATATGATGGCGGAGGAGATGAAGTCGTTAACTGGCGGTATGGGAATTCCAGGCATGTTTTAGAGGCCTGTAGAGAAATTTAAACATTGCCCAAAATCAGGTGACAGTAGCACGCAGAATCAAGAATAACGATGACAAGAGAAAGAGGAAGGTTCCAAAAGGTTCGTTCAGCAAGGCCGCAGGTAGCGAAAATGACGAAGCGTACTAGAGAGCACGTTGCGACGTTTGAGCAACGAGAACGCTACTGGCGACCTTATTCAAACTTCCCTCAGAGGTAGGAGGAGCGAGTGTCAACCATCGTTGCAGACAAAGGCTCTGGGAAAAGCGGTCAGCAAAGCGGGTTTTTAGCACGCCTTGCCAAAGAATTTGTACGGCTTCCTGGCATTGGTCAAAAAACTGCCCAACGCTTGGCCTTTCATATCATGAAAGCAGAAAAAGACGAAGCTTTGCGATTAGCTGATGCCATTCGGGATGTGAAAGAACGTGTGGCGTTTTGCACGCAATGTCGAAATATTGCGGAGGAGTCACTGTGTGAGATTTGTCTCGATCCTAAGCGTGACCAAACGAAAATTCTCGTCGTAGAGGAACCCAGCACTCTCCAGGCGATTGAACACAGTAAGGCCTTTCGTGGATTGTATCATGTGTTGTTTGGGGCTATGTCGCCTTTAGATGGAGTTGGGCCGGCTGATATTCGAGCTCATGAGTTAGAAGAACGAGTAAAGTCTGGAGAAGTTCAAGAAGTCGTGATTGCAACCAATCCGACTATTGAAGGCGAAGCTACCGCCATTTATCTCACCAAAATCTTGAAGCCGCATGGTGTGAGTGTCTCTCGGATTGCCTACGGTATCCCCGTGGGTATGGACATTGAGTACGCGGATGAGGTTACGCTGCTGAAATCAATAGAAGGTCGCCGCGAACTCACCTAATACACGTATCTCGTTGTTCGTGAAGCATAGAGGAAGAACGTGAAGCGTTTTGGTGAAGTGTAAAAGAAAAGCCAGAAGACTCTTCCTACGAAATACGAACGACAAGATACGAGCGACAAGCAACGGGACACATATTCACTAGACTGCAATTCCCAACCAAGTCCCGAATTGCTCTAAGTCGGATCGCCAGTCCCGATCATAATTACCCTCGGATTTGGCAAAGGCTATCAATTCTTTTACCGCTAGTTCTCGAGTCGTCTCATCCTTTATTTCATCCGCGAATAACTTTGGGAACATAAATCCTTGAGTTACCCGAACGAGGTTCTCTTGCTCATGCATCGACAATCCAAGATGTTTCAACACTTTTTTGAATTTTAGTAATCCCGGATCTCTTGCCTGATCTATCGCACAGGCAAGCAAGCCGCCGATATTGTAACGATCAATGGCGGAGAGCTCAGCTTTTTTCGGAGCCTGAGGTTGTTTCATTTGAGTTTTTAATTGAGGCTTAGCAACAACCTTCTTTGGCTTTTTAATGACTCTTTTAGAAGAAACTTTGGGCTTCGCTTTAGTGGAAGTTTCCTTGGGTTTTAAGGCATTTGTCCTCTGTGCAGTAGGTTTTTTCTTGGCCGTAGCCGTCCTAGGCTTCTTCACGGATTTTTTTGTTGGTGCAGACTTTTTTCCGGTTTGTGATGTCTTGGGTTTAGTCTTCGCGACGGATTTCTTTTTTGTCTTTTTTGAAGCGGATGTTTTTTGGGTACTCGAAACTTTGGTCTTGGCCTTACCTTTGGACGAAGCCTTCTTTTTGGTCAAGGCGGAAGCTTTAGGTTTAGTCTTTGAGGAAGCTTTTGATTTTGAGGATGAACCTTTCTTAGTTGACTGACGTTTAGCCTTCTTCTTCGCCATGGACACTCCTTTCCCTGGAGACGGTTATAGACAAGAATTCAGAGACGTTTTAGCCCGTTTACATTTTATGCACGGTCATTACTATAGCGATCAACGATTGATCGAGCAAGAAGTAAACAGGATGAGAGGTGTCAAGCATAAGGAATAAATATGAGTGAAAGCCTTCATGAAGGAGAAACTCCGCTATTGAGCACGATTTCGCAGATGTGATCCAGCCGTTCGATGTGTTCGTAGGCTGACCAGGGATCTTGAGCCATCGAACAGACACCGTGATTGGCTTGTCCAACGATGTCAAAATCTCCAATTGGGTTGCTTTCGTTCACTCCTAGAGCTTGAGCAGTTGCCTCACCTAATTCTGTACTAATAGCTGGTAACATGGGCACCGTAGGCCCAATGCGGGTGTAGCGATAGATTTCCGGAAAGTCTTTACAGATTTTTTGTAGATCAAAGCCTCGATAGATGGCTGCCACCACATGTGTTGGGTGCACATGGACGACCGCGCGGGTTCGTGTCATACCTCTGAGCAACAGATAGTGCATATGCAGTTCACCAGATGGGTTAGTATCCTTTGGAATTTGCATTTCACCATTCGCTAGTTTAATTTTGACCATGTGTTCTGGATGGACGATGGTCTTTCGCCACCCTGACGGTGTGATGTAGATGTAGACGCTTCTTGCTCGGCGCAAACTACAATTTCCATCTCGTGAGGTAATCCACCCTCGTTCATAACATCGCCGTAAGACATCCCCAATGGCTGTAATCATATCTATTTAACTCCTTTTGATTTGTATTTCGTCGCTCGTGCTTGCGCGCTATAGGACTTTCAGCCTTCGTAGCTACTTCGGCAAAGTCGGACCATCGTACAAGCGTGAATCTATATAGTCGTTCCGATACACTTTCGATGTCTGTCGTGTGTTATTTCGTTATGTCAGCTTGGACACCTGCTAGAGAAATGTCAGATGATTTGATGCTTCGAAGTAGAATGTTCGTCAAGTTGCTCATGATTTTCTAAACTATCGTGTCCAAGTATGGTTCGGCTGTAAAATATTTGGTTTCGCTATATCTCGGAAAAGAATGTGGTACAGGGTTTTTCTTATACGTCTTACATAATATTCTGTTATCAGCGCACGTAAGTCCATACGTGTTCTGTGTTTTCACCAGATACCTCAGTATTCGACCAATTCTTCTAAACTTCTTTTAACATGCCATCAAGCGATATGGAATTGGGGCCGATTGAAAGAAGTAGAAGTGGACTGTAGCTAATGTTCCCATAAACGAGAGGTTTTCTGCTATGTACATGGTTGCCCTCATAGCTCATTCCATGTCCTTACGCTGTCTCTCTGTCTTATTGATAAGTATGGTCTTTATCGTAATAGATGGCAGGCTTGCTCAGGCCTTGGCTCAAACGCTGGGCGAACCGGGGCCGGAGTTTCAAACGTATTCAATCGATGGTCGATATTTCTCAAATGAATCTCTTGAGGGGGAGCGAACGCTACTGATGTTTTGGGCTCCCTGGTGTGGCGTGTGTCGGCGGGATTTACCAAAACTAGCTCAGTATTACCGGGACGTAGGTTCTGGTGAATTAGAGGTTGTGACGATTGGAACTGCAGCATCAGGTGATCGGGTACATGCCTATGTGAAAGAGCATCCCAACACGTTTCTCTTCCCCACGGTGTATGACAATGGGCAGCTTTTAAAAGAGGCATTTGGGATTCGGGTCTTTCCAACCTATGTACTACTAGGTGAAGATGGAACGATTCAATTCATTCATCCAGGAGGTGGCGTTTTGAACAATAGGAAATTTCAAGGTTTGGTCGAGTAGATAGTGCCAACAGGCGAAAAGCAGGACATTGCCGTTTTATTGCGCTCTCTGTTTTGATAGAGAGAATCATAGTTGCTTGATAACGTAACCCTTTTCCTTGAGCATTGCGAGCAAGCCTTTTTCACCCAATAAGTGTAACGCGCCGACGATTATCATGTAGGGTTCTTCTTTTTGTAAATATGATTCAACGTGAGGGAGCCAAGTGTTGTTTCGTTGGGTAATCAGCGCCTCGTACACTTCCGGAAACTCTTGCATATTTTCCAACATCACCTCCAGCCCTTCGACCCTTCCATGTGTCCATGATTCCACTAACTGGTGTGTTTGTCGTTCAAGAAGGTTGAGTTCTTTTAACGTTTGGAGCAAGAAAAGTTCTTGAGTGCCGAGCGATAAGTTGTCGAACAAGTTTATTTGATACTCGACAGTTTCAAGACCTTCGATTGTTTTTCCCTGGGTTTTGGCTTTTAGAAAGAAATGCTGATCGACACCAAAATCTGTCGCGAACCCAAGTTTTTGTAGCTCCAGCAGGGTAATCGTCGTCGCCAGCATCCACGGTTTCATCAGTTTAAACATTTCGATTGAATATCCGCGTTGCGCTAAATGGGTTTGGACAAGGTCATAGTTTTCGGGGGTGAGCGCATCTTTCAACGTGTGCCCCTCGATATACATGCCTTTTTTAATAGTGTGTAACTGGATTTGGGGCGAGGATAATTCATCAAGGTTGACCTCGAAGACAAGATGTGGGGCAAGATCAAAGGCTTGGTAGATATTGTCGTGCAACGGATAATTTTCTTTTTTGAGAACATGGATAGACCCAAGGAGATAGACCGTATTGTGATCTGAGCTCACACTCCATAGGCTACTCGTTGCCGGTGCCTGTTTCGTTTCCGGTACATGCTGACAAGCTGGAGTAATGAGCAACGCCAAGAACGCAAAAATGGCCTTGACGAAAAATAGGGACCGTTGCCGCAATCGCCTAGATGAGATTCTTTTCATGTCATCAGTAGAGTGGAAGCAAGTAATTGATGAGAAGGTAGGCAGCAGGTGGTGCAACAGTTCGATTGTCCGTGGACGGTCTTCGCTTGCTTGAATGGTCGAGGAAGCATCAACATGAGATGACATGTGTCCCGAGTCGCGGTGAACAATATTTCTCATGTGGCACATTATCGTCATTGTTCTACGAAAGAAGCAGAGTGTCCCCACCGGCTGCTAAACACGAAGTCTGAAAGTGGAAGTCTTGTCCGTTTGGCAACTTCTCGTTCGCGCAACTCGTCAGGCAAACTCTGAGGATCTCCGAAATAACCAATGGCCAGCCCCGTCACAGGTTCATAATTTTCTGGAATATCGTAAGACGATTTGATCATATCCGGAAGAATTCCAGCCATCTGATGTACGCCTAATCCCAAAGCTGTCGCTTGGACAACCAAGTTTCCGACAGCAAGCCCAACATCATGATAGGCGTGACGATTGGATTTTCCATTGTGATCAAAAATGAGTTTGGCGATAGTGAGCATCAAGACAGGTGCCTGTTTTGCCCAACTCTGATTCGCCTCAACCAAACATGACAGCATCTTAACGTGTTCCTCTCCATTTTTCTTTGTCGCAACGAGAAAACTCCATGGTTGTTCGTTGAAGCAAGAAGAAGCCCACCGAGCCGCTTCGAAAAGACTTTGCAGTGTTGTTTCTTCTACGAGTTCATTTGAAAATGCTCGTGGACTCCAGCGTTCTTGAAGAAGAGGGTGAATAGGAAATTGGGTCTGAGCTAGTTTCTGCATGATGAATCCTTGTGGTGAGGGATGTAAGGTTAACTGAGGTCTGGATACTGACGAGAGTATTATTGAAAAAACTCATGTGGTTCCGTTATTTGCCATAGAGGCTCGTCTACGGCGATGAGTTCTAAGTGCATAGGATGCGGTTCAAGATCGGTCATCAACAGAGAGGAATCGAATAAGTCGGCATAAGAGCCATTGGAAGAAAGTTTGTGTGAGAGATCTGATTCAGTGTGAAACAAAAAATCTGTATCCCAAAAATAGCGATCAATGATTTCCTGAAAGTCGATTTCTCGAATTTGAAAGTCTCCAACAGCCAAGTACTGGTCTGTTTCTTGCGACGCGAGATCCTGATGCACGGCACTGTAATTTTTGAGGCATTCATAGATCAAAAGGCTGTGATAATCGCTTAGTCGATATATGGTATCTTGG
This sequence comes from Nitrospirales bacterium, assembly GCA_965223675.1. Lineage (GTDB taxonomy): Bacteria > Nitrospirota > Nitrospiria > Nitrospirales > UBA8639 > JAGQKC01. The sequence goes on along the minus strand of OZ245013.1, from coordinate 3,116,943 downwards.
CGACTGGCGTTGAGCAATTGTTCGATGGTCACGAGGGCACTATATGGGGTGAAGCTTTGAGACACCAGGCCATAGCCTGCTTCCCAGGCATCGAAATCATGTTCGACTGAAATGCGTGTCACTTCTTGAAGTTCCAATTCGAGTGCCTGACGAAGGGTAGTTTGAAATATCAGATCTGGTTTTGTTCGAAAATATAGCATCGCGTTCTTTGATATGTCAGTCAACACGGATGTATGACGTATTCGCAAGTATCACGAAGAAGGATCTGTCAGCATGGAAGTTGCGAGGTTGACTAATTCTTGCAATTGGAAGGGTTTTTTTACAGTGTGAAGGGCACCTAACCGTTTTGCAAGGTCAAGGAGATTGACGTGAGCCCGTTCACTGCCTCCTGAGATGGCGATGATTTTGATAGATGGGAAGTCACGTCGTAACTCTAGAATGGTTTCTAACCCCTCTTTCTCAGGCATGAGAATGTCTAAAATCACGAGGTCAGTCGGGGAGGCTCGATAACTGGTTGTTCCTTCTTCCCCATCATGGGCTATTGCAACTTCAAAGCCGGCAACTTCAAAAGCTTCACGAAGGACTCCGCAGACTTGTTCGTCATCGTCAATAATTAAAATTGATGCCATGATAAACGGTTGGTGTTGCGAGTAGGCCTCATAACAAAAGGTTCATCGTGAATTGTAGGGCTTTACCAATAAAATTGGAACTATTTATACGTATCTAAAGGAACAGAACGAGTACAAAACACTTGCGAGAGAGGGTATTTCAGTTTTTAGGCAGATGGGGCTTTTTCTTTATGTTGTGTATAGTACGGTTGTTCGTCGAGCACATGCCGAACGATTGGGGCCAGGTCACGGATGGCTAAAGGTTTCATCAAGTAGCCACGAATACCCATGGACTTGGCTTTTTCGGCTGAAACGACATGGCTAAACCCTGTACACAAGATAATCGGAAGCTCAGGCCTGATGCGGAGCAGCTCACGTGCAAGAGCATCACCAGGCATTGTCGGCATGGTTTGGTCGGTGATGACCAGATCGAAACGGTGAGGGTCACTGCGGAATAAATCTAGCGCTTCTACGCTGCTGGTTCGAACCGTAACAGCATAGCCCAGGTGCGCGAGCAACTCTTGCCCTAACCGCACGATGGTTTCTTCATCGTCGACGAACAGAATGCTTTCTTTGCCATTTGGGATTGAAGCCTTGGTAGAGAAGACGTCCCATATTGCTGTATGAATCGTCGGAAGATAAATTTCGATTTTCGTGCCAATTCCTGGTGCACTCTCGACCTGAATCGCTCCACCATGAGTGGTTACAATTCCATGCACGACCGCGAGTCCCATGCCTGACCCTTCACCTGTCGGTTTTGTCGTATAAAATGGATCAAACATACGTTCGACGACATCTGGTGTCATGCCGGGTCCACTATCTTTCACGGTCAGTCGAACATACGGGCCGGGTTGTATTTCAAGACGTTCAGAAGTGATAGGGTCTTTGACTTCCACGTCCTCGAGAGTTAAGTCTAGGAGACCACCACTTTCTCGCATGGCATATTCGGCGTTGGTACACAGGTTCACAATAACCTGATGAATTTGTGTCGCATCGGCGAGAATCGTTGCCTGAGAAAAGATATTCTGTCTAATCTCAATGGTAGAAGGAATCGTGGCTCGAAGCAGTTTAAGGGCTTCTTGGACGACGAGATGAATGTCGATGGATTTCTGTTCTTGTCCAGATTGGCGACTAAACGTCAATATTTGTTGAACAAGATGTTTCGCACGATGCCCAGCTGTCAAGACCTCTTGAAGGTTACGATTCGTACGGCTCTCTTTGGAAACGGTCGCAATGGCTAACTCTGTATAGCCGAGAATTGCCGTAAGAATGTTATTAAAATCGTGGGCAATACCTCCAGCTAATGTGCCAATGGCTTCCATTTTACTTGACTGTCGAAATGTGCGTTCGGTTTTTTGAAGCGCTTCTTCCGCACGCTTTTGTTCGGTGATGTCCTCTTCTATGCCTGCAATTCGGTAAACCTCGCCCTCCTCATTCCTGATAGGAAATGCACGAGATTCGATCCATCGAATTGAGCCATCAGGTCGAATTACACGGAATGTCTCATGATAGGTACCTTCAATTTGCTTAGGAATGGTGAGTTGAAGACGTTCTCGGTCATCCGGATGAACGACCTCCAAGAAGCTGGCTGGATTTTCACAGAGGCTCGCACAGGTTCTTCCCCAGATGGATTCATAGGCCGGACTGACATAAAACATTTGAGTCTTATCGGCGGAAGATAACCAAAAAACTTCGTGGATATGTTCTGCCAGTTGTCGAAACCGTGCTTCTTGTTCTTGAAGAGTGGCAGTACGTTCGGCTACCGCCTCTTCTAATTCTCTGGCATATTGATCAAGTTGACTGCGCATGGCGCGATCGACTTGACGCAGGAGCTCTCCAGGGTCATTTCCTTTTTCAAGGTAAGCGAAAGCACCCAAGTTTACTGCATCTTTTGCTGACTCTAAAGAACTGAACCCTGTGTGGATAATGACGCGAATTCCTATCGTCTCGGCATTTAATTGTTCCAGAAACTGAATGCCGTTACTATCGGGTAGACGTAATTCAATGATCGCCACACCTACACTTTCTTGTCTGACTTGTTCTAAGGCCTCATGAGCGGTCCCTACTCCGATGACGTCATATCCTTCATCCTTGAGCAAATCCATGAGTCTTTCTCGTTGGCTCGAATCGTCTTCGACAATGAGGATGTGGGAAAGTCGAGTACGCTTTGTCATGGAGTCTTCCCTTCCATAGCTCTCAGAAAGTGGTAATCGGCAGGACTATAGCCGATTCAATTATACCGAAACGATAAAGTGTCAACTAGCTCAAGTTTGATACTCACAACGTTAAGATACAACATCAAACATTCGTCAGGAGATGCAAGCGGGTATCACCCTCCAACGGTTGAAGTGGGGAATCACGTTGGGTGAGTCGAGCTAGCCCGACTGGAACTTATTTTTGGATTCGTTATAGTCTATCAACACGTGACAACCTACGAATCATACCAGCCTTGCCATGACGAGTCACCCTTTTTCTCCTTCTGGATAAGGCGGACGACATTGCTTTTGGCCCAGAGTGCGCCATAGGAGGTCTATACCACATTGGTCCATAATAATTAGTGTGTGTGAAGGGCAATAACTGGGTCAATTGAGGCTGCATGTCGAGCTGGAATCAATCCTGAACAAATACCAGCGACGGCACTAACGCCAAGTGCTGCAAGGACATAGCTGGGATGAGGATGAATTGGAATTCCCGGTATCAAGGCTGGGAGGATCTGCGCGATCCCCAGCCCAAGTGTCAATCCGGTTACACCCCCGACCATAGAGAGCACGACCGATTCACAAAGAAAGAGCTGATAGATTTGCGCTGATGTGGCGCCTGTTGCTTTTAGCAGTCCGATTTCGGTGGTTCGTTCGCGTACGACCATCCACATGACGGTCATAATCCCGATAGCGCCAACGACTAATGAAATCCCCGCGATGACAGCCACCGCCACGGTAATCACGCTCATGATGCTGTTCATGGTATCAAGCATGGCCGTTTGCGTGACAATAGTGAAGTCCTCTTCTCCACGGTGCCGATCTATCAGTAGCTCTCGGATATGATTGAGCACGGTTCCTAATCGACTCCCAAACCCAAATGCCACCTGAATCTCATTCAGCTCATCCATGTTAAACATTGCCATCGCTGACGCCACAGGCACATAAATCGCATCATCGATATCGAAACCCAGAAGGTTGCCCTTCGGCATCATCACACCAATAACCCGAAACCTGTATCCAGAGATTCGAACAAATTTTCCTAATGGTGATGTGTCGCCAAACAGTTCGATTTTCAGCTTGGGCCCTAAGACGGCGACGGATTGTCGACGTGAAGGATCACCCGATGGAAGGAAATGGCCGGATCGCACGCTGAATTTCCAATGTTCCGGCATTTCCGTTGTGACCCCAAAAACGGAGACGTTCCGGCCACGTCCATCAGCCTCCACTCTCGCATTGCCCACTGACACGGGAACGACTCGAAGAATTCCTTCAAGTTGTCGAATGGCCTGAGCGTCCTGAAGAGTCAATTTATGAGTGGTGCCTCCCAGTACCCCGGGAATGCCAACGGTTTGTGTTTTCCCTCGGGTAATAGTCAGGAGATTGGTACCGAACTGAGTAAATTGGGATAGCACATATCGACGAGTGCCTTCGCCGATGGAGGTGAGTAAAATAACGGCCATGATACCGATGGCGATGCCCAGCAAGGATAAGCCAGCACGAGTTGGTCGTGCCGTGATGGCTCCAAGCGAAAGAGACAAGAGGTCTCGCGTTCTCATGGTGCGTGTTGCTCCAACGCTTGTATTGGGTCAAGACGTTCCGCGCGACGGGCGGGAATCAATCCAAACATGATGCCCACGAAGATAGATACTGCTATCGCGGAGATGGAAGCCCACAGAGGAGTTGAGGCAGGGATGGCCGGGTATAAGAGTATGAGTCCTTGAACGATTCCCCATCCGAGAACCAATCCAATCATCCCGCCCATCAATGATAAAATGATGGCCTCGGTCAGGAACACGAGCAAGACTTGACGACTTCTTGCGCCCAATGCTTTCAACAGACCGATTTCTTCGGTTCGATCTGACACAGCAACGAGCATGACATTCATGACTCCAATCCCCGCAACAGCCAGTGAAATGATGCCGATAGCACCGAGCGCGAGGGTTAGGGCATTGAGAATCGACGAAAAAGTACTCACGACGGCATCTTGTGTAATGCAGGTGATATCTTCTTCGCCATGTCGTTGAGTCATGATGGTGATGATTTGATCACAAGTGGTCTGCATGTCGGATAGAGCACGGACTCGAAGAAGTATACGAAATAAGGAATGACGATTGAGAAGCTGCATTCCCGTAACGACCGGTACGATAACGAGATCATCCATGTCCATGCCGAGCTGAGTGCCTCGTGGTGCAAGGACTCCGATCACCCGCATCCGCCAGTCTGCTACGCGAACTAATTGTCCTAACGGAGAAGAATCCTGAAAGAGTTCCTGTGCGACACGATGACCTAAGACGACCACCGGAGATCCTCGGCGTGGATCTCCGGTGGGAAGAAATTGTCCAATTGCGAGACGAAGGTTTCGGGCTTTCAGGAACTCAGTGGTAGTGCCAACAATCGGAACTTGTCGTCGCCGTTCACCGTAGTGGACGGTTTCTGTGCCCATTGAAATTGGTGCCAGTAATTGAATGGAGCGAACGCTCCGTCGAATGATCTCACTGTCCATAATGGTCAAGTCATGCGGAGCTCCTGCAAACCCTGGAAACGCGCCTGTTGTCTCGGTCTTTCCTGGAATAATAATGAGTAAATTGCTTCCGATTGACATAAATTGATTCACGATATACCGTCGAGCTCCTTCTCCTAACGCCGTGAGGACTACAATGGCCATGATCCCAATCGCAATACCAGTTAAACATAGACTGACACGGATAGGATGGCTTTTGAGTGATGTAAACGCGAAACTGACAAGGGCTTTCGGAGACATGGCGTATTCGAAATTAAGAAGAAAATGGAGCGACAAATGAGGTTGTATTCTTCATGTTGCTTGAGCTGGTGCGTTTGACGATACGCCCATCGCTGATGATGAGTATTCGTTCAGCTCGCTGAGCAACTTTGATATCGTGAGTCACCACGATAAGCGTATGCCCTTGAGAATGGATATGATCGAGAAGACCAAGAATGTGTTTGCCTGATTCGCTATCCAGGTTTCCAGTTGGTTCATCCGCTAGAATCAGTCGAGGATTCATGATGGTCGCGCGAGCAATGACAACCCGTTGCCGCTGTCCGACTGATAATTGATCAGGTCGATGGTGAGCTCGCAATGAAAGCCCGACGGCCTCGAGGACTTCGGTGACTCGCTGTCGGCGTTCCTGAGGAGAAACGCCGGCAAAGATCATGGGTAACTCAACATTCCCGGCAGCGGTCAATCGCGGAATGAGATGAAACGATTGGAAAATAAATCCGATAAACGATTGTCGCAACCGTGACAACTCCGCTTCGCGCAAATTGTTGATATCTTGTCCGTTGAGTTGATAGGTGCCTTCTGTCGGACGAAGGAGACAGCCGAGCAGATTGAGCAGAGTTGATTTCCCCGATCCAGAAGCGCCCATGATGGCAATGTATTCTCCATCTTTGATGTGCTCCGTGATATCGGTAAGTGCATAAATTGGCTGATCGCCAACCTGGTAAATTTTTGATATCTTATCGAGTAAAATCACTGGTTGGTCTCACCCGATATTTGGACAGGATCACCGGCTTGAAGGTCCGCTTGATCTGATGAAGTGACCACGGCCGCTCCTTCTGAGAGTCCACTTTGGACTTCGACATAATCCCAGTTTTTGAGACCGATTTGAACGATACGTTCAGTAATCTGGTCTTGATCGACAAGCCAAACTTTATGGCCTTCGAACAACGCCGATCTTGGTATTCTTAACACGTTATCTCGTTTAGAAAGAATGATTTCCACGTCAGCCGATGTGCCGGCAAGAAGCGTGGTAGCAAAATCCCGGTTATCAAGTTCCACTTCAATTTCGACGGTACGATTTTGTTCTTCGATATCTTTCACATAAGGAGCGACTCTCACAACACGCCCCATGAAAGATTGCTGAGGGTAGGGATCCAAGGTGACTCGCGCTACTAAATCGGGGTGGACTTTGGCGGAATCCACTTCATCCATTGGTGCGCTGATAAAAATGGAAGTGGGGTCAATAAGGTCTATCACCGCTGGAATGGGGACTCCAGGAGGGGCAGGAGTCGTCCATTCTCCAACTTCCACCTTTACATCTGCAAGAATGCCAGAAAAGGGTGCTCGTAAGGCCATTTTCTGCAATTGAGCCTGAGCTTCCTTGATGCGCGTCCGTGCTCGCTCAACGCTGGCAAAGGCAGCTTGACAAGCCACAGCACTGGTTTGAGCCGAGCTGTGAACTTTGTCAAGTTCATCCGTTGACACTAACTCTTTTTGAAACAGGTCTTGAAACCGCGCATGTTCGCGCTTGGCGCGGCCTGCTTCTAAACATGACCGCTTGCGATTGGCCTCGCTGACGACCAGTTCGCGTTGAGCCATTTCAAGATTCGATACTTCAGCATCATCATTCAGTTGCAGAAGGAGATCGCCTTCTTTTACACGATCACCTTTATTATAAGGCACGGAAACCACGCGTCCCCCGACTTCAGATGAAAGATGGGCACGTTGCCTGGCTTTGACCGTTCCTGCTCGTGAATTGGTAATGGTTTCCTCGACGAGTCCGGTTTCAACTCGCACGACATTGACAACGACTGCTTCAGGTGAAAATACCCAAATTTTGAGAGCCACCACGACACCGATAATGCTAATTAGCACGAAGACGAAAGAAATCAAGGACTTCATGATCAAAAGTGTATCATATCGTTCTTGGACCTGTGATTCGTGTCCAGAATGACGGGGAGGTCTCGATAGATATTAGGAAGAAAATGGGGGAAAGATGATTGTTGGAACCTTATGAAGCGGAGGATATTTCGTCAATGATTCGCTGGGCCATTTCTTTCCTATTCACGGCATCCCGGATAGGGCGACCGACCACGACGTAATCGGCTCCGTATTGAACGGCCTTACTGGGAGTTAGGGAACGTTTGTGTTCGTCCGTCGATGAACCAGAAGGGCGGATACCTGGAGAGATGATGAAGACGTTGCGACCGAAGCGCTCGCGAAGTTTTTTGACATACTCTCCAGAGGCAATTAATCCGTCACAACCTTGCTTGATAGCCTGATCGGCCCGCCAAAATACATACTCGTCAAGGGTGTCAAACTTAGGTATGAAATCTTTGGCCGGTCCAACAAGAAATAGCTCTTGTAAATCTTCCTCATTCCAACTCGATAAGAGCGGCACGGCTAAGAGTCGTAAGCTCTGACTAGCTTTCCCAGAGCACGCTGCTTTGAGCGTCGCGCTGTTTCCGTGAATGGTTAGGAAGTCGACTCCAAGTGACGCGACGTTTTTTACCGCACGACGAATCGTTTCATCCACATCGTGCATTTTAAGATCTAGAAATATTTTATATTTGCCGGCTCGCAGCTCGTTCAGAAAGTCGCGTGACGGTGAAGTATATAATTCAAGCCCAACTTTGTAAAAACTCACAGTTCCCTTGAGCTCGTCGACGCACTTCCGCGCCTCGTCAACATTGGAGAAATCAAGAGCGACAATCAAACGTTCAGCAGGAGTAAGTGTATGTTCCACGAGTCAATAAGATCGTCATTCGATCGAAAGATGTGGGATTCAAAATGTTACAAATGGACTTGAAATTTTAAAGTGTTTTGAATGAAAAAACCAGAGACTTTGCTTAAAAGTACTAAACGATCTTCTTGTCAACATTGCATGCTGAAGATACTAAAACTCGAGTGTCTGGCTACAAAAATAAGGGACAACCTGGGATGGATAGTCTCTAACGTTGCACTTCCGATAGATTTGTCCTATAAAAGGTGTCAGCGCCAGTCAGGCCTGAATTGCTAAAAGACTGCCTGACGCAAGCGCGTATTTTGGTCGGAACAGCGAAGAAAATGGAGGAATGGTCACATGAAGTATTGCCATACGATCGTGGCGAGCTTGATTGCCCTGATGCTCAGTAGTGGAACTGTGGGACATACACAAGCAACTTCAGGGGGACTCGTAAAGGATGTTGTGGCGGCTGAACAGGTTGCGGATTTTATTCATGCTATTCTTGAGGCTGATCGAACGCTATATACGACACATGTCGTACAACGGATGCAGGAAAACGAGGTAGTCAAAGCAGAGGAGGCTTGGAAAAAAGAGACGGCCCTCCCATTGCCGGCACAAATGCTCGCACTATCCGGCCTGCGTGTAAAAGGCAAAGGAACTGGCCTTGAATATCGTTTGATTAGCCTCTGGCCGATTTATGAAAAGAACCGGCCATCCACTTGGTTTGAACAAACAGGGTTAGAAGCGATTGAAGGGGATCCGAGTAAACCCTTTACTGGCGTCACGAAAAAAGATGGACGCCGTTACTTTACGGCGATCTACGCCGATAGGGCTGTTTCGGCTTCTTGTGTGAATTGTCATAATGCTCATCCCTTGAGCCCAAAGAAAAATTATAAGCTCAACGATATCATGGGTGGTGTAGCTATTTCTTTTCCTCTGACAGATTTCTAGCGATTTATCATCTCTGATTTGTAGCCGTGCTTATTAGAGTGCAGACGGCTCGTGACCATTCAGTTCCGGCTTATGGTTCATTTGGGTATTCCATTCCCGTGCGAGTTCTTGGGCTTTTTCAATTTGTTCGTAGCTCATGTCTGACGCAATTCTATACAGTTTGATTTTCCCTTCTTTATGCCCACTTGCCGCACAGAGATTCAGCCACATGTGTGCCTTAACATAGTCTTCTTGCAATGCGTAAAGGTTTCCGAGCTTAAACTGAGCTTCTGCATGTCCCTGATTAGCTGAGCGCGTATACCAATCCATGGCTTTGCGATAATCTTGAGGGATACCCTGTCCAGTCTCATACATTTCTCCTATACGCAGTTGCGCGATTGGGTGATTCTGTTCAGCTGCACGTCGATACCACCGACTGGCTTCTGTATAATCAAGATCGACAAATTTCCCGGTTTTATAGATGTCGCCAAGTTGTACCTGTGCTGTCACCTCACCTTGCTCTGCGGCCAAACGGTACCAGCGAACGGCTTCCGTTTGGTCTTTGGCCACGCCTTGGCCCTCGAAACACATCGAAGCCATTCGGAGTTGAGCTGTGGAATTGCCTTGTGCGGCAGCCATCTGGTACAAGCGGCTCGCCTCCGTGTAATCTTGAGACACCCCCCGTCCCTGCTCGAACATTTCGCCGAGATGTAATTGAGCCTTCGCCTCTCTCCGGCTAGCGGCCATACGATACCAGCGGCTCGCCTCTGTGTAATCTTGAGAAACTCCCAGGCCTTGCTCGTACATTTCCCCCAGACGTAATTGAGCTTGAGGGTTTCCCTGGTTGGCAGCCATCCGATACCAAAGGCTAGATTCCATGTAGTCTTGGGGAACTCCTTGGCCTTGTTCAAACATTTCCCCCAGACGCAACTGAGCCTGAGCATCTCCCTGGTTAGCGGCCATATGATACCAATGGCTGGCTTCCTGGTAATTTGGTGGTGCTCCATTACTTTGTTCATATAATCGACCAAGGCGTAATTGAGCAAGAACGTCTCCTTGACTTGCTGCCAGTCGATACCACCGACTGGCTTCGGCATGATCTTGAGATACGCCATGTCCCATCATGTACATTTCTGCCAGGCGCAGTTGAGCCGTCACGTTGCCCTTATCTGCGGCTATCTGATACCAATGGCTGGCTTGCTCATAGTCCTGAGGAACTTGGTGACCGATTGCATATAACTCTCCTAATTGTAGGAGTGCCTCAATGTCTCCTTTTTCCGCAGCACGGCTATAAAGGCGTTGTTCTTCAACGGAGGAAAACTGGGGGTTTTCTTGCTCGATCCCGGTATGGTCAACAACATCTAAATATGCGCAGGCTTGTAGCGAAAAAATGACACATGAGCCTATCCACACTTTGCTCAATGAGGATTGTTTCCTCGTAAACATTCTGAGATAATTTTTGAATGAATTGGACATATGAATACTCCTTATAATGCAGGGATTGTATGGTCCCTGAGATAATCCCAACCTGATCACAAGAAGCGATAAATATAAGCAACCTTTGATACTGGTACTCAAAGTAGCTGGCCCTGGAATAGCTGAGGGAGTTGAGCATTCCGTGGCAAACCGAACTGTGTCGCGTTGCCAACGATTGATCGCCATTGGCCTAAACGGGATGATGCAGGAAGATGTATGAGGTCAATCCGTCTCAATCATCGACAAAGTTGGTACCCCAAATTGAGACATAAAAGCTAGTATATTCAAGACGGTAAAGTCAATTAAGGGTCATCTCTAGTCAGAGGTGAAAGATTGAGTCCTAGCGACGAAATCATTTCCATGCTTTCCCAACGTGCTGCTTGGTCTGAGCAATATGGATTTCGTTATAGATGTTGTGACTGTGGCCAAATGAAGGTTAAGCGTTCTGGTTCCTTCTCGTACAATTCAAGTAGAACAAAGGTTTGCATCCCCCCTATCCCTCTTTTCTCATTTCTGGTATAAGTTGCCACCCTCTTTTATAGCCTCGAACCCCTCGATTAGTTCCACTACGCATATCTTTCGAGGAGAGTTTCATGTTGAAGCCATCACAATTGCACGTTGCCATACAGAAGACCCCCGATGTTCCTATCGTTTTGGAACGTCATGGATCTGAATCACGTCAACCTAATCCTACAGCAGACCTGAGAAAAACGGGTATTCATCCAGACTATTGGTATCCGCTTGCGCGTTCCAGAGATCTGAAGAAGGGAAAGACGCTTGGAGTCTCATTTGCTGGCAACCCCATTGTGTTGGTACGAACCGAGACTGGACAAGTCTATGCTCTTGAAGATCGATGTGCTCATCGGCAGGTCCCGCTCCATCACGGAGTTGTGCATGGAGAACACCTTCAGTGTGGATATCATTGTTGGACGTTTGATAGAACAGGGAATTGTGTGGGGGTTCCGTACCTAGACAAAAGTCAGCCACGCCCGAAAGGCGTAAGAAGTTATCCAAGTCGTGAAGCATATGGATTGATTTTCGTGTATCCGGGAGATATAGAGAAAATGGCAGAGGTTGAATTTCCTCAAGTGTCGTTAGAAAGCGATCCACATTATAAGACTCGATATCTAGATCGGAAGGTAAGCTGCCATTATTCATTCATGCATGAGAACCTGATGGATATGAATCATCAGTTTTTGCATCGTCGACTCATGGGTGGGATTCGAACGGTCTTTCTGGATCTTCGTGAACGACCTCATGCTGTAGAAGTTGATTATACGTTTTCTCGGGTCAAGGGATCACAACCCCTAGGCGAGAAACTTATTTTAGGTAGCACAAAACCTGAGGCAGAGGGACCAAAGCATGATCTCATGACGATCTGCACCGAATATCCGTATCAGACCCTTAAGTTTTGGACGGCGGGAAGTACTGAGCCAGCCTTGAATTTGTGGAATGTCTATGTTCCGGTTGATCGTGCGCAATGCACGAATCACACGTTTGGGTTGATGATGATCAGAAAGCCTTCGACTCCAGGGCTCATACATCTTTTGTGGCCGTTTATCGTGTGGTTCACGAATGGGATATTTGCTGAAGATCGGTGGATTGTTGAAGAAGAACAGAAAGCCTTTGAACAACAAGGTGCAGATTGGAATCAAGAGGTGTTTCCGGTGATCCAGAGTTTACGAAATTTGTTGCGTCGAGAAAGCGTGGTGCTTTGAGAAGGTCATGAAACTCAATGCCATGTTTCTGTCTATCTATCTTAAGTCTGATAAATCTAAGAGTGCAGTTCACTGAGCTGAGAATGAAGTATGCGAGTGATGGACGAGAGAAGTTCTTCGTTCGTGTAAGGTTTTACCAAAAAATCGGAGACTCCTGCTCTCCGGGCTGCATTGAATAAATTAGTCGAAAGATTTCCCGTAACAAAAATAACGGGCGGTCGTTGCCTATTCCGTTTTTCAGTTAAGCACTCAAGCAGTTGCAAGCCAGTCATCACCGGCATTTCGTGGTCCGTAATGATTAAGTCGAAATGCTTTCGCTCTAAGGTTTTTAATGCCTCAGAACCATTTTCAGCTTCATGACAAGCATATCCATACATTTTCAATTTCTCCCGGAGCACCTGTCGTGCACTTTCGTGGTCGTCAACGATGAGAATCCGTCGCATAGATGGTTCTAAGTCCTACGTGTGTGTATTCATAGCGATTCTTTACATTGAGGTAAGAGCAATGAATTCACATTGCCGACAGCCTATTTCAGAGAAAAGACCGAGGAACATTTCTTTGTCAAGAGATCGAGGTCGATGGGCTTTAACAGGTAGTCATGTGCGCCCTGTTGCATCGTTGATATGAGTTTCTTGAAATTTAGATCCGCACTCATCATGATGATGGGCAAGCGCGGGTATTGTTTCTTTATCTGTTCAAGCATGGTTAACCCATCCATCACTGGCATCTGAATATCGAGTAGTATTCCATCTATTGTTGCCCTCTCAAGTACAGCCATTCCCTCCTTCCCATCGCCTGCAGTCGAAACATCAAATCCCATGGAGATGAGTCGATCTTCAAGCATGAAAACGATGTCTTGGCTATCATCAACGATTAAAATACGTAAAGGCATGTTTCAGCCCTTGCTCATTCAGCCAATTTGTCTACCTTCTCATTGTTCAAAATACATCTCCATGCCATAAGGGCGCTATTCAGAAGAAAGGGAAAAGCCATAAAGTATTCATAAAGATTGTGGCCATTAGCCCATTCTTATGAAATTACGTTCTTCCCCTTATTAATTAGGGGGCCAAACGTTCTTAGGCCTATGTTTTTCGAAGAAGATTGAGAAGCAAATGGATTATTGAGAAAGTGTGATGAGCATGTAGGGAATAGGAAAAGTGAAACTGTTGTGAGAATGGGCAGGCTTTGGGAACTGCTTAGAGGCGATCTTCGAGAACTTCAGGAGCGAAGCGATAGCCAACACCTGGATCAGTCAGAATGTATTGTGGTCGTGCCGTATTCTTTTCAATTTTCTTTCTGAGTTGCCCTATGAATACACGAAGATACTGGGCTTGGTTTGCGTACGCTTCTCCCCAGATTGCTGTGAGGAGCGTTCGATGTGTGAGAACCTTCCCATTGTACTGAATCATATATTTCAAGAGATCATACTCTGTAGGAGTGAGCTTAACCGGTTCGTCGTTTAACCTTACCTCACGTCGCTCAAAGTTTACAGAAAGATCCCCACTTCTGAACACTGGCTCAATCCCTGATGCTAAGACTGTTCTTCGCAACGCGGACCTGACCCTGGCAACCAACTCTCCCATCCCAAAGGGTTTTGTGACGTAATCATCGGCTCCCGATTCAAGAGCCTCGACTTTTTTTCTCTCATCTCCTATGGCGGACAGAACGATAATCGGGACAGCAGAATGCTCACGAATGCGACGGGTCAATTCAATCCCGTCCATAGAAGGGAGGACGAGGTCCACAATCACGACGTCGGGCTTACAACGAGTCATTGCCGCTAAGGCTTCGTCTCCCGACGCTGCGGTCATCACAGCATAGTCTTTGTGCTCTAAATTAACCTGCAAGGAACGACGGATTTGAGGCTCGTCATCCACGACGAGTATTCGGGCGCCTTGGCTCATCATTCAGGTTACACCTTGTGTAATCCTTCAAGTGAAAAGCTCACCATGGGCTCTGTTACCGGTAGCGTAAAGGTGATGGTCGTCTCTTTTTCCAAGGACTCAGCCCAAATCCGGCCTCCGTGGGCCTCAACAATTCCTTTACAGATGGCCAAGCCTAGTCCGGTGCCTCGAATGGGTTGTGTTTCTGGTGATTGTCGACGATAAAAACGCTCAAATATTCGATCTAAGTCTTGCGCTTGAATGGGCTCTCCGATGTTCGAGATGCTGATCGCTATTTCCTCAATTTCGACTCTGACATTAATTCGAATCGGTGAGTCTTGCGAGGAGTACTTGACGGCGTTATCTAGCAAGTTAATAAGCACCTGCTGCATCTCAAATGCATCGACGAACACCGGTGCAATGTCCTCGGGAATATGTATTTCGATATTTCGAGTTTGTTGTGAGAGACTCACACGGCGAAGAGCTCCTTCTATGATATCCTCTAATGGATGCCACTCTCGACGGGGCATCAGCGTCCCTGACTCAATTCGAGACATGTCTAAGAGGTTACCGACCAAGTGAGACATGTAGTCGATTTCTTGATCTATTCCACTGAGAAACTCTTGTTGAACCGTCTTTCTTGAGTGAGACATATCTCCCATGAGGTTCGATAGAGAGGCTTTCATAGCGGTGAGGGGAGTCCTCAGCTCGTGAGACACTGATGATAATAAGGCAGACTTTAACGCGTCGCTTTGCTTGAGAGCCTCGAGCCGCTTAGTTTCGCTTTCTCGTAAACGCACTTCTGTCAGTTTGCGTTCGGTAATATCTTCAGAAATGCCGACTATCTTTTGAATTTTTCCATCACTGTCTCGAAGAGGAACAAAACTTTTCGTAAAAAAATTCACCTTTCCTTGTGAGGTCACGTTGAACTCAAAGTCGGCAGGCTGGCCCTGGACGGCTTGTGCAAAATGCCTTCTCATTCGTTCGTGATCATGTTTCTCTGCTAGTTCCAAATAAGAATGACCGATTATTTGTGATTCGCTTTCGATTCCCATCATGCTCAGCCCCGCCTGATTCATCGAGCTAATCTTCCCGTCTAACTCGATCTCGTGGATACAGAACGGAACATGCTCAATCAACGACCGAAACCGGGCTTCACTGGCCCGAAGCTGTCCCTCAATCTGTTTGTGTTCAGTAATATCGACATTTAATCCATCGAGGTAGAGAAGTTTTCCCATCTCATCGAATATGAAGCAACCTCGGGCCAGTATCCATTTCTTTTTTCCTTCGCGGGTGATAATTTGATGTTCATTTTCATAGGGAATTCGCTTTGCAAGTGCATCCTGAACCATTGGCCATACTCGCTCGTTCTCACCCGGCGCCATCAGGCTATCATAGTTGAGGGATCCATTAAGAAAGTCTGAAGCCGAATGACCTGTAATTTCTTTGATTCCTTTGCTGGCATAAAGAACATCCCATGTCTTATTGTTGAGGCAACGATAGGCAAATCCTTTTGGTAACTGCTCTAGGATACTTTCAGTCAACGCCTTCCATTCACGCAAGGATTTTTCTGCCTCTTTACGCTCGGAAATATCCTCACAGACGATCAAAACAACGATGTCTCCATTATTGTTAGACACGGTTCGTGCGATTTCTTTTACCCATATCACGTTCCCGTCTTTGCGGACCTTGCGGAATTCCCACGTAAATACGGTGAAGTGATTCTGCAAGCAGGTCTTAAAACATTGCCGCGCTTCGGATCTGTCATCTTCTTGAAAAATCTGTATGACCGGCAATCCAACCAATTCCTCAACTGAATAGCCTAATTGTTGTGCCCCAAACTTATTAACAGAGAGAATCTTGCCATTGTGTGCAACGGTGAAATACATGGATGGATTATCTTCATACAGCGCTCGATAGCGTTCTTCGCTATGTCGGAGCGATTTCTGAGCCTGAAGACGTTCGGTAATATCCTCAGAAATTCCGAGCAGGTATTCAGGAACGCCCTGCTTGTCGAGTAGGGCAATCTTCTTCGTATGGAGACGTCTCAACCCTTTGAAACGTGTGCGGATTGGTTCCTCGCTAATATCATTAAGTTGTTTGCCTGCTAACACTTCCTTATCCTTGGCCGTAAAGAAATCAGCTTGCTCCTTAGGAAATAAGTCATGGTCCGTCTTTCCGATAAGAGCATCTCGCGAACGATCGAGTAATTCCTCTCCTGCTTTATTTACGCGAACGAAACGGAGGTCCTTCGCTGTCTTGACGAAGATCATGTGCGGAATGTTTTCGACAATGGAGTTTAAAAACATCTGACTCTTTCGCATCTCTGACTCTGCACGTTTCCGTTCTGAAATTTCATTTTCTAATCTCCGTCCGTCTCGAACTCCTTGGCTTGTCACGAACATTCCAAGTATAGCTACTAAAATAGCGACGAAAGACTCCCACTTTACCATTGTCCCAATGTTTAACTCAGAATAAGCATTTAATTGTTTGACAGCTTCATCCGCAATCTCAATTAACGTGGAGGTTTGTTCATGAAGCGTTTGAACTCTCTGTCGAAACTCTGAATGGTCTGGCGTCAGCAAAAGCAAGTCGTCTGAGGCTTTTACTATGTCGTTGAAGTGATTCTGTTGCTCGCGGAGCTTAAGCAAAATTTCTTCGGTTGGTGCTGGAGGGATGTTTTGTTCCTTGCCAGTCTTAGGGTCAAGTTCGGATGCTCCACCTTGTATTAATGCCTTCAATGTTGAGCTAATAAGCTCTCTCGTAGAAGGATAATTTGCTGGGAATCCCTGAGAGGTAGAGAACACTTCATGGAGATGTCTTTGGAAAAGCATTCGCTGGCGACCAGCCAGATCAATCATCAGTGCATTCGATTTTTCTTTATGGATCGTGGTGATGGTATACACCAACATGCCAAGTATGACACTCAAGAACATGACGGTAATGACGGTGAAACTTCGACCTACTTTAGAACTTTTGAAGATATGACGAGTTGAAGGTGAGTTCATTGTCTAAGCCTCACAGAAAATTTGGACCTCATGGCCTTCTTGTTCTTGGCATGAAATGGAGATGTGGTACAGATTATTGAGCACAGGCAACACAGACCGTACCTTTCAGGATAGAAGATATTCTTCTATCATAATACTATGCAGCGGATGTTCGGCAACTTAACAGAAGATTGCTAGATCCTCCTCTCGCTTAGGGGTCATTAAAAATTTCATACTTTTTTAATCTCAAACGGGTTTTGATAATTTGTTCTTGACGGACTGCTTCCTTTGCCGCCTGTTCTCGTTCTGCTCGACGTCTGGTTAAATCTGCCTGATGATCAATAATCTGTACGGCGAGCGTTGAAAGAGTTCGTAACGCAGACGAGACCTCGTCAAGTTTTTTTTGTTTAGGAACTAACCACAAGGCTCCCCACAACCAATACCAAGGTATTAAGACTCTTGCTTGTTCGAGTTGTAAGATCGATCGAAGAAATTCATCACGAGCTTGATATTTTCTATTGTCCTTTGCGATTCCGTACACGTCTGCGTAGTCGACGAGTAGTTTAAGGATATGACTTCGCACCCTCTGTAAATTTCGGATTGGATGTATCACAAAAATGGTGATCGCAATGCCGATAACGACGATTATTATAGTGGCGGCGATGGTCCAGAGTGTATCCATGTTAAAACGTCAAAGCATGAATCCCATCAGACTCGCAACGTTTTCTGTTTTTTCCTCGTTCTTTCTTATACGTATAACGTTTAAGTTTACCCTCTGCTATAAAATGCTCTTATCATGCTTACCTTTTGTCGCTCAGGGTTGAAACCATCGAGGTTACTCCCTGATAAGTGTTAGAGAGACTTCTGTGTGTCAAGCCATCACACTATTGCACAAGAGATGTCGTATCCCTTTCAAGAGAAGGAACAAAGGTCTCTGAATGTCAAAAAGAAAAATAAGGAGAAAGACCGAGTATGAGGGAGTGACAAAGAAACTTTTTGATTTTTCAAGAAGAGAATGGCTGGGGGACCAGGAATCGAACCTGGGTTCTCAGAACCAAAATCTGATGTCTTGCCCCTAGACGATCCCCCAACCAAAGGGCAACCTTACATTAAGGCTTCAATTTCTCCGAGTCAAGTGAGGTATCAAAAGCGACCCTTAAAAGACTCGACCTTCAACGATCCAATGCCGGTCGTCTGGCACGTCGATGAGCAAGCGACTGAGATTTAGCTCGGCTAGGTGGGCGGCAACGTCGTCTTCCGTAAAGGCGGCAAGGAGTGAATTGTAGAAATCCTTTCGTAATTGTTCTGGTTCATTGGAGGCGTATTGCTCCACAATGGCCTGAGCTTCTTCGGTGGATTCAGGCCGAATTAGATCCATGACCAAGACAGGAGCTCCTGGTTTGGCCATGGCTTTAATGGCGTACCAGAATTGGAGTGGGTTTGGGACATGATGGGCAAGGCTATTAGAAATGATCGCGTCAACTGGACTCGAAAATGTCACGTCTTGGAATCGTTGACAGCGAAGCTCGATACGCTCGTTCAGCTTGGCTTCATCAACAGCACGTTGAGCAAGGTCAATCATGGGTTGGGACGCATCGATCCCGGTGACTCGCAACGTAGGATGAGCTTTCAACAGGCGAATGGGAATATCGCCAGGACCACATCCGAGATCGACGACGTGAGCATTTTCAAGCTCATGACCATGTGATTGCAAGAACCGATCGACAAAAAATTGATTCTCTTCAGCAAAATTTGCTGAAGCATAGATCTGTGCTTGCTCGAGATCATCCATCAACTCTGGTTCGAGGACGCGTTTCATGCTTGTTGCTCCATGCCTGTCTTGATTTCTACAAACACTGAATTGCCTGACTGGACAGGTCCCTCTGTCAGAACCTTTGCATAGAGCCTACTCCAGCCAGGGTGAATCTTTTGTGAGATTCGCTTGTAATCTCTGTTCTGAAACCACCGGGCATTATGGCGACAGGGTTCAGCGTAACTGGTAATTTCAATGTGCAAGGATTCACCAATGCGTAATCGATCTCCAAGTTGAAGACACGCCCAATCAAAGCCGGAAATCGTAAAGTTTTCACCAGATGATCCAGGTCCAATTGTGTGTCCTTCATTGCGAAGCTCATTGAGCTGTTCGAGTGAATACAAGCAAAGCGCACGATCGATGCCTCCATGAACGGTGCGATTCCCTTGCTTGTCTCCTGCAACTCCATCAACTGAGACATAGGCCTTGTCGATGCGCCGCTTCGGTACGCCGCCATTGGAGACGTTGATTTGATAGAGATAGGCTCCACTGTTCTGAGTCATAGTATGCGGTCAGTCAAAATTTTATGATGATGGTAACGGGCATTCTTGAAAATCGTCAAGAAAAGTTAATGAATTTGAACACGGATATTTTAAGGGAGAAGTATTAGTGATAGTTATGAGACCACCTTATGAATGAAGGTCAATAGTCGTTCAAAGTAAGCTTTTCCACCAACAAATGGGACATTATTATGACCGGCTCTAGGAACGGAGTACCAACTTTTAGGTTGACGAGCTCTTTCGAATACTTGCTTCCCATATTTTAACGGAACAATCGTGTCGTTTTCTCCATGAATGACAAGAAGTGGAAGAGAAATATGAGAAAGCTTTTCTTCAAGGTTAAACGTTGAATCTACAAACCAGCTTGCTGGTAATCCTAAGTAATGATGATTGGCCATAGATTGAATAGAGGGAAAAGCTCCTTCTAAGATAAGGCCGGCAGCTGAACGCTGGCGGGCAATTTCACCGGCTACGGAGGTTCCTAGCGAACGCCCAAAGAGGACTAATCGTTTGGGGTCGACAGTTTTTTGTGTGATCACAAATTCATAGGCGGCTAGGGCATCCTTGTACAGTCCTTCTTCTGATGGAGCTCCCGAACTTTTTCCGTACCCTCGATAATCAAAAATCATGACTGAAATACCACGTTTGTAGAGTTCAGAGAGGTTCGGGAGACGATGGCTAATATTTCCTGCATTGCCATGGCACCACAGAAGCACTGGCTGATTAGGGCCTGCATCTACGTACCAACCAAATACACGTATGTCTGAATCAACAGAGAGCCATACGTCCTGGAGCGGCAGCCCGCTAGATCGTGTCCAGTCTTGTTCGGTCCATGAAGATGGTTGGAAGACGAAAAGGTTATCGAGCATCTCTCACTTTCTGGTCCTAATACCTTTCTTTAAAGACTTGTTTCCGATCTCATATCACGCTAGGTTGTAGAAGAGTGTACTAGAATTTCTATTCAAGTGGGAGACCATGGCAACTTACGCGATTGGTGATGTCCAAGGTTGCTTCAAGGCGCTGCGTAAATTGGTGAAGCGGGTAAAATTTGATCCGCTCTGTGATCGGCTTTGGTTTGTTGGAGACCTGGTCAATCGAGGTCCAGAATCTCTTGAAGTCTTGCGCTATATCAAGGGTCTGGATTCTGCGGCTGTGACGGTGTTGGGAAATCATGATTTGCATTTACTTGCCATTTGGTCTGGGGTGACGAAAATACACCAAAAGGATACTTTGGAAGAAGTTCTGTCTGCACCAGATTGTGATGAGTTATTGACGTGGTTACGGTATCGTCCAATGATTCATCAAGAAAACGGCTATTTGATGGTGCATGCTGGCCTATTGCCTCAATGGACTGCCAATCAAGCTGTGACTCTTGCCCGTGAAGTTGAAGCTGCACTACAGAGTGAAAAGTTTGTAGATTTGTTGCCCTCTATATATTTCCGGAATTCACAAACAGTCTGGAGTCAACATTTGTCTTATCATGACCGCCTGAGTGTATCGACGAATGTGCTAACTCGTCTGAGAATGTGTTCACCCGATGGAGTCCCAGACTTTTCTTTCAAAGGTCCTCCGGATGAAGCTGACGAGGGTCTTGTACCTTGGTTTCAAGCTCCTGACCGAGTTATCGGTCAAGAAGTCGTGATTTTCGGCCATTGGTCAGCATTAGGTCTCTACATACGAGATAAGGTATTGGGCCTGGATGCTGGATGCGTGTGGGGTCGGGAGTTAGTTGCTCTTCGACTTGAAGACCGCAAGATTTTTCGAGCTTCATGCTCTCATTAAAGAATTCAACGCTCGACTGATATCTCCGCTTTCTTTCTTCGCTTAGTCATTGTCCTCTGAAATATCCAACATTCAAAGAATTTAGAATTTCTAGCACAATTTCCGAAAATACCCACTCCAGACTGTACCTCCCCTGTATCTGTTTGGATAACAATTGTATCTAAATAGATTCATCATCTTTAAAGTGGACATTTAAGACTTTGTCTGCCATATAAAAATCCCCTTCAGGACCCTATCTTCATCAAAGCCTTCTTTCCAGAGACGTTTTCGGCATCAGCCTTGCTTTTCCTTCTACCCCAGCAAGAGGTAGTTCCGATCTATGCAAGTCTTAGAGAGGGAAAGGTTTAAGAATATAACAAAAGGAGAAGGGGCGATGAAAAAAAAGTCTTCGAGAAAACCATCTCTTCCAAAAAGACGTCGAACTCGTTCGGTGCCTGGTTCACTACCAATAACCAAGGCCCAGGAAATGTGGTCTGCTGATGTCAAGTTGTATGGCCTTGATTCACCCGTTGCTCGTCAGTGCCCCAAATGTCGTGGATTGCTCATGGCTCAGGCCATTGATCTGACAACAAAAAACGACATACGATGTATTAACTGCGGGTGGCAACCACAGTGGGGAACACGGGTGGTGAAGGAAAGCGATGAGTTACGATCGATTCGACGCCTAACGGCGGAATTTTGCACAACTGGATTGGCATCCTAGTCGTTGATGTTAAGAATGTAACGAAGTTCTTAAATATGAGGTAGAGCTTGTGAGTGGCAGACCATTTTGTAAGCATGGACAAAGATGCAGTATGCTGGTAGTGAGTATCTTGATCATGAATAGGGTGATAGAGTTTCACCTGTGAACCCTTTGTTTCGAATAGATCCGAAGTCTTTTTAACAGAATCGATGCCTGGTCGGTGTTCTCTTCATCGAATTAACCAATCACATGGTCATGATCTTTTGAAAGTCTGCTCATGATACAAGGCGTGACAAGATCTTGTTGTATAAAGCCGGTCTTGGCCGTATTCGTACTAATTCTTAGCCTTTTCCCAACGGTATCCCTAGCCGGCACCGTTGCCATTCTTCAATCCTCGGATATTACATCGTACACACGAGCCGTGAAGGCATTCCTTGAGCATCTTCCCAGTACCACCTCACGTGTTCAACAATTCTCACTCAAAGGAGATTTAAAGAATGGAAAAGCCATAATTCCCAAGATTAGGGCTCTTAATGCTGATGTCGTTGTGGCTGTAGGCTTGAAAGCTGCACTGGTCATCAGGCAAGGCTTACCCAACGTCCCCAGTATTTTTTGTATGGTTTTGGATCCAGCAAAGTATAGTCTTCCAAGATCAAATATGACGGGGATAGCATTAGAAATTCCATTTAAAGATCAAATTCGATCTCTCCTTGACTTACAGCCAACGGTCAAGACCATAGGCGTGCTCTACAACCCTTTAAAAACGGGAAGAATCGTGAAGAGTGCAATTCCGCAGGCTAAAGTCCTTGGAGTGGAATTGGTTCCACGGAAGGTCTCATCAGAAAAAGAAGTTCCTGTATCGCTTCGCGCCATCGTTCAACAAATTGATGCATTGTGGTTGCTTCCTGATAGCACGGTCCTTACACCTGACTCTTTTAACTTCTTACTAAAGACAACGCTTGATGCGAATGTTCCTGTCGTGGGATTTTCGCCTGATCTCGTGAGTAAGGGAGCACTGCTGAGTATTCATTTCAGTTATGAAGATGTCGGAAAGCAAGCTGCGCATTTAGCAACGAAAATTTTACGTGGCAAAAAGTTTACGCCAGGAGCAGTATTGTCTCCCGAACCATTGCGCTTAGCGATTAACCTAAAAACGGCAAACTTTCTAGGGATAACGGTTCCCCCCGATGCATTGACTCAGTTTCATGAGATGTACTAATTCCTTGAATCGTTTGTTTATGAGACTATGGCTATTGAACCATTCCAGAGTAGTTTCTTCAGCAGTCTTCGAACCAAGCTCATCCTCTTTATCAGTTTAATCATCATTGGCGTCTGTTCCGTACTGACCTGGTATTTTGTCAATCAACAGACAAAATCCATGGAAGAAGCATTAAAAAAGACTGGGACTATCCTCATTCAAAACCTTCTCCATAACGGTCGATATAGCCTCATTACTCAAGATAAAGTTTCTCTTAACCAGGTCGTTAACGGAGCTTTATCGGTTCAGGAGGTAGTATATGTGGTTGTGACGAGTCCTGAAGGCGAACCAGTCGTTCAGAAAAGCAAGGGGATGTTGAATACACTCAATGGATTTTCTCGCTCCTCGGACCGTGCACTCTATCCAAGTCCTACGCTGACGACAACTGCTCTATCCGATTCCGGTGATGAACCGATTATCACCGCCTTTACGGCTCGTGATCAACGTTTACACATGCCGACCAATCGGGGGAAAGCCGGATCCATGCCCACTGAAGTTGTTAGAGCTGGGGAAACGCTCTATGACTTTGCCCTTCCGGTCCGACGACAAGTGAGTCCTCAACCTCAATTCGGCCAATTATTATTAGAGGCTCAAGAAACACCAATCGCGATTGATGAGGCGGATCAACGACCTGAAGTGTATGGAGTGGTCCATGTAGGATTGACGAAATCGTATATGTTGAAAACCGTTGATACGATGATCTGGAATGTGTCGGTGATGGCCATTCTTATTATCATACTAGGTATTGCTTTGACGACCATGTTGGCCAATCAAATCATTACCCCATTACGCAGGTTAGCTGATGTCGCGAAACAAATCGCGACAGGTAATCTTACAGCGTCAGTCGAGCCAAACACATGGGACGAGGTGGGACAGTTAACCACAAGTATCAACCAGATGACTGTGTCACTCAATCAACGAGAGCAAGCGATTTCAAATTACGTTGAAACAATCACAAGACAAGTCACTCAGCTTTCAACCTTAAACCAGACTGGTGCAGCGATCGCTTCAACATTGGATGTTGACAAATTGTTGGCGACCGTTCTCAAGCTCTTAACTGAAAACTTGGGGTTTACCAGAATGCTCTTGGTATTTTACAAACCGGAAGAACAGGTGAGCATGGTATCTCAAATCACCGGAGTGTCCGAGGAAATGGAAGCCTTAGTGAAGAAAATTGAGATTCCAGTAAAGGACGATGGTGGAATTAGCAGCGCTCTCTTGATCAAAGGGACTCCTGTACTTGTACAGGATATCGAGACTGCGACCGACCGACTATACCCTGCAGTTTTGAAGGCCTGTCAGGAGCTTGGTGTGCAATCTTTCATGGCGGCACCATTAAAAAGTCAGGATCGTATTCTTGGCCATATTTGTGCTGATCGTGGTGAGATTCGCTGTACCCAGGAAGACTTAGATGTCCTGATAACCATTGCGAATCATGTGTCAGTTGCCATTGACAATGCGCGGGCCTACCAAAAGTTGGGACAATTCAACCAAATACTTGAGGAACGAGTACAGGAAAGGACTGAAGCGTTACAACAAGCCAATGAACGTCTTCGTGAACACGACCGCCTGAAATCGATGTTCGTCTCGATTGCTTCTCATGAACTTCGTACGCCAATGACATCCATGAAGGGGTTGGTTGACAATATGTTAGATGGTCTCACCGGTGCCCTTACTGAACGACAATCTTTCTATTTATCGCGGGTGAAGCGCAATCTTGAACGTCTTACCCGAATGAGTAATGACCTGCTTGATCTCTCTAAAATTGACGCCGGAGTCATGCAGCTGAGCTGTGCTCCATTTTCTGTGCAAGAACTCGCGCAGGAGGTCGTTGAAGTGTTACAGCCTGTGGCAAAGCAAACATTATTGAATCTCACATTTGAGGTGAATACTCCACTTCCCAACATCATGGGGGATCGTGATAAACTTGATCAAGTGCTCACCAACCTGGTCAACAATGCCATGAAATTTTCAAAACCTGGTACGGCTGTTCAGGTTGATGGACGTATTCGAAGTGATCAGATGGTTGAGGTGTGTGTCAGCGACTCCGGTTGTGGGATCCCTCCTAATGAAATTCCTCATATTTTTGAACGGTTTTATCGTGGTGAATCTGTGGCTGTTGAAGCGAGAGGGTCTGGGTTAGGGCTGGCGATTTCAAAAAGTCTTGTCGAGCTTCATGGTGGTAAGATTTGGGTAGAAAGTGAGGTTGGACAAGGCAGTCGGTTCTTTTTTACCCTGCCTATGAACACAAACTGAAAGGCCGTTCATACAGGCCTGTCATAGTCAATCAAAGAACTGAATCAACTAGCTTGCCGGAGGTTCTAACTGAATTTCCTTTTGTTTCAGGAGACGGGAAAGATACGTGCGTTGCAGCTGTAACAAATCGGCGGCCTTCGTCTGACTCCAGTTACTGCGTCGAAGTGCTTGCTCCAGGATATGCCGACTATACTGCTCAATCGCATCATGGTACGGAAGGTTCTCGCCTTCTTGAAAAGGATCGACGCCCCAAGGCCCCAATCCTAATTGTTCAGGCACGATTTCTTCATCGGCTCCGAGGACGACAGCACGAGCGATGGCATTGCTCAGCTCACGAATATTTCCTGGCCATCCATAACTTCGCATCGATTTGATGGTCTCTTTTGTGAATTTTCGTGGCGATCGTTTCATCTCACGCAAATGAAGGTCGAGGAAGAACTCTGCTAAAGGAAGAATATCATCGGGTCGCTCTCGCAGAGGTGGCAATGAGAGACTCACGACGTTCAAACGAAAATACAGGTCTTCGCGAAAACGCCCTTCTTTGACGGCTTGTTTCAGGTCTTTATTCGTGGCAGCCAGGACGCGGATATTGACTTTCACTAACCGACTTCCTCCAACGCGATGGAATTCATGATCTTGGAGGAGGCGAAGGAGTTTGGCCTGGAGCGTCAAGGGCATATCGCCAATTTCATCGAGAAAGAGCGTGCCCCCGTCAGCTTCCTCGATTCGGCCTTTTTGTCGAGAATCTGCGCCGGTAAAGGCCCCTTTTTCATGTCCGAAGAGCTCATTTTCGAGGAGGGTCTCATTGAGAGCCACGCAATTGATAATGCTAAAGGGCATGGCGCGGCGAGCACTCCATCGGTGAATCGACCGAGAAAATAATTCTTTTCCTGTCCCACTTTCCCCAAGCAACAAGACCGTGGCGTCTGAGTCTGCGGCCCGTTTGGCCAGCTCAACGATGGATTGGATGCTGGGACTGTTGCCGACGATGGTGTTGTATCGGCTTTCGACCTCAGTCCGCAGAGATGTCACTTGTTGCTTGAGGGCGGTGCGTTCGAGGGCTTTTTTCACCACAATCTCAAGGTGGTCAAAATCGATTGGCTTCGTTAAAAAATCATAGGCCCCCATTTTCATGGCCTCCACGGCATTTTCAATCGTGGCATGAGCGGTCATGACAATAACAGGAATCTCGAGGCCGTCTTCGCTTGATTGGTCTATCCCAGGACCTATGGTTGTTTTCTGCTTTCTCATCTTTTCAAGCACTTCAAGGCCAGTCAGGCGAGGCATTTCTAGGTCAAGCAAGACCACATGAGGGCTCTCTTGGTCGATGAGGTCGAGCGCCTGCTTTCCATCTGCGGCTGAAATGGTTTCGTGCCCTTCCCCCTCGAGACGATCTGTGAGCATAAGGACAATGTCTGGGTCGTCATCAACAATAAGAATCTTCTTTTTCATGGCAAACCCCTCTTAATCAGTCATTAAGAGAAACTGTGAATTGAGATAAAATATGAATGATGCAATATGTAAGCCAAAACGATATAAATGGTCTGACGCAGGTGAAAGTTTCTTGCAATTTTTTTTCAGGTTTGCACCATGGTCTGTAGAAGATGCATCCAATGCTCAAGTCACGCATTATCATGGGGATGACGATTCCCGTGTGTGGTTTAACCAACTAGCTAGCTCGTTCTCGACTTCTTCGAAAAAGATGGACTGATCTGCTCGATGATGGATGCCGCTAACAGCGGAACCATAATCTCATGATGCCCTATCAGTGAATATCCTCGTCCTCCTTTTTGAGTTGGACGTTTGACCACATTGGTCATGGGACGATAGTGCGGAAGAAAATCCATGTTGACTGTTGTAATGTTTTTCAATGAACGGCCTAAGTTTCGGCTCAGAGTTACGGTCTTAAGAAACACCTCTGGGAGCATGACTGCTGATCCAAGGTTGATATACACCCCCCCCTCCATGTGCGAGACGATCGAGACGAGCTTTCGAAAATCAATCAGCGAACCACCGCCAATCGCTGCACCGTCCGCCGAAGGGTGCATATGAATAATGTCAGCTCCCATTGCCACATGCACGGTGATGGGCACGCCAACTTTTATTCCCGTTGCTAACAGACTCAAGCGACGATGGGGAAACTGACGAGGATGTGTATTGATATAATGGCCAATACTCTCTCCAATGCCGCATCCCGCCTTCCATCCTTCGATCATCGCAGCATTGAGTATTTTCCCAGTATCTTCGGCCATCCCGAAACGACCAGAGTCGATTTCTGCATCAACTTCCTCGGATGTATGACCAAGATAGGCTAGCTCAAAGTCATGAATGATCACAGCTCCATTGACCGCCACGGCCGTGATGATATCTCGCTTGATGAGATCAATGAGAATCGGATTGAGTCCAACTTTCGTCGGATGGGCTCCCATGCCAAGGATCACGGGTTTTCCCCGTTCGCGGGCTCGCACAATCGCGCGAACAACAGCTCGAAATGATTGGACAGCAAGAAAATTTGGGAGCGTATCAAGAAAACTTCGAAATGTTCGTCCTCGATCCCACGAGACCGAAAAGTCTTTAATATTCACCTTACTGTGACGCGAATGCAGTGGATACGTCTGAAGCCTGGAAAGGTTCAGCGGTTTCACTCGTGAGGTGTGAGGGGCGTTACGATGTTTGCGCAAACAGTCTCTCTTCTATAATTTCACATAACACATGTCCGAGTGTGATATGGCACTCTTGTATTCGAGCCGTTGATGTTGAGGGAACTTGAAAACAATAATCGACGATGTCCATGAGTTGTCCTCCAGTTTGTCCTGTCCAGCCAATTGTCGCAAGCCCACGCTCTTGTGCAACTTGGCTACCTCTGAGAACGTTAGGAGAATTTCCACTTGTGCTGATAGCAATCGCCACATCACCCTTTTGCCCATGAGCTTCAATCTGTCGGGAAAAAATATCTGCATATTCATAGTCGTTGGCAATGCAGGTCAGCGCGGCCATGTCGGTGGCTAAGGCCATAGCCGGGAGGGCCATACGGTCACGTTTATACCGTCCGACGAATTCTGCGGCAATATGTGATGCATCCGTCGCACTCCCACCATTTCCAAATAACAGGACCTTTCTATTGTCATGAAAGGCGCGAATGATGACTTGAGCGATATCGATGATCTGTTGTGCGTAGGTTTGAACAAAGCGGTGCTTGACCTCTGCACTTGTTTCAAAAGCCTCGACCACAGATTCTTTATCCATCAAGAAGGATTTTAGCAGGGTGTTCTAAAAATTTCACATCTTTCTTGCCGTGATCCATATTCGTGTTGATGTCTTTCATGAATGATGATCCAAAAAAGACAATCGTTGAATTTTCATGGTTGTCTGTTGTCAGGGCGATAAACAATATAGTCGTGAATCTTCATTCAGGTTGAAACATTCTTGCTGCTTCTGACATGGAATGATATAGTCGATGCATTGTGGGTACAGATGGGCCAGTCAAAGCCCTCCTTATCGCCATGGCGCAGGATCCTGTGCCTGCTGTGTTTTCTCTTCAGCGCTTGACCCCAGAGCGGTTGTGTTTCTTTCTCCCAGAATCCAGTACTGGATTAGTGGAAACTGACGTCCAACCCCACCTTTCCAAGATGCCGCAAAAATGGGATTGGATTGTGACTCCCGATCCTGAAAACTTTGCACAGTCACATAAGGCGATGGCAGAACTGTTGCCGAAACTGATGAAAGCATGGACGGTGTTGCCTGGTGATCTTGTGATCGATATTACCTTAGCCACTCCTTCGATGGCAGCCGCGATGACCTTAGTAGGATTTCCATATACTGCGAGAATTGTGACCCTAGGAAGTGTGGGGGCTGAACAGCTATCAGATCCAAAGGTTGAGGTTGTGGGAGGGAACCCAAGAATCTGGACACAGAGTAATCCGTGGGATGAAGAAGCCGTTCCCATTCGTCAAGAAGCCGCAGGGTATTTTAATCAAGGATCGCATGCCACGGCTGGAAAGATGTTTCGTCGCATTGAAACCCGAGTGAGCGGGGGGTTGAAGCCCTTATATCACGCTCTGTCCGAGGTTTCGGAGGGATATCGAAATTGGGAGCAATTTCATTATCGACAAGCTTGGGAAAAACTGAAAGGTGCAGTCAAGGCCCTTGATTTGGCTTCTGCATGGGGTGGCCCTGTAGGGATGTCATCTTTTCTGAAAGGGATAAAGGAGAATGTTCGATTTCTTGACCACATTGTCTTGGATCCTGCGGAAGTGAAAGCCAACCTCGTTCATGATTTGATGGCCCATGCCAAACGACGTATTGAACATCAAGATACCGAAGTGGCTATGTGCGTGCTGCTTCGAGCGATGACTGCGTCAGCACAATCGCGTTTATTTCACACGCATCGTGTGAAAAGTTGGGATGTAACCCTTGACCAACTCCCACAAACCGTACAGGAGACCTGTCGGAGCTGTTACTTGAGTGATGTAGATGGCAAGTACCATCTCCCATTCCATGCTCAGTTTCGTCTATTAGCAGAGCTCAATGATGCAATGGGACAGACGTTTGTGAAGCTATGGCCCAATATGAAGTCTCTTGTCGATTCAGCCAACGTGGCAATCTTAGGGCAAGGTTTTGAACCGATTAAACCCGAACGGTTTCATCAATTCTATGAAATGGTCTTGAAAGTGTCTGACATTAATGAACGAGACCTTCCGAAATTCCCTTCTATGACATTGTAGAAAAGCTTGCGCTTTCATGAACATCAGAATTTATTATGAGGATACTGACTGTGGCGGTGTGGTGTACTACGCGAATTATCTCAAATACTTTGAACGGGCTCGGACTCATTATCTAGAAGAGAGAGGATTTTCTGTAGCTGAGTTAATCAAACAAGGTACCGAGTTTCGTGTCACGCATACTGAGGTCACGTATAAATCGGCTGCAAAATATGGAGAGGATCTTCAGATTAATACGATGCTTTCAGCGAATCGGAGGATTTCTTTGACATTTTCTCATGTTATTCGCGAAGGTCATTCACGTCGTGTTGTTGTCGAAGGTTCAGCAACGTTAGTGGCTGTGGATGGTAAAGGAAAGGTCAAGCGTCTCAGCCCGGCTTTCTTGAACGAATTGAATATTTAGAGATCACTCATACTCATGATATTGTTCCTATACCGGTCGATCTTGTAAGTATTCAATCCGGTATTACAATGAGTGCCGGTGGTTCTATGAGTAGCTTCACGGGTGTGAAACGGGTCAATACACAGTGAGGCTACTTAGAAGAATTTTATAGAAGGCTGACTTCTTATCAATAAGGAGGGGTTATGAAGCGTAGTGCTTTTCTCAATCAGAGATTTTCCTATTTAATGACATCATTCACCAAAATAAGCATTTCTCTGCTACTGGCAATGGGTTTATTGACAAGTTTCAGTACGAGTCATGCTGGTGCAGAACCTTATGAGCTCAATATTCCTTTGGGGCTGAATAAAGATTCAGTGGTCATTCCCAAGGATAATCCACTGACAAAAGAAAAAGTAGAACTAGGCAAACTTCTGTTTTTCGATCCACGATTGTCCAAGAACGACACCATCGCTTGCGCCAGTTGTCACATCCCTAGTCTAGCCTTTACCGATGGGCAACCTGTTTCAACCGGGATTGATCGACTTCAGGGTGGTCGCAGCGCGCCCACCGCGATCAATCGGGTGTTCAGCTCAGCACAATTTTGGGACGGCCGCGCGCCAATGCTTGAAGATCAATCCGTTGGACCCTTTGTGAGCTCAGTGGAGCATGGGTTTGCAAATCACTCGGAACTCGTTGACAAGGTTAAAAGTATTAAAGGGTACAAACCGCTTTTTGAAAAAGCATTCGGTGCTGAGATCTCTAAAATAACTATAGGAAAAGCCATTGCGAGTTTCCAGAGAACTTTATTGTCAGGTAACAGTGCGTTCGATCGTCACAATTCTGGTAAAGATGAAAATGCCTTATCAGCTAGTGCCAAAAGAGGTGCAACTGTCTTTCGGGGGAAAGGGTTGTGTTTTACTTGTCATGCTGGTGCGAACTTTACAGATGAAAAATTTCATAATCTCGGGATCGATTGGGACAAGGATCATGTCGATTTAGGACGCTACGTTGTGACCAAGAAGCCAGATGATATTGGAGCGTTTAAGACTCCGACGTTGCGAGAGATTTCAAGAACTGCGCCTTACATGCATGATGGTCGTTTTGTGACCCTACGACAAGTCATAGATTTTTATGATCGAGGCGGGATTGATAATCCCCATAAAGATCCACTCGCACAACCATTAAAATTGACTGAGGCCGAAAAGGAAGATCTCGTGAACTTTTTGCAATCGTTAAATGGGGAAGGCTGGCAAATCGAGCCACCCACTCAATTTCCTAAGTGACGATCTGAGAACGAAGAAGTTTGAACATGGTCAAGCGCTCTGGTTGTCTGTTAGATCTCTCTCATGTTCCTTATCAAGAAGCATGGGACTTTCAGCGGTTTATGGTTCAAGAGAGGGAAAAGAACCATTGTGCTGACACATTGATGATCGTTGAGCATGAGCCTGTGTTTACGATGGGTCGAACGACAAAGGAAGAACATTGGAAGAATCGAGAAAGGGTTATCAAAGACGCTGAATTTGGAATCTATAAAATTGAACGAGGCGGGTCTGTGACGTATCATGGGCCTGGGCAAGTTGTGGGGTACCCAATTCTGCGATTGCGAGACTTTTGCTCAGGCCCAAAAGTTTATGTTGGGATGTTGCAAGAAGTGATTATGCGCGTGTTAGCCGAATGGAAAATCCAAGGTAATCTAAAGGCTAAATTTCCAGGAGTCTGGGTGGAAAAAGTTGGCACCTCTCTTCAGAAAATTGCTGCAGTGGGAGTTCGCATCACTCGAGGGGTGACGATGCATGGGTTGGCGTTAAACGCCAATGTCAATCTAAAGCCATTTGATTTGATCACACCATGTGGAATTGAAGGATGTGAGGTGACCTCAATGGAAAAATTCCTTGGTGAGCAGGTCGATGCTCTAAAAGTAAGAGAACGTCTGAGCTTTCATTTTGCAAAAGTGTTTGAGTTAGAATGGAAAGAGCGGCGAGCCACCCTTTCAACTTGATGGTCTTATTCCTAGAATGGATTATTGAAAAATTCAGTCATAGGAAATGCAAGAGACTAGAAGAGTATTTGTGATATGCCGTCATTCAAGAAAAAACAGAATGCCCGATGTTCTCTTACGAGATACGCTTCACGAGCAACGAGTCGAGACACGGTCAGATTCCCCATCCACCACTGATCTGAAGATTCGCTCCGGTCACGTATCGAGCTTTCTCGGAAAGTAAATACCGAACGGCTGAAGTTGTATCTGATATTTCACCGATGTAGCCGGCTGGAATTTTTTTGGCCATGCCATCGAGTTCACCAGGTGGAGCGCTACCTGAATCAATGAATCCCGGAGAAATCGCGTTGACGGTGATTCCATCAGGCGCCAGCAGTTTTGCTAAGGTTCTCGTTAAAATCAACACTCCAGCCTTAGCGATATAATGAGCTGTGACGTACGGCTGCGCTTCCATTTTGTCAGCATTAGCCATCCCAAAAGAAATAATGCGTCCATATTTTCGAATGCGCATGCCAGGAGCCACGGCCTGTGCAAGATAAAAAACGGGATCCAAGTTATTGTGTAACATTTCAGACCAACCATCGGGAGTCTCTTGAAATAAATTTACTCGGTGATAAGGCCCCGCACCATTAATGAGGACATCGATATGTCCCCAGGTGTGTTCGACCTGTTGAACAAGATCTTGAGCTGCTTGTGGATCAGATACATCACAACGAACAGCCACAGCTCGGCCGCCAGCTTCTTCGATCGCTTGTTTGGTTTGTTCCGCGTCTTGTTTACTAGATCGATAGCAAATGGCCACAGACCATTGCTGGGCTCCCAGGTCCAAGGCAATCCCACGACCTATCCCACGAGCCCCTCCAGTAATCAACGCTACACGATTAACCATTCTTGAGGTCTCCCGTTTTCACAAAGTTCTTGTGTTGGAATGTTACACAATGATGCCAAATAAGTGCCCCGTCTTATCACTCCTAAATTATTGCCCGTAATCGCATCTCAAATAAAGATTCTTTCCGGGTATTCTGCGACACATGTTTCACGCGTCTAGGCTCAAGCCCGATCAAGCGAGGCAAGAGCGACACGATACGTTTATTCTCTATTTACCAAGCGCGTCCCAAGAGTCTTAAGCACTTGAGCCGTGCGCGAAGATATTTTCTGCTTCATAGAATCCTGAGATCCATGTATAAAGATGCGGAGGTCTGCGATCGTATCCAAATCTCGCTCTTGCGGTAAAAGCATGATTGAGAGTCTCAGGGCAATCGCTTTCTGCTGAGTGAGTGAAGTGACCTGATCAGTAGACCAGGGAATGTCCGAAAATAATTCCGAGGCGGGTTTTTTTAATCCGATCAAAAAGTAACCGCCGTCTATCGATGGTCCGATGACGACATCATGCTCAGAGAGTGCTCTCAATGCTTGTTGGAGTGGCTCCCCATCAATGGTAGGAAGATCGCTCCCGATCAATACGGCATAAGTGTATTTCCTTTCAAACGCTGTGTGAAAAGCATGATCCATTCGTTTGCCTAAGTCTTCGTCTGGAATTTGTTCCCAAAGTTCTACTTGGTGTCGAGCCGCGAGCGTTTGGAAAAATGGATGCTGTTTAGAGGGAGCACAGGTGAGGAAACGGTCAAAATCAGCAAGGTTTTTAGTTCGTTCGAGCGTGTCTAAGACTAAGCTTCCATGTAAAGTCGCGGCTTCATCTGGAGCTAATGGAGGACACAAACGCGTTTTGACTGAACCAGGAACTGGAGATTTGGCAAAAATTATAAGCGCGGCCTCTGCGGGTTGAATAGGTTGAGCAGAACGACTGCCGGTGTATTGAAAAGTCTTGCGTTTTTTCTGTTTAACGGACCGCGCCATAGAATTGTTGCAAGGTGTTTGGGTTCATTCCGAGCCAATATAAAAGTCTCAATGTCCACATGTGAAGAATCGTGCGCAGCGGACCGTTTTGTTCCCAACGGCGAAATGAGGTGGTCACTTTGGCCCGTAGCGCAATGACAGATCCTAGCTGTTTTAACCGATTGCTGAATTCGATATCCTCCATCAGTGGGATATCAGAGAATCCTTCTAACTGTTGAAATGCCGTTCGTCGAATAAAGAGCGCTTGATCACCGGTAAAAATCCTACTCCAACGAGAACGCCAATTCATCATCCGACTAATCATCCAGGCATATCCCTGGTCGATTTCAAATTGAACATCAAATCGTCCTCCAACATATTTCCCATCGTTCATCACCATTTCGATGACTTGACGAGCATTGGATGGAAGTCGTGTATCAGCATGTAAAAAGATGAGAATATCAGATTTTGCAGAAAACCCACCTGCATTCATCTGACGTGCTCGACCTTTTGGGGTCGATATAACTTGTCCAGTTTGAGAATAGTTCTCCTGAATATATGCTTCAGCAAGACTTCGTGTTCTATCCTGGCTTCCCCCGTCTACGATAATAAGTTCGTCTAATGCCAAAGAGGTTAATGAAGATAGCGTGTGCGGGAGGGTGGCTTCTTCATTGAGAGTTGGGATGATGACGCCTATCGTCATAGTTGAGGGCTTCCGCGAAACACACTGGTGGGTATTGGCGATGGATATCGATCACATATTCTACATCCGGTAGTCACTCGGATGTTGACTTTTTCTGCGTTTTAAACATGAAGTACACGACCATCAGAACGGTACCCCAATAAATCACATAGATATGCCAGAAGAGGACTTCGCCAAAGTGGAAAAAAGCCAATGCACACAGAAGGGAAAAAGCAATGACGAGATAACGTGTGGTGGAATTTTCGATAGAAGAGTGAGCCCAAAGAGCCATGCCTCCAAAATAAATAAACATCGGGAAAACGGTAATTTCTGCGCCCGTTTGAGCAGCCAAAAAGACTTGGAGAAATCCGATAAAGACCATTGCCGATCCGATCATCTTCATGGCAACGCGCATTTGAAGATTTTCTTTGGCATCGATGTCTTCATCGCTAGGAGGACGCTCTGGTCGCATCGGTGCCTTAGGTGTGATCGGTTCGGATGAAGGTGTTGGGGTTGGTTCTTTGGATTCCGAATCAGATGCCATCATTACCACTTAAAGTGTTTGCTTAACGTTAGCCCTTGTTGGTGATATGAGGATCCCAAAGATGCCCCGTACAACTTTGTTGGCAGACTAAAGAGTCTCTCATACATCACTTTGAAAAAGGTTTGTCCATCGTGAATCAAAAAGGGGACATCGTGTGGACGGACTTCTAAAACAACCTGTGTGCCTTTCCGTTTACCTTTCACCATGCCAAATCCAGGGTCAAAGAATCCAGCATAATGCGTTCGAAGTTCCCCACATGCTGCTTCATAGGCGACCATTTCTGAAGCGAAGCCAGGAGGGACTTGGATTCGTTCTTTTGACGCGAGAATATAAAACTCCTCGGGTTCCAAAAGAAGAGTGTTGTTCGCATGTCGTGAAATCGGTTCCCAGAAATCAAATGCTGAATAATGGCCAATTTTTTTTAAATCTATGACATGACTATTTTTCTTCGCTCGGTAGCCAATAATCGTATCACGTGAATCGGGAGATCCTTGAAGATCCACACTCAAAAACAGTCCATGATTTAAGTGAATCTCTCGGGAGAGTAGTGGTGTGTTTGAACTATCCTCTTCTCCATTTTGATACAACAATGGCGTCTTTCGATGAACTGCGCGAAGATCGGTATCTGAAACAGTTGGCCGACCGGAAATCAAGCGAAGCTGGTTTAATGCTAATCCTGTTTGGATTCGGATCGTAAAAGACCGAGGCACAATCTCAAGGTAAAGAGGCCCTTCATACCCTGGCCGAATTTCATCAAACCCCACATTGCGATTGGTAATCACGCGAGTAAAGATATCGAGTCGTCCTGTAGAACTTTTAGGATTCGTTCTTCCTCGGATATTCTTGGGCAGTCGGAGGTGCTCAAGCAATGGGATGAGGTACACATGGCCTTTTTCGAGTATCGCGCCATCAGTAATGTCCATGTCATACATCACCAAGTCGGATTGAAATGCATCTTCCCAATGAGAGTGAGGCCCAAACGTGTCGGGGTGCTCGGGGAGAAAACTACTGAGCAACCGATACGCTTTTCGACCGAGACGTAAATCAATGCTGGCAGGTTGAAATTGAGCTTCAGTCAGAGAGCGCTTGGCAGAAATGACCCCATCTGCTGCCAGCTCTTTAAGCCGCTGGTAGGGAAGGATACCTTGCTTTCGGGACGGCATTACAGATCGTCCAATGCTCCGGCACTGCAGGAGCCATTTGACATGTGCGCGCCAACCATAGGAAGTTCTCGATTGGCACCCTGGTCTGGTTGAGGATAATGATAGGTCTTGTTTTCGTAGTTCTTCAACACCGCACCCTTTTCATCGAGATGTAAGAGGTAGTCGCTTGGAAGAATCGGAATTTTCCCACCACCACCAGGTGCGTCAATCACGAAATGAGGGACAGCCATCCCGCTCGTATGTCCTTGAAGGGCCTGGATCATCTTGAAGCCCGTTTCCACGGAAGTTCGGAAGTGATTGGTTCCCTTCGTCAGATCAGCCTGATAAAGGTAATACGGCTTTACCCGTGCGAGAAGAAGTTGATGCATCAACTTCTTCATGATTTCTGGATCATCATTCACACCCTTGAGTAGGACAGTTTGGGCTCCCAAAGGTACCCCTGCATCCGCGAGACGCCCACAGGCTTCTTTGACCTCCGGCGTCAGTTCATCCGGGTGATTAAAGTGCAAATTCATATAAATAGGATGGTACTTCTTAACAATTTCACAGAGTTCCGGGGTGATCCGTTCTGGGAGTGTGCCCGGCACACGTGAACCAAATCGTATGATTTCCAGGTGGGGAATGGACCGCAGAGCTTTTAACACACGTTCGATCATAGGATCTGTCAGAAGCAACGGATCGCCACCCGATAGAATCACATCTCGGACTTCGGTATGTTCGCGGAGATATGCAATAGCTTGATCCAGTTCCCCCTTTTTTAAGAATCCGGGCTTTCCAACAAGGCGTTTTCTGGTGCAAAAACGACAGTAAATGGGACATTGGTTCGTCACCATGAGTAGAACACGGTCGGGATACCGATGGACTAAATGGGGAACGGGGCTATCGGTATCCTCTTCTAACGGATCATCCGGCGCATCAATATCATCGAGTTCGATGGCTTCTGGAACGACTTGTTTCCAAATCGCATCACCTTTTTTCTTAATTGTTGCCAGCACCGTGGGGGTGATTCGCATTCGGTAAGGACCCACCACATCTTCGATTTCCTTGGCATCCACGCCCAGTTGATTAGCGAGATCCTTTGGCTTTGTAATGCTCTCGGCAAGAATGCGTTTCCAATCATCCATATTTCGTTCCTCACTCTTTCATGGTTTGCAGAATCAATGTCAACATTCTCGCCATTCAATTCCCTTGAGATGACTCAACCGATGAATGGTCATCAAGATACGATAAGATCTCTGGGGTTTCAGTCAAGACCTTTTCATTGTCGACGAGCACAGGGACATAATACTGTCCCGACACCTCATGGACCTGGGTTCGCATTGGTTGAAAATCGGGAACAATGACGCTCTCATACGGTATAGAAAGTTCTTCGAGCTTCTGTTGCACCATGATGCATTCTGGGCACCAAGAGACGTGATAGAGTGTCATAATCCTACAACAATGCGAAATGAATATTGTTAATTGCTAAATGGCCAGTACAATTCTTGATTTTCAATCTGTTACTTATCAATCAGCATTTAGCGCTTGTCATTGCTTTCTAACCCGCATGGGATCATCACGGCGTCGCGCATGCCATGGATAATCTTTTTATCTTTC
This sequence comes from Nitrospirales bacterium, assembly GCA_965223675.1. Classification (GTDB taxonomy): domain Bacteria; phylum Nitrospirota; class Nitrospiria; order Nitrospirales; family UBA8639; genus JAGQKC01. Next base: position 3,078,461 of record OZ245013.1, on the reverse strand, counting down.
GGACAGACTGTAGCAAGAATACCTGCAAGCTTTGCTTCATCACCATCCACAAAATAATAAGGAGACAGACGGGCTCGTCCTTCCATGATGGCCCAATCTTGTTTCTCCTCATGATAGTAGTGAATAGTATGAAGCCGGCCTTTGTGAAATTCTTGAAGAATATAGGGTGTGGCGGAGAATGCATTCAGACTCGCTTCAATGGCTTGTGCCCACTCCGTTTGAGAAAGATCATGTCCAATTGATACGCCACGACTCCCCCACGCGAGTTCTGAGAAGCCCGAGGGCTTCAGGACATATTGCCGCTCTTTTTGACTTGCCGTTTCTAACATGCGCCAATCAGAAATGGATTGGTTACCCATTGTCAAACCTGGGATCACTCCCATTGGTGGAATTGGTCGGGGGTCGAGTATCCAGGTCTGAGGCATGAGTCTTTTTAATACCTGAAATGTTTCATCGGGTAATTTGGCATTCCAATATTGTTCTAACATTGGGTGGTGAACCAGGGCAAAAGCCAATTTTTCCTCGAGCCATGGCTTGTAAGGTGGAGTGACAACAGTGAAACCTTTCTTAGCCGCATACATCAGCAATTCGAATTTCGGAATATTCAACAAGTCAAAGAGTTCAAAAAACCGGTACACGAGAGAAACTGACCGCTCTCCGAAGTGATCAGGGAGAAACAGGCCGTCATCGGTAAACTGGAGTTCTTGCGGGTAGATGCAGGCAACGGCTATGCCCTGACCCTTTAGTTGAGTCGTCAGCCACTCCATTTCAGCACGATAGGACTCGGATTCCTCAGATACCACCACAGCTATGGTTGGATTCTGATCTTTGGCACGCTGAAGGAGCATGGATGCGAATCCTTGTGACAATCCGTCAGACCCACCGACAACGGTTTCTCCCAGCCCTTGATAGGCTTGCATCAAACTACCAGTGAGGCCCATCCCACCGGGAACCGAGTCCAACTCGGTAATAATCATGCCGTCTTCTGTCGGAATAATGTCTGGGCGTATGACATCAGGAAGCAAGTTCTTGAAGCGATTCATTCGAGCAAATGAGATCAAGGACTCAGGCTTGCCCTGATCAAAATACTCATGGATCCATGTTGGCTGGTGGCCCTTGACGCTTTCTAAATAGAGTCTGTTCAGAGACCGGGAAAAGGCCAATAAATGGTGGCCGAGTTCCTCAAAAAAGGTCAGTTCTTCCGAGGTAATTTGAAATGGCTGACGGGCGATTCTCCAGGCGTTGGGTTCACCTTCTTGAAAGAGCCCATCCTTGAGCAGCGCGTTTCGGATGGCCTGGTGCCGAGTTGAGCCAGTGACGGAACCAGTGCCTCTGGCGATAGATGGACTTGGGGAAACGGTTCCCGTTGGTAACATAGGCGTATACTTCTCTCTAGTATAGGGATTTCAAACGATGGAACCCCTCAACGTTTGGAGTCGAGTTGTGAGGGGATGAGTTTTTGTGAGCACGTATCGTAAATTTTGATAAAATATAAGTGGGACTCCGTAGCTAAAAATATGCTGGCAAATGCTCGAACCCTCAAGTTTATCGTAGCATGTGACTTCTAAACCAAACAAGGTAATTAGACTGACAGAGGATGATTCTTGCTCACGATGCGTGCGCACGTTAGACTAAATTGCCTGTAAAATTAAGGTTATTTTTACGCTCAAAAGGGTTTTTATACGTGAATTCAGTTCCACAAATCGTCCCATCGAAGGTATGTTTGACGTGTGATGTGTGTTGTCGATTTCCAGAGCAGGATAGTTTTCTTCGGCCTTTTTTCACGCGATCCGAAATTCAACAGGCAGTAGAACATGGGATCAATTCAAAGTTTTTCCCAAACCGTGATGGATGCCAAGTCGAAGTCGTCTCTAATCCTTCTGGAGAAGGATGCGTTTGTCCAGCTTTTGATTCTCAGACATCCCATTGTCGTATTTATGAAGTCCGTCCATTAGACTGTCAAATCTATCCGTTTGCCTTGATGTGGGATCGACAACATCAGATGATACTCTTGGGATGGGATAGCAAGTGCCCGTTTTTGTTGCCACCGACTCATGAACACCAAATTCCTCTGGATGTGTCGTCTCTTCCGGTGTTGCCCTCATTACCTTCCGAGATGATGGAGGTAGCCAATCATTTAGCCTTACAGTTGGAAGACGGGGAGTTACAGTCTCGTGTTGTCGAACATCCGCATCTAGTGACACCGTTTCAGAGTGATGTGGTGATCCTTCAACCATTGCCAAAACTCACGCAAGCGGTTGGTCCCACAACCCCACAACCCAATGGTCTGATCTGACATTATCCATTAACTCTCGTGTCGAGTTACCCGTGCAACTCTGTTTGACGCCGATGACCTTACAAGATCGTCCAAGTTTTGATCGTGCTGTATTACTCGCAGAAGAGGGAAATCCAACTCCATTAGCTACCTGGGCATTCGCGCCGCATTATATTTGGAAAGAGGTCTTTACGTATGAGTGGGTCGAAATCGAGGGTTGGTATTGTCTGTTTGCCGAATATGTGGATGGTGTGTTCATGCCATTACCTCCTTTAGGGACGCACTCTCATATTTGCGAGCATGGTCCTGATGGGTTCAGGAAGGCCATTGAGCAAGTCATGAAATACATGAGTGCAAAAAACCATGGTACTGAAGTGTCAAGAATTGAAAATGTGCCGGAAGAGCTCAAAAAACGTTTTGATGACATGGGCTTTAAGGTCCGTGCGAAAGACCCAGACTATCTCTATCGTCGAGAAGATTTGGTGAATCTCAAAGGCGATCGATATAAGTCCGCTCGAGCAGCTTATAATCAGTTTCTTCGGGAAAATCGAGTGCAATATCAAGCCTATGAGACGAGTTGCCAAGAGGAATGTCTCCTTCTCTTTCATCGATGGTCTGCGCAAAAAGAGGTGCATCATGTCAAGTCAGGAAGGGCAAGTGACATCATTGCACGATATATGTTGCAAGATGCCGAGTCAGCTCATCGAATCATCTTGCAATCTCCTGAAGCTCTTGGTCTGATAGGAAGAGTCATACTGGTTGATGGAATGATTCGAGGATATACTTTTGGGTTTGAGAAGTCTGCAAACGTGTTCTGTGTGTTAGTCGAAGTGGTAGATCGCACCTGTAATGGAGGAGCACAATATTTGTTCCGAGAATTCTGTCGAGAAATGGAACAGTACACGTTTATTAATTCGATGGATGATTCCGGTCTCCCTAGTCTCGCTCGTTCCAAACAGGCCTATCACCCGATTCAAATGGTCGCGAATTACATTGTGTCTCCAAGATAAGCGCTTGTTCTCGTTCTGATACCCTCAGTATAATGCGACCTTGGCAGAAGAAAACGACTCAAACTTATGATTGGAATACGGGAATGAAGGGTCAAGAACTTGGGATTGAGCAATACAGGGTGACGGAAGAACCGTTTTATCAAGAAGTGAACGGGGAAAAGGCACTCCTGAAAATAGCCGCTGAAAGTCGAATGCCCGTGATGTTGAAAGGCCCGACAGGATGTGGCAAAACACGATTTGTTCAGCGTATGGCTTATGAATTAGGCCGGCCGTTGATTACTGTGGCTTGTCATGAAGATTTGACCGCATCCGATCTTGTTGGCCGATATCTACTCAAAGGGGAAGAAACCGTCTGGGTGGATGGCCCCTTGACGTTGGGCGTGAAACATGGGGCGATTGTGTATTTAGACGAAATCGTAGAAGCACGAAAGGATACGACGGTCATCATTCATCCATTGAGTGATGATCGCCGCTTTCTTCCGCTCGAAAAAAAAGGGCAAGTGCTTGAGGCTGTCGATGACTTTATGCTGGTGATCTCCTACAACCCCGGCTATCAGAGTGTGTTAAAAGAACTGAAGCAAAGTACAAAACAGCGATTCGTCGCGATTGAATTTTCTCATCCGCCGAAAGAGATCGAAGTTCGAATTGTTGAGCATGAAGCGAAAGTCAGTAAGGATATCGCGACACGTCTCGTGAAGCTTGGCGAAAAGGTACGAAATCTGAGGAGTCACGGATTGGAAGAGGGTGTGAGTACGCGATTATTAATCTACGCAGGGACGCTAATCCGTCAAGGTGTGGCTGCTGATCGGGCCTGTGAAGCTGCGGTCACCAGACCCATCACCGATGACCAAGACATGCAACGCAGTATTCAGGAATTAGTCAAAGCCATTTTCTAGCAGGAGGTTCAAAAAGTCCGCCCACGGCGCTGTGACGATCGAGAAAGCGATGATAACGGTCTTTCATCGCTTGTGGGAGTAGAAAGACGACTCAACCCGCCGAAAACGACACGTAGACCTCTTTGACAATCGCCCTCAAGAACTGCGTGAGACTCTGCAAGCCAGGTAGATACAACATTTTCTTGAATTTTCTTCTCTAAATTGGCTTTCCTTTACTCTTTATTCTGCATTTCAACTTGCCGATAAGAAAAGACGTAAGTCTAATCGCGTGTCCAATGTGAAGGAGAGAGTATGACGCCCAGAATTCCAAACGATCCGATGTATCACTTGTTGCGTGAAGGCAAAGTCAAAGACTTTAATGATCGAAGGGCATTGGGAGAGAACGTTGATCTGACGAACTGTGATTTCCGAAACGTCGACCTACGTGGATTAGAGGCGCAAGGCCTCGACCTACGTGGATCGTATTTTCGACAGGCCGATCTCCGTGGAGTTGACCTTTCAGAGGCCCAATTAGAAGGCGCGAGCATCAACGGCGCTCATATTTCTGGCACCTACTTCCCTAAAAATCTCAGTCCCGAAGAGCTTTTACTTTCGCTGCAGCACGGGACACGGATGCGCTACACCTCTTGAAAATCTCTTAGCAATCTTTCCAGCGTTCTCCCATTTTATACACGGTCATGCGTAAAGTCGTGGAACGGGAACTCCGTTGCCGATTCGCCTTATGTTTGTGCATTGACACGATCCACGTCCCAACATACACTCCATTTCGTATGCCAATGAAGGGAGCGTTATCACCGACAACAGTTAGTCTGTTTTATTTCGCTGAGCTTGACAGTATCTTTCAGCTGGAAAGGATTGAGGTTGCGCTAGAATGAATCATCCTCACAACATCATTGCCATTGTATACGATTTTGATCATACGCTCAGCCCGCATTATATGCAGGATCACACGATCCTTCGGCATGCTGGAATTAACCCCAAAGAGTTCTGGCCTAGTTGCACGGCATTAATTAATGCAAAAGGGTATGACCAAGAGTTAGCATATATGAAGCGTCTGCTCGAGCACGACACAATTCGTGCTCTCTCGAACAAGGATCTTGAGAAAATGGGAGCAGATCTAACGTTTTTCCCTGGTGTGCCCGATTGTTTCGATGAATTACATGCTCTCTTTAGCCCTCAAGAATATGAAGAACTCGGGATTCGATTAGAACACTATGTGGTCAGTTCAGGGTTAAAGGCCATTTTAGATGGCAGTGCGATTGCCAAGTATGTAAAAGCGATATTCGGCTGTGAATTTGACGAAGATGACGGACATATTAGCTTCCCTAAACGGACGATTAGCCATACACAGAAAACACAGTTTCTTTTCCGGGTGAATAAAGGGCTGCTGGATATGGATCAAGATGTGAACGATCATATGCCCGAAGAAATGCGGCGCGTGCCGTTTCGCCATATGATCTATGTTGGAGATGGACCAACGGATGTTCCCTGTTTTACCCTCATGAAGAAAAACGGGGGCTTTGCGGTCGCAGTCTATAATGCAGAAGATCATTCGCGACGTTCTTTTGAAAAATGTTATCAACTCGCCCATCATGCAGAGCGAGTTCATTTTATGGCGCCGGCAGATTACAGGGCCGGGAGTCACTTGCGACTTATTTTGGAGCAACATATAAGAGAAATCGCCAATGGCGTGCTCGAAGAGCGAAGGCTGGGAGTTGAAAAAGGGCGAGTGCCTGCACCTACGCCGTAAGCGCGTGAACCGTTGTTCGTGAAGCGTATTTCGTTCTTGAGATGGGAAGTTATTCCAGAATGCATGCCACGTAGCAGGTTCTCGAATTGCGTAACATTTTCGATGTAGAGTAGAGTATAAGAGGAAGCGCAACAGCTCTTTTCTCAGTGATGACGATAGGAAGGTTTCAGCAAGACACTTCTAAAGGCGACATCATGGCTTATCGATGTAGATCTAGAATAATTCGACAGATTCTTTGGGGAGTTGGTCTCATTTTCATACCGTTCGGCAATGCATCGTTTGCTGGAGATCCATTTGAAAAGACAAAATCACCTGAAATTTTAATTGAAAAACCAGCCGATTTTGCTTTTGACCAAGTTAATTGGAAGAAGCCTCAAGGGGTTTTTACATGGATTACGATGGCACGGGGATACAAAACGCCTTGGGACTCGCATGGGCGACCAGGCTGGTTGACGGATGATGCTTATGTTGAACCGGTCGATCCAGGTACTTCCACATTCCCGCCAGATACTCCGGAAATCTATATTGTCTTTGAGGGCCAGCCTTTAGATGCACCTGGTCAATTTGCGGCAGCATGGCATCCTTTAGTCGATGGCAAGAAAGTTGGCGATGAGCCTCTGGGTAGGGATGTCGTGGAATTAGAGATGAATCAACGGTACGCCTATTTTATCATTACTCCGTCTGAAGATACCTGGAAACCTGGAACGTATTTGGTGGATATTTATTATGGAAGTCCTGGCCAAGAATTGCATGACATAAACATTGTAGGGACCATGACCTTCACGATTACGGAGTAGCGTTGTTATCTTTCAGAACCCAACTCACGCTCAAGTTAGAGAGAATTCTAAAGGCAAAAAGCAAGAATTAAAAATGAAGAGAGAAATTGTTTTGATATTCCAGCTTTTGGATTATTCACAGTTGATTGTCTCAAGCAATCATCTATCAATCTAGGGTTTTAATCAGCGTCCTTTCTTGAAGCCTCTGGCGATCCATCGTTCCAGCAGTTGAAGGCGTTTTTTGAGTTGAGCCACAGTGGCTTGATTAATCGACGTCCCCGTCTTCTCCTTCAACGCGGCGTTGACTTCCCAATGTTGTAAACGGTCTTTTCTCGTTAGCTGTGATACCAAGAGTTTATGTTGGTCTCGTAACTCATGCTTTTGCTCGTACAGGGCCACAACCGGCTCTTGCGTTTCGGGTGTTTCTGAATGCTCAATTTCCGAGTCATTTGCTTCAAGGCTTGTCTTAAAAAAATCTTGCTGAGATTCAGGAACTTCAGAGTGAGTGAGGAAAAACGTTCCACCAATCCATTCGTCAGCACGTGCCACACCTTCTAAGGGCATGAAGTCATCTTCCTCACCGTTTTTCTGAATAGGAGGAGGTAACGCGGATGAAAAAAGTGTCTCGCGCTCCATCAGCGCATGGGTTCGCTCCTCCGTGATCTGTTTCGCATACTGTACAATCGTCGGATCTTGAGAGATATACAGATACGATTTGCTATCTTGCCCTCCGTGTTCATTGACTCTGACAAACCGACCAACAACCTGCCGAAAGTACATTTCTGTTAAAACGTTCGTCGCATACACCCCCACTCGTAAACGTGGAATATCCACGCCCTCGCTCACCATGTTGACGGCCACGAGCCATCGTTGTCGACCCTGTGTGAAGCGTTGAATGGTTCTGTTTGCAGTAGGATCGTCAGAAACCGCCACGAGCACGCGTTCTCCTGTGATATCTTGAACGAGTTCCGCAATATCGCGAGCGTGCGTTTGAGACATCGCGACGATCAAGCCCCCCGCATGTTGATGCCCCGCATCCCGAACAGCGGAAAGTCGTTCATCGGCATCATGTATCACTTGCCCAAGCCAGCTATCTTGTAACAGCGCAGTGCGCAGACGCTCGCGTCTCCAGGGCTTCTTGATCCCATCTTTAAACGTGGCTTCCACCGTTTTGCCGCGTGACGTCCAGGCCAGTTCACCTTCATAAGACGGGAAGATCACGGGACGACAGACACCTTCTCGAAGGGCCTCAGAATATCCGTACTGAAAATCCGCGACACTGTTACGATGGTGGTCGTACCTCACGTAGGGAATCGGGTGTTCATCCGTACGAAATGGTGTTCCTGAAAGCAATAAACGCTGGATCGCGGGGTCAAAGGCTTGTTGTAGCGCGTCTCCCCATTCCTTCCCCTCGCCGGCGTGATGAATCTCATCAAAGACAACAAGCGTTTTGGCTCGAGTGGATTGAGCACGATGCCGTTTAGGCTCGAGGCAGACTTGTTGATAGGTTGTGACGATGCCGTGAAAGTCTATCGCTTCTCTTGACTGTTGGTTCGAAGATGTGGGGTCGAGATGAAGTCCTTCGAGATGTGCCGCTTTAGCCCATTGCTCGCGTAAGTGAGTCGTGGGGCAAACCACGACGACACGGTCTGCTCTTTTGCTTGTGAGCGCGTCATGGATAACACGAAGGGCCAATCGCGTTTTTCCTGCTCCTGGTGTGGCAACCGCGAGAAAGTTTGGTGAAGTTTGATGCGATATGGATTGAAAGGCGTCTTCCTGCCAAGGGCGAAGCGTTGATGTCCAGGGAGCAGGTAGTGGGGACATGTCAGGCGCTAACTTTTTACTCTCTGGATCCTGGGAAAACAAAAGAACGATACGATAAGGATTTTGTACCGCGAACGCAACTGCTAATAAAGATTTGAATCAATTTATTGAAGGAAAGTGATTCAGGTATTTCGTTTTGTTTTTACCAAGAGTGGATAGGTTTACAGGTATGCATAAACTCTAAGATGAAGGTTAATGGGCTCATGCTTGCCTGTCATATGACAGGGTCTTATGAAGACGGTGTCGGCTTTCGTCTGACCCGGCTTGTCGACCTGCGATCCATCGAACAGTAGGGCATATGAAAATCATTGTGTTGGGACTAGTGTGAGTCATGGAATCTCAAAGGGCGTCGACAAGTTCTTCCTACCCTCTTCTCTTTTTCCTTTTACCCTTTTTCCGACTTGGTGAGGAAATGGCGGTGCAGCTCCTCGTTGGTAAACCATATTGCTCAGCATGTGCTATCTCGGCATTCATTCCATCATCGGTAAGATCGTACAGGGCTTTCGGTTTCTCGTCCATCATGTTTTTCAAGATGCATGCGATGACGAACCGTACGTTTTTAACTGGTGATGCCCATTTTACTGGTGATAAGATCCTTGCCATAATTTCCGGCAAAAATTTTTCCAGGGAAGAATCTGAATACCATCCTCTGTTTTCAATGGCTTATCCACGAGGCTGACAACGATGCGTTCTTGTGGAGCATGTTCTTCCCCTAGAGCTCGTAGCCCTCTCAACCATAGATCCGAGATCTGTGTGCTGGCTTTGAATTCCAGAGCTGTATTCATATTTCCCATGATCAAATCGACTTCAAACCCTGTACTCGTTCTCCAATAGGCCAGCTGACGATCAATGTAGTGGTAAGCCTGATAGGCCCGGATTTCATTGATCAAAAAATGTTCAAAACTTCGACCATAGAGATTGCTTCCGGGAACGATCTCTTGCACTTCTGGCGAGAGATAGTTAGCCACACCGATATCAAAGAAAAAGTATTTGCTTGTGTCGACCAATCGTCGTTTTTTTCGTTTTCTCCATGGTGGAAGCTCAAAGCCTAGTAAGGTGTCAGTCAGGATGGTGTAGTAGCTTCGAACTGTACTCGCTGACACGCCACACTCTCGTGCGATGTTGGCATAGTTGAGTTGTTGGCCATGCGTCAATGCCGCGACCTCCAAAAACCTGGAAAAGGCCGGGATGTTTCTCGTCAGAGACTCGTCGACGATTTCCTCTTTGACATAGGTATTGACATAGGCTTTGAGTAAGGGCCCGGGATGGGGGGAGAGATAGTGGCTGGGAAGGCCACCGTGGTTGAGCATTTTTTCGAGGTTGAGATTGGGAACTTCTGATGAAGTGAGTGGGAAAAGGGAGTACGCCGTGGCTCGTCCTCCAAGTAAATTTTTACCGCCTCGACGCAACTTTCTTGCGCTCGATCCGCACAGGATAAACTGTTTATTGGTATGCTCAAGAAGCCAATGCACTTCATCGATCAGTGTCGGGACTTTTTGTATTTCATCAATAATAACGATTCGTTCTTTCCGTGCCGCGACTTCTTCTCGCAGTAGTTTCGGACGGATGGTGAAGGCCGCCGTTTGATCAGAATCAAGTAGATCATAGTAGGCAGCTCGGGGAAAATGTTGCTGGATGTATGTTGTTTTTCCCGTTTGTCGCGGTCCCCACAAGAAACAGGCCGCTGACTTCTTGATCGGGTTAGGGGTAAAGGTGATTTGGAGCTTTCGTGTATACGTAGAAAATCGTTGACTCATATATCGATTATCATGTAAATCGTCGACTTAGTCAACGAATATTCCAATTGTGGGAAGTGAAGAAGTCGAAGTAATGTGACAGTCGATGCGTTCGGTGGGCTATGCTCGAACCCTACAAGTGACGTGACCTCATGATGATGGAGTGATCGCTGTCTGAGAATTTTGTGAAGATATCTTCGACTTTCGCGACTGGAGAATTTCTTCAAGTGTTAGGAGAGCGTCCCTGCCCGAATTGGTCTCAAATCCTTTGGACAGGCTGGAATCGGCATAGGTATGGCCTTGCTCTTGCGTGGCACTTTGGCTAAGACTTCCAGACCAGGCTCGTGGGTCACGGGAGCCATGTTTTCGATTCCAGGCCGTCAGACAGGCTTTGGCGATGAGTTTATTGAGCGGGGCAGGATTGTAGAGAAGTTTTTTGATGTTCCATGGTGTGAGGCTCAGGGGATTATAGCCAGCAGACAAATATCCATCCGAGAGTAGGCGTTCCTCGAGGTCCGTATTGGGCTGCACACCCAAGAAGAACATCAAGGGGAACACCCGGTCTTCTCCCAGGATTGAGGCCACAATTTTATAGGATTCAATGCTCTGCAGCAGGGTTTCTTCAGTTTCCTCCGGGGAGTTGAGCGAATAGTTGAGTATGACTCTTCCCTTAAATCCAGCCTCTTGTAGGTATCGGCACCCATCGTAGAGATGTTCCAATTTGAATCCCATGTGGAGACTATTGAGGACCTTTTGCGAGCCTGCCGTAATCGCGACTTCTAAGTCGCCCACTCCCGATTTCACCATGAGCTTCGCAAGGGGCGAGTTGATAAGAGATGTCCGTACGTAGCCAGACCATTCTATCTCTAATTGTTGCTCAATAATTCTCTCCAAAATTTCCGTGCATTGAGGGTAAGCATCTTTTCCCGTGATGAACTGTGCATCAGTAAACCAAAACCTTCGGGCGCCCCATTGATGATAGTACTGAGCAATATCCTTGACCACGTTTTCTGCCGGTCGATAGCGTACCCGCTTGCCTTCGATATAAGGATACAGACAAAACGCACAATCGTAAGGGCAGCCGCGTTTGCTCTGCACGCCGATTGATTCGCCGATATATTCTTTGTACTGCGGAAAGATCGAAGTGAGATAGGGGATATCAACGGTCAATGAATCGAGTAGCGCTGGAGTATTCTTGGTCCCTTTTTTGACGGAACCGTGTTCTTTGACGATAAATCGTTCTTCACTCAGAGACTCACCATTGAGGACTTTCAGAATGGCATCTTCTCCTTCACCGAGTATGCCAATAATTCCCTCAGGAAGTTTTTCGATGAGTTGGTCTGCAAAAGCCGTAAACGCTCCACCGCCAATCATCATTCGTAGAGATGGAAATTGTTTATGAATAAGCCATGGATATGACAAATTGCTCCGGATATCCATGTAATAACGGTAAAGATTTCGCATTCCTTGGAATGAAGCGGCAATACGTTTCAATGGATTGCTGGCGTAGTAAAAGTTAAAGGCATGTTCGAGTGACGCGTCTCCTTCATGTGGAGAAAAAATTTGAATATCTCGCCAGGAGAAACAGACCAATTCAGGCTGAAACGATGTGGTGACATCACGCAAGGCTTGCTGCCGCTTTTCCAGAGGATATAACGATAGGTCCAGAATCTGCTGTCGCACGTCTGGCCGGCGACGGTGGATGAAATCGGCGAGATAGGTAATCCCAGTTGGGTAGACTTTTTTACACGGTAGAAAGACGTAGAGGATGGAATTCATGAATTTATTTCACAGCGGTGTGAATGGCAACGATGCCGCCACTGAGGTTTTGATAGTCGACTCGTTGAAACCCAGCTTTCAGCAAGAGTTCACGGAGTCGTTCCTGATCAGGAAATGTTCGAATAGAAGCGGGAAGATATTCATACACGCCGGTTCCGTCACGAGCGACGACTGTCCCCACCCAGGGCAAGAGTCGAAACGAATAGACATCATACAGTTTTCGAAGCGGGGCAGTGGTCGGTCGTGAAAACTCGAGACAGATAAACCGACCTCCTGGTTCCAACACGCGATAAATTTCCTTGAACGCTCTCATGTGATCGCCGACATTTCGAATGCAGAATCCTGCCGTGACGGTATGGAACGTATGATTTTCAAAGGTCAGATGTTCAGCGTTCATTTGAAAGCAAGAGATTCGTTCGGCTAACCCCTTGTGTTGGATTTTCTTGAGGCCGACTCGCAGCATCGCCTCGTTCAGGTCAGCGGCCACAACATGTCCTGTCTGTCCCAATCGTTGGTCGAGGAGAATGGCGAGATCTCCGGTCCCTGCACCCAGATCCAACGCGCGTCCGCCCTTGTTCTCCACATTCCGCATCACGCGTTTTTTCCAATGATGGTGAAGGCCAAAACTGAGAAGAGAATTATTGATGTCATAGAAACGAGCAATGGCTGTGAACATGCGTTGAACAGCCTGCTCGCGAGCCTGTCCTGTCCAGGTCGAAATCGATTGAGCAGAGTCGGATTTCTGGGGATGTTGAGCGACGGGAATCATGGAGAGACGGTAGAACCGTCTTTCGGTGTTTGTCAAGAAAGATCAGGATTTCCACCAAAGACTGACGATAGGGATTTCAGCTCGGGGGAAAAGTGGCGAAATGGACTGAGGCTGGTTCTGTCGCAACAAGCCGCTGCGTTGAGCATATTCGTTCGCCCAGTAGGCCTCATCCTCTCCATGGTTCATCATCAAGACGAAGCCTTGTGGTCTGAGACTTCGTGCTATCTGTTCAAACATGCGTTGCGGTTGAAAGACTTTAAGTGGTAATCGCCAGGCAACCAAGGGTTCAGGTATGACAAAGGGATAAAAGCAGGTAATCCCGTCAGTTAAATTAGTATAGTTGCAAAAGTCTATCACGGTATAAGACGTATTCGGGAAGGCCCGGATGTAATACTGCGCGTAATCAAAGCGACTGTAGAAATTGGTATAGACTCGATATCCCTCTAGTTCAACGCCTTCCAGTTGCTTGGGATGAAAAAAGACCTGAAGAGCTGGGGCATAATAAAAATTGAGTGATCCCACATCCACGAGTTCTTTGCCAAGTTCGGGTTGCCAATTGAGTAACTCCTTAGTGCGATCGAGCAGGTCAAGATACTCATAATTTTCTAATGCTGTTGAGCTGTGGTACTGATTTTCAAACTGCACACCGTACTTCACTTGTAATGCATCTATTCGATGTCGTTGATGATCTGTAAGCGATTGAGGCAGGGTTCGTGCCGGCTCTTCGCGATATTCACGGCGAACCCATGTGAGTCCTCGAGAAATCTCATACCAACATCGAAAATAGGCTGAGCGAAGACGGAGAAGTGGTGAGATATACGGAAGCGGTGAGACTGAAGAGAGAGAGGCCATGCCTAATAATGTTCGATTACCTGATCGTAGGAATTTGCCATTCTGAGAACTTTTGATAAAGCAGATATCGTTTCTCTATAGAGAATATGTCGGCTGAAGAGAGATTTTCCTAAGCCGGAAAAGACGTCGGAGAGAAGAAAGCAGGTATTTCAGAAGTGGAGGGTGAGGTTCTTCTTTTTTCGCCACATGGCCAGAGCGACGATTCCTATTAGACACAAGGACGCGACGGCAAACCAGGTTGACGGACCCAGGATCGTCGAGTCTTGTGATTCGCCAGGCGGTTGGTCTTTGTTCGGAGTCATGAAGATGTTGTTCGTCAAAAGTGCTGAAGATTGAATTTTTTCAGGGTGGGGAAGTAGGTGAAAAGAAAAAAGTGCGAAGTTTTTGGTGTTGAGCGCATATGGGATTGATGTGTAAAACCGACCGAGAGACGTAAACCGAATTTCATACGCGAGTGAAGACAGCAAGGAGCTGAACATACCTGAATATGAGTCTGTTGCGGGTAGTGCTGGAGCAAACCCTTTTGGAGAACTCACCTGTACCGACGGTGCTGATAGCGAGAGCTCCGAGAGATTTTCAGAAATTGTGGGGGGAGCAGTCGTAAGGAGTTCAGCTTCATTTGACTCCGTGCTCATTGGCACAGCAGCGGTAGGCGCCACATATAAGAGACTTGACGATATCGTAATCAACATGATTTGGTGAACCGATATCACAGCGCTACTATTCTAGGGAAAATAATTTGAGGGGGCTTAGACAGAAACAACAGTAGAGATTAGAGCGTGACGGTTAACAGAGATCGTTCCATAAAAAACAAGCAAAATCAATAGAATGAATGAGGAATGTCGTGTCGGGAGTGTTTCCGTAGAGCAAAAAATACAATGAATAACGGGTTGCTAGCGGGAATACCATTTCAGGATAACCTCAATCTGTGCTCTCCCAAATGTGGAAGTTTTTCATGAGGCCAGTCTAAAAAAAAGAGCCTCGCATTATCAGTATGCGAGGCTCTCTAACACCCATTACGGATTGAACGATTCTGTGAAGCGGACTAGACTTTTCTTCGAGTCTTCCACCGCCAAACTCCCAATCCAAATAGTCCGGACCCTAAAAGGATGACAGAACTGGGCTCTGGAATGACGGCTTGAGGTTCACCATAGAGTAAGTCGTCAATCACCACGACATCCACACCATTGGCTGGGTCATCATCGGGTCCGATAGCGGTATTCCCGCTGGTGATGCTCACTCGAAATATTTCAGGATTGTCAAAGATCGCTCCTCGAAAGGTTAGACCTTGTGGAGAGGGAGCGACAATGGGACTGGAATAGATGTTGTTCCCTTTTATGTCGAATATGTCGATTTTGGTGCTGTCGTCCAGATCAATGTCAGTGAAGATTGCTCCGAACCCGGTAACCGTAGCGGGAGTATCTGTTCCGGGCACAAAGAAATTGACATCGACAATATTACTACCGAATGGTGTAAACAGTCTTGGATCACTGAACGGGATGAATTGATCTGGGTATGTAGGATTGATGCTGCTGAATTCGTTGTCCCCTCCCACTGGTGCAGTCGGATCTGCAACATCTGGATTACTGACCCGAAATCCCGAGCCTGGGGTGCTGAACTCAGCGCCCCGAGGAACAGTGGTATTAAAGAAATCACCAGGCATATCAAATGGAACAACCCCAGCATCCCAATTGATTTGTCGACGACCATTGGCAATAGGTCCCGGGGCATTGCCATTATTCGGATCACCTAATGCCGCTTGAAAAGCTGTCACCGCACCGTCGATGTCGGCAGGGGTATTTCCAGTGTCTGTAATTATTTGAAGTAGTACAGCGCCGCTCAAGGACGGAAAGAACAGGAGACATGCAACAACGATAGAGGCAACTTTGGCCATGATGGCACCTCCTCCCATGAAAGCTTTAGGAATGATGAAATGCGGCTCGATTCATGTCCTAAAAAAAGACGCAAAGAATGTTCCATAGAAAATGCAACTCGGAGAGGTTTTTGTTAACAAATTGAAAAGATGGTGTTTTTCATTAGATCGATGAACAATATTTGTTCTCACTTATCCAATTTGTCACCGAAGCTAAGTAAAAGAACTCGACGCGATATTCAGAAAAAATTTGAATATTTGGTGGAAACAACAGGCAAATCAATAATTTAAACATAATGTAGAAAAGTAGTTGCCTTGATACCAAAAAAATCTTTGGAAGGGATGTAAAACAGATCTGGAGAATGAATTAGAAATAATCTTCGAGAATTCAATCTATTATGATTGAGTACTCTTGAAATTTTAGGTGTATGGAATTAAATACAACGTCCGTATGGTGGAAGAACAGGACACTTAGTTGGGATGGGAATTGTGAGATTAGGTACGACGTATTGGCCTTATGGACGATACCGAAACGCCCACACGGATAGAAGGTTATAAGAGGCACTGGACTTTTCAAAGTGCAGGAACACATCAGAGATCGGATCATACTGCGTGAGATAGTTCATCCCAAACAACGGTGGACTCTTTACAGGAAGTTTCAGCCATTGATGCGTTTGGCTTATGTAAAGAAATGTCACACTGCGGCCAGTTGGGTTCTCGTAGGGAGTGGCTGAATCGTTTGCCACGTATAACAGGACGTGACGGTGGGTATCGTACGCGATGGCGGCCCCGCTGGCCGGTAGGGGTGGCTGCGCGACGATGACTCGTTTCCATGACACTGATTGTGATCTGTAACTCCATAACTCGTTATGGTTGTGGTTATTTCCCAATGACAAGAAGGCGTGCGCAAATGTGTCATAGACTAATCGAAGATGATAGCCGGGTACGGATGATGCCAGGTAGGTCACCCACTCTTGATGCTGAGGGTCATAATGGAAGGTTTGATGACCGTTGTGACCAATAAAGCGTTTGCCCAATGGATCCCATGCAAATCCTCCAGCAAATAAGTTTGGTGTTTGCGTGTGGATCAACTGCCAGGAACGTCGATCAGGGTCGTAATGCCAGGTAGCGGGTTTGATGCCTCGCGTCATTTTTCCCTGGTCTTTTAGCAGTTGAATAGCTTTCGTCGCATGTTTTGGAGTTCCGACAAGTACTAGAGTTCCACGGCTAGGATCATAATCCCATCCGTCAAACGTATGCATGGCCCATGGGCGCTTAGAAGTTGTGACTGCATAGCCTTCAGGCGTCACTCTATAGGTATCAAGAGCGTCAGCTTTATAGTCTTTGCTCCACTGTAAGTTTTCTAAACTCAGGCGATATACACTATTGTCATAATCTTTATCGTGAGTATCAGCCCCAAAGAAAAAGACCGTTCTCCTGTTGCTGGCGAGCGCGGATGCGCCATGAAACACTTTTGGGGCTGCTTCCCGACAAGTTGACAACTTAGTCCACTGATTGGTTGGGAGTGTATCCCAGTCGAACGTCTTGCATGGTTTCTTCAATTCGATGGGATAAACTATTGAGGGAACAAGGACCCACGCGAATACGATGCCCGGGATACAGAGGACAGACGGAATTGTGGGATGCAACATGAAGCGAAGAATAGTAAAAAGGGGAATCATGAAATCAACGATCGCTCTCGTAAAATTGATAAAACGTGCGAAGGGACAACTCAGACCTCATGATACTCTTTATAGAATGTCGTGTACCATAGTTTCAACCTTGAGGTCAGAGCATCTGTAACAATTGAAAGAATTAGTCCTTAGAGCATGATGTTATGAGCGATAGACAGCCGTGAACACGAATTGACGACCTACGGCTCTTGTCTGATATTCCGGTGTTACCTAAGAGGCAGGTGTTAAACCATGGTGTATGTTGGGGGGCAACGATGGATTGGGAATGTATCTTTTGAGATCGTGTATGGGCTTTTCAAATACACGCCATGATAGTGAGGCAAGACTGACCGTCGCACCCATCAACAACATGAAATTCCAGACTTCATTTTCCGGCTGAGGCAGTCCCCAAACTTCGTAGAGTCCCCAAGGTACAAAGAGGTGATACACGTACATGCCGTAACTTATTTTTCCGAGGTAAATGAGAGTGTTCGAATTCATGATTTTCCCGACAAACCCTCTGAACCCTTTAGTCGCACCCGCGATCAACCAGAGAAAGGCGATCGAGAGAAAGGTATTGTCAATGACATAAAAGTATGTGTCCTCCATAAAGATGGGCGAGAGGATAGGGATGAGGAGAAAAAGCCCGAGACCTACTCTCCGAAACCATGGGGCTTCGATTGTGTTGTGATGCATCCAAGCTAGAAGGCCCCCCCAGCCCAGGCTATCAAGAGAGGACAGTGTGTACGTATAGAATTCAACGAACCCATATGAGCCGAGAATCGCGAAAAACCGATAAATCGGTCCGACGAGAATAAGAACAATAATTGATGGAAGAAGGTGTTGTCTCTTAACTAAGAGAACAATAAAAGGCCATATGAGATAAAATTGAGCCTCGACAGCCAATGACCAGAGGTGTGCCGTCGTCAACGGATAAAAATCGATATCGATAAAGAAAAAATTGGAGGTGTATGTGGCATACCACCAAGCCCCTGATGAAACATCCGTATTCCCGAGCAACAATGCCAGTGCGAGCGCTAAATAATATACCGGCACGATTCTTAGTGTGCGTCGAAGGTAAAATTGCCGAAACGTTAATGCATATCCTTGTTCTGTTCGTTCAATGTAGTTTCGCGAATCAAGTAGTAGACCAGTAATCAGAAAACCACTCAATACAAAGAACAGTCGTACTCCGTAATACCCCAATCCGAAGGCCTCGCTCTCCGGGTAAAAATGATGAATCAGGACAGCGAGGACAGCAAAGGCACGTAGCGAGTCGAGCTGTTGCCTATACTGAATAGAAGATTTGGTGTTTGCAGGTTGCATGAGGTCGTTCTCATTTGTGAGGCCATTTCTCACGAATGGTAATGTCGCAATTGTATTCAGGTAGCCATATCCAACAGATACACGGTATAGGACTTAAGTCGTTTGGTTGAGCAAACTCAGGCAGAGTACCGAATCGGCTCTAACCGGAACGTAATTGGATTCGCTATAATGAGTCATGAAAAGCGCGAGAAGTCAGTTGAAAGAGTCTACTTGTCTAGTGCATGTATCTATCTGCCGAAAAGCTCAAGATTTTTGGAAGACGACATGTCCCCAGAGCCAATCATCTTCCCAAACCTGAATAAAGCCCAGCTTCTGTAAACGTTTGAACGTTGGCTCGAAATCTTGAACAATGTGTTGTGGCCTATCTTCATCAATTTCTGAAGCCAGACGAGCAAAAAAGAATCCGCCAGGTTGCAAGGCCTCTGAAAGTCGCTCAACTGTTTCTACAGGATCAACCAAATGTTCAAAAACGTCCAACGCCGTTATCATATCGAAAGCTCTGCTTGGTAGCGTTTTCACTTTGAGATCGATGAAGTGGGCAGGCAGTTTTCGCGCCTCAAGACGCCACTGGCTGAACCGTTGCAGGGGTGTGCTAATATCCGCCAATGTCGCTTCAATCCCCGCGCGAGCGAAAAGAATACCCCCGGAGCCTACCCCTGCACCAAAGTCTAAGTAGTGACGGCAACCCTGTTGTCTGGCGAACTCCAACGCGGTGACATACGCGAGGGGAGAAGAATCTTCAGCTAACGTATGCCACCACATTAATTCGTAGATGGTCATGTGACTCTCGTCATAGTACTGCTCGACAGACTTTCGATCGCCCGTGCTGACTTTGCGGTGCCATTCGTTTTTGAGGGTTGGAACGGCTAGTTGGCATCGGCTCCGAATTTCCGCTATGTCTTCGTCTTTCATGTATTGTCCAAGCTCCTGAAGAATGCTCTCTTGAACATTTGAATAGTTTTCCAGGCATAAAGCGTTGTTCCATTTCTTTCGGTACATGTCTATCAACCGTTCTTGCTCAATGTAGCAATCTTTTGAGCTCAAGTTCTGTTGATCTACACGATGCCACAATTCTTTGACTTGATCAGGTAGCAGCTGCAACATTGCTTTCCTCCATTGATCACACTGGGCAAATTATCCATCACTCGCACTCGCTGTGAGTGAAGATGGTTAAAGAGATTAATTCACGTGATTGCCTAAATCAGTTCGACGATAGGCATTCTTCACGAGATGATTGAGGACTTTGTCTGAATCGAAGTGTTCCTCTGCGATTACTCGAGCGGCCTTCGCGTGTTGCGGGTAATTCTCATTGACTTCACGTATGGCTACTACGGCTTCTTCATGATTTGTATAAGACAAAAGCCCCTTACCGACAGGTAAGTCTGATGAAAACGTCGTGTCTTGAGTGACCACTGGTCTGCCAGCAGCCAGATAGCAGGCACTTCGACTGCTGAACCACCCGCTGCGCATGGCTACGTAGACGTGCTTCGCAGGAGTAAATTCACCAGGGGAGCCTGCGATGAATTCCTGGTAATCGTCTGGAGTCAGACTGACGTCTTCTCCTTCGATCACGTGCCATCCGTGATCGATCAAACGCTTCATCGGGGCATTTCCACCCCCGACGGCCACAGTAAATGGCAAGCCCGTTTGTTGAGGGAGCTCAAAGACCTTTTCGAACTCTGCCCCCTTTCCCTGGTATTCAACGCCTTTATACATCAGCTTTCCCTTAAATGGGTTCCATGTCATGACCGTGCTCCAGGACACTGGCTCAGGAGATGATTTTTTGAAAACATGACCCCACAAATCTAGGACAATTGGCACACGAGTCGTTTCCCACTGGATGCCCATCTTTGGAATAAGACAATTATCCGCGTGGATATTTTCAGCCAATGTAAAATGCTTATCATGCGCAGTGACGGCTTTACACCAGTGGTGGACGTTCTCTGACCATTTTGGTCGTTCACTCATGACGATTTGATTGTACCCGGGATCCGTATCAAGAAATATTGTTATGCACTGTGGCGAGAGGTCATCAGGAATCGTGCACGCACCACTGACGTTCAAAAAAAGGTCAGCGGTTCTCGCGACGTCCTCAAACGCTTTCGAGCTCATTCCAAAAATTTCTTTATCCAAGTGCCGATAATGCCATTGATCTTGAAGATGGGGAGCATAGTTCTGAAAAAATGTGTTGATAAATCCTGTTGAATAATGCGCATCTGGCACATTGGTTTTTTTGACAGGGTGATAGGGCCAGCACGACGAATCTTCAAAATAAAACACATCGTGTCCTAATCGTGACAGACCGATGACGTACTGCAAATAATCCCAGGCCACGCCTCCTATGGGATAGAGGCCGACAAGGCCGGCGACAATAATGCGAAGTCGTGAGCTCATGAGCAAGTTCTCTATGAGAGCAGGCCTAGCCGTTGGCCAGCAACATGAAGTTCCTGGAACAGCCAAGTTTCTCGAATTGGCCGATCCGGTTGAAATTCTATCCAATAAAAAAGTTGCTTAAAATGAAAGTAGAGCCGTGCGGCGATCAGTATCTTATCGAAGTGAGCGGGTTGATCATGAGGCCAACGAGCTTCTTGATAGACCGATTCACATCGATGGACGATATGTTCAGGCCAGGCTTGTGTTAAGGCCACCAAGTCCATTTCGCCAGTGCCGGTTCCTGCTGACTCCCAGTCTACGACTTTTACCTGTCCATCGTGGTTCAAAATGTTGCTGGGGTAAAATTCCCCATGAACGACCGTCGGCGTGCTAGGCATGAAGGAGATCAGAAAGGCTACGAAGTGTTCAAAAAGGTCAGTCAGCCATGGAAAGGTTTGCTTGAAATGCTCTTGAATGAGCATGAGCTTGGATTTCCAAAGCAAGAGATGATCAACGTCATAGATGTTAAGGAATGACGTCGGTGAGTTTGATGCGACCACTTCATTTTCGGCATGAAATTTTCCCAACCACCGAGCCGCTGCTTCCATGGACTGTGGTGCATCTGCTTGAGGGATGAGATCCAGGCGAACACTCTTTTGACAATACTCTGTCACTAGCCATGTGATACCTGTGGTCTCGTCTGTATACGAGCCATAGAAACTTGAGGTCGATCCTTTTCGCATGCTTAAGACTTTTGAGTAGATTTCGACCTCATACGGGACTCCTCGCCGATGACCGGAAATCACGCTCACATAACTGGTTCCATATTTACAAAAAAGCTGAATGCCCCTCTTATCGGAAAAGTCGCATGTCACTGTTTCGCTCGGAAATGTACTTGCATACACATTGGGTTCTCGGTCAAGGATTGCGACCTCTCCATCCTTCTGTAAGCTATCGCACAACATGACAGTCAGGCCACGCGTAAGAGATTCGGTCGTGGGCGGTTGAACTGATGAACAGGACATGGATTGAGTCAGCATCCCAGATTTGCTAAGTGGTTGGTCAGAATTCAAGATTACAGACATGAGCCATGGTGTAAGTGATGAGTTGTCATTGTCTTGCAGTAAGGAAAACCACTTCCCGCGATAGACATGTCAAACGTGTCGAATTAGGTTTGAACTTCGCTGGTGACGGAAGACTCAACCCCAACCTGCGTGCAGTAGAGTCGTGCATAATGTCCCTCTAAATTCACGAGTTGGGAGTGTGTCCCACGTTCGACGATTTTGCCTTCTCGAAGGACCACGATTTGGTTCGCATCGCGAACGGTTGATAACCGATGAGCGATGACCAATGTTGTTCGATCTTTCATGAGCCGCTGAAGAGCGGTAAGTATCTGTTGTTCAGTTGTCGAATCTAACGCACTCGTTGGTTCATCTAAGATCAAGATGGGAGCATCTTTCAAGAACGCACGCGCAATCGAGAGACGTTGTCGTTGTCCACCTGATAAGGTGACGCCTCGCTCTCCGATTTGAGTTTCATAACCATTCGGAAGCGATTGAATAAAATCATGAGCGCCTGCCGCTTGCGCAGCGGCTTCAATTTCGTCATTACGAGCTTCAGGGCGTCCGTATGCAATATTTTCACGTACGGTTGAGCAGAATAAAACGGGTTCCTGTAGGACTAGGGCGATGTTTTGGCGTAAAGACTCAAGCGTGAGGCTTCGAAGGTTGTGAGCATTGAGCCGAAGATGGCCTTCTGTCGGATCGTAAAAGCGCATGACAAGATTAACCAGAGTGGTCTTGCCCGCACCAGAATGGCCGACGAGTGCCACGGTCTGCCCTGCTGGAATTCTCAAGCAAATATCTCTTAGGACCTGTTTTCCTGTTTGGTAGGCAAAGCTCACATGATCAAAGATAATAGGGCCGGCTGTTTTTCCAGAAAGAGGAACGGCTTCAGCCTGGTCCGCGACTTCTGGAGTTTGCTCAAGAATACTAAAGACTCTCCCGGCACCCGCTGCAGCACTCTGAACGGTTGCGGCAGTGTAAGCCAATGTTTCGAGTGGTTTGTACAACATGGCTAAATAAGAAACCAGTAGTACGATGTCGCCAACGCTCAGTACACCTTGAAGAACTCGCCATGCCCCGATACCCATTACTGCAGCCGTACCGACGGCAAGGAGTAACCCGACGATAGCTTGTGATCCACTCTGTAAGACCGTCAAGCGTAACTTGGCTCGAAGACTTGCATCTGCGTGACGGCCGAATCGTTGGCTCTCATCAGCTTCTCGTCCGAATGCTTGAACGGCACGTATAGATGACAACGTTTCCTGGACTCGCGTGCTGATGTCACTGTCACGCTGCGCTGCGCGAAGAGACCCGTCTCGCATGGGTTGGTCCAGTTTTTGGATTAGAATCAAAAGCGGGATCCCAATGGCCAAAGCGACGAGGGTCAGTAACCAATCAACAAACAGCATGATCCCCGCAATTCCCAAGAGGGTGAAGGAAGCTGTTAATGCTGGGATGAGGCCGCTATTAAATAGCGCTTGAACGCAGTAAGTGTCCCAAGTCACTCGATACAGAGAGTCACCAACCGTCGTGGTGTCATGGAAAGCGAGCGATAATCTCTGAAGATGGTTAAAAAGGCGACATCGGAGTTTGAAGACCATGCGAAGACCTATGGCCACGAGAATATACGTGCTCAGGACAGTCAGGGCACCCATGAAGAATTGGATGAGCAGGATTCCGACACAGAGGATAAGTAACAGTAGAATTTTTTGGTCGAAAAGAGCGGATGGAGTTAGTTCTGAAATGAAGGTTGTGAAGTCCCTAAGCACGACAGGGACATCATGGTTGCCTAGCACCGTATCGACGACGAGTTTCAATGGCCATGGCTGAAGGAGCGCAAAGACTGAGCCACTCAGGAGTACCAACACTCCAAGGACGATTTTGATTCCTTCTTGTCCTCCACAGACACGAAGAAGCCAGATCGAAAGTTTCCAAGTGCTGAGTTGTTGAATGATGTCTGACGCATCGGTTCGTTTCATAAATTCTCGTCAATCGTGAAGAGTTACATAGTTTTGCACCTCAATTGTGTGCATGCCTTCTAGAACAACAACAGACATCGAACACAAAGCGTGGAACTAGTCTATAGCGACTGCCGGCTCAGAAAACAAAGGTTCATCTTTCTCTTGTTTCTCTTGAACGATTCGTTCATCTACAGCCTTACACGCAATACTGGCCATCAATCCTTCCTTAGCCGCAATCGCAGCGGAGGAGTACTCTTGTACGATCCTTAACAGGAGAAAAAGAGAAGAGGCGATTAGCAAGATGCCAAGGATCCATGCATGATCTAAAAATGCCCACGCGCCGAATAGTCCAAGTGCCACGACACATGAAAGAGCGATTTTCGAGTAGGTCGGCCATGCGCGGCAATGAATAAGTTGCTTGCCTTGTCCATGTTCCTCAATCACCATCCGAATCCGACTCCCGCCAAGTATTCCGGGTTTGATATGCAAATCCCATCGGTCAAAGTTGCCTCCCCGGCACACAGCCATTCTCTTCTCTTGAATCGTGTTTTCGATCGTTTCCAATCGATCTGTTGGGGCCTGCCACAGGTCGCTCCATGCCGTAAATGTGCGAATTGAAGGAAGGAGCAAGGTATTTGAAAGACTTGTTCGCCATGGAGTTAAGCCCGAGGAGAAGCGTCCTGTCAGCCTGGCAATTGGTTGGATGAGATGCAATGCGGCCGTGACCAGTTTCGATCGAATTCGAAGAAGCGGGCTGCTCGGTACTTCGAACACACATCGATACGCTTGTTGTAGAGCTAAGAACGCGCTAACGCCAAGTGCTCCAACTAAGAGGGGAAGAGCCATGAGAAGAGGCGTCCAGACATATCCGAGGACGGACAGTGTGGCGAGCACGCAGATGGCAATGTTCCACTCGGGCATTTGTGCAATTGAGCGAGCTGTTGAAGGGTTTCCTTGGTACAGTAGTTGGAAAGGAGCGCTTCCCCATACACCATGGTAAATGCGCGATGTCCTCCATGAGCATGCCGTCGTACTGCCCTTGCCATAGAGCCGTCCTTGCCAAGACAGATGTCCAGCGACATTGTATTTTTGCGGCCATTTTTTTTCTAAGAGCGCTTCGGCTCGACCATAGCCACGTTGTTGCTTCCAGTAGGATCGGATGTAATTTCGCCGATGATGCCACACTTGGGCGGAAGCGTGAAACCCAATCGTCCATCCTTGCTCTTGCAGACGCCAACAAATATCAACGTCGTCACCGGCCGTTCGATATTGTGGATCGAATCCACCAATGGCTTGAAGGTGACTTTTTCGAAAAGCCATATTACATCCAGGAATATGCTCGGCAAGTTGATCTTCAAGTAAGACATGAATGGGGCCACCGGGTGCATGAGCGACACATTCTGCTATCCATCCGTCTCCTTTGGGCGGCAGATTGGGACCTCCGATCGCCGCATGAGACGTGGTGAGGAACATATGGGCAAGATATGTCAGCCAATGTGGGTCGGGATAAGCGTCGTCATCGGTATAAGTGACAATTTCACCACGAGCGGCCTGCATCCCTGTGTTTCGGGCATTGCTTAGCCCCTGATTGGTGGTGCTAATGAGGTGACAAGGGTATTCCATCGCGATGGCTTCAGTATTGTCTGTTGATCCATCGTTCACGACGATCACCTCATAATTCGGGTATTCAAGCCGCTGAAGAGCTTCCAGGCAGTCTCGAATCGTGCGTGCTCCATTGTAACTGCACACGACGACAGAAATGGTCGGCCATTCTGGCTTAGGGCATACTGGAAAAGCATGAAATGCTTTTTTTACGGCAGTGAGCGCTGGCTTGGGGTTTCTTAAACGGTCGGTTAATCCAAAATCCCAATCATGTATTTCTTGACCACCACAATACCATTCGTCTGTCCAGGCAAACGCGAAGGCCCCAGCCCCGCCGGCCGATCCCACAGTTCGGATCTGCCAATCGAGCACTTCGGCTTGTTTGTCCTGACCATTGCGCAAACTATCCAAACCAATTTCAGCGAGGACTAATGGACGATCTCCCGCGATGTTTTGAAGTCGAGCTAAATACGCAGAGAGGGTCTCTTGATCTTCTAGATACACGTTAAAACAAATAAAATCGAGAAAAGGTAAATTTAAGTATTCGGTTGTGGGATAATTCACATACGTGACGAGACCTTCTGGATCTTCGGACTTTACGATAGTGTTGAGTTGTTCGAGAAAGCGTTCGATTTTGCGTTGAGCATACCAGCGTACAATGGAGGCAGGAATTTCGTTGGCTAAGGAATAGGCTAAAACCGCAGGATGCCCTGCGCAGCGCTGTATCGCTTCTCGTACTCGTCGTTTAATAGAGTGCACGAGTTTTTTATCATCAAGAAACGTGACAAACTGATCCCACCAAAGACCAACAAGTACCAAGAGGCCGTGTTGATAAGCGAGATCGAGCAACCACCGCGGAGGTAGGGTGTAGGTGCGGATGGCATTGAACCCATGAGAGGAGATTCGAATAAAATCTTGTTCCACCGCAATAGGATTCGGAAATAAGTCTCCTTCTAGATTTGGACGAAACGTCCCATATGTAACCCCTCGAATCCACAACTTCGTGTCGCCTCTATACAAAAACTTACCGTGAATTCGTGGCCGTTCCGTATCTGTCGTTGCATTAAAAGAGACATCATGCCGGTCTGTGTTGAGTGATAAAATAGGATCATGAAAAAGCATGAATCAAACACCCCCTGGATTAATTGAAGTGACGGCGGATTGGATAAAAAAAGAATAGAATGGTTTTTTGTACCGAAGCCTTTAGAAATCATTAGTTTTCACATATCGGTGTTGGATGAACTTAGCTCTTCATAAAATTCTCGCGAGGATAAATGGTAGTACTCTTCTTGGCGTTCTTAATCAGGAGGGAATCGTCCAATGCACTTTCAGGCAAGATATGAGCAATTTAGATACCATCGTGCGAAGCATAAGAATTGTGGTCATATTGTTTGAAACATGTGGAGAACCCACGATATATAGGGCTCATGTTCATGAAGGAACGACAGTGCATGTAAGGGATCTCCCTTCAAAAAAATAATTTTTTGGATGGATTTGTAGACATGAAAATTACGTAAGCTTCTTAACAAATAAGAAGCGATGACTTGTCCGCGCATGCATAAGGTTTAGGGATAGCGAGTCTAGAGAGTGCAACCTTGTCACTGATCAGATTGTGGCAATTGGGTGAGATTTAGATGAATGTGACTTTAGAAAAAATGGACTCGAACGAATATGTGAGTCTGAAGTCAAGCCTAGTAAAGAAAAAGAGAAAAAATGAAATGCTTCTATCTGAACAGGGCCAAGCCGTTTTCTGCCACACACCCGTCGCGAGAGAGGGTATATCCAGAAATTGCGCAAGAGTCATGGAGAAAGCTTTATATCTGTTATGTCTGTAATAAATTCCAACTTGTTGGGACAATAGGCAATGAATGAGAAAGGCTGTTCATGATGGATATCGTGCAAGCATACAATCTGCCGTCTTTTTCTAGAAATGAATAATTACGAGAGGAGTAAAGGAATGAAACTTCTTGTCTTTGGATTGACGAGAGTATTGATTGCGAGTTTTGTCAGTGGGTTGTTCTGGTTCACGAATGTTCCACCTAGCTATGCAGGACTTGGTATCCAAGCACCTGAGATCACGAATACAGTGTGGCTTAACTCAGCGCCGCTTCGCTTGTCAGATCTTCGAGGCAAAGTTGTCATGGTTGAATTCTGGACATTCGGGTGTTGGAACTGTCGTAACATCGAACCTTATGTGAAAGCTTGGCATGAGAAATACGTTGATCAAGGCTTAGTCGTCATTGCTATTCACTCGCCAGAATTTCAATATGAACATGATGTGAGTCGTGTTCAAGATTATATCAACGAAAAGCAGTTGGCTTATGCGGTGCCGATTGATAATGATTTTAAAACCTGGCGAAAATTTAAGAATCGCTACTGGCCGACGCTCTATTTGATCGATAAGCAAGGAGTTATTCAATACACAAAGATTGGCGAAGGAAGCTATGAAACAACGGAGAAAGCAATTCAACGCTTGCTCGAGGAAAAGTAGTGAAAGATTTTTTGGAAATTATGAAGCGTGTGTACGGTTGGTGACGATGAGAATGAATACCAAAGAGCGAGTCGAGAACAAACAGGAAAGATCATGAACGTTTCGCGAAGAACATTCCTCACCACGTCCCTTGTGACTGCCGGACTACTTGTTGGGAGGCAAAGTCAATTTGTTGAGGCCGGTCTTATGGGAAGTTTGTTTGGTAAAGCTGGCAAAAAACCACTGCCCTTAACTCCCAATGAAGAGTTTTATGTGACTTCTAGTGATGTCACTCCAGCGATTCATATTTCCCAATGGAAACTAGCAATCAATGGCCTGGTCAAACGTCCGATTACGTTGACCTATGAGGAATTGCTTACTCGTCCTCATGTCTCGGTGGTCGCGACCCTGGAATGCATTGGTAATCCATTAGGAGGGGAACAAATTGGGACTGCGAAGTGGACGGGAATCCCTCTTCACAAACTTTTGCATGAAGTTGGTGTAGATCAGAGGGGGATTGATCTTGTGTTACATGGGGCTGATGGCTATTCGGACAGCTTTCCGCTCAGTCGTGCTTATGAGGAAGAGGTGTTGTTGGCCTTAACGATGAATGGTGTACCCCTTCCCGCAGACCATGGGTTTCCTGCGCGGGTCATCGTGCCAGGGTTATATGGCGTGAAGAATGTGAAGTGGCTCGCACGACTCGAGGTTGTTGATTATGACTATCGTGGATATTGGCAACGAGAAGGATGGCCTGAAGATGCCACGATCAAACCTCACGCACGCATTGATATGCCTGGTGATCGCGAAACAGTGACGAGTTCTACCTATACGGTTCAGGGGATTGCTAACGGTGGATTATCTGGGATAAAAACCGTGGAAATTAGTACTGATATTGGTATCACATGGCACCCCGTAACATTAACCGCTCCGTTATCACCTCATGCGTGGAGATTATGGACATACGAATGGCACATACCCAAGCCTGGAGAGTATACAGTTATGGTACGTGCAATCAATGGTGAAGGCATCAGGCAAGGGAAGAGGCTGGGAGATTGGCATGCGATCAGTGTCGAGGCTAGAACTTAACAGACTTACTCTTATTTGACTTTCGTTTAACCTTGGACTTTGATCGGAGTGCTGCCTCATAGGACGGTCTAACCCATATCATAGCCTCTTCTGGATCATCAAAAATTTCATCAGGGGCCATGTGGTATGACATTTTGACCACTTTGCCGCCTTTGTCATATTCGAACGGTCCTAGCCCCTTCGCTTCAAATTCCTTGACCAACTCACCATCTGTCTTCAAGTAAAGGGTATCATCTGCAACAAGCCCAAACATCGTTCCTTGAAAATAGATGCCGTATCCACCAAACATCTTCCGATTTTGAATTGGTCCAAATTGCGCGAAGACTTCTTTAAGGTATTCAACAAATTCACTCACCCTTTACGTGTCCTCCGTTTTAGAGGTTGAGCTTTCGGTATCAAGATTCCTCCTTCACCTCCAAGCATTTCTCCATCCCCCTTGAGAAACCATCGTCCAGTGAATGCGGCTGTGACGGCATCGAGCTCGTCACTCGTGCTTTCCTCTGATAGTCCTCGAATACCAAACTTCTTGAGCCCTTGCAACAGACCTTTGAGGTCGTGATGTTGACGAGGTAACCCCCATATGTCTTGTGCTGCGCCAGGATAGCATTCAACAGCGTGATGCCCCATTGTTTTGATCTTTTCTTTAAGCCGTAACCCTCGTTCCGTAAGCATCCGCATTGGGCCAAGCGTAATCGGGAAAAATCTGATTCCTCGCCGCTGTAGTTCGCGATCGCATTCTCGAAGATGTCCCCCTTTGCGGTCGTGGATGGTCTTGCGTCCTGGAGGTAGGCTCAATGGGGCGTCAATCGGAACGATGTTGGGGTTAGCCTGTTCAACAGCCTTTAAAATTTCCTCATCGCTATACACAATTTGTGTATTTCCTTTCATGCCTCGCAGAGTACATATGCCCGTCGGACGGCGAGGAGAACCAGCTAAATCGATACCAACAATGACAATCAATTTGCACTCTGACACAGAGATTTTTCAATAAAAGTACGTTCAAGCGACTCGCGAATCTTAGTTGAAGAGTCTATCACAACCAAAACAATCGCTCACAAAAATTTTTATTCAATGAATGATTTTATAGGATGTGAAATGTTCGTTGTTGTCATACAATATGGGAAAGTATTCACTAACATTCACCACAGTGAAGGAGGAAAACCTCTTGAAAACCTGTAAGATGACCTCACTGATTCGAATGTGGGCTACCCTCTTGGTTTTTGTTTTGATCGGAGGGATTTCTGGAGAAATGGCCCGAGCGGCTACCGAACATGATGGGCAACTTTGGTTTCCTTTGTACAATAGATTACATCTTCCTAGTAATTTTCGTGGGTGGGTTGAGGTCAATCCGAGGTTTGGTGACAATGTGTCGGAGATTGATCAACTTCTTCTTCGTCCTGCAATTGGCTATCAAGTCTCACCGTCTTTTTCCGTCTGGCAAGGTTATGCGTGGGTTACCAATTATGAACCTCGATTTCGGGATGAACACCGGTTGTACCAGCAATTGAGCTATCGCCGTTCCTTGTCACGAGTAAGAATTTTTAGCCGAACCCGTTTTGAGGAACGATTTATTCGCAATGCCATAGGAACAGCGCTTCGCGCTCGTGAGATGGTACGAAGTGACATCCCGTTTGGACCCAACAAGCACTGGGCATTGGTGATTTATGACGAGGTGTTTGTCAATGTCAATACCATTAGGAATGGTCCCAACAGTGGATTCGATCAAAACCGATTCTTTATCGGGGTCAATCGGAGACTGAATGACTCCCTCAGTGTGGATTTCGGTTACCAAAATCAGGCGATTAACACAAAGGGACCTAATACCATGAATCACATAATTTTAATTCAGTGGTTTATTGATTGGGGGAAGAATTAAATTCTACAAATGATTCATGGAATTTCTTTTCTCGAAACTAATGGAGAACCGAACGGAATGAATTTAGGGCGAGTGTGTATCTTCAAGTTATGTCTGACAAGGCGTTCTCACGTTTTTTACAGAATGATGGAGAGTACGTTTGAAGGCAACAAGAGGGAGGATGTTCGAGGCTTAGGATGCAACAAGCTAGCGCCATTTCCAGCTGTCAGGAAGAAACGTGTAGAGCTCAATCATGATGCGCGCACCGTAGGTAGGTCCAAAGTCTTTACTGTTAAGTTGGTCGTTCCAGGTTTCAATGGTGAACGGATGGAAGCGGATGGCCAGCGAATAAAAGCGTTCTTCTAACGAATCGCCAAACACATCTAAAAAGATACCGGAGTCAATGGTTACGCCCACTTCAATCTCAAAGCTCGGAAACCCATCATCTCTAAACCATCCATAGCTCATCGATCCCTGAGCGATGTGTGATTCTGGCGCAAGGGCCCGAAATGCAGCGCCCTCCCATATTCTTGAATACCGGTACATTCCTGAGAATCGTATTGGTCCGAATGCCGAAACCCACCAAGGTTGGTCTTCTTTGGACACTCCATAGACTGTCTCGATCGGTGACCAGCGGCGAATACCTAAACGACCGAAGATCTCATGATACAAACTACCGGATCCCACCCCTAAGCCCGCAAACGCAAGCCTGTGGTGGGAAGCAAATGAGAACCATCGATTGAGCGAACCAGTAATCATAAAATCTGTTTGGCGTCGTGTTTCTCGTACTGGAACTTTTTGGAACCCCCAAATCTTCTCATGAACGATCTCGTTTTGAAGATATCGAGAGGGTTGATCTCGCGTAGGTCCTGCTCCGATTGTCAGATTTGTGCTCCAGCCTTTTAAGCGATTTAAATGTTCTGTCCAACTAAATGTGATCTGATTGAGTCCGATGGTTTCTTTAATTTTGTTAAATCGCTCGCCTTTTTCATTGAATTCGGTAAAACGGTTTAATGTAAATCCTAATTGCAAGACGGGATATTGGTCTGGATAGGCAATGGCTCCCCAATGTGCATCTGGAGCTGTTGCTTCGGCGTGAACGGAGGTATGACCAAACATGAAGAGAAGGAACAAAATGGTCAGACAGATCACTCGACTGGCAACGTTGAGAGAAGGCTTCATGGCTCTATGCAATAATTATTGAATCTGTTGGACATTATCAAATTACGAGGAGGGGGACATTCGAAACGGCCCCCTTTCTCATCAGTTAAGCCGTCACTTCAATAGACCAGATTATGTTTGAAGGAAGAAATACAGATTTAACGCTTATTTGAACATATAATCTTTTTTAGGGGTTTGTCGAGAACAAATTTTGGGAATCTGATTAGCGAATGACACTCTTCTTTCCGTTATGAGGGTTACTCACTTGAAAAGATTGTTGAAAATCCCAAAGGATTTCAAACGGACTATGCATTGAGATTAGTGTCAATTCAGGCAGTTGATCTCTCATCAGTATTATCTGACACCCTGTGTGTTAGAGGAGATTTTGATCGAAAGTCCAGAAATAGTCTTTAAGGGTAATCTCTCTCGTAGTAATATCACGGGATACGGACACGAGTTGAATCTTATGTTTCTTCGACCAAAAAGGTATAACCAAATGAAGTCAAGAAAACTTCCCGAAGGACTACAGTGGAAATTGATCACCTTCAGATTCAAGATACTCAAGTCAAATTGGCTTTGAGTATTCTTAGGGGAAAGGGCTGACGATATCTTTGCCAGATATTCATCTTCGAGAAATTGGAAAATAGACGAATGGAGCCACATGGCAAGAAGTGGCGGCACAGGTTTTTGAATCGTTAGAGTCTTCCATTCTTCAAGCCCGACAACATGCGGGCAAATCTGTTGCAGGTAGAATTCACAAAGTCAGGAAATCGATGAAGGATTTGGGTGTTGTGCTGAAAGATGCAGTGTCGGACATTGTTAAAAGAATCGAGGAACTGCTACAACCGAAGAAAGAAAATTAAGGCTGATTTTAGACATGAAGGGCATCCCGACAAGAAAACCACTGTCATTCGGATTCTCTATAGAACCCTCTGCAAAAGTGCTTGGATCCTGTAAAATAGCCCTCATGCAAACCACCATGAGGTACCAGATGAAAACAAAGAAGTTACGGATTGAGCGATTTCTCAAAGAGATGGACCAGGTCGTGCCATGGCAACAACTGGAGGAGGTGATCTACCCGTATTACAAGAGCACCGGAGGCCGTCCCCCGCATGAGTTGGGGGTGATGTTGCGCATTCACTTTCTCCAACTATGGCACAATTTGAGTGATCCCCTGATGGAAGAAGCCCTCTATGACCGCCTCAGTTTCCAGAGCTTCCTAGGGTTTGACTGTTTCGGGGGAGTGATTCCGGATGAGAGCAGCATTTGCCGGTTTCGGCATCTCTTGGAAGAGCATGGCCTGTCGCAACAGATCCTGGCAACAGTGAATGCTCACTTAGCCACCCATGGGTTGGTGCTGAAAGCGGGGACGATCGTGGACGCGACTCTGTTGGCCGCGCCGGTGAGCAAGCAAAACATTCGCAAGGAACGGGACCCCGAGATGAGTTCGACACGCAAGAATAACACGTGGCATTTCGGGGCCAAAGGGCATATCGGCGTGCAGGCGCAAGGGCAACCGATTATTCATTCGATAGAGGTTACCACGGCCAAGGTTCATGACGGCCAGATGCTGGAGGAGTTGCAACACGGAGAAGAACAAGCGTTGTTCGGGGATAGCGCGTATACTCGGCAAGCGGACAAACGCCAAGCCCGGCAAGACGGTTTCTATTACGGACTCTCGGACCGCGGCTACCGGAAGCATCCCCTGTCCTCGTCCCAAAAGAAACGTAATCGCCGACATTCAGGCATCCGGGCCAAGGTGGAGCATCCCTTCCGGGTGATCAAGCATCTGTGGGGACACCGTAAGCTCCGTTATAAAGGCCTCGCCAAAAACGCGGCGCAGTTCACCAGGCTCTGTGCCCTCTCGAATGTGTTCTTTTGCCGGCGCGACCTGCTCGTGGCAGACTAATCAAGGCGAGTCCCCGGATAAGCGGCACCAACAAGCCGCACAAAGGGGAGGAAGGAAGAATCAAAAGAGAATCCTAGGCAAGACGACGCCCTCAACAGATGATCCGAGCGACCAAGATCTTCATCTCAGCGGACTTTTGCAGAGGGTTCTATAGTGATTTACGATTCGATAGCTTCGTCCACGGTATGGACGAGCTCTCTAAAGTTACAGGGTTTGTCCACGACTGCATAGGCTCCAAGATCCATTGCTTTCTGTTTGTCTTTTGGGTTGAGGACTCCACTAAGCATGATGATAGGAGTGGCTTTTCCATTACGATTTCCATGGATTCGTTCGAGTAACCGTAATCCACTGAGAACTGGCATTTGGTAATCAACAATGATGAGATCTGCGTGGTTTTCTTCTATCCAGGCTAGCCCAGCAGCTCCATTCTCCGACTCTGCGCATTCATATCCGGCGGATTCTAAGGCTGCTCTCACTGTCCTTCGAACTGCTGGTTCATCGTCAACGATAAGAACTCGTTTTTTCCGAGGTTCGGTATGACGGACCATTCCCTGTGCTCGTCAATATTCTTGTTGAAGGAAAAAAATATAAAGCCAAATAAGTGCTGCGTTAAATATACTGTAATATTTATGCGTTTGGCTATCAAAAACTACGTGTTCGTACCTGAGAAATGATATGGACCTAGATTTGGTGGTCAGAATTTGTAATGACACAATGCCTAATCATTGAGCAAATTGCTGAAGAAGCTTTGCTGATAGCCGTTAAGAACTATTCCTCTCTTTTTCTCACAGAGTTGTCCACAGAATTAGGGGATTCATTCAAGGTATGAATGTGAGACCAAACTACCTGGTTATTACCAGAGGGCTATAGGTATTTTGTTCGAGAAAAAGCATTGTTAAAGATGGCTCCAACAAGGACTTTCATCCGGCAAGTATCATGGTACAGCATCACAGGGGTATGTTCTGTGGGGCTGTGTATTCTTTTACATAACGGTTGCGCGAGTGTTGATTATAAAATGTACAAGCCAGAGGCAACAGAGGAAGATTTCAGTCGTGACGAATCAGAGTGTCTTAGAGGACTTGGATTGAAAGGGGAAAGCGGCGTCAATCCTTCACAGTTACTTGTTTTCATCAATCCACGTTATCAAGATGAAATGAGGACTTGTCTGCAAGAAAAAGGGTGGCGCATCAATCCATAAGACAGATAGTCAGAAATCAATGTCTTGGCAGAAGCTTCCAGGGATAAACAGACGAAGATCTCCAGAATGAAAAATTTTCATTTCTTTTTTCGCCTATACCCGAGATTTATCTGGCTAACGATTGATCCTTCTTCCGGAAATTTTTGAACTCTCTCCATAGTTATTTGAATCCTATTGATTGTGCACTTTGATCTTTGTCATAGAGTTGATATGGAACAATGTCGCAAGGAGATCCGTCGCCTTGCGAATCGACCCACATGGCAAATTCTCCGTCGCGATCGCTATCTTCCCAATACAGAAGTGGATACTCCTTGGTCTGAACGACCGAATTCCAATATTCATTGTATTCAGAGATCACGATTTGCCTGGCCGTCTTATAATCGACGATCCCATTTTGCTGTCGTGAATACGATCTCGTATACAAACCTGTGATGATATTGACATCTTCGTTAACGAGAAATTTTTCTTCTGGTTCAGGAGGTAAGGCGTTCAGAGAGGGATCCAAGGCGCGAGCGCCCGAAGAGGTAACCCAAGCGCATTGACTATGTCGATCATATGATCCATCCGGGCCTGCACGTGCAGACTGCATATTGGCGGTGGCCGTGAACACTATTATTCCGAAAACGATGCTACTCAGTTTTACTAAAATCTTGTCGTGTTTTCTGTGTCTCATCATGCTCTCCTTTCTCGTGTATACAGAGACGAGGACTCCCTGTTTTTGTGTACTTGGCCAATAATGTGTGAAATCACTCATACACATGTTTATGAGCAACCTATGTGCCACGAGGCATAGGAGAAGCCTGACAATATGAGTTATCGAGGTGAGAGAGGGTGGGTATAGGTGTCTATCCTGAAGAAATAACGTCACTATTGAGAAAGGTAATGTAAAATTCTACAAAATGGAAACATAATTTTCAGGAAGAATTCTCACAGGTTATGACTATGACTCTATCTGAGACACCTTTTTAGAACACCATGGTCAATTGTGAAACAACTTGAACGCACACTCTGTTCAACTAAGTAGAATGGGTGAAATATGTTATGAGTAAACAAACGACGAGGTGACTGCCTGTTATTTGACCACCTGTCAATAAACCCCATACGGTATCTGTTTCCATACGTACTTGTATCCAATTAGATACATCTCTTTCAGGGGTTTTAAGAATTGCGATGTCATTGCGGAAATTCAAACATCCTGTCTTCTCACAGCATGTAAGAAAAGGAATCTGTTCTTGAACGGACAATCTGTCTGGGGGTTCAGGTAAGACAATGGATTAT
The DNA here is from genome assembly GCA_965223675.1 of Nitrospirales bacterium. GTDB lineage: Bacteria > Nitrospirota > Nitrospiria > Nitrospirales > UBA8639 > JAGQKC01. The sequence continues at coordinate 3,041,962 of OZ245013.1, read as the reverse complement.
GGTTCATTTTATGCATTTCCACTATTGACAAGGAGAAAACGATTGGGAAGATAGAAGCTTCATCCACTAAGGCGGTTGCGTTAGAAAATGATGGATGGAGTAACAGATCTTAAGAAGTGCAGAGAACACAGTTTTTGTTTCCTGCATGGGAGGGAATCCAATGTTTTCCACACTCATACCGTGTTTGTTTGCAGCGTATCTGTATGGCGGTTCGTCCATCGCAGCATTTGATTACAAGCCGGTTCAAATAGAGCCGCCTGAATGTCAATTCAAGGCGTATATTTCTGCCAACAAGAATCTGACTCTAATTCTTTTGGAGCCAAATCTAGCAGCAACAGATGATGCGCAGATACGTGTAGAAGTCCCCATGCCCAAAAGTGATGGATGGAAACGATTTCAGTACTGGTGGGGGTCTGATCGTGCGTATATTGAAGGAAAGGAAGTCTTAGTCAAGCATGGACCGATCAGTGTCTATTAGTAAGTTGTTAATGTATACATGTTCTGGCCTTTGTTCATTTATTTTTGATGTTCCCAATTTCCTCAAACATTCTGCTACAATATTTTCTGCAGAGCGGACCACGTTCTATTCTTCTCAGTGTACAAATTAGTTCTGGCCAGTAATCATGCTGTTATAGGATGCAGAGTCTGGCCCTCCAAGAAAATTCCATTAAGGTTATCACGCTTGGATCCACGATGATTATGAGCTGAGTGTTATGACTTGCGCGGGCTCGGTTAATCACTTCTATGTTGAGTAAGCTCTACAAAAACCTCGTTATCGATAAACCGTTATTATCCCTGCTGGTAGTCCTCCTCCTTGTTGGTTTCTTTTCCGTACATACAACGAATCTCAAACTGGATGCGTCGGCTGAATCGATTGTTTTGGAAAATGATGGGGATTTGAAATATTACCGTTTAATGCTCGAACAATATGGTTCCGATGATTTTCTGATCATCACGTACACTCCGGTCGAAGACTTATTCGCGACCGCTACTCTTACGAGGATTCAATCTTTGCGAGACGAATTATCAAAATTAGAACGCGTTCGTTCGGTCGTGACACTGTTAGATGTCCCATTATTGAATAGCCCAAGGATCACCATTTCTGAACTGTCGGATGGAGCTAAAGCCAATACGCTTGAAACGCCCGGGATCGATAGAGACTTGGCACGCCAGGAGTTTTTGGAAAGCCCGATTTATCGAAACAATCTTGTGAGTGTTGATGGTCGTACGACCGTACTCCAAGTCAACTTTAAACGGGATGAAAAGTATCAGACTCTTCTAAAAGCTCGTAACGAGCTCCGAGAAAAGAAAAAGATAACGGGGCTGACAACGGATGAAGCCTATCAGTTACAGACAGCATCTGGGGTGTTTAATGACTATCACGCACGTGTGATTGAAGCGCAGCGGATAGACATTCGACGAATACGGTCGATTATGGATCAATACCGAGATCATGCCCAACTCCACTTGGGTGGCGTCCGGATGATCACGGCAGACATGATCAGCTTCATTGAACACGATATCGTCGTGTTTGGATTAGGAGTCATTTGCTTCTTACTGGTGGCATTGACCTATTTTTTCAGAAAATTTCGTTGGGTGGCACTCCCCATGTCCTGTTGTTTGATTACCGTCATCGCCATGGTCGGACTGCTGGGATGGTTTGATTGGCGTATCACAGTGATATCGTCCAACTTTACATCTCTTTTGCTCATTATCACCATGTCATTAACGATTCATCTTGTCGTTCGATATCGAATCATACTTGAAGAACATCCTGAGCTGGACGAGAAAACCGTGGTGTTCCAAACGATGCAGACCATGGCTAAACCGTGTTTCTATACAGCCATCACGACCATCGTGGCCTTTTGTTCGCTGGTAGTGAGTGGGATCCGGCCCGTCATTGACTTTGGCTGGATGATGACGATTGGGATTTTTTTAGCCTTCGCGTTAAACTTTATCTACTTTCCGGCCGTCCTGACGCTGCTCCGACCCGAAAAAGCGATGGCTCGTCCCGATGCCACTCGAGCATTCACGATGGCCATTGCGGCATTCACGCAGAAGTATTCGAAAGCGATCGTGAGTTTTTGTCTGGTCTTAGCAATCCTCGGGATTGTTGGAATTGCACAGTTAGAAGTGGAGAACCGTTTTATCGACCACTTTAAAAGTACGACTGAAATTTACCAAGGCATGGAGTTAATCGACTCGAAATTGGGCGGGACGATTCCATTAGATGTGGTCATTGATGCAGACGAAGATTTTTATGCCTCTTTGAAACAAGACCAAGAAACACCTGATCCCTTCGACGATCCTTTTAGCGAGGAAGGCGATACGGAGGCGTTGACCTATTGGTTTAACGGTGATCGCTTACAGGTCGTCGAAAAAATTCATGATGACTTGGAACAATTGCCTGAAGTGGGTAAAGTCCTCTCGATTGCCACAGGCATGAAGGTTTTCAAACAGCTCAACGATCAGAAATTGCCGGAGGATTATGAATTGGCGCTCCTCAGGAAGTGGGCGCCAGATAATGTCAAAGATGCGTTGATCAATCCATACCTCTCGTCGGATGGAAATCAAATTCGAATTAACATGCGTCTCATCGAATCGGCTCCCACGCTGAAGCGAAAAGCGCTCATCAATCAAATCAAATCTTATCTCGTAGAAAACAGGAAATTTGCCAAAGAGAACGTGCATGTATCTGGGATGGCCGTACTCTATAACAACTTGCTCCAGAGCCTGTATCAATCACAAATTTTGACATTGGGAGTCGTCTTTGTGAGCATCTTTGTCATGTTTGTCATTTTATTTCGCAGCCTCGCGCTTTCCATCGTAGCGATTATTCCAAATATTTTGGCGGCTTGCTCTGTGCTCGGAATGATGGGCTGGATGGGAATTCCGCTCGATATTATGACTATCACGATCGCGGCTATCACCGTTGGTATTGCAGTCGATCATGCCATTCACTACATCCATCGATTTCAAATGGAATTTCCAGAACATCCAACTTATCTTAAGACCGTCCTAACCTGCCATGGCAGCATTGGCCGTGCGATTTATTATACGGCACTCACTATTACGTTGGGGTTTTCCATTCTTGCCTTCTCGAGTTTCATTCCAACAATGCACTTTGGGCTGCTGACAGGATTTGCCATGTTAGCCGCGCTCTTTAGCAATCTGACCCTACTACCAGCATTACTCATTCTGTTTAAGCCTTTAGGGCCGGAGCCACAGAGAGCAGCACATCCTGTTTCGTGAGTGACCATCTCAGTGTTTATAGGGGAGACCAAGTCTGATATGCCTGCGGCCCGAGAATATAAAGTTGAAGTTATCACGGAGGGCATCCTGGGCAGCTTGTTCTTCGGTGCGAGTAAACTTCCAATCGAGAAAATGGAAGACCGAATGAACGAACTAGGACGGCAGGGGTGGGAAGTCACGTTTATGGTGATCGAAAAAAAACGACTATTGTTGTTTTGGGAACGCGAAGCTGCCGTGATTACCTTTTCAAGATCTCTATAAGTAAGGGGCGTCCTCTTTCATCTTGTGAATGAAAGAGGATGACCCAACTATAGGATGCGATGATCAAACAGAGACAATCACCGCGGCTGGTGCGGCGGTCTTTACTGCTTGAATGCTTTTCTTCATAGACGGTTTGGATGAGAACATTTCGCTCTTACCGATTGGTTGCATATTCTTTGCGATCAAGACAAAGTAGTGTTTCCCATTCTTAGAAACTTTTTCCTGGTATTGTTTAACGAGTTTCGCATTGGCTTTCACCGAAGCAATGGCTCGTCGGCATCCTGATGGCGAGTGGTAGCCTTGGCTCGCGAGGATAATCTCTCCGCTCCGTGCTTTTAAGCGAAAATACGCTTTCCCGTTCTTTCCCTTGAACACTTCAAACTTCGGGTTCTTCATCGCCATGTGTGTGCTCCTTTGGTTGAACTGGTGAGATGAAAAGTAATAAGCAACTCAAGAATGAGCCAGGTCCCATTGTGCCATGATTATACGAATTTTCAAAGCCCTCTGAAGTGTTCTGAGGATCTAACGGATATGGGTGCTGTACAACAAGATCCAGGTATCTCATAGATTTCTCAAAAAAATTTGTATTTTTGATCCAAATAAAAGAGCTACGAAAAACGTGATGCTACAGAATACGTGGCTAAATAAGCATGCAATATCCATTGTTTGTTAAACATCATCTCTCCGTATTCAAGGGTTGGGATAATTCAACCGAAGGAATGGGGTCAACGTTTTATTCCTTCCTATTCTAACTACAAAACGGAGGTCCGCATGGTTGTTCACACCTGTGTTCGTCGAGCTGCGATGTTTTTCTTTTTGATTACTCTTTTTTCATTGGTGAATTGGTCTTCATTAGCCTTAGCTGTGAAGCCCGATCCCAGCATGCCGGGACACCATCTTCTTATTAAGGGAGTGGAAGTGGTCGTGGATGAGTCTACCCCCGAAACCACATTTACGATCAAAGGACAAGATTTTGACTTTGTGAATCTTTCGGACTTAGTTGTTACGCTTGGTGATGTGGGTCCGTTAACCATACCGGGGACTCCGACGGATGTAGAAATTGTTGCCACATATCCTGCTGTATTAGCTGCTGGAGAATACCTGCTCTCTGTTTCTACTGGAAGTGGTCAGAGTAGACATGATGAGTATGATCTAACGATTGGGGCCGTTGGGCCGCAGGGAGAACCTGGACCACAAGGCCCTCAGGGTCCACAGGGTGAAATGGGGATGACTGGACCTCAAGGACCAGTGGGACCAGAAGGGGCACAAGGTCCACAAGGTGAGGTTGGACCGCAAGGCCCACAGGGAGACGTTGGACCACAAGGCCCTCAGGGACCTCCGGGTACAGGTGGCAGTGCAGGGGTATTAGATGTGATGGATATCACGCAAAACTTTGTACTCGTCAACCCCCAGCAGACATTTACGGTGACCTGTCCAGCTGATCGTCAAATTCTATCAGCAGGGATTGAAGGCATTACGACAGAAGCGTTTTTAACGGCATTGCGGGCCGATGCAGCCAACAATCAGGCTGTCATTATGCTCAGTAATCAAGGCGAGGGTAGCTCTGTGCCGTTTGTAGGTATTGCCACATGCGGAAAGATCATGTAAATCTGCAATGACTCAACGCCAAGGGGCTCTCCATAATCCAATGGGGAGCCCAATCGTCTTCTACTCTCCATTTTCTCCCACCTTTGTCCTACACCCCCTCACGAGAGCAAATGACTAGAATTCAGGACGTGATAATTTGTTAGGAGAGTTTGATTCCATTTTCTCTTGCTTGACGTCAACTCAGGCGAAATCAGATACTCGTGTACTATGGGACGGCATCAATCTTTATTAGGGGGGAGACATGAGTATCTGTACCGCGTATAACGATGTCACGATTCCATCCTTCATGTATGGAACGGCTTGGAAGAAGAGTGCGACGGCTCAACTTGTCGAGCTGGCTGTGTCGTCTGGCTTTAAGGCCATTGATACCGCAAATCAACTTGTTCACTACGATGAGGCATTGGTTGGTGAAGCATTGCTGGCTTTAGCTAAACAAGGAGTCAAAAGGGAGTCGCTTTTCTTGCAGACCAAGTTTACACCCGTCGGAGGGCAAGATCATCGGACTCCGTATAACGCGTCGGCTGATATCACGACGCAGGTTGGGCAATCATTCGAAAGTTCACTGAAACATCTTCATGCTGAGTACATCGATTCGTATGTCTTACACGGACCCTATTCACGAGGCGGTTTGGGCGCCGAAGATTGGGAAGTCTGGGCCGCGATTGAAAGCATTTATGAATCAGGAAAAGCCAAGATGATTGGAGTGAGCAATGTGAATGCCGGACAACTCCGGCTCCTGTGTGAGAAGGCAAAAATTAAACCAATGGTCGTCCAGAATCGCTGTTATGCAATATTTGGATGGGATAAAGACGTACGACAAATTTGCCAAGCCCAAAACATCATTTATCAGGGGTTTTCTCTGTTAACTGCGAATCAGGACATTTGGGCAGATCCTGATATCCAGAAAATAGCCCAGCGTCTTCAGACGGGTCCTGCACAAGTCATTTTTCGATTTGCTCAACAAATAGGCATGCTCCCATTGACCGGGACCACCAACCAACAACATATGAAAGACGATCTTGCGATCGAGCAGTTTGAGCTTTCTCCTGAAGAAGTGAAGCGTATTGAAATGATTGCTGTGTAACGAGTGTCATCCTCAACGGCAATGCTTCTTTCCGTATCTCAACGACGCATCCAACTCAAAGTCTTGTTCACGCTGACGATGATCTTCGTCTGTATCCTGTCATGCCCTGTCGTGGAGGCTACAGACAGACCAAATGTCATGTTGGCCGAGATGTATCAGCAGGGTGTGGATGTCAGGCAATATTGGGTCAGCGAAAAACTTGATGGCGTACGAGCCCGTTGGGATGGTCATCACCTTATCTCTCGAAGTGGTCATGTATTTTCTGCACCCTCTTGGTTTATCGATGGCTTTCCTGACATCGCCTTGGACGGAGAGTTGTGGATGGCTCGTGGAAGATATGAGGACACGTCATCAATTGTGAGAAAGAAAGTTCCGCATACGGGTTGGAGAAATATTCGTTTGATGGTTTTTGATTTGCCTGAACATGGCGGAACCTTTGACCAACGACTGCTGGCTATGAGGGGTTTGACTGAACTGGCAAATTCTCCTTACCTTGCAGTCATCGAACAACGAACGGTAAACAGTAATCTGGAGTTGCAGCAGTGGCTGCAAAAAGTTCTCGATCAAGGCGGGGAAGGGTTGATGCTACACCGCAAGACTGCTCAATATGTTCGGGGTCGAACCAACAATTTGCTTAAGCTCAAGCCACTCATGGATGCTGAGGCCACCGTGATTGGCTATCGTCCAGGTAACGGTCAATTTGCCGGGCAGGTCGGCTCACTCAAGGTTGTAACTGATCAGGGCGTGGTGTTCTACATTGGCAGCGGATTAACGAATGAGCAAAGACGTAATCCTCCACCGGTGCAAAGTCGAATCACGTTTCGTCATCAAGGTTTTACGAGAAATGGTATTCCGCGTTTCCCAGTTTTTTTGCGAATTCGCGATGAACGACCCGAAGAGTGAGCAGTGAAGGGCCTCGTGTGTCAACGCTAATAGCCTTTCCGCTGTACAAATGTATTCGTGAGCACGACATTGTCGCGGTGACAGGTTCGCTCGAGTAACCGATAGTGAAAGAGCGAATCGGTAGCCGCAACCAAGTGTAACTGATGGCACAGATGCATCGTGTAAGCTAAAGAAGCCGCAGTTTTTATTAAAGCCGACCCATATTCAAATTGATTGCTCTCTTTCTCAGACAAAGATTTGCCGCTTAATTTCCTGATTGTTTCCACATCAAAAGGTCTGAACTCCCATTCTGGCTGTTGAAGTTTCTGCAAAGCGTGAGGATCTGTAGGTCCAGTACTTCTTCCTTTGCTATCTAGTGCAAACGTCACGACGCCGCGTTGAAATTGTCGATTGCTCTTCAAGCCTTCATGAAAACATGATCGCCACTCTGGATCTTTCAGATCATGATTCACGGCAGTCACGATGTCCTGACTCATTGAACCACTCACGGAATGTCCTTGCACAATTTGGCCGGACTTTAGGAGTTCTGGATAGACATCACCCATACGATCCTGAAACACAACGGTTCCTACCATAGGAGAGAGTTGCAAGGCCATGTAATCTCGAAAATGAACGTGTTGATACTCTTGTAATAATTGAAAAAGGGTACGTTCATGGCAAAGATGAAATGGATAAAAGAGTGCGTTCAAAGTACAACGGGCAAAAGGGAAGGTTTATTTTCTACTCTTATGAGGGATTGGAGTGAAGACGCGCGCCCTGACGACAATCTTGGACATACTGGCTTTCTGATTTGGCGCATTCGCGAGTACGCTCTTGTGGTTTTGCATACAGTGTCAGCAGTTCTTCCCCGATCGCAAAGTGACAATCCTTTTTGTGCCGACTTGGGCTCTGTTGACAGAATTCAAACGCGTTTTTTGACGCATGCCCGGACACGTTGAGGAAATTCTTGACGACTCCAATAAAACAACGACCCTGGTGCGTCGCGCTGCCTAATTCGCAAAGCTGAATCGATCTCTTGATGTTACGCAAGGTATGACCGGATATATCTCTTCCCATGCTTTGGTAGCACGTCGGTTGCATGTCTTTGGGTGCCTTATCGCATTCACTAAAGGCTTTAGCAAAATCATATTGCGTTAAGTGTAAAATAATGGACGTCTGCATCATGTAACATTCTCGCAAGTATTTGTTCTCGAGATCTGAACAGGGATACAGTGGATTTTGGGGGTCGATGAGTTTGGGCGGTTTCGGTGTCTGATGACCGTGAGTTGCCTCATGTTGGTGATGCTGATGTTGAGGTCCGCGGATGCCGGTGACTACAGTTTCCATAAAAACTCCTCCATAACACGACTCTCGATCCCAGGCCGTGTTCAAGGCATCGCACAGTGCTAAGGCTTTTCTCATATCGTGCCCAAGATGCATGGTCAAGCCATGGCCTAGCCCATGGAAACAATTGAAGTACGCGAATCGACCTTTCTCTGCTTCGAGTTGAGGACTACAGATAGCCGCCACATCATCAGACTGTATGTGGGGTTTACTGCTTAAATAGGCTTCAAGCGCACCATGATAACACCCAGATTGATGGGCAGCGGTGCATTGAAACATGACGGCCGTGACGTCTTTGAAATGATGATAAGAAGTCCGCCCAACATGATGAGTCAGATTATGCGCTTCACCGAGTGCTACCGGATCATTCGAGACAGCCTGATTAATGAGCTGAAGCGCTTGCGCAATACCGTTGGTTTTGATGATCTTTTCTAATTGGTCCTTGTAGCAGGGGAGATTGCCCTGGCAGGTTTCTTGAGCAGGTTTGACTTGGGTTGAAGAATGTTGAGAGCTAATGTGAAGATTTTGGGGACCCTGTGAAGACTCAGATTGTTCCTTGATGCGCAAGGTGTTACTCGCTGAGTGATCAGGAGTGATCCCTGCTACGATGAGAAAAACCGATAGACACAAGACTATTTGCAAAGGCTTTGAGTTGATAGATATGTTCACTGAAGTTCCTGTCAAATAACCAACCATGTCAATGGGTATGGATTTCATAGCTCAGCGGATTCGTAGAGTCAAATTTGACATGAGGGTCGTTTTGAGTCAAGCGTGGAAAAGGGCTCATTTCCTAACTTACCGATCGAAAACTTGGTTCGACAGCGTCGAAGGTTTTGACGATAGGGCTTTCTTCAGGTCCCATTCTCAATTAAGATTTCTGAATACTCCATGGATTTTGACTAATCCACTGGCCAATACACCGTAGAAAATTATTAAGGAGGCAATATGCAATGCATCTTGGAATGAAAAGAATGAAACTCATGTTAATTGTCGCATCGATGTTTTGGAGTGGATGTCTCTATACCGATGTTCAGGTTCCTCGGGCCTATCGCTCTGCAAGCCCCATCGATGTCAAGGCTAGACCATCAGATAAGCTAGTTGTTGGAGAAAGTTGTAATCACTCCGTGCTCTTCTTAGTGGCCTGGGGAAATGGAGGCTATGTAGGAGCGATCCGTAATGCATTGGTAAATGAACCTCAAAGCGCTATTCTCTACGATGTGCATGTTGATCTCAAAGCCAAAGCGTATGTGTTTGGTCTGTATACTCAAACATGTACTGTCGTGACAGGGAAAGTCGGATCAGTATGAAGGCAGCACTCCTGTTGCTAGCCATCTGCCTTCTTTCTGGTTATGGATGTTCCCCCTCACAACGATGGGCCTATGAAGCTCGTCCTGGATTGATTCGCGTGGGCGGTTTTATCTTGTACTATGACTCCGAGGGGCCTTTGTCTTATCAGACATTAACTCCCAATGAGATTCCACGTGATGCCGTTTTAGTGGGAGAAGTGACAGGGGACAGTTGCCAGCATGGACTTTCCATTCCAATCATTTTTTCGACTACAGATCGATTTAGTCTCTCGGGGGCAAATGGCAATGGGAGCTTCCAAAAGGCGCTTTTGAACATTCGTGAAAAACATCCTGCTCTTGCGGGTTTATATGACGTGAAAGTTGATACCCAGCAGTGGTCAATTTTGACGATCTATAGTAGAGAATGCACGATCGTGGTTGCCCAAGGGTTTACCCATGCAGACTCACGAGATATCGCACATATGCCTACTGCAAGCGTGACAGACACAAATTAATCTAATGGTTATCGCCACAACGCATGTAGGTGTTGAGAAACGCTAACACTCTGGTTTCATACTCTGTTGGAGCGTAGCGATAGAAGTCTTGATGGTATGCGCCTTTTACCAGCCATAGTTCTTTAGGAGGACGAGCCGCTGAAAAAAGGTTTTTAGTTTCTGACTGGAGAGTATGTTGATCGTGCGTGCCTCCTATCACGAAGACAGGAGCGTTGAGTGAACCGATAGAGTCGATAGGGCGAAGCGCTTCCAAGTCTATCCCATATTGAAGCTGAAGTTGAAACAGCAGAGGATGGGCAAGGAGTGGTGCCAATGGGCCAACGCGCTGACGAAGGCGGTTGATTACAGCGTGCTCAAGAATCGAATTTACCGCTTCGAGAATCAGGACGTCTACGTTTAGGGCAGGACCATGTAAGACAGCGGCGACACCACCTAACGAAAAGCCCATGATTCCGATAGAGCTCGATGCATGTCGTTGGGATGCAAATTGGATTGCGGCTTTGACATCCTCTTTTTCCAGGTCTCCAAAAGTGATCGTCTCCCCCTCGCTTTCTCCGTGAGCTTGAAAATCGAATAACAACACTGAGTAGCCAGCTTTGTGTAAGAATGGAGCTCTCCGAGCCATGCCCCTTCGGTTTGACCGAATTGAATGCATAAGGACTAGGGTTCCGCATTCAGGCTGTCCAGGTATATACCATCCAGAAAGGAGTTTTCCTCTAGGATTGGAGAAATGTATTGATTGGACCGGCAGAAATGATGGAGGCGAACCAATGTTGTCTGGGGCGGGGGCAGTGAGTTGAGAGCCAACCCAATACGTTCCGGCCATCAACACAAAAGAACCTAACAAACCTATCCAGGTTATATACCGGAAAAAATATGCCATTCTAGATGTCACGAGAAGAGCTAAAAATTTTTAGCCACCATTGCATTTTACATGAAAAATAGAAAACATTAGGACTTTACATGATATTCATAAACTTCAAATAGATAATTTGCCTTGCAAAGAACGTCCATCTCCGATTACCGTAAGAGATCAAAAATTTTCTGGTTATACAGCATAGTGAAGGAGTAAAAGAATGGCGGACTTTCAATACCAAGAAATCTTTGAACATGCGATCGATAGGACCAAGTATCGCAAACTTACTTCTGGCTATGTCTCAACCACGACTTTTGAAGGTAAAGAGATCTTAAAAGTGGAACCTGAGGCGCTGGTTTGGCTGGCGCGTGAGGCCATGGATGATGTCTCGCATTTGTTGCGCTCGAGTCATCTCAAACAATTATCCAAAATTCTAGAAGACCCCGAAGCGTCAGACAACGACCGGTTTGTGGCGTTAGAGCTACTCAAAAATGCCAATATCGCAGCAGGGAGAGTGTTGCCGGGTTGTCAGGATACAGGAACCGCTATTGCTCTCGGCTATAAGGGACAGCAAGTTTTCACGACTGGTGATGATGCCGAATCACTCTCTCGCGGCATCTTTGAAGCCTACGATCAACGGAACTTGCGCTATTCACAGATGGCCCCTATCGACATGTATACCGAGAAAAATACCGGTAATAATCTGCCAGCGCAGATCGACCTTTATGCAAAACCTGGCATGGACTATCACTTTTTATTTATCGCCAAGGGAGGAGGTTCGGCGAACAAAACCTTTTTATATCAAGAGACGAAAGCCCTGCTCAATCCAAAATCTCTGCTTTCATTTGTTGCAGAAAAAATTCGCACGATTGGGACGTCCGCCTGTCCTCCCTATCACTTGGCTTTAGTCGTTGGTGGTATGTCCGCGGAGTTCACCCTCAAAACAGTCAAACTGGCCAGCTGTCATTATTTGGATGATCTGCCGACATCTGGGAACAACCTGGGCCGAGCATTTCGAGACCTCGAATTGGAAAAAGAGATTCTGCAACTCTGTGCAGAAACCGGAATTGGTGCGCAGTTTGGCGGAAAATATTTCGCCCATGATGTGCGGGTCATTCGCCTCCCTCGTCATGGTGCTTCCTGCCCTGTGGGTCTTGGTGTGTCGTGTTCGGCAGATCGACAGATTCTTGGAAAAATTTGCAAAGATGGTGTCTTTCTCGAACAGCTCGAAACCAATCCCGCACAATATCTTCCCGAGGTGACTGAGCAGGACTTGGAAGGGGAAGTGGTCAAAATTAACTTAACCCAGCCTATGCCGGAAATCTTGGCAGAACTGCGAAAGCATCCGGTGGCCACCAGACTGTCGCTCACCGGGCCACTGGTGGTCGCACGAGATATAGCCCATGCCAAACTCAAAGAGCGACTAGATTCTGGAGAAGGCCTTCCGCAATACATCAAAGATCATGCAGTTTATTACGCTGGGCCTGCCAAAAAACCCGATGGCTTACCCTCAGGCTCATTCGGTCCTACGACTGCGGGCCGTATGGATTCCTACGTCGATCAATTTCAAGCTGCTGGTGGAAGCATGGTGATGTTGGCGAAAGGTAATCGCTCCAAACAAGTACGCGATGCCTGTGGCAAGTATGGCGGCTTTTACCTGGGCTCAATCGGTGGCCCTGCTGCTCGTCTAGCAGAACACAGCATCAAAAAAGTCGAAGTCTTGGAATACGAAGAACTCGGTATGGAAGCCGTATGGAAGATCGAAGTGCAAGACTTTCCCGCCTTCATCGTCGTCAATCATGAAGGCAAAGATTTTTACGCTGATCTTGCAGCGCAGCGTCCACCCGCGCTGGTTCAGGTGGGGGAACAAGGGAAGAAATGATGAAACGGATTAGTTTGAGATGACCTAAGTTTATGAACGCTCCTTCTTGGATAGCTACATTTCCTCGGTTGGGCGAAATTTACTGTAAAAGTGACTGTGGTAATCCGGACAACTACTTTAAGGGTATGAAAGTAAGCAACGTGCTCTCAAAGCAACCTCTAAATGCTTCTCTTGTAGAACTGGAAGAAACGCTATCCGTAATGGATTTACAAGACTGGAATGATTTTATGAAAAGGTCAATCCCTTATGTCACTGCAAAAGATCAATGGGGTTGGCACTCTCAACTTTATGAAAGGTTTCATGAGGCAAGAGGTTATGTTTTCTTGAAAGAACAGGGATGTAGGGAAGTCCATTTCATTTCAGAGGAACAGAACCAACGGACTCCAGATTTGTATGGGAAGGGCTACCCGGGTGAAGTCTTGCTAGAAGCTAAAAGGGTTCGTGATTCTGACGATGAGAATAAATACCTAAAGAAGCCAATCCAACAAAAACATATGCGTAAGATAGTTCACGCTTTACCAAATCCACTTAAAGATAAATTAAATAGCACTGTTCAAAGAGCGAAAGACCAATTGTACGGACATAATTGCGTAAACGATTGTCGACGAATTCTTTTTCTTTCTATTCGTCTCGATCTTTGTTGCGCTACTCATGAAACCAAACAACAAATTGAAGAATATCTCTCTCAGATTGGAACCGACATTGAAATTGTGCATCGGAGTGAGAACGATTTTTTTCTCTAACTCAAAGTAAAATTGGTCAAATTCGATTATTTCTATTCTTCTTGAGTCAGGCTGTTTTGGATGTCTCCTTCTCCTAACCTTCGTTGGAACAACTCAAGAATCATGTTGTTGCTGATCTGAGTTGAGGCAGGATCATATCGATAGCCTTCATCGCGGAGAAACGCATGTGCGTTATTGAACTCATGCCATTGAAAGTTTACGTTGTTGTCTGTGAGGGCTTTGTAGATTACGGCACGTCCCTCGCGTGGAATATGAGGATCTTGGCGCCCCCATCCCATGAGCAGTTCGCCTTTAATTTCCCCAACGCGATCAAGGCTATCGTCTTGCTTACCTTTTCCTAGACTCCTGGTGTGGATATCTGTCGCGTAGAAACACACCCCAGCCAACACATCTTGGTTCATAGCCGCGCGAAACGCTAAATGGCCTCCCAAGCAAATTCCCATGACTCCAAGTTTCCCGGTGCAATGAGTAAACGTGTGGAGGTAATCCAAGGTTGCACGCGCATCGCTATCGTAGCTTGAGAGCATCTTCATAATTTTGTGTCGATTGCCGCGGTCAGTATCCGGCTTATCATAGTTGAGAACCGTACCAGGTGGCTCCAACTCATGATAGACCTCTGGGACCAGCACAACAAACCCATGGCCAGCCAAGAAGGTTGCGATCCGTCGAATGGGATCAGTGACTTGATATATTTCCGAATACAACACCAGACCGGGATACCGACCTGTAGCTACTGGGCGAAAAATATAGCTGCGCATTGGGCCAGTAGCCGTGGGAATATCAACAGTCTCAGTTTCTGCAATAATCATGACTAGTCCGGGCTAACCTCTACAGTTGCGTCATCCCTCCATCGACGGTGAGATCAACGCCCATAATGTAAGAGGAATCGTCCGAAGCTAGAAACAATGCGGCCTTGGCGACTTCTTCTGAAGTCCCCATTCTTTTCATGGGATTTTCTTTGGCAAAACCATCTTTTATTTCTCCCGAGGCACCTTCTGGGAATCCCAACTTATCAAAGATTGGTGTATCAATCGGTCCAGGTGCGAGAGCATTGACTCTGATCTTATTTTCAAAGAGCTCACCAGCTAATGTTCGAGCTAAACTACGAACGGCTGCCTTGGTAGCCGCGTAAACATTTGTTGCAGGAAACCCCTTTTGATCGGCAATCGACGTGTTGAAAATGACGGAGGCTCCTTCATTCAAAAGCGGCAGTGCCTTTTGGACATTGAAGAAGAGACCTTTGAAGTTCACATTAACCATTTGATCAAATGTGGCCTCATCCATAGACATAAATGGACCAAACGTCGCCACTCCGGCATTGAGGAAGAGCACGTCAATTTTGCCGACCTTTTCTTTTATGTTTTCATACAGCGCGTGAATATCGTTCATATTGCCAGCGTCGGAGACAAGCCCGATACTCTTTCCTCCTATGTCTTTCACGGCTCTGTCAACGGCTTCTTGTCTGCGGCCAGTGATAACCACAGTTGCACCTTCAGCCTGAAAGAGTTTAGCCGTGGCCAGTCCAATACCACTATTGCCTCCGGTGATCACCGCGACTTTTCCTGCGAGTTTGTTTCCCATCATGTCTCTCCTTTATGTGAACGAAAAGAACTTTCTAAAATGTCAGGATCGCAAGCGACTGTCAACCTTGTTGAGGAGACGGCATACTAAAAGCTGCCGCAACGGGAATAAGTTAAAGTTCGTAGTTGCTCGTCACGTCATGAATAATGAAGTGTGCCGAGGTGTTAGATTTTCGAATGTGTGATGAAAAAAATATTATGAAAAGAGAGAAAAGAGTATGATCCACGAATGGATTATGATCAACGACGAAATTGAGTAGGTTTTTCATTCAAAATTTATTGACGAAGTGTATGTCTTTTTTATTGACGACTGACCCAAAGAAGAAAATTCTATCCATTGTCGCATTTTTTGTTGTCCTCTACTTAATCGTGGAGATGACAGGCCTGCGATCGAAATTGTCTCCTGAGACGATCAAGACTCTCTTTATTGAACATACCGTCTGGGGGCTCGTATTTTTCTGTGTGGCTTTCAGTATCGGGAATCTCTTGTATGTACCGGGATGGGTGTTTTTAGTCGGTGCAGTCTTTGCGTTAGGAAAGGAATGGGGCGGCGTGGCGACATTCTCTGCGGCGATGTGTTCTGCGATGTTCAGTTTTCTTCTGATACGGTCCGTTGGTGGTTCAGCTCTTCGCGGTCTCGACAACAAATGGGCCGACAGAATTTTTCGTCATCTGGACGAACGCCCGATTCTTTCCGTGACCCTCCTGCGTATGCTCTTCCAAACGCTACCAGCCTTGAACTATGCGCTGGCACTAGCTGATATTCGTTTTCGAGATTATGTGGTGGGATCCATCTTGGGTTTGCCGATTCCAATCTTTCTCTATTGCTATTTTTTTGAGTATATTTTCCTGCATGTCCTATAAGGGGACACGTACATGAGGATTTACTGGTGAGGTGTGTACTAAAGCGGCACCTTCAGATATTGGGTTCTTGAGAGAAGGATGGTACTATCGCACGCATGGCTTTGGCTATGAGGTTATCACAAGATCAGTATTACTCACATACAACGTAAGGAGGTTCTATGGCAGTATCGAAGAAAGTCACGAAAACAACAAAGAAACTTTCAAGCACGGCCACAAAGGCAAAACGTAGAACAACCCAAAAAGCTACGACTGCTGCTCGAGACGCCAAGAAGAAAGTGACTGCTAAAGCCAAAAAGGCTACTCGCACTGCTGCGGACGTGAAGAAAAAGGCTCTGAAAGCAAAGCAAGCCGGAAAAAAGAAAATTGCCTCAGGGGTAAAGAAGGCGACAAAGACAGTGAAAAAAACGGCAACAAAGACAGCGAAGACAGGCAGAAAGGCCAAAGGGCAAGCAAAGCAATTAGCGAAAAAAACGGGGACCGCAGTTGGAAAAGCCGTAGGCAAGGCCCTAGGCACAGCCGAACGACTTCTAAACAAAGCGAGGCAAGTGGCCAAGAATTCTTAACTCTTTTAGGAAAGTTTGGTCGTCATCCTCTTGAGCGTCAAAAAGAGGTTGAGTTGTTGTTGGTCATGCAAGGTCCTACCCCACTGACCTCATTTGCCTACATAGCCACAATAGGTAGTAATCTGATAACCTGACCTCATCATGTTTTCCTTAGTCTGGATCCGCTCGCTTACATGTCTCCCTCAAACCGCGATCCTTTCCAGCCTACGCTATGAACGCTCCATTTATCACGGGAAGTCTTATGTGACTTATGAGCTTTGCTGCTAACAACCGTTATGATTCGGCGGCGTTGAACCCTAGCTGGAAATAACTCAAACGCCACGGTTATGATGACTCTCGATGTGACAACCTTGTTGATTACATTGAGGTTAGGCAACAGCCCTATATTTTACTAGAGCATTCGTCGCTGCACACCTTTAATATGGAGGATTCGTCTCATGGCATTGCATGCATTGGCCATTAGGGTTCTGTGTTGTTCCATGTTTATACTCGGTATTTTTGTCGCAGCCGTGCAGGCTGAAACGCCTGAAGGAGAAACCGCCATGACTGTTTCGGATGGGAAGACGGTTTCGATGGAATATACCTTAACGTTGGAAAACAAAGACGTCATCGATACCAACGTCGGGAGAGAACCCCTGAAATTCACGCAGGGTTCCCACCAAATCATTCCGGGGCTGGAAACCGCTCTGGCAGGCATGAAGAAAGGTGAGAGCAAACAAGTGACCGTGGCTCCAGAGCAAGCCTATGGAGTCCCTAACCCAGAAGCTGTCCAAGAAGTTCCTATTGACAAGATTCCACCCGACGCACGAAAGGTTGGAGCCACTCTCCAGGGAAAAGATGCGCAAGGCCGAACGGTGCATCCGCGTGTTGCCGAGGTCAAAGAGCAAGTCGTCGTGTTAGATTTCAACCACCCCTTAGCAGGGAAGACCCTCAACTTTGACGTCAAAATTTTGGATATCGAAGCCGCGAGTGCAAGTACGCCTTAATCGTCTCCAAGCCTCTCCAAGAACCCCGCTCTCAAAGCGGGGTTCATTCTCTCACAGTAAACATTTCAAATAGAGCAACCTTAACCAACATGTGACGACTTTTCTTGGTTCGTCAATTCTGCTCGTTCCCTGTAGAGAAAAAACGTCTCTTGTCGTTTGCCTCTTGTATTTTGTAAGAAGAACTTTCTATCTTGTCATCACGAGATACGCTTCACGAGCAACGAAATACGTGGTTAGGGTTCCACGATAATATCGACAAAGGCTGGAAAACTATCAGAGCCTTGTATGTCTGTTACCCGTAGTTTAAATTCAAAGGTACGGGTTTCTTCAACGCGTGGAGCCAGAAAGCTGGCTTTGGCTGAGTACGGATCAAGAAGAGGGACTTTGCTTCCGCCAATTTGTGACCATGAGTACTGTAGTGAGCCACCTTCCGGATCATAACTCCCCAGGGCATTGAGCTGAACTCGAGTACCGGCTTGAACTGTTTGGGTTTCACCTGGATCAGCTTCTGGCGGTTCATTCGGGTTGTCTTTAACTTCGACGATGACCTCGAGTGTTGCTGCTTTCCCACGGTTTTTAGCCGAAATAGTCGCTGCTCCATTTCCCACTAAGCGCAAGAGACCATCAGGGTTGATAATCACGACTTTTTCGTTAGATGAGTGATAGGTTGTGCCAGACGTGCGCATCCGAATAGGCCTCGTTATACCATCAGCAAACACGCCGACGACAGGGAGTTCGACAATTGTTCCAAGAAAATCAACTTTGTCATAGACCGTTGCCAGGGCCGCTCGTCCAAAGGCCAAGGGTTTGTGCGTTTCAAAATCAATACGATCCAATTCCGCGTCCGGTTCGATGTTGAGGAATACTTCATCAAAGATTGCCCAATCATCTTCACCAAATTGGGCACCTTCTTTCTTCCCAATGGCCAGTAACCGTAATTGTCCAATGGCCGTATTGGGAATTAAAATCTTTCCACCAAATGGCGGGTCGTCGGCACTTGTGGACGTTTTCGCAAGGTTTTCACTAGCCGATTCCTTGAGCATGTCTTCCTGTTCTGCATACCAGAAGAACTTTGACTGTGTAATGTCCTCAAGGCCGTGAGGGTCAAGACGGACGATAATGTACTGCCCCGGCTTAAGTGTGCTGGATTCTTTTGGCTCAAGAATGGAAAAGGCCAAGACGTGTTGAACGAGAAAAAGCGCTGCGAAAACCGGTAGCAAAAAAAACTTTAGACTTCCAGGTACCAGATATTTGAACGCAATCAACATACGTGATACTCAATGATACCCGTGAAGAGGAACCAAGGTCATGGTCTAGCTGTATGGATTCAGTCGAGCTATGGCTCTTCTTCACAGTTAGAATGTTTATAAGAAAAATTCTTCTTACATGTTGCTTGCAACATGCTCAATGTGTCAGGGGTATTATCTGAAAAGTCACTACTGTTCGTCCAGACATGGGCTAAAAAGAATGGGACCGTAACCTACCGCAAACAGAATGTATGCACTACTCCAACATAGTGCGGACAAGTTGAGCATGGTGTTGTCCGATATGGGCAGGCTGGGACCGAAAAGACGAAGCACTGCACCCAGGTTGACGAGCATATAGATGAGTATCGTTAAGAGGCCAGCATGCTTCGTTCGTCCGGTATGGCCGAGGCTGGCCCTCGTCATCACGGCCAAGGTCATAACTCCCACCGCGCCTGTCGTGAGTGCATGCACCGCGTCCTCCATTGGGACACCGATATGCAGGATCGCTCCTCCAAGGACCAGTAAGGACATGGCCAGCCAGCCATAGCCCAGATGCAGGATCAATACTAAGGGCTCACGCCACGTGGTCCATCCATGCCAGCGTCCTAAGCGAGCGAAATTAATCAGTCCGGCTATCACCAACACATAGCCGGTCACCATGGCGCGTGGAGCCATAGTCCAGGCGATGGCGGCCATTCCCACAAGAGCGACGGATAGGCCATCAAAAAGGGAAAAGGGCGCAGGCCGTTTGTGTATTCTTTCCTGAATCAAAAAATCTTCGGTAAAGCCTGGAGTAATGCGTCCGCCAATAAGGGTAAGTAAGATCATCAGGAGTGCAAGCGCCATTCGTATAGAAATATCGATTCCCGCATTACTGATAAACAAGGCATGAAACAAAATATTGGCGATGGCATACAGACTGATGACAACTCCTATCGGAAGTCGATCCCAGGCATGACTGATCGCAATTTCGCGCCAGACAATTCCAGCTACGACGACCAGAAAGGCGCTATCAATAAAAGCTGCGGCAAGGGAAAGGTTACCCGGGATCATGATGGTCAGACGCCCTGCCAGCCATACCGTCAGCAATAGCATAAGTGGTGAGCCGCTGATCGGAGGGCGGTTAGTCCAATTGGGCATGGCTGTGAGCAGAAAACCGGTGATCACGCATGGCAGAAAGCCAAACACCATTTCATGCACATGCCAATCCCGTGGGGCGTAGAGAAACTCTACGTCACTCATTCCTGCTAAGATCAATGCCCACGCAGGAATCGCGAGACCAGCAAATAGTGCGGCACTAAAAAAGAATGGTCGGAACCCGTAAGAAAAGAACGCTGATCCCCGATATCGGTGACTTTTACTCGCTACGTCTTCAACCATGTTGTCTTGAAGATTCGGTCATCGTTGGATGTCATGGTAAGCTTCGATAATCTCCTCATACATTTGTCCATTAAACGATCATCTGTCAACTTTCTATTTCCGTACTCTTAGAGGTTCAACTCATATGAACACGTCGATCCAAGCCATTTCGTTTTCAGGATTGTTCTGGGCTTTCCTGCCAACGATTATCGTGATGATCATACTGTATCGATGGGCGTTGGAGGCGAATACGGCGCTCTATGCCGTTGCCAGAATGCTTATCCAATTGCTGTTGATCGGCTATGTCTTAACCTATATCTTCGAAGCTGATCATGGCGGAGTGATCGTGTTGGTGCTGACGGTCATGTTGAGTGCCGCAAGCTGGATCGCTCTGCGTCCATTAAGGAACAAACAACCGTATGTTTACTGGAAGGCTTTGTGCGCAATCCTGGTTGGTGGTGTGCTCACGCTTGCACTGGTGACTCAAGTTGTGCTTGCGGTACAACCTTGGTTTCTTCCTCGCTATGTTGTGCCACTTGCGGGAATGATCTTTGCGAGCTGCATGAACGCTGTCAGCTTAGCTGCGGAAAGGTTTGAAGCTGAACGCGACAGAGACAATTCCTATATTGAGGCCAGAAATACTGCCTTGCATTCATCGCTTATTCCCGTCACCAATTCGTTGTTTGCCGTTGGTCTCGTGTCCTTACCAGGAATGATGACAGGTCAAATTCTCTCTGGTGTTTCCCCGCTCGTAGCTGCCAAGTATCAGATTATGGTGATGTGTATGATATTTGGGGCATCAGGCATATCCGCCGCATTCTACCTAACTCTTACGAAAATACGCTCGTGACGCACAACTGAAATATGTTTATCTGACAGGAATTATTGCGAGAATTCTGACAGGTCCTCCGGTTCCATGCTTGATTTTGACCGGGAGCGCATACACTGTTGCTCCTTGTAGTGGGACTTCTTGAAGCGAGGCCACATTTTCAAGAGCATAACGGTCGGCTTCACTGAGAATACGATGAGCAGGAAAGTTACGAGACTGCCCTGGATCAATGCTTGCCGTATCAATGCCCACTCCCCGAATCTGTCTTTGGTGAACTAAGAATCTGATCGCTTCACTCGAAAACCCGGGAAAATGCAGAGTCGCGGGGTCATCTGGCGTTGAACTACCGAGGTAACGGCTGGTATCCGGCCAAAATTTTCCCCATCCCGTTCGGAGCAGTACTAAGGTATTAGGGCTGATTATCCCAAACTGTTCTTCCCATTTCCTAACATCGGCGATGGCCAGGGTATAGTCAGGATTATTTCTGCATTGTTCTTGTATGTCTATCACAATAGCAGGGCCCAACAGCTGTTCTACTGGAATGGCTTCTAAACTGATTCCGGATGATGCAAAATGATTCGGGGCATCCATGTGTGTGCCGCCATGTTCTGAAGCTGAGAAAGCTCCCGAGGCATACCACTGTCCTTGTGCGTTCAGACCATGAGCTGTGTCTTCTCGGTGGAATTTTGCATTGTTTGGCCAATACACTGTTTGTTCGTCGAAGGCGTAGGTTAAATCCACTATTTTAGTGGTAGGCGATACGCAGCCAGCCAACGTGATAATAGAGCAAAGTAAAAGTAAGGTCCTAGATAATAATGTCATTTTTTGTATGACTACTGCATCTAATAGATTTCCTCACGCATTTGGAGTGAGAATCAAGCGGAGGAAAAGGCTGCAATCTCTCTTACGGCTTCTCTTTCCATGTAAAGTCTGATGCCAAAGCCAGCGAACGAGGCGTCTGCAGACCAGTGTAACGCTGGTCTTTGATAATCCATGTTGGGTAGCTCTTGATTTTTTCAGCTGCACATGGCTTGGTGAGTGGACTGCCACGTCCGCCAGAACTGCATTCGACATAGGGCAGTCGGTTTGCCGAGGCCTCAAACACCGCTTTCTGTTCCTGGCAGCGAGGACACCAGTAGGCCCCATAAAACTTGGCACCGCTATCGGCAAGATGAATGGCCAGCGCTTTAAGTTGCGGGTCTTCTGGGCCAGCCGCTGCGTCAAATATGCCGCTGTAGTGCAAGTGCAGCACTCCAACGATAAGCAGGGCAATAACCGACGCTTCCTTTACTGAGGATATCCAGTTGGGTCGGTGCTTCATGATCGCGATGACCATGATGGTGGTGATAATGGCAAAGGAGGCCAGGCAATAGGGACACGTTGCCTCAATTTCCACTATCGAGACGATCGTCAAGTACGCACTAATCGTAAAACCGCAAATAGCCACGAAAACCAATGGGCGCGAACCTCCGGATTTCGTTCTTCCATTCCAGATGATATTTGCCATTATGATATAGGTGAGCAATCCCCAGAAGGCCATAGGTATTCCGAGAAAGGTCGACCAACGGCTGTTCTGGACCAGAGCGCATCCGGAACCTTCCGAGCAAAAGGCGGGATGTTCCTCGAACCATGCGACGTAGGTGAGGTAGGTGGTTAAGAGAATGCCGGCCAAGGCGAGTATGAACAGTCCGAAGTTGAGTGGAGGAATGGCTTTTGAGTCGTGGGCAGAAGTGACGCCATGAGCACGTTCAGAACTTTCAGATTTTCTCTGTTTCTTCCGTTTAGCCATAGGGACAACTATAGAAAGTTAGCCATGATTAGTCTATAGCAGAAGTTTATATGGAATTGTGATCTATGTAAGGATCACAATACGTCATTGATGTTGTTGGCAATAAGTATGGAAACAGAATCTGTAGAATATAGATCCTTAATCAGGGCAATATTAGGAATCAACCAAAAATTTGGTCTTCTATTTTTTACCAACCCCTATCATTATTACGTCCAGCTCTGGTGTCTGCCTACAACTTTTAGGTATGGTGTTACAAATATTGATGTCGCTATGCTCCAAAGAAAGCCGATGCGCAGAAACCTACAGTTCAGTTTGATTGGATTTATTCTCTTCACTTTGGTTGTGTGGTCGTCATCAGTGTTACTTTATGCGGCCATCGTCGTTCCAATGATGGCGCTACCGTCTGATGTGGTTCAACAGTGGCTCATGGCGTATCCCAAGGATTTGGAGTCTGCAGCCAAACTGACAACACCAAAATTTCGGCATGAACAATCCCCGGAAGAATGGATAGTGAATATTCAAGCGGCTGGGAAGGATCAGCATTTTGAATATGGGGCCGGAGAATTGTTATCAGAAAAAATCGAAGAAACGCAAGCACGACTGGTCATCAATGTCGCTATCTCAAGCGTTTATGGAGAGCAACAAAAGCAAGAGTGCTACGATCTGGTCAAAATCGATAGTCAGTGGCTCATTGATGACATTCAAGAAACAGAAAAAATTTCAATGAGGAAATAATCTCATCCCCAAGGAGATACCACATCTAGTCGTATCTTCATTCTCATTTTATCTTCCGTTGTATGTCTTTCTCGCCATAATCATTTTCAAAAATCCGACGGCGTAGAAATCTCGAAATTGTATCATTGCCAGACCTGCCCCATGCATTGTTGCTCCACATGAGAGTGACATCGCTTGCCTCGTGAAAGTACTATCAACGTCACGGACAAACGCAATCACAATGGAAAAAAAGAGAGAGAATCAGGAACAGAGGTGTAAAGAAATCCTAGACCTTTTTGAGTAAATGTTTTATCTTTGGCCTACACGTTCTGAGCTCATAGAACAACCGATGCTACTCAAGGAAGGGGGTTCGACATGGCCTTGTAAAATATCCGAGTAAGAAGGTTTGGGAGATGCTCATCATTTCGTTTTCCTATCATTTTATCTTTCGGCAATAACCTCTCCCCCACTCCTTCGTATCCCACGTTTAACTTTAGTGAGTCGCAGATCCACCCGCAGTGTGGAGAACGTTCTTTGTCCATTCGGCGAATGTTCCTGCGGAGCGCGAAGGTTCTCGTGCGTCAATTTTCACATGCTTTTGAAAAACAACAGCTATCCGGTCCGCTTGATTCTTCGTAGGAGCGGAACACAATAGGGAAAAAAGATGATAAAAATTTATTCAGGTTATCGGTATTCGAGATGCTTTCCCTGTCTACTAGCCGTGCTCATTGTCGTCCTGAGTTTTGCCACCCCTGCTCGCTCAACGTCGTTTACTCTTGGCCAAAACTTTACCGGCAGTACATACCTCGTGGATTCTTTCCTGATCGTGCCGGATTCTATGGGAGCCGTCGGACCAAATCACTTTGTGGAACTGATTAACGGTCGATACTCGGTCTATCGAAAGTCTGATGGCCGTCGGGTTCAGACAAGCAATCTTGATCAATTTTGGAGAAATTCCGGCGTGGTCAGTGTGTCATCGGCCTTCGACCCGCGAATTGTCTACGATCATACGAGTGAGCGATGGTTTGGGGCAGCTGTGGATTTTCGTCGGAGTGCGAGTTCGAACTTTCTGGTTGCGGTATCACAATCCTCAGACCCGACGACAGGATGGACAGGATTCTCAATCGATAGTGATTCTGCCAACACTCGCTGGGCAGATTTTCCTTCCCTCGGGGTTGACCGGGACGGAGTGTATCTGGCCGCTAACATGTTCGATATTCCTGGAGATGCGATCTTCGCCAGCTTTGATGTCACTATTCTTACTATTCCCAAGTTTGATTTATTATCTTCGATTCCGTCAATTCGCAATGCCAGTCGGTTTGAGGCTGTAGGGAATACTGATGTTCGTGGATCCTCTCTCCAACCTACGGTCGATGTGATTGTGCCAGACGGTGGAGGAACCTTTCTCTCAGTCGATAGTGACGTCATTCGAAGGACAGACGTGCGTAATGTTGTGGGACCAGGGCGTATGGTTCTCACCTCCCCAAGCACGATCAGCATCCCCGCGGGCTTTTCTCCACCAGACGCTGTGCAGCCTAATGGCGTGGGAAGAATCTCGACGAATGGTAATCGATTGAGTAGCTCACCATTTGAAGTCGGCGATCGATTGTGGGCAGTCAACAGCATTGAGATGAATGGTCGAGCTGCGATCCGATGGTATGAAATCGACGAAGATACGAATATTTTGCTCCAAGAAGGTCTCATCAGCGATCCGTCTCATGACTACTTTTACCCTTCGATTGCGGCCAATCAATTCGGCGACGTTGTGATTGGCTTCAGTCGCTCAGGTGAGGATGAATTTGTGAGCGCTTATGCGGTCGTGGGTGATACGCGAGATGGAATGACGGCATTTGGCGATCCCGTCTTGCTGCAGGCTGGCATTGCCAATTATTTCATCACCGACCCAATCGGCCGAAATCGGTGGGGAGATTACAGTGCGACGTCCCTTGACCCCACTGACCCGTTTCGATTTTGGACGATTCAAGAATGGGCTTCAGGACCAAACATTTGGTCTACCCAGATTTCCGAAGTGATCGTAGGATCAGCGATGAATGCGATCCCTGAACCATCTACATTTCTGCTGTTTGGGTCTGGTCTCATTGGACTCTGCGTTTGGCGATGGAAATATCCCAAGACGTCAAACACGTCTCACCATAATTCGTGAGAAACTCGTGAAGGTCCTGGTTGGTTTCTATCATAAGCTGACTCGCTATCTTCTCGTACGATGCCTGTCATTCAAAAATAAGTAAGGCGCTCAGATTTTGTGTTATGGGGTATAAAATATAAGGAGTCGTTTGTGAAAGTGGGGTGCTCCTGCAACTTTGATCTATTGCAATTATGGACTATTGTTTACTTTTCGAACTCGGCCCAATAGCACTTTGGCTCATTTTTCCTGTCGCTATTTAGATGCATTGAAACTGTAGCGTTCTGGGGCATGGATTTTGTAGATCTGGAAGAAATCTCAAGAAACCCAATTCGTTTCTTAGAATGAGGAAGTCACGGAGCAGCAGTCACAGAGTCAGTGCGATATAATCAGTCAAGCAACAATTGATTCATGCCATATTCCAAGGAGGCCACCATGCGAATTACTTTTATAACACTCAGTTGTTTCTGTTTGGTCATGCTGACGTCGATTGGTTTGGCCGATGAACAGCATCATACGAAAGGCATGGATATGCAGGCCATGATGGAAGCTTACCAGAAGCTTTCCGTTCCTGGAGCCCCGCACAAACAGCTAGCAAGTCTGGAAGGTAGTTGGGCGACTCAAACGAAAGAATGGATGGAACCCAACAAGCCTCCAATGGAATCGTCCGGCTCCTGTGAAATGAAGATGCTGCTGAGCGGGCGCTTTCTCCATCAGGAATGCAGGGGCACCATGATGGGACAATCCTTCTCCGGTATTGGGATTAGCGGATACGACAATATTGGCAAGAAGTATGTCTCAACATGGATGGATTCCATGGCTACAGGAATCTTCATGATGGAAGGCACGGCGACTGCTGATGGCAAGACGATTACCCTCAAGGGTGAACACAAGGCTCCGAATGGGGGAACCATGAAGCATCGTGCACTGTGGAAGATAGTCGATAGTAATAACCAGATATTTGAAATGTTTGGGACTCACCAAGGGAGTCCAGAAACGAAGATGATGGAGATTATCTACACCAGGAAGCCATGAGGCATACAATCGTGACTGGACATTGTTAAACGAAAACTAGATTGAATCGATCGGGCAAGAGAATCACGCAACGTATTTCTTGACAAGTTCAGGGATATTCTAACGGCCACTTGTGGGCTGAGGGTTGAACTGTAAAGAATTTGACAGTCTCCCTCCTCCGCTACTCGATGACGACATTCATCGCGAGATCCATCGCGCGACATCAAAACTAAAAGACCCTCTATTTATTCGGGAGTATCCCACGTGTCAGGGTATGAGTGTGAGCAGTATGCGCAGAAGGGATTGAGAATACAGCCGTAGTTAGTGTTATTGAGGATTCGAGTATGAAATTATAGGCTCCACCGGTCCAGCCACATTTTTAGAATTCTATCATTCACACACATGCATAAAGTATGATTTGTGAACCTCTTCCCTCGTTTTTAGTGATTACCTTTCCTCTCTATCGTTTGAATTGTTGAAAACACTTTTAGAAGGTCCCTGACCATTCCAAGCGGATAAATCCCGTTATTCCTGTTTGGGTGATTATAGGAACCCAAATAAGTTCAAACTGAGGTACATCAATTATCTCCGCGCGATTGCTTACTACAGACATGCGGCAGTTATTTGAAACGGCTATAACAGAGATCGAGGAGAAGTACTCTGGCAGGGTGCCAGGTGTTTGCCTATGCGATGGCAAGAAATAGAGAGATTTGCCGATACCCGATACCAAAGATATTTTCAATTTAAGACCAGAGAAGAGGTGAGGTGACCCATGGCTCAATATACTCAAGAAGATCAACGTATCTCCGAGAGCAATACAACAGAAGACATTGAGGGTGAATTAGATATTGAGGAATATATTGATAGTCAAATGAGGACAAAAAGACCAAACTGGCTCTACCGTGGTGGTATTCTTTTGATCATATGTTTTTTAGGCTATTGGTTAGTATCTATCCCATACCAAGGAAATCTTGAAAAAGAACCACGACAAGAAATACCGCTCGCTGAATATTTTGCCAAGCCAGAATATCCCATATCTTTGGATAGGGTTATGCGAAATGAGGAGAGACGACTCGTAAAATTAATGGAAGCCGAACTTATTTCCACACAAGAATTCAATGAAGAATCAGAATGGCTCAGGACACGAAAGGAAGAACTTTTCGAACGCTGGAAAGATGCAGGGCAACCCCAAGATCATCAACCGTCACAAAGTTTATTTCGTCGGTATACCTTGGCTCACGCTGGGAATCTTGATGATTCAACAGACAATTTAGGAGTGTATATCCTAAGCGTGGAATAGAACGCACACCTATTCACTACCTGTATGTACGATCTAGGTCGTGGTGATGTAACCAGCCTCAGAAGGGCAGGGCAAGGATACTTGAACCGCGATGAGGATTATGCATCATTGATCTGAGAAGATGCATAGAAAGTATAATGTCGTGTCAGAAGGTGACGTCACCCAAAAGATTCGGAAGATAGGGTTCGAGCATTGTCATGACTCCAATAACATCTGCCTTTAATGTGTTTCCGTTCACTTTTGTAAGTGCTCAAAAAAGATGATAGCCAATTGCCTGGACTAACAGAGAAATGAGTGAAGACTTAGTCTGATTTAATTAGACAGCACAAGACGTGCCCCTGTACTAGAAGTACTTCTGAATCTGGGCGAGCTCATAATTCTGGCGGGATTTCCACGTACAATGACTTCATACGTATTCAACCTTCAGGGATAGTTTATCAGGATTCTTTGCTTAGAACCGGCCATTCATTTTCTCTGAAATCCGATAAACTGTCTAATTTTTCAGGAGAAAGATGGCTTAATATTGTTTGTAGAAATTAGAGTACAGTGCCTCCAGAGGAAATAGTGTCAAACCTCAGAATTCATCCGATGGATTTTGAAATAGTACTTCGGCTTAGAGTGACGGCATAAGTCGTCAAGCCGCTCGTCCAGTGTACTGATGATGCAGCCCTCCAACAACGGCGAAGGCCCTGGCGAGACTGACTAAAAGGGCATAACCAAAATTCACCTGTTTTGGACTCATTCTAGAATTTGATGGCGTCCCCTTGGTTACGACCACTTCACTATGTGCCAGCAATAAGCAGCGCTGCCTAATTACTACCCGCGAGCACCGGGATGTTGATACCCCCGCTCTCAAGGCCCATGATGACGGTCAAGGCGGCCGGTGAATGTTCGACGATTTCTTTCTGCACTTCGATACGCCGTAAGTCGACAAATTCTAGTGCTGTTAACCCGAGAGATTCCCGATAGGCCCGGTCGGCGATCCCGCGCTTCTTTTCGGCTTTCTCACGTGCTTCCTCCGCCTTTTCGAACTCCGCCATCGTAATCTTGCGTTGTTCTTGAATGATAGTCTGCGTCGTCTGGTCGACCACTCCTTGTGGAGGAAGGATGCTCCCGACAACAACGCGATTTAACCGAACTGGGATGCCCTGCTTCTCGATGAGCTGCGTTTGGACCTCGCCTGCAATGGCATCTTGCAACTTCGCTCTAATGGTCGGCTCGGTTGTCAGCTGAAAAAGCGGGTATTTTTGCACTTCTTCTCGTACGAAGGTTCTGAAGGCTTCTTTGACATTGTGCTTATACCAATCAAGCCCGTACCTTGAAATCAGTTCCGGCGAGCGCCCTTCGATGACATTGGCGATCAGAAAGGCATCGAAAGATACCGGGGCATTTTCGGCTGAAATGATATCGAAATGTTCCGAGTATTGAACAGGCCGGATGTCCACAGGGATGACTTTCGTCGTCGGTGCAGCGATCACTCGACCAGTCTTGCTCGGAACAGGATCGACGCCGCCATGGCCGAAGAGGAACGGTTGTTCAACTAATACTCCTTCATGCCCAGCGTCGATCGCCACACACCCGAGGCTCATGAGTCCAAAACCCATCAGCAATCCTCCTATAAGTAATGTAGACTTGATCATATGTCCCTCCTTCCATACTAAAGGGTGATGTATCACTAGTAATAATGGTTTCGTCAACTTAAGGGCATAAAGTCGAAATGGATGCGCTATGCAGGATCATAGCGCCACAATTTATGCACACCACTTCCGACAAACTTGAATCACCTGAGTCTGTAAGAGCCGATAGTTGCCCCTATGTTTTTGGCCACTTCTCTTGAAGTTTCATTGTGGCTTGCTCCAACGCCTCATCGAGGGCCACTGCCCGCAGGGTTTCCAGCGCCTTTTCTTGCTCTGGATAAATATAGGAGTTCATCGCGGATCCCTTCACTCGAGGATAGCGATTAGATTCAATCGGAGTATCTAATTCATCTAAAGTTGCGTAAGAATTCCCCTGCACTTGCAACAATAATTTGCCGGACTTGGCATCCACTAACCCAAGTTCAACGGTCGCATGATGGTCGATTTGACGACCATTCAGCAGGCTCACCTCGGGGAGAAGGTCAAATCGAGCCGGGCCGGACACTTCCGTTCCTGAAGGAAGCACGACCAAGATTGTGTCGATTTGGCTATCCCTCCCAAACTTTTGGATGAGCGACAAACTCTCCGGCGAACCCAGATTTTTCACCAAGATGACTTTTTCCATCAATACGGGACTGGTACCCTCCACATCATCTTTGATCCTTGCGGCAAGTTGGGTCCAGGTTTCTTCCTCTGCCGATGGGAAGTCATAAGAGTTGGGGAGAAGAGCAATGGCTATCCCCACGGGGACTTTTTCTGAAGAGGAGGAGGACTTCGTTTTGAGAGTCTCGGAAGGTTTGGCTTCCATTGGAAAGTGATTCTGAAGCTGAAGTGGGGTAGTGCCCATGCATGCAGTCAGCGAGGTTGCCAAGAGGAATAGGAAGCTTAAAACCTTTAGGGAATGACTACCTACCCAGTTATATCGACGGTGAGTGCTTTGATGAATGGGATGGTATTGAAGACTTTGCATCTTGATCCCTCCTTTTTACGGAAATGACATGTTGAAGAGCAATGACAGGATGACCGCCCGGGTTCTGATTTGTTGATTAATTCGTGTGCTTTATCTATTTCATTAAATAAGACAATCTGACATGTAGTCAAATTCATATTATTTTCAATAAATTAAAAAAGTTTTAAACGTTAGACAAGGTAACCGGCTTGTTCCGTTTCGAGCTAAGTTGAATAAGCCTTAACGAAGGAACAAGTCGCACCCAGCTTTCTCAAACATGTTCATAGATTGCCAAACGACGGTAGGAAAAGGTCAGAAATTAAAACTCTTTGCAGGCTTCGAGGACGATGGCGATGGTGGACCGAACGAAAAGGGTGGCGATTATGCAATCATAAATCATATAAATCATAGGGTCAAGTCTAGTTTTATCAATTTCACGAACTTTTGTAATTCCTGGTCTCGGGCCAAGCGTGCTTCAAACTGGCGGATACTGGCGCTAGCGCTGGCGTAGTGCTTTAACCCAAACTTCCGTGCGATTTCACTTAATTTCATGTCCGCCTCTTGTTGACATACGTACATCGCCATGCCTCTGGCTGGGTTACTTGAAGTTCGCCCTCTTTTCAGGGCCCATACGGTCTTCGTCTTTACATCCAAGTGTTGACAGACTACCTCGACGATTCGTTTGACCGTTGGCTTGACTCGCGCCTCACGCAGGTCTGGCACATCAATATCTTTAGTTCTGAATTTGAAGTTACGTTTAAACACATTACTGCCCAGAATCGGAGGCTGCTTGCTCTTCCCATAAAACTCTTGAACTTCCTCATCAATGCCTTCGGCTATGTAGGCTTTGTAGGCGTCAATCGCTCCGTGGGCGGCCAGGGATTTCAGGATGTATTGGCAGGTGAGCCATGGTGGACGTTTGTATCTGCCGATGTAGGCGGGATAACTGGACCAACGATACTGAGCAAGCCGTTTCACCAGTCCGGCTTCCAATGGATTCCGATGAATGTAGCGGGATAATTGCGTCCAATACGCCTGGGCCTCTACCAAGATGGCCCTGTATCGGCCTCGAAATAAGGGGCCATCTCGTCCTTGAGTTCGATTATAGAACTGAGTATACAAACCATTAATATGTCGCATAATTCGTTGCAAGTTTGCCTCAGGAGTCCGTACCAGCAAGTGATAATGAGTGTCCATGAGGCAGTAGGCATGCCATTCGGCGTTGAAGCGGTCAGAGGCATTGGCTAATAAGGTGAGAAAGTACTGGCGTTGCTCATCAGTGGTGAATACCTTCCGTCGGCTGGCCCCACGGTTCATCACGTGGTACCACGCCCCCTCAAATTCAATGCGGAACGGTCTGGCCATAGCGCATTACTATAACAACTTATGACATCATAAAACTAGACTTGACCCCTTACTTTCCTTACTTATTCCGGGCCTCTTCGATCAAGTGCTGTTGGCTTTGCAAGGAAGATTTCATCAACGATATGAACTGTATCCAAACAGATAACGAGTGTATACCTTCTGACAATAAATTGAATCTTGGGTTATGGGAATTGGCGTTCCTACGAAACATCTTCAGACACAAAACATGAAGAAAATAGCTAGTCCATGGGTTTCAGCTATTAGTTAAATGAAAATTTCTGAGTGTGGCCTTATATTTGCACTCTCAGGAAAGTAAGGAGAATCAGTTTTAAACCTATTACTTTTACCCAAGGAGAAAAGTATGAAGATTTTTCAACTATTGTTTTGTGTTGCAATGTTAATTGCCTTTACCGAAACGAATGTTTTGGCGGAGAGTCGGTATCGTGCCGACAATGGGTATTCGACGAAGAAATCTGTCGAAATCGAGGTAGGGGGACAAACGAAAAGAATGACCGTCTTGTCTCCATACGAAAGTCGATCAATGGATTTCTCAGCCATACCTGTCGAGACAGACCGCATTTCTATTGGTCATGGTTGGCAGTGTCTGCCACCCACCGAACAGATTCCGTTTGAGCGGTGTAAGCCATACCTGGTCTTCTGTACGAAGGATCGGGAGGAATGTGTTCAGGTTGGAGGATATGAATGAACGAGTGAAACGACAAGAGCTGTCTCGCGCAGCTCTTGTCGTTTCAATGTCTCAATGTTTTTTGGGATTGAGGACTCCTAGCTGTTGCATCATTCGCAGTTACAAGTAAGAGCCTAAGCGCTCGGTTTACGGACTCGCCATTGGGAGAAGCCTTCGTAAGGTCTGGGTCGATGAGCACGAGATTCGTATCCGCCTTTGCCTTTGAGTAGTACTTTCCTCTGGTAGCAACCTTTATAGCCGTTTCAAAAACTTCCATATGTTTGAAGTGGGGAATCGCGCGGGGTTAGTTACTGTTCCTACACTGAGACGTTGGTCTTCCCCCGATTTCGTGGACAGGTGAGTTAAGAGTTTTGGAGTCGTTTTCCATAGACTGCTGGCGCTACTCCATTGGTGTAGGAGTGGCATCGTTGTCGATTATAAAACCGTTCGATATAGTCAAACACATCGGCCCGCGCTTCGGCTCGGGTGTCATAGCGTCGCCGATTGACGCGTTCGCGTTTCAGTAAACCAAAGAAGCTTTCGGCCACCGCATTGTCATAACAATTGCCCACGCCACTCATGCTACTCACGATCCTATGCTTGCTCAGGAACTCCTGAAACTCGTCGGCGGTATACTGCGTTCCCCGATCCGAATGCAGAATAACCGCGTCCGGGGTTGTCCGTTGCCACACGGCCATGAGCACGGCTTGGATCACCAACTCACGCCCTAATGTCGGCTGCATCGACCAGCCAATGACCTGCCGAGAGCATAAGTCTAAGCCCACGGCCAAGTAGAGCCAGCCCTCTGCCGTCCGAATATACGTGATATCCGTCACCCATTTGGTGTTGGGCGTGGCCGCGGAAAAGTCACGGGCGAGTTGATTGCTGACCCCTTCGGGCCGTTGTCCCGCCTTGCGGCCTCGCCAGCGCTTTTTGGCGGGGATCCCTTGAAGCCCCGCTTGTTTCATCAGGCGGGCCACGCGATGTTTGCCGCAAGGCTGTCCCTCACGCTGCAAGGTCCTCCAGACCTTGGGACTGCCATACACCGCATCACTTTGGGCATGAATCCGTTGAATGGCTTGTGTCAATTCGGCATTCTCCTGAGCCCGTCGACTCTTCGGACGTATCTGGCAGGCATAGTAGCCACTGGGTGAGACCCGCAAGAGGCGACACATCATTCGGATTGGAAAGTGTTGGCGGCAGCGTTGAATCATGGCCTACCTGGCTGCGACGCCTTGGCAAAGAACGCCGCCGCGTCTTTTAAAAAATCCCGTTCTCGCTTCACCCGGGCTAATTCCCGCTTCAGTCGAGTCAGCTCTGCATCGCGAGGAACGCCCTGCCCCTGAAAGGCATCGAACCCCTCACGTTCGTGTTCCCGACACCATCGACTCAGCACATTGGCATGAATCCCGAGATCAGTGGCCACTTGTTGGATCGAGCAATCTGCGCCTCGGACCATCTGGACCGCCTCACGCTTAAACTCTTTGGTAAATCTTCTCCGTGTTTGCATGACACACCTCCTGGCTCATTATGAACCTATTTCAAAGTGTCCGCAAAAGCAGGGGAAGACCAGTGAGGGATTCTGGGGCTGAGGAGTGAGGTAGCCTACGTCTCTCACCATCAATCCCATTAAGCTGTTTTTCGACGCTTTGTGGCTTGAGCGAGATCATAGGTAGCTTGAAGATTCATCCAAAACTTAGCGAATGTTCCGATTGCCTTGCCCAGATCTAACGCAGAGTTGGCTGTAATTCTTCGCCTTCCTTTAATAATGAGTTCGTTGAGCCGTGTGCATGTCCAGCCCAGCTTTTGAGCAAATTGAGTTTGATTGATGCCAGCGCGGGCTCAAGAAATTCCTCAACATATTCAAGATTCGTCATCGTCCCTAAGAGTGAGGCACTGGGAGGATACTGGGTTGCTCCCTGGAGGAATGGAAGAAGTGAGGCGGCAGATGGGCGAACTGGACCTGTAGGTCGAACATCTACAGAAGGTGGTGGCGCTTAGGTATTCCTCACTCTAGGAATGACCTTTTCGACATCTAAGCTATTTCACACCGTCTGAGACGGATCGCCTGAAGAAGGTTTTCGCCGTAATTTCCGATATAGATAAAAGTTACCCATGGTTCTCCCGTTCATTACATTGGCAATCTTTGTAGATGGCGAATCAGATAAAACAGGCCTTGAACAAAAGACCAAGCTAAGCAAAATGAAAAATTTAGACTTATATACAGATGGGTTTTCAATATGACGAGCCCCCAAATTAAGGTCTTGGTGTCGCTGGCCGGAGCCTCAATACTCTACGCGTTTTTCATGGATATTCAAATATCTCGAAAAGCCCGTAAGCTTGCGAATTGGATCCAGCACGAGCGCCCTGACCTTTGGGCCACCCTGAATTTAGTCGCGAGAACCTGGAATGGGGGGTATCCGGGGTTAAAGATACTCTATCGCAAGAATGTCGTGGGTCTTTCAACATTTGATCAGGAATTTAAACTAATACATGGCATCGAACAGAAGTTTCTAGGGGGAATCGGGATAGGTTTAGTATGCCTCGGGGTGCTATTTATAGGCATCAGGTTTTGGGGTTGGCACTGGTAATCTTGAGTTATGGAGAAGCTTTTAACAATCATCGCCAATTCTACGAGGGATATTATCCGTGAAATAGAGAGAACAACACTAAACGAAAGGGATCATTGATGAGAAAATTACATGTACCGTTCATTGTATTGTTTGGAGTAGCCTTGTTTTGTGGGATCTTTACGCCAGATAGCCAAGCGGGGATTCTTCGGTCAAACGTCGTGAAGGTTCAAAGTCAATGGACGATTGATTTCACCGAGCACTCCACTCCATTCACCCTCGTGAAAAAAGGGGGAGGAAAAGGGAAAAAGCTTCATGGTGCAAAAGGTGGCGGGAAGCGCAAGGCCAGACCCGATGGGGTGGGACAAGGCAATGCTGGAGAGTCACAAGTACGTGGATTGGATCGGGCGGATGATGTAGCCGGCGAGCATGGGCAGCGTGGACGTGCGAAGGCCAGGAAGCAACATGGTCGTGGTCACAAACCTGAAGAAGAGTAAGGCCTCTTGTTTTTGCATTACCTCATACTCAGTAGGCTTTCTTGCCCCCTGTCAAAGCCGGTGGGGCAAGAAAAAGCTTTCAGCATTTCCTTAAATCTTCTCTCCTGTTCATTCACAACCTACTGATTACGATCAGTTGTTGAAGGTTCCTGATTAATAGGTCTTGTGACCACATTTCTTTTTTTGTTCCACGTTGTCCATCTTTTTCCCTCTTCGACCGACAAGGATTAGTAATATCTACTATATTTAATCACAAACAACACGATAGGGAGGAGAAGGTATGAGAGGATCATTGCGGGTTTATGCGTGGCTTCTAAGTGGTGTGCTCATGGGTGTCGGGATGACGGGGCTGGATGCAACCAGTTGGGGTATGGCCCCTGAGCAAGGTCACGTTCCTGATCATTACATCATTAAACTGCATCCCCAAGTTCGAGCATCAGTTGTGGCCCCGCAAATGGTGGCTCAGCATGGTTTAGGCCTTACCCATATGTATCGGCATGCTCTCAATGGATTTTCGGCTCGGGTTCCAAAGGCCAGACTGTCTGTCTTACGTCAGGATACCCGTGTCATGTCGGTGGTTAAGGATCGTTACGTCACGATGAGCAAGCCTCCGTGTGGAACTCCTCCTTGTGGCGGGGGGGATGGAGGCGATCCTCCATCGGACCCACAGACGATCCCGACAGGAATTTCTCGAATTCATGGAGACCAGAGCAGTACCCAAGCTGGAAATGGATTGGGGACTGTTGACGTCGACGTGGCCGTGATTGATACCGGAATTGCGAATCATGAGGATTTGAACATCGTGGGTGGCATGAATTGTTCGAATGGTCCATCTAATCGATATGCTGATGGAAATGGCCATGGCACACACGTGGCTGGAACGATTGGCGCTATGGATAATGATTTCGGCGTAGTGGGTGTGGCACCGGGTGCTCGTTTGTGGGCGGTTCGTGTGCTGAATAACAACGGCAGTGGGAGCTGGAGTTCAGTCATTTGTGGCATTGATTATGTGACGGCCCATGCAAGCGTCATTGAAGTGGCAAACATGAGTCTTGGTGGCAGCCGAGGACCGAATGATTCCTGTACCGATGGCGGATTACGCGAAGCCATCTGTAACTCGGTGTCGGCGGGAGTGACCTATGTAGTGGCGGCAGGAAATTCGTCGACCGATGCCGGCAATGAAGCGCCTTCCGGCTACGATGAAGTGATAACGGTCTCGGCATTAGCGGATTTTGATGGTGCGATCGGTGGGGTCGGGAGCGCGACATGCCGGGTAGATGAAGATGATACCCTGGCGAATTTTAGTAATTACGGTAGCACCGTTGATGTCATCGCGCCAGGAGTCTGCATCGAATCAACCTGGAACGATGGTGGGTATCACACGATTAGTGGGACATCGATGGCGTCTCCTCATGTGGCTGGCGCCGCTGCTCTCTATAAATCACTCAATCCAGATGCGACTCCGTCGCAGGTACAATCAGCCTTGGAAACGTCGGGAAATATGAATTGGAATAATGTGGATGACCCCGATGGCGTCAAAGAGCCATTGCTTGATGTATCGACGTTCTAGCATACACGCGTTTTCAGGTTTCAATAATCGAAGAAAATGACAGGCTGGGCCTGCCCTCCGAACGGGCAGGCCCGTGTCGTTTAGATGAAAATCTATCTGACCCCCTCAAGCTTTTTCTCTTCCTTAATCATTAGTCAGTGGACCTTGCAGCTACAAGGGCTTCTGATCTTGATGTATTCAAGAAACCTGTTTCGAGAGCTGCTTCCTCTAGATGGGTAATCAGGAAGCTCAAATTTTTAATTCAATTCTAACTTAAGGGGACCAACCCTAGCAGCGTGTTTACCATAATGTAGGATCGCATAAAGATGTCACGCAAGCTATTTTGACAGGCGATTGTTCGAGACGACATTTATTGAGAGCGATGGCCTGCCATCCATAAGGATAGTGAAGCTTGTAAGGTGGCGTGTATCGACCAGCAACATCCGCTCTAAAGCCAAACCTGCCGTAAAATGTCTGATCGCCATACACAAAGAGGATATGTACACCTATTGTTAATAACTGTTGCATGCCATGTTCGATGAGTGTTGACCCAATGCGACGCTTTTGATACTCGGGTTTGACTGCAATCGGTGCCAAAATATAGCCCTGCACGTTCTCTTGGCTATCCATGGTCACCGGACTGAAAGCTACATGCCCGACGACAGCACCTTCGATTTCAGCTACTAACGAGATTGTTTGAGGAGTGGTTTCTTCTAAAAGCAGATTGACCGCAAGCCTTGAGACAATCTCTCTTTCGCCTTCTGGGAATGCAGACAAATAGACCTCACGGATATCGTCTCGATCAAGGATCGTGGCTAGGCGGATATGCATGACTGAAAAATCTCACAAGGGATGGTTTGAGACGGGGATGAGTCCACCACCAGCAAATTCTCGTTAACGAACGAATGACCTGGAATAAAAAGGTCAATAAACTCGTTGTGCTCTCTTGTTCTTTTTTTAGCTAATTTAATGGTGATACCGAAGAGACCGATAAAATAAAAACCGTTCAAAAGAAAACATTGTAAAGAACAGAGATCACAGAAAGTTAGACAACTTACCATAGAGAGAGGTCTTTTATGGACAAGTGGTGGACGTATGTAATCGTTGTGAGCCTACCCCTGATTGTTTCGGGCTGTGCTGGCGCTCCCCACAATCCTGAGCTAGCGAGTCAATGTGACAAGGGCTTGAAGGTGGCGTACGAGGAACTAGACTACGGGAAGGCAGAGGGGATCGATGGATCTATTGACTGGACCAAGGCAGCGAGCCTGCTCAGTGCCGCCAAGGTTCAACAGCAATTTGGTAAATATCCCAATTGTCTCGACAAAGTAAAACGAGCTCGATATTACATCAAAGAAAGCGGAAAGTCTTAACCGCTCCATACGACTCTCATCCACATTTAAGCTGATTTGCGGTGCTTCACAGCTTGAGCGAAATTATAGGTCTCATTCAAAGTTTCGCAAAGGTTCTCAGGGTTTTGGCAAGATCTAACGCAGAGTCGGCTGCAATTCCTCGCCTTATCCAATCTTAATGACAAGATTGTTCAGATTGTCCATTCCGATGCAGTCGACAATACAGTATCCTCGGTACTGTTTCCGTCCATTTTCTCCAGCGATGAACGTCACACTGGTTTTCCGATTAAAAAACCAAATCTTTTCAGTCTCAACAATCCAGCCATCATGAGCGGTAATGGCTAATTGATGAACATCACCAACTGCGAGACTTTTCAGTGCTTCATCAAACACGAAGACGATCTTGACAGTTTTCCCTTTCGAAACCTTCAAAGGGTTTTTGGGTCCAAGTAGCCTATTCTTCTCGTCGAAGAACCCCTTTTCATTGACTTTGACCACCAACTCCAGATCAGGGTTGGAGTTTGCAAAAACGGCCATCAAAGAACCCGGAACAGTGCCGATAACCAAGGCCAGAACCGTGACGAATACAATAAAATTGGACTTTCCTTCTCTCACTTACCTACCTCCTCTGATTGAAGTAATACCTCGGTACAACTTTTCATCATACTATGGAATCCTAACCTGGACTAGTGACGATTTTCCCCATGTGAAATGAGTCCAAGGGAAGGACTGACCTGCTTCAGACCCAGTCTTGTATCGGCTGCTAGAGAAATCACGGATGAAGGAAAGTAAAAAGAATGTAAAGTTGCGAGTGGATGGTCGAAACTTTAGCGGCCCAATACCGTAAAACAGGTTATAGAAGGGGGGCTAGGGGCAGGGGTCGATACTAGAATGAAAACACATTTATTTAAGTACGTAATATTTCGGTCAATGATTCTGATCAGCTCATGGCTCGATCGTGAGCGTATTTGATAAGGAGAGAATGCCAATGACTAAGCTCAATGACAGCGATGGGCATTCGAGGAAGGATACATCTGTCCTGGAAGAGGCGAGCAAGAATGTCTGCAGACAGCTGTACGAACTGGACCGACGGGTGGTGCGGTTGCAGAGGTTAGGGGACCCGAAGGGCGCCGACCCCAGCCTGAAGCAGGAAGAGAAAGAAATCCTTCCGATGTTGTTGGAGAGAAGGTGAGCGATTTGGATCACTCGGAGATGGGGAAAAGTGGTTTTCGGATTTCAGCCCATATATGCGGTGTAATCTAAAATCTAAGTAATTGGACAGCGGGGGCTGACTGAAAGGGGAGAGATAAGACCATCCTCTGTAGGTGTAGGTGATAGTTGGACAGACCCACTGATCATCAGTTAGCGGATCGGGCGAGAGAAAGGGCATGCGGTTCAAGGGCTTAGGGTTTTGATCCGTTCAAGAAACCTGTTTCAGGACCTGCTTCTGGGATAGGGGTAGTTAGCATTGGTTAAATAGAGGTCTGTTAGTCCTGCAATGTATTTTATGAAGGTAGAAGTGGTGAGATCAAAGGAATAATCTTTTGAATAGCATCAGCAAACCCACCTACTGCTGCCACGTCCCGTACTCTAGACCATATGTGCCCCATGATTGTTTTATCAGGATTTGCTTTTACCAACTGATCTCTGAGACTTTCAATATCTACGGTGACATCAAGTTTTTGCGATTCGTCAAGCGAACTATCAGCGACGGCCTTTTTTAACTTTGAAAGCTCAGTGTGAAGGTCAACGAATTCGGCATTTACGATATTCCCGTCTCCCAATGTGATGACGTTCGTTCCAGTAGCATTGATATTGATGCCAGCATATTTACCGCCTTCCTTGAACTCTGATTCTCCTTCGATTTTATCTATACCCCCAGACGAGATTTCGTACCAAGTGACGGTTGAAGGTACGGTTCCCCCTTTTACCTGTACTGTCTTTTCAATTTCTGATTTATTAATCCATCCTTTATCAATTAAGTATGTGAGATTAGACATGACTTGCTGTTGAGTCAGCCCATGGGAGTCCTTGAGGCCTTTCTTTACCTCACTGATCTTAGTAGCCGACCCCTTCTTGCCGTACTGACTTGTTGCGTTGGTGTTTCGTTCATAAAACCATTTAAGAATATATTCTCGAATTTGATCGTTTGGATTCATAGATTTAACTAACGTCCTGACGCAAGATGGATGATAGCTGTGGGGAGTATTGTCAACTCATCAAAAAGTTACTCCCGAAGGCTCAACTTGCTGCAGAGAATGAGAGTAATCTCACGCACGATCAGTTAAGTCGAGATTTAATTGAGACAAAGTAAAAAACTTCAAATAACGGGTACCTTCCGTCAAAAGGCCCACAGCTCATATTTTTCTAATCTTAATCGAAATGCCACGACAGTTATTTCAGGATGACAGAACTACGTTCCCACCAGTTTATGCCTCAGGCAAGGAGCGTAAATACTTCATCCGAAATTGCACAGGACCGAGATCTGTGTTGGCTGTGTAATTCTTATTCTCGTCGGGATTACGAGGGAATTGAGCTGTGATATTGATTCCCATCTCGTATGGGCGTGGTGTCATATCGTTGACCATCCCTACTCCTTTTGGAAGAACAACTTTCATTTGCAGATCAATCAGGGCGGTCTGCTCATTAACAGTATAGTTACCATCATACTTGCCGCCTGCTACGTCGGCCCCATAAACTGTGCCATTTTCAAGTATCAATGTACCTGAGCCAAACCCCTGTGATCCTTGATAAGAAATTCCAAACATTCCCTCTTTAAGCATAGTATTCTCCTTTCTAATTCGGGCAATTTCTGCATCCCGGAATGGTTGGGGGATCATTTCATAAAGCCTACAATAAGCCGCGACTGCTCCTGGGATTGCCCGTTGACCTGTTGCCCATAAACTCACAGAGCGCGGAGTAATTTCAACAAGTTGTGAAAATTCTATTTGAGAAATAGAGTGATTTTTAAGGAACAATCGAAGTTCTTTGTGGTTCATAAAATGATCTAAAAATTCTATTTTTAATAGAAGATTATTCTATATTTGATGAAATGTCAACAGGCTCACTTGCTGGATGGTGAAGAAGCATCTTTTGACTTCTTGGGTAGAGTGTCTTAGGTCTGCTTCATACCTTGCCTACCTTTTAGACTCGAAAGCGAAAAAGTGCTGCCTTTTGAGGCTAGTGCAGTGGAGCGAATGACAGAGTTTCGGTTTCTCCTACTTTTGCAGGA
The DNA here is from genome assembly GCA_965223675.1 of Nitrospirales bacterium. Taxonomy (GTDB): domain Bacteria; phylum Nitrospirota; class Nitrospiria; order Nitrospirales; family UBA8639; genus JAGQKC01. The sequence goes on along the minus strand of OZ245013.1, from coordinate 3,000,028 downwards.
GAGCGACTAGATTCCCAGAAACAGGTCAAAATAGGTTTTATCGGAATGGGGTTAGAGAAGCGCGTAAGTGCTTGTCTTGTTGGTGAGTCTTACAGGGATCGAACCTGTGGCCAGCTGATTAGTTTAGAAATAGCATAATCTGGGACGATATGATAGCAAAGAGTCTTGCATGAAAAAGTATTATATCAAACATCCTGATGGCTCCCTTGAAGATAACAGTGGTGCTGTCTTATTCTTTAGTGTTGAGCGATTCATTTCCGAGATATGTGAAGGAGAAGATTGTTTCCTGTGTGGAGCAAAGAAAAACTCAAAAGAATTTAATGATGAGCATGTGATACCTAAGTGGATTTTGAAAAAGTGTGATTTGTATGGAAAGTCCATTACCCTGCCTAATAAGGAAGATCTAAGGTACGAAAAATACACCGTTCCATGCTGCAAAGAATGCAACTCATTCTTAGGAAAGAATTTTGAAGAGGTCATACAGAGATTACTTGAAGGTGGGTACGAATGTATTAATGAATTTGTAAGAAACAAGGGGCCATGGAAAATTTTCTTATGGCTTTCCTTAATATTTTTTAAGACCCATCTAGCGGACAGTTATTTGAGGAAACATCTAGACAGACGGAAGGGGGATGAACCCATTGGCAGTGACTATGATTGGGGTTTCCTCCATCATATTCATTGTATGATTAGAGCAATTCGAACGGAGGCATCAATTGCTAAAGAATGCTTGGGGACGTTCTTTATTTTACCAGCTAAGGTAGCAGACCATCTTGGAAAATTTGACTATCGGGATGTGTATGCAAGTAATACAATGTTACTACGAATTGATAATATCGCCTTTTGTGCCGTGCTAGACGATTCATGTGCAGCTTTCAATTACTTTATGAAATACTGTGAAAAAATTAATGGTGCATTATCGCCACTTCAATTGAGGGAGGTGCTCGCCCATTTGACACTTCTTAACCGGAAGTTGAAATACCGCCCGAATTTTTTTACAAGATTGGATACGCAAAATGGAGAAGTTGCCATTAAGGCGAACATCCCAGAGACCCTAGAGTTAGAGGATTACACAACTGAAGAGTTTGGGGAAATTCTTTATACAATGGTTTCAGAAATGATTAAGGATATTGGCAATCCCGAGCTAATTAATAATATCGACAATATAAAGAAAGGGCATTATAAATTCCTTTTCGATAAAACTGGAAAATTCCAGTCTAGATCAATGGATTTGGTGCCTCTCGATAGCTAGAATTACCCTAGTACCCCTCCCAGATTAGACCGTCCACAGCTTGCGACCCTCATTGCTAGAAAATAATAGTAGGAATTTCTCATTAATAGTTGATGTAGGAATCTATTGTGTACCCAAATCCGGAAAACAGGTCTAAAACAGGTTTTATGGGAAAGGGGCTACGGGCGGGACGCGCGTAAGTTCTTGAAAAATATGGTGGGTCGTACAGGGATCACTCAGATGATCGCTGACTATGGCGAAACCAAGTAGTGCTTTGCCGCACCTTTTCACAAGCACGGCGGTATAAACCACATCAGATATCTGAAGTTTGTGCGCTCGGCCACAGGAGTCAGCTACATATATTGAAGACTTAACGACTGGTGGTAATACGGGTTGGTTTTTGGGGTCTGATCTTGTGTGCCTTCTTGACCCTTTTACGAGTACGCGGAGATTTTCCGGTCGCATCAGTGGCAGTCTCAAGTAATATAGCGAATCCAAATATGTTCCAGTTGGGCTTTGCGAACTTTCTACGCGATATCAACGCTCCAAGCGTACGCAAGTTAATTGAATCGGCTATATTCGAAGCGCTCGATTAACGGACTCGTCGTTAGGAAAAACCTTCGCAAGATCTGGATCGATGAGTACTAGCTAGGGCCGAACACTTTCAGGTAAACGAGACAAGATTTCATCAAATACTGATTGGGCAGTGCCAAGCGCTTCTTTTGCTTCTCTTTCTGAAGGAATCTCTGTATCTCCTGGATATCGAAATTCCCATGCAAAGACTGTGAGGTCACGAGCAGTTGTTAGGGTGGAAGTTAGGCTGGGATCAATGTTTTCGCATTTTCGCCCGAGTTCATCAAGGTCATGGGTTTTTCGAAAAACCTGTTCATGGGCCGCTAGAAAGCCCTTCATTGATTTTTCAGCAGCCTGTTGGCAGTGGAATAGAGCGTCTTCTATAAGTGGTGGGGAGGCAGCTAAATCGACAATAGCTCCGCGAAGATCGTTTGCGGCTTTTTGAAACCACGCTTTTGCTTCGGCTGCAGTTTCAGGCTGCATAGAGGAGAATCCCTTCCCGCTCGACCGTGGCTGGGAGGGAGGAAGGTGCTTTCCGTTGATCCTCGAACTCTTTTTTCGTCAGAACAAGAACATCTTTGGATGCCCCTACACCGGTAAGGACTCTGAATGCTTCTTGATCGCGCCGATATCTGGGCAGCGATGAATCTCTAAGCACCATAAGCAGATCATAATCACTATTTGGACCTGCTTCTCCGCGTGCGACGGATCCAAAGAGATAGATGCTTTCTGGATGAAAGGCCTTGGTTAATCGCTGTACGATTTCAGTGAGAATGGAATCGTGAAGGAGTTCTTCAGCGTGCTTGGATAAGACAGCCATATTTTCAAAAATATGGTGGGTCGTACAGGGATCGAACCTGTGGCCCGCTGATTAAGAGTCAGCTGCTCTACCAGCTGAGCTAACGACCCACCGAATGCAAAAACAGTAAGGAATAAATTGCGAAAAGTAAGAGGTCAAAAGTATAAGAGTTTTTCTTTGTCTGGCGACTTACCTTTCACTCCTTACCTTTTACTCACTCATATGGCGCGCCTGGCAGGATTTGAACCTGCGGCACCTGGCTCCGGAGGCCAGTGCTCTATCCACTGAGCTACAGGCGCAAACTCCCTCGGCGAAATTAGCTACTTGATGCTTCCACCCTCACCCTAGCCTTCTCCCTTGAATGAAGAGCGTAAAAGTAAAAGGTGAAGCTACTAATCCACTACTTTATTGCATAACAGGATTTTTGATTGTCAGCCTAGCCAATTCCCTGACATATGCAAGTTCATGGTGTTTGTCTCTCTTCATAGTATGTATGCTGAGAGATGATGCTCATAATGATACCAAATGCCATACCTTCGGGGGTAGCATTGGGGCTAGGCAACAGTCCTCTCTAGTTAGCGGATTAGTAGCATGGATGAATTATGCCTGTCTAGGTTGATAAAGCCGTGCGATTAGTCGGGTTTTGCATTAGTTGCACGCTGGGGGTGTTTCGATTGATGCTTTTGCCTGTTCGATGACGGCGGTAGAGGTTTGAACCACTTCTGTCGGCAATTGAAGAATATCCGTCAAAATTCGCTCGACATCTTGGGGTGTCATGCCATTCGATGGGGCGATAAAGCGTTTACGAGCCACTCGACGTTCTTCGGGATCGTCTGGTTCATAGTATCCTAAAAGCTCACCGCTTTGAGATGCCTGTGTGAGGCGCTGGCTCCATTCTTTCACTGAGTCTGGCCTCCATGTCGCTTTGGCTAAGTCACCTCTGAAAATTTCCAGCTTGGACCACACGGCCCATCCCACAAAGACCGCCCATGTTTCGTTCAAGACTTCCCACGCATCTTCTTTTGAAAGAAACCGTAACTCGGTCGCGGCTTTTCGTTGACGAATCGGATTGATGCGGACGAAGCGATAGTGGCACTGCAATTGTTCATTGGCAAGTTGAAGAATGGTTTGGGCGGTCGGAGAGAGTGTCTGCGGATCTTTTGCAGAGAAGAGAAAGTCCAGGTAAGCATGGAACAATTCGTGATACAGCAGACCAAGGTCATGATGGGTCATTCGCTTGAGTTCTGCTAACACTCCGCCGGCTTTGTTGAACGAGAGTCGCATGTTGAGGATCATGCGATGGTCTTCGGGGTGGTATTCGGCCGCGTACGTGCGCAGATCTTCAAAGACGACGGTGACAAATGTGGGATCAATTTCTTTCAGGAACTCTGTGGGAAGACCGCGGGCTTCGGCTTGTTCGATGAGCGCCGGCCATGGATGCTGGGACTTGGTTCGAGCCGATGCTTGATCAGTCGCTGCGACTGCCAGACTCACAGTGAGCAGGAAGATGCCTATGGTCATCAGGAGACTGAAGGTCGTTCTTAAACATCTGCACATTATCTGCTTAACTCCAGTGATACGTCTGATCTTCTTCGATGAGGTTCCAGGTTTCCATGAAGGATGATGGAATGTCCTCAAGGAATCGAGATGGTTTTGATAAGACCGACCCCGTCATCTTGTCGTAGACATTGATGGGATAGGTGAGAAATAATTCTTGCTTGGCTCGCGTAACGGCCACATACAAGAGCCGTCGCTCTTCTTCGAGCTCATCATCGGTGAGAAATGAATAGGCTGAGGGGAATCGACCATCCACGAGCCAGATGACAAACACGCATCGCCACTCTAGCCCTTTTGCCGAATGAATGGTCGAAAGAACCAGGCGTTCATCGTCTCGATCCGGCGCTTCGATGTCTATGATACTTTCATTTGGAGGTTCAAGCGTGAGATCGGCCAAGAAGTCACTCAATTGATGGTAGCGTTCAGCCATAACACTGAGATGCTCCAGATCGCGAATGCGCTTTGGATAGTCATCATACTGGTCTTTCAGCACGGGCAGGTAGTATTCCATGGTTTCACTGATGAGTTCGACCGGGGTCAGCGTGTCGTGTTCGGCGACTCCTTCGAGCATCGAAGCTAAATGTCGCAAGCCATGTGCTGAGCGGCCAGTTCCACTTTTGAGTACTTCGTAGGGTAGTGCAGTATTGAGAAGCGTTGCAATAACATCTCTGGCTTTTTTCGGTCCGACACCTTCGATTAAGAGAAGTATGCGATTCCAGCTAACCGTGTCGAGTGGATTGTGTATGACTCTGAGGTACGCCAGAAGGTCTTTGACATGAGCCGTTTCGATAAACTTGAATCCGCCTCGCTTCACGAAAGGAAGATTGCAGCGCGTGAGTTCTAATTCAAGGTCGAAGGCGTTGAAACTGGATCGGAAGAGGACTGCGATATCGTCAAGCCCGATGCCTTCTTCCCGCAACTCCAAAATCTTCTGTGCGATAAATCGTGATTGGGCATTTTCGCTGACGGCTTGGACCAGGACCGGGAGTGGACCATCAAGTTTTTTCGTGAAAAGTTCCTTGCTATATTTTTCTGGAGCATTCTCGATAATTCCATTTGCCAATTGCAGCACGGGTTGCGTGCTGCGGTAATTCTCTTCGAGTTTATAGATTGTTGTGCCAGGAAAGAGGGTGGGGAATTCCATGATATTACGGAACGTCGCACCCCGAAAGGCATAGATCGATTGGGAATCGTCCCCAACGACCATGACGTTATTGTGTGTGGCTGCGAGTTTTCGCACAACATCCGCCTGCAATCGATTTGTATCTTGGTATTCATCGACTAAAATATATCGAAATATTTGAGAAATGTTGTGGCGGGCCGTTTCATCAGTATGGAGAAGCTCTCGAAGTTTTACCAACAAGTCGTCATAGTCGACGAGTTGGCGTTGTTTTTTTGCCGATTCATAGGCTTGCTGCAGTTTGGTGAGTTCGCCTAGGAATTCGCCAAAGTGAGCATAATCGTTTAATAGAGTGTCTTCGACACTTTCGAGGGTATTGGCACTCTTGCTATAGATGTCGGCAATGGTGCGTTTTCGAGGGAACCGTTTTCCCATGTCTGTAAAGCCAAGCTGTCCGCGGAGTAGATTGATAAGGTCTTCAGAGTCTCCGCGGTCGAGTATGGTGAAGGCTGGCTCCAGTCCGACGGAGCGTCCATATCGTCGCAACAAGATATTGGCTACGGAATGAAATGTGCCGCCGGCCACTTGTTCGCTTCTGCTTCCGATCAAATACCCTACTCGATCGAGCATTTCTTGTGCCGATTTTCGTGTAAAGGTGAGCAGTAAGATCGAGCCGGGATTGATGCCTAAATCTATGAGGCGGGCGACACGATAGACTAAGGTTCGTGTCTTGCCACTTCCGGCTCCCGCGATGACCAATGCCGGGCCATCGACAGCCTCTACGGCAGCTAATTGTTGCGTGTTTAATTCTTCAGCGTAATTGAGGGAGAGCGTGGACGTGGTGAGCTCTGCTGCAGGACGCTTTAATACGTAGACTTTTTGGCCTGGTGCTGTGGAATCCATATGTACTCGTGCATCGTCGTTCGTCGCTCGTTTTTCGTGGGAGGGTTTTTCGAATGTTTACGAGACACGCTTCACGCACGACGAGATACGTTTTCTAACATACGGGTTCTGGGGTTGCAATGGACGGCGAGTCTTGTCACTTCGACCTTGGACAGGGATTGAGCATATGCGGTATAATTGCTACTTATTATCCAGTAGTCTAAGGCGGCTTTATGAAATCAACCGTTACCTATGCATCTGTATTGAAAGATCTTGCTAATACCATGCTTGGCGTAGCCCGAGAGTCTGTTTCGTTGATGAAACGGACTGATCAACAGCTTTCGCTGAAACTGAATCGAGCCAAAGAATGGGAAGTCTACCTAGAATTTCTGCGTGTCCAGTTTAATTTAGTCGATCGTTTGTCCGCGTTCCATATTCCCATTCAAGACCAACCGGAGTTTATGAATAGTTTGGAAGATAATGTGACAACCCAACTCCGGGCGGCTTTAGCTCCTACTATGAGTGCCTCCGAGGTTGATGAAATGGAAGTCACGTTGGCGGTCGGGAAAACGGTAGCCGAGAGTCGCCAGATTTATGAACGCTATAAATTTATTGTGACGGAACAAACCAAAGAGCGGGATGTCTTTTTTCAGGCCTTCTCCACCCGTGTGGCGGATAAGATGGGAGCATCTGGAAATGAAGGTATTACGTCTGCGGCGTTTCTTTGCGCCAGTTCCGTTGTCCCTGCCTTGACAAAACTTTTTGAGGATGGGACTAAACCATCGTCTACACCCATGAGCTCAGATGCTGAAGCCAATACGGCCAACGTGGGTTCTGATGATCCGTCTTCCTCCTCGGCTCAAGAACGTTCAGATGGGGGACAGACCATTAAGTTGGTTCGAGTCATGTCAAAAGTTTCTGGCGAAGAAGTGGATTCCTGGTGGGGAATCCACCCGCAGTTCCAGCGCGACCTGCAGCCCCAAGAGGCCAAAGAGTTGGCTCAACATATGAACCGCGTGACTCGCATTATTGGAGAACGTTTTGCGGTGGTGGCCTCACTTGCCCAGTCAAGCGGGGATCAGCCTGTGGGGCATGCGTAATCTTCGAAGAGTGTTGCTATACTCATATCATTCTTAATCCTACGATCGATGTGGTTTCTTGATGGGGTCGCTCGCGAAGCCATCTTTGAATTCACTGTTCTGTGGTAATATCCAACAGCGTTCCTATAGATTTTCTCATGTTTGTTGAACACGAGGTCGTGTGATTCTCGTTGTGCGTCATGAGAACTCGTGTTTCTCTAATGTCCTGTCATGTGGGGGTGCCTCGTGAAGATCATATTTCTCCTTGTGGCCTTTGTTGCAGTGTTTGGGTTTGGATATTATACGGGGCAGCGGCCTGAAGAGGTTAAACAACGATTGCGAGATTTTTCAGGCGAGATTTTGAAAAGGACCGTTGGATTTGATCAAAGTCTTTCGGCGAGACGAGAGTTTCTTCAGGCCAAAGCCAGACTCATCGAAGGAAAGTCACAGTTACTGGATCGTCAGTATAAGAACGCTGCCAAGGAATTGGGACAAGCCTTTGATCACTTAGGTCTAGCCAAGGCAGCTGAAAGCGATGGAAGAGTCGGACAACGGGTTGAAGGGCTTATGTATGAGATTCTTCAAGCGCAAGAGCGTCTTGCCGCAGGAAAAGGGGTATCACGAGATACAATTGATGGGTTTCAGGCGACAATTGATGATTTACTTTCCTAGCTCTTCTCGCCGGAAGTATGAATACTAGAAAGGTAATACTCAACGATCAAGAAAGAAAATTCACAGGCGTGCAAAGTTCTCATCTGCCTGGATCTCTTCACGCCCGAATCCCTCCTGGTTGAGTCTAGGCATTCACGGGCTGCTTCTTCCAAGCACTCAGCATTCGTTCTATTCGCATTTGTACCACGACATCAGGATCTTTCAAGAGTGGTTTTATGGCGTCGCGTCCCCGTGGATCGCCAATTTTTTCTAGCGCGGCTGCAGAGGTTAAGCGAATCCACCAGTCTTCGTCTTTGAGGTTTTCAATGAGCGGTTCAACTGCCGCAGAGTCTTTGATTTCTCCCAATGCGATGATCGATTGTTTCCGTACAAATTCATCTTTATCGTGCAACGCCTCAATTAACTTTTCCACAGCAGGTTGACCAAGCTCAGAAAGTGCTCTTGTCGCATCGTCTTTGAATTCATCGTTCTTAAGCATATTAATAAGAGGATCGAGAACGCGTTCATCATTGATTTTTCCTAAAGTCTTGATGGCATATTTCCTGGAGTCCCAATCTCGTAAATATCTGAGTAACATTTCAACTGCAGGTGAGCCAATCATCGCAACAGCTTCGACCGCGGCTTCACGAACTTGCCAGTCCCCATCACGCAAGCATCGGACGAGTGGCTCGACACACCGTTCGTCCCCCATTTCCCCTAAGGTGATGACCGCTTCTTGCCGAACGACCCAATCGGTATCTTGGAGTAAGTCAATCTGAATATCTATTTCATCTTTGACTTTTTCTTCTTCAAACTCTTCTTCCTCAGAGTCTTCAAGCCCTTCTTCTTCTGCGCTCGCTTCGACGGGAACACTATTGTCCTCAGCCGTGACTGAATCCGCGACTTCGTCTACCAATTCGTCACTCACTTCATTAGATATTTGATCTTCTTGTTCTTCAGATGTTTCTGGTTCTTCCCGGGAATCTTTGACTTCTTCTTCACTCATTGGACGATCCTTCCTTAACAGTATCCGTTACGACTCTGCTCAATCTTGAATGGTTGTTGGCACTAATGACCAGATAGTTTTAAGCTTCAACAGTTTTGGATTTTTTCGGATTTTTCTTTGCATTGGCTTTCGCTTCTCTCACCTTCGTACTGTGAACTTTTCGTTGAATTCGCTTTAAGCGCTTTCGTAAAGCTCGGATTCTTCGGTCGCCTTCAGGATTACCACTCTCTGTCCTTTTTTCTTGGACTTTCTTCTGCAAAATTTGTTTGTCTTCATCCAGCGAACGTGCTTTAGAATTAGCCATGCGAATGTGGTGCTCCCTTGCTACAGTGAGGTGAATGAATGGGCTGTGTCTACAGTCTAGTCAAGGGGTCGAAGACCTGTCAATTAGATGGATTGAAAATGCATGTCCTTGAGCCATAGCACGGTCCGACGGTAGCGGTTCTGGGCTCGCTACCCCATATAAGAGTCTTTTCGTATTTTTCAGGAGACGAATGACATTTCACGGAGAGATAAAAGTAATAGAAAACCCCGTCCAACTTCACTGTTGGACGGGGTTTAGTTGACTGTAGATGCTTACGATATCGAAAACCTGGTTATTTCATGATTCTCGGCCAAGTCATGTGTTTACTTTTTGCAGAAACTCCGCTCGTAGGCAATGACTTTCCAGGTTTCTTCATCGTTAATCGCACTTGGATTTAAAGAAACCATCCCGGTGCCTGGGCTGCCATGTTTGATGATCCAGAACATTTCACCATCTTTCCGTTTCTTGTGGAACTTACAATTGGTGAAGTTACGAGGTCCGGGGTTCAACACTTTACCGGCTGGGCCGTTCCCATCACCAGCTTTCCCATGACAGTTGACGCAAGTACCTTTTCCTTCGAAAATTTTCTTTCCTTCGGCGATAATTTCATCGGATGCTTTCGATGCTTTCTTGTACAGCTCCGTTTTCATTTTCTTAGCCGCTCCGCGTTGGTCTGCTGGAACTCGAGGTTTCAGCGGATCCTTTTCAGCACCGGCAATAGCTAAACCCGCAGACAGAAAAACCGCGGCAGTCAAAAACCCAGTCGCACGCAAAAAGAGCTTCATGAAGACCTCCTTAACATTAGAAAAAATAGAACCAACGTTATCGCAAAAAAATCCACTCACTCTCACCACGAAGTCTGCCTTCAGAGGGATATAGACTGCGGGAGTGGTGGAAAACCTAAAGGTTCATCAATATATCAACCATATTTTCTTACTGTCAAGGTAAGAACTCAAAGTGGGGCAATATAGAAGAAATATAGTGTTTTTAGTGGATTTTTATGGGTAACTGCTTACGTAGAAAAATTAAAATTATTTAATCATTTACTTTTGACAAAATGTTCGAAGGTACGGAATTACCGTCCATGCCTCGTCTTCTGTGATAGATGGGACCATCGGGGGCATGGGCCAACTGCCAAATTTGATGACATAGAATAATTCCCCGTCTGTTCGTTTTCGCTGAAAGAGGCAATTGGTAAAATCGCGAGGGAGAACAGGGAGAAACCCCGATGAAAGACCATCACCTTTCCCGGTTTCTCCATGACAATTGACGCAGATGCGTTGATAGATTTTCATCCCAGCTTCAAGTAATTCCTTTGATACGTTTTTCGAATCAGCATACATGGGAGCATGGAGGTTTCTATAATAGGATCGATGCTGGATTGGAACCCGAGGTTTCAGTGGTTTATGTTCTGGGGGTAAGGCCAAAGCAGGGATCACAACGAGTGGGAGGAGGCTCATGCACAGGATTCCAATGCTGATAGCCTTGTGCGTCGTGACCATCTATGGTTTTAAGATAACCTCTCTTACCACTTCACCAGGTTTCCCAAAGGGTCCTCGAGTTTCTCCATTGAGCCTCACGACGGCACCTGCAGCATTCCCCAACGTGAGAGTAAATTGCTGTTGAGCTTCCCAACTTGCTTGCTGTCCAGGTTGTAAAAGGGCTTCTTTGGGGCTATCGTCATCTGACTTTACGACGATCCACGTCAGTTGTGTTGCCTCTATTTCAAGGCGGAGCGGATCGGTTGAGATAGCGGCGTCGGGTTTTGGAGGTTTGGGTTCCTCCGGAGCTGGAGTTGGGGCTGGTTCTGGTGGTGGTGAGGAGTCAGGACTTGGTGTGATTTCTGGTTGAGGCTGCGGCTCGACAAGGGAGACCGCTTCGCTTTCTGGCGGCAGGTTCGTCAGTTCTGGGATTTCTGGCTCGGCATCAGTGGTTTCAATACTAGGTGGAGGGGTGGAGGCCGGTTTGAAACTGTCTGGCTCTGGCGTTGATGGTGGTGAACTTTGTTGTTGCTTTGGCAATAAAAAGCCTAAGCCACGACAATGACAACGGTGATGATGACGACCAGGTTTCGATTAATTTTTCCACGTTTTTCTTCTTGAATTTCTTGCTGGGCTTGCTGCTGAGCTTGTTGTCCTTGGTGATAATACTCATTGGAACTTTCTGAAAAACGACGCAGAGCATCTTCTTCACTGATGCTGAGTGATCGAGCATAGGTTCGAACAAACCCTCGAGTAAAGACTTGTTCGGGCAGGTTCTGAAACTCTTCATCTTCTAACGCCTGGAGAAATTTTGACTGAATTCTTGTGAGCGAAGCGACTTGATCCAAGCTTAGTCCCTGGGCTTCTCGTTTTTTCTTGAGATATGGCCCTAGGGTGTCGGAAGAGGCCATTGTGGGTTCATTTTTGAGATCGCTCATATTGAGATTCTACGGTGCATGGATAGCATTGGTATACAAGGCTCAACGGTCAGGCAAGCAAGCTTGCGAGTACACCTCAGAAGTGCAGTCGATTTAGGAAAGATCGTCAAAATGGGTTAATCGTTTGAATTCTCGAAACCGATTGTCGATATCTTTCCGGTCTAAATGACGAAGACGATCAAGACTAAAGGCTTCAACGTTGAAAGACGCCATCACGCTGCCAAAAATAATAGATTGCCGTAAACCTTCGTCTGAAAGGTCTCCGGTTGAAGCCAGGTTTCCCATAAACCCACCTGCAAAGGTATCGCCGGCACCGGTTGGATCTTTGACCTGTTCGAGTGGAAAGGCCGGAGCACCAAAGACTTGGTTGCCAGTAAACATCAAGACTCCATATTCTCCTCTTTTGATGATGAGATGCTTGGGCCCCTTCGCAAGAATACGTTTGGCCACTTGAACCAAGTTGGGATCCTCACCTAGTGCACGAGCCTCGCCATCATTGATAATTAGAATATCAATCTTTTCTAAAACTTGCCAGAGCGCATCTCGTTTTCCATCAATCCAGAAGTTCATCGTATCACAGGCGACCACTGACGGCCGTGTGACTTTATTTAACACATCCATTTGGAGATCTGGATCGATATTCCCAAGGAAGAGCATATTCGGCTTGCAATATTCTTCAGGAATTTTGGGGCGAAAAGTTTCTAAAACATTCAGATGGGTCTCAAGCGTCTGTGCTTCATTCAGTTGATAGGTATATTCACCTTTCCAGCGGAATGTTTTTCCCTCTCGTCTCTCTAAGCCTGCTAGATTGATCCCACGGTTGCGTAAAAAAGTGAGATGCTCTTCTGGAAAATCCTCGCCGACTACTGCGATCAGGTCGACATCAGTAAAAAAACTTGCTGATGTAGAAAAATAGGTCGCTGACCCACCTAACACATCATGAGCTTCTCCAAAAGGAGTTCGTACGGTATCGAATGCCATTGACCCAACAACTAGCAGTTTTCCCATGATCATCTTACCTCTTTCTAGCGTTTCGCTGTCCCCATTGTCGTTTAAAGAATAGTTGGTATCGTTTTTTCACAGTAGACGTGATCGATTCAGATTCCGTAACAAGCGCATGTTCCAACGCGGTTTGACAGGAACAGTTCGGTGTTTCAGGGGCTAACCTTAGAGATGTTTTTAATACTTGTTGCGCCACTTCCACGTTTTTTCTCATGATCTGGAGTATTGCGCCAACTGACACAACCTCTTCGGTTTCATGCCAGCAGTCAAAATCCGTGACTAAAGCCAATGTGGCATAACACAATTCAGCTTCACGTGCCAATTTTGCCTCTGGAATATTGGTCATGCCGATGATGTCGACTCCCCATTGACGGTAAAGTTTTGATTCAGCTTTGGTAGAAAATTGAGGGCCTTCAATGCATACATAGGTCCCTCCTCGATGAAGCGTGGTCGTGACTTCGTCACAGGCTTTTCCCATAACCGATGAGAGCGTTGAGCAGATTGGATCAGCTAACGAAACATGAGCGACAACACCTTGATCAAAGAAGGTACTCATTCGTTGTGTTGTTCGATCAATAAACTGATCCGGCAAGACGAGGTCGCCAGGCTTAATGGTTTCTTTCATGCTGCCAACGGCGCTTACAGAAAACACTTGAGAAACGCCTAGTGATTTGAGTGCGTAAATGTTGGCCCGATAATTGATGAACGTTGGAGAAATTTTATGACCGCGACCATGTCGAGCTAAAAAAGCCACTTGGCGACCTCCAACGGTACCAAGAACGATATGATCAGATGGTCGTCCAAATGGCGTTGGTATACGGACTTCACGAATTTGTTGAAGTCCTTCCATTTGATAGAGCCCACTTCCCCCAATAATACCGATGTCTGCTCGAGGTTTACTTGGCATCGTGAAAAATTTGCGAGTTATGAATTGGCGAAAGAAACCGCGTGTCCGGAGCTTTGAGCTCGTTTTTCGCTGAGTTCGGATAGGAATCTATTTACATATTGTAAGATGCGGCCTGTGATATCTGCGGTAGAGTCGTGTTCTTCTAAGTGAAGCCACTCAACTGAAGACTCTTTTCGGAACCAGGTCATCTGGCGCTTGGCAAAATGTCGAGTATCGCGTTTTAGTGTGTGGATTGCCTCTTCATAGGTATAGTCGCCTGTAATGAATCCGGCCATTTGTTTATAGCCTAGGCTCTTCATTGAACTGAGATTTCGATGGAATCCTCGTTCGAGTAGTTGGTGTGTTTCTTGAACGAGACCCTTCTCAATTTCTAACTCTACGCGGGCCTCAATTCGTTGATAGAGAAGTTTTCGCTCGATGTTGAGGCCAATGACAAGTGGCCGATACGGAGTTTCCTGAAAGCGATGCCGTTGATGGACTTGCGAAAGAGGAATCCCTAGTGCCTGATACACCTCAAGACCTCGTTGAACCTTCACATAGTCGTTTGGGTGTAATCGGTTGGCTAACACTGGATCGACACGAGACAGTTGTTGATGAAGATACGCAGAACCTTTTTCTTGAGCCTGTTGATCGAGTTGTTTTCGCAAATCCCAATTAGCCGGTGGTCCTGACCACAATCCGTGGAGTAAGGCTCGAATATAGAGTCCTGTCCCTCCTGCGATCAAGGGAATTTGTCCCTGTTTGTGGAGTCTGTCAATAATCAATGCCGCATGTTGTCGATAGTCGCCAACGTTAAAATGTTGGTCGGGGTCGACTAAGTCAATCAGTTGATGCGGGATGCCTTGACGTTCCGTCATAGTCGGTTTGTCGGTCCCTATGTCCATCCCGCGATACACCTGGCGGGAATCTGCCGTGAGAATTTCCATTTCAAGCGCTTTGGCGACTTCAATGGCAATTCGACTTTTGCCAATAGCCGTGGGACCCATCAGGACCACGACAGGCTTAAAGACTTGTATATCTTGGAAGGAGAGCATCATTTGTTGTAACACATGAGTGGACTGATTCTCATGCGCGGCCAAAAACTTTATCAAGTTCTTGGGAAGAGAAGCGCAAGGCAATTCGTCGTCCGTGGGGGCAGGTCGCGGGATGTCCTTCCTTAGCCCAGTCGGTAATTAATTTCTTTATTTCCGGCTCGTTCATCGATCGTCCTGCCTGGACAGCGCTTTGACAAGCCATCGAGGCCAGTACGGCGCGAACCTTGGTGTCCATCGAGTCTTGAGACTTCCATTCGGCCAGGTCTTCAAGCACATCGTTGATTAAAGAACTATACGGCATGGCTCCTAACATCGATGGGACAGCTCGAACCACAAATGAACGGCCTCCAAACTGATCAATTTCCAACCCGAGTTTTGCCAGTTCTGGCAGATATTCAGTCAAGAGATTGCGTTGATGAGGAGACAAGTCGATGGGTTCGGGAATCAACAGGGGTTGAGTTTCGATACTTTGATTCTGCCAAGCTTCCCACAATCGTTCGAATAACACCCGTTCATGTGCGGTGTGCTGATCGATGATTTGCAACTCGCCATTGACTTGGGCCACGAGAAACGTCTGATGAATTTGGCCGAGCACGACAATATGCTGTTCATCAGTGATGGGTGAATAAATATGATGAGATTCTTGAGAAGTCAAATTTTCGGGTGCTTCTCCAACTTTCGTCGAAATTTGTGTTGGATCAGGCATGAATAGGGCTGTTGACGCTTCTGTGTTATGCGCGACTTCTGGTTTTCGATACTGAAACGATCGCGTTGTATGAAGCACTGAAGAGCCAGGGCGAGAACTAGTCTCAACAGCCTCAAGTCCCACATTGGTCATTGTTTGGTTTTTGAGGGGTTTTCGAATCGCGGTTTTGACGACAGCATGGACTACATCAGCCTGTGAAAAACGGACTTCGCGTTTTGCAGGGTGGACATTGACGTCAACGGCAGAGGGTGTGATGTTAAGAAAGAGAATAAAATGGGGATGACGCCCCTTAGGAAGAAAGGAGCCGTACGCTTCATAGACTGCGTGGGTTACCGTCGTGTTCTTGATGGCTCGTCGATTCACGAATATTTCTTGAGGGGTTCGACTGGTTCGGGTGTGGTAAGGACTTGCAGTCACCCCTGTGATTCGGATTCCGGCTTCCTCATGCTCTATTGAAACCATGCGATCCATAAAACGGTTACCGTAGATTTGGCTCATGCGATCAATGGGTAGTGAGGTCTTGGGAAGATCGAATACCGCATTGTCATTGTGAATAAGTCGAAAATGAACAGTGTAATGGACGATGGCAGCTTGTTGAACCACCAGGCAAATTCTCGAAAATTCGGTGCCCACCGTTTTAAGAAATTTCAGCCGGCCGGGAGTGTTAAAGAACAGATCGTTCACCTCGACTTGTGTACCTTGTTGGGCAGCTTTTTCTTCACTTGACCAGGCGACGGCTCCTTCAGACTGTATTTCCGTACCCACCAATGCTCCTCTCGCCTGGGTAAGCAGTCGAAATCTTGAGACCGACGCGATGCTGGGGAGGGCTTCTCCGCGAAAGCCTAAAGTTTCTATCTTCAGTAAGTCGGACTCATGATGAAGCTTGCTTGTCGCGAATCGATGGCAGGCCAATTGCGCATCATCAGGGCTCATGCCTGTGCCATTATCCGTCACACGGATCAGTCGCCGACCTCCTTCCTCGATAGCAATGGTAATGATAGTGCCGCCTGCATCAAGGCTATTATCAATGAGTTCTTTGACAACTGCCGATGGACGTTCGACGACTTCACCAGCGGCAATACGGCTAGAAACGGTTTCAGGCAAGATCTGAA
Organism: Nitrospirales bacterium; assembly: GCA_965223675.1. Classification (GTDB taxonomy): domain Bacteria; phylum Nitrospirota; class Nitrospiria; order Nitrospirales; family UBA8639; genus JAGQKC01. Next base: position 2,983,646 of record OZ245013.1, on the reverse strand, counting down.
TGTGGCAAGACGTTTTGGATTTCACGATGATCGTTGTCGTCTCGAGAGGCTGGTGTCAGGTGGGGGAAGAGGCCATGTTCGGCTTATGGCTCATTTGATTTTCTCAAGCTGCTCTTTCGCTAAGGATGCTTCTGACGAGTTGGGATGTTCGCCTATCACACGATTCCAAAGTTCCTTCGCTTGAGACTTATTGTCGCTTTCCTTCATCACAAGACCCAACTTCAACATAGCGGTTGGAACATATTTACTTTCGGGGTATTTCGTGAGCAGGTGCTGCAAGGCTTTGGCCGACGCATCGTATTCTTTTCGAATGTAATAGGAATCGCCTAGATAATAATAAGCCTGAGGGGTAAGGACGGCAGTGGGGTACTGTTTTAAAAACCGACTGAATTCTACCGTCGCACGTTCATACTGTCCGTTTAGATAGACTTTGTAGGCTGCTCGAAAGACAGAGGCCTGACTGTTCGGGCCTTGACTTGGTTCGCCATTGACATGGTTTTGATTATGAGACGGGTCTGCCTTCTGTTTGGACTGCTTCTCCTTCGCGTCTGAAAGCACAACAGGTGAGGATGGCACACGCCGTTGCTGTTGCAGCATATTATCAATTCGAGATTCTAAGGCTTTGGCACGAATAGAGAGGTCTTGATCTCTTCGCTGAGCAGAAGCCCGAGACTGTTCGATTTGTTCACGGAGGCGAGCACTTGTTCGCTCAAGTTTATCGAGTAAGTTTCGAGTATCTACGCTTGCTTCTTCTTCAGTTTTGATAAGTTCTCCCACTAAGAAGTCATGTTCATCGACTTGAGACTCTAAGGTTTCGATTCGATTCAAGTACTGTTGTTCTCGTTTCGAAAAATCTCCTTGTTGGGCTTCTACCGTTTCAACTTTTTTCTTCAAGTCGGAGAGATTCAGCTCGGCTGCGCATCCACTAAACCCTCCGGCCAGGAAAAGTAAGCTGAGGAAGGTCCTCAGGAGCGTGCATGGTGGTAAAAACGACTGTTGGCCCATGATTTTCCCATACTAAAATGTAGAGAAGCACCTACGTATTATAAGATTTTAACAGGACACATAACAAAGAGGAAGGGCTCTCAATACTCATGACAGAGAGCCTTTCTCCTTGCAAGCAGAAAGGAACAGCGGTTAGAGCCGCGGTGTGGTCAGGCAGATAGTCTGAAATTTCAATGAGATACGAGCCTGGAGCTTACTTCTTTCTCTTGCTTCTACTACTGAGGAGATTAACGCGTTTGGCTAATTCAGCTAATCGAGATTCATGCTGATCAACGCGTCCGCCCAGTTTCGTCCCAATCGTATCCACGACATCTCGAAGTTGGTTAATCGTTTGGGTTAACTGGTTTAAGTGCGTGAGATTGGCTTTGGCTGTTTCATCTGAGCCTTGAATAGACTGCACAGTCGTCAAGGCTTGATTGAGTTTTCGATCTTGTGCATCGATTTTTGATCTCAATTTTTCATCGACTTGTTGGAGGGCTGTCGCCACAGATTGAATCCCTGTATTGACCTCAGCGAGATGGTTGTTCATGGCTTGTCCATCCGCGTCAAGCTTACCGACTAACCCCGATTGATGCAATTCAAGCTCTTGAAGCCTGGTATTCATTCGTTGCAAGGCGGTTTGCATTTCGTTGGAGGTTTGAGAGTTCGCTTGTAAAGTGGGAAGCACGGACTCAAAATCATCTTTGACTTCCTGAATGGACTGCAGGGAGGTCGTAAGGCTATTGAGTTGTTGTTCTTGCTGGTCAAGTCGAGTGGCCAACGCGCCGCTGGTATTCTCCAGGGCTTGAGTCACCGAGGATAAACTCGCATTCACTTCTGTGAGATGATTGGCTGTGCTCTGAGTATTCGCTTCCATTTTCTGTGTCAGGTTATCCTGGTACGTCTCTAATGAATTCAGTCGTTCGTTTAAACGCCCAGACTCCTGCATAAATTTGTCACCACGTTCACCCAATAAGCCGCCGACAAATTCTTGCTTTTCTTTGAGTGCGCGCACCGATTGCGTCAATTCCTGGATGTACGTGATATTGTTTTGTGTCTGCGCATCAACTTCCTCAAGCTGTCCCTGTAAATTGTCGGTCATCGAATTGATGCTCGTTTTGACATCTTGCTCTAAATAACCTCGTAGCGCCTGTGTGTCAGCGTTGAGTTTTTCCGTCAGGCTATTGACATGGGTTTCAAGTTGACTCAGGCTGCTTTCCAAGTTTGTGACCTGTCCGCCAACAAGAGCGCCAGACTCATCTAATGCTCCGCGTATTTGGCCTACCGATGCCGAGACTTCTTGAAGATTCGTGTTTTGAGTTTGGACTTCTGTTTCTAAAGAGCCAAGTTTTGTATCCAGACTCGCAATGGTGGCGTTGAGTCCATCTATTTTTTGATTAAACTCGTTACTCAATTCTGTGTCGGCTTGATTGGCTCGTTCCGTTTCTTGAATTATTTGGTTTCCTAACCCTGACATGGATTCCTTAAAAGCGGAAAGAGAGGTTTGAAATTCAGAAAACTGTTTGTTTCGTGTTTGGCTGTCTTCGTCAATCTGTTGAATCAATGCGGTTAATTGTTCTTGAGTCGCGATCAGTTTGGCATCAGTCGCGGTCAATTTGGTATCAAGTGACGTTCCTTGCTCATCAATTTCTATTTCTAAAGACTGAAGTCGAGTGTCTGTCTGTGAGCTCTGGGCATCCAGATCTTGTCGGATTTTCTTCAATCGAAAATCGATTTCTTCAATATCGCCAGTCAGGGTCGTAAGATCGGCTTCACGTAATGCTTTGAGTTCTTGCCGGATCTCTGCTCGAGCACGAAACAAGTCTTTCATGGCGGCACCCTGTTGGGTCTGAAGAGATTCTGCATCTTCCCGGTTCTTCGCGATAATAGTCTCGAGTTCCGCTTTGTCTTGATTTAATTGAGTGATTTGCTTTTCTAAATCTTTCTGAACTCTTGCCAGGTCTGCCTTTTGCGCCACACATCCAGAAAAGAGAAGAGCCCAAAAAATGATCCCAGTGAAAGCCAGAAGAGAGTGTAGCTTTCGAAGAGATCGAGAACCCGAAACATGTGTAGTCATCCATTTCCTCATATATGCATATTACTCCACTTTTTTGGCTCAAACGTATTACGGGTGTTGGACAAGTAAATGACCTCGACGATTTAATTGATAACAGACTTCTGTGGGATCTGAGCAGAATGGTTTGTCTTGACCATACGAAATAATGGATACTCTCTCTGGGGTGATGCCCAACTCGACAAGATAATCACGAATAGCTCCAGCTCGCTTTTTCCCCAAGATAAGATTGTATGCTTGAGTGCCCCTGGAATCACAATGTCCTTCGACTAGCAATTTAGCTGCATTGGAATCATGAAGCCATTCTGCGCCTTGTTCTAAAGCTTGTCGTCCTTCAGCCGTGAGGGCCCAACTGTCGAATTCGAAAAATACATCACTGATGCCAGCCTCACGAGCGGCTTTTTCTTCGGTTTTAAACTTTTCAAGCTGGTTACGGATGGCCTCTGAGGGTTCAGCTTTGGCAACAGCAATATTTCCAGGAATTTGCTCAACTGGAAGCCTTGACTCTTCACTATCGTTCCCAAAATTTGAAAAATCGGAATCGTCGGGAGTATTAAACGCCGTGAGGGGAGCAAGGTCGTCAGATTCTGAAGTGTCAAGGTTCGAATCGTTCTCCTCGCCTAAGAGAGAGTTGTCGAATCCTTCACCTGTTGGATTTACCGGAAATGACGAGGGTGATTGTGACTGAATTTCTTGTTCTGGGCTCTCAAGTCTTTCATCGCGGCTTTCAGGCAGATTTGAGCCGCTATCAAATCCAGAAAGCCGATCGTCATTCGTTTCTTTATCTAATCCTGCCAACAGATCATCATTTGTTGATGAGTCCGAACCTTGGGTTGGAGTCGGCGGCGCTGTAGGGGTAGTAAAGTCCAGTGGTTCGAGGTCGTCAGGTAACGATTCATCTGAAGCTATTTGCTGATTTCCTAACCCCGACTCATCGAGAGCTGAGCTGTCAAGGCCACTCTGATCCTCTGCCGTGTCGAGCTCCATAGCTAATTCCTCTTCTCCAGGTGCGCCGGACATCGTGGAAACATGGAGATGTTTTTTTCCGCAGCCACCGGTGAGTAACAGTACAATTCCTAATATAAGTACGAATGACGATGTTTGATAAGATGGACGCATAAGTTGTACTCCTTTTCTGAGTGTCAGTTCGAGAACTGATAAAATTACAATGGCGACCATGATGGCGAACTATGGTGAGTACCTCCCGAAGTTATTTGTTCCAAGCCAGTTCCGTCACTATTGATGAGATAGATATGGCTCTTGCCTTTTCGTATTGAGCTAAACACAAGGTGACGACCATTCGGAGACCATGAGGGAGAATCGTCAATGCTTCGTCCAGATGTGATCTGAACGTGGCGGCTTCCGTCCGGGGTCGTGCTGCACAGCTTAAACCCTTCTCCTGAAATTCTACACACAAATGCAATCCAATCTCCACGGGGTGACCATGTCGGCGCGGCATTATAATCTCCCTCATATGTTAACCGTCGGACGTTTGAGCCGTCAGCGTTCATGATGTAGATCTGCGGACGTCCTCCGCGATCTGACGTGAAGGCAAGTTTACTTCCATCAGGTGACCAGGTCGGTGAGAGATCGGCGCTACGGTGAGACGTGATTTGTGTCACCTCCTTAGTCACAAGGTCTAACGTAAAGATATCAGAGTTACCCTCCTGTGCTGAAGCATAAGTGAGATGTTGACCATTAGGTGAAAATACAGGCGTAATATTCAGGCTTGCTGGTTGAACCAATATTTCCTCTTCACCTGAAGCCAAGGTTCTGCGCATGATTTGTTGTTTTCGTTGGCGATAGGCTGTGTAGATTAACGATTTTCGATCGGGCGACCACACTGGCATGAGGTTTAAGAATCCATCTGCGGTCACCTGCTGAGGACCATAGCCATCGTAATCCATGACAAAGAGTTCGCGTCCGTTTCCTTGTTCAGAAACAAAGGCGATTTTCGTTCTAGCAATTCCCGGCTCTCCCGTATAACGAAAGACCAGTTCATCGGCCCACCGGTGGGCCATGAGACGGACCAGAGGATCGGTCACCTTTAAAGAAAAGTAACGTTTTCCGAGCAAGAATTCATTTGTTCCTGAATCATGAGCGCAGGCGTCAAAGACCAGACCCATTCCGCCATTTTCTGTTCGTCCAATCCCGACTCGTCCCCATGTCGATACGGTAACTCCCTGTTTTGAAACATCATCGTCACTCGACGGACCGACGCATTTGCTTTCAGAAAATTTTCCTGGCGTAAGGGGAAGGTCTACCGGAGCAAATATTTGAGATCGTGTGAGATCAGCCTTCAGCACAGGCACGACCTCTTCATGAATAGCAGGGGAGGTCGTGCCATCTGCATTGCCGCTGCCAAATTGCTTCACCCAAATGGGAATACGCTGAAAGTCTGGTCTTGAAGCTTCAAGCAATGCATCTTGGGCAAGCGAAGACGTAGTCACCCACACTTTTCCAACTGACACAAATATAAGAATGAGTATGAGGCTTATGCCAAATCGAGTCATGAGAGAGATTCCCCTATTCTAAATTTATAAAGAACGTCGAGGTATGATGACTTAAGATCCTTAGGAAATGGTGGCAAGGGGCTCGCGGCCTTTACCGCCCGTTTAGCGGCTGCATCATAATATCCATTACCAGATCCTTGTTTGATGCCGAGGTTCGTCACCTCCCCTGATGGGAGGACGCGAAATTTTAAGATCACTTTTGGGTGGTCCTGGGCGATCGATACTCGGGGAGCGACCCATTCTTGTTCAATTTTGGCCTCGATCAAAGCCAAATAGCGATTCTGGCCTGGAGAATTTCGCGGTGTACTTGACTCGCCAGACGACGAAGTGGGCGCTGGTGCCGCTTCAACTTGGACCTGAAGTCGTTCTTTGAGGGATTCTATGGGTGCGACGTCGGGAATTCTAAGTTTAGCAAGTTGATCATTAATTTCGGATTTCAATGATCCAGTTTTTGTTGAACTTGGATTAGGAGTAGCTACCTGAGGCGCAACTTCGTTTTTCCGGATGGGTGAAGGTGGTTGAGTTTTTGCGGTTGGGACCGTACGAAGCTTGGGGATCTTGACCGTCCCGAGGACTTGCTTTAATGAGTCAGCCAATCGCTCTTGTTTGACCCGAGGTTCTTGAGATGCCTTGGTAGATGGAGTGACTTGTGTCAGTTGCGGAGCTTCCGGTGTTGGTGAAGGTGCCGTCGATTTCAGATCTTTAGAAGTTTTTTTGCGAACGGCTCTTGCACGTGATTTCGGTACCTTGACGGATTGAATGCTTTTCTTAAAGGTATCAGAGAGTTTTTCAGTCTGAGGTTTGGGATTTTCTTTTCGCTTAGCTCTTTGGAATGGTTGTATGGGTTTGAGTGTTGGTGCCTCAGGCGGAGCTTTGATCGACTGAAGAGCTTTTTTAGTCTCTTCCTGAACCTTTGGTAGAGCTGGTGGAGCCGGGGCTTCTGCCTTTGGGCTCGGTGAAGTTCGACGTGGAGTTGGAGGTGGTTCTGGCTTTGGTGTAGGAATTGACACCTGAGCCTGTGGTTCAAGGCGTTGGGCTCTGGCAAGTGTAGGCGCCTCTGTTGGCAGTTTAATATTTTCTAACACATTGGGAATTTCAGGCTCGGTTGTCGTTGGCGCCAAAGGAGATGGTGCCGGTAATGTTGGTGCAGTCAGTTTATCGGGAACGACTACCGACTTCACAGCTCCGGAGAAGGAGTCTGAAAGTCGTTCGGATGCGGTTTGTGTTGGAAGCGGGGATAATGGTTCAGGTATTGGTTCAGGAGGTGGTGTCTTGGGCTTTGGTGTTGGCTTTGGGCGCGCTTTTGGCTGCCTCGTTTTGGCTTTGGCTCGAGCTTTGGTTTTTGTTTTGGATTTTGTAGGTGCTGTCTCTAGTTCAGATGGATTAATGAGAGACACTTCATATGAATAGAGCGGTTGTTCAAGTGTTGGGGAAAATCGTAAGGTTGTCAGAAACACAATGATTAAAGCGTGGATAGCCAGAGACCCGACTAACCACGGTCGAATCGATGAATCTTCGCCGGAGACACCTGGCGATAATCCCAATGAAATGAGAGTGGCTGAACCTGCATGCGTCATTGGTGAGAGGAAAAATTATGAGGCCTTACTGATTGCTTGACTGTCAATTTGCTCTATTTTGGGTCCAGTCACCATTCCAAGCCTCTCAATCTTTGCGCCTTTGATTTCATCCATCACATGAACGACGATTCCATAGGGAACTTTTTGATCGGCTCGAAGATAAACAGATACGAGCGGATTTGCTGCTTTGGCTTCTCGAAGTTTTGCTCCGAGTTCGATCGGACTGATCGCGTCATTCCCTAACAAGAGGCTTTGGTCTGGCTTGATGGTTACCACCAATCGTTCTTGGGCCTTGATGTTATTGTTGGAGGATGTAGGAAGCGTAATATCGAGTCCCCGATGAAGCATTGGCGCGGTGACCATAAAAATCACAAGCAAGACCAATACCACATCAACTAATGGGATGACATTGATCTCTGAAAGAAACCGTCGATTTCTTGATTCGGATGTCATTGTACGATTTCCGCCGGTTCTTTGACTTCTTGATTAAGTGTTTGAACAGAATTGAGGAACTCAATTCCAAAGGCTTCGACGCGAAAGACCGTCTTTCTAATTTTAGCAAGGAAATAGTTGTATGCAATGACGGCAGGAATGGCCGCAAACAAGCCTGCCGCTGTCGCGATTAAGGCTTCGGCAACTCCAGGAGCAACTGAGGCAATGCTGGCTGACCCTTGCACACCAATTTCGCGAAAGGCACTGATAATTCCTAGAACAGTTCCCAGCAGCCCAATAAAAGGTGTGAGATTTCCTGTGGTCGCCAGAAAGGGGAGATATGCTTCCTGATAACTCATTTGGTTTTGAATGATGTGTTGCGAGACTTTTTCCAAATATTGGCGTTCTGGAAACCTATGAGGTTGAGCATGTTCAAGTTGATGACTGGTGTTTAACAAATCGGAGGTCGAAGGAAGACGGTCGATAATACCTAGGTAAACGGCTGCACTAGGACTCGCATCTAAGTCTTGAGCTTGGAGACGGAGTCCATTTACTTCCTGTGAATGCAGCTCTTCATAGGCTCGCAAAAACTGTGTATCCTCTTCTTCAATTGTTTTGAAATGCCTCCATTTCTGTACGATAATGGCCCAAGATACGACTGAAAATACCGCGAGAGTCAGCAGAATCACGATAGAAAGAGACCCGAGAGAGCTGAGCAATTCCATGGGATCTGCAAATAACATAGTTGGTCTCTTCTCCTCCTTATTGACTAGTAAATCAGGTGATACGTCTACTCGGAAAAGCTGAAATTCTTTGGGTCAGGCAGATTCTATTTTTAGAGTGGATGGCGGGGCCGACGGGATTTGAACCCGCGACTTCCAGATTGACAATCTGGCGTCCTAACCTGGCTGAACGACGGCCCCGTTTACTCCTTGGTAGGGCAATAAGCCCCTTCATAGTCACCGAGGAAGAATATGTAATACGTAGTCTAATTTTTGTAGTCGGGAATTGTAACGATGTTAGATTTGGAACATCAGCAAACTTGTTATAGCGTATCGGCTGGTAGGCGGAACAGGGATCGAACCTGTGACCTCTGCCGTGTAAAGGCAGCGCTCTCCCAACTGAGCTATCCGCCTGTATACGTAATCAGTTAATGCAAATATTATACAACGTAAGGATTATATCAGCCACCCGGTCGTTGTCAACTAGACTGATTTGCTGCTTCCAAACATTTGACATGGATCGCATTGGCAAGTATAAGCACGACCAGTCCAAGCGTATGTCATAAGACTCTGTATCACAGTTTTTCAAGCATGCTGGTGAGGAATAGCGACCATGAGCTATAAGATAAAAATTAACACTCCGTCAGGTGGTGTTATGGATGAGACGGAATTGTTGAGTCGCAAAGATCACTTTTTGTTCTTTATTGAACGACATCGGAAAGCTGTATTGGGCGGCCTCTTTTTCATCATTCTTGTTGCGGCTGCGGGTGGAATCGTGATGTGGCTCGAACATCGTCAAACCCAGGAGGCCTGGTTGTTGGAAGGGCAAGCCCAAGCGCACTATCTGGATCGTTCTCTCGATGACCCGGAACAGTCAAAAGAAAGTGTGAGTAAAGCCACAGGTCTCTATAAAAAAATTCTCAAGGACTATCCCAGGACCGTTCCGGCTCAGAGTGCGTTATATCTGTTGGGCAATAGTCTTATGGAGCAAGAAGATTACAACGGTGCGATCGAGGCGTATCAACAGTTTCTCGAAGAATACGGTCGAAATTCATTGTTACAAGGGCTTGTCCGTCAGCGGTTAGGGTATGCGTATCTGCTCAGTGGAGATCGTGAAAAAGCTTTTCAAGAATTTTCGGACATCTTATTAGCCCCAAATGTCTATAATAAGGATCAAGTTCTCTTTGAATTAGCTAAATTGGAAGAAGCTGATGGAGCGACGGAAAAAGCCTTAGTTCGTTATAAAGATTTACTCGAACAATTCCCTGCCTCTCCCTACGCCAGTGAAGCGTCTCTTCGCGTGCAAGTCTTATCTCCAGAAGAAAAACTCCCTGAATCGGAAGAGTCTGACATAGAGGCGACCTCAACGGACCAAGATACCTCGGTGGCTCAAGAGGAAAATGATAAGTCTAAAGAAAGTCGTGATGGAAAAGAATAATCAGAACTATTAGCAGTGCTTACTTGATGAGTAAGAGATGGCCCACTCTGATAAAACTTGTGGTCAGATTGTTCAAAACTTTTAGATCTCTCACGCTGACACGAAATCGTTTGGCGATCTCCCAAAGACTGTCTCCCCGACGGACGCGGTACCACTTTTCACCTTGACGGGCAACCGTGTTGGGTTTTCCCCTAAGTTGGAGCTTATCTCCAACGCGGATTAGATTCCCCGATAAATTATTGAGTCTTTTAATCGCTGTGATAGACGTGCCGAATCTTTGAGCAATATCTGATAAATTATCACCCCTCCTCACCGTATACCAACGAGATTTGAGGTCAACAGGCGCATCGTGTGCTCTCACCCGTAGACGTTGTCCTACACGAATGAGATTTCCGGAAAGTCTATTTAAGCGTTTGAGAGCCCGCACTTTCATTCCATATCGCTTGGCAACCACGGAGAGATTGTCTCCATAGCGTACTCGATACCAGGTAGTCGGCGGCGGCGCCGGTTGTGTCCAGGGCTGAATACGGTCGTGCTGTTTTTTGACCACTGGTCCCATACCTGCGGGTACCTTGAGCGGATAGCCCTTTCGCTGAGATGGAACAATGCTTCTTCGCAGTTCTGGGTTAAGTTCTCTAAGATTCTCAAACGTAATTCCTGTAGTTTTCGCAACTGCCTTGAGGTGTACTCGCTTATGAATTAGTACCTCGTCATAGCTATAAGGCTCTACTTGTGCGACAGAAAATCCGTAGTCTGATGGGTGAGAGGCAATGAGGGTCGCGGCAATAAATCGAGGGACGTATTCTTTGGTTTCTCGTCTAATATACCAAGTTCTGCGAATTTTCCAAAAATCTCGAGTGCCCGTACGTCGAATCGCTCGACTGATCTTTCCCCCTCCCGCGTTATAAGCTCCAAGAGCAAGAGGCCAAGATCCAAATTGGTCATAGAGATCTCGTAGATGATGAGCGGCGGCAATCGTCGACTTGACAGGATCTCTCCGTTCGTCCACGTACCATGACACGTTGAGTCCATACATTCGTCCCGTGGCCTTCATGAATTGCCAAGGTCCTGAAGCACGAGCACGTGAGTAGGCCCGTGGATTAAACCCACTTTCAACTAACGAGAGGTGTCCGAGTTCAGGAGGCAACCCAAACTCAATGAATATTTGCTCGACAAGGTTTTTATACTTTTCATATCGATCAAGATAGCTCTGAAAACGATCAGGAATACCAACCTGAAAATAATCAAGATTCCGTTCCACATGACTGTTGAGCACAAGCGGAACAGTTCCGTACGGGTGAGTGTGTGCTGAGGGAACATAAGGTCCGTCCTGTTCGAACAAGGGCTCGTAGCGTTGGAGCGGATTCGCTAAGGATTGTTCAAAGCGTTCCCCGGTCTTTAATTCAAGGCGCGACCATTGCTGTGGCGTCCAGTGCACTAACGTTGGAATATCGAAATCTGGCGTATTGTCCAACACTGACCCCAGAGTCTCTCTTTGGGTGGTCCGTTCTGATTCAACCATCAGGGTCTCTTGCTGTATTGCGTCGATGGGATCGTATTGAGCGAGAACCTCGTCTTGCCCATCAGGAGCAGGCGCTGTAGGTTGTGATGAAGGAGTGGGGAGTGGTTGCCGATAATCTGCCTCATCAGCAATGGCCTCTCTGGCCATTCGATACGATGGGAGATCTTGGAGTGTCTCTTCGTTATCTGAATGTCCCCAGATAGGTTGAAGGGGTGTAGGTCCAACAGAAGATGTTGAGTTGTCAGGAGACGGGACGTTGACTGTTTGTGTCGGCTGTCCAAATACCGTCGTGCTGATGAGCAGACCACAGCAACATATGGCGATAAAGTAGGTAAAGGACAGACCACTATCTATTTGAGATTTTATTTCTAACTTAATCATTTTATAAGATTATAAGACTTTTCGGTCGTTTCCTATACAACTTTACAGCGTACTAAGCATATAAAAAATTGTCAATATTACGGGATGATCCAGGCTGATAAAGAGAGAGCGTAAACAATTTTCTGATGACAAAGTATGTGCTCGTTCTTAGCAATTGTGTGTGAATGTACGGAATTCACTTCTTACAGGTGTGGATTGACCGGTAGTGCGAGTGTGAAGTATCGGTCTTTTTCTTCGTGCACAATGCGTTTGGATACGAGTGTCGCGACCTCATCTCTCAGTGAGATAATTGAGTCTTCGGTATTTTTTCGCATGACGTTCTGTGATGCCTTTCGAATATGTTCAAAGGTCCGAGGCTGTTCGTTACAGTAATCAATAATGAAAGCCGCAGGCCAATCAAAACGTTCGCTGGTTGGTGTAGTCGGACGTCCATCGTAGACTGTGACGTAACTCATCGCTTTCGAATAAAACAAGAATGGCCGGTTGTCAGAAAAATAGCGTGCCCTCCAGTCATTGACGGCCTTGACTAGCTGTCTATATAGATCGTCATCGATCTTCCAATCCGCTTCATACTCGAAGTCGTAGGCAATCTTCGCGAGATCCACGGTCCGTTCATCATAAACGTAGGCATAGGCTGGGTCAGGGCCAAGAATACGAATATTGTAATCATCAGGTCGCATGAAATACGGGCTAAACCGTTCGAGCCAAAGCTTCCCAGTGGATTCTGGCGGCTGAAAATGAAGCAGAGAAGGGATGAGGTCCAGTTGCCGTTGATAGTCATCATTGGTCTCTTGCGGAAAACCAAGAAGTATATTCCAAGACACGTCAATGTTGTAATATCGACTCCATTTGAGACATTGAATATTCTGAAGTGGACTGACTCCCTTATCCATTTCTTTGAGCTGCGCCGCACTTAAACTTTCAATGCCTGGCTGCATACACTTCACCCCACCTTGGGCGAGTGTCTGAATTTGTCGTTTGGTCAAATTACTTTTCGTTTCCATGAAGACATCGAGATCCAGGTGCGCTTCGGCGAATTTGCCAAACAGTCCGTCGATGTATTTCATATCGATAATGTTGTCGACCATTCGAAACCGTGTTGTTTCATAGCGGCTCGAAAGAAAATCTAATTCCTCTGAAACCTGTTCTGCGGACTTTGCCCGAAACTGCATCGCTTGTGCATTCAGTCCGCAAAACGTGCAGTGATGTTTTTCTCCCCACCAGCAACCGCGCGACCCTTCGTAGAGGAGAATTCGGTTTAGCCCTGTTGAGCCTTGTTTTTCTAATTCAGCGAGCTGTTCGAAGTAGTCGTCATAATCGGGTGGTCCCATGCGGGAAAAGCTGGAAAAGAGGTTCGTGCTGCGTTCAAGCTCAATCTTTCCATCTTTTCGATGAGCCACGCCTGCCGGTATGGTGTCTTCTTGGCGAGTAAGAATTTGTTTGACTAAGGGCGGGAAGATCTCTTCCCCTTCGCCGACCACGACATAGTCGATCCAAGGACATGCACGAAAATGTTCGAGACCCATCTCGCCATCAAAATTCGCTCCACCAAAAACGATCCGAATGTCGGGATACAGATCCTTTATGAGTTTGGCCATCGTCAGGCTGGCGACATTCTGGTCAAAGGTTGAGGTAAATCCCACGATTTCGTACTGGCCCCAGTCATATCTCGTCATGGCTTGGGTCAAAAATTGTGGTGCGATTTTGTGTGCAATGTCTTCTAAGTAGCTGATTGAACAGTTTGCTTCTCGTGCGGTGTCCTCGAAGATGGGCTTAAAGACACTCGGATATTGCACATGTTTGGGGTTATCTCGGAACAAAATTGAAGAAAAGAGCCATTCACCAATCAGCCCGCGCTTCTCGCACAAAATTTCATACAATGGCACTCCAATAATATGTGCGAATTCCAGATTTAAATGATAGGTCTTGACCCCGATTCTCTGCGTCTTGAGCAAGGCCGACAGGGTGCCTAATTGAATGGACGGAAACTTGGAATAGGTGAAGGGCATTGTGACGAGAGCAACCTTCGTCCCATGTGCACGAAAGTCCATGGTGTCAGGTATTGTGTAAGAAGAAGGGCGGGAGGGCGCTGAAGGGTTAACGTGTATCAGCGAATCTCTGGCTGGGAGAGCATTGTCAGCCATTGGTCTGAAATTCGCGATCGGCTTTAGCGGCCATAAAAAAGTCGCTCTCGGTCAATCCATTTATCTTGTGGGTCCAAATCTCCACCTTGCATTTCCCCCAAGCCAAATAAAGGTCGGGATGGTGGCCTTCTGTTTCAGCTACCGCGCCGACACGATTCACAAACGCAAGGGCCTCGGCAAAATTGTTGAACGTATACATGCGTTCAATATGGCCTTGAGTATTCAGTTCCCATCCGTTTTCTAATTGTCCTAGCAGTTCTTGAACTTTGGATGACTCCAATGGTGGAACTCCACCGCGGCAGGGCACGCATGTTTTATCTGCAAGGCTCATCATGATTCCTCCTTCTATCGTATTCATGAAACAAGAGTGAAATTATAAACCGGTCGAACCGTTGGAGACAATTCAGGGTGGCTGCAGTCGTGATATTAGCCCCTCTAATGGGGAATTGTTGGTAAAAAAATGAGTGAGTAGGCTTTCGCTAACCTCTTGTCGATATTTCATTTTTTGTTCATAGAATCATAAGGAGAATGGCTTTCATGAAAAAGATAATGATCATAATCAGCATGTGTATCATAGGGCTCTGCCCATCAATGGCCTCAGCCGAGGAGTCTTCTGAATTTGCCAGAAAAGGTTTCTATATTGGTGCTGGAGGCATATATGCGCTTGAGAATTTTAGTGATACTGGTCCCTTATCTTTTAAAGATTCTGAAGGATATAATTTTCGACTCGGATATCGTCTCCATCCACACATGGCTATCGAAGCTGAAGGTGAACGAGCGATCGGGTTTGACCTAAAACAAGCGAGTTTAGACATTGAAACGTGGGCGGCTACCCTCAACGGTAAATTTTTCGCTCTCACGGGACAATTTCAACCGTTTGCGTTATTTGGGGTTGGCTCGATGACTGCGACAGCCGACTCCAAGCTCTTACAATCGAATATTACAGAGACGGATGTAGCATTTCGATTTGGAGGTGGAGCAGATGTTTACGTGACTCAGAATTGGTTAGTCAATTTTGAAGTCTCGTATGTTGCCCCAAGAGGAGATGTGGAGGATCTTGATTACGTATCTCTTGGCGCTGGAATTCAATATCGGTTTTAAGTTAAGCAATCGATTGGAGACGAATCAAATTTTCCAGTGATATTTCAGGCCTTGTCTTTCATCTCAATGTCTCTTGAATCATTCACTCAAACTGATGAAAGCATCTAAAGCTAAAAAACTTCAGAGATGCATGTGATAGTCAACGAGAAGAAGGCTCCATAACAACGTGGTACACCACTTTACCGAGTTCTTCGATTGAATAGGGTTTTTTAACGACGCCATGAAATCCATGGATTCGATAGTTCGCCATAACAGGATCTTTGGAATAACCACTTGACACAATGGCTTTCACTTCAGGGTCAATCGTGCGCAATCTCCGTAACGTCTCTTTTCCGCCCATGCTCCCAGGTACTGTCAAGTCAACAATGACCGCAGAAAATGGCTGCATACTCTTCATCGCTTTTTTATACAAGGTGATGGCTTCATACCCATCTTGGGCCAATTCGTACTCATAACCACAGCTCGTGAGGAGTTCTCCTGCCACCATTCGGATATGTTCATCATCATCCATGACGAGAATCTTTCCGCTGCCTTGCTTCGGTTGAACGGCTTCGGATGCTGTGGGGACCTGAGCGTGAGGTGACGCTGGGAAAATCAGTGTGAATTCAGTACCGACTCCTAATTTACTGTCGACCGTAATGAGCCCCCCGTGTTTTTTCATAATCGAGTACACTGAAGCTAATCCGAGGCCATGTCCCTCGGTCTTGGTTGAAAAATAGGGATCAAAAATCTGTGGCAACTGGTCATCTGGAATTCCACTGCCCTGATCGCGAAGAGATACTTTCAGATAGGGCCCCAGTGGTAGGGGAATATGCTTGTCTAACGTTGTTGTATCAAGAAGTAGGTTTTCTGCACGTATGGTGATCGTCCCTCCATTGGGCATGGCTTGCACCGCATTCATCACTAAGTTGTGCACAACTTGACTAATTTGTCCTTGATCGATATCCGTCGGCCATAGATCAGGCGGAAACATATATTCACAAGCTACAGCTGACCCAGAGAGCACAAAACTCGAGCTCTCTTTGATCACCGTGTCGAGAGAGGTGAGTTGTTTAATGGGCTCACCGCCTTTTGCAAAAGTAAGGAGTTGTTGGGTCAGATTTTTCGCGCGTAGAGTCGCATGTTCCGCTTTGTTCAAGAATTCTGATTTGGACGGACTGGAGGGATCTTGCCTTTTCGCAAGTAAAATGTTTCCCAGGACACTTGTGAGGAAATTATTAAAATCATGGGCGATTCCTCCAGCCAATGTGCCTATAGCTTCGATTTTCTGAGAGCGAAGAAGTTGAGTCTCGAGACTTTGCTTTTCCTCCTCCATCTTTTTACGTTCCGTTACATCGCGGGTAACACCTACGATGCCAATGGCGCGTGCCCCTTCATCAAAAAGAATACCCCCCCTTACCTCCGCCCATACCGTGGACCCATCCTTGCGAAGATGTTCCAACTCCAATGTGCGTGATGTGAAGGGATTGGCATGTTCAGACTGATCTACGGCCAGCCCTTCTTCAAAGGCCGCTCTGGCCTTTTGAGCAGAAGCGGGAGTTAAGGTTTTTTCTAGAGAAAGAGACATGGCCTCTTCAGGTGTATATCCTAAAAAATGTTCTATTGACGGACTTATATACGTAAAGTGACTTCCATTTAATGCCATTACCCAAATGACATCAGTAAGATTCTCAGCTAAAAGTCGATAGCGGGTTTCTGATGTTTTCAATTCGGCCGTGCGGGTTTCCACGATCGTTTCAAGGTGATCTCTGGCCATCGTTACCTCATCCAAGAGCTGGGCATTTTCGTGTTGAAGCGTCATAAATTCCTTGATCATGAGATGATTGCGTCGGGAGACCACACTCATCGCTGCCATGAACATGATAAATAACATTCCCATCGCGAGGTGCAGTTTATCGCCTTGCTGAAAAAACCTGAAGATTAATGGCGCCGCTATAGGGGCACTAAAGGCAAAAAAAGCTTTGTATAGAGCAGAATGCATGGCCGTTGAGCCGGCAATCATACCCCCGAGAACAAAGAGCAAACCGAACTCATGAGGAAGTGAGTGCTGAGGGTACAGATAGATTCCTGCAGCCCCCCAAGTACATCCTGATACTAAATTCCCTATAACAAACCCATCACCCCAGAGGAGACTTTCTTCTGTTGAAGGAGAAGCTTTCCGGTAGCGGTAGACGAGAATACCCCTGGCTGCGTTGACCATTGCTAAACCGATAAACCAGTAGAGCAAAATTTTGGAAGAAGTCACATTCCATAGGATTAACACGAGAATAAAGCTATTGATGAATGATGTCAGAATTCCTGTCGGAGCTAGAGCATAAAGCTGGGCGATCTGTTGACTGAAGAGTTGGTCTTGAATAGGTCGGGAAGGGGCTGATGGAAGAAAAGGAGGGGAAGCGTGTTTAATATGGGACGCCATCATGAAAGAATACAGTCAGTGTTCGAATGTATAGAGCAATGCAAAAAAGAGCAGGATTTTCTTTTGTGGGTTCTTACGATCGCCTAGATATATACCCTCTCGATTCGTCCAGTTTCGGATTCTGGCAGATCTAGTGAAAATGTCAAGAAGACGGTGAAGAGGTCCCCGCGAGAGGTTTTGTGATCGTCGAGTGTTTAATTCCTGCTATGACAAGGCAGGTGTCTTCATGCAGAGAACTGAAATTTAGGTCATATCATATCGTTATTCAGTGTAGGCATCTCCATTGCAAAGAGATGCCTGCCTGTTCCCCATGTGAGGAGATATGCATCGGCCTTGACGTGTAGCTTTTGAGGCCTAACCAGTTGGAGACACACAGTACTGAAGCATTTCAGAAAACCATGTTGGAGATATTAGGAGAAGGGAGCCCGCAGACTCACCTTGCTCGGCATACGTGATAAATCTATGACTAGCAGGTCATGGAGCTGTTGACAATTTGTTTTCGTGACAGGTAGACATGTCCTCGTAGTCACTATCATGCTCAAGATGATGATTTCTGCAGTGTTCTTAACTGTGGCGAGGTGTACAGGAATGACGACTCTCTTATTCTCGCTGTAGTCATTTCCAAGATTCCACGGATGTTGAGGTAACATATGCCGGTGAATGTATTGAAAAAGAAGGGGGCGAAAATGAGCCTCCAAGAAGCCTACGACAGAGTCGAAAAACTCAAAAACTTGATGCAAAGTAATAATCCGCATGAATCGGCATTAGCCGCTGCACGTTTAAAAGTGTTTGATATCGACGCGGCTCGTTATCCCAAGAAAGAACCGCAGACTTCCAATGATGCGCCCAATAGCAAAACGAAGAGTTCTGCGGGTACAGTCGAGGTGCTTGATGATCTGCCAGAGAGGCCTTATCGTGAGCTTGGTGTAGTCGAAGTTGAACAGCCACCGAAGCAGAAAAAAGTCAATTGGGATGAATTGCATGCTGATCTGAGGGAGCGAGCACGACAGATCGGCGCCGATGTGCTCGTAAATATCCATTTAAAAGGGACGGTGAAGCAGCGCATCTTATGTGCCACTGCGCTTCGCTATCTTTCTCCTGTAGAAATCGACGAACTAAAACAGCAAACCAAATATGAGGACGATGAAAAAGCTTATTATGAGGAGCAAAAAGAACGGCGCGACGAATCATTTGCTCCGCCCATCGACTAGTTCCAGATTCGTCGTTTGTTGCTCGAATTTCGTATCTCGTGTGAAGAACCTTTCTGGTTTTTGCGAAATGCGCTTCACAAGTGACGAGATACGTTTTTCCTCTCTTGCGTTGAACCCCACCTTAAGATTGGTAAGGAATTGGCCGATCGATGTAAAGATTCAAGGAAGGAATACACGAATATGAGCCAAATTTCTACATTAGTTGCCGCCAATTCTCTCCCCCAGTTAGCTCTTCCCTTAATCGAAGCCGCAGCCCAAGGGGGTGCGAGTACAGCTCAACTTCAAGCCCCTCAAGCTCAACCACAAGATACCGTCACAATCTCTGCGGAAGCCGCTGCTCTTCAAGGTACGGGTGAGTAATTGAAAATTCAGAAAATTGAGGAACAAGATGTTCCTCTTTTCTGAATAGTTAACCCAGACCATCTTATTCCCTTGTCAGTGCCGTCTCTCTCGCATACCATACGTAGAATACCTTTACTTCTTGTTCCTATGGGTAATAACAAAGAGTTGCTCGCAGTCATTGTCTTTTTGTATTCTGATATGGCCTCTGTAAGACATAGAGGTCACGAGGCTGTTCAGCGTTTCTGGTCTCACATTCTTTGAGGATTTATATTTCCGCACTTATTTGACTTTTTGTTTCAATCTTCAAAGGATTGTTTTCGACCAGACCACGGACGGTGTTGTGATCCTCATTCTTAGGGAGGTGGAGTATGAGCGGTATCTCCTGGCGGTCATTACAAAGATGGGTGGTGGCGCTAGTAGGGTGTTTTGTCGTCGTTCCAGGTATTGCCCAGGCAACCCCTGAGCTTGTCGAAACAGGTCGATTGTTGGCCAAGTTATTAGATGCTGGCCGGACGACTATTGGGCTCAATCAGGCCATAATCAACGACCCCGCTAAAGGGCACAAAGGATTTACGGCTGAGGTGTTTGAACAGCAGGTCGTGGCATCTTTTCAGAAGGAAACCGGTGTCGATCTCCATAATCTTCAAAGCGCAAATGTTCCCGATCATGCAAAGCCACTTCTGACTCAGCTCTTGAGAGTCAGCAAAGAAACCGTCGCGAGTTACCAACCTGTGATTAATATTCCAGGTGTCAAATATAAAGGATTAATTCCTGCAACGTTTGGCACAGAGGCCGCAAAGCGGTTTCGGAACTGGTCGAATATCTATTTGAAGCAGACTGCTCCCGACCAATTTCTGAGAAATCCCAAGAATAAAGCCGATGACTATGAAGCCGAAGCGATGAAAATTTTTGCATCCTCGGCCTCCCCTGATCAGCAAGCGATCCATAGCAAAACGGTAGATGAGGAGAGCAGCGTTCGCGTACTGATGCCCCTCTACTATGAAAAGGCCTGCTTATCCTGCCATGGTGGCCCAAAAGGAGAAAAAGACATCTCTGGATACAAGAAGGAAGGTGGGCATGAAGGTGAACTGGCCGGTGCGATTAGCGTGAAATTGCCTCTGCCTTGAAAAAGTCCATTCCGTATCTCTCTGGGATTTGTGTATTTCAGCATTCTCCCGGAATGTTTCAATAATGGCAGGTGTCGAAACTTAGGAGTGAGCGAAGTCGATGGAGAGTTCTCTCTCGACGTTATAGCCGATTCAAATAACTTCCAAGATTTGACGTGTTGAATACCGCGCAGAACGTCATGATGGGACATAGGGAACTTATTTGGATTCGCTATAAACTCCATTTAAAAGAATAGTGTGACAAAGACGCTCGCCACCCCTGTGAGGCTCTCTCCTGCGACAAGCCCTGCAGCCAAGGCCATGAGAAATCGGTCTGTCCAGGTTTTTGCCCATTTCATCAGGACGACACCAAGAAGAGATCCCAGGAAAAGAGACAGCGAATTCCAAGCAGGGATCACAAATGCGAGGCCTATCGTCGAAGCACTAGGAATCCATCGACTCACAGAAGGCGAGACTCCTTCAGCCAGAAGCACCATACCGATCCCGGCACACCCTGAAATCATCATGGCCGTAACACTTCCCTGTGGAATCGCGTTGAGCCCGTCCTGGAAAACTTCTGCGACGGCTTTCCAGGTTGCCACGGCAGGAGCCGGCCATTCGATCGTTAGCAACATAGTTTGAGGGTCAGGGATTAATATCAGGTAGACGGCGCTTCCTACTAACGATCCAGTCAGCACTCCGAAGACCTGTGCCAGAGCTTGAAAACGAGGAGAAGCTCCAATGAGCAATCCTGTCTTCAGATCGTGCAACAAGTCTGCACATTGGCCAGCCGCACCTCCGGTCACATTTGCCGCCATCAAATTGCTTGTGACATTCCCTGGATTGAGAAAGCCAAATGTGAGTTGCGTCACTTTTCCCATAGCCCCAATAGGCGTAATGCCGGTTTCTCCTGAAACTCGTCCTGCCACAATCGCCAAAACAAACGTTAAAAGTACGGCGAACAGTGCGAGAATCCATGAAATATGGAAAAACGTGACTTGCGTCAATACTGCGAATACCAACGAGACG
The DNA here is from genome assembly GCA_965223675.1 of Nitrospirales bacterium. Taxonomy (GTDB): domain Bacteria; phylum Nitrospirota; class Nitrospiria; order Nitrospirales; family UBA8639; genus JAGQKC01. The sequence goes on along the minus strand of OZ245013.1, from coordinate 2,962,654 downwards.
CCAAGACCGATGATGAACCATCGACGTGGAATATTCTCTATATCATCTTGCACGTCACGACTGGTCATCATGGCTCCTGAACCTAGAGTCTTATTCTCAATCGTTCGCCATGAACACACAAACGAAGTCAGTGAGGCTGTAACCATCATCGTCACGCCGGGCCAGAGCAACCACTCCACCATTGGACCAAACCAATAGCCGGTCGAATGGAGGGTTCCTGTTGGGATCCAGCCTTGACTCAACACCCATGGTCCAATGATCCCCCAAGCGAGAATAGATCCAATGAATAAGGAGATTCCCGCGCGAATACCGATGATAGCGCCAAAGCCAATCATAAGAAGGGAAGGATCAAGCACAAAGCCAAGATTGGAAAGTGATACTGTGGAGAACCCCGTGTGCTTGAGAGCACCCTTTACTGGAATGGCCCAACCGAGGGTCATCTTGGGAATCGTCACAATGACTTCATTGATGAATTTCAACGTTCCGGCTATTCCCGCAGCCGTTAGGAGGACTTTGACGCGAGCCAGCGCTTCACCGCCTTTTCCATACATTTCTTTGACGGTTTCTGCTGTCGCAATCCCTGCGGGAAAGGGCAATCGGTCACGAAGCAGCATTTGTTGTCGGAATCCAACGGCTACCACGATACCGATAAGACTGACAGAAAATACCCACACACTCAACACGGACCAAGGCAACTGCTCTCCGGTCAACATGGCTAATGCGGGAATGGGGGCGACTAATCCTGACGAAATAATGGATGCAGCCGAGGATGCCGTCGTTTGATTAATGTTATTTTCGAGAAGTCCCCAAGGCTTGGTGCCTGTCGTGGTTTCGAATGTCTTCCAAAAAGCAAAACTCAGGAGAGCGGCTGTAATGGACATGTTAAACGTCCAGCCGATCTTCAGCCCGCTATAAATGTTGCATGGAGTCAGAAGCGCTCCTAATATCATACCGGTAGCAATGGCGCGAAGCGTCAACTGAGGATTGGTGGTGTTAGGAGTAAGAAAAGTCGGGGTAGATGGTGGTGGAGGCATCAAGCCATGCAAAGAAAAAAGGAGAGTGTCCGCAGTAGTCTTTGTGTAAACTTTATGGACGTCAGATTTTCGTATTATAAAACAATTATAGCGTATCCAAATAAGTTCCAAACATACAAATACCACAATCCCACCGCGGTACGGCGGGGAACAATGCGGAAGTTATTTGAAACGGCTATCATGGAAGTCCTCTATGGTCCTACGAGGCTTCTATCTTTATGGGAAATGTCATACACCCATGAGCAAGGTCATGAGCGCCTTGAGGCCGCATCCTTTTCAGGAATGGAAAAAGAGGAATCTTCCATCGGGTGTTGTGTAGAGAAATCACTAGCCGTCCCCAACGTATCGCGATCTCTCCAAAATACCGGTTCACTTCGCATATAGATAGCCAGCAATTTGGTTATGGCATTCAGCGCACTCAGATGCGTCCGTTCATATCCATGGGAAGAATCCACACCGAATGTAATCAGTGCCGTTCGAATGTCATTTCCAGCTTCCACGGCTGAAGCGCTGTCACTTCTGTAATCACAAAAAATATCTCGTTGAAAGGGAATATTATGTTCCATACAGAGAGCGATAAGACGACGAACCAAATGATAATCAAAAGGGCCGGCTGAATCGGCCATCGCAATGGTTACGCCAAATTCACTAGAGGCTTGAAATGGAGCAGGCGTTCCGTTATCAATCGTCACCATTTCGGCAACATCACCGTGCAGGACGGCTGACGCCCCACATCCCACTTCTTCGGAAATCGTGAACAGTAAATGGCAATCCACCGGCAGTGCTATTCCTGAATCAACGATGGCTTTGGCTGCAGCCAAGATCGTGGCTACTCCCGCTTTATCGTCTAAATGTCGCGAGTTAATAAACCCATTGGGACCGACTTCTGTTGACGGATCAATGGCAATAAAATCTCCAATATTGATTCCGAGTTTGATGAGATCCTGTTCGGTCGAGAGCGGCTGGACAAACTCGTTGTGATCCGAAACGGCTTCATCAAGACGCACTTCGACATTTTTCCACGACACCGGCTGCGTATCGATTTCGTCACCATAGGTATGACCAGAGGCCTTTAACGGTAAAATCGTGCCACGATACATGTCAGTTTCGGTAAAAAGTGTTACACGACAGCCTTCGGCAAATCGGCTAGACCAGCTTCCAATCGGCACGATCGCCAGGCGACCGTTGTCCTTAATCCACTTGACCATGGCTCCTAACGTATCCAAATGCGCAACGATCGCTCGATCTGGCGTACGGACTTTTCCCTCCATCGTGGCACGAATAGCTCCACGACGTGTCAGCTCAAAAGGAATCCCTAATTGCTTGAGTTCATCTGATACAGTATGAACAATTTGATCGGTATACCCTGTTGGACTTGGAATCGCGAGCAAATTTTGGAGAATATGCGTGAGGTAGTGTGTATCAATCTTGAGTTTGCTCATAACATCCCTTGTGATTCCAGATGGCTGCGTGACGATTAGCGATGCTTGGTTTGAGGAAACAGCAAGTCGATAAATCGTGCAGCCGTCGGTTGAGGTTCATGATTGGCGAGGCCAGGTCGCTCGTTGGCTTCAATGATGACATAATCGGGTTTAGAAACATTTTTGACGATAAAATCAAATCCCACTACTGGAATAGCAAGAGCTTTGGCGCCAGTCATAGCAGCCGCAGCTAAATGAGGATGAATTTTTTTCGTCACATCATGAATCGTCCCGCCGGTATGAAGATTTGCTGTTTTTCTTACGGTCATGGTCTTACCTTTTGGCAAGACATCAGCGAGTTTGAGGCCGCTTTCCTTGATGCACCGTTTGGTTTCTCGGTCCAGAGGGATTCGACTTTCTCCGCCCGTCAATCGCGCCCGTCGTTGACTTTGTCGCTCGATCAGCTGTGCAACCGTATGCTTACCCGTCCCGGTAATTCTCGGCGGACGTCGAACCGCAGCGGCTACGACTTGATAGTTAATCAACACAATGCGCAGGTCTTCCCCTTTCACATATTGCTCTAAAATTACTTCATCACCGAACGTTTCCGCATGGGAGATCGCCGTTTCCATTTCCTTTTTCTTACTCACATCCACACTCACACCGTTTCCTTGTTCTCCCGTCAACGGTTTCACCACAATGGATTTATACTGCCGAAGAAATTCATGATTTTTTTTTCGTCCATCAGCCATTATTTGTGCTGGAACGGATAACCCTGCGTCTTTTAAGACTCGTTGCGTGAGCGTCTTATCTGCACACCGGCTCATGGCAATAGCCGTGGTCAATTCAGATAGAGACTCTCGGCATGTGACAGAGCGGCCGCCAAACGTCAACTTAAAGTACCCGGCCTCGACGTCCAGCACCGTCACGTCAATGCCTCGACGTCTCGCCTCATTGATAATAATCATGGCGTAGGGATTGAGTCGTCGGTCTGGTGAAGGTCCTGAAAACAGTTTTTCATTAATTCGATTTCGTGTTTTGACGGCAAAAACAGGAATTCGATGAAACCCAAGCTTTCGGTACAACGCAATGGCCTCATGGTTATCATGCATGACGGAAAGATCCAAGTAATGACATCCACGAGTTTTCATACGTTCAGCCACCTGCCGAATCAGCGCCTCTCCCACTCCTGGATGATGCGTTTGAGGATCAACCGCAAGGGCCCACGTACTACTTCCTTTTTCTGGATCATCAAAAATTGCACAATGATTGGCACCCATAATCACGCCAATCACCTCATTCGTGCTCTGGTCTTTGGCAAGAAGGTACCATAACTTTCGAGAACGACGATGTTTCATGAGAAAGTCATACTCGACGCCGACCATATTTCGTGCCGCATAGATCCTATTCAACGAATCGACATCACCTCGAGACCGGACGGGACTGATGACGAATCCTTGTTTCCTGTTCGAACCTGATTGATAGTCGGTCAGCCAGAGGCGAAACGTATGAGAAGGATCCAGAAAAAGCTTGTGAGGCCGAAGAGCTAAGACCACATGAGGGTCTCGTAAATAAAATGCGATGTCTCGCCGGCCAGAACGTTCTTTCAGCAACGTGGCTGCCACCTCTTCAGGTTCAGCAAAGGTATGGGCAAAAATGAGTCGACCCCAGCCACACTCCAACACGACTTTCGGTTTTACCTGACGACCTTGATAGGTTGCTGGACCGACTTCCCAACTTTTGACGGTCGGCCCGATTGGTCGTTGACGAGGAGGAGACATGTGATAATTCTTTACTACTTGCTGTACTTATAGGTGATGAGCCTGCAACCACAATTCTAATAATCCAAGCTGCCACAGCTTAGACCCACGTAACGGCGTGATGTGATCATCAGGACGTTGGAACAATTCATCGATATAGGCTTGCTGGAATAATCCGCGGCTTTGGCTGGCTTTCGACGATAGGGCATCTTGCACCATCTCTAAATACGGTCCTCGCAAATATTTTAAGGCAGGAACAGGGAAATACCCTTTGGGACGATCAATAACTTCTGACGGGATGACCCGGCGAGCGACCTCTTTGAGAATACCTTTTCCCCCTTGCGCGACCTTCAGCTCCGCTGGAACTCGAGCGGCCAGTTCGACCACTTCATGATCTAAAAATGGGACTCGCGCTTCCAAGCTCCACGCCATCGTCATATTGTCGACACGTTTGACCGGATCATCCACTAACATAATTGTCGTATCAAGCCGTAACGCTTGATCGATTGCCCTTGGAGCTCCTGGCTGGGAAAAATGTTTTTCCACGAAACGCTGACTATGATCCTCTTGATGGAATCGTGAATGCACTACTCGACAAAATTCCTCGTGTTCACGGTCAAAAAAGACGCTTCGATAGTCTGCGACTGGGCTGCGACTTTCCAACATTGGTGGATACCAGTAATAACCGGCAAAAATCTCATCGGCGCCCTGACCGCTTTGCACGACCGTCACATGTTTCGACACTTCCTTTGAGAGTAAATAAAACCCAATGGCGTCATGGCTCACCATGGGTTCGGACATGGCGTGGATGCAGTTGAGCAGGTTTGGTAAGACTTCGTTCGAATCGACTGGTAGTTTATGATGATGGGTTGAAAATTCTTTGGCGATGATATCAGAATAGAAAAATTCATCGCCCTTTTCTTCCGCGACGGTTTCAAATCCAATGGAAAACGTATTCAATCCCTCAGTCCCTTCAGCAGCCAAAAGGCCTACAATGAGACTGGAATCTAATCCTCCTGATAACAGGACGCCAACGGAGACATCAGCCACAAGGCGACGGCGGACAGCTTTCCGCAGACTATCATACACGCGATCTTCCCAGTCTTTTTCATCTAGAGTGCCTTCATCTTCATGCGGATCGAACGAGAGTTGCCAATATTGCTGATGTTGCCGCTTTCCGGTCGGATCAATCACCATCATCGTGCCAGGTTCTAACTTTCTGACGCCCTTGAGCAAGGTATAGGGAGCAGGAACGACAGCGTGAAACATCAAATAATGATGAAGCGCGACAGGATCAATGTCAGTGGAGACCCCACCGCCAGCTAAGAGAGCTGGCAGCGTGGACGCGAAACGGATTTGGGTGGACGATTCGGTATAGTACAAAGGTTTGATCCCGAGGCGATCCCTTGCCAACAGAACTCGTTCAGAATCTCGCTCCCAAATGGCAAAGGCAAACATCCCATTTAACCGATGGATGAATGATTCCCCCCATGCATGATAGGCCTTGAGAATCGTTTCAGTATCGCCGTGAGAAAAAAATGTATAGCCCTTTTGCTCTAACTCTTTTCTCAATTCCTTATAGTTGTAAATCGCCCCATTAAACACAATGCCAAGACCCAACTGAGAATCAACCATGGGCTGCTGTGATGACGGTGTGAGATCAATGACCTTGAGGCGTCGATGTCCAAATCCCAACCGCCCCTGAGTATAGATTCCCGCTCCGTCAGGGCCGCGATGAGTCATCGTAGCTCTCATCTCCTTCAAGATATTAGGGTCGACTGGATTATCGGAGAAGTTTATTTGTCCAAGGATGCCGCACATCAGTTGGTGATTCCTACGATCATTGAATATGACTTTTTACCATTATAGGATGCTTTCTTCCACGCTCAATACAAAGCCTGTTTCTCTTGGCTTGCCTTTACTTAAGAAGCCAAGCCATTTTCGGAATGGCATATATTTTAATGGAATAATGAATAAGGCAGGGATCACTCAGACTAATAATTCAATCGTAACTTTGTCAAATCAAGAAGAATATACTTGGAAAGTACAAATTTTGAAGGGGGGAGATATGTGATGTCGAGCATCTCAATCACAAGAAAATATTCATGTGGGTTACTCCCTAGTCTTACGAACATGGCTAGTTTCATCAATACACAATCATAAAATTCGGTATGTTTACTGCCCATGCCCGTGTAGCGTGAATTTCCAAAACTTTAGAACTTTGTACTTCTCTTATGTTTGGCCAGTAAACGCGAGTGAGTGGGAGAAGAGCTCGGGTTTCGAAATCCATAATTTCTTAGTAGTCAGTGATCGCATTCGTAAGATCATCGAGATCCACGAAGGGTAGGGTAGATGGAAAATTGTTCATCGAACCATTCATCAAGTCTTAACAGATCCTTACGCGATCACCTACCTACTTGGATAGTCGCCAATCGCAGAGCTCTGGAAAGAATACGGGCATTAAAAATGAATCTTCTAAGGGTGCGATTATCAGGACTAACAAAGCGTGTGGAAAGGTTCCAGCTTACTCATTTCTTCTAGAAAATAAAATTTTATCTATGCAAATCTTACATTTAATGTTAAATTTGCATAGATGATTAAGCGAAGACTGGAAACAAAAATCCGAGAAGCCCTACAACGCAGCCCCTCTGTCGCACTGATGGGCCCTCGCCAGGTTGGAAAAACGACGCTAGCGCATTCACTCACTAAAAGTCTTCCTTGTGTGTATCTTGACCTTGAAGATCCGCTTGATCTGCAAAAAGTGAGGGATATCGCTGCGTTTCATGCAGCCAATCGTGATCAGCTGATCATTCTTGATGAGGTGCAACGTCTTCCCGAAGTGTTTACACCTCTTCGTGGGATTATCGATAAAGAGCGCCGGCGCGGCAAAAAGGCTGGGCAATTCCTGTTCCTCGGGTCGGCGTCGCTGGATTTGTCGCAGCAATCCAGTGAGTCTCTTGCTGGGCGAATTGCCTATCTTGAACTCTATCCGCTAGACCTTCAGGAGATTAAGGGAACAAAAGCCAATCGGTTACACCGGCTTTGGGTGCGAGGCGGGTTTCCCGAGAGTTTCTTAGCCAAATCGGATGCTCAAAGTGTTGAATGGCGGTGGGATTTTATACGAACGTACTTAGAGAGGGATATTCCGCAATTGGGGCCACGTATTCCTGCTGAAACGCTTTCCCGCTTTTGGACGATGCTGGCCCATAATCAAGGGAATCTGTTAAATGCGGCTGCCTTGGCGCGAAATCTGGAGGTGTCCGGAGTGACGGTGGGGCGCTATCTAGACTTGCTGGTGGATCTGTTACTGATTCGGCGACTCAAGCCGTGGATCTTTAATTTGAACAAACGGCTCGTGCGGTCTCCTAAAATTTATGTGCGGGATTCCGGATTAACCCATGCGCTTTTACGTATTACCAAGTTTAATGATTTACTGGGGCATCCCGTGGTGGGCGGGAGTTGGGAAGGGTTTGTGATTGAAAATATTTTGTCTGTCGCCGGATCCCGTGTGCAGCCCTATTTTTATCGGTCCGCGGGAGGAGCGGAGATTGATTTAGTGCTCGAAATGTCTCCGAAAGAACGATGGGCGATTGAGATTAAACGAAACTCGGTCCCCGGTCTGAGAAAAGGATTTCACATGGCTTGCGAAGATATTAAACCTTCCAAAAGATTTGTCGTGTATGGCGGGCAAGATAGCTTTTCTATTGAGAAAGGGATTCGGGCGATGTCGTTACATGACATGATGAGAGAAGTCGCAACATGATTTACCGAAGATCTGTATGGGTTATCTCATAACTATCATGATGAAAAGAATTCCGAGTATCTCCTGTCTGTGCTGGAAAATAAATCTGTCCCCTTTTCCATTGCCTAGATAGACAAAACGCTTATACCGAAACGTGAGTTTCAATGTGTGTTCTTCGACGGGAACGCCGAGTAATGGGCACAATGTCAAGCCGAACTGTTGGCTTGAGGCTTTCAAGCATCCTTACGAGCCGATCAAGAGTAAAGCGTTTTAAGTCAGCATTTCGTACACGTGAGAAATCAGCAGCTTGGAACCCGGTTTCTTTTGCAGCCTGCCTCACAGACCATTGTCGGTGGTCGAGAGTGCCAATGATTTCGGCAGCGACTTTCGCTTTTAAGTGACGAACTTCTGCATCGGGATAATTAAAATCCTTATAGACGTTTCCACTACCACGTATGACTTCTAGTTTTTCTTCTTTCTGTTTCATTTCACTAACTCCTTCAATCGCTTGAGCCGTTCCTTTACGAGATCAATATCCTGCTTTGGTGTTTTGATGCCGGTTTTCGATTTCTTTTGAAAAGCATGAATGACCCAAATGTCCTCTTCAAGTTGGATGGCATAAATGGCCCGATACGCGTTTGTTTGATAGGGCAGGGCAATTTCAAAGATGCCTGATCCTAACCCTTTCATGGGTTTGGCTATATCGGCTTTTTCCCCTTCTGCCGCAATCGCTAGAGCGTCATGCATGGTTTCTTGAACAACTTTCGGAAACTTTCTGAAGTCCTTGTCAGCCGCCTTGATCCAGTAGACCCTCCTCATTATTACTAGATGTTGTCATATTTGACAACATCTGTCAACTGAAATGAGGGATATTGATGTAGCAGGATTTTGTGGATGCCATAAGGTAAGGACAAGATGTAACATTCGTCCTGATTTAAAACTAACTTCTAAAATCCCAAAATAATAAGTAGTAATTTCCGCGTAGACTTTTCTCTAAAAGGCTTTCTGGAGTCCCTTTCCTCTAGGTTTGGCCAATAAATGCGGGTGAGTGGGAGCAAGGCTCTGGCTTCGGGATCCATCTTCTCGTAGTGGTCGGTAATCGCGTCGGTGAGATCATTGCAGGCCATGGTCGATTCTCCAAAAAATAAATCTATCCCTTATTCCTGTTGTAAAGAGGAGGGTAGTCGTTATTCGCAGGCAACAAGCTCTGCTTCCAGCGGATGATCTTTTCGAAAACGACTGACGCCCTGTACACTAAACCCAAGCACATGGCCTTGCTTATCGACACGTTCCATAACGGCATCGTGGGCAGTTGGACGCATAAAGCCGGGAGCATCTTTGAACTGGACTTCTAAATAGTCCCCTTGAGGATCAAACCACACTTTTACTTTTTCGGCCATACGATCTCTCCTGCTTTTAGTTGGTCGGTTAGGTCGGCCGTGACGACGCATACGTCTACAGAGTGTGATTATCGCGATGCCAGCTCGCGAGCATGAGTGATCTCCCGTTTGCCCACAGGACGTACGTGAGCAGCTTCCAAGGTTACAACTGCAGCGGTTTTCCCATCCAGAGTGATGAATTCCACCTCGTAAGCCTCACCGTCATGATAGACATGAATCACCGTCCCGACGTCTCCAGCCACTAGGCTTTCGGAAGGAAAGTCAATGGCTAATACAATTCGCTCATGTTCTTTGATCATAGTCATGGCTTCGAAACTCGCGTGTCAAGGTGTATTACGCAGCTGCATGGTCACCCTTGTCATCCCCACTTTTTATCGTGCGGGCGAGATCAGCGGGCTTCGCACCCAGCACAAGAAGGGAGCTAACCAGAAGGTCCATCGATACGGAAGGATCGCCCGCCTCCATCTTAGCCTCCCGAGATTGACTGGAACGAAGTCGTTTAGCTAACTCGACTTGCGATAGCCCCCTCCGTTGACGGCGATCCCGCAAGCTGCGACTTAAGGCTAACTTCAATTCGATCAGAGCTGCGTCCGCATCGGACAAACCCAAGAACTCTTGGGCTGATCCAACGGCCCATCCCGCGGCTTCGAGTTTTTCCCGTTTGCTTTTTTTCATTGAGGAATGTTTCTTTTCGTGCTAGTCGGGGATAAGACGATCATAGTCCTTCAGACGACGTTGACAAATCTTGGTGGCTGACTCGTATAACGATGAGAAAGCTTACAAAATTGTGAGAGTTGGTTAAGGAGAAAGATGAGCGGCAATCCTACCCTGTCATTTGAAAGTCCACTTTCCGGGCTTCAGTTACCCGGTTTGATGCATCGAGGATTTCCAGCGAAACGAGATTGCCCTTGGCATCATAGTCCAGGACGACTCCCGGTTTGTCCTCGTCACTTTCAGCAATCGGCGTGTTATCTTGCAAAATCACGCTCAGTGTGTCGGTCTTTTCATCGTATGAGACTTTCATATCTTCTCCTTCCAGTATTTGGCGATCTTGCTTGTAGCATAGGCTGTGACGACCTCTGAGGGTGATCGATCGACGTCAACGAAGACCCTCACAAGGAACAATCTTGGTGGTTGTCCCAACGAAACCCTTGATTGTAGGACGAATCGTCCAGGCCGGACTTCAATGGCCTGTTCCGGTGCTGCCAGTATCGCACGAATAGTATGCTCACTCAAGGCACGACGAGTCAGTTCCCATTGTGCATGGGCAGTGATGACATACTCTGTAATTGGCTCAGGCTTCATTGTATTCTCAAACTATCTAAAGGCTTTTTTACAATTTTCCCTATCCAGATCAAGCACTCATCCGTCAACTGAATAAACATTGTTTCAAAGGTCGCCGAAGAACAGTTACTATAGAGAGTCTCATCGAATTGACTCTCCAAGACATCCAATGTTTTTTCTAAAACCCAAGCCTCGGTTTCATCCATCCGCCGTCCTGTCGTGATGCCCAGCAAATCCCGACCACAGCTTTGTCTCGAAACTCAGACGCTGCATGCGCGCCTCTCTCGACACGAACCATCCACATGGGTTAAGAGGGCATTAGGAGATCTCCTCTTTTATTTGACTCAGTGGGCTAATCAGCAGCAGGGTTAGGTAATCGTTTTCAGAAATAGAATGAGGTATATAGGACGAAGATCATGACGTCTCTTGTTTATTGATTGCATTGAAGATCTCACGTGCAAGGATCGGGAATGCGGCACTCTGGAAATCCTGATCAGCCATGTAACGTGTCACGATCTTATCATTCTCACCCATACGTTCAATCATAAGTTCTTCAATTAGTTTGCGAATTCCTAGCTCAAACTTATCGAGTGGGTTGGCCCGTGCTGTTTGCACAATCTGTTCGCTCTTGCAGGCTTTTTCTTTAATTTGTTGGAAGAACAGTCTGTCTTCTTCTGTGAATTGCGTGCCAAATCGCTCATTAAGCACCTGGATGATTTCGGACAACGGTGCTTTTTCATCCTTTGACTTCCCAGTCCCTACATCGATAGGGCTCTTCACATACTGCGCTTCACCTTCCCGCATCTCTATGGCACCAGCGAAGACACGTTCGAGTCGATAGTACTGAAGTGCCACTTCGTCACCAACTCTGACAACAGTAGTGTCACGATCGATTGGCAGATGTGGAAGGAGCAAGCGGCCAAAACTGTAGAGCATCTCAAGATCAGGATCAGTATATGGAATAATTTGGCTTAGAAATGAATACACTTGCACGTAGTCAGCTAGCTTCGCACGAAATTCGAGTCGTTGACTTTCGTCTGCAATGGCATTGAACCGATCTACGGCAGGTTGCAGGTGCCGCTGCATATGGGAATGATCGGCGGGTCCTTGTCGTTCGGTCGGTTTGTAGAAGACCTGTGCAAAGGCCTCAACTTCACTTTGATGATACACTTGTACCTGATCAAGCTCGTGCTTCATTGTCTCGAGCTTTGATGGATCCGATACCTCAGCAAGCTCAGTCTTATCGTAATAAGGTTTAAATGCGCGATAAATATTGACGGCATCATTCACAAAGTCCAAGACAAAGGGGGCATCCTTGCCAGGAGCCATGCGATTTAATCGAGAGAGAGTTTGTACAGCCTGTACACCATCAAGCCGTTTATCGACATACATCGTATGGAGCAACGGTTGGTCAAAACCTGTCTGATACTTATTCGCCACTAGTAGGACTTGATAGTCAGGCGAACCAAATCGGTCGGGCAGAGCTGTCTCACTGATAGGCTTACCGGTGATGCAATCCAAATTCATGCTAGGTTCCGTGTATTGCTTCTTAGTCTCAGGATCCTTGACTGTCCCACTAAATGCCACAAGGGGACGGATGTCGGTATACCCATTCTCAGCAATATACGACTCGAAAGCCAGTTTATAACGCACAGCATGAAGGCGTGACGACGTCACGAGCATGGCCTTTGCCTGTCCGCCAAGGCGGTGTTTCACACTCCGACGGAACTGTTCAACCATAATTTCCGTCTTTTGCTCAATGTTATGTGGATGCAAACTCATAAACTTAGCTAACGCACGCGCCCCTTTTTTCTTGGGAAGGGTTGGATCATCCTCAGCTGCCTTTAGTAACCTATAGTAAGTCGTGTAGGTTGTGTAGTTACTAAGCACGTCAAGAATAAAGCCTTCCTCAATCGCCTGCCGCATACTATAGAGGTGAAAGGCTTCAGGCTTTCCACTACTCCCAACGCGCCCGAAAAGTTCCAGCGTTTTACCTTTAGGAGTTGCGGTGAAGGCAAAGAAGCTTAGATTGGACTGCTGCCCTCGCGATGCCATTACCTGATTCAGACGATCTTCCCAGTCGGCTTCCCCTTCGGCATCGTCATCAGCTTTCGCGCCTAAGATGGCTTTCAATTCACGAGCCGTTTCACCAGTCTGACTGGAGTGCGCTTCATCTACGATTACCGCATAACGGCGCTTTGCGATTTCAATCTCCCATGTTCTTGCCTGTGCTTTTTCTTCCACTGTGGCTGTTTCCTGTGTCTCGGCCCCGGCAACATGCAGCAAGCCACGCAAGACAAAGGGAAACTTTTGTAGGGTGGTGATCACGATCTTGGTACCATCGATTAAAGCCTCAGCAAGTTGTTTGCTGTCCTGATCAATGGCCTTGACCACCCCTTGAGCATGCTCGATCTGGTAAATCGCATCTTGAAGCTGTCGATCGAGGACCCGCCGGTCAGTGATGACAACAACACAATCGAATACTTTGTGATCGTGTTGATCATGCAAACTCGCCAAGCGATGTGAAAGCCACGAAATACTGTTGGTCTTTCCACTCCCTGCCGAATGTTGAATTAAATAGTTCCGGCCAGGTCCTTCTTCACGAGCAGCCGTGACAATCTTCCTGACGGCATCGAGTTGATGGTAGCGGGGGAAAATGATGGATTCCTTGGTAATTTTTCGTTGACCACCTTTTCCATCGTCAACCTTTTCCTCCTTCGTTTCCACGAAAATAAAATGGCCGAGGATGTCGAGGAAACTGTCGCGTTGAAGAACTTCTTCCCAGAAATACCCTGTACGGTAACCAGACGGATGTTGCGGGTTGCCTGCCCCACACTGAACTTCTCCTGGGTGACTGCCTCGGTTAAAGGGCAAGAAAACTGTGGCAAACCCACGCAAGCGAGTCGCCATATGGATTTCGTTTGGATCAGCAGCAAAATGCACCAAGGCGCGAGTTTTGAAGCCGAAGAGGGGTGCGCGCGGATCGCGATCCTTTTGGTATTGTCGAACGGCATGCCGCCAATTCTGACCTGTGCCTGGGTTCTTGAGTTCACACGTGGCAACCGGCAATCCATTGACCGAGAATAGCAAGTCCACGGTATCGTGTTTGCCAGGATGACAAAGGACCTGTCGTGTGATGGTGAGTTGGTTCTGTGTGTAGAGTGCAAGCACCTCGTCATTAAGCTCGTGCGCAGGCTTAAAGTAAGCCAGCCCAAAGGTCTTGCCATAAAACTTAAAGCCATGGCGTAAAACGTGGAGCGTGCCCTTATTGTGAAGCTCTTTGACTAATGTAGTGATGAGGAGGTTTTCGAGCCCGGCACCATGCAACGTTCGCATGTCAGCCCAGAGCTGTGGCTGAGTTGCCTCGATGAAAGCACAAACCCGCGGGGGGTAGAGCGCGCGCTCAACATCCCATTCAGCATTGGTGCCCGCCTTCCAGCCACTACGATTTAGCAGAATTTCTTCGACATGGACTTCGAAAGCGCGTTCATTCGTCTGAGTGCTCATCGCGTAGAAGTCCTTATAGCGATCCTTTGCTCTCGAATACCCGGTATCGAAGCCATTTCGCAATGCCGTCTAGGTCCGGGAAAAGTTGCCGATCAAATACGCCGTACTGATCAAGGCGACGGCGAATGTCATCATGAGCATCATGGCGAATGATTATTTCCAGGCAGTCTCGATCCTCCAGAGTCTGAAATGGCTGAAGACAAGCAAGTAATACGCTGTCTTGTGCTCGCAGCCGGGGTGAGACATGCGGTGGGTGATAAATGACATTTTCGCTGATATCGAAGGGAGATGGTACCTCTGAAATGGATACACCATTTTCCTCTTCCTCGATCGATGAATTCGTTGATTCATCTAATTCCTTTCCATAGCTTTCAGAATCAGGATTTTCCAGGCCAAACTCCTCGTAACCGGAAACGTCAGAAGGTGTCTCCGTGGCCAAGTCTTTTACCGGTCTCACTGTGGGTTGCTGGTTGCGAAGGAAGTCGGTGTATCGTGGCGGATCGCTAATCAACACATAGACAGCACTGTTCATTGGCTTGTCCTTGTCGTCTGTTTTTGTGGTCCGAACCGCAAAATACAATGCCACCAGTGGGTTAGTGGTCCAATCCATGAACCGAGTCGGTACGCCATGGTGTTGAGCAATAGCCAGTGCTTCCCAGTCGTTGCGTGGCAGGTGCTGAACATGCGTGATCAAATGGTTTTTGAACACGTCGAGCACCTCTCGCTCGAGTTCGTCGCGCTCTGGAAAGGACTTGTCGAACAAGTGATGGTACCGTCCGATCGAAGGTTTGAGCTCGTACCCATCTATAATGAGTTTGGTCTGTCCGCGAAAATACTTTCTGCCTTCGGGCAGTTCATTCCGAACCGTGGTAAGGTACTCCTCGAAGCTCTCAATCTCAAACGGTGTACTCATAAGACCGCCTTCCGAACATCGATTTTTCCCGTGACTGCGGCGGTGATCAGAGCGGCGCGATATTCTCTGAGACGGTCGATGGCTGTTTCAATCTTAGAGACTAGTTTGTCGATTTTTGCAGTCTCTTGATCAAGGAAGTCGACGATGGTTTGCTGTTCTTGCGCAGAAGGTAACGGAAAATAAGAGGCTTTTATTGTCTCAACATTGAGGCTCTCTACCGTAGCACCTTGTTGCCGCCAGAAAGTGAGTAGTGGATCTTGGTTGCCTTGCACCCAGTAGGCAAAGAAAATAGTGTTAATGTTATCTACCGTCGGTGAAAGTCCCTTGATATCTTGATTAATCGCCAAAGGACGTTGCGCAATAGCCACAGGGAGTGAATGCCTTAAAATCCCAGAGCGTGTTACAACAAGCACTGTTCCGAAGGGCACAATTGAAGTCGCTGACTCTTTGACTGCACGCTCAGTGATATGGTCCTCGGTATCTTCAATACGAAGAGTTTTCATGTCCTTCGCAGAAACCCAAGGAATATCACCGTTCCAGAAGTCAACCACATCGGTGCTAGGCGTCCCACCGCTACGCAGGCGGAATACGCTATTCACTCTTACAATGCGCCAATGCTCCGGTACGTCATCGAGCCAATCGATGCCAGAAGGTTTGAGTTTAGGGTTCGGGTTTAGGCCAGCGGCGCAGCGGTATATAGGTGGAAGACCGCGGGTGACTGTACGAGATATAAGCGCAATGCGCTTTTCTATTAGCCTCTCGATTAGTGTCCGCTTCTTCGCCACCAACCTGTCAATCTTCGCCGTCTCGCGGTCAAGAAAGTCGGCGATGGCGCGTTGTTCAGGCAGTGGTGGTAACGGAATCTGAATGTTTTTACAGAATTCAGGTGGTACGCGCTTCTGTCCTCCGGCCCCGTACATTTCGCCTTCCCCAATACCCCTGAAAAACTGTGAGATCGTGAAATAGAACAAAAGCTGTGGATCTACAGCCTTAGTAGCTCGAAGAACATGTAATTCTGTGGTTCCAAACGCAATATCATTTACAAGGCCACTAGCAAGCGCTCCTTTTCCATTTTCAAAGCAGGGGGTAATCTTCGCAACAACAACATCGCCTCTTTCAAATTCGGTATATCCTGATCCCACATCTGAAATAGTGCGGGTCTGTTCTAGGTTCAAACCGCCATACTCCCCGACTGCTTCCATCGGTACAAAGGAGACTTCTTGGTCGGGAGTTAGTCTGCGGACCTTTTTCGATTGTGGATTCACATCAATACAGAATCGGCCACGCTTTTTACTCCAATGTTCCGGAATATCAGTAAGCCACTTGATATCATTAGACTTGTACTTAGGATAAGGCGAAAACTTCATAACGTTCCCTGGTTGCTACCCGTTACCTCTCGTAGCAGATCAATAATCTCACGTTCCAGGTTCTTGATATCCGTCGCAATTTCCTCCAATGGCCGTGGTGGCTCATATTGGTAGAAATGGCGATTGAGGGGAATTTCGTAACCAACCTTCGTTTTGTTCTCATCGATCCAAGCGTCAGAAACGTGGGGCAGTACCTCTCGCTTAAAATAATCTTGGATACTTTCTTTGAGTGGCACGGTTTCCGTGTCGCGGAGTTCTGGGTCTGCTTCTGCATTGCCGTCTTTATTGCGGCAAATCTCAGCCGTTTCTTCTCGTTCGCCAAGGGCGTTAAGGACGGCCTTGATCTCTGGGGCGGAAAGCCGAATGTCAGCGGCGCGATCAATCTCGCGGAGGTCGGTGAGGAAAATCTTGCGATCTTTATAGATTTTTGTTCCATGAGTCTCGACAAACCTGGATAAAAGGTTTCGGATCTCATCTTGGCGCCGCTTACCAGCTTCGATTTCTTCGAGTCGTATTTTATTGTTCTTTTTAGTACTGGTAGCAAGTTTTTCAAATCCACTTTCATTCTCTAAACGTGTAATACGCTCTGGGGTTGCTTGAAAGTTGAGTCGCAGAGGCCGCTCAACCGTGATTTTATGAAACCCAAAATCAGCATTGTCGAAGACTTTGCTCACCACGCGCGAACGTTCGACTTGTTGTTTGGTAATACGATCTTCCTCCATGAATGTCCGCGTTTCCCCATCTTGAAAGTTTCCGAAGATCTGCGTGATTTCCGAGATCTGATCGGGTTCACTTGGACGGTCCGTCGGGTCGCCAATCTTATTGCGTTTGTTCCCGAGACTTTTCGACATTTTTACGAAGAAACGCCGTGCGTCAATGAGTTGGATTTTGCCTTTGCGTCGCCTTTCCTTATGGTTAGTCAATACCCAAATGTACGTGAAGATCCCTGTGTTGTAGAAAAGCTGATCCGGCAGCGCGATTACGGCTTCGAGCCAGTCGTTTTCGATGATCCATTGGCGGATATTGCTTTCCCCGCTACCTGCGTCTCCAGTGAATAGGGGTGAGCCGTTAAACACGATGCCAATGCGGCTCCCGCCATCTTGCGGCATGCGTCTCTTAGAAAGCATGTGTTGCAAAAAGAGTAATGAGCCGTCGTTGATGCGTGGGAGTCCCGCTCCGAAACGACCGTTGTACCCGAGAGACTCAGCCTCTCTCTGAATATACTTCGCCTGTTGCTTCCATTCCACGCCAAAAGGAGGATTGGCTAGCATATAATCGAAGGTGTGTTTTTTCCCTTCAGCATCGTTGTGGAAGCCGTCTTTTGTGAATGTATCTCCAAGCACAATATTGTCCGCATCCTCTCCCTTAATCAGCATGTCGGATTTACAGATCGCCCAGGATTCATCGTTCCAATCTTGTCCAAAGAGAAGCGGATTGGCTTCGGCGTTCAGGTCCCGAATGTACTTCTCTGCCACCGACAGCATACCACCAGTCCCGCAGGCTGGATCATAGATCGTCCTTACCACATGGCTCTTACGGAGATCTTTTTCTGGCGAGAGGAGGAGGTTGACCATAAGCTTAATCACCTCTCGGGGTGTGAAGTGTTCTCCGGCTTCCTCATTGGACTGCTCTGCCCCGATTCGTATCAGTTCTTCGAAAACGTAACCCATCTGCATACTGTCTACACGGTTTGTCGATAGATCGACTGCAGCGAACTTCTTAATAACCTCATACAGTAGATTCTTTTCAGCCATGCGAGCGATTTGTTGATCAAAGGCAAACCGCTCTATAATCTCCCTAACGTTTTTCGAAAATCCATTGATGTAAGCGTTTAAGTTGGGAGCGAGCTGATTAGGATCATCAAGGAGTTTGGAGAGATCTAGCTTGGAAAGGTTATAGAAAGGTTTGCCCGTGATTTTCTCGAGTAGACTCCGCACCACACTATCGGGTTTGGTCTTGATTTTCGTATGCTCTGTGAGCACCTGAGCTTTGGTGGGTGCCAGCAGGCAATCAAAACGGCGCAGCACGGTCAAGGGCAGGATGACCTTTCGGTATTCATTTCGTTTGTATGGTCCCCGGAGTAAGTTGCAAATGCTCCAAATAAAACTCGCAAGCTGCGAATGTGTCTCAGGACTCATTCCAATATCCTCAGATTCTTTTTACAAAATATTGTGGGTGTGTCCGCCCGCCATGCTACCCAACCCCTCATAAAAAGTACAGTTTCGCGAAATCTAATAAAGCATTGCTGATCCGTCATTACAGACATAGTGCGATTGTCTCCAACAAACGCAAAAACCTGCTGGTACAGCCATCCCTTTTTCCTATTGAAGATAGATTCCCGACTACTCATCTCGGGAATGACCCCAATGAAGATGGATCCCGGTCTATCACTGTTTGGGCAGTTGGAGTTTGGCTGCGGCTTTCTTCAATGGAGCGTCAGCTGTCCACAAGGCACAGCCCGTGAGCTGAGCTGCTGCGAGCAGGTTTATGTCTACCCAGCCTAATCCAACTCCATAAAGTTTGTGAGCTTCAAGAAGATGAAGCACTTCGTGATATTCCGGAAGGTGTGTTTCGGGAAGGGCTTGGAGTAAGGCAAGTATTTCTTTTCGGTTCTTTAGTCCTCCACAGGCCAATTCGCCAATGACCCAGGGATGAGTGAGCACTTGAGTGTCTTGGAGTAATGACTCCAGGCGTGGGTTCCCATACCGAAGATGATTGACCCAGATTAATGTGTCAACCAGAGTCATCGCTTCTGGGTTGATCTTCGTCGCGGGGGCAACTTGAGATGCTTTTCTGATCCTCCGAGTTGAGCAAGTCGCAATGCTGCCTTTTTAGAAATCAATGCTTCAAGGCCAAGTCGCACCAACGAGGTTTTTTCTGAAACTCCCGTGAGGTTTGCCGCTTTCTCTAGAAGATCATCGTCGATGTTTAATGTTGTTCTCATATGTATCAATATGCATATATGTCAATGGCGTCAAGACGAAACTCGCTCCACCCGAATAATGGCTATTGGTACGGCTATACCTCTTTTAAGAATATTTTTATCGGTGAAAAAGAGTTAGGCGGAGAGTGGAAACAACTCGGGATTTTCTTTATGGATAGCACTCAGAATTCTTTCTGTGGCTTCAATCGCATCTTTCACTTCTTCATAGGTCACATGAATTTCCCCCCGTAATCGCCAGTTGAGCGTAAGCGAATCAAGAATGCATAGTCTTCACCAAGTTCACGTGGCCAGCGATTGGTCTTCACTAATTCTCGATGCACCGCAGTCTCGATGCCAGAATGTCGAATAAAGGTTTTGCCTTCGGAGGAGAAAAGAGCTGAGACCGCGTAAAAGGCGGAATAATATGCCCGTGAAGATGCGGCGTCGGGATCGGATTGTGCGATGTGCTTAGCTGTTTCAAAAGCCTGACGAGCACGTGCCCAAAAGTCGACTGTTTCCTGATTCACACCAGGATACCTTCTTCTTTGGCATTGCGATACCAACTGGATTCGCCTGCTTGATAGGCATTTTCATCGATAGGCATAGCATGAATCGGACAGTCTGTTTCCAATTGCAGAGGATAAAGGGCTTTGATGATGGTTCGAAGTTCACGGCCTAGGGATACGGGAGGTGTTAGGAGAACTAGAAGATCAATGTCGCTGCCGAGAGACATATCGCCTCGTGCGGCGGAACCGTAAAGAACCACCCCCTTGAGGCGGTTACCGTAGACTGTGTGGAGTATCTTACGAGCCCGCTCGACCAGTGGTTTGATATCAGAAGTATTTTCCATCTTGGTTCTTTATTGCCTGAACACTCTGATCTGGCTAAACCCCTAAGTCTATATAAAGTAGAAAGAATTCGTGTTTTGAGTATTTAACGGTCAATAGGTGTATTTGATTGTTATCATACCATACCGATGCTACCCAACCCCCTCAACAAAAGTACAGGTTCGCGAAACCAAAAGAAGGGATCCCGAACCGGAATGGTTGACACAGCTCAATATTCACGGTGATCGTTCAATATTTATTGGTAAACCTAAATCGTTTTATGGATTTAAAGATGGGTTTTCGCCTGCAGCTAGCGGGTATAACAGAGAAGGGTTTGGCTTTGAGCCATAACAGAAGGTCGGGCAAGTCGAGGGAGAAAGGCAACGGGAATATACATTTTGAAAGGGTTCGGCAAACTTCCTTTTATTCGACAATCCACCGACCCTGAGACTTGATTGCGTCGTACATGACATCGGGCGCGAGATCGGCTCCATTTGCCCACTGTACTGCCCCCAGAATCACTCCTACTTTCGAAAAGGCGTCTTCATCCCGTAACGACTCGAAAACCGTTCCCGTGGTTTTGGGACTACTCAGAAAGTTCCGCAGGTCAACTTCCCCTGTGGTTCCGTCCACAAACGTTACTTGCAAACACAAATTTGCCTTCGCACTAACGGAAGTGACGCGCCAGGGCACGACATGCCGGATGGCTGGTTCTACTTCAGGGGTTCGATGGGATTCGGATGTTTGAGTTGGTTGCATAGATTCCAGTCCTCCATCAGCTCCTCGCGATGATCTGCTGCCCACTCTAGCACTAGAGCCATGGCACGACGGGGTAGCGAGCCCCGCATCACCCTAAGCTCTCGTACATCGATCAGTGCCTCATGTTCACCATAGAGTGCATGAAAATGTGGCGGGTTGTGTTCCTTCCAGAACATTTGAATGACGATACCATAAAAGACGCTAATCGTGGGCATGATTATCCTTTCATGCTACCCAACCCCTCACAGAAAGTACAGTTTCGCGAAACACGAAAAAGTATTCTGAAGTGTGTTCACTCCATTGCGCTGTCAAGCGCTTCCACTTTGAAAGGTTTTCGTACGGCGAAACTTTCCTTATAAGCTGTGACTGAAGAGAAGTATTATCTTTGGAGTGCCGGTTTGGAAAGTATAGGGTCTATGTACTGTTACCTCCCTACGAAGAGGGGGAGGTGTTGGTTTGTTCTTGAGAGGGCTTTATAAGGGCAGGAGAAGAATGTTCCCGAAAGTGGGACTTGAAAATAGTTGAGAAGTGTAAATTTAAGCTGTCATTGGGAAAAAGGTTTTACCTTGTGTTGAGTGCGTCTTCAACGGCTCTCCGAATATATTTTTGATAGGGGATCCCTTCCTTATGTGCACGCTTTTGGACGGCAGTTAGCAACTTTTCTGGAAATCGGAGATTCACCTGTTTGGTTTTTGGTAAAAACTCAAAGTGCACCTTCTGAAAATTATCGAGATCTAAATATTCTGTAAGGTCTTGTTCCAAAAATTCTTCAGCCTCTTTGTCACTTTTCAATTTTGGTACTTTCTTGCTCATATCGCTTCCTCTCCTTCTCGTGCATATACCGTGCGCTGATTGGACGGATAAGAACATTTCCTTTACTTTCCCGAAGAGTAAAGAAAAACATCATGCCTTTCCCATTTTGAGAACGTCCAACTGCCAACAACCGTTTCTCCCCTTGTGAGTGCCGAACATCTGGCGCAACAAGAACATCCTGTTTAAAAAACTCTTCAATCTCTCTTGAGGATAATCCATGTTTGTGACATTTGTTGCGATTGCCTTGATCCCAGTCAAACCCCAGCGTCTGTATATCAATACATACCACTTGACTACATAAAAGTATATACAAAAGTCAACCTGTTACCTGAGGTCTTCTAGAAGAAGATCTTGCGTCACACTCATTAAAAAAACACTTCTATTGTATTGCATTTTGTTTTTTTGCGTTTCTTCAATGCAATGCTATTGTATTAGACACATTCAAAATCCTTGAGCCTTCATGCCCAACTCCTCAAAAAAAGTACAGTTTCGCGAAAGCAGAACTAGTATTCCCAAAGTGAATCCAAGCGATTGTGCTGCAATGCTCTTCAACTAGTTAAAGTTTTTTTGCTACGGATAACCGGCCTACTACGTTTTCAGAGCGAAACTAGAGCGGAACTGCAATGGTAGGTAAGAAAGATCCAAGTTAGCGGCGTATTGTCTGCTGTATGAGAGACACGGATCTCAATAAAAAAGGGCCTCTGAAGCTAGTGCCTCAGAGGCCTAATGGTGGAGGTGGCGGGAATCGAACCCGCGTCCGAAGACATTTAGCGCAACGGCCCTACGTGTGTAGCTGATGATTTAGTATTCGCATTCGCCCACGCCCATCAACCGGCTTAGAACGTCTGCTAGCCCAGAAAGTTCTCATCCGCCGCCGCTGAGCACCGGCATTGGACCAGCCTGCAAAGTGACGCCTCTTCCTGACCCGCAGGCAAAACCAGGAGAGACGTCGCGGTCAATTAAGCCGCGAGAGCCAATGGTTCGTTGGCACTTAATGGTTTCCCGAAGGTTTAACGAGACTCCGAGAGCTCGACACGCTCCGTTGACCTCCTGATCCCCGTCGAAGCCAGTCACCCCCTTGTGTGTGTTATAGCCATGCCAGTGATTTTCCAAGGTTGCGAGTCTATGACTGCGCTGTGTCGGTCAAAATTGTTCGGCCAGACCATAATTGGTTTCGCTATAATTGGCAAAACGATCTCTTCCCTTTACTATAGCTCACCATTTCTGCTTTTGCCAGAAAGGGAAGTTAGCATATTCGTTGATATAGAGATAACCAATAATGACCTTGAATCAACCCGAGGAGTGGCATTATGGCATGGGTCTATTTACTGATTGCGGGAGCTTTTGAAATCGTATGGGCCGTGAGTTTGAAATTTACTGACGGATTTACCCGTTTATGGCCGAGTGTGGGAACCGTCGTGGCCATGGGAATCAGCATGGTGTGCATTTCTTTTGCGCTACGTACCATACCAATGGGGACGGCTTATGCCATATGGACGGGGATTGGTGCTGCGGGCACAGTGATCGTGGGGATGGTATGGTTCAATGAACCTCGTGATGTTGTGCGGCTACTGAGTATTGCTGCGATTATAGGGGGAATTGCTGGGCTGAAATTAACAGCGACGTCTTAAGGAATCGCAGGACGGAAAACGTGAGACGATAAACGAAAAACGGCGGACAGAATATGGGAATGGGAAACGAGATGCTAGCGACGAACAACGAGCAACGAGCGAACTTAGAATGCCCAGGACACAAAGGTAAACCGTTCGCCCTTCGTCACTTCTTTCACTTCATGTGGGTACATAAAGTTGGACGGAAACACCATGATATCTCCGGCTTTCAAGGGGACGGTATGTGTGTCCGAAAAAACAAATTCTCCACCTTCGTAGTCATCATTTAATACGCCTAGTAGCGAGAGAGTCGGGATACCTTTTCGCTGTCCATCGAAGATCGAATGAATATGATCATAATGTTTTCTCATGATGGTGCCAATGCCGTAACGATTAAATCGTATGGGCGTAAACGTTTTCACGAAGCCCTTAATGCGTTCATCTTCCTGTTGAACATACTTGAGCATATATTGCTGAAGAGATTCAAAAATAAATTGGCCTAAGGTATCGTGGAG
The DNA here is from genome assembly GCA_965223675.1 of Nitrospirales bacterium. Taxonomy (GTDB): domain Bacteria; phylum Nitrospirota; class Nitrospiria; order Nitrospirales; family UBA8639; genus JAGQKC01. The sequence continues at coordinate 2,938,779 of OZ245013.1, read as the reverse complement.
TTCTTGTGTTGCGGGCAGGACATCTAATTCTTTTTGCTCTTTCGATTCATAACTATTCTTGGCATACTCATACCAGGTATGTTTCTCCCATCTTTTTTCCCTGATTTCTTTGAGGACTCCGTAGCAAACGTCTTGTGGAATCACGTTTGTCACAAAAATATAATCGCTAACTTTATCCATTCTTCAACTCCTACCCCCAGGTGTGTCCAATAATCTGTTTTTGTCGTCATGATCCGCAAAAGTCTACAGAGATCGGAGACAAGGATCAATAAAGCTATGATGAAGAAGTGCAGGGATTCTTGCAACTGTGAAACGAGCAGCCGTGGAGATTTGAGGGCTGAAACAGCGTGACCTATATCGAAAATTGGAATGCGGGTTGAGAGCCCACAGCTTCTGCCAGTATGCCTTTTTCTTTGAGTGTCTCGATGATCTGTCGAGTCTGTTCATTAAAGTCTTCTGGCCCAAGAAACGTGAGCGTGGCATCCGGAAGTAGGCTTTCCCGTTCTTTCGACATATAGATAGTGACAACTGGAGTAGGATTCACAAGGGTTTGGATGGCCTGAGCCACAGTCCCGGCCGGCAACGAAAAGGGATTGGTGGTTGAGAGCACAATAAGCCCAGTATCTGTGAGGAGCCTCGCGACCTCACCATACCGACGGACGGCTTCGTTGGCATTGGTTTCACCGATGTCGGCATCGAGCCCGCGACGAAGATTTTCAGCATCAAGTAGATAGGCATGTCGACCTTCAGCCACGAGCACTGCTTCGAGTTTACGAGCCAAAAACGCTTTTGCTGTCGTGTCGGGACCTGTAAATAAAACCACGGCGGCTCGATGTCCGTAATGTTGTGCGCGCTCTTCCGGTCCGATCTCTCCTTTCACCCAGGCTGAATCACGTTCTCGTGCTTCAGTTCGTAGTCCTTCCTGTTCGTCTTGAACCATTTCCGTGATGATTCCGCCACCCGATACGTCATACTCATCAACGAGAACGAAACGTCCTGTGTCTTCAGAGGTCGTGTAGGTATCAAATGCCAGAGGAGCTTTCGTGCGCAGAGTCAAATCTGCGACTTCGTTCCGTTGAACAGTTGTTGACGTTTGCCGGTCATTTAAATCATTCGCATTCACGATACGATGAATCACTGAAACTTCGCAGGGCACTTCCCTAGTAGCCAGTCGTAGCATATACGTTCGCTGTTTCTCCAAAGAGCGTTGTCCAAGCCAAAAGATGTTAGCTCTGAAGCTGGTCGAGACTAATGGGCCATTGTCATCATGAGCGGCAATTTGTCCACGCTCGACAAAAATTTGTTCATCCAAGGTGATGCCGACGGACTGTCCGGCTACGGCTTGTGTAGGGGGAGGATCAATATTGAATGCTTCAATCGTTTGGATGGCGGCGGACTTATTCGAAGGGGCAAAGACGAGACGGTCGCCGATCTTGAGTTGTCCGGCGGTGATTCTTCCGACGAGAATACGCCGCGCGTCAAATTTATAGACGTCCTGGATAGGGAAACGGAGTGGCTGTTCAGTTTCTGCTGTGTCGAGTGTGAAGTGTGAAAGCGAGTCCAAGACGGTCGGTCCCGTATACCACGGCGTCTCTGATGCATTCGTGGTGATATTAATTCCCTGCTTCGCGCTAGCGGGAATGACGTACTGTGGGGTGACGTTGAGCTGTGAAAGAAACTCGCGATACTCTTTTTCAATCCCTCTGAACACATCCTCACGATAACCAACCAAATCCATTTTGTTCACGACCACCGTGACTTGTTTGACGCCGAGCATCGAAAGCAAAAGGCCGTGGCGTTTGGATTGATCTTTGACACCTTCCAACGCATCAATGATCAGAAGTGCTGCCTCAGCTCTAGCGGCTCCAGACACCATGTTCTTGAGAAATTCTTTATGACCAGGTGCGTCGATAATAATGTATTGCCGACTCCCCCACGAAAAGAACGTTCGAGCGGTGTCGATGGTAATCCCTTGTTGTTGTTCTTCTAAAAACGCATCAAACAGAAACGCATATTCAAATTCCTTTCCTTGTTTTCTGCAAATGTCCTGAATCTTCTCAATTTTTCCAACTGGCAAGGTTCCGGTATCCGCGTATAATCTTCCTAATAATGTAGATTTACCATGATCGACATGGCCGACGATCACGATATTCATGGTTTCTTTAATAGAGGCTTCACTTGACTTGGTATTTGCATGAGAAGTGGTCATTGGCATCCTTCACATATATCCGTCTTTTCGCAACTGTTCCATGCCTCGGCCTTCGTCTTGGGCGCGACCGGCACGTTCAGCCACTTTGCTGTTACGCAACTCGATAATCACTTCATCCACTGTTTGGGCCGTGGATTTCATCGGGAAGGTGCAGGGTTCGCACCCCAAACTGCGATATCGCTGGCCAGTGCCTTGATCCAAATACAGGTTGTCCAAAAATGGTATATTTTCCAGTTTGATATATTCCCAAATGTTGATTTCCGTCCAATCTAAAAGAGGATGAATACGAATGTGCGTGCCAGGTGGGAAAGAAATTTTATATTGATCCCACAATTCCGGCGGTTGATCACGAAAATCCCAGTCATTGTTTTTATCGCGCGGAGAAAAGTATCGTTCCTTGGCTCGTGTGCTATCTTCGTCTGATCGCACGCCAAGAATGATCCCGGTGTATCCCCCCTCTTCCAGTAAGAGCCTTAAGCCTTCTGTTTTTAACGCCGTGCAGCATTCCATGCGGCCCTTCGTATGATTCATGCCCTCTGCTAGGGCTTTTTTATTTTGTCCAACGACTAAATTGAGGCGCCATTCTCGGGCCAGACGATCTCGGTATTCGATCATTTCTGGAATTTTATAGCTGGTGTCGACATGGAGCAAAGGAAAGGGCACATGCCCAAAAAACGCTTTTCGGGCTAGCCAGAGGAGGACGGTGGAGTCTTTCCCCATGGACCAGAGCATTCCAAGATTGTCAAAATTTTTGTACGCTTCACGAAGAATAAATACACTCTGATCCTCAAGTTGGCGAAGATGTTTCATGCGGAGATCGTTTCCTTTGGGAGATCAAAACTTTCCGACTCAGTAGTTGATTGTATAGAAAGAGCGTTGAGTTTTTTTAGTGCTAACCCTGAATCCAGCGCATGCTCAGCGAGGGGTGTGGCTTGCATAAGTGATGAGGCTTTGCCTGCAGCATAGAGCAGCAAAGCTGCGTTGAGGATGACCCATGCACGGTAATCTCCTCGAATCTTGTTCTGCAGAAATTGAACAACAAGGTTGGCATCTCGCTCCGGGATTGTTGCGCCTGGGCCTTGGGGCAATGTGGAGTGACCCATGGCATGAAATGATCCAAAGGAAAATCCAATATCCTGTGGTCGAATCATGAGTCGGGTCATATGGCCATTCCTCAGCTCGCGGACGGGGGTTGCCGTTGAAATCGACAATTCCGGAATCCCTTCCACACCTTGAAGCACCATCGCTCGTGAAGTGCCAAGCATATGGAGAGCCTCAATCATTTTGTCCAAATAGGGAGGATGAGCAATGCCAATAACTTGTGATGATGCTCGGGAAGGATTCAACATTCTCGCCACTTGATGGGCAAGATTTTGCACACCAAACTCTTGACGAAGATCAAGAAGTTTGGCCAATGGAGGATGATAGGTTTCGAGTTCAAGATAGGCGAGTTGAAACTGGGTCAACTGTTGTACAGGTTGTGTCGTCGGAATCCCAAGATGCTTGAGAATTCCTGGCACGGTTGAAGCCGCGGCAGTGTTACTTGTCCCATGCATGAAGATTGAGGCGCCGGCTGCCGTGGCAATAAGGACCGAGGCCACAATCGCATGACAGGTGTCATGTTTTTCACCATACATTGGGACATCCACAATTTCTGAAGGTGTCTCAATCTTAAGGGGGGGAACATATTGTCTCGCGGCGGCTGTGAATGAGGCTAGTTCTGTGATGGATTCGGTTTTAATTCGCATGGCCATAAGGAAAGCCCCGATCTGACCAGGAGTCGCTTGCGATTCAATAATCATACGCATAGCTTCCTTGGCTTCATCCCAGGTTAAATCCTTGGTTCGTTTGTGACCTTTACCCACTTTGGCGATAAATGATTGCATTCAAAAATTCCGTATTTCGTTGCTAGTATCTCGTATCTCGTTTATGAAAAAAGTTCCGATCTTGTCTCCACGAGCGACGATTCACGAACAACGAGCGACGTTATCTCATCCGTTTTCCGTCTTTGACGGATGCAGTCCGCATTCGGTTTTGGTGAAGTTTTTCCAACGACCAGATCGTGCGTCATCACCTGGCATCACTGGAGCTGTGCAATGTGTGCATCCGATACTCGGATAATGTTGTTCGTGCAGGGAGTTATAGGGAACTTCATTCGCATGAATATAGGTCCACACCTGTTCCCACGACCAAGTCGCGAGGGGATTCAATTTCACCAACTGAAACTTTTCATCCCATTCAACAATCTGCGCGTTGGCTCGAGTGGGTGATTGTTCACGACGGATTCCCGTAATCCACGCTGTGTAGTGTTTGAGTATCCGTTCAAGGGGTTCAATTTTTCGATGATGGCAACATTGATCAGGTTGTTGAGACCACAATGCTTCTCCATATTTCTTGGCCTGTTCTTGAGGCGTGTACAAGGATTTCATTTGGATAACCTGATCAGCGTTGAGTTGATATTTGGCGATGATTTGGTCACGGACCTGGAGGGTTTCTGGGAACAAAAAATCCGTATCCAAATAGAAGAGGCGGGCATATGGATAATTGCGAAACATCATATCTGCCAAAACCACGTCTTCTGCACCAAAACTGCAGGCGAGAATGATATGAGGGGAATACTCGGCAAACGCATAAGAAAGAATTTCTTGAGGAGACTGGCTCTCTACCTTATCATTAAGGCTTTTTAGCGCTTCGGCATCGGGTCGAGTATCTGTTTTGGGAATCATCGCGTGGTCTACGCCTCAACTTTTTCTACCAAGATCTTATAGTGCTGCTGGTCAGCATCAAGCGCTTCTTCCGCTAGAATCTTGTGGCCGTCATTACGAAGGCTCATTGGAACATTTTTGATGGGATCGCCAGCGTCCAGCCAGACTTCGAGTTGTTCTCCGTCATCCATCATTTCCATTTTTAATTTCGTTTTCACGTAATTCATAGGACACATCACCCCGCGCAAGTCGTAGACGGAAGCTTCTTGCGTGGTGGCGTCAGCTGGTGAATCTGTCGCCTTGCCCTTGCCTGTCGATTGAGTCTTGCCCATTTCGCCGGGAGCGAGTTTCAGGTCCTGTCCAATTTCGTCGGTGGCGGTCCGGCATGCTTCCACGAAACCTCGTGCAAAGTCGAGGTTACTTTTCAGGAATGCGGGCGAGGTGTCTTGGGAGCCCAGATCATTCAGATGAGCAGTGAGATTGTGATACGGTTCTGGCATCAGGCCTTTTGAAGTGACAAGCCGGTCAAATTCAGCCAAAGTATCCGCATCGGTGTTGGGGTCTGTTCCCTCGGTGACTAAAATGGCTTTAGCCCCAGCAATCACGGCTCGGTAGGCTTTATTAATCGCGATTCCATACTGGTGTTTTTCCGCTAGAATCCGAGCATGGTACAGTTCTTGTTCAGCCTCAAGCATGCGGTTATCGATCATTTCTAACGCTCCACCAGCACATTCACCTGGGCCAAGATCTTCAACTGAGAACTCTTCATCAGCTTCCCAATCGAAATAGTATTCCGAGTTTTCAGCAAAGGACGGAAGAAAGGTATGCGGTATCAACTGTTCTTTGAGTTTTGCCTTCCCCTGCCGAGCGATAAAAACTTGTAGGCTTTCTCCATCTTCACGCTCTTTACGATAGTAGTCCAATAAATGCTCAATAGCGGCTGGGACATTCTTTGCCGGCACCTTCACTATCAATTGAGCGATCTTTGCCGTGCCATTGACCTGTCCACCGAGATGGAGTTCATACACGGGCGCAATGTGGTCGCCAATGCGTTTGCCCACACCATGCAGCCCAATGGTGGCGATATGATGTTGGGCACAGGAATTATGACAGCCACTAATTTTGACATCGACGCCTTTTAAGTCTTTTGGTGTTTCTCCGGCTGGAAATAATTCCGACAGCGCACGTGCCAAGCCTTTGGAAGAAGTAATGCCTAAGCCACACGTATCCGTCCCAGGGCAGGCAACGATATCTTCTACACCTTCGGCCCCTGGCGCTGCCAGACCTTGAGACCGTAAGGCCTCATAAAGTTCTCGGATACGGGTTTCGGGAATCCACCGAATGATCATATTTTGACTAATCGTTGTTCGAATGTTGCCATTAGCATAGGTTTCAGCAAAATCGGCAAGGGCATACATTTGCTCTGTCGTCATGTCCCCAGAAGGCAATTTCACGACAGCCGCGAGAAATCCTGATTGGCGTTGTCCGATCACATTCGTCTTTCGCCACACGTCAAAGCTCGACTGAGAGCCAGTCGAGCCGTTAGAGCCATTGCCGTTTCCATTTCCATTCGAGGGAGCTCCATTGCCTGACCTCGTCGGCATGATTAATGGAGCCTCATCTTGGTATCCCAAGAGGTTTAACTCCGTTGTTGTCCCGCTCGATTTCAGCAATGTGTCATAGGCTTCTTGCCACTGTCTCTTGAATTCCTCAAAGCCGAGTTTGTCGATCACGAATTTCATGCGGGCTTTACTGCGATTTTTTCGATTACCCAGATTATCGAAAACTTTGATGCAAGCTTCAATCGATGGAATCAACTCTTCCATCGGGACGAATTCGCGAAGCAACTTCGCCACGCGAGGTGTTGAACCAAGACCGCCGCCCACGACCATTTTAAACCCAATCGTGCCTTGATCATTTCTGGCCGCCAGGAGTCCGACATCATGAATCGGGGTCAATGCACAGTCTGACTGACATCCAGAAAACGCAATTTTAAATTTGCGAGGAAGACTTTGTGTGAGCGGATTGCGCAACAGGTGTTGGGCTACGGTGTTTGCGTAGGGGGTGACGTCAAAGACCTCTCCCGGGCAGACCCCTGCCAAGGCACAGGCGGTCACATTACGAACGGTATTGGCGCAGGCCTCACGGGTTGTCACTCCGACTTCTGCAAGTTTTCGCATGATGGTGCCAACGTGAGGTAACGGAGCGAAATGGAGTTGAATATCTTGACGAGTGGTTACGTGACCTACACCAGTGGCGTAGGTATCAGCCAGTTCAGCGATTCGACGGAGTTGATTGGCTGTGAGCCCACCAAAAGGAATCTTGATCCGCACCATTTGGACATCCGGTTGGCGTTGCCCATAAATACCAAATTGCAGACGAAAGGGTTTAAACATCTCCACCGGTGTTTCGCCGTTTTGGAGTCGTTTGACTTCGTCCTCAAATGTTTCGATTTCTTCTATGATTTCCTGAGGAATTGGGGCTGTCTTGATCTCAGGTCTAGTGGTTGGCGCAGTGTTCATAGCAAACCTCCAATGGCCGCACGTATCCTTAAAATATGGAGAAATTTATAGAAAAACGTTTTGTCAGTCGACGGCATAAGAAAAACTCTTGCTTTGGGTTTGTGATTGAATGCGAATCAAATATGGTACATCAAGGCTCGTTTTTCTTCGAGTTTTTTGTATTGCTCCACTAAAGCTTGTAACGAGATCGACTGTAGAATTGCAAGTTCGGCTTCCTGCAATTGTTGCCAGATTCCGGATAGCAATATGTCATGAGTTCTGGGTGTCTCTCTATGACCATTTGTCGAACCATTCAGGGATAGGGGTGTCGAGCCATTCATGGCTTGAATAATTTCATTGAGAGTTGTCTCTTCCGGCTCTTTGCTTAAGATATAGCCACCTTGGGCACCCCGAAGGCTCGTAACGAGACCAGCCTGTTTGAGGGCGCTAAGAACATGTTCGATAAATCGTGCCGGAATAGATTGGTTGTGGGCTATAGACTTGGCTTGGACTGGTGACGAGCCGTACCGAAGTCCTAGCTCCACAGTGGCGAAAATCGCATACGTGACTTTCTGGGGAAACTTGTTCATTTTAATTCATACTATTCCGATCGGAATTAAAATTATATTAAACCCCAGTAGATGAAAATGTCAATATCATGAAATTTTCTCAGAAAAATCAGGCTAAATGGACATGGATGAATTGCCGATAACGCTCTAGAGGGTAGATGGCACGAGATCAAGATTTCCAAATGAGTTGAGGAGACAACGGGGCATGGACGATGAAAAAGTCATTCAAGCAACAGTAGACGGTCAGGAGATGATACTTAAAAAAAGTCAGGATGAGGTCTTCCACCGCCCGGCCAATGAATATGGGGAGTGGCGACCAGGGATTCCCAACGGGATTGTGTGGTCAGATGTCCAGTCTATGTTCGACGATTCTTCGTATTAATTTAAGTTATGAGCTGATCCCTCGCCTGTAGACTTATCTATCATGACGACGCTAGCCTCTCAACCCTTTTCCAAGTTTTGGCTGTCCTGCCCTGCGTATTGAATTGCACATTCCTGATATTTCTCCATCCGCTTCTATCATTCTTTTCGAAGTTTCCCTCTTTCTGATAACAAGAACATTGTGCTATCCCAAGGCCTGGAGTCTTCGCTACGTAGCCTAAGGGAGACAGGAGAGTGTAATAAATAGTCTGGTGAGAGTGCCGAAACATTTCGTGATGGTAGATATAAGTGTGAAAAGTTTATCCGGCCAAACCGTGAGCATTTGTCGAAGGAGGCTATAGGTATGAATGATAGCGAAAGGCACGTATTAATCTTAGCCCATGCACTCGCGCACCAGGAGAACGAGATTCAATATCTCAAAGCGTTGTTGCTAGAAAAAACCAAGGTGAAATTTGAAGAATTTCAACGCGATCAAGAGGAATTTTGGGAGAAAAGCAAGCACTACCGAATTTATGAAACACTCAAAAATTTGCAGGCCTTGCACGCTGACATAGAAAAAGTACCGGAAGATATGAATCTTGATAAGTACATGGATCACCTCCGTTGGCCTATTGATCCTTCTGGTAATAAAGAGTAGAGCTGACGATGAAAGATTAAATGTTGGTTGTTAGGTAATTCTCAGTAAAAACTGCGGGGAAGCCTGTACTATTAGAGGTATGGGAGAGACTGAGTAAATTGCCCGACTCCTGGAGACGAGTAAGGAAAGCGCGCAAGAATACATCAGACGGGATTTATTGCCAAATAGTCGCAGATAAAATCAAACACGAGTTCGTCGACATGTTGGCAAATGATCTCGAGTCCCCCAACTGTTAATACGCCCTGCTCCCAAGTGATGGCATGTCCTCCCTTGGAATCATGCACTAATGCCACATGTTGATGGACTTCTAGATCGATTCGACACGCAAACTTCTTATGTTCTAAGGGGAGCGCTGCTAGGTTGACATAGAGATAGGGCTCTCCTGGTAGCTTGGCGGCTTCTTGTTCCTTGAGAGTGCGAATGCCTGCCGTGCGTAGCTGAGCTTCCACTCGCGTCTTAATATCCCGGCGAGTTAAGGTTCCCTTCAGTTCAGAGCCTACGTCTTCTACGACGACATATACGCCTACCATTCCCTTTAAGGATTTTCTTTTTATCATGATGCGACGAATCTCCTACATCCCAACGGTCATCATTTCTCTCCCAACTAACGGAAAAGAGATAGAACTCTGCTATCTTACCAAACGTTTGTTCTCGAATGCTTGATCTTTCTTCCGTCGCTTTTACAGCATAAAATTCTTATTGGAAGGCAGAGCATTGCAAGTCTTAGCTGAAAACATTATTAACCACATCTGTTGTGGGAATTGGTATGTTCCATGATTCATGAACGATTCCAAAAAAGACTTTAATGGTCCGTTTTGTTGAGAATGTTCCCAGGCGTTCAGGTCAAGTACGCATTGATTAATGTAGTTTTTTAGAACCTGACCTTCAGCACAAGAAATCGTGTGCGAGAAATGGAGTTTCTTGATTTCATAGGAGATGCCTGATGTATCAAGCGTTTTGGTGATGGCTTCAGCGGTGATATAGGGCTGACGGGCGTTGGGATAAAACTCTTGGTTATAGAGGTTGTATAGGCGATGATAACAGGCGTCTGATGAAGCAAGATAAATGAGGGCTAGACCATTGTTCGGATCCAGAAGACCGTGTAATTTGTTCACTATTTCCTGCAATGCTTTGTGTTGAACACAGTACAACGATTGGAGACACCAAATAACTTGATAGCCCTGTGATGGGCAAGCTGAACGTTGGAGTTTTTCTAATGTGGTCTTCAACGCAGTTCGCGGCGAAAATGGAGTGGGTAGGGTATTCTTTAATTCATCTAAGCTGTGTTGTGATGGATCAAGGTAATCGTACTGCACGTGAATGCTCTTCGGGAGGTGAGGGGTGAGCATCGAGGGGAATTTTCCAGTCCCACATCCCACATCCAGTAGCTCGACAGGAGTCCTCATGTGCGAAAATAGTTTACCAAAATCGAAGGCCTTAATGAGTTCAGTGTAATCGCGTGTGGCAACTCGAAACCACAGGTCTTTCTGCAAAGTGTCTTGTTGATAATAACGCGTGGAGAGCTCTAGATTTTGACTGTGTAGTCTTGCCTCAGCCATTCGAAAGTCCTAGTTCTCTGAGTACCTTTGATAGATGTGTCATCTCTTCAGGCACGTTTACTTCGGTCTGGTGGAATTCCCGACGCACTGGATAGTCCTTACGCAGTGCATCGAAGAGTCCGGCTCTCTCATCCAGCGATTCAGTCAGTAGTTTTTTCATGCTTCCATGATCAGCTTCTAGGTCGTATATCTTGGTGAAGATCGAGTGAAGGTTTTCTTCATTGGATAGACTTGAAGGAGTCACTGCGATTGAAGGCACTGTGGGTGGAGGTAAAGATTGACAAGGATTCCAAGTGGGTTCGACGCCAAGATGCTTGCAGAGTGCATTGTAGATCATGAACGTTCCCATGGCTTTGCCATCGAGCGAATGTCCTGCGATGTGAGGGGTGCCAATGGTGACGGCTTCAAAGAGATCCCAGTTAATGTGCGGTTCATGTTCCCACACATCGAGGATGGTGGGGCCTATACGTTTGCATTTGATCGCATCGAGTAGGGCTAGGGTGTCCACAACCTCTCCGCGTGAGGCATTGATGAGGATGGTCGAAGGTTTGAGCCACGCGAGCGTTTGTTCGTTGATGAGGTGTTGAGTTGGGAATGGCCCATCCTGCGTTAAGGGGACATGTAAGGTCACGATGTCGCAGCTCAACACTTCTTGGAGCGAGCGATGATCAATTTGGCCAAGCTCAGCCAGAGGTGGATCATTGAGCACTGGATGCATGCCGAGTGCTTCAGACTTTTCCTTGACTAATTTGCCGATGTTTCCCACTCCAATGATGCCAATGGTTTTTCCAGAAAGCTCTTCGTGTTGTTGGTGGGCAATGATGAGAAGAGCGGTGATCACATATTCTGCTACGGAGTTGGCATTTGAGCCTGGAGAAGAGGCGAATCCGAGATTTCTGGATTTGAGATACGCCACGTCGATATGGTCCACCCCAGCAGATGCCGATCCAATAAATTCAACGGCGGTGCCCTTTAATAATGCTTCGTTCACTTTGGTAATTGAGCGCACCAGTAAGACATTGATCTCTTTCAAATCTGCTGAGGAGATCGATCGTCCTGGAAGCATCGTGACGCTGCCCAAGGTGGAGAATGCCTCTCGGACATAGGGGATGCTTTCGCCGGCAACAATAGAAATTGGTTTTTTCATATTGCTACAGAATGAAGTGCACTTCTATCGTGTTGACCTATATAATACCCCACGTTTCTCGATAGCTTCAGAGCACAATAGCGAGCCATTCTAGCAGCTCTATCTTATAAATTCTTACGAAGGAGTATTTGATGAAAAAAACGACGACGTCTCGTGCAAAGACCACGAAGAAGACCTCGAAAAAAACGAGTGGGACGGCCAAAAAGACAGCAAAGGCCACGAAGACAACGATGTCCAAGAAAACGGCGCGTACAAAAACAACACCAACTTCAGCTGTTTCATTGAAGGTAGGGCAGAAAGCCCCTGCATTCACTTTGTTAGATGATAAAGGCAAGAAAGTGAAATTGTCTGATCTGAAAGGTAAGAAGGTTGTGCTCTATTTCTATCCTAAAGATGATACTCCTGGTTGTACGGTGGAGGCCTGCTCCTTCCGAGATGGTTTGACTGCAATCAAGCGGACTGGTGCGGTCGTGTACGGGGTCAGTCCCGACTCTGTGGAATCTCATAAAAAATTCTCTCAGAAATTTGGATTGAATTTTCCATTATTAAGTGATGTGGACAAGAAGATGTTACTGGCGTATGGAGTTTGGAAAGAGAAGTCCATGTATGGGCGCACGTACATGGGCATTGAACGAACGACTTTCCTCATCGACAAGAACGGAAAAATTGAGAAAATTTTCCCCAAAGTGAAGGTATCAGAACATTATGATGAAGTTCTCAGTGCGTTAGGTGAGATGGCTTAAGTCTAAAAAGTAACAGTAGGACAAAGAAGCATCTTTGCTCACTGTCTTTTGTTCTTGAGTGTGAGATATTTCGGGGCTTACGGGATCGTCGTGAGAGGTAATTGTGAGAACGACTATTCAGGTATGGATTGAGAAACCAAGTTTTTATAGGCCGTGTAACGGTCTCGGCCGTGTGATTTCGAGGCGTACAGGGCTTGGTCTGCTGCGCCGATCATCTGATGGGCTGACTCAAACTCCTGCTTTTCTCCAAGTGTAGCGATACCCAGAGATACTGTAACCTTGATGGGATATGGAATCCCGACATCGTGGGTAGTTTGACGAAACGCATCAAGAATTCGATTGCTGACGGTTTCGGCCATGACACTATTGACTCCTGGCATAACAATAAAAAATTCTTCACCGCCATATCGACCGACAATGTCTGTATTCCGAGTTTGAGCCTTGAGAATTCGCGCAACAGCTTTGAGGATTTTATCACCGATTTGATGTCCATACGTGTCATTTACATTCTTGAAATCATCTAAATCGACGAATAAAAAACTTAATGAAGTGCCGCTTGATGATGCTGATTCGAACGTCCTTTCAATAATTTCATCCAAATAGGATCGATTATACGCTTCAGTGAGGGCATCCAGACGACTTGAATTTTCTAAATTTTTATAGCGCGACTCCAAGATCACGGTATTGACTTGCAGGGATTCAACCTGGCGAAAGGCTTGTAGGTTTCGAATCATTAACGCTTCTCTTGCATTCTCTAAAATCATTTCTGTATCAAGACCACTCTGAATATCATATTCAAATTGGGTTTCAGTGTGCGAAATGAGTGGTCCTATTTGCTCAAAGAGTTCAGTAAAGGCTTCTTGCGAAAGTCCTAACCACGAATTGGCCTTTTTTGACACATCGACAAATGCTTGTCCGATAGCGTTCGTCAAATAGAGCTCTGCAATAAGTCCGGAGAGTGCGACGCATTGCGTGAATTGTGCACATTTGTCTGTTGATGGCACACGATCAGGATCATCGCTCGCGCTCACCGCCATCTGAAGTCGTTCTGGTAGATTCCATTTGGCAAGCAGCCATCCCCCGACAGCCGCGTGTGTCGTATCAATCTTTTCTTGTTCATACCTAAGAATCTGGCCGTGATAGACTTGTTTGAGATTCTCATCTGCATACAATGTTGGCAGGATCCTATCTAGTGCCAGCATGCCGATGTCCTGTATTAAGGTGGCCATAAATAATTCTTCGAGGCCATGTACATGACACAGCTCACCTATGGCTCGACTGCTTGAAGCGGCGATGAGCGAGCGTCGCCAGTAAAGCAGATGATCGAGTCCTTGAGTATCTTCACTCCGGAGAGATTTGACTAAGGAGAAGGAGAGGGCTAATGCGAGGATACCATTGAGCCCTATGATCAGTGTGGCTTGGGCCAAGGTCTCGACGTTTCGTTGATTGGCGTATAGCGGGGAATTCGCAATTCGCAAAATCTTAATGGACAGTGCCGGATCCATTTTCAAGGTTTCGGCAACATCTTCAATCGACGTATCAGCATCATTGGCCAGTTCAATCAGTTTGGACGCGACCCTTGGAGGGCTTGGTAAGGTCGAACAGGAGTTCAGCTTGGCTTCGATTGCAGAATTCATGCTGTGTCTCTATGCATACGGGTATCTGTTGTTTACAGATATGCGTGAGAATGCCCTGGAAAGGACTAATGTGAAGATAGACACCGTTTGTCCTGTCTTAGGGCTATGAGTGTATGTCGGCAGATATTGAGTAAAAATTAATACGTATTATGAATGACAGGAGAAGGCAGGTAAGAGAAAAAGTCGTATGCCTTGTTATTCAGACTAAAATCGGAGGCTTTGAACAGCAGAAAGTCATTAATTCAACAAGATATCTTTGGATTGCTGATATGAGGGGTTTTGCATGCGATCAAGATCGAGCCTCACGAATCCTAGGCCCGCGACGCATAGTTCAAAGTTAGTTGAAAGGGTCTGAAAGAGGGCTGAGGGTTCTTTGTCTTCAGGGGTCTGACACGTTGCCACGATACCATAGGAACGTTTTCCCGCTTTGACATAATCAACCAGAAAATCCTTGTGATGAATCAGACCTGAGCATTTCATGTAACTCAGATATTCTGGAAATAATCCAGCCATAAAAAGGGTAAGATCTCCGATATGACGGTGGACATCTCGTTCCTTTTCCACGTCAGAGTCATGGTTCAGAGTTTCTGCCTCATACAGCAATTCCACCACGGTTTCGACCGTCTGCCCTTCCTGATTCTTAATCTGGGTAAGTTGGTCGACATGGGCAAATTCTACGAGAAGATTGGAGACATATTCTGTAACTTGGAAGTCCGGCCAGCCTAATGCTTCCGAGAAAGTGCGTTCAGTCAGAGCTCCAAAGAGCTGTCGAAGAGGATGGTGTTCTGGGACGGTTGTTTCCATAAAAGACCTCCCTGCCACACGAATAGGACTAATGATATTCTGGCCACAATCGACCCATTCTGTCAGTACCTATCGGTCTCTGCTTAGATACTCTTAATACTTACTTACCTGTTTATGCTCGTTCGTATCAAGGGTCAGGGTGACCGGCCCATCATTTTCAAGCGAAACGATCATCATCGCTCCAAAGATTCCGGTCTCGACATGAAGTCCTAAGGAACGAAGATGCTGGATGAAGGATTCATATAAATTCCTTGCTTTGTCGGGTGAGGCCGCCTGCTCGAAACTCGGCCGTCGTCCACGTTCAGTATTCGCAAGCAGGGTGAATTGAGAGACGACTAATACGGAACCGTTGATGTCCTGTATGGATTTATTCATCTTTCCTGCATCGTCTGAAAAAATCCGCAGTGATTGAACTTTTTCAGCGAGCGACTGTGCCTGTTGAAGCATATCATCTTGGGCAACTCCAAGGAGAACAACAAGCCCTTGATGAATTTGTCCAACGACTCGATTCTTGACTTCAACTGTTGCACACCGGACGCGTTGGAGTACGGCTTTCATGATTGTGATGGGGTTGGAGAATGTCTAGTCATGCCGAAGTTTTTTTCTCACGATTTGCCTAATGCTTTCTAACTCTTCGGAACGAAAGAGCCAATGAGTGCCAAAATAACTCAGGCTGCTGAGTAATATGCCCCCCATCAATATGCTCACTTTCATGAGGAATGCATCCGTTGGCCTCCATACTTCAGAACTCGTGACCAAGATACAAATGACAACTAAAGGAATCAATGCGACTACGGTACGACCGACAGACTTTGCAAGACGTGCCCAGTGAAGTCCACCTATGCGACGGTTGAGGATCGTGATGAGAATAGAGGCATTCAACATCGATGCACAGGCTGTCGCTAACGCCAGCCCGACATATTCAAGGTGTTGCATCAGAACAAGCGCTAGCGCAACATTGGCACACATGCCGGCCACGGCAGCAACGGCAGGAGTTTTGGTGTCTTGGAGAGAATAGAAGGCCGTAGCGAGTATCCGATAGCCTGCAAATGCCCAAAGGCCTATGGAGAATGCAAGTAATGCCGCGGCAGTTCCGGATGTGTCTTCAGCCGTAAAAGCCCCATGTTCAAAAAATATGTGGATAATCTGTTCACCTAACAACATCAGGCCGAGCATGGCGGGTAAGATGATAAAGAGGATCATTCGTAGTCCATAGTTAATCGTGTCACGAAGGTCATTCATGGCTCCACTGGCCGCCTGACTTGAAAGGGTCGGTAAGATAGCGGTTGCTAGAGCAACACCGAATATTCCCAAAGGAAATTGGATAAGCCGCATGCCATAAAACAAGTATGTTGGGCCCCCTTCGAAATACGAAGCCAGAATCGTACTAACTGTGAGATTGACCTGGGTCACCGATAACCCAAGCAATGTGGGAAGGATCAATCGGCCCATTTGTTTGACGCCTGGGTGTCGTGGTTGGAATCGCCAGGAAAATAGGAAACCCCGTCGTTGAATGGCCGGCAATTGCATGGCGAATTGTGCGAGCCCACCGACGACAATGCCGATTCCCACGCCAAGTATCGGTTGATCAAAGACTGGGGTCACGAATAAGGCAAACGAAATGACAAAAATGTTAAAAAACACTGGAGCGAGTGCGGGCACGGCAAATGCTCTGAACGAATTGAGGATCCCCATCGCTAATGCGGCAAGACTCACGAAGATCAGATACGGAAACATGATTTGTGTGAGTAATGTCGTGGTCGCGAGTTGGGCTTCGTCTTCATGGAATCCAGGTGCAAGGAGCCACACAAGACCTGGAGCGGCAAGCATGCCTAAAAATGTGATAATAGTGACAAGGGTGAGAAGAGTGGTAAAGGCGGCACTGGCTAATTCCCATGTTTCCTGTTTCGACCGCAGTGTGTGATATTCCGTAAACACGGGGATAAATGCCGAGGACATCGAGCCTTCGGCGAAGAGCTCTCTGAGCAAGTTTGGGATTCGATAGGCGACATAGAATGCATCGGCGGCTGCACTCGCTCCGAATATCTGAGCGAGGACCACATCTCGTATAAAACCCAGGATTCGACTGCTAAAAGTTGCAGCTCCGATTAACCCTGCGGCACTCGTAATGGAATGCGTGTTAACCTGGTGGGAAGACGCGTCCGATTTTGTCTGGGATTCAGACATTCAATCGGATTCTACCGTAACTCTTCTAAGGAATCTATGTAGAGAGTGTTGAATAATGAAGAGATCAAAGGTCATATTTCACCAGGAAGACGTTGGGCATGAGAAGCTTCGGGTCGGTTCAAAAAAGTCTGTTCAGCAAGGCCACAGCTATTTTTACGCGCGGAGCGTACTGGCAATACGTGAGCACGGAAAAATGGCGAGAACGCCGCTGACCGCTTTTTTCAACAGACCCCTGTATGTGATTGACACCCCCTCGTGGTTGCTTTAGCATCCAGTCCTTTTGCCAATTAATTCCTGATGAACATGAGTACTGCACCGGACCAACAACAATTTCCTTCTCGCCTGTGGTATTTCAGTACAGCCTTTACGACCGGAGCCATCGTCATGGCGCTCGAAATTGTCGGGAGTCGCTTGTTGGCGCCAGTGTTTGGTAGCTCTATTTTTGTTTGGGGTGCACTTATCGGAGTCGTGTTGGCCGCGATGAGTAGTGGATATGCCACAGGTGGATGGTTAGCAGACCGACGTTCTCCAATTTTGGTCCTGGCTCTCCTCTTACTGGTGTCCGGCACATGGACACTATTGCTTGCCTGGGTCGGACAACCTGTGGTGCTTAAGGTTTCAACTTGGCTTGATGATCCTCGTTGGGGGCCATGTCTCGCGGCCGGTGCGTTACTAGGTGTCCCAGCATTCTGTTTGAGCGGAGTACTGCCGGCATTGCTGCGCCTTGCCATTGCCGATATGGGTCATCTTGGACGACATACGGGTAGTATGATTGCGGTTTCAACGATCGGGAGCTTAGTTGGAACGTGGGGCACTTCTTTTTACCTCCTGACATGGCTCGGGAGTATGTCGCTTGTTGCCGTATTAGGGTTCGCCCAAGCAGCCTTGGGTATGGTATGGACTTGGTGGGCTTGGAGGCAGCGGTGGAGTCGTACGGTTGTTGCGCTGTTACTCTTTCTTCTTGGATCGTTCCCCTTTCTTGGTTGGTATAGCTTACATCCCGTCCTCGCGCTACCGCCTGCGCTCTATCAAGAAGATAGTCCCTATCAACAGGTTCGAGTCCGGGACAGCGATCGATTTCGATATCTTATTCTCAATCGCACGTATCATGCTGTCATGGAGAAAAATGCCCCCACCAATTTAGCGCTGCCTTATAGTCAAGTGATGATGGGACATCTGCCTTTAGTCGAGAATCCTAAACGAGGTTTGATCCTTGGTCATGGGGGAGGGTCGCTCGCAAAGTGGTTAGCGCAATATTGGCCAGATCTGGAATTAGACGTTGTGGAGATGGACCCATCGGTTGTCCGGATGGCCGAAGAATTTTTTAAGTACACGCCTCCAGCAAATCATCATGTGCACGTTCAAGATGCTCGTACCTTTTTGCGCTCGACTTCGAATGTCTATGACCTCGTGTGGGTTGATGTGTTTGCGCGGCATCTCATCCCGTTTCATGTCACGACCAAAGAGTTTTTTCACGAACTGCGTTCTCACCTCACAGAGAATGGGGCTGTGTCAGTCAATCTCGCTTCCTCCGGTGCCACAACCGATATTCGCAGGGCGCGAGCCGTCTTTGCGAGTATGCAAACGGCATTTCCGAATATTGAGATTTTTAGTGTGGCTGGGCCTGAATGGCTGCCCACAAGTTCTGGGTCCGTGAATTTGCTCTTTTTTTCCGGTTCTGGGGTGTCTCAGATGAGCAAACCGTCTTTTACTATCACGCTGATCCAGGCAGTGAATGAAGGTCGACTTCCCGATGAAACGCTCATGTATTTCCACGCCACTTCACCGATACAATTGGATCCGGGCATCATTTTGACTGACGATTATTCTCCACTTGATGTCCTGCAAGGCCAGGGCTAGTCTCAAATTATTTCAGAGGAGTTCATGTTCGTTAAGTCGTCTCAGGTTCCAGACGAGGGAGACCGAAGTTCAATCGCGTCTTAACATATGATGTTCTCATCGATTGATTCGTCATCACCCTTAACCCGTTACGGAGTGTTTTAAAATGTGGCCTCGTATTTTGCCATTTGCTGTCTATATGGGCTTTATTGCATCAGTGCCATTGCTGACCATGTTTTTCCCGGCTGGCGAACAGGCTTCAGGGATTGAACTATGGGTGTATCCTGTCAAAATTCTGGTGGTGGGGGGATTACTCCTCTTCTTCTGGTCACAATTTGAAGAACTCAAAAGTCCAATTCTAATCAGTTGGACAGAAGGCTTGTCTGTCGTAGGTATCGGCTTGCTCGTGTATTTTTTGTGGGTGCGAATGGATTGGCCTTGGGCTATTCAAGGTGAGATGAGCGATTACAATCCTTTCGAACAGGCGAATGGCATGGGGATGTTGCTGGCGGGCTTTCGGCTATTTGGCGCATCCGTTGTCGTGCCTGTCATGGAGGAACTCTTTTGGCGTTCCTTTCTCATTCGCTGGATTATCGATACTCGTTTTAACGTGATTCCACTCGGGACTTTTACCATTGGCTCATTCGCAGCCACGGTGATCTTATTCGGTCTAGAACACAATCTCTGGTTGGCAGGAATGATGGCCGGAGCATTGTACAACGTCTTGTTATACCAGACCCGTCGTCTTTGGCCGTGCATCCTCGCGCACGGCCTCACAAACTTTGTCTTAGGCATTCATGTGTTGGTGACGGAGGAGTGGCAGTGGTGGTAGGCCGTATGAGAGTGAGGTGTGCTCTTGGAGATGAGCGACCGAGTTCCCTGAGCCCTGATGCTTATGACGAAGCGGCAAGCTCTTCTTGTGTTGGCCAAAACTTATACCGGATTTGTGGTAATTGGGCACCATCAAAATTCGGGATATCGTACAGGCATCGATCAATAATCACGATCTCTTCGGGAGTAAATTCAAAAGTTTTCCGCGTCTTCCAAAATGCATCAAGTGTAAAGTAATCACCAATTTTTGGCTTTTCAGCTAAGGCTTCCTGCATTTTCTTAAAGCCCTCGGTATCTGTTCCTGGAATTCGACCATTATTACGGTCAACACACCATTTCAGGATTTCAGCCACACCGTACATACTGAGGTCAATTTTTTTCTTGCCGTTATCTGACATTACGTCCTCCTCATCAAATTTTGAACCAATTCTATACCACATTCTTCTCCTAGTCTCCAAGTATAAGTCCCTGTGATTTTGGAAAAGGCGGATCTTTATATCTATGTCGCGCCAATTTTATGGGTCTATACGGGAAGAGAATGTTTTACAAGGCCTAGGAAACCTCGTATACTGGCTGGTGTTTACTGGGAAAATTCTCCAGGAGTCTCACCATTATCTACCCTCGTCGAAATGAGTCCAAGAGATTGTTTAGATAGTGGGATCTGTACTGCCCTCTAACCAAATAGCTATTCATGACTCGATTTCTCTTGCTCTTTTTCGTTTTCGTAGTATTTGTTGGCTGCCCCAAGCAGGAAAATTATCTTCCGCCTGACCTCGTCTATTTGTATAAAACCTATCCCGTAGGAAAAAATCCGACATCAATTAAATCAGGTGACTTTAATGGTGATGGATTTGGTGATCTCATCACCAGCAATATACAAGGGAACTCATTATCGGTTCTACTTGGAAATGGTGATGGAAGTTTTCAAGAACAAAAGACGGTGCGGGCTTGTCAAGAGCCACGAAATTTAGTCGTGGATGATTTTGACTTAGATCAACATGAGGATTTAGCCGTAGCGTGTTCGGGAAGCGGTCAAGTGTTGATATTTGCGGGTCGGGGGAACGGAACGTTCATTCGTGGGGCGCAGTATCCAGTGCATCGTACACCCGTTGATATAGCCAATGGTGATTACAATGAGGATATGTTGCCTGATCTCGTGGTGGCCCTGCGCAATGACAAATTGCAAGTCTTATTAGGGATGGGGAATGGGAAATTTCGACTTGGAGCCCTGTATGAATATGGGGATACACCCACTTCCGTGCATGCGGCAGATTTCAATGGTGATGAACATCTTGATTTGGCCGTGAGCAACGGCGGGCCTATGAGCCACGCCGTATCGATCTGGCCAGGAAATGGTGATGGTACGTTTGAGTCTCCCACCGATTATCGGACAGGCAAGCGTCCTCTTGGAGTGTCATTCGCAGATTTTGATAGCGATCAGATCCTTGATTTGTTAGTGGTGAATGGAGAGATGAATACGATAACCGTCTTTCTTGGCAATGGGGATGGCACCTTTCAGGAAGGGAAAGACTCAGGTGGTGATGCAGGACCCAATCATGGTTTAGCGTACGATTTTGATGGTGATAAGCTTTCCGATGTTGCCGTGGTCAACATTCAATCGGGCAGTATGTCGTTGTTGTTTGGAAAGGGCGATGGGACTTTTCACTATCCGCCTCGGCACTACCCCACACCTCATGGGCCCTTTGCACTGACGTCATTAGTGATCGCGACGGGGCGAGATGAACAACCAGGCTTAGCCATTGCGAATAATGCCGCAAACAGTGTTTCTATCTTCCTTCACCATGGTCTGAAGTCTCGAGGAAATCTCGAAACTGCACACCAATCTTGATTGGTCACGCATTGATTTGCTCTTTTAATTGACAGGTTTAAATCCCTTCGTTACATTGAAACGATTGCTCTAGCAAGCGTTTCATACTGCCCGATACCTAACAGAACTCTTCAACTTAAAGGGATCCTGTGCGAACATTTGCCTGGTGGTTTGGAATGGGTTCGCTCACAACCCTGGCAGTCCTACTCGTTCAAGGAGGTGTGCGAGATCTTGTGTATGGGTCGCCCTCGTCCACGACATTTGAAGGCATTTTGTCGATGGGCCTCACCATCTTTGGAGGAGGGCTCCTGGCAGGCTGTATAGCCGTGATCCTCAATCGCCTTCGTTAGCTACAAACCCCCACACAAATTCCAGATCCTTTTCTCAGCCAACAGTGCTTAGGCCAAGTTTTAGCGTGAGGCCTATCTCATGAATAGGAGGGAATGTTCAAATAAGTCCGTTTAGCAAGGCCGCAACCGTTTTGACGCGCGGAGCGTACTGGCTAGAGCCGATTCAAGAAATGTCCGATAGTTTACCGTCGTACTGCGCGCAGAGCGTAATGTGACGTGCTTGATACGGACGTTTGATTCACTCTAGACGTGAGCACGGGACTTTCGCGCAACCGAGACGCATGGTGCTGAATGATTGCCCTAACACAGCGCAGGTTCCCTCACAGAATTCATGGCGATACCCGGACGGCGGAAGGGTGAGAACGCCGCTGGCGGCTTTTTTCAACATTCCCTGCGGGGTTGACGAATGCTACTATCCCTGATGTAGGCTGAAGAGTAACGATGATCACAATGATTCCATGGTTCTCAAGGTTAAGTTGCTGTTATGACCTGTCTCAAATGCCAAGGTACGATGTTAGTCGAGCGTCACTACGCCACACTCGCGCAGCGCATCCACGCGCGTTGTATCAATTGCGGCTTCTGGTTTGATTTAGCTGATGTACTTCGGTTCTTCAAAAAAGTTCTTGAAAGCAGCTATCGAGGGTTGAAAATCCGAGAAACGCTATAGCCCTCATCTGAATTTCTGGTTACCCACCTCTCTGTCACCCTCAACTTGTTCATTCGTACAGCTTTCCAAAAATAACGATTATTCTGATAAATTCCTGCCTATAAGGTTTCAGTTAATTTATCTGGACCACAGGAGGGTTACTGCCATGAATGATCAACTTGAACAGAACAAGAAAAACGCCATGAGCTTCTATGATTTGATGTTTAATCAAGGTAAGCCGGCTGATGCGGTAGAGAAGTTTGTTGGCGACGTCTATATTCAGCATAACCCTCTCGTCGGTGATGGGAAGGAGGCGTTTATTGAGTTTTTCGAAAAAAGCGCAAAAGAGTATCCAGACAAGCGTGTGCATGTGAAACGTTCTGTGGCCGAAGGGGATTATGTGGTGCTGCATTGTTATCAAGAATGGCCAGGGGATCATGATTATGCGAGTATCGATATCTTCCGCTTTGATGAAAATGGAAAAGTGGTTGAACACTGGGATGTCTTACAAGTCATTCCAGAGACATCCGCCCACGACAATACGATGTTTTAGTAATCCTAAAGTTGGTGACAAGTAGGATATTAAAATGCAACGACAACGTAAAAACTATAGGGTGTGATAACGTCATTCAGGAAAATAGGGAAGGCATGCAAAAGCCCATAGGAAAGGCTTTCGTTTTTCCCCGTAGTTGCACATCAGAGATATTACTGTGACAGTTGCCGATATATGGCATACGTTCATGTTACGCAAGACACTTCTTACGCATTGGAGCGTGTGTTTCGACTTTATGGGGCCGAACATGACCCTTCGCGATCCCATCATCCGTAACACGGCTGCATCCTTGTTGTATGTCGATTTACTCTCCATATTAGACGAAGCGCTTGAGGTTGTAATGACGCCTGAGGATTATAAGCGAGGCCGTAAGATGAAGAACCGGCTTGAGATGTTGAATAAATATGGTCGCCTTCTCGATTTTACAAGCCTCGACGCGATGAGAGAACGTCGTAACGATATTGCCCACGAGTTTAATTGTGGAGCAACAGTTGAAGAGTTGGACGAGGATGTAGCTAAAGTCAAAAAACAACTATTGGATTGGAATCTTATTGAGGATCGTGGAGCTTATGAGCTAACCTTTGAAAAATCTCAAGTGCGAGGTTCCAATGTTGAAGGCGATTCATTGGAATATGACACGATAATTAGAATAAATGCGAATAGTAAAAAAATGTTAGAGATGAAGCAGACGTGGAGAATTGAGTAAAGATGAGAAAGAACAATGACATTGAGTGATAATATAGATTACGACAAACCACCCCATCTTTTGCCAAGCCTTTCAATAGTTTAATTTTCCCCAAAAAACAACTTGCTGAGTGTGGCGTTACGCGCTACAATACCATATGATTGAGAATTTTAAGCATCGTGGCTTAAAAAAGCTCTACGACAAAGGCGACCGGAGCGGATTACGCACGGATATTGCCGAGAAAGCCGAACTGTATCTCTCGATCCTTGATACGGCTGAGACGGTTCAGGAACTCGATATTCTCGGGTTTGGCTTGCATCGGCATACTGGCAATCTTCGCGGATTTTACAGTGTATCCGTCTCGCGTAATCACCGGATCATCTTTCGATTTAAAGATGGGAAAGTCTTTGATGTCGATTTAATCGACTATCATTGAACACAAACGAAGGGTAAGACGATTATGACTATGAAGAACCCCGTACATCCGGGCAAGATCGCCAAACACGCGATTGAAGCTACGGGTCTAAATCTCAGCGAAAGTGCCGACCGCTTAGGCGTCGATCGCACCACACTGTCACGGCTGGTCAATGAAAAAGCTGATCTGTCACCGGAAATGGCCGTCAGGCTTTCCAAAGCCTTTGGCTCGACTACGGAACATTGGATGCGCATGCAGTTTGCCTATGATCTGGCGAAGGTTCAGAAGACCGCTCGCTCGATCAAGGTGAAGCGCTTTCCGAAAGTTGAAGCGATGCCCATGTAGGACTGTGGAAAACAAAGCCTAAACGCCTGTAGGTCATCCACCATTCATTTCGGCTTTAACTTCGGCAAGAATATCGGCCATGGTGCAGGGTTCAGCCAAACCACTGGCCTCGCCTTCTTCCACGTCGCGGCGTTCAACCGCTTTCTTTTGATCCAGTGTGAGGCTATCCCACAGCTTCATATCGTCTTTGCTGGGAAAGACGGTTGAGGAGAATTTCACGTGGGAAATATCTATGGTTTCTGTATCGCTCATAGATTAAGGATACCAAAGAATGCCGAAAACTGCACGGTTTTTCTATTGGTGTGGACGAAGAAAAATTAAAACTTCTGTCAGTCTCCGTTTCCCAGCATACTTTCCCTGTGAATATCACTGCGTCGTTTTGGAAAGTAGCTCGTGTTCCTTCCCGCCGCTACGGGTACTAATTCAAAAGCCCAAAGTTTCGGCCACGTCTGAAAAACACTTGCCGTTACAAAATGCCTAAACCCAAATGGATGAAATAGCTTTTGGAAGAATTGACATTACGCATTTCGTGGTTATTAATTAAGGCAATTATCCCCTTACTTTTTTACTCTCAAATAGGGTTCCCCCGAAAATCGTTCTTTCACACCCGCATGTTTATAGGCTCAACCGCGATCGTGTTTCCCTCTCAATTAGGGTATACCCTAATTGAGAAGGCTGCGTGGATGTCTGGTTTCCTTCGCGCTTGGAAATGATTAATGTTCATGAGCAAAAATCAACTCTTCGCCAGTTCCTTAAGCGATTCACGAATGATGAGTTCGAGGTTGGATGAATCCTCTAGTTTTTTCCTACTGCGTTTAATGGCTTTCTGGACGTCGGCTGGGCGATAGCCAAGAAACGTATGGGAATTTATGATATTGTTTTTACAAATCAACCTCATCATCAAGCGTTTCATCCCACTCGGCTAGTTCTTCATGATACTTTGCGTTCTCGGCTTCTTCCCGGTTCGCTCGTAAAATCGCTTGATTCATCACTCCCTGCTTTTTTGATTTCAGAGTGGGTTTTTCGCTTTTGTAATCTCGAATAGTGTCTAGTTCTTCATCAAGGTCAATGCCCAATCGTTCATTTTTCTTGTTCATTTTGAGTCATTGCTCTGTCAAAATTTCATCAACAAATGTGCGGGCTGTGACTATCCGTATATCCTCATGCTGCCCCAAATCAAGTAGATCCCGATCTCCAGTGACAATCCATTTAGCCTGTACCACCAGAGCCGCCGCAATCACATGATCGTCGTCACGATCTCGGCAAACCGGGCCTATCTCTGGTAAGCGCTTCTTCCAGATACTGCCGATTTCATGTAACTTCGTACGCCAGATACGAATATCTTTTTCTGTATACTTATATGGGGTTTTCAGCCGTGGGTTGTTTAAAGAACGGGTAACTTCCTCAATTAGGATAGACGAGAAATGCAGGGCGTACAGGCCTTGGTCGGCCAATCGGATCACTTGTCCAGGCACGCTCGCAGGGAACAGGAAGGCGCTGACTAGCACCGAGGCATCAACGACGGCGCTGTGCGGCATAGGTCCGGCGTTCTTCGTTCACAACGGCAAGGATATCGACTTCCTGTTGAGGCGTAGGTTCACGACTGCCGATACTCACAGGCCGAAGCAAGATCCCGGATTCTGTAACCTCCGCTTCCAGATAGTCGCCCTCTTCCAGATGTGCTGCTTGCCGGATTTCACGAGGCAGAGTGATTTGTGCCGCACGCCTTACCTTCACTAATGCCATAGGATACTCTTTTGATGTGTTGTGACTTCTTTTATCCATGTCGAATATTTCATTTTCGTAAATTATGAATTTCTTAATTTAAGTATGGCATGGATTTTAGAAAAACGCAAATTTATATTGAGAGGTTGACGTGCTTATACAAGCATCTTCGCACGCACCAAATATTTATGATGAGGAAGGGGAGATTTAACTCTTCGCTAATTCTCTGAGGGATTCGCGAATGATAAGTTCGAGGCTTGGTGAATCTTCGAGTTTTTCGCGACTTCGTTTGATCGCTTTTTGGACATCAACGGGGCGATAGCCAAGGTTGGTCAATGCCGACTCAGCATCGGCTTGCACGGTATCTTCTGTAGGGAGTTGTTCACCTGGGAGAGCATCAGCCGAAATAAATTTAGCCACTTTATCTCTGAGTTCAAGGACAATTCGACTTGCGGATTTCTTCCCAATACCTGGTGTGGATGACAGTCTATCGACGTCATTGCTTTGAATCGCCGAAAGAATTTCCTTCACATTGAGGGTTGAAAGCGCACTCAGCGCTAACTTTGGGCCAATTCCGCTGATTCCAGTGAGTAAGACAAAGGTTTCTTTTTCTGCAGGGGTAAGAAATCCAAAGAGTTGAATAGTATCATTTCGTATGTGAGTGGAGATGGCCAGGGTGACGGATTTCTCTAGATCGGGAAGCGCAAAGTAGGTGCTGAGTGCGATGTCAACTGCATATCCGACGCCATGAACATTAAGAATCACAGTCGAAGGTGACTTATAGAGAAGACGACCAGTAAGGCATGCGATCATAATGGTTCCATGAGAGTGTTGAAAAAGTTCGCCAGCTTCGCGTCTCTCCGACTTGTCGATCGTCTTTTCGAGGAAGAAGGCGAAGCGTCGTTCGTGAAGAGTGAAGCGTCAGAAAAATCAGAAAGATTCTTTACAAGAAATATAACATAATGAATGACGAGATAATTTTTTGGCCCTATTTCAATGGCTTGTTTTGAAGCTTATCGTGGAGGGAGAAGAAAGTCTATTGAAGTGGGTTGCTGAATGAGAGTGTTGTTTAAATAGGAGCTAGGAGCAATGGGTAGGCTTGGAACTATCCAACTGAGGCAAGCTTTTCCATGATTTCATCTGAGATATCAAAGTTTGCATGAACTTTTTGGATGTCATCATGATCGTCCATAATTTCGATGAGTTTCAACGCTTGCTCCGCGGCTTTTTCATCGAGTTGAATTTGGTTCTGCGGCAAGAAGGTGACTTCGGCAAAGGTTGATGGTATGTCAGCTTCTCCTAGAGCTGTTTTCACTGTTTCAAAGTCGGTTGGAGACGTAATGACTTCAAAAGATGAGGAGCTTTGTTTGACATCCTCAGCACCAGCTTCTAAGGCGAGAGTAAAAAGCCGATCTTCATCGACTTTATCGTTCTCAACAATAAGCAGACCCTTTTTTTCAAATTGCCAGGCCACGGCCCCAGCTTCAGCCATGTTGCCGTTGTTCTTCGTAAACATGCTGCGGATTTCTGCAACGGTGCGATTTCGATTGTCAGTCATCACTTCTAATAAAATGGCGGTTCCACCCGGCCCATACCCTTCGAGCATAAACTCTTCCACCTCCATACCGGGAAGTTCGCCTGTGCCTCGCTGAATGGCTCGCTTGACAGTATCAGCAGGCATGTTCACTTCCTTGGCTTTGGCAATGGCTTGTCGGAGTGCTGGATTACCATCAGGGTCACCACCGCCACGTGCCGCTATGGAAATATCTCGAATGACACGGGTAAAAATCTTGCCACGTTTGGCGTCTTGCGCTCCTTTATGGCGCTTAATTGTCGACCAATGACTATGACCACCCATGGCAAGAACCTTCTCCGTGACACATGATGTGATAACCTAACGACTCACTCGTAGTTTGCAAGTCGTTATCATAGGAGAAAAACATGTATCATAGGCCTTATTGGGGCGTCAATGCGAGGGAAACTGTGAGCAACGCAAGTACAGGCGGTGTATGCCATTCTGTAAACTATCTTAGATTTGGTGTCATTGTAGAATTGCTCTCTTTCCAACTAATAGGTGCCTAAAAAAGGCAGAAGTTTTTGCATTCTGTTGAAGGTTATAAGCCCTTTGGTTGTGGGATCGCTTGACCTTTTGTTGATTCGGCTAAAGGAAGCTGCTAAGGAAAGACCATGCGTGTCGTATTTATGGGAACCCCAGAATTTGCCGTGCCCACGTTGGCCGCGTTACTCGACTCAGCGTATTCGGTGGTTGGGGTCGTCACTCAGCCAGACCGTCCTCGGGGTCGTGGAAAATCAGTAACGCCTTCACCGGTTAAGGAATTGGCACTGGCCCACAAAGTGCCAATTCTTCAGCCAGAGAAAATGAAGCATCCAGACTTCTTGGCATCGCTAAAAGAATGGAATGCAGATGTCATCGTAGTTGCTGCTTTTGGACGAATATTGCCAAAAGTCATTCTCGACCTTCCACCTCGTGGTTGTCTGAACGTCCACTCGTCGTTGTTGCCGAAGTATCGTGGAGCGGCACCAATCCAATGGGCCTTGATCAATGGAGAAAAGGAGACCGGGATCACCACGATGCTGATGGACGAAGGTATGGATACTGGGCCTATCTTGTTACAAGAGACGGTGGCTATCGAATCTGAAGATACAATCATGGAACTGACTAATCGGTTGGCGCAGGTCGGGGGGCAGCTCTTAGTGAAAACTCTACGGTTATGGGAATCCGAACAAATCACTCCAACTATTCAGGATAATGCGAAGGCCACGATGGCTCCGATGTTGCGCAAAGAGGATGGTGTGATTGACTGGAGCCAGCCTGCCGTCACAATTCACAATAGAGTCCGAGGCGTGTCTCCATGGCCCGGTGCGTATACGTTTTGTCAGCAGGACAGGCTTTCAATTTGGAAGACGGTTACGTGTGTGGATAAGCAAGAGACCGCCTCTGTTTCAGATAT
Organism: Nitrospirales bacterium; assembly: GCA_965223675.1. GTDB lineage: Bacteria > Nitrospirota > Nitrospiria > Nitrospirales > UBA8639 > JAGQKC01. The sequence continues at coordinate 2,909,511 of OZ245013.1, read as the reverse complement.
TCCAGGAACAATCGTCAAATTGGGGAAAAACGAAATTATGGTTAAAACTGGTGATGGTGTCCTTGGAATTACTGAACTTCAAATGGCGAATCGAAAACGGATGACTGTTGGGCAGTTTTTGACAGGCTATCAACTGACTCCGGGAGAGCGCTTCGCTAGTCAACCTAGCTAGGAAACACTAAACTCTACGCAATGAATGTTTGCGACGCGAACAGGGTTGTTGTGATGAAAGAGGGCGTATAATGACTGAACGTGAGCAAGCGGCGGTTGACTTTATTCAGATGAAATTAAAAGAGTTGGAGGAGATTCATGCCAAAGCGTTGAATGCTCTTAATGCCGTACAAGGTCGGGACCAGGTTGTGAAGTGGAAAAAAGAAGCCTTAGGTGAATTGCAAGGAAAAATTAGCGAGGCGCATTCTAAGCAATTGGCAAAAGATTGGCTTGAAACTTCTTATATCGTGGGAGATTTGTTTGATGAACTGTCTGACGATGTCGATATGTGCCGGCGACATCTTAAAAGATTGGCGAAAGACATTGACACGAATGGCTTGCCAGAAGTTGAGCATTGACCAAGCTTGAGAAGGCCGTAACAATACAATAAATTTCACGGTAGAGTAATTAGCAGTGATGGCATACAAGGTTTCCGGGCAATGCCAATTTGTATTTTCCCGTTTTATATTTGAATTGATGAAGAAACATACATAAATGTCATAGTTTTCAGAGTTATCGTCTAGTCGTATCTTCCATGAGTCTTCCTTATCCTCGGAAGCGGTTTGGTCAAAACTTTCTCATTGATCAGAACATCGTAAGAAAAATCGTCGCACGTGCCGCTATCCGTTCAGATGAAGTTGTTTTGGAAATTGGTCCGGGTCGTGGTGCTCTGACGGGGGCATTGTGTCAGGCGGCCTCACGGGTTCTGGCTATTGAAATCGATGCGGAACTTTTTGAGTACCTTCAAGGAAAATTGAAGCAGTATCGTACCCTTGAATTGCACTTGGGTGATGCGTTGGCTTATCCATATGATGCACTACCTCCTTGCACGGTAGTTGTGGCGAACCTTCCTTACAACGTTTCCACGCCCCTCTTATTTAAGCTATTTGAAGCACGAGCTTCGATAGATCGAATGATTCTGATGCTCCAATTAGAGGTGGCTCATCGAATTGTCGGGAAAACAGGAACTCGTGAGTATGGCGTTCTTTCAGTCATTGCGCAGTATTTTGCCGAGGTGAAATTGGCCTTCAAAGTGCCAAGAACCTGCTTTCGTCCCAGGCCTGATGTGGAGTCAGCGATCATCGAGATGCGATTTAAACCAATGAGTGATTTGGGAACACAGAATGACATTGAGCAATTTATACGGGTTGTGAAGGCTGCGTTCGGACATCGACGAAAAACGTTGTTCAATGCGATGCGTGATGCTGGAATGGCAGTCGATGTGATTGAATCGGCGTTTAATCGTGCCGGTATCAGAGGAGGAAATCGAGCTGAAACATTGACGGTGGAAGATTTTCAGCGATTGACTCGCTCACTTTCTTTCCTCTAATGACCTTCCCCCTTAGTGTTATTCATCAACATACTTTTCTCAGGTCAGACAACGTACTTTTGGACAAGATGCAGCCCTCTGCGATCTATGATTTGTTTGCTAAAGAGAAACACCTATGCTAGGATTTATTCTATGAGTATCTTCCCTAGTACTGTTCGATCCGGCAAGAAGGCACGAAAGCAAGAAAATTCGCTGCTAACTACGCAAGTCATAGGGATTCTCCTGACGACATTTGGGTGTTTGTTGTTGCTGAGTGTGATTTCATACCACCCTCGAGATGCGGTGTTATTTATCCAGCAAGATGTCTTCAGTAGTTATACGGATCCAGCTGCCATGCATAATTGGGTTGGGAAGGTTGGTTCGTCATTGGCGTTTGCGCTCATAGGAATCATCGGAGGAGCTGCCTATCTGGCGCCGGTGTTGTTAGTGATTTGGGGGATTCGTGCGTGGGGGAATGAAGGCTTTCAGGTTAGAGTCCATCATGTACTGGGAGCCGTTCTCGCTATTTTATCACTTAGTGCACTTTTCCAATTCAGACTGCCCTCAGTTCCGATGATGAGCGAGACTCAGGTGGGTGTGGGGTTGGCTGGAGGGATGATTGGCTATTGGCTTGCCTGGATATTAGAGCAGAATTTTGCCTATTTTGGCAGTCATGTCTTACTTGCAGCGGGACTTGTCGTGTCGCTGGTGTTGCTTGCACCCACTTCCATTCCGGGTACGGCTCGTCGCCTGACCCAATGGAGCGGGTCTGCAAAAGATGCGATGCAATCTCGGATGGCCCGTCGTGCAGCTGAGCGAGCGGAACGTCCGATAATCAAGCCCAATAAATCCGTCAAAATTAATCGTTCAATGCCAATTCGCGGAGGGATTGGAAGGCTATTAAGTTTCCGCCGTTCGGAAAAAATGAATGCCGAACAAGCGCAAGAAGAAAAGCTAGAGGACATATCTACCGTTGATGTAGATGCCGAAGACACTCGGGAGCCTCGAAAAGCTGCTTCGCCTTCTGCTCCCGTCTATGGCTCGGTCTCTAAGGCCTATCGATCGCCTTCACCTTCCGAGCTGTTAACTTCCACCCCTGGCCGTTCATCCCGGCAAACTGATCAAGTGTTGGAGTCGCAATCCCAAGTGTTGACCAAAACATTGGAAGATTTCGGTATCGAAGGTAAGGTCACGGAGGTTCACCCAGGTCCTGTCATCACGATGTATGAGTTTGCTCCTGGTCCTGGAATCAAGGTTTCACGGATTGTCAATTTAGCTGATGATTTGGCCATGGCGCTTAAAGCTCTCAAAGTTAGAGTCGTGGCGCCTCTTCCAGGAAAGTCGACCGTAGGCATAGAAGTGCCGAATCCGATCAGGGAAACTGTGTCATTGAAAGATATGCTGACGAGTCCTGTCTTTTTACGTTCCCGCGCAAAGCTTGCCCTTGCCCTGGGAAAGGATATTTACGGACATCCGGTCGTATCTGATCTCCGAACGATGCCACATCTCTTGGTGGCTGGAGCAACCGGTGCCGGAAAAAGTGTTGGTCTTAATTGTATGCTGCTCAATATCCTGTTCACTGCACATCCAGATGAAGTGAAATTATTGTTGATTGATCCTAAAGTATTGGAGCTCCAAGTCTATGATGGAATCCCTCATCTCATTCGTCCGGTCATCACGGATCCAAAATCTGCTGCACGAGGGTTGACGTGGGTGGTGCAGGAAATGGAACGTCGATACCGGTTACTTGCGGAACATGGAGTAAGGAGTATCGATGCATATAATCGAAAAGTTGCTGAAGAACAGCAACGTTCGCGTTCCTTCAAGCCTTTGAAGAAGAAAGCGAAATCTTCTGCTTCGTCTGATGACGATGAATCAACGTCTAATGATGCCTCTGAAACTCCGTTGACTCCGCTCCCGTATATCGTGGTCGTCATTGATGAGTTTGCCGACCTCATGATGGTGGCTCCCAAAGAAGTCGAAGACCGGATTGCTCGTTTAGCTCAAATGGCGCGTGCTTCCGGAATTCACTTAATCTTAGCCACCCAACGCCCTTCGGTCGACGTGGTGACGGGGCTCATCAAGGCTAACTTCCCAGTCCGGATTGCCTATCAAGTTTCTTCAAAGATTGATTCACGGACCATCCTCGATACCAACGGTGCTGAAACGTTGTTAGGGAAAGGCGATATGCTGTATATGGCCTCTGGCTCAGGTCGAATCACTCGCCTGCATGGTCCATTTGTGTCCGATGATGAAGTCCGAGAAGTGGTAGAATGGGTTAAGCAACAAGCTTCGCCAGTCTATGAGGATGAAGAGTTCTTCTCGACTCAGGAATCTTATCAGGAGGATGAAGAGCGAGATGAAACGTACGAGCGGGCCCGCGAGCTCATCATGGAAACCGGCCAAGCGTCGGCCTCATTTATTCAGCGGCGTCTGCGAGTTGGATATCCAAGAGCCGCCCGGATGATTGAACAAATGGAAGGAGAGGGTTTGGTCAGCGCTCCAGGCAGGGATGGACGCCGGGAAGTCTTGACTCGCCAGGCCGTGATCGGAGAGGCGGGATGAAGCGTGTCCTATTCGTTGGTTTGCTGATTTTTTTGTGCAGTGGCCACTCTATTGTCCATGCGTCTTTAGAAGAAGTTCAAGCTCTCGTGAAAAAGGTCGATGCTCGGTATTTGCGAACTCAAGATTTACAAGCGGAATTTTCTCAGGAAACTCAGATTGAGGGATTTGACAGTCGTCTGTCTTCGTCTGGAAGAGTGCTTCTCAAAAAGCCTGGGTTGCTTCGTTGGGATTATCAACAGCCTTCTGTTGAGCAGATTCTGGTTGAAGGTGATCAAGTGATGTGGTATGTGCCTGAACACCAGCAAGTGGTGAAAGGCAACCTGACACAGATGGCTGCCTCTAAGGCTCCGTTAACGTTGCTTCAGGGTGTGGGGAAGCTTGGGGAGCAATTTGATATTGGCACTTCTTCGAAGGAGAAGAGGGGGGAGGGAGGGTTACCTATTGTCGTTCTGACCCCCAAATCTGAGGACCAATCGACTTCCACGGTGACTCGTATTGAGTTAACTATACAACCCGAGTCTCATTTGATCAGTCAAATTATGTTATACGAAAAAACCGGAAATATTTCGACATTGCGTTTTTCCAAATTTCTTATCAATCAAGGGATTGATGCTCAAGTTTTGCAATTAAACATGCCCGATGACGTAGTGATTGTTGATGCGCCTATCATGTAAACATGACAAAGTCTAAGGGCTTCACCCTGTGCGGAGGGGAGATGATTCGCTATGGCTGAACGAGTCTTGGTGGTTGATGATGACCGAGGTGTACGGGAGGCTCTTGCGGAATTTCTTGAAACGCTTGACTACTCTGTGCATACGGCAGAAGATGGCCAAGATGCCTTGAAAAAATTTAAACAAGATGAAATTGATATTATTTTAGCCGACTTGATTATGCCAAATATGGATGGCATGGAACTCTTAAAACGGATTCGTGAACTGAATGATGACATCATTTTTCTTATGATTACAGGACATCCTTCAATTAGCACGGCAGTCGGCTCTATCAGTCTTGGTGCCGATGACTATATCACGAAACCATTTCACCTTGAGGAGGTCAAGGCAAGAGTATCAAAAGCTGTTGAAAAGCGTAAATTAAAAAGCCGATTAAAGACCTCTCAAGGGTTAGTGTGGGGTCTGATGCTTTCCATTCCATTATGGCTTCTCCTTGGCATTATCCTGGTTATTCTATTGAAAGGATAATGACTCTCCTTTCTCCTTTGGCCAATCTTTCTTGGCGCGTGCTCAACTGACTTCCTATGAGACAGTTTTTTCGATGGCTCCACTTGGGAGTGCTTGGGATAGTTGGGGTGTGCTTCCCAGTGGAGGTTCTGGCTTTTTCAGGTGATATTAAGAACGATCCCAGTCAAGTGGTCGAAAAGTATGTGTCCTTAGATAAACGAGGGGCTCGACTTCAGGTGAACTCTCAGGAAGTTCTTGCCCCTTTTGTCATCTGGACAGAAGAGCCAGTCTGGGGACGGGTTGTGGTTATATCAGAATATCGGGTGATTGAAGACGTCACCCAGTGGGAAATCTTAACCAGTACAGAGGCATTGATACCGGTGACCTTTCATGTCCTTGGGACGATGTATTGGGAAACGGCAACGTTTCTACCGGAGGCGCAAATCTATCTAGAATATTTCCATATCAAAGCCATTCATGAACGTTGGCGAATCATTGCACCGCAGCTTCCTCCACATGTGGGCAGGAAACGTCTACTGGACTTTATTCGCTTAGAGGAATTACATGAAAGTGAAGAAGCCCGAAAAACTAGTCTTCAACACCTACGTGAACAGATTGCAAAGGCCTCATAAATGGAACAACCACTTGAACGCTGTCACGTGGATTTAGTGCTTTTCGATTTAGATGGGACACTGATCGATTCGAAGGTCGATATTGCGAATTCAGTGAATCTTACACTCGGTGATTTGGGATTGCCTCAACGATCACTGGAGGAGATATTCAGCTTTGTCGGAGATGGGGTAAAGCAGCTTTTGCGACTCTCTGTTGGAGAAGCCAATGTTGAACAATATGAACAAGCCTTACGGATTTTTCGTCATCACTATCTAGCCCATTGTTTAGACTCAACGGAATTCTATCCCAGAATCTGGGATATCCTCTCTCTGCTTAATGGTCGACAATGTGCTGTTGTGACCAATAAAACACTGGAATATACCTTGAAGATTGTGGAAGGGTTAGGAGCTATTCAGAAGTTTTCGGCGATTGAAAGCCCTCGGGATACTTCCGAATTAAAGCCGGACCCTGGCATGTTGCTACGAGTATTGGAGAAATTAGATATTTCACCTGAACGTGCTCTTATGGTTGGAGATAGTACCAATGATGTCAGGGCAGCTCAAGCCATAGGGGTCAAGGCATGTGCCGTAGGGTATGGCTATGGCAATCGAGAAAAAGTGATGGCGTTACAACCAGATTTTTATTGTGAAAGTCCTGATGATCTTTTTAATACCATAGTTGGGGAAAAATGAGAGAACTGTGGTCTATCCATCAGAAGGGACGCATGTATTGATTGTGAATGAGTCAAGAACGGCTTGAGTTGTATCATGATAGACTTTTCTTTATGATGAACAGAAGTGTAGTTGAAAGAGTTAAGGGAGCTTAAAAGAGCAGTTATGAAAAATCCTGTTGTGGTGTGCTTAGACATGGAAGGAGTGGTGGCTCCAGAAATTTGGCTTGCTGTCGCGGATCATTTTGCTGTTCAAGAACTCAGGATGACCACACGCGATATTCCTGATTATGATGAATTAATGGAGAAGCGGCTCCTTGTCTTACGAAAGCACGGCATCAAACTTCAGGAAATTCAGAACATTATCGCGAAATTGTCTCCACTAGAAGGTGCTGCCGAATTTCTATCCTGGCTGAGAGAACGCTGTCAGGTTATTATTCTATCCGATACCTACTATGAATTCGTGGGATCCTTGATGAAACAGCTGCAATTCCCAACGATTTTTTGCCATTCGTTAGAAGTCGACGAAGATGGATTTATCAGTCAGTATCATCTTCGCATGGTGGATCAAAAACGGCATGCGGTCTTGGCCTTTAAAAATATAGGGTTTCGGGTATTGGCCGCAGGAGATTCCTATAATGATATCTCGATGTTAAAGGAAGCAGATGCAGGAATATTATTCTGTCCTCCGGAAACTTTTCGAGACGAGTTTCCACAATTTCCCGTTACGCGAACGTATAAGGAGTTTCAAGAACATCTGGCTCGGGCCGGTGGATTTGAACGGTAATGTTGCCATCCAGATGTTGGTACGACACTGTTAATGTAGGGTCTTTCATCCATCAGGAGGGAAAGGTTCTATGTGTTTTGCAGGCCAACAAACAAAGGTTGGTTCATCGGTTGCTCCCCTTTCAAATATACGATCAATAAACAATGACCTGAGATGTCAGTCAAGAGGTCCAGTCTAAGATTCGACACCATCGGTGCTTAGCCCGTTCAGAAAGGAGAATGTGAATGAGTCCCTCTCTCGCAAGAATTTTTCTTGGTCTTGTTCTTATCATGACTTTTAGTGCCGTAGCGGGATGTTTAGGAAATCGTAATTGGGAATATCCTCCATCTTCAACCGGGTCGTACCTTGACGTTCAAGCCAAAAAGCCGCTTTCGGCCAAGGCCGTCGTGTTGCCCTTTGAAGATCTTCGCGGGAAGAAAGTCAAAGAAGAATATTGGAAAGCTGCGATTCCTTTGGTTCGTTACGGACCAACAAAATATGATCGACCAGAAGAGGCCGTGAACCCTGAGAAAGTTGATGTCGTAAACTTTCATCCGTCCAGCGATTTTGCTAAAGCTACGGCTGCGGAATTACGAGAAGCTGGACTCTTTTCATCAGTTGAGTTCGCTGAAGATGGAAAGACGCCATCCGCCGACTTAGTATTCCGGGGACGCTTACAATCTACTGAGTGGGAACGTCATCTCGATACGTATTATTTAGGTCCAATTGGTGTGATATTTTGGTTTTTAGGAGCTCCAATGGGGGCGACAGAAACGGCCGTTGAGCTAGATTTACAGTTAACGCCGGCATCTGATCCTAAAAGAGTGCTATGGAGTATGGCGATGGAATATGAGGGAGAAAAGCACGACAGTCCCTATTATAATCTGGAAGATGCCGTTCAGAGTTATCCCGGAGCCTTACAAGAAGCTTTGCGCCCAGCGATTATTGATTTAGCTCAACTCGTAGACGAAGACCCAGATCGATTGTTTGCCCAATATTAAGTTCTCTTTTTGGATTAAATTACCTAGTATTTAATGCCTATATCTTTGAATTTTTTGTCCAGTTGTCCCAAAATTTTTTTTTGGCCGTGCTGTGTGATAAAAATTAGGATGCTGAATGATTTAATGTTTGAACCTTTAGGGATCAAGGAAAAGAACCGATAAGTCTCATGAAGGCATATCCCAAGCTTTATGAATAGCCTTGATTATTGTTGTTTGATACCGGTGGTTTTGAATTGTTTGTAGTAGTACTTAGGCAAATGACAGAATGGAGTTATGTCTGAAGAAATAGTAGTCTTGGTCACTGCTGGATCTGAGGATGAGGCAAAAAACATTGCCCATAAAATTGTTCGAGATGAGCTTGTAGCCTGTGTGAACATCGTACCCAGTATACAATCGGTGTTTCGTTGGGAGGGTTCGGTAACAGAGGAGCAAGAATCTCTTTTAATTCTAAAGACAAAAACTGAAGTGCTAGAGACGTTAGAGGCAGTGATTAAAGCGCATCATAGCTATAATGTTCCAGAGATTATTGCAATCCCAATTCAAGCTGGTTCTTCGGAATATTTGTCGTGGATGAGGGCAGCTGTTAAGTCTCAGAGGTCACAAGAACCTTCATGAGATAGGCCTCTTGGGCGTCTAGAAATTGCGGCGATCATTTTGTAGTCTTAAAGACAGTAATGGGAAATGCAAGGTATAAACAGTAAAGGCTCAGAGAAAAGGTAAACAATGAAAGGTTCTGCTGACGAAAGCTATTCGATCATTGTTTTTCGAGGAGCTCGTTCAAATCCATTACGCATTAAGCTGCGGAAAACAACCGTGCGCTATTCGCTTATTGCTGGGTTGTGTTTACTGGTCCTTCAGAGCGGAATATTAACGCATTACATTTATCAGAGAAGCCAATTATCTGAATTGGAAGGACTCCGAAAAGAACTGGCAACGTCACGTGAGCGTACCGGAGTTTTTGGTGTTGAAGTGGATAGTATGAAAAAACGAATGGTTTCACTTGAACACCTGAATCGAAAACTCCAAACGATGTTTGGCCTAGAGCCAGATGAGATCGAAGGGGTCCCAAATTCTGTCCCAGGGCAGGGAGGAGAGGAATTTCCCTATGAAAGCAGTAACCCTATGGGAGCTGAAAATAGCGATCAGTTCGCAGAGTCTAAAGTTGAATCGACCTCGTTAGGACAAACGCTCACCATGCATGAAAAAATTCGAGAGATTGAGGTCGGGCTCCGCTGGATCGACTCCCAGTCTCAAGTGGAAAAAAAGATTCTTGACACGCTGCTCAATACCGCCAATCTACGGGCTGAGCGTTGGGCCTCAACACCTTCCATTTGGCCAGTCAAGGGGCCGATTACATCGAAGTTTGGTCCTCGAGTCTCTCCTTTCACTGGAAAGAAAGCTCTGCATGCTGGAATAGATATTGGCTCCCCGAGGGGGACAGAAATTCATGCTCCTTCTGCTGGTAAAGTTGTTATCGCGGCCTATGATGCCAGGATGGGAAAGTTTATTCGTATTGACCATGGTTTTGGGATTGAGACCACGTATGGGCACCTTTCCAAAATGAAGGTCAAGTACGGGCAAAAGGTCAAGCGTGGAGATCTCATCGGACTTGTCGGGAGCACTGGGAAGTTTTCAACGGGTCCACATTTGCACTATCAGGTTGCCGTGAATGATCGTGTCGTTGATCCGGTCCAATACATTCTTGATTGACGTATACTTCCTTGCATTAGCTCCACAAGTTTTTGTCCTTGTCTTCTCACTCTGCTCCTCCTTCCGCAACCATACACCTTGTTTGACTCATGGACCACTCCCTTAAAAAGACATCTTTGTTGTCGCTGTCTGTCGTTTATGGCCGATTCGGTTATGCCGGATCGATTTCACCCCCTCGTGGCTCCGCTCCGATGATCGCTGCATCATCATTCAACACGTCAATCGTGTGAAGTCACGCCAAGCGGGTATCGCCTTCCTGCTTTTAACGCGGGTGAGACCGCGTTGAAAGCTTGGACATCTTTGATCACCATGTCGGTTGGTTTGCTGCTTCAATCTCGAATGTGGATCGAGGAGCCCGTGGTGCTCTTCATGATCGTGTCCACGCATGGTTCAACTGGAACGTATGTGGATTCGCTATGATATCTATAATATTATTCTCAATACGGCTTTATTCTCGCATAGCCCCAAAGGCCTAAAGGTTTTAAGCCATAGATAGGCCTTCTTTTATATCTGGTGGGTCTTCTTTTGAGTTGAATACGAAGCTCTATCAGGTTTATCATAAACTGTTTGCGAAGACGTGTTTCCGTAATAAGGGTGGAGGATCGCGTCAGTCACAATTTGACAATATTCGAATTTCTTTGCTAGCTTTCCCACTATATGAGTGAATATACCTATTCGCCATGCTTGGTAAATGCTCAATATTTTTTAAGGAATTTTGCGGTTCTTCTAATAAAACACGAAGAAGGAGGATGTTGATATGAGCCTCGATTATGTAAAGTTTACACCAGGGTTTGATCGTTGGATGCCTAAAGAATACAGAGATATGGTTGATCATGGTCCGTTTGGGAAAAAAACCACTGTCTCGCAAGTTGGGACGTTTAAAGAAATTCTTGAAGAACATCCGATGTGTGCTGGATGCGCCATGACGTTGTTTATTCGCTTGGCCATGATCGCGTTTCCAAATCCAGAAGACACCATCACAGTTGGGACTGCCGGGTGTGGTCGATTAGCCATTTCTCAGGCTGCTATTCCATTTGTATACGGAAATTATGGAGATCAAAATGGTGTAGCCAGCGGTTTGACAAGAGGGCTTAAACTCAGATTTGGCGATAAGCCGAAAGACGTTGTCGTCATGGCTGGTGATGGTGGAATGGCAGATATCGGGTTTGCCCAAACTCTTCACTCATGGTTCCGCAAAGAAAAGTTTACAACAATTATGTTGGACAATGAAGTGTATGGAAATACCGGTGGTCAAGAAAGCGGGATGACCAATAAAGGCCAGGTGCTCAAGATGGCTCCAGTAGGGAAAAAGTTTGAGAAAATGGATATGCTTGGTATGGCAAAGGTGGCTGGGTGTGCGTACGTTGCCACTGTGGTTCCTAATAATCCTCGCCGCGTTGAGAGTGTGATTAAAAAAGCGGTGTTGGTTGCGAGAGAGGTTGGTCCGACCTACATCCAGGCATATACATCGTGTAACATCGAATACGCGATTCCAACTGATAAAGTCATGGAAGATGCGAAAGATGTTGAAAACGATAGATATAAGTTTTCGGAATATATTACTGATGAAGCAAAAGAATATCTCGGCCAGTTGTATGGGTACAAAGAATATCTTCCGAAGCCTGCTGCTGCCGTAACGAAGAGTTAAGGCTAGTTGAGAGCAAAAATTATTTCGTGTGAGAGTACTTCTACGTTTCTTGATCGGACTCAAATTAAGGAAGAGGAGGCAACAAGATGTCTGTTCGATACAATATTCGCATGGCAGGTGTCGGAGGGCAGGGGGTGGTGACTGCCTCTCACATTTTTAGTACTGCGGTCATCAATGCAGGCGGGGAGAGCACGATCGTCCCATTTTATGGTTCGGAAAAACGCATGGCGCCAGTGGAAAGCTATGTTCGAGTCTCGGATGAGCCGATCTATGAAATTGGGGAGATTACATTCCCCCATATTATTATGATCTTCCATCCTCAAGTGATCACTCATGGGAAGAGTTACACGAATCCGTTCTATTTCGGATTGAAAAAGAACGGAGTTGCTTTAATCAATCATGACACGCCTATGAAACTAGAGCCCGACCAAGAGCGTGAGCTGCAAGAACTCAATGCGAAGATTTACTATATTCCAGCTACAACATTGTCCCTTGACGTGGCGGGGATTGATCTTGCCACAAATATGGCAATGTGTGGAGCCATTGGTGCCATTACCGGTTTGAGTAATATGGAAGCATTAGAAACAGCCGTGAAAGACCGATTCCTTGGAAAAGGATTCGTAGTATCTGGAGGAACCGCAGCATTAGACAGTGTCGTTGAGAGGAAGTTCAAGAAAAAGCAAGAGCTTATTGACAAGAATCTAGCAGTCGTCAAAGCGGCATGGGATTATGCTGTTGAACATGGCTGGGATGTCCAAGCAGCAGAGGCCAGGGCCGCGGCTACAGCATAAATATTTATCTTAAAGAATATATGAGGGTTCAATGTATTTAATAGCCCATATCGATACCGAAATTTGTGCATCAACGAGTTGTAAGTTATGTACGCAATATTGTCCAGAAGCCAACACCATTCTCTACAATAACGAAGCAGGAAAAGAGAAGGGTCTGAAATATGGGGCGGCCTATGTTGCGGTTGATCGATGTAAAGGATGCGCGCAGTGTGTCTGGGTTTGTGACAATATGGCAAAGCATAACGCTATTAAAATGGAAATGATTGACCAAGTAGGTGATGCTGCGCTGACTGAGAATGTCACGTATGCTGAGAAGAATACGACAGCAAAGTTAGCTAATCCCGTTAGAGGGTAATCAATCGATACCACTCTTTTAACTGGACGTATAGAGATCATTTATAACGCTTGAATGGGGTAAGCAAGTGGAAGCAACTCAAGACACAGAAGAAAGAATTGTTGAGCCGGGCCCGGCAGGGTTTCATCCTCCTTCGGCAGCGGAGTTAGGTGTTCTTCCACCAAAAACGGGGTATGGCCTTAGATTTGGCCATGTCGTTCAAGAAGAAATTGCGATGGAAGAAATGGCAAGGACAATGCTCACCAGAAAAAACGCCACGATTTTCCCAGGCCCTCTCGTGCTATGGAACTGGAATGATCATGCCGCAGAAAAGGCAAGGGCTGTGTTAGAACTTGCCGCTCAGTTGCCAGATGTCCTAATCATTCCAATGCCAGACTATCGCCCTAAATACCCGAAAATTGAACCAGAAGAAATGATCAATCCGAATCATCCTAATCTCACGATTTGGGGCAATAAGATTGAAGCCTGTATTTTTATTGGAGTCCATTGTCATTACGCAAATTTGACGCTTAAAATGATTCGTGCAGGTACTAATTGTTGGACCTCAGCGATTTGTGCAGAGCAGGGTCATGAGGACGCGATGTTTACGATACGGGACTCGGATGCAGCAAAGATTCGGAGGGCGGCTCAAGTGTTCAAGCGCGTTCGCGAGGAAATGGGGATTAAATTGCCAGAGAATGGCGAAAACGTTCGGTTTACTGGGTTGCAGTCTCAGGTTCACGGAGGAAAATCTCACACGAATCCACTAGACATTCCTTTAGGTGAATCTGGTGGGGCTAGCGCAGCGGCTTTTGGTCATCGACCAGAAGACATGCAGCGTGAGGGGTAACAACGCAAGTGGAGGAAAGCTATTCAGAAGGCGGTGGTAACGATTTCATGAGAATTAACATGATGATACGAGTAATCAATTCACATAGAGGGGTGATGCCATGAGTGAAGCATTGGAATCTGAAGTCAAAACGAATCCGCAAGGCGATCCCATCACGGCAGCAGCACCGCCTCCTTCATCTCAAGGCGGGAAAAAAGATCCACATGCTGAGGCCAAGAGACAGAAAGTTGTCTCCCCTGAATTTATGTTTAACGAGGCACCACGGGAAAGAGAGTTTATTACAGGAAGTGAAGCTGCCAAAGAAGCCGTGCGTCGTTCAAATGTTGATCTTTCCATTGCCTATCCGATTACCCCTCAAAGTGAGACGATGCAGCTTATTGGTGTGTTATATGGTGAAGGATATGTCAAAGAGTATTATCGGGGCGAAGAAGAATATGGAGTCATGTCTGCCATTGCGGGTGGCTCACGGGCTGGTGTGAGATGTTTTACTGCAACTGCAGGTCCTGGAACCCTTCGTGGAATCGAACCCATTGCCTCATGGCCTGGGCATCGTCTACCAGCTGTCGCGATGTTCACCTGTCGAGTGGTGAATGCTCCACTAGCCATTCAACCGGATAACATTGAAATAGCCTATCTTTTGCAATGCGGGATGATTGTCTTCCATGCAGAAAATCAACAAGATCTATTCGACTACATCATGAAAGGGTTTATCATTAGTGAAAAAAATGATGTCACCCTTCCAGTTGGGGTTTGTTGTGACGGTTTCTTTGTTACGCACGCGCGAGGCTATTGTGCCATGCCGGATCGGAAATATAAGTTACCAGAGCGTGAAGCTTGGAGAGGGGCGGTTCCGGTATTAGATGCGGAGAATCCTCCCGCTAGATTATCACGAGATGCTCCGGTTCAAAAGTCAAATTTTATGGCTTACAACATTCATGCGGTATGGCAACAAGAAGTATGGGCTGCCGTTGAGCGTTCTCGAAAGTATATTGATCAATACATGGACGGACTCATTGAAGCGCAGGGTGTAGATGAAGCAGAAGTCTTGCTCATTGCTTCCGGAAGTGCAGCAGCCCAATGTCGAGAAGCTGTTCGTGAATGCACTGCCAAGGGAATTAGGGCTGGATTGATAAAAATAAAGTCCTTACGCCCATTTCCAACTGCGGAACTTCGCAAACTTTGTGCAAAGGCTAAGCTTATTGTGGTACCAGAATTTAATTTTGTCGGCTGGCTTGCCAAGGACGTCGCGACGGCGATTTATGGCTATTCCAATGCGAAAATAGTCGCTGGACCTCATGTGTATGGTGGAATGTCAATGCCTGTTGAAATGATCGTCGATGAAGTGGAATGTGGACTTACTGGGAAAAAATCCCACACCGTTCCTTCATCAGCAATTATGGGTAAGGTTGATCCTGATGCCGTTACTCATTTTATGCAAAATATTTAACAAGAATTTCTTACTTTTCTGCCCTTACGATATTAGGAAGCCCAATAAAAACCCGTCTCAAGCTTGAGACGGGTTTTTTTGTGCTCTCTAAAAAGGAATGAAAGTTATCACCGAGATTTTCAGAAATCTTGGGAATGGTCGCCAGCAAACGCAGTCGTCCAAACATCTAATGAAAAAGATTGCAAACGTTTTATTGACGAACGATGATGGTATCGCAGCGCCTGGTCTTAAGATCTTAGCCTTAGCAATGAAAGAATTAGGTGAAGTGTGGGTGGTGGCCCCTGATCGACCACAAAGTGCTGTAGGGCGAGCGATGACGCTCCACAAACCACTTCGCCTTCACGCTGTACGAAAAGGTTGGTTTGCGGTTAATGGAACTCCCACAGATTGTATAAATCTTGGTTTAGGGAAACTACTCGAAGAACACCCCCCGGACTTAATCGTGTCTGGTATTAACAAGGGATTAAATTTAGGGGATGATGTGACTAATTCAGGAACAGTATCGGGAGCGATGGAAGGGCTTCTTCACGGTATACCCTCTATTGCCGTATCCCAAGACGATCAGGAATCATGTCGATATCGAGTTGCGGCCGGCTATACGCTCAAACTGGCAAGAATGGTTCTTAAACATGGCCTTCCTCAGGATACATTCCTCAACGTGAATGTTCCTAACTGTCCTTTTAATCAAATTCATAGTGTGAAGTTCACGTCGCTGAGCAGGCGGAAATATAAGAATCCAATTATTGAGAAGATTGATCCACGAGGAGGACACTATTACTGGATTGCAGGCGAAAAAATTTCCTGGCAGAGACAAAAACCTTCAGACTTTGAAGCCATCTCTAACCGAATGATTTCTATTACCCCCCTTCACCTTGATATGACCCAATACAAAGCGCTAAAGCTCTTGCGTCAGTGGGAACCGTCTCTGAATCGTGAAGGAAAGATGGCAGGAAAGAAAGTTGTTCAAAAGAATAAAAAAAGATCCACGCACAGCAGCACTTAGGAAAAATCTACACTATACTAATACTAGTGCTCAGACGGAGGCTGCTTGTCTAGTCGTCTCTCTGAATCCGTTCCCGTATTATACGTGTAAAAAAGACTCATACATCAATGTCGCCTATTCTTTCTGAGACTCCTTCTCAACGTTCTAAATATCATCCAGGAACCATTTTTCGAGCGCTCTACGACTGGGTGGTCAATTGGGCAGAGACCCCCCACGCGAAGGTGGCGCTGCTACTTATTGCTTTTGCAGAATCATCATTTTTCCCCATTCCCCCAGATGTACTTCTTATTGCAATGGGAGTCGGAGCCCCATCTCGAGCCTTAGGTTTTGCGGGAATATGTCTCGCAGGATCTATCATAGGAGGGATGTTTGGATATGCTCTAGGAGTGGGAATGTGGGCTGTACTTTCCGGGTGGTTTTATGCTTATGTGCCGGGCTTCACTCCAGAAATATTTGAAAAGGTTTCAATCTTGTATCAAGACAATGCATTTTTGGCGGTCTTCGCAGCAGGGTTCTCGCCTATTCCCTATAAAGTGTTTACCATTGCCGCTGGGGCTACACAAATTAATTTTGCGACCTTTGTGGTGGCTTCTATCTTGAGTCGAGGTCTCAGGTTTTTCTTAATTGGCGGTGCGCTGAAAATCTTCGGTTCATCAGTAAAACAGATTCTCGAAAAGTATTTTGATTTTTTTTCCATCGTATTTTTAGTCTTGCTCATTGGCGGGTTTGTCCTAGTGAAGCTATTATTCTAGATGATGGATTCCCGGAATTACCGAATAAATTGAGTTTGGAGTCAATCGTATATCGTTGACACATTTCTAACAGGAAGGCTTGACAATCACTTGTATCGGATAGAATGAAACTATCGACAACTTCATGAACATTTTTAATACGCTGTCCAAGAAAAAAGAACTGTTTAGGCCAATTGAGCCTAATCACGTGCGAATGTATGTCTGCGGAGTGACGGTCTATGACGATTGTCATTTAGGGCACGCGCGAAGTGCCGTAGTCTTTGATCTGTTGTGTCGGTACCTCCGGTTCAAAGGATATACTGTCACCTATGTGCGAAACTTCACGGATGTTGATGACAAAATTTTGAAGAGGGCACAGGAAGAAAAAGTGCCTTGGACAGAGATCGTCAAAAAGTACATTGACGCCTATTATCGTGATATGAATCGTCTACGCATTACGATTCCTGACGTGGAGCCTCGTGCAACCGAGCACATGCAGGAAATCATTGAAATGATTGCTGGACTGATAGAGAAGGGATATGCCTATCAGGTTGACGGAGACGTGTACTACGAAGTGAGTGCCTATCAAGCCTATGGACGACTCTCGGGACGTAAAAAAGAAGAAATGTTGGCAGGTGCGCGTGTGGAAGTCGATGAACGCAAAAAAGATCCGATGGATTTTGCCTTGTGGAAAGGAGCTAAGCCAGGAGAGCCGGGGTGGGAGAGTTCTTGGGGATCAGGGCGACCAGGATGGCATATTGAATGCTCAGCGATGTCAATTAAACATCTCGGCAAGACATTTGATATTCACGGAGGCGGTAAAGACCTGGTATTCCCACATCACGAAAATGAAATCGCGCAAGCCTGTGCGTTTACCGATCAAGAGTTTGCTCAGTATTGGGTTCACAATGGATTTGTCACAATTGATGAAGAAAAAATGTCAAAGTCCTTAGGCAACTTCTTCACCATCCAAGAAATTTTCGAGAAGTCTCCATGGAAAAGAAAGTCAGATAGCAAAGAAAAAAACGATGAAATTACCGCAGAAGTTCTCAGATATTTTCTTCTTTCGACCCACTATCGCAGCGACCTCAATTTTTCGAACAAAGCCCTAGATGAGGCCAAAGCTGCCTTGGATAATATTTATCGTCTGTTTGAATCTTTGGAAGATCCTTTGAAGGAAGGCCAAAGAGAAAACGATAGTCATCTTGAAAGATTGCTTTCTGAGTTTAAAAACCAATTTGGGCAATCAATGGACGATGATCTCAATACTCCAAGAGCTTTGGCAGAGTTTCAACGGTTACGAGGGAGTATCAACAAATTATTGTCCATGGGATTAACTGAACATGCTAGAAATAGAGCTAAAGAAAATATTCGAAAAATGGGAGAGCCACTTGGCCTTTTTCAACTTGCAGTAAAAGATTGGGAATTCAACCCTAGAGTCTTCATAGTGGACGAGCAAGTGAACATCCAACAACAAATCGATAATCGTCTACAAGCTCGAAAAAGGAAAGACTTTGCCACGGCAGACAAAATTCGCCAAGACCTGGCGGAAAAAGGCATCATCCTCGAGGACCGACCAGACGGCACCACCCGTTGGAAACGATAACGGCCAAGAGTTTGTCTATGGTCTCCATACTGTTCGAGAGATTCTTCGAGCAGGGTCTCGTTCCTTGTTACGTCTCCATGTCATTCATCAGGATGCCCAGTTTGCTGAGGTCGTCCGTCTGGCCAGATCTCAAGGTGTCCCCATTTCGATTGAGCCTCGTATACGAATAAATCAGCTTGTTCCAGGAAGAAATCACCAAGGCATTGTTGGGTTGGTCGCCGCGAAGTCGTATGTCGATGAAGATGAGCTGTTGAACAAAGTTACACAGCATAATATTTCCACCTTAGTCATTGTTCTTGATCACATACAAGACCCTCAAAATTTTGGGGCCATTTTGCGAACAGCTGATGCGGCAGGGGTTCAGGGCATCTTTATTCCAAAACATCGATCGGTTGGCTTGACTGGTGGAGTCGCACGGGCTTCAGCAGGGGCCATCGAATATGTTCACGTGGCAAGAGCTGGCAATACCAACCGATTGTTAGAAAAGCTTCAGTCGGCCAATGTGATGACCTGTGCTCTTGATCCATCAGCCGTAACTTCCTATACCTCATTGGATCTTGTCAGCCCTACGGCCTTAGTCTTTGGTGCAGAAGGACAAGGGATTCGTCCGGGTGTGTTGAAAAAATGTGACTCTCGAGTCAACATTCCGATGGGGGGAAAG
This sequence comes from Nitrospirales bacterium, assembly GCA_965223675.1. GTDB lineage: Bacteria > Nitrospirota > Nitrospiria > Nitrospirales > UBA8639 > JAGQKC01. The sequence continues at coordinate 2,890,419 of OZ245013.1, read as the reverse complement.
ATTGATTCGCTCAATCTTTCAGTCAGTGTCGGGATTGTGCTGTTTGAAGCGATGCGCCAGAGACGTGAGGCTGTTGGGAGATCAGAAAGCTTTATTTGACTTGGATAAGACCTTCTTGAATTGCAGCATTGAGCAGTTGAGCAGCATTCGACACGCGAACTTTTTTCATCATATTAGCTCGATGAGCTTCAACTGTCTTGACACTGATTTTGAGTCGTTGAGCGATCTCCTTATTCTTGAGTCCCGACCAAATAAGCTGAAGAATTTCTTGCTCCCGATCCGTTAATGCTTCAGGCCGTTTTCGTTTGACTGGCGGAAATTCACGCTTTTTCACGTTAGGTCGACCTACCATTTAATGACTCAAAAATAATGACTCAAAAAAATTACTACCGTTCAACTAAGTAGGGGATCGTAACAGGCCACTTTCTGAAAGTAAACTAAGGATTTTACGTAGATTCGACTAATAGCCTAAGTGAATAGGAGATGTCGATGATGCCGCTACTCGTAGAGTATGGATCGGTATTTATTGTGGGGATAATCATCGGGAGCTTTTTAACGGTCTGTATCCATCGTGTGCCCCAAGAACGCTCCATTGTGTTTCCACGTTCTGCCTGCGTACATTGTAATCAGACCATTAGTTGGTATGACAATATTCCTGTTTTGAGTTTTCTCCTCTTGCGAGGGCGTTGCCGACATTGTCAGGCATCAATTCTTCCTCGATACCCAATGATAGAACTGTCTAATGGTCTTGGTTATATCTTGATTCTTTGGCGCTTTGGGTGGGAATGGGATTCGGTCATCTATGCAATCTTTTTTTCTGCCCTTTTAACGATCACATGGATCGATTGGGATCATCAGATTATTCCGGATGTGATTTCTTTACCGGGGATCATTCTTGGGATTCTAGCGTCATCAACTGTGCTACCAACTGGATTTATGAATTCTCTATTAGGGGTCCTGATTGGTGGCGGTGTGCTGTTGTTCATGGCCTGGATTAGTCCCTTCTTATTCGGCAAGGAAGGGCTAGGTGGTGGAGATATTAAATTTTTAGCGATGGTCGGGGCGTTTCTTGGTTGGCAAGCAGCCTTATCCACGCTCATGTTGGCATCGATAGTTGGAGCGGTATTGGGAATTCTCCTCTTGGCGTTTAAGGTTTTGAAAAGAGGACAGTATATTCCGTTTGGTCCTTACCTAGCATTAGGCGCTGCCATTTCCCTATTTTGGGGGACGGACTTACTAGACTGGTATTTTGGACGATTTCGATGAACTGTAGTGTGATGAATAAGAAACCTCAGGAAGGATACAGTATTATCGAGCTGGTGACCGTTTTAGGAATTTTGGCAATTGTTTTTCTGTTCAGCCAATCTTGGCTTGTTTCTCAAATACCCAAATGGCGATTGAATGGGGCCGTTAGACAAGTAGTTTCTGACTGTATGGCAGCGAAATCACAGGCTGCCATAGAAGGGAACAAACACCGCATCACATTTTTAGATGCCTACCGTTATTCAATTTTGGATGATGATAACAATGATGGGAGGCCAGACCTGACTGAGGACATCATCATTCGCGATATCCGCACAGATTATAAAGATGTCCAACTCACGACGACTAATCACCCGATTTTTCATCCACGTGGGACTGCTTCTAATCTCGCAACCATCACGTTGTCCAATTCGGCCGGCTCTAGAGTCGTGACAGTCGGAATTACTGGTCGGGTCACAATAAAATCATGAACGAAAATCCTTCCATGAGCTATGGTTTTGCTATTTCTGTAGTACGCGGTAACCAAGGAAGCAGCTTATTGGAAGTCTTGATTGCCATGGTATTGGTGTCTGTGGTGATTTTGGGAATTGCAGGCTTTTCTACCATATCAATCAATGGGACAGCTTTTAGTAAAAAAATGACAATTGCAGTGACCCTTGCTCAAGATAAGCTGGAAGACATACGTCGAGTTGGATATCGACCGTCTTTGTCCGGAGTTGTGACAGAGTTGGAACCATATGGATCAATAGATGATTTGCCACAATTCGAACGAACTGTGATTACGAAAGCGAATACGCCGGCGAGTGGCCTACAAACAGTCGTCGTCAAAGTGACATGGGATGCTAACTCTCATTCGACTTTGCTTTCTACCATTTTGGCTGAATAGGGTGATGAAGATAAAAGTGACGCAGGAGCAAGGCTTCACGTTGGTCGAAGTCTTGATTGCCTTAGCATTAACTGTCGTGACCGTAGGTGGGATCTACGGAATTTATCTTAGCCAAGTACAGGGCCAAGTTGTGAGAGAAGATCAACTTGATATGCAACAACATGCACGAGTAGCCATGGACTTGATAATTCGTGAACTAAGGATGGCTGGCTATGACCCACAACATGTGAATCAAGACAAAAATCTCCTGAATGATTTTGATGGTATTACCTATCATTCGACTCATCTGGTTGTTAAAGCGGATCTCAATGGAAATGGAGCTCCAACGGATTCGAATGAATCCATTAGGTTTTCACACGATCCAGCCACATTCACATTGCGCCGAGACACAGGAGGTGGGCGGCAACCGCTTGCCGAACATATCGAGACATTTTCCATTAAATATTTTAATCATTATGGGCAACCAACAACAGATTCAAAGCAGATTCGACAAATAGAACTCAGCATTACAGCACGTGCGAAAAGGCTTGATCCTCATTATCCACTGAATGGAGGCTACCGTACGATAACCTTACAGTCTCGAATTACTCCAATAAATTTGGGTTTGTTCAATCAGTAGAACAACACGACTCTTCATGAATGACAACACTTACAATACGCAGGGCATCGCCTTAGTTGCTGCACTTATTCTGATGGCTGTCTTGAGTGTTATTGGAGCCACAGTGCTGACCGCGACATCAACGGAGATTGCAATTAGTGGAAATTATCGGCGTGGGGTTGAAGCCTTCTATCTTGCAGAGGCCGGAATTGCTGAGGGGCGAGCGCGATTGCGAGGTAACATGATTAGCAATGCAAGGCTAATCGAGGATCCGATAAAAAGTTATGATGCCAGGTGGTCGACATACATTCTGACATCGACCAATTGGCGACCAACAGATGATCCGACGTATGACAAGCGATATACGAATTACTTTCCAATAGTAGGCAATCAAACTAATCTGGTAGTGACATCCAATAGTCTGCAGGTCGATCTACCCTATTGGGTTAAAATTAAACATAAGACCGAATATGATGCGGAGCGAGAAGGCCATCGACCTTCAACGCCACATTATTTAGATCGTGATGGGAATCCGAGAAAACATACTCGAGCGAATCCTGGCCAAGTCATTGTGTATGGCTATCCATCTGCAGATTCATTGGTGCCAGCAGAAATTACGAATAATAGACCAACAGAAGGATTCTTCCCGGTCGAACGAATTGTCGCTTCGGCAAATCTAAAAGGCGGCCCAGCAACGATTGAAGTGGATGTCGCTCCTCCGCCAGCGCCTCACGTTCTTGGAGCCATCTATGCAACAGCCGGTGTGTCGTTGACGGGGCCATTGAATGCCATAAGCGGAGTCGATCTATGTGGATCTCGCTCACCTAAACCTCCTATTTATACCAATGACTCCTCGCTCATTTCCGGTACTGCGTCGTTTAGTGGTGTGTCTTCACACCCTCAACAAGGACCGTTAGAAATTCCTTTGCATAGAGTGGTTGAGTCATTAAAACGTGAATCGGTACTCGTAACGACCCATCAGGCAGCCAGGCAGTGGGGAAAGCCGTCCGATCCCATGACTGTCTATGTTGATTCATCGCCTATTCCAGGCGGTCTATCAATTCGAGAAGCGACAGGATATGGAATCCTGCTTGTGCAAGGAGATATTACCGTAGAGGGGCCTTTTCAGTGGCAAGGGCTCATCATCAGTTCAGGAAGAATCAATGTAAATGGGTCTACTGGACCTATTCAGATCGAGGGAGGGGTCTGGGCAAACGAATTTATTGATGTCGGTGGATCGCTCAATGTTGCGTATGATAGCTGTGCGATCAAGTCTGCGATTCGTAGTAAACCGTTTGTCATCATAAAATGGCGACAGGTCTTGTGATCATACGTTTAAGATGAATGAGAAGCAGAGTCGGGATTATTCGGGTGTTTCATCGTCCATGCGAGGGTGAGTAACCCAATAAGCAGAACTAAAGGAACGGGAAATGCTCCCATTTCTCCAGCTCGAAGGTGAGTTATCGTTGCTCCGATCATGGTCACGCTCAAAAGAATGACCCCAACAAACCTTCCAGCTGGAATAAACAACCCTATCCCACCCAACACCTCAATCAGTCCCGTCACATAGACAAACCAGAGGGGATAGCCCCAATGCGCAAACCTCTCTGCATGAGTAGCAGGCTCCCATAGTTTGGATCCTCCGGCAACAAGAAAAAGGATTCCCAACATTATCCACAGACTCGTTTTGATGATCTCTTTCATGAAACTTTACCAGTGCTGCCCATATTCTAAGCACAAAAGTAACTGTAGTCGGTTTTGAGAAGGAAGTCTAGGCCGTTATCCGTTCCTTGCGTTGCCTGAAACAATTGATGCGCTGTTTAATCATGAACAATGTCTTAGTCCAAAAACTAGGTGGAGGAAACCTAAGGAGTCAAGGTCAAAATTTTACGTGGAGAAACCTAGCTGTAAGCTCTGGGTCCGTTCCCCTTCTTTTACATCAAGATAATGGTAGAATTGAGTCTGATTCTTAAAGAACTTTTTGGTAAGTTTAGGAAGAGCGAACATTGAAACAGATCAAACGTGCATCTTTAGTAAGTGGACAGCGCTCAGTGAACTTCATCGTAAATTCATAAAACCTCTAATGTTTGACCAAGTATTCAATTCCGCCAACTATGCTTTTAGCATCTCTGCGTTCCCCACACTTTTAACGACTGCTGTCATTCTTTTCGTGTGCGTGGCTGTTTTAATCCGTGAACGTGGATCAACGGTAAGCTGGTTGTTTTTTGTGATGGGCTTGCCCTTTATTCTGTGGTTCTTTGCCTTCACATGGTTGTATTGCGCCCAGTCGGAAGCGGTAGCGTTATGGTGGGTACAGTTGGCGTATCTTGGCATTCCCTGGATCCCGGCAGCAATTTACCAATTTATAGTGGCGATTCTCAGAATCAGCGAACAATGGAAAAGGCTGGTATGGGCCAACTGGTTACTCGGTTCGTTCTTTTTCTTCGGAACACTCTTAACAGATTCAATGATTGCTGGAATAAACCAGTACTGGTGGGGATTTTATCCGGAATATGGATGGCTGGGGATACCCTTCGCGATCCAATTTTCCACTATGATGATTGTGGGCTTGTGGCACTTTCACTCTGAATATAAACAGAAGAATATGGAATCCCGCGAGCGGAGGATCAAGTGGTTTTTAGTCGGGTTTGGTATTGCCAATCTGGGTTCAGTTGACTTTTTAGCAAAGTTTGGGATTGCTGTGTACCCGTTTGGGTATTTTCCGATTTGTATGTTTACCCTTATATCAGCTGTGACTATCTGGCGATACCGCTTGGTAGATCTAACCCCAGCATTTACGGCAGAGCGAATTCTTGACACCATGCAAGGGGCTGTTCTTGTCGTTGATCTGGAGGGTGTGATTCGGCTCACCAATCGAGCGACCTGCTTGTTGCTAGGTTATCGAGAATCTGAACTTCTTGAAAAGTCTATTTCGGTGGTGCAAGCCTCACCTTCTCGTCTTGAATTTCACTTGAACAAGGTTTCTAAAAACTGGGCAGTTCAAGATGAGGAAACCCACTGGTTTCGTAAAAACGGGAGTTCTATTAATGTCAGTGTGTCGGCTGCCGCGGTTACTGATGTCACGCGCACAACCTTAGGAATTGTGTATGTTGCCGTTGATATCTCTCAACTTAAACGCACAACGCAAGAATTACGCAGGAGTAAGGAAGTTTTGGAAACCCGGGTCCGTGAACGAACGGTGGAACTCACAAAGGTTAATGAGGAACTTCTTCTCGATACCATAGAGCGAAAAAAGGTAGAAGAGTCATTACGAGAAAGTGAAGAGCGGTTTAGACTTGCACTACATGCTGGCAGAATGGGGACCTTTGACTATGATATTCAAACTAACGTGATGTTTTGGTCTCCCGAACTAGAGGCCATTTTTGGTCTAAAGCCAGGCACCTTTGGTGGCACGTTTGAATCCTTTAAACAGTACATTCACCCTGATGATGTGGAAAATGTCATGCACACCATACGAGAGTCCATTGCACGAGGAGGATCTTCAGACTTCGAAATTCGTATCCGTAAGCAGGACACAACAAATTATGAAGCTCGGATAGCTGGTCGTGGGCAAGTATTATCGGACGAACACAATCAACCGCGACGCGTGACGGGCGTAGCCTTTGACGTCACTGATCGTAGACGGGCTGAGGAGGCACTTCGGCAAAGTGAGCTGAAGGTTTTGCAAATGCAAAAAATGGAGGCGATCGGAACGCTGGCTGGTGGAATTGCTCACGATTTTAACAATATTCTGGGGTCAATTTTTGGGTACACGGATTTAGCCCTTATTAAACTACCAAGTCATAGCGAGGAGCGACGTCATTTAGAGAAAGTTACGACGGCGGCACAGCGGGCGAAGGAGCTCGTCCAACAAATCCTCGCGTTTAGCCGTCAGGAAGAACCCGAGTCTCGTTCTATTCGTCTGCATTTGGTGGTGAAGGAAACACTTCAACTCTTGCGGGCGACTTTACCGAAAACTATTCAGATTCGTTCCTATCTCGCCACGATATCGGATAACGTCTTGGCCGATCCCACGCAGATGCACCAAGTGCTGGTGAACCTCTGTACCAACGCCGAATATGCGATGCGGGAGAAAGGGGGGATTCTAGAGGTGAAACTCAAGCCTGTGGACATTACGGAGGAATTGGCTTCTCTGCATACGAATCTTCGTCCCGGGCCCCACGTACAACTCACTATCCGTGATACGGGTCGCGGGATGTCCCCCAAAGTTGTCAAACGAATTTTTGAGCCTTTCTTTACCACGAAGGATGTGGGTGAGGGCACTGGTATGGGATTGTCTGTTGTTCACGGAATCATCACCAGTTGCAAGGGCGCCATTGCAGTCGAGAGTATTGCAGGGCAAGGGACAACCTTTACGATCTATCTGCCGCAAGCTCAAGAATCTATACCTGTGATCTCTACGGAAGAATCATCCGTTCGACAAGGGAAAGGCTGTGTCCTTTTGGTAGAGGATGAAGAGATACTGGCTGAAGCGGTGGAAAAGCTTTTAACGAAGTTGGGATATGAAGTCGTTGTGCAACACAATAGTAAGAAAGCCTTGAAGGTGTTTCAGGCTGCTCCGTCCCGGTTTGATGTGGTGATTACCGATCAGACCATGCCAAATTTAACGGGAGAAAAGTTAGCCAGCCATCTCTTGCTCATACGACCGGATCTTCCCATCATTCTCTGTACGGGCTTCAGCCACATCATAAACCCCGAAAAAGCCATTCAGCTGGGAATTCGGGCATTTTTGACAAAACCGGTGTTAATACATGACCTGAGTGTTGCTCTAGAGAAAGTTCTCTCAGAAAAACCTGAACATACTGTCTGATAGACTCACCCCCGATTCATGACATGATAATACGCATCATCATATTCTATTCGGGTAGATCTAGGCATGGGATTTTATAGTTTATACTATGACGCCATCTTAATTTAAACAAGCAACCTGACCCTTTAACAAAAAATCAGATGATGAGTTTTTCGAAAATGAGTGAAATTTTAGAAGAGATGCAAGAACTCATGTGCGACGAAGATGGCAAACCCCTTATCCCCAAGCCACCCGCAATACAAAAAACACGGGCCTTATGGAGAACATCGTTGATTGCGCTCAATGCAAAGAGCAAATGACTCCTCCAACTTCTGGCCTACAAGGAACAACATAGATTTATCATTTGAGTTTCTGTAGATTTTTCTTAATCTCTAGCAAATGCCATATTCTCAATTACAAACTCTTTCGAGGCAAAGAAAATCTCTTGGGTTCGATAAATCCTATTGGCTATGTTTTCATGGAGCCCTACCTCCCTAAGGAAAATCCACAAAAATGAAAGTACCGTGTTGAGCTTCAATAAATTCTTAGCCTATGCCTGGCCTTTTCTCCTGCTCCTTGCCCTGATATGCACGTATGCCATTGCCCCCCATTTTTTTGTAAGGTATATTTTTCAAATCCAAGAGCGAGAATTGCAGTTAGTCGAAATTTTGACGTTTCTCGCTGCCGGTATGGCTGGCGGTCTCTTGCTCCTTGCAACTTGGAAATTTTGGAGAAAGACTAATTATTGGGCAGCCGGCCTTGTTGGCGTTATTGCCATGGCCGCCCTGTTCTTTGCCGGGGAGGAAATCAGTTGGGGGCAGAGCTATCTTCAATGGACAACCCCCACATGGTGGAAAGAGAATTTCTCCAGTGAAACTAATCTACATAACTCTCGTTTCCCTGTTCATCAATTAGCAGCGCTATTCGTTCTTTGTTTCTTTTTTCTTTTCCCATTATCTTGGAAATTTCGAGACGTGCTCAAGCTGCCCGTAGGGTTAGAACCAGTTGTTCCTGAGGGCCCGGTAATTTCCGCCATAAGCCTCGCTATTATTTTTCGTGAGCTCAAAGGCATCTATCGAGAATTCTCACCTCTCTGGTACAGAGAAGTTGATATTCCTTGGATAGAACCTCATGATCGATTCTATCAAGAGTTCTTATGGGGTATGAACGAATATCGGGAAATGTTAGTCGCGTTGGCTCTTCTTATGTACGCTGGGTACCGGTTCGCTGCATTACAAAAATGGTCATCTCAAGAATCAACAGCCCATCTTCTTAATGATGAGTCACCTCTGATCATTGTGAAACGTTCCTGAGCATGATTGTAGAAAAAAATGCATGCAACGTTTCCAACAAAAGAGATCAGCTGAAAACCTTACTCTTTCCCATGAACACATTCACGACTACTTGCCACTAGAAGGATGCCCCCACGGAAATGGACCCAAATACCTTAGAAAGAATTAAGACCTTTTTTGAGCACATCTACCGAACATGGCGATAATACTAAGGTGATGGCTAACATCATTCGACGAAGGGTAAGCCATGGAATCGTATTTTGGGATCTTGCCTTACCATTAGGGGGTCAAGTTGTTTGTTTTATGATAAAAACTACTGTGCTACTTGCGAAAGTCGTAGACGAGACTCATGCACAACTTGAAAGAAAGGTCAGAGGGCGTCTCGTAGTCGATGTGAAATCCTAAGAAAAAGAGTCATCTAATAAAACAAGAGCTCTGGAAAATTTTCTTTTCCAGAGCTCTTGTAGTTTGGAATCTTATTTTTTGCTAATTAACCCAGTATTGCCAAAATCTTATTAAGTGTAGCACTAGGCCGCATCCCAGCGGCCACCTTGTCTGGGCAGGGATGATAGTAGCCACCGATATCAACGGGTTTACCTTTAACGGCTTTCATCTCTTCCAGAATCTTGTCAACATTGCTCTCAAGATCTTTGGCAAGGGGAGCGAACTTGGCCTTGAGTTCTGGGTCATCATTTTGACTGGCCAACTCCTGAGCCCAATATAATGCTTCCCAGACATGGGTTCCCGCATTGTCTAACTCGCCCAACACCCGACCTGGAGCCTTTCGATTGTCCATAAGCTTCCCAGTTGCTCGATCGAGAGTTTCAGCGAGGATCTGTGCTTTCTTATTGTTCTTGTACCGACTGAGATGGGCAAAGGATTCAGCTAGCGCTAAAAACTCACCAAGAGAATCCCATCTGAGATGGCCTTCTTTGACGAACTGTTGTACATGCTTTGGTGCTGAACCGCCTGCCCCAGTCTCAAACAATCCTCCGCCGTTGATGAGCGGTACGATGGAAAGCATCTTGGCACTGGTACCTAATTCTAAGATCGGAAAGAGGTCGGTGAGATAGTCTCGAAGCACATTACCGGTTGCCGCGATCGTGTCCTTACCTTCTTTCGCGCGTTTCAAGGAGTGTTTCATCGCATCAATCGGAGCCATGACTTGGATATCAAGCCCAGTCGTATCATGATCCTTCAAATAGCGATTGAGTTTTTCGATGAGTTGGGCATCATGTGCTCGGTTTTTGTTTAACCAGAACACAACGGGAGTTGAAGAGAGTCTGGCTCGATTCACCGCCAGCTTCACCCAGTCTTGAATCGGAATGTCTTTCACGATGCAGCTACGGAAGATGTCCCCCGTTTCTACAGGGATTTCATGCAAGGGATTTCCAGACCCATCCGTCAAGCGTATGATTCCGTTACCTGGCGCTTCGAATGTCTTGTCATGTGATCCATATTCCTGAGCTTTTTGGGCCATTAGTCCGACGTTTGGCACAGTGCCCATGGTCGAAGGATCAAATTCTCCATTCTCGCGACAAAAGTCCACGACAGCTTGATAAATTCCCGCATAGCTTCGATCGGGGATCATGGCCTTCATATCGTGTTCTTTGCCGTCCGGTCCCCACATTTTTCCTCCAACGCGAAGCGCGGCGGCCATGGAGGCATCGATGATGATATCGCTCGGCACGTGAAGGTTGGTGATGCCTTTGTCCGAATCCACCATCGCCAACGTCGGCCCGTTTTTCTGTGCGGCTTGGAGGTCGTCTTTGATTTCGTCTTGTTGAGCCTGAGGTAATTTGCCAATTTTGGCATACACGTCCCCAATGCCGTTGTTGGGATTGACACCGAGTTCGTTAAAGACTTTTTCATGTTTTTTGAACACATCTTCATAGTAGACGCTGACACAATGGCCAAAGATGATAGGATCAGAAACCTTCATCATTGTGGCTTTCATATGAAGCGAAAACAGCACGTCTGGATCTTTCTTAGCGTCTGCGATTTGATCTCTAAAGAATTGACGCAGCGCCTTTACGCTCATCTTTGTCGCATCTACCACGGCACCATTATCCAAGGTCACGTCGTCTTTCAACACTTTGGTGCTGCCATCGGCGCCGACGAATTCAATGCGACCCTTGCCAGCGGTTTGTTCGGTAATCGTCGTGGACTTTTCGTTCTCAAAGAAGTCCCCGCCGGACATGGAGGCGACGTGAGTTTTGGAGTCTTTAGTCCATTTACCCATCTTGTGTGGATTCTTCTGGGCGTATTGTTTCACGGAGGACGAGGCCCGACGATCCGAGTTGCCTTGACGCAAGACCGGGTTCACCGCACTTCCTTTGACCTTATCGAATTTAGCTTGAATTGCCTTTTCTTCATCGTTTTTGGGTTCTTCAGGATAATCCGGAATATCATAGCCTTGCTCTTGTAATTCTTTGACGCAGGCCTGGATTTGTGGAATGGAAGCACTGATGTTGGGCAGCTTGATGACATTGGCATCGGGGGTCTCGACCATCTCACCTAGAAGTGCGAGGTCATCAGGTTGCTGTTGTTCTGGTTTGAGCCTCTCTGGGAATTGCGAAATGATACGACCGGCCAAGGATATATCCTTGGTGCCCACATTCACCCCTGCGGTACTGGCAAAGGCTTGGATAATAGGTAGGAATGATCCGCTTGCCAATTCTGGCGCTTCATCGACTTTTGTGTAAATGATATCAGGTTGTGTAGCCATAGTTATTACTCCATTAAAGGGTTACATGTTATCGATCAAGCTTGCTGGGAAAAATAAAAACAGATTAGTCGAAGCCGCTATTCTATAAAGATTTTTAGGGGTGGGCAATAAACCGAATGGCCTAGAGATCTAGGAGAGACTATAGACCCAGAGGGAAATGACATCAGGGGATAATTTACTCTTTAATAAGAGCAATGCTCATAAAAATTGTTGAAATTCAAGTACTTGTAATAATTTGTTCGATTATGAATGAGGTATTAAATAGACTGAACATGAGAAAAAGGGATATTCTACCTTAACATGCTAAGTTTCAGTGCCTTGTATCGTTCATGAGTTCGTAGTATCGTAAGGTCTTTTTATTTTTCATCCAATGCCCTAACGCCACGGTACATTGGCTTAGCTGCAATCATTCTGAGCGAAGCTTATGATAAAAGTCCTGCCGCTATTATTGATATCTACTTTGTTTTTAGGCTTCCATACCCTCCCGGCTGTCGAGGTAGAGTCCAAGCAGGGTAACACATCAGAAAAACGCATACTGCATTCGAATACTTCAAAAATAAAAAAGGTGCTGTATTCACAATTTCAGGATTGGGAATCCGTTCAATACGAGCTTGGTGGGCAAAGTAAGAATGGGGTTGATTGTTCGGGATTTGTTTACGTGACGTATCAGAAAAAATTCGGGCTCACGCTTCCAAGGACAACAAAATTACAATCAACCATTGGGCGAGTCGTCGATCAATGGCACCTTGAAGCTGGTGATTTAGTATTCTTTAAAACAGGTCCCATGAAGCGTCATGTGGGCATGTATCTTGACAATCGTCAATTTCTCCACGTGTCAGCGAGTAAGGGGGTGATGATCTCTAGTCTCGATAATCCCTATTGGTCAGAGAAATATTGGAAGTCTAATCGAGTAGAAATTACGTAAGACTCTTTAGGATCTCTTTAACCCTCCGTGTATTTTAGCGGGAATTCCAAAATAAACGTACTCCCACCTCCAACTTCGCTTGAGATCCGAATATCCCCACCATGGGCGGCCATAATTTTCTTCACAAGGCTGAGGCCAAGTCCATAGCCACCAGTGTCGCGTGTTCGTGATGTATCGACTCGGTAAAAAGGCTCGAAAATTCTGGTTTGGTCTTCTGGAGGGATGCCTAACCCGAAGTCTTGAACGGATATCGAAACAGAGTCAGCAGCATCAGCAATCGAAACCTTGATGGGGCCGAATTCAGGACGGGAAAACTTTAAGGCGTTTTCTAGTAAATTTCGGATGGCCACACGAACGCGTTGATGGTCTAATGACAAACGGAGACTTTTGGGAAAGAAAGTAAATTGAACCCCAGGGCTTTGGGCTTGGTAGGTTTTGATCACATCTTGAACCAGAGCCACTAAGTCGGTATCAGTATGGGTCAGACTGCCAGCAGGGCTTTTGAGCCGCTCGGACTCAAGGAGTTCGGTCACCATCATCTCGAGTCCATAAATCTCCTCTTGAATCTTCTCTTTTACAGGAGCATTCTCAATAAATTCCGCTGCTACTTTCATACGAGTTAGTGGAGACCGGAGTTCATGGCTGACATCCAGCAGCAGTCGGTCTCGTGACTGAATCATTTCACGCACCTGTTTAGCCATCTCATTAAATGAGGTGCTCAAATCACCCAGCTCATCGGATGAAGTGACGGGTACTTGATAGTCAAGTCGCCCTTTTCCTATTTCCCTAACCCCTTCGTTCAGCCAATGGACTGGTCGAATAAGCCTGCGAACAGCGAAATAACTGCCCCCAATTACAATGGCAACCAACCCGACCACAAGCGCAAACGACCAAGCAGGCAGTTCACCGAAGGGCCGGTGGAGAAAAAAGATCGCATATTGCGTGTCCGCATGTTTGAGAATCACAAAAGGATGTCGGCGGAATTGTCCCGCCTGTGCCGTCTTATCAGAAAACGCCCGATTAAATCTAAGGGATGCAATTGGTGGGAGAGAAGGATCCGTCGTCCAAGATCCCTGTGGAGAATTCACGCGGAATTGCAAGCCTAACTCTTTGGTCAAGGCATTGGCGCGTTGCTTGTTTGGTGGCGTCCCAATTTCATTCACTAATTGAACCGAATATCTTGTCAGGTTTTTGAATAAATCGGACTTGAAAGAATGATTACGGTCGATTGCGAGGAAAAAGAATCCACGAATGACGATCACGAGGATTAGAGCCGTACCCAAGAAAATCAAAAATAACTTGATGAAGATCGAACGGCTTGGGGAGAATTTCGATTTTTGGATAGACCTAGACATATGATCATGCGGTACTTACAGCTTGCGGCGTCGGTAAGAATTGATAGCCTGCGCCCCATATGGTTTTGATGTATTGCGGTCGTTTGGGATCATCATGCAATTTCTGCCTTAGCCGGCTTACCCCGACATCGACGGATCGATTGTAGGCCTCCCAGTCAATCCCGCGAATACGGTCCATGATTTCTTCTCGGGTTAGAACCGAGCCAGGATTTTTCAGAAACAGCAATAAGATTTCAAACTCCATCGTCGTCAGATCGAGCGGCTGGCTATTTAGTAAGGTCGCTCGTGTTCTCAGGTTCACGATTAACGACTCTGCTTGCAGTTGTTCGTGTTCCAAATGAGTGCCAGAAGATGTTGTTCCTCTCCGTAGCACTGTCTGAACTCGAGCAACTAGTTCCCGTGGTTCAAATGGTTTGGCCAAGTAATCATCGGCACCGAGTTCGAGACCTGCGACACGATCGGGGAGGTCTCCTCGAGCGGTCAACATGATAATCGGCACCGAACTTTCCTTTCGAATTTCTCGACAAACTGCGAAGCCATCCTGCTCTGGCAACATCAGGTCTAAGATGACCAAGTTGGGTGATTGCTGACGTAGAAGACTCAATCCTTCACGAGGATGTTCAGCGGTTAAGACTGTCATTTTGAATTGCCCGAGATAATCCGTCAGTAACTCGTTGAGCTTGCGGTCGTCGTCAATAATGAGAATGGTCGTTTGCATAAATGTATCAGCAAAAAGATAATGAAAAGGTTCAACGATTCCCCTCATTTGTAAGTAGGGGATTGGGGAGGTAGAAACACGGAACGTCTATCGTAAAAGTTCACGAGCGTATATTCTGTTTTGGCGACTCTACCCCACCTAGCCTCCCCTTACAAAGGAGAGGATCAGAAGCTATTCTCCAATGAAAATACGAAAATCGTATATGTAACCTCCCGAAATTCAAATAGAGTTCTTAAGTACACAAAAGTAACGGGGAAGGATAATCCCTTCCCCGTCTTTACCTGGATTAGGCTTCGTGTTTACTCCAACGCTCCATACGACTTTTCCATTTTTCTATAAATTCAGCCGCCTTGGACTTTTGAGCAGGAGTGAGTACGGCGTGAAACTCAGCTATCTTCGCGGTAACTCTTGGTGCGAAGTCATTTACCAGGGCTTGATGCCGTTTCACGATGTGTTGGACTTGGCCCTGATCCAGTGTCTCACTCGTGATAAGACCGAGCACCTCATCAATGGTTTGTAGCCGGACATCCCTAAATGATTGCCGAGCTTCCTTCATGGTGCTATGGACGGCCTGCAATTTTTCCTTTTGGGCCTCATCCAAATCTAGGACCTCAGCAATGATGTCCACTCGATGTTGGCCATCATGGTGCTTTCCCCAATGGACTGGACTAAAGCTACCTGCATGAGAACCGCACCAGCCATCATGGTCTCGTGATCCCCCGAACGCAAACGCTGCTCCAAGAACCACTACCCCGACCGTGCTGAGAATAAGTACTTGCTTTGTCATGTGACACCTCCTGTTTGTGATGATTTATAGCGAATCCAAATAAGTACCAGATGATCCTGACCGACTAGCTTCGCGAAATCATCCGCCTCAACCATCGGAAATTACTTGAATCGGCTATAAAGTGAGCTTTCATCACTCACGGTATCACTCAAGGGCTGAGCAATCTTCTCACAATCGTAAAGGGTTGTAACGAATTGTAACAGGGTTGGGAGGCACTATGATTTGGTAGGCTGAAAAAAGGCAAACGAATTACTAACAAAGGGTGCATATTGATAGAGGCGGGACGCGATCATAATTAGTTAACAAAAGATTTGCTCCTTTTAGTCAATTTCTTTAGTAAAGATCTACACAATTTTCAGTCTGCTTTATTTGATTTTTTGGCGTCGTGATGGACAATTCCTGCTTTTAATGAATCATTAAGAGAAAGTTGTAGTTCTTCCGCATTTGACCATAAGCCTTGATCGAATGATTCAGAATTTATTTCTGCTTGCTGAATTCGTCTGAACGAAGGACCAGAGACACTTAACGTAAGCGAATAGAGTGGGTTACCATTTTTCTTTCTTGTATGCTCGATTAGGCGATTTCGAACGACTGTGATGCCAGGAGATTTGATCGGTTTTAGTCCCTTCAAATCATTTCTACTGTCATTAATTAGATCCATTACCTTATGGCTGCTGTAATAGAACTGCTCAAGATAAATGGACAGTATATCTTCAAGGCTTACAGACAAGTTTGCTATCCGATTCGGATCTTCTTCGGCAGGTGTTTTGCTAAAGAAAATCAAAATTTTGTTCTCATTTTTGTCGTCCTCTCCTTCAATGGTTGGGCTTGGTAGAAGTTGAAATGAAATTTTTTTTATTTGCTCGTAGCTGAACTGAAGCTGACGCAGTCTTACTCTCAATTCCTGCATTGTAAAGAAGGCCGTTTGTGGACAAACCCCCTGAATTCGAAAGAAGTAACGTTCCGCTAATTGCCTTGTGCTCTCGAACATATTAAATCACACCGTAATGTATAAGCTCTCCCGGCGCTCTGAAAACATTGAAAGTTAAAGAGCTGCCAATGTTTTCACGGTCTGTGAAGCGTTTGAATAATTGATAAGGGTTGATTAAATAGGAAGGTCAACACTTCTTCTTCCCTCAAACTTTCGATGGCCGACATCCGTCGATATTGGCTTCTGTCCTTGTTGCGTAACATCGTTCTGGTTTAGTTTTTTCGTAATACCTTTGTCCTTCTACATGGTAGATGCAGTCACCAGAATAAGTAGTAAAGTTTCCTACAGTCTTTTTCATTTGATGGCGGTACCCCAGGACGTGCTAGTTTTCCGTGGTAGATGCAGTGTTCACCAGAATAAGTAGTAAAGTTTCCTTTGATTGGATGGGTTGGAGGACAGTCTTTTTCATTTGATGGCGGTACCCCAGGACGTGCTAGTTTTCCGTGTTTCATGGATTCCTGGCTTGAGGACGCTAACTGGATTGAACTGATCAACATTGTCATTAATATTAGTGCCAACATCTGTATTCTATGATGCATAGCAAAACCTCGTTTGCCCGATTATTGCCTATATTCTATTTTCTCTACATTAGAAATTGTATGTTGTTTGAGTATTTACCTCCACTCAAGACTTTTTTTAGCAAAAACCCCCAACAGTCTGTTTTATATAGACTTTTTCTATAAAGTCCTAGTTATTTCATTCGTTGCTGAAGCGTTTTTATCCATCTTTTCTCCTAGGGCTTCAGGGCTGAAAATTGGGCCTTTTGATTGGTTGCGTAGCCTCTTCCATCTCCGTACAATCCTCATTTTCACGCGTGGCGTGTGCCACTCTAGACTTGTCTTTTTAAATGTAGGGGCAAAATTATGGCAAAAGTACTCGAAGGCCCGGGAATGGGTCTACTCCAAAAGTGGGGTTTGAAAACCCCCAATTATGTTGTGGTTGGTTCCGGTGATGAGTTCGATCAATTAGCAACCGCTAATGACTGGCTTCAAAAGAGTAAGCTCGTAGTCAAGGCACACGAAGCGTTGGGTTCTCGCTTTAAACTTGGGCTAGTCAAAGTTGGGTTAGACTTAGCGGCCGCCAAAGCGGCGGTTCGAGAAATGATCGGGAAACAGGTGGAGTCGGTCACGATTAAGCAAGTGATCGTGTCTGAAGCGATTGATCATAAAGAAGAGTTTTATGCGTCGGCCCAATCTACTCGTGATGGTGTGGAAATCCTCACGACCACCTATGGTGGAGTAGAAGTGGAGGACAATTGGGATAAGGTGAAACGGATACTCGTGGATATTGGTGAAACGCCTACGGATGCTCAGCTTTCCGGATTAGCCAAAGATGCTGGGTTTACGGGAGATACTGCCACGAAGATGGCTGAGTTTCTGAAAAAACTTTATACCTGTTTTGACAACGAAGATGCCCAATACTTAGAAATAAATCCTGTTGTAAAGGACGGAAATGGCGATCTTGTCGCGCTAGATGCCGTGACCCTTCTCGATGGTGACGCCAAGTTTCGTCACAAAGATTGGAACTTTCCTTTCGCTGCTGAGTTTGGCCGGGCCTATACCAAAAATGAAGAAGAGGTGATGGCGGTTGATGCCAAGGTGAAAGGTTCAGTCAAGTTGATTGAAATTCCCGGTGGGACCATTGCGATGCTTCCGGCTGGTGGTGGCGCCAGTGTGTACTATTCAGATGCCGTCGTGGCGAGAGGCGGGACATTAGCCAATTATGCCGAGTACTCTGGCGACCCGCCGGATTGGGCCGTAGAAGTACTCACCGAAAAAGTCTGTTCGTTGCCAAATATCAAGCACATCATCGTTGGCGGGGCCATCGCTAACTTTACGGATGTGAAAAAGACATTTGGCGGTATCATTAATGCCTTTCGGAAGGCCAAGGGTGAAGGAAAACTGGATGGTGTGAAGATTTGGGTGAGGCGAGGTGGTCCGAATGAAAAGCAAGGGCTAGCCGCGATGCGCGCACTCCAGGATGAAGGCTTTGATATTCATGTGTTCGACCGCACAACGCCATTAACGGACATTGTTGATATGGCCATGGCTGCGAAATAATATTTATCATCATTGGATCGAATTAGGAGACTGTTTCGATGAGTATACTTGCTACCAAAGACACACATGTGGTTATTCAGGGCGGAGTTGCTGGTGTGAATGCCGCTCGTCGCATGGCCGAATTTCGGTACATGATTAAACAGCCGCTGAACGTTTCAGCATTTGTCTATCCACCTGATGCGGGAAAGACCAATGAGGTGGTGTGCGGAACCGAACTGGTTGCGATCCCCATCTACAAAACGGTTGCCGATGCGACGGCCAACCATCCAGAAATTAATACAAGTCTTGTGTATATCGGAGCGAACAGGGCCTATGAAGGCGCCATGGACGCTCTAAACGATCCCAAGATTCAGACGGTGTCGATGATTACCGAAGGTGTCCCGGAAAAAGACTCCAAACTCTTAGGCAAGTATGCCAGGAAAGTCGGAAAAATCTTTAATGGTCCATCATCCATTGGAGTGGTATCGGCTGGGGAATGTCGGTTAGGGGTCATCGGTGGAGCCTTTGATAACTTAGTGGCCTGTAAGTTGTATCGTCCTGGGTCCTTTGGTGTGATCACGAAATCCGGTGGTTTGTCGAATGAAATTATCTGGATCTGTTCTCAATTTGCTGATGGGATTACCACTGCAATTGGAATTGGGGGTGATGCCTATCCTGGAACGGACTATGTGAGTTATTTGGAAATGTTTGAAAACGACCCTCAGACCAAAGCGGTGGTCATCGTTGGCGAGATGGGCGGTGATTTAGAGGAACGAGCTGCGGAGTGGTACGGAGCGAAGAAGAGACGAATTAAATTATTGGCAGTGGTTTCTGGATTCTGTCAAGAAAGTCTTCCCAAAGGGATGAAGTTCGGACATGCCGGTGCCAAAGAAGGATTAAAAGGTGAAGGATCAGCTCGCGCAAAGTCCGAGGCATTCAAAAAGTCAGGAGCGCTTGTCCCCGACACCTTTGGTGCATTGGGTCCGGCCATTAAAGCTACGCATGAAGAATTGTTAAAGAGTGGCGCAGTCAAAGCCATTCCCGACTTAGCTCCTGCTGAAGTTCCTAGACTTCCCAAGACCGTTGCTGAGGCCAAGCAGGATGGAGAAGTTCTTGTGGAACCGCTTATCCGTTCCACGATTAGTGATGATCGTGGTGACGAGCCGTATTATCAAGGTTACCCCGCGTCAGAATTAATTAATGCCGGCTATGACATTCCACACATTATCGGTTTGCTCTGGGATAATCGGTTAGTCACCAAGCAAGAAGCAGAAATTATTAAACGCATTCTCATGTTGTCAGCGGATCATGGGCCCTGTGTGAGCGGTGCATTAACGACTGTGATTGCGGCCTGTGCCGGCATTGGCCTCTCACAAGCGGTGGCGGCAGGTATGATCATGATAGGTCCGCGTTTTGGTGGAGCGGTCACTGACGCTGGGAGATGGTTTAAGTATGCCATCGACAATCAGTTAACGGTTGAAGACTTCCTCGCCTACATGAAGCAAAATGTTGGACCGGTTCCGGGAATTGGTCATCGAGTGAAAAGTTTGAAGAATCCGGATAAGCGAGTCAAAGAACTTGTTGGCTATGTCAAAAGTCTAGGGATCAAGACGCCGCATTTGGACTTTGCATTAGAAGTTGAAAAGATTACCACAGTGAAGAAAGACAATCTTATCCTCAATGTCGATGGAACGATGGCAGCGGTCT
The DNA here is from genome assembly GCA_965223675.1 of Nitrospirales bacterium. Taxonomy (GTDB): domain Bacteria; phylum Nitrospirota; class Nitrospiria; order Nitrospirales; family UBA8639; genus JAGQKC01. The sequence goes on along the minus strand of OZ245013.1, from coordinate 2,870,320 downwards.
TAGTCGATATTGGTTTCCCTGTTGAGAGTTTGAATGGCTTCTTTGTCCTTGCGAGAACGATTGGGATGATCGGTCATTGGACGGATCAAAAACGTCAGGGGAGTCGACTTATTCGGTTGTTTGACTATCTTGTGAATTACGCTTCACCAAAGCGTCGAGCGGTTCCACCTTTAAAATAATAGTTGTTCTCAAATTTTGTTGTTTTGAGAATCAATATGAACACCCAAAAGACAAGCAGGTTGTTCAAAAAGACCTATCCAGCAAGGCTCGAGGCAGTGAAAAGCCTGAAACGTACTGGAAAGTACGGAGAGGGTTTTGAGCAACGAGAACGCAGCTGGAAGACTTTTTCAACAAGCTGCTAGATATGGAGAGATTGCTATGTCACTAGAACTCGTCAAAAAACTGTATGCATCAATGCCTGGCGTTGTCGAAAAGGCTCGAAAGAAATTTGGGCGTCCGTTGACACTAGCTGAAAAAATTCTCGTCTCGCATGCGGATAATTTTGATACACAGGTTTGGGATCGCGGGAAAGCCATGCTCGCCCTTCGACCGGATCGTGTGGCAATGCAAGATGCGACTGCACAAATGGCCATGCTTCAATTTATCCAAGCCGGAAAGAAAAAAGCCGCAGTACCAAGTACGATTCATTGCGACCATTTGATTCGTGCGGAAATGGGGTCGGAAAAAGATCTTATGGTCGCGAATCAAGAAAATCGAGAAGTCTATAACTTCCTGGCCTCTGCCGCCAAAAAATATGGCATCGGATTTTGGAAGCCAGGGGCAGGGATTATCCATCAGGTCGTCTTGGAAAACTATGCGTTCCCAGGAGGCTTGATTATTGGGACCGACTCTCATACGCCAAACGGTGGCGGTTTGGGCATGCTGGCTATTGGCGTCGGTGGAGCGGATGCCGGTGAGGTCATGGCTGGTTTGCCATGGGAAGTCTTGCATCCGAAGTTAATTGGCGTGAAACTCACAGGAAAATTAAACGGATGGACTTCTCCCAAAGACGTCATCCTTCATATTTGTGGAAAACTGACCGTGAAGGGTGGAACCAATAAGATTGTGGAATACTTTGGCCCGGGTGCTGAAACAATCAGTGCTACAGGTAAAGGTACGATCACCAACATGGGTGCTGAGTTAGGCGCGACGACATCAGTTTTTCCGTTTGATCAAAAGATGGTTGATTATCTGAAGATTACGGAACGAGAAGATATCGCAAAATTAGCCGAGGCCAACAAAGAGATGTTAAAGGCTGACCCTGAAGTGTATGCGTCTCCCGAAAAATATTTCGATGAGATTGTGGAGATTGATTTATCCACATTGGAGCCGCATGTCGTAGGTCCACATTCTCCTGACTTAGCTCGTCCTGTTTCCAAGTTGGCATCCGAAGCCAAAGAAAAAGGGTACCCAGTTGAATTAAAGGCGACCCTGTTAGGCAGTTGTACCAATTCTTCCTATGAAGATATTGGCCGTGCCGCGCATATTGCGCAGCAAGGGTTGAAGGCAGGTCTGAAAGCCAAAACCGCATTCTTGGTTTCGCCAGGGTCTGAGCGGATTTTTCATACGATGAAACGTGATGGGTTTATGAAAACATTTGAAGATTTGGGAGCTACGGTGTTGGCCAATGCCTGTGGTCCATGTATCGGTCAATGGAAAAGAGCAGATGGCGTCAAAGGCAAAGCAGATTCTATCGTAAGCACGTTTAACAGGAATTTCCCTGGGCGAAATGATGGTATTGCTGATACCCTCTCTTTCTTAGCAAGCCCCGAGTTGGTTGCTGCTTACGCGTTAACTGGTGATTTAGGGTTTAATCCTTTGACAGACACTGTGAAAACTGCAGATGGCAAAGATATTAAGCTCGATCCACCTCAAGGCGAAGAATTACCGGCTCAAGGTTTTGCCAAAGGTGAAGAAGGATATGTCCCGCCAGCCCAGAATGGCGAAGGCTTAGAGGTTGACCTTCCCCCAACAAGTGAGCGGCTTCAATTGCTTCAGCCATTTCCAAAATGGGACGGCAATGATTTTGATAAACTGCCTTTGTTAATCAAGACCAAAGGGAAAACCACAACTGACCACATTTCCCCGGCTGGTAAGTGGTTAAAGTTCCGCGGGCATCTAGACAAGATTAGTGACAACATGTTTCTTGGCGCGAACAATGCGTTTACTGGTGAAGCCGGAACCGGCAACAATGTCTTGACTGGAGACTCTGGTCTCTCGCTTGCCGAAATCGCACGCGATTATAAAAGTAAAGATATTGGATCGTTTGTGGTTGGTGATGAAAACTATGGGGAAGGCAGCAGCCGGGAACATGCGGCGATGTCCCCTCGATTTCTGGGCGTCAAAGCTGTGCTGACCAAAAGCTTTGCCCGTATCCATGAGACGAACCTGAAAAAGCAAGGTGTGTTACCCATGACCTTTGCTAATCCCAGTGATTATGACCAAATTGAGCAAGAGGATCGTGTGAGTGTGACGGGGCTCAGTGATTTAGCTCCGGGAAAGCCTATCTCCGTGACGATCCATAAAAAAGATGGAAAAGACATTACGATTCAAGCAAATCACAGCATGACAGAACCACAAATTAAGTGGTTTAGGGCCGGCTCTGCGTTAAATGCCCTGAACTAGTTATGGGTTTATTATCTTAAGTAAGGATCATGACTGCTGAAGCTTTTGATAAAGAACGGACACTTGACCGGGAAGAAAATATCCAGCCGCAAATGGTGACGGTTGAGATTGAGGGCAAGGCACACCAAGTTCCAGCGGGCATTACTTTGATGAAAGCCCTCTGGTATAGCGGTCAAGATGTCATTCGCGGAGCCGGATGTCTTGGTGGGTTTTGTGGGGCTTGTGCCACCTACTATCGGACTCAAGATGATCCAAAGGTCAAAACCTGTTTAGCTTGTTCGTTTGCAGTCGAAGATGGGATGTCATTTTCGTTTATGCCAGCCTTTCCCGCGAGAAAAGCTTCCTATGATTTGACAGAACTCAAAGATCCGAAGCAAGACCTCTTTACCCTTTATCCTGAAGCACCTCTCTGTCGAAATTGCAATGCTTGTACAGAAGCGTGTCCGCAATCTATTGATGTTCGGGAAGGTGTCTGGAAGGCCGTGTTTGGTGATTTTAAGGCTGTCTCAGAAATGTTCATGGATTGTGTGATGTGTGGAATGTGCGCGCCGGTTTGCATTGCAGACATTGCTCCTAATCTTGTCGCGGTCTACGCGAGTCGCGCACAGGGCGTACATTTCACTGATAAACCAGAAGGTTTAGATAAGCGAATTCAGGAGATTGAAGAAGGTCGTTATCAAGCCGACTGGGCAAGAATTCTGAAGATGGACGATGAAGAGCTGCAGAAGGCGTCGGCGAAGATTCCCTAGGCCAAGAAATTTTTTAAAAGTACCCTAGAGCACGATAGTTGATTCTCGTTAGGACCACTTGTATTTTGATTTTTTAATTTGTGAGCTACCTACTCAAGATGTTCTCATTACAGGTGCTCTAGAACATGATGGTTGATTATCAAAACGAATTTTCATGTGCTGACTTCTTCATAGGTGTCGACCTCAAGGCCAAGCAGTTTGTATTACAGATGTCCTCGAGTACGATAGTTCAAAGTCGAATAAGTGGTTGTGGTCATTCGTTAGTCAGTCGATTCATTGTCCAGTTGTAAGAGATAAATTAAAGGTACTCGAGTGAACCTAACTGCTCTTCATGACGTCGTCCATAAGTCCCGTGATGCACGTCGGTCTCAATCCATACCTAAAATTACCCCAGCCGAACGCGATACGCTCATAAAAAAATATCACCCCGATCATCGGGAACAAGCCTATCGTCCAATCAAGTTTGGACCAAATGCTGGGGATCGAACTGTGCGAGAGCTGGCTTCTATTTTGGAGGGAGAAAGTCCTATCCCGGTTGACCTTCCCTTAACTCCAGATCACACCGTTGATGTGCTCGTTGTGGGTGGAGGTGGTGCAGGTTGCGCGGCGGCATTACATGCTCATGCTGAAGGAGCCAATGTCCTTTTGGCGACCAAACTTCGCCTCGTCGACTCCAATTCTGTCATGGCGCAAGGTGGAATGCAGATTGCTGTTGCGCCTAATGACTCACCCGTTCAACATTTTTTGGACACGCTCAAAGGTGGTCATATGAAGAATGACCACAATTTGCTGAGGGTCATGGTTGAGGAAGGACCATCGATTGCCAAATGGTTAATTGAGTTGGGAGTCTTGTTCGACCGGGATGCTGACGGCAATCTTCACGTCAAAAAAGGGGGAGGAAGTTCTAAAGAGCGTCTGCTCACCTGTTCTGACTACACAGGCTTGGAAATCATGCGGGTGCTCAAAGATGAGGTCCTCAATCAAAAGATTCATCTTTTAGAGTTCGCGGCCGCCTTGGAATTGCTAAGTGATGAACATGGCGTTTGTACAGGAGCCATTTTTCAGGATTTGGACAATAAACGAATGATCGTCGTTGCCGCTAAAACCGTGATTCTTGCAACAGGTGGAATTGGTCGTCTGCACATACAGGGCTTTCCGACGAGCAATCATTATGGTGCGACCGGAGATGGTTTAGCGATGGCCTATCGAATGGGTGCACCGTTGGTCCAAATTGATACATTTCAATATCACCCGTCAGGTGGTGTGTATCCAGAACAATTAGTGGGAGCTCTAGTCACTGAAGGGATTCGTTCTGAAGGTGGCCATCTGGTGAACGGCAATGGTGAGCGGTTTGTGAATGAGCTTGATACGCGTGATGTCGTGTCTTCTTCTATTATTCGCGAATGTGAGGAGGGGCGTGGGGTGCGAACAGCGTCAGGACGAGTCGGTGTGTGGCTCGATACACCATTGCTCGATGTCGAGCATGGAGAGGGGACTTTAGACAAGCATTTCCCAGCGATGGTGAAACAATACGAGCGATTCAAGGTCGATATTCGCAAGGATCCGGTCCTGATTTACCCAACGCTTCACTATCAAAATGGCGGTGTGAAAATCGATGAAAACAGCGAAACCCCAGTGAAGAATTTGTTTGTAGCCGGCGAAGCCTCCGGTGGATTGCATGGACGAAACCGATTGATGGGGAACTCACTCTTAGATCTGATGGTGTTTGGCAAGCGGTCAGGTCTGACAGCTTCTGCCAGGGTAAAATCAGTTTCTCAAGGTTCTTTATCTCTAGAGCATCTCAAACGATTTCGAGATGAAGCTAAAAAACATGGTGTGACTGATCAAATTACCTCTCCGATGGTCTTACCCGCCTATACACGAAAACCTTAGCGCGATAGTGAACCGTGATGAGCATGGAGAATTCTCTACGATTGAAAAAAGGATAGGATATGAACATTCATGAATTTCAAGCAAAACAACTCTTTGCGAAATTTGGCGTACCTGTGCCGAAGGGCAAAGAAATCAAAAATGCTCGTGCGGCAGAAAAGTGGGCAGCGGCTTTAGATACCCCCGTTTACGTAGTAAAGGCGCAGATCCATGCCGGGGGTCGTGGTAAGGCTGGTGGAGTCAAAATCACAAAAAATAAAGATGAGGTTCCTGGTCTAGTCTCCGAACTCATTGGGAAGACTCTCGTCACACACCAGACAGGCCCAAAGGGACGTAAGGTGAGGCGGTTACTGATCGAAGAGGGTGCTGGTATCGACAAAGAACTTTACTTGAGTCTGTTGGTTGATCGAGATACAGGGTGTCCGACCTTCATCGCAAGCACTGAAGGCGGAATGGAAATCGAAGAAGTAGCCGAAAAAACTCCAGAGAAAGTGTTGAAGGAAGCCATTGATCCTGCTGTTGGCTTTCAAGCACACAATGGCCGAAATTTAGCGTTTGGACTTGGGCTACCCTCGTTGGAACCTGCAGTGGTGAAACCCTTCTTTCAGATGTTGGAAAATCTTTATCGGTTATTCATGGAGAAGAATGCGGCACTCGTCGAAATCAATCCATTGGTCATCACAACAGATAAGCGACTAATTGCACTCGATGGCAAGGTTTCATTCGACGATAACGCATTGTATAAACATCCCGATGTCCAAAAATTCCGCGATCTTCACGAGGAAGAGCCAATGGAGATCGAGGCAGGAAAGCATAATCTCAACTATGTGAAGCTTGACGGAAATATTGGGTGTATGGTCAATGGAGCCGGATTGGCGATGGCGACGATGGATGTTATTAAGTTAGCTGGCTCCGAACCTGCAAATTTCCTCGATGTCGGTGGTGGTGCAACAAAAGAGACGGTTGCAGCAGGATTTAGGATTCTTTTAAAAGATAAGAAGGTCAAAGGCATATTCGTCAACATATTTGGTGGGATCGTGCGGTGTGAGCGAATCGCCAATGGAGTTATTGATGCAGCCAAAGAGGTTGGTATTAAGTTGCCAGTTGTCGTACGGCTTCAGGGGACAAATGCTGAAGAGGGCCGAAAGCTTCTTGCTGAATCAGGCTTGAAAGTTGAAGTTGCCACTGATCTTTGGGAGGCGGCTCAAAAAATCGTCTCCTTATGCAGTAAGAAAAAGAAATCTTAAAGCTCGAATAGACTTGCCATTATTGAAAGGTTTGACGAATGAGCATTTTGGTCGATAAAAACACGAGAGTCGTTGTACAAGGGATCACTGGGAAGGAAGGGTCATTCCACGCGACCCAATGCAAAGCCTATGGCACGAAAGTTGTGGCAGGCGTGACTCCTGGTAAAGCAGGTCAAGAAGTTGAGGGCATTCCAGTTTTTAATACCGTGCGAGATGCGGTCAAGAAAACTGATGCAACCACATCTTTAATTTTTGTGCCGCCTCCCTTTGCAGCCGACGCGATCCTAGAAGCTATTGAAGCGGGTGTTTGGCTTATCATCTGTATTTCTGAAGGCATTCCTGTAAACGATATGGTAAAAGTCAAACGTGCCTTAAATGGTCATGCGACGCGCCTCATTGGTCCGAATTGTCCGGGAATTATCACGGCTGACGAATGCAAAATCGGAATCATGCCAGGCTTTATTCATAAAAAAGGCAAAGTTGGTGTCATCTCTCGAAGTGGGACTCTCACGTATGAGGCCGTCAATCAACTCACCAACCTTGGACTCGGTGAGACTACCTGTGTTGGAATTGGAGGTGATCCGATCATCGGGACTGGTTACATCGATCTCTTGCACATGTTTGAAGAAGACGATGAAACCGAAGCTGTCGTGATGATCGGTGAAATTGGTGGGGATGCCGAAGACAAGGCCGCTGAATATATCAAAGGCAATGTGACCAAACCTGTTATAAGTTTTATTGCTGGGATCACGGCCCCTCCCGGTCGTCGCATGGGTCATGCAGGCGCGATCATCACCGGAGGAAAAGGTACCGCCGCCGAAAAAATGGCGACACTCGAAGCTGCTGGAGTACATGTTGTGAACAATCCTGCTGAGATTGGAAATGCTGTGAAAAGTGCATTGAGTGCATGAGCGAGCCCCTTTTGTAAGAGGAATTGTTCCGGGTTTGTTCTGAGTAGCAAATAGCTCGCTTCTTTCGGTCTAAAAATAGTTGTACCAACTGTACCTTCCCTCACCTCATTTAAACTGTCAGGCCTGCTGGTCAACCCGATCTGCTATTGAGTTGTATGTCCTTCTAGAATACTGCTTTGATTTCTTGTTTTATATTATCCGTCTACCCTTGTTCTCTCATTCTTCTTAAGTTTTGTAGATATTCCTATTAGATATTTCCCAAGAGGGGTCCTATTTCTTTTTGGTGGCAAAAGATACGTAAGTATTTACTAAATTTTCCGATAAATAACAGTGTAAAGGTGTAGTTATGCAAGTCATGGAACGATTACAAGACGACGTGTTGGTCCTGATGATTTCAGGTCAGCTGAGTTTTTATTCGCGTAAAGTCTTTCAAGCCGTGATCAGAAACGCTGGAGCGACAAGTGCGCATCATATAGTCATCAACTTACGTGATGTGACAAGCATGGATAGCGCTGCTTTGGGTTTTCTTGCCTTAGCACATCTCAATCTTATGGAAAAAAAAGTTGGCTTAAGTCTTGTGGCACCCCCCAAGCACATTAAGCGTATACTGGAGCAAGCAAATTTCACCAAGTTGATCCCCACCTATGAAACAGAAAAACAAGTCTTATCAGAACGGGCCTTTGTCCTTGGGAAGTAAAACGCTTATTTCTCTATCCCTACAGCCTGCCTTTTTAGCTTCATCATTATCCATTTCGGTAAAATAACAACCTGAGCTCCACATAGACATAGTTTTTCGAATTTTTGCATGTATATATATTTTCCACCTGAGAAGACGGGGTGGCGGGGGCTTTATGTTTTGTGGTTTGAGCAGTCGTCATGTGTCCGAAAAATGTCATCCCAATTACGAATCGGGTTTTGTTACAATCACTATCGTAGCATCTGGTCACAGAAGTGAGAGGACATCTATGTCGAGAAGGGTTATCAAATGAACGCTCAAATGGAGCAACTTAAACGAGTATCAGATCTACGCAAGGAGCTTGATAGACGAAACCTATCTGGATTTATTATTCCTCATGCTGATGAATACCAGAATGAATATACCCCCGATTCAGCGGAACGCTTACGGTGGTTGACGGGTTTTACTGGATCAGCAGGGACGGCAGTCGTTCTCCAAGATTCCGGAGCCATCTTTGTGGATGGCCGATATGTGTTACAAGTCGAAACCGAAGTCCATCAAGACTGTTTTGCCTCTCATCATAGTGCCGAGATATCTGTAGCTGAGTGGTTGGCTTCTGTACTGAAACCTGGTGTGCAATTTGGGTATGACCCGTGGTTACATACTACGTACGAAGTGGAAAGACTTCAGGGCGTGTGTGAAAAGGCGAAAGCGAAGCTCGTTGCTTGCGAGCCAAATCCTATTGATGTTGTGTGGACTGACCGTCCAGCGGTTCCGTGCACAGCCATGTTTGTACATCCTTTACAATACACCGGAAAAGATTCGCAAGAGAAACGAACGGAGATTGCTAAGAAACTCAAGGGTGAACACATAGATGCTGCGATCATCACCTCTCCAGATTCTCTTGCCTGGTTGTTGAATGTTCGAGGGCATGACGTAGCCTACACGCCATTATCTTTGTGTATGGGGATTCTGTTTAGTGATGGATCGATGCGAATTTTCATTGATACAAAAAAACTCACGTCTCAAATACAAGAGCATTTAGGTCCCACAACATCTTTACACACTCCTGACGAATTCGATGGTGAACTGAAAAAGTTGGGTCTGAAAAAACTCCGAGTACTCTGTGATCCGCAAAAGTCAGCTTCTTGGGTCATTGATCGTCTAAGAAGTCATGGCGCATCGGTGGTGTACGACGATGATCCATGTGTGCTTCCCAAATCCTGTAAAAATAAGACTGAAGCACAAGGTGCACGAGACGCACATGTGCGAGATGGGGCTGCGCTTTGTAATTTTTTTTCGTGGTTGGATCGAGAAAGTTCAAGCGGAACAGTCACGGAATTGGACGCTGCCGATTACTTGGACGCATGTCGACGAAAAAATGATCTTTGGCAAGATATGAGCTTTCCGACAATTTCAGGCGCCGGCTCTAACGGAGCGATTGTTCATTACCGATCTTCTCCAGAAACCAATACTCGTCTTGCCTCAAGTACGCTGTATTTAGTGGATTCCGGAGCGCAATATTTAGACGGCACCACCGATGTGACTCGAACGGTTGTGATTGGGGAGCCAACGACTGAACATCGTGACCGATATACACGTGTGCTCAAGGGCCACATTGCAATAGCGTCTGCAAAATTCCCTAAAGGTACATCTGGAGAGCAGTTGGATGCTTTGGCTCGAAAACCGCTCTGGGATGTGGGTCTAGACTATGATCATGGCACTGGTCATGGAGTAGGAAGTTATCTTGGTGTGCATGAAGGCCCGCAGCGTATATCGAAAACTGGGGGTTCAGTGGCTTTGCAGCCTGGCATGATTGTGTCAAATGAGCCGGGATATTACAAAGCTGGAGAGTATGGGATTCGCATCGAAAACCTTGTACTTGTCGTGCCATGCACAGGTGTGGTGGATTCTGAGCGTGAACTTTTGGCCTTTGAGACTCTGACGCTGGTGCCGTTTGACGTAAATCTTATTGAACGGTCACTCTTGCAACAACAAGAAGTTGCTTGGATTAATGCGTATCATGCTCGCGTTTTTCAAACATTGTGTCCGTTGGTTGATGCTGAAACGGTTGATTGGTTGCGACATGCGACTCGTTCGTTGTGAGACGTATTGAGCCACTGAGAACAACGATGGTAACCTAAGATCACATGAGCGTTGAACTCACCGATCAAGAAGTTGCCCAACAGATTCAAAGTCAGTTGAAGAATAATCCTGACGTAGAATCGGTCGTAGTTAAAGGTCACTTGCTTCAACTCCATTTTACCCAAAATCTGTATCATCGATTGGCAATTGATCGTGAGCGAGGAAGAAAAATTGTGCTGACCCTGATGCAATCCATGAAACGGTTGACCGGCTCAACAGATGTGACAGTCTGGATTTATTCTGAGAAAGAGAAGGTGATTGAGGGACGTGTGAAGGACTGGGGTGGTGATAATGTGCAGTATTTTTATGATTTATAGAGAGTCAGGGTAAACGGATTAAATTGTTATCGACTCAAATGAATCGTGAACACACAGAACGCGTTTAACATTTCTGTTTAATCTGACCCTGACGGACTCCGTCACCGAGCTTCAAACCATTCGGGCAACGGTCCAAGTCCTGGCGGGAAGCCAGGTTCCCAGCTCGCTAAGCGTTTGCCACCTAACCCAAGGGCACAATGCCAATACCCATCTTTGGTTTTCGCAACCTGCCAGCGAGTTCCATCACCGCTAAACCATACCCAAACCCGTAATGCCTGTGTTCGTTTAGTCATCTGAGGAATTCTTCTGTATTTTGCCGCATGTCAAATAGATGCAAAAGAGTCATGTTATGATGCCGACTCACCCCTATTTTATTACATATCAGACGGTCGGCGCATCATTACCCTCGTCACTTTCTCAGATCAAAAAAATAAGATGTTTTAACGTCTCGTTGTGTAAATTTCAGCGAGCGATTTCCTCTAATACGAGATTTGGTCCTCATGGTCACTTGGCCATTCGTCTATTTTTTTCATGGTGTAGGAGCAGTCTACCATGATTCTTACTGATTTTTCTCTTATTTAATCATAGACTTGACAAGTTGCCGTTGCAATATGCAAAGGTGTGACCATGGATGAGCCGATAAACGAACCTTCTCAGTTATCCCATCTTCATGATGGGCTTCGAGGTGATTACCCTGATGACGTTCAGGTTGTCCCCCTGCCAAATAAGTCTATTATCCTGGTCGGCACAGCGCACATTTCACAGGAGTCGGTGGACCTTGTGCGCAAAGTCATAGACCAAGAACAGCCAGATTGTGTATGTGTGGAATTAGATTCAAGACGGTTTGAGGTGCTCTCGCAGCCTAAGCGATGGGAATCGCTTGACCTCAAAGAGATCATACGAAAAAAGCAGCTTAGTACGTTAATGGTCAACCTCTTATTAGCCTCCTATCAGAAGCGTCTAGGTGATCAATTGGGGGTGATGCCGGGTACTGAGATGCTTGAAGCGACAAAAACGGCTGAAAAATATGGAATTCCTGTGGCGCTGTGTGATCGTGATGTGCGAGTTACGATGCGCCGTGCTTGGAGGACGACGCCTTTCTGGCGAAAGAGTATGCTGGTATCCTCGCTCCTTTTAAGCGTCTTTGATACCACGCAAGTTTCAGAAGAAGAGATTCGAGACCTCAAAAAACAGGATGTTCTCTCGGATATGATGGAGGAGCTTGGAAAAGAAGTTCCTACTTTAAAGTTGGTGTTGATTGATGAACGAGATCACTATCTCGCTGAAAAAATACGGGATGCAAAAGGTGAGAAAGTTGTGGCTGTTGTTGGCGCTGGCCACATGCCTGGCATCCAACGTACCTTGAAGGAAGAGCAGCCGGTAAACTTAGAAGACTTAGATGTGATTCCTCCAGTTTCGGGTGTTTGGAAATGGATTGGTTGGAGTATTCCTGCCATCATTGTCGGATCTATTATGTATATTGGTTTTCAAAAGGGGGCAGTGGCCGCAGGTGAAAACGCGCTTTTTTGGATTTTAGCGAATGGGATACCGAGTGCGCTTGGTGGAATCCTTGCTTTCGCACACCCATTAACGATCGCGACGGCTTTTGCTTCCGCGCCCTTTACGAGTTTAACTCCAGTAATTGGTGTAGGATATGTCACAGCATTTGTTCAGGCCTATGTCCAACCTCCGCTGGTTCGAGAATTTCAAAGCGTGGCAGAGGACATTGCCATTCCTAAGCAATGGTGGCATAGCCGTCTCTTGCGAGTGTTTTTAGCTTTTCTTCTCCCGACGATAGGAAGCATTATAGGAACGTATGTCGGTGGAGCCAAAATTGTGTCCAATCTTTTCTGAGATTCACGGAAATAGAGCTTCTATGTTGTTCTAAGGACTTATAGAGCAGAGTATTCTGATGGGCCCGTCTAAGGGTTTGTGGAATTACAGGTGCTAGGGTACGGTACCGGACTGTCGCAACCGTATACGTGGCTTGTCTTTTGTTGAGGAGTATTAAACCATGCTGAACGTTCAGATTAGAGGTACCCTAGACTCAAGAATCGGAGGTTGAACGTTTCGATGTGTGTTGGAAGATACATTGAGGGCAGGTATAGTGTATGAAACGTCCTTCTCCGACAAGTCGCTTCCTCATAGTTGTTTGACACCATCTGCATTGGCGATCCGGAATGGTGGCAAGTGGGTGAGTCTGGCTGGGTTGGGGAGTGGTCATCTTTGACATTCTTATGAAGTTCGGAAGGGTTTGTCAATGATACGCTATTCACGACGAGAGCTTTTCATCTGTTTTATGTTGGCAGGTCTCTGTTTTCTCGGAAACGATAGGGCGCAAGGTGAAGAAGCGGGTCAAGATCCTCCGAGTTTAACTGTGTCTGAAGAGGGCAGGGTGCAATTATCACCCGACAAAGCCGTCGTGACCCTTTCAGTCGAAACAGCAGGAGCATCACTAGAGAAAGTCCAAGAAGAGAATAATGAGAGAATGAAAAGGGTGATGACTCTTTTGCAGAAGCTGGGTATTAAAAAAGAGCGAATTCAAACATCGTCTTTGTCTGTGACTCCTCAATATCCACCAAGATCCCGTCGACAATCACATCAACCAGCCATACCACAAGTTCCCAAAATTATTGGTTACACGGTCAATAATACTCTGACGGTTGAAGTATTAGACCTTGCAATCGTTGGACGTGCGGTAGACAGCGCATTGCAGGCGGGAGCGAATCGATTTTCTCATATTACCTGGGCCCTACGAGATAACCGACCAGCAAGGCTTGAAGCTCTCAAGAGTGCCGCTAAAAAAGCTCGTGAGAAGGCCAAAACGCTGGCTCAGACACTCAATATTAATTTGATACGGCTTCTTTCCGTGACTGAGAGTGGGATGCCTTCTGTTCCGCAGAGAAGTAGGCGAGGACGGGCTATGATGAGCATGGAGATGGAAGATGCTGGTTCTGTTTCTGTCTCACCTGGAGAACTCACGGTTAGGGCCTCTGTCACGTTAGTCTATGAAATTGGTGAATAATACCTGTTGTTCTTCTCTTGTTATCATCCTATATTTATGATTCCAAGAGCCGTCTTAAGTGCCAGTTCCTGCGCATATAATTTCTGTACCGCTCTTCACGTTGAGCGATCATCTTTTTATTCAACGAATGAAAACCTATGAGTCAAACGAAAGACAAAATTCCTGCGCTCGTGGTGTCTGGATTTCTCGGTGCTGGTAAAACGACCTTAGTGCGCGGGTTGTTACAGGATGCTCAAAAAAATGGACAACGACTCGCGGTGGTTTCGAATGAATTTGGTGAACTCGGTATTGATGAAGCGCTCTTGAAAAACGAAAGTTCTGGAGGATACGTTGAGTTAGAGGGGGGGTGTGTTTGCTGTCAGTTGTCAAATGAGTTGCTTGCCACTCTTCAAGATCTTTGGGAGCGTGTTCAGCCCGATCGTGTGATTGTTGAGACCTCAGGTGTGGCTCTTCCTTTTGATACCTTGACGACCTTTTGGCGAGAACCCGTCTCTCTGTGGGCAGGAGAAAGCTTGGCTGTTGTCGTGGTCAACGCGGAACAGATGAAAGAGGGACGAGACTTGGAGGGAACGTTTGATCAACAAGTGTCTTCTGCAGATATATTGGTGTTAAACAAGATTGACTTGATTCCTGATCGCCAAGTCAGCGAGCTGGAAGCGAAACTTCTAGAATTCGCTCCGGGCACCCCCATTATTCGGAGTATGAACGCTGTCGTAGACTCGAGTATTTTATTCCCTCCAAATGCTGAAGAGTTCACCAAGCATCGTTCTCTGCATGAGGAATGCGGTTCAACCCATGTTCATGAAAAATTTAACAGCCATATTTTATCAATTGAGCAAGGATTAGAAGAGCGAGTTCTTGTAGAACGAATTGCTGCCCTAAAAGCGCTTCGGGTAAAAGGCATTGTCCAGACCGCATCGGGACTTCGAGTCGTTCAAGGTGTCGGAGACCGGATTGATCTTGTAGATCATCCTCTCACCACCCTCACACCTCACCTCATTGGTCAAGTCGTAGTGATCCATCGAGCCTAGAAACAATTTCCCCTTTTTCTTTCATCTGCACCTTAATCAAACCGCTGGCCGATTCGCGAGAGTGCCAGGCTCACGTCTAGAGCGGATCACAGGTCCGTATCAAGCCAGTCACATCACGATCCTTGCGCCGCACGACGGTACACGATCGGACGGTTTTTGAATCGGCTCTCGCCAGTACGCTCCACGCGTCATTCAGGCACCTGTGATCGTGCTCTTCAAAGGGAACCTCTCTGCAATAAAGGACGAACTCCACTAGGTGACGCCTCTGAATGACCGTGCCTGAAGGCACCTGTGATCGTGCTCTTCAAAGGGAACTTCCCTGCAATAACGGACGAGAGCCAATAGTTAATGCCCAAGAGTTGGGTGAGGCGTGGGTCATCAAGAGGCCAATGTTAAGCTGACCAGTGATCATTGCGATGAGAAGCTATCGAAGATGTTCAAGCCTTGTTGGCTTGACTCGCAGTTTCTCGTCCTTCCGATCCAGAGTATAGATTGAAGCGTTCAGCAAACTGTCAGTTGCTGAACATGAGCCAGGATATTTTTGAACCGTCTGCTCGCTCCTGATGCCAGTAAGCCCTGAGGCAATCATGTGCAATGAACGAGAATTATTCAACACACCCATTACAGAAGCATGGATGAAATACCGATGATAAAGACATATTTCAAGGTTTCCGTTGAAGTTGAATCATTCTTGAGCACATGTTGCCTGATTCCTTGCAGGCTACGTGAATATTAATCAACCCTAATGCCATACATTTCTACCATGACGGAGGTTCCTAATGACTATCTGCCGATCTCTGGCCTTTCTTTGTATTAGCCTATTGAGCGTAGGCTTGAGTCATACGGCATACGCCCAAGGTGAACTGAGAGAACCTTCCCAACAACAGGAGAGGTTCGAAATTCTTTATCACGAAGTGCTGCCTCCCATGGTGCTACAGAGTAAGACAAATGATCAGATGCAACAAGATGCAGAGTCGCCTGAATGGACATGGACGTTTGAAAGCTTTGGGCGATCTTTGACTCTTTTCTTGGAGTCCAATGATCGCTTAATAGCCAAGTTGCCACAGTTGCAACATGAAAAAGTCGTAGATTCTCATCAGCTATTCCGAGGAAAGATTGCCGGTATTGAACAATCCTGGGTTCGGCTCACTCGGATCGGGAAAAAGTGGTATGGAATGATATGGGACGGCCAAGAAGTTTATATTATTGATCCAATGTCAGTGATTAAGCCGGCTCTTCAAGGATTTTCACTCGCTGCGTCTTCGGACCACGGGATCTATCGCCTTTCAGATACGCGTGAATTGGAATCGCAGGTGTGCGGATCCGGGCTGGGAAGCATGCATACGAATCCGCTCAGTGACTATGGGACGCTTGTGACAGAATTGCGGGAACGAGTTACGGCTGATGCACAGGGTGCAATACTCAATCTTGATATGGCCGTCGTCGCGGATGTTCAGTTTGCTACCACGCAGCAAAATGCATTTAACACCTCAACGAATGACGCAGTGATTGCTCGAATGAACGTCGTTGATGGAATTTTTTCAGAACAGGTTGGCGTCCAAATTAATCTGGTGGAGATTCAAGAGTTGTCTGATAACGGTTTCTTGACTTCGACGGATCCATTAACACTGCTCCGACAATTTGGCTCACTCACCAGCTCAAGCTCATTTGATCATCCCGGCGTGGCTCAATTATTTACTGGGCGAGATCTTGATAGAAATGTCGCAGGTATAGCTTATATCAGCTCTTTATGTAGCTCAAGATTCGGTATTGGAGTCAGTGAAGTGAGGGGAGGAGGAACGGCTCGTGCCCTAGTTGTTGCCCATGAGCTGGGCCATAATTTCGGCTCGCCGCATGACAATCAACAAGGATCAGCTTGTGAGAGCACACCTGGGAATTTTCTGATGAACCCGTCTCTTAATGGGAGTACCCAATTTTCACAGTGCAGTATCACGGAAATGCAACCGGAGATTAACCGCGCACCGTGTATTACCGTGATTAACTTCGATGAAAGTGATCTCCGTGTGGATATTCCCAATGCTCCATTTGAATCGGTAGTGAGCACTCCGTTCTCTGTTGTCATGACAATCAATAATGATGGTCCAACCATAGCTACTAATGCTATAGCTACTGTCACAATACCTGTTCAGCTAAGCTTAGAAAGTGCCACCATCGATTCCGGAAGTTGTTCAAACACCGGAAACGGTCAAGTCACATGTGATCTTGGAAATATTTCAAATTCAAGTGGACGTACGATCACACTAGGCATGCAGGGGCAAACGGTTGGACAGTTTGTGAGTACTGTGATGGTCTCGGCAGATAACGATCAGAACACTGCTAATAATACCGATGTGGCAAATATTTCTATCGTAGACCCGCCTCCACCTCCTCCCCCCCCGCCGCCGCCTCCGGGGGACATGGTCAAGATCAATTTCCAGCCGACCAATGCCATGGTTCCATCGGGGTATCAACCGGATGATGGGTCTGTCTATTCAGCCAGCCGCGGATATGGCTGGTCTACGAGAGTCCACACGCGCGAACGCAATAAACAGGCTGATCAAACACTCGATACGTTGATTCACTTTGACCGGGGTACGTCGGCGACCTGGACTTATGATCTGCCCAACGGAACGTATTCGGTCTCCCTCGCGAGTGGGGATCCAAGCTGGGCCCAAGGGCCGCATTATCTTATGCTGGAAGGCACGTCGGTGATTGACGGCGTACGAACGAAGCGCGATGAATATGTGGTCCTCAGGGATGTCCCGGTTACCGTGCGAGATGGGAATTTAACGCTGGTTCTAACCCGAGACTCAGGCAAACGTACGATGCTCAATTATATTGAAGTTACGCCCACAGGGGGTACTCCCCCCCGCCTCCTCCACCTCCTCCCCCCCCGCCGCCGCCTCCGGGGGACATGGTCAAGATCAATTTCCAGCCGACCAATGCCATGGTTCCATCGGGGTATCAACCGGATGATGGGTCTGTCTATTCAGCCAGCCGCGGATATGGCTGGTCTACGAGAGTCCACACGCGCGAACGCAATAAACAGGCTGATCAAACACTCGATACGTTGATTCACTTTGACCGGGGTACGTCGGCGACCTGGACTTATGATCTGCCCAACGGAACGTATTCGGTCTCCCTCGCGAGTGGGGATCCAAGCTGGGCCCAGGGGCCGCATTATCTTATGCTGGAAGGCACGTCGGTGATTGACGGCGTACGAACGAAGCGCGATGAATATGTGGTCCTCAGGGATGTCCCGGTTACCGTGCGAGATGGGAATTTAACGCTGGTTCTAACCCGAGACTCAGGCAAACGTACGATGCTCAATTATATTGAAGTTACGCCCACAGGAGGATAAGGGGACTAGATTTTTTGGTCTAACAATAGGTGAGCATACTGTTTGTGCAATTGGTCTTGAAGAGAAGGGTCGAATTTTGTTTGATAGAGGGTTTTGGCCATCGCCAAGAGGTCGAGTGAGACCTTTTGTACGCCTTGCAAATTAGCTTTTGATAAATTGGCTCCGGTGAGGGATGTATCGTGAAGGATGGCTTCTCGCATATCAGCTTCGATGAGAAGCGCTTCTCTCAAGTCTGTAAGATGTAACTTCGAACGAGTCAGATTGGCGTTGGTAAGGTTAGCCCAAGGAAGAGAAGTTCGAGTCAGGTTTGCGTCTTGAAGATTCACCCCAGGCATGTCGGCACGAATAAGCCCAGACCCGCTCAAGTCAACCATGATCATCGTGGCATTAGTGAGGGTCGCCTTAATAAAGTTGGCTTCGATGATATCCGCTTCAGTGAGATTCGCTTCGCATAGAATAGCCTCAGTAAAGTCTGCTCGCATTAAATACGCATCTGACAGATCGGTCCCCGTAAGATCGGCATGGCTTAGATCAATGCGGGTAAAGTCATAACCAGAAAGATCCGCTTCACGCAGGTCAGGTTGGATTGAGGGATTGGTCCGCCTAAATTTATTCCACGCTTCCACGCCTTTATCCAGTAGCAAGGTGAGATGGTCGGGATTAGCCATGGCCGATATGCGCCAAAGAATGATTGGAAGCTATAGTCTTACGAGTGCAGAAAAGGACCAGCGGGGTTAGCAGTTATCGTTTTTTTAAGTATTTGAGGAATTCGGAGTCAGGGCTAATGATCATTGTCGTATTATCTTCCTTAAACGTCTTTTTATAGGCCTCCATGGAGCGGAGAAATTCAAAGAATTTTGGGTCTTGGTCATAAGCCTGGGCATAAATTTTAAATGCCATGGCGTCACCATCACCTTGCAATTCCTGAGCTGTCTTGTACGCTTCGGCTAAGATAATCGCTTTATCCTTCTCAGCCTCAGAGCGTATCTTCTGAGCTTCCTCTTCTCCTTCTGCTCGATATTGTTTGGCTTGTCGTTCACGTTCGGCTTGCATCCGTTGGAAGATCGCTTTCTCATTTTGTTCAGGAAGATCGGCTCGTTTGATGCGAACATCTGACACTTCAAGTCCGTAGGAGGAGGCTATTTTATTAGCACGTTCCGACACGACTTTCATGATGAGCGCACGATTCGCTGAAACTATTTCAGTGAGTTCGTGACGTCCAAGTTCTACTCTGAGTTCAGAGTAAATGATATCGTCTAACCTTTGCAGGGCTCCTCGTTGGGTTTGAAACGCTTGATAGACGCGTAGTGGGTCAATGATTCGCCATTTGGCGAAATTGTCGATCACAATGGTCTTTTTATCTTCGGTAATGACGTCGCGTGAAGGAGCATCGTAGTCAAGGAGTCGTTTATCAAAGTACGTCACTTCTTGAACGAAAGGTATTTTAAATTTTAGTCCAGGTTCGGTTACCGTTCGAACTGGCTTTCCTAATTGTACGACGATAGCTGTTTCCGTCAGGTCGACAATAAAAAATGGAGAAGCGCCAAGGATAATGAGCAGGACCAAGACTCCAATCAATCCGAAAAGAATATTTTGCTTGGTCATGATCCAGCCCCTCCATCTCTAGATTGATTGCGCGATTTCTGAAGACGATCGAGCGGGAGGTACGGCAATACATTCTTTCCGACTTTTGAATCAAGAACAATCTTATCGATCTTGGATAACACTTTTTCCATGGTTTCAATGTAGACTCGTTTGCTAATTACGTCCTTCGATTGTTTGTATTCTTTCAACGTTTTCAGAAAGTGATTGGCTTCACCTTCTGCCTTGGTAATTCGTGCTTGGGCGTAGGCTTTAGCTTTATTAACGTCTTGCGCTGCTTCACCTTTGGCTCTTGGCAGCAGGTCATTTCTGTAACCATGAGCCTGATTAATCAGTTTTTCGCGATCTTCTTTAGCACTGGCCACATCTTTAAATGCTGCGGCGACAGCCTCCGGTGGATTGACATCTTGTAATTGGACCGTGGCGATTTGAACCCCCGCTTGGTATTGATCAAGAATGCCTTGTAACAAATCCTGAGTGCTTTGTTGAATGACGGCTTTTCCGACGGTTAGGGCTTCATCAATTTTATTCTTTCCAATCACCTCACGCATTGAGGCCTCCGCAGCATTATGGATGGTAGCCTCGACATTGGTGATGTTGTATAAATAGTTTCTCGCGTCGCTTATCTTGTATTGGACAATGAATTCGACGGACAAAATATTCATATCACCGGTCAGCATGAGGGATTCCCGAGGGATCGATCGAGCGCGGCCACGCGGGTCAGTACGAAATCCAACCTCTACGCGGTGGAGTTTTTCGACTTTGGGAGTCATCACGGTTTCCAGAATAGGAATTTTAAAATGGGGCCCTGGTTCTGCTGTTCGCACCACATCACCGAATCGTTTGACCAGGCCTTGTTCGTCAGGCGCGACGATGAACACACCTTGAGAGAGTACGAAGATTGCGACCACGATGAAGATAATCGACGAAAAGCTCCCTCCGCTTGGCACGAACCGCTTCATTTGCTCTTGAGCTTTTTTTAAGGCTTCATCAAGTGGATCATCTCCACTACGTCCCCAAGGATCTTTGGGTTCCCAGGCCATGCACGACTCCTTACTGGAAAAGTTGAGAGACTGAAAAGTGAATGTGACATGCTTGCACGTTATCAGAAATTGGACGAGTGGGCAATAAAGATTTGTGTCACCTGAATTTTGAACGATGAATGTGTTTGGGCAATTTCTTAACAAGAGAGGCCAGGCATAATACAGTGTATCATTCAGGTTTGAAAAAAAATCTACTCGAAGGACATGTGTCGTTTTGCGCAAGAAGTATATGAATAAAGTTTGTCCGTCTTCGCACTCTTACTTGGCATTGAACAAGCCCTATGGAGTCCTTTCTTCGTTCACTGATCCTAAGAGACGGCCTACACTGGCCAAGTATATTCAGGATCCATCCGTCTATTCAGCTGGTCGGCTTGATCGGGATAGTGAAGGGCTACTGCTGCTAACCTCTGATGGTCAACTTCTTCATCGAATCACTGACCCTCGCTATAAAGTATGGAAAGAGTATTGGACTCAGGTTGAACGGATTCCTTCTTTCCAAGCTTTAGCTGAACTGCGTAGGGGAGTCATGATCAAAGGAAAAATCACACGGCCGGCCAAAGTAGAGGTGCTTCCCAAGCAACCTCAATTGTGGTCTAGGGATAGTCCAATTCGATTTCGGAAAAATGTTCCGACGGTATGGCTTCGAATACAAATTCAGGAAGGTTTGAATCGACAAATTCGAAGAATGACAGCAGCGGTTGGTCATCCGACCCTTCGCTTAGTCCGGGTTCGTATTGGCCCTCTTCAGATAGGCGGTCTTCAGCCAGGGGAGTGGCGCCTGCTCACCATGGAGGAAGTCTCAGCTCTGTGTCGTACTGACCCTAAACAATCAGCTGAGAACAACGAGCAGAACGAATAAAATACTCAAGCGGATTGAGATGTGGTCCTTGGTCGTTTTGAATAAACCATATTTTTTGAGAAGATCCGAGAATAGGTGGAAAGCCTCGTTTTACTTGATCATTTTATTCTCTACATGTACAATGAGTTGGTTTTCATCAATAATTTTCATGTCATGCTTCAATTCTTGTGCACATTCGTTGCTTCGCTCTTTTCTCTAGGACAGAAACCGTTGACGAGCGAATAACGACACGCCAGCTGTTTGGCCATCCACGTTCTCATGAAAGAACTTCGGTGTTAATGGGCAGTGGTGTACTGTGCGGAAGGACGAAACGAGGGACCTAACCTTTAAAATCTGTCGTTTGGATGATAAATACTAGAAAGCTAATCGATACTTTTTATTTCAAGATTATGGAGATCTATTTACAATGGCGGTAATGATCATTCTGGTCCTCTCACTTCTGGGATTGGCCATCGCGTTTTTCTACTCTTCATCAGTCAATAAAATTCCTATAGATATGGGTGTCGACGATAAGGATACGAAGCAACGTCTTGCCAGGATTCATTCAGCTATTGTGAGTGGGGCTATGGCATTTTTGAAACAGGAATATAAAATCATGGCCATCTTTATGGTGGTCTTCGCGGCGATCATTGCCGTGCTGATCGATGACCATCACACTGACTATGTGAATGAAGGAATCTATACGGCCCTTGCCTTTATCTTTGGAGCAATCATTTCCATTGCTTCTGGATTCATTGGGATGAAGATCGCGACGCAAGGCAATGTACGGACAACGGTTTCAGCCAATAAGTCCCTCTCTGAAGCATTCAATGTCGCACTGCATTCTGGCTCTGTGATGGGATTTGCGTTAGTCAGCTTGGCCTCATTAGGGTTGCTCTTGATCTATCTTGGGCTGGCAGCAATCATGCCCGCGCAACTTCCCACACACGTCCTGATGGAAGTGATTGCGGGTTTTGGCCTCGGAGGGTCATCCATTGCATTATTTGCTCGTGTTGGTGGAGGTATTTTCACAAAAGCGGCTGATGTCGGGGCCGACTTAGTCGGTAAAGTGGAAGCAGGGATTCCAGAAGACGATCCGCGCAACCCTGCCGTGATTGCCGATAATGTGGGAGACAACGTTGGCGATGTAGCGGGAATGGGTGCGGACTTATTTGGGTCATGCGCTGAGAGTACTTGCGCAGCCATGGTTATTAGCGCAGTGGCCTTTTCTGGAATGATCGATGCGTTATTGTATCCAATCCTTATCTCAGCTATCGGAATTCCTGTGAGCTATCTCACCATGATGGTGATTAAGGTCGATTCGGAAGAGCAAGTGGGTCCAGCACTTAAAAAGATGTTGATTATCTCCAGTGTGCTCATGGCGATTGTGATGTTGGTGGTCACGAAGATGATGCTTCCCGATACCTTTCAAATTAGTGGTGAGACCTATTCGGATTTGGGTGTGTACTTTTGCTTCCTGACTGGCTTAATTGCTGGCCTCGTTGTTGGGTTGATGACGGAATACTATACATCTCACGATTACGCTCCCGTGCGGGAAGTGGCGAAGTCGTGTGAAACAGGTTCAGCCACGAATATCATTTTTGGCTTAGCCCTTGGCTATCAAAGTGCGGTGGGCCCGTATCTTGCGATTGGCCTGGCTATTTATATTCCTTGGATGTTGGCGGGGATGTATGGTGTGGCGATTGCTTCCCTTGGCATGTTAGGGACACTCGTGATTGCCTTAACAATTGATGCCTATGGGCCGGTATCTGATAATGCCGGTGGCATCGCGGAAATGGCTGGGATGCCGGAACATGTTCGTCAACGGACAGATGTACTTGATGCCGCAGGAAATACGACGGCGGCTATCGGAAAAGGTTTTGCGATTGGAGCAGCTATTCTCACGTCGCTAGCCCTCTTTGCCGCCTTCTTGACGCGAGCAGACTTGTTACTCAAGGAACAGCATGGGCCAGAATATGATCTTTTAGGTAGTATTAATCTACTTGATCCATTGGTCTTTACCAGCTTGTTTATTGGTGCAGTGTTGCCGTCTTACTTTTCTGCGATGACGATGAAATCCGTCGGCTCTGCGGCGTATGAGATGATTGAAGAGGTGAGACGTCAGTTTCGCTCTATCCCAGGTCTCATGGAAGGCAAAGCCGAGGCCGATTATGAACAATGTGTCGCCATTTCGACGAAAGCTGCGCTTAAAGAAATGATTGCGCCAGGAGTCCTGATCATGGGTACGCCATTAGTCGCGGGGTTCCTATTTGGCATTCAAGCTGTTGCCGGCATTCTTGCAGGGTCACTTGTTGCTGGTGGCGTCATCGCTATTTCATCATCTAATAGTGGCGGAGCGTGGGATAATGCGAAAAAGTACATTGAGAAAGGAAACCTTGGCGGCAAAGGAACGGACACGCATAAAGCCGCTGTCGTGGGCGATACAGTTGGAGATCCGCTCAAGGATACCTCGGGTCCATCGCTCAATATTCTGATCAAACTTTCTGCCATTCTGTCTCTCGTCTTTGTCCCATTTTTCGTGCAATATGGAGGTCTGTTAACCCAGTAAGCGT
This sequence comes from Nitrospirales bacterium, assembly GCA_965223675.1. Classification (GTDB taxonomy): domain Bacteria; phylum Nitrospirota; class Nitrospiria; order Nitrospirales; family UBA8639; genus JAGQKC01. Next base: position 2,846,287 of record OZ245013.1, on the reverse strand, counting down.
CCGATTGGACGACTGGGGTTGAGTGTCGAAAAATCTACAGATTGGGGAAATAGTCGTCATTGTAAAGATGGGGCAGATGGTTTTTCTCACAAAGAAGATAAGACTTCAATTGAATAAAAATATTGTAGGTTCAGTTCATCAAGTCAAAATGCTAAGATTAAGGATCTCTAGTTGAATGGATCATTTCATAAATTTTCCATTTCAAGATTGGCCGTTTTTATATCACTTTTCCTAATAATGTTACTTGATACACTTCAAATGTCATATCAGATGTCATAAGATTAATTAGCGCTATATCTTCAATCCCTCAGCGCTCCATTTTTTCTTTCTCCCGTCTTTATACAATATACAATCTGACTTAATTTTAACGCAGCCAAGCTTGCGACAGTTGGACTCTGGTTTACTTTTTGTGGTGGTTCGACAGAGTGCGGCAATTCCCTGAGAAAGAGGTAAAAGAGACCATCGCTAATACACGAATCTTAAGTGTGAGGAAAAGGATTCCCTTGTGAAGCGTATGCCTGTTCGTTCGCCCAATCGTCCAGTCGAAACCCGTCAAGGTCGGAATACCCAAGCCCAGACTGAGTCAATAACTTTTATCGTTCATCGTAAACGCTCTAGACGCAACATTCTTTGGGCAATCCTGGTCTTCGCTCTGGGTCTAGGAGCTTTTCTGTTTGACAGAACATCGAGTTCTGTCATGTTGCTTGGTCTCGTGTATGTGCTGTGTGTCGTGTTTGCTTCTCGCCTTTCCTATATTTATGCCCCATACATCGCAGCCGCAGTATGTTCTATTCTTTCGCTCTTGACTTTCATCGATGTAGATACTCAACAACTGCTGTGGAGTGATGTGACAGACCGACTGTTGATCTTATTCGCGATATGGGTGGCCGCATTTCTGTCCATGCTATGGGACAAGCCTTCAGGAAATGATTCTGGTGCAAGGAGCGATCAACAGCGATCGTCTCGATCAGCTTTGCATGCAGAAGTCACCACATCCAATGTCGCAGCTAAATCTGGCAAGGACAGAGAAGAACATGTTGATGAGTTGGCTCAACTGAACAACGCGCTCTTGCAGAAAAACTATGAGCTGGAGACCTTAATCAATGTCGTTTCTCATGATCTTCGTTCCCCACTCGTCAATATCCAGGGCTTTTGTAAAGAGTTGTCTGATTCATGCGAGCGCCTTCGTGGGGTAATAAAGCATCGAAAACCTATGGAGAGGAAGACCTCAGAGATTACGAATCTGTTGGATGAGGAAATTCCAGAAGCCCTGCGATATATTCGTGCCGGGGCTGAAAAGATTAACAGCGTGCTATCTGGAATTTTGCAGTTTTCTCGACTTGGTCGTTTATCGCTGAATCGGGAATCCTTGAATGTCAATGCCATCGTCTATGGGATTGCGACAGTCATGGAGTTTCAGTTGAAGGAAAAGGGCGTGCTGTTACAAATTGATGATCTTCCTGACTGTATGGGAGATGAAACCTTAGTGAGTCAGGTGTTTTCTAATCTCATTGAAAATGCGTATAAGTATCTGGATCCGACAAAACCAGGAGTGATTCGAGTTTCTGGGAAAATCAAAGACGAAAAATCAATCTATACAGTCGAGGATAACGGGATCGGTATTCAGCAAAGCCATCAAGGGAAAATTTTTGAAATGTTTCATCGGTTGGAGCCAGCTGCAGGAGCTGGAGAAGGGCTCGGGCTTACGATTGTACGCAGGATTGTCGAGCGCCATGAGGGAGATGTTTGGGTTGATTCAGAGCTTGGTGTTGGAACGAAATTTTTTGTCAGTTTTCCCTCTGCGACCATTGTTCAAAAAGAGGGGCAATCTTGAGTCAACAGCCGATGATTCTCATTGCTGAAGATGATGATGGGCATGCCGCATTGATTGAACGAAACCTACGGCGTTCCGGTGTCGGCCAAAAGTATGTACGATTAAAAGACGGGCAAGAAACGCTTGACTTTTTATTTCAAAGAGGACAAGGAGAAGTACGGGTTCAGAACTATCCGTATATTCTTCTCCTCGATATTAATCTTCCCAAAGTAAGCGGTCTAGAAGTCTTGAGGCAAATAAAAAGCCATATGGAATTACGGAAAATGCCTGTGACTGTGCTTTCGACTACGGATGATCCTCAAGAAGTTGAAATCTGCCATGCTCTGGGGTGTAGTTACTACATTACGAAACCGACAGAGCCAGAAGTGTTTATGACCGTAATCGCAAGATTTGGTCAACTTATTAATAGTGTAAAAATTCCCCACATTCAAGACTGTTAGTATCTCGATGTGAGCCCTGGAAGTTCTTTCGCAACAACTGGAAGACGAGCGCAGTCAATAATGCATTGATTGATGCGACAAATTGGGGAATAGGAGGAAAGAAGAAGGGAAATGCAAGAAGAGGTTAATGATTAATCCACTGACGACGTATAGAACGGGCTCGTCGAGTATGGGGGTGAATTTTTGTTTTTGCCTTTCGGTACTTCCAGCCCAGGGATTTCAGGATACGACTGACATGATCTGGGTGGTACCGAATACCAAAGGTCCGTCGAATGACTTTCTGAACGTGACTGCATGTCCAAAATTCAGTTCGAAGTTTCACAGCCCGTGGTCCCTTTTTCAAGATACGTTCTAGCTGTTGGAGTTGTTGCTGTGAGAGACGTGAAGGTCGACCAGTATGAGGCTTGGATTTTAATGCCTCGGGTCCTCCATATTCCAATGCATCTTTCCATCGTTTAACTGAAGAAGGTGCGGCGCCGATATGTCGGGCCACCTCGCGAATGCCTTTCCCTTTGTCCAGCATTTTAGCCGCGAGCCGTCTTCGGGCTTCAAGTTTCTCTGGGGTACCTTTCGGGCGCATATTCATAGTGTCGGTACCCATCAGGTAATTCTTAAGAAAATATTTTAACTATTTTAAGTCGAGAAAGGACACAGGGGTGAGTGTGTCCTTTAAGAGGTGAGGGAATGCACTATGAAGCGGTCTGTGTTGTTATGACGGTGTTTTCTTCAATACAATACATTTTTAGCTGAAGAAAGCATGTTGGCTGGGGTTTGTACCTATTGAAGCAACAGCGCTTACTGTCCTCTCAGTGTTTACTCCCGCTTTTTAGGGTTAGAACATAACTTGTAAGATCATTCAGTTGTTTGTCCGTGAGTGGAAATTTTGGCATGAAAGAGCCCGGGGAAACAGACTGAGGATCTTTGAAATGACGAATATGCCACTCTCGTTCTGGTCGCCGATCGGCGACATAGGAAAGGTCGGGGGCAATGTTCGCCCCATCACCGTGAATCCGATGGCAGGTCTTACACGCAAAATTTTCGACTATAGCTTCACCCTTCGCGATGACAGGATCGGTCTTGGGAACGGCATACAAATCCCTTAACGAGATACCAAGCAAAACGAACACGATGACTAAAAATGCTAATCCGCCACCGAGAATGCGTGGACGGGTCGAGGGTACGCGCTCGGGGTTACGATCAAGAAATGGGAGGGCAAACAGACAAAGAATGAACGCAGCCGGCAAAGCCCACGAAGCGTATGGCACTAATGGGCCAGGGGCATGTTTCAGCAATTCGTAATGGAAAAGGAAGTACCACTCAGGTACCGGAATAAACGAGTGGTCTGAGGGATCAGCTTTGTCAGCCAGGGGAAATTCCACGGCATAGGCGAGTAGGCTAACAATCAAAAATACGATGAGCATGACCACGGCATCCATGTAGACTTGTCGAGGATAAAATGTTTCACTGCTCTGTTGAGCTTTCTTCTCATCATGAGGGCCAGCTGGTCCAACCCGTCGCAAGATAAACAAGTGAAGCATAATTCCGACCATGATTATGGCCGGAAGAATCATGACGTGTATGGCAAAAAATCGTGAAAGCGTGAGAGCGCCAAGCGTGTCGCCTCCACGCATGACGCGGACCACAAAGTCACCAACGAGTGGTATCGTCCCAGCCATGTTGATTCCCACCTGCGTGGCCCAATAGGCATTCTGATCCCAGGGAAGCAAGTAGCCAGTAAATCCAAACCCCAACATCAATAACAACAAGACCACGCCCACCATCCACATCATTTCACGTGGCTTTTTATAGGCGCCGTCAAAAAAGACTTGGAGCATATGGAGTCCCACGGCCAAGATCACAGCTGATGCGCCCCAGTGGTGTAAGCCTCGGATGAACCAACCAAACCAGACCTCATTCTGAATGTATTGGACCGTATCATAGGCATGATCAGGTGACGGCACGTAATAAATCGACAAACACATGCCAGTAATGGCTTGAAGAACAAAGAGAAACAGCGTGGCGGAACCAAACACATAGTTCCAGCTCGCTCCTCCCGGAATGGGTTCATCGAGCAGCGTTTGTTCAATCGGTTTGAGTTTCAGTCGATCATCGGCCCATTGATAGACAGAGAATGCCATAGTTTAGAGCTCCACTTGCTTGGACAAGCCTGATTTAAATTCTTTATAGATCACCATCAACTGACCGTTTTCGACTTTCACAGGCAGGGGATCTAAGGGGCGGGGAGCTGGTCCAGCTTGGACGGTACCCTTTAGGTCATACACGCTCCCATGGCACGGACACTTAAACAAACGGTCTTGTCCATCCCAGCGATATCCGCATCCTAAATGAGGACAGATTGGAGAAAAGACCGTCACATCGTTTTCAGAATGTTTAATGGCCCAAATGCCCTTGGTTGACTTGGTCTCATGCCACCCGTCTTTCACGGCAACTGTGTAATCCAGAGATTTGGGTTCGCCAACGGGCAGTTCATCGATACTACTGACTGGGACCCACTCTTTTTTGTTGCGCTTGAACGCTGGAGCCACAACGTATCCCACCATGGGAATGGCCATGGAGAGCCCGATAAATGAAGCGATCAACGTCGTGACTCGGGTAAAAAATGATCGACGTGTGCCTACTGGAGTCGACACTCCAGATTCCTCTCCTTGGGCGGAAACAGGCGTCTCCACTTCCATATCAGATGCCTCCACTCTAAATAGTTCGGTGTAAAGTCAATTGTTTGAAACGACTAACGAAAAATGGCTTGTGCCAGAGAGTTTTTCGTTCTCCCAATAAGGTCTAGGTGTCGCAGGTGCGTATGATGCGAGATCCTAGGCGGCATGGCCCAAAGCATGAACTCGGGAAACAGGCAATGCATCCACATCTCCCTCCGGCGAAAATCTCATGGCAAACGGGATTCGATCATCTCTGTGATTGATCGATAAAGCCTCTAAAAGATGAAGATATTGGGATGGTTGCCTTGTAGCGTTGGTCGTCACATAAGCCCACGATTGACGTATGCCATCAAATGTTGTCGAGACTTGAGTGTCAGTTGGGTTGTTAAGAATACGTGGGACTTCTTCCTTTGTGGTCACACCAACTTGCACGGTGTTCCTGAATAATTCAGAAAAAACAACGCATCCTTGGTACTCGAATCTGACAACGTTTGACTGGCCGTAACACATCCCGATAAGAAACTTAGGAGAATAATGGCAGGAAAAACACTATGAACAATCATGAATTTACTATATCACAGGGTCTAGATAGTGCAACTTGGAGAAAGGAAAGGAGGGAATGCTTGTCCTGGTAGAATACGTCCTGTAGACTGGATCGCAATTCCTGAACAATACGACAACGTGATATTTTGATCGAGTAGATCGATGATTGCCCGACGATCCTATCCAATTGAAGCTATCATAGGTGGAGAACTGTACCGCTATGAACGGGTACTAAAGGATGACTTTTTTTCGATTAATTTGTTGTATCGGAATGCTGGAGGGCAGGGGTATGTCTTAAAACTGAGTGATTTTCGGTTTTTTCTCGGCATCGTATTTCGGCCGCTAGCCTCTCTCATCTCTCGTCATGAATACCGAGTCTATCAACGGATTGCTGATATTCAAGGAATTCCCACACTTGGCCCTCGTTGGGGTTGGCGTGGATACTTTCACCGCTATATAGAGGGCCAAACGCTGCATGAATTGACCCCCAAGGGGAATCTACCTGATAAGTTTTTTGACCACTTGAAAAATGTTATACAGCAGGTTCACGCACGACGAGTGTTCTATGTCGATTTGAACAAACAAGGCAATGTGATCTGTGCAAATGATGGCCGACCGTATTTAATCGATTTCCAAATTTCACTCGCGTTTCCAATTGAAGAAGGTTGGTGGAGACGCGTATCAGACCGAATTTTCAATCGGCTCATTCAGGAAGACCTCTATCATTTCTACAAGCATAAAAAGGCCTTTCAACCTCAGAGAATGACAAAAGAAGAGTTACGATTAGCTAAACGCTCCAAGCTTAACCAACGCTATTCTCGCTATCTCTCACGACCGTATTTACGGGTCAAGCGGATGTTTTATCCCCACGGCAGTAACGAGATCATTTGGTACAAATGGAAGAAGATGAAAGACAAGTCAGTCCAAATGCCTTAAATCTTCGACTTGTGCCACAATAGTCTAACTCGTGCGAGTGGTTTCCTCGATTCGGTAAATGTCCCGCACGAGTTAGCTTCTCGCCCATCAATTCGTTTCAACTGAAATCGATACCGGCACAGGATTCGTGATAACGTCGAACACCGGAGAAAATTTCATGAGTTCGCGAAGTTTGTTAGCTGGTGCATCGCTTTTGATTTTAAAGTTCACTCGAATATTTTGATAACCAGGTCGAACTTGTTTTGACAAGCCTAAGAAACCGTGAAGATCAATATCTCCCTCGTATTCAGAGTCCACTGCCTCAATCTTAATACCGTTGGCTGCGGCGTGATAGACCATCGAGGTCGTTAAACAACTTGCCAGTGCATGTAACACGTATTCAGCAGGGTTCGCACTCTCATCTTTTCCTAGGAGCACCGGTGGCTCGTCGGCCCCAATGACGAATGGTTCGGTCCGAGTCGTATCTTCCTGCCCCGCACCATAGAACTCTTTAACAGTGGTTTGGTTCTGGCCGCCACTCACCCAGGTGTTCGTCGCACGGAATCTAAACTTGGCTAAATCCGGTTGACCTTGTATCGCTTGAACTGTCGCGCCCATCTTTTCAACATCCACTCCATTCATTGCTGTTCGTTCGATCACTTGTTCCATGGCACATTCTCCTTGCTGGGGTTGAAAATTTAGTTGATAAAATAATTGAACAATTTGCTTAGCTCTCTCTTCTTTTTTCATCATCAAGACGATTCAAGCTTCTATCTAAAAATACTCAGCATGCCTCAATCTTAGTGCAGTAGATGTGCCAACTGGTAAAAATTGAGTCTTATTAAAAAACAATGGTTTATGAAATTATTAAGAGATTGCGAATTTTCAAGATTTCGTAAATGCGAAAATATTAGCAGATGTATTTACGACATCTCGCAAGCACATCGCGAAGCTAGCCCCAATTTGAGAAAGAATCACAGGTTGCGTCTTTTTTTAAGGAACCCCGTCTTAATAAAAAAAGGTTTTTAAAATCTTGTACAAAAGGGGGGAGATGAACGAAGCACCAACAGTCACACTTCATATATGACTGAAGAAACCTGGCAACTTCTCAGTGGTAAGCTACGGAACTTCTTTCGCAAGCGAGTTGCAGATGAAACGTTGGCAGACGACTGGTTGCAAGAATCGTTTCTACGTATTCACGGCGGTGTTCATACGTTGAAAGATCATGAACGAACCTCTGCATGAGTGTTCCGCATAGCTCGAAATCTACTCAGCGACCATTTCCGGCGTACAAAACCCCAATCCCCTATTCAAGATGGTAAGGAAATTCCAAATGAAGACCACGAAGAAACCAATCTGAATGAACAAGTTGTGGAGTGGTTTCCGATGATGCTACGAGGATTGCCGGAAAATTATCGAGAAGCCATGGAGCTTTTTGAGTTACACGGTGTTCCGCAGCAAGAAATAGCGGATCGTCTGGCTTGTCTCTTTCTGGAGCTAAGTCCAGAGTTCAACGAGGCCGAGACAAATTAAAAGAACTATTACTGCAGTGTTGTCATTTCAACTTTGATCGACGAGGGAATGTGATAGATACTGAACAGAGGTTCCCGTATTGTAGCTGTTGTGCTGAAGAGTGTCCTTCAGGGCCTAACGTGCCATGAATGCATGGTACATCAAAAAATCTTGTCCATGAATAAAAGTATTTGATAATGAGAAGTCGATATTGTAGTAGTATTCTTTATCTCGGTCGAACAATTCCCAATGCTTTCATCCGCGATGCGAGAGTGGACTGTTTCATTCCCAGCAAGCGAGCGGCACCATTCTCTCCAGCCACTCTCCAATTGGTCGATTCCAACGCACGAATGAGATTGGCCCGTTCTAGTTCTTCGAATTCCTTGACGGTTCGGATGCAAGTATCTTCAGCAGAGAATGTGGATTCTTGTCTTGAGTCTTCGCGCTTTATTGATTCGGGTAAAGCGCGATCAAGATTGAGCTTCCCGTTTTGCGCCGTAATCACGGCACGTTCTAAAATGTTCTGGAGTTCTCTCACATTGCCTGGCCACGAATACGCCAACAACCGTAGTCGGTCATTATCTGAGAGTGGAGCGATCGTGCGACCCATGCGATGAGCGACTCGATCGACAAATGCATTGGCAAGTCTGATAATATCATCACCACGGTTTCGCAATGGCGGAACGTTAATAGGAAAAACATTCAGTCGATAAAACAAATCCTCGCGGAAGGCTCCGTCTCTCACACGCTGTTGAAGATCACGATTAGTTGCCGCAATGGCTCGGACATCAACTTTGTGTGTCTTGGAACTACCAACGGGTTCGAATTCGCCTTCCTGGAGAACGCGTAACAGCTTGCTTTGCAAGTCCAATGGCAGTTCTCCAATCTCGTCAAGAAAAATCGTTCCGCGATCAGCCAGCGTGAATCGACCATCGCGTTTTTTCGTCGCCCCCGTGAATGCTCCCTGTTCATGACCAAACAATTCACTCTCGATCAAAGTAGCGGGAAGAGCTGCGCAATTAACTTTGACGAATGATTGATTGTTTCGTCGACTCGCGCCGTAGATGGCTCGTGCAATGACTTCTTTTCCTGTTCCCGTTTCCCCAGTGATGAGGACTGTGGCATGGGTGCAAGCCACCTGCTGAACATCGTTCAACACTATCAGCATAGGTGGGCTCTGCCCAATAATATCTTCGAAGTGTTGTAATTCTTGCAGTTCTTCTTTCAGATATTCAGTTTCGACCGTTAAAGAACGAATCTTGCGTTCCGCTTCTAATCGCTCATTGATATTCCGAAGAATCAACGTGTGAAAATTCTGACGACGGATTTCAAAGCGAGAAAGCGTGGCTTCGGCGGAAAAACTTGTTCCATCAGCGCGCAGTGCAGTGAGTCCACCTGGAATCCATAAGTAGCGTTGACCCACAGGACGTGAATCAAGTTCGGTGATGAGGGACAATATGTGTTCTTGGTCATGAGTAGGAAGAAACTGTTTGAAATCACGACTAGTGACTTGACTCGCTTGAAATTTAAACATCTCTTCTGCTGCTGGGTTGATACGCGTGATCTGAAGTGCCTGATCAAGTTCAATGATGGCATCCATCGCACTGTCTACGAGTCGGCCCAGTTTTTCCTCTCGTTCGCGGACAGCTGACTCAGCCCATAGACGACGTAATTCCGCTGCCGCACGCGCAGCGAAGATTTGAAAGATGGCGTGAACTCGTGGTTCTTCCGGCATCGGTCGGGTGTCCATCACAGCCAAATGTCCAAGAATTGTTCCATCAAGATCGATCAGTGGCATGCCAAGATAACTTACGGCTTGAACGGCTATCACATCAGGGTCCATCGGGTACAAATTCAGCAGATTATCAGGGAAGTGGACCAACTGAGCACTGTCATAGACAGCCTCACAGGGGGTCCCGGCAACGTCCATTTCCCAATTTTTGATCCATCCATCATCCATCCAAAACGCTAGGGCTTTCATGCGTCGAGTTTCTTGAAAGAACTCCGTGACAAAAGCTCCATGTGTATTCAAGACTTTTGATAAGTTTTGAACGAGAGCTTCAAAAAACCGTTCGCCGGTTTCGGTGGCGGTGCCTTCCAAGATAATCCGAAGTGCGGCCTCCTCATCAAGCGGTCGTAAGGGAAGAGAGTTACGTTTTTGCATGCCTTTTATTTAGATCAAATGATTTGAAACTTACGGATTGATTCCGAACAAAAAAATCGTCAGTTTTAGCATTCGAGTCATCGGTACCCCAAGAAATAGATTTTTCGAGCTTCTGTAAGTGCGGAATGTGCTTTGAACAATGAATGTAGGCCTCTTGGATCTCAATCTTTACCCATCGATCAATCAAACGGATGGTTCCATCAACTTCATACGTGTCTTCAAAGGGGGAGCCTGATCGTGGGATGTCATCAGGTGTACAAATCTTAGATCTTCCATTGACGTGAAGGCCCACGGTTGTATCTAGAAAATCAACAAACACAAGACCAATGTGCGGATTTTCCATGATGTTTCCTAAGCTGGCGAAAACCCCATTTCCGCGGAACTCAGGATATGCGATAGTCTTCTCATCCAAAATCACCACAAAACCTGGTTTTCCAAATCTTGGTGAGCAATCACAATTCCCTTGAGCGTCTGATGTCGCAATAAACACCATTTCCTGCCGTGCGATAAACGATTGCATACCATCCGTCAGATGGTCATGCACCTGTCTATTGTAGAATCGGGTCGCTCGTTCCTGGCTCCCGAGTATTTTCTGTAATTTGCGTTCACCTTGTGAGCCTATCATCATGACTCCTTCTTGAAATAATTTTGTCGAACTCGTTGTCCAGTAAATTAGACTACTACAAAAAGGAAAGGATATGCATCTCCTCTTAAGGAAGGCCTGTTTCTCGGAAAGAGGCAAAGCTGAGCGAAATAGATGTGGGTAGAACTATTGACGAGCCGATTTGGGTCCGTGAGGGGTATAAACAGTTTTTTGACCATCTCTTGTGAGCACTCGAATATTTGAAGGAGACTGGGAATAGAGTGCTTTCGCGAGATTGTGAGGAAAGAAATACTGCTTTGGCAGTCGGATAATTGGGGAGCCAAACTGACGCAGAAAATCACTCGTGGCCATCGTGCAAAACAGTGGATAGGTCAAGGTCGAGAACCCTTGGATTTTATAGTCTTTATTCGTACCGTTGAGCAAGGCGTTACGCAAGTATGTTGCTTGAGAGCGAGAAAGATCCCATTCAAAGATCTCGACTTTTGTATCATGTATAGTCCATCGCCAAGTTGTAAACATCGAGACATCAGGCGGATTTGTTACAATCAAGTCTTGTGAACGTTCCGTTGTCTGAAGTAAATCTCCGTATTGTGCTCGCCAGTCATCGTCAAAACGTCCGTAGCCTCCCGCAGGGTCCCAAAAAATTACCTGTCCGTTGAAATCGACGAGACGCAATGCCGTATGACTGGAAATCAAGCCGCTATAGGTAATAAACACTTGTAATCTTGGAGTGGCACTGTCTCTCGTTGAACCTTGAATCTCACTGGATTGTTTAGTCCAATTGTCTGAAAGATAAGGAGGTGAACCACTCACGCAACTGGTGAGAAGGAAAACTGTAAAGGTGAGCGCGAACCTAAGTTGAGCGAATTGAAAAATAGCCAGGCCACTCCTTTTTTGGGGGGTGGATGTGACATACATGGCAGTCTATCAGAATACTATTAGACTTCCTTGAGGATAATACCGAGAAGAAATGAGCTAAATGAAATGAAGGGTATATTCGATTGCCGTGTCGGTATATCATTTGCGCCATATCGTTCAAGATGCGGTGAGCCGACAGATTCTCACATATTACTGGTATTGAATATTTATGTCGAGAGAATCAAAGCGATAAACGACGACGTTGATCTGTTCAACACGTTCCTAAAATAGAGGTTACTCACGAGTTAACGAGGGAACGAAGAATGGCATGATTCTATTTTGGGAGGAGCACGGCATTCATTTTTGAAGAGATGAGGTGAATATGGCCTAACGAATCACAAAACCCGGTAGGCCATCAGTAGGGATGTCAGGAAGAATTATTGCGCTAACACCTGAGCTGCTTCTTTGTACTGTGCGCAAGGATCTGATCCCAAGGGTTTTCTTTCATATCACTTCAAGCATTTTCGATAATCTTTCACGGAATTAGCTCGGTGTTCGGCTAATTCAGCTTCAGCCTCTGCGATACGAACCTCAGGACTGGTGCACCCGGTCAGACACAATAATGCACACAATTGTCCTATCAGGACTTTCATGCATCCCCTCTTTTTTTAAAAGCTGTCTACACGGTCCTCACAAACTTTATGGATAGGGATCTTCAAAATCCGTCCCGATCCCATTCCTATATCGGACAGTGTACTCAAGAGGTCGACCCTCAATAAATTTACCGAATTTCCTCTACTGGTGTTGTCATGCTTCGCGAAAGCGATGTGCGGAAATTGAAAGGAAGGGTGAGTTTTCCGTAAAGCAGTGATGAATTAGGGTGTAGAAAATATGTCTGTCTTTGGATGAAAAGCGTACCACGCGAACCAAAAGGCCGTAACTGTAGGAAGAGGGTTACCATCGGCATCAAAGACTGAAGCGCTTTGAGCCTCGGGATTGAACCGTATGACGACAGATTGGCCGTTAAGCTGATCATGAATTGGGTTCTTCACTTTTTTAAGTTCCGAAAAGGGATAGGCTTTTGAGGTTTTTCCGATTGTCAGTCCAAGGACCCATGCTTTGGCCGGCAATCGCGAATCTGACTGTGCGACCGGAAACATGAGATCAGGGCGTTGCGAATACCCTAGGTAAGGATCACGGTCATAATCACGATCGACTCCCGACTTGGTAGATAACACAAGAGTGGTAGGGTGATCCCGTTTCCATTCTTCCCAGGTCGTGTGTTCCAGAAAGATCGGCGTGAGGTTTGCTCCAGTCAGAGGTCCTGCGATCGCTTCCATAGAGATCTGAGACCACAAGCTTTCTGACTGATGGTCATACATCACCATATCACTCTGATAGAGAAGCCCTGATACGCCAAAAGTTAGCTTTCGGTTTTCGACTACAGGATAAAAACCGATGCCTGTCCCACACAGAGGGCAGTAGGTGACGACCGCTGGTATTCCTGTAAACGAATCGTTGACGATTTCGTGCCAATTGAGAATTTTGATGGGATAGGCCTTAGCTTCCTTCCCTTCAACTATACCGAGGATTCGATCTTGCTCATTCAGAAAAGTCGCATCCGCAGCTTTGATAAATGCGGGTTTGAGGATTGCCGGAATTCCATCTTTTGAAGGACCTCCGGAGAGAATTTGATCAAGGGGGACACTATGCTTGGAAAAATCGAATTCTTCGGACGGGCCACCGGAGAATCCCAACAGGCTCAGTAAAAGCAAACCAATAACAACGATAGATAAACAACGATGGAGGATGGGCATAGAGCAGTTCATGGTTGGGTTAGACTAATGTAAACATTGATCAGCCATCTCCGAAGTAGTAACTGAATTCAATCATATGAAGATCAGTACCTCGACTTTCTCCATAGATAGTCGCATCCGACATGTGGTGAAATCGATAGCCGACTGCTAGGTTTCCAGGAAGACGATAGGTACCTCCGAGATGTCCAATAAATTGAAACGGTCCTCCAATATCTTGACGACCATACTTCCAATCGCTAATAAGAGCTCCACCCATGGCTATATCGAATGTCAAATTCCAACTTTTCTTGGTGACTGCGAGTCCGGGCGTGACTGTGGTGATGAAACCTAAATCACCCGCTCCTCGCAACACACCGGTCGAGCCGTTGAGCCTGAACCGTGTTTCCCAATCGGGTGAGAAGTCCCAACCTCCTGGCAAGCCGATGATCCCAAAGACATCAAATTGCTCAAAGTCTTCCTTTTCGCCGGGAGGCAAGCCCGCATCCTGAAAATTCATTCCACCACGAATTCCAATTGCGACTAAGTCAACGTCATGAGCCCAGCTGACCTCTGAGCGATACGTGATAAGAAGCAAAGCGAATAATACCTCGATGAGGAGCGATGCTGTGACGACGCGTCGGCTATTAGACTGATACTCGTGACATGGCGGACTTCTGGTTAGATTGGATAATGATGACACGATCTTCATAACACTCACATCTTTTGAAGAATAGAAAGTTCAGATAATCCTGACAGGTCCAGTTGTCAAGATTATGTTGATAGCAGATGCTTGAACTCATTCAGACTTTTCAAAAAATAATATGCTGAGAAGCTATTCAGGTATGTGTCTCTCGTACGTCCAACCAGGTATCCCAACATCAACGTGGTTGTATTGAATAGTCTGCCGAACAAGCCCAGTGTTACAATGAAAGCCATAAACCTGAGGACAGTTGTCTAAGCCCTATTATCTAAAATGACAGTCGCGTGTCTGTTATCCGGGCACCTTAGTTGTTGTTTATGATGAACCGACAGAGAAGCATCAATGAATAATCATGTGATCTGACCATTGACTTTTCCTGTAGATGTCCCTACAACGCCCCTGAATCTGAAAAGCAGCGCCCGCTCGATGCCATAGCGTCATGAACTATGAAAAACGTTGTGCAACGTCAGGTCCAATTTAGTCATCTTGCCTCGGATACTCTCCTTGTCACGCTATCGGGAATTTGGAAACTGCATGATGGCATACTATCCTTTGCGGAAACACAGAGAGCAATAGAATCTCGTTCTGGTATTAAGCAACTTACCTTTCATGCAGAACAGATGACGGATTGGGATAGTAGTCTCGTGACGTATTTACTCAACGTCCTGTCATACTGTTCCCAGCATCATATTGATGTTGACCGCTCTCAGCTTCCAGCGGGTGTGCAACGTCTCTTAAGTCTCGCGACAGCGGTTCCAGAACGGCAAGGCGCAAGACGATCCACGGATTCTGAGTCCTGGCTTTCTCGGATTGGGAAAAGCTCAATGTCAGTCTTTGAAGGGGCGAGAGAAATGATCACGTTTGTCGGAGAAGCCTCACAAGCATTTGGGGCATTTCTTTCGGGAAACGCTCGTTTCCGTCGATCCGATCTGATGTTGACCATTCAGGAATGTGGAGCCCAGGCTCTCCCTATCGTTTCACTCATCAGTTTTCTGGTTGGGTTAATTCTTGCGTTTGTGGGTGCCGTCCAATTACAGCAATTTGGCGCGCAAATTTATGTTGCCAATTTAGTGGGGTTAGGCATGGCGCGGGAAATGGGTGCGATGATGACAGGAATTATCATGGGTGGACGAACGGGGGCAGCATTTGCCGCACAACTTGGAACCATGCGAGTGAATCAAGAAATTGATGCCATGACGACTCTCGGACTTTCGCCAATGGAGTTTCTGGTTCTCCCGCGTATGCTCGCGCTTTCGTTAATGATGCCTCTGCTCTGTCTCTATGCCGATCTTTTAGGAATTCTAGGCGGCATGGTGGTGGGTGTGACCATGTTAGACTTGGGGTTTATCCAATACGTCAATCAAACGCAGGCCGCGCTGAGTCTCATGGACTTCTTCCTTGGTTTGGTGAAGAGTGCCGTATTTGGAGTTCTTGTCGCCATTGCTGGGTGTTTAAGAGGCATGCAATGTGGCACTAGCTCTGCGGCGGTTGGGATTGCGGCAACCTCGGCTGTGGTCACCAGTATTGTCTTTATTGTGGTGTCGGATTCGATCCTGACCGTGATCTACGATGCGATTGGTGTGTAGCAGGATGTCGAAGTCCACCAACTGCGTTCTTCTAGCTTGTCGTTCGTAAAGCGTATTTCGTAGAGTGCGAAGAGGTCTTTTCGCGAAATACGAACGACGGTTCACAAATTTGGTGTTGCTTGGGGTTTTTGGAAAAGATGATGGAAGGCAATCCACATATTACGATTCAGAATCTTACGATGGCGTATGGTGATTTTCTGATTCAACGTGACCTGGATTTTGTCGTTCAGCGCGGGGACATTTTTATTATTATGGGGGGGAGTGGGTGCGGAAAAAGTACGTTATTGCGTCATCTGATCGGGTTGAAGCGGCCAGCCGAAGGTGATGTGTTCTACGAAGGAGAAAGTTTTTGGAACGCTGTGACTGAAAGTCGTCAACGTATGATGCGATGCTTTGGCGTGCTCTTTCAAAGTGGGGCACTGTGGAGCTCCATGACTTTAGCAGAGAATGTTGGATTGCCGTTGGCTGAATATACCAATCTGAATCATCATGAAATTCAGGAAGTAGTGTCTCTCAAGCTTGCGTTGGTTGGGCTTTCTGGGTTTGAAGCATTCTATCCTAACGAGATTAGCGGAGGGATGCAGAAGCGAGCAGGCCTTGCTCGGGCCATGGCCCTTGATCCAGAAATTCTCTTTTTCGACGAACCCTCTGCAGGGTTAGACCCTATTAGCTCCCGGCGTCTTGATGATTTAATTCTTGAACTTCGCGACAGTCTGGGAGCGACGATTGTCATCGTGACTCACGAACTGGCAAGTATCTTTGCCATTGGAACGAATTCCGTGTTTCTCGATGCCGAATCCAAGACGATGTTGGCTGTAGGATCACCTCGTGCCTTATTGCAGGAGTCGGTCGATCCGAAGATACAGATGTTTTTGAGGAGAGGGGAAAAGGTGTGAAGCGTCGTTCGTCTCTCGTCTCTCGTCTCTCGTCGCTCATATTTCGTAAAAAGGTCTGTTTGTCTGTTTTTACGAGATACGCTTCGCGAGCAACGAGCAACAGGTTACGTGTTGTGCGGAGCACCAGGTGAGTAAACGATCAAATCCAACACTCATCGGGGCGTTTGTGCTTGGTGCTATGGCGTTGGTCGTCATTGGCGTGTTGGTGTTTGGGAGCGGGGAATTTTTTAAGGATAAACTGATCTATGTCCTCTACTTTGATGACAACCTGAAGGGATTGGACGTCGGTGCGGCGGTGACATTTCGAGGGACAAGAGTTGGCACAGTTACGGATATTAAAGTTGTGATCGATGCGAAAGGTGAGTCCATTCGAATTCCTGTCTTTATGGCTTTGGAAGAAGGTGCTGTACATGTCGTGAATACCGGGCCTGATACGATTATGAATCAGCTTGATGAAGAGAAAGACAGGACCTTTATACAGAAAATGATCGACGAACGTGGGTTGCGTGCGCAATTGCAAATGCAAAGTTTGGTCACTGGGAAACTGTTGGTTCAACTTGATTTTTTCCCTGACAGTCCTATTAAGCTTCATACGGGGCTTGATGATCCGTATCCGGAATTTCCGACGACCTCTTCCAGTTTAAGCCGATTGGCCAACAAACTTGTCGATATTCCAATTCAAGATCTGGCGACGACGGCCTTGCGCGCAGTTCAAGGGCTGGATCAATTGCTCAATTCTCCTGATCTGAAAGGCTTGGTGGTAGAGAGCCGTACTCTGATTGAGGACCTTCGTGAGCTTACTCACATGATGAATCAAGAGCTTGTCCCGCTCGTTTCAGATATAGGGGATACGGTACGTGATGCACAAGATTTAGTGAGAAATATTGATGACCAAGTCGCCCCCGTGAGTTCAAGCTTCAAGGAGATCGCTGATTCTGCGCGCATAAGTCTCAAGCAAACACAACAAACCATCGCAACGATACAGGGCATTGCAGGAAAGAGTGCGACTCTTCCTTATCAACTCACGCAGACGCTCAAGGAGTTGACTTCGGCCATGAGGTCAATTCGAACATTAGCAGACTATTTGGAGCGGCACCCTGAGGCCCTCATACAGGGAAAGGATGATCAATGAAGGTGCTTCGACGATTCCCACTGCATTGGGGGATGTGGTTCTACGTATTAGGTTTTTTCACAGGGTGTGGAAGTGCTCATCCTGTTCACTTTTATCAGTTGAGTGCGTTGCCATATGTCGAATTGGATGACAGGCCAGTTACTGTTGGAAAAGAAAAAGTCGTTGGCGTTGGTCCTATCGATATTCCTTCGTATGTGGATCGTGCTCATCTTGTCATTCGTGCAGGTCAAACAGAACTTGAGGTGCGGGAATTTGATCGCTGGGCGGAACCGTTGGAACGAAACTTAAGGAGAGTGCTTCTCGATAATCTTTCTCAATTATTAGCAGTCCGCGGTGCAACAGCAGTAGGATGGGATGAAGGCCTTTCCATCGACTACAGGGTTCGAATTGAATTTACCCAGTTGGATTTTATGAAAACAGGTGAAGTGTCGTTGACGGCTCGATGGTTTATTTTGGAAAAGGATAGTCAGGACGCAAGAGTCATCAAGACATCACGATTCACAGGATCTGGTATTTCTGGAGATTACGGCTCGCTGGTTTTTGAAATGAGCCAACATGTTGAATCGCTTAGCCGCGAAATGGCAAGCGCCTTTATGAATATCATTGAGGAAAGGTAGAGAGTCTCATACTGTTCGAGTGCCCTAGATTCATGACCTGATTAACCAGAATGGAGATTGTTTTATGAAAAGCTTGATCTATTTGCTTATGTTTTTCCCTATTGTAGTATTTGCCCAGAGCCATCCAGACATGCCTCCAGACATGGAACGCATGCAGGAAATGCAAAGAAGGATGCAACAGATGGATATGGGAAAGATGCAAGAAGCCATGGCCTGTATGAAAAATATCGATCGATCTGCGCTGGAGGGCTTGGAGGAAGAAGGAAAGAAAATGGAAGCCGAAGTTGCCGCTTTGTGCAAAAGTGGAAACCGTGATGATGCTCAAGACAAAGCGATAAAGTATGCCAAAGAAATGATGGCCCGACCAGAATTACAGAAAATGCGGGAATGCGGTAAAATGTTGGCTGGCATGGTGCCTCAAATGCCTTTTGAGAATATTGAGGAAGAGAGCAAGAATCGTCATATATGCGATGAGTTCTAAGCAAACATCAATTTGGGGACGAGGTTCAGCTTTAATTCTTGCCCGATATTATTTCTCTCACGCGATGTAGTCTTATACTGTTATGAGTCGAGTCAATGGTCGATTATCTCCTTCTTAATGCTTGCAAGGCTGATAGCTGACTTTTCTGTTTCAACTAGATTTGACCATACCGAATATCCGGGGTGATGTTGATCGGTTGGTGGATCCAAGAATTTCTCATTATCTGCTAAAGCTTCGAAGGCGTTTATTTGAGCTTGATCTTCGTTGTTTAAGACATAATTTCCTGAATTTTTGAGAAGACAACGAACAAGGAGTGGAAAAGCTATAGCTCCGAGCACAATGTGTTCAAGTGGTTTCCATTTTGTCTGCTTTTGTGTTTGCAGTTTTCCATGTGCGAAGTCTCCACGAATGCGATAGAATTCCTTCATCCACCTGTATCGAAGATGTGAGTTTAAATCATTCCCAGCACACTGAATGCGAGTTGACTTGTTCACTGCTAGGGGGTTTTGGGGAGTGAACGCATCAACAAATTTTTGAGCGACATCTCTGCTATTCGATTTGGCCTCCAAGATGTGCTCAAATGCACTGCAGAGATTTACCCACTCGGTTTGGTACCGAATAGTATCATTGTCTGTGTTGGCCTGGTTGAAACACGATATGGCGTTTTGCCAACGAGGCCATTTTTTATGCGTGGTTGGATCAGAGCGAAAGGCTAAAAGGGATGCCAAAAGTTTTTCATCGAGAGAAACCTGTCTAAGATCACTTACATGTAGTGGAATCGTAAAAAGAGTATTGGTGATAGATCGAACGCTCAAGGTTCTTCCGTCACGGCGGCGTGATGTGATTGAGGTGAATCCTGAACCATTTATCTTTTGTATGTACAGGATAAAGCAATCGGTGTTGCAATAGGGTTCTAGGGCGAAAAATGCTCGGTTAGATAAGCCTAAAAAGGCTACAAGTTCTGCACACTCGTGTATCTCTTCAACTTCGGCATCGCTCAAATCATTCAAATCGTGGTCATTTTTATGAATGACTAAGGTCGCTTCTTTGATGGATTGTCCTTCCAGATCTTTGTAAGAAGATAAAATGCTACTTACCTGATTAGCTGTATTGGTGTCTATCTCAGTCGAATCTTTATCAAGTTCAAAAGGAAGAAGCGTGATTTCTCCGACTTGATATCTCTTATTAAGCCGGCACCATGGCATAAATACCAACATTGACATAGAGCTGTATGACCTCTTGTTACTTAATTGTCCGTGGCTGAAGCCTATCTTTCTCTTACGCTAGATACCACTTGCAGAAAAAGGGGTGGCGTTTTTTGTTATAGGTTATCCCTTATTTGGATTGATCATTCGCCATAGCCATCTGTATTTATCTTGCTAAAACGCTACGCTAAATTTGCCTGAGCATCTTTCAAAGATATCATGAGGTCCAATGGATCTGTGGGGGAAGATTGAAAACCAAATCGCTCATAAAATTGTTTGGCTTCGTCAGAAAGAGCATGAACGATGATGGCGCGGATTCCAGCGATGTTCGCGGCTTGTAGGGTGCGTTTGACCGCATCAGCAAGAAGATCGCCTCCCAATCCCTTTTTTTGCCAATCCAGATGAACCGCCAGGCGGCCAAGAACCATGATAGGAATAGAGTCGGGCATGTTACGGCGAATTCGGCCTGGAGCGTCCACGCATTGAACCGCACCAGTAGCAAGTGCGTAATACGCGATCACGTAATTCCGATGGCAGACAACATATGTTCGTGATGCACCGGAAGCTTCGTTCTTAATCGCGCGGCGCTTCAGCCAATCATTGATGGCGTCATTCCCACAATCAAAGTCATTAAGAATGTGTTTTGCGTTGAGAGCTTCAGGTGGGCGAAGTGTCGTGGGTTGGTCTTGGTCTGCTCTTAACTTTCCCAAAGCGGTTTCCGGTTGAGTAATTCTTTGAGTTTGGAGTTACGTTGTGTCGGTGCATCAAGTGCATCGACAAATGACTGATAGTCTTTTTTGCCAAGATCAAACAGTCGACGGTCAAGGAGGACATCCTCGGCTTCACGGCACACCGCATCCAAAACAAATTCGGTTACTGTTTTGTCTGTGATAGCGCACGCGCGATCAATTAAAGAACGCGTATGAGGTTTTACCCGAAGATTGATGTTTTTCGGACGACTCTTTCGTCGCGTTTTGACGGATTGTTTGTTCACGATAACACCTCTTCTTTTTATAAATTATCGTACGTTGTACGCACAATGTCAATACGAATATATTTCACATTTAAGTAAGCGAGAACTCCCGTCTAGAAGGATGGGGATGAGAGCAAGGTTCAGTGCCTCCGATTCATGGACACCGGACAAGCGCAGCTTGAAACCTAAAGCACCACGTCGGTAAGGGCGTGGGTATCTATGCGAGCAGAATTTAGGAATAACTACTATTCCACAGTAGACGATCGTTGTAACGCCTACGTTTGAAAAGAATGATAAACGGAACGTACAACTATGAGGGAACGGGGTAAGGCCGAAATCTTTTGCAGTGGCTCGTATTGCCCCTGCATCGGTCATTTCTTGAAGGGCAAGTTCTGAATCCTCTGGCTTAAAAAGTTGACGCCGAGTCTGGCATCTTCCAGCACGACGACACAGGTAAAAGTGTGAAGTTTTACTGCATCAATTGAAGGTTGCTTCTCAGACGAAGTATGATGGTAATAAATCCATTACTACCCTGGAGGTGAGTCATGCGAAGTACAATGATTCTATCCACTGCTATGTTGTTGATGTTTCTTTTGGGTTGCACCCATACGTCTCCTTTTCCTATGAATGGAAGTCAAGCTATAAAGTCAGAGTCGGATTTTGGTGTGTTGACGGCGCAACCGGATGTGTTTCAAGGGCGAGCTATAAAACTGGCGGGACGTATCGTTGGCGTTGAAGCGACAGCTGAAGGAACTATAGTGACGGCCGAATGGTTGCCATATCCTGACGCTGAATATCTAGGTCCCTCTGATGCAATGACGGGCACTCCTGGTCGATTTGTCCTCTTCTATCCTGGAAAATTGGATCCAGACGGGATGACGCACGGGAATAAATTTCTTGTGGTAGGAGAAAAAGAGGAGTCTCAACGAATGACTGCATTCAGAGAGTCTTCTCAATCTCTCCCATATATCGCGGCTCGCTGTCTTCACGTATGGAAGACTGGAGACAGCGAAATTGATTCTCAAGAGTATAGTGAGTACTCCTATCCTGTCGAAGAGACATATTGCTCCGAAATCTAAGTGCTCGCAGGTTAAATAGTCTCCGTCCCTGCCGAAGCCAATGTTTTTGGCTTGGCAGGGACTTTTTAATTTGAGGAATAAGAGTAAATATTACAGTTGGTGATGTACCTGTGTAGGAATTTGAGTCTTGCCGCATGCTTGAACCACTTCTCGTTGACAAGCTAGGCGATATTCATCTTTGGCTTTGACTTTGTCGCCAGCCAGGGCGAGAGCCAGGCCTCGATTATAGTGAACTAACCCTCCATTGGCTCCGAGGCGAATGGCTTTGGTGAAGTCCTGAATAGCTAATTCAGAATCGCCATTCATCAACGCGAGCAGTCCACGACTTTCGTAAGCTTGGTGAAGCGTATCATTGAGTTTGATCGCTTCATCAAGATCTTTTTTCGCTGCCTTTCTATACCCTGTCTTGATGTTAGCGACAGCACGATTAAGGTAGATCTCTGACTTGTGGTTAACGAGTGCTAAAGCTTTTGAAAAATCTTTTATTGCTTCTTGATATCGTGCCAGTCGATTCAAGGCTAACCCACGGTGGTTCAATGTTTGAGGAGAATCTGGAGAATGTTGTAGAACTTCCGAAAACTGTTGGAAGGCCTTCTGGGGATGTCCGGCCTCCAAATAAGCGGTTCCGAGATTCTCTACATAGAAAAGGTTTTGGGGGGCCAGGCTGACAGCTTGCGTCAGGTCTTTAATCGCTTTATGCCATTGCCCTTGCTTAGCATAGACATATCCTCGGGCATTCAAGAGCACGTGATGATTCGGGTATTGATACAGAGCCTTTGAAAAGATTGCTTCAGCTTCATCTAACCGTCCAGAATGAAAATGTTTCTTTCCTTGAGTAAAGGCGTCAGCCGCGAGGTCTGAAACCGCATACCTTGAATGCAGATCGACACACCCAACATGACTTCCCAAAAGGGCAAGTAGTAACGACCATTGAATACATCTACTCATCTTTTCAAATCTCCAACGCATTCTAAGTACGAAGCATAGCCCTTCATTGTTACGCGAAGAGGTCAATAATGTTACGTCTATGTTACATTGGGTGCCAACAAAATTCTGGCAATAGGCGTGTTCAGTTGGTGTGTTTCTAGAGACTTGAGTGAGGTAATCGTGAATTATGGGAGAACCTACACATACTCGCTTTGTGCAGGGTCAGACGAAAACATCGTGAGCGATAGAACTACAGGGTCGTTAGTTACATACTCAAATCTTTTGCTGTCGCACGAATGGCTCCAGCCGTGGTCATTTCTTGAAGGGCTTGTTCAGAATCCTCTGGCTTGAGATTGACGCCGTGGGTGGCATCTTCCAACACCACTACACGCAACCCCAGCTTCAGACCGTCTAACGCTGTCTGCTTGACCCAATAATCCGTGGCCAGACCGACAATATAAATAGTTTTGGCATCTTGGTCTTCGAGATAATCTGCCAGTGACGTTCCATCAAACCCTGAATGAATATCTTTCTTAGGATTCGTTGCCCCTGAAATGATCAAGCTGCCGTTGGGAAGATGCAAGTCTGCATGAAACTGGGCCCCACGTGATCCTTGCACGCAATGAGGTGGCCATGGACCGCCTTGTTCATTAAACGAACAGTGGTTAGGTGGATGCCAATCGCGCGTAGCCATGACTGAAGCTCCTTGATGCTGAAAGAAGGCAATATATTGATTAATCTTCGGAAGAATCTGGTCACCACTTTCCACGGGTAATGCTCCGCCAGGGAAAAAATCATTTTGCAGATGGATCAGGATGAGGGCAGATTTTTTATCTGGTTGCAGATTGGCTTGTGACGTTGTGGTTGTACCGGCGGAAGATTTTTTGACCAGCTTCATAACATCAGAGACTGCTGAATATTTCAGGCCAATGGCGCATAAATCTTCGTTAACTCATCGACTGCAGCGCGGCGGGAGGAAATGTTCAAAAAAGTCCATCCAGCAAGGCTTGAACACCTACGATGGCACACCCTGTATGGGGGCAGCACTCGAGGGGGAAATTGACTTCATAATGATGTATGCCTCATCCAAGCCACGTGTTCAAGGCCACGCCTCTTGAGCACGATTGTTTGGGGTTCCTTGGCTATAGGGCCTTTCATCAATGGCTGAAATCCTCTGGCCCTTGGGATTCCGATACAGGTGCCCAAGGGATGCGCGGAGCGTACTGGCTCGGGCCGATTCAAGAATCCTCCGATGGGTCACTGTCCTACAGCGCAAGGAGCATGCGGTGACCTTCCGAAGTCAGACAGGGATGCGTTCTCGACGTGAGCACGGAGCTCTCGCGAATCGGTACCACGCATACGCAAAGCTTATAATCGTCTCTGCGCTGGTGTCCTTCTCCCGAGCCATATCAGATTCAAGCGGCGAGAGGGCGAGAACGCTGCTGGCGGCTTTTTTCAACATTTCCCATCAGGCCACGATTTCCGTGCCGATACCTTTATCGGTAAAGATCTCTAGCAAGATAGCATGAGGAATGCGCCCGTCGATAATGTGGGCTTTGTGCACTCCACCATCCAAAGCAGTGAGACAGGCATGGACCTTTGGTAGCATGCCTTCGTTGATGGTCTTTTTTTTGACCATTCGCTCCGTATCTTTTCGTGATAGCGTCGGGACGTGATGATTCTCCGCATCGCGAATGCCTTTGATGTCGCTCAGGACTAACAGCTTCTCAGCACGCAGGGCACCAGCCACGCTGCCAGCGACAAGATCGGCGTTGATGTTGTGTGTTTTCCCTTTTTTGTCAACGCCAATGGGTGCAATCACCGGAATGAAGTTCTCTTCTTGGAGCTTCACGATAAGTTGTGCATCAACTTTATCCACTTCTCCCACTAACCCATAGTCGTGATCTTCTGGGGTGTCTGTTCCGCCAGAGAGTTTGTGGACTAAAGCTTTTGCGTTAAATGGTTTTGTCAAGAATAGTCGTCCATCTTTGCCTGTAAGTCCAACGGCTTTGCCTCCATGTTGATTGAGCATGCTGACGATTTCTTTATTGATTTTCCCACCGAGCACCATTTCGACAACATCCATCGTGGCTTGGTCTGTGACCCTGACACCGTTAACAAACTTGGGCTTAATGTTCAATTTGTCGAGCATGGAGTTGATTTGTGGTCCCCCTCCATGAATGACTACTGGGTTGAGCCCGACATACTTGAGTAGGACGACATCCTCGGCAAACCCTTCTTTCAGGTTGTCCTGCGTCATGGCTGCCCCTCCATACTTGATCACAATCGTCTTTCCCGCAAAGGTTCGGATATAGGGGAGCGCCTCGACGAGGATATCGGCTTTTTTAATGAGTCTTTCCATATGGCCTAGCGGAATGTTCAGGATACGATCTGCGATGCGTTCTTATGATGTTATGCACCAGTGATCATGCAGCCTAAAAATGAAATTTATGAGACGAGGTGTTTTTAAACAGCTCAATTTAATTTGTACGCCTTTGGCGATGATGATTGTGCTGAATTCTACAGAATGAACCGACTGAGATCTTGGTCTTTGACGATACCGCTAAGATGTTTTTGAACATACGGAGCATCAACGACCACTTTTTTGTCGGTGAGTTCTTGTGCTTCAAACGAGACCTCTTCTAAGAGTCGCTCGACGATGGTGAACAATCTTCGTGCTCCGATGTTTTCGGTTCGATCATTGACCTCCACCGCTGTGGCTGCGATCTCCTGAATGCCATCATCGGTAAAATCAAGCGTCACCCCTTCTGTATTCATAAGGGCTTGATACTGCTTGACTAAGGCGTTTTTGGGTTCCGTCAGAATGCGAATGAGATCTTCTCTCGTCAACGCTTCCAGCTCGACGCGGATCGGGAAGCGTCCTTGAAGTTCAGGGATAAGATCAGCTGGTTTGGAGACATGAAATGCGCCTGCGGCAACAAACAAGATATGGTCTGTGCGAACGGGGCCATACTTCGTGTTGACAGTCGAGCCTTCTACGATTGGAAGCAGGTCCCTTTGAACGCCTTCCCGAGAGATATCCGGTCCTGTACTTTTTTCTCGCCCGGCAATCTTGTCAATTTCATCTAAAAAGACAATGCCCGATTGTTCCGTTTTATCGATGGCCTCTTTAGTCACTTCGTCCATGTCAATGAGCTTTTGAGCTTCTTCTTGAGCGAGCACTTTCAAGGCTTCAGGCACTTTCATCCGACGATTCTTGCTTTTCCCCGGCATCAAGCCTCCCAACATATCACGCAAATTATTCTCGAGATCTTCCATGCCTCCAATATTCGAGATAATGCCGACAGGGAGACCTCGTTCCTTCACTTCAAGCTCGACATGGCGATGGTCAAGTTTGCCTTCTCTCAATTGCTTGCGGAGTTTCTGTCTCGTATCGTCAGCGGAGTCAAATCTACTAGACGGATCATCATCAGTATCTTTGGTTTTCTGTGTCGATGATTGAGGTGTGCCAGTTGGTGGAAGCAGCAGGTCGAGAATCCGTTCCTCGGCCATATCTTCTGCTTTCTTTTGAACTTGGTCCAGGTAGCGTGTTTTGACCATATTGACCGACAGTTCCGTCAGATCACGGATTAGTGATTCGACATCTCGTCCCACATATCCAACTTCTGTAAATTTTGAGGCCTCAATTTTGATGAACGGCGCATCATCGAGCTTGGCTAAACGACGAGAAATTTCTGTTTTTCCAACCCCGGTGGGTCCAATCATGATGATGTTTTTTGGGTAAATCTCTTCTCGAAGCTCAGGGCTTAATTGCTGTCTTCTCCACCGATTTCGCAGTGCAATGGCGACCATGCGTTTCGCATCACGTTGGCCAATCACGTATCGGTCAAGTTCATCCACGATCTGCCTCGGTGTGAGGCCATCAAGTCGGCTCGGAGTCTGCGTTGTTTCTTGGTCCATGATATTACACCGTCAATTCCTCAATAATGATATTTTGGTTCGTGTAGATGTCAATAGAGGCAGCAATTCCCATGGCATGCTCGACAATTTGCTTGGGTCCGAGAGAAGAGTGGGCGATGAGCGCACGTGCGGCGGCTAATGCATAGGACCCTCCCGAACCAATGGCCATGATACCATCTTCAGGTTCGACAACGTCACCGGTGCCCGAAATAATGAAAGAATGTTCGCGGTTGGCTACGGTGAGCAAGGCCTCTAATCGACGAAGTATGCGATCCGTTCGCCAGTCTTTGGCCAATTCGACGGCGGCGCGTGTCAAGTTGCCTCGATATTCCTCTAGTTTGGAATCAAACTTTTCAAAGAGCGTAAATGCGTCAGCTGTTGCGCCGGCAAAGCCAGCGAGTACCTCGTTATTGTGCATCTTGCGAAGTTTTTTGGCATTGCTCTTCATGACGGTCGTGCCCACGGTGACTTGACCGTCACAACCCATAGCGAGGTGTGTATCTTTCCGAACACACAGAATCGTCGTTGATCTAATTTTTATAGGCATTGGTATCCTTTTTAACGATGGGTCTTTTATTTCTTTCGCATCTGTTGCGCTCGTGGGTGAGCGCGATCGTAGACTTCCATTAAACGATCAGTGGCGACGTGTGTATATTTTTGGGTGGTCGCCAGTGACTCGTGTCCCAATAATTCTTGTATGACACGAAGGTCTGCTCCTTCGTCGAGGAGATGTGTGGCGAAGGAATGCCGCAACGTGTGTGGCGCAACGGCGCCATTTGGCAGTCGTTGAGAGAACTTTTTCACGATTCGTTCTACGCTTCGACTGGATAAACGTTCGCCTCGAGTGTTTTTGAACAGAGCATTGTCTTCGATGGCCCGATTCTTTTTTTTCTCATTCTTTGGGGTGTCTTGCATCTTCAGTTTATATTGGTCACGGTAGTCTTGTACGGCTCGGATGGCCACATCGCCAATTGGCACGATTCGCTCTTTCCTTCCTTTTCCTCGCAACCGCGCGATGCCGGATTGAAGGTTGAGGTCATCCCAATCCAATCCCACTAACTCGCTGACGCGGGCTCCAGTAGAGTAGAGTGTTTCGAGAATTGCCCGATCTCTTGTACCCGTGAGATTTGTGCCTTCAGGAGCTTCCATGAGTGTCGACGCCTCGTCCTTGGTCAGGACTTTGGGTAAACGCTGCGGTTGTCGAGGCGATCGGACTTGTGCGGCTGGATTAGTTTCTACCCTCCCATCATGAATCAAGAATTTGTAAAAACTCTTGAGGGTAGCCAGTTTTCGAGCCAGTGAAGATTTTTTATCTTTTTTTTCATCACGCCATCTTAAAAAACTCCGTATGGTCAGGACATCAACTGATGCGGGAGTCAGAGATTTTTCGGTTGTTGAGATGGAGACGGTTTTAAGAAAAATCAGAAATTGACGCAGATCGGAATGATAGTTGCGAATGGTCTCCCGAGACGCCCCTCGTTCAATATCCAAATACGTCACGAAAGCCCTGATCGCGTCATCCATTCTCGAAATTCTTCTCCCGCTCGTTGTTGAATTTTCTTTCGTTTTTCTTGTTTGTCTCGAATCGGGGCAGGAAGAGGTGGAAATAGTCCAAAATTAGTATTGATGGGTTGAAAATACTTTGGGTCCGACGTGGTGATGTATTTGATCAACGCCCCATGGGCTGTCGTCTCTGGTGGGGGCAGAATGGGTTGACCAGAGAGGGCTTTGGCAGCATGGATTCCAGCGATTCCTCCGCTCGCGGCCGCTTCAACATACCCTTCCACTCCAATGAGTTGACCTGCAAAGAATGTCTGTTGCTGAGCTTTGAGTTGCAAGGTGTCTTTTATCAGATCTGGTGAGTTGATGAAGGTATTGCGATGAATACTTCCGCAACGTAGAAATTCAGCCTCTTCGAGGCCTGGGATCATCCGAAAGACCTTCTTTTGTTCGGGATAGGTGAGTTTCGTTTGAAAACCCACCATATTATAGCAGGAGCCATGGAGATTTTCTGGCCGTAGTTGTAACACGGCGTACGGACGCTTTCCAGTGTGTGGATCAATGAGCCCGACTGGTTTGAGAGGACCAAAGAGTAATGTTTGCCGTCCGCGTTCAGCCATCACTTCAACGGGAAGGCAGCCTTCAAAATACGGAATCTTTTCAAAATCCTTCGATTGCACCCGATCAGCTAGAGTTAAGGCATCGTAAAAACGATCATACGTTTCACGATCCATCGGACAATTCAAATAATCAGCTGTGCCCTTATCGTATCGAGAAGCACGAAACACCTTTGTCATGTCGATGGAGTCGGTATCAATAATCGGTGCGATGGCATCGAAGAAGTAGAGGTTTTGGGAATGTGTGAGTTCACTGATTGAATTGGAGAGAGTGTTTGATGTGAGTGGGCCGGTGGCAATAATGCATATCGTATCCTCAGGAACATCAGTTA
This sequence comes from Nitrospirales bacterium, assembly GCA_965223675.1. Taxonomy (GTDB): domain Bacteria; phylum Nitrospirota; class Nitrospiria; order Nitrospirales; family UBA8639; genus JAGQKC01. Next base: position 2,816,980 of record OZ245013.1, on the reverse strand, counting down.
TTTCCTCTCTGAGAATTCTGACATTGGGATGACTTTCTAGGGCTTGTGTGACGCCTAGAGCAAATTGATCGCGATCAACAGCCAGTGCTGAGCCAGCAGGGACTCGTGCTTCGTCGGCCTTGCGAATGATCAAGGAATTAAGCTTCCGCATTTCTTCTTTGAGGATACCTGGAGCGCTCAGAGAGTCATTGGAGCCAAGGGAATTCGAGCAGACAATTTCAGCCAGATAGTCAGTCTTGTGAGCGGCGGTTCCCTCTTTCGGACGCATTTCGTAGAGGGTAACTTTGGCTCCTTGATTTGCCGCTTGCCACGCCGCTTCAGAACCGGCCAAACCGCCTCCGATAATCGCGATATCGTCTCGCATATTCGCTAAGAATTGGAATGAACGTCGATGAATAAAAAGGAAGTGAATTTTAAGAGTCGTGCAAAAAACCTGTCAACCGCGAATTTGCTCGGTGATGGAGCTAATGGATCGTATGACGTGATCGTGGCAGACCCCATTGGTGGCGACAAGACCTTTCGTATTTTTTAAGGTATCATGACCGTACAGGATTGGTTCCCCATAGATGTTGGTAAATCGTCCACCTGCTCCACGAATGATGGCCTCTGGAGCACAAGCATCCCACAGGCTCGTAAAGGGGCCAGGTTCAATGTATACATCTGCGTCACGACGGGCGATGCTGCCAATTTTCAAACCGACACTTCCACAGGCAAATTCTTGAGTCATGCCGATGTGGTCCTTAATCGCATCGATATGGGGATTTCGATGGGAGCGTGAAACAATCAGAGTAAGGGATTGTGGTTGTTGGATAGTGGAAGCCTTGAGTGGAGTTCGGCCTTGAGTTGTTTCCATCCACGCTTCCTGCCCAGTGAGTCCTGAATAGAGGATGTCTTGGTCAGGGTTATAGACTATGCCAAGTTTGGCATGGCCGTCAATCGCGAGACCGATCATGACCGAGAACTCTCCATTTTTGCCGATAAATTCTTTGGTGCCATCTAGAGGGTCCACATACCAGACCCGGCCCGTCGGTGAAAGGTTGGTTGGGGGAAGACTCTCTTCCGCAATGATGACATCATGCGGAAATTGTAGTTTGAGTCCCTTAACAATGATGGTATTGGCCTGCTGATCTGCCTCAGTGACCGGGTCAGAGGGGCCTTTATATGCTACTGAGAAGTCAGACTGATAGATCTTCATAATAAGTTTACCGGCATCTCTTGCCAAATGAGATGCGGTGTTCAATTCTGAGGAAAGATCTATCATGACGAATGTCTCCTTATAGTTTTTTAAGAGTATCAGACGATAGACATGAATGAGGTTAGCCGGAGAATATCTAAGAAAGACTGCATTGAATTTACATCAATCTAGAAATAGTGACCTATGCTCCGAATCATAATTCTTATAGTTATTCTCATTTTAATTTTGGCGGTCTTTTTTCTTCCAAAGTTTCGTCGTGCTTTATGGGTCACGTTAGGGATCGTGTTAAGTATCATTGTCATGATTATTTGGTTTGATAACCGTGAAAGAGAACGTGCTCATTTGAATTTTCCTCTTACACAAGTTGAGCTTCAAGGCATGAGATCGAAGCCAGGGTTAAACGCCAGATCATATGTAGTCAATGGGAGGATCCACAACCATTCTCTTGATAATCCTCTGCATCAGATAGTATTTGAAGTTACCGTAAGAGATTGCAAAGAGGGCAATTGCCAAGTTGTTGCGCAAGAGAAAGGACGTGTTTCTATGGAGGTTCCTCCTGGTCAGGCGAGGGACTTTCAAGTTTCTGTTCCTTTTTCTACCTCCATGAACTTGCAAGGCCAGCCTGAGTGGGCTTATCGGGTTGTTGATGTGAATGACCGCTAAGAACCTCGTAAACATTCTACCTGGTGCAGTCCTTCGGGTCTGCGTGAGACCTGTGCCCAATTCATTTGACAACGTATAAAATGTGTCCCTATACTGGCTTTACGCCTGTTCCTAGTAGGGCCAAAGGCTCATGTCTTAATCTGTTATTAGTCTAATTTTGTATAAATGTGGGCCTTTTTCGAGGTTGCGATTCTTTCTCGGTTTTCATAGAGTTAGGTGTATCACGTATATCCGATATAATTGAGAAAAGATAAACTTTATCATGCACTGGAGATTTTAAAGAAAATGACGACGCAATATAAGGTAATGCCAGGTCCTGAACACTTTCTTCCTCCGGCTGCAGCCAGTATGGGGAATTGTCTTCCAGATCCTGGTCAAGGACATATTCATGGATCGATTGTGCCAGAAGAACAGGCGATGGAAGAAGCTGCTAGGCAATTTCTTGCAGCCAAAGTCCCGACTATTTTCCCAGGTCCTCTCGTGTTGTGGGCATGGAATGAAAAAGCTGCCAAAAAAGCTAAAGCGATTCGGCATCTTTATGAGACCATCAAAGACTGTGTAACTTCGACTCAGACTGCCATGCTGATCCCCATGCCTGACTATAGACCCAAATATCCCAAAATCAATCCTGAAATTGAAATTAATCCCAACCATCCTAATCTCACAATTTGGCATAATAAAATTGATGCCTGTATGTTTGTTGGAGTTCACTGCCACCAGGCGAATCTTTCTCTGAAAATCATACGAGGAGGAACCAGTTGCTATACGGTTGCCATGTGTGCTCAAGCAGGACACGAAGACGCTATGCTTTCCTTTAGGGATGCGACAGCCGATAAAATATTGAGATTGGCAGATTGGGTAAAAAAATTAAAAGGGTCAGTTGAGCCACCAAAGTAAAAGTCATGCAAAACGTTTTTCGATATCTCAATGGAATTTTAATCAAAAATATCCCACTCGATTAGCGATGGCCCATTGTTACTCTCTATTCTGGGCATTCGTTGCTAATTGATTTAAAAGGAGGTCGTACTTATGGCGACTCAATCAGTTATAGGACAGCAAAATAAAAAGGGGCAAACCTACACTGACCCTTGGCATATGCTTCATGATGCTCCCAAGACTCCCTCCTTTTTTACTGGGAGCGAAGTGATCAAAGAAGCGATTCGACGAGCGAGTTGTGATGTGATGATTGCGTATCCGATTACGCCTCAAAGTGAAGCGGCTGCGTTGATCGGTGAGTTGTTCGCAGAAGGATACATCGGAGACTACTTTCGAGGGGAAAGCGAATTTGCTGTGATGTCCCAGTGTGCAGGGGCAGCATTTGGCGGAGCAAGAGTGTTCACGACGACTGCAGGGCCCGGTACGATGCGTGCCATGGAAAACTTCCCGATGTGGGCAGGAGCCCGGCTTCCGATCCAAATGATCGTCACTTGCCGAGGGATCAACTCCCCACTCTCCATCCAGCCAGATACATTGGAGATTTCCTATTTAATGCAGACCGGGATGTTGGTTTGGCATGCTGAAACCGCTCAAGACTTTTATGATTGGATTCTCAAAGGGTATATGGTCGCAGAAGAACCGGATGTTCACCTTCCGTTGGCATTATGTTGTGATGGGTTCTTTGTGACTCACACCAAAGATATGGTCGATTTGACTCCGGTTGATCAGTGTTTGCCGCCATATGATCCTTATCGTTCACCAGTTCCTTGTATGGATATGGAGTGTCCGCCAGTTCGAATGATGCGAGATCCATTCGTGATGAAGAGCAACTATATCAGTTATGCGACCCATGCCAGCTGGCAGCAAGAGGTTTGGGCTGCCATTGAACGATCACGAAAGCACTCCATTGCATGGCTTGATGGATTGATTGATTCAGAAAATACTGATGCCGACATCATTCTGCTGGCTTCTGGAACGGCTGTCTCTCAAGGGCGAGAAGCCATTGAAATGTTGGCCGATGAAGGTATCAAAGTCGGACTCGTGAAGGTCAAAACGCTGCGTCCATGGCCAGGTGAGGAAATCAAAGAAGCCACCAAGAACGCCAAACATATCATTGTCCCAGAGTTTAATGTGACTGGGTGGTTGGCGCGTGAGGTACGATCGACCGTTCCTAACAATGAACGTGTTCATGCAGGGCCACACGTGTGTGGTGGAATGACGATGCCTCCAGAGATTATCGCTGCTGAAATTAAGACCCTCTTGGGAATAAAAACCGAAACTTTATCAGCTCGGGGAAGCTGATCGGATCAACATACGGAATCGTTTAGGTAACGATATAATATAAGGAGAAAACGATGAGCAAAGAACGTATTAAAATCGCTCCTGAAATGTTTGAAATCATGCCTCCTGAGTATCAAGATTTGGTCGAACGGGCGACGTATGGAAGTGAGGGTCGTGGTTGGAAGGATATCGGCAATGCTAAAGAATTGATTGAAGAACATTCACTGTGCGCGGGATGTCCGGAATCGATGGCCTTTCGGTACATCTTAGCTTCTCTCCCTAACCCGGAAGATACTGTCATGGTGGGCTCGACTGGGTGTACAAGTCTCGTGTTTCCGCATGTGGCCGTTCACAATATTCACTCGCTTTTTGGAAATCAGAATGCCATTGCGTCTGGATTGAAGCGTGCCCTCAGTGTGCGTTTCCCTGATCGCCATAAGGATGTCGTAGTATTAGCTGGTGATGGCGCCACCGTGGATATTGGTTTGGATATGACCCTGCAGGCCTGGTTCCGTCAAGAGAAGTTCACCACCATTTGTTTTGACAATGAGTTATATGCCAACACGGGTGGACAGGAAAGTGGACTGATGCAAAAGGGCTTTGTGGCGAAGATGGCGCCTGTTGGTAAGACGTTTGAAAAGGTTCGTCTTCCAGAAATCGCTCGAGAATCTGGCTGCCATTATGTGGTGAATTGTACGGTCAGCAAACCAAATTTGGTCGAAAAAGTGATTAAGAATGCCATTCATGTTGCTCGTGAGATTGGACCAACATACCTTCAGCTGTATACCCCCTGTATTTTGGAGATTGGGAAGAATAGTATGGAAGGTCTGCAAGAGATGCGGGATTCCGAAAAACCAACTGAACGATTTGCGTATAAGGAATATGTGAGTGAACCGGCAAAAGAACTGTTGACGGAGTTGGCTGCTAAAGAAAAAGAAAGAAAAGCTGAAGCAAAGAAGAGACAGTTAGCCGCTCAAGGCGCGTAGGAGATCAAGTATCCCGAATATAGAAAGGGACATGAGCAATGATAAAACGACGAATCAACATTCGAATGTCAGGTCTTGGGGGACAAGGTGCCGTGACTGCTGCACATGTCATGGCCATGGCCGCTGCTAAGGATGGGAAGTTTGCCATCTCGAACCCATTCTTTGGAGCTGAAAAGCGAATGGCTCCTGCAGAGAGCTACTGCCGAATTGGAATTAATAAAATTTACGACCGAGGTGAATTAGTATTTCCTGATGTGATTCAGGTATTTCATCCTCAAGTCATCACCATGGGGAAAAGCTATACGATGCCATTTTATTCTGGCATTAAAGAAGGCGGAGTCGTCATTATCAATACGGACATGCCCTTGCTGTCAGACGAAGACGTAACGCGGCTCAAAGATTTGAATGTCGCGGTCTTTGATATACCTGGGACTAATATTGCATTAGAAATTGCAGGGACTGAGTTAGCCACAAATATGACGATGATTGGTTCTGTGGCAGGTATTACCAAGTGTGTAACAATGCAAGGGCTTGAGGGCGCTCTACAAGAACGTTTCGGAAAAAAGTTTGTTGCATCGGGTGGTACCGCAACACTCGATGAAGCGATCAAGAAGAAATTTGCCAAAAAGGAAATGTTATTGAAAAAGAATTTAGAAACAGTCGTTCGGGCCTATGAGATGGGTGCAGAATGGGCTGAGAAGAATAAAGTAGAACTCCAGGTTGGAGTTGCAGCGTAACATTAGAACGATAAAGGATGGATCTCGATGTATAATGTAGCACTTGTGACGGAAGAAAAGTGTGTCGCCAAGAAGGGGTGTCGGCTGTGCATTATGTATTGCCCTGAAGCCAATTGCCTTGATTTAAACTCTGATAAAATGGTCGCAGAAGTGAACATTGATCGGTGTAAGGGGTGTGAATTGTGTAAAGTTGTCTGCGATGCTGCGAAACATCAAGCGATTGATATGGTTGCCGTGAACTCGGATGGGACATTAATGGACCAAGCGGGTGAGGCTGCTGAGCTCGGTCAAGCGTATCAAGGCTAAGAATACGACGCATAAGAAGGCCTCGCGATGTTTTTTAAGTATCGCGAGGCTTTTTTACGTCCCGTGTCAAGATCTGATAAGGTGGACTCATAAGAATCGAGAAACTGGCCGTAGCTTTAGATCTACATGAAAGGTAGGATCATGAGCGATGAACTGAGAGAAAAAGTTTCGGGGATTGGGTCACACATGGAGCAATTTCATAGTATGCTTCAGTCACGAGCGAAAGAAATGGAAGCAACAGGTGGTGATCCCGAAGTGGTTACCAAACTGATAAATGGTGCTGATGCGATGAAAGATAGTGCGAATATTTACTTGTCGTGGGCTCGGCATTTTGTGGCACTTTCTGATGGTGGGGCCTCTGAAGCTGATGAAGGTGAAGAAGATTCTGCAGATTTTCAGTTTTAAATAGAGTATTGTTGGATGTGTTGCTTATTGAAGAGTTTAATTAAAGCATTCTAGAAGGTCTTACCGAAGTATTGAACAAAATAACAAGTATGGTATAGTTTATCCGTCCTTAAGTAGATACTAACTGAATTGAGAAGACATATTCCTCGGTAGCTCAGCTGGTAGAGCGTTCGGCTGTTAACCGAATGGTCGCAGGTTCGAGTCCTGCCCGGGGAGCCAATAAAAAAGGCTAGCGAAATTCTTTCGCTAGCCTTTTCTTCTTTTTAAGCAATGCGGGCTAATCGCTACGTCCTAGATGATTTGGCTACAGACTTCCTGCTTTTTTGTCATGAGGCATGATTTAGTGAGCTTCTTTCACGAGATTCTTATTCCATTCGGGAATTTCCACGACTAAATTCTTCTCCCCATTCGGCACACATTGACAGCCAAGTCGAGATTGAAGGCTCAAGCCAGGGGCTTCCTCAAGTTGATCGTCTTCATCTTCTGTCGGCTCTGGGCAAGTGTCGAGCCCCTCTTTAACGATCACATGACATGTGGAGCAAGCACACACGCCCCCGCAAGCATGTTCTAAGTCGATACCAGCGCCGAGAGCGATATCCAGAACACTACCTGGCAATCCGGTTTCTCCGTAAGGGATTTTCTCAGGATCAACCTTCACTTCAAGTGTCTCATCTGGTGTTTTGAAGGTGACTGTGAAAACTTTTATTGCAGATGGTGAGTCAACTTTTTCAATGTATGGATTACTACCTCCCATAGATTCTCCTTTATAAATTCTTATAACTTTTAAATGTTTACAGTGTTTTCTGTAATATTACTGTTGACACTGCTTATGCTAAGCTAATGGGGACTAAGTAAGTCTCCGACAAGATTTATCTCCGACCATTTTAGTCTTGACTAGGTCGGTAGGTCAATGCTACCATAAATACGATAAGATTTGTCGGAATTAGAAAGATTCCTCAGCAAAAACTATCTCAGGAAAGCACGACATGTTAAAGCTCTCAAAGAAAGCTGATTATGCGCTTATGGCTTTGCAGTATATGGCCACAGTTCAGTTTGGTGATCTTACGGAAGCCCGTGTGGTTAACACAAAGGAAGTGGCTGAAGAGCACAATATTCCTGTGGAGCTTCTGGCGAAGGTTCTTCAAACCTTAGCTAAGCAGGAAATTATTGAAAGCCACAATGGACCCAAAGGTGGGTATATTTTAGCCCGTGAGCCGAAACTCATTACGATAGCGCAGGTGTTAGAAGCGATTGAAGGACCGTTAGGAATTGCTGATTGTTACCACGAAAAAGAGGATTCACCTTGTGATCAGATGGATCATTGCAACATTCGCACTCCTCTTCTTAGAGTTCAAGAAAGTATCTATCAATTGCTGAATAGCATGTCGATTGATGATATGGTGATTGGTTCCCCTTTAATTATTGTTGAGTCGCGTAAAGCAGAAGGAGTGCAATTATGAAGTTGCCGATATATTTGGACAATCATTCAACGACTCCATGTGATCCAAGAGTCGTCGAAGCGATGCTTCCGTATTTTACGGAAAAATTTGGAAATTCCGCGAGTCGGAATCACAGCTTTGGATGGGAAAGCGAAGAGGGTGTTGATACGGCTCGCAAGCAAATCGCACGGTTAATCCATGCAGATCCCAAGGAAATTGTGTTTACGAGTGGTGCGACCGAGTCTGATAATTTGTCGCTCAAGGGTGTGGTTGAGATGTATCGTGAAAAAGGTGACCATATTATCACGAGTGCCACGGAGCATCGAGCTGTGATCGATACGGCCAAGGCGCTTGAAAAAAAGGGTGTGAAGGTTACCTATTTAGATGTGGATAAATATGGAATGGTCAATCCTGAAGATGTGCGAAATGCCATTACCGATAAAACGATCCTGATCTCAATCATGCTAGCAAATAATGAGATTGGGACAATTAATCCTATTGCAGAAATCGGGAAAATCGCGAAAGAAAAAGGCATACTTTTTCACTGTGACGCAACGCAAGGGGTTGGGAAAATTCCTGTCGATGTTCAAGAATTAGGCGTCGATTTGATGGCCTTTACCAGCCATAAAATTTACGGACCGAAGGGGATTGGAGCTCTCTATGTTCGTCGAAAAGGTCCGCGTGTTCGCTTAGAGCCCATGATACATGGTGGTGGACATGAACGAGGTATGCGATCAGGAACACTCCCAGTTCCTCTGGTTGTGGGCTTTGGAAAAGCTTGTGAGCTCTGTGAACAAGAAATGGCCACCGAAGCCGAGCGACTCATTAAGCTACGTGATCGTTTAGAAGAGGGCATCACGAAGGAACTTGAGGAGGTGTATCTCAATGGCCATCGCGAAAAACGTTTGCCTGGAAACCTGAATCTTAGTTTTGCCTACGTTGAAGGTGAGGCCCTGCTGATGGGTGTAAAAGAAATTGCTTTATCTTCTGGGTCGGCCTGTACCTCGGCGACGCTTGAACCTTCATATGTCTTGCGAGCCTTAGGGGTGGGATCAGATCTGGCTCACTCTTCGATTCGATTCGGATTGGGCCGCTTTAATACGGCAGAGGAAGTCGAATATACTATTGATCGTATGGTGAAGGCGGTGAATCATTTGCGAGCCATGTCCCCGTTATATGAAATGGCAAAAGAGGGTGTAGATTTAAAAACAGTGCAATGGGCAGCTCATTAAGCGACAGGATGTTGAAAAAACCCGCCAGCGTTGTTCTCGTTGCTCGCAGGGCTCGACGTAACCATGTGTACGCCTCGCCCTTCTTGCTGCCTGCGGCCTTGCTGGACGGGTCTTTTGAACATCCCTTTAAAAACTTCAAACTGTTGATTCATTAATAAGAGACAAGGAGGGCGATCTCATGGCCTATAGCGAAAAAGTGATTGATCACTACAACAATCCCCGCAATATGGGAAGCTTCAAGAAGGATGAAGAAGGGGTAGGGACGGGAATCGTCGGAGCTCCTGAATGTGGTGATGTGATGAAGCTTCAAATTAAAGTTGAAAACGATACGATTGTCGATGCGAAGTTTAAGACCTTTGGGTGTGGATCTGCCATTGCGAGTTCAAGCCTGGCGACGGAATGGTTGAAGGGGAAATCGGTTGAAGAAGCTGGGAAGATTAAAAATACAGAAATCGTGCAAGAATTAAATTTACCTCCAGTCAAAATTCACTGTTCGGTGTTGGCTGAGGACGCGATTAAGTCGGCTTTGACTGACTACAAGAAAAAGACGGAGGAAACTCCGAAGGTTGAGAGTGCCGCTTCTTCATCCTAAAAAATACGGGCGGACTCGAAAGTAAGGAGGTCATACATGGAAACAACAGATACGACGACAACAGAAGCCCCAATCGTGACTCTGACTGACGCTGCATTAAAAGAGGTGAAGCGTCTGCTCGATCTGCAAGGGATTACGGAGGGTGGGCTTCGTCTCGGAGTGAAAGGTGGAGGCTGTTCAGGTCTGAGCTATACCACGAACTTTGATGAAAAAATTGGTGAATTTGATTCAGTTTCTGAAGTCGATGGAGTCAAAGTCATTGTGGACGCGAAAAGCGCAATTTATCTATCTGGCATGACTCTGGATTATGAAAAAGACATGGTGAGTGGAGCTTTTAAATTCATCAATCCGAATGCGAGTAAAACCTGTGGGTGTGGGGAGTCCTTTTCCGCGTGACCTAGTAAGAATTGATAGATTAGGTCAGGAATTTGTTGAACTTATGACGGGCATGGCGGAGTTGGCCATGCCCGTTGTGCGAGAATCGGAGAATTGATGGAACACGATCACAGCTTTCACACTTCATCTCGAGAATTGCCGATGGCGCGCAGTATGTGTTGGCACTGTCAGTCTGAGGTGAAAGGCGAGTATTTATGCGGGCAGTGTGTCAAAGTTCAACCACTCTCAAAAGATTTGGATTATTTCACCTGTATGAGGCTTCCTCGTCTTTTAGACATTGATCAAGAAAAACTGCAGGAAAATTTTTATGATCTGAGCCGAACCTTCCATCCTGATTTTTATTCAGCTAAGGATGAGCAGGAACAAACCATTAGTCTTGGTAATTCAGCGCTACTCAATACGGCCTATCGAACGTTAAAAGACCCTATTCAACGTGCTGAGTACCTCATTCGGCTAGAGGCCGGAGCCGTCAAAGAAATTCGATCGAACCCTCCGGCTGACCTCTTTGATGAAATTCTTGAACTCCAAGAAGATCTTGAAGAATATCGTTCACTGTCTGCGGAAAACGATAGCGAGCGTAGAGAGGAATTACGTCAGAAGCTGAATGCGAATCGTGAAACACTGGAAGCACGTCAGGCACAAATGGAAGCGTCTCTCAAAGAAAAGTTTAGTCAATGGGACGCTATTCAGAGTCAGTCATCACAATCGAATGAGGCAAGAGAAGAAAAAGATGCCGTTTTGAAAGGCATGCAGGAAATTCTCTCAGACAAGACGTACGTCCGAAATATTGTCAACGACTTGATTGAGACCACTGCATAACGATGTTGATTCATACTGATTAGGAATTATTTATGTCGCGTATAGTTGGGATAGATTTAGGAACAACGAATTCTTTGGTCGCTTACATGGATGGGGGGAAACCTTGTGTCATTCCTGATCCGCATGGACATGCCAAAGTTCCGTCAATTGTGGGAATGACGGATAATGGCTTAATTGTCGGAAATGCCGCAAAAGAGCATTTAGTCAGAGATCCGTCGCGCACGATTTACTCCATCAAGCGGTTTATGGGCAAGAGTTTGGAAGATGTCTCAGATGAACTCAAGTATTTCCCGTATACCCTACAAGAGAAAAACGGAGTCATTCGAATTGTCATTGGTGAGAAAACGTATTCTCCCCCTCAAGTCTCCGCGATGATTCTGAAAGAACTTAAAGGACGTGCTGAAGAACACTTGAAAGAAAGCATCACGAAAGCCGTCATTACCGTTCCGGCCTATTTCAACGATAGCCAGCGTCAAGCCACAAAGGACGCTGGAATGATTGCTGGCCTTGAGGTGTTGCGGATCATTAATGAACCAACCGCCGCAGCTTTGGCCTACGGCCTCCAGAAGAAGACCCAAGGATGCATTGCGGTGTATGACTTTGGTGGAGGGACGTTTGATATTTCCATTTTGCAACTCAAAGACGGAATTTTTGAAGTCCTGGCAACGAACGGCAATACGCATTTGGGTGGAGATGATATTGATCAACAGATGGTAGATGTCTTCAGTAAAGAGATTCAAGAGCAATTTTCGATTGATCCACACGACCATTCAGATTTGGTACAAGCGATCAGGCTTGAAGCAGAGCAATTGAAGGTTAGATTATCAGATGAGGTGAAGGCGACAGCCGTAGTCGAGTTGCCTGATCACAAAGGCACGTACGAGCGAGAATGGACGAGAGATGAATTAGAATCGTTGGCTAGTGGTCTCATCGAACAAACTTTAGGTCCTTGTCGGTTGGCCTTGAAAGACGCGGGTCTTTTAGCTACACAAATTGATGAAGTGGTTTTGGTTGGGGGAAGCACGAGGATGCCGTTAGTCCGTCAACGAGTGAAAGAGTTGTTTGACAAAGAACCACATTGTGATTTGAATCCGGATGAGGTTGTTGCACTTGGCGCCGCTGTTCAAGCCGATATTCTGAGCGGAAATAAGAAAGATATGCTGTTGCTGGATGTGACGCCCTTATCGCTCGGAATCGAAACGATGGGCGGCGTCATGAGTGCGCTGATCCGTCGAAACACGACGATCCCAACAAGTGCCAAGGAAATGTTTACCACCTATGTCGATGGACAAACATCGGTTGATATTCATATTCTTCAAGGTGAACGAGAACTCGTGAAGGATAACCGAAGTTTGGCGCGTTTCCAGTTGAAAGTTCCCCCCCTTCCGGCAGCCGTTCCCCGTGTTGAAGTGACATTCCTTATCGATGCTGACGGGATGCTGAAAGTGACGGCGAAGGACATTCGAACTGGCGAAGCACAATCCGTCAAAGTGAAACCTTCTCATGGATTAACTGATGATGAAGTCGAGGGCATGATTCGAGAGTCGTTTGAATTTGCATCAGAAGACATCAAACAACGCCAAGTCATTGAAGCTCGGACTGAAGCCGATGCCATTCTTATGGCTACTGAAAAGGCATTGTTGCGTGGAAAAGATTTGATCAGTCAAGACGAGACAAAAGGTATTCGTAAAATATTGGATGAATTAAAAGCTGTGAAAGAAGCTGATGACCATCGAGTCATACGCGCCAAGATCAGTGAAGTCGAAAACGTCACGCATCATCTTGCTGAAGTCCTGATGGACGCGACCTTGAAAGAAGCGTTAGAAAATAAAAAACTTTCACAAGTAACATAATACTTCCTATGAAAACTCCTTCAATCTTAAAGAGGATAAGATGTCGCAAGAACTAACATGGGACGATGTTGAAGATATTGGGATTCGATTACAGGAAGAACATCCCGAGATCGATCCGCTGACGGTTCGGTTTACCGACATGCATGCGTGGATTGTCGCGTGGCCAGAATTTACTTCAGACCCTAAAGGTTCAGACGAGAAAAAACTTGAAGCCATACAAATGGCTTGGTACGAAGAATATAGCGACAACCAATAGCTCCTGCCAGATACATCATCTATAGCCCTTCACATGCACTAATGACTGTGCAAGGATTTTTTTGTCCGGTTATACCACGATTCATAATCTTCATGAATTTAAAAGTTGAATCCGTTGGCGGGATCATTGAAATCGGTTGAGGCAGGTTGACGAGTTGTTGCGGGGGAAGGACCCACTTGATCCATTTCAAAAAAATCTAATGTGCTTGGTTTTGGGGTAATGGGTTTAGAAGGTTCTGTCCCTTCTGCAAAAACTTCAGTCGTAATACTTTTTGATGTTTGCGAGGGCAGGGCACCAGTTGTGGTATCAACCTGGGCAAAACGAATACCTTCAGGAATATTAAACGTCGTGACTGGCAATGGTTGGAGAGCCTTGGCCATATAGTCAGTCCATATGGGCAGGGCAGCGTGAGCGCCAGATTCCAGCCGGCCCAAGGTTCGCACTCCGTCAAAGCCGACCCACACTCCCGTCGCTAAGTTAGGCGCATAGCCCACGAACCACGCATCGTGGTAACTATTCGTGGTTCCAGTTTTTCCTGCAAGTGGACGACCGATTGACTTAGCTCTTCGTCCTGTTCCGCTTTGGATGACGTCCATCATCATATTGGTGACGAGATACGCCGTTTCTTTCGAGACGGCTTGCTGGGGCTCAAAGATATGTTGTTCTAAAACTTCTCCATCCAAATTCTTCACCATCGTGATGGTATAGGGAGGAAGCCACAATCCTTGATTCGCAAAAACGCCATAGGAGGAAGTAATTTCCTGAAGCGTCACACTTGAAGACCCAAGCGCGAGAGAGAGATCTTGGTTTATTGGACTCGTAATCCCAAGAGCTCTGGCCAAGTCCACCACATCTTGAACGCCAATCTGCTCTAACAAGCGTACGGTGGCGGCATTTCGTGAATGGCGTAGTGCTTCACGCAAAGAAATCATGCCAAAAAACCGTTTTTCATAATTCTCAGGCTTCCAGATTTCCCCTTCTTCTTCCTGCTCATACACCACAGGGGCATCGAGGACTAACGTAGCTGGCGTGTACTCTTTCGTCAGAGCCGCCGCATAAATAATCGGTTTGAACGCGGAGCCAGGTTGACGTCGAGCCGTAATCGCCCGGTTGAACTCACTGCGGTTAAAATCATATCCCCCAACCATGGCGCGTACGGCACCCGTCCGAGGGTCAAGCGCTAATAGCGATCCTTCGACAATTGGGGTTTGATCAAGGACAAATTGTCCATCTTCAAGGTCTCCATATTTGGAGGACACTTCAATGATGTCACCAGGCTTCAAAATCTGATTGGCGGTCAGGTTCACACGGATAACCGCCTCTGTGACTTCTTCTCCCTGTTGTAGCCGACGTTGAGCCCATGCCATATCGGTGAGTGAGATTGTGCCTTTATACACGTTCTCCACCAAAACTTCTGCATGTTTCTTCTCAGTCTTCGTCACGATAGCTTTGAGAATGTGTTGAGGGTCTGGTTCTTCAGTACTCGTGACGGGATTTTCAAGAAGTTCTTTGAGAGATTGATGTCCGAGCGGACCTCGCCATCCTTGTCGTTTATCAAGTTCATGTAATCCTTGATGGATCGCTTCATCAGCGGCTTTTTGCATGGCTCTATTCAATGTTGTATGGACTTGCAAGCCTCCTTTATAGACCATCGTTTCCCCAAAATGATCGACCAAGGTTTGGCGAATGTGTTCGAGGAAATACGGCGCAATGGGTTTCAAAGATTTTCGATGGAGCTCGAAGTCGGCGTTCATAGCTTCATCAGCTTCAGTCCGAGAAATGAAGCCCGTCTGCACCATACGATTCAGGACATGTTCCTGTCGGGTTTTGGCGAGTTCCGGGTTGCGATAAGGCGAATAGGTATTGGGGGCTTTCGGAAGGCCAGCCAGGATGGCTGACTCAGAAAGACTGATATCCGTGAGGTTTTTGTCGAAATATGTCTGGGCGGCCGAACCTACCCCATAGGCCCCATGGCCGAAATAAATTTGATTCAAATACATTTCCAATATCTTTTCTTTACTCAACACCAATTCCATCTTAAAGGCTAAAATGAGCTCACGAATTTTTCGCGTATAGGTTCGTTCGCGTGAAAGAAACAAGGTTCGCGCTAGCTGTTGAGTGATCGTGCTGGCGCCTTGAACTTTCCCGCCACTCTTCAAGTTGGTCCAGGCCGCGCGCAGAATCCCGACAATGTCGAGCCCTGGGTGTTCAAAGAATCTCGTATCTTCCACGGCGATAATGGCATCGAGAAGTGACTGGGGCATATCCGTGACAGGGATATAGATACGACGTTCGACAAAAAATTGACCAATGACATCCCCTTCGTCTGAATACACGCGGGTAATAAGACTTGGTTGATATTCTTGAAGTGATTCAAGCGAGGGGAGTCCTTGGGTCCCGACCCAAAGGATGCCGATCAGTCCGCCGATCATCAGACCAAAACAAATTGCCAATCCGATGAAAAGTTTCCGAGAAAAAAGAATGCTTTTCAGCGTTGTTCGAAACGATCGTGTGTCAGCGGCCATGAACGGATACTATAGAGGGTTGAGTGTATGTTATTGATTGAATGAGAAATGGAGGGAATGCTTATCGTATCCACATACTTTTACGATACTCTGCATTTGGAAAAATTACAAGGGAAGAAGGCCACTCTTTGTACGTATATTATCCTGGCTATTAGTAACCATGAGAGTTGAAGCGTGTGATAGTCAAACCTGGAATAAAGAAGAAGGTGAGACTTCTAGGACTTTATAGCGTGTTGACAAAGTTTTCGATCCCATGTTACCAGATTTCATGGGTAAGGATGAGTCTTATTTAGTCTTTAATAATTAGGGAGGATACCTTCATGTCCGATGTCGCAGCTGAAATTAAGGTCGGTGACCAAGCTCCAGATTTTACCATGAAAGATCAGGACCAAAACGATGTGAAACTCAGCGATTTCCGTGGGAAAAAGAATGTCGTACTGGCATTTTATCCATTAGATTGGAGTCCAGTGTGCACTGGTGAAAACAAATGCTTGACCGATGATTTCCCAAGCTTCAATTCGTCCGATGCAGAAGTGTTCGGTGTGAGTTGCGATAGCTTCTTTTCTCACAAAGCATGGGCTGATTCACTCGATCTCAAGCACAAACTTCTGGCCGATATGGACCGGTCAGTGTGCAAGTCGTATGGGCTTTATTTCGAACCACTCAATTGTTCGAAACGCGCGACCGTGATCGTGGGTAAGGATGGCAAGGTCGGCTACGTGAAAGTCCAAGAGATCAAGACGGCTCGAGATGACAAAGAAATCCTCGATGCCCTGAAAGCGATGGGCTAATATCGGATTAAAGATCGAGAAAAAGGGGATCTCTGTAGAGATCCCCTTTTTTGTGTTACTGTGATTGAGCGAATTTTACGAGACACGCTTCACGAACGACGAAATACGCTTTGACGGAGTCTAAAAAATGGCTGGAACCGTTGAAAACGTCACCGACGAAAATTACGAAGAGTTGACGAAAGCGCCTGCCGCGGTCGTGGCATATGGGATGGTCCCGTGTGATGGCTGTCAAGCGTACGACCCCATCTTGGTCGAAACCGCAGCGAAATATGAGAACATCCGGATTGGTAAAGCCAAAATGCACGTTCCCGGCAAATGTCGCAACATTAAAAAACTCCATGCCTTCAAAACCTACCCCACCACTCACTTCTTTTCCAATGGCACAATGGTGTTGACCCGAGAAGGAAAGATTGAGGCTGACGAATTGGCCTCCCTCATTGACCAGCATGTTTTAAAGAAAAGCTAAGTGTTTCGGCCCTGTCTCCATTTTGTTGAGTGAACGGTGTTCTTTCATAAGAAAATAATAGATGTTTTCTCGGCAACTGTCCGATAAAGTACTCACGGAATGCCTTTGAATGAACCATAGGAAGGCTTTACAATAGGAAGCGAAGGTTTTCATTGTTCAAATTGCTGAGCTGCATGCATGAAGTGGCTTTTCCATAAGGGAAGGACGAAGATGAAACGACAATTAACGGCAATTATTGAACGAGAAGATGAAGGGTATGTGTCTCTGTGTCCGGAATTAGATATTGCGAGTCAGGGAAACACCATTGAAGAAGCTCGAAAGAATTTGCAAGAGGCTTTAGAGCTTTTCTTTGAAACGGCACCACAGGACGAAATCAAACAACGCCTTTGTGAGGAAATATACATCACGCAAGTTGAGGTAGCGGTTGGTTAAACTTCGTGTGCTTTCTGGAAAGGAACTATGCCATATTCTAGAAGTGGTCCCCAATCATTGGACAGGAATTTCGAGCTGCTCAGTGAAATCTTCTGCGGTATATTTTAGGTTCAACGAAAGGAGCAGAAGATGGCCCGACGATCCCGACGGACTCACTCCCCCGCGTTTAAGGCCAAAGTCGCCTTGGCCGCGGTTCGAGGAGACCGAACGCTAGCCGAGTTGGTGAAACACTTTGATGTCCATCCCAATCAGATCCAGGACTGGAAGAAACGGCTGCTCGCCAAAGCCGAGCACGTATTTGGGGCAGGACCGGCCGATCCCGCGACGCATGAGCAGGTGCAGCAAACACTGCATGCTAAGATTGGCCAGTTGACGATGGAGAAGGATTTTTTAGCCAACGCGCTCGGGCACGGCCGATGAGCGAGCGCAAAGCGATGCTAAAGGCGGAACAACCTCTCTCCCTGACTCGGCAGTGTCAATTATTAGCGGTGCCTCGCTCGAGTGCGTACGCCCGTTCTCAGCCGGTCTCGGCTCAGGATCTGATGCTGATGCGCTTGCTGGATGAAGCCGTTCTACGGCAGTCGACGTCTGTGTGTGGAACTCCAGCAGCAGGGCCATCGAGTCAATCGCAAACGGGGGCAACGCCTGATGCGACAGATGGGACTTCGAGCGCTCTACCCCAAGCCCCGAACCAGTCAGCCGGGCAAAGGGCACCGAATTTACCCATATTTATTGAGAGGCCTCTCAATTACGCGTCCGAATCAGGTCTGGGCGAGCGACATTTGTTACATTCCGATGGCGAAGGGCTTTCTGTATCTGACGGTGATCATGGATTGGTACTCAAGGCGAGTGTTGACGGGGCGCCTTTCTAATACCTTAGAGACCGAACCATGTCTTGAGGCATTACAAGAAGCCTTCGCCTGCTACGGGGGGCCAGAAATTTTTAATACGGATCAGGGGGCACAGTACACCAGTGAAGCATTCACGGCCATGCTCAACACTCAGGGTGTCAAAATCAGTATGGACGGGAAAGGCCGCTGGGTCGACAATGTGTTTGTGGACCGCCTGTGGCGGAGTGTGAAGTACGAGGATATCTATCTACGAGCCTATGAATCCCCAGCGGCCCTTCGGTCGGGACTCACTCGCTACTTCCAGTTCTACAATGCTATACGGCGTCACCAGGCATTAAACCGGCAGACGCCTGATGCGGTGTATTATTCGGATCCTGAGAGGAAGCAGGCTGCCTCATGACAGACAGAAATTTCACTTAGCGAGTTGGCCAAAAAACGGGGTCCATTTCTTGATTTTTTACGAAACAGTGGTGCTCCAAGTCTGAGCTAGAGCAATGAGTTGAGGCCCTGCTGTCGGCCAGTCATGGAGTGTCGTGGGGTCAAAGTCGGCACCATTAGGCCAAACAAGTGTCGAGACTTCTGGGTCTAGATAGACCTGATCGAAAAGATTTGGATCTTGCAAGGGCCCATAGAGTTCTCCAGCCAATACTGGATGAAAGTCAATAGTCTGGTGTGCGTTATCCTCAAACCAGACAGTGAGTGTGAATGGGCCGACCTTTTCAAATCGAGTAACTTTGTGAATGGCATGGGCCATCAGTTTACCTCAATGGATTAATCTTATTAGGTGGACGACCCTCCTGCAAGGTATGCCAATTCTTTAGTAGCTCTTCTTGATGAATTTCTGCCCACGCAAAGGCTAAACGCTCTTGTCGGGGAGGTAAACCCACGGCAATTTTTTCAATTTTGTCTACAGCGTAAATTCCAACTTGATCCTGATAGTAGGCATGAAAATGTGGTCGATGGTGAGGGCCACTTGGTTCGGCAAACATACGAATGTAATCCCAAAGAAACAAGCGATCTCAGGCATTGGCTATGGAGAAAAAGTATTCTGAAGCGTGAAAGTTTTCAGCTGCGAAACGCCGCCTGCGTATCCGGTCCTTCACTGACGGTGATCTGCGAAAGGGTTCCATTCCAAGACGTCATGTCCTTTTCAACGCATTTCCAAGCCTCCTGCGCAAGGTTTCCTTCAGTGACCTGAACATCTGAAAAAGCTTGATCCTCAGAAAGGTTCTTGCCATCGAATCGAGTCAAGACTTTTTTCTCTATGAGCTGATCTAAGGTTTCAAGGTTCACCACTTGGCCGGTGTCTGCCGCAATGGGGCCGGTGACAGTCACGTCCACTGTGTAATTGTGTCCAGTGGTTTGTCCGTTTGGGAGGTTGTGTGCCGCGGAGAATTGATAGCGTCTCGTAACCTCGGCATGCGGGCTTGTGGATGACCCGTTCAATTTTTTTAGAAGTTCATCTGTCACATCGGCGAACAGGGTATGGTCTTCGTAGAGACGTATGCGGTCGAGGGGAGGCATGTGCGGATGTTCTTCCAGTCGTTCCCATAAGGTGACCGCAAGGTTTTCGGTTGTTGGGATCCGCTTTTCGAAATACGGCGTGTCGAGATTCAAGTTTTTATGATCGAATTCTTTTAAGACATCCCACAGGTAGATCTTCAGATCATACAAATTAATGATCATACCGTTTACAGAGTCAATCGGACCACAGAGCGTGACTTCCAGCATGTAGTTATGCCCATGCGTATTTTTATTATTGCACGGTCCAAACACGGCTTTATTTTTGGCGTCATCCCAGTCGGGATTGTGATACCGGTGGGAAGAGCAGAATTCAGTTCGTTTAGTTAGAGTCGCTTTAGACATATTTGAAATTCTGAAATGAGAATGTTCAAAAAGTTTCGTTCAACAAGGCCGCAGGCAGCGAGACTTGGGCACCTGTAATCGAAACATCAGAAGTTAGAATGATCATAGTAATGAATGATATTCAATTACCAAATTTTAGTGAACCATCGTGCCCAAGGACACCTCGGAGTATGTTGAGACCTTTGAGCAACGAGAACGCAGTTGGCGGGCTTTTTCAACATTTCAAATGAAAAAGGGGCTGGGCGACTGACGCCCAAGCCCCTTTTAGTGTTTATAGAAGACTTGATCAGGTTGAGAAGGAGCTGCCGCAGCCGCAGGTGCTCTTGGCTTGCGGATTCTTAATCGCGAACCCTGACCCTTGTAGGCTGTCGACATAGTCCACTTCGGCACCACTCAGAAGCGGAGCACTCTGCGAATCCACGATGACCTTCACATCGCCTTTTTCGATCATGGTGTCGTCATCGCCGATCTTGTCCTCAAAGGACATGCCGTATTGGTAGCCGCTGCATCCGCCGCCTTTGACGTAAATCCGAAGCCCAACCGCGCTTTCTTCTTCCTTTATCATCTCTTTAATCTTTTGTTCAGCTATCTCGGTTATGGTTACCATATCTCGGCCTCCACTTCTATAAGTTAATGAAACTAAAAGGAAAATCTACGTTGATCTGAGTCTTTCATCTTAGCAATCAGGCATCAGGTTGTCAATTGAACAGCGAATGCTAAGCCGTTGATTCTAGGAGACATTCTCGGTCATTCCCACGCGTGTATTAACGAGATAACCATTATTTGAGATCTTTCAACCACTCTTCGCGCATTTCTTTGGAAACGGGTACCTTCGCTTGATAGTGGGGATGCGTGATAGTGAGAGAGGCTGAGAGGTCGACATTCGCTAATAATTGACGAAATGCGGCGTTCGTCTTAAACCGGACAAAGTGCACGGCGCTGATTTTGTCTTCTTTGCTGTGGCCAGCCTCAAACTCAGCAAAAACGGTTTGATCTCCGATTCGAATAGCCAGAGTATCCGAACGATCAATCTCTTGAAAGGAATCCAAGAGTTCTTGAATTCGCTCTGAATCCGTGATTTCAATAAACAGCGTGGCGCTCAATTCTTCGGCCTCAGGCAGGAGGGCATTGTAGACATCAATCTCTTCTTGGATTTTGGCTTCGTCAAAAATGCGTTCAGTCCTGACCATTTCTTGAATTTGAAACAAGATGGTCTCTCGATTTTCAAAGATCAATGTGACAAGGTCACCAACAGCAACGCGTCGACGTTTCTTCAGAGCAATGACCTGTTGGCGAATGGACGAACGTTGCGCTTCGTATTCAGCGTGGGACAGAAGATCCTGGCTGGTCACTTTGTTCATGAAGAAAGCCCATAGGAGTCTCGAATGATTTGGATAGGGTGCCGAGCGGTCTTATTGGAATCTTGTGAAATGCCTCGCACTTGATCGAGCTGAAGAGCAGACAGCGGGCAATCGGAGGCGACGACATCAACTAAATCTTCCTCCACTTCTCTCACAGCCTTCTTGGCGATTTTCATCGATAGGTCAAAAAACTCGACCTTGGCTCCCCATGTCCCGTCATGGCCGGAGCATTTCTCGATCAGCTGAACCTTTGCGCCGGTGAGTTCCATCAGTTCTTTAGATTTAAAGCCAATATTTTGATCGCGCAGATGACACGGAATCTGATAGGCCACGCGCCCAGGATTTTGTGAGAACTCGACAGAGAGATTCCCTTCCTTCTTCAGCTTCATCAGATATTCACATACATCAAAGGTCCGTTCAGACATATTCTTGATCCGCTCATCATCAGGTATAAGATAGGGATATTCACGCTTCAACATGAGGCTACAGCTCGCGGTCGGCACGATAATGTCATGGCCAGACTCCAGGTAGGGTTGAAACGTCTCGTAGTTGGCCTTGGCGGTTTCAATCATCTTGTCCGTATCGCCAAGATCGAACAAAGGCATTCCACAACATTGTTGACCTTCAGGTGTTGCGACCTCAATACTATTCTTCTCCAAGACCTGCACCGTGGCTTTTCCAATATCCGTCGCCTGATGATTCACCATGCAGCTCGGAAATAAAGCGACTTTTTTCTTAGCTGGCGATTTAACCGATGATGAATTTCGCTTCGTCCACCAGGAAGGAAAAGATTCCTTCTGAAAGGGAAGAATCTGACGATCTCGATGGACCCCCATCACGCGTTCCATCAGGTTGCGAACCCAGGGCGTGCGAAGCGCCCAGTTAGTGAGGGGAGCTGTCAGTGTCCCTATCTTTCCAATAAAATCAGTCTGAACCAGCAAGCGGTCACGCCACGTCGCACCCTTCTCCGAAACTCGTTGCTTCTTCCACGCGGCCATCAAGCGAGGAAAGTCAATTTCATACTTATGAGGCGGAGAATATGGGCAGTGGTTGAAGCAGAGTTTACAGTAGTAGCATTCTTGCTCAACCTGTTCGAAATCTTGTGCCTTAAACTTGTTGACGTCATTGTCATAGTCATCGATCCGATCAATGAGTGTGTTGAATGACGGGCAGAGGTTAAAGCACCGCCGACAGCCGTCACAGATGTCAAACACCCGCAACGTTTCCGTCTCAAGTTGTGGGCGATCCCAGCCTGGCGTGATCAGTTCAAAGCCTTTCACATGTGCCTCAGTTCTTGCAATTCAACGAGAGCGTATGCAATGAAAACCCCAGACAGGGACACAGACTCCTGTCTGGGGTGAAGACAAAACATACCAGTTTCCCTACAGAGAAAGAGACTCTAACCCTTTAGTGAAGCGATTGGCGTGAGACTTTTCAGCTTTCGCTAAGGTTTCAAACCATTCCGCGAGCTCATCAAAGCCTTCTTCGCGTGCAGTCTTCGCCATCCCCGGATACATCTGAGTGTATTCGTAGGTTTCGCCTTCAATCGCGGCCTTGAGGTTAGCTTCGGTGTTGCCAATAGGCACGCCAGTCGCAGGATCGCCAACTTCTTTTAAGAAGTCCAAATGCCCAAAGGCATGACCAGTTTCTGCTTCAGAGGTGTCGCGAAAAAGTCCTCCTACATCCGTATAACCTTCAATGTCCGCACGTCGTGCAAAATAGAGATATCGGCGATTCGCTTGTGATTCACCAGCAAACGCGGCTTTCAGATTTTCGTGACTCTTAGTTCCATTCAGACCTTTACCCATACTGTCCTCCTTTAATGACTACTAATGCGCCAACCAACATAGATGACTGTTGCTTGGCAATGAATTATACGACCATGGTTGGCAGTAGATGCCATCATGATCATCGTTTGCAAGGCTCACACTCAGATAGGTTGTTATTTTATCCAGTGGTGTATTAGTAGCCTTCGTATGATTAGGACTCAGGCTGTTTTCGAACGACATGCCTTGCAATATCCTCGAAATTCAACTTGATAATCCGTGATCTTAAAACCAGCCGGCAGCCCGGCTGGAAACGAAATATCATTTAATTTTTTATCCGTCACATCGATGATCGACTTGCAACCCATACAAATGAGATGATGATGTGGAGAGAGATTCCCATCATACCGCGCACGATCGTGTCCCACATTCACTTCGCGGATTAGGCCAGCCTGCTGTAATACACCTAGGGTGTAATAGACCGTATTCTGCGAAATCATTGGATAGGCTAGTGAAACCTGCTCGTACAGATCTTCGGCTGTAGGATGACTGGCAGTTTCTACCAACGCCTTATAAATAGCCGTGCGTTGCGGCGTACTCTTTAGACCCTGATCTTTAAATCGCTGTCGAATGGTTTCTGTAGAAATTTTCACATAATTCTCTTTTAGGAATTGTTACTAATTAGCAAATTGCGGTGTGGTGGTCAAGTGAGCGAGAGAAATGAGGACCACGGCTCGATGAAAAAAGAAGTCAACATAATTTATACACACTGTAAGCGAACAATTGAGTTTCCGGTCAGAGCTAGCGGCTTTCCTAGCCAAATGGGTACGAGCACTAAATCTAAACCAGCACCAATAGGCAACTACGAAACGTTTCATATCGCATTACTTGTGTACGGCGCTTGTTGTTTATGACATTTAAGAGGCGTAATCCTCGGTACTGTGCTTTGTCATTCGTTACATATCGATCGCAAAGTGAGAGATACACGGCCTGTGAAAGATCGATTGCCCCAGCATTTCGATTTGCCGAGTGACATTGCCCCTGTATTCCGCGTTGATGAAGTGCATATGCGTATGCAAGAAAATATAAACCCCAGACTGATTCACTCACTAATAACTCAAACTCAGGATCAGTGAGTCGTTTACCTGTTTGTCGTTCGTAAACCTCGTTGACTAACGAACTCAAGAAGAAATAGGGGTCGGGAGTCTATATTAAAGCGCTCAATAACATAAGAGCCGTACATACTTCTTAATTGTCACGACGGGCGACATTTAAGGGAGACGGTGGCTAGTAGAGTAGGGCATGGACATCAATCGCGGTGCCCTTCAGTACGGGGTAGGTCTGTGCGGGTGCTGAGTGTATGCAAAGACTCCCGACCCCTTTATCCCCCCCCCCCCGCTAGTTTTTCCGCCTCTGGATTTCTAATGTTTAATGCCATAATTTCCCTACATCTACATTTTTTCTATATATGTACATAATTAGATGTCACAACATATTATCCGATTATCCGACAACATTTTTTGTGACTTGAGTCGTAGAGAGTGTCGAGTTCAGACCTTCGGTAGACTTCATCTTGGTCATCTTCGATACGGCAGTTGGCAGGTAATCGACGATTGGATTTAGCAAAGATCGGAGAAAGAAGCTTTAATTGACATCAGATGATTTAAATAGTAACATCAAAACATCATGGCAAGGACGACTGTTGATATTGATACCCCAATTCTTAATGAGCTGAAAAAGCTTCAGAAAAAGGAGCACCGTTCATTAGGTCAGTTAGTCTCTCAATTGCTGGCAGAGGCATTGGATTTTCGCAAGCAACCGAAACAAGCTTCGTCTCTCAATT
The DNA here is from genome assembly GCA_965223675.1 of Nitrospirales bacterium. Classification (GTDB taxonomy): domain Bacteria; phylum Nitrospirota; class Nitrospiria; order Nitrospirales; family UBA8639; genus JAGQKC01. The sequence goes on along the minus strand of OZ245013.1, from coordinate 2,791,983 downwards.
GGGTGTCTCAACCCATGCAAGCGCGCGTGAACCTTGCGGATAAAGACGCAGTCTATGCTGCTCTTGATGAAGACACACCGTGAGTTTTTCTCTCGACGTTAATATCCTTCTCTACGCATCGGATCGATCCAGTCCCCTTCATTCCAAAGCCACTCTCTTTCTCGAGCAATGTGCTTCGGATGCAGAACTCTGTTATCTCGCATGGCCTACTTTGATGTCGTATCTGCGTATCGCGACCCATCCACGGATTTTTACTCATCCTCTTACACCTCATGAGGTGCTCAAAAATATCGACACATTGCTCAACCTGCCTCATATCAGGTCGTTGTCAGAAGGCGATGGTTTTCTGGAGGTCTATCGGGAAGTAATAGGTGAGATACCGGTGCGTGGAAATTTGGTGCCAGATGCTTATCTGGTCGCCCTTCTCCGACAGCATGATGTCAGGAAGCTGTACACTGTCGATACTGACTTCCGAAAGTTTTCCTGGTTAGATGTTCGCAATCCTTTTGAGTAAGCTTGCATTGCCCCGCTTTTTTAATCAAGTTGCTCTTCTTCTTATCTGCTATACCCTCACGCGAAGTGACGTGAAGCGTCGCTCCTATCTCTTCGTTCGCAAGAAATGTTTTTACCGTTTTCGCTAAATACGCTTCACGAGCGACAAAATACGCTTCTTAGAGTACGCCAACAGATTTAAGCAAAACGATAAACACGGCAACGGGAGCGATGTAGCGCACAAGGGCTTGCCAAATGAGGAAGGTAGTGGGGTTTTGTATGTTGAGTTCGGATTTGGTGAGTTCGACGTTCATGAGCCAGCCGGCGAAGACAGCGATCAATATGCCTCCAAGTGGGAGCATAATGTTTGAGGTAAGGAAATCAAGCAGCTCGAAAAAATTGAGTCCAAAGACCTTTGAATGTTCCCAAATATTGAAGGAAAAGACCGTGCCCAATCCGAGTAGCCAGGTCGTGAGCCCTGACCACAGTGAGGCGCTGATGCGCGACATGCCGTAGGTTTCAATCATCCAGGTGACCATGGGTTCGATGAGAGAAATCGAAGAGGTCCAGGCTGCGACTAAGAGCAGAATGAAAAACAATGAGCCAAATGCAATGCCTCCAGTCATGTTTCCAAAGGCCACGGGAAGCGTCTGAAATATCAGACCGGGGCCAGAGCCGGGTTCCATGCTGTTGGCAAAGACAATCGGAAAAATCGCCATGCCGGCGAGAAGAGCGACGCCAGTATCAGCCAACGCAATAGCGACTGATGTGCTGGAGATGGACGTGCCTTTGGGAACGTAGGATCCATAGATCATGATCGTGCCCATGCCGAGGCTAAGACTAAAAAAAGCCTGCCCCATGGCCGTAAGCATACTCGCTCCTGTGAGCTTGCTGAAATCAGGCGTAAACAGAAATGCTAGGCCTTCCCCAAAAAATCCTGTGGTCATGCTGTAGCCCACCATGACGAGGAGCAAGACAAACAGTGTGGGCATGAGATACTGCACCGCTTTTTCGAGCCCACCCTGCACACCGCCCGCCACGATCCCCATGGTAATGATCATGAAGATGGTATGCCAAAGGAACAGTGTTCCTGGACTGCCCACAAACTCTGAAAACGTGGAGGCCGCCATCTCTCCTGTCGCGCCGCTGAATGTGCCAATGACTGACTTAAAGATATAGGCTAATGTCCATCCACCGATCACGCTGTAATAGGAGAGAATTAAGACTCCGGCGATCGTGCCGGACCACCCGATGATCTGCCACCATGGACTGGCATTGGTTTCTGTGGCCAATGCGCGCATGGAGTTGATAGGAGTGGAACGCCCGCGACGCCCAAGCAAAATCTCTGACATCATCAACGGAATTCCGAGAGCGGCGACGCAGACCATATAAACCAAAACAAAGGCGCTTCCACCGTTTTCGCCCGTCAGATAAGGAAACTTCCAAATATTGCCGAGCCCGACGGCGGCACCGGTCGCGGCCAAAATAAAGGTCCAGCGGGAAGACCACTGGCCGTGCATGGATTGTTCTGGAAGTTTTACTGCCATAGAAGGGTGTTATGAAATGAACTGCGGAGTGTAACGAGTGCTCTTCTGTGTTTCAAGGGTTTTTCCTTATGATAATTACCAATGGGATTCACCATTGCCATAATCATAACGTCGAGCAATGGGCTTGCTTACTGAGCAGAGGCTAACTATATTCAAGGATTTGAATCTACCCCTCCCCCTTGATCAGCGAGAGTCTTGATTGGTTTTGGTTTTACTATACTTTATAGAATAAGGTGTTCGATGAGTTCTGACAAGAAAGCACAACGAGTGATCGCCTTGGCTCCGATGCCTCCAGAGAAATCGGCGTATGCCTTGGCGCGGTACAGCCGTTCTCCTGATTCGATCGAAGAAAGTCTGGCATGGGTGCATTCGCATTCCTCGGAAAAATTCTGGGAGCAGTTTTATTTTGCATACGGACATGGCTCCATCGCGGATTTGGGTCATGTGACGATCTGTTTTGAAAATATTTCAGAACTGGCCGCGATCCGGATTGAAGATGAACCCTTGTGGGATGGCCAGGCCAAATCGAGTCGGTATCAAAACTTTGAGGCCAGCGGCTGTTTTAAGCCGGGATCCATCCTAGATTCCGATACTGAAGGGACTTATCACGGCATCCTGAGTAGTTTGTTTAATGTGTATCGCGAGCTGAAGGAGCCTGTGCAAAAATTTCTGTCAGAACGTGACCCACGACCGGAATCCATGTCGGAAGCACAATATAATCGGACGATTGCAGCGCGTGCGTTTGATGTGACCCGCTATTTGTTGCCATTAGCTGCCAAGACCAATGTTGGACAGGTGGTGAGTATTCGGACGTTGGAGAAACAAATTGCACGTCTATTGTCCGCACAATTGCCGGAATTAAAATCGATTGGGGAAGACTTAAAAGAGGCGTGTGCCAAGAAACCGTCTTCTGCATGGGCAGATCTCGATAAACAGGATGGGGGCGCGCTTGAGCCATTAGCGCCAACCTTGGCCCGCTATGCGATGGAGAGTCCGTATCAAGCCGCCGTCTATCGAGATTTGTCTCGAGCAGGAAAGCGAATTTTAAAGGACGCGGGATTAGATCGACCTGAAGGATGGGCTGGGCGAAGTCATCCTGTTGATCTGATAGAGCCGCATGAACCTCTCGATGAACTGGTGACAACCTTGTTGTATCGCGTGGCGCATGCACCATACCGTTGTCTCTTAGAATTAGTCCAACAATGGTCGGAAGCGCAAAAGCATGATTTTGTCGCTGTGGCGCTGCAGACTCGTGGGCCATACGATGAGCTGATTAAAGAATTTCGCTCAGGGTACGCCTTTATCTTCGACATTATGATGGATATTGGTGGGTGGCGGGACATGCATCGACATCGTCGGTGCCAGCAGGTTCAGCAAAACTTTACAACCATGCACGGGTATGAAGTGCCCCCGGCACTTATAGAGGCAAGACTCGATAAAATGTATTGTCAGGCCATGGATGCCGTACGACAAGATATCGAAACGCTTCGGAACACGAGTCAGGAGGGAGCCTTGTATGCGATTCCCTTTGGGTTCAAGGTCCGTTGTTTGTTTAAGATGGACTATGCCGAGGCTGAATACATGTCACAATTGCGATCGGGGGTGAAAGGGCATTGGTCTTATCGTGAGGTCGCGTGGTTGATGAAAGAGAAAATGGTGGAACGGTATCCGTACCTTGGAAGCCTGATTCAAGCGACGCCGCCGGATATTGAAGATTCTTTGACACGGTGAACCGTACAACGAAAGACGTGAAATATGAGGGATGAAAAGGTCAGAAAGATAATGCGATGAAGCATGAAGACCTCATTGTTGATGCGATGCTCAAAGGTGATTGGGCACAGGTTCGAGAGGTGGCGACCGAATGGTCAAACGATTCGGAAGCAGGTCCACGTGCATTTTTTGCGATCAATATAAGTTGTCTCATTCAAGGAGAATTCGCGAAGGCTTGGCAGGCTCATCCACGAGCTTTAGAGCAGTCTGAGGACATTGAGTCTGTCGGTGAGTGGATTGAGGATATTCTAGAGAGGGCGCCAGAGAATAGTCATGTTCATTTAGTCAAAGGGTTGTTTCTCGCACAATCAGCAAAGTCTGAAGACTCCGTCGCATCCTATGAAAAAGCGATTCAGTTGGACCCCAAGCTGCCTTATCCGCACTTTTTTCTCGCTCAAATTCATCAACGCATGCAGCGAATGGATCAGGCCATGAAATCCTATCGTGAGGCCGTCAAACTTGATCCGACATATGTGATCGCTCGTTTAAATTTGGGGGTGCTGTATCAAGAGCAGGGTCGGCTGGAAATGGCGATTCCTCAATATCGGGAAATTTTAAAGCTACGCCCTGATGATGCCGTGGCCCACACGAACTTAGGATGCGCACTTGCTGAGCAGGGGAAGATTGAGCCGGCGATCGTTGAGTACAAAAAAGCGTTGGAACTCGTTCCCAATGATCCGGAGGTCCATTATGCGCTTGGTGGAATTTATGAGACAAAAGGCCGTAAGGATCTTGCGAACAGGCAATATGAAGAAGCGTTGAAGCACGCTCCAGATTTCTCGCCTGCGGCGACGGCCATTGGTTGGTATAAGTTAGAACGTGGAGAAGTGGACGTCGCGCTAGATTATTTCAGCAAGGCATTAGCCGCTGATCCGGATGATGCCCATGCCACGTTTGGTGTGGGGAAAGTCTATGATACGAAAGGAATGGGGTCATTGGCTGCCGATCATTATTATCGTGCTCTAGACTTGGAAAAAAATCCAGACCGAAAAACGCGAATTCTCAATTTTATCGATAAGGTTGGAGGGTTTCAGGCGTAGAAAAAGTCGGAAACAAAAAGTTAGATGTGATGCGACCAGGTACTATTCCGTCATGGCCTTATGCTCGAATCGCTTGTTGAAGAGCGTTAATTTGTGCGCTCGTGTTTCCTCCTTGTTCAAGTTGAGTCTGAATTTGTTCTTTTAAGTAAGACGAATAGCCTACCTTTTCCAATAAGACCGACAAGAACCGATCGGCTGTTGCCGAAGCATGTTGTTGGAGTTCCTCCACAATATCGTCACTGACGGGCACATAACAGTCTCCAATGTGCAGGATGAGTTTATAATAATTGCCCTCTCCTTTTTGCTCGAAACGCAATCCCACCGGCTATTTCCTTACCGTTTAAATTTGTAAAAGTTGTTAGAGGCGATGGCATTTTAGGGTATTGCCCACGGCAAGACAAGTTCTGTGTTCTTCTCCTTGACTGCCTCAGGACCCTATGCTAGCGTACCTCTCTTTTCTGGAAAATTCCGGACAATAATGCTTTGCCTGTACAGTGTGAGGCCCAATTTGAAAGGGTCGGTTTGTCAGGTGAGCAACCAATGTATTTAATGGATGTAGGCAAACGGGGTGAATGTCTATGTCCTGTGTCAATTTATTAATGCGCCATTGATTTTTACTTAGGAGTGATGAATGTCGCGTGTCTATAACTTTAGTGCTGGTCCGGCAATGTTGCCCGAGGCCGTTCTCAAACAAGCTCAAGAAGAACTTCCTGATTGGCATGGCGTGGGCGCCTCTATCATGGAGATGAGTCATCGCGGAAAAGAGTTTGTCTCTGTCGCCGCCGAAGCTGAACAGGATGTCCGGGACCTTTTGGGCGTACCCGTGAACTATAAAGTGTTGTTTTTGCAAGGCGGGGCTACCACTCAGTTTGCAGCCATTCCGATGAATATTTTAAGGGGAAAAGCCAAAGCGGATTACGTATGGACGGGAGCCTGGGGCAAAAAGGCGATTAGTGAGGCCAAAAAGTATTGTGAGGTGAATGTTGTCGCTTCTTCCAAGGATGACAATTTTTCAAGTATTCCCGAATTGAAGTCTTGGGCATTAGATCCTGATGCGGCCTATGTTCACTATACTCCCAACGAAACTATCGGAGGTGTAGAATTCCATTGGGTGCCTGAGACTGGCAGTGTACCGTTGGTGGCAGACTTTTCCTCAACCATTTTATCCCGTCCGATCGATGTAAGCCGTTTTGGGATTATTTATGCCGGTGCCCAAAAAAATATTGGGCCGTCTGGCGTGACGCTGGTAATTGTACGCGATGACCTGATTGGTCATGCGTTGCCCATCACCCCAAGTGTGTATGATTATGCTCAGCAAGCTGAAGCTGATTCGATGCTCAACACCCCGCCGACTTATGCGGTGTACATCGCAGGCTTAGTCTTTAAATGGTTAAAAGAGCAAGGCGGACTCGCCGGGATGGGAAGAATAAACGAACGCAAAGCGAGTAAGCTCTATGCGGCTATTGATGGATCGAGTTTTTACAGTAATCCAGTTGAGAAATCCGCACGTTCATGGATGAATGTTCCATTTGTGTTAGCGAACGCTGAGCTCGATAAAGAATTTCTTGACGGAGCAACGAAATCCGGGTTAACGACGCTGAAAGGGCACCGGTCTGTGGGCGGTATGCGTGCCAGTATTTATAATGCCATGCCAGAAGCCGGCGTTGATGCGTTGATTGATTACATGTCAGATTTTGAAAAACGTAAAGCTTAAGACGTTGCCTCATCGTGAGAGCAATCAGGAGGTCGTACACGTATACTCATGAATATTTTAGTCAGTGATAAGCTGTCGGAACGCGGGATAGAAGTTTTAGAACGGGCAGGGTTTTCAGTTGGCGTAAAAACTAAATTGTCTAAGGAAGAATTGCTCAACGAAATCAAAGATTATGAAGGGCTCATTGTCCGGTCGGCGACCAAAGTCACCAAAGAAGTCATAGAAGCGGGCGGACGACTTCGAATCATCGGTCGTGCGGGAACTGGGCTTGATAACGTTGATAGCGAAGCCGCAACCCGACGGGGTATTGTCGTGATGAATACGCCGGGTGGGAATACGATTACGACGGCTGAACATACGATGGCCATGGTTGTGGCCATGAGCCGCAAGATTCCTCAGGCGACGGCATCGATGAAGGCCGGGAAGTGGGAAAAGAGTAAGTTTATGGGGGTGGAGCTCTATAACAAAACTATGGGACTGGTAGGCCTTGGGCAAATTGGTTCTCATGTCACGAAATTGGCCCAGGGTCACTTCATGAATGTGATTGGGTATGATCCCTATCTTGCAAAAGATCGTGCGCAACAAATGGGCATTGAAGTGGTCGAGTTATCAGAACTCTTTCAACGTGCCGACGTCATTTCCGTCCATACTCCCTTAACGAATGAAACCAAGAGTTTGATCAATGCTGAGACCATTAAAGAGATGAAAGATGGAGTGATGATCGTCAACTGTGCCAGAGGCGGTATCATCAATGAGCAAGATTTGTATGAAGCCTTGAAGTCCGAGAAGGTGTATTCCGCGGCCTTTGATGTGTTCGAAGAAGAGCCGATCAAACCGGACCATCCTCTTCTGACGCTCGATAATTTTGTGTGTACGCCTCACATCGGGGCCTCGACTGAAGAAGCTCAAGAAAATGTCGCTATCGGAATCGCTGAGCAGTTCGTGGATTATTTTAAACGGGGGCTCGCTCGGGGAGCCGTCAATGTCCCTTCTGTTTCTCCAGAGGTTCTTCCTCAACTTCAGCCCTATTTAACCTTGGCGGAGCGTATGGGACTTTTTCAAGCACAGCTTCTTGAGGGAGGCGTGAAATCCGTCACGGTAGAATATTTTGGCGAAGTGGCGGGATTATCCGTTGCGCCATTGACGACGGCGGTTCTCAAGGGGTTATTGGCTCCGATTCTTGAAGATGTCATTAACTTTGTGAATGCTCCAGTGGTGGCGAAAGATCGTGGAATTGAGGTCAAGGAAATGAAGAGTAGTGATGCTGGAGACTTTACGAGTCTGATTCGAGTCAAGGTGCAATCAGGTCAGAAAAATTATGATCTTGCTGGTACGCTCTTTCATCGACAAGAACCGCGTATCGTTGAAATTAATCAGTTCCAAGTCGAAGTCATTTGTGATGGGCAAATGATTTTGATCGATAATGTTGATCGTCCGGGTGTTATTGGGACGGTCGGACGGATCCTTGGTGAACATTCAGTGAATATCGCCCAGATGCAATGTTCGCGAGTTGAACAACAAAGTGGACAAGCGTTACTGATCCTTGGATTAGATGCCCATCCTCCCAAGGAGGTGATAGAAGCGGTCAAACGAGAGGATGGAATCCTCTCTGCGAGGCTTGTTGACCTTTCCAAGAGCCACTAAGCACGAACGAAAATTCCATCAACGGCGATTTCTGGACTTGTTGCTCGTACACTGAAAAAGACCAAGAGAGTGTTACGCAGGATACCAGTAGGAAGCAACGTTTCAGGAATTGGCCCTAACGCGCGGATGTTTTGGAACGCGCCCCACCTCTTCATGATTTTTCATGCCAAACGTTGACGACGAGTTGGAGCTACACTCTACGCCGTTATGAAACCGGCTCGATCCCTCATCCCCATCGGAACGGCCACATTTGGGCCGGATACCGCTCGCCGAGTTCGAACATTAGAAAGTCAGCTGATTACTCTCTTGTCGCGGTGGGGGTATCGAGAGATTATTCTTCCGACCTTTGAGTATCTTGATGTCTTGTCGGTCGGTCTTGCACCAGAAGTTCTTGAGAAGTGTTACAAATTTGCTGATTGGACCACGGGAAGAATCCTCGTTCTCCGTCCAGACATCACGGCTCAGGTCGCGAGGATTGTGGCGATGGATATGGGTGGAGCCGGCTTGCCGTTGCGGCTCTCGTACCGAACGACTGTGTTTCGATATGAACCTGAACATGCTGGGCGAGAGCGGGAGATTTTCCAGGTTGGCGTTGAGTTGATCGGCGTTGATGATCCCAACGCCGATGCAGAAGTCTTGATGTCTCTGATTGAGCTCGTCAAAATAGTGGGTCTTCCGGATTTTAAGGTCTCGCTCGGCCATGTCGGTTTCTATAAGGCCTTGCTCGCGAAGTCGGGTTTATCAGATGCGGGACAACATAAAGCTGAATATGCGGCTGCTCATAAAGATCTTCCGGCCCTTGAAAGTATTTTGAGTCAGGAACGCTTGCCACGGAAGAAAATTCAGGTCATTTTAGAATCGGCAAGTCGATGTGGACAGGATGAGGTTTTGGAATGGGGACGATCGATCGCAGGTAGAGATGCGGCGTTAACGCGTCCTCTTGATCGCTTGGCCAAGGTCTATCAATTGCTCGAACTCGTCGGACTTAAAGACCATATTTTATTGGATCTTGGAGAGTTTCGAGGGTTTGATTACTATGACGGCGTGGTCTTTGATGTGTTTACGTCTTCCCTTGGGCAGGAGCTGGGCGGCGGCGGCCGGTATAATCATTTATTGGGACGGTTTGGACGTGATTTGCCGTCGACGGGCTTTGCTCTGGATATGGATCGGGTGTTTGCGAGTTTAGATCCTACTGGTCTGCAGGCGGGAGAGCAGGTCTCACCCATATTGCTCATCGCACCTCATAAGCAATTTGGAGCAGCGCATAAATTCGCCCTGCGGTTACGTGACGAGGGCTTGCAAGTCATCCAGGAGTGTGTTGACGGCGGGAAAAGTGTTTTAATGAAACAAGCTCGGAATCGTATAAAAAAAATGGAAATGGGCACAGCCATTATTTTTGGCGTGCCGGGGGTGTCTCTTCAATCTGTCGTGCTGATGCAATGCACTGCAAAACAGAAGCAACCTCGTCTGACGACCGTGGACTGCCAAGAGTTGCTGAATAGGCTGAAGGGATCATCGCATGCCAGTCTCTGAAATGACAGATCTCAGATTGCCTCCACAAAATTTGGAAGCTGAACAGTCTGTGCTTGGTGCGATTTTACTCGATAACGCCGCGCTCAATCGTGCCATTGAGATTGTGTCTGAAGAAGATTTTTATCGTTCTGCCCATCGAACCCTGTACCATGCGATGATGACACTCTCCGAACAGAGTGAACCCGTTGATCAAATTACGCTGACGGAACACCTTAAAAGTATTGGAGAGCTCGACAATATTGGGGGAGCGTCCTACATCGCTGAACTTGTTCATGTGGTCGCGAGTGCGGCCAACATCCGATACCACTGTAAAATCGTTCATGATAAATCCATGCTTCGTGGGCTCATTCGTACTGCGACAGATGTTGTGACTCGAGGATATGAAGGAACGAGTCCGACTGATGAGTTACTTGATTATGCGGAACGAGAAGTCTTTCGGTTAGCCCAAGGAAAGTTAGGACGATCATTTCTTCCGGTCAGTGATATCATCAAAGAAAGCGTTGAAATCGTTGACCGACTTTACAGTCGCAAAGAACGTATTACCGGCATTCCAACCGGTTATACGGCGCTTGATAATATTACAGCAGGGTTGCAGCCCTCTGACCTCATCATTATCGCTGGCCGTCCAAGCATGGGGAAAACCAGTCTTGCGCTGGGGATTGCTGAATATGCCTCCATCAAAGCGAATGCGGTCGTTGGAATTTTTAGCTTGGAAATGTCCAAGGCTCAACTTGTGTTACGGATGCTCAGTTCGCAGGCCTTACTCGATTCGCATGCGCTTCGAACGGGTCAGTTATCCAGCCATGATTGGAAGGCTCTGACTAATGCGGCGACTCGCTTAGAGGATGCCCGAATATTTATCGATGATTCGGGCAATCTGTCAGTCCAGCAAATGCGTGGGAAAGCGAGACGTCTCAAGGCGGAGTATGGTCTTGACCTCTTGATCATTGATTATTTGCAACTCATGGAAGGACGTCGAGATTCAGAGTCTCGTCAGCAGGAAATTTCAGATATTTCTCGGTCTCTCAAGGCTTTGGCCAAGGAACTTGACATTCCGGTGATCGCGTTATCCCAGTTGAGCCGTGCAGTCGAAAATCGAAAACCACCGGTTCCGGTGCTTGCCGACCTTCGGGAATCCGGGGCAATTGAGCAAGATGCTGATGTGGTGATGTTCATATACCGTGAAGAGGTGTATGATCCTGAAACAGAAGAAAAAGGGGTGGCTCAAATTCTCATCCGTAAACATCGAAATGGCCCGATTGGTGAGCCTAGGCTTCATTTTCATGAGCAATATGCGGCGTTTCGAGATCTTGAAGAACATCGAGAAATCAGTTAAATCCATGGTTTTGATAATTTTTATCGTTGTGAGATCCACTCTATGTGCCGATCATGATAGTATAAATGCTGAACACGTCATTTCTGAGCTATGGGTAGAAACCGAATCGAGAAATTTTTCTTCTCCTGGGCGCGATTATCTTTAGGGATTCTTGCCGCTCCTTTGCTAATTCTTTCTTGCGGTACCGCTCCTCAGGGGAAGCCGCAAGCGTTAGAGGCTTCACGTGAAGTCGCGGCACCTGTCAATCCACAAGCGTACTACTATTTCCTTCGTGGTTACCTGAACGAATTGGCCAATCGACCGGCTCAAGCTATCGAAGAGTATCGAAATGGACTGCGTGTTGATCCTGATTCTGTCTTCTTAAAAACACGAATCGCGAATCTGTATTTTTCGAACAGCGAGATGTCTGCGGCCGTTGAAATGGCCGATACAATCCCGTTGTCACAAATTGAGGATGTTGCTGATCTGCTCCAACTCGCGAGAATTTATGCTGGGACCGGGCATTCAGACAAAGCTCTTCTTATCTTTGATCGTGTGATTGAAGCGGAGCCCACCCTGGACAAGGGCTATATCTCTAAAGGGATGCTCCTCTTGGGTCTTAAACGGACGGCTGAAGCCAAAGCGGTGTTTGCAGATGCTGTTGCTCAAATCCCGCGTTCGTCAGCAGCCCACTATTATCATGGCATTACTGTGAGTGAAGAAGGAAAAGCGGGTGAAGCGGAAGAGAATTTTGAAAAAGCCATTCTGTTGAAATCGGACTTTCGCCGTGCGTATCAAAGTTTAGCCAGTTTGTATGAAGATCAAGATAAACGACAACAAGCTGCGAGTGTGTACCAACGCTACCTTCAAAACGTTAACCCACATGACAAAGAGTTTCGACTACAACTTGTCAAGCTGTATCTCCGAGAGCAGTCTTATCCCGATGCGTTAGAGCAATTAGATCAGATTTTAGAAGAAAATCCAGAAGATTTGAATGCACGGGTTCGCGTTGCCCTCATTTATGGAGAAATGGGGAATTACCAGCAGGCGATTGATGAGCTCGCGAACATCTTACAGACGCGTCCTAATGAACTTCGTGTTCGAGACTATCTAGGCCTCATGTATGAAGAGATGAAAGACTATGATCAGGCAGCACAAACCTATCGAGCGAATTTACAGATCAATCCGAATTTCTACGATAGTTTGTTGCATCTTGGATTTTTGTCGTATCGCCAAAAACAGTACACCGAGGCCATTACTCAATTATTCCAAGCCAAGCAGATTCATCCGAAACGATCCGAGCCATACTTGCTGTTGGGTCTGACCTATCTTCAGCAAGATGACTATGTCGCTGCAACCAAAGAGTTCCAAGAAGGCATACAACAAGATCCGACCAATGCGGATCTCCATTTCAACCTGGGTACGGCCTACGATAAGTTGGGGAAATTTGATGATGTCGTTCAGGAAATGGAGGAAACGTTAAAATTGGAACCAGAACATGCCGACGCTCTGAATTATCTTGGCTATAGTTACGCGGATCGTGGAGTTGAAGTTGAACAGGCACTCGAGCTTACTCAGCGGGCGGTCAAGTTAAAACCAAACAATGGATATTACATCGATAGCCTTGGTTGGGCTCTTTTTAAAGTTGGTCGAAGTGAGGAAGCCCTCGCGACGATCAATCGAGCGTTGTCGTTGGTCTCTGATGATCCTGTCATTTTCGAACATCTGGGTGAAATCCACCTTCATCGGGACGAGCGAGAAAAAGCTCAAAAGGCCTGGGCGCGTTCGATCGAACTCGATTCATCGAATGCGCGGTTGATCAAGCGGTTTCGCGACCAAGGATTTGGTGAGCCGATTGCTCCAAACACTGCGCAGCCAGAACTACCGAAAGTTAGTCATAGTGCCTCCGAACATACCGTAACGCCCTAGACTGTAGAGATAGAAAAACTGTGAAGAACTCGGCATCTAGCCTTATGGGCGGTATCCATGTCGTGAGTGCTAGTTCCCTTCCTTGGATTGCTCGACCACGCTCAAGTGAAAAGTTGAATAGTGCTCTTAGGATTACTGAGATTTCTGCCGAGATAGCGAACACGATGTCTATCTTCGCGAATGTGAATGATGCGGGATTGGTAAATGGACAGAAGTTTGACTTTCATGCAGAATAGAGTGACGTATCAACGGGGATTGTGGAACGAAACCAGAAAGTAGGCAGAGATAAATCAACAGAATAAACAGGTAGGAGAAATGCTCATGACTTGGAATGTAAAGGATAGACGTGGTTTCAGTTTGACCGAGCTGATGATTGTTGTCGCAATTATTGGCATACTTGCCACCATTGCTATCCCCAAATTCATGACCTATCAAGCTAAGGCTAAACAAACAGAAGCCAAAAATAACTTGGTGGCCATTCATACCGGCGAAATTGCGTATTTTGCAGAAAATAATGGCTATATAGATGATTTTAATGCTATTGGATTTGCAGTCAGCGGCTCCTCCCAACGATATTATTATGAAATTGGGAAATCGAGCATTGGGGCGCTTCCTCCTGGATGTACGGCATCGACTTTGGATCAGGCAACCCAGAACAATTTTATCGCCGTTGCGATAGGCAATATCGACGGTGATCCGACATGTGATGTCTGGACCATAAATCAGGACAAAGTTTTAACAAATGTGACGAACGATGTGTCATCGTAGCGTTGATGATTTGCCCACCGTGTGCGTGTCATCGCTTGTGTTTGTCTAAATATTCAAGGAATATTGTCGGCCAGAGTCTCATCCTTTCAACCTAAAGTTTCCACACTACTTTCCCGATGGTTGAAGATGGGCATCTGAAGAGACGCAATGTAGAGGAGTCGCAGATGAAGCTATTGGAGAAGATCAGGGATCGTTCCGCAAAGATTGGTGTTATTGGTCTTGGTTATGTTGGTCTTCCGCTCGCGGTTCTTCAGGCCAAAACGGGATATTCCGTCATCGGACTTGACTCAGTCGCTGAAAAGGTAGACTTAGTCAATCAAGGAAATAATTACATCGGTGATGTCAACGATGCCGAACTTCGTGAAGTGGTCGAGAGTAAACGACTTGTGGCCACAACGGATTTTTCCGCACTGAAAGACTGTGATATTGCCCTCATCTGTGTTCCGACTCCCTTGACAAAAAATAAAGAACCAGACATTACCGCAATATTGAAGGTGACCGAGCATCTGGCGCGTTATGCACACCCCGATATCTTAGTCGTGCTCGAGAGCACGACCTATCCAGGCACCACGGAAGAAGTGATTCTTCCTCGATTACAGGAGAAAGGGCTGACAGTTGGTAAAGACTTGTTCGTGGCATTCTCTCCGGAACGTGTGGATCCTGGAAATGAAGACTTTAAAACGCACAATACCTACAAATTGGTTGGCGGAGTGACAGAGGGATGTCGCGAAGTCGCCAAAGCGTTTTATGAACAATCTATCGTAAAAATATTTCCACTGAGCTCTCCTCGGGTCGCTGAAATGGCGAAAGTGTTTGAAAATGTTTTTCGCTCAGTGAATATTGCATTGGTGAATGAATTGACATTGCTGTGTGATCGGATGAACATCAATGTCTACGAAGTTATAGATGCCGCAGCAACCAAAAACTTTGGGTTCATGCCCTTTTATCCAGGGCCTGGAGTCGGCGGTCATTGCATTCCGTTAGACCCGTATTACTTAGCGTGGAAGTCCAAGGAATATGATATACACACTCGGTTTATAGAATTGGCTGGCGAAATTAATGAGAACATGCCGTATTATGTCGTCAGTAAACTGCAACGTGTCTTGAATCAACGTGGGCAATGCCTCAATGGCTCACAAGTCTTGGTCTTGGGTGTGACCTACAAGGCGGACATTAGTGATGAGCGTGAATCACCAGCGACCAAAGTCATGGAATTATTACAAAACGAAAATGCGACATTGGTGTATTCGGATCCGTATGCTCCAAGTATCTGCGTGGGAAACCAGCAGTACAAATCTCAAGAACTTACACCTCAACTCGTTGCGGATAGCGCATGTGCACTCATCCTCACTGCACATTCGGCTTTTGATTATGACATGATCGTCAAGCAAGCTCCCGTCGTTTTTGACACGCGCAATGGAACGCGAAACATCCAACAGCATCGCGATCGTATTGTGTTGCTGTCGTAATACATCGTCGTGAGTTGTGAGCTGAACGTCCCTCATCGTTTTGGTGTTTGTTTTTTCGCTTTTCTTCCTCCATTACACATCACGACAACACCTCTCGGGCTCTTTATTGACAGTGTCTAGGGGCAATTGCTATAAGCAGTAACTTCTTGTAATATCTAGAGGTTTATTGCGTGTGTTTTGCGCAATAATGCGTGGGTATTCTCTTCAAGGTTATTTCTTTCGTCTAACAAGCAGGCTTCAATAGCTTATGAGAATTCTTAAGCAACTGTTGGTGCGTCTTTCTGACAGTCTACTCGCTAATGTTCATCCAGTACTAAAACCTCGTACCGCGAAACGTCATGCGCCTGCCTTAAAGCTTGTTTCTCATAATCCTAGTCCGGCGAATTCACCGCAAGTATCCTCGAGTCGTGTTTCTTCCGCAGCAGTTGGTCATGCTGAATCAATTGAAGAGGCCTTATTGAGAGGAGAGTCCTGGTTTCTGTCTCACCAAAATCGAGAAGTCGGCTGTTGGGTTGCCGAACTTGAGGCTGACACGACACTCACTTCGGAATATTTGATGCTGAGAAGGTTTATCAATCGTGTTGACTCCGAGCGTGAGCGGAAAGCCGTTCACTATCTTATTGACACACAATTAGAAGACGGTGGATGGTCCATTTATTCTGGTGGGTCAGCAGACCTGAGCGCAACCGTGAAAGCTTACTTTGCCTTAAAACTTTCTGGGATCTCGCCTGATGAGCCATTCATGAAAAAGGCACGGGAGCTTATATTAAGAAGCGGAGGCGTGGTTGAAGCTAATGTGTTCACCAAAATCACCCTTGCGTTATTTGGGCAGTATCCTTGGCGTGGTGTTCCGAGCATGCCACCAGAAATCATGTTGGCTCCTCGTGGGTTCTACTTTAATCTCTACGCGGTGTCCTATTGGTCTCGAGTGGTGATTATTCCGCTTCTTATTATCTTTGCGCACAGACCTGTGTGCCGTATTCCAACAGAACATGGGATTGAGGAACTGTTTGTACAGCCCTCCAGTCAGGTCGATTATTCAAAAGAGGCCCCTTTTAAAAAAGATGGAGGATGGTTAAGTTGGCGTAACTTTTTTGTGTGGATTGATGCTGTTTTAAAATTGTATGAGTTCTATCCTGTGAGATCCTTACGAAAGCGTGCTGTCCAAAAGGCAGAGTCATGGATGTTAGATCATATGCAAGGAGAGGGCGGGTTAGGAGCCATTTATCCTGCCATGGCCAATTCAATCATTGCGCTTCAAGCGTTAGGTTACTCTGCTGACCATCCACAGGTGGTCAAGGCCCTTAAAGAAATAGAAGCACTTGAAGTATATGCGCCATCATGTGATGGTGGCAGCCAGAATGCGACACTTCATCTTCAGCCATGTATCTCGCCAGTCTGGGATACAGCGTTAACGTTGGATATGCTGGTTGAACGGGGCTTCAAGCTCGACCATCCCGCCTTGTTACGTGCTGCATCCTGGTTGCGTTCTCGACAGACCGCGAGGGTCGGTGATTGGATTGTTTCTTCGCCTCATGCTTGTCCGGGAGGTTGGTACTTCCAGGGTGAAAATGATTGGTATCCTGACGTCGATGATACGGCCGCGGTCGTCATTGCTCTCTCAAAACTTGAATCGGAATTACCGGCCGATCGTGATGACGCGATTCGATCGGGTTGTGAATGGACCTTAGCCATGCAAGGGTCTGATGGAGGGTGGGGAGCTTACGATAAAGATAATAATCGTTTGATCTTTAATAAGATTCCGTTCGCAGATCATGAAGCGTTGCTTGATCCGAGTACGGCTGATCTCACTGGTCGATGCCTCGAAATGCTCGGAACATTGGGGTATGATCAAACACACCCGGCTGTTGGACCGGCTTTGGAATTCCTGCAACGTGAGCAGGAATCTAATGGGAGTTGGTATGGGCGCTGGGGGGTGAATTATGTGTATGGGACATGGTGTGTACTCTCCGGACTTCGCGCGATAGATATTGATATGTCCTCCTCATGGGTCCAAAAAGCTGTCGTATGGTTAGAGACCGTCCAAAATCAAGACGGAGGGTGGGGGGAGTCATGTTTGTCCTATGCTGAACCTGCTCAAGCCGGTCGAGGCGAAAGTACAGCTTCTCAAACGGCTTGGGCGTTGATGGGTTTATTGGCTGCAGGCGTTTCAGATTCCATTAGTGTTGTGCGTGGCGTCAACTTCTTGTTGCGTCATCAACGTCAAGATGGTGTGTGGGATGAGCCATTTCATACTGGAACAGGATTCCCCAGAGTCTTCTATCTTCGGTACCATGGATATTTTAAATACTTTCCTTTGTGGGCTCTGGCCATGTATCGCAATATCAAAATGAATGGTCAGTCACGAGCTGATGAATTGCGAAAAGCCACACAAGCCGCTCGAAGACATCATCAAAAAAGCCTCTAAACGATCGATGCAACCGTGAGGCAATCGATCTCGTCTCAAGTTCCCTCATTGAAGCTTGCCATTTTTGCTGCGACTCGTTGGGAGTGTCGATCTGTTCAAGATGCGTTTACTGTGGATGAAGCGAGGACTATCGCCGGTGTTCGATGTATGATTGGGCATCGAGGCCAGGCGAATATTTTCTTATTTCAGTCGGGTATTGGTCACCAAAAAGCGTATGCAACTTCTCAAGCTGTGCTTCGCGATGAACATTGGGATTTAGTTATCTCTTCAGGATTTGCCGGAGCTTTGGTTCCCTGCGTTATCGGAACTATTATTCTCGGACAGAATGTTATGATGGATGAGACAGCGTCCATCGTTGATTTCATTGGTCATACGTCGGTTCCCTGTGATGAGTCGTTTCGAGATAAAGCCTTGCAAGTGGCTTCGTCCATTGATGGGGGAAGTCAATCAGGTAATATTTTGTGCCTGCCTCGTGTCATTGTGAAGAGTGCTGAAAAAAAGATTCTTGCCGGTCGAACACATGCTGTGGCGATCGACATGGAAAGTGGGCCCTTGGGGCATGTCGCTCGAGAGCAAAACATTCCATTTCTCGTTGTTCGAACAATATCAGATTTAATCGATGAAGACCTTCCCGTAGATTTTAATTTGTTTCTTCATCGCGACAAATGGGTAAAAGGGATAAGCATGATTATGAAAAGGCCTGCATGCTTGATGGAATTCCTCCATTTGCGAAAGCAAATGCTTAAAGCTTCGAGAACACTGACCCTGTTCTTTCAAAAGTTTTTTTCTGAAATTGGTCATGACATTCGCCAGCAGGAACTTTTGTCGCCTCGTTAGTCCTCTCTGTGACGTGTTTCCATTGTTTCGCAATAAACTCATGGTATGATTGGAGGAATATTTTATACGGTTTTGGGCGTAAGACAACGAGAAATCTTCAGGAATTACCTGAGCCTCCACCTGAGGAACGGAGAATGGACTTGGCATTGCTGCACTATCTTGGCGAGTTGTGTAACGTTTTAAACGTTCAAGAGACTCATGCTGGTGAGTCAGTCTGGTGTGGTACAATGACAGGTGGACGACAATAATGCAACGGAGAGTTTTATGAAAACATCTATTCGTTTATGTCTGCTTTTACTCGTTTTTTTTCTAGGGTTTTTTCTCGGAACTCCTTTATCTGGCCATGCTTCCGACGCCGGGTCAGCCACTGAGGCCATCAAAAAAACAGTTGAGCAAGTTCTCGAAGTGTTAGGCACAGACGAATTACAAACCCCAGAAAGAAAAGAAGAACGCTTGAAGCGGTTGGTGGATATCATCAGCAAACGATTTGATTATGAAGAAATGGGTAAACGCACACTTTCAAGGAATTGGAAAAAGCTTACTCCAAAACAACAAGAAGAATTTGTCGAACTCTTTCGACAATTTCTGACGAAGTCTTACGCGGGTAATGTTGACTCCTACTCCGGAGAAACCATTGAATATATCAAAGAACGCAATAAGGGAAACTTTGCAGAAGTTCAAACAAAGGTGATCTCATCAAAGTCTACAGTGCCTCTAGACTATCGATTGCTTAAAAAAAATCAGCAATGGTGGATCTATGACGTGATTATCGACAGTGTCAGCCTGATGAAAAATTACCGTGGGCAATTTGATCGTATCCTCAAAACCTCATCGTTTGAAGACCTGCTGACTAAGCTTCGCACAAAAGCCGATCAGGCAAATCAGCCCTGATTAGGTTTCGTTTCATGTCTCATTTCCGTTGGTTATTGGGTTCCGTACTTTCAATACTCACGGTCGTTGGTGGCATGTTCCCGTCTTTCGTGATGGCCGAACGCGCCATCTTTGCCGTTCCAGCCATTTCTACCTCAAAAAACGATGGCCAAGATTTTGGTCTCATTGTGCCTGTTCTTGAGTCTGATGACGACGGCAATCTCATCTCGCTCATGGCCCCCATGGTGATTCATAATTCATTTTTGGGAGTTCGTGGAACCATGAATTATTATCATTATTGGTCCGCGGGGCGGCAGATGGAGTTTGTGGGTTCGTATACTGAAGAGATAGAGCGAGTACTCAGAGTGAGGTACCAAGATCCTGGATTTATCCAAGGATTGTTTTTTCTGGACGTGGGCGCCGAATTTTTCAAGAATGCGACGAAACGTTTTTTTGGCATTGGACAAACGACTCCGGAAAGTAACGAGTCTAACTACACTGCTCGAGAAATAGGGGTGCAATGGAATTTTGGGATTCATCTCAACGATGTTACACGATTGATGATTGGACAACGCTATCGTGATGTCGAAGTCCAAACTGGGGGTGTGGACACGGAGCCCTTCACAGGAGATCAGTTCCCAAGAGTAACGGGAATACAACGGGCTGCCATTTTGGCGAATCGATTAATCTTCCAATATGACACCCGTGACAATCTGATTACGCCAACAGCAGGATACCGTGCTGAAGCCTTTGCTGAAGCTGTTCATAACTTTCAACGTCAGAGCTCTGATGATTTTGTGTACTTTCGATATGGACTTGATCTGCGCGCCCTATTCCCCAGCCCTTCTAAACGACTCATACTTGTTGTCCGTGGGAATATTCAATTGAGTTTTGGTGATGGTATTCCTTTTCATGAAAGAAGTTCCTTAGGCGGCCAAGACAACTTACGAGGATACGGGGAGGATCGTTTTATCGATCGCCATCTTGTGGTTCTGAATGTTGAGGAGCGTGTTCATCTACTAGGCGTGAAGATATTGAATGTGGGCGTGGAGTTTGAGGCTGCACCGTTTGTGGATATGGGGAGAACCTATAACGACTTCAAATTTCGACAATTTAGTGAATATGAGGTAACGCCAGGCATTGGTGTTCGAGCTATTGTCCGGCCGAATGTCGTTGGACGAGTGGATTGGGCCTATAGCAAAGATGGCGGAGCCGTCTTTGCTGGATTAAACTATCCATTCTAGTCTGGTAAAAAGTGAGAAGTGAAAAAAGAAAAAGTGAGGATGAAAAAGTGAGAAATGATTGGCGTGTTTATGATTTACTTTTTACTTTTCACTTAGAATGTTTGACGTATCAACGGTATGTAGTCGTGTGTGTTCTAATACTGTGTGGGTGCATTCAAGGAAGATCTGTTTGGGCTGAGGTTGATACGACTGAATACGTTCAGGCAATAGAGCAAGACATTCAACGATTACAAGTTCTTGAACAATCTAATCCTGGAGATCCTGGCATTCTGACTGAGCTCTCAGGGCTCTTTTTGAAGTTAGGGGGCGCGAGTCAAGATTCAAACGAACAACGGATCTTAATCTATGAAGAAGGTGTGCGCCTTGCCAAACAAGCATTGGCACGAGAAAAGAATCTTGCCGATGCGCATTTTTATTATGCCGCCAACCTTGGTAGCGCGACCCAGTTAGAAGGGGTCATGGCGTCGGCGTTAGTTGTAGAGGAATTAAAGTTACATGCGAAGCGCGCTGTAGAGCTACAGAGCGATCATGCCCCGGCATTGCACATGCTAGGTAGAATGTTTGATGAGTTGCCATGGTTTTTGGGGGGTGATCAAGAAACCGCATTGAGATACTTAAAACAAGCGGTATTGGCTGATGAATATGATGCCCATGCTCACCTTGATCTCGCTAAGATGTACATAGAAAGACGGAACATCGCTGCTGCTATAGATGAATTGCAAAAAATCATTCAATCCCCACCTTTGCAAGAAAATTGGAGTTGGAGGTATCAATATAAGCCTGAAGCAGAAAGGATATTAAAAGAGCTCAAGAATGCAGGGACTTGAACTCAACTCGATGAGGATATGTGGTTCTTATATGGTCAGCACGGTTTCTTGACTTGTTTCACTGACTGTGGGAAAATTCTTAATCAGAAAGAAAGCTGCACATCTTATTGATTTTTGTACGTTTTCCTTCCTTTACGACAAATCAAACATATGCACTGAAAGGTGATGCCGATGTCGATACTCAAAAGGATCGAAAGTCCTGTTGATCTTAAAAAACTCTCACCTGATGAATTCCCCGAGCTCTGTCAAGAAATCCGGAGTTTGATTATTTCGGTGCTGTCAGATGTTGGCGGACATCTCGCTTCAAACTTGGGTGTGGTGGAGCTGACGGTGGCACTTCATTACTTATTAGATACACCACAAGATAAGATTGTTTGGGATACGAGTAACCAAGCGTATGCACATAAGCTTCTGACGGGTCGACGTGAACAATTTCATACTTTGCGGCAATTCGGTGGGTTAAGTGGATTTTGTAAGCGGGAAGAAAGTATCTACGATACGTTTAATGCAGGGCATGCGGGAACAGGAGTTTCGGCTGCTGTGGGATTTGCGGAAGCTCATGAACAAATGGGTCTCCCACATCGAACGGTCTGTATGGTGGGCGATGGGGCATTAACTGCTGGAATGACGCTGGAAGGTTTGCAGCATGCAGGGGATCTCAATAGGAACTTAGTGGTAATCTTGAATGATAACCAAATGTCTATCTCTCGAAACGTCGGGGCTATTTCCGCCTATCTTAATAGAACATTTACCGGGGAATTCTACACGCGCCTACGCGAAGAGACCTCGCAGCTTCTTGAGACGATCCCGCAAATTGGCGAGCCAGTGAAGAAGATGGCCATTCGGGCAGAGGAGTTAGCCAAGGGATTTCTACTGCCTGGGTTGCTTTTCGAAGAATTAGGTTTTCGCTATGTTGGCCCCATCGACGGGCATAATTTTGAGCATCTCTTGCCTACGTTAGAAAACATCTTGAAATTAAAAGGACCAACCCTTCTTCATGTCATCACAAAAAAAGGCTTAGGCTTTGAGCCGGCTATGAAAAATCCTGTCTGGTTTCATGCCTGCTCACCTTTCGATGCGCAAACAGGAGAACCGAAAAAGAAGTCGGCGAAACCTTCCTATAGTGCTATTGCGGTAAATACTTTAGTAAATATGGCGAGAGAAGATAAGCGGATTGTGGCGATTACCGCGGCGATGTGTGAAGGCACAGGTCTGGCGGCTTTCGAAAAAGCATTCCCGGATCGTCTATACGACGTGGGAATTGCTGAACAACATGCTGTGACCTTTGCGGCGGGGCTGGCGGCTCAAGGGATGCGTCCGGTAATTTGTATGTATTCGACCTTTTTGCAAAGAGCCTATGATCAAGTCGTGCATGACATGGCGACACAAAATTTGCCAGTCACGTTATGCATTGATCGAGGCGGATTAGTTGCCGAAGATGGGACGACTCACCATGGAGCATTTGATTTTGCTTACTTGAGACATGTTCCGAATATGATTGTGATGGCTCCTAAGGATGAAAATGAATTACAGCATATGGTGAAAAGTTGTCTGCATTATGAAAGTCCTGTGGCTGTGAGGTATCCGAGGGGTTCAAGTCTAGGTGTACCACTGGATCAGGAACCAGAACCACTGCCACTTGGTCAAGGAGAGCTTCTTCGCGACGGAGAAGATGTTGCGCTTGTTGCTGTGGGTGTGCTTGTTCACCACGCGATGGAAGCTGCTGAACGATTGGCTGAAGAAGGAATTTCGGCGGCGGTGGTGAATGCCCGGTTTGTCAAGCCTCTTGATGGAGAATTGATTGGCAGAGTCGCTCAAAAAGTGAAGTGCTTGATGACGATGGAAGAAGGGTGTCGAATGGGTGGTTTTGGTTCAGCGGTACTGGAATCATTATCAGATCAAGGGCTCTGGCATCTTCCAACCAAAGTGCTTGGGCTCCCTGATATCTATATTGAGCAAGGTCCCCAAGATTTATTGCGGGAAAAATATGGTTTAACCGCCAATGGAATTTATGATCAAGCCAAAGCGCTGCTCGATAGAGTTTCCCTCCACACGGTATTGAGTTAATCAAGGACAGTTTCGTGTATATCGTTCGTAGAAAAACCAAGCAAATACAGGTGGGGAATGTCAAAATTGGCGGCGATGCGCCTATCTCCGTTCAGTCCATGACCATTCCTCATCCCAGTGACGTCAAAGCTACTGTTAAACAAATTCATCAACTGGAGCAGGCCGGATGTGAATTAATTCGGGTTGCCGTTCCAGATCAAGAGGCGGCTGCTGCTTTACCAAAGATCAAGGCTCAGATGACGGTGCCCTTAATCGCCGATATTCATTTTGATCATCGTCTTGCCCTCAAGGTAGCCACAGTTGTGGATTGTGTGCGTATTAATCCTGGAAATATTGGCCCCTGGTGGAAAACAGAAGAGGTGATTAAGGCCGTCAACGATAATGGCATTCCACTCAGAATTGGCGTGAACGGCGGATCCCTCGAAAAGCCACTTCTTGAGAAGTATGGCTATCCCACAGCTGAAGCCCTTGCAGAGTCTGCTTTAAATGCAGTCCATGCGTTGGAAGATGTTGGGTTTACGAACATGAAAGTGTCACTCAAGGCGTCTGACGTTCATATGGCCATTGATGCCTATTGGTTATTCGCACAACAATCGAATTATCCTTTACATATCGGTATTACCGAAGCGGGTACCGCGATGACTGGTGCTGTGAAGTCAGCAATGGGATTGGGCTGGCTGCTTTCTCAGGGAATTGGCGATACTCTACGTGTCTCGCTTGCTGCTGATCCTGTTGAAGAGGTTAAGGTTGGATTCGAAATATTAAAGTCCTTGGAATTGCGACATCGTGGCGTGAATGTGATTGCCTGTCCTACCTGTGGCCGTGTGGAAATTGATGTTGTACGTATGGCGAATGAATTAGAGCAGCGGTTAAGTCACATCAAAATCCCTTTAACGGTCTCCGTACTCGGGTGTGTGGTGAATGGTATTGGAGAAGGGAAAGAGGCCGACATTGGGATTGCTGGCGGGCAGGGAGCTGGAATTTTATTCAAGAAAGGCAAACTCGTTCGAAAAGTGCCTTCGGAAGAGCTCATAGATACATTGATTCAAGAAGTAGAAGTCATGGCGCAGGAGAAAGAAACTGAGTCGGCTCATTTGCCTTTCTCGGCAGTCTCTCAGAACGATTCACATCCTGCGTTTCAAGAACGTTCACAATCTCTTTCTCTAGAGGCAGAAAAAAATAGAGAATCAAAAGAGATTCCAGTCATGCCTGCTCGTTCTTAGTTTCCCCAATTTTTCCGTTCTTGTCTTCGTAGATTGCTAGCTTCTATAATAATATCGCGGCGCCGTACCCAAGTGGCTAAGGGAGCAGTCTGCAAAACTGCGATTCAGCGGTTCGAACCCGCTCGGCGCCTCCATTCATTCGTTATCTTTTAGCCTAATCGGACAATCGTTGTAATATATCCATTGAATTTGTGACTAGGGCATAAAGGAGAGCATTATGGCCGTACCTGTCTCTCAAATGTATACGGTAGCCAAGTATGTGATTACTCAAAAGGTCAAGAGGACTAAGCGATACCCACTGGTTCTGATGTTGGAACCTCTATTCCGCTGCAATCTTGAATGTGCGGGGTGTGGAAAAATTCAATATCCAGATCATGTCTTAGATCGACGACTAACTCCTGAACAATGCTGGAAGGCTGCTGATGACTGCGGTGCTCCCATCGTCAGCATTCCAGGAGGCGAACCTCTTATTCATCCTGAAATGCCTGAAATTGTTCGAGGACTCGTTAAACGAAAAAAGTATGTCTACTTGTGTACGAATGCGATTCTGCTAGAACGGAAATTGTCAGATTACACGCCTTCCAAATACCTGACATTTAGTATTCACATGGATGGGCTCAAAGAGGAACATGACCATGCCGTCTGTCGAGAGGGGGTCTATGATGTCGCTGTCAAGGCCATCCGAGCAGCCCTTCAGCGCGGGTTTCGCGTAACGACCAACACGACCTTATTTAACGATGCCAATCCTTTGAGAGTTCGTCAGTTTTTCGATGAAATGATGGGCTTAGGCGTGGAAGGCATGATGATCTCGCCAGGCTACAGTTATGATAAAGCCCCAGATCAAAATAGTTTTCTCCCACGTGATCGTACGCGAGCTCTCTTTGCGCAATTGCTCAGCGACAGAAAAGGGACGTGGCAATTTAATCAATCTCCTCTCTTCTTGGAATTTTTAATGGGGAAACGCGACTATCAATGTACTCCGTGGGGAAACCCTACCTATAATATTTTTGGATGGCAAAAACCCTGTTACTTGATTCAGGACGGCTATGTCTCGTCGTTTCGTGAATTAATGGAAGACACTTCATGGGAAAACTATGGGACTGGTCGAAATGAAAAGTGCCGTGACTGCATGGTGCATTGTGGTTATGAAGCGTCGGCTCTTGAAGATACGTTTAGCTCCTGGTCTGGTTTTTTGGGGACAGTTCGAGCGACGTTGTTTCCGAATGTGGCATCCTAGTTTTTATCCCGCAAGTTTGATCCTCTTCCACTAAATATTTATGGGTAGTCATCAGGAATCACCATCTTCTGGGAAAAGTCTTGAAGGTCAGAGATTTCAATTGGCTGATTCCCAAGAGCGACGACGAGTCATTGACTTGGCTTTTGATTATCGTGGAGATGTGACGATCGAATTGCAATCCGGTGAATGTATAGAAGGTTATCTTTTTGATCGAGATTTACAGGCCTCTTCTCCTACGATCAAAATTTTTCCTAAAGGACAATCTGGCATGCAGAGTTTTCGGTATGAAGATCTCCAGGCAGTGATCTTTTCGGGGGAAGATACTGCTTTTGGAAAGTCTTGGGAGGACTGGGTCAACAAAATCGAGAAAGTCTCCAAGAAAAAAGAAACCTCATAGCAATAGCTGATCCAATGCACTTCCGAACCGGTTTGGTGGGTTAGCGCACCGTATTAGCTCGATTGGACTTGGGCACCTCTAAAAGAAGCACCATGTGGTACCCGCTTGGCGTGACCTCACACTAGTGACGAGTTGAATGACGCAGCGATTATCGGAGCGGAGCCACGAGGAGTGAAATCGATCCGGGATAACTCAATCAGCTATAGCTACTATCCTGTCCCAAGCATACCTGAGGCACCCATTGGATTTTTCTATACCCCTACCTTAATAAGAGGCCTCGATTTTTGAATCCTACATGCTGGGCTG
Organism: Nitrospirales bacterium; assembly: GCA_965223675.1. Taxonomy (GTDB): domain Bacteria; phylum Nitrospirota; class Nitrospiria; order Nitrospirales; family UBA8639; genus JAGQKC01. The sequence goes on along the minus strand of OZ245013.1, from coordinate 2,765,326 downwards.
TGAAGTTTGTATCCCTCCATCATCCCTAACCTGTGGGTGTTGTGTTTATGAGTTCTATCTGTTTCCAGATTGACAAATAGGAATGAGTCGGACGGCATTGAGTGAGGATACGCCTACGATCTTTGTGTCGAAGCTTTTTGAAGGTATAGCCTACTGGTTCATAGAATTTCATCGGGTGTTTCGTGAGAAAAAACTATTCACTTTTGTGGGTTACATGGCATCGAGAGACGACTTTTTTCGTCATGCCTGCTGCTTTCCCGGATCGCGAAGTTGCGATTATTATGGCAGTCTTAAGATTGACGGTAGGCTGTTGTCTGTGATAAAAACCACGGATCTTTTTCGGATGGAATTTGATTTTTTAGACATGATACGTGCCCTATATGTGCGTATTCTTAGTGTTCTTACAAATGCCACCTTTCTCGTTAGAGGGAGAGTGAAAACGGCCTTTTAATACACTTCTTACACATACAGTAACCAGTTGTAATAAAAGAGAGCATTCATCGAATTTGGTAAAAACCTGATTCGAGTGGCGCTTTTGTTCCTGGCTAAAGGGCAGGAGGGGGAGCGTTTTTTTGTGGGAAATCGAAGAAAGTATCTGAAGTATCTTATTTAATGAAGCATTCAAGAAATAGTCAAGACGGATGTACATTACAATAATTGAATGGGGGATTATATGAAGCAGAGCTACAGTGTGAAAGACGTATTATTGATTGGACTATCCGTTGCGAGTTTGACCCTCGTTGCATGTGGTGGGGCTGAAGGTCCTCCTAAGCCGCCGCCGCCGGCACCGCCAGAATATGCAGACAAACATATGCCTGAGGGGTATTGGAACAACCCCGATATTCTCGCAGAAGGGCAAGCTATTTTTACTGGCCAGCAAAACATTGATGTGAATTGTGCTAGCTGTCACGGAAAAAATGGGAAGCCTGTTAAGGCGGGTGCGCGTGATTTCCGTAACACGGAACATATGCAAATGTACTCTGATGCAGTGTGGTTCTGGCGTGTAAGTGAAGGCGTCAAGGGCACCAAAATGAAAGCTTGGAAAAGTAAGCTGTCTGAGGAAGAAATATGGAAAGTGATTGCCTATGAGGCGACATTTGGCCTTAAGGGCAAAGAGTACGATGTTGCGACAAAGCAGTGGGTCGCCCAAGGAACAGCAGGGAAGGCGTCTGGAGCAGCACCAGAAGCTCCTGCGGGAGAGGCTGCGGAGGAACCACAGGGTTAGCACCAAAAGGTTAGTCAACCGAAAAAGCTCCTGAGCACGTAACTCTCGGGAATGTGAAAGCTGAAGAAGGAGGGCGACAACCCTTGAAAACACTGAGTAGAAGCGTATTAATATTGACAGGCCTTGTAATGGCTGGTGCAGCTTCTGCGTATGCGCAGATCCCGGATGCGCCGGTTGTTGATTTCCCTTATTCTGGAAATCGCACTGGAGTGTGGGTCGTGGCTCAGTTGCACATCCTGTTTGCGGCGTTCATTCTTGGCGCTCCAATCTTTGCCGTTGTGTCGGAATGGTTAGGGTACAAGAACAACGACCCGAAGTATGATCGACTGGCAAAAGAGGTTACCAAGGTTACCGTCATTCTCTACAGTATGACCGCCCTTACCGGTGGCCTCTTTATTTTTGTGTTGTTGGGGACCTATCCAGACTTTACCACCTGGTTGATCAAACATTTCTTCTTGGTTTTTGCGATCATCTACCCGCTTCTCTTCATTGCAGAGACGATCATTCTCTATACCTATTTCTATTCATGGGATTCCATGAAAGGTAGTAAGAAGGCGCGGCATATCGCCTTAGGTGTCCTGCTAAATCTCGTCGGGACCATTACGCTCTTTGTGATCGATGGTCCCACGGCGTTCATGAATACACCAGCCAAGGCTGCCGAAGGGATGTCGCTCGTTGAATTTGTGCAGACGGCTGGCCTCTGGGACAAAGTGGCAAACTATAGCTGGATGCCGCTCAATCTTCACCGGCTTGTGGGGAATGTCACCTTTGGTGGGTTTATTGCAGGGTTGATTGCTGCGTATATGTATATGCGGTCGAAATCAGATGAGGAGCGCGCCTATTATGATTGGATGGGATTTATCGGCAATCTGATTGGAGTCGGAGCTCTTCTCTTGTTGCCTTTTATGGGCTATCTGTTGGCCTATGAACTCTGTGACTATGATGCCTCTATTTGTCCGTACATGATGGCTGATCAATTGTCGATGTTTTTTGAAATGCAAGGGGCCATGATTGGGCTTATTTTCCTGGCAAGTAATTATTATATTTGGCTGAGTATGAAGCGAATTCAGGGGGTTGAACAAGTCAGAATTTCTGGCTTGGTTATGCTCGCGGTTATTTTGATGCCGCTTATTATGGGAACGGCCTGGAAGCTATTTCCACCGCCTGAATGGCAATCTCTCATTTTTCTGGCGGCTCTTGTGATTCTCCCGCCGGTTCTCAGTAAACTGCCTGGATTAAAGTTTACGGTGTCTGCCTTTACCATGATCAAGGTTGGGTTCTTAATGATTGTCGTTGCCGATGCTATTTGGATGACGCCCCATGGCTTTGTGGCAACGCAAGGATTAGCCACCCATGATCTTGAACTGCCTGAGTGGGCACAGGAACTTGCATTGATGCCAGCTAAGAATGCTGCAGCGTTTACGTTGGTCTATCTGACAATCGTGAATTACATCCTCTATAACCGGGCAATTCGTGTGGGAAGTATTTCATGGGGGAAAATCGACTTCGCTTCACAATTTGTTCTTATCTTTCTGGCATTTAGCGCTATTTGGACAATGGGGCTCATGGGGACCGTCCGTTCGCTGACTCGGAAGTACTTTCATGTCTATAATTTATATCCTGATTTTACACCCGAAGCGTTCACGCCCACACTCGCTTACTCGGCATGGTGGATCACTGGGTGTACGATTGTGTTCTTTACAGTGGTGAGCTTTGCCATCATGGTGACGTTACGAATCACAAAAGAAAAAGCTCCTGCGACGCAAGGTGTCCCTCTTCCTGAAGGGGCTAAGTAACCTCAAGGCTATTAAGGGAGAAGCGCATGGCTCAGCAAAGTCTTATGGGAAACATCATGAAGAAAGGCATCGTTGGCGTGATTGTTGGCGTCATTCTCGTGATCGTCGCCAAAATGACCCATTTCCCGTTTGTGTTTCAGGTGATGTTTTTTATGTATGCCATGTTAGGGGCTTTGGTGTTTATCCTGCTCGATGCCCCATCAATGGAACGCTTAGAAGGGGGAAAGGCTGCTATTGGTTTGGTCGTATTTTATGTGATTTTATCTGGTGTATTCATTGGTGGAGCGAGCGGACTTCCGCAATACGATCCAGAGGTTGAAAAGGGTAAGATCGATAAAATTCTCAAAAGACGAAAAGCTATGACTGAGCAGGGTAAAGCCGAGATACTCATTGCGCGCGTGAAAGCTCTAGACGAGCGAGCTGTCGCCATTGACAAAAAGCTGAACACTTTAGGTGCGGACAAGGTTGAAGTTGTTGAAGAGGCTTCTCCTGCCGCCTCTGCTGCCGGTGGAGACATTGTTGCGTTAGGAAAAGAACAATGGGATCTCCAGGAATGTTACAACTGCCATAAGTTATTCGGTGAAGGTGGGAAAAAGCGTGGACCTGTTATGGATAATATCGGAAACCTCATGACTCCCGCCCAACTCAGAGAAAAAATCCTGGATCCCAAGAGTTGGATGGCCGAAGGATTTGATAAGCAATATAAGAAAGGCAAAATGCCGGATAAGTATAAAGATCTCATGTTTGATGAAGAAATTGACGCGCTTGTGGCATTCCTTGCTTCTCTCAAAGATACATCCGTCAACACGCCAAAACCCATTAAAATGAACTAAATTTTATTTCGTCTATTTGGGTGTTATGCAACCTACATTAACTGCAAAAGCACGCTGTCATGATGGTGAAGTGGGGAAGGTGTCCAAGGTCATCATGGACCCCATCTCTCATAAGGTCAGTCATGTCGTTGTGCAAGAGCTGTCAGGTCAAAAGTTAGACCGAACTGTTCCAATCAATGACGTTCAAGAAATTGTCAGTGAAGAAGAGATAGTGCTTCGGTGTTCATCATCAGAATTTAGTCAGTATCCGGTATTAAACCGTGATCATTATGTGACAACTCACGAAGTTGAGATTGCCCATCTTGAGGACAACATACACGTTGAGCCTGGAGAAGTGCTTGTTCCGCTCCCATGTTTAGAGCGTGATGTGCCACGTCGGACGTTTTTTAACAATATGACCCATGCGATTGGGGCATTAATTGCTCTTCCCTTAGCGTTTCCTGTCCTGAAATATCTCATGAAGCCAATGTATAAGCCGTTTGATAATCAGTGGTTTACCGTTGGGAATGTGAAAAAAATCAAGAAGGAAAACATTGGCTATCAATTTAAATTTAATCGTGGGTTCAAGGAAGCGTTCATGCCTGAACAGCAGATTGAAAAGAATATTTGGGTGGTGAAGGCTACACCTGAAGTGACCAAGGCCGTGTATGGTGGAAAAGATCGGAAGTATTACGATAACAAAGGTGAGGTACTTTGGGTGAATAAGGCCAAATCTCCATACGTTGGCTTTTCAGGAAAATGCCCTCATCTTGGATGTGGATATAAGTGGCGGAGAACGAAAAGCAATCCAGACGGTATTTTTCTCTGTCCATGTCATCTCAGCCTGTATGATGAGGCTGGTAAGGTTATTGATGGGCCGGCACCGAGGGGGCTTGATGTCCTCCCATTAGATGTCAATGCAGCTGGAGAAATTAAAATTATCGATGTTGAGTATAAGGCTGGCGTCAAAAATCAAATCAGACTCTTGTAATTCCTCAACCACAATTTCATGAATAATCAGCCTACCGCGAATGAACCCAATGCGCTAGAAAAAGTCGTTGACTTTGTTGACGAGCGTGTTGGCCTAAAGACGCTGCAGGCCAAGATGCTTAATGAACCGGTTCCCGGTGGTTCGCGCTGGGCGTATGCTTTTGGCTCTGTCCTCCTCTTTATCTTCATTCTCCAAGTTGTTACCGGGATTTTATTGATGTTCTACTATGTCCCGAGTACTGACCATGCCTACGATAGCACCCAATACATCATCCATGAGGTGGAATACGGCTGGTTCTTGCTGAGCTATCATTTCTGGGGATCCTCAGCGATGGTCGTGATGGTCTTTGCGCATATGTCCCAAGTGTTTTTATGGGGGGCCTACAAGAAGCCGCGTGAACTCATATGGTTAGTAGGGTTAGCACTATTTGGCATCGTGATGGCGTTTGGTTTTACGGGCTATCTGCTTCCATGGGATCAGCGTGCTTATTGGGCAACAGTCGTCGGCGTAGAGATTATGGACAAGACGCCCCTCGTCGGCGATTTTATGGCTCGTTTCTTAAAAGGCGGTCCCACTCCCGGCCAGATGACCTTGAGCCGATTTTTCGTCATTCATGTCATGGTTTTGCCCGCAGGCCTCATGGCATTAGCGGGGTTGCATATATTCTTATTCCGCAAGGCAGGTCCAGCTGGTCCATTCAGAGGGACTCCTGAGGAACTCAAAGCCAAAACTGATTACTTCTTCCCTCGACAAATATGGAAGGACATTGTGGCGATGGCCACCGTCTTCCTTATTATCTGTAGTTTAGCGTTTATCGAGCCCGTGGTCTTGTTGGAGCAGGCTACTCCAGATCCTGGGGATTATCACCCAGAGCCTGAATGGTATTTTCTCTTTCTCTTTCAGTTATTACGGTTGAAGATTTTTGGTGGAGAGTTTGGGCAGTTCTTAGGGGCTATCGCCATTCCTGGTGCGTTCATGGGCTTATTAGCGGCCTTACCATTTATAGACACGGATCCTGAACGTAATATTTTTAAACGGCCAGTTTCGTTAATTGCGTGGATTGTCATTATGGTTGGGATACTGCTCTTTACCGTCTCGGCAATTCTGAATCGAGAGTTTTTGCACTAGTGGAGCGAACCAAATAAATTGTAAAGAATAACATGTATCGTCTCGCTTACGACTATCCCGGAAAATGCTGGTTATACGTGCGCGCGTTACGAACATTTCATCCACGACACTAGCAATCAACTATGTCGAACACGAAACTCGGCCTTCTCGTTTTTTGGCCTACCTTCTGGACAGGCTTTCCTATCAAGATGGTGGTCTGTCTCCTGTTGCTTGCTGGTGGCCTTAAGCCGTGGAAGGGCCTCGGGCTGGAGTTTCTCCTCGTACTCTCAATCCCGATAGATATTTGGGCATTAGGGGTTTGTGCTCGAACGGTTTTTTTGGAACGTCTCAACGTCGACCCGCAGAAAGGTCTAGGCTTGAGATTGTGGTGGAAATGGGCGTTGTTTAGTGTCATCTATCTGCCAATCTTATATTTCATTGTCAGTGCGGTGAAAGCCGCGGCAAAGTCTGTTACGTCAAGCATCATCGAAACTATTAAGGCAAACATCTGGGAAATTCCGGTTGCCGAACAAATTTCGATTGAACTGGTGTTGTGGGGAAGTGTCGCCAGTGCGGTACTGATTTTATTGATTATTGGTTGGCTGTGGGGACTTGGAGCTATCGCTCAGCGGGAAGTCGCCGCATCCGAGAGGAAAGATGGGACATTCCAGGATATTGTTCATTTCTGGGATCTGTTACGAATTCCTTCTGATCAAACATTACTTCTCACCGCGTTTACCGGGGCAGGGGTGGTTCTCGTCTTCCTTTTTTGGGGCCTATTACCAGAAACCACTCCACACCCACATGATGAATATGAGTATTCAAATGTGGTAAAGATAGAACCGCCTGTGAAACCGTTAGAGGTACTAAAGAACACCGAAAAAGTGTTAAAGAAAGCAGAAGTGGCAATTGTAGAGTTAGAAAAAGAAAAAGACGAAAACAGTGATCCTAACGCCGAACCTAAAAAGGAGCCTGAAGCAGCGAAGTCAGAAACAGAGAAGGCCGAGTCTACCAAAAAAGACGGGGCCTAATACTATCTGAAACTCGTGGTTGCTGTGAGTATCAGCGAGTGAGGAGAAAGCCATGATGGACAGAACACCTCTACACATCCTCAGGAATTCAAGTTTTCCAATTTCGGGGAGCGCTCTTCTCAAATGGGGTGGGCTGTTCATTTTCTTGCTGTTCCCGATGCTGGCTTGGGCACAAGATGCTGCCACGCAAGCGATGTCCGTAGAATATCGCGATATTCCTGGTGTTGGTAGTCGAAACGTTATTTGGGTTGTCGCGCAGCAACATCTGCTATTAGCAGGGTTTGTGCTGGGTGTGCCGATATTCGCTTGGGTTTGCGAAATCGTTGGGTGGAAAACCAACGAACCACGCTACGATAAACTCGCGAAAGAATTTACCAAACTCTTAACGTCAGCCTATGCGACGACTGCACTGTTTGGCGGCATCCTGCTCTTCCTCCTTGTCGGTCTATACCCAAAGTTAATGGCCTATCTGACCGATATCTTTTTCCCATCCTTTATTGCGTATTGCCTTCTCTTCATTCTTGAAACCGCGACGCTCTACATGTACTGGTATGGGTGGGATGCGATGCAGGGGCGAAAAAAGGCATTTCATATCTTCCTTGGGTTTTTGCTCAACCTCTTTGCGCTTGGCATTATGATTGTGCCGAACGCATGGGCAACATTCCAGGCTAGTCCAGTTGTGGTGGCTGATGGGACAGCGATAGAAAAAGCCATAGCCGCAATGCAGAATCCCACCTGGTGGCCAGTGAACATCCATCGATTGATTGCGAATGTTGTGCTCGGAGGTTTCATCTGTGGTGCATACGCAGGGGTGCGATACCTGCTTGCCGTGACACGAGAAGAAAAAGAACATTACGATTGGATGGGGTATGTCGGGAACTTTATCGGCGTATTCGGCATGTTGCCGCTTCCCTTTGCCGGTTATTGGTTGATGAGAGAAATCTATCAATACAATCAGCAGATGGGTATTACGTTGATGGGAGGATTTCTGGCTTGGCTCTTCATTCTCCAGGCCATGCTCATAGGTGTGTTATTCCTCGGTGCAAACTATTATTTCTGGATGGGTATTGCTCATAGGATACCTGGGTCTGAAGGCCAATATAAGAAGCCAATTATGGCCATGTTGATTGTGCTATTGGCCTGTCTTGCTGTTTGGATGACACCGCATTCCCTCGTGGCTAGCTTAGCGGAAGCTCAAAAAATGGGAGGAACTCATCATCCTCTGCTTGGGGTGTTCGGGGTCATGTCTGCCAAGATGACTGTATCGAATCTTATGATCCTCGTGACGTTTATGAGTTTCATTATGTATTGGCGTGCCGGAAAGGTGGAAACGGCTGGCTGGGCAAAAGCCGCAAAGGCTGTGATGGGAGTCTTGTTAGTGGTCGCTGGAATAGCGGTTATCGTCCTGGGTGTATGGGGGTATTTCGTGCCGGCGATTATTCGCATCAATTATTTCTCGGTCGCACAGGTGTTAATCGTGCTCTTTATTATGATCACGTTTACTCCGTTGACCGCCCTCTTAATGAAAAGTGCGAAAACGACGACCGAGATGGTTTGGGGACAGATGCCCATTCGTGCAGGCTATAGTTTGGTCTTAAATGCCGTGATGGTTATTCTGTTGATGTCTCTTATGGGCTATGCTCGATCATCTTCACGAGTTCACTGGCATATTTATGGTGTCATGCGCGATACATCAGACTATGCCTATTCGCCAGCACTTGGTTATGCCGCGGCATTTATGTCACTGAATACATTTGTATTTTGCTTATTGGCGGCATTTATTTTTTGGGTAGCGACGTTAGGCGATAAAGCAAAAAATCAACCTCCTAAAAAAGATGATCCGGTTAAAATTCCACCCATGGGCAGCAGTGCTCCGGCCATGGCTGGAGGGTCGCCAACTCATGAAGAACTTCAAAAATGATTTGCTTGGTTATTGATCTCAATCTTCAAATAAAGAGTGAGGCATCATGAGTGAAGTTGCGTTATTGCAATTAATTGGAATGATTGTTGTTGGCTTGGGAATCATGATCCTCTTATTTATCAAGTCAAAATTTCTTCGTGTTATTGGCTTCGTCATTATTGTACTTGGATCATTCAGCCTTACCGCACTGAGTGTTCCTCAAATGGCTTCACTTCCACCGGCTATTGAATCATTCGATATTGCCAGCGTCGAATCACCAGATGATCTCGCTTCACTTGGGCAAAAAATATTTTTCAGCAAAGGGCAATGTGCTCTGTGTCATTCAATTGGCCCAAGTGAGTCCGCGCGTTGTCCAGACCTTGCCGGAATCGGTGCGAAACTGTCCCCAGAATTTCTTTATGAAAGTTTGACTGATCCACAGTCCTATATTTATCTAGATTTTAGGCATGATCAATTGCCAGAAGAGTATCCTGCGCGGATGCCGTATATCAATAAAAATCCTATTGCCTTGAGTAAACCTGAAATTTATTCGGTCATTGCGTTTTTGCAGAAAATGAGTGGGGAACCTATCAGTATTAAGGTCGAAGACATTATGACCCCCGAGCAGGGCGAGGAAGCTCCAGAGGAAGCTCAGGAGGTTGCAACCCCTGGTTCCTCAAACTCTCAGGATAACGTTGTTATCGCGCAAGCCACCAGTTCTAGAAGTGATTAAACACTAGGAGCGTTCGTTATGAAAAGTCCTCTTGTTTCAGCGGCTATTTTACTTGGTGGTGTGTTTGTCTTTTTGAAGTTTATTCTCCCGATTTTTACTGCGCCACTGCCGGCAAGCTTGATCTACTTGTACTTGGCGATCACCCTGAGCGGAATCATGATATATGGGACGATGAGTGCAGGAGGACTTGAGGCATTCATGGGCCCAATCTATCGATTCTTATCTGGAGAGATACAAGGCACAGCCAAAACAGCCCGGTTATTAGTCTTGATTGTGTTTCCCTTGCTCGTTGGATGGCAAACATACACGAAGCTTGCGCCGAGTGACTTGCCGCCAGCAGAGAATCGGACCATCCATCCTGCACCTCCAGGAGAATTTGTAGGCTTAGCCAACCCTTATCCTGCGAATAATCAAAACATTCAACAGGGAAAAGGCATCTATGCAGCGAATTGCTCCCCGTGCCATGGCCCAAACTTCGACGGAAAAGGTGTCGCGGCTCCGGGGTTCAATCCGCCTCCTGCGAATTTTGCTGATCCTGGTACGATTGCTCAGCTCCAGGAGTCATATTTGTTCTGGCGTATTAAAAAAGGTGGTGTCGGTTTACCGATTGAAGGGATGCCCTGGAAGTCGGCGATGCCTCGGTGGGAGCATGAATTAAGTGATGAACAGATTTGGAAAGTGATCATCGGTGAATATGATGGAGCGGGGCAATCGCCAAGGACATGGGAAGAGGAAGAGTAGAGAACGATTCGAAGTAGGTGATCTGATGATTCATGGTTACGACGGCATGAAGTGTATTTTCACAAAACCACAAGTTTCTGGGATATTGCTTCTTATTTTGACCTTATTAAGCTTTTGGGCTGTTCCAGTGTTTGCGAGTGACCCACCACCGGAAGGCGCGTCAGCCAGCGTCTCTCTTCGAGTCTATCTAACAGAAGGTGCAGTGCCAACTGATGATCCGACTGCATCCGCATGGGATTCGGCCGCGGCTTCCGAGTTTAATTTAGCTCCTCAAGTCCACTGGCCCGATCGAATCCAGGAAACGACGGTGAAATCTGTAAAAGTTCGCGGGCTTCATGATGAGCAAACCTTAGCGATTCTCGTTGAGTATCAAGATCCAACAGAAGATCCAGCTGATGCTGCGGCATTGGAATTCATGGTTGGGGAACAAATGGCCCATTTTGCTCATGGTCAGGAGATGCTTCAGGTCGAAGGCGGTCCTGTCAATATCTGGTACTGGAAAAATGAAGAAGATAAAGCCACGGATATGAGTGCTAAGGGATTTAAGACACTCAAAACACAAGCTCAACAAGATGTTTCGGCAAAGGGCGTATGGCAAGATGGTACATGGAAGGTCGTGTTTTCCAGATCATTACAGACTGGCGATGAGCACGATGTGCAAATTGAACCTGGTAATTGGGTGAGCATTGCCTTTGCATTGTGGGACGGTAAACTTGTTGATGGCGCGGTGAAAGAGAAGGGAAGCCAAAAAGCTGTGTCTTCCTGGTGGCCTATCCGGGCTGAGCCGGCGCCGGATAATTCTATATTCGGATATGTTGCGTTAGGTTTGCTGATTGCCGCAGCATTTGAATTTTTCTTAGTCAGAAAGCTTCGAAAAGGACAAGCCGTATGAGCCATCTGTTAAAGCGGTCACCGCGTTGGTGGATAGGGCCAGTTTTGGCGGTGATAGGCATGTTTTTCTTTGTGAACGGCTGTGCGTTATTCGAAGATGAACGGACAGCAAAAGGGAAAAAGCTGTATCGTCATTATTGTATGCATTGCCATGGTGAGTCTGGGCGACAGGGCGAAGGATTTAATTGGGATAGTCTTTCAAACATGGAATTTCCTCCACCAAAAGATTTGTCTGATTCATCGATGGGCGAATCGATATCTGATGAAGATATTTTTAATGCAATCTCACGGGACATGAAAGATACCACAGATCCAAAGGTTGTTGATGATGTCGACTACTTTGGAGTCGCGACGATGCCTACGTTTAAATATACCCTTTCCGAAATGGAAATTTGGTCTCTGGTTCGCTATGTTCGATCGCTTCACGGCGGCGATTTTTCCTTTGATGTTGAGGGACGCCGTCAACAGTTAGAATCTGAACTCGAGTCTGCGACGCAAGCTTTAGATGCTGCAACACAAGCACTTGAAGCTGCAGAGGAGAAGCGGGATGCAGAAATTGAAGCGGCAGAAGCTGCCGCAGAAGCGGCTGGTGATGAAGATTTCGAAGCTGAAGAAATTGAATTACCAGAAGAAGAGATTGCAACCCAAGCTGCAATTAAGCATACCGAGGCTAAGAATGCATTTGAACGTTTTGCCAAACGTCCAAAGATGACGGTAGCTCGACCAGATCTCACCACAACGGAAGAGGAAGAGGCTGTCCTCGCAGAGACGGGAAAACATCTGTATTTCAATAAATACGGTTGTAACAGCTGCCATCGGATTGGAGAAGAGGGTGGTCTTGTCGGGCCTGAACTCGATCGTGCTGGGTTTCGTTTAAATGCGACTTGGATCTATAAATGGCTTATGTATCCTCAAGGAATAAAAAAACATACCAGAATGCCAACTCTTGGCCTTGATGATCCCGATGCTCGCGCGGTCACGGCTTACCTAGAGACTCTTCGTGCACCAAAGCCAAGTGAGCCTATTCCGCTTCCTGAATAAGCTTTCAAAAAAAGCCAATCCAAAAATTTATCAGGATAGCCAATCCCACCCAAACGTGGTGTTTAAACATTCTAAAGTAGGAATGAGAAGGGTGTTTCTTTGTGAGTTCCCAAGATTGATAACCCAAAAATAGACTGATTCCAACAACCCCACCGTAAAATACCGGCCCTAATTTCATTATCCAACCAGCAATACCGACAAACAGCATTGTGAGTACTGAGAAAATAACAACTCCTAGCCATACATATCGGCCAAAAAAAATCGCAGACGATTTTACGCCAATTCGTAGGTCGTCATCTATGTCCTGTAAGGCATAGATCGTGTCATAGGCAATGGCCCAGCAAATCGTCGCGGAAAATAAGAGCCAAGATGTGACTTCTAACTGATTCTGGACAGCTGTCCATGCCATGACAGCTCCCCAGCCAAAAGCCACACCTAGGACAAACTGGGGCATGTGGATCCAACGCTTGGCGAATGGATACATTGCGGCAAGAAGGAGTGCGATGGGACTAAGGGCAATGGTTAAAGGATTTAAACATAAGACCAAGCCAAAGGCTAGAATCACGATCACAGCCGCAAAGCCCAACGCTTGTGATGGGCTAAGAGCTCCGCTTGCCAATGGTCGCTGTTTGGTGCGCTGAACTTTCTGATCAATTGACCGGTCAGCCAGATCATTAAACACTACTCCTGCGCTGCGCATCAAAAACGCACCAATAATAAAAATGCCGACAAGAACAGGGTCTGGTTTCCCTTGAGAAGCTAAGACAAGAGCCCAGAGGGAGGGGAGAACGAGCAAAAAAGTTCCACTTTGATTGCGGAGTCTAATGAGACGAAAAAATTCGGAGAGTGAGTACAAGTTTTCAGGAGTCTGTTGTGTTGAGAGATTTGTAGGAGGAGAGGAAAACTCGCTAGCCATCTCTAGTAGACCTAAATCAAAAAAAGTACATTTATCTTGAGAACAACATCTTTGTTTCTCGAGAGACAAGACACCGATTCTACAAAATGGTGACTTTGATGGTGAAGAAGCCAATTACTCTCGGTCGCAAATTGGTTCGCTTTATTTGACGCTGAACCTGGTGATGCAAAGGACATGTTGTGGGTCATGAGACGGGGTGACGACAATCATCCAATCTCCAACAGGGTCACCAGGTAAAAAAGCTTTAGCGCTCCACATTCGGTAGCCTGGGGAAGGTCGTATCGGGAGATTGATAACGGACACCGTTTCCCACCCGTCTTGTAATTGTTGATGCCAAGTGTGGCGAATGGATCCCTTGGAAGAAGAGGCAATGCGCGTCCAAAAGAAGACCTTTGGCAAGACTGCTGAATCAATAACTGGAAGTTTGCCCTCACCATTCTTATCTTTTTCACAATGTGCTGTTGGCCTAACCGGATTCTTGGGTTGCCGATTTTGAATAGAACCCGCTAACGCGACATCAAGAACTTCAAAGTCCGCCCAAGACTCACTGCCACTTAATACAGTACTACCCAGAATCAATACCGGAATAAGAATGCGCAGCACAATGTCTCCTTTTGTCAAATATCCTAGCATAACACAGATTGTGTGCTGAACTTAGGATATTAGGATTTCCTTGTCAACGGCTTTTCTGCTTATTGAGGAGTTCGTTCTACTTCCTTGTGATTTACTGAAGGAGCTATAATGTGGAGTTGAGAAAGTTGACGCATCTCCTATAAGAACGGTATAAAATGTCCATTATAGTCTTCACGTTCTTTGGCTTCACAAAGGTGATTAGAGAAGGCTACTTTCCTGAAATTCTTTCCTTGCACTGGTATATCTAGTCAGGGCCGGCGTAGCTCAGTGGTAGAGCAACGGTTTCGTAAACCGTAGGTCGGTGGTTCAATCCCACTCGCCGGCTCCAGATGATCAGCAACTTCTTGTCATTTCACCCCATCTTGCTTTCTTCAGTATGCTCAATTAACAGAAGATCTCTGTAAATCATTTGGACTTACGGATGCAAAGTACAAGTGGCTCCCAGGTAAAAAAGGCGAATGTAAGAGTGTTGTCGAAACTCAATTGATGTGCAATGGCAGGGAAGGTGGTAATGCTATTTAGGGGTGATCTAAGATCAAGTCTTCCTTAAAAAGATATCAAGGAATCAATCTGAAGATCATGTAGCCAGCCGCCAGTGGCGCTATGATACAGGAGCGCACAAATGATGACTATCATGAAAGGAGGGCCGTATAGGCATGCCTAATCCCCCGCATCCAAGGGAAACCATTGACGAAGACTGTATCCAAGCTGTGGGGTGGACAAAAACTGAAGCAGCAAAAGCCTTGAAAATCAGTCGTGAATTACTCATACCGATTTGTCATGGATACGCACCAGTGACACCCGATGTGGCGGTGCGTCTTGAACATGTGTTTAGCTCCTCGGCGGAAACGTGGTTGGCAATGCAGCAAAGCTACGATCTGTGCAAGCACGCCAACGTTCAATAAAAGGTCTTAAAAAAGCTCTCGTGCCTGCATAAATAAGGAGAACAGAAACGGTATCGAGATGCACAGGGACGTCATGGATGCATGGCTCATTATATTATATTGACGCGCGGGAAATCAGAGTGAGATTTGTTAAGGAGATTTATGATAAACTGAACAACTGGTTGAAATTCATCAAAAACACCATACTGTCTGTCACTTTTCGGATATCAGTGAATCCGCTCATCGTGTTTAGTGATTTTTGCTTGTGCGTTTGGTCTATTTTCAATAACCGCTCATTATCAGTCGGTACATCTGACGCATAGTTTGCAGAAGTTCAGGAATACTCAACGTACTGTAAGAATTCGTTCTCCGAAAACGTCTCTTTACCAATGTACGTTATTATTCCCAGTAAGATATCATTTTTGACGACAAATGCTTTGGCGTCTTCATACTTATCAAACCTTGCCGCTTTCAGTTTCTCTGCCGTCACATGGCCGGAGTCATCATAATAGTGATGCGTATCTCTCCCGCGTTCGGGATTGTGGAAAATCACAAAATAGTTTTCTGTTTCTCGTCTTTCCATAGTTGCCACCTCTCTTTTGTTTTTGAAAAGTACTGCGTACCGAATCGTGGAAAATTATATGACTTATTGAAGGTGTATCTTCAGGCAATGCCCACGTTTTTCAAGTTTTCTCGAGCCTGATTGCATGAGCAATAGCATGTCTATCGTGAAATATACGAGCATGTGCGCTTGAAACTTCGAACCTCCACGCGTATAGAAAACGCAGGTTAAAATAGATTCGTCAACCATCGCTTTGCGGCTATTACCGATGTACCTCACGAACAACTATTAACGGATATTAAAGAATGCTATTTCCCTGTGGTCATAGACATATGCAAAACCAGAAATTCATATTTCGTCTTGCCGTTTTCTTTATTCAATTTCTACATATAGATTGGTGGTTTCATCAGACGTGCCGGCTTCAGTCGCTTCTTCCCCACATATCTGTGGGTTTTCCATCGAACACTCACCGTTAATTAGTGGAATTTTTTTTGTTATCTCTTATAACGTATTTGAACTCCGACTCTTTCGAAGAAAAAGAGAACTATCACGATTCTCATAGAACGACAAAAAGTCTGGCGTTTCTTGTGAAAACTAGAAAAGACGGAGACTATCAACATTGATACTAAAGCTGTCTCCAAGAAATGCCGATAGATTTACACTATGGATAAGAATTACACAAAGAATCGTACACACTTATTACAGGGGTTCGGCATTGGGTCGGTATCCCCATAAGCCTATGGAGGAGAGTTTATGGCAACTGTCAGCGAATTAGATGCGCCAGAGCAATCTGTTACAAGTCGAGGAATTTTTGAGTCGCGGAAGACATTTCAAGTCCCGACTCAAGCAGTCGATGGGAATGGCGAGGTTGTAGCGTTTATTGGGCCAGGAGTGGAGTTTACGGGCGAGATTTTTTATGAAGGAAGCGTCCAAATTGATGGAACCCTGGATGGGCAAATTCATACAAATGGAACATTGTTAGTTGGAGAGGAGGCTATTATTAGCGCTAAAGTGAATGCCGGATCCGTCATTAGTAAGGGCAAGGTCAATGGAGATATTGTGGCCAATAAACAGATCCAACTTCTTTCTACTGCAATTATGGACGGCTCTCTGAGAACTCCGGAGTTGTCGATGGAAATAGGTGTGGTCTTTAATGGCGATATTTCAATGAAATCGGAAAGAGAAGGTGTTCAGGGAACGCCTTCGAAATATAAGGATCCGGTCTCATATCAAAAACCTAATGGAAATACGAGCCATATGGCTAAGAAGAATAAGGTCTCAGAACCCGCAGCAAGTTCGACCGAATCTACAGAAACGGAAACAAAGACGGATAAACAAATAACAAATGGTTCTACCGCCAAATCTGAATCTGTGAGTTCTTCAAAATAAGCAATAAGTCGTTCTTGAGACTTTGCTCTTTTTTGCAGGCAGTTTTCTAGGTAACATCAAGGCAACACGATGTCATCTAAGAGACTGCCATGTTTCTATGGTGACAATGACAAGAACGAGTCTGACCTCTCAAACACGCCCTCCTTATGGACCAGAAAGCGTAAAAAATCATGGACTTTCTATTGCTTCTTTTAAAAGAAAGAGGAAAACTTCACGTTCTCTCTTTCATTTAATTGTCTCATTTTCGTTTTAGTATTTGCAGATTATGTATCAATACAAAAGCCCTCTGTTTGCGTAAGATCAACTGACACTAAGAATGCATTTCTAACTTCCTAGAAACTCAGACATTTTTGTCATAAATACACTCCCTATCCTGGTTGTCTGTCAGCAGGATTGACAAGATCTCAAGCCTCTTTCCGTCTTCCTTAATGATTCAGATCAGACTTTGCCTATCTCTTATTTCTCAGTACTAGGTATTGTTGTGAATTGTGGCTTTTCTGTGTCGAGAAATTAAAAAGGCATGCCCCTTGCTCAAGCTAGGTTAGGAATGCACAAACCGGTGAACTATGAAATGAGGGTATGATATGAAGAAATGTGATAAATGCCAGGGCTCTATGGTGATAGAACGAGCCGTCGATCTTGAAGTCGGACTCAAACTTTTATATTACGCGTGTCTAAATTGTGGTCGACGGGTACAGGCGGAAAAGGAACCCCGGCCTCTAGTTCATTAAGGAAAGGAGGAGAGTGATGTCTATAGGGATGAATCAATCAGTTCGACCACTAACAAATGATGAAAAGAAGGCTGCGGAAGCAGCCTTTCGAGGTGCCCCGTTTAATCCGAAGTGGTCCGAAGCTGCAAGGAAGGTCTATCAGGGAATATCAGGTGCGATGGCTGAGAGACCGAGCGCCGTGCTTAGTGAGCTAGCGGCACAATCGAAAATGGCAAGTCCAAAATCGTCTATGGTAGAAAAGAAGTCACGTTCACGATCAAAAACTAAAATTCAATAGATGCTTCTTGTGGGGGCAGCCCTGTCCAGGGCGCGCTCCCGCAATGCAGTCATGTTTGTTCATTTCGCCTTCTTTCCTTTCCTCCATTCTATCGTTTCTCTACATATGCAGAACCCCTCCCAATAGCGATAATTGTAAACCGTGTCCGTCTATTTTAGCGAGAGTACCCCGCCCGTGAGGATGAGAGTCGAGTGGCGCAACAGAGCTCATGCGAAGCATGTTGAAAAGGGACCACGGCCTGTCAGGCCGTGGAGTTTCATTTCAGTAGATCTCATTGCGCTTGCCATGAGCATGATAGGCATATATGGTCTCAAGATGCGGTATTGACGAAGATTTCAGGATTTTCCACAACCTGCTACACTTTAGTACTTTTCAACAAAGAGAAAGAGCATGCCGGATCTTGGTGGTGAATGAAAGTCGATAGTCTGTCAAAGGTTGTCATGGTGAGGAGTTGCGAAGAGGAGGATCCTAAGGGGTATTTTCTTTCACTCCATGATCGGCAACGTGCTAGTCTACGTGCCAGTGAAGCTCCCACGCTGGATGACAATAAGCAAGGGATAAACTCAATGGAGGAATTGCTTATCATCGACCGTGCCGAACGCTTAACAGAAAAATTAGAGAGACGATATGCTGTCCTCCTTACGGCACGCCGTTTGACGCTCATACAGATTCCGCTCTTCTTGATTATTGTCCTAGCCATTCTTGGAGGATTGTTGACCGACCCGATTGGCCCGAGAGGGCAAATCAATCTGCTGCATTTTCCGCTGCTCGTTTTGGTGATTTGGAATGGTGCCATGTATATATGGTCAACCATGAGGTATGTGCTCAAGAACGCATGGAAGAGTCATCGTGCTGAGTGCATATCAGATTGGTTGAACAGGACTGGCCTCTGGGTTTTGCAAGTCAAACTTCGTCTCTTTCAACAGGCGAGCCAGGAAGAAAAGCAATGGATCGTAGCCTCTCTGTCACGGTTCTTTCAATTGTGGAGTTCACTCGTGGGGGAGGGTGTGCGTCTCAAAGGGAAGTCTATGCTGCATTGGGGAGCCGCAGGTCTCGCGATTGGGGTCATCATAGGACTGTATTGTCGAGGGTTCGTATTTGAATATCGTGCGAGCTGGGCGAGTACGTTTCTCGAAGCTGAACAAGTCCATCATATGCTGGCTGTTATCTTGTTTCCCGCGTCAACGCTGCTTGGCATTGACTTTCCCTCTGTTCAGGCCATAGCGACATTGAAAGCCCCTGGTAGTGAAAACGCCGCCATATGGATTCACCTGTGGGCAGTGACCTGCCTCATCCTTATTGTCTTACCAAGGGTGGGATTGGCTCTTATCACGAGCCAAAATGCATTGAAACAACTAGATAGTCTCACGCTTCCATTGGAGCAGCCGTATTTTCATCGCCTTCTCACCCAATATCGTGGCGAGGACATATGGGTAGAGGTCCTACCGTATCAGTGTCAGCTTAAGCACTCTTTGCTTGAGCTACTCGAAGAGTTTAGTTTGGAGATGTTTGGGAATCGTGCGTATGTGCAGACGAGAAAGCCTATTTCGTATGGAGAGTCGAATTTTCGGATGAAAGCTTCAGGTACCATGCCACTTCGCGTGCTCATTGTCTTTGATGTGGCCACAACTCCTGAGCAGGAAGTCCATGGTGCATTTCTTCAGAATATTCAAGATCAGGTAGAAAGTTGGAATGGGGATGCATCGCTATTGATATTGCTTCATGAAGGATCCTACCGGAAACGGGCAGATCCGGAGCGGTTACGAGAACGCTTCCAAACATGGGAACGGTTCATGAGTGGCCATGGCCTAAAGTCCCTTGTCTTTTCAAATTCGGCAGACGTCAATAACATGATACAGCAAGCAACGACGAAGTTATGGTCGGGACGTTCCCAAGAGGTTCTGTGAGCCAAGCATCACCCCAACGGATCAACATTTCTATTACCTCCCATACCAATATTGGCAAAACCACAATGGTTCGCACCCTGCTCCGTCGTAACGTGGGGAAAGTGTTGGATCAAGCGCACGTCACAGATCAGAATGAGAAGTTTACGTGGGTGGAAACTGATGAGGGTGAGCAGCTGAACATCTGGGATACGCCTGGTTTTGGAAATTCCGTTCAACTCTTGCGGTTATTGCAGAAACAGGAAAATCCGATCGGATGGATTGTTGCGCATGTATGGGACCGATTCAAAGATCGGCCATTGTGGTGTAGTCAACAGGCTCTCAAGAATGTTCGTGATGAGGCGGATGTCGTGTTATATCTCGTGAATGCGTTGGAAGATCCTACGCTGGCCGGTGGGTATGTGAGTCCGGAAATGGAAATTCTTGATTGGCTCCAGAAGCCGGTGTTGGTGATTCTTAATCAAATTGGCTTGGAGAGTGCGGCTCAAGAACGAGAACACCGCGAGCGTGATTGGCACGCTCTTTTGAAACAATATTCGGTGGTGCAAGGCGTATTGAGTTTAGATAGTTTTTCGAGATGTTGGGTTCTTGAAGGGGTGTTACTGGAATATGTTCAAAGCCTGCTGCCCACTGACCTTCAACCTGCGATGACTCGCTTAACGGATAATTGGAAGACAAAAAATATCGATGTGTTCAACAAAGCCATGGACCGAATCGCACAAGTGCTGGCACGAGCAGCGTGTGATGGAGAAAAGGTCACTGAGACAGGGAAAAGTAGAAAGGTTAATATCAAGCGTGCAGCGCAAGAACTGAGTGGTCGACTTGAAAATGACATACGTCTTGCGATGCAAGATTTGATTGAATGGCATGGATTGGAAGGAAATGCGGCTATTAAAATTCAAACACAATTGCAAGATATGACAGCCCCAATAGAGTCTTCTGTAATGGAAGAAGCATTAGGACGTGCTGCGTTGGGAGGATTTGGAGGAGCTGCGGCGGGAACGGCTGCGGGAGCAGCGATTGATACCGCGACAGGCGGGATGTCATTGGGCCTGTTTGCGCTGACAGGGGCCTTTCTTGGTGCGTTGGGATTAGCCGCCTGGGGGAAAGAAGTTGAAACTGAAGAGACACTAAAGATTAAATGGGTGCCAAGTTTTCTTGATAGCCTCACTCAAGATCTTCTCTTGCGTTACCTGGCTGTGGCCCACTTTGGTCGAGGTCGCGGTGAGTTTAAAGCTGATCAAGGCAATCCAACGATCTGGTTACAGGAAATACAAAAAGTGTATGAGCGGCACCAACACAAGTTTCAAGTGGACTGGCAGACAAAATATCATGAAGGAGAAAGCCTAAATCCACGAACTTGCCAAAAACAACTTTCTCCTCTTCTTGAAACACTCTCGAGAGAAGTACTACAAGCCCTGTATCCTGCCGCACAGAGGTATTTGAAGTAGCT
The DNA here is from genome assembly GCA_965223675.1 of Nitrospirales bacterium. GTDB lineage: Bacteria > Nitrospirota > Nitrospiria > Nitrospirales > UBA8639 > JAGQKC01. The sequence goes on along the minus strand of OZ245013.1, from coordinate 2,744,309 downwards.
GCCTGGAAATTAATCAGGTAACTTCATCCGTCATCCTCAATTGAAACACCAATCTAGTATTAAAGCGATTTTTTGGCTAGCAGCTTAATTCCTCTATGTTGTGCGAACATTGAGTGGTGATACTATTGTTTTCAATGTTTCCAATATTATTGAAATAGTTTTCTGAAATGCGAGTTTCTTCGGCTCCGGAGTCAATCCTAATGTCGATGCCCTTATTTGTTCGGAATCGATTATGAGTAATAACTGTTCCTCGACCGTATGTATTAATTCCATACTTCTGGTTTGATGAAATGATATTGCCGTCGATGACATGGCCGCTCTGGGGGTTGGTTTTAATTAACACACCGCCTTCTTCGGCTTGATTAATCATGCTATCTCGTATTCGCCAATTTGCTGTGTCTTGACTCGCAATGATGTTGTAGTATTTGCTTAAAGATATATTACTGTGATCGACCATGAGGGCATTCGATTTCAGTCCGAAAATTCCGACATTGAAACCAGTGATACGGACGTTTTGTATATACACGATGCTGCTCTGTGATACGTTTATCCCCACGACGTTGTTGGGACCGATAATCACTAAATTGCGAAGTGTAATGTGGCTGGTATCTCCGCTACCGTTCAGCGGTTCAAGTCTGATCGCGGAGGAGCCTATCGGCAGATTCATAAAATGAAGCAGACCGTTTCCGAAAATTCCCACTCCGGCGAGTGTTGTCTGTTTTGGTATCGTAAGTGTACTTGATAGTTCGCATTCCCGATCTAGAACAATAGTCCCGCCAGCATTGTTATTCAGCAGCAACTGTAATCCGTTACAACTTCCTCCCACACCAAGTTCTTCTGAGACATAGACCATATTTTGAGCACCGACCCCAATGGCAGGAGTTAGAAAGTTTCCGCTCAAAACAAATAACCCCAATCCTATCATGAATTTCAACGCACTGTGATTTCTTAAATAATTCATAAAGACCTCTTAGATATCCTGAAATGACATACTTCTTTTAAACATGTTGACGAACTCTCAGCAAGTCAGTTCTTGATGTCGCCATGCCCTCAACGGTCTATACACTACGAAGTGACAATTCGAGCCGAGGTACAACTTACGGCTGCTGCCGCAATAGCTCTTCCTCGACGGAGCCTCCGTTTACGTAGGATGGCAATGGCGTCGCTGTCAGGAGAAAAACTGTGTTCTCGGTCAGCTGGCGTTCTGAGTGAGCATGTTTTTTCCTCTGAGTTCTTAACGTCAACATTGCTTTCCAAAGATGAGGTCGATGTGTTCATCGTGATACTCCTTTTTTGTATCTATTTTTCATCGTGATGAATACGTTCTTTACACGAAACATTTATGTGCGTCTTGGTCGTCATTGAAAAAATAAAGCAACATTGTTGCCAGTCATGGAAATCTTAAGACTCCGAAAAGGAGACACGATTAAAAGTCTTAAGTTTCAACGACCTTTGAAGGTGTGAGTCAAATCTAGAAGGGTATTGGGAGTGCAGATCAACTCAACTTTAGGAAAAGTTCTTTTTACATTTTTAGATACGAAAGGAATCTTTTCAGATACGACGGGGCACGCACTTTTGGTAGTAGTGAATGTATTATTGTGAATGAGCAATAAAAGCATGCTTGTAAAATAAACATAATTAATGTTTCTATTTAAGCGGGAGTATTCCACCGATGAGGGTGTGGGTGTGAGCTAGGAGCCGCGATGCGTCTCATGAGAAACATGTAACAAAAGAGACCACGGCTGTTAGGCCGTGGAGTTTCATTCCACATCTAAGAGCTATCGGTTGGTTTTATGATAATTGTCGATTAATGATAGGACGGACCTGCGCTGGTGAGTAGGTTGAGGGTTTGACCCATTTGCCATCCTCTCGTTTATAACCACCCACTTTACTCATATTCGAGCGGTGAACCTCTTTGAAGACGGGCTCCATATCAATTCCACACGAGACTGCCGTGCCATATACAACATACAAAAGGTCGGCAAGTTCCTTGGCGATGTTTGGTAGATTCTTGGTTTTCATCGCTTCTTGAAGTTCGTCGAATTCTTCTTGAATGAGCCGGACACGTAGTTTTTGTGTGGGCTCATCTGGCATAGTTGGTTGAGCTGCCACATGAATGTCAAATTGTTGATGAAACTCGAGGACCATTTGTTGTGCGTCGTTCACTGGTGTTCCTACCTTCCCTTTTCCCCTCCTTACAAAGGAGGAGTATTTCTTCGAATCGATTAGAGTGCTAGTGTTGTGTTTCGAGGTTCATTGCATACTGCTAAGTATCGTAAGTGAAACGTTTCAATCCTGTGCAAAAAATTATTCGGTTCACAACGCTAGTAATAAATAAATGTCATTCACGTTAGTGCCTGTGGGGCCCGTTTTGATATGTCCATCGACTTGTTTAAAGAACGTATAGCTGTCGTGAGTCTGCAATGCCTTATCAGCGTTAATGCCTTTGAGCGTTGCTCGAGCAATGGTGTTTCCATCGATGACCGCTCCGGCCACATCGGTAGGGCCGTCTGATCCATCTGTTCCCAACCCTGCCATAATCATGTTGGAGAGTCCAGCCATGCCTATGGCTGCAGATAAGGCACATTCTTGAGCACGTCCACCTTTGCCTTGACCCGTGACCGTCACAGTCGGTTCTCCTCCCCAGATTATGCAAGCTGGTGGGCGAATGGGGCCTTTTTCATTCCCAATATTTTTAGCAAGAGAGGCGATGGTACTTCCAATTTCTTTAGCTTCACCTTGCAGGCTGGTGGTCTGTATATGAGGACAGAGCCCTAACCTCTTAGCTGTTTTGGCAATCTGTTTGACTGCGAGTTGATTGTTCCCAATAATGACATTTTGGACTCTTTTTAACTGAGGGGCTCCCGGCTTGATTGTTTCCGGCACGACTTCTTTGATTCCTTTTACGATATGATGTTTAACAGCTGCTGGAATGCGGTTCCAAAGATGGTATCGGTCTAGTATGTGGCGGGCGTCAAGGAATGTGCTTGGATCCGGTGACGTCAACCCCGATCCAATCGTTGAAAGATCATCGTCGAGCACATCTGAAAGAATGAGACTTATGATAGTGGCTGATGTGGATGTAATGAATTGTCCCCCCTTGATGGCTGAGAGATGTTTTCGAACGATATTCATTTCCTGAATTGTGGCACCACTGCGAAGAAGCAGATGTGTTGTGCGTTGTTTATTCTTCAGTGTCAGGCCTGTAGTTGGACTTGCCAGGAGACTAGAGGAACCGCCTGAGATAAGGACAATGAGTAAGTCTCGAGTTGTGAGAGACTTGAGCAGACGTTCTGCAGCTTTTGCCGCTCGATGGCTTTGTGCGTTAGGAATAGGATGTCCGGCCTTCCACACATCGATGTTTTTGATCGGACAATTTGGGTAATCTTTGACGATGATCAATCCGCCATCCAGGTGTTTGCCAAGCAGTTGTCGTAAAGCCATAGCCATTCTTGCTGAGGCTTTACCTATTCCCATACACACCACGCGTTCATATTTTTGAAGATCATAACGTCGTCGTCCAACACATAAAGTATCGTCTTTACGATTACATACTTGGGGGATGCTCGCTACTGGATCAGCAGCAGCCAGTCCTGCCTGTATGAGTTGTTTAAGGAGCGCTTTGGTTTTTCTGATAGGAAAGTTAATCGTCATGAATTACTTGGCGTGTGGTATGGGAGTGTATGGCTCACCTATGGTAACATCCCCGCCTATGCCATCTCTCAAGGTTTTACATCAAACGGTGTCTGATTGCACGTTATGCCCGCGTTTGACGAAATATCGTCGCGAAGTTGCTCGAGTTAAGGTGAGACGATTTCAGGATTGGAACTATTGGGGCCGGCCCATTCCAGGATTTGGTGACCCCAAGGCCAAGCTTTTTGTCGTTGGCCTGGCCCCGGCCGCTCACGGTGGGAATCGGACTGGGCGCGTGTTTACTGGTGATCGAAGTGGGGATTGGCTCTATGACGCATTACATCAATTCGGTTTTGCCAATCAACCAGACTCTACACATGCCAATGATGGGATGAAGTTAAAGGATTGTTATATCGCGGCTGCTGTACGGTGCGCACCTCCTGCCAATAAACCACTCAAGGAAGAATTTGATGCATGTCGCCCGTATCTGATAGAGGAATTTCATTTGTTAACAAAAATACAGGTCGTCGTGGCTCTAGGGAAAATTGCGTTCGATGAGTATCTCAAAACATGTCAGGAATTAGGCCATACGATTCCTTCACCGAGGCCTAAATTTGGTCATGGAGCATCATATCTTCTTCCATGGGAAGTTACTCTCATTGGCTCGTATCATCCCAGTCAACAAAACACCTTCACTGGGAAATTGACACGTCCAATGTTTTATCACGTGTTCCGCATGGCAAAAGCAATGCTATCCCAGAAAATATGAGACGGTAGATCGAAGACGAAAAGTAGGTAATGGAAAATTTCCACTGATTTAGGAGTGCATTCACTGTCAAACAACTTTAGGAGAGCATTTATTTGACGGATCTTCTGAGGGGGGCTAGAATTTTAGTGAGAATTACTGGGAAGAATTGCAGAGAAATGAAGAAGTCATAATATTGTGTTAATTTGGTAGGGGAGGATACCTCGTGATAAGACGATTCATTGGTCTTGTATGTATTGGGCTCATGGTGGTTGCTTGTGGAGGAAACCCATATCTTGAGGCCTCATTAGATCCTGCCAAATTCGAAGGCAAGGACAAGGCCTGGTTTGAAGAAAACTGGGGCAAGCCCAGTGGAAAGTCTCAACGATTTTTTGGGGGAGAAACTTGGGTCTATCACCGGATTGCAGGGGGAGAGAAACATTTCCCTTTTTTTAATTTTTCTCCGAATTCTTGTGAGATCACGTTAGATTTCGATAAGGAAGATAAACTGGATTCTTACGATACGACTGACTGTTAGATAGCAACGTCACAAAGAGATACACTTCATAAGTCAGTCCTTGATATGCAGGCTTGTAGCTTGAGTTGGAGAAAGTTGGAATTTTGAGGGTATATCTCGCCAGAGGTCGAGAGTGATCCGTATGGTTCACAAAGTTTCCGAATCGCAGCAACTTTTCCCCATTGCCGCTCAGAAATTCTGTAACATTACCGAAGAGTCTATTAGACAGACTGGGCGAATGACCGTCGCGCTTGCCGGCGGATCAACTCCTAAGGCTTTGTATACGCTTTTAGCCAGTGAACCTTACCGCTCGAAGATCGATTGGCAGAAGCTTCATGTATTTTGGGGCGATGAGCGACATGTTTCGCCGGAACATCAAGAGAGTAATTATCGGATGGCATATGAATCGTTACTCTCTCACGTTCCAGTCGTTTCGGAACAGATTCATCGAATACAAGGGGAGTTGCTCAACGCGTCGGATGCAGCAGCTGTCTATGAGGAAGCTTTGCGGAAGGTATTTTCACCCTCAGAGGGTGAGGTTCCCGTTTTTGATCTTATCCTCTTAGGTATGGGGCCTGATGGCCACACGGCATCATTGTTTCCTGGGACTGGGGCTGTACACGAATCGTCGCGATGGGTCGTTGCTCCCTGGGTTGAAAAATTTCAAACGCATCGTGTGACGCTGACACCTGTCGTGCTAAATCAAGCCCGACATATTATGTTTCTAGTAAGCGGAGAGGATAAAGCGAGCGCTCTACGGGCGGTATTAGAAGGGCCTTCACAACAAGACATGTATCCTTCTCAGGTGATCAACCCAGTATCTGGTGAACTACTTTGGTTAGTCGATAAAGGAGCGGCTAGCCTTTTAGAGAAAACAACAATCCTAACTCTTTGAAAGCATACAGACGCCATGAATGTCACCAAAGCGCCTTCGGTCTTCGTTCAAGCTTTGCATAAGACATCTGTCAAATGCATGACCCCAGATTGTTCAGGGGTAGTCACGGTCAATGATCTTTCCAATCGTTATGATCGAGTCAAGACGTTTAGCTTTCACTGTAATCAGTGTGATTGGAATGAAGAGATCTCTGGCGAACTAAAAATTGAGCCACCTTGGGATGAAGCCGCATTGATCGAGATTACCGAAGAACACCTTTTACACCTTGAGCCTGTCTGTCCACACGATCAGGCCCCTGTCCACTTTAAATCCCTTCCAAATCCTCGCCGAAAAGCCCGCTACCGAATCTCATGCCATTTCTGTGGTCGTCAAGCAGAACTCGAGTGGCCGCCCGCCGAAGCTAAATGGTAGTGAGTACCTGTAATCGAGATATCAGTACGTTTTGAATATCATTGAAAGTCGTCCATTAGTCAACATATAGAAAAATCAACTATCGTACTCACCAGGACCACATGTAGTTCACATGTCAAGAGGGGGATGATTGCAACGATGTATGACTTTCAGTTATTCGTGGGATATCGAATGACCGTGGTCACCTAACCTACTTATAATCTAAATTTCACATGGTTTCCGATATCATGGAAAATTGCCTGTAGGCAGGCCAGAGAATAGTCAATATCGTATGCACTTGACCACTTATAATACAGACATCAATTGGGCACATGAATTCGCAAAGAGAAGGAACTTCAGTGGGGCTAGGCCTATGGAGCTATCGTGGGCAAGGCCACTTATAATACAGACATCAATTGAGCACATGAATTCGCAAAGAGAAGAAACTTCAGTGGGGCTAGGCCTATGGAGCTATCGTGGGCAAGTGTACTTGTAAGCCACATGACAGTAGGAGGATTATTTATAACAGGGTATGTCCTTTCGTCTGGTAAGAGACATGGAACTGCCAGCGGATAAGACTGCCTCTATGCGAGAGACCCGCACTGACTTTCTTTCGCTTTCCGACATGAAAAAGATAAAAAAAAAGAAAGCAGGAACTTCTTGGACGCTTCCTACCTACGTTATTGGATTTACCCATGCTGATCCGCCGCCGCCTGGATTTTTAGTGGCCTGGTTTGATCAGCAATACGGAGGGCCATTGACCGTTCAGTTTCTCACTCAAACAGGTCACATGCAATTTGAGGCGATCCATACACGATGGAGAGGACGGATCAACATGGACCTTGATGCTCAGGTAAGCAAAATGTGGAGCGAACAACTACATTGGGATCATTCTAGCATCATCGAAGTATCGCAAGGCCTAAATAATGGTCAGTCGAAATTTGATGTCGTGTTGCATGTGGCTCGTCTGGCTCGCGGATTAACGCTGCTGACGGAGGGAACTGCGTATGATGTGGCGGCGGGTACTTATCTCAATCCTTCGGATTGGCAAGATCAGGCGCTCACGATGTTTCATTTTGGTGAGCACATTCAGGTCGAGCAACGAGAAAAGTTAGAATCAGGTCAGGTATGGTTTTATACTCGTGGATTGAGCAAGTTTGGTCTTGATGACCTGGAATGCCTTCGTCCATCAGGGCTTTTCGAGAATGTTGTGAAAGAAATCTTAGACAAGAGCGCAGACCATGTGGTGAGTCAAGGAAGAGTTCCTAAAATTGGTGAAGAACTCAAACTACCCAATATTGATCATGTTGTAAGAGTCGTAGGTCATCGAACTGACCAATCGTTTGGAAAGCCAATTGCTTTCCGTGAATTGCGGTGGGATTAACAGGATAGAGTTTTCACTTCTAAAGAACTGAGGGGCTTCACCAACAATTCTAAGTGGTAGATGGGGCAGATCCCGGCTTCTTATTGATCACGTTCATGGCAAGCGCGATCATCGAACCCACGTCCGACACACTAGCGGGAAGTACCAAAGTGTTGCTGGCTTTGGCGAGTTCACCGAATTCTTTAATATATTGTTCTGCGACTCGGAGTTGAACGGCCTCGTAACCTCCCGGGATCCGATTAGCTTCGGCGACTTTTCGAATTCCTTCGGCTGTGGCGTTGGCAATAGCTAAAATAGCCTGAGCCTGCCCTTCAGCTTCGTTAATCTGCTGAAGTTTTTTGGCTTCTGAAGCTTTAATAACTTGCTGTTTATCCCCTTCAGCACTATTAATAACGGCATCTCTTTCACCTTCAGATGCCAAAACGACAGCACGCTTTTCACGCTCCGCCCGCATTTGTTTTTCCATCGCATTCAGTACGTCTTTAGGGGGCGTAATATTTCGAATTTCGTAGCGTAACACTTTTATGCCCCATGGCGCCGAGGCCTTATCCAATTCATTGACGACTTGGATGTTAATGTTGGTGCGTTCTTCAAAGGTTCGGTCCAGATCAATCTTTCCAATCTCACTTCGAAGTGTTGTTTGGGCCAACTGGGAAATGGCAAAGCGATAATCCGTAATGCCATAAGAGGCACGCTCAGCGTCTAGCACTTTCGTATAGAGTACCCCATCAACGCCAACTTGGACATTATCTTTTGTAATGCAGACTTGTTCTGGCACGTCCATCGCCACTTCTTTGAGAGTATGTTTATAGCGAATGACGTCGAGGAACGGGATGAGAATGTGAAAGCCTGCCCCCATGGTGGCAGAATATTTCCCCAGCCGTTCGACGACATAGGCGCTCTGTTGAGGAACGACCACCGCCGTCTTGGCTAAAATTATGAGGACCAGAATGGCCAAAAATATGGCAACCATTAATTCACCCGACATGCTGTTCCTCCCGAATAGGTGACTCAGCTTTAATCCAAAGTGTCAATCCATCGACTCGAATAACCTGAGTTCGTTGCCCTTTTTGTAACATTGTGTTTCCTGCATTACAGGCGGTCCATGTTGAGCCGTGAAGCTCGACTTTCCCAGCTCCATTTCCAGGAAGATCTTCAAGCACGGTAGCGACTTCGCCAACAAGAGAGTCCACGTTTGTTTTGTCTTGTTTCTTAGGTGTAATCTTCCTCTGGAGGGTACGTCTCAATGCTAATAATGACACGATACCTAAGATTGCAAATAAAACCCATTGACTCCATGCAGCTTCGGCAAACCCCAACCAGACAACGGCGCTTACTACGAGTGCTGCTGTACCAAAAAAGAGAAAGTAGAAGTTGCCGAGCCCACCTAAGGTCAGAATTTCCAACCCGAGAAAAACCAGTCCGAGTAAGGCCCAATACCACCAAATCATGACATCACCTGCCTTATAAAACTATTCTCTTCATATGATAGAGGAAAGTCACTCAATCGTATAGGTCTTTTTGGCAGAATTCTTAAGAGAAATTAAGAAGCTGTTACAGGAAACAAAGAAAGGCTTGTTCAGCACGGATGAAAGAATTATCAATGAGTGCCTGAACTCGAGATATTGTCTTCTGCCCAGGTGACAGGTCGTTTGAGTTCGAATGAAGATCGTCTGTTCATCGGCCGTCAGGAAAAGGAGCTGCATATGGGTTCCTATATTAACACTTGTTAGTCTGTAGTAGAATAGTGTTTAGTGCCCATTCGTGTGATTGAGCGCCGATAAGAGTGTTCGGCTAGGTTCGAATACAATCGTCAAGTTATGCATGAGTCAACCGAGGAAGTTGTTAGCAGTTGCGCCGACGGATAGGAACGGACTTGAATTAGATGGTAAGGCGGTAAGATTTTTATGGATGGTATCACGACAGTAGGATTGATGGCAGGAGCCTTAACGACTATCGCGTTTTTACCGCAGTTGATCAAAACTTGGAAAACTCGATCTGCGGAAGATGTGTCACTTGGTATGCTCCTGACTCTCTGTACTGGAATCATTCTTTGGATTATCTATGGTGTTTCAATACATGATATCCCCCTTATTGCGGCCAATGGGATTACCTTCATTTTGGCCGTGACGATCCTTTGCTTAAAACTTCGCTATAAATCCTAATCATGGCCAATCTAAATGGTTGCCCATGAGTGGAAAGAGGACTAGCCTAGAACGCGGTGGTTGAAATATTTAGTGGCTGATGGCCGTCAATTGCTCATACGAAAGGTGAGAAAAACTCATAGGCTAGGATTAAAAGTGTTCTCGGTGAACACGATATACGACAGGCCACGCGTTCCTCAGATGCATTCTACGCCGTCACTCCATAATCCGACTATCAAGGTGTTAAAGGTATTCAAGTGGCCGATAAGGACCAACTACATCTCATTAAACAAGGTAGTGAAACTTGGAACGCCTGGCGACGAGAGAACCCGTCAACTCGTATTGATTTAAGCGGAGCCGACCTTTCAGGATTGAAACTGGCGGCAGTTGATCTGAGTGGGGCCAATCTTCAAGACGTAAATTTGGATGAGGCTTTTCTTGCAGAGGCAATGTTATCGGGCGCGAACTTAGCGGAATCCAGTCTTGTCGAAGCCAATTTAACGAATGCGAATATCAGTCAAGCCAATATGAGCGATGCCGATTTTCTCAAGGTTATTCTGGTTCGAGCCAATCTCTCAAGAGCGCATTTAGCGAAAACTGATTTTAGCGGAGCCGATTTAACGGAGGCGAATTTAACAGAGGCCAATCTTCATTTGGTTAACTTGTCAAAGGCCCTCATGATTAAGGCCAATCTCGAAAAAAGCAAGATCCGAGGTGCGGATCTTGCTGACACGGATCTGAGTAGCGCAAACCTCTGTAGCGCCGATCTTGCCCAATCAGACATGAAACGATCTAAACTCAATGGAGCTAACATTGACAAAGCTTCATTTATTCATGTCAATTTAGAAGGAGCATTTCTTATTGAAACGCAAAATCTCAGCATCATACAACTCTCGAAAGTCCGATCCTTACAGAATGCTCAACTCGACCTCACGATCTATGAACAACTGCACCAGGGGTATCCTCACTTGTTTTGACAGTCTGTGCAGAGAGATTTGCTGTGCGCCTTAAGGGGTACACTTCCTCCAATAATTTACGCGAACGAATATCTTAGAGAATTTTTTAGAATGTTCCTAGCGACGATGTAGACGTCTCTTTTGAGGTGGTCGATTTTTTGATCTGATCGTGTAGTTGCTGTATTTCTTCATTTTTCTGAGACACTTCCATTGTTAGTGTGTTGATCTCTACTTCTGTTTGTTCAAGTTGATTATGGAGGGTCTGCATTTCTGGATGAAATCGATCGAGTTTGCTTTGAGTGTCTTGCAAAGCTCGCGTAACTTGAGCGCGATCATCCTTGACCGTCTGTAATTCATTTTTCAGGTTGTCAATCGCCGCCAGCAATTCGTTTTCTCGGTGGACAATATTCTCTTTTAGAACTATATTCTCGGTGACAAGGCTTTGATAAGCTGTTCCAATTTCTTCCAGTAATGATTGAATGTTCTTATTCGCATTCATGAGGTGCTCCTCTTCTTGCATGGGACAAGCTTGATTGTTTCAACGTTCTGAATTATTTTCGTTGATATTGCTGAGCCTTGTTGTCATTTTTTGAGATAAACAGTGAGTCCTCTCCTTCCTCGGCTGAATTTGCCAAAAGATTTACTCGCATGAAAGAAAAAGTTTCCTGGTTTTTTAGAGTCAAGAATTTAGCTGTTTTAGGAAATTAGAAGGATTTCTTCGTTTATCTTTCTCTATCGATCCGTGAAATGCTTTGAAAGAACCACTCGTCATTCTTGTGAGATCTGCTTAAGACAGTCGTGACCGCAGTAACGAGTTGATCTTCTCATCTGTCTTTATTCATGGGCAAGAAAGAGTATGAAATGTTGGTGTTTGTTGAATAACGAATACATCACCGATTTTTTCTTTTGGAGAATCGGAAGGAGGCGTTATTGATCCTACGAATACGAGAACTCTGAGGCAAAGGAATAACTCTTGGAGATATGAGGATATACTTGGTCATCCCCCTCGCCACATAATGACGTGGGAGTTGTGTGAAAAGATCAAGAGGAAATAACTCACTAGGCTTAAGAACGGCTTCCGGCGTTCTTAAGCCACCGCCGGATTAGCCCTACACCAATGAGTCCTGTTGCCCACGAGAGCAGAGAACTTGGTTCTGGAACGGCTGTAACGGGTATTAAGGCTGAAACCGTGTTAATTTCAAATTGATTGAATGAGTGCGGGCCAAATGCTTGACTGATTATAGTTGTGGGATCAAATGTTGGGAGGTTGACTTGAAACTTAACCCCGAAAGAGTCGTCACCAGCAGAAATCGCTTCAAGAAGCGATGATGTCACATCAAAGCTCAGTATATCACCTTCCTCAAGCCCACCGGTTGAAAACTGAGTAATGAATCCTGTCGTAGCAATTTGAAAATCGGATAAGTCTTCGGCATTATTTCCAGTATACGTGAACATATTAATGTCATCGCTTCCACCATTAATATTCGTCTGAAAGTCTAATGTTGCCGAAGCGAAATTCCCCAATCTAGAAATATCGAATTCTGCTAATCCACGGACTTCTTCGATAATAGTTAACGGTATGGGGTCTGAGGTAATGTCAATGAGAACAATCCCGAGGTCTAAGGTGCCGGAATTAAAATGAGAATGAGTGCCAATTCCTGCCTGACCACCAGGAAAACAATCGCCCCCTGGTCCTCCACAATCATCTGCAACTCCAAATGCGGCTGCAGCAGGGATCGTTAGGGCATGAGAGGGAGCAACACCTAAAAAAATGATTCCTAATAGAAAAATAAATAAAGCAGCATTAAAGACACTGAATATTGCTACCTGTGTTCTCTTTTGTTTGACTCGCCAAAAATATTTTTTCATACCTTGCCCTCCTTAAAAAGCCATCCATGAATATTATACGCCTTAGGCATTTCCTGCTATTAGTGATAAGGAAGTAATAGGCACGACAGTTTAAATAGTACGGGTTCTAGAATCAATGAAATCCGTACTTCTTTATTTGCAAAGTTCTTTTCAAAAAGTCATGTCTATTCCGAATTACCAAAAAATTGTTGAATGGGAAGGACATGTTATCGAATGTGTCTTTACGAAACTCATTGTGACTTCATCACAGAAGGAGCAAGCTATTTTAGCTTAGCCGTTAGTATTGAATCCGCTGACACTGTGCTTCTCTTCTCTGATTTTATGCTGAGTAAGAGGGAGAATGATGGAGCATAGGGAAATGGAGAACGCACCGCTACGAAAATTGACTTGACGTTATGCATATTTCTTCTTAGGGTCTAAGCTACACTTCTAAGTATTGGTTTCTTAGCTTTGTGAATATGTCATGTTGACTTCAAAGGAGGCTCGCATGTCTTGTAGCCCTTTTCCCCGTTCACTCAGATTCCTGACTTTCGTCTTTGTTTTTTCATTAGTCTTTCCTGCTTTGTGCGCAGCGGTTGAATTTGTCATTGTTGGTCCACGCGCAGTTGGCATGGGTGGTGCCGGCGTTGCGGTCACGACCGATTCGCTAGCCACCTATTGGAACCCTGCCGGGCTTGCCCATTCTCAGAATATTGATATCCGTCTGCAGGCCACGGGACAAGGCATTGATCGAGCAGGCATTCGCGACACACTTGAAGATATTGATGATATTGATGACTCTGACATCTCTTCAGCCAATCAAAATCGTCTGCAGGGTCTCTTAGATAATTTAAATGATGCTTCACTATCAGCTTTGGCTGCCGTAGGTCTATATGCAAAGGGCAATTGGGGCGATCATTTCATTGGTCTCAATGTTTCGGATGTTGGCACTGGAGGTTCCTTTACCACGACCCCGTTAACGGCGGTAGTGTCAGGAAGTGAATTGGATATCAATGGAGAACTCCAGGTGAATTTTCTTGAGGCTCGACAATTAGCTGTATCCTACGCGTACGCCTTTTGGGAGAAGAAAATTTCGCTGGGTGTAACGGGTAAAGTCATTCAAGGAGCCGCGTACAATCGGGGTGTCGATGTTGACAATGCAGAAGACGACTTTGATATTTCGGATGAATTGAAAGATTCTAAGACATCCTATGAATTCGGCATTGATGTGGGAGCGTTGATTCGCCCCGTGTCCTGGTTGCAACTTGGCGTCATTGGAAAAGACCTTAATACACCTTCCTTCAATGCGCCAGGCGGGGGAAGTTTCAAATTGCGTCCACAGGTTCGTGGAGGAATAGCATTTCTTCCTTTTTCCTCTACGACTGTAACGTTTGATGCAGATATTACCAAGAATAAAACTTTAGTCCCTGGGATTAGAAGTCGAGTCCTCAGCCTTGGAGTTGAACAAGGCCTCTTTGAGGTCGTGATTCTACGAGCTGGGGTTTTAAAAAATGTGGAAGATGCGAAATCTAGGTTTACGCCAACGGCAGGGTTAGGTATTCGTGTGTGGGCATTTCAATTTGACGTTGGAGCAGGATACGACTTTGATGATCGAGGGGCGCTAGGGTCCTTTTCATTAGCGTTGACATTCTAATACGAAACCTTATCTGCCTCTAACTGTCATGGAGTTCAGAGAATGAATCCTGTCGACTGACAGTGACAGACGGTTAGTTTTCCAGTCCTAATTCAGAGGTACGGTCGAATATTTCGAAAACTACATGGCAGTACGACTGCAGGTTCTGATCTATAAGCAATCAGACTCTTATGGAATTGAAAATTGCTGAGGCGCGACTCCTGGTGTCGGTTCCAAGGATGGACGTTTTACACAGCCTTCAGCGATCATGATAGGGAGTATAATCGTCAACAAAAGAGATGAAGCCAGAAGAAAATTTCTTACGAGCACTTGAACATCTGTAGGAAAAATTTGAACGAAGAGCTTCATGAGATGGCCCTCCAGTTTGGATGGTCTTGGACTTAGCTAATGGAGTTACGAAATGTTATCGGGTACCATCGTAGCTTACTAATAGTGTAACAGATTCTAAATTTGTGGTGAAGATGGAAAAATACAGGGTGTTCTCATAGAAACATTGTTCCACGTATTTTTATCCAGAACACCTCTGATAGGTCAGATCATATAGAACTACATTTAACGTTAAAAGTCAGACCCTAGGAAATTTAGGGAAAGCCTACTGTAAACTCTTTATTAAAAGTAAAAAAGCCGACGATGGCATTACCATCGTCGGCTCAAGCTTTACTAGTTGTAAGTGCTTTACCCGCCAGCTTTTTTGACGTAGGCTTTATAGACGTGGACGGAGTTTTCATCCGCTTCTTCTAACCCAACCCATTCATGACCCGTCGTTTCACACCAGGCTGGCATATCTTTTTTGATGCCCTCGTCATCGGACGCCACTTCTAGAACTTGACCCGGCACAAGTTCCTTGATTTTTTTAGACGTCATGATAATGGGCATGGGACAAAAGTATCCAAGCGTATCGAGTTTGACATCGGCTTCTATCATAGGTCAATCCTCAAACGTTAAATGAACAGATTCACTGAGCCATTTTTGGCTTCAGCAAGGTATGTGGAGACGCCGGCTAACTGGTCAACTCCATCAATCAATGTGTCTTTTGAAATACCCATCATTCCCAAGGTGGTCGTGCAGGCAATCATCTTGACGCCAAGATCTTGTGCAGTCTCCAACAGTTCGGCGATGCCTGGCATGCGATTGTTCTTCATGACTTTCTTCATCATATTCGTACCCAGGCCGCCAAAGTGAAAACGGGACAACGGTAAGGTTTCGGTTCCACCTTTATTGATCCACCCAAAAGCCTTCCGCATCCAGTCTTTGGCCGAACTCGTCGAGCCAGGCTTGCGAATAATATTCAAGCCCCAGAATGTGAAGAACATCGTCACTTTCATGCCCATGGCTGCCGCCCCGGTAGCGATAATGAACGCGGCCATGGCTTTATCCATGTCTCCGCTGAGACAGACGATCGTGACACTGTCCGGTTTTTTCTCTTGTAGCTCAGCAAGAGTGGCTGTGGGCTCGAGTTGAGTCGTATTCATAGTTCACCTACCTCGATAAATAGGAGTTATTTTTAATCTTGAGTGTATTCGTCATCCTTATAAAGACTATAGTATGGTGTTTTTTTCGGTGTCAAGAAAAGAGATCCCTGCTCAGTTCTTCTCTTCAGTCATCGTGAGTCTAAAAGAAGGTAACCCAAACATACGGATAGCGATGAAAAATATTGTTGAGTGTGTGCCAAACATAAGTGAGGGACGTGATCGAGGCGTGATTGATGCTTTGGCAGATGTCGTACGTGGTGTTGACGATGTTGTATTACTCGATCGGCATGTTGATCCGGATCATCACCGTACCGTGTTCACGATAGGTGGTAGTCCCGAGGCAATGCTGGAAGCGGCTTATCAACTTGTTTGTCTTGCTGCACAATTGATTGATTTGTCCGAACATCGAGGAGTTCATCCTCGGGTTGGTGCGGTAGATGTGATTCCTTTTATTCCACTCCAGGGCGTCACGATGGATGATTGCATCACCATGGCTCAGCAGTTGGGAAAGAGGATAGGTTCAGAATTAGAAATGCCGGTGTTTTTGTATGCAGAAGCCTCATCTCGTATGCCGTGGCGACAGTTAGAACTGATACGACGAGGTGGCCGGAAAGGGTTATCGAAGCGAATAGCCTCCGATCTGAACTGGAGGCCAGACTTTGGCCCCTCAAAGCTGCATCCGACGGCGGGGGCCGTAGCTGTGGGAGCAAGAAATTTCCTCATTGCCTATAACGTGGTGCTTCAGACGAATGATTTGGAGATCGCACAGGCGATTGCCAAGACCATTCGAGCTTCAGGAGGTGGGTTCCCGGCAATTAAGGCCATGGGGGTGGCGTTGAAGACCCGTGGATTGACACAAGTTTCTATGAACCTCACAAATTATCGACAAACCTCTCTCAATGATGTGTATTGTGCTATTCAACAACACACGCAACAGTACGGGATCGATATTGAAGAAAGTGAACTCGTCGGCCTCGCTCCCCAAGCCGCTATTCTTCCGGAATGGATTGCCCCCCTTAAGTTTAAGCGCTGGAATCCCGACCAAATCTTAGAAACTCGGTTAGCCCAGACTGGCCTCGTGTAATGTATTACATGCGGACCAAAATTTTTTATCTTTTTGATAAATGGGGGATACTATGGCAACGGTGTCATTTGATAAAGAAGGTCGGACCGCCCTTCGGGAGAGCAAATTTGGCCATATGACCGTTGGGTCAATCATGGAAGAAGATGTGCAATCTGAAGCTAAAGATGCGAAGGCTGAGATTGTGGCCTCTCTGATGATGGAAGGATTTGGATCCGTTCCGATCATAGATGAGTCTGATCGATTACTAGGCATCGTTTCTGAGTTTGACCTCTTGAACGCTGTTCGGAAAGGGCGAAGACTGGCAGATATCACAGCAGGTGAAGTTATGACATCGAACCCCATATCTGTCACAAAAGATACCGATGTGCTGACGGTGATTGACGTCCTTCACAATAACCATCTCATTCGCGTGCCTGTGATTGATTCCGCAGGAAAGCTGATCGGAATCGTCGCTCGACGAGATGTGCTGCGTGGCTATCTTCAGTCTTCTTATTTCTAAGTGTTCTTCATGTACTTTTATGCCTTGAATGGCCAAGTGTTCTGAGCCGTTTTGCATGATGCGCCTCAGCTATAACTGGATGAGTGCGGTCTTGTCGTTCATCAATTTTCTCATGCTAAGGACATATCACGGATGATCTTCAATTCATTACGGCTCATTCGATCTATCCTTTCGTACTTTTCTTATCATACCTTCTAGTACAAACATATTTTTTAACTTCCTGCTAGATTTCTTTACTCGAATTTCAGTATTTTCAGGGTTGGAAAAACTTCAACCGTGAGTCGAAACCTATGAAACAATTTGCACAACGTATTGTCAGCACTACCGTATTTGAGCATCTGATTATCGCATTAATACTTGTCAATGGGGTGATCCTTGGGATGGAAACCTCTACAGATCTCGTTGCGCAGTATGGAGACGTATTTCATTTCATGAATCACCTCATTCTCGCCGTCTTTATTCTTGAAGCCGCACTCAAGATGATGGCTCTGGCACCGCATGTAAGTCGCTATTTTCAGGATGGATGGAATATCTTTGATTTTTCGGTGATTGTGTTTTCCTTGATTCCCGCCACTGGGGAATTTGCCATGATCGCGCGATTAGCGCGCCTCCTCAGAGTCGTCAGATTAATCTCCACGATTCCGGAACTCCGACTTATCGTGTCTACCTTGGTTCGTTCTATCCCCAGTATGATTCATGTCATGACGCTCATGGGTGTCATTTTTTATATCTATGCCATTACTGGATACCAGTTGTTTCATGAGCATGACCCCACTCACTGGCGGTCTCTGGGAATCTCCTTGTTGACCTTGTTTCGAGTGGTTACCTTAGAGGACTGGACAGATGTGATGTACAAGGCTATGGAATTTCATCCATATGCTTGGATGTTTTTCGTGAGTTTTGTCGTGCTAGGCACGTTTGTTGTGGTTAATCTTTTTATTGCTGTCGTCATTAATAATCTCGATGAAGCGAAAGCTGAGCGGTTGCGAGAGCTTGAGGCTCCCGTCACCCAAGAACAGATCCTCAAAGATCTTCGTGATACGCAAAAAGCTTTAAAACGACTGGAAAATCGTCTGGATCGGGCCTCACCGTAATGTTAAAGAAAAGACGTCTCTCTGACGTATTGAAAGTAGTGGGATAACTAGAAAAAACTTCTTCCGGGAGTTTTAAAAGCCGGAATGTGGAAATTCAAAAGGATAGGAAGGCGGAAGAACCTTCCTATCCTTTAAGTAAGTTATGGTGATTGTAGAATGAATGTTACTCAAACGAGGTTCAAATCCAGGTTCAACTTGCTCAAGACTATTACGTGATCCGGCTGAGTGCTTTAACTCCCTTCAATCCTGACTCCGATTGTTCCGGCATAGTTGTCAAACTGGTTGTTGCCAGCCATGGCACGGAAATTGATAAAAGGTTGAATGCCGTTTGAAAGAATCAAGACGGTGCCAATGCCAAGATTGAAAAAATTCCGATCAGGTTTGTCGTTTTGGAATGTAAACTTTGTTGGAGTTGCACGCCCATCTCCGGCAAATTGCACAGTAATAAATCGTTGATCATTCTCATACTCATGGATAAAGTCAGCCGTAGCCTGCGGGACCCATACGCCATAAGAGGTATTTATTGCCATGGTTGCCTGTAGACCAACAGTGCTCTGAAAGGAGTGAACCGTCTGATCATCGTAGGATAATGCCAATCCCCCCCCGCCATCTTCGTCATAATCGTCAATTGTCAATGTAGAATAATTCACGCCGATTCTCGGCCCGATTGTGAAATTTCCTATGGCATGGTCGTAGCCCGCGACGGCTCGGATGATAAACTCGTTTCCGTTAGAATTACTGGATGCTCTCCCACTAATTGTATCTCCACTTCCGAGTTCGGAATAGCCAACTGGCCTTTCTAAAAGATAATTGTGTCTGGTATAGCCCACACTCACATCCAGGAACATCGCTGGTATGGGCATGATGGATCCATACGCAAGGACCCCATAAGAATTGGTCGAGAAATCGCCACCTCCGTCAAAGTCGCCATCTCGATTAGAATAATTGCCTGCAACTCCGAATAACAAATTATCGGTGAATCTGTAATCTGCACCGACTGTGGCACCTAACACTGTGGAATCAAAGCCATCGGCGAACGTTGTTCTATCTCTGTTCAAAGCTTCCACATTACCAGTCATAAAAAGGCCCAGCCCTTTCCCCAAATTGAAGGTCGCCTGATTTCCGGGTTCTTTTCCTTCAAGACGATCTTGGCGTCGATTTTCGACCGTTGCGCCTAAAGATTGGGCCGACCCGGTTGCGCCACCGGATGAGGTTCCAGCTCCGGAGCTATTGGAGCCGGCACAAATGGAATTCAATTCAGCACTTAAGCCCGCAGCTGATCCACCTCCCGTTAATCCAACACAATCCAGATCAAGTTGAGCCTGCACCGCTTGGTCTAAAGTTTGGGCATTCACTGTCTGCGGCGGAAGCCAAAGGCTTATGGGAAGAAAAGTCAACACGAGAAGGGCAATGCTAGAATGTCGTGTTTTTAACAAATTACAGTAGATTGAAATGGAAGATCTACTTACTTGCCATAAATCATTACTGATAAAAATAGTGCTTGGAATACCCATAACCACCTCCTTTATAGGTGTTTAAGCACATCAATAAATTGGAATGAAGCGAAAATACTATAAAGTGTTTGCTATTCTTTAGCAATGTGAGCAATGTGTCATCCGTACATGTATTGATCGACTTGTGAGTAAGGAGTAGACTATTGACCTTATATACATAAGGGACCTTTGTATGAACGACGCCGAGCGTCTCCATAGCAAAAGAATCTTTACCAGTCCACTCTGGGTTGTGTTGAGTATGGGACTGGTTCTGGGGTGTATGACCCAGCCAGAGCAAGATACCTTTACTGATAAAGAGGGACAAGGATTATCCGCTCTTGAGCCAGAAAATGGTGCCGATGCTTATGTGACCATAGACTGTCTACTCCCCGGACAAATACGACGTCTTGGGACACATGTGACATTTGTCACAGCTCGTCGACCGACTCGAACGACGGCAGAAGACTGTGCCATTCGCGGTGGGGAATATACGCTTGCAGACCGCGCAGACTATCAGACTTCACTCAAATTGTGGCTAGATGCTGCGCAAGATGGAGATGCACAAGCTCAATATTATGTCGGTACGATATATGAAAAAGGCCCAAGGGGAAAGCCAGATTATGCCCTGGCGGGTGTCTGGTACCAGAAAGCTGCTGAACAGGGACATCACCAAGCGGCGATGAACCTTGGGCGGCTATATGAACAAGGGCTGGGAGTGACCAAAAGCGCATCGACCGCGTTTAAATGGTACGCGGAGGCATCTGGGTTGGAGGAATCAAGTTTGTCTATGCTGATGAACGTCAAAGCCAGTAGCCGCATTCAACAGTTAGAGCAGACTGTCCATGAAAGAGAACAAGAGATTCATCGACTACAAGCACATATCAATGAGATTTCGAAGGAACTCACTCAATTGCGAAATCAACTTCATCAGCGATCATCTGAGGCAGAGACAGAGCAGAAGAAGTTACTCTCACTCCAAACTCGATATGACAGACTAGAGCAACAGCTTAATACCAAGCAGGCCAAACAAGATACCAGTGAACAACTCAATCGAGAGTTGAAAGCTCTAAGAATGAAAGTCGAGAGTCAACAGGCCTTGGTAAGTCAGCGAGAGCAAGAGGTCAAACAGCTTCATCAGCATATTGCCTCTTTAGAAGAGGAGGTTGCTCAACGGACCCAAGAGCTGGAAAGCACTCCTAGTGTTGACTTGGGCTTTGAAGGGCCCATCATTGAGTTGATCGATCCACTTCTACCTCCCTCAAGAGGAATTTCAGTCGTCGGTCGAGTCCCAAGTATTCCTGCGCCTGTAGGCGTGTCACGGCACATTTCAGGCCGTGTTATTGCTCCCGCAGGATTACGAGCACTGACGATCAACGGACATGTGGTTCAGGTGGATGATCAAGGAATTTTTACAATGGATTTCCCGCCGCTGCGTGCGGCTCAAGACACATTTCCTGTGCAAATTCTTGCAGTCGATATCCAGGATAAACGTGCGACCAAAAAACTCATGCTTGTTGCTGGCAAGACGGTGGTCAGGGCACAGCCGATGGCAGATGAAGATATGGCCGTGTTTGGAAATTACTACGCTTTGGTGATTGGCAATGATCGATATCAACATTGGAATCCCTTGCGAAATGCCGTTTCGGATGCCCAGGCAGTCGCGAATGTTCTTGAAGCTCAGTACGGGTTCATGGTGACGTTTCTCAAAGACGCCACACGTCGCGAAATCCTAAAGGCGCTAAATAATTTTAGGAAAAGCCTCAAGGAGAATGACAACCTGCTGGTCTACTATGCAGGGCACGGACATTTGGAATCCGATATCGATCGTGGCTACTGGATTCCCATCGATGCTGAAATCGATGATACGTCTCAGTGGATTCTGACCCCCAATATTACGGATCTTCTGGAATTGATGTCCGCCAAACACGTTCTCGTCATTGCTGATTCCTGTTTTGCTGGAAAGTTAACGAGATCGAGTTTGGCGAAATTGCGTCCAGGGCTTTCTGACGATGCACGAATGAAGATGTTAAAAACGGTTGCAAAAAAGCGAGTTCGCACTGCGCTTACATCTGGAGGAGAACATCCGGTTTTAGATGTCGGTGAAGATGGACATTCTGTGTTTACTGGGGCATTGTTAGACGTGTTAGGTGAGAATCAAGCAATCATCGAAACGGAACGCCTCTTCTTAGCCATTCGCACCAGAGTCGTAAAGGCTGCTGACCAATATAAAATGGAGCAGGTTCCGACCTATTGGCCTATCCAATTTGCGGGGCATGAAAGTCTTGGCGACTTTATCTTTGTTCCCCATCAAAGCTAAGCTTTAGGCATAAAGCTTCATCCATACTGTTCACAATATTGCGAATGAAGGTTATTGTATAGTTGCAACCAACGGTGTGTTGCGCGGGTGCGTCGGTCTTTCAAAGAAATGCCCTACCTGCTTTCTCATCGCCGAGGAAAAAACTTTTCCTGCACAGTGCTCCTATCCCGCTGAAAGTAAGTCGCGTCGGTCGGGCATGGTGTCTCGGCGTCTACCCAGGGGTCCACTTTACTGAACCAGATATTCAAGCCTTTTGGAAGTGGAACTTCCAATTTCTTGCCAAGAGGAGTGCGTCCATCGGTTACAGCCCAGAGGAGTAGGGGATCCTGATGAAAGTGCTCGTCAAATCTGTCATGATCGAATGGCGGTTCGACTTTTCCGTCTTTATTCGTAAATGGTCCTGTGATTTTACGGCAGACGCTTCGAGGATCCCAGCCTTCCCAGTCAATGCCTTGCGCGGCAAATGGAGAAGCCCATTTCTTCTGTAAGTTTGGAGCATTGTGACACGTGACACAAAACGTTGGATTTTGAGGTCTGGCCTCTTCATCGTATTTATATGGGTAATTTTCTATGCCAAGGCGATATTGATGCATCTCAACAATCTTGTCATGGCTTCCCAGCGAATGGCAGTTTGTACATCGTTGATGCGAAAAAATTGGGTGAAGTTTTGTTTCATAATAACTGATGGGTTGAGCATATATTTTAGTAGTGTCCGATTCCCATGTTTTTTCCCCCTTGGTGACGATGACTTTCACGGTTTTCGGCCATGTTTTGGCTCTCACATTGCCAAGTTTTACTCTAGTCAGTAGAGTGCCACGTCGACCGAATTTCAATCGGGATAACTTGACTCCTTTGCCATTGATCGTCAGTTTAATGCAGCATTGTTTCTTCTTGACGAGATTTTGAAAGTCTAGAACCCTACTGGGCATGAACGCTGGTTTCAGGGCTGACTCGTCCCAATATCCTCCCCATGTGAAGGTAAAGGTTCCAGAATTGAGCGTATCATTAACTGGGAGTCGCCACGTAGATTTAAACTTTTTCCCTTTGTAGACTTTTTTGGACCCCTCGTACTTAACAGAGACTGTGGATAAGGAGAGTTGCGGCAAGATTAACTTGGCTTGGTCCTCACTGTCGAGATAGCGCCGTATGAGCGTACTTGACAGGGGAAGACGTTGAGCGGTAGACGAGTGTCTCTCGCTTTGAGTTCCCCATGCTTCCCATCTTTTGCCATTCGGGAGAAGTAGTGTTAGGACTCGATCATCTTTCTTCTTTGAGATCAGCAATGCAGTTGGGTTGCTCACCGTTTCTTGATGATCAATAGCGTTGGCTTCGATAAGCATTGACTCTTCACTAAGACCTTCCTCCGCAATTAATCGCACACCAAATTTTTCTGCTACCACCTCATAGGCCCCTGGAAAGACTGTGACATCTTCCCCGGACGGAGTGAGAAAACGCAATTTTTTGTCAATTTCCACAGTAGCCGGTTCTTGTTCTGGAGTGTTTGTAGTCTGGAGAGTCGAACAGGCATACAGCAGTACTATGAAACTCAGTGAGCTCATAAGCAGCCTGAACATTCCCTGTTTGTACATCCGAACACTCCTTCGTATTATCGCGACCCTATTCATTGGGTCAGTATGAGCTGAGGATTACAAGAACGACAGAGCTTTTTGGGTCTAGACCGGTGCTGATTGGAAGTAAAATGATATGTGGCTGTAGTTCGACGTACTTTTGAGACCCATCGTTTCACAAAGACGTTCTCTTATAATTTCTTCTTCTCCATGACGTATTCGGCTTCATTTTTCACCTGCGTAGTTTACCTAGGTCAATAAATTTTGTGAAGCCATCGGTCGTCATGTTTCAGCATACTTTTCAATGCGCACTTGTCAAGTTTTGGAGGAAAATGCCTTGTGTATCTTGGGCAGCTCTTCTTGGCATCCAAAATGAAGCGTTGGTGGTTTTTCGTGAAGGCCAGTCCGATTGTCTACTCTCTGAGGCCAAAGTTTATGGTTAGCAATTGTAAACAGCCACGTGAGGTCCAAAACACATCGTGTGGCGTTTTTAGAATATGGAATTCGATGTATCAGAAGACTAATGAAAACCCGTATGATTTCCGCTACTGACCACGGTAATGGTGGGTTTCACGAAATTTGCTCTCCTGAAACATTTGTCTTCACTTTGTCTTGGTAACCTGGGAGTGGATGTGGAGGCTCAGAAGGTGGGACGACTATCGAATTTCACTTCATTGCTTGCGATGCGTCATTCGCACTTGCAAGTAAGAAAAACATTGCCCTTGTAAGTCTCTTGTTAAAGAAATATCTTTGTAGTATTTCGATGAACACAGGAGGCTAATACGAAGACGATCTGAAATTATGATGTACGGATTCCTCATCGATTCGTACGTGAGGAGTTTTCTGATTTTAACGTAACCTGTTGTTCGACCCGTTTAAAATGGTCTTCTAAGCCTTTTCGTATAGTCCATTCATAGAAGAAGTCCGGTGCCCACTCTGCCAGCCATCCCTTTGGTTGAAGGAGAAGATCCATAGTCGCATGTGTTTTCTCCGCTTCCTGTCCTGGTTCGAACTCCCATTTCAATTGGTATTGCAAATAATCTCCATCGATGAGGTGAAGTTCAAATGTATTTGGAGGATGCTCTATTGATTTTGCTCGTAAATGAGTCGTCCACGGAACAATGGCGTGTGGGATAATCATGTCAGCCACAACCGTGCAGTTCTCAAAGCAATCGGCTATCTCAATGTGAAAGCCTTCGGGAAAGAGTGCAGGCCATTGTTCATAATCGCTGAGAATGTTAAATGCCTCCTCTGGAGTTGTCGGTAAATCGACTCGTCCGTGGACAATAGCAATACCTTTATCTTGTATTTCAATATAGAGTGTCGGTGAAGTATTTTCTGCAGACGCCCAACTCGAGTTCAAGAGGTTGGATGCTAAGAGAATAAGTATGAATAATAAGAACTTTAATCGATTCTTCATTCTCAGAGGATCTAAGCTACATATATTGGAAAACATAGATAAGAATTCTAAGCTTGAAAAAAGAGAATCATCACAATTATGATTTGCAGTCAGCGAATAGTACTTGGTTCTGAGTAGTTGTCATTTTCAACACGAGATGGCATTCAGCTCAAGTATAGGGTGTTTTGGCAAATGCTTCCATTATTTTTTAGAATCAAGTCCTTCTGGACGATAGTTTATGCGACGAACATATGATCACAAGATGCGATCTACATTGAGATGCATGTGCGTATTGTTTTTCTTTCTTGGACCATGGTTGGTCTGGCCCATCTTCGCAGAAGTCCGACAACACGATTCCACAACACAAGAATCCACGCAGAAACACTCAGGACAGTCTAAGCCCCCATCGAAACGATTGTACCGAAAACCCGTTCCTTTTGCGCATTTCGAGGAATCGCTCAAGAATTCTGAGCAATGGAAAACCATGTCACCGGAAGAACAGAATGAGGCGCTTAAAAAAATTTCAGAAGCTCGAGAGCGTTTTCGTAAGAACGAAATTGAACGTCAGAAGCAGCTACTACCTCTTTTGAAAAAAAAGCCGATCCGGCGTCCCCGCCCACTCCCTGAGCCTGATCAGATTCCTGAAGCGCCCATAGAAGACATTCGTTAGCTGAAGGAATTGTTTGATCTCTTCGTGATCAAGATGGTCGATCTTTATTAATATTTCAGTGCATGAACATAGCTGCGGAGTGCGATGCGAATTGGAATCGACCTCGGCGGGACGAAAATCGAAGCTATCCTATTAGACGAGAGTGGAAAGGAGCAGGCACGTCGACGTGTGCAAACTCCTCAGGGAAATTATTCCGCAACGTTAGAGACTATTCAAAACCTAATATCAGAAATTGAAGAAGATGTTGCTGTACAAGCGCACATTGGTATCGGCATACCAGGAACTATTTCTCCCGCCACAGGGCTTGTGAAAAATGCCAATTCTGTCTGTTTGATCGGTCATCGACTGCAAGACGACCTTGAAAGTCTTCTCAATCGTCCGGTGCGAATAGCCAATGATGCTGATTGTTTCACGACTTCAGAGGCTACAGATGGAGCCGCAGCTGGAACTCGGTTGGTTTTCGGAGTTATTCTTGGGACGGGTGTCGGTGGAGGAATTTATTGGAAGGATCAGACTTTCTGTGGACCAAATTCAATCACAGGTGAATGGGGACATAACGCTTTGCCATGGCCAGAAGACGACGAACGCCCAGGTGAAGCTTGCTATTGTGGGAAGCAAGGATGTATTGAAACGTTCCTTTCCGGTCCTGGTCTTGAGAGAGAATACTTTCGAACCACAGGGCAGAATGCGACCTCCCAAGAAATCAATCGTCTGTCTCAACGAGGTGAGTCAAGAGCTGAAGACACACTTCGCCGTTATGAAAGTTGGTTAGCGCGGAGTCTAGCCACCGTCATCAATATCATAGATCCTGAAGTTATTGTCATGGGTGGTGGCTTGTCTAACTTTACGCGGTTCTATGAGCGAGTGCCTAAGATTTGGGGAGAATGGGTATTTTCAGATCGAGTGGATACGAAATTGGTTCCGGCTAAACATGGAGATTCCTCTGGAGTTCGTGGAGCAGCCTGGCTTTGGCCATCCTAATTTGTAAGAGTCCAAATCAGATCTGACAGACCGTGTCAGATTTTGATCGAACACAGTACTTAAGGGAGTGTTGAATATTCAGAATAACATTAGCCCTAAATGCCTAGGAATACGTTGACGATCAGAAGCTTCGGGTCGGTTCAAAAAATTCCGTTCAGCAGGGCTGCAGCCATTTGGACGCGCGCAGCGCTAGGGCACGATTGGGGATGAGGAATCTGGCTTCTCCTGTTCAGACTTGGCTCCATAGGCATAGAGGACTTTACGATTGTGATGACAGCAGCCCTAGGGCATGACGTGAGCACGGATCTCTCGCGAATCGGGAAGATGTTAGCGAATATGGTGTGACTGCCCTTGCGCTTGTGTCACGTTCATGTCCCACGCGGGGTTTGAGCGGCGAGAGGGTGAGAACGCCGCTGACGGATTTTTTCAACAGACCCATTAACGCGGACCTTTCCGGGGTTAGTGGCAACCGGCGGTTGTCGACCCATCATAATGGGAATGGTATCGTAAGTCCTGACATCAGGCATTAATAATGAGAAAATCAATATTTAGGCCCAACCCCAATCTATTATATGATCCGGTCAACTACTTTCAGAACGTAAATCTGGCAGAATCGAACCGTACTAATTTCTATTGATGGAATTTCCGTTGTTGTATACTTTGTGACAGCGTGGAGGATACCTCGCCAGACGTCGATTGAATTTGCTGTAACTTTCTTTCAAATTACCATGATATAGCCTTACATTAAGGTATGAGGGGATTGTAATACACTCGAGGCGGATGTTGGGATGCTCAAATCAAGACTCGATCGCCTCGAAACTCAACAACGGTAATTTTTTGGTCTTTGCCACTCTTCATCTTCTCATCTCGAAAAAATTAGCATAATAAGAAAACCAAACTTGATTTCCTTCAGGAAAGCTGTCAAGAACCTTTGCGTCTTGTTCTGATGGCTCGACAATTACGCCTCGCGTGTGCAGGCCCCTGTATCATGTGACCGCTGGCGGTAATGGGCGGCAAGTCCAGGCGCAGAAATTATGCAAAATCAAGCAATGACCCCAATTCTTCCGTAACGAGACGTCATATAAACCTATTGAAAAAAGTGTTTCGATTTTTGTGGGGCTTTTCACACAAAAGCCGTTAATGTGAATCACGAGCGGCTTTTGCTAACTTCCGATCTAATGTAACAAGGGGGCAGGTGAGTTCATGGGCGAGCCAGAGATATGCAGCATCATAGGTCGTGAGAGCTCGTTCTTCAGCAAGAACGACAATTTCTATAGGATGAACTTCGTGATAGGTAATCTGCATTTGCATGAGCAAGTTTAGCCCTTGCAGCAACGCAGTTCGTTGAGAGGGGTATCGTCGCGTTTTTTGAAGGCACACATTGGAAAGTTCATATGATAGAAGGCTTGGTGCAGATAAGGTGGTACCTTCTATTTTTTTGAGTATCGTATCCGCATCAGGTTCTGCGAAAAGAATAGCAGCTAATGCTGAGGCATCAATGACCTTATCGGGCATCTCTGTCTTTTCGAATGATCGAGGCGGCTTCTCTAGGAGTCTTGAGTCCTAATTGCCGTACTTGGGACAATGCCTGGGAAGGCGTGAGTAGAGATGGAGATTCTACACTAGATTCGATGATGGCAAGAACTTCCCCTTGTAACGATCGGTGATGTTTTGCCGCTCGTTTACGAAGACGTGACATTAAACGATCGGGAACATTTTTAATCGAGAGATTGGTTGGCATGTATTGAATCCAAAATGGATCTACTTTAGATCCATTTTACTGTAAGATAGCTGATAATGCAAGATGTCAAAGTATCAAACCCTGATGGGTGTTGTTGGCCACCAGACAGTCGGCTTGCTAAGCTAATCCATTACTTGGGTTCTTGAATTCAAGGTATGCCAGCGACCATACTCTTCCGGCAAATCCCGCCACGGGGCGCCCGTGCGCATAATCCACAAGACGGCTTCCAGAAACTGCCGGTTGTCGGTTGCCGTGACACCACAATCCATTGCTTTTCCTGGTAGGATGTCTTGGAGTTTGGCCCATTGATCGATTCGCAACAGCTTCCGTGCCATCGTACCTCCTGCAGACAAAAGGCTCATATGATGGCGAGAATTATACTTGACAGGTGATGAATTGTGAACACGCCCTAGAAGAATGTACGGTGTCGGATGAACTGTCGAAATATCAATTTGCCAATGTTTTTTGAGATGGCGAGTTTGAAAAAGCTTCTACGATCAATCTTAAGGCATGGGCTGAGTCGATCAATGACGGAACTGACAGAGACGTCTAACGCTACAATCTTTACAGCTCATTGCGCAACAGGTGAAGTTGTTTATTTCGATCACATGATCGGACAAGAATAACTCTGATAACGTACCAGCTACTTCAATACCAATAACTTCTGAAATTGGCAGGAAGCGACTCCAAGCAGGCGTTCGCGGTTTATTCGATATAGGTGCGTTTCGCTGAAATTTTGTGAGACAAATAGTAGTTTTCCGGCTAAGATTAGTTGTCACTATTGGAGCAAGCATGGCTCACTATATCGACGGATTCGTTTACCCATTTCTCGCGATCGCCTAGACGAGTATAAACGTCTTGTTGAAGTGGTTGCAGATATTCGGAAGGAACACGGCGCGCTCGAATACAGGGAATATGTCAGCGACGACTTGATACTTGAGGGAGCGCGCTCATTCACTGATCTCGCAGCCGCAACCGAGGGTGAAGCCATCGTGTTTGGATGGGTGGTATTTGAATTTCGTGAGGCACGTGATTTAGCAAATGAGAAGGTCGCGGCTGACCCAAGAATGGCGGATTTGATCAATTCATCGAATTCAGGTTTTGATGCTGAACGGATGGCATACGGCGGGTTCCAGTCGTTCGTTCTATCATCTAACGCCAACGCCGAATAACAAATCGCTGCAATTACCGCCCCACAGCGGCCGTTTTTGGCCGACTACCGCTTGATAAACAGACCCTGTTCCCGACGTCCGTTTTTGAGCTGAACTATCACAGTCTGTTAGGCACACCCTGTCAGGTGAGAACGGAGTTATGAATTATAATCGCACAGCAGAGAACCCGCATTTACTTCTTCTGCCACGTCCCATCAGGCCGCTGAATATAATGTCCTGCCTGGGTTTTTGAAATAGCGGTCTTGGCAGCTAACGCCTCGACAGCCTTCAGAGTTGTTTTATTTCGTTTGGCGATTTCTTGGTACTTAGCTTTTCGCTTTTGATTAACCTCATTCATCAACGCTTTCATATCTGCTGGAGCAGAAGGTGTAACCAGACCAAGATACCCGCTGGAGGTTTCACCAAGATAGCCTTGTGCCTTAGCCTCTTCCAACGGGGCAGCAAATGCAAGACTGCCCAAACCGAGACTCACCATAATGAGCATAGTGATGAGAGCTGTATAGAATGATAAAGTCGAAATTGATTTCATGATTCTTCTCCGTTCTGACTAGAATAAATCGCTATCTTCAGAAAGCACTTGATCGAGTTCTTTTTCGACCTTGACTCGTACTTCATGATCTATTTTTACATTAAGGTTAATCGTGATGGGTTTCTCTGGAGCCGCAACCTCGACCCGAGCGGTTGGGGTACAGCTCGTAAAAAATAGCAGCACTGCAGTCAAAGACATGACGATGGTTGTCATGGAAAACCTGTGACGTCTGTTCATAGTGTGTAGACCTTCGTAAATGATGTGTTTCTGTTATGTTCGTGATAGCATTCAGTCGTTTTAAAGACTTTTCAAAGTCGAATGGGAAATCCCAGGTTAGAGTCCTTGTATGAGTTTTTCTTCCGAACGCTGTATCAACTTTTCTATTCGACCTTCGATGTCCTTTGCAACTTGCAGGCTTTTGAGTAGGGCAGGGATGTTTTCTTCAACGTTTAAATTAAAGTGAATCCGCTTTCCGAGTTGAAGGTCAGGATTTTTCCCTTCTAATTTTGTTGCGAGTAACAACTTGCCAGTGTCGTCGTAATTTGCTCTCATCGTCAGAACATCATAGTGGAAATTGTTCAGTGCTTGCAAAACTAAGTTCATATTCTCGTTAGTTTTTTTAAGCGTTTCTGCGGTTCCTTCTGCTGTTTGATATCGAATAATACCGCCAGGAGGCCGAGCTGCAAGGTTTCCGTCGTCTACCTCGACCCCATTCTCGGTGAATGTAACAGGAATGGTCCCATCGAGGAGTCCCGTCCCTTGAAGTCCTTCTTGTTGTTCTAGCTTGAGAATCTTTCCGATGTCGAGCCCTTCTGCATGGAGAGTCAATTGATGCCTTGATTTGGAAGGGTCAAATACAAAGTCCTTACTGGAGACTTTTCCTGCAAACATCTGTGCTAAAAACTTGTTGATCTTTACCCGAGGGATCGCGAAGTCTGGAATCGGTTCAAGATGAAAATTCATGAACATATTTGAAATGGTTATCCCAGTTTCCAGCTTGGCAAGTGTGACAGACACTGGTTGGGGCATGGACCAGGTGTCAGCACTGACAAAAGTCATGTTGGAACTCAACCCCTCGAGAATAATGTTTTCGTAATGCCCTCCTAGCTTGTTGATGTTGAGCATGACCTTGGCGTCTGTGATGGTAAATGGCTGTTGGTTTATCTCCGTTGGTAATGTCCAGAACGCTTCGGCATCACTAGATATTTGGCCGGCTGTGATGTCGACAGGGTATGACCAAGGCTTGATGCTGTCTCGGAGATTGAAGTCAGTGGGCGAAAATGTGATGGGGGGCAGCTTCAAGTTGAGTTTTCCCTCTTTCGTGATGAAGTGTTGGCGTAGGCTTCCATAGAGGGACACCTGTGCGTCGGATGTTTGTCCGAGTAGCCTAACAAGAAGAATCTCCGGTTTCGCAGAAAATAGGAATTTCCAATTTGTCTTTGGAGGTGTGATGTTATTGATGGTGGTCTCTATTCCCAAGACAACGATTTGCCCTTTTGTCTCCCACGTTGAAGGAGAGCCTTTTAGAACATTCATGTTGAGTTTAATGTTCTGGATATCTAACGTCTTGTCTTCCCACGTCACTTGCGGTGTGTGGATTTTGAGGTTGAGCGAATCCGCTTCCCATCGTTGGCCTTTGACGTCATAGGTTCCAGTAAAAGTTTTCTGAAACGTCAGGCCAGCTTGTGGAATATGAAGTTTATCGATTGGCAGCATACTTGCTTTTAAAGAAGATTGTGGTTCGAGTGAAACGGTCAGTGTTTCTTT
This sequence comes from Nitrospirales bacterium, assembly GCA_965223675.1. GTDB lineage: Bacteria > Nitrospirota > Nitrospiria > Nitrospirales > UBA8639 > JAGQKC01. The sequence goes on along the minus strand of OZ245013.1, from coordinate 2,712,357 downwards.
TCGTAAGAATGTCTTTCCTGAAAGATTCCACATGATCTGTTTAACGGGGACATGAGGTTCAAGCTGTTTTCTTAAGGTACCAGTAAACAGAAAATCTCCCTTTACCATGAGTTCCTGAAACGATAGACCGGTGACATGATTTACAGAAAAATTAAGAGTGCTTGGGAAGTCTTCAATGCTATAGTCGCCTTGAATGACCCCCTTTGCTGTAAAAGATGGAGTATCGTTAGTTAAAATGAGTTGGCCCGTTATAGACTTGGAAACGTTTAAGGAAAGTTGGTGCCCATTCATCGGAACGATTGAATGAACAGATTCCGGTAGTGAGAGCTGATCGGCGCGTATTTTCCCCGAAGCTTGTGAGTCCTTCGATAGAGTCCAGCTGACTCTGTCATGAGTAGCTGCAAACTTGCCGTTGGCCTCCACGGTGATGTTCTGGACATATGGCTTGAGTTGTGGAAGGTCGGCACGAATCTGAATCGTGCCCTCTATGGTTCCAACTTTTTCTTCAACGATGGCATCTGCCGAAACTTCCCGTGGAAGTGTGCCATTCCAATCGGCTGTAATGGTCCCGGTCATCTGTGTGAGGCTATGATCTACGGGATAAAACAGCTGGACAAGTTTGGCAACATTGGCGATGTCGATGTTAAGAGAGGCTTGAAGCTGAATATTGTCGTTGACTCGCGTTGCTTGAGAAGTAAAGCGAATGAGTGTGGGCTGAGTAGATCTGGGAGAGAGGACGGCAATGTTTGCATCACCAAGTGATTCTCCGGATAGTGTGATTTCATAGTCTGAGATATCAGGTCCCTGAATGTCGATATGACTGTGCAGCGTCCCATTTCTTGTGTTTAATGAACCCTTCACGAGTATCTGTTGTAAGGGATTGTCTATTTGAGAGCGATGAATAGACACCTCACCTACAATTAGTTCTTCGAATGGTGGCATAGGCAAGGGTGCGAATATTTCCTCTATGGTGAGAGATGTCGTTGGTGGAGGAGAGGATGAGTTAACGTCTTTTGGTACAGGTGTCGTGGGTATTGAGGGGGAAGCCGGGGAACTAATCACGAGTTCTCCGTTTCCAATCACGATTCGCTGCAACTGGCCCTTGAGAAGTCGGGAGATATGATATTCAAGGTCAACATTCCTGAACGTCGCATGATAGAGTTCTCCAGAGACGTTCTTTTCAAAGTCCAAAATATGGATTGGAAGGACAACAGTATTTGGATACCCGATTCGGATTGTGACGTTCTTAAACCCTTGTTGAGTTAAGCCTTCCTTCACCAGCGCAGTCGCGATCATTGGGAAACACCCGTATAGCGCGATTGGGAGCAAGAGAAGGCCAAAAAGCCCCCACCATAATGTTCGTCGACGGTTTTTAGCCATAGTTTCTAATTTGCTTGAATGGTCTGAAAAGTCTGAAAGAGTGTTTCTGCACCAAGACCAATTAAGTTACTATGCTTTCTGAGCGGATTGTCTTCGAATCTATCACATAACACATAACATGAAACATCGGGGTATGGCGGGATTTTTAAGCACACCTTATGTGAATTACAGCACTGTTTGTTAAGTCGTCAAGACTTGTAAGGCATAGAGATTCTCAGAAAAGGAGCGACATGACATCGGAAGGTTCTTCAAGTTCTACCAATTTTATTCGAACCATCGTTGAGCAAGATGTACGAGAAGGGAAACATGGTGGGCGTGTGCATACCCGCTTTCCCCCTGAACCCAACGGGCATATTCATATTGGACACGCCAAATCCATTTGCTTGAATTTTGGTGTCGCGAATGAGCAACAAGGTCTTTGTAATCTTCGGTTTGATGATACCAATCCTAGTACGGAAAATGTCGACTATGTCACGTCGATTCAAGAAGATGTGAAGTGGTTGGGGTTTGATTGGGGAGACCGGCTATTCCACGCGTCTGACTATTTTGAACGTCTGTATCAATTTGCTGTCAAATTGGTCCAAGATGGGAAAGCTTATGTGGATAGTTTATCGGCTGATGAGATTCGTGCAAATCGAGGAACGTTAACTGAGCCTGGGAAGGATAGTCCATACCGAAATCGTTCTGTTGAAGAGAGCCTCGATCTTTTTGCACGTATGCGAGCTGGAGAGTTTGAAGATGGTACCCATGTTCTACGAGCCAAAATTGACATGGCGGCCCCGAATATTAATTTACGCGACCCTACATTCTACCGTATTCGTCGGCTTCCGCATTATCGAGCCGGAAATGCCTGGAGTATTTATCCGACGTATGATTTTGCACACCCGCTTTCAGATTCGTTAGAAGGCGTCACGCATTCCTTGTGTACATTGGAGTTTCAAGACCATCGTCCCTTGTATGATTGGTTGCTCAAAGCGTGTGATGTTGACTGTTATTCACGGCAAATTGAGTTCGCCCGTCTCAATCTGAGTTATACGGTGATGAGTAAACGAAAGTTGCTTCAGTTGGTCAAAGAGGGCCATGTGAATGGTTGGGACGATCCTCGTTTACCAACAATCAAAGGTTTGCGCCGTCGAGGGTACACGCCGGAGTCAATCAGGAATTTTTGTGACGGTATTGGTGTTGCAAAGCGCGACGGTATTATTGAAATGGGGAAGCTTGAGCACGCCATTCGAGAAGATCTGAATCAACGGGCTCTACGCGTCATGGCCGTGCTGCGCCCATTGAAAGTCATCATTGATAACTACCCTGAAGGTCAAGTGGAAGAAATGAGTGCCGTGAACAATCCCGAAGATTCCACGGCAGGATCACGGGTGGTGCCGTTTTCACGGGAAATCTATATTGAACAAGACGATTTTCTAGAAGACCCGCCGAAAAAGTTTTTCCGCATGACCCCAGGGAAAGAGGTTCGCCTTCGATATGCCTACATCGTTCGATGTGAGAATGTCGTGAAAGATGAGCAGACTGGAGAAGTCATTGAGGTGCATTGCACCTATGATCCAGAAACTCGAAGTGGAGGCGCGCAAGCTGGAAGAAAGGTGAAAGGCACATTGCATTGGGTCTCGGCTGCACATGCGAAGTCCGCGGAAGTCCGGCTCTATGAATCCTTGTTCACTAAAGCGAAGCCTGTTGACGAAAATGAAGATGGAGAATTTCGTTCTTGTCTCAACCCTGACTCACTGCAGATCTTGACGAATTGTCAGGTAGAACCTAGTCTCGTGGGAGCCAGACCTGGAACTCAGTACCAATTCGAGCGGCAAGGATACTTTTGTGTCGACCCAGATTCTAGAGCGGACAACGTAGTGTTCAATCGTACTGTGGCGCTTCGTGACTCATGGGCTAAGATTGAAAAGAGTGTGTAAGCCACATCGCAAGCAATAGTTGTATGGACATCTGATTGTTCATGGCACTCATTATTTTAAAAAATTGGCATGAGAAGTAAAGCTTTCACTGATACTGTACATTAAAGAACTCATCTGCATTGTCCTCGCTCCGATGGATTCGCTATCATAGTATTCTCGACCCTGCCTTCCTTTTTGCCCGTCAAGTTAATTTATACGTATCAGTAGAGCTGTTGGGCTGTCACGCTCAGTCAAAATCCTCTCTACTCCTGTCATATTTTTGACAGGAGTCGTCCTATAATCCGTAAAGATACAGGGAGTTATCTCTTCAGATACAGATTCATCGCACTTAAATGATATAAATTGTATACATTTGACTAGGGTGATGCCTTCATAGGTTTTGGCAAAACACGTTGTTTTTAGTAGGAAAATGACGTTGGGGAAGGTCTTGAGTCATTGGGCGGTGTTCGATGGCATTGCACTTGCTGTTGTATACAGAGGTATGGAATCGATGAAATCACGATAACTCACTATTTCAAGAGAGGCATTTACCATGAGAAATTTACTTGTCCAAAAAGAAACGCAAACACCTCCAGTCGATCAAATGGGAATCCAGCATATCGACAATACTGCTCGATTACTCGGACTGGCTCAGGGACTCGACAGAAAACAACGTTACGAGAAAATGGTCGAAAGTATTTATGGAGAACCTGATGCGGCCAATCGCTTGTTATTGAAGACACTCTGTTTGTCAGCCACTGAAGAGCCAATGGATCAGCTTGTGGCCCTTGAATGTTCTGAAAATTGATAAGGATGTTTTTAAAAATTAAAAAGTTCTTGTTAGAATTTTTGTGACAGTACATAAATCGCCGAAAGTCTTTCTGCTATCTCTATCCGTATTTCTTGTTGCTACAGACTGGTTATAGAAACATGTCTGCGCGGTTGTTCCTCTTTCTTCTTGCAGTTCTTCTTTCCTAATGCGATGAAGGAAGGCCTACTCCACCCTGCCACGTTAGTTCCCTGTCTAGATTTCTCCAAAAGTGTACCGATAAAGAAGTGGGCTATAGCGAAACTCACTGATTTCGAGCAGGTATGCTTGGACACAATGACATACAAGATCATGCGTTTTCCATATACATCCAATGTTGGTGACTCAACAATCCATACATGTGTCCTCGGACACGGTTGTTGGCAGTATTATGAGAGTTATAGGCATTCCGATTTTGTGCCTGAGCCCTCCTGCTGGTATGCCGATTCCATGTGCCTGAAACAGGTGTCCAAGTACAGCTGGACGAATCTAACGGGCAAAGCTTGATTCAAAGATGGAAATTTATTGAGACGGCTATAGTTCATCTCATTTCTATATGAATCTCTCTGTTAACCACAAGAGAAAGACCATGACTTTCTGCCAATGAAACTATGTATGAACAGAAGACTCCGTTACGTGTGGCTTCTACCTTTTCTTCTCATAGATCTGACCTTGGGTTGCGTCGGCCAGACAAGAGTTGAGCAGGATAATCCAGTTGCTACGTCTGAATCTGAATCCTTTGATGATGCTGACGCAGCTACTGTTCTGCTTGACGAAGGTGAACCTGAAGCCCTGAATGAGATTAAGGAGGAAGTCTCCCTACCTGCAAATGGTGAAGGGGAGAATATGTTGAAAGACTTACAATCATGGGAAATGAGGCTTCCATTACCTTCGTCGAAAGCGCCAACACTCTCACTGCATAAACAGACTGAAGTTTTCAATGACAGTGAGCACAAGCCAGCGTTCAGAATAAATCCTGATGTAGAAGAAAGGAAAATCCGCCCTAGTCCTAAGTTGCAATCTCCCAATCAAGATGAGGAAGAGGCAAAACTGAATGAGAATAACGAACAACATGAGGAACTTGAAGCGAAGGTAGTACCACAACATCCGAATGAAGCGGAATTAGAGATGAGCCTAAAAGAGGATCAAGAAGTCAGATTGGAAAAAAGCAGAGAATTTTTTGATGAATCCTCAGCGAACGAAGATTCTATTGTCGAGATGAAGCCCAAAAGACCAAAAGAGATTAAAAAAGGTGACTCCTTATCTCTGTATGGTCAGGAGGCAAAAGTTTCGGAGGATCTACAATCGTGGGTCATGAGGCTCCCTTTACCATCTTCAAACGAACCAACAATGTCTACGGAAAAGAGCAAAGAGTTCTTCAATGAAGCTGAAGGAAACAACTTTCCATATGATGGGAATCTCATAGAGGAAGAAAACGGGAACCTCAAAGAAGCGTTGTTAGCATTGAAGGATGAAGAATTGGATCCAACATCGAAAAATGATAATGAACAAAATGAAGCATCCCAGGTCTCTCTTTCTAAAAGTAAAGCAATAGTGAGGTCCGAGGATTCGCATGAGCCAGAGGTTGCAGAGGAAACGGATGTGACGTCTGTGCAGAAAAAATCGTTGCTACATGACACCGAGTACACTAATTGGACTCCCATGAACTCTGTTGCAGAGGAGAACCCAGAGTCGAATGAAGACGAGCTCTTAGCCGAGGATTTGACCGAAGAGGGTCTGAAGCTAGACGAGGCTCATCAATTTTATGAGATATCTCAAGTTCCTCTTCCTGGTATCGATGCGTTACTCGTACCGGAATATTTGAGTAGGTTGGAGTCAGGTGAAGATCAGGTCGCGACATCAGAACACAGTCCAACCATCTTGCGCGATGTAGAGGACTCAGTCTCTACAGACGAAGCCGAGTCAGAAAATCTGAATCAGTTTCTTGAGACAGTTCCTTTGCCCCCGTATGGTGAAATGGGTACGACCACCGAGGAAGAACAATTGTCTGAAATGGAGTCTCCTTTGCCCTCAGCGAATACGCCAGACGCATCGAGAGAAAATGTCCCAGAATTGCGTGCTGATGCTGAAGTGACGTCGGTACTTTCTGTCGAAGTTAGTCCGGAAATTCACGAAGAGATTCAAGAGGAAACTCCACGGCTTCTAGATCATAAGGAGATTAGTAAAAACTTAGGGGGCGCTGAAACGAATGAGGCAGTGCTTCATGTACAACTAAAAAACAAGCCGGAGGAATCGTTGTCTGCTGATGAATCGACGTTCGCGGTCACGACAAAGGAAGTCACGATAAACAAGGAAACTGAATCGGTTGAGGATGTTGATCCATCATTACCTTCTTCATCGTTGGCTCGAATGAAAGAGAAAGTGGATAAAGAAGACCTTGTGAGTCAAGAATCTGCGTTGAATCAGCATGTCTCGTCCTCTGTGTCAGAGTCTTGGGAACAAAAATCTCTATCTGAATCGAGTGCGAAAGATCAGCATGAGACCCTTGCGAAAGAAGATTCTCGTTTGTTTCTGAAAGACACGCAAAAGCCAACTCCTTCAGAAAATCGATTTGACCTTCAAAAAAGTCCGGAGACAATTCTCCCGATGTCCGATCTGAAATCGGCTAAGAGTCGCACAACACGAAAAAAGAGTGAGCTAGAAAACCATGAAAACTTTCAGTCTGCAGATATTTTGGATGAAGCGGCGGTTCGCTTACCTTCAGAAAATCCATCTCATGGGAAGACAGATTCCTTACCTTTTGTAAAAGAGCAACGTCGCGCAGAGGACAATGCTGATGATCAAGCTGCTATCTCAAATGATGCAAGTCCTGATGCTTGCTGGCAAGGTCGTGTTCAGCTAGCACGGCATCAGTATGAAGAGGCGCTTATCGCCTTTTCTCGATCGATTCGAACCTACGCTAAAAAGAGTTTAGGGATTGATGAATTTCTTAAACTACAAGACTGTTATCGACAACGAGCGTATACCTATCTTCAGCTGAACTCTCCTGCTCAAGCACTTACTGATATTGAACAGGTGCTTGAAAGTTCGCAATCAGAAGATGTCGATAGGCCAAGAGACTTGTTTTTTCGTGGTCGCGTCTATGCGAGTATGAATGCTTCTCAGCCTGCCATAGATGACATATCGGAGGCCTTGAGGTTAGGGCTTGGTGTAAAAGATCAAGCCTATGCATTTTACCTCCGCGGTCTATCTTACCTACGTCTGACCAGACTAAAGCCCGGACTCAAGGATTTAAGTCTGGGGTGTCAAGCTGACTTTTCAGAAGCATGTGAATTATTGGATCAGATCTTATGAGTGTCTGTGGAAACGGTTCCTATCTATAAATCATAAGAAGGTATTATGCTCCATGAGAAAGTTCATGAAACACTCTTAGTTGAAAAAAACTAAAACTGTTTGACACAATCTGTCTAAATTTTGGCAGATTAGCCATTTTTTTAAATTCAAAAACATAACTCGTAGGTTCAAAACTTATCTAGACCCTCGGAAAATCAAGGGTTTTGATGGGTTACTCTTGAGCATTCGAGATGACATAGACAGGCCAAGCATCAATTGCCAGGCACGAGATATGCTTGTTTTAATGACTGAAAATTTTGAATGAATTAATGAATTTCTGTATACAACTGGAAGTCTTGGGGATTACAATCACTAGTAGAAGCAGGCTGCAAATGTGAGTTATAAAGCCAGGGAATAATTCTTCCGATAAGGAAAAGGTGATGGACACGAAAGGTTGATACGATGCTCAGTAAAATAACCTTTGTCATGGCGATGATTTTCTTGGCGTGTTTTGTCGTTATGCTTTCATGGTTTGGTTGGGTGACGGGTTATTCTTGGTCACGTCGAAAAGATAACCTGCACCACGTCTAAAATCTTATCTCTTCTCCAGACTAGCGCCAGCTCTCATCAAGAGTCCTCAAGACTAGTACGTTTTCTCTTCGTTCAATTTCCCAACTAAACGAGTGTGCTATATCCCTCCCCTTCTCATAAGAAATTCCTTCTCTACGGGCTATTTATACGTATTTATGCCTATCCATAGGGTTGTTACCCAGATTTCCCGGACTGGTGTCCCTTTTTGGGGATACTCGAGTTAACAAATGTCTCTAACTAAAAAGATATTTGATGGGTCTGCAGCAATATGAAGAGATCAGCAACATCATACAAGTGTTAAGAATATGAAGAAATCTCCGATGTATATATTAATATCCTATCTGTCCGTGAATCTTATATCCCAACCGAGAGGTGAGCCCTGAATATGTGGTGGGAGAAGGGTGTGAATTGTAACGTATGAGTAAGCTTATTGATGCCTTAAATCGCTTGCAAACGCTTCGATCTGATGATGAACCCACAGAATTGGATTCATTGCAGAGCTCTAAAGACAGCTGTCAAGAAGTGATGATATCTACTGAATCTACCGAAGTCGAAACGTCATCTGAAATACAGCCTGATACACAAGACCAAGGCCGAACAGAAGAAGATTCTGCCCCAGCTCATTCGATCGAAATCAATCAAACAACCTGGCTGGAAATTTTACGAAGAGAATATCTTCAAAGCTACGTGCGCGATGGTGGGGGGGCAGTAAAGTTTGTCGTGCTGCCTGATGCCGATAGTCAAAAATTGTTTTCGGATGATTTAGGGAAGGATGCGACTCAAGAGAATTTTGTGTTTGCTAAGGTGGATGCGCGATACACCAAAGCACATATGGTGGATCGTTTGTTTCACAAAGTCGCCAAGCAACTCGATTGGGATGAGTTAGCGTATCAATATGTGATGCGACTTCTCGTGGATCATGGCTATCAGGTTCCAACTCAACGAAAAGAATTTACGTTGCAACATGTGGCTGAACTCAATGAGCGAAAGGAACCGTTATTGCGACGTGATCTTCAAACCTGGCTGGAAGATACAATCGAAAGTGACCCGAATCTTTGTCGAGAGTTTCGAATGGCCATCATACGACTCTGCTTGGCCCAACTTGAAAGTGGAGAATCAGATCGTGTGTTAGGGAACGCCGTCAAAGAGTGGTTGTGTGGAGAGCTTCGCTTGATCTCGGGAGTGAAGAAGGCCTTAATATTTCAGAAAATCGTTCGACACAATGCTCGGTATTTACTCTCTTCTCTGACCCATTGGCTTCGTCTCGCTGGAAAGAGCGGGTTAGTGATTGCCATGGATGTCTCACGCTATCTTGTCGCTAAACGCCCAACTGAGCCAGATAGAACATTTTACTATAGTCCAATAACCGTACTTGATTTGTACGATATGCTTCGTCAGTTTATTGATACGTCTGAAGAATTAGAAGGATTCATGATGGTTGTGCAAACACCTCCTGAGTTCTTGACAGATGGACGACGAGGCGTAGATCGGTATGAAGCACTCAAACATCGGATTTGGGATGATGTTCGAGACAAACATCGACAAAATCCATTGGTCCCGCTCGTACGGTTGTCACCGACATCTCCCTCGTTGGAGCTGTTGAATGTTGCTCCATCTGTGACAACTTCAGAGACCGAAAAAGATAGTTTGGTCGCGCGACGAGTTATTGAAGGATTGCGTGCAGGTGTTCCTAATCGTCATATCGTTGAGACGTTGGGGTGTCCGCAAGGGGAAATTGAGTGGCGCTTCCGGCGTCTATTAGAAGGTACTGAACAAAACATTGCAATGGGTCAATGTTCGAAGGGACTCATTGTGGAAGGAAGTTTTGGAAGTGGCAAGTCTCATGTGTTGGAGTACTTACAAAATGTCGCTTTGGAATCCAACTTTATCTGCAGTCGAGTAGTCATCAGCAAGGAGACACCCCTGTATCATCCTGTTCGAATGTTTCATACGGCCATAGAATCAGCGGTCATCCCAAATAAAAAGGGAGAAGTGCTCTCTGAAATTGCCAGCCAATGTGATGCATGGGATCCAAAGTATAAAAGTTTTGCTGCTTGGGTGAACAGTACAGAAAGCGGGATTGATCCTCGCTTTGCTGCAACCCTTTTCCTCTATGAGCGGATGGGGACGGATCAGGAGTTAGGCCATCGGATGTCCCGTTTCTGGACGGGTGATCCACTTGGGGTAGGAGAACTCAAGAGATATTTAAAGGAATGCGGAATTGCTGGGAAGTATAGTTTTGGAAAAATTTCCCAGGCAGAATTAGCTTTACAGCGATTTCAGTTTGCATCCCGATTGATGCAGGCGGCAGGTTATGCAGGGTGGATCCTTCTCATTGATGAAGTTGAAGTTATAGGTCGGTACTCTGTGAACCAGCGGGCCAAATCGTATATTGAGCTTGCTCGCTTTGTCGGTGGGCAAGACAAGATCAGCTATCCCGGCATTGGCGCCATTGTCGCCTTAACCGATGATTTTCAGGAAGAGGTCCTCGAAGGAAAAGGTGATATGGTGAAGATTCCACAACGACTCCGTGAGAAATTTCCTGAACCCAATGAGAAGCTTGCCGAACAGGCTGAAATCGGGATGAAGTTAGTCGAGTCACGAAGGATTCCTTTAGAAGGGCCGACGGAGACCTTAATCCAGCAAACCTATCAAACGGTTCGTTCTCTTCACGTTCAAGCCCATAGTTGGCGCGATTGGGATCATTCCGCGATTGCTCCTCATATTGAGGTTGTTCCCGGTACACGTATGCGGGAATATGTGAAAAGTTGGATTACTGAATTAGACTTAAAGCGCCTGATACCTGATGAAGCCGTTGAGATTGAAGTGTCCAATTTTACTCCATGCTATGAAGAGGATCGTGTGTTAGCGACAGTGACTCATGAAGAGTCCTCTCAACTTGAAAATGGACATTTAGATAATTCTTCAGAAAATGGTTAGCGCCCCTGACAGCGAGGATTTCCTGGTTGGCATGCTAGTCTTCTCCTTCCGCGAATAAGCTCTACATTCTTAAGATCCCTGTTTTCTGCTATGTTGTTGTTCCAAGGTGACACGTATAGCGATCAAAGTTTCTGGATTGTAAAAATCTCTATGTGTGTCAGGATATGTTAGAGTAATCTTGACCTCTACAGTGCTATCAGCACATGTCACCCTGTGTTGCACAAACGCCTTCAAGTCTTGCTAAGATTTACTCTTATTTAAGAATGCTATGTTCGATAGCCTATCAGATTAACCTTGTTCTTTTTCAGCAACCCCGTCAAAACTCCTTCCTTACAATATGTAACACGACCGTTTGATTCACAACGCGTCCGATTGTTCTTTATGCCACCACACAACAGAAGTCTCATGTGTCATCGATGAAGAAGATGTCTCAAGCAGAATCTCCCATGAGCTATCACCGAGTGTTTGAACTTTGGTGGCCACTGGCTGGGAGTTGGGTACTTATGGGCATTGAACTTCCCATTGTCAGTGCTGTGATGGCTCGACTTAGTGATCCCGAGATCCATCTTGCGGCTTACGGAGGAGTCGTTTTCCCGTTGGCATTGATCATTGAAGCTCCCGTCATCATGCTTTTAGCTGCTTCAACTGCATTATCAAAAAACTGGACATCATACATATTTCTTCGCCGTTTTATGATGCAGTTAGCTAGCGTACTGACTCTACTCCATATCCTTGTGGCCTTTTCTCCGTTGTACGATGTAGTGGCTTCAGGTTTATTGGGGGTTCCTGAACAAATTTTGGAACCGGCCAGAATTGGATTAATGCTCATGACGCCCTGGACGGCCGCCATCGCCGTTCGACGATTTCAGCAAGGTGTCTTGATTCGATATGGCCAAACGAGATCAATTGGCCTAGGCACGGCGTTTCGATTGTCAGTCAATGTTTTTGTCTTAGGATGTGGACTGGCGTGGGAAACCATTCCTGGAATTGTGGTGGCAACCGTGGCTGTATCGTTAGGTGTCTTGACGGAAGCCGTCTTTGTGTATTTTCAAGTACAACCAATATTGGTGAAGATGCAAGCAAGCGAGAATCAAAGTGCTCAAATCCTGACAATCAATCGACTACTCAAATTTTATATTCCCTTGGCGATGACTTCTTTACTCGCGTTAGTAGCATTACCGATTGGAAGTGCCGCACTGAGCCGTATGCCTCGGGCGCTGGATTCATTGGCGGTATGGCCCGTTATGGCCGGCTTATCTTTTACTCTACGAAGTCTTGGATTAGCCTTTCAGGAAGTCGTGGTGGCTTTAGCCGGTTATCCTGGATCAGTAAAAATGCTATTACGTTTTGCCCTTGGGTTGAGTCTTAGTACGAGTGGCCTTCTGCTCTTCATCGCGGCGACCCCAGTAGCTCGAATATATTTTGGAGATATTGCGGGCCTGTCGCAGGAGTTGACGGAGTTGGGAAGCCGGGCAATTTGGCTGGCCATTTTTCTTCCAGGTTTAAGCGCGATTGAAAGTTTTTTCCAAGGCTTACTGGTTCAAAGTCATCAAACAAAGGGTATTACTGAAGCTGTAGGTATTTACCTTATTGCCAGTGCGACGGTTTTAGCTTCTGGAACGTATTATGGGCAATTCACCGGGCTGTATATTGGTGTACTGGGTGTGAGTGTGGGGCTGGTTTGTCAGACGCTGTGGCTCTGGTATCGGAACTTGTCTTCTCTTCGTTTAAGTTAAGGTCGTACACAGCCGCCTACGTTTCATAAGTAATTCTTCCAGTCTCAAGTACTATATCCGTCAGACAGGAGATTTCGTAACTGTAGGAGAATGCCTCATTTTTTATGGTGAAGTGAAGGGATTTTCCTTCACTTCACGAATGAAGAAAAATGACAAATAATCGTGTAAATTATTGTTTTATAATAATTTTATTAATTCAGATTACAATTGAAAAGAAGGTATGCCACTTGCTGCACATACAGTCAGCAGGAAAGTCCTGTTGTTTTGTCAGTTTACAAGCCTATTTCACAATCATCGCGTTAGAGGGGTAAAGCATGGAACGAATTTTGGTCATTGATGATGATAAATTCGTTAGAAATTCTCTGGCTTTAACTCTTGAATGGGCTGGTTATGATGTGTTGGAAGTAGCCAATTCACTAGACGGATTAGCTTGCCATCAGCAAGACCCTGTTTCTCTTGTGGTTGCTGATGATATCAATGCCTATGAGGATCAGGGTGGCGAGCATATTCTGGCACTTCGTCATTACTCCCCGGGATTACCGATCATTGCTATCTCAGGAACTATTCCTTCGCGAGACCAAGAACAATATTCGCTAAGCAGTGTGTTAGGACCAGTCTTCCATCTACAAAAGCCGTTTACCGTGGATGAACTTCTTGCCACGATTCAAATGGCTCTCCCCAGTACGTCTATCCCTGAAGAAGAACGCGTAGATATTTTTGCAGTCCAGCGCTAATCGCTAGGCGGTTCGAAGTGTCCTGGAATGCGGTTTTGCCAAGGAACTGTGGCGGTCTTTGCTTGTTTGAGCAGACTTCGCAGATTGACTTCTGCGGCTCGCAGGAGCCTTGGCTCTTCGCTTTGAAGCAATGCAGTGAGAAGTGAATACATGTCTCGCTGTTCCTGACTGGAATGGGCAATGAGTTCCAGAATGGGATCAGGAGATTTCACGTTCGTCCAATCGTTATCTTTTTCCTCAGGATCGCCTAATAGAAGTTTGATAGCGGTAGGATTGCTGTAGAGCCAGCCCGGCGGTATTTCGAGTCCAGTCGCCAGCGCTTCGAGCGCTGAGACTGGAGGATCCAACTCACCAGCTTCGATGGCTTCAAGCTCGGCGCAAGACATTCCTACTTTGTTGGCCAACGCTGTGACCGAATTTCCTCGCATGCGTCGCCAGGCTTGAATGTGTTCGTTGATAGGCATGGTGCGATCTTAGCCAACGTCAAGACTCATGTCTAGCAGGAAATGTTGAAAATAGCCTCCAGCTGCGTTTTCCGAAGTTCGTTGCTCGTTTCATGTATTTCGTATCTCGACTGGGGAGTCTTGCTCGTTCCTACGAGATACGCTTCACGAGCGACGAGATACGTTGTTAGTCTTATTCGTAAAGCAAGCCTTTTCGAACATTGTCCTGGCCAAACAGTGGGAAGTGAGAAGACGCGTTGACGTTGAGCGTGTAGACTTCTTTGACGATCAATGAATAGGTTTGAAATTCTTCTTCAACAGTTCCTTCCAAAATATATGGTCCTTGGTTGGTGAGGAGATGGCCAAATTGTCGATAGATTTTTGGGAAAAACGTGGCTTCATATAATCCTGTCAAATCTTCAAAGGTGACAAATTCCATGGGTTGGCGATGTTTGGTCTGGACGGATTTTTCTGTAATCATCCAGCCAATCATCGTGATAGCTTGACCAGCATATTCCTGCATGTTGCAAGCTGACACAGAGTGTAGCCCTGCAAAAACGCTAGCATACAATTTAAGCGGATGCTTGGAGAGCGGAAATCCCAATGATTCAATTTCATGTTGAATCTTTTGGTTCGGAGAATATTCCTGTGGAATTGGAAAAGCAGAGAGTTCGTGAGACGGGAGACGTAAAACGGAAGACGTGAAACCCACCGGTAAGTCTGAACGGTGATTCATTCCTTGTTCATTTCTCTGTCCTTCATGATGAGCATACAGACGCCAGAGAAGTCCTGGACGTGTGACTTCTCCGGCAATACAATCAAAACATCCAGCCTTGATCAATATACGGGTCTGAGACTGTTCGCTCTTCGTACGGTTCAAAAAATCTTGGAACGATCGAAATGGGCCACATCTGGCACGTTCATCAAGAATGTGTTCAATATACTCAACTCTCAAACCTTTTATCTGCATGAATCCCATGCGTATAGCATTCCCGGTTCCGGTGTATTTCCAATCACTCGCATTAATATCTGGCGGTAAGATTGTCAGTCCCATACGATGGGCTTCTGAGAGATATACGAATGGAGTGTAGAATCCGCCTTGATTGCTGACCACGGCTGCCATGAATTCTGCAGGATAATGGGCTCTAAGGTATGCGGATTGATACGACACCTGTGCGTAGGATGCGGAATGAGGCTTACAGAAACTGTATCCCGCAAAGCTCATGATCATATTCCACATAATGATTATGGCCTGTTCTGATGCTTCTTTGGCTAAAGCTCCATGATAGAATTGCATTTTATAATCCTGAAGTTGTCGTTCCTTGTGTTTTTTGCTCAAGACTTTTCTCAGTTGGTCGGCGTCTTCTACTGAAAAACCTGCCACTGCCATGGCCACCCTTGTCACGTCTTCCTGGTACACCATAATGCCGTGGGTTTCGGTCAATACTTTCTCAAATTTTTCATGAACAGGTTGATGGGTCTTACCATGCGCGCGTAGCACAAAGTCACGACTATAAGGGTTCCCGGCAGGACGGACCAGAGAAGACACCATGACTAAATATTCGAAAATCTCCAAGTCTGTCGGCTGCTTTTTAGCTAGAGCTGTCCAGAGTTTTTTGAGCAAAAGGCGTGTGGCCGGCGACTCGATGTAAAAGCAGCCAATCGAATCACCTTGACGAATCAGCTCTTGAGTCTGTTTGTCAGAGATGGGGTCCCAAGAGGTCGTATCAAGGTGATGCCCTGTATGATCAGCGACAGCATCAAGCGCATCTCGAATCACGGCAAGCGAACGATTGCCTAAGATGTCGAGCTTGACCAGCCCGGCATCTTCGGCTTGATCTTTCTCCCATTGGATGACAGGGACGCCTTTGGTTGAAACTTGGATGGGGACGTAACGTTGAATTTCATCAGGAGCAATAATGACGCCACCACAGTGCACGCCGAGATGCTGAAGACATCCTTCGAGTCGAAGTGCAACAGAAATAATTTCTGGCCACGGTTCAATCATCCCCATGGCTTGACAAATGTTTTCTGTCCAGGAGGTTAAGGTGAGTTTGGTGGGAGGTTCGTGAAATTCTACTTGGCGTACGAGTCGTGGCATGAATCGATTGAGTTCAGTGGGAGACATGCCATACACTTTGGCGACTTCACGTATCGCTGCGCGAAAGCCGAGCGTATTGTGGTTTGCCACCATCGCGGTGCGATGAGTGCCGTACTTCGCGAAAATGTAGTCCAGGATGCGATCCCGTTCATCCCATGGAAAATCAATGTCGATGTCTGGTGGATTCTGCCGTCCAGCATTCAAAAACCGTTCAAAAAATAAGTTGTGACGAATCGGGTCAACATGCGTAATGCCCAAGCAATAGGAGACGATTGAGGCGGCTGCAGATCCGCGCCCGCACGTTCGTGGCGCTTGCTGAACAATGTCTTGAACAATTAAGAACCACATTGCAAAGCCTTTGGAATGGATCACGCTCAGTTCATCGTTGATCCGTTTTTCTATTTCTCCATAAATCTTTCCGTATCGTTGTCGAGCACCTTTGTAGGTTTTCTCTTCTAAGATGGAGAATGTGTTTTCATCAGCAAAAGAATGAAAGGCTTGAGTTACCGTGTTCTTGAAGTTCCACTCCGTGTAACAGAGGTCGGCAATACGGCGTGTATTGAGTAGTGCGTGAGGAATATGAGTATAGTGCGGTTCCAGAACCGAAGCTGGTGCGAGCCAATGGTTCGGAGAACAACATGCATTTGGTGACAACTGTGAAAGAGTGGTCTTCAATGCGATCGCTCGTAATACACGATGAAGATGCAATTGTTCAGGTTGAACAAAATGCACACGATTGGTCGCGACGGGTGGAATGCCTGAGCGTCGGCTAAATGCCACGGCTTGATGCATCATCGCACCTGGCGTCAGTTCGACGTAGATGTTCTTCTGCTTCCGTTTTTTCCATGCCGTCAGCGCAGGGATATCGTCAGATAATACGATCAGGTCATGGCGATGGTGGTTCACAGCTTCAATAAAATCAAACTCATCATCGCAATGACGAGCTGACAGTAGTCGACAAAGATTTGTGTATCCAGTCGTGGAGGTTGTCAGTAATGTGGCACGGTGATGCTGGTGAGTCAGCTCAGCCCCAAGAATTGGCTTGAGCCCTGTCCGCTTAGCCTCTTCTACGAATCGAATAGCTCCATACAACCCATTAGTGTCTGTTAAACCAAGGGTATCGGCTCCATGAGCATGTGCGGCCGCACATAACTCATCCAATGAAGAAACTCCTAACATCGGCGAATAGTTAGAATGAACGTGAAGATGAACAAAGAGTGTCATGTGGCTACTTCTACAAACCAGGATTTTTCTGTGAGAGCAAGGAAGCCGCGCGCACAAAACCGCAGTGTCCCGAGCGAATCAACATGCCTTGCAATTCAGCTAAATGGACTAACACCGCGTCATCACCCATCTCAAGCATCGGAAGTGGAACCAATCGGCTCGAGGCCAATACATGAGGATTTGAGCATGGGGCTGACGCTGCAATCGCGGAAAAGGACGGTTTTTAGAGATGCCCATGAGTCTTTCCCCACCAAATTGCCTGAGGACCAAATCGTTTTCGAATATCATCCAGAGCGAGCGTAATCCTGTGGGCTTTCTTGGGCGAAAAGAGTTTTGCGAATGGCTCTTCGGGAAACAGCCCGCCTTGCTGGATAGAGGAAGTGAATTGTTCAGCGCGTATGGTGAGCTGATTCACTCGGACTCGACGCTGGAAGCTTCGCGTAAACAGTTTCTTCGCGTACGGCATAAGTTCAGTTTCCCAATAGGTCCCTGGTCTCACGACCTGAGCCGTTGTTATTTCCAGTCCGTCACGATACTGGAATCCGACTCTGATCGAGTGGCAAACTCGTTTCTGATCTCGTAGCTGCTGACAGACTCGTTCAAGGAGCTCATACAAAACACCATGAAGTCGATGGATATCGATCTCATCAGCTTTCAGTTTGATCGTTGCTTCGATGTGTGGGTGTTGAAGAGGGCATAAGACGGGGGATGGATCGGTCCCATGTGCCCATGTATGAAGAGGTCGAGCGTGCTGCCCTAACACCATTTCAAGATGGGTGAGTTTAATGCTTGCGAGATCTTTGAGTGTCTGAATATTTAAATCCGCTAAGACCGGCAACAGGGTTTTTGACTGATCAGAACCAAGTGGTAAGACATGAATAGGGAGGGGAGCCAGAAACATTTCTTCGGAGCCGGGATGGATGTCACACAGTTGTGGAGGACCGACAACCGTTGAGGCAATGCGCGAAACGAGTTTATTACACGCAAGTCCAGCCACGCTGACAAGTCCGTATTGCTGCCTGATTTCTCGCTTGATTCGCATAGTGGTATCGCAAGCCAGTCCGAAGAGCCGCGTGGTGCCAGTGAGATCAAAATAAAAGTGTCCTGGGCTAATTGGTTCCCACACGGGAGAAAATTGTTGGATGGTGCTTACGAGCGCATGATGGGCTCGATGGACGTGAGCTGTACGTGGAGACAGAATTTGTAGTGATGGGCATCGTTGGAGAGCATGGGTCACATGCAAGCCTGGTAAGACGCCATCTTGCTGTGCCTCTGTGGAAACTTCAGTAATGAGTGATCGAGGGGCGTGTGAAACGGCAACGGCCACCGGGCGTTCTTGTAGAGAAGAATTTTTTAGGCGCGCAAGGGAGATTGAAAAAGTCGGAATTGAGAAGCAGACAATTTGACGATCCATTGATTGAGCAAGCCCTTTTGCAAAAGGCAGTAGAGGTTTGAACAACCCTTGAAATAGCTTCAAAAATCATGTTTATTTGTATCCATTGGTTACATTATAATTAAATATTTGTCAAGAATAACTGGCGAAAAGTTGTTATGAGATTAGACATGACCATTTTACAATTTCACTCTGAAGTCATAAAGTTATTTTTTATCAATATCTTAGCACTCGTAATCTTTAAAAGATGTTGTCAGAATTATAGTAGAATGGTATATTAAAGAAAAATAGGATGAATCTGTAATGGCTATCAATATAAAAAATCCACGAGCTGAACTCCTAGCAAATCAGGTAGCAGAAAAAACTGGAGAGACGATAACTGATGCGGTTATTCATGCCTTGGAAGATCGGTTGGAACGTCTGGAAGGGTGCAGAGCCAGTCCTGATCTTGTTACTGAGATTATGAATATTTCTGCCCGCTGCAGTACGTTGCCGGTTCTGGATTCTCGCACACCCAATGAAATACTAGGGTATTCGAACATTGGGTCGTTTAGCTAAGACAAATGGTTATTGATTCGTCAGCGTTGATTGCCGTGTTGATGATGGAACCTGAAGCACGCGCGATAGCTGAAGCAATAGCGAAAGATCCTAAGCGTCTAGTAAGCGCTGTATCCGTATTGGAAACAGGGATCGTGGTCGAAGCACGATATGGGCCGGCAGGGGGAAGAGAACTTGATTTATTGTTGCATCGATGTCGAATAGATACTATTCCATTTACCTCTGAACATGTGGAACTTGCTCGAGAGGCCTATCGCCAGTTTGGAAAAGGTAGCCATCCGGCTGGGTTGAATTTAGGAGATTGTGCCGCCTATGCGCTCGCACAGTTTAGTGGTGAACCGCTACTCTTTAAAGGGAATGATTTTGGCCGAACAGATGTTCAAGTTGTGCCCAATGTGTAAGCATCCTGTGGTGTCCTACCTCATGAAATCATTGTGATGTTACTCGTTGTTCCGTCCTGAGAAGAGCTGTCATACCGCCTACCTACCTCATCGTTCATGCCAGAAATAACAAAGACTCTTATCCCATACGACAAAAGCTTTCTTGACTAACGTTTATCTATGCCTGAAAGGGCGTGGGTATCTATAGGCAGTCAGGTCTAAGTAAGTGCCAGCAATTAAAATGTTACACAGATATTGTGATATGGTAGCTAGCGAAAACACTCGATATATAGTGTCGAGCATAAGAGGGTGTGATGCCAATTTGTCCCAAAAAATTGTGGGTAGGTTTATTTACCTGTTTAGTGGTGGCTCTTTCCCAGGATCTTGTTTTTGGGGAATTGAGCCCGAAGCAGATCGTAATCCTTGTCAATGAGAATAGTCATGAAAGTAGATCTGTCGGAAGACATTATGCCAAAAAACGAGGCATTCCGGAATCACGCATCTTAGAATTGGATACCACGACAAAAGAAATCATCAGTCGAGACGAGTATGAACAGTCCATCATGCAGCCCATTCGAGAAGTGCTACAAGCGAAGGAACTTACTTCCAAAGTTCGAGTGCTTGTGACAACGTATGGGATTCCCCTTCGTGTCAAAGCGCCAAGTCCTTCGTCACAAGAGAAGATTTGGTTAGAAGATGCGAAGGCATGGCGGAAATCATCTGCGGAATTTCTACAAGAGCTTAAACATGATATCGAACACATTGCCACTCAGGATTCGCAATCAACACCTGTGCCCTCTAAATCGTCATCTCAGTTGAGTGCATACGACATAGACCAACAGGCGATGGACTCATTAATTCAGCAAGTCAATCAAGCCATCGAGCAAGCCAATCGTCGCATTAGAGAAGTCGAAGATTCTGATAGCAGGAGGGTACATGACGGTGCTCTGATACAAGCTATTCAGCAAGTCAATGGCTTAGCAGGAAAAGCTCAGATCCTACGCAATGCCTCAGAAAAGACTGCGACATTAACGTATGCACCGCTGACCAAAATTCGTGCTCAGCTTCGCTCGGCTGAACGCCGCATTGCATTGTTGCTCGACGTTCCGTCTGACAAAGGTCGAGAATATGCCTATCAAATCGTTCAAGAACATTTTGGGGTGAGTGGCGTGCTTCGTTTTGCCAATCAGGAAATACAGCGATTTAGCTTCGCGTATGCGGATGCGAGTGTTGATAGTGAATTGAGTGTACTGTGGTGGGATCGGTCCTTCACGCACCCTGCGGGGAAACTGCCCAATCCTTTGTATGCTTGGTATTCCGAACGATCTCAGGAACAGGCGTTGCGTCTTCCCGTTACGCTGGTGAGTCGTATTGACGCACCGACTCCAGGCTTAGCCAAACAGCTGATTGACCATGCGATCCTAGCCGAGCAAACCGGATTGGCAGGAAAAGCCTATTTTGATGCGCGAGGAAAAGATTCCAAGCGATTATTGAGCTACGGACATTATGATCGAAGTATTCGGACGCTCAGTGATGCGGTGCGGAAAATTTCTTCCTACGAAGTGGTGCTCGACAACACAAAAAAACGATTTAGTCAGCCAGGTGAAGCCCCGGATGTTGGGCTCTATGTCGGCTGGTATCGTCTTCGGCATTATGAAGATGCCTTTTCATTTAATCCTGGTTCTATCGGCTATCACATTGCTTCCGGTGAAGCTGCCAGCCTCCATAATCCAAAGGAACGAGGGTGGTGTAAAAATGCATTAGAACGAGGGATTACCGTGACTCTTGGCCCAGTCAGAGAACCTTATCTTGATGCGTTTCCCTTGCCGACCGAGTTTTTTGGTTTATTGTTGACAGGACGCTATTCGCTCGTCGAAGCGTATTATCTCTCATCGCGCTATCTTAGTTGGCGAATGGTCTTGGTTGGAGACCCGTTGTATAATCCATGGCGGGGCGCTGGATTGGATAAAAAAGTTCAGGAAACGGGGATATTGAATTTGCTGTCACTGCCAAAATCCCCATCT
Organism: Nitrospirales bacterium; assembly: GCA_965223675.1. Taxonomy (GTDB): domain Bacteria; phylum Nitrospirota; class Nitrospiria; order Nitrospirales; family UBA8639; genus JAGQKC01. The sequence goes on along the minus strand of OZ245013.1, from coordinate 2,690,850 downwards.
GAACGAGATTTTCTTGACCCGCTTCAGATTCGCAAGAAACTTGTGAAGGAACGACAGCGTGAATTGTCCAACCTTTCGTTAGAAGAGAAGCGTTAATGCCCGGGAAGGAGAGAAAAATGTTTTATTATGTTTTACAGAGTCCGGTCGGCAAATTGTTGTTAGTGGGGGATGTTGACGGATTACAGCAGCTTCAGTTTCAGGATGGCAAACATCCTCAACCTATCGAAGCAGGATGGAAGAATAACCGACGACCCTTTCGTCATATTATCTCTCAATTGGAAGACTATTTCGATGGCAGACTAAAACAGTTTTCTGTCACCTGTTCTCTGAAAGGAACAGATTTTCAGCAGAAGGTCTGGAAAGCCCTTCGAACAATTCCGTATGGGAAAACGGTTTCGTACGGTGATATTGCAAAACAGATTGGAAAGCCCAATGCTTCACGGGCGGTGGGGGCTGCAAATGGTCAAAATCCCATTTCCATTATTGTTCCCTGCCATCGGGTGATTGGGGCGAACGGAAAGCTAGTAGGGTTTGGAGGCGGGTTGCCAATTAAGCAATCATTGCTTGAGCTTGAACAGCAACATGGATTTTACGATAAGAATCCGCGGAAAGCTGTTTGAAAACTGTTTAATGCTAGGTAACGATGTTTATACAGGATTTTGCGTCATGGGTGCGATCGAACCGAAGTGCACACCAAAGGTATTTTGTTCGCGATCATGGACATATTGGGTGAGTGTTTCACGAATCACCGGAAAGGCTAAATGTTCCCAAGGAATCTTATCAAGAGAGACTAATTCCACTTCCAGACTCTCTTCTCCAGCGCCAAACTCACATTGTCGAAGCTCTCCTCGATAGATAGTGTAGACTTGATCCACATGGCTTAACGAGTAAACCGCATACAAAGATGTAATGCGAACGTCGGCCTTGGCTTCCTCTAATGTTTCTCTGGATGCAGCTTCTTCGGTACTTTCACCCATTTCCATAAAACCTGCTGGGAATGTCCAAAATCCTAAGCGAGGTTCTATGGCTCGACGACATAAGAGAATCTGTCCCTCCCATTCAGGAATACAGCCCGCGACGATTTTAGGGTTTTGGTAGTGAATCGTTTGACAAGACGGACAAACGGCTCGCAGTCGATCCTCACCCGGAGGAATTTTTTGTTCAACCCTTGTGCCACATTCACTGCAAAAATTAATGGAGGGTACTGGCATAGTTTTATTTATCGGACGAAACTCATATGGTCAAGAGGGTATGTTGATTCTTCATTTCTCTTGGCGCTCTTCTGATGTACCATACATGAGTGTCCTTGGTCACGATCGAACTTTTTAGGGGAGAATCATCGTGATTGTGGAGCAGCCATAGCCTTTGGTAAGGTTGGGTTCCCAAGCCGAATTCTTTGTCGTTCTTCTTCACTAATCACCAAAGGAACAGCCGGCTATGAGCACAGACGACAAGCAGGTCATATTTTCGCTTATTGGTGTTGGACGTGTACATCCACCCAAAAAACAGGTTCTCAAGGACATTTATTTGTCTTTTTATTACGGAGCGAAAATTGGGGTCTTAGGACTGAATGGATCGGGAAAAAGTAGTCTTCTGCGCATTATTGCTGGCGTTGATAAAGATTATCTGGGTGAGATCACCTTCTCCAAAGGGTATTCCGTCGGATTACTCGAACAAGAACCTCAACTTGAAGCTGGCAAAACGGTCAAAGAAGTGGTTGAAGAGGGGCGGGCAGAACTCATTGGTCTTTTGCGCGAATATGAAGAAGTGAGCAATCGATTTGCTGAAGAGCTTTCTCCTGAAGACATGGAGAAATTAATCGATAAGCAAGCGCAATTGCAAGAAAAGATCGAAGCTGCGAATGGCTGGGAGCTTGAACATGAACTCGAAGTCGCCATGGATGCGCTTCGGTGTCCTCCATCTGATACGGTCGTGGATAATCTCTCCGGCGGAGAGCGTCGCCGTGTAGCACTCTGCCGCCTCATGATCCAAGAGCCTGATATTTTACTCTTGGATGAACCGACGAACCATCTCGATGCCGAATCCGTGCAATGGTTAGAGCAGCATTTGCAACAATATAAGGGAACAGTCATTGCTGTGACTCACGATCGTTATTTTCTGGATAATGTCGCTGGATGGATCTTGGAATTAGATCGTGGGCAGGGGATTCCTTTTCAAGGAAACTATTCATCCTGGCTTGAGCAGAAGCAAACTCGACTAGAAAAAGAAGAAAAATCTGAATCCAAACGACGAAAAACTCTTGAACGTGAGTTGGAATGGATTCGTATGTCTCCCAAAGGACGGCAAGCGAAGGGAAAAGCTCGGGTCACCCGCTATGAGGAGCTCGTGAGTGAGGAGCACGATCGACAAAGTCAAGATTTAGAAATTTATATTCCCCCTGGCCCTCGGTTGGGAGATGTGGTCTTCGAAGCCAAGGGACTCTCTAAATCCTTTGGAGAAAAAGTGCTATTCGAAAATCTATCATTCAATTTGCCTCGTGGAGGAATCGTTGGGGTCATTGGTCCGAATGGTGCTGGAAAGACGACGTTGTTTCGAATCATTATGGGAGCTGAAAAACCGGACGCAGGCGAATTTACTGTAGGTGAAACCGTGAAACTCGGGTATGTCGATCAAGACCGAACGCTTGATGGAAATCGAACAGTTTGGGAAATTATTTCAGACGATCACGAAACCATTACGTTGGGTAAAGCCGAAGTCAACTCACGCGGATATGTGTCGCGATTTAACTTCGCAGGTTCTGATCAGCAGAAGAAGGTGAAGGATCTCTCGGGAGGGGAACGCAACCGTGTGCATCTCGCTAGGATGCTAAGAGAAGGTGCAAACGTCTTGTTGTTAGATGAGCCGACGAACGATCTTGATGTGAACACCCTGCGCGCCCTAGAGGAAGGTTTAGAGCAATTTGGCGGTTGTGCCGTGGTCACGAGTCATGATCGATGGTTTCTCGATCGAATCGCCACGCATATCCTGGCATTTGAAGGAGATAGCCAGGTGGTTTGGTATGGAGGCAACTATAGTGACTACGAGACTGATCGAAAAAAACGTTTGGGCAAATCTGCTGAACGTCCCCATCGAATTCGCTATCGAAAATTAACCAAAGGATAATCGATTTTTCTGTTGAGAGAGCTGATAGTATGCTTGGACAACGACCGGAAATTCTTATCGCACGATCTGTTGGAATTATTTGCATTGCTCTAGGATTTGTCTTAGGAATGCATGGTTTGGATCATCCCGAGTCTATCTGGTTGTCCACGGCATTAGGGCTTATTGTCACCGGAATGATTGCTCAATTGTTTGCGTTGATCCGAACATTCATGCGAGCGACGGAGAGCAAGAAAGGGCCAAAGCCGTAACGGAAGACTGGCAAAACGTATGTTCTTTAATCATCGAGTTTGGGCAGACGCCGTGAACTATAGTCTTCTGATCGTGATCGGATTCTTGCTTCTGAGTTGTACGCATTGGAGAGATCGATATTTTGATGGTGGTGTAGACGAATTGACGCAATTCGAAGTTCGTGAAAAGTTTGGCAAACCACATATCGTCGATAATTCACTCCTGGACAAGAAGACCACATGGGTCTATCGAGTCGCCATCCCAGAAGGTGAGCTTGATCCTTCAGGATTAAAAGGCTTTGGCTCTGGCGTAGCGGATGTTGGAGATGCATTGGCCACCCTTGTAGGAAAGGGTGAGCAAGGAGGCGCACCGCGTGAGCGTATTGTCTGTTTGCGGTATGAACTGACGTTTGATGAGGAACGCGTCCTTCGAGAGTGGACTCGTGAGTTCTGCAAACTCAAAAAACCAAAGGATCCGTTTGGAAGTCCAAAAGTGCAGTGAGCCCCACAAGGGTTCATGTGGAAAATTCAATATTAAAAGGCAATTGACAATATATTAACTGTTGAATAATGACGATATCAAAGGCCATATTTGGCTAGGAAACTTTTGATGATCAAAGGCCTCTGGTCTGGTCAAAAAAGTCCGTTCAGCAAGGCCGCAGCCAATTTTTGGCGCGGAGCGTACTGGCATTACGTGAGCACCGAAAATTGGGGAGAACGCCGCTGACGGCTTTTTTCAACAGACCCATATATTAACTTGAGACTTTGAACGTTAGACTCGTTATGTGGACAGGATTCTTCAGCATCCCCCAAGAATGAAATCTTAGCATATGCCAGTCTTTAAGAGCCCTGCATTTATTCAGCAATGTTTTGCCGTACATCCCTTGTCTTTGAGCGTCAAGATGGTTGCGCTTCCAGAAAAAGTCGGTATTTTGTGTACCAATTGCAATATGCGACACCGTCTTCAGATTGTCGTGTGTCAAAGTCAAATTGGAGAAGAACCATTTTCGGAAGTTGGTGCCGCACAGAGTCTAGAGCAATGTATGGCGGACCATGCTGTTGATTTGCGTGTGAGTCAAGTGAGCGCAGAATCAGATTCTGTGGAATTTCGATGTCGCCTGTGTCGACGCGTCTATCAGATGAACGTCTCTCTGTTCGAAACCCACCAACAATAAATTGAGGAATGTTGAAAAAGACCGCCAATGGTATTCTCGCCCTCTCGCTATCCAAACACCACGCTGTTTTCTGAAGGGGAATCAGCGAAGTGTGAGTAAGGTGATTCAGTAGATTTTGCAGAGATTTTGCGAGAGTGTCGTGCTCACGTACCTACTTGTACGCTCCGTTCGCCAAATCAGCTGCGGCCTTGCTGCCCAGGCCTTTTTGAACATCCCTCTTTTCACAGTTCTCTTAAGTCAATGTTCTTAGGGACAAACAAAAAGAGCCGCTTACAAGCGGCTCTTTTTGTATCTGACCTTTTATCGTTCTCTTATTTATTCGGTTGCGGTGTGTATCGAAGGTAGGGTTTTACGACGCGATGGCCCTTGGGGAAGAGCGTGGGAACTTCCGCATCGGTTACGGCAGGAGTAATAATACAATCTTCTCCATCTTTCCAATTGGCAGGCGTCGCGACTTTATGTTGCGCGGTTAATTGAAGAGAGTCAACCACACGAAGCAATTCATCAAAATTACGTCCACAAGAAGCTGGATAAGTGAGTGTTAATTTTATTTTTTTGTCTGGTCCAATAATAAAGACCGACCGGACTGTCATATTATCTAAGGCATTGGGATGTATCATGTCATAGAGATTCGCCACCTTTTTTTCAGGGTCTGCGATAATGGGGTAACCGACGGTGCAGCTTTGAGTTTCATTGATATCGTTAATCCACCCCTTGTGGGAATCAAGTGGATCAACACTAATCGCTAATACTTTGACATTTCTTTTCTTGAACTCATTATTGATTTTTGCCACGGCACCGAGCTCGGTGGTGCAAACAGGAGTAAAATCTTTTGGGTGAGAGAAGAGAATCCCCCAACCATCGCCCAGCCATTCATGAAAATTGACGGTCCCTTCCGTAGTCTCTGCTGTAAAATTCGGAGCCTCATCGCCTAGCCGCAGTGCCATAACATGCCTCGCTTGTATAAAGTTGATGGATAAATCCTCTTTAGAGAGGGGTGGTATTTCCTGTCAAATAAGGGTTCACGTGATTCGGAAATTTCCTGCTCCTTCAATGAAACTCCAAGTCTACGCCAAGTCCGAGAAGATGGTCAACTTGGGAAATAGAAAACATGATTTTGACAGCATTGACTTCAGTTTTATGATGAGTTTGTGACTTACCGTAACAATAAGAACGTGAGAATTCGTAAACTCACAACTTAAATACTTTCATGAAGAGAGCTGTCTTCTCGTTGAAGTCACAAAAGACTGTTATGGTAATGAGTCGTTTTTTAACTTCTGGGAGGCTTGTCAATTATGTATTAACTTCGTAAGTAAGGCCGCATTTACATTTAGTCATGCATACAGTATCGTTGATATCGAAAAATAGAATGAAGAAAAAGTAACCAACCGACTCCAGGATGGAAAGCTATGGACTATGGGTTCTTGCTCCAAGGACTGGCGCTGGTGGTGGGTGATGATCGTCGTGTACGATTCGTTGTCCTGACCGCACTGATCGTTGTGCTTTCTACGACGGTCCTCTCGGCATCCGCGTATGCTCAGGTCACGACCACGATCATTCCCGATTCTAACCTCCCAACTCATACCACCGTGACCAAGATGGGTAATATTCATGATATTGAAGCAGGGACTATCAAGGGCCGTAACCAATTTCACAGCTTCGGTCAATTTGATTTGGGAGCTGGGGATGTTGCCAGTTTCAATGGTCCTGCCACGATTGCCAATATTCTAAGCCGAGTGACGGGAGGAATCCCGTCAGAGATCGACGGGACTCTCCGCTCGACGATTGAAGGCGCCAACTTGTTTTTTCTGAATCCGGCGGGGGTAGTGTTTGGCCCAGAAGCCAAACTTGATCTTACAGGTTCGTTTCATGTGAGTACAGCCAATTTTCTTCGCTTTGAGGACGGTGCCTCGTTCTATGCTGATGCAAATTTGGATGATCAGGTCGATAGTATCTTGACAGTCGCTCCACGAGAAGATTTTGGCTTCTTGAACAAGCCAATAACTATGAACTTCACAAGCCAGGCTCCTGGTTCTATAACGTTTGAAGGTTCGAATCTTCAGGTGACTACAGGCAATATAATTTCGGTGGTTGGGGGTGATGTCACGATGAACGCTCGAGAACTAGGGAACGAGTCTCGGTCTTCACGACTTGCAGCAGAAGGAGGTGTGATCACGGTCGCAAGTGTAAAGTCGGTGCTTGAAGTTCCTGTTGACATGCGAGAGGCGGAAATAAACACCATTACGGGCCTTGGGGATGTTACGCTGTCTGAAAACACACAACTCACAACGAGTGGAGCACAGGGAGGAACGGTAGTGATTCGCGGTGGGCGCTTGGTCATGGATGACGCTGAGATTTCCGTGAGTACGGGTGATGTCAATGGGGCTCGCCTTGGAATCGACATTCAAACAGAAAGGGAAATTTCACTCAATAATAACTCTCGCATCACGAGTAATGCGCTCGGGCTAGGCAATGCCGGAAGTATTCTCTTGAGAACTCCCAAGCTAGCGAGTGGGGTTGGTCCTCTGAACACAGGAGTTAAACTGAGAGTAAAGAATCCCAAAATTGAAGCATCCACCTCTAATACGGGCAACGCCGGGAACATTGTGCTCAACGTGGAAACCTTAGAAGCTGCCAATACCGAGATCCTTAGTCTCAGTACAGGAAAGCCTACCGACAGCGGGAGTTCTGGGAAGATCACGATAGAAGGTCTTCCTGTTCAAGGAGCACATCGTCCATCCGAGCAGATTATATTGACAGATTCTCAAGTCGATACGATTATTGCTGCAGGCAAAGAGGGTGGTGGGGACATTCTCATTACATCTAAAAATTTCGCGCTAAATTCAACGGGTGTTCGAGCTGACACGAACGGCATAGGGGATGCTGGCAATATTACCTTTAATGTAGAGAAACTCACGGCGCCCGACTCTTTTCTGGGCAGTCGAAGTCGTAGTCCTGAAGCGGGTGGAGGCGACGCAGGTAATATCACTATTCAAGGGCTTGCAGGAGAAGGCAGTGCTGCGAGGACAATTTCTTTCCCGAGTGATGCACGAGTCACGACAGAGATTATTCCTCCAAATGGTTTTGGAAAGCCTTTTTCAGAGTTCAAAGGAGACGGAAAAGGCGGACAAATCAAGGTGATGGCGAGTGAATCCATTCTCCTACAGGGGACGAACCTTATCGCGACCGTTCACAATCGTCAAAACGCAAAAGATACAGTAGTTGCGGGGGTAACTGTAGTTACTCCCAACTTGACTATGGGGGTGGGAGGATTTAAAGCTGCGACCACTGGATCTCGCGATGCGGGTAATATCAACGCCACGATATCGAAGAAAGCGCTACTTATTGATGATCGGTTTCCTAAAATTGAAGCTTCGACATCAGGCACAGGTAATGCGGGCAACATTGTTTTCGAAGTTGGGGAACTTGTTGCTGTGAATGCGGAGTTTGTCAGTCTTAGTACCAATCCGAATCCAGGATCTGGCGATGCAGGTCGAATTACGATAGGTGGACTGGGGTCGACCTCCGAAGCCCCTACGCCCGTGCCGGGACCTATCACTGTGACCGATACCAAACTCAGTACGGCCGTGGCCGAAGATCCAGAAATTCCATTGCCCACTGCTCAGTTGCCTTTTCGTGGAGATGGGCAAGGCGGGACCATTCAGATAGTGGGTGCCGATGATATCGTCTTTACCAATTCGAGTTTATCCACTAATGTGAATAATGCACCGAACAACCCGGATGCCAACGTTGCAAGTATTGCAGTGAAGAGTGAGTCTGACATCGTCATCCAAGGGGAAACGACAATAACGGCTGAAAGTTTGGGGACAGCTCCCTCTGGAAATGTGACTCTGAATGCCGAGGACTCACTACGAGTGACAGATAGTGTCCTGACAACTTCAGCACTGCAAGCGGAAGGCGATAACCAAGGCGGTGACTTGAGTTTGAACGCGCAATCTTTGATTCAGGTTGTGGACAGTACGCTGAAGAGTGATGTGGCCGGTGGGCCTGATACACGCGGGGGCAACATTAAGCTTGACCCTCAATTCGTGGCCGTGCATAACAGCACGATTCAGTCGACGGCAACGGCGGGTTCTGGCGGAACGATCAGTATTAGTGCCGATGAAGCCGTGTTCATCGATACCCGAACAGTGCTGGATGTAGGGTCCCAGTTTGGGGGGAGTGGAACTGTGAATGTGCAGGCCCCCCTTGTCAATCTCAGTGGGACGATTGTGCCGCTGCCGGATGAGGTTCTGAAAGTGTCATCGCTCTATAGCGAACACTGTTTTGCGCAAAAAGATGGGAGTTTCAGCAGCTTTGTCCTACATCGGGGCAAGGTGACGCGAGAGCCGGGAGGGTTTCTCCTGAGTCCACTCGTCGATCACACCACCACCTCTACGCTGTCAAATCGAGGTCTTAGTTCAAGGACACCACTTGCCGCCAAACGTTTGGGGATTGGCAGGATGATTCCAAAACTTGAGTTGGGGCCTGTGCAACGAACTTCCACCCTGTTTAGCCGGCCCTGTATCTTCTGAATTGATCACTTATTCTATTATTCTTAAAAAGCAGGGATATTGATCAGTCTGCCATTTTTAACGAAGAAGTGTATTCGGTAACTCATTAGGATTTGACTCATCTGGATTGATGGGGAAAACTTCTGACAGAACATCACCACACAGAGCGATGGAGTCACAGAGCGATTCTACAGGCTTGCCTTTCTGAAACCCCTCCCGAATGAGTGAGACCATCCTGTTCCAACGTTCTTGTGGGACACGGTCAAGAATTGGCCGGTCTGTTAACACTTCAATGCGATGCTCAAGTAAGGATACGAGGATTAACACGCCCGTCCCAAGTTCTGTCCTGTGAAGACCATGTTCGAGGAACGCTTGATGTGCTCGAAGACTGACTTTATAAGCCAACCGATCGTCTGATGTCAGTAATCGTATTACCAAGGGAACGGTTCCAAGCCAATATCCAAATGCATATGCTACAACGACGAACAGCAGTAGCCAGCCGGCGTTCAAAGGATGCCATCCCCATAACATCCACTCGAGTTCCATTGTTAACAGAATAGTTAATGTCAAAAACGCTATGCCGATTCCACTGCGATATCGAACCTCGCGATAGCGGGCAGATCGATCCACGATCATGGGAACAATTTCCCCTCGTGTGCCGCGTTCAGCCTTTGTGACTGCGTCGCAAATTTGCTCGTGGTCTTTCTCAGTAAACGTCATCTTGAGTTACCATCCTCCTGACGCTCCACCCCCACCAAAGCTTCCGCCACCGCCGCCAAACCCGCCACTTCCCCCAAATCCTCCACCAAAACCACCAGATCGTCCCACTGGCCAGGACTGCCCTGGCCAACCCATACCGGAGTCCCCCAAATACTCATCTTGTGGAGACCCTCTTCCAGCATTATTGAAGGCACTCACGAGTAGAGAAGTCACGCCACCCGCTAACAATCCAAGCCACAATGCCGCAGGAAAGGCAATGAGAAAAGAAATGAGTGTTCCTATCACGCTACCGTTTAATCGTCGTCGGGACCCTAAAAACAAACCGATAAATGTTCCAATCATCACAGCGATAAAAAAACTATCCCAAAATCCCAGACCTTTATCAGCTGAGGAAGGAACCGAAGTCGTTACAGTATACGTGCCTTCAATTGTCGCAAGAATGGCTTGTACACCAGCAACGATTCCATCTGAAAAGTCTCCGTCCCGAAACCGTGGAACAAGTTCATGTCTGATAATTTGGGCACTTCTCGCATCGGTAAGTGTCCCCTCTAATCCGTACCCTACCTCAATTCGAATTTTTCGCTCCTTGATGGCTACTAGGAGCAGTACTCCATTGTCTGTACCTTTTTGCCCGAGCTTCCACTCAGACGCCACACGGTGGGAAAATGGTTCAAGTGGCTCGCCTTTGAGGGAGGGCAGTGTTAACACCACGACTTGATTGGATGTCTTAGATTCGTGAGATGACAGAAGGGTTTCGAGTCGTGAGCGATCAGATGCTGAAATGACCTTTGCCCTGTCAACTACGCGATTGGAAAGGGGAGGAACGTCTAATCCCCATACGGGGATGAGGTATAGAAAAATACCAAGAAAGCACCACCATCCCTGTCGGATGAGTCGCCAATGTGGCCTCTTCATCTTTTCACCGAACCTTTGACCGCCCGATCAGAATTTGACCTCGGGCGGGGTGGTGACGGCACGTTCATCAGCAACGGAAAAGTTTTCTTTGACTTCAAGCCCTAAAAGATACTTTGCTGTCAAGTTAGTCGGGAAAAATCTGACGCCTTTATTATACTCCGCGACTTTTTCTATATAGCGTTTTCGAGCTACTGTAATGCGGTTTTCGGTTCCTTCCAACTGACTTTGCAAATCTCGAAAATTTTCATTGGCTTTCAAGTCGGGATAACGTTCAACAACGACCATCAGTCGGGATAGTGCGGAAGTCAGACCTTGCTGTGCTTGCTGAAACTTCTGAAATAATGCTGGGTCTTTAAGGGCTTCAGGAGTCACTGTGAGTCCTGCGACTTGGGATCGTGCATTGGTCACACTTTCTAACGTTTCTTTCTCATGAGACGCATAGCCCTTGACCGTGGCCACCAGGTTTGGAATCAAGTCCGCTCGACGCTGATATTGATTCAATACCTCGCTCCATGCGGCATTCGTTTCTTCATCAAGTGCTTGCAGATCGTTATATCCACACCCGCTCACGAAGACAATGCCAAGAAGCAGACCCCAAACTACGGTTCGGAGATCCAGGTTCATAGTTGATTCCCCCTTTTGTTTAACAGTGCCTCTACTGAAGCGATGCTCATGTTTTATGCAATATAGCCAGATGATTTCGCCGTCGTTGTGTAAATTGTTTCAGGGTGAAGTGAGGAGGTAATCTATTGTGACACCTGAGACAGAAAAGTGCAAATGCTATGGAAGATAGGGTCAAATCTTTTGTTGAATTATTTCTATCCGTATTGTTATGGTTTCCTTTATGGCTCGTCCCCTTCGCATTGTGTACCCTGGTGCTGTCTATCATGTGATGAATCGCGGTTTGGCACGCCAGAGGATTTTTCGCAGCCAGCAGGACTATGAAGCATTTTTACATATTGTCGGGGATGCTTATGCCCTCTGGAGGATTGAGGTTTTTGGGTACTGCCTCATGGGAGATCATTATCATCTTTGTCTACGTACACCCGTTGCCAATCTGGCTCGAGTGATGCGTCATATTAACGGGCTTTACACCCAAAGATTTAATCGTACCTACCGCCGAGATGGCCCATTATTTCGTGGGCGTTATAAAGCAATTCTTGTGCAAACGGATTCATATCTGTCTGCCGTAATTCGGTATATTCACCTCAATCCGGTAGAAGCCAAACTCGTTCGGTGGCCTGAGGACTATCGCTGGAGCAGTCATGCTGCATATCTTCGTAATCAGTCAGCTGTTCCCTGGCTACAGACTCAAGACATGTTGACTGAATTCGGTTCCCGACGAGCCTTTCACAAGTTTGTCTTATCGGGAAACGATGAGGAGCTAGAGGAATTTTATAGCGCAAGTCGGCAACAGCCAGTGTTAGGAAGCGAAAAGTTTCGGTCGAAATTGGCGCGAAAAACTATTAAAGTATCTCGCGAACATCCAAGGCATGAACGAATGCTAGTATGTCCTTCAGTGGCTCAAGTGGTAAAGGCCGTTGGACACGTTTATGGGGTAAAGCCGTCTGCAATCTTAGTGGGACGAAGAGGACATGAAAGTGAATCAAGAAAGGTTGCCATGCATTTGGTCAAACGTCTTTGTGATCTGACGTTGCAAGAGACGGCAAAGGAGTTTGGGGTGACGAGTTATGGGACGATTGGTTGGGCCTCAGCCCAAGTAAAAATGAGGCAAGCTAAAGACAAGGGCTTTGAAAGGCAAATCAATCGTGTGTTTAAACGTTTGAAGCCAAGATTCCTATAGCGTCTTTTTTCATTATTATCCTCGCCCTCGAAAAGTTAATTCGGCTACGGCGGATTTATCGAGGTCTCCTTTCCCGAGTTTGACTAACTGCTGATATCGCTTTTGCGTGGCTGTGGCGAGAGGCAACGAGAGACCTGCTTGTTTGCCTAATTCAATCGCGATTCCTGAATCTTTGGCTGCGTGTGCGGCTGAAAAATAACATTCATGATCTCGATTGATCATGTCATCTCCATCAGTTTCAAGTACGCGAGAGGCCGCGCCTGTTTGGGCAAATACTTCCCGTAGCATGATCAGATCAAGCCCCAGCGCTTCTCCTAGGCCTAACCCTTCTGCCAGACCAGCCGTGTTGATATTCATCACCATGTTGACGAGGGCCTTAACTTTTGCCGCTTCTCCAGCTGGCCCAACATGTCGAAGTGCAGTACTCATGGATTGAAGGAGTGGTGTCGCGCGCTCAAAGGCTTCAGGTTTTCCCCCACACATGAGATAGAGTGTGCCTTCGCGGGCCTGAGTAATGCTGCTGGCCATGCAGGTCTCAAGGCTATGTCCTCCATGTTGTTCAATCAATGTTTCAATCTCGATGTGAACGGTTGGCGTGATGGTGGCGCAATTGATGAACAAACAGTCTGCTGCATGGCTTAAAAGGCCTTCTGACGAATCTGGCTTAAAAATTTCTCGCATGGCTTGATCATCGCTGACCACCGTAATCACCGTATTAGACCCTTTGGCAACGGTTGAAGGGGAGGTAGCTGCTTCACAGCCTAGTTCTTCCGCGAGAGATGTTGTTTTAGCGTGGTCTACATCAAAGACCGCAGTCAACGTATATCCATGATCATGAAGTCGGCGAGCCATGTTGGCTCCCATTCGCCCGATTCCGACAAATCCAACTCGGAATTCAGTTTTTTGCATTAAAAATCTCCTTTAACTCAGTGCAATTACATGAACCCCTGACAAACGTTGTATGAATCAATGAAGGGACTAATGGTGAAATGTGTACCATAATTCTCGCTGTGTTGTCAGTGAAGTGTTGAGAATATAACAGCTACATCACCTTATAAAGCTCACTACAAAGGGCACAAATGGTGGGCAAAAGGTTTTTCCACATGCTTCGGGAGCCCGCTTGAGAAAAAATCTGATTTTCTGTAGAACTTTTCATGCCAGAAGCGGTACAGTACCCTGCGTCGTTCGCTCTATGATTAACCTATAGTGAGAAGGAAATTATGACTCAACAAACTCAAAGCTCAGCGCCTCGGGTGGCAATTTTAATGGGAAGTCGAAGTGATTTAGAAACGATGAATCATGCAGGTGAAATGCTTGCAAAATTGCAGATTGCGTATGAAGTGCGAATATTGTCCGCGCATCGTGCGCCTGATGCTTTAATAGACTACGTGGGAAAGGCCGAAGAACGGGGCATTCAGGTTATCATCGCGGGAGCTGGAGGAGCCGCCCATTTGGCCGGCGTCATTGCGGCAAAAACGATGCTGCCAGTTCTTGGGGTGCCCATGCAGTCAAAGGCCTTACAGGGTATGGATTCATTACTGTCCATCGTTCAAATGCCAAAAGGTATTCCGGTTGGAACGCTGGCAATCGGTCAGGCCGGCGCAGCGAATGCTGGGTTGTTGGCAGCGGCCATTTTAGCGTTGTCAGATGATGGAGTTCGTGAACGTCTCAAAGCATTTCGAGAAGAGCAAACTCAAAAAGTTTTGGCAGATCAGGTCGCAAGTTAGTTCGTCACTGAATGAGTTGGGGTTGCTTAACTGTCTGTCTCTGATTTTTCTTCAACATGCTGAAAGCGGGGAACTCGGGTTCCTTCTTTCTCAACTTCTTCTTCAAACATGTGCGTGGGCCTGACCCACAGGCCATGATCTCCATAGAGCGCCTGGTATACGACCAATTCTTCTTCGGTCTCACTGTGTCGTGCAATTCCAATGACTTGATAGTCCTTCCCTTTGTAATGTCGATACCGCCCATTTTTAATCATCAGTCTTTCCTTTGGGATTTAAACGGGAGCGGAAAGTGGAAACTGTTGTCGATAGGCAAACAACGCAATGCTCGTGGCAATCGCCGCATTTAATGATTCTATGCCTTTTGCTTGAGGAATGGTGAGCGTGCGTTGAAATTTTCCATCCGGGAGTCCAAGACCTTCCTCCCCGACGAGCAGGCGGATGTTTCTGGGCCAGTTCCAGGTAGAGAGATTCTTGCCGTTAAGATCTAACGACACAATCCACTTATTAGTTTCGTGATCTAAAAGGTCTCGAATCCCCGGTCCTTGAAACATTGTTTGATTGAAGACTGCCCCACTCGATGCGCGAATGGCCTTGGGGTGAAATGGGTGGGCTGCTTCGTCTAACAGAATGAGTTTTTGGACGCCAAACGCAGAACAACTGCGTATGACCGTCCCTAGATTGATAGGGTCACCTAGGGGACAGAGGACCTCTAAGCCTTCTGGCGGCATCGCTAAATTAATGGAGGTCAATGCTTGGGCTTGGCAGATTAAAATGGGGAAGGATGTTCCAGCAACATCGATTCTTTGAAAAAGTTCATGCGTCAGTCGGAAGGGGACGACGTGTTCAGGGAATTCAGGGAGATTTTCGGTATTGGAGGGATAAAGATACTCTCGGCATCTGGTGGCGTGTTGAGCCAATATTTCTCGAATAATTTTTTCTCCGGATACGAGACATTCCTGATGTTTCGCAATGCCCTTGCTTCCACACAACGACATCCAACGTTTGAAATTGGCATTTTGGGGACTGGTAATACTCCGCACTTTTTCTGATGAGGATTCTGAAGAGTCAGGAAGGATGATCGAAGAATGTGGTGACATGATAATGAACGAGGGAATGGTCGTTCGCTTCTCTAAAAAATCGAAGAATACATCGAATCTTAACAGAATCGGCATTAAGAAACTCATGTTTTGGCCGATAGAAAACTAAGAGGGATGTCTAGCAATGTTATTATCCTTAATCGATCCTTCGCCTCGAATCCCTTATACGCAGAAGCTTACAACGCCACCAGGATATTTCAGATTCGTAAGGAGGACGGTGCATGTTTAAAAGATGGTCAGGGAGCGAGAAAAAAGCTGGTCAGATGACATCGAACAATGGTTCTGTCAATGAACAACCTGCTGCAAGTCGTCAGGAACAGGGCGAACAAGGCACTGAGGCATTAGCGAAAGTTATGCGAGTATTAGGTCGGCATTCCTTTGATCTCGATCACCTGGAGGCAAAAGATATCGAAAAAGAATTCGAACGATGGGCCATGCACGTCTTGGTGGGTAGCTCGGTTGCTGATGACGCTGAGCCATTGACTGATGGTCGGCGAGATTGGGGAGGACTCAATCGTTTCATGAATACCCACCGCCAGCATGAAAAAAAATATGTGACTGAAAGCCTGGGAGATCTACGAGATGTTCTTCTCACATTCACGCAAACCATTGGTCGAGCTGTCATTGAAGATCAGGAGACCGATCGGCAAATGGTCGATCACATCGGAGGGTTGCAAGCTGCGACAGAAAAGAATTCCGCAGAGGACATGAAGAGAGCTTTATTGAAGACGGTTCATGCACTCAGTCAACTGATTGAAGAAAGAAAAGAGCGACAGAAAGCTGATGTCGAAACATTAGGGTCAAAGCTCCAAAAAGTACAGGCTGAATTAGGACAGGCGCGAAAGCAGATGGAGTTAGATCCATTAACGCAACTGTTCAATCGTGCAGCATTAGATACTCAGTTGGAGAATGTGGTTGGTCTCAGTTTTCTATCAGGGTCAGCGGCAAGCCTATTCATGGTTGATATTGACCATTTCAAGCACGTAAATGATACGTATGGACATCGAGCAGGAGATGCAGTCTTGCAACAATTCGCCAACAGATTGGTCTCTATCTTTCTAAGAAAGTCAGACTTTCTTGCCCGCTATGGAGGCGAAGAAATGGTGGTCTTGTTGCAAGGCGATGGATTAGACGTCAGTACACGCATTGCGGAACGGTTACTGGAAGCCATCAGAAGTCAGCCATTTGAACATGAAGGAACTGAAATTATGGTGACCGCCTCTATCGGTTTAGCGCAACTTGTGCCCGGAGAGTCGGTTGGGTCGTGGGTCGAACGCGCAGATCGTGCGTTGTATCACGCGAAAGAAACAGGCCGTGATCGTCTCTGTGTTGCTTCAGAGTTAGTTGCCGTATAAAGCTTGGGCAGGGCGTACGTTTATCACGTGTCTTCTTGCGAAGTATCGTTGATAGAATCTGAAAGAAGAATTTTCGTGGCGGTTTGAAGTGGCCGATTTATCTCCTCTGCATTTCCGATATGGACCTGGAAAAAACTCGCAATTTCAGAAAGACCCTCGGGAATTTTGGTCAAGATGGTTTGGAGATCTTCAGGATTCAGGTCAAGTAAATCTTTCGCCGCTGTTGTCGCATCGTGTACGACCTTTTCTGTATCTGAACGACACCATATATCCGCAAGCCGACCTGAAAGCGCAACACAACGTACGATCTTTCTTTGCTCTTCTTGGTAATCGTCTCGGTCACCTGGGTGATGGCTATTGGCAATGGCTGTTTGAAATTCTTCTGGAAGCTGCCAGGATTCTGCGACCCAGCTCCCTACCTTGGCGTGATCACATCCAAAATGCTCTGTTTCGAATATCTGGAGCTGTGTGTGGTCGTCTTTGGCGTTCATCGTGAGGGTCCGCATGACTTCAGGCTCGACTCCGTTTAACGCCAAGAGTCCGATGTCTTGTAGGAGTGCGGCTAGAAATACAAGTTCAGGGTCTCCGACTTTCTTCCATTGCCCTAATGCTCGACCGGCGATGCTTGCGATAATTGAGCGACGCCAGAATTTAACATGGTCCATTCCTGAACGCTCCGGGTGATCCATGTCCCGACACAATCGGTAGAAGCAGAAAGATAAGGCTAAAGAACCCACAGCATCCATCCCGAGCAGGGTGACGGCTTGGACGATGCTCGTGACTTTATGCCGAGCCCCGCCATAATAACTGGAATTTGCAATCTGAAGGAGTCGGGCCACGACCGCTGGGTCTTGGCTAATAACCTCTGCTAGTTTTTCCACCTCAGTGTCCTGATTTCGGCACATCTTCATGATCTGAGAGGCAACAGGAGGAAGAGGCGGAAGACTCAAAGACTGGCGTAAACGGTCAAACAGTGGTAAGTCTTCGTTTGAATTGCTCTTGAAGTCTGTCCCCAATTTTTTTGAGGTCATGCGTATTTGTGAGTTGTTGTCGACCAATCTAATCTCCTACGGTTTTAAAGTCAGGATACTACCCTTACCTATTGTTTCGGTGGAAAAAGGGGAGGCTTAAGAAAAAATTAGGCCTAGGGAGCCTGAGGAGTCATCTTATCGCCGATTCAATGAATTTCCGTACCCTTGAAGCGTGTGATACCACGTTGAAAGCTTGGACGCCTGTGATACCCATATCAGCTGGTTTGATGCTTCAATCTAGGCGGAGTGTCACGGTGCTCACTATTCTTACCGATCGTGTCCAAGCCTGGTTCAACTGGAACTTATTTGGATTCGCGATAATGTTGATATTCCAGCCCAAATCTGAAAGTAAAACGGGGTCCTGGGAAGCCTAGGAACTCTTCGTAGGCAGCATTAGTGAAATTTTCAAGTATCCCAAATAAATGCCATGTTGGGGTTGGGTGATAGGTTACTGTCAGGTCTGCTTTGACATATCCCCCAACCTTTTCTTCTTGAGTAGGAATTTGAAGATCAAAACGTTTTCCGACGGCTCGGACTTGGGTTCGTACAGACCACTGCGGAGAGGGTTGAGCCGTTAGGATCACACCACCGCTCCACTTCGGGCGATTACGAAGCGAGTCTGAAGTCCCTTGGATATCGGTCTCCAGGTACGTTACAAATCCCTTAGCCGAAAAACCGGTCAGTGGAGTCATGTGAGTGGAAAATTCAAGGCCATGAGTTTTTACGGTTTGGAGGTTGACGAGGCGGAAGACTCCCATTCTCGCCAGGGAGGGGTCCAGATCAATCAACTTCGTAAATCGGTTACGAAAATAGGTGAGTTCAATTTGTAGAGCATCCTTAACCACGCTGTGTTGAACACCAACGTCCCATCCTCGACTGCTTTCTGGCTTGAGCTGAGAATTTCCGATGATGGGATCACCAAGGCTCGTCATGCTTGGTAATTTAAAACCTTCTCCGTAGCCGGCACGAAAACGCGTTGAAGGGGTGGTCTGGTAGCTCAGAGACAGTCGCGGAGTGACTTCAGTCCTGAACCCTTCAGGAATGTCCACCCGAACACCACCGGTGACCTGAAAATCTGTAAACAGTGTGACAGACGATTCCGCGAATACTGCACTAGTTGATCGAGTATTTTGAAAGTCCGTCCTCTGATCAACAGGAGCCCCAAGAGCCGTCAATTCTTGAATGCCCTTTCGTTTACCAATTTCTGTCGTGAGTTGAATGCCACCTGCGAACGACCAATCGGGAGTCAGATTAATCATATGTTGCCAATTGGGTTGAATTCGAGTGTAGGTCGTGTCAAATATATTCGGAGGTATTTGAAACATCGTGGGGGTCGATAAAACTCCAGGATTGTCATTGTCCTGAGTGCGTCGAAAGAGATTGACTGAGACTGTTTGTTGCCAATCATCCGTAAGGTAATGGTCAAGATGAAGTCCAGACACAAGCTCATAGGTCTTTCGTTTTTCAGTATCGCGTAAAATGGCTAAGCGTGGTCCTCCACTGCCTTCTGGAAAAGATCGTGTCGATGTATGCGTAAATTGTCCAGTCATTCGAAGACTGAATGGAAGATCATTCACCCAATTCACATGCCAACCAACTGTCCCTAGTTCAAATCGATCATTCTCGACCTGTGCATCATTTCGTGTGTGGGACAGCGATAGTGAATAGGTAGCTGGTCCAAGCGGTCCATTGGCCTGAAGAACTTCACGAGTATATCCAAAACGTCCAGCTGCAAGTCGAAGAGATTGATGCGCCTCTTTTTCTCCTGTTTGAGTCAGAATGTTGATGACTCCCGAAACGGCTTCGGATCCATATCGTGCGGAGAGTGGCCCGCGAACGATTTCGATCTGCTTGATCCGTTCGGGAGTGAGACTCGAAAGATCAACCGAGCCTCCACGTTGATTCGTCGGATCATTGATCGGAACACCGTCAATCATGACTAACGTGAAGTTGGGATCACCACCGCGAACATAGACGGAACTAATTCCTCCTCGTCCGCCCATCTCATCGATGTGGAGACCTTCGACCTGCTGCAGGATCTCGCTGACCCGGTGAGCTTGTTGGCGTTCAATGTCAGTGCGAGTAATCACAGTCGCACTGGCAGGTGTTTGGGTCAGTGGAGTCGGAAGAGCGGAAGCACTGACGATAAACGGGTCCAGTTGAAGGATCTCAGACTGCTCTTGTGCATATAAAACGGCAGGGGGATCGAGCGTGAACAACATCCATAAGATTATTATGGAGAGGGTAAAAAACTGGTTTGTGATAATGCGCCAGTGGGAGTAATTGTTGTATCGGAACATGTAGACGTTTGTACTGTCAGAGATCAGTAGGTCTTGACTTACGACATCTCTAAAAAGTGGGCACTCTATCACATGATCAAAAGTGTGAGAAGGCTTTCTTTTACGATCTGTTCGTCAAGATTAGTCGGGTGCATTCGATTATGTTTTTAAACGGAGGCGGGAAAATGTAGCAAGTATCTTGTAAAACTAAAGGGGTGTTGACTCAAGAGTCACGTGGGTGGTCAAAATTTACTGATACAAATCAAGTCAAAAAACCCATATTTGACTGATGTGAGATGTCCCTCTGGCAACGACTGTTATGGTGATCTGGCTGGCAAGTATATCCCTTCGTTTTTGTGTGATGATTGAATCTATGTCTATGTAACCGTGATCTTGTTAAGACAGAGGTATTCATTGTATTTGCACGGGTGAAGGTATTCCCCTTCTCTACTGAAGCCTAGTCCCTACATCATCCTTCTTTATCTACAACCGTGTTTACTTTGACGACAATTAGAAACCATTGATATCTTGGCCGTTTATGTTTGGTTATATAATGGATTATTAAAGGAACATGATTTGCTTCTTCTTTTTTTCACCGTTCAAATTTAATGAGATCCTCGGTTTCTAAGGGAAGGAAACTGAGAAACCCTCTACTTATCAAACACAGGAGGTGTTCAAATGGTTTCACGTCTCATCACCAGTCTTATGACTATGGCTTTTGTTGCCATGTTCGTATTAGTTCCAGCATCCGTCTTTGCTGAGAATGCTGCAGATGCGATGAATAAACTCAAAGAAAAGGCATCGGATATTAAAGCGGAATCTTCTTCATCGGCTTCGAGCAAGGCAGATGAAGCCAATGAGGCGGGTTCTTCGGATTCCAGTCTAAAAGAGAAAGCTCAAAAAACCGGGAAAGAACTGTTAGACAAAGGAAAGAAGTTAGAGAAGTAGACCTCACGCCAAAATCTGTGTGGGGTTAGTTTAATATTCTCACTTTTATACCCTCTAACCCTACTTGTAGAAAGGACTCATTCGCATTGATGTGAATGAGTCCTTTTTCTTCGCGCCATCTTGCCTGCTTCGAGGTTCGTTGATGTACTATTCAATTCTTGAGTGAATCATTGGCGGATCGAAAACTGATACTTGATTTGGCCATTGTGATCAGGAGGGTTTTGTGACTTTCAGATGGCCATACGTTTCCCACAAAATGACCGCTCATCTTATGTGAAACAATAAGGATTCTTGCTTTTTCAGAGCCATGTGATAACCGATTCAGTTATACCGAAACGATAAAGTGTCAACTCGCTCAATGTTGGTATCCAATACGTCATATCAAACCGCAAGCATTCGTTAGGAGATCCAAGCGGGTATAACCTTCCAAGGTATGACCTATTGATAACCGTGCAGAACGTCATGATGGCGCATAGGGAGTTTATTTAGCTTCGCTATAATTGAAAGGTGGTGTCTCAAACGGACAGAGGTCGAAGATTAGGTGAAGTCCGTTGGGGTTTTTCACTTTTCATTGAGTGATAATTGTTCTCACGAGGATCCCTGCACTACAGTCTTCTTACTTTCTACGCACCATAGAAGTTTCATACGAAACTTGTCTCTATACTTCCATCTTTTTTTATGAGAGCTTCAGACGTTCATGGTTTTAACCATAGTTGCTTGCTGGTGTCCTAGGCGTCGATATGCGATGATAGCCTTGTATCCTGGGAATTCTGTGATTTGTGGCTCTCGGTTGCTAAAAGCAAAATGATTAATGAGTCCAATAAGACAACCGTATCTATTATAATCCCGGTATTTGACGAACGGGATACGATTGAAGAACTTCTTCGGAGAGTGCTTCAGGTTGAACTGAAAGAAGTAAGAAAGGAGATCATTATCGTAGATGACGGCTCTACGGATGGAACAAGTTCATGGCTTCAGGAATTTCAAAAAACCCCAGAAACAAGGTGGAGCTGGAAGTCAGCAATTCAATCTGGCAATTGCGTGGCTCGTGAAAACATTAAGGTCTTGTATCAAGAGCAAAATCGTGGAAAAGGTGCTGCATTATGTCGAGGATTTCTAGATGCCAGTGGAGAGGTTATTTTGGTTCAAGATGCCGATCTTGAATATGATCCAGGAGACTACCATCAGCTTTTGATGCCTATTCTGAACGATACGGTTGATGTCGTCTATGGTTCGAGATTTCTCAGCCGTGAGATTCCACCATGGACTACTGCCGGCTTTATCGGAAATCAATTCATCACGACACTTTCAAATATGTTTACAGGGTTGTCTTTGTCTGATGTCTGGACGGGGTATAAGGTTTTTAAACGATCAGTGATAGAACACATGACGCTGAACGAACCTGGTTTTGAGTTGGAGTTAGAACTCACAAGTAAAATCGCAAAGAAGCAATGGCGGATTTGCGAAGTCCCGATCTCCTATTATCCTCGTACTCGGGTAGCGGGGAAGAAAATTACATGGAGAGATGGCGCCAAGGCTATTCGATGTATAGTTCGGTATCGCCATCGCCAGGTTCCTCACCAGCAACATTCAATACAAACATTTGAGAACGTCAAAAAATCTTGATTGTATTTTCCCTTCCATACGCAATCTTAGAGAACTAGCCTTTTCAACCAGTCGTTCATCATCATGGCCTGACCTTCAACAGGACCTCCGAGATTTCTTTTGTGTGAAGGAAGCTACAAAGTTACCCTGAATCCTGAGGCCTACACCTTTCTGAAAATCTTCTCGTGTTCCACTCTGTTCCAAGCGATATTAAACCATTGAATTGTCGACATTTTGAATTGTTAACGTCCAGGGGGAACATGTCTTGCTTCATGAATGGGAAGGCTTGAAATTCCTGGCGATGGCAAAATATTCGATCAATAGGGTTATAAAGCACTTTACTTGTATATTAACTGAATGTCAGTGAGGAAAATTATAGTTGCATGCTTCAGAAAAGTAATGAGGATTGCTGCCGTGGGTGGCATTCTCTCAGGCAAAGGTCAATCTGAGGCTGAGAAACATATATAAATTTGTTTTAATCAGGAGGGGTTTGTATGAGCGTACGTATTACACCAATAATGATGATGGCTATGATAGCCGGGGTTTTGACTCTTCTCCCAATCTCAGGTTTTGCGGGTTCTGCACAAGACGCGTTCAAGAAGTTGCAAGCACAAAGTGGGTCTGGTCATAAATCCAGTTCGTCTGGTCACGTCTCAGAAAAGAAAGAAGTGGACAAAGATAAAGCGAAAAAATCCATAAAAGACCTGGTGCATACAGGTTCCAAGAGGCTCACGAAGTAGGAGAAGTAAATCTGAGATATCAAGCTCTTCGAAAAAGTTAGGACGAACTGAATAGGGCTATAGCCGATTCAATTCACTTTCTCATGTTTGATAATGGGGAATGACGCAGGATGGGCGTGGGTTCCTGTGAGCAACATCATCACGAGGGCGGGATCCTCAACAACGGGTGCCACCTTATCAGGCTCCCCGATACGGAACCATCGTATCCTAAGGTTCTCTCGATTAGAACGTATTTGGCTTCGCTAGAGCTTTTAATACTTGTCTATTTCACTAGCCTTGCCGTTAATAGTGTTTTAACTTTCAACTAAGACGCCGTTATCTCTTCGCCCCCAGTAGATGGGGGAGAGGGCAAGGGTAAGGGGCTTAAGCAAGCGTTAAAATGCTATAGAGGGCTCATTTTCATCGATGCGAATGAGCCCTTTTTCTTTGTCCAGTGATCGTGATTTTGAAAATATTTTCCTAAAGGTGCAGGTTTTTTCACTACGAACAATGGTTCTGATGTAGCATAAGAATTTCATTCAGTGAAAATTGTCGCACCATGTTTATCGCCGATTCAGTTATGCCGGATCGATTTCACTCCTCGTGGCTCCGCTCCGATACTCGCTGCGTCATTCAACACGTCAATCGTGTGAAGTCACGCCAAGCGGGGATCACCTTCCTTCTTGTGACGCGTCTGATCTCGTGTTGAAAGCTTGGACACCTTTGATCACCATGTCGGTTGGTTGATGCTGCAATCTCGAATGTGGATCGAGGAGCCCGTGGGGCTCTTCATGATCGTGTCCACGCCTGGTTCAACTGGAACGTATGTGGATTCGCTATAATATGCGAAAACCAACGGATCAAGTTGCCGGTTGTTGCTGGTTGCCACGGTTTATTGACAAGGCCCGTTTGCGGCTCTCTGGGGAGTTGTCATTTTTCTATCGATTGTCCTTTTGCAGTCGATTGGGGGTAGATGGTCACTTTTTACGATTCTTTCAGTTACGAAAAAATGATTTTCTGGGAGTGGTCAAAAGTTCTGGTTCCATCGATGAGGTGATTGGGCAGTGGTTTCTTGCTCAGCCAGCTGTAACATCTGCGCGAATTGCGGAGTGGAATGCGTTTGCTCCTAGGTTAGGGGAAAAAGGCTATCCCGGATACTGGACTTTCCATTTGGTGAAATGGGCTTTGTACCCCAAATCCGTTGTTATACCGGTCGATACTCTGTTTGAAGCCATTATTCAAGATGAAGAATGACCGCAATATATTAGGATGGCTAATGGTTCCTTCGCCTAAGACTTTTGTATTAGGAAGTCACTCTTTGAGATGATCTAGGGTTTTTGTCACATTGTGTGCATCAGTTCCGTTGAGCCAAGAAATTCGAATGGCAGGTGTTTCTCCCTCCGGATATTCCATGAATTGTTTCACCGCAACATTTTCTTTCTTGAAGACCTCCATAAGAATAGTATGATCGAGGGACTCAAAGGTGAGAATGCCTGGTGCATGTGGACCATCCCATTCTCTAGGTTTCATGCCTTTCATGTGTTCTAGTTGACGTTTGGCATCCTGTCTTATTTTTTTTGAGAAGACCATGTGTAGACCTTCTTGCTTTTTTATCTCGCATGCTTTGGCGAGGCCGGCAATGAGCCCAATGTTGTGCGTACCAATCTCAAATCGGGATGCATGAGGCTGTTCATCAGGAAGAAATTTTGAAAGGACAGATGGAATATGCTCCAGCAAACGTTTAGATATAATGAGCCCTCCGGTCCCCAAAGGTCCTTCACACCATTTATAACCTGAGAAAAAATAGGCATCACAATCTAAACTTTCGAAGTTTACGGAAATATGACCCGCTGCCTGCGCTCCGTCGACGAGAAGCAAGCACTTATGCTCTTTTGCAAGAGCGGCAATCCCAGCAATTGGAAAGATTCGTCCATCCACATGTGAGACATGACTCAAGACGATGGCTCTGAATTTTGATTCACGTAACGCCTGTTCAATGGAGGTTAGAAACTGTTGAGGTGAAGACATGGGTGTGAGGAATTGGATTTTCACTTTTTTGTGTTTAAACGTCAGCAGTTGGTTGCGGATCGATGGATTTTCGTGAGTTGAACTCAAAATACTATCCCCTGGTTGCCAATCAATCGCTGAGAGGAGAAAATAATTCGCGCTGGAAGCATTAGGCACAAACGCTATTGCCGATGGGTGAGAGACATGAAGTAAGCCAGCCACGGCTTTACGGCACTGTTTGATTTTTGTGCGATACCACTGAATGCCCGACTCAGAATATAAATGTTTTTTGAATTCGATCTGTGTCATCTCCATTTCCTGTTCAGCTTCAGGACGAGTCGGGCACATAGCTGCGTAATTGAGGTAAATCACTAGTATGTTCCCAGATGCTCTAGATCTTGCTTGTCTATATCTGTCAAGCTATTTAAAAAACTTTTCCTTGAAATCTTTTGGTCTTCAGGATAGGCTGCTTTTTCTTATGGTATTTTCATGCCTAAGAAAAAACTGGGAATGATAGAGAAAGAGATACTAGTCGATGTCTGAAACAATTGTCACTCATCGAAAAGCTTCGAGCGAAGTTGCGATTATCTTTGTGCATGGCTTTGGCGGGGAGCCGACAAAGACCTGGGGGCAGTTTCCAGACTTTCTGCTTCAAGACGCTCGTCTTCATAACTGGGATCTCTATAGTCTTGGCTATCCTAGCGGATTGGGTTTAGATCTCGTGGGTATTTGGAAAGCCAACCCTGCGATCGAGACGATTGCCAAAAATCTTACTACCTATGCAGAGGTACAGTTCAAATCGTATCAACGTCTCGCATTTATCGCGCACAGTATGGGTGGATTGGTGGTTCAACGTGCGTTGGTTGATAATAGTGACTTTGCGAAACATGTTGGCCATGTATTTTTCTTTGGCACACCAAGTCATGGCCTCAAAAAAGCATTATTTTTTCAATTCTGGAAAAGGCAATTTAATAACATGGCAGAGGGCAGTTCGTTTATCACGGATCTGCGGGAACGATGGAAGGGGACATTTACAAACGGACAAGCGCCCTTTCAGTATTGGGTCGCGGCAGGCGATCAAGATGAGTTCGTCCCAAGGCATTCATCGCAAGGAGGATTCCCTGAAGATCGTTGTTGTGTTGTGCCAGGTGATCATTTGAGTATTGTGAAACCCGAAAGTGCAGAAAGTCTCAGTGTACAGGTCGTATTGAATGGATTAACGAGTGGTGCGAATACTATTGGAATAGCAGACGCGGCTCAACGGGCGATCGAAAATCGACAATTTCAGGAAGCCATTTTGCTGCTGGAGCCCAGGAAAGATGGGCTTGATGCACAGGGAGTAGTCGAACTCGCGTTGGCGTATGAAAGTTTGGGACGCCAAGAAAAGGCTCTTGCTGTATTGCAAGGTAGACATCCAGATGACACCGATGCGATGGGGGTCCTGGCTGGTCGCCTGAAGCGTCGGTGGCTTTTAGAGCGGCAGGCCCACGATGCGGAGGCGGCCCAAGATCTCTATGGAAAGGGGTTCGAGTTATCCATTAAAAAGAGCAACGCTGCGCAAGCGTATTATCATGCGATCAATCTTGCCTTCATGGCATTAGCGTATGATGAAAACTTTGTCGAGGCACAGAATTTTGCGAAGCAAGCGATCGAGCATTGTAAAGAAACAAAAGAAAGCAAATGGCAACAGGCCACGCTCGGTGAAGCGCATCTGCTCCTTGGCGATGCCGATGAGGCGATTCGATGCTATAGGTCGGCACTGAATATAAGGCCTGTGCCAACTCCCAGAGAGGTTGACTCGATGTTGCAACAAGCCATCAAGGTTACCAGTTTATTGGGGTATGAAGAGGCGGCAGATCACTTGATGGAGGTATTTGGGAGAAAAGACGTATGAGCCGGCCGTTATGTTTTGTCTTGATGCCGTTTGGCAAGAAACCGAATGCCGTTGGCTCTCTGGTTGATTTTGACGCGGTTTATCAGGAGCTCATCCGACCAGCTATTGAAGAGGCTAGTCTAGAGCCATTGCGTGCAGATGAGGAGATGACGGGTGGGATCATCCATAAGCCGATGTTTGAGCGTCTGATTCTCTGTGAGTATGCCGTGGCTGATCTCACGACAGCCAATGCCAATGTATTTTACGAATTGGGGGTTCGTCATGCTATTAGGGAATGGAGTACGATTGCCATATTTGCGGAAGGTGGAGGACAAATGCCCTTTGATGTGGCTCCTCTACGGGCCATACCTTACAAGCTTACTGCTCAGGGTGTACCAGACGAGGCATCCTCAACGATCACAGTCGTTGCCAGCCGACTTCGGGATGCACAGCAAGCTAAGCGAGATAGTCCCGTTTTCCAATTGGTGGAAGGGTTTCCTGAGATTGATCACACAAAAACTGATGTGTTCCGAGATCGTGTCCAGTATTCGGCAAAAGTCAAAATACAGTTGGAAGATGGGCGAAAAAAAGGTGTCGAAGAACTTCGGCGAATTGAACAGGAACTGCAGCCTATTGCTTCTGCTGAGTCAGGTGTGGTCATTGATCTCTACTTATCCTATCGGGCCGTGAAGGGATGGCAAGAGATGATCCAATTAGTTGAGAAAATGTCCCCACCGCTTGCCACAACAGTGATGGTTCAGGAACAGCTGGCGTTGGCGCTAAATCGCGCTGGGCAGGGAGAGAAAGCCGAGCGCGTGTTGAAAGAACTCATTCTGAAACGAGGGCCCAGCAGCGAAACATACGGAATTCTAGGGCGGATCTACAAAGATCGCTGGGATGCGGCAGTGGATGCTGGCGAAACGTACCAGGCTGAAGGATTTCTTGATGAAGCTATTGATGCGTATCTCAAGGGCTTTGAAGCAGACTGGCGAGATGCCTATCCAGGCATTAATGCCGTCACGTTAATGGAATTGAAAGAACCTCCAGATCCCAGAGGCGAGCAATTGGTTCCAGTTGTCTCTTACGCGGCCGAAAGGCGCATTGCGGGAGGTAAGCCGGATTATTGGGATCATGCGACTCGCCTTGAGCTTGCCGTGCTGGGAAAACAGGAAAAGGTTGCCAAAAAAGCCGCGGGTGCGGCACTTGCCGGTTTACGCGAACCCTGGGAAGCCGAAACGACTGCTCGCAACCTTCGCCTTATTCAAGAAGCCCGTCAAAAAAGGAATGAAACTATCCCATGGGCTGATGAAATTTTGAGAGAATTAGAGAGAAAAGCTCAGGTCACGTGAGAATGATTCCAAGAAGTTGTCCTGTGGGTTAAAGAAATCTCGTCTCATGATTTGAATTGAAGATCAGAGAATAGAATGAGGAGGCTGCTAACCAATGCCTTACGGTTTTCTCGCCAGTGCGAGGCCGATAAGTTCTTCCGGATCTGTATACCATTTAATCATGTCAAAGCCGGAATGTTTCAAGAGTGTTTCTACGCGAGGGTGATCATACTTTGTACTAATTTCGGTGAGAATATCTTCTCCTTTTTCTAATGTGAAAGAGAGATCCAGACTCGGGATTTGCACACTTTGTTGTTCTTTGGAACGCAGTCGCATTTCTATCCGATGGTCGTCCTTGTTGTAGATGGCGACATGATCAAACGCATCGGGGTTGAAAGTGGCCCCTACTGTTCCTTGCATCACATGCAGGATATTTTTATTAAACTCCGCTGTCACTCCAGCAGAATCATTGTACGCTGCTTCAATTCGTCTGATATTGGTTTCCAGTTGTACGCCTAACAAGAAAAAATCGCCAGAAGCCATTTCTGCATGAATGGAAGAGATAAAATTAAGAGTAGCCTGTGGATCTAAGTTTCCAATAGTCCCTCCCAAAATTACGACGAGTCGCCGGCCACCTTCGGGTATATGTTCGAGGTGAGCTAGAAAATCTCCGACGACTCCATGTACTTGGAGTCCCTCGTATTCTTTCACCAACTCCAGAGCAACCCGTCGTACAATGCCTTCGCTCACATCAAATGGCACATAAAAGCGTAATTGATTGGCGCGGGCCATCGCGTCGAGTAGGACGCGCGTTTTGGTGGCGGCGCCTGAACCGAGTTCAACTAATTCTTCAGCCTTAGTCAAATTGATAATTTGATCAGCGCAACTGTGAAGAAGTTTTCGTTCAGTACGTGTTTGATAATATTCTGGGAGTTCGCAAATAGCCTCAAAGAGTTCAGAGCCACGATCATCATAGAGATATTTTGTGGGGAGGGTACGAGGTGTTGCCATAAGACCGTTTCGTAGTTCCGATTGAACGCTTGCCGGCGTCTCTCCATTCACATGCACATCAACGATGATCTTCTGTGAGTCAGTCAGACAATCCATGCTTCCTCCTCTAATAGGGGCCTGAGTGAACGTGAGACAGGCTAGGGATACTACTTGTAATCGTTAGAAGATTTGGGTCGAGGACAATGTATAGAAAGTTTGTTAGTAAGATGGGATGAAGCCGAGGAAAAAGAATAGAGCACTAAAATTGATATGAAATACATACATGTTATGTTTAGTGACGTCAATTTTTGTCGATCGATGAAATAAATGGTGTTCTGGGTTTAACTAAAAACGTCTTTGGGGGGAAATCACCGATGCAAATCGGCTTGGTAGATTACTTCATTATAAAGTGGTGTGGAGATTGATGCAACTTTTGCGAACAATAACGGATGCTGTTCGACTTATTTTACCTCTATGCCTCTTGGCTTTACCCAACGTTCAACCAGACTTAAGGTTCCATCGACCATCAGGGCGAGTAGGGCTGCAGGTAATGCACCAGATAAGATCAACGTGGTATTGGCCAATTGAAGACCTGAAACAATGGGCACGCCTAGCCCCCCGGCCCCAATAAATGCGGCCAATGTTGCTGTCCCAACGGTAATCACTGCTGAAGTGCGAATACCTGCCATAATAACTGGCGCCGAAAGGGGTAACCGCACCCACGACAGAATTTGCCACTCGGTCATGCCTAAGGCTCTGGCCGCTTCGACGGCTGAAGGTGCAGCATCGCGTATCCCGGAGTAGGTGTTGCGGAGAATTGGAAACAAAGAATACAACCATAAGGCTATAACGGCAGGAAGGACACCAATTCCAAATATCGGAATCATAAAGGCCAACAATGCAATGGATGGAATAGTTTGGGTCATGCCAATGACGCGAATTAGCGGTTCCGCGATGATTCGTTGACGTTCCAGTAGAAGAGCAAGGGGAACGGCGATAACAATGCCTAGACCCAACGCTAACCCGGCAAGACTGATGTGCTCTATCATCAGTGAAGCAAGAACATTCTTATTCTCCCATACATAAGGGATGAGTTGTTTTGATGTTGTTGTCTTGGTGGAAGGCGTTTGAGGAGATTCTTGAATGAGCCCAATAGAAACCAATGCATCATGTGCGACCTCTTCTACAGAATCTCCTTTTTCCTGAAGTCGCAGGTTCAATGTTTGCATCACCTTAGTGTTAAGGGAATTGGTTAACAAGGCTAAGGTGACGCCCAGTTGAGGAAATCGTTCAAGGGTTTCTCCACGTACTAATGCCGCTGCTTCATAAGGTGGGAAAAAGTTACGGTCATCTTCTAAAACTGTGAAGTCATAGATGGCCAGCCGGCCATCGGTTGTATAGACATCCAGGATATCTACCTCGCCAGTATTGGCCGCTTGATATTTCATCGTCTGTTGCATGGTCACAATTTTATGAAATCGAAGCCCATATACTTGTTGCAATCCTGGAATTCCATCAGGCCTTTCAACGAATTCATACCCCACCCCCGCTTTCATGGTAGCTGCGACTTTGGCGAGATCAGAAATAGAACGGAGATTCAATTTTTCTGCTCGATTCCTCGGAATCGCTAAGGCATATGAATTCTCGAACCCTAGCGGACTGATCCAAACTAAGTTCCATCGTGACAAAAATTCAGAGCGTACTCGATTCAATGTTGTCCGAGGATTATCTGTAGGAGGTTCGCCGAGAATGCTCACCAATCCTGTTCCTGTGTATTCCGGGTACACGTCAATGGCTCCTGTTTTGAGAGCTTCAAACGTCACTTGTGTCCCGGCAAGCCCTAACCGTCTTGTCACAGTGATGTGAGTCCTTGTTTCAATGAGTTGCGCAAAGATTTCTGCGAGGAGTCGATTTTCCATGAAATTTTTGGATCCAACCACGATGCGTTTGTTGGTTGATGAGGCCTGTGCTATGGAAATGTTCAGCCATCCAATTGATAGGCTGAAAAGCAATGCCCAAATAACAAGTCTAAGGGGAATTATCATCAGATAATCTTGAGCTTAAGGAGAAAGGACGTGTTGCACCAGACTTTGGACGTACTCGTTCTCAGGATTTTCTATAAGCGCATTCGGTGTCCCAATTTGAATGAACCGGCCTTGTTTTAGAACAGCCACTCGATCTCCCAGGCGAAAAGCTTCGCGAAGGTCATGCGTGACGAGAACCATCGTTTTATTGAGGCGCTGTTTCAGGTCTAAAAATTGGTTTTGGAGGTCGACACGCGTGAGTGCGTCGAGTGCTCCGAATGGTTCATCGAGCAGAACAATCTCGGGGTTACCTGCTAATGCTCGAGCCACGGCTACTCGTTGTCGCTGGCCACCTGATAACTCCGCAGGATATCGCTCCTGGTAGCGAGTAGGGTCTAGGTTGACGAGTTGCAAGAGAGTCTGCACTTGGGCGTGACATTGTTGGGCCGACCAGCCTAATAGCCTTGGGACGAGCGCGATATTTTCTTCGACCGTCCAATGTGGAAGCAGTCCACCGTCTTGTTGGACATATCCAAGCTGGCGTCGAAGTTCTATGGGATCTCGGTCGCAGGCTAGCGTATTCTGAATTCGTATTTCTCCAGAAGTTGGCTCGTCCAATTTGTTGAGTAACCGTAATAACGTTGTTTTTCCTGATCCACTCTCTCCGATGAGAACCATCGTCTCTCCAACTTTTACATTCCAATTGATATCGTGTAGCGCGTAGGTTCCATCGGAAAACTGTTTTGCGACGTGGTGTGCTTCAAGTGCAATATTGGTCATGATTTACGGATTGAACAATGAGTCGACGCTGATAAATGATCGAAATGATTCAAGATTGGGTCTATACGTAATAGTGCAGTTTAAGATGAGAATACCAAGGACAGGCCTGTCTGACCAGGGATAACTAATAGATCTAAAAAGTGATTTACTCAGAAGAAATCATTCTCAAATATTGTCACGTTCTTGTTGGCTTTGCTACTCTTATAAAGCTGATATCTTAAGATGTAGATATCTTGTTGAGTTGGACTATGGATATACCCCGTCTGAGGGGTTTTTTATTGATCGCTTCATACTGGTCCTTTTGGTTTACTTATGGAGGAGGGTTTCATGATTTCTTCATCCGTACTCCCTACGGCCTTATATCAAGCTCGTTCATATCTGGATGAGATGTTTGGACTTGTTCGTCCCGACTCGTTTTATGAACGAGGGATTCCAGAGCGTCATCGACTGATCTTCTATCTCGGGCATGTTGAAGCATTTGATTGGAATCAAATTGGTCGTTGGACACTTGGGAAATCCTCATTTCATGAAGAGTTTGATCAACTGTTCGAAGCAGGGATCGACCCAGCAGAAGGAGCATTGCCTCACGATCAACCTTCAGACTGGCCCTCACTCGATGATGTCACAGATTATAATTTTCGGGTGCGCGAGGAGGTCGATCATATTCTTGATGAAGCACCGCACGATATTCTGTCAATCGCGATAGAACATCGTTGGATGCATGTTGAGACGACGGCTTTTATTCTTCATCGCCTCTCACAATCGAGAAAAGTCTCTCCTTCCTTGCCTGCTTTACCAACGTGTCCACCTCCAATACATACGATGATTGAAATCCCTGAAGGTACCGCAACTCTGGGAGAAAATTCTGGGGATACCTTTGGATGGGATAATGAGTTTGATCAACATGAAATCGACGTGCCTGCCTTTTCTATCAGCAAATACAAGGTAACAAATGCGCAGTATCATCAGTTTGTCAATGATGGAGGGGCACCTCCATCTTTTTGGATTCGTCGTGGAGAGAGGTGGTTTCTGCGAACGATGTTTGGCGAACGCCCTTTACCACCGGATTGGCCTGTTTTTGTTTCTCAACGAGAAGCCCATGCCTATGCGGTATGGGCTGGACTGTCTCTTCCAACGGAAGCGCAATTTCATCGAGCGGCGTACGGAACGAAGTCCGGGGAAGAGCGCTTATTTCCCTGGGGAAACACACCTCCAAACGGGACACACGGGAACTTCGGGATGAAATACTGGGACCCTGTTTCTGTCACCGCTTATCCTGAAGGAGATAGCGATTTTGGTGTCGCGCAATTAGTGGGTAATGGATGGGAATGGACATCCACGTTGTTCCATCCCTTTGAAGGGTTTAGCGCTTACCCAACGTACCCCGGGTATTCTGCAAGATTTTTTGATCAAGATCACTATGTGGTAAAGGGGGCTGGTCCCCAAACAGCGGTGTGTCTCCTGCGTCGATCATTTCGCAATTGGTTTCGGCCAGGCTACCCTTATGCCCACGTCGGATTTCGCTGTGTTCAAAATGGAGCATGATTTGGCAATCAGATGTAAGATTGTTATTTTTATTTCTGATCCCTCATAACCAATTACACCCATCATGAAGAATGGAAGCTTGTATTGGCGTCCGTCTGATTGGGTATTGGAAATCACATCGGTCTGGCGTGATACAAAGCTGATCGTGCTTACCGCACAGGTGGCTGCAATCTATGCGGCCATTCTCATTCCATTCAAAGTCGGTATCCCCATCATTCCAGGTTTTGTAGAATTGCGTCCTGCCAATGCGATACCCATTGTCTCCTCTCTCCTGTTTGGCCCGGTGGCGGCTTGGGGTGCAGGAATTGGCAATATTATTGGTGATTGCTTTGGAACCTTAGGTCCTGCCAGTGTCTTTGGGTTTCTCGGGAATTTTTTCCTTGGCTATATTCCGCATGTCATGTGGGGAAATCTCGGTCCGCTTTCATCTGGCAGACCTCCTGATGTGAAATCATGGGGGCAAGGATTCGAGTTTGCGGTCATCTGTATGATCGCGTCTGGCGTATGCGCTGCCACGATTGCTTGGGGTGTTGAGTTGTTAGGCTTACTCCCTTTCATGATTCTCGCCCCAGCCATTTTTTTAAACAATGTCGTGATGGGGATGTTTCTTGGCCCGCCGCTATTGTTGTTTTTGTATCCCAGAGTGAAGCGATGGGGACTGTACTATCAAGACCTTTCTGAAGAGTTAAGAGAAGTTCAAGACGACTCTCATGCTCGAGTGCCTTTTGAGTCAATGGTGCACGATTCTCCTGCAACCAAAGAGATGCTCCCGATGGTGGAGATGCAGCATGTCAATTTTCGCTACCGATCTTCGAAAGAGCCTGCTTTGAGAGATCTATCCCTTCACATTCAACAAGGCGAATGGGTTGCTGTAATGGGGGCACGTGGTTCAGGAAAGTCCACTCTCTGCCAGAGTCTCAATCGTCTCATTCCTCGCTTTGCTCCTGGCGAATTTTCGGGAACGATCAAGATTAATGGGATGCCAAATGCTGATCTCCCAGTTTCAAGTTATGCTGGAATGGTCGGATTAGTCTTTCAAGACTTTGATACTCAATTGATCTCATCGAATGTGGAGCGGGAGATAGCCCACCCGCTTGAGTATCTGGAACCATCGATTCCATTAGAGAAGATGAAGGAGCGGATTAATTGGGCCATGCATCAAGTCGCTCTCCAAGACTTTGCTTCTCGCGATCCGCTGACATTGTCTGGAGGACAACGGCAACGATTAGTCCTGGCTTCCGTATTAGCCTCCTTTCCATCTCTGTTGGTGCTGGATCAACCGATGACAGATATTGATCCGAAAGCGAGAAAGCAATTGCAGGGCCTCATAGACAGGTTAAGGGAGCAAGGAGCTACGATCTTACTTTCCGAGCAGGAGGTAGAAGAGGTTCTTCATGCAGATCGGCTTTTAATTCTTGACCATGGCTCCATCTGTTGGGAAGGAACACCGCGAGAATTTTTTCAATGTCCAGACCTGGCGAGACGATATGGTATTTCGTCTTTGCCATTGGCAGAATGTTTTGCTGACTTTGGTCTTTCTGCTTTGCCCGTCACTGTTGAGGAAGCATGGCAAGTGACTGATGAACTAGGTCTCAAGCTTGAATCTACGCACGATGTGCATACGGCAGGGTATCTCGTGACGGATCAACCTGCAGGTAGAGGGGCCGAATCTCCTCTTGTGTGTCTGAAAAGCGTTTCGTTTGGATATGTTGACAGCATGCCAGTTCTCAAGGACGTGTCGTTGTCTATTGCCCAAGGGGAGTTTGTCGCGGTATTAGGCGAAAATGGATCAGGAAAGAGTACGTTGAGCAAGCTGCTTAATGGTCTTCTTCTTCCAACAAAGGGTGAGGTTGTTGTGGGCGGACATAACACGAAAACGACCTCGATGAGGGAACTTTCACGCGTGGTTGGATATGTTTTTCAGAACCCCGATCATCAAATATTTGCAGAAACAGTATGGGATGAGGTTGGATTTAGCGTCAGAAACCATGGATTTTCAACTGAAGAATGTGATCGACGCATTGTCGAAGCTATAACGGCAGTAGGCCTAGATGCCGATCACAGTCAATTTCAGGATCCTTTTTCTTTAACCAAAGGGGAACGACAACGAGTAGCCGTGGCCTCAATTCTTGCGATGAAACCTGATTTGCTCATATTTGATGAGCCAACCACGGGACTCGATATAAGAGAAACAGATCGAATGATGGATACGATTTATTCACTTCATCAACAAGGACATACGATCATAATCATTACCCATACCATTGAATTAGTCGCCAAATATGCGACCCGTTGTGTGTTGATGAATGAGCACACGATCCTCGCTGATGGGGCAACTCGTTCTATCTTTTCTGATCCATCTCTCCTGCAAGCGGCTTCCCTTGCAGTTCCGTCTCTGACTCGGTTTAGTCAGCGCTGGGGGCAGACGTTACTGACCATAGAAGAAGTTAAGTCATCTTTCAAATCATTATGACGATTTCTCTGTACCTCGATCGTGATACCTGGATCCATCGATTAGATGCTCGGACGAAGGTGCTGGCTGTCCTGGCCTTGTTTATCCTGGCTTTGTTGTATGCTAGTCCACCATATCTTCTCGCTGTTTTGGGGATAGTCATTCTCGGGATAGCACGTGCCCACGCGTTCATCAATCTACAAAAAATCTGGATTCTTCTTGTGTTGCTCTTTGTGTATAGCGTGATTCTTTGGCCATTTTTTGTTGAAGGACAAACGCCCATATTGGAATGGTCTTCCCTAGTAATAACCACAGAGGGAGTGACATTTGGTGTTGCCATGGGATTACGACTGAATGTGATGGTGATGAGTGGACTACTGTTACTCTCCACGACAACACTTGAAGATTTTTCCTTAGGTCTTCAGCGGTTTGGATTGCCACCTTCGATAGGCTTTGCTTTTTCTCTCGCTTTTCGTTGGGTCCCTACGTTACTCGGAGCTAGTGGAGTCATTGTGCAGGCACAACGGTCACGAGGTTTGGATCTTTCAGCAGGAACCCTAGTTGAGAAGATTCGCGGCTATGCCCCGCTGGTCGTCCCTCTCATCGGTCACACTCTTCGACAAACAACATTGTTAGCCATGGCTCTTGAATCCAAAGGGTTTAGTCCAGGTCGGCGAAGGCATCCGTATTACCGCTCACATATGGGGTTTCGAGATTATGGTGTCTTAGCGTTTATGGCTGCACTTGTTGGGGGAAGTTGTTGGATGCGACTCAATGGATTTGGCATCTGAGCTGAAAGCCTTTTTGCTGGGAGGGTCAGGGGGGTGGTAGTAATAAAAACGCCCTCTCCACGAGTATAGAGAGGGCATTCAACGAGCGGAATCTTGTATGTGACCGCATTGTTTACTTTTTTCTTTTTAAACGCCAAGCGGCCAAACCCATAATCCCTGATCCTAATAAAATGACTGTTGATGGTTCGGGGTTTTGTACTAAGTTATTACCTCCAGACCCATCAGCTTTGGTGTTAGAAAAGGAGAAGAGCAAATCATTGTAGTCTTTATCTCCACCACCGAGAAGGTCCTCAAAGCTGACTAATGTCTCATTGTCTCCGAAAGAATCATCGATGAAAGCATGTGCTACGCCATCGATGTTGTTTGCTGCACTTCCAGTGTAAAATGAGTGGCCTGTGTTGTGAACTTCAAGTCGAAAGTTGAGTTCTGTTCCAGCTGTAAAATTTCCTAAGTTAAAAGTTGTGCCACTTGCCTGATTAGTCGTAAAAAGCTTGGTATCACCTAAGTACAATGAACTGGTATAACCGGCATTGCTTCCCTGAAAGGTCGCTGTGACATTTCCGTCATGTTGAACAATAATATTTCCTCCCAGTACTGAAGTAGCCAGTGAAAGGGAAGGAAATAATAAAGTTCCGCATCCAATTAAAGCTAAAGTTAAACCTTTTAAGCGTGTAAGTGTTTTCATGATCGTCTCCCTCCTAATTATGTTTTCACCCTTCGTAATTACAATCTCAGTCTTACTGTTATGACCGCTTATTTATCGATGGAATATCAGCTAAGTTGTTTTATGTTGTTTACTGAAGCAATTATAGGGCCAAAGTTTGATATTCTGAATGATGATGGGTTGTTATGTTTGATTGTTTTATTTTGAAAATGTTTGTTTGACTTTCTTGACGGTTATTTTCTCTACGAATGTATGGACAATTTGAACAGTGAACACCTAAAGTTGACAAAAACTCTGACAGGGTGGGGGCACAGAACAAAGCAGAATGAGTAGGAATCAATCGTTAATTCACAAAACCTAAAATAAGTTTACCTAGTAAATTATGTAGTTGTTGATAGAGAAGCTGACAGATAGTTACGAACCGCTGATACATAGAAGTGTAGCTTGTGGTCTACATTTGATGTATTCAGTCGGGCAGGGAATACGTTGTTAGGAACACTGGGACCGGGTGATTGTATACTGAAGGAAAGCGCATATATTCCGAACAAAAAACCGCTCTTTTCATTTGTATGAAAAGAGCGGTAGAAGATTACTTGTGATTAGATTATTGAGTTAAAGAATCTACTTTTTAATTGATCGATCTTTTCTCCAGCGCCAAGCTGCCAATCCGATAATTCCAGACCCTAATAGAATAACAGTTGACGGTTCTGGGTTTTGTACAGAGTGATTTCCTCCTTGGGTATTTGAGAATGAAAACATCAAATCATTATAGTCTCCATCCCCTCCGCCAAGGAGATCTTCGAAGCTAACTAACGTTTCATTTGGACCAAAAGAGTCATCGACGATGGCATGGGCAATGCCATCAATATTATTTTCCCCGCTGCCTGTATAAAAGGCGTGCCCTGTATTCTGCACTTCAAGCCGGAATTGTAATTCTGTTCCTGCGGCAAAGTTACCTAAATTGAATGTTGACCCACTTGCCTGATTTGAAGTGAATATCTGAGTATCTCCAAGGTACAAGGAGCTGATATAACCAGCATTGCTTCCTTGAAACGTCGCCGTGACGTTTCCATCGTTCTGAACCTTCAAGGTTCCGCCTTTAACTGGCGTTGCCATTGACATGGATGGTGCGAGTAACACACATCCAAGCAATAGCGCGAATATGGTTCTCTTAATGCTGTTGTCGATCTGCATGGCTAAGTCCTCCTTCGAGTTATTTACGCCAGTCATGACACTGGTATCGTTTCTTATATTATTATCCTTTTCACCTTATCTTATCAATCGAATCTCAATATAGAGAGAATTTATTTTACTTTATTTGACGTTAAATGCAAGGCACTATCTGTCAGTGGTTCATAAATGTGATTATTAAGTATTAATATTTAATATTTTTATTCGATAGTAATTGTGTTAATTCGTTTAGCATTTCACGCGTTTATCTACCAAATTATGTTAAAAACATGCAATATTTATGCTTTATAATAAATTCAAGCAAGTTTTTTAATTTCAGCATATTGATTTATTTGAATTTTACTGAATTTTTAAAGGTTTGTAATTATTATGCTCAAACAATGAATATGTGGAAAGATAAGTTAAAATCATCAAATATGAAAAAAAAATCGACATCATGACATAAAAAACATCAACCTATTAGGTATTGTAGAGGAGAGTTAAAGAAATTTAATGAAAATCAATACTTTATGGAAAAATAAACTAGAAAGAAAAACTGACAGTATCAAGAATAAATATGGCTTGATATCAAATAACAGATTCGATCACTCACGTATTTGCCTTTCCAGCATTTTGGTTAAGGCACGAAGAGCGGAACAGTTAAGGTAGGTCTTGGGCATTGAGGATCTGTACTGAAGGAAGAGGGTTGGCAGGAATAAATGAAAAAATTTTTGAATAAAAATATAATTCAGCATTCAGAACACGTTTAATATTTTCAGCTTTGCGGAATCCATGCTGTTCGCCCTCAAATGAGACATAGGCAACTGGAAGTCCCTTTTCTTTGAGGGCTGACACCATTTTTTCTGCTTGGTTTGGTGGAACGACTTTATCCTCTAATCCCTGGAAAAGAATGATGGGGCAAGACAATTTATTCACGTGATAAATCGGAGATCGCTGATGATAGAGATGTTTTTTGTCAGGGTATGGTCCGACTAATTTCTCTAAGTAGCGTGATTCGAACTTGTGTGTATCGAGGACCAGTGCCTCAAGATCAGAGACGCCATAATAACTAGAGCCCGCCGTGAAAACGTCGTGAAAAGTCAGAGCGCACAACGTGGTATATCCACCAGCACTGCCACCAGTAATCGCAAGGCGTTTTGCATCAATCTCTCCACGGTCGATGAGATACCGTGCTCCATTAATGCAGTCCGCTACGTCCACAATTCCCCACTTGCCATTTAGCCGTGTTCGGTAACTCCGGCCATATCCTGTGCTCCCACCATAGTTGACATCCAAAACAGCGAATCCACGACTGGTCCAATATTGGATTATTAAATTGAACGATTGTCCGCACGATCCGGTTGGCCCTCCATGACTTTTGACGATGAGTGGTGGCCGTTCACCTGGGGGCGAAGTAACGTCGGCATTTTGTGGTTTGTAAAAAAAGGCATAAGCTTGCTGCCCATCTTCTGTGGGATATTCAACAGCCTCAGGAATTGAGAGATAGTCTCGAGGTACAGGACAAGTTAGTGAACGATAAATGATCGTAGACCGGCGAGATGTGAGGTCAATCTGGATGATTGAAGTCGGTTCAGTTGGGGAACTGGCTATGCAATAGACTTTATTATTTACCGTATGAATGTCTTCAATATCTGTATAGGGTAAGTTAAAAGGGGTAAGGGTGTTTGACTCAACCGAAAGGAGGCCAAGATACCAATGGCCTCGTTGTGTATACGTGCACACGATGTGGTCCGGAGATTCGAACGCATAGGTCGATAAGCCCAAGACCCATTGTGGTTTCCCAAATTCTGCTTCCATTGGATAAAGAGCTGTAATCTGGTCATTTTGTACTCTGTACAAATTCCACCATCCAGTTCGATCAGAAATAAAGTGGAGCACTCCGGATGGGGACCATTCAGGTTGGAATATCGATTCCTCTTCCCCTCCAGCTATACGTCGATTTTGGCTCAACGAACCATCGGGTTGAAGATCAGCTACCCATAATTCTGTTCCATCCCAAGGCATATTAGGATGATTCCATGAAAGCCAGGCAAGCTGCTTTCCATCGGGACTCAACCGTGGTGAAGAATAGAAGTCATTCCCATCAATAAGAACCTGCCCGTAAGTTAAAGAGTCTTGATCTAAGGAAATGCTCACAATCGTGTTCGTGGGTTCGTGGTCTATTGTCGAATGGTCCTCGCGGACCCCAATCAAACGATTGCGAATTCTATCGAACACATAGTTTGCATAACGATATGGCCCTTCAGCTGTAATTGGTGTTGGCATAGAATCAGTTTGCTGTTGTCGGTAGAGGCGTTGATCTAAGAAATTCGAAAAATACACCGTCCCTTGCGAGACGTGGTATGCGCCTCCTCCATACTCGTGTACGCGGGTGCGAACATTGAATGCGTTTGGTGTGAGGTCAGTCATGCCGGTATCTGGAGTTCGACGTACGAGAACGTTTCGACCCCCTTCGGATGGACGGCCTTCCACCCAATAGATGTCATGATGGTCTATACACAACTGTCCGAGTTTGATCGCTTCCGACACGATCAAATCCGATGTCAGGGGGGACTTCCAAGATCCGAATGGCCTGGTCTGTGGTTTTGCCATGTGATGTGGGCTAATTCCTCATGGTGTGGAAATATTCGGTCAAACAGTTTTGATGATACGTTCCATCCTGCTTGATGGTAACAAATGGAAGAGCTGTCAGAAGACTAGATGGTTATGATTCTCTGAAAAGAGAATGATGGAAGAAGCGAAAGGTTCGTTAGGACGGTTGGGCCTCGACTGAAAACTGTGATTGGGAATGTTCATTGCGGGCGATCTCAACTAAATTCGAAACATTTTTGATGCAACGTCCACAGCAACTGTCTTTGTTATCAATTCCAAGCGTAGAAGCCAAAAGTTTTGGGCAGGTTATTCCTTGACGTCCCAGACTTCGAACATCTGATTCCTTGATACCTTTACACACACAGATGTACATGGCTTCCCTCGTAATTTCGTTAGTGATTTATTTAAATACGATATTGATAACCATTTTCAATATAATTGATTTTACTCGTATGGGTTGAAGCTGTCAAGCCTAGAGTAAATTTTATTTTGTTTCGTAAGTTATTGAAATTTAAGTAATTTTATTGAAAAAACTTCTGCGTTTTTGTAACTTGTTTGAGCTTAGTCTCCGAAATAATTTGAGAGCTTTACCGTCCAGATTCTAAAATTTCTATGATTAATGAATGTGTCACACAGACGGCTGTTGGAGTGGTCTTAACTATCCATGTTCAACCACGGACGGCCAAAACGGAATATATAGGCTTGTATGGTGAAACAGCTCTGAAATTTCGAGTCGCGGCTCCTCCGGTTGGAGGTGAAGCGAACGAGGCGCTCTGCCAATTTCTTGCGAGGCACTGTGGTTTATCTAAGAGTGCTGTGGTCATGACAGGAGGAGCTGGGAGTCGTCATAAGCGAGTGTTGCTAAAAGGGATCTCGTTAGAAAGAGTAAAACAGGTCGTAGGCTTCGGCTGATAATTTTTTATGTCACAAAACGACAGGGAACGCAGCTTTGTCTTTTTGTCTAAAAGAGAAACGAGGCAGGAAAGTCCGCCAAAAGCCCCTGCATTCGGAGCGAGGCTCGTTCTAATCGTTTGATATCGCTACTACCGACTCGATGAGGATTAATCGTCATGAGCCATTTTTCATCGGCCTTCAGTTTCATGAGAGAGGCCATTGAAGTCTTTGGAATACAGGTGTGGCGGTTTGCGGCTTGTGCAATAAGTGGTTGGAGTGTCTTGACCTCTTGGACCAAATCGATATGGTTGGCGAAGAACTCATACGGTTCTCGATCTTCATCGATACGATGAAAAACATCAAGCAGCCATTCGTTGGTCAACGCCATGCGTTCGTAATGAAGTGTGTCGGGCAAGTCCGTCGGTTTGTGGTATCGAGGTGTTCGTCCAGCAGATAAGAACAAGAATGGTACCGCAGCATTTCGAAAGGCATGATAGTCGCTGAATGGCGTTCGACCCAATAAAGGAATTTCTTCAATCAGGTGCATCCCTAGCGGTTTGATACAGAGTTCTTGGTTCTTCAAATTGCTAGATGCACGGTCTTGAATATGCCGATACAAACCTGGGCTCTGTTCTGCCCCGGCTGCAAAAACGACATGTTGCAGTGGGCTCCAATGCACTCCGCCCATCAGTTCGAGAATCACAACAGCTTGAATATGTTTAAGTTCTCCGATTTCATTGGGTAGATGATTCACAAAGTGTTGGGAGCCCATAAGCATATGCGGTGGTTCTTCGGCATTAAAGGCTACGAATGCCATAGAGTAGTGTCGAAGCGGTGGCAGGGATTTGGCGATTTCTAGCAGCATGGCGATCGCAGCTGCATTATCATCAGCACCGGCGAAGATCTGTTCTCCAGATTTGCCCAAGTGATCATAGTGAGCACCCAAGAGAAGCCATCGTTCATTTGCCATATCTGATTGGGCTCTTCGAATCCCGATGAGATTGTCTCCAATTTCTGACGCAATGTGTTGCCGGAATCCGTTCAACGAAGAAAGGGGTTCGAGATCAGCCTCTTTAAAGACTTTGAGAATATACTGAGCCGCAGCCTCAAGGCCGGGGGTACCTGGCTTTCGTCCCTCGAGTTCCGGGCTGGCCAGATACTGCACATGATCTCGCAAGCGGTGTGCGAGATTTGATGTGATCAGGAGTGAGGTTGGATCGATTGCAGACATTCGTCACTTTTTGCACTACGAGAAGAAGATCATGCCCCCTTTTTATCAGAAGACATTGTAGAAATGAATCTTGTTTTTAGCTAGATCACACATGGTAGGGTGGGATTTTCTTCACCAATGGTGCTAAGGTCTGGTGATGAAAGCGATATGTTTCGGGGAAAAATCTTCATTTAGGTAATTCTTCTTCTTTCATGCCGTATGTGTTGTCGATGAACTCACCTTCGCCAAATGATTCCGTCATGCTGGCCTTGCTTTTGGATCGCCATGAGCGTGCAATTGCTGAGAGCCTTTTGGAAGACCTTGTTCAACGTAGAATGG
The DNA here is from genome assembly GCA_965223675.1 of Nitrospirales bacterium. Lineage (GTDB taxonomy): Bacteria > Nitrospirota > Nitrospiria > Nitrospirales > UBA8639 > JAGQKC01. Next base: position 2,646,931 of record OZ245013.1, on the reverse strand, counting down.
TCAATACAGTTTTGGAACTATTGGAAGAGCTGCAAGATGCCTCATCAAAAATTGCGAGCGAAGCTGTCTGGACATTGGACGAGTTTCGCCGTCGTTGTGGATTTGAGACTGTTATCCCCTGGTTGGATCTGGGAGTCGGCCTTACGCAATCAAGAGGCGCGCTTGGTCTACGCTATTTTAAAGAAAGTCCGTTGATATTGGGGGTACTCGATACCTCAGATCAACGAATGTCCATCTTGAATCTGACGCTTGAGTTAGCAGATGGATCATCAGATGTCGCTCCAAACTGCGCGTTTGAATTTTTTAAGAAGGCACCTGAACTGCTATTAGAAGCTCCTATCACAGAGCTTGAAGCCTGGGCGGAAATCGGGATGGAGTTGGCACAATGGGATTATGTCTTAGGTAATGAATTCTTCCGCGAAAGTCCGTCCATTGCCCATGCCGTTCCTCTTGATCTCGTCAGACCATGGATTAGCTTTGGCATGAAATTGGTGACGAAAAATACGTTGGGGAAAACGGATTATGTAGGGACGATTGAGTATTTCCGATCCAGTCCCTCGATATTGGATGAGATCTCAGAGAATGAAGTGAAGAAATGGGTGGTGGAATTGGGCTCGGCGCTCGCTGAGCAATCTCCCCCATTAGCGATTGCGTTCTTCGCGGATTGTCCGCGCTTGCTCCAATTCTTGCCGTCGTCAGAGTGGAAATTACGGGTGCTCAAATATGGATTACTTCTTGCTGACCGCGATGCTGAATCCACGCTCGCCTACATGAATAGAGCTTCTGAAATTCTCCAGTTGACTGGCGAGTCTGATGAGGCAGTTACGGTTTTTGAGGATTGGTATCGCAGTGGGGTGGAAGTGTTGGAATACAGTCCGGAAGGTGCTCGTGCCTATTTTGCTCTCGAAACGAAAAACGCGCTCGCTGCTGTTGAACAATCTATGCAAGGGGTTCCACTGCGACAGATCGCACGGACTCTCAAATTGTTTGCTCAAGGAATGTGTGGCGCAGACATATCGATCGAGGCGTTACCTGAATCATCTCCTACAACAATTTCGTCAGGATCAGATGGCAAGCATTGTCGCGCGAAGGTCAGCCCAGATGGTAAAACGATTTTTCTTCCTGCCTTAATTCGGCAAGGGGTTTTGCGTGAACACAATACGCGGCTCTACACAGTCATGACCGCTCATGAAGCTGGTCACCTAGAATTTGGCACCTATCGGGTCGCATTAGAGAAACTTCGTGATTTGGCTCAGCACGTTCATGAGCGCTATTCCAAAGACCGTGAAGAGAGAAAAAAGCAAGCATTGAACACACTGGGAGAATTATTTGATCTCTATCCCCAGAGAGGAGTCATTCAAGATCTCTGGGAAGTCTTAGAGGACGCTCGTGTCGAATTTTTATTGCAGCGTGAATATCCAGGCCTTAGCCAAGATCTTGCTTCTTTAACGAAGGAAGCGGTTCAGACTCGATCGTTTTTACATGGGATGACGGTTAGAGAAATTGTTATTGATGCGCTTCTTCTACGATTTGCGGGCGAACCTTCAGGAATTGGAGAACAACGAGACCTTCAGGATGTTGTCGCACGAACATGGGAATTAGCTCAAACCATTCTGCATCCAACAGCGACTGCAGAAGAAGCCATTGTTCTCGCAGATCGCCTCTACCAGGTCTTGGATGAAATGATTGCAAAGCTAAGTCCTTCTGACAAAAATGAATTACGAGAAGCCGATGGAGAAGAGTCTTTAGACGTGGGGGCTGGTCCGCGTGCAGCTGAAGAGACTTCAGATGAATATCGTCCCATTACGAATTTTGCGTATCGAGGAGTCATGGATCCTGACTTGGTCCAAGGGCAGGGGGACGATGACTTTCGTGAACAGTCGGTATCAGCCCAAGCTCTGGAGAAGGCAGAAGCACCATTAGAAAATGGAAGTCCGTCACTCCAAAAACGTACAACTGATCAAGCGTCTCGAAAGGATATGGAGCTTAATGAACGCGGAGAAAATCGGCAGGAATATGGACAATCGCCAATCGAACAATGGCTTGAAGTTGAAGAAGGGCAAACAAAGACTCAACGTGCGACGAAAGATGGCCCTCAAGAGATTCTCTATGACGAGTGGGACGGGACGCTGCATGATTATCGTCCACGTTGGTGTCGAGTGATTGAGCGAGCGGGTAAAGAGGGTAGTTCGGAATTTGTCGATAATACGCTTGCATCGTACTCTCAAGAGATTCGTGTGTTACGCCGCTATTTCGAAACGATACGGCCCACCGCACTTCGCCGTCTTGGAAGACAGGATGGGGGAGACGACATTGATATTGATGCCCTCGTGGGACGCATTGTGGACAGGCGAGTGGGAAACGAGCCGTCTGATCGAGTCTATCTTCGTCGCGAACGACATGATCGTCAGGTGTCCGTGGCGTTTCTGATCGACATGAGCGGGTCAACAAGTCGACAAATTGGTTCAGGGTCACGGCGGGTCATTGATATTGAAAAAGAAGGGCTCATTCTCTTGTCCGAAGCCCTGAGTGCCATCGGCGATGATCATGCCTTATATGGATATTCTGGGCAGGGACGGGGGCAGGTGGAGATGACGGTACTCAAAGATTTTGCTGATGCATCGCTCAGTCGAACGGCATTGCGTATAGGGGCTATCACTCCTTTAAAACAGAACCGCGACGGAGCGGCAATCCGTCATGCTGTTCATCGATTGCTTCAGCAGCCGGCTCGAACGCGACTTCTAGTAATTATCAGCGATGGGAAGCCCCTTGATGACGGTTATGGAGATGAGTATTCCTTGGAAGACACGAAAATGGCCTTACGAGAAACTCGGACGAAGGGAATTCATCCATTTTGCATTACCGTGGATCAAGCGGCAGGCGATTATCTTTCACGTATGTATGGTGATGTCGGATTTATTGTGGTAGATGATGTTTCCGGACTGCCAATGCGACTTCCTCGGATCTATCAACGGTTGACGACATAATGGGGAATGTTGAAAAAATCCGTCAGCGGCTAAAATCGTTTTTCTTTATGCATATATTTGCCAGATGTGAGAAATAATTGAGACGATGATATGACTAATGAAACATCAGATCGACAAGTGCCTCCTTGGTTATATAAGTTATTTACCGGTCATCAATATCCGTATGTCCGTCGCCAGGCGAAATTTGGACGCAAGGACAGAAAACCCGATGAGGAATCCCGAGAGCCAACTCGTGAAGAGATCGACGAAAAGTTTTGGGAGATTTATCCTCACTGTTGGGTAAAAGTTCTCCAGGAAGTCAAAACTGGTATGATCGTGAGTTTTATTGAGTTAGGGAGTTACGAGCCGGGTACCTATCAGGAACTCGTCGATGACCCAGAAGCGTTTCTTGCTCGGGAATATGGGAAAAAGAAAATCAAAATAAATTTTTATCAAGGTGACAATTTTGTGTGCACGATTAATTTCAAGGTTGCTGGTTGGGAAAGTCACTAGGACACCTGTAATAAAATGTTCAGTATTTTAAAATCTTTCAATCCAACATTGACATTATTAGCAGAGGCACTGACGAGCTATCGTGTCCTAGCAGACTTGTAATACACACAAACAATATTTTTCAGAGGACCCTCAAAGGATGAGGGGCAATCGCATAATTAATGTAGCCGTACCGTCTGCTAGCACACTTTTAAAAAGTAGATGCTTCAGTGCTCGAATAATTACGAAACGAAGGTAAAGCTTATGAAACGGTTAAAAATCACGGTAGTAGGAGCAGGGAATGTGGGGGGATCAATCGCTCAACGGCTTGCTGAAAAAAATTGGTATGATGTGGTGCTCGTGGATATTGTTGATGGGATGCCACAAGGTAAAGCCTTGGACTTAGCAGAAGCCGGACCTGTATGTGGTTATGATTCCATGATCGTTGGAGCCAATCACTATGACGAAACGACAGCGTCTTCCGTGGTGGTGATTACATCGGGTATTGCACGAAAGCCGGGAATGAGTCGTGATGCACTCATCGAGACTAACACGAAAATTGTGTCATCAGTCGTGAAGGAAATCGTCCAGCGATCCCCGAATGCCATTATTATTATTGTGGCCAATCCACTCGATGCGATGACCTACGTCGCCTATCGAGTGAGCCAATTCCCCAAACAGCGAGTCATTGGCATGGCTGGAGTGCTGGATTCTGCTAGATTTCGAACCTTTATTGCTGAGGAGCTGAAGGTGTCCGTGGACAATGTGCAAGCTATGGTCTTAGGAGGCCATGGCGATGCGATGGTGCCTTTGATTCGGTACACCACCGTCGCTGGTCGACCTCTTCATGAGTGGATGTCACAAGATCGACTGAATGCGCTGGTCAAGCGAACGCGAGAAGGTGGCGCTGAAATCGTCAATTTGCTCAAAACAGGCAGCGCCTATTACGCTCCGGCAGCCTCTGCGGTTGATATGGTGGAAGCGATTGTGCGGGATCAAAAGAAAATTCTTCCATGTGCAACACTCTGTGAAGGAGAATATGGATTTCAAGGTGTGTTTATGGGAGTCCCCGTGAAGTTGGGAGGAAAGGGCGTGGAAGAAATTATCGAGTATCAACTTACGCCTGAAGAACAGACTGCACTCAATGTATCTGGCAAGGCCGTACAAGAGTTGTGTCAAAAGGTTGATCAACTGCTGGTATAATAATCTTCCTGTCATGAATGATTTGCTTTCTTTCCCACCTGATTATCGTTCTATCTTTCTTTCTCTTCTGAATAAAGGGCCTTCGAAGAGTTATTCTCTAGATCTTAGTTTCTAACACATTGACAAATCAGTGGTTTTGATCGTGACGAGCTTGACGGATTTAGAGAATGCGCCGTATAGTTGGTGAATTGTCACCAGTGGTTCAAACCATCTAGGTTAATGAGCATAGCATGACACAACAGCAAACAATGGCCCCAAGGTTATTAGCGAGTGTTGACGAAGAACCCTGGAAGATTGAACCGTACCTTCGTCAAGGCGGATATGAAGCCTGGAAAACGTGCGTCCTAAAGAAGGATCGCGAATCGGTGATTGCCGTCCTCAAGCATTCCCACCTACGCGGACGAGGAGGTGCTGGTTTTCCTACCGGAATCAAATGGGAAAAAGTCTACAACCACCGAGTAGAAGAACGGTATTTTGTGTGTAATGCTGGTGAACACGAGCCAGGGACCTTTAAGGATCGTTACCTCCTGAAACATCATCCACATCAATTGCTTGAAGGCTGCCTGATTGGAGCCTTTACCGTCCATGCGAAAAAGTCATTCATCTATTTAAATGCTGAGTTTGAGGAAGAGCGTGCGAATTTTGAGAAGGCCATTGCCGAAGCTCGGTCAAAGGGGTTGATTGGAAGCAATATTTTGGGAACGGACCTTGACTTAGACATTGAAATATTTGACGGGCATGGCAGTTATGTGGCTGGAGAAGAAACGGCCATGTTGGAATCCATGCAAGGCCGACCTGCACAACCAAAACAGAAACCTCCATTCTATCCAACGGAATTTGGCCTGTATGGTAAACCAACATTGGTCAACAATGTGGAGACCCTGTCAAATATTCCAGCTATTCTGAGGAACGGGGCTGGATGGTTTATGCAGGTTGGAACGGAAAAAAGTCCGGGAACGATGTTGTTTTCACTCAGTGGAGCCGTCAATCGACCAGGTGTGTATGAGCTTCCGTTGGGTACGCCCGTTCGTCATCTCATTGAAGAATGTGGTGGGGGAATTCCAGAGGGACGAGGCGTGAAGGCTGTCTTCCCTGGCGGTCCCTCATTCGCGATGATTGGCCCGGATCAACTTGATCTGCCTATGGATTTTGATTCGCTTAAAAAAGCGGGAACGGGTCTTGGATCGGCAGGGGTGATTGTGGTGGATGATGCAACCTGCATGGTTGCCCAAACGCTGAAGCTCTCGAAGTTTTTCGAAGCTGAGACATGTGGCCAATGCCCGCCTTGTCGAATTGGAACGAACGAGCTCGCCACGCTTGTCGAAAAAATTGAACAGGGAAAGGGCGTGCAAAAAGACCTTGATCAGATGTTGCAAATATGTGGGTTTGTCAAAGGCACAGGGTTTTGCACCTTGGTGACGGGGGCGTCGGTTTTAGTGCAAAACAGCCTGCGAATGTTCAAACACGAATATGACGAACACATCAAACTTCAACGGTGTCCCTTTAACTGAAAAACCGTGTCTATTTATGAATCAATGCGTGTGCCATGCCTCGCGTAACCTTTATACATCCTGAAGGAAAAAGTGGAGACGTCCCAGAAAATGTGACGTTGTTGGAGGCAGCGGACGCTCTCGGTTTTCCACTCACTCATGATTGTGGTGGAAATGCATCCTGTACTACCTGTCGTGTTGATGTCGCCATGGGAGAAAACAATCTGTCAGAAATCGACTTTGAGGAACAGGATCTCTTAGACCGAGAAGCCCTCACTGAGTCCTATCATCGTTTAGGATGCCAAGCTCGAGTCTTGGGAGATGTGATGGTGCAAGTACCAGAGCAGAAGTGGGGAGACACGAAGTTAAACGATCAAGATAGCATCCAGGAAATTCCAAAGTAGAATTACTTGCTTTCTCAAGAATCTTCTTCCATTCTCTCTCCTATTTTTCAATAGTCAATAGGATGAACAACAAGATATGGCGACACACGTAACTGTTACTCAGGCCTATCATTTTTCAGCAGCTCATCGGCTGCATACTCCAGAGCTGAGTGATGAAGTGAATCAAAAGATTTTTGGGAAGTGCAATAATCCCAATGGTCATGGCCACAACTACACGATCTTAGTGACCGTGAGTCAGGAACTCGACCCCAAGACGAGTGAGTCACAGGATCGTGAAGCACTCGACCGAATTGTTCGAGAGAAAATTGTGGATCGTTTTGATCATCAACATCTAAATTTTGATCCGGCCTTTCGAGATGTGGTGACCACAGGGGAAAACTTAGCAAAGTTGGTTTGGGAGTTACTGGTAAAGGAAATCCCAGATGGAAGGTTACAAAAAATTGGGGTGATCGAAACTCGAGACAATTATTTTGAGTATATTGGCGATCAAAGAATCTCTCCGATTAGCAAGAGGTAGCCTTGGCTACGATAGTTCTGCTGGTCGGCAAGTTGTGAATGGGTCTTCTGCGGTGAAGTGAAGTACCTTCTGATAGGAAATATGAGGTAGCCAAGTATGGCAAAAAAAAGGGTTGACACGCGTTCTCGAAAAGCCACGGTGACGTCAGTGAGTCAACGGGGGGGGGCAAAGCAGTCTCAATTAGAGTCCACGGTGCATACGATGCTGACGCAGCTTGGTGAGGATCCAGAGCGTCACGGTCTTCAAGATACACCCAAGCGGGTCGCAAAAGCCCTGACATTTCTGACCAAAGGGTATCAGCAGGATATTGACGCACTATTAAATGGCGCACTCTTTCCGATTGACTATGATGAAATGGTGATCGTGAAAGATATCGATTTTTTTAGTTTATGCGAACATCATATGCTCCCGTTTTTTGGGAAATGTCACGTTGGCTATATACCGAGAAAACATGTGGTTGGGCTCAGCAAGATTCCTCGACTTGTCGATGCCTTCAGCCGTCGCCTTCAAGTTCAAGAGCGACTCACGGTACAAATTGCAAGGACACTCCAAGAAAAGCTCAATCCTCGTGGTGTGGGTGTCGTGCTTGAAGCGCGACATTTGTGTATGAGTATGCGCGGCGTGGAAAAACAGAATACCATTGCCGTGACCAGTGAGATGCAAGGAGTGTTCCGCAAACAGCAACAAACTCGAGAAGAGTTTCTCAAGCTCATACGCAGAGGTGGGCCAAACTCTGACTAAACGTAAAGATGTTGAGTTGAGATGATTGACCTACCTGCTCGAAAGGAGTATGATCGCTCTATCATAACAATCCAAGGATGGGCCCGTTGCGCAGGAAGCGCAGGCCTTATACAGGAGGCATATCTTACAAACGTTTTAAACTTTTGTTACTCGAATGGCCAAGGCTAGTCTGTCATTCGAGTTGGGGTTCTTTAAGCTTGTCTGTTTGTACCCGCCCAGTTCCGCTCGTTTAGTTTCCTTCAAGACTCTAATTTCTTTCGGAAATCAGTCGGTAACCGTCTGTTATTTTTTGTCTGTTGCCTGAATTAGGATCTAGTAGTGAGAAATTTCCACAGTGCTTGATTAAATACTTCCGGTTGCTCAAAGTTCGAGAGATGTCCTGCGTTGGGAATAGTGACGAGCTGAGCATGGGGAATGCGATCGGCCATATAGTGGGATTCAGACGGTGGGGTGGCGACGTCGTCTTCTCCAACAATGATCAGAGTCGGGCAGAAAATTTGTGACAAAAGCGCTGTCGAATCGGGCCGTGCAGCCATGGCCATGAGGTCGACGATAATGCCTGATGATTGATTCGCGAGAATCATTGACCGTACTTGTTCAACAATATCTTTTCGGTTTTCTACTGTGGAAGGGGCTAATAGCTTTGGAATCATGGTATCTGCAATAGCTGCTGGTCCTTCATTCAGCGCCACTTGTGCCATAGCCTGTCGTCCAGCCTTTCCATCCTCATTGTCAGCTTGAGCACGCGTGTCAGCGAGCACAAGTGCCTTCACCACATTAGGGACTAGACGAAAGAAGGCAAAGAGCGTATACCCTCCCATAGAAAGTCCAATGAATGTCGCTTGTTGCACATTCAATTGTCGCAAGAGTTCATAAACATCTTTCGCATAGTCTTCAAGCGTGAAATTCCATAACACGGCATCGGATTCACCGTGTCCTCGAAGATCGATGGTGATGACTCGATACTGTTGTGATAAGGCTTCAACTTGGGGTTCCCACATGCGTCGAGACAGGGGGAACGCATGAATGAAGACAAGCGGGTCACCCTCTCCTGAATCTGTGTACGCTATATCGATATTGTTAATATGTGCTTTCATGAAAATCCCTCAAGATTGTTGTGCTCACTTTAAGCAGACATATAACGATCGTAATCTTATTATCTCTATAGACAAAAAACCATTCGCAAAGGCTGATTTGCGGGAAACCGCTTAGTGGTTATAGCATACTTGAACACCTGCGATGTATGCCCAATACGGCGACCGTATGTGCGTAATAGCATTTGCCTTATGATAACCAATGCATCACTCAACCCTGGCGTTCAAGGCCACATCCCATGCTATCACAGAAAGTTACGATATGAACGAAACCGGACAATCAGAGTTATTTCCTACTGTGGCTAATAAGACTTCTGTGGCAGCACCATTGGCTGATCGCATGCGCCCACGAGACTTTTCAGAATTCGTTGGTCAAGATGATGTATTAGGGGCGGACACTCCCTTACGACGTGCGATTGAAAACGACAAGCTGCCTTCCTTGATTCTTTGGGGTCCTCCGGGATCTGGCAAAACCACATTGGCCGGGTTGATTGCTCAAAAAGTTCACGGAGTGTTCGTCCCCTTTTCGGCAGTGTTAAACGGAGTGCCAGAATTGCGCACGATTCTGAAGACTGCAAAGCAGCGTTTAGCAGTCTCTGGACAACGAACTATTTTGTTTGTCGATGAAATTCATCGATTTAATAAGGCGCAACAGGATGCTTTTCTTCCTCATGTCGAACGTGGCGATGTGACACTCATTGGAGCGACGACTCAGAATCCGTCATTTGAAGTTATTGCTCCATTGTTATCGCGTTCACTCGTGGTGCCTTTGCATCAACTTCATGATGATGCCATGGGACAAATCTTGGATCGCTCGCTGATCGATACTGAGCGTGGTCTCGGTGCGGCCAAAATCTCTCTAAGTCCGAACGCTCGAACTCTCCTCATTCAGTATGGCAATGGAGATGCACGATCCATGTTGACCGCATTAGACTTTGTGATCAATCAGGCTAAAACCTCTGAGGGCAAATCTTTGATCATCGAACCTGCCGCTGTGGAAAAGGCTCTTCAGAAAAAGGCCCTCCGTTATGATCGTGATGGTGAAGAACATTACAACGTGATTTCTGCCTACATTAAAAGTATGCGTGATTCGGATCCCAATGGAGCCTTATATTGGCTTGCTCGAATGTTGGAAGGTGGAGAAGATCCTAAGTTTATCGCTCGACGCATGGTTATTTTTGCATCAGAGGATGTGGGCAATGCTGATCCACAGGCCTTGTTGATCGCGACTGCTGTCTTTAAGGCGGCGGAAGTCATCGGTCCACCAGAAGTGCATATCAACTTGGCCCATGGCACGACCTATCTGGCCTCAAGCACAAAGAGCAATGCGTCGTATGTGGGATTAAAAGAAGCCTTAAAAGATGCTCAAGAGTTTGGAAATCTTCCGGTATCCATGCATCTTCGCAATACGGTCACGTCGTTGATGAAAGGCATGGGCTATGGCAAGGGATATCGATACGCCCATGATGACGCAAAGGCGAAAACAGAACAAACCCATCTGCCTAAAGAGCTGCAAGGCCGCAAATATTATCGACCTCATCAAAATACTGAAAAAAGTAAAGGGTGAGGAAAAAGGTGAAAGCGTCGAAAGAGGAAATTGTTAAAAAACAAATTGAAAACATAGGTGCCACGTCAAACGTGTGGTGTGTTGTTACTTGAAAAAAACACGAAATCAGTGTACACTAATATCGTGTGATAGAAGAGGGCTATAGCCGTTTCAGTTATGCCGAATCGATGAAAAACAAGTACTACTTTAGCCAATGCTCCCTACGTCATTGAACTGTCAATTGGAAGAAGGTCATCCATGCGGGCATAACTTTCCTCAATAAACGTCATGCTGCGCTGGGATAGTCGAAATTCTTCGCTCGAAATGTATAATGTATAAGGATTCGCTATAGCTATGAAAAACATCACATTTAGTGCTGATCCATCTCTCATACAGAAAGCTAGGGAACAAGCCCAAAAGGCTGGGATGACCCTCAATGAAGCCTTTCGTCAGTGGTTACGAGGGTTTGCCGGTGGAGGAGCTAGGCAGGGTAATTACCGGGGGCTCATGAAGCGGTTGGACTATGCTCGTTCAGGCCGCCGCTTTTCGCGGCAGGACATGAATGAGCGCTAGGTATTTCCTAGATACCAATATCGTTGTCTATACGTTTGATGCCTCGGCGGTGAGAAAGAAACGTCGAGCTCAAGAATTGATGGAGCATGCTTTACAGACTCAAGAAGGCGTAGTCAGTACGCAGGTTGTGCAAGAGTTCTTGAATGTGGCGACAACAAAGTTTACCAGTCCTCTCAAGCCTGCAGATGTTCAGCAATACCTTCACGATGTCCTAGCCCCTTTGTGTACCGTCTTTCCTAGTATCGATTTATTCAGGCATGCTTTAGAACTTCAAAGGGAGACCCACTATTCCTTTTATGATTCATTGATTATTGGAGGAGCTCTCCAAGCTGGGTGTGAGACTTTATATTCTGAAGATCTTCAGCATAGCCAGCGAATTCATTCTCTTCAAATAATTAATCCTTTTCTATCGGATCATTAAAGAATGAGGTTTGCGAGGAAGAGAGCTGAACAGAAAGTCATGTCTGGGCTTTAAATTGTTCTTTAGAAGTCTCTAGTTGAGTTGAGAGCTCAGACCAACGATTGGTAAGTTTTTCGAGATCTCTTCCCCAAGATTCCCGTTCTTGGTGAAGCGTATTCCATCGGCCATAGTCTTGATAGGTTTCTGGATCGGCCAATTCTTTATCTCGTTGACTGATACGTTCTTCAAGCTTGGCAATTTCTTCCTCAGCTTTACTCACTTGTTTTTCTAGACGGGCGACTGCTTTCGAGAGCTCTCGTCGTGATGGGCCTTTTGCCGACGGTGGAGTTGGTGATCCGTTAGAAGATTGTGATTTTGGCTGCTTGTGTTGTTTTGTGGGTTTAGCTGAGTCAATGGTTTTGGTCGATTGTTTGATCGATTCCCATTCCTGGGCACGTTTCCATAAGTAATATTCATAGTCGCCGATATAGTCGCGTGCTTTTCCGTCGTCGATTTCTACGACGCGGGTGGCAGCACGAGAGAGGAATATGGGATCGTGAGAAATGAAAACGATTGTTCCAGGAAATACTGTGAGTGCATCGGTCAAGACGTCGACGGAAGTCGGATCTAGATGGTTTGTCGGCTCGTCTAATAGTAGAGTGTTTGCAGGTTCGATCAGCATCCGCGCAAGCGCAACGCGGTTTCGTTCCCCACCACTGAGTGCCTTGATGGGTTTTTTTTGATCATCGCCTGAAAACAAGAACACGCCGGCAATACTTCGTAAGAAATTTCTCTCGGCGAGAGGAGCGGCTTCTTCAAGCGAATCAAGAATGGAATGTTCCGGATTGAGTATTTCCGCTTGGTGCTGTGCAAAATAATGGACGGTGACTTCATGCCCAAGGGTACGTGTGCCTTTTTCAAACTCCAAGACACCGGCCAACATTTTCAAGAGCGTTGACTTTCCCGCTCCATTTTCACCCACGAGTGCAACGCGTTGTCCTCGCGTTACCGAAAAATCAAGACCTTCATAGATGACTTTTTCCCCATAGGCTTTATGAATGTCTTGTAAATCAATAACCTGTTTACCGCTTGGACGGGGTTCTGGAAACTTGAAGCGTAGACGTTTCCCATCCCGCTTGCGTTCAATTAGTTTGACTTTTTCGAGTTGTTTGATTCGTGATTGAACCTGACTGGCCTTATTAGCTTGGTAGCGAAACCGATCAACAAAGGTTTGAACGCGTGCAACTTCCTTGGCCTGCCGATTAGCTGCTGCGGTTTCTTGGGCATCGCGTTCGGCTCGCAACTTTTGAAACGTCGTATAGTTTCCGCGATACTCTTGGATAGTGTAATTTCGCAATTCCCAGATATGTGTCACCATCCGGTCTAAGAAGGCCGTATCATGACTGATCATGACCAACGTCATATTGGTAGAGAGTAAAAATTTCTCTAGCCATCTTTGCGTGATGTTGTCGAGATGATTGGTCGGCTCATCGAGCATCAGGACATCTGGTGCGGATAAAAGCAAGTGAGCAAGCGCCACTCGCATGCGATATCCGCCTGATAATGTTTTCATGCTCCTTTCCCAATCACCTTCACCGAGTCCTAGGCCTGCGAGGATTCGTTTGGCCTCATGCTCCGGATATTCATTTCGATGGGTGGCTTCAATGATTGTTCGACCAGGAAGCGTTTCGAGCTCCTGGGGGAGATATCCTATTTTGAGGTGTGGGCGCTTCCGAACCCTGCCATCGTCGGGTTCGTCGGTTCCGATGATCATGCGGAGCAGCGTCGTTTCCCTGTGCCGTTTGGCCCGACGATCCCAATACGGGTGTTCGGGCGTAAATGTGCCGAAGCCTTCGCAAACAGGGTTTTGGTAGGATATTCTTTAGTGAGGTTTTCAATATGAAACATCGTTCAACGAAATTTTCCGCTTTCGCCTCGCTGACAGAGCACATCTGTAAGGGAGATACGTAAATACAGCCAACTGAGGAATTATTACTGAGGAAATATTGGTGGAGCTGGCCGGGATTGAACCGGCGACCTCGTGAATGCCATTCACGCGCGCTCCCAACTGCGCCACAGCCCCACACGCAAGGATGATGCTAACATGGGACCTGGAATCGGTCAAGGAATGGAGAACGTGAAACGTCAGGCGTGAAGCGTGAAATGCGAGGGGAAGGCGAAAGAGAGAAGGTAGAGGCGCAACATGTAAATTGCTTCAGGTGTTTTGGAACGACTTCATGTTCATTCTTACACTTGTTTTTTCATGTACTCCTCACCTCACCTTTTACGTTGCGTCGACTTCTCCTTGACAAACATGGTTTGTAGTCATAGGATCACGTAGGGAGCTCTGGCACGTCGTTTGTCAGAGCTCTTTTGTTTGAAATGGTTGGTATAAGTTAACAATTGTTAGGATGAGACAATGGCGAATCTAATTGTGGTCGGCTCTCAGTGGGGCGATGAGGGGAAAGGGAAGATCGTTGACTTGCTGGCTAGAGAAGCTCGAGTCATCGTCCGCTTTCAGGGAGGGTCCAATGCTGGTCACACGGTGATAACCAAACGGGGAACGTTTATCTTCCATCTGGTGCCTTCAGGTATTCTCTATCGGGGAAAACTCTGCGTGTTGGGAAATGGCGTAGCCATTGACCCAGGTGGATTTATCGAGGAGTTAGATGGATTGATATTGAAAGGGATTAAGGTGGGTCGGAATTTGGTCATCAGTGATCGTGCGCATCTGATCATGCCGTATCACAAAGCGATTGATCGCGCCGCAGAGGAAGCAAAGGGTGCTCGTCGAATTGGAACCACTGGAAGAGGAATCGGTCCGGCCTATGTCGATAAGATGGCCCGAATTGGCATGAGAGTTGGAGATCTGTTGAATCCAGATGGGTTCAGGAAAAAATTAAAAGATAACTTGGTTGAGGTCAATAGCCTTTTGCGTCATATACACAAGACCAATGGATTTCACATCGACAAAATCTATGATCAATACATGGCCTATGCGCAACGACTTCAGGGATACATTGCAGATGTCTCGCTTCTTCTGGAGAAGGAGAGTCAAAAGGCTCAACCTATTCTGTTTGAAGGCGCACAAGGTACGCATTTAGATATTGACTTTGGTACCTATCCGTACGTGACTTCATCGAGTTCTTGTGCAGGAGGAGCCTGTATTGGGACGGGGGTTGGACCTACAAAGATTGATGCTGTTCTTGGTGTGACGAAAGCCTATACGACTCGTGTGGGAGGGGGGCCGTTTCCGACCGAACTGACGGATGAAATTGGCGAAGGTCTGAAAGCCAGAGGGCAAGAATTCGGGGCGACGACGGGACGTGCACGTCGCTGCGGATGGTTTGATGCGTTGTTGCTTCGCCATGCTGTACGAGTCAATGGGCTGACCTCTTTAGCGGTGACCAAACTCGATGTGCTTGATGGTTGCCAAGAACTGAAGATTTGCAATGGCTATCGGTACAAAGGGAAACTGTACAAGGAAATGCCGGCAGATCTCGATATCCTGACGAATTGTACGCCAGTGTATGAACGATTTCCTGGATGGAATTCTCATACCTCGGGTATCACGGCTTACAAGGTTCTGCCTGGTCCGGCGAAGCGATACTTAGCCAGAATCGAAGAACTTACCGGATGTCCAATTGACATGATTTCCACTGGGTCAAAACGAGAACACACGATTGTCTTGAAGAATCCTTTAGTGTCAAAAAAGAAAACTTCCAGGTCTCGTCGTTAATCTAATCCTACTTCTTTTCAACGAAGAAATGTTCAAAAAGGCTCGAACAGCAAGGCCGCAGGCAGCGAAAAGAGCGAAGCGTGCTTGATGGTACGTTGAGATCTTTGAGCAACGAGAACGCGGCTGGCGGTCTTTTTCAACATTCCTTTTTTGTTGTTTGACAACCTGCAAGTTGGTTGTTTAGCATCGCCACAGGTGAGCCGCTAGCTCAGTTGGTAGAGCATCGCCCTTTTAAGGCGAGGGTCGAGCGTTCGAGCCGCTCGCGGCTCACCATTTCTTTTCAACAAGTTGCCAATCACTCCGTTCTTTATCCCTTATCGAAGTTAACGGTTTTGTCACGGTTCCATTTGAAGTTTTAATGGAAGACCGTTAATACTTTCACTGCACGACTCACATAAAACAGGCTTGATCGCCTATTCAGATAGGTAGAATCTACCCGTAGAGGGAACAAAGAAGAAAGTCATAAACAAGTAATAGTCACAACCTTTCATTCATAGCCAACGACTTACAAGATGAATGGATCGCGAATTAACTATTAATCTATGAGAGGTGTAAGATGAATCAATTACAACAAGAGCATAGGACCAGAAATGCCAATATGGCCATTGTGCAGGGCTTTATTTCGATGGAACACGTGCCTGAGCCGTGGCATTTGGACTCCATTAAGAAAGCAATGAAAACGATTCTAGAGGAATGGCGGAAGATGAAAGCGCAGAAATCAAGTAGCGGTTTGTGATGAAAAGGAAAAAATAGAATTGAAAAAATGGGTCGGGAGTCTTTTTTGACCTGCTGTCAGGCAAAACAACATCCACAAGACGGTTGTTTTCAGTGCTGAATCATAAGAGTGTATGAAATCTAGGTTGTCTGAGAAAAACAACTGAAACAGCGAGTTATGAGCTGAAGTTTTTTAGAGCGGTTCTTAGAGAAAAGACTCCCGACCCCTTTTTTCGACCCTTTTTTTCGCTGGCGTTGCTCCGTGACTCTAATAGAGAAATGAGGCCATACAATTATGTTTGATCAATTGGCTGAATGCTGCTCTTTAAGGAGCGCTCTCAATTCCTCATAGACCGTTCGTCGGAGGCCAATAAACACTACATCAAGTGTGGTTTCTTGCTCATTGATTTGATAGATGATTCGATAGGTTCGAACGCGATAGGAGCGATAGCCGGACAACTCGAACTGGAGTTCATGTCCCGATAAAGGGGAGGTGAGGAGATTTCGGATAGCCTTCCGAATTTCTCGTTTAACTTCTGGATGAAGCTTTCGAACGCAGGCTGCAACTTCCGGTGTATAGCGGGGACGGAAAGGCTTCACTTCTTCTCATGACCAAAGACAACCTCATCAGACACCCACTGCCTATCCTGGACTTGTCTCAAAGACCGTTTAAGAGACCGCATCGTTTTTTGATCGGTCAATAAGTCAATCGTCTCCATGAGCCCATCATACTGCTCCATGCTTAGCAGCACGGCAGCAGGTATTCCATCACGGGTGATTGCAAGGACTTCCTGGCGATGCTTCAGGCCACGAACCAAGTCCAACAATCTATTCTTCGCTTGAGTCACCGAAATATATTGATCAACGTAGGGCATGCTCCCTCCTGTATGGCTTGATATATGTCTATTATATTAGCTATATCAGCAATTTGCAATCTTCTCGTGTGCTTGATTGCGAGCGCCTTAGGCTTACTGTTGATCAAGTTTTCGGAGCCAAGCAGACTAAGATGGCCTGATAGATGTTGGGCTTTATAATAGGTCTCTCAGCTTGGTGCGATGCTTCAGAGCCTGGCTACCTCAGTATAACCCTAAATTTCGTGAGTAGTGCTTTGAAGGAACTATAGATTCATTCATGATGCTCTCTTGCTAACTAGTCAGCATTTCGCAAAGCTGCAATTCGATCTTCAAGTGGTGGGTGAGTCATCGTGAGTTTCTTTAACCCTACGGCACCTAACAACCCTCCGTTAATGCCGAGGGCTTGCATGTGTGCGGGTAATTGTGCTGGACGTTGAAGTTCTTGTAAGCGCACCAGCGCACTAATCATTTTATTTCGTCCTGCCAAATTGGCTCCCCCAGCATCGGCACGATATTCTCGCCAGCGGCTAAACCAACGGACGATGAGGGTGGCTAAAAACCCTAGAACCATTTGTGAGATCATATAGGTGGATCGAAAACCGATGCCACGGTTAAACCCATAGCCTGTTTCGTTGTATCTGCCTCCGCGCCCGCGGTCCACAAGCGTTGAAATGATTTGAGCAAAAACCATAACAAATGTATTAACCACGCCTTGGATCAAGGACAGCGTGACCATATCGCCATTCGCCACATGGCTGACTTCATGGCCTAACACGGCTTCTACCTCATCCTTGTCCATGGTCTGTAACAATCCTGTACTGACTGCGACAAGCGCACTATTTTTATTGGCTCCAGTTGCAAAAGCATTCGGAGCCGAGGACTCAAAAATCGCGACTTCAGGGTGACCAATTCCTGCCTGATCCGCTTGGGTCTTGACAGTATTGACCAACCATCTCTCGGAATCGTTGCTCGGTGATTCAATAACCTGTGCGCCAGAGGAACGTTTCGCCATGGTCTTTGACAACAGTAACGAAATAAAGGATCCGGCCATTCCGAAGATGCCAGCCATGATCAAAAGAGGCATCCAATTGGTCCCCGATTGATTGAGCCCCAACACTGTGATGATCAAATTGAGAATGAATAGAACAGCGAGGTTAGTACCCAGAAACAAACCGATACGCATCATGATCCGGTTCTCCTGCTTTCAAATCCCTCTACATTACGAAGAAGTAAAGTCGCTCAGCGGGTAACCGTTGTAGAGTACCTACGAAAAGAAGATTTATGCAAATAGCCATACACGGCTGCCCGCCTTGAAAACTCACGACACTATTACACTGAATACGAGAAGCCTCCAATTTCCCTCTGTTGTCTAACTTAGAAGTGGAGTTTTCTTATCAGTATTTTTCAAGGCTCGTCATGCCTTTCTTATACGAGGGTTGGTTCGTGTACAAACTTCCGGTCAATTGAATACAATTGGATCATACTGATGGACTCCTTGGATCTCTCCCAGCCAAGCAAAAATTGTCTTTTTAGTACTGAGGATGAAGGCTTGCTTGTGGCGTTCAGCACTTTCATCTGAAGACTAAACCGTACTGGAGCGGATAAGACTTGAGTAGGACGATGGTCTGCCCATTCTTGTGTAAATCGAGTGAGTTGGGTGTTGGCTATTGAATCATAAGGTGATGTTGTAGATAATCGAGTTTCTCTTAGTTGTATCTTCATGATGTGGAGTGAAATATGAAATACAGACGGGTGGACTCAAAAGTCTTCATTATGCTGCTAATCCTGTCGATACATTTTGCCGTCAGTACGGTGGCGGCAGAAACCTGGAAGCCGGTACAGGGCAGGGGATGTCATACGTATAGCGATGATGAAACCCCCAATATGGCAGAAGCGAAGGCCAAAAGTGAGGCTAAACAGGAAGCCGTGAGCAGTCATGCCGTGCGTATAGAGTCCTTTACGGAAGTCGTCAACTTCCAACTCAAGCAAGATATCATTCAAAGTGCAACTGTAGGGCTGCTTCACGATTTACGGTGGGGAGATGTTGAATGGAACGGAAGAGAAGCCTGTATTGAACTTCATGCCAAGTTAGACGTACAGTCGATACAAGAAGAATTAGAGCGAAGAGTCTCGGCAAGAAAAATCAGCGAGCGAGTGCAGGCCCCTGATCTGTCGTTCAAAGGTAATTTCAATCTAGAGATCAAGCTCAACAAAACCGATGGCAAGTATAAGGAGGGTGAGGAGTTGCAAGTGTACGTGAAATCTGACGAAGATGTGTATCTCAAACTTGATTACTTCCAGGCCGATGGGACCGTGGTTCACATGGTGCCGAATCTCTTCAATGGTCAAACGCTCATCAAGAAAGGCGTGCCCTATACATTTGGAGGAAAAGACTCACCTGCTCGATTTGTCATCAGTGGGCCATTTGGAGATGAAGTGATCAAAGCATTTGCGAGTAAGACGCCATTCCCGGAGTCCGTCAAGAGTGCAACTGCCGTGAGTAAGAGTGACGTGTATCTTCCTACGTTAGAGCGAGGACTCTCCGTAGGGCCTCGTCGTGGAGTAACCATCGAGTCCCGAGCCTCTGCATCAGCATCTTTATCGACGATAAGCAAGGCTGTATGGGAACAACAAGACGCGTTGAAGCCATAAGTGACTGCTAGGCGAGTCGTGTCGCTCTTGACTGTGCCATGTGGGATCTTTACCGGCCCTATCTAAGAAATACCTTGTGAAAACTCAACCCTCTCTCAATCAAGACAAACCTCGATTGTGTTCTGCATCGTCCAGGAGAATAACGCAATAATTCTCTCATGTATTACTTGCTCAGATGTGGACCTATACCATGTTGAATGAAACTCTGTCAGTTCGCGGAGATAGTGACGGTGGCATTCTCCTCCACGTTGAGGAACGCATCATCCGGGCCAATATCGATATTCGGCACCTCAGGTGCCAGAAACGGTGTAAAACTCGGTGAGGTGATGCTGACCGTCCCGCCGCCTGCCACTTGCAGTTGAGTGCCATTCGGGAGCGGGGCGAACGGCGTGCCTGTCGCATCCAGTAAGGGCGTACATCCGCTGCTACAGAGGCCGTTATTTATGGTCAACGTATCAGTGGCTCCCGAGAAGGCGCCAAAGGCGTTGCTGACGAGATTGAATTGCGAGGTGCCAGAAAGGCCAACCAGCGCGCCGTTCGCAATATTCAGATGGCCACCGTTGGCAATCGAAAAGAGCAACCCAGAGACGGTGGCTGATCCATTGTTGAGATTGACCAAATTGCCGGTTTGAATAGTCAACAAACTGCCATCGACAACAACCAGGGCATCATTCGGTAACCCGGCAGTAAATATCGCATGCGTATCGTCGGGACTCCCTTGGAGATCAATGCCATGGCTGGTGGCTGTCATCACGCTATTGACCAAGGTGATTAACGGCGCACTGGCATCGAGTATGCCTCGGTCGATCGTCACTCCATTCACTTGCCGCTGCCCAAGATCCACATCGTTAAGTTCGCCATTCGATTGGACCACGATGGCTGAGGTGACCGTCACATCGGAGTCAAGCGCAGGATTGGAAAGGTCGGGTTTCGTCGTTCGGGCAAAGATGTCGAGAAGTGGAGAAATCAGGGGGTTGCCGCCGTTATCCGTTCGGAGAAGGTTCGGCGCGGATGGACCCTGCACGTGACTCCCGACGATGTTTAATAAAGCCGCCTCGGAGGTCAGGGTACTCTCTTCGAGGACTGCGAGCACTCGATCGTCAAAGGTCACACTGGCGGGATTGTTGCCGCTGTTCACCACGGCCACGACGTCCTGTGTGGTGGTGAGGGAGCTCGCATCGGCCAAAATGATGCCACCGCTTATTTCGAGGGGAGTTGCAATAGGGCTATGGACCACCAGCCGGGCTTGGTTGTTGGTCTCGCTCACCGGGATCCCCGCTGGGGCGAAAAACGCGGTGTCTGGAACCTCAGTGATGTCTCCTTGATGGCCAGTAATAATGAGCGTTTCCAGCTCGGGAGCTGATGGGTCGGGAGCCTCGCCGTCAACAAGTAGCAGTTCAGTGGTCGCTGTGAGTTGACTAGTGTTCAAGATCTGCGTAATGGGTTCGACTTGAGGTGTTCCGTCCACCACCCGAGTGCCGCCATTGAATTCATTCTGGCGTTCTAGTTCGCTATTCGCATTCAAGCTATTCAATTCGGTAAGGACAAAGGTGGTAGTGGTCTTTGTTCCCGCTCCAGGGTTTTCGACCGCTTGCTCTACCAACACAGCAGAATTGTCAGCATTCTGCTGACAGGTTTGGTTATCTCCTACGCCGGCACAGACAGAGGTTGTGCGGGTCAGCCCGGACGTATCACCAAAGACCAAGAGTCCCCCGCCTCCCGGGAAATTGACAGTGACATCTGTGTCGGTCTGGGATAGGGCTTCAAGGTTGTCTGGATGATTTTGGGCAAACTCCAAGGGAAGAGTGACTGTGAGTGTCGAGCCTCCTGCAACATTCAAGAAGGCCGTATTTTGATCGGCAACAAACGCATTGAGCGGTTGATCGTCGTCGGGCTGATTGTTCTCAAATAAAAAAGGTACGAAAAGACGTGGGACTTTCACACGTTCTAGCAGATCCTCTTGACTGGAAACCCCGGCCACGCGAAGTCCCTCGTATTCAAACCCATTAAGAGCAGTGAGCGTTTCACAATTGCCACTGGCACACAACGAATTATCAACTGACAGACCAGTGTTCGATGAATCGAAGCTCTCGAATCCCCCAAAGGCGTGGTGCGCCAGGGTAAAGTTGGCCCCATCAGTAAGATTCACAAATGTGCCATTTTGAATATCGATGTTCCCGCCATTGGTGTTGGAAAAGATCACGCCATCGGTGATCTGCATGTGCCCCTGTTGGACATGAACGAGATGGCCATTCTCCACGGTTACCGTGGAGTTATCGACAACCAAGACGGCTTTCTGTTTTTCGACATTGGACGAAAAGTCGGTAGAAAACAACAGATCGTTAGGGCGCGTCGTCTGAAAATCGGCAAAATGGCTGTTGGTGGTGACGGTGCTGCTAATGAGCGACATCAAGGGCGATTCGAGTTGTAGCAACGCGTCCGGCACTAACACGTCTGATTCAACTCCCGTCGACCGAATCACTGCAGCTGAAGTTACCTCGACCGTGGCTTGATTCTGTTGGTTCGACCCTCCGCCTGGATTGCCGATATCTAATAGTGGTGAAGTAATTGCTATATTATTACCATCACGCTCCATCGTTCGAAGCGGTACCGCATTGCCATTGACATCGTTGCCCATCGGAGGTTCTGTTGGGCCAGACAGTTGGCTGTCTAGGACGCTTAAGAGAGCAACATTCTTGTTGTTCTGTTTTGAGATGGTGCTTTGGTTGAGAACGGCAAGGGCGCGGTTGTTGATTCTGGCAATAGCTGGATTACTATCTTTTGCAATAAAACCAATCAGCGAGCCATCAAATTCACCATTTATCCCAAAGTAGTCGTTGGTCGCAGGAGTATCTCCGATAGTCACCATAGTCATTTGATCTAAAACAACTCCACCGTTAAGAATGACAAGTCGATCGTTAAGAGTGCCGGAGTCCGGACTTCTGGCAGTGACGGCACCGTTAATGAGGCTCATGAAATTGCCTGAACCTATGAAGCCTTCGGAGTTCCCGTCGCTACAACTCCGACAAGTACGGTTAATCGTCTCGGGGGTCGTACCGGATGAGAAATCACCCAGGATGCCCACAGGATCCCGAGGGGGATTGGCGAATACTCCCTCGACATCATCGTTTATTGGTACGAAAATTTCTCGATTAGCATCTTCGCTCGATTTACTGATGGCCACTCTCGAATTGGCGCCAGCAGCGCGTGCTCTAGTCTCTGGTGTATCAGGTACGAAGCCTATGTCAGGGCTTGTGATTCCAAGTCCATCAGTACTAAAAACCCCAATACCAAAGGGAGCGAATGGCTCTCCAGTGTCAGGATCTCGTCTTTCAGAAAATTTATTAAGGGTCAAACTAATATTGTCTTCCGTAATACCACGAACGACGAGAGTACTCGTTGGTGGGATTCCCTGGTGAGGTGCTGTTGACAGATCTCCAGAATCGACGACTAAGAGTTCAGTCTCAGCGGAGAAATTACTTGAGACATTGAACTGAGGATCTTGCTCAAATGAAAAATTATCAGGGTCATTAAGCTCAGAAATAGGAAGATTCTCTGGACCATTGAAGGTGATTTTCAATGGCTCTCGTTCAGTGAAAACCAAAAGTCCAGCACCACCTTCAAATTGAAAGCCATTTTGAACTCCTCCAATGTCCAAAATAATGGCAGATGCACTATCATCATCAAGTACGCCTGACCCTGACTTGAAATCATTCGTAAGATCCCCACCGCCTATCCCATTGCCGAAGCCACTCAAAGTGCCGTTACCCTCTCCAAAGAGAGTTCCGTTAACCGACCCATTACCACCTCCTACGCCTTGATTGCCCGCACCTGTTCCGCCGCCAGGCCCAAAAAGCGAGACCAATAGGGCTTCTCCACCGGTACTGCTGCTGAGAGCCACGCCGGCGGTGGTGGCGAGAATGACATCTTCATCAGTTTGGGCTTGGCCCTCCGTGCTCTCTTCCCCAGCTCCGACAAGCACCTGACTCAACGCCTGTGCTTCACTCAGTTGCTGAGTTTGAACGAGTTCCTTGGCCGGTTCCGGAGTCTCGCAATGAGAATTAGTCGCACAAATGTTCAAGGCGTCCCGAGCAGGCTCGCTGAGTGAGTCGAAGGATTTTGGTGTGTTCTCCCCCAGTTGCAAGGTTTGTCCCGCCTCAACTGTTTGCGCTTCTTGGGCGGTGCGTGTGGAAGCCACGCTGGCACTGCCTTCACGCACCGTGATGGTTTCGATAGTCGGGGAGGTGAGCGCGACGGGTACGAGCCGCGTCGTCGATGAGGTCCTCACTAGATGGGGTGTTCCATGAGGCTGTTCTAAGGCGGTCGCGCTATCTGATTGGCGAACTTGAATTTGAAGCAGCCCGCCTTCTGTGGTGATACGTCCTTGAGGGGTCTGGATCGTATAGATTTCGCCAGGTTGCATTTGATTTTTGGCCGCTGCTAATTCTAGTTGGCCTTTACGAAGGGTGAGAACCGGTTCCCCACTATCTTCTTGATTAAGCTGAATGGAAGTATGCGGGCCAAGGGTGACGAGGCCACTGCTGCCTAAAAGAATTTGAGTACTACCTTCTTCTGTTGTCCTGATCTCATCACCCAGGTTGAGGATGTCTTTAAACAGAAGCGGTCGAATATCCGAGGAGGCATCCCCTCGTCGAGTGACGTCACCTTGGATGCTCGTGACAATGTTTCTACCTCGCCGTTCAATCTGGAGTCCTCGTTGCTCGTTAGCTGCCCATAAGGCTATGGGGCCGAGTATCTGATAATAGGTTAAGATCGCAACCACGATTGGTGAGAAACGATGAATTCGCATGAGGTTTCTCCTTGTCGTCTACACCATACAACTACGGTATAAAATGTCCTGAAAAAACTCTACAATAATAAGCGTTTTAGGCTTATACCCAATTTCTCCTTATTTGTCGATAAGGTTCAAAAAGTTATCTCGAGCAGAAGAATCATTAGTTGTTGTCTAATGGGGAGATGGGATATCAGCATTCTTAACTCCGCTGAAGATTCCAGTTACCTCTCTCGTTCCTTGTAACTGTATAATTGATTGGCATTGAGGCCAAAAGTTCAACCTTTGCGAATATGTCTTTAATTCTAAGTATTATTGCCACTTTTTTTCTGACGATTTGTAGTAGCAACTACGCGATCTCAAACACCGTTGGTCAATCTGGACTCATGAGCATGACGGAAGGAACTCCTTCTACTTCAGGCAAGACTCAAAACGGTTCAGTCACCGATGCGTCTGATACTCTTCTTGCACGCGCCAAGGCATTGAATGAACAAGCCCTCACGCTTTTGAATCAAGGACAATTCAAGGAAGCACAACCCATTGCTCGAAATGCCTTGTCTCTACGTGAGAAGGTGTTGGATGATCAACATGTAGAAGTGGCTGAGAGTCTTAACACGTTAGGCCTGGTTCTTCACCAACTGACTGAACTTTCCGAAGCACAGTCCGTGATTGAACGGTCACTGAGAATTCGTGAACAGAAATTGGGCCCACATCATAGACGCGTGTCAGAAAGTCTGACGAATTTGGGGAGGGTGCTGTATGCCAAAGGCCAATTTTCTAAGGCACGACCATTACTACAGCGAGGCCTAAAGATTCGACAAGACGCTTTAGGCACGTCAGCCCCTGAAGTTGGGACTAGTCTAATCCATCTCGCTATCGTTGATATGCAATTAGGCGATCTGGCCAAAGGTGAAAATGAAATCGAACGAGCGATTGAAATTCTAGAGCTTCTTCGAGAGTCCCATCCAGTTGAATTAGCAATGGCATTGAATGTCTACGGAAATATTCTCAAACGACAGGGGAAGTATGCAGCTGCTCGATCTTCTCTTGAACAGTCATTGGTCCTGCGTGAGCAGCATTTAGGGGTATCCCACCCCCATGTTGCTCGGACGTTGAATCGTCTTGGAACCTTGGCAGCTCAACTTGGCGATCTTCCGCTCGCACTTTCGCTTCTTCAACGTGCTCTTCAGATTATGGAAAATTCACTTGGTGCTCAGAATGCGGAAGTGGCGGGTATGCTGAATGAAGTTGGCAGGATATATCGTATTATGGGAAATCTCGATAACGCCCAATCACATTTTGAGAGAGCCTTACAGATTCAAGAAAGATCAGTAGGAGCCGATCATCCGTTTGTGGCTGTGACGTTGAATGAGTTGGGTAGGGTGTTGCGTCTAAAAGGTGAGTGGGAAACTGCTGCCCAGTTATTTACAAAGGCTTTAGCGATTCAAGAAGCCAGTGTCGGTATGGACCATCCATTTCTTGCAGAAACTTTAACGAATCTGGGGTACGTCGAAGGTCGTGTAGGACGGTTGAATAAAGCATCAAAATCATTCACCCAAGCCTTAAGACTCCGTCAGAGGTTTTTGGGAGATAGTCATCCGGACGTGGCTTCCAGCTATGTCGACATGGCCAAGATTTATCATGCGCAAGGGAATTTCTCGGAAGCCCGTCGCCACTATGATTTAGCACGACGTGCGTATTTGCAGCTGACTAAAGTGCGAGGACAATTAGATGATCGAACCTTGAGCCGAATTTGGACTCGTCAATTAGCCGGGTTACAGCATTTTCTCTTGTTGCTAGGGAGTGAGATTTCCAAAAGATCAAAAAGGATGGATTATGCCGGAGAGATCGAAGAAAGCTTCACAGTTGCGGAACAGGCGAGAGGGTGGGTGGTTCAAGCTGCAGTTGCAAAAGCCCTTGCTGGACAACAATTCCAAGATGCCGAGGAAGCTAAGCAAGTGGGACATGTCGATGAGTTGCGACAACGACGTCAACAACTATGGACTCAACTCAATCAAGCACTAGTCAGACAAAAGGATGATCGTGATGAAGCGTTGGTTCGTCGTCTGACTACTAAGGCCGCAAAGGCAGAGGCCGATCTTCAAGCCCAGGTCGCAAAACTTGAAGAAGTGCTCCCTCGCTTTAGTGAATTAACACTTCCTCAGCCATTAACAGTTCAACAAACTAAGACACTCTTACGAGGTGAAGAAGCGCTCATTAGTTTTTACGCACTGGCGGATCGACTGCAGATTTGGATAGTTCGTCCAGGCACAAAGGTCCAATATCATAGTGTTCCTGTTAAGCGATCACGGCTTGTAACCTTAATTCATCGATTTCGTCAGAGCTTGCTCCCGACCTTGAGTCTGGCGACTAATCAGTTGGTTTTGCCACCCGTTGATATTACTCTCGCTCACGAACTCTACCAACTCCTGTTCGAGCCCATTATGCCTTACCTAAAGGGCGTGACTCATCTGATCTTGATTCCGGATGCCGTCCTGCTTTCGCTGTCCTTTAGTGTTTTATTAACGGCATCTGATAGCAATAGCGCGCAACTGTTGACCCACATGTATCGTCAAGGACGAACACTTTCTGAGAATGATGTACGGCAGTATGCACAGCTGCCCTGGCTAATTAAACGCTATCCCCTTACTGTGTTGCCATCCGCTTCGGCCTTAAGGTTGATACGAGGTGATGACCTCAATACGGAAAAACGAAAACCTTCCGTGGCGTTTATGGGCTTTGGTGATCCCCTCTTAAAGGGGACTGGTTGGGATCGTGGTGGAGCCATGCTAGCGAGCAGAGGGCCAAATGTGGACCGAGGTGATCTGCTTGCACTGAACCGGTTGCCTGGGACGCGCCTAGAACTTTTGGCGATGGCCTCAGCTATGGGTGTAGCTCAAGACGATCATGTATTTTTAGCAGACACTGCGACAGAGTCGTTGGTTCGCAGGCTTCAAGATTCTGGGCGTCTAGGACAAGCTCGGGTATTAGCCTTTGCGACTCACGGTTTACTGGCCGGAGAACTTCGAGGCCTCAGTCAGCCGGCGTTGGTGCTGACTCCACCTGCAACGTTGACTGAGCAAGACGACGGCCTACTGTCTATGGAAGAGATTCTGCAGTGGCACTTGCCGGCGACAGAGTGGGTCGTGCTCTCGGCCTGTAATACGGGGGGCAGTGATAGAAGTGGAGAGGGATTGTCTGGATTAGCTCGCGCATTCTTCTATGCTGGTGCCAAGACGCTCTTGGTGTCGCAATGGAGTGTCGATGATCGTGCGACGCAACATCTGATGAGTGAGGTGTTTCGACGATACGGTGGCGAGCAGACTCTGTCTCCGGCCGTCGCGCTTCAGCAGGGGATGTTGGCGCTGATGCGACATACGAGTGAGGCCGAGACCGCTTACTTTGCGCATCCCTATGCCTGGGCTCCGTTCTTTTTAGTGGGTGCGGGCCAGTAGTATTCGTTACTGTGAGTTGGTGTTCGTGCTTCGTGATTCCCTGTTGTCCCTATTTTCCTCTTCACTCTCCATTAAATTTTCTTCAATGCGTGTCCGAGTGAACAGCTAAAGACATTTGTGGTGATCTTGCCACATTGAATAGGGAGAGGCTCCTTCTCGAAAAAGGCAAACCTACTGTGAAGTGGGGACGCAAAGCCACGGGTCAGGTTACAAGCTTGATCGCCGGGTTTCCGAATGAAGGTCTGAGACAGTTGGAGTTCTTCCGTTCCTTGCTAAGAGGAGGACTCCATGTTTCAGAGCAGGAAATTCGATTCGTGGCTAAGACTTGCAAACAACTCAACTTGCTGGTTTAGAAGAAGTAATACCTCGTCTTCTTTTTCGTGTCGCAATTCCTTTTCACAGTCGGTCTTTCAAGCCTTCATGTTGAAATGGATGTTGTCTGCCCAGGTTCGTCTTGTGTTAGTGCTAGGGTTTTCACTTTGTTTGACAAGTGTAGGCTGTTCAGGTCCAGAACGTTATGTCGAAGAGCATGAAATAAAACATCTTAAGATCGTCTTTCTTGACGAGGAAAGTTTACATGATGAATGGAAAGAAACAACGGGTCAGCATGCAGTACGATTTCTTCCAACTATGAAGGGTGGGCTCCCATCGATAAAAACCGTGAAAGGTTTTTACGACTTCTCGAGTCGTACCCTGTACTGTCCAAAGTGGAATTTCAAAGTTTGTGGGCATGAACTGCATCATGCAGCTTTGGGACAATTTCACAGCTATGACTAATAGCCTTCACAACAAACACTTGTCGTAAATACGTTTCTTTGAGAACTCTCTACTTCGTTATTTTCATTATTCGCTCGTCATCATTCGCCACATCATTCTTTCGTCCAGTTAAGAATTAGTTTCTGCTTCTGAGGTCGTTTCCTTGAGGAAGGGTTCCAATTGTTGATATTCGCTACGGAGAAGTTGTGTGTCATCTTCCCATGCTTCCATGAAGGTGGCGAATCGACTGCGGTCGTATACTCCGGGCATCCATGCTTCACCGAAGAGATTTCCATTCTTCGACCAATAATATCGAATCACACGGGTTTTGATATTTAGAGTATTGAGCACTTCGTATCGGGCAAGCCCACTCGTTCCTGCTCCTTTTCCAGGAAATCCCGTTTGCACACGAATCCCTCCACGAAAGTAGGTCATGTACAGATGTATTTTTGAATGATGCTGAGCCCGTATCCCTTGTTCAATGACATCGCATCGATAACCCAAAAATTCAAGATGTTCCATAATAGGATCAGTCGTCTTACTGTCTTCTGCAAGACCAACGCCTAATGGTGTGCAAAGCCACAGCATTAGCAATGCGACGATGAAATGGTGGTAAGAGTGCTGGGTGTCGGTTCGGTCTATCATCAATCTCTCTCCTTGTTCCATGTGGCGTTTGTTTGAAGGATAAATTGACAATTAAGGGAAAGTTTAGTAAATCAGCCAGATTCTTTTACTGAAATTATTCATCTTTGTCTAGCGTCGTTCGACGTATCTTTAAAAAGGAAAAGGTTATCCAGCTGGTAGCACTGGTGGCATAATACTTTTCTTTTTTATCAAGGGGGCCCTCATGAAGATGTACCGTCGACAAGTTCTTCGAGCATCGTGCTTGCTGTTCGTGCTCCTGGTTATGTTTGCCGCTGGCTCCCCGACCTGGGCGCAGAAGGCCGAAGCTGATATACTCGTTGCTCAAGCCGTGCTAGCTTACGATGAGAAGCGCTACGCCGAAGCGTCGGAGCTTGTGAATCGCGCGCTCGCCCTCGATCCTCAAGATGCTCGAGGTCTGTACTATAAAGGCTTAATTTCCTTAGCCCAGAAAAATCCTGAACAGGCCATTGAACCCTTAGAAGCCGCACAGAAGTTACGACCTGATGATATCTATATACCCTATCAACTTGGCGTGGCACATTTTTCTGTAGGGTCCTACGACAAAGCGAAGCCGTTATTTGATGAGGTCTATGCCAAAAATCCAGATTTGGATAATTTAAATTATTATGTAGGGTTACTAGAGTATCGTGACAAACAATACGAACCGGCTGTAGCGGCTTTTGAAAAAGAAAAATCCGAAGATCCGAATATTCAGCAACTCAGTAGTTTCTATCGCGGTCTGGCCTTGGGCATACTGGGGCTTTCCGATGAGGCCGTGAGCGAACTTGAACAGGTACAACGAACACAAGCTGTTTCTCCGCTTACGCAGGGGGCCATTCGTATTCAGGAAGCGTTAACAGCTGGGCAAGCCTTAGCCGAACGTAAACGTCTCCGCCTACAAGTGAGCCTTGGTGGGTTCTACGATGACAACGTGCCTGCCAATCCCGATAAGGTTGGGTTTATTCCAAACCAAGGGGCGGGCGTTGTGAATCAAAACACGACCATCGCGTCACTGCGGCGGCGCCAGGCATCGGCGCCTGGAGTCTTGGCTTCATTCTTGGCTAACTACGCGTTTTTCAGGCAAGGGCCTGTGGAGGCGACGGCAACCTATTCGTTCTTTCAGACACTGAATTTCAATAGCTTGGATGACTTCAATATTCAAAACCACTCCGTTGGAGGGGCTGGGTTTTATCGAGGGACGTTAGGAGACACTGGGTTACCGTATCAACTTGGTATTCAATATGCTTACGATTACCTGTTTCTCGATTCGAAAGCGTTTCTGTCGCGACATACTCCAACCTTCAATGCGACGTTAGTTGGTCCTGTATTCGATTTTCCTCTGGTGGGACAGGTGGGAAGTCTCACTACTGCACAATACCGTTTTCAGAAAAAGACGTTTTTCCGCGAGTCATCGAATACGAATCCTGCGTTCGCTTCGGAGAGTCGTGATGCATTCAACAACATGGCTGGCATCGTGCATGCGTTCCGGTTTGCGGGAGACAAAGTGCTTCTGCGCATCGGATACCAATACGATAATGAAAGTACGGATGGGAGCGCATTTTCGTATCAGGGTGATCGATTACTGACGGGAGGGCAAGTAACGCTGCCATGGGGAGACATTACGGTTCGATATGACTACGATATTCATTGGCGAGATTATAAGAACGCGCAGACCCTCTTCACGGATCGAAACGGAGTATTGCGCGATCGATATGACAAGCAGCAAACACATTTGGTGCAATTGGTCAAACCCTTACCCAACAATTTCTCTTTAACATTTCAGTACCAAGGTATTCGAAATAAGTCTCGTGTACCGATTTACGATTACACAAAAAATTCGTGGACGGGCATTGTGACGTGGACGTACTAACTGTCGGGCACTGATTTAGGCAGGGGTAGCCGAGGATGTTATTCTTTATCCGGTCGAAATGCGTTATCGACAGAAAAGTAGGCCTTGCCAATATGATCCCAATATGGGATCATATTTAGTATATTACCGTGCGGATCATCTCAAAACGAACCTTAAGGAAATTTTGGCAACGGCATACGCGAGCCAAAGGACCACTGGAAGCCTGGCATCAAGAAGTTGCTCGAGCAGATTGGGCTCGTCCTTCAGACATTAAGAATCAATTTCAAACCGCGAGCTTTCTCAAAAATAGTCGTGTTGTATTTAATATTGCAGGGAATAGATATCGCTTAATCGTAAAGGTAAATTACCCCTATCGGATCATTTTCATTCGTTTTGTTGGCACCCACAAAGACTATGATTCGATTGATGTCAATACCATTTGAACAAGAGAAGATAGCATGAACATTCGTCCAATTAAATCAGAGCGTGATTACGAAGAAACCTTACATCGGATCGAGCGATTGATGAACGCCAAACCTGGAACCAAACAAGGCGATGAGCTAGACATCCTCACCACCTTGGTGGAAGCCTATGAAAGCAAACGCCACGCTATTTTCCCTCCTGATCCTCTGGAAGCCATTAAATTTCGCATGGATCAACTAGGCCTGACTCGCAAAGACCTAGAGGGGATCATCGGAGGACGCGGACATATATCAGAAGTTCTTTCGGGAAAACGTGGACTGTCCATTCATATGATCCGCCGTCTTCACCGACAGTTGGGAATTCCACTAGAAAGTTTAATCGGCACTGCCGCTTAGCTCTCTTTTTTCTTTGAGAAGACGAACCAGTTCATGGCGGCTATCTAATAAGTGTCGAGGTGGTGCCGAAACAAGTCTTCCTGCGGAGGGATCGGGGAGTCAACAGTGCACATGCAAAATCCTCCAAAAAATAGGTAGTCAAAAACAATTTCTGGGGAATATACCGCCTTCGAAAGAGCGGGAAAATCTTATTTTCAGAGACGATAGAGGTTTTTCAGGAGCGACTATTTCAGCGAAAGGCTAGAGATAGAGGGCTAATCATAGGTGCACGGAAGGATGGAAAATCCACATTATAACGAATCCAAATAAGTTTCAGCTGATCAATATAAGCTAACCTCGCGAAATAAGAGAATTCAAGCACAGGGAAGTTATTCGAAACGGCTATAAGTCAATATTCATGCCTGACTCCTGCATATATCTGATCTTCAACTTCTGTTCGTTGTCGTGGAGATGGCAAGCATTTCTTTGACAAGTGAGGCTTGAGGAAATTTCGGGTTGGTCGTGAGTGTCTTCTTTAACCAAGTGTTTGCCTGCTCCTGATTGCCGAGTCGATGGTGGATCATCCCAGCATGGAAGAACAGTGTGGCATCTTGTGTTCCTAAAGCCAAGGCATTCGTGATGGCCTCAAGAGCTTCCGGTAACAATTGATTGTGGTAATACGCCCAGGCGAGCGTGTCGTACGTATACACATCTTGACGAATCTCTACATCTTTTTTGGCCCATTGCAAAGATTCTGTAGGATTGGGAGGCAACGTTTTCAAAGAGAGAAGGGCCAGGTGTCGAAAGTAGCCTATCCCACCTTGATTGACATAGCGTTGGTATGCATCACGAGCTCGCTGATACCAATGGTCAGCCTTGTCTGGCTGATCCATTAGCGCATGCACATCACCAATGGCTTCATAAAATTCTGGATTCGGCGCGGCCTCAAGGACTTGTTGATAGAGAGCGAGCGATCTTTCATAGTCCCCTTGCAAAGCTCGGAGTTCTGCAAGATGCTCTAACGGTAAATACCCGGCAGGCCAGACATTAAGGGCTGCTTGGTAACTCTGTTCAGCTTTCTCAAAACGACCCTGAAGAAAATAAATTTCGCCTATTTGAACATGACACCTTGCGATTTCTGTCGTTGGAACATTTCTCTCTTTTCCGATCGTTATGGCCTGTGTGAAATGTTCCAAGGCTTCTGACGTATTTCCTTCCATAAATTCTAGATTAGCCAACCGAGTCAACGAAAAAAGTCCAGGACTCATCGTATGCAATGTCGCATACATCTTTCTTGCGCCAAGTATATCCCCACGTTCAAACAGGGCATCGCCGAGAATGCCATACGCTTCCGGTTCCGTGGCGTGCAGGCGTTTGGCTTTTTCCGCTACGGTGATGGCTTGAGGGAACTTGTGTTGTGCGCCAAAGGCAAAGGCCAACGAGACTAAGGCACTGTAATGATCGTTTTTCAAACTCAACGCCCGTTCCAATATTTCAATCGATTTTTGGATGTATGTAGAGTCAGCAGTTTCTCGACTTTTCTGCAAATAGGCCGTGCCCAGTTTGGTTAGCGCGATGTAGTCATGAGGATCTCGTGTTTGACGGCTTTCCCAAAATTGAATTTGGTAATCGACTTCACTACCGAAAGAGGATCCATACATGACAAGGAGACAGAGGCAAGTCCCTCCCGCTAACGTGCAAAGGGGTAGGAGTTTCCTAAGATAAGACTTTTTCAAAAGCGAGGTGACCATCATGGGGATGTTGAATATGTTACGCCAATAGGCGAAACATCTTTGTACAGAGCGAAACATCATGGTGCTTTCCTCCTAGTCAAAAGGCTGGAGGAAAGCACCGATTAGTCAAACGACTGGGCTAGCACTAATTTCTTGGAGGGATCGTTTCGCTTGCCTGATGTTCTGGCGCGAAAAAGGGAAATTCTTCGAGGAAAGGAACGTCATTCGCATCAACCCCATCCGTTGTCACCGCGCCCTTACTTAATAGATCGAGGAGCGGATCCGTAAAGTCATCATCATGACGACGGGCATTGGGGAATCCCTGTGGGCTGGTCATGTCTAACGTCAGGACATCCGGCAGAACAAAATCTGCAATGGCTCCTGCATGATCAGAGTCTCCACCATTCAGGCCTTCAACGATCGTTATGACATCTTGTCGAAACTTGATGTCACTTTCAGGAGCCGTGCGATTGTATTCATCTCGTCGGTTCGGAGGAATGAGTGCCGAGTTCACGACGGGAAGTCCCTCTCGTTCAATCTGAACGAATTGGCCAAAATCTGAATTTCCTTTTCTTGTACTCCTGGCCGTAAATCTGGCTCGGCTGGTGGTGGACCAAACCCGGATGGTATCGCCCGTCGTCCCCCGTAATAAGGCAGGATCTAATTCGACAGCAATGACCGAGACATTGAGCCCAGCAAACAAATCAAGCCCAGGTTGACGGGGAAGGGGAGGGATCACGCCCAGCACGCTGCGAACAAAAATAAGGTCAATGAAGAATGGATCATCGACTCGCCCAACAAACACTTTGATATCGTTGTTCTCTTGAACCGTGCCGTCGGCAGGACCTGTGAATGTCGGAATTTCTGGTTGGTCAGCATCATCCGCGTTCGTATTTTTTTGAAAAAAATGACGAATATCTCGAGGGTCTTGGTCATCGAGGATTCTGTTGATCGTTCCAGTTAATCGGGGCTTGGCCGGACCCAGAATCGTTACTTCTTGACTGCTCCCCGATCCATTAACCACGGCCTGTATAACGAGGTCCTCGACAAAGTCACCCGTATTATCGATTTTAAGTTGGTACAGGACATCGGAAGAAAATGAGGCAGCGACACCCGGGACGGTAAAGCCGTTGACGGTCACCGCAAGAACAATCTTGCCGGTCTGTTCATTCAGGAAGGCATAGGTGTCAGCAATATCGGCAGGTTGGTCTTGTCCAATTGAACCATCACGGTGGTCAGCTCCCCAACCGGGCAACCAAAATCCTAGGATGAGAAGAGCAGGAAGTACAATCCCGATGATACATTTCTTTAACGTGAGGATGTTCATGATATCCCTCCTGGAAAGCTACGATAGTAATTGTCCAAGGAAGAATACATAAAAGACCACTAATACACAATACGGCGCTAATGGTCCTGATTTTTCTGTGTTTTGCCAGCTTGAGACTCTGTGGTTTCTGAAGAGAGTCACAGTCGTTTTTGTAAAGACAACATGGTACAATTATTTTTCAGTTGAACTGCACGAAACGATCCTTTTAAAGGGGCCTTCATGAGTACAGCCAAGCGAGCGGCGAAGCAGATAATCGATCAATTGCCCGACCAAGCAACGTGGGATGACATTATGTATGAACTGTATGTCAAACAAAAAATCGAAGCAGGTCTCGCAGATATTAAAGAGGGCCACACAGTGCCCCACGAACAGGTAAAATCTGAGTTCCTTGCCAATGAGGGTTGAGTGGTCACTTCGTGCGAGAACTGACCTGAGAGAACTGAAGGCCTATATCGCGAAAGACTCCCCTATTTATGCTCGTCGTTTTATAGAACGCATTGTCACTGCCGTAGAAAAGTTACTTCAACATCCTCAGATGGGACGTTTGGTTCCTGAAGCACAGCGCAATGATGTGCGTGAATTGCTCATCCAACATTATCGAGTGATATATCAGACTCAAGGTGAGCAGATCTTCATCGTGACGGTCGTTCACGGAAGTCGAGACATGATGCAGCAAGACCCACCTCCCTGGAAAAACTTATAACCAGGTTCATTTGGTCTCAAGGTAACCCCGAAAGGCAGTTAAAGCACTTGCACCTTCGCGCGGAAACTCTGGCACTAGTCAGCCAAAGCCTTCCCCTGTGAAATCGATTTGAGAATCCAAGTCAGGTCCTTCCGGAAGATCCGCTGCTAGAACCGTTTCCTATAAACGGATCGGGTCCGTCCGGACGCATGCGTGTTGGTAGTCTCCAGCCGCTCATCTAATGAGGAAAACAAGCCCAGATTGTTAATGTGGAGTATTCTAACTTTCAGCTAAGACATTCTAATTTTCCCTCGCCCCCATAATGGGGGAGAGGGTCTGGGTGAGGGGGCATAATCAAATATTAAATGGCTATAGTCATAATGAACGACCTAGCCTTGTTTACATTCTAGGACACATTCGCTATGGTTTTTTACCCAACAAAAAACGAGTAGATAAAGTATGAGTCCCGTATGGAGGTGGCACTTATGGTTTCAGGGTTCTTGCTCTATCGGTCTGATCTGAAGGTTCGTCCTGTAGCCGAACAGTTTGGATGTGCGCTTGGGCTCGTTGTGGTGCTTATCGCTACTGTATTGATAGGAAGCAGCTCTGCCCAAGTGACAACGGCGATTGTCCCTGATTCCACACTGCCCACCAACACGACTGTCACCCAAGTTGACAACATTCATAATATTACGAACGGGACGATTCGAGGGAACAATCAATTCCATAGCTTTGACCAGTTCAATATTGGGGACGGAAATATTGCCAGTTTCAATGGGCCTGTTGGTATTCAGAATATTCTCAGTCGCGTGACAGGCGGCACTCTGTCGTCAATCGATGGGACACTTCGTTCAACAATTGATGGTGCCAATCTCTTTTTCATGAACCCAGCAGGTGTTGTGTTCGGTCCTAACGCGAGTCTGGATGTCAGCGGCTCATTTCATGTGAGTACAGCAGACTTTGTGCGCTTAGGCGAAGGAGAGAATACCGGAATATTCAGTGCTACAGATCCTGCCACAGATGTCTTGACTTCAGCTCCGCCAGCAGCATTTGGTTTTTTGGATGGAAATTCTGGAATGATTCAAATAAACCAAAGCGAGCTTACTGTAGGGAACAACAAATCTCTTCTTGTCGTAGGTGGAGATATTTCCATCATGGGGGATGGGGGCAATGATTTCATTCCTGAAGTGAGCGCCCCGAGCGGAACGGTGGGATTAGTAAGTGTGGCTTCGGTCGGCGATGTCTCAGTCGTCTCAGAAGATGTCACACTCGATACATTTGTGACTTTTGGGGATATCTCTGTTAGCGAAGGGGCTTTGGTCTCAAGTTCTGGCAATCCCGGGGGGACTATTGTAGTAAGAGCCCAAAACTTAGATATACGTCAAGGGTCTTTATTTTCTCATACCACAGGAGCAGCAAATGGTCTCGCTCGTGGAATCGATATCCAAGTTGCGGATACTTTAGAGATGAGCAATCAAGCATTTCTTGCTACGGATCATTTTGGAATTGGAACGTCGGGTGACATATTTGTTGTGGCAAATTCTGTGTTTGTTGAAAATTCGACGATTTCTTCAAGGCCCTTCAGTGGAAGTACGGCCAGTAGTGGGGATATTTTCATTAGGGCATTTGAAGATATTAGTATTACAAATGATAGTCTTATCAGTTCAGCTGCCCAGGGAGACTTTAACACTGTTTCCATAGGGCATGCAGGCGATATAGGGATCTTTGCCAATCAAGATATTCTTATTGATGGCAGTGATGTTTCTAGCTCAGTAACTGGATTAGGAGACAGTGGCGACCTTTTCATCCAAGCTGGAGGTGATATTAACTTAGATGTGGCAAATTTAGATACGGCATCATCTGGTGGTTTCGTAGGGCAAAGCGGAGATGTCAATGTTATTGCTGGCCGCGATCTATTCGTGGAACTGAGCGGAATTAACACGATGACTGATTCATTTTTGGGTGCCCCTGCCGGAGATGTGACCGTATCGGCGAGTGAGGTATTAGTTATTGAAGGGTCCGATATTGTCACGAGAAGCATTGCCGTAGCGGGTCGTGGGGGAGATGTCGACTTGAGTGCTGATATTCTTACCTTGGATTTATCTGACATTAATACGGCCTCAACGTCTGAACGCTCTGGTAATGTCACTGTAAATGCAGGCGACTATCAGCAGGTTAATAGAAGTGATATTGAGACATCTATGGCATTAAAGGGGCAAGCTGGATCAATTAACATCACCGCCAGTCGCTCGGCAACATTCGATAGTGCAGGGGGAATACCCAGTACTTTATTTGCGGGTGTGATGAAGGTTGACGTCTTGCCAGATCCAGAAGGGCGTGGGGGAGACGTCATTGTTCAAGCCCCCGATATTCAGTTTGGAAATATCGCGGTGGGCACTTCCACGGTTGCAGGGGACCCTGGTGGTTTGATCCAGTTTCAGGGAGAAAATATTACTCTTAATCCAGGTGTCATTATTTCAAATGAGACGATAGGTTCTGCTGATGCCGGGGAGACGATTATTTCGGCGACCCAAACATTCAACTTTGAAGGACTTGGGAATATTGGGAGTAGGTCATCGGGTTCCGGGAAATCTGGTCCGATATCAGTTTCTTCACCAGTAGTGAGCTTAAATAATGGAGCGAGTATTGGAATCGATTTGCAAGGTTCCGGGGATGGCAGCCCGGTTACTATTCAAGCTGATCAATTAAATATTCTCAATGGCTCAATTATTCGATCCCTGGCATTAGGGACAGGAAATGGAGGTGATATTGATATTGCCGTTCAAGAAGCGATCCTTTTAGAGGGTGTCAATAGTTTATTAGATCCTCCATACTCCCAAATTAGTAACTTTACTCGTGGTTTAGGGAATGCAGGTTCCATAGAAATTGTCAGTCCAGTAATTCGACTTGATGCTGGGGTAATCGTGAGTTCCACGGTTGAAATTCCTGGACAGATCGGAGGAGAAGGCAAGTCAGGTAACATTTTCATAGATACTGCCCAGCTTGAGTTAATCAATGATGCTCGTATTTCTGCGAGTTCTGCCACACAAGAAAGTTCCACTGGAGCTGCTGGGTCCGTGAAGATAAATGCTAGTGAGGAGATACGCCTGGACTTTTCAGCTATTAACAGCATTGGTGGGACCGAGAGTGATGCTGGCTTGATCGCTTTGGCAACGCCGATTCTGCACCTCTCTAATCTGAGTAATATTTCTACCCTTACTGAAAATGGGGCTGGCGGAAGTGTGGAAATACAGGCAAACGAGGTTCGCGTTCTCAGTGGGAGTAGAATTGATAGCTCCACTACCGGAACAGCTTCAGCAGGAACAGTTAGTATATCTGCAAGCGATCATGTGGTGATTGCTGGACGAAATGAGGATGGGACAGTACAGAGTGCGGTGAATAGTGCGTCAAATGAAGTTGCGACCGGTTCGTCGGGGGCAGTCAATGTGACGGCAGGGGTATTGCAAATAACAGATGGATTCATCTCGACCAATGCTTCCGTTGATGGTGATGCCGGAAACATCCGTATTCAAACACAAGATCTTCTGTTAACGGATGGTTCTATTAATTCAAAAGTTGAAGGAGTCGGTACCGAAGGAGAAATTACTCTTCATGCATCCCAAGACATAATTGTTGCCGGAGGTGAAGTGTCTGCAGAAACATCCGGAACTGGAACTGGCGGGAAAATCGTTCTGGCTGCTGGATCTGATGTGCAGTTGACTCAATCCAGGGTATCCTCAGAGAGTACAGGGTCGGCTGATGCGGGCAACATTACACTGTTTGCTCCTGATGACATTGTGTTGCAAGACAGTACGGTCACGACTGAAGCCTCTCAAGCTTCCGGAGGCAACATCAAGTTAGACGCTGGACGATTGATTCAAATCGTGGATAGTCGGATCGAAAGTGCCGTGCAGGGAGATTCCTCCACTCAAGGTGGGAACATCAGCATTGATCCGGACGCGGTCGTCATTCAGAATAGTCAAATTTTAGCCAATGCCACTAATGCTGGGACAGGTGGCAATATTGAAATTGTGGGCAATGTAGTGCTAGTTGATCCTCAGAGTGTGATCGATGCTTCATCAAGCTTAGGGGTGAGCGGTACGGTGAACATTCAAGCGCCCATTCAAAACTTGAGTGGAACGATTGCACCTTTGCCAGATGTGATTATTGAAGCCACGACGTTGTATGGCGCCCGGTGTGCAGCACAGAAGGGGAGTAACTTTAGTAGCTTGAATGTTCGAGGGCGAGATCGAATTCCCCCAGAGCCTGGCGATTATCTCTGGACGCCTTTATGGTCAAGGCGCACACTGGATTCGACCTCAGAACGTCCAGGGATAACCTCCTCTCCCATGGCCAAGCGGTTAGGGTTGTCCAGCGTGAGTTCTACTTCAGGAAGTGCGTTAGCATTTTTAGAGTATGATCATCATGTTTGGGAACCCTTTGACATAGGCTGTCGCTCGTAAGTCACATGTGCTTTTATTCTTCTTGTGTTCTCGATTCTTTAAACGGACCATACCTCTAAACCTGCGATTTTTTGGTTCTTGAAGCTGCCCGTTTCTTTGTTGGGCGTCGAACACGTCTAAATCTTATCATCATTTCATAGCCAGCGGCTTCCGCATATTTTTTTACCGTATTTAGTCTTGGTGAATGTTGGGAAGTCTGGCTTTCCAGTCGGGAAATATTGGGTTTTTTAGTTCCCAATAATTCTGCCATGTCTTCCTGTGTGAGACCAGATTCCAGCCTCATGCGGAGCAACTGTCGTATGAGGTTATATTCGGGCTCAAGGTTGTCATACTCCTTTTTGACCTCCGGTCTTTTTAACGCTTTTTTTTTCGCTTCTTCAAAAGTGGGACGCTTCATTCCGTTATCTCCTTCTTTCTTTTCAGAGCTTTGTCTATTTCCCTCTGAGGTATTTTCTGTGTTTTCTTAACGAACGAGTGGAGGATTATTATTTTCCGATCTCTCACGGAGCAAAAAATTGACCGGCCTATTCCCTCTCTGCCTTTGGCTCTGATTTCAAACAGGCCCTTTCCAAGAGGGGCTGTGTGAGGTCTTCCAATGTCGGGGCCGAACTCTTCTATCAATTCCACCACACGGAGAAAATCAGCCAATATGCCATTCGGAAAGGCAAGAGTCTGTTTTTCCACCATTTCGTTAAAGAATTCTACCTTCCAATTCATATCTTATAGGTTATCATATATGATAACACTTTAAATGTAAAGAACGCTGCGCTGTATGGGTATTAGCCTCGAAAACCCAATAACATATAGAAGAAGGACTCGGAGCCTAAGACTTCATTAATACCTTCATGTAAAGTGTTTTCAGGTTCTACTGCACAATATGAATACAGTAGTGATCTTCATTTGGCTAGATAGGTCGGTACATCAGTTTCCTTCATCGCAAAATGCCTGTGGTTTCTGGGCTTAGTTATGACTTCAGGGATCGCATTCGCATTCATAGATCACGATCACCATGTTCGGGAATTCGATGACGTACGCAGTTGCTCTTAAGACGCAAGTAGTTCTTTGCCATTTGTAGTATCAGCATTCTCTACCAGCATTCTGATCCAAAACTACTACGGTTATGGATTTCTTCTCCTGCAAAGACCAGATGTTTCTCAAAGAAACTTCTGGTTCATAATTAAATGACTATTTTCCGTCTTGCTTTTTAATTTAATACGTCATACCCTTTATCCTCAAAAAAACATGTATGCATTTGAGAAAGTGTCTTCGCGCACAAGAATATTCAATGGATTTTCGCGTTCTGTGAAAAAACACTGCTTCAGTGTTCGGTAGAGAAGAAGGTGTTTCAGTGGGATGATGTGCTGTCATCATCCTGATGAATGCACAAGATTATCACAGGAGTAGATCAATCATTAATCGTGCATCTGCATTAGGTATAGACAGGGCCAGTCATCATTATTAATGGGGGGATGCTCATGAAGAGATATTTACGAGCTGGTTGGTTGATGCCTAGTGGCATCGGCATCATCATGTTCTTAATGATGATTATGGTCTACGGATCACCATTCGAAACGTATTCTCACGCTCAGGAGTCTGGGAAACTTGTCATATCTCCAAAAGATAAGTCATTGGACAAATTTTTATACATGGGAGCTGGCTCTTGCAATGGGAGCAATTGCCATGGCAGTACGAAACCGCGT
Organism: Nitrospirales bacterium; assembly: GCA_965223675.1. Taxonomy (GTDB): domain Bacteria; phylum Nitrospirota; class Nitrospiria; order Nitrospirales; family UBA8639; genus JAGQKC01. The sequence continues at coordinate 2,605,347 of OZ245013.1, read as the reverse complement.
CGTACAAGACCTGAAGGAAAGTTTTCCATTCCTCAGAATGAGTATTGGATTTGGCTGGATAAAGATTATCATGCCACCGCGTATAAGGTATTAACGAATTCGGACTCCTTACGGATAGCCAAAAATCTGGGAATCGACAAACCGGAGTCTAGCCCTCGGTGTTTGGGGTGTCATGCTGTTGATGCGAAGAAGGAGCAACAAGGTTCTACATTTGATCTGACTGAAGGGGTCACGTGTGAAGGCTGCCATGGTCCTTCAGAAGCCTGGCTTGGCCCTCATACCCGTAAGGATTGGACGAAAGAAAAGGGTGCGGAGCTCGGGATGTTTGATACAAAAAATATGGAAAAGCGAACGGAACGTTGCTTGGCTTGCCATTTAGGAATCAATGATGAAAACCAAATTGTTGACCATGAGTTGATTGGTGCAGGGCATCCACGTCTGAAGTTTGAACTCGATGTGTATAGCAGTGTCATGCCCTCACACTGGTTTCCTCACAGAGATGAACCACGGGTTCCGTTTCTCGGCGCGCACCAGTGGGCCATGGGGCAGGCTGTCGCGTTACGGAATCAGTTGCGGTTACTGTCGGAGTCGAGGAAGGCCCAACCGGTTCTCTGGCCAGATCTCATTCATTTCGATTGTTATGCCTGTCATCATGAAGTCGTCGACAATCTTCGTGAGTTGACCGAAGAGGAAAAATCCATTCAACGATGGCGGGTCAGGGATTACGAAGGTAGACCGGGACGATTGATTTGGAACGCGGCCAGCTATTCGATCTACCAGCATCTTATCTCCGAAATAGCGCCAGAAAAAGGCAAAACGTTGAATCAGCTTGTCGCGACGTTTCATGACCAATTATCAGGAAAAGCCAAGGCGTCTATGAGTGACTTTGAGCAGAATTTACAGAAATTGGAACAGTTGGTCACGGAGTTGGTTCCCATTGTTCAAGGTTACACGTTCACCCAGAAATCGTTGTGGGCGGTGATGCGTCGAATTGCCGGTGATGGAGAGACGATTGCCAATGCGGGGTTCCAATCTGCAGAGCAGGCTGTGCTGGCTTTGGCCAGTTTGTATAGTGCGTATACGGCAGAGGCGGGGGAGCCGTCAAATGGAAAATCGATTAACGAATCCATAGATTTGCTGTATGGCGATATTGAAAGTGGTCGACAGTTTGACCTGGTGAAATTTTCTAAACATTTCAAGAAGCTTCGAAAGCTCTTTGCTTCCGAGCCGTCAGCCTCAAGTACGGCAAGTGGATGAGGGGAATAGTCGTAAGCCACAGGTTGAGTCATGTATGACCTCATTGTCATAGGTGCAGGGCCGGCAGGACTGAGCGCGGCCAGTCATGCCCATAAGAATAATATGTCTGTCTTGGTCCTCGAAAAGGGCGAGATCGCCAATACGCTGGTCTACGACTATCAAAAGGGTAAATATGTCATGGCCGAACCGCCCATGATTCCCTTGCGCAGTGATGTGCCTTTTGAAGCCGGGGTCCGAGAACCGATACTCGAAAGCTGGCAGAATACGGTTGTTGATGTCGGATTATCGGTTCACTGTGCAGAAGAAGTCAGGAGCATTGAAAAAACAGACACGCAGTTTACGGTCAAGACTTCTAAGGCGGAGTATTCAGCCACCCATGTCATTTTGGCTATCGGCGTTCAGGGCAACCCAAGGATGTTAGATGCGCCGGGCGCGACCTTGCCTCACGTGTCAACGAGACTCGTGGATCCTTCAATTTATGTGAATGAAGATATTCTTGTGTTGGGGGGTGGTGATGCCGCCATAGAAAAAGCGTTGGCGCTTTCCCTAAAGAATCGAGTGAGTGTGGTCTATCGCAAGAATGAGTTTTTTCGATTGAAGGATGCGTTGGACCGGCAGATCAAAGAGAAGATTTCGTCGAAACGAATTAGAGCGTTTTTTTCTTCCGAGGTTGTTCAAGTCGAAGAACAGTACGCACATATTCGGAATGCGATTAAGCCGGACAGTCAACCGTTCAAAGTCAAAGCTGATTTAATTTTTGTGAGTTTTGGAGCAGAAATGCCCAGAACATTCTTAGAAAAAAATGGAATTCAGTTTGCTTCAACTGATCCTAATGCTCCCCCAATCTTAACCAAGCACTTTGAAACGACCGTCCCAGGCTTATTTATGATTGGCTCGGTGGCTGGGTATGGCCTGATCAAGCAGGGCATGAATCAGGGCTATGATGTTGTGGAACGTCTTCTGGGCCATGAAATCGAGCCCGTAGAAGAACCCATTCTTCGGGATGAACGGCTTGGAATATTTGATGGCACCATGGATGAACGTTTGGCCGAGCTTCGAGCGTTGGTTCCCCTTCTGGGAGATGTCTCGGATCAAGCCATTCGTGAAGTGTTGTTGGCTTCAACGGTCTATCGTGACGTGCAACCTAAAACGCTCGTGTATCGAGAAGAGGACTATTCCGATAGCCTGTACATTATTCTTCGTGGGCACGTGCAGGTGAAAAGCACAGCGCAGGCTGAGGGTGAAAAACCGGCAGTCTTAGAGCCAGGAGATTTTGTTGGTGAAATGAGTTTAGTCACAGGACAGAGAAGGGCTGAGACGGTCAAATCGATCGACAACTGTGTGCTTATGGAAATTCCACGAAGAGCCGTCCTACGCTTATTGAATAGTGATATGTCTGCGAAACGGGCCATTGATCAAAGCTTTAGTTTCAGAGCCCTTCAGTTATATCTGCTTCCTCAAGCGGATCGTACATTTTTGCGGTCGCTCGCATCTCGCGCCAAAACATGTGCCTATAAGCAAGGAGAAGTTGTCTTTAAGGCAGGCGACCCCGCGGATGCGTTGTATCTTGTGCGAAGTGGATCGATGAAAGTGAGTAAACAGATGGGAATTGCTGACGCTGAAGTAGTTGTCAACCATCTTCCGGTTGGAAAATATTTTGGAGAGGCCGCGCTCCTTGACCCCGAGCGTTCAACGCATGAAATCAGTATAACGGCCACAAAGCTGAGTGAGGCGGTCCGGATCAAGAAAAAAGATTTTAAAACGATTTTGGATCGGTATCCTAAATTTCGACAAAAATTGAACAAGAATATTCAAGAGACGATGGTGTCGCACCAGGTCGTCTCCAGTAGGGATGAAGGACATCTTGTGAACCGCTTAATGGATATGGGTGTGTTTGAAGGAACCGATGTCCTATTCATCGATGAAAACACCTGTGTCCGTTGCGATCAATGTGTAAATGCCTGTGCCAATACCCATAATGGGCAAACCCGGCTCTATCGAACTGAGGGAACTATCGTAGGCAATTTGCTTGTCCCCACTGCCTGTCAGCATTGCGAGCATCCGATGTGTATGACCGACTGTCCTCCAGGAGATGCCATTGTGCGAGATCCCAACGGTGAAGTCTTTATTCATCAAGACCGTTGTATCGGGTGTGGAAACTGCGCGACCAACTGTCCGTACGACAGTATCTTCATGGTCCATAGGACCAAGGCCAAAGAACTGGGAGCGTTTGATCGGCTAAAAGCCTTGGTGGGTTGGGGAGGAGAACGTATGGAAGAAGATAAAAATCAATCCATCGCCATCAAATGTGATTTGTGTAAAGACGTTGGTCACGGACCGGCATGCGTGAATATCTGTCCAACCGGTGCGGCCTTTCGTGTCTTTCCGAATAATTATTTCAAGAAACTTGGGGTAGGGGGCTCGATTGACAGTTCGGAATGAAGCGACCTTTCTCGATCATGGAGGTCGTCGATGGTTATGGATCAGTTTACTGAGTGCAGTCGGTCTGAGCCTGTATTACTTTTACGACGACACGACGGTTGTGGCCTACGGGGGGAGTAACACCGGGCTTGTGTATGGAGTCATCGGTACCATCATCATTTTGGTATTGATGTACCTGGGAATAAGAAAACGATCTTATGCGAGTGGGGTAGGATCTCTGAAAGGTTGGGTCAGCGCCCATGTGTATTTAGGGCTATTGACCTTGCTCTTGATTCCTCTGCACGCCGGGTTTCGATTTGGGTGGGACGTGCATACTTTGGCATTTGTTCTCCTTAGTATTGTTGTGTTGAGCGGAGTACTGGGCGTGGTCCTCTATCAGCTGGTTCCAGTCCGGTTAACGAAACATGAAACCAAGTTACAAGCTGACAAAATTGATCAAGAAATTACCCTTCTGTTCTCTGAAATGTACGCACTCGTCAAAGATCGTTCCGATGCTCTCGTGGCACTGTATCAGAAAGAGATCGCAAGCTTGAAAGAAACAAAGTCTAAGGGATGGTCTCTGGTCTTCCGCGGCATTGGTGGGGATCTTATTGCGCGAAGATCAGCTCACTTATCAAAACATGTTCCCAATGTTCCAGTCGAAGACCAACAAGCATTTCAATCGCTCTCGCAGCTGCTTTTAAAGAAAACTCAATTAGAAATTCACCTGTTGTCTCAAATGCGACTTCGCAATGCCATGCAGGCCTGGTTATACGTCCATGTTCCCATCTCGGTGGTCATGTTGGTGACGATTATTATTCATGTGTGGAGTGTGTTCTATTACTAAATGTTCTTCCACCCAGGTATTTAAGGCTTCATGTCGTATCAGATCATTAGGCAAATTACCCGGCGAGGAGAAGTTCAGACAGAGACCATCGAGGTTCTTGGAGAGCGTCTTCGGATCGGTCGTGGGCCTTCAAATGATGTATGTCTCGAATCTTTGTCGGTTTCTCAATTTCACGCAGAGATTCAAAAGGACCCTCAAGGTCGCTATGTTTTAAAGGGTATCGCCAAGCGTGGAAACATCTTTGTCAATGGGAATTCTCTTGATGAAAGCACTGCACTTCGCGATGGGGACAGGATTGGAATTGATCATTACGAACTCGTTGTATCACAGCCTGAGCCATTGAACTCGTTGGTGTTGACCGTCGAGGAACGAGTACATGATCAATCGGAGCCTTCATCAAAGTTATTTTCAGCCCTTCAACTCTCACAAGGTCGATTCACTCGGAAATCTCTGTCCATTTGGCTTTCCATTCTGGTGTTGGTGGGTTCATTGGGTGCGCTAGGGGTGGGGAAGGAAGAGCTTTTTAGCCCTGGGCCTGTATCCATAAAACATCAAAAATTTTCAGGGCAATGTGAGAAATGTCACGCAAATTGGAAAGCTGTGTGGAATCTTGTTCCTGATAAAACTTGCCAGGGATGTCACCCAAGAGAACAGCTGACTCCATCTCATTTTGGTGATCGAGCCCAATTTCCAGTCCCACAATGTGCATCCTGTCACCTTGAACACAAGAATGAATTGTCGTTAGTCGAGGTTCATGATAACCAATGTGAGCAGTGCCATGGTGACTTGAAAGTGAAAGACCCGCGGATTCCTGTCGTGAAGAACATTCATGGTTTTTCGAGTGATCATCCTGAATTTGCCATCACTCGAAAGACGCAAGACGGTCATTCTCCTACGCGGGTCCGTTTCTCGGAAACATCCCAACTCAAAGATGATGCTCGGCTGAAACTCAATCATAAATGTCATTTGTCGCCTGGGCTGATCCTCGAACCGCTAGTCGGCCGTCCTAAAGATCGCCCGAGTGATTCCTTAGTGTGCAAAGATTGTCATACGACTGATCAAGAGGGTCAGTATATGCAGCCAATCAACTACGAACGACACTGCAAACAATGCCATTTGCTCGAGTTTGACCCCAAATTACCGAATCAGACGGTTCCTCATGGATTGTCTTTTTCCGAACTTCGTCAGAAGTTGAATGAAATCTATGCAGATGTCTACTTTAAATCTTTACCTGAAAAAAAACAGCGAGCCCAAGGCATGCGTCGGTTACCCGGTCGCCCTGCCACGGTTGAGGAAAAACTCTTCGTGAACGAACGAGTCGAACGAGCGGCGAAATTACTGTTTCCACCTCAAGGGAAAGTCTGTTTGAAGTGTCATGCGGTGGAATTTGAGGAATCAGGGAAGAAACAGCTTGTTTCATTGCCGGTATCTCGTGATGATTGTGGTACGGAAGGGAAGGCGAAGGAGCAACGAGAGAGGCCAAAGAAAAAAAAGATTGACACTTTTTTTAAGGTGCCGTATTCTGCGAGCGTTGAAATTGCGAACGTGAATGTTCCTCATCGGTGGCTACCCTATAGTCGATTTGATCATGCAGCACATTTTGGATTACCTCTCACCCAATTTCAGTTGCCAGAAATTACATCTTCATCAGAAAAAGTTTGTTTCGGATGCCATGCGGACGTTCATAAAAGTCGAGAGACTAAAGATGTGTTGTTAGCTGGGGTGAGTCGTTGTCGCGAGTGCCATAAAGAAACAGGAGGGGCCCAAGCACAGTGCAAAACGTGCCATGAGTTTCACCCCAAACGCCATGTTCAACAGATGACGAAAAGGGAAGTTCCTGGGCAAGACAATATGTAGTTGCAGTCTCCCCTGTAAGGGGAATGTATTCATCAAGCTCATACATTCATACAAAAGGAGCAGTCCAGATGTGCATGCATTTTTGGGAACAGAAGCGCGATGCCTTGGTAGTGTCCATCGCCCGACTTCTTGTCTGCATGTGCGTGTTTGGTGCACTGACAGCCTGTGGCTCAAAAAGTAGTAACTCTACCGGTGCCGCACCTGATTCAGCTGCTGGCTCTGAATCGTTGACCGCTGCTGAGGTTCAACAAATCATCGCGCAAGCGGCCAGGAAAGCAACTGACCTCGGTCTCCCTGTGACAATTGCCGTTGTCGATCGTGAAGGAACGAGGCTTGGCGTGTTGCAGATGGCTAGCGCTCCAACCACGACAACGATTTCCGGCGGGGGATCAGGAGGATTAGAGGGACAAACCCTTACCGACTCTGCTTTTTTTGCTGCTGTTTCTAAAGCTGGGACTGGGGCGTTTCTGAGTAGTCAGGGGAACGCATTTTCAACTCGAACGGCTAGTTTCATCGTCCAAGAACATTTCCCCCCTCAAGTCGTTCCATCTGTTGGTGGGCCTTTGTTTGGTGTCCAGTTTTCTCAATTGCTGTGCAGTGATGTGAGCCGTACGAGTCACTCTGCCTTAACGAGTAATTTGCCTTTAGGTTTGTCTGCAGATCCCGGAGGGCTTCCTCTTTACAAAAATAATGTTCTCGTAGGTGGAATCGGCGTTGAAGGTGATGGGATTTATACGGCCGATAAAGATCCCACTGACAATGATCAACCCCTAGAAGAAATCATCGCATCGGCAGGGACAGTTGGGTTCGTGCCGCCAAACGGTATTCGAGCAGATCGAATTCTTCTCGATGGTATTGCCTTTCCTTTTGCCAATGTCGGCCCCAACCCGAGTTCTTCTTCTACGCCTTACAGTACGTTTTCTGCTGCAGGCACAGAACGTGTTGCACCAATCGCCAGTCCGGCAAGTGGGTTTACCGCATCGACCGTTGGTGGTGTTTCAGGGTTTGTTGACTCAAACTTCCCTTTTATTGCAGGAACGGACGGGGGATTGACGGCTGCCGAGGTCACGCAGATTCTTGGCCAGGCTGCCCAACAAGCTGACCGCACCCGCGCCGCGATTCGGAATCCACTGGGAACTCCGGCTCGGGTTAACATTACCGTCGTGGATACCACTGGTACGATCCTAGGGATCTTCAGAACACTCGATGCTCCACTGTTTGGATTTGATGTGTCTGTACAAAAAGCACGAACGGCGAATTTCTTTACTCATTCGCAGGCTGGCACCGAACTTACAGCTGCTGGTCTCACCACCTATGTGGCGGCCTTGGCTGCGGAAGGCATTAACTTAGATGGCCAGTTTGCGTTTACGGATCGAGCAGGCGGGTTCATGAGCCAACCGATCTTCCCGCCTGGGGCGACTTCGTCGTTTTCACATGGCCCGTTGTCTTTGCCACTTGGTCAGTGGAGCCCTTTTAATACAGGACTGCAATTGGATGCCATCAATTTAACCAATGCGGCAATAACTCCTGCCTCACCCTGTACGTCTTTGACGCGCGTTGCCAATGGTTTTCAGATATTCCCTGGATCCGTTCCTCTATTCAAGAATGGCGTGCATGTGGGCGCCATCGGGGTTTCGGGAGACGGTGTTGATCAAGATGATCTGATCGCAGCCAAAGGGAGTGAGGGGTTTGAAGCGCCAGAAGGAATTCGCGCTGATCAATTACTCGTTCGCGGCGCTCGACTGCCCTATGTCGTCTTTCCGAGAAATCCTAATCGGTGAAATAAGATCATGAACATACAATCGCTATTAACACGGATGCGAACTCAGGCTGCTGTAGTATTTTTGAGTCTTGGATTTCTGTCTGGTGGTGGCCTAAGCTGGATATCTGTCGACCAAGCATTAGGTCAAGAAAAGACAGATTTGCGAAAACGCATCCCAGGAGGAAGATCAAGCTCGGATGTGTCCGATTATTCATCTGAGGCACCCGAAGCCAGACAGCCAGAGTCCAGAGATTTTGGACCGATCGATGCTCAGCCTGGAGCAGGCCCTAAAAAACGCCTCCCTCGAGGACGATCTCGCTCTATTCCTTCTAAGCCACCTTCAAAACCGTCTACTGTTAGTCCACCATCTGATTCTCAAGAGTCTGGTGGTCTCCAGAAAAATTATAGTTCCATAAAAAGTGCCCTGTCTCACCCCTCGTATCCAACGACTGAATCTCAGATAGTGATCGCTCAGCTCGATAAGCCTCAAGGGTCGAGAAGGTTGCCGAGTGGGCGTTCCCGCCCGAAGCTGGATAAATCTGATCGCCCGGGTTCAGGAGCTCCATCACAGCCGATGCAGAAAGATGCTCCCACTCAACCGGTTGCTCAAGAACAGGTGGCTACTCCTGAACAGTTGGCAGCATTTCAACGGAGTAATTTTCTTCCCATCAGGGATCGCTGGAGAATTGGCTATACCGGTTCTCTGCTCGACCCATACGCTCAAAATCTCCTCAAAGCCGATTATCCGATCATCGGACAGGACATATTCTTTAACTTTACGGGAATTAGTGAATCATTATTTGAGGCGAGAAAGTTGCCGACTCCGCAAGGGGTCAGCCGAAGAAGATCGGGGAGTTCAGGTAAATTTTTTGGAAGAGGGAGGCAATTCTTCTTTAACCAGAATTTTGTGACGAGTTTTGAGATTTTTAAAGGCGATACAGGATTTCGTCCTCGCGATTGGGCCGTACGAGTCACTCCCGTGTTCAACGTGAACTACCTGAATGTTCGCGAGCGGGGCATCGTCAATCTCGATGTTCGCGAGGGTACGACTCGGACGGATCATCAGATTGCCTTTCAAGAGGCTTTTGTCGAAGCCAAGCTGTATACCGTTTCCCGAAATTTTGACTTTGCCTCAGTTCGTGCAGGTATCCAAGGGTTTACGAGTGACTTTCGTGGGTTTATCTTTGCCGATAACGAGCCTGGCATTCGCTTTTTTGGAAATTTCCTGAATAATCGATATCAGTGGAACATTGCATACTTTTATTTTTTAGAAAAAGATACCAACAGTATGTTGAATTCTTTTGAGCGCCGACATCGACAAGTCGTGATCGCCAATATCTACAAACAAGATTTTATTTGGAAAGGGTATACGACTCAGTTTAGTTTTCATTATGACCGTGATGACGCGGGTGATAAAGATTCAGGCGAGCGACAAATTGACGAAAACGGATTTATTGTTCGTCCTTCTCGACTTGGTACGTTACGACCCAACAATATTAACTCCTACTATCTCGGCTGGACTGGAGATGGCCACATAGGACGAATCAATATTTCACATGCCTTTTACCAAGTGTTTGGCGATGTCGATGAGGAACCCATAGCGGGTCGTTCGGCGTCCATCAATGCACAAATGGCAGCACTCGAATTGTCCTATGATATTGACTGGTGGCGGCCGAAGGTTTCTGTGTTTTATGGGTCCGGCGACCGTAACCCTACCGATGGTGTCGCTCGAGGATTTGACTCTATCCTTGACAATGTCAACTTTGCGGGCAATGGTTTCAGCTTTTATAACCGTCAGGGAATTCCTCTCTCTCAAACCGGAGTGTTCCTGGTCAATCGCCTGAGTCTTCTTAACGATTTCCGAAGCAGCAAAATTCAGGGCCAATCTCAGTTTGTCAATCCGGGCGTTATTCTCGTCAATGCGGGCGTCGATGTAGAAGCCACACCAAAACTGAAAGTGTTGGTCAATTTCAACTACCTCTGGTTTGCGACGACAAGACCGATAGAATTTGTCCTCCATCAACCGAATATTCGTCAAGAGATTGGTCAGGATTATAGTGTCGGATTTATCTATCGTCCTTTGCTTAATCAAAATATCGTTCTAACCGCGGGGTTTGCTTATTTGGTTCCTAATGGAGGATTAAAGGATATCCAAGGCGGCGAAGATTTATATTCGACATTTTTCTCGGCAGCGCTGACCTTCTAATATTCATCTATAGGGACGTGAGCGGAGTGTTATGAACAACACGACATTGCAGCGACTCTCACCCAGAGGTTTTATGCTCGTTGGTTTGACAGGACTGCTTGCAGGGATATTCCTGTTACCAGGCTGTTGGCAATCACAACAAGTTGAGACGGCTCTTCCTGCACTAGAAACACCTGCGCTGACCTACGACATTTTTGGGCAAACTCCCAATGAAGTTGAAAAGAAAAATGAAGGTTGTCTCAGTTGCCACACGAAGACTGATGCTCCCACGATGCATAGTTCTCCTGGTGTTCGATTGGCCTGTGTTGATTGTCATGGGGGAAATGGAGAGATCGTGGTTTCCAACGATGCACAACCGGGTTCTTCTGCCTATGATGCGGCCATGTTCAAGGCCCATGTGCAACCTCGATTTCCGGATGCGTGGAAAGGCGAGAATGGTAAGTATTCCTCGAGAAACCCTCCAGGAAGTTATACGATATTAAATAAAGAAAGCCCAGATTTTATTCGGTTTATCAATCCAGGTGATTTACGGGTTGCGCAAATGGCATGTGGGGCATGTCACCAAAATCAAGTAGAGCAGGTGCACACGAGCCCCATGACCACCAGCAGCGTATTTTGGAGCGCGGCGGCCTATAACAACGGAATCTTTTCTCCTGGAGTTGGTGCCCAGAAGATACCATTTCTTGGGGAAAGTTATAGTATTGACGGGGCTCCACAAAAGATTGTGATGAATCCTCCCCCAACAGAGGAAGAGCTAAAAAATGGCGTGCTGCCATATCTTCTCCCCCTCCCGCGGTGGGAAATTCTCCCTCCAGGGGATATTTTTCGGGTGTTTGAAAAAGGTGGAATATTTATTCCTTCGAGTTTTCCAGATATCGGAACGGCTCCGTCAGTGTTCATGCAGTTGCCAGGTCGCGAAGATCCAGGGCGACCAGATATCCGACAGAGTATTCGTGCGGGCGGGACGGGACTACGCATTGCGGTGCCAGTTATTAATTTGCATAAAACCCGGCTCAATGATCCACATCTGTCTTTTCTCGGGACCAATGACAACCCGGGGGATTATCGATCGAGCGGATGTAGTGCTTGCCATGTAGTCTACGCAAATGATCGTGAGCCAGCACATTCTGGTTCTCATGCCCAGTTTGGGAATCGTGGTGAGACGCAAACCGTCGATCCAACCATTCCTAAAAATGAAGCAGGGCATCCACTCCGCCATCAATTCACCAAAGCCATTCCGACAAGTCAATGTATGGTGTGCCACATGCATCAACCTAATGCATTTGTGAACTCCTTCATGGGGTACACCATGTGGGATTATGAAACCGATGCGGAACCCATGTGGCCGGAGAAACAAAAATACCCAACGCCCGATGAGATCTATAAGATCAATATGAAAAACCCGGAAGGAGCGGCGACTCGTGGGAAATGGTCCGAGGAAGAATTTTTAGCAGAAGTCAGCCAATTGAATGATCAGCTTCAGCACACGCAGTTTGCTGACTACCATGGCCATGGATGGAACTTCCGAGCAGTGTTTAAACGAGACCGAAAAGGAAATTTGCTTGATGATCAAAATAATATAGTCACGGATATGTCGAATGAAAAGTTACAACAAGCGATGAAACCACGAACTGAGGAGGAATGGGAAACTGGTCGTCCCGGAGTTCCTGTCCATCTCAAAGATATCCACCTTGAAAAGGGTATGCATTGCGTTGACTGCCACTTTTCTCTCGATAGTCATGGAGATGGGAAGTTATACGGTCAATTTGCCGATGCCATAGAGATCTCATGTGAAGACTGCCATGGGACGATTGATCAGTATGCGACGGTGAAGACGTCCGGTCCTATGGCGCCCTCTGGAGGAAGAGATTTGAGTCGTACGCTAGCCCCTGGCAAAAAACGTCGATTTGAATGGCGAGGAGAGAAATTATTTCAACGATCGTCTCTTGAAAAGGACAAAGAGTGGGAAGTTGTACAAGTCAAAGACACGATAAATCCGGAATCAGATTGGGCGAAAGCTCATCCCAAGCGCGCTGAACAATCTCGACTGGCGAAGACCATTCAGAAAGATGGTAGGACATGGGGAGCGTTGCCACCTAATCATCAAGATCTTGCTCACCAAAACGAAGAAATCACGTGTTACTCTTGTCACCTATCTTGGACTACCAGTTGTGCCGGCTGTCATTTACCCATTCGGGCGAATTCCAGGACTAGCTCCAATCATTTTGAAGGGCAAGAGGCGCGAAATTACGCAACATACAACCCGCAAGTTGCTCGTGACGATCAGTTTATTCTTGGTATCCATGGAACGGTGAAGCGGGGAGGAAAAGAGAAAAAATTAATTGCGCCTGTTCGTTCTTCGAGTGCATTAGTGTTGAGTTCGGAAAATGCGAATCGTGAAAGAATATACGTTCAACAACCCCCAATTTCTGCTTCCGGGTTTAGCAGTCAAGCTTTTGCTCCACATTTTCCACACACAGTGCGAGCCACAGAAACGAAGCGATGCACGGATTGCCATATATCGAAGGACAATGACAACAATGCGTGGATGCAGCAATTACTTGGGCATGGGACCAACTTCCCGAATTTAATTGGACGACATGCCTGGGTAGGTGAAGGGGCTTCTGGATTTGAAGCGGTTCCGGTGACTGAATGGGAAGAACCTCAGGCTGTGTATGGAAGCTATCTACACAAAATCGCTTATCCTGATTATTACGAAGAACATCTCAAAAACGGGCGACAGATACCCCGCTGGAAAGATGGGCGTGAAAATGCCAAATATCATGGCGGGACGGATATTCGAAGTCTTCAACTCAGAGGAGAATATCTCTTTACGGCAAATGGATCAGGCGGGTTCCGCGTGTATGACGTTGCAAACGTTGACAACAAGGGATTTTCTGAAAACCTTGTCACGGCGCCCGTTTCTCCGATTGGGCAAAGAACGTATATTTCGAGTGAAATGGCGACTGATGTAGGACTTCCAACCACCATGACTGTGGCACCGTCACGACAAGATCGCCCCTCCTTCAAGAAACATGCAGAGGATAACCAAGAACAAGTCATGCATCCCTTATACAGGTATGCCTATGTGACGGATTTCTATGAAGGGTTGATCGTAGTCGATGTCGAGACATTGTCTGATGGCGATCCTGATAACAACTTTCTAGATCGTGGGACTACTTTCAATCCAGACGGTGTTTTAAATGGAGCCACGCATATTACGGTTGCCGGGAACTATGCCTATATCTCGTGTGAACGTGGTCTTGTGATTGTGAATATCAACGATCCATTGAAACCTACCGTGGTAAACGAAGTGAAGGCACCGACCTTAGTGAATCCGGGTAGAGTGTCTGTACAATTTCGGTATGCGTTCGTCCTTGATAATGAAGGGATGAAGGTCTTAGATATTACAAATCCTGAAAGCCCGCGATCGGTAGATAGTGCTGCTGTATCATTGACAGGTGCCCAAGACCTTTATGTCGCTCGAGGGTATGCGTATGTGGCAGCAGGTTCACAGGGGCTTGTGATTATAGATATAGAAAAGCCAGAACAACCTCGCATGGAACAAAAATTTTCTGGCGAGAATCAACAAATAAACGATGCACGAAGTGTGCGAATTGGTTCAACCAACGCCAGTCTTTTTGCGTATGTTGCCGACGGAAAAAATGGTTTGAGGGTCATTCAACTGACTTCACCTACGACACAACCGAATTATTATGGGTTTAATCCCAAGCCAGTTCCAGAACTCATTGCGACATACAAGACCAAAGGTCCAGCTATCGCGTTGTCGAAAGGGCTAGACCGTGACAGGGCTGTGGATGAGAGTGGAAACCAGGTCAGTGTTTTTGGTCGTTTAGGTTCACGACCCTTTAATCTGGAGGAGCAGCGCCAGTTGTACATGAATAATGGACAGGTGTATACAGTCACGAATGATCCACCAGGGTCACCGCAATAACCAGGCACTCTACCATTCTTAGAAAGGGGAACAAGACGAAGGAAAGCGCATAAGAGGCATTAGCTTAGCAGAGCTGATACAATGCTTGAAGGCGACAGGCCAATAGATTCTGCAAAGTTATCACATCTCCTACCAAAGAATTTGTCCCCAACCGTTCTCATCTTTTTGCACCTCAACTTTGATTTTTTGTAACAACGGACTCGGCTTGATGCTCTTGCCATTGGGTCGAATGAGTTTCGTAATTTGTAGTATCACAACGGCCTTATTGGAAGATTTTTCAATATTGCCGACAGACGTTTCAATCTTTTGGTAATTGGCAAAGAGAGTTCTTAGCATACGTTGCCGATCGTCAGTCATGGTTGTTCGTCTTTTCAGGGTTAAAAGGTCTCTTTCGGATACTGAGACTTGAACTTCTTCTAATAACTTTAGCAGTGTTTCCGTTTCCAGTGCGCTGGCTGCGGCTATCTCCTTCTCTTGTTCGGCTTTGAGGTTGGCAAGTCGCTGCTCTTCCTTCGCTTTGGCCTCTTGTTCGGCTTTGAGCTTAGCAAGCCGCTGCTCTTCCTTGGCCTTTTCGTCGGCCTTGAGTTGAGCGAGTCGAGCGTCTTCCTTCGCTTTGGCTTCTTGTTCGGCTTTGAGCTTAGCAAGCCGCTGCTCTTCCTTGGCCTTTTCGTCGGCCTTGAGTTGAGCGAGTCGAGCGTCTTCCTTCGCTTTGGCTTCTTGTTCGGCTTTGAGCTTAGCAAGCCGCTGCTCTTCCTTGGCCTTTTCGTCGGCCTTGAGTTGAGCGAGTCGAGCGTCTTCCTTCGCTTTGGCTTCTTGTTCGGCTTTGAGCTTAGCAAGCCGCTGTTCGGCTTTGAGCTTAGCAAGCCGCTGCTCTTCCTTGGCCTTTTCGTCGGCCTTGAGTTGAGCGAGTCGAGCGTCTTCCTTCGCTTTGGCTTCTTGTTCGGCTTTGAGCTTAGCAAGCCGCTGCTCTTCCTTGGCCTTTTCGTCGGCCTTGGGTTGGGCGAGTCTCGTCTCATCGGCTTCCTTGGTCTCAACATCTTTGTCTTTGACTGGTTGAGCATTCACAATGCTCTTTGTCTCCGGCGTAATTAGGAGTTCTTCACTTTTCTCTCCCTCAGTATTACTACGTTCAGAACTTGGTGGAATGAAATAAATCCCAATACCCATGAGAAGGCAAACTCCAGCAGCAAGGGCTACATATTGATATTGCCGAGTGGGTGGGGGTGTTTTAGGAGTTTCAACAATAACGTCAGTTTGTTTTTGTACTTCATTTTTTTCTGATGTTCTCCCCTCTCTCTTAGCTATTTCCTGCGCTGGGTGCGAAATTTCAGCAGTTTCGGCTTCTTCTCTTAGGCGTTGCCATTCTTGTGTTCCCAAGTCAGAACTGGCCTCGGCGGCTTGACGCTGGCGTTCCTTTTCCGCCTCGGCATCAGCTTTGGCCTTGGCCACACGGGCCTCTTCAGCAGCCTGAGCCTCAGCCGCTTGGCGCTGGCGTTCCTTTTCCGCCTCTGCGTCAGCTTTGGCCTTGGCCACTCGGGCTTCTTCAGCAGCCTGGGCCTCGGCGGCTTGACGCTGGCGTTCCTTTTCCGCCTCTGCCTCAGCTTTGGCCTTGGCCACGCGGGCCTCTTCAGCGGCCTGAGCCTCAGCCGCTTGACGCTGACGTTCCTTTTCCGCCTCTGCCTCAGCTTTGACCTTGGCCACACGGGCCTCTTCAGCGGCCTGGGCCTCGACCGCTTGGCGCTGACGTTCCTTTTCTGCCTCTGCCTCAGCTTTGGCCTTGGCCACACGGGCCTCTTCAGCAGCCTGGGCCTCGACCGCTTGGCGCTGACGTTCCTTTTCTGCCTCGGCATCAGCTTTGGCCTTGGCCACACGGGCCTCTTCAGCAGCCTGAGCCTCGACCGCTTGGCGCTGACGTTCCTTTTCTGCCTCGGCATCAGCTTTGGCCTTGGCCACACGGGCCTCTTCAGCAGCCTGGGCCTCGGCAGCTTGGCTGGGGGATTTTTCTTTTTTCGGTCGGGTCGGACTCGATCGTCGGTTTGAAGGCGAATGAAGATAGGCAGCAGTCTTATCATCCGCTGGCACGTCTGGTTCTAAATCCATCGGTTTGACGATGGTGCCATCAGCATCGGCTGCCGGGGTTTCCGCTCGGGATTGACTCCAGATGGGCCGGAGGGCTTCTAACCGAGCCGTCAGCTCTTCCGCCGATTGGATACGTTCTGCCGTCTCATATTTGAGAAGATCTACCACCACCGTTTGGATCTCTTGGGGGACCTCAGAGGGAAAGGTCAGCGAGGGGATAGTCTCCTCGGCTTGCAGCTTCACCAGAATGGCATTCGTCCCGGTGTTGCCCCATAAGTTTTCACCGGTTAACAGTTCATAAAAGACCATCCCGAGCGAATAGAGGTCGGTGCGTCGGTCTAAAATCGCATCGCGTGCCTGCTCCGGAGACATATATTTGACGGTCCCGATTAGTTGCCCGGTCGAGGTGAGGGGGACTTGGTCGAGCGCTTTGGCGATCCCAAAATCCGTCAATTTGACTTTCTTGGTCTTGTTGAGCAGGATGTTGGCTGGCTTGATATCTCGGTGGATCATGCCGCGCGAATGGGTATACGACAACGCGTTCGTGATTTGGCGAACCACGTTGACGGCTTCATGAACCGGCATGTTTCCCGTCTCGCGCAGGTAATCACGGAGATTCGTGGAGGGAAAATACTCCATGACCAAATATTCCGTCTCTTGATCATTTTCGACAGAAAAAATTTGTACAATATTTTCATGCCCGCGTAGCTTTGCGGTCTTGCGTGCCTCATCGCGGAATCGTTCGAGGAACGCGGTGTCACTACTGAGGTGCGTGTGGACGACTTTGATGGCGACGACGTCCTTCAGTTTGTTATCCCAGGCTTTATACACTTCGCCCATCCCACCCCGGGCAAGCACCTCCTGAACTTCATATTTTCGAGAGAAGACTTTTTTCGACATTTAGGAGCTCTTAGGTCTGGTGCATGTCAATAAAGGTGGTTGCACGTATTTACAATTACATGAAAAAAGTAGTGTATGTGTCATAAGCTTTTTAACTGCAATCCATGTCTGGCATTGAATGGGTAGTCCCCATTGGACAGAAATTTACACCATGATCCATCAAGATCATGACATCATGACAGGTGTTTCCCCTCATAAATGCTAATACAATCAGTGTATAAAGATCATCGTGGCGAGTTTAAGGAAAAAAGTCAAGATGGTCTTGATTAAAGGATAGCCTACTCGAAGTGGGGCAGAAACCCCTAGTCATAACTGACGTGACGGTTCTTGGGTTTGCTACTTTGTATCTCTATGTATCAACTACATTGATAGCCAAAAGTCTGTTGACCGTTCCTTGCTTGACGAGTATGAATGGGTTCGATAGCATGTGCCTTGGTTTATTCTACTGAGGTTTTATGAGCATTTATGCCGTTCCTCGAGGTGTACTGGTTCTCTTAACATTGGTATGGTTGGCTCTTCTTGCCTTCCTCCTCGCACATTTAACCTCCCTTTTCGTTGCCGAGGCCACCGGAGCGAGAGTCAGCTCGATGAGTCGCGTTGTGCCCGCGCCATCAATTTCAACTTCACTCTCTACTCGAGAGCTGGGGACCCTCATTTTAGAGAGTTCCATATTCCCGGGAGATTCTCATCTTTCAGCTTTTTCTGGTGGTATTTCCGCCAAGAGTCAAGACTCTTCACTTCCTGTACATGTGGAATTAGTGGGAACTGTGGCGGGAAGTGGAGCTTTTCAATATGCGATTTTACAATCTCCTCAATCACAAACTCAGACGCTTTATCGTTTAGGGGACTCGATACCTCTTGTTGGCACCTTGGTCCAGATTCACCGTCATCGAGTCGTGATTAAACTTCAAGATGGCAGACATACGACATTAGAAGCCGAGTGGCTGAAACGTGTTGCTACTCCATCATCACCTAACCAACCTGAACAAAAAAGTCGAGATGTGCAGGCGGTCGTCCCTCGTCGAGAAATAGTCGAAGCTTTCTCGAATCTTCCTCATCTACTTCAACAAGCTAAGGCCACTCCGGTTATTTCTGGGAATGGTATGAATGGCGTATCATTCGAGGTCATTCAATCAGCCAGTATTTTTGAGAGATTGGGATTTCAGGTCGGTGATGAATTAAAGGCGATCAACGGAGTGCCTTTACAGGACCCTGGAACGTTATTGACGGCGTTACGTCAGATCCAACATGAATCTGCAGTGGCATTGGATGTCGTTCGAAATAACGAAAACATTACAATGCGGTATGACATTCGATAGGTAGACGTGCGAATGTCCAGAAAGGTATGCGGCTGTTTTCTGTTAGCTCGAATCTGCTTAGTGTTTCTCGCCCTTACTGTGTCTATTCCTGATGTGTATGGCGCTAAACAGCGCCCTTCTCAAAACCGTTCTGGTATTACCCTAGATTTTTCAGATGTCGAATTGCCGGTTTTGGTTCGATTCATTAGCGAATTGACCGGGAAAAACTTTGTCCTAGACGAAAAAGTGAAAGGGAAGATTTCTTTATATTCTCCTACCAAGGTGTCTGTAATTGAAGCCTTCAGAATTTTCGTTTCTGCATTGCGACTCAAGGGGTATAAGATTATCTATAGAAGTAATATATACCAAATTGTTCAATTACATCAGGCTCCGCCTGAACGAGACATTGTTGTTGTCAAGCTAAAAAATGCAGATGTGGAGGAAACCAGCAAGACGCTCACAAACTTGGTTGCACGTTCTCTGAAGCAAAAACCGGTTGTCCCTGGTCAGCAGCCTATTACTCAAGGTGAGGAATTTGAGGCTCCTGTCCAGGTGTATTCAGATATCCCCACTAATTCCTTGATCATTACGGCGACCAAACGTGATTATCAACGGCTCAAACCGATTATTGCATCCATGGACGTTCGACGGCATCAAGTCTACGTCGAAGGCGTTATTCTGGAAATTTCTGTAGACCGCCTGCGAGAGTTAGGGAGTGACCCATCTGCGATTTCCGTATTTAAAGAAAAACCGGTTGCTGGAGTTGTTGGCCTCAATTCTGAACCTCTTTCTTCGCTTGCAGCTATTACCGGGGCATTTACTGGGTTAGATCCCGGATTGGTGAGCTTGTCCAATATCAACCTGCGAGCGTTTCTCAAGGTGCTTCTCACCGCAACGGACGCAAACGTTCTGGCGACGCCACAATTGCTCACGCTTGATAATGTGAATGCCCGAATTAATGTTGGCGAGAACCGGCCGTTCATAACAGGGCAAGGGACGGTGGGTGGGACTGGAAGCATCTTGACGACTGTAGAGCGAAGGGATGTGGGTGTCATTCTTGAGATCACTCCTCATATATTAGAGGATGACATGATTCGGCTTGAAGTGACACAAGAGATTACAGCAGTTCTACCTATTCCACAAACTGTAGGAGATGATGTTGCGGTGGGGCCTACTACCACAAAACGCTCTGCCACAACGACCATCTTGGCCAAAAATGGTGAAACCGTGGCTCTGGGTGGACTTATTCGTGAGGATGTTTCTATCGAGCGAACAAAAATTCCTTTATTGGGGGATATCCCATTGTTAGGATGGCTCTTTAAATCTGATAGCACCAATAAGACTAAACTCAACTTGCTTCTTTTCCTCACTCCCACAATCGTGAAGGATGCGTCTCAGATGAAAAAACTTGTGGGCACTCAACGAAACCGCGCAAACAAAATTCAAGAGCGTCAGCTTAAAGGAAAAGAGATGCCGGAAATTGAATGGTAACAGACCGTATTGCTTGCTTCTCGCTGCTCCAGCGCTCGCCATCTAAACGGAAAAAGATGAATACTCACTCTCTGCCTACGCGTTCTCATTCTCGTCGATTAAAACCCTATCTTGGAGAAATACTCGTTAAAAATTTTGGCTTAGAAACGGGTCAGTTGGAATATGCCCTAGAAAAACAGCTGAGCATGGACACACGGCTGGGAGATGTTTGTGTATCTTTAGGCTTGAGCCATGAAGAAACGATTGTCAAAGCTCTTGGTCTTCAACTTGGAATTCCTTTTTTAGATCATATTTCTCTGAAGACAATTCATGTAGGGTTGGTGGACCGTATTCCTATTGCTTTTGCTAAACACCATAAACTCATTCCCCTTTGGGAGGAGGGAGCGTCTGTCGTCATTGCTGTATCAGATCCATTTGATTATGCCGCGGTGGATGACTTGCAAATATTGTTCAACAAGCCAGTTCGCATCACGCTCGCTCCGCCAAGTGTGGTACTGCAAGCCATCAATCAAGTCTACGAACAAACCGCACATCACCATGCCGTTCACGCCATGGAGGGGATACAGGAAGAGTCTCTTGATCATCTTGCTCATCAAATTGAAAAACCACTTGATCTCTTAGACACTGATGACGACGCGCCCATCATTCGATTAGTGAATTCTATGATCTTTCAAGGAGCGAAACAGCGGGCAAGCGATATTCATGTGGAATCTTATGAGTCCGAACTGGTTGTTCGCTATCGGATTGATGGCATTCTCTATCAGATATTAACCCTCCCTGCTCGGTTGCAGGCCAGTATTGTCTCACGAATAAAAATTCTAGCTGGTCTTGATATCGCCGAGAAACGGTTACCACAGGATGGACGGTTCGCAGTGACAATCGCCGGGAGATCTGTTGATATCCGGGTGTCGGTTATTCCTACAGCACATGGGGAACGAGCCGTTTTACGAATACTCGAAAAGAACGACACGGTGTTGGATCTTGGTGAAGTGGGGTTTTCCCGGGAATTATTGAAGAAAGTTTCGCAGTACCTCAACCTGAATCATGGCATTGTTTTGGTTACAGGGCCGACTGGAAGCGGAAAGACAACCACTCTGTATGCGGCACTGAGTCGGATTAATGGGACTGAACGCAATATTTTAACGATTGAAGACCCCGTTGAATACCAGCTTTCCGGTGTCGGCCAGATTCAAG
Organism: Nitrospirales bacterium; assembly: GCA_965223675.1. Taxonomy (GTDB): domain Bacteria; phylum Nitrospirota; class Nitrospiria; order Nitrospirales; family UBA8639; genus JAGQKC01. The sequence goes on along the minus strand of OZ245013.1, from coordinate 2,584,080 downwards.
TCAATCCGAAAATCGATCTGACTTTTGCAAACGGTCTTCGCTCGATTCTCCGCCAAGACCCTGATGTGGTCATGGTCGGTGAAATTCGTGATCAAGAAACTGCAGAAATCGCCATTCATGCCTCTCTAACTGGTCATCTTGTGTTTTCGACGCTCCATACTAATGATTCTGCCGGCGCCATCACGCGGTTAGTGGATATGGGTATCGAACCGTTTCTTATTGCTTCTTCTGTCGTAGCCGTGCTCGCTCAACGATTATTACGGAGAATCTGTTCGGAGTGTCGTTCCTCATATAAACCAAATGCTTCAGAACTGAGACAATTACGACTTCCAGAATCGAAGTGGGGTCATGTTTCTGTCTTCTATCGTGGAAAGGGTTGTTCTGCTTGTCTTCACACAGGTTATCGCGGGCGTACGGGGATCTTTGAATTGCTGACGATGAATGACGACATCCGATCGAAGACCGTAGATCATGAAGATTCTACACAGATTCGTCAGGCCGCTATGGCAAATGGGATGCAGACTCTTTGGGATGAAGGGGTTCAGCGAGTTCTGACAGGTGAAAGTACAACCGAGGAAGTCGTTCGAGTTCTTCAACATGAGAACATGGTATTGGTTTCAGACTAATGTTGGGAGTGTTGAATAATGAGGACATCGAAGGGCATATCTCGCTAAGAAGATCTTCCCTATCAACAGCTTTGGGTCGATTCAAAAAAGTCCGTTCAGCAAGGCCGCAGCCATTTTGACGAGCGGAGCGTACTGGCAATACGTGAGTACGGCAAAAGGGCGAGAACGCCGCTGGCGGCTTTTTTCAACCGACCCATGTTGTTTTTGAGGAGAGCAAGGCTCTATTCATCGTATGTCTGTCTACCGATATAGCGGGGTAACCGATCAGGGAAAAGATGTTCATGGAGTTATCGATGCCGAAAATCCGAAAGGTGCAAGGGTAAAACTCCGACAAAATGGGATCTTTCCAGTTGAGCTTTCTGAGGGTACAGCCCAGTCTCAGTCTTCAGTCAAAACAAATCATTCAAGCGTTATTTCCTTCGGTTCTCCTCGTTCTTCGACTCTTCCAGTATTTACCAAACAATGTTCTCTTCTACTAGAGGCTAATGTCCCTCTTATGCGGACATTAGCCATTTTAGCCGAACAACTTGAAGACCAAGCATTTCGAACACTCCTCTCTGAGGTTCGTGAGTCGATTAAGGAAGGCAAGTCCTTGAGTGAGGCCCTTTCTGCACATCCACGAGTCTTCTCCACCATGTATGTACAAATGGTAAAAGCTGCTGAGGCTGGGGGAATGTTGAGTGAAGGGTTAAGTCGGTTAGCCGACTATCTCGAACGTCAAGCTCATTTAAAGGGACGACTCATCAACACGTTGATGTATCCCGCCATACTCGCGGGTGTGGGGCTGCTGATCCTCGTAGGGTTAGTGGCCTTTGTTATTCCACAAATTACGAGTGTCTTTTCAGAAATGCAGGAAAGTCTTCCTCTTCCAACCATCATTTTACTCAATCTTAGTGCGTTTCTGAATCGATATGGATGGGAACTGGGCTTACTCGGGCTGGTCGGTGTGACAAGTGGCTATTGGTTCCTTTCAACATCGAGAGGACGAAATTGGGGGAATCGTCAAATGTTGAGATTGCCCATATTGGGTAAAATTCTACTTCATGCCGCACTGTCACGATTTGCCCAAACATTGGGGACACTGCTGAACAGTGGGGTCTCCCTTCTAGAAGGGCTTCACATTGCCCAAAAGGTTTTAGGTAATAGATTTTTGGAGTCCCGTGTCGAGCAAACTGCCAAGCAGGTTCGTGAAGGCCAAAGTTTAGCTGATCCCTTGAACCGTAGTCAGACTTTTCCTTCCTTGTTTGTTAACATGGTTGCCGTGGGCGAACAAACGGGCGATTTAGAAAACATGTTGCTGAAGGTTGCACAGGTCTATGATGTGGAAGTAGAAATCGCTCTGGCGCGATGGCTTTCTATTCTTGAACCGCTATTGGTGTTAATCATGGGAATCATCGTGTTGTTTGTTGTCCTGGCCATTCTTCTTCCGCTATTTCAAATGAGCCAGATTATTCATTAGGGAGCGGCAAGAGGTCTTAACCGGCCCGCGGTCGGGCGTGGACAAGACAGGACTCATTAAAAATGCGCAGCGTAAGGATCAGTAGCCTAGGACTGAGGATTTTCCAAAAATCCGGGTTTACTTTTATAGAATTGATGGTCGTCGTGGCCATTTTGGCAGTGTTAATCGCCATTGTCGCTCCTCGCATTATGGGACGCACTGATGAAGCCAAACAGACGGCCACGTCGGTTCAGATTCGAAACATCGAACAAGCACTTCAACTGTATAAGCTCGATAATGGAACATATCCAACGACGGACCAAGGTCTTCAAGCTCTTGTTGTGAAACCGACAGCTGGGCAAATTCCTCCGAACTGGAAAGAGGGCGGGTATATGGCAAAGGTTCCTGTGGATGCCTGGGGACGGCCGTTTCAGTATTTAAGCCCTGGTGGTCAGAATCCCTCTGGGACATTGCGAGAGTATGATGTGTTTTCTTATGGTTCCGATGGAGAGCGAGGAGGAGAGGGTAAACATGCCGATATTCTAAGTTGGAATGTGGTTGATCAATAGAATATGGGGTTGGATCTTGAGTAAGAAAGCATCCCGCATGAACTCTTCGAGCAATAAACAAGGGGTTACGATACTTGAGCTTTTACTTGTTCTTGCTCTTTTGATCATAATCATTGGCATCATGACACCACGCATGTGGTTTCCACAAAACCTCGATAGGGCTGCACGACAAATTGGTGGGTTGATTCAGGCCCTTCATGACCAATCTCGTTCCACAAAGCTCATGTATCGATTACATTTCAATATGAGCAAGGGCCAATATTGGGTTACCTTCTTAAATGGCCCGAACGAATCTCCTGTTTCTGACACGCTATTTCAAGGTCACCGATCATTGCCAGAAGATGTTCAATTTCAAGATGTGATGATTGGTCATTCGAGTCGTGGAGGAGAAAGCGATACCTTTATGCAATTTTTCCCAGTAGGACGGGTTGATCCGACGGTCATTCACTTAATGGATCAGGAAGAAGTCGTGAGTCTTCTGGTGCATCCCGTCACGGGCACCGTGCGAATTGAGAAAGGCCATGTCGTTCCTCGAGGGTGGAAGAATGCTGCGATGTAAATACTGGAAGCATTTCGAGCAAAAGGGATTCACTTTGTTGGAGGTGATGGTTTCTCTTGCCATCATCTCCATCACGTTTCCCATCATGCTTTCCTTGCTGCATGATCAGGTAGGTGTTCATATCTCCTCTGAACGAGTCACCATCGGAGTGTTACTGGCTCAAGAGAAAATCGTCGAGACTGAACTGAACGGGATCCCACCACTCGGTCAGACGAGAGGCAGTTTTGGCGTTCAATATCCGGCTTATCGCTGGGAACAGGAAATTCGGGATACCGTCATTGAGAAAGTTCGTGAAGTGTTGGTTCGAGTTCGATGGGGATCTTCAGAGAAGCAGGACAGTGTGACACTGACAACGTATGTGGTTACGCCTTAAGAATTCTCATGATAAAACTCGATAGGCTTTCACGAAATGACAAAACGGAGGAGGCTGGTTTTACCCTTCTAGAGCTGCTCATTGCTTTTGCCATATTGGCTGTGCTTCTTACGCTTGTCGCCGCGACATTTCGTACAACGTTACGTTCTATCAGTACGATCGAAACTCGTAGTCACATCTTCCACGCAGGTCGTGTAGCCTTTTCAATGTTCAATGATGAATTGCAATCGGCAGTCGTGTCGACTCCCTTTCAAAAATCCAACTTTCTAGGTATTCCGCATGTACGTCAAAATCTATCTTTAGATCGAATTTCATTTGACTCGTATAACTTTCGTCGATATTCAGGATCGCCGCCAGGCACGGGTCCGGTCACCTTTGATTGGTGGGTAAAAGATGGATTAATTTTTCATCGTGAAACACCAACGCTTTTTGGAAATGTCAAACCCCTTGAGCCTCCTGAAACGGTACAGTTCTCACAATTCGAATTGACCTCAAGTATTTTTCCTTTATCGGAGGCCGTCAAGGATTTTCACCTCCAATACCATAATGGGAGTCAATGGGTGAATCAGTGGTCTTCTCAGGGCGGAGGCAAATTACCTCGTGCGGTTTCCATTGAGTTAACTCTTCGAGTACCTGGTGGTGGAGATCAGAAGTTTTCCACATTCGTTGGTCTTCCCCATGGCAATCAGGACGTCTTCTAATCACCCCACACGAATCCGGCCATGGGTAGGCTATGGGCTCTATACGCTTGTATTACTCATTGGCTTTTTATACTTTTTATTTCCGTATCAGAATGTACAACAATGGGTGGAACGAAAAATAGAACAGCGAATGGGAGTTCAGATTTACGCGGATCAGAGAAATGCTGGTCCGTTCTGGTTTGAATGGAAAGGCCTGCGTTTTTTCAAGGAACATTCCCCTCTGCTTGATCGTTTTCATTTTCCTGTTTGGCGTATCAATTTCATTCCCCGCTCTGTCCTGTATCAACCCTTCCGGTTTACTTCTACCCTTTCATTATGGAAAGGTCGTGGAGAAGGTTGGCTCATGGTATCACCAGATTCGTCAGGCTATGAAGTTGGAGTTGTCCATTCTCTTGCTGATCTTGACGTCACATCTTTTCAACTTCCATACGTCAAAGAGGGAATGCTCTCAATCAAGGTGGACTACCATTGGCATCAGCATCAGCCGCTTACAGGGGAAGGTCAAGGAAAGTTTACGTTCACATCTCTTCAGATTAAGGACTTACCGTTGTATTCAGATAAAGGTATTTCTCTCAAGATTTCTTCCGCAAGTGGGTTGTTAATGGTGAAGGAACGAGATTGGACGTTGAACGAGTTTCGTATGCAAGGTGAAGGTTTTAGTTTTTCAGGGCAGGGTCGTGTGCAGTTGGCGTCTAATGTATTTGAGAGTCGTATAGAAAGTGAAGGCGTGCTGTATTTTAGTCCAGAGTTCACCAAAATGTTTCCACAAGTCCAGTATCTGAATACAGAATCAGGCCAGCCAATCACGTTAAGACTTTGGGGGACGCTTCGCACCCCTTCAATGGAGCTTAACGGAAATGGTATCGTCATCCCATTGGAGCCATCATTATTATTTACCGCCATGTCCTAGTATCTATGTCTGAAGTGGTCAGCATGATTTTCGTGGAATTCCCATGATTAGCCAAGCCATATTAGGATTAGACATCGGTCATTCTGCGATCAAAACGACCGTCCTGCGAATGTCGTTAGGTCGCTTCCCGACCTTTCAGTGTCGGGGCACGCGTTATCCGATCGGAATGGAGGTGAGCGATTCAACAAAGGAATTTCAAGAGTTTTTGCATGCCTTTCTCAAGCGTCATCAACTTTTACATTATCCGGCTGTTGCGTCAGTGCCTGGTGAGTCTGTCATATCTCGCGTGTTAACGTTTCCATTTTCCAATCCACAGAAAATCTCCAAAACTCTTCCATTTGAATTAGAGTCTTTCGTGCCGTTCAATGTTGAAGAATTAGTCATCGATTATCATATTCTTTCTTCGTCTTCACGAAAAACAGAGGTGTTGGTCGTGGCCGTTCATAAAGAAACTCTTCAGCGGAGAGTCGATTTTCTCACAACAGTAGGCCTGAATGTACGGTCGATTGAGGTGCAAAGCTTAGCCTTGTTTAACGCGTACCGATGGGTACACCCCAATCTGCCAAAAGAGGGGACGGTCTTGCTGGATATTGGGAGTACATCGACATCTCTCTGCTTGATAGGGCCTAAGGGAGTCTGGGGCATACGAACCGTGTTGTGTGGAGAAAAAGATATTGCTGAAGGTGTTGCGCAAACGGTAGGAGTCGTAGAGGGCCACGCTGACAATAGCCAAATGCAAGAAGAAGAGAGAACAAGGTGGGAAGAAAGCATCTCGGACTCGCCAAGCAATACGTTTGACAATCCTGCCTGGGTCGGACTTCTTCAGAATCTTCGAACGACGATTCATGCCTTTGAAACGCACACCAACATAGAAGTGGTTCAGGCTTATGTAGGCGGAGGTGGCGCTCATGTAAAAGCGTTGCCCGCGTACCTCAAATCTCAGATGGCACTGCCCAACGTGCACGTCTTATCCGCAAAGGTAGTAAAAGGTATGCGCACTCTTTCGCCTGTTTTTCTTCCATCTCTTGGTTTATCCGTGAAATTCGCACTTGGCGCGAAAGGGTCAAGCATCAACCTCAAACGGAAAATCACGCAATGGAAGGATGAGAAACAGGAGGCTCAACATACATGGACTAAGATTGCGGTCGCAGTGGGAATACTCATTGTTCTGAGTTTTATCAATGTTTTCGTCACCCATCAATTCAAACAGTCCCGTTACGAAGAGCTGACGCAGCATTTACGCAGTCAGTTTCAAGGGGTCTTCCCTCAGGCTAAAGTCATCGTTGATGAAATCCAGCAAACGCAGACGGCCATTATTCAAAATCAGCGTATGCTTAAATTTTTTAGCGGAGATCACACGACGGTGTTGCAGATCTTGGCAGAACTCAGCCAACGGCTTGCTCAAGAAGGCGAGACGGAAGTGCAGGAAGTGTTGATTGACGGGCAGGTCATCACGCTGCAGGCTACGACGCGTTCGTTCGAAGCGGTCGAACGAATTAAGCAAAAGGTTTCTCAAGTATCCTGGGTGCAAACCCTTCAAGTCATCAATGCTCAGGTAGGCGCTAATTCTAATAGGGTCAAGTTTGGCTTGAATGTAAAGATAGGGACCGCATGAAGGACCTTGTGTTGGACTGGTGGGCCAAACGAGCTCAGCGTGAACAATATATGTTGTTGGGAGGGGGAATTATCATTCTCGTATTTCTCCTTGTAGACTGGGTGGTGCTTCCCACCGTAGAGCGCATGAAGCGACTAGACCGTATGATTTCTGAAAAGGAGCGTCAAATTGGCACGTTTGATCAGCTCAGTCAAACGTATCAACAGACCCACGATCGATTAGACGCCATCATATCTAAACTGGGTCAACAGAGAGTTGGATTCTCGTTAGTCGCGTATATTGAGCAAATGACCATTGCTCAGCGTGTGAACTATGCAGTGGTCGCGTTACGGCCCTATACCTCTGCTCCCTTTGAGGGCTATCAGGAAACGGCCGTAGAGTTGTCCCTGGAAAAAGTGTCGTTGGCCCAAACCGTCTCGTTCCTCCAGGCGTTGGAGTCTTCACCGCATTACATTCAGGTGAAGCGATTTTCTATGAAGTCTCGTTTTTCGGATTCATCATTATTAGACATTCAAGTGATTGTATCGAGTTATGCCCCTGCCACAACCTCTAAAACGCTTCAAGGATGAATCTGGTCTGGCACTGTTGATGACGGTAGCGACCGTCGCGTTGCTGACCATATTCATTGTCCAATTCGATGCGCTGACAAGAATAACCGCGCAGGAGACCGCTCATTTCCGTGATGGTCTTAAGGCCACATATTTAGCAAAAGCTGGAACATCCTCGGCCCAAGCTGTGTTGGTCGCTGATGCAAAAAGAGACAAGGAAGTTGATGGGCTTCAGGATCAATGGGCACAACAGATTTCAGACGTTCCTTTACGTGATGGATTTCTATCGATTTCGATCTCCGATGAACGTGGGAAATTTAATCTTAACAATTTTTCTCGTAGTGATGATCCGAATAAGCTAAAAGAGCATGTCAGGCAGCTTCGACTCCTGTGCCAACGGCTACAAATTAATCCGAACATTGTTGATAGCATCGTGGATTGGATTGATGTGGACGATGACAAGCGGCCCTTTGGAGCAGAGTCGGCGTTTTATCAAAGCTTGTCGGAACCCTATTGGCCCAAGAATGGGCGCGTTCAGAATTTTCTTGATCTCTATCTCATAAAAGGTATGACCGATGAAATTGTGGACAAGCTGCGTCCTTATGTGACGATCTATCCGATGACGGCTGATGGTCGGATAAATATTAATACGGCTTCCTCATGGGTTCTCGAAAGCCTTCATCCTCAAATGACGCCGGCTTTAGCGGGACGCATCATTAGAGCAAGACCGTTTAGAAATTTGGTTGATGTGGATCGAGTGAGCGGCATGAGTGAAATCGCGAAGGAGCTGCGGCTTCGGAATCGCTATCAGGTACACAGTCAGTGGTATTCCATCTATTCCGAAGGACGTGTGAATGAGTCGGTAAAAACTGCGAGAGCCGTCGTCAAGCGACAGACCGGCAAGAGTGTTCAACTCGTGATGTTTCGAGTGGATTGAATGTCGTTGGTAGAAAAAACGTCTCTCGTCGTTCGTGAAGCGTATAGCCGTACCAATAAGCTTCCAAACTTCTGAACCTTGTTATCGTGCTGTGTCAGTAAGAAGGGTTCGGCTATAAATTATTTGATTTCGCTATGCTTCGTAAAAACCAGAAAGACTTCTTCTGCGAGTTACGAAATACGAGTAACAAGCAACGAGTCTGAATTATACAGCTGAAAAATGTTTTCAACAAATTCAGAGTCTCTACGACCCTGTTGGCGTATGAACTGTAAAGTTTTTGATTTCACAATTGAGCGATTGAGTCTGCTTGTGAAGTGAATCGAGCTCTACGCGTTCAAACGTGCGCGTCGCATTGGCCCCGACGATCGCATAGATCGTTTCCGTATAACTGCTGATCGTTGTTCCGGTCGGAGCAATTTGAGCGCAGGCAATAGAAATATCCTTCAAGTCATAAGTCGTCGGATTTTCAATCGTAAAGTCGGCCAGTATGATCTGACCTTTCCGAAAGGCCGCTTTGGTCGTGAGTTCGAGACGAGTGGCAATTTGATCAATCAGTTGTAGTTTGAGATTGAGTTGCTGTATTTGTCGTTGATGTTCGTTAATCTCTCCAGTCACCTTCGCCCGCAAGGCCTCCCAGCTGGTCTTCGTTCCTTTGTGTTCGGTGATCGGTGAATCTTTAGAAGACAAGGCCACCGTGTCTTCAAGTGGAGGTCCGTTTGTGCCGGGAGTCGAAGCCGCCGTCGGTATCGGTGTTTGCAGCGTGTCTTCTGGTAAGGACTGATCTTGTGAAATCGTCATTTCCGTATCGTTTGCGAGTGTTTCAGAAACGGGGCTAGCGGTTTGTTCCGAATCCATGTTGACATTGGCCTCTGAATTTGGTGGTGGAGGGATTGCACAACCTTGAAGCATCAAGGTCAACACCGTCACCTGTACATACATGAATTGTCTCATCTTGCTTGCCTCACGTGATTCTGGTGGAATAAAAATGGAGTATTCTTAGTGACAAATCTTACTCATTGACGATCAACACCCACTATTGAAGAGTGTCAAAGAACTCGCATTGTGATCGAAAGATGTCATCGGGTCAACAGAAGATTTTTGGAATTCCAACTTAGTATGCCCGAATTGGTGTGCCGCCATGGAAGTTGATGATGCTCCGGCGCTTCCGGACATCGAACTGGGCATTACGTTCGCTTGTACAGGAGTCCAGAGATAATCTCCTGGTTCTGGAGGGATTCGGTCTCGACCGCGTATCCTCAAACTACTAAATCTACCACTTTTTTGTGCGGCGCATTGTTCACTGTATAAGGTAATTGGGGCAATAATTGTTTCTGGTAACAGTGCCAAAGATTCGCTGAGGTTGCTAAAGAGGTTGCCTGAAAAACCTATAGAACTTGAGGAATCGATGACGCTTTGAGTATCAATCAGTATAAAATCTCCAATAAAATTGATAGGTCCACCAATACCAGCATTCTGTGAAGCCAAGACCTGACTCTTCTGGAGCAGGATAAATTCAGGGTCAAGGCTAATGGTAGCACCTACTGTCGTCTCATCCCCACTGACTGCGCTCTCTACGATGCTATTCAAGAGGTGAATCATAAAGCTCGCGTTTAGTTTGATATTACCGCCTGTAGAGAGAAATGCAGTCGCTAATATGCCACTGTCCCTCAGTCGAAGTGTTCCTTTTGTTTCCAGAAGAATGACTCCGGCATTACCAAACCCGAAGCTTTCTGTGGCAATGCGGCTACCGTTTTGAATAAGAAGCTGTTCCTTACCCAAGCTAGCATCGCTTGAGTTGACTCGACTCCCTTGAATAATAATGTCTCCTGCATGTCCTTCGGGTCCTGCAAAAGTTGATAAGGTCGTTGAATCCAAGATAGTTTTATCGGATCCGTCTATCAATATATCCCCGCCCTCTCCGTTCCTAGTTTCAGTCGTGATGTCGGTATCAGTCAACGTGATATTTCCAGTTGCAGCTATGTCGACTCTACCGCTATCGCCAGTGCCAAGTGAACTAGTGGAAACAAGGCTGCCACTCTGAAAAAGTATGTTCTGAGCAACAATGTTCAGAGAACCAGTATCAGTTGAACCGATCGAGGTGCTGCTAATTTTGCTACTATTTTCTAGCAATACTTTCCCTGATACATTAATATTTATGTTTCCTCCGTTGAGATTATCAGTAGCATCACTAAAAATTGTTGCACCATCCGTGACGGTCACGTTGTCTCCAGTCAAGAGAATGTCTCCTCCTGGCACAGTCAGTGTCCCGTTGCGAATGACAATGTTTCCTCCTATGATCTCTAGGGCTTGCCCCGGATTCTCATGGCGAAGACCTTGAATTTCAACAGACCCTGCATTTACATTTCCCGGCAAAAATCCGAATTCGGAGGGAGGGGCTGCGATCAAGACATCGCTCGCTGGATCTGATGCGCTGAACAACCCGGACCCTTCGCCTAGTCTGATGAAATCTGCAGTGCTCATATGAAACGACCCGCCGACATCTAAGGAAGAATTGGGTCCGAACACGACACCATTGGGATTGAAGAAATACAGATTGGCTGACGAATCTGAACGCAGTTGTCCAAAAATGTTTGAGACATTATCTCCTGTGACCCGACTGAGAATATTGGCGATGCCTCCGGGATCTACAAAATTGGCCACATCGCCGGAGGCCACATTGAATTCCTGAAAACTATGAAACAAGTTGCTACCGACGGATGTCCCTTCGGTAATGTTAAACACATTCCCGTTTTCATTCACCATACTATTCGTGGGTAGGGTAGAATCAGGCGTAATATTGGTCACGACCTGCTGAGCTGAGACCAGATTTATTCCCAGGGCACTAAGCAGGAAGATGATGAAGACAATACTCTTTATCTGAGACATCGAAATCCGACGGTGCGACTCTTGGAAATTGCCATTGACAATCACTCCTTAGATAGCCGTTTGCCTATTCTATCCACGCGCAGAATTCATACTCGAATGCTCACAAGACAAAGTAAATGAATTAAGCTCTGCCTCCACAAAATTCTGTGCTGCATGATAAAGAGAGGAGGTGCGATCTAGTTCGTCTGTCTGAGAATACTTCTGCGAGTATCCAGGAGCTTCTCAACAGACAAAAACGGCAAAAAGAATTGCACACAAGCACTAAAGAGTCAATACCAGATTTCATATGCGATTGACCCAGCACAATGAGGTTGTGCCATGTGGGGTTTATCTAGAGCTCTATGGTTGGCTGGAGTCGAGGCGGATGTTGACTTTATAGGGTAGCAGTGAGAAAAGCCTATGGCTCGAGATAAGGAAATATGTATTGAGTGATCACGTTAGGAGCCACATTTCTCGGCCTCACGGTTTTCCCAGAGATTACTGCTAATAAAAAACTCATAGTCTGGTTGTCCATCTGATTCAGAGACCGGAAACCCCAGTTGATAGGTCATTTCAGTTGTTGCTGTCTTGTCCGACAGAGACGTGCCTGTATTGTTTTGTCGCAGTGGAGTGAGGAGATAGTCGCCCGGCTCAAATGGTACTCGGTCTCGCCCTCGAACGTTCAAACTACTAAATTCACTGCCTTTCTGTGCTGCACAGCGGGCGCCATACAAGGTCGCGGTTTCAATGATGGTTTCGGGTAGGGGGGCAATCGTACCACTTAAGTTTTGAATAGGCGCTTGAATGTTCACGGAGCCACTGATGCCAAATTGTGACGACGCATCAATCGTGCTAAACGGATCGACTAAGACCGTATTCCCAATCAAGTCAATATTCCCTCCTGCTCCTTGTGTTGCTTGAGCAAGGATTTGACTGTCTTGTACGATGACGAACTCCGGATCAAGACTAATGTTCCCGCCACTCGTGGTTTCGTCCCCTTGGACGGAACTCTCGATCGCACTGTTGATCAAATGAATCAACTCGGTGGCATTGACCTTGATGTTCCCCCCAGAGGCCGCTTGAGCCGTCGTGCGAATGATCCCATTTTCTAGGCGAACGGTGTGGGTCGTTGCATCGCCGACCATCAGCGCGCCAGCATTACCAGTTCCCGTACTCTCAGCCGAGACGCGGGCCATATTGGAGAGGGCGATTGTCTGTCCGCTTAGCATAATGTCTCCTCCAGCGCCGGCTCCTTCGGTTCTGGCCGTGATCACGCCTCCATCTATTTCGAGCAGTGGCGTGGTGATGTCGATGCCTCCAGCATCGCCGCTGCCTTCGGAGTTGGTGAAAATGCCGGCTTCAATCGTGTCATTGAGCTCCTCATTCGCTTCTGGCTGAATCACGAGTCGAATGGACTCGCGTGCTATCAACTGGAGATTGCCGCCCGATCCGCTGCTTCCCTGTTCGGTGTCGGTGCTGATTTCTGGATTGTCTTGGAGCGTTATTGTCTGGGCTTCGATGGTGACCGTCCCGCCATTGCCAGTCGCATTCATGTTGACATCGCTAGAGATTTCAGCATCGCCGGTGAGGAGAAGTGTGTCGGTGGTCAGGAGAACGTTACCCCCTGCCCCTGGTCCTGAGGTATCACTCCGAATTTGAGATTCCTCATTCAGGATGATGGTGGAGGCTTGGACGGTGACGTCTCCGGCCGTCCCGCCTCCACGACTGGAGGTCGTAACCTCCGTTTTCCCTTGGCCAATCAGTGTTCCAATATCGACCTCGATGTTGCCGCCAGCGCCGGCTCCTTCGGTTCTGGCTGTGAGCACGCCGCCATCTATTTCGAACAGTGGCGTAGTGATGTCGATGCCCCCAGCATCCCCGCTGCCTTCAGAGTTGGTGAAGATGCCGGCTTCAATCGTGTCATTGAGCTCCTCATTCGCTTCTGGCTGAATCACAAGTCGAATGGACTCGCGTGCTATCAACTGGAGATTGCCGCCCGATCCGCTGCTTCCCTGTTCGGTGTCAGTGCTGATTTCTGGATTGTCTTGGAGCGTTATTGTCTGGGCTTCGATGGTGACCGTCCCGCCATTGCCAGTCGCATTCATGTTGACATCGCTGGAGATTTCAGCATCGCCGGTGAGGAGAAGTGTGTCGGTGGTCAGGAGAACGTTACCCCCTGCCCCTGGTCCTGAGGTATCACTCCGAATTTGAGATTCCTCATTCAGGATGATGGTGGAGGCTTGGACGGTGACGTTTCCGGCCGTCCCGCTTCCACGAGAGGTGCTGCTAATTTCACCGTCGTTTTCTACTAATACTTGTCCCGTGACATTAATACGTACGTTTCCTCCATTGAACGCATCTGTGGCATCACTCAGGATTGCGCCACTATCTGTGATAGTCAGGTTGCTTCCAGTCAAGAGAATATCTCCACCGGGAACCGTCAGCGTGCCATTCCGAATAATAATGTCTCCTCCTACGACCTCCAGCGTTTGTCCTGGATTTTCCGAAAGGATGCCTTGAATCTCGAGAGAACCAGCGGCTGTATTTCCTGGCAAAAATCCAAACGCAGAAGGTGAGGCGGCAAGCAACACATCATTGGCAGGCTCCGAGGCACTGAATAGCCCTGGACCATCTCCTAGTCTTACAAAATCTGCCGTGCTCACGTGAAAGGACCCGCCGATGTCCAAGGACGACTCGGGCCCAAACACCACCCCATTGGGATTGAGGAAATACAGATTCGCTGCCGAATTGGAGCGCAGTTGTCCAAAGATGTTCGAGACATTGCTACCAGTCACCCGACTGAGAATATTGGCGGTCCCCCCTGAGGCCACAAAATTGGCTGTATCGCCATTTCCTACACTGAAGTCCTGAAAACTATGAAAGAGGTTTGAGCCAATGTCTGTGCCTGCGGTGATGTTGTGAATGTTTCCGTTGGGTTGGATCACGCTATTCGTAGGAAGTGTGGCATCTGGAGTGATAGTGGTGACGACTTGGGCTTGAAGAAGGTTGGGTTCTGCACCATTGAAGAAGAGTAACACGGCCACACTGATTGCCGTTACGTGCCGGGTCGCGTTCGAAATCAAATGTTGGTAGCACATGGTGGTGCTTCAATCCTCTTTTTCTGTACGAGACAACAGACGTTGATAACTTAGGCCAACCAGCAAGGAGATGTACTCAGTCTACTTTTTCACTAGGGACACAAAAAAACAGGTTCGACATCACTTGATTAAGTGAGTCTGAACCTGCCGCTTCCCTACAGACGTATGAAACAGTATGAATATGTCTATGATAGGCAAAAATCATCCCACACGATATTTCATAATGTCAATGCGCTGTCTACTTGGATAATCGATAAAAGGTTTTTTGCGAAACACTTATCTTATTAGGCTTGTGTGTAGTTGGCCTGGGCGCTACAGATGAAGGATGGCTTCAATATTTACCGTAATCGCTGCATAACGAGGCAGGAGATCCGTCAGTCAGAAAGTCCTCATGACCTGTGTTCTGTAGGTGCGTATCGGTATGAGGTGGTCTACGAATCACACTCACTCGTCCAGATGCCTTTTGAGTTGGTCCTGCTAAGAACAGACGCTGACCCTGACTGTGCGTCGGATTCAGAGACCAGTTCTCCGAGTTGATAGGTCATTTCAGTTGTTGCTGAGTCTCTCGATGTAGACGTGCTCTTATTGTTGGGTAACAAGGGCGTAAGAAGATAATCGCCTGGCTCAAATGGAGTCCGGTCCCGGCCGCGAATATTCAGGCTGCTAAACTCACTGCCTTTCTGGGCCGCACAGCGTGCACCATACAGAGTGGCCGTTTCTATAATCGTTTCAGGTAGAGGCGCAATCGTGCCACTTAAGTTTTGAATAGGCGCTTGAATGTTCACGGAGCCACTGATGCCAAATTGTGACGACGCATCAATCGTGCTAAACGGATCGACTAAGACCGTATTCCCAATCAAGTCAATATTCCCTCCCGCTCCTTGTGTTGCTTGAGCAAGGATTTGACTATTTTGCACAACAATGAATTCTGGGTCGATACTAATATCTCCAGCAGACGTACCTACACTTCCCTGAACAAGGCTTTCAATCCTACTCGCCAATAACAGAATTAAGTCCTCTGCTGCTAGCTTAATTGATCCACCTGATGCGTTATCGGCTCTGGTGGTAATAGAACTATCATCGACAACAATGGAATCTCCTGATTGGATCAGGACGGTGCCTGCATCACCTTGTCCTAAGCTATTGGCCGCGATGGAGGCTCCGTCACGGATAGCCAATTCCTTGGTGGTCGAGATTTGAATATCTCCTCCTCGCCCATCGCGAGCTGCGGTTGCAGAGATGCGAGACCCTGCCCCAGACACCGATGTGCTATCCATCGCGATTAGCGAGATTGTCCCGCCTTTCCCAGAGCCAAAAGTGCTGCTATTGATCGTGCCACCATTTGAAAGTACTGCTTGATTGACCTCTATCGTGATGTCTCCGGCGTCCCCAGTGCTCGATTCCCCGGAAAGAGCTGCGATTTGACCAGCTCCATTGATATTTAGAGTTTCGGTAAAAACTTGTATGTCTCCACCCTTCCCTGTCCCAATCTGAGCGTTGCCAAAGATCCCACTCGAGAATCCTTCTGAACTGGCTCCGGTGATCAGGATAGAGTTCGCAGCATCAACAACAACACGTCCACCTGTTCCTGGCCCACCTGTTCCAACAACTTGTCCGTTTTCAACGCTCCCAATCCCGCTGAAAATTTGGGCTCCGTCTCGTAATTCGAGGGTATCGACTTTAATGTCGATGGCACCCGCGTTCCCATCGCCAACCGTGGCGGTTACAATTCGCCCATTCTCCATGAGAAGAAATGGAGTCGTGACGGATAAGCTATCGCCAGCATCCCCGCTTCCTCTGCTGTTATTAAATAGACCACTGGAAAATCCATCATTACTTGTTCCACTAATGGTAATCCCATTTGTGGCATTAATCGTCAGGTTTCCACCCTTTCCGTTTCCTAGTGTCCCAGTGTCAATTTGACCGCCATTCGATAATGTGAGCTGACCGACCTGAAAATCAATCTGGCTCGCCTGTCCATTGCCCGTTGTATTACTACGCACACGCCCATCATTCATCTCAAACAGGGGTGTCTCTATGAATATGGAGCCGGCATTGCCTTCACCGAGAGTGTTAGCGAACAGGCCACTCTGTGCCCCCTGTACAGAGTTGGCAGAAATCGAAATAGACTCAGACGCTTGCAAGCGCATATCACCAGCGTTACCAGAGCCTGTTGTGTTCGATAGGATGACAGAGTCATTGACGATCAAGCGTTCAGTCTGAACGTTGATGTCACCTCCATTCCCTGTTCCCGCAGTGACGGCACTCATGACTGATAATGTGTTCAACTCGACCAGTGTTGCGTTTGTCCCTTGCCCTCCAAGCCCGCGAATCGTGATGTCTCCCCCGTCTCCGGTGATCCCACTGCTACTGTCAATGATAGATCCGTTCATGGCATTCAGCATGTTGACTTCAAGAGTAATATTCCCTGCCCGCGAGTTTGTGCCTGTATTTAACAGGGCCGGTGTGCCAACCCCCCCTCCACTTAGGAGGAGAATAGGTGTGTTGACCACGAGTTCTCCTGCTGTCCCATTGGTGGCAAAACTCGCGAGACCGCTTGGCAAGCCAAGAGCTGGTTGTCCTTCGATCGTCAACGTATCCGCGACTGTAATATGGACGGTATTCGATGAGCCATCGCCAGAGCTCAGATTTCCGATGGTTGCCCCATTTTGAAGCGTCAAATTTCCTACATCTAAGGTTACCGTGCCAGTCTCACCCATGCCTTGTGAGCCTGAAATGATTCCTGTCAAAAGGTCACGTATCAATACTTCTGAAGAGTTTCCTGTGATAGAAATGTCTCCCGCTTTTCCAGATCCTATAGTAGACGTGGTAATACGACCAGCATTACTGAGTAAGAGTGCGCTATCTACCTTGATCGAAAGGTCTCCACCCGGGTTCGAGCTTTCTCCCAAACTAGTGATCGCACTGCCATTGGTAACCGTGAGACTATCAACATCAATGAAAATACTTGGTCCTTTATTGTCTCCTGAAAGATTCCCTGTTGATGAAATGCGAACTCCTTCATTGAGGACGAGGTTTCCACCTTTAATCATGACTCCATTTTCGCCAATACCTGTTGTGTTAATGCCAGTGGCTTGGGAAAGGGTAATGCTGCCTAACTGATCGTTCATGTCTCCATTAATGTTGGGGAGGGGGTCGAGCGTGTCGAGTGTGAGTTCCAAGTCTGATAAGACGCTGGCCAGGTTAAGTTTTCCATCTTGGACCGTAATAGAGCTGCCCTGTATACGCACACCGTCGGTGGGAGACGCTGAATCTCCTCCATCACGACCGACTACGGATAAACTCTTCCCGATTGGTACGCTCAAGGTTGCTCCATTGATCGCGATTCCCTGAGAATTGACATTTGGTCCTAAAAACCCAAAGGCTGCTGGTGTGGCTGAAGTCAGCACATCGTTCTGAGGGTTTACGGCACTAAACATCCCTGCGTCCGAGCCATTGCCAAGTCGCAGATAATCCGCTGTGCTGACATGAAAGGACCCGCCGATGTCTAAAGAGGAGTTTGGCCCAAATACCACCCCATTGGGGTTGAGAAAAAACAGATTGGCTGAGGAGTCAGAGCGCAATTGTCCAAAAATGTTTGAGATATTCGTGCCTGTCACGCGACTGAGGATATTGGCGATCTCACCCGGTACTACAAAATTAGCTATGTCTCCGTCTCCTACATTGAATTCCTGAAAACTATGAAAGAGATTGGTGCCAATCTCTGTGCCTGCGGTGATGTTGCGAATATTTCCGTTGGCTTGGATCTTGGTATTCGTTGGAAGCGTGGCATCTGGAGTGATGGTGGTGACGACTTGAGCTTGAAGAAGATTCGTTCCTGTACCATTGTAAAAGAGTAAAGCTGCGAGAATGATGGCCGTTATATACCGGGTTGAGTTCGAGAACAAACGTTGGTAGCACATGGCAGTGATTCAACTCCTGTATTCTGTAAGCACCAAAGGTGATGGCACCTCAATCGATTTTTAAAGAGACTTAATTTGTCTCCCCTTGCGCCAGACACAAAAAAGCAGGTTCGACATCACTTGATTGCGCGAGTCTGAACCTGCCGCTTCCCTACGGACGTATAAACTGTTGTGTTGCCGAGTTACGTTTTGTTCTTCTTCTTAGTCTCTGACTTCTTGTTGATGAACATAAAAAAGCAGGTTCGACATCACTTGATTGCGCGAGTCTGAACCTGCCGCTTCCCTACGGTCATATGAAAATTTTTAAAATGAGTTATGGGTTCTCCTGGTTTTCAAGTGAAAATTAACCTTCTTATCACGTGCAGTCCTTAAATGTTTGGGGTCCCCGTGTAGTTTCAAAATCATCACACACGATATTTTGAAATGTCAATACAGTACGACAAGGAAAATCAAAATTGGACTTGAATGGGTGACAATCCTAGAACCAATCAAGCCGCAACGATGTGGTTCTGTTGGCGCTTCCGAGGTCGTCGTGTTTCTTGACGATCCTGATGTAGCAGCTGGTTTAAAAGGATTTTCGGATCCATGAGATGGCCGCAGTTAACGCACCGTTGTCCGGTTCCCCATAGATACCCACCTTGCAGCATATCCATATAGTCTGCCCTAACCAATAATCCTTGACAGCGAGGACAATGCGGAGCCTCTGTGTTTTTCTGCGTGACTCCATTGTGGGTGGTATGTTTCGTTTGCATGGTCAATCCCTCCTTGAATGTCTGGAAAATGAAAATTTATCTCTTCTTTTAGCTAGGGAAAGCAAAGGGAATGCCATTCTCATGTCATGTGAATGAACGTGCGTTTTTTTGAAGGTCTTTGATGTGAACAGGGGCTTGGACTGCGTAATGAGGATTGAATTCTTACAACGAGATCCTAAAAATTTAAAAAGAAACAGGAGCTGCGATGAGTTTGTTGGCTATGCCCATAAGTTGTGTATTCAGATATTCTGTGTACTGAAGATAGGCGATATTTTCAGAATTGTCGATGAAAAGTGATGCCTTGCCTGGTTTGCCCGTTTACGGCTCACTTCTCTTAAACGGAGGCATGCACAAAGAAGCATGAACTCTCAATTGAGGTATGGCGAATAGTGAAAAGGCATCCGCTAAAAACAGAGCCCTTATCCCGTTCTAACCTATTTGTTGTATATTGTTTAACATGAGCAACATGCTAACGGCAGGGTTAATCGTAAGCTGGTGTTACGTTGTAGGGCTCAGGTATCTAAACAGATACATACGTATATCTAAAGGGATAAATCCTTGGGGGGGATAGCTATTACCCTCATCCGAAATAATTTCTTAGATCAATGATCTACCGTTCTTGTGATCATTTCTCAAAGATCTCTGATAATAGAGCACAGATAATGGCATATGGATTGCGAGGGTGTGTCATTGTGATGTGCAGGTCATGCTCGTGTAAACTCCGAAGAGGCTTGTAATTCATGATTATTCCATGACTTATCACGTTTTAGAACGAGTATCCTGCTTGAGTTGGGACATCTGGGGTTATCCGATTGCTTTTATATCACGTAAATCTTACAATTTCTTCCATTCCTTAAAGGTATCGTTCTGGAGGACAAGATTTCAGATTGTCTTTCAGCTAAAGCAAGTTTACTGCATTTGTCGAAGTGTTTCGGCAGCAGGTATGTTTGATGGAGGATTTCATGAGATTCAATAAAATGACAATACTACGGAAAGCGAATCAGCATTTGCATGACGTGATGAAACTTTCTACTGCTGTGGATGTTAGAGAATCATTACATGTCTACGGCTCCATATTCAGTTGGGTTTTTATCGTGTCGCTTTTCTGGTGCACACTTGCAGGTGACAACCTTGTTTTTGCGCAAGATGAAAATAGCACGCCGAGTCAGTCATTAGAGCGGGGAACAGCGTTCTATGAACAGGGAAAGTTCACAAAGGCTGTGTCGGAATGGTCGGATGCTCGGACGATGTATCAACAGAAGGGGAACATTCAAGGTGCGCTCTCGTCCCAAGTTCTTCTTGCACAAGCTTATCAAGAACTTGGACAGTACGAAAACGCTAGGCAAACCTTGGAGTCTGCACTTCAGCAGTCAAGGGAGGTAGGGACGCCCGTCCTCTCAGCGAAAATTCTGGAAGGTCTAGGGAATATTTCTTTTGGGTTAGGAAAGCGGAGGGCGGCCATTAGGTATTTTAAAGATGGCCTTGCGCTCGCGAGGCAAGAGAACGATACGTTAGTTTCTGCAGGGTTATTGAATTCATTGGGAAATGTGTTAACCGCATCAAATCGGAATACTGACGCAATCGGGGCCTATACTGAAGCTGCCGTTCTAGCGGATGCGACCAAAACCCCTGAGTTGGAGATGACCGCCCTTGTAAACTCCGTTAGAGCCGCCATGCAACAAGGCCTGGCCATTAATGCGGAAGAACGACTGGATTTAGCTTCTGATAAGATTGACTCGCTTGAGAATACCCATCGGAAAGTCAGCAGCTTGTTGTCCATAGGAGTGTTTTATGACGAATTGGAATCGCAAGAGATGTCCAAAGGCGTTTCGAGTATGCCAGCCTCTACGGTCCCAGCTGGAAGTCGAGGTGCTGAACGAGGTGTTCGCGTCGAACAAGGAGCGGGGCCGGCAGTGCTTGAAGAAGTCATCGTGATTCCTGAAATCGCAGAACCTCCACTTCGAGAGAAATTTGAGCAAGAACTTCGTCAGTCCTCTCGACCAGATCCCAATGTCTCAACAGTGGAAAAGAGTCTACGGGTACGAGCTCTGGAGTCTTTTCAATCTGCTGCTACTTTAGCTAGACAGCTGGGTGATCTGAGGAGTGAATCTTATGCATGGGGCCACATGGGAGCCCTCTATGAGGAGAGTGAGCAGTATGATGAAGCTTTGCGCTTAACGCGAAATGCCGTCTCTCTTGCTCAAAAAGCTATTGCTCCAGAATCTCTCTATCGTTGGCATTGGCAAACAGCGAGAATTCAAAAGGCTCTAGGTCAGTATGACGAATCCCAGCGCGCCTATCGTCGAGCTATTGCCTCTTTGCAACCGATACGTAACGAAGTCTCCGTGGCGTATCAAGGTCGGAGAGAGTCATTTCGAGAAGGGATCGGTACCTTGTTTTTTGAGTTGGCTGATTTGTTGTTGGAACGTGGAAAAGCCGATCTTGAGAAGGACCGGGGGGTTGCCTTCTTAAAAGAAGCACGTGATACCATGGAGGCGTTTAAAGCTGCTGAGCTGCAAGACTATTTTCAAGACGAATGTGTCCAAACAGCACAATCACTGAGTGTCACCCTCGAAACTGACGCACCAACAAGTGCTATTCTCTATCCCATCATACTCAAGGATCGGCTTGAAATTTTGGTTAATTACCCATCTCAGCTCAAACAATACACGGTTCCCATTAGCGAACAAGAACTCACGAGTGAAGTGCGACGACTTCGTCAAGGACTTCAGGATACCTTGAACAGCGAGTATCTTACTCCCGCGCAGAAACTCTATAAATGGCTTATTCAGCCAGTTGAAGCGGACCTCCGCGAGGCAAAAGTCGATACGGTAGTTTTCGTGCCGGATGGAGCTCTTCGAACTATCCCCATAGCTGCACTACACGACGGTGAAAAGCATTTGATTCAAAATTATGCGCTTGCCACGACTCCAGGCTTGACTCTAACCGACCCTCGTCCCATCAACCGTGAAAATGTGAAGATGTTGGCCCTTGGCTTAACTGAAGAAAGGCAAGGATTTCCACCATTGCCGTATGTTGAGGAAGAGCTCGATACGATTCAAGAACTGTATGGTGGCACACAATTACTCAATAAAAATTTTCAGATTGATACGATGCAGAAAGAAATGAGGGAAGAAGATTTCAGTATCGTGCATATCGCATCTCATGGATTAGTCGAGAGTAATGTCGAGGATAGTTTTCTCTTGGCGTACGATGAAAAAATTACTATGGATCGACTTGCGGATCTAGTCGGCCTTTTTAAGTTTCGAGAAACACCATTAGAATTGCTCACCCTTAGTGCTTGTGAAACGGCAGCGGGCGATGATAAAGCCGCATTAGGACTGGCTGGAGTTGCGGTTAAAGCCGGAGCCAGAAGTGCGTTGGCTACCCTATGGTTTATTGATGACAAAGTTGCCTCTGATTTGGTTGGCGAATTTTATCGCCAATTGCGCAATTCGTCGCTTTCAAAAGCTCAGGCTCTGCAACAGGCACAAATGAAAGTTCTCGAAACGCCAGAATATCAACATCCGAATTATTGGTCTCCATTTTTACTCATTAACAATTGGTTATGACCCCTTAACTGAAAACATACATCGATGGATTGACTTGTCGTCTCATGATCAGGTTTTAGAATCTGGTCTGCAACGAATGAAGAAGCGCATCCGTTTTTGATATTCAGTCCTTTATTAACGTGTGACAGAGTTCACGGTACAAACTTAAAAATAACACTCACCGAATGGACTGACACGACATCTACTTATCTTCCAACTCAACCCTCTTCTCTTCACACTACAGTTAAGCTGTTCTAGCAAACACACCACACAGATCAGCTGGTTCGAAACCGACGAACAGTATCGTCGTTAGATTTCTTCTGTCGTCTTTCATTTCATGGCATTAACCAACATCTAAAGTCCAGAAAAGTTTTAGGCAGGGCATACCCGAGTTTATTTCTGCTTAAGTTCCCTTCCAAATTCCCGAAAAAGAGAGACAGGGAATTGCTGACGGAAGAAGGGAAATACTCGGAATGCTGGGAGGACGCAAAGGAAATTCGCGAGAACGCGTATGGGGACCAGTCATCGCATGCGCTATCTTGGTCGTGAGCCAGCTATCACTCCCTAGCTTTGGGGCTGCCCATGAGTTCGATTCGCAATCCCTCAAGGACCCTCGTCAACTACAATTTCAATACGAAGTCATCCACCCGTTACAGATTGCTTCGATACAAGAACCCGCGCAATATTCACTTCCCGATAGAGCGGTGACGCTGTTCGATCTCTATCTTGATGAAGAACGTCCTTTCATCATAGGCGAGGCATCTGAGTCTATAGGAGACAGTGTGGAAGTTCTTGATTCTCACCGCGAGGCAAGACTCTCAATTGAGACCTATTGTGACCAAAGAAACACCACGGCTTATGGTATGGCATTGGGGAATCAACGAACATGGCAGGTGAAAGAATTTGTGGAATATTTAGAAATTCCACCATCCAAAGTGCTGACGGTCAGTTATGGAAAAGAGACTCTTCAATGCCGAGAAAAAAGTCCAGCATGCTGGGAAGAGCACGTTCGCGTCCAATCAGCCTTCAAGTATCTGGCCATTAGCCGACCCAAATTAGGATGTCTTGTGCGTTTGAGAGTCTTGGGGGTAGAAAAAGAATTCCTTCCGGTCGTATCTTTTGACCAGGCCCAATTTCTCCAAAAGATTAAACTCGCGCCATTTCATAACCGCAGACGACTGCGACAATACGCATATGATCACGGCCAGACTTCTCTCCCTCACCACACGACCGCTTTTCGATAAACCATCACTCAACTTCAACGTGTGCTCTCATTACAATATCTCTAAGACAACCTGAAAGTGAACGCCGTGGTCTTGCAAGTTAGTGTTCGAGTCTCGTGAACCTGGAATGGGCCTGAGTTGTGCTCCCCAGTAGATGTTCGCATACATATGTTGGAGCAACGGATGGGATTGTTGACGAAATGAGAATCGCAACCCTGTCCCGACGCTGGCTAAAGTCTCCGGCTCTGTATCACCTTTTCGATTCCAGGAACGTCCCACATCAAAGAATGGAGCCAATTGTACGGTCTCGCTACCCAGAATAGAAGGGAGCACAGGAATGCGCGTTTCTAGTGTGAATAAGAGAGCGTCATCACGAACAAGCGAATTCTCTCGGTAGCCTCGTACCGTAAATCGGCCACCCATCGCATACTGTTCCAAAGGAAAAAGTCGATCATTAGCGAGTTGCACATCCATTCGTCCAATTAACTGAATGCCGAATGGATCAAATCGATGGGCGCCTTGAACTTGGCCGAGCCAGGTAAAAAACTGACTGTCGGGAACAGATGAAGAATCGTTGACAGTGGAGTCTAGCGCGTCAACCCCAAGACTAAACCGTGAACGAGCTGATAACACCTGATTGGGACTTCGGTTGATCCATTCCTGAGAAAATCGCAACACAGAGATTACCGCTTTCCCTCGTGCCGTGGTACCTGGCGTAAACGAGAACGGAATGCCGAGTAAGAAATTTTTATTTCGCAAGCGTTCCCCAGTTAAGGTCACCGCAAACTCTTGAGTTGGTGTTCGGTACAGGGGTTGCCGAATAGACAGGGTAAAGATTTGGGTTTTACTTTCAATGTCTAACGCTTTAAATGCGTCATTTTCGATGACTTCAAAGTCATTTTTTCGATACTGGAAGATCAGGGTGGTATCCCATGGCGTAAAAGGCAGAGAATAACTGATATCGACTAGAGGATTGACTCCATCGGATCGTCCGTACGTGGCACTGATAGCATCTCCCAGTCCTAGAGGGTTCAAGTGGGCCACAGTTGCCAAGCCGCGTTCTGCGCCGACAGTGGGGGATTGGTAATTGTTAAATTCAAGCCATGCCCTCCATGGGTTCGTTTCCTGGACCTTCACGTTTAAGACACTTGATCCAGGTGCGAGACCAGGTTGAAGTTCAGAATTAATTCGGGCAATACGCTGATCTTGCAGCATGATTTGCAGGCGATCTCTGAGTTCGTTGAGATTAACTGGAGGTCCGGCGCTTTGCCGTAAGCGGCTGGAAAAATAAAAAGGTTGAAACCAATTCGTTCCCTCCACATTAATATCAGAAAGCTTTCCCTCGATCATCTGAAACGTAATAATCCCATCTGAAACAGATTGGTCGGGGAGTATGGCCCCAGAGGTAATGTAACCTTTGTTCACATAGAGGAGAGTAAGCTCACGACGTAGCTCTTCCAATCCTTCCGTCGTTAATTCACGATTGATATATGGAGCCGTCACTTCAGCTAACTCTTCTGGTGTGACGGCGGTACTGCCAACAACACGAACTTCCTTGACGAATACTTGAAGAGGAGGTGCAATGCCCTCTCCGGACGGGAGGGGTGGTGCCGGAGGAAGAATTTCCGGAAGAGTCTGAGGTGTTGATGGCGGCACTGTCTCTTGGGTAATCGGCGGAGGCGTGCCAAATATGCCTTTAGGGTCAGTGGTCGGGGGGAGTCCACCTTGGTCCTTTTCAAGAGCAAAGAGAAGATTTAGTTGCGAAGATAACGCGATCAACGTGATCAAACAAACGATGATGAAAGAGTTTTTTCCCATTGAGTTGCGATGCATTTGCATAAACGCTCCTTCATTGTTGAACAGAACATGCTGAAGAGAAATATGATTGATGTATGAAACAATTCAACAACTTATGATGAATTTGTATAAAGTGCAATAGTAAAGAGTTCTCGTAAGTCAGCATGGAGAGTATGTCACAACGTGTGGAGATTCATAACAATAGCCAAGGCTGTTCATGAGTTACACTGCAAGTAGAAGAGAGGAGGGTGTTTGAGAGCCTTATCAGAGGGGCAGAAGTCATACTGAACCGATAGCCAGAATGGATAAGCATATCCGAGTCTCGGGAAATTAGGAACGACAGCCACCCTCAAATAATCCGAGAGGTATAACACCTTGATCAAAAGATGTAAATATGCCAGTGAGTTGGGTGTCTAGGGCTGCAAGTCCTAGCCGAGAAACCATCGGAGATGAGGAGGGAGATGCCTGTTTTGACAGATTCTCTCCTGGCGTGTCCAAAATTAATGGGGTGAGTAGGTAATCCCCCGGCTCAAATGGTACTCGATCTCGGCCACGGACATTCAGGCTGCTAAAGTCACTGCCTTTCTGTGCCGCGCAGCGCTGACCATACAACGTGGCGGTTTGAATAATGGTCTCAGGCAGCGGAGCAATAGTGCCGCTCAAATTTTGGATCGGAGAGGTGATATTGACCGTACCACTGACACCAAACGCCGAGGAGGCATCGATCGTGCTAAGCCCGTCGATGAGCACAACGTCCCCTATCAAATCAATATTGCCTCCGGCCCCTTGGTTGGCACGCGCCAAAATCTGACTATTTTGGATCAGGACGAACTCTGGATCAATACTAATGTTGCCACCTTCCGTTGTCGCGTCCCCTTCCACCGAGCTCTCTATCCTGCTATCCAATATATGAATCATGAAGTCGGCATTCAGTTTGATATTGCCACCTGAGGCACGTGTGGCCTCGGTCGTCACATTACTGTCGGTGACCCGAAGCGTGCCAGCTGTCGCCAGGTTGATCGTGCCGGCATTGCCGGCCCCCTTACTTTCTGCGGTAATCGTGCTTCCATTACGGACAAGAAGTTGTTCATTCCCAAAATTGGGATTACGAGGATTCATTTGGCTTCCATGAATGGTGATGTCACCGCCTTGTCCGCCAGCTGTCACTGTCGCTGACACAGTCGTGGAGTCAAGAACTGTCTTCTCAGCCCCATCCACCAAGATTGAACCACCCCGTCCAGAGGTGGCTTCAGTCGTGATGTCAGTGTTAGTTAATAAAATTGGCCCAGAGACCGGACTATTGAGGCCCTCAATTGTAATGCTTCCCGCATTGCCAGCATCAGAATTGTCACTTGTGCTGCTACTGCTGATTTCGACTCGCGTAGTACCGGTGGCAGAAGTTGTGAGTTGATCAGTGTTCAAAGTAATGTTTCCCGCGTTGCGAGTGCCCGTGGACCGGGCGGTGATGCCGCCGCCATTAATCAAAAGGGCAGGTGCGGTTAGTAGAATATCGCTGCTTCCGGTGGTTGTATCATTCGGTTTATTCGCGACATTTGCTGAGATCGTCGTATCTGCTAGGGTAATTCCCGTTTCTGACAATAAGGCAATCGAGCCGCTTTCGCCTACACCCTCGGAGGTCGTACTGACTTCAGTCTGGGTCAGCTGAATCGCGCCGGGCACCGGCGTGGGATTTTCTTGGGTACTGTCCGGACCTTCGATACTGACGCTGCCGGCGGCCCCGGTGGTTGTGGCTCCCACACTACTGCTAGAAATTTCAGTCCCGCCGTCAGTGGTGATGCTTGCCACTTTCAATTCCACATCACCGGCATCGCGCGAGCCGATCGTCTGCGCCGTGATCTCACCACCCGTGATTTGAAGATCGGAAGTGCGAAGTTCAATGGAGGCGCCTTCGGTGTCCTCAGAGCTCGCGGCATTGTTCACGTCACCCGAAATGATGGTGTCGGTTAACGTAATGCCTTCGAAAGCCGCTAAGGCAATCGAGCCGCTTTCGCCTACACCCTCGGAGGTCGTACTGACTTCAGTCTGGGTCAGCTGAATCGCGCCGGGCACCGGCGTGGGATTTTCTTGGGTACTGTCCGGACCTTCGATACTGACGCTGCCGGCGGCCCCGGTGGTTGTGGCTCCCACACTACTGCTAGAAATTTCAGTCCCGCCGTCAGTGGTGATGCTTGCCACTTTCAATTCCACATCACCGGCATCGCGCGAGCCGATCGTCTGCGCCGTGATCTCACCACCCGTGATTTGAAGATCGGAAGTGCGAAGTTCAATGGAGGCGCCTTCGGTGTCCTCAGAGCTCGCGGCATTGTTCACGTCACCCGAAATGATGGTGTCGGTTAACGTAATGCCTTCGAAAGCCGCTAAGGCAATCGAGCCGCTTTCGCCCACACCCTCGGAGGTCGTACTGACCTCGGTCTGAGCCAGCTGAATCGCGCCGGGCACCGGCGTGGGATTTTCCTGGGTACTGTCCGGGCCTTCGATACTGACGCTGCCGGCGGCCCCGGTGGTTGTGGCTCCCACACTACTGCTAGAAATTTCAGTCCCGCCGTCAGTGGTGATGCTTGCCACTTTCAATTCCACATCACCGGCATCGCGCGAGCCGATCGTCTGCGCCGTGATCTCACCACCCGTGATTTGAAGATCGGAAGTGCGAAGTTCAATGGAGGCGCCTTCGGTGTCCTCAGAGCTCGCGGCATTGTTCACGTCACCCGAAATGATGGTGTCGGTTAACGTAATGCCTTCGAAAGCCGCTAAGGCAATCGAGCCGCTTTCGCCCACACCCTCGGAGGTCGTACTGACCTCGGTCTGAGCCAGCTGAATCGCGCCGGGCACCGGCGTGGGATTTTCCTGGGTACTGTCCGGGCCTTCGATACTGACGCTGCCGGCGGCCCCGGTGGTTGTGGCTCCCACACTACTGCTAGAAATTTCAGTCCCGCCGTCAGTGGTGATGCTTCCCACTTTCAAGACCACATCGCCGGCGGCCCGGTCACCCGTGGATTGAGCGGTGATGCCGCCGCCTTCAATGGTTAGGGCCGGGGCCGTAACGGTAATACTGCCGGTGGACTCGCCATCTGGCGGGTCGGTCCCATCGTTGACGTTGGCGGAGAGGATAGTGTTGGTGAATGACAGAGGACCGTTAACCCTTATATCGATCGAGCCTCCATCACCTGTAGCTCTGGCTTCGGTCGCAATTGTCGCTTCAGAGATTGTTGTTGGTGCATTTTCAGGAATTCGTTCTATATCGAACGGAAATAAGTCAATATCGTTATTGATATTGACTTCGCCAGCATTTCCTTCGCCAGTGCTACTGCTACTAATTTGAACTGGTGACGCTGTAGTCGGGTTTGTATTTATTGATAAAGCAGCAGTCCTAATCGTGATTTTTCCAGCATTGCGATCCCCAGTCGTTTCAGCGCTGAGTGTTCCGCCGTTAATAATTAACTCTGGCGTTGTCAGGCTAATGGCTTCAAATGTATCAACTTCTGACCCTGGTGGCACATCATTGACCGATGCAGACAGGTTGCTGTTGGTTAATTGAATCGTGCCTTCATCTGTAAATAAATCAATTGTGCCTGCTTCACCTGTTGTGCTCGCTGCAGCTCTTACAGTCGAGTCATCAAAAATGAAACTACATGATGTTGAACAGTCAAAGGAGATGGATCCTGCCTTTCCTATCCCTGTACTCTCTGTGGATATTTCTGAATTCCGCACGTTAAGATCTGCTAAGAATCTGAATTTAATGTCATTTTCAGAGAACGCTCCATTCGTTGTTGCTTCAATGGTGCTATTGTCAATATCTAATCGAGGCGTATTCAGTAAAATGGTGCTATCAAAAAATTCTCTACGGACATCTATTTCATCATTAGGATTAACAGCATCCCCGGCATTAGCGCTAATAGTACTGTCCTTGAGGGTGACAGAAAGTACAGGTTGACTTATGGCTTGGCCAACGAAAATTACTCCTGGGACACCTTCTCCTGTGCTACTAGTCAGGGCAGAAGAGCTCTGAAGTGTAAAGTTTTCCCCAACTAATTCAATTATCCCACCAGGGGTTGGGCTTGATGTCGTGGCTTCGAGAGCCGTGTTCATCAAGACGGTATCCTGGGCACTAAAGCCAATTTGACCAGTGCTGCTAATTCCGTCGTCATCGATCGATAGGGCGCCTGTTCCATCACCATCTGCTGTTGTGCGAAACGTGGAGTCTTGAAGGTTGATGCGACTGCTGCGATTGGCATCTATACCACCCAATATGAGGTTCTCACTAAAAGCATCGACAACTGGGCCCTGAAGAAAAATCCCACCCGGTGCGCCAGTGGAGGTACTAGTGCTACTACTACTAACCAGCAAGCCAGTTTGCTGTCCTTCCGGTGTACTATTGACAGTAGTTTGCGTGCTTTGAGTGAGAATGTTATCGGCGAGTAGAACAACATCCCCGGCTACGCGGTTTCCTCTGGTCTCAGCGGTGATTTGTCCTCCTATGATAGAAAGAGTATTCTCAGTATTGAGGACAATCCGAGCGCCTTCTGTATTTTCAGCGGCCGTGTCGACAACATTTGCGGAGATGCTTGTATCACGCAAGGTTATGTCTCCTATTGCACTGAAAATGATGTTACCTCCATTACCCTCATCAACTGCATCCTCAGAAATTTTACCCAGTGCTTCGGTAGTGATGCTTGCATTTGTGAGCTCAATGGTGTTTTGAGATGGAGTACGAACAGGAGGGATATTAGACTCGAAATTGTCAGGTTCACTATCTGTTCCCTGAATAAAAATATTTCCAGCAGCACCAGTAGCCACGTTCTGTGTCTCGATGTCGAGTCCATTACTGCTACTACTGAGCTGAAGGCTATTGGCTTTCAACTGATCGACGCTAAGGGTTATGTTACCTGCATTCCGAGTGGCAGTTGTCTGAGCTGTCACACTGCTGTCAGTGGCCTGGAGGTCTGGAGTCGTTATGCTGATGTTTCCTTCAGATCTTGGAGTTTCGAAAGCTGCATCGGTTACATTTGCTGAAAGTGATGATCTGGCGAGTGAGATTTGACCATCGGATTCCAATCTGATGGCGCCTCCATTGCCACTACCTTCAGATTCAGTGCTTATTTGCGTGTCTTCTAGAACCATCGATGGAGAAAGCCGTTCAATTGGTGAAAATGCTGTGATGGTTACATCTCCGGCCTTCCCTAAATCTTCTCCACTATTGGTGCTTATAGTACTTTGCGATACTTTCAAATTTTCTACTATTAAGTGGATATTTGGGGCAGATATCGCAGCCTCTGTAATGGTGCTAAGAGTGGATCTTGTTAAGGAAACGTCTTTGCCAACGATTCTTATTCCGCCTGTTGAAGTGTCCTGATCTCCTCCTGGCATTTCAAATGCTGTGCTAATTTGGGTGTCGGACAATTCAATCGAATTGGAAGGGAGTTCTGTTATGACAGGATCATCCCCAATTCTATCTTCGATTTTTTCCCCTCCTCGGATTAGGATACTTCCTACGTCAGTCATTTCTGGGGAGTTTAAGAGACTACTGCTTATGAGGACGCCTGTGGTTTCTGTGGTATTAACGGGCACTGGGATTTGACTTTTTTGAGTTTTTAAGTTTCCAACTTCTAGCGTAATGTTTCCTGCCCTTGCGAAAGGTCCACTTGCTCGAGCTGTAATTGATCCCCCAGTCAAGGTAAGAGTTTGAGGGGTTGAAATGGTTATTGATGACAGTGTTTCTTCATCAGATATGGCTGTTCCAAATTCGACGTCGGTAGAAATAGTGGTGTCTCGAAGGTTAATATCTTCATTCGCACTCAATGAAATTTCTCCATCTTCACCTTCGTCGACGGCTTCGGTCTTGATTATCGTTCGAGCAAGCTCTATTTTGTTTTGCACAGGACTGCCATCTGCGACAATTCCTTGAATGGTTACTGTGCCGGGGTTACCAGCTTCTCCTCCTCCCACTCCAATTCCAGTGTTCTCCGCTGTGCTTGCACTACTAATCTCAACAGAACCGAACGAATTTGTCGAAAGCCCTTGATTGCTCTTCAATGCATCAACATTAAACGTAATTTCTCCAGCATTCCCGGTTCCATTTGTATCGGAAGTAATGTTAGTCCCATTGTTGAGGAAAACGTCGTTGGCGGTGATGGTGATGTTGCCTGGTTGGAGCGGACTGTCTCCTTCTATGTCCGGATCATTTCCATCTGAACCTCGTCCTTCGCCATTTAGTGTGGTGCTTAACGTCGTACCTGTCAGTGACACTTCGGTTGCAGCCTCTGTTCCGTCCGCTGCCGTTTGAACGCCTTGAATGGTGATGGTTCCTGCTGCACCAGAATTTTCGCTGGCCCCAGTGTCTATCGTTCCACTGCTACTACTAATTGTGACTCCAGGAGAGCTGGTCAGTTTCGCGACATTAAACGTGATATTTCCAGCATTGCCAGTACCTTGAGTATCCGTTATCACCTGAGATTGATTAGAGGCGTTGACTGTGTTGGAGGAGATCATGATATCTCCCCCTGAACCTAAGCCTTCTGTGAGAGCGCTCAGATTCCCCCCCACCAAGTTTGTTTGGTCAGCTAAGATGGAGATGTCTCCAGCTTTTCCAGGTCTACCGATATCTTGGGTGTTTGCCTCGATAAATGTCTGGTCAGAGAGTGTTAATATGCCATCTGTGACTAGTGTCGTGTTACCTCGGATATCGAGAGTGACATTCCCCGCATTTCCCGATCCAGTGGAACTCGAAACAATACGAGAATCTTCACTCATAGTCATTTGAGTTGCTGTTATTTCAACATTGCCACCCTTTCCTAGATTCGTTGGTACAGGTGGGCCATTTACCTCAAAAACTGTTGTGGTATTGATCCCTCCATTCCCACTCATGAGAAACGTTGGTGAATTGATTCTGATGTTACCGCCAGAGCCAGTCGTATTATCCGTTTCCACGGCGCTAGAAAGTGTAACATTGTCGGTAATACTGATAGTGTCCGTTGCGGACAATATAATATGACCAGCATTACTGGATCCCGATGTTGAAGTGTCAATATTAGCATCGTTTAAAAACATGATGCTTTCTCCCGATATGTCAATGCCAATGTTGAGAGGGGGTGAAACAGACTCCGTTTTCGAGTTAATATTCACATTATCGATTGTGAGTTTTCCTCCTCGAATGAAAATATTTCCTCCTCCTCCAGTAAGTAGGTCAGTTATAGGAAGACCATCAAATATTTTTGGGCCTGTTCTTACCAACGAAATGTTTCCTAACGGTTCGATCGATTCAACTGTAAATAAACTTGCGTCGACCGTAACCTCTCCTGCTGAGGCAATACTTACGATATTAATTCGCCCACCTTCAGCCATAAGTTGCCCATTTTTTACAGAAATACCTGGGAGGTTATTCGTTTCTAAGGAATCGTTTCCTGCAACGAGCGATAGGGTCTTATTCGTTGCTACTTCGAGGAAGCTATTTTCGATTGAAATGGGCTGGGGATTGCTGCTGAAACCGAAGGCGGATATATCTGCTGATGAAAAGGTGAATGCTGAGGCATCGGAATCGAGTGTAAATTGCTCTCCTCCAATGACTAGATAATCGGCAGTGCTTGCATGGAACGATCCACTAATGTCTAATGTTGCGTTTTCACCGAAAATTATACCATTAGGGTTGAGAAGAAAAAGGTTGGCGTCTCCGAATCCTGTCGTCTTAATCGCGCCATCAATGCCTGATGAATTATTGCCTGTCACCCTACTGAGGATGTTTGTGGTTGAGAGCCCACTGTCATTACTGAAGTTTACAGTTTTCCCTTCTCCAATAGTAAATTCCGTAAAACTGTGAAAAAGATTTCCCCCTGCTGTGCCGTTTGGGTTGTTTGGTCTTGTACCCTTTGTAATATCGAATACGTCACCAACTTGTGTTACTTCGCTATTGACCTGGAGTGAAGTGTCAGCCTGGATGTTGGTTATGACCTGACTAATTCCTATGCTTGGCGTAAGGATATACACGAAAACAAATATTGCCAATATTAATTTCAGAAGTAGGCATGAAAGCCGGATATATTTTTGATGCGCAGGTTTTGTGTTAAATATTTTTTCTTTCATCAATAGGCTATACCAATATTTCATGAGTTCCTTAGTATTTCACGCATCAAGCTTTAGATAATATGCAGTTATTAATTGAATTCTTATTTTTTGCTTTGCGTTCAAAGTTTAATCACAATCAATTTTTAGATGTTGAGAACTGACGTTCGCATAACTCTTTTTGGATCTAGTCTATATCGTAACAATAGTCCTAGAAGGCCAGTGCCGATGAGTAAAATGGCACTAGGTTCGGGTACGATAGTTTGCGGGATGGCTTCTCTACCAGTGAGGCTGACTTGAAGCGGCAGCATTTCCTTTCCCATGTCTTCAAATACTGAAAAGATTTTTGTTTCGTTATTGGGATTAGATGCTCTAGCGAGGGTAAAGATGTCTGGTTCAAGCCCGGGATCGTTTAGTGTGTTGTCGAGAAAAAACCAAAATTTTGCGGGTAGATTCGAACTTGTAGCTCCATCAGGAAGTGAGAATTCTATGATGAGACTCTTTGCGGTTGTGTCGACAAGATTGCGACCGTTAAAGATGTCGAACTGGCCTATCGTGCAAGTATCACAACTATTCAAATCAAAATCCATGGGTCGAAAAGTGATGGTTGTTGGATCATTGGTTACACTATTAGGGGAAGGAGTGCCCGTTATTACTTGAGTAGCCCCCAATGGCTCTCCAGGTAAGTCTTTTGGCTGTCCTTCTTTATTAGAAAGAAAATTAACGACAGTAGTAGCAGGATTTTTCTTATCAGATAGTCCGGCGTCATCAAGCTTATCCTCAGCTGGCATTCCACCAATCGTTGTTGCTCTTGTGTCCAAGAATTCAGCTAGTAATGAGATAGCTAGAGCCTGATTTGTTACGAGAGAAAATCCTAATAGGAAAATGCCCGTTCTCAAGAACTTTATTTGTTTATACATGTAAGCACCTCCTAAAGTATTAGAATATAAGTATCCCGGAGGGGACAGATGAAAATTTTTCATTGGCCAACTTCTTGTCGAGTGCTTTAGAAAGAAAGAATGAGATTGTACCCTTGAAGAATTTTTAGTCAAGGAAAATTTTCCTGTTCCCACGAAAGTGCAATTTAATTGAAGAGCAATTCGAGTACCGACTTTAATCTCCGCGACGGAGAAGTGCTGATATGCCTATTAAAAGCAGAAGTTCTTGTACATCTGGAACAAAATTTTAGTTAGAATCGTGCTGAAAAAATTCTTTGAAAAATGAATTTGTTATCCAAATAGATACATGGTGTATCTATTTGGATAACATTTGTGATCTGAGTTGATTTAATTCAATAGAACATTGTCTCCATTCTTCTGTTTCGCTTCCCTTGTGAGACCGTTGAGAATGTAATGGTGAGGATCAGCAGTTCTACGGTGATTACTGTCAATGTGCTGCGAATGTGGTATTTCAAATCTTTGAAATCGATCTTTAAAATTTCAGTAGTCGAGGACGCAATAAACCATGGTTTTTGCAGTGATGATATTGATTAGGCATGCGAGACCTCCTCTCGAAAACCATTGATATGGAAGGCAACGCCTTGATTGATGCGAATTCTTATCTGTAAGCTTTCTGCTATGGTACGAGGCTTGCTGTAACTTTTTGAGATTGAGACAGCGCTCTGGCTAAAGCCTTGGCTTCTGTTTTTGACATATTTGATATTCGTAATGGGGGAAATCATGAAAACCAGAAATGTAAGACCACACCATGTTGTTATGACTCTTGTACTTTTTATCGCGGTGGTGAGTGTCTTGGGACGCGAAGGTGTGCTGTTGGCTCAATCAAATGCAAATGCCGGCATTGTTGAGCAAATAGGTGATAAAGGTGAGGTGGACTGGACAAACGGGGTGATACGCGCCACTGGGTTTGGTGCGCCCCCAGATAATGCCGTGAACAAAAGACTGTCTGTCAGAATGGCTAAACGGGCCGCTCGCGTTGTGGCTTATAGAAACTTGCTAGAAATCGTGGAGGGAATTCGTATTGACTCACGGACGCAAGTCAAAAATTATATGGTGGAAGAAGATACGATTGATACGAAAGTCCGAGGAATCATCAAAGGTGCGCAAGTTGTCAAAGAGCAGGAATTTCCAGATGGTTCGGTCGAGGTGATGGTTGAGATGAGGCTCAATGTATTTATGGGTAACGAAGTCATTCCCACACCCACGGCTGAACCGAAGCCGATCCCGCCTAAGCCAGACGTCAG
This sequence comes from Nitrospirales bacterium, assembly GCA_965223675.1. GTDB lineage: Bacteria > Nitrospirota > Nitrospiria > Nitrospirales > UBA8639 > JAGQKC01. The sequence goes on along the minus strand of OZ245013.1, from coordinate 2,548,319 downwards.
TCCCCCAGATAATACTATTTATACTGGTCTCGTTGTGAACGCTCAAGGGGTACCGGTTGAAACGGCTTTGCGTCCAAGGCTGTTGGTAGACGACGGGAGTGTCGTGTACGGTCCTGAGTGGGTTGATGACAAGATTGCTGAACGAAACGGTTTGGTTGGATGGATGCAAGATGTAGAAGCTGCGCGGATGCATGAACGTGTCACGAGCCGTCCTCTCACGGTGACGGCTTTGCGAGCGAGTGGTGCCGATATCATCATCAGTGATGCTGATGCTCAGACCTTGCATGCTGTACCCGAACATATGGAGTTTATGAAGCAAGGAAAGGTATTGATCGTATTAGATCAATAGGCATGAGGCTATTCCTTATTTGATAGGTGTCGATTTTAGCCCTGTCTGGCGAGTCGTTACACTCTGATTATGATTCGTTGCTTTTGTGCCAACGCAATGCATTCTCTTCTCATGTGAAAAGAGTTAGACATAAAAGAAAACCGAAGAGCCCCTTAAGTATCAAGTGGAAGGCACAAAGAGAAGAGCCAAAGAAATTCGTCGATTGTTCATTCAACTTTTCACCTTTTGGGGTGTCGTGATTGCGGAGGATAGGTTAGAGATGAGAAGTACATCGCGGAAAATCCTGAGTCTGATGTTGATCGTGTCTGTTGGCATAGGCTGGTCATTTGCCGTTGAAGCGAGCGAGCTTGAACCTGTGAAAGGTCTTGGTTGTTATACCTATGGCGACGATGAAACTCCAAGTAAAGCTAAAGAGAAGGCCTTGGCGCGAGCGCGGGAGCGCGCTGTGAGTAGTTACAGAGTTTGGGTTGAATCGTCATCCGAGGTGCAAGATTTTCAGTTGAAAAAGGACTCTATTCACAGCATCAGTGCTGGAATGTTGGAACAAATTCAAGTCGAAGATATCAAAAAGAATGGACAGGAAATTTGTGTGCGTATCACAGGAATGTTGGCTCCAACTTCGGTCAAGGAGGAAGTGGACAGAAGGAAAAAACAAAAAGTCATCAAAGAGGAACTGCTCTCGTCCGACTTCAATCCGGGTTCGACTGCTGGCGTGAAAGTGTGGTTGAACAAACCTGATGGACGTTACGTAGAAGACGAACACTTAGAGGTGTACGTCCAGTCGAACCAAGATGCTTATTTGAAGCTTGATTATTTTCAAGCTGACGGGACAGTCGTTCATCTAGTGCCGAATGTGTTTCGGAAACAAGCAAGAATCAAAAAAGGCGTGACATACGTTTTCGGCTCAGATGATTCGCCAGAACGTTTTATTATCAGTGGGCCTTTTGGAGAAGAAGTCATTAAGGCCCTCGTCAGTACTCGCCCTTTCTCCAAGGAATTACAAACAAATGATATGGTGAGTGATAGCAAGACTTACGTGAAAACCTTAAAAAAAGGTTTTGAGGGTACCAAACAGCAGAATGGGAAACGTGGCGTGCGGATTCTATCCGGAGGTTCAGCATCTCTCTTCACTAAGAGTCCTGAGATTATAGAACACGAGCAGGCCTTGAAAGAATAGCACAGTCAGTGTCAACCTCGTATATCCCTCCTTTGTCCTTCTTTCTCGATCACGTTTTTATCACGACATAATCAACGTCTACTCTATATCTCCACTGTTAACGAGTTCCTTCGTAGTCCGACATCTGATAACAACACCAAATAACAATTCAACGCTAATCGCACGCTCCTGTCATGCTGGATGACTGCCTGATGACAGGAGACATGATTGCTCTAAGGAAGGTCCGAAGTCGATTTCATGTAAATGAGGAATAACAAGATACTATATTCTCCGCTTCTGGGTGTCCTTATATGAAGAGGAGTCGATTGGTCGAAGACTGTATGAGAGGAAAAATTTTCACCAAGAGGAAGACTTCAACTGATGTTCGTGCGCGAAAGAGAACTTCTCACAAAAAGTTAGCCGTACCTTTTTAAATGTTTTAGAAAATGTTTCAAGAATTTGAATTTTTCCTACCCTGATATCTTCAGAAGTTCTAAGTTGTAAAAAACTTAATTCAGAAATTTCTCAGTAAAGTCATTGGGTTTTGACTCGTCTCCGAACTTTCCTCGGCAAAGCTTGAAATGACTCCTTGAGGTACTGTTCTTGCTCAATCATTATTTAGCCGGCTGAGAAACTGAGAAATCTACAGTCAACAGATTGCAAACTGACAGAGTCATTTGTTTGAGGCTCAATGGGTGATAGCAAGAGGTTTAACTCGTATTTTAGTTTTATAGGAGGATGAGACATGTTAGCCACAATGTCTGGTGTTTCGAAGACTCAGGAGGATATTCGAAATTTGGAAACATTTATGGCTGGAGCAAAACCAGGTCATGGAGATGTGCCTCCAGCTGCTCAAGCGGGGGAACGGATGGAGATTCTCTTGCATACGGGAATTGACGTGGCGTTGGTCGCTGCTGTCGTGATGCGAACAGAGAAAAGCATAGTGCCGAGTAAAAAGATGCATATCAAACTTGTGGTAGAAGCGTGAGCAACAGAAATAGGGAGGCAGAGAAGGCGTGTCGTGAACACTCGATGGTAGAGAGATATTCGGAAAGAAGAAAAACTATTTCTTCGACCGTATAGGTATGGCGACGTTTTTTCTTCCTGTTGGTTGTATTGAGATGCACAAAATTTCAATGAAACATCGTGAGACATGATGATGAGAACATCGGTAGGTGTCTTGTCATTTTAATTTTTAGATAAGAGCTGTCTGTATCCGATATCCATCTTCTGCATACACAGCGTGATAAACGGTTTCGATTTCTTTCTGGTGATACTCTCCATCCAGAACGACGAGCCAACCGATAAAATCTGTTCCTTCTCTCTTAATCAATGAGTTCAGGTGCTGAGAGCATGTGAGTGCCATCACTACGGTATGAAGCCAAACCTGTGAGTCCTATCATTCGTCCTTGGATTATACAAGGTGAAAGTACGTTCAGCCGCACATCTGGAAATGGGTCTTATAAAGACCGGTCGTTGCCGGGACGTCTGTCATCCCTTTGTATTAACTTTGCTCAGGATATTTAGTCGTCGATACACGGGATTTTCACTGGGTCTCCGCAACAATTTTCTAATAATTGAGTTTTGAATCGTCTCTTGCTGAGTGTTCAAGTAGAGCATGGAATATCTCTTATAAAGATAGAGGGGAGTAGAAGAAATTAAAATAATTTCTGAAAAAGGAAATCCAAAATGGGCGTATCCCTCGTAATATCAAGTAATTCATCTTTATCAATCCAAAATAAGAGCAAGATATTGTATGCATGGCTACAAGGACAACACCACTATTTGGGGTTTAGAGAGAGGGGCTGTTGAAAAAAGCCACCAGCGGCGTTCTCGCCATTTCGCGGTGCTCACGTAATGCCAGTACGCTGCGCGCGTCAAAATGGCTGTGGCCTTGCTGGACGGACTTTTTTGAACAGCCTCCGAGGCTTTTGGGTGTCAATGGCTTCTTGGCCACATATGGCTTGGGGTATCGTCATTATTCAACAGTCCCAGAGACGAAGAATGACTTATGTATATCAATTTTGGAGTTTTCTCGTTGGTCTTGGCGCTCAGCCTGATCAGCTCACAGAGCATATCAGGCTGAATCTACAACCGACATTTTATGCTAACTCAGTGATGACTAGAGGCTTAACTAGAGTTTTACCCCTATAGGAGGATGTGACATGTTATCCACAATGTCTGGTGTTTCGAAGACTCAGGAAGATATTCGAAGGTTGGAAACATTTATGGATGAAGCTAAACCAGGTCTTGGGAACGTGTCCCCATTAGCCCAAGCCGGACAGCGGATGGAAATTCTGTTGCATACTGGAATTGACCTGGCGTTGGTTGCCGCCGTCGTGATGCGAGCAGAGAAAAACATAGTTCCGAGAAGGAAGATGCATATCAAACTGGTGGTAGAAACGTGAACTATCAATCCAAAGGCGGCTGAAGGTGCGTCGTGATCACTCGATGATAGAGGCGTGTATGGACAGAAAAAAATGCATTCCTGCGACAATACGCGTATTCGAACGAGATTACGCACCGCTACGAGATGATGGTCGTGGTGTTTCAATACCATATTTCTTCATCTTATAGTATATCGTCCCCCGACTCACCTTTAGAATTTCTGCTGCTTTAGATGTATCCCATTGCTGCTGGGTTAACACTTCAAGGAGTGTCTGTTTATTGACCTTATCAAATGGAGCAGCATCTGCACTTTCTGGTTCTGCTTCCTCGTTAGACATATCCTGTAACAATAAGGGTTTGTCGATAATCATTGATGTCCGTGACCGTAGAATGGCACTGTAAAGCGTGTTTTCTAATTGACGGACATTACCAGGCCATGAAGAGATTTTCAGTAGGTACATTGCATCATCTGTATATGTTGGTTGATTCTTCAGGTCCAATTCGTTGGTAATTTTCTTAGTGAAGTGGGTGACAAGCAATGGAATGTCTTCTGGATGTTGTCTAAGCGGTGGAAGAGCAATCTGAACCACTTTTAATCTATAATAAAGGTCCGCACGAAAGTCTCCCGCATCGACGGCTCTGCTTAAATCTCTATTTGTCGCAGTTATGACCCGTGTGTCGACTGGCATCTCTTTAGCACTTCCTAATTTCATCACCGATTTTTCTTGAAGAAATCGAAGCAACTTCGCTTGCGCGCTCATACTCAGCTCACCGATTTCATCAAGGAATAACGTCCCGTTCCTGGCGGCCTCTATTTTCCCTAGTTTTGCAGCTAATGCTCCAGTAAACGCGCCTTTTTCATACCCGAATAGTTCACTTTCAATAAGGTCTAAGGGTATGGCTGCGCAATTCACAGGCACAAATATTTCATTTCGTCGCTGACTGACGTCATGTAGGGCACGTGCCACTAATTCTTTCCCCGTGCCATGTTCCCCATGAATTAGGATCGTTGCAGGGGTATCGCCGACATCATGAATGAGCTGATACAACTGCTGCATGGGTGGGCTTTCTCCCACCAGCCCAGTGAAATGCAGAGTTGCTGTTGAGGACTGTCTCGGTGGGACCTCACTAACAGCTTGGGATATGGTTATAGGTTCAGATGGTTTTGGAATAGGAATAGTGATATCTTCCGAATGGCAAAGACATTCAATCGTGAATGGATAGATCTCGAGTTTACACTTTGAGGGTAAGACGACTGATTCTGAGATCCGTTTGCTATCGAGTAATATGCCGTTCTTGCTCTTGTCGATGAGGGTAATGGTCTCGCCATCATGTTGAATGATGGCTTCCAAGCGAGACACATGGCGATTAGATAGCACAACGTCATTGTCTTCGGATCGTCCGATCGTAATGCGGTTTTTTGTGAGTGTGGCTCGTTGTATTAAGGTTGTTTCTAAGTAGACTCTCAGTTCTATCATTATTTTGCCTTTATACTTTTCCGCTATTTTCTCGTATGATCATATCATTTTTCTCGACCATTCACTGGACAGAAAGATATGTAAAGTGACCGTATCTAGAATTTCAACCCAATTGTTGCATCACTTCGAATATGTACAAATGACCAGTGGATCATTCATTAAATGTCTTGAATGTATCAACAAGAAGCAAGGATTTATCTTAATCGAAAGCGATCGTTGGTTTTAGACTAGTGTGCTCATCGGCTAAAGCCCAAAGCACTCCGTCTGTTTGATTTACGATAAAGGACGACCGCCTGCTTCGAGATGTCCGGAATAGAACCGCGCACCTCAATCTGACTCGCTGAAAGGGTCGAGTGTTGAGATATCAGCTTGAACAGTATCCGAAGAAGAGTTTTCGACGATGGTAATGATTTATCATCTATTCTCCACTCATTCAGACTTGGAAGCCGCGACGTCTACAGTTACGATAGTCTATCCTTTTAATATGTCCAAGTCAGAATTGCGGTAAATGCGTTTTTGGTGTAATCGTAAATCGGCACTCGAGATTTATTGCGGATCCCCTGATACTGAAAGGTGAGAGAAAAATCATTGGGTAAAGGTTTCACCAGTTGCACGAGATGCGTCTGTTGTTTGTCGTATCGGTCACGCAAATTTCCGTTGCGATCCGTGAAAAAGGTTTGGTTATTTTTGTAATCCCGCCAATGAATATCATAGTCATAGCGTAAGGTGACTTCTCCCCAGGGCAAGGTGACCTGTCCACCAGTGAGGAGTCGATCGCCCCGATATGAAAATGCGCTTCCGTCCGTGCTTTCATTATCATATTGGTATCCAATACGAAGGAGAACTGTATCACTCGCAAATCTAAAGGCATGAATGAACCCCAGCATATTGTTAAACGCATCACGACTCTCTGAGGAAAACGCGGGATTGATGTTCGACGATTCGCGGAAGAAGGTTTTGTCTTGAAATCGATACTGTACGGTGGTCAAGTTTCCCATGGGTCCTGTGAATGGCATGTTGAAAACAGGGCCCACCAACGTGGCACTTATTGTTGGAGAGTGGCGAGCTAAGAAGGCGTTGGAATCAAGTAACAGATAATCGTACGTGTATTGGAGGCCCACCTGGTATGGTAAATCAGAGTCTGCCAAGGTGCCTCGATAAAACCCTGATATGCCAAAGGAGTGATTTTGGATATTAAAGTCGTCTAAGCTATTAAAATTGAGTGTCTGAAAGAATGAATAACTGGCTAGGGCTTCCATGGGGCCTTCGCGGAAAAAGGCATAGTCCATGAATAGTGATGCCAATATCCCTGGAGCAGAGGTTTGTCTCCGTCGGAGTGTGGCGATCGTGGTGTTCTGGTTTACACGGCCCGCTACCTGCTGATTTTGAATGAACCCCACATTATCAGGATTAATCGCCACATTATCATCGTAGAACCCGCCAAGACTGAGTCGAGCCGAGAACCGTTTGCGTTCTTTCGTGGCGCGTCGACCTGCCGCGAGCGTATCACGCAGTTGAATGGCTCCTTGAGTTAATGGAGAGACAGCTTCAGTTCTCGCGGCTTCATCTAATTCAACGATGGCCTGGTCGGGAAGCCCGAGAACGCCATGTACCAAACCACGGTAAAACGTCGTAAGTTGCTGGATATTGGGGTCTTTAGATGTTTCTGTATTAAATGCCGCTAAGGCCTCGTCATAATCTTTCTCTCGATACCGAAGAAATCCGACACAAAATCCCAAGCTCTCCATTTCTGGTTGTTCTTCGTATACACCGAAAAGCAAAGGTTCAGCTTGATCATACTGATGAAGGGCAAAATAGGCCATGCCCAATTGATAGCGAATGGATAAATCATCCGGTTTAAGATTTTGAGCAGCTTCTAATTTTTGTTTGGCGATCTCAGGTTGATTGAGGGCGAGGTAATTCAATCCTTGATAATAGAGAATTCTGGCATTTTGAGGATCGCGTTCATAGGCACGATTCAATAGCTCTAGGCTTTCATCATACTTTTTCTCATCATACGCGAGTGTGGCTTGCGCGAGTAAGACCTCTGCCTCGCCTTTTTGAGCCAGTGCTGGTGCGATAAAAAAGGAACATAGGCAGGTGGCGGCGAGAAGAATGGTTGATCGATTCAGGCAAGCAGAAAAGGCGTACCCATAATTACGTCGCATAACCTAAGTTCCTCCCAATGAAATGTGAGGTAAGCTACTCGTGTACGCGGGCTTTTACGTCAGCCTTCCAGTTTTGTCAAGTGAAAATCTTGTGTTGCTGTTATTTTGACGAACTGTTGCAATCAAAATGTTGCTGCTACGACTGAACGATTTCAACTGATATAAAATTCTTCTTTTGAGTCTTTTGGCAGCATTGTGGCGACGTGTGTACGAGACTTCTGAGCGAGACTGCGCGTAAGAGGCAGGTGTTGTGAAAATTTACGACACGGAATGTGTGTGGGTCGCTTGAAATTTAATCGTGTGCAACAATCTTTGTCCGTTCGCAGGCCTATTGGCTTTAATTTAATAAGATGCCTGAATGGTGTTTGCCTCACTCATCTAGCGTATTGTAGTCATCTCGTGTGGGAGTTCATGTTCCGTCATGATATGAGGTGGGTACTCTGCCGTACCATTCAAGAAAGGCAAACAAAGATTGCTCATTCAATGTTAAGGACTGGTTTTTTTTGAGCTAAAAAGCCGTAGGTAATTTTAGACGGGAGTAACGTTTTGGACACTGACTGACATGTATGGATGAAGAATATTCTTGACATTTGCGTAATAATAAAAGAACATTGGAAATCTGACCTCCGTACAGGGTATCCTTAAAAAACTTATCAGCTCAAACGCAGTCAGAAGAGAGGCAAAGGAGGGCCATTTCTATGAGTGCGAGAAAGCTCAGATCGAGCAAGTATTTTCAATTCACAGCATGGTTCCTTATTGTCAGTCACATCTTCTGGGGACAAGTCGCCCTAGCTCAAGGTCTTTCCGATAACACAAAGAAGATAGGGGTCGTCACCAATGTGAATGGTGACGTGTTGCTTCACCATTCACATCAATCTGCTATTGGTGAAGCGATTGAATTTAAAACGTCACTTGTTTCTGGAGACAAAATCCGGACAGGTGATGATTCTTTACTGGGAGTGCTCATTGCCAGTGAGACCTTGGTGGTCATGGAAGAGCACTCTGAGCTGGAATTACTTCCCGATACCAATGAGTTCAAAGTCGTTAAATTGGTAGATGGTCAAATCTGTGTTTCCACAAAACAAGATGGCTTACCGCTCATTCTGAAGACCAAAGGGCTTTCGATCACCGTTGAGCCTGCTTCGATCGTGGCTGTGAAAGTCACGACTCCCACAAGCCAAAAACAATTCGCTACGTACGATTCTTTCGATCAATCCGGTCCCATTCTGGCGTCAGGATACTCTCTGGCTTCACAACACGAGTTAGTCGCGAATTCCAAGGGCACGACGATCGTGAAAGTGATGGAGGGAAATGCGTCTCTCGACTTAAATGATTCACAAGTGGCTCAAGCGTCTCTTGTCGCAAATGGCCCCGGGCTTTCCCATATGAGCCTAGGGGATCATCAGGGAGTGCAGGTGACTGGTGAAACGTTCAGCGAACCGTTTGTGACTCCCGACTTGCCGTTTCGTATTCAAGATTTTCAGGAAAATCCTCAACATATGACAACACCCTCCGAAGCCCAGACTCTTATTGTCGGAGATCAACAACAGCAAGCGGACAATCTGGTAGCAGCCTTATTTGTACCTGATCCTGCGGCAGATTTTCAGCCCACTTTACCGCCGTCGGTAATTGTGGAAGATAATCGCATACCAACTACAGAATTTAACCCGGCTCTAGCGGTAGCGCCGCCACCGCCACCGCCACCACCACCGCCGCCGCCACCGCCGCCACCACCGCCGCCACCGCCACCGCCGCCACCGCCGCCACCACCGCCGCCGCCACCGCCGCCACCACCGCCACCACCGCCGCCGCCACCGCCGCCACCACCGCCACCGCCGCCACCGCCGCCGCCACCGCCGCCACCGCCGCCACCGCCGCCACCGCCGCCACCACCGCCACCACCGCCACCACCGCCGCCACCACCACCGCCACCGCCGCCACCGCCGCCGCCACCACCGCCACCGCCGCCACCGCCGCCACCGCCGCCACCACCGCCACCACCGCCACCACCGCCACCACCGCCACCGCCGCCACCGCCACCGCCACCGCCGCCACCGCCACCGCCACCGCCACCGCCACCACCGCCGCCACCACCACCGCCGCCACCGCCGCCACCACCGCCGCCGCCACCACCGCCGCCGCCACCGCCGCCGCCTGGCCCTGGTCAGTCGGGATTTCCTGCGAGTGCTGGAAACCCAACAGTGATTTTGACTGACAGCACAATGTCGATGAATACTTCTTTCTTGTCTGGGTCGAATGGATCTTCGACGGAAGAGGGTCCTTCGGTCATTTTGGTCCTGGAAAATTTCACGGGAAACACTTCCAACATTCCTCTTTCAGCGATGGGAAATATATCTTCGTCGGTATCTTCTGATCTGCTTTCGGAGTTTGAGGATCCTAACAATGCGGGGTCTTTACTCGCGGGTATACAGACTCAAAACACCTCATCGACATCCGCTACAATTTTGGGAGGGCTTGCCCTTCAAAATTCAACAGTGAATGCATCTGTTGATGTGGCACAATTGGATGATGCGAATGTTGTTTTGGAGGGATCCGTGCTGGAATTGAACGATAGTACGTTCAATACATCGGAGAATGTTTTCAACCTGAACAGTAGTACCTTCAATGCATCAGCAAATAATGCTGCGGTCCAAGTGTCCGGTGGAAGTAATCTGAACGTCGAGAAAAATGTTGTGTCCGCGAACAACGGAAGCGACATGAACCTCGCGAATGGTCTGCTCAATATTCAAACTGGAGGGACGGTCACCGTAGGAACTGGCGCGAATGAAGATCTTTTGGCTACAACCGGTGCCAATACGATTACGTCAGGAGATAACTTTATTACAGTGAATGGAGGCACTCTTAACGCCCTGAGGGTTTCTGGAAATCCATCAAATATGACCCTGACGATCAACAATGGCGGGTTGCTGGCACTGACTAATGCGAGCACTGTGTCTCTTGAAAATGGGTTTGGATTCGTGGTCCGAAATATTGTCAGCGATTCGACATTTGTCTCGGTTGAGAATAGTCAGTTACAGATGGGATTAAACACGGACGGCGTGCTCGCGAGAGTTTCCGAATCCTTCGTCGTGAATTCGGGTGGAGTGTTAGCGGTCAATAATTCTGGAAACGTCTCAGTTTCTTCGATCATTCGGGGAAGCGGAACCACATCGAGTAGCGCCATTCTGAACGATACCGCTGTCATCGTAGGTGGGCAAAGCCAGGTCACGGCTGATCTTGCCGTCAATCTCGATAATTTGATCTCGGCAACAGACTTAGTGCTTACCGTGAACGATGGCGGTCTTCTTGATCTGCAAAATGGGAGCACCGCGAGTTTTGATTCGTTAGCTCAATTAGCCGGAAGCTCGATCGTGACCGATGAAACGTTGGCTACCGTAGACCAACAAAGTACGTTGGTCATGAATTCTGAAATGATTTCCGCCGTGGCTAAAACGATTTCTAGCGATATTACGGTCAATAATGGAGGTGTCCTTTCGCTTTCCAACGGTAGCCGATATGTCGATCCGGGACTTCTCGAAGCCACGAGCCCGTTGGTTGTCCTTGTTCAGAGTGCCATGTCGACAGGATCGGGGTTTCTTGATGTCAACAGCGGTTCGACTCTTGTCGCGAATATACCAAACGATGCACTCGTGGCTTTGGACGCGGGTAGTCTGACTGTCAATGGCCCCCTCATCAACGTGACAGGAGCCAACAGTGTCGTCAATGTGACTGGGGCTATCTTTGACTTGCAAAATGGGAGTATTTTAGAGGTGAATGGAGGTGCGCTTGTTCAAGCAAGTGCCGGTGGTCTCTTTAATTTAACGGGACCGCTTGGACGATTTGGAGGAGGGACGGCTGCGAATCCTAATATTTTGAGTGTGACGAATAATATTTGTGCCTCGAGCGCGTGCCAAGCGCCTTTTGCTGCGTTTCCTGAGTTGAGGGTCTCGGGCACGGTGAATGTTCCGCAGGGCTACAATCCGTTGCAGGGGTTTGAGCCCTCTGGCAATCAACTCAATATCAGCGAAAATGCCGCCGTCTTGTCGAACTCTGGAGGCACGATCGAACTCAATAATTAGAACGTGACGTCGTGGATCATATAACTGCGGGATGGTGATTGAGCCATTGAATTAAATGGAAGAGGCCTGTAAGGACCATGCTCAGAAACTATTGTCGGAACGGGGCAATTTGGGGTGTGATTTTGCCGTTGTTATACGGCCAAGTGTTGTTTGCGCAAGACAAACAGTCTCGTGAACCAATTGTCCAGCATTTAGAATTTTTGGGTTATCAATGCGAGCCTATGAAGCAAGGCGTGAAAGTCACGCATCCGTCAAAGATTGGTTTTCTCCTCGTTCCGCTCAAAGATGGGATCATGATTCAGGCTGCCTTTGCAGGCATTGAGGCACAGTCCAATTCTACGATACACCATTCAGCGGGCAGTGACCTTTCTCGCTTAACCGTCATGAATGAATTGAATAAACATGCCTCGGTTTCTCGATTTTTTTGGGCAGATACCGGTGAACTTGTGATTCGTGCCTCTATCCTTGGGAAGTATGAGAAGCGTCGGTTTTACACGTTTATGCAGGCCTGGGAAAAAGACGGCCAAACCGTGGGGCAAAACTATCAAGACTTGCGGCCATATTTGAAATAGTTCTGTTCCGGTCATTGCGTTTAAAGTTTGGGTATTCATTTCAATGCGGGTGAGCCTTCGTCACTCATGGCTTGTCGTCAGGGAAGTTGTTCTCACAATCGGACACCATTAGACTCTCGCATTCAGCATTACCGCCTACCACTAGTAATGCGTTCAGTTTCCCCACCTAAGGGTTTTTCAGGTTCGCTTCGTTAATTTCCTATTCTGCTGTCCGGAAACATACTGTCTACGTAGCCCTGATTAAGGAAACAAAAACCTCTGGATTTAGAGAAGAATCACGATTTCTTTCGTGCATCTATGCAATTTCTTGAAAGAAATTTTGAGTTGTCCTAATCCTATCCAGAGTGTGTGTTAAGGATCGGTGAATAATGGTCGATACTAGTAAAAGACAGAGTCATTCATATTTCTTTAAACGCCTGCGCAAAGTATGTCGAATTTTTTCACAGATACGTATCGGGAAAGCGTTCGCTTGCGCTCGCTTGCTCAATTTGTTTTGCGGACTGGTTCTGTTCTGGCCCTGCCTTTGGTCTTGATGGGAGTCGTGGGGTGCACATCAAGTAATCAGTACAGAGAAGAGCATGTGATTAAAGACTTAAAGGTGGTGTTCCTGGATCAAGAATCCCTGCACGAAGAGTGGAAGAACCATACTGGGTCAAATGGAGTACAGTTTATGCCATCTCGTGGAGGTCACGTGCCGTCGATCAAAACGCTCAGAGGATTTTTTGATTTCAGCACCAATACGCTATATTGCCCAAAGTGGCATTTTGCTGTCTGTGGTCATGAGTTGCATCATGCAGCCTTAGGTCAATTTCACGAAGACGGATGAGTGTTTCATTTTTTTGTCTGCCTAATCCTTCTGATTCCTCAGATCAATCCTTCCCCGCTTTTTTAAGTTCTTTTCGTTCTTGCTGACACGTTCATCGAAGACTTCACTCTTTTTCTATAGCTGATTCAGTTATGCCGGATCGATTTCACTCCTCCTGGCTCCGCTCCGATACTCGCGACGTCATCCAACATGTCAATCGTGTGAAGTCACGCCAAGCGAGTATCGCCTTCCTTCTTTTGACGCGTGTGAGACCACGTTGAAAGCTTGGACACCTTTGATCCCCATGTCGGTTGGTTTGCTGCTTCAATCTCGGATGTGGATCGAGGGACCAGTGGTGTTCGTCATAATCGTGTCCACACATGGTTTAACTGGAACGTATGAGGATTCGCGATAACTATGCATTAACTGACAAGGGAAGATCGTAAGTCGATTATTTCGACAGGCGAGCGAGATTAGAGTTGACGACTGATAGAATCAACGAGAAGGTAGCGAAATGCGTTTCTGTCATGGGTTGGGAACTTGTCCCTTTATCAGCTATGAGCACGCCAATCGGATTTTTAGGAGAGAACAATGAACCGACAAGGCAAGGCGCCTTTCCCCATTGCGCCGTGAATGCTGAAGGCACAAGTTCTTCCTCGATCTCTGTTTCCCATGAATCTATCTTGAGGGGGGAATAACGACCGAGAGCTTGAATTAAAAAATGAGGATCCTTGAGAGAACATCGGAAATGGGGGAGTAGTGACTGTACGTTAGCTCCGTGTCCGATTCGACCTTCCAACACGGCCGAAGCTGGGTTCACCAGGGTGAGAACGACCCGCTCAAACCCACAGGTTGTCCCAAGAATTTGCGCTGCCATTCTTAATAAAACATTAGGATCTCTGACCTGCATCGCTTTCAGGGTAAATTCATGCATGCCTGTTCCTATCGGTTCAGCAGGCTGAGTTGGGGTGGCATCTTCTTCTGGTGAGTCATCGCCAGACTGGGCGGGGGAAGCCGTGTTTGAAGGAGTCTTGTCAATCATCGGGGCGATAGCATCAACGATGCTTTTGATGAGTTGCTGTCCTGTCGATGGTTGGGGCGAGATTGTAGGATCTGTATGAGGGACAAAAAATGATGGATCGATATTGACTAGATCAGAAAATTGACATGCTTTCTCAAACGCGTGAATAGAGATTTTTTCAAGCGTATTGTATGTTAATCCAAACGCTCCGGGCATTTTTTCAAGTAACTGTCTGTATCGGGTTGTCCGGCCTTGAGAGGGACCGCTGAGTAAGCATTGACTCAGTTCATTCGCCGCGTAGACTATACTTTCCAGTTTTTTCTGTTGCGTCTCATGACGACAATTGCCTAGGACTAACTTTTTCCCCAGCAGGACTGTCAGGCTATCGGGTAAATGCCAGTGTTTGGCCACAGCGGAAGCTAAATCAGTGAGCGGGCGACCGATGAGTTCCATTTCAATCTTGCCAATATTGCCAAGGTTGTCAGCTCGTTCACGCTCGAGTGTTTTGAACACGTCTGGATGACAGAATGCGAGGACCAGATCTCCAAGGGTATAGAGCATAGCATTCGTGAAGAGAAACCCTTCATCTTCTATTTCAAGAGCTTTACCCAATCCGACGGCTTCCGTGGCGGCCACCAGTGAGCGGGCCAACAATCGTTTTATACACTCAGTGTCGGCTCCATATTCTTGGGCATGTTCCACGAGTTGAGAGGCCACAACCAAAGATCGAATGACATCGAAGCCTATGATTGTTACGGCATGAGTCGGTGTTTTTACGGGAGAAATTGTATGGTATGTTGGACTATTCGCGATTTTAATAATGTTGGCTAACAGAGCTTGATCATGCATAATAACTTCACTGACGTCGCTGGCGCTTGAATGCTCATCAGATGTCAAGTTCATCACTTGAAGGCAGCTTTGATGGAGAATAGGTAGGGTTCTTGGAGGTTCTGTCGTCAATCGCTGAAAAAGAGTTTGACGAGTCGTGGTGTTTTGAGTGTGCGTTCTCATCGAGTGTGTGGACTATGCGCCAAAATTGATGTGACTGTTTGGGATTAGAAAAACCAATAACGGTTCGAGCATTCTTATCATCTTTGAGTTAATTTTCGGTTATTCATGCCGATACATTAACTGTATTTGATTGATCTCTGAGAAAAGCATGCGTTAGATTGATTCATTGACTGGATTTGTAGCCTGATTGTTTTTGGTAGGATTGAGTCGGGAATCTCATTGAGTTGAGGAGATTGATGAATGTGACAGGTGACAGCCACGCACCCAATACCCTGAAGAAGGTACGTCTCATCGTCGAGGGAGAAGCCTATGCGTAATCGTATTGCATGTTCTGCACAAACGCTCACGCAACTCCAGCCTGAAATGATTCGCTCCGTTGTTGGCGGACAAGTCTATAGGCTTGGCAATCAATACTTTTCCGAAAGTCGAGTCCAAATTCTTGAGGGAAGTGCTGCTATGGTTTCGGCTGAAGTGAGTGGGACGTTTGGTGTGTATACGCAAACTATCAAGTTACGTGCAGGTGTCTTGTCTACGAAATGTTCTTGTCCTTCGAATGAAAAGCCATTTTGTCGACATTGTGTTGCCGCCTTGCTTCAGAACTACGAGGAGTCGGCTGTTGAAACAGAACCCGTTCCGGATACTGATCACGTCGTGAAACCGCTACAAGAGGAAACCGCAACTCCGAAAGAAAATGAGCGCAAGGTTGTGAATGCTTCTGCTGCGACTGATTTTAACTTTCGAGATGTGACCGTCTTTGTTGATTGGTTTGCATCGTGTGTGATACACATAGGGCAGGCCGGTTCATTGCCTTCTCCCCCTCACTTACTCCCTGGCCCGGTGAGGGAATGGTGTGAAGCCATCGAATCGCTCCATAGGCGGTTTTTAAAGAACGAAGAAATTCACGTGGAAACGCAAACAAGTCTTCAAGTTACTCAAGAACAAATCGTAAGGCTGACTCAAGATCTCGAGGAGGCCAGACGTGAGACAAAAGAGGCTCAAGCGGCGTCTGCTGAGCTTGAAACAGAAATTAAGAAATATCAAGAATCTCTTGCTGACTTTGACCGTGTCGGCCAAGAACGAGATGGTTTAGAGCAACAGCTGAAGGGAATTCGTGAAGAACTTCAGAAAAAAGGTGAGGAACTGAGCAGTCTCTCTGAAGCGCTCAACACCTTGTCAAAAAGTCTCCCGTAAACTGCATCTACCCACCTTAGCGTCCTTCTCACGCCACAGACTGACGTGTTCCATGTTCTAGAAAGTTGCCTGCTTTTCTCTGTCGATGATTCAATCGTAACGGAGTGCCAGAATGTGTTTCATTGTCGTTTAAAAGCTGGCCTATAATATTATTGGCTATGTGTTCCAAGGCGACCGACGCTGGAGAAGTCGGGTCAAGGTCGACAACCGGCAAATACTTATGAACGGAGCGGGCAACTGATTCGTGATCGGGAATGTTTCCCAGCAGCGTGAGATTAGTCCCGACATACTGCTTCAGGAGACTTTGAAGTTGCAGCGTATTAATCCTGGATCCGCTCGTCATGCGATTAAGGATTAAGTGTGGTTGGAAGTCCTGTAAGGCTTCTTGAGCTGTCGGCACTCCCTCCTCACTGGTTTGGCCCACAGCTTCTAACACCTCGGAGACACTCTGAAACTCCTTATCCAGTAAGGCGTTGGCAACAGGGTCTCGTGCTGCAAATGATGTCAGAACTTTTCGGATGGCTGCCAGTTTGATAAAACGATAAAGATCTAAGACTGAGGTTGGGTCAGGTGTGGCCACAGCCAAATGATGATCAGCCAACAGAAAAAAGTCTAGCGCATGATAATGCGTTCCTGCTCCGACATCTACGATAATAATATCCGCATCAAGTTCTTTAAGATGTCTGATTAGTCGTTTTTTCTTAGCATACTGAAGATTTGATGTGCGTAGAGTATCCCCTGTTCCTGGGATCAATCGAAGGTTGTGGTAGCCATTCACGGGTTGTGCGACATCAATTAAGGATTTAAATCGGTGATTGAGGAAGTCAGTCATGGTTGCCGTCGGATGAAACATTCCGAATAAGACATGCTGATTAGCCCCACCGGTATCAAAATCAGTTAAAATGACCCGTTTCCCGCGTTTCGAAAGCAGTAGGGCGAGATTACTGCTAATCACACTCTTCCCAACACCACCTTTACCTGAAGCTATCGATAAGATGTTCGTCATACTGTCAGATCCCTTAAGATTAGATTGACATCTCATGAAAAGGGCTTAACATACTGTCGCTTCAACTTATTTAAGTCCCAGTCAAATTTCTCATTACAATCAGTCTAGCATAGGGTCTGTCTTATGCCTATGGAATCAAGCTAGAAGCTTCTTTCGGTGTACTGAGTTTGGAAAAATCCGACGCCCCGCTGCTATTGATGGTTGGCAATGCGGTATGAAAGTGACATGAATCACTCAGCCAGGTCTTACTATTGCGTTTAGACTGAAGAAATGCTAGGGTCTCAATAGTTGAAGTGGGCGAAGGCCCACTTTTTTTTGGTCTCAAGCTGCTAGAATTAGAGCCTTCAGAATCGCAAGAGGCTATGTGTCTTTGAACATGACGGTATCCGGGCAGAGTATAGAGCAACAAATTGAACATGTGGCTAGTCCGTTGGCTCAGGCGATTGCTGTCGATATAGTTGAGGTCTGTTGTTCAGGAAAAGGGGCTGGCTCCCGTATTCGTATTACCATTGATAAGCCTGGGGGGGTTGGCATTCAAGATTGTGAAGAGTTCCATCATTCTTTGAGTCGAGCCCTAGATGTGCTCGATCCTATTCCCCATTCCTATCGTCTCGAGGTGTCTTCGCCAGGGCTCGATCGTCCTCTTAAACATCGGAAAGATTACCAACGTGCTTTAACAAAATTAATATCTGTGCAGATTGAGGGTTCTGACAAGAATAAATCCTCTTTTTGCGGTCATCTGCAAAATGTATCAGACGAAGGCATTTGTATCCTTCCAGTTTCAACAAAGGGCAAGAAAAAGCCTTTGATGAACATTGCTTGGGAAATGATCGTCAAAGGGAAATTAGAAGTAGAATTTTAGACAAGCAAAAGACCCATATGATTTGGACGTCTAACCATTATTCACTTTGATGGGGAGCTGAGACATGAAGCGTGAATTAATGGCGGTCATTGAGCAAATAGGCCGTGAAAAGGGCATTGATAAAGGTCGGGTTCTCGCGGCTGTTGAATCAGCTCTCGTGACGGCCGCCAAAAAGCGTTATGGTCATAATGAAAATATCCAAGTAGATGTTGATCAGGAAACAGGAGAAATTTCTATCGTCTCAAAAAAAACGATTTCAGAAACCGTGACTGATGCGCGTACCGAAATTTCGCTCGAGGAAGCTCGCCAAATTGATAGTGATGCTGAGATGGGTGATGAAATTGGCTCCTTGATCGATATGGAAGAGTTTGGCCGGATTGCAGCACAGGCTGCCAAGCAAGTGATTTGCCAAAAAGTCAGGGAGGCAGAATGGGAAGCTGTCGAACGAGATTATTCGAAACGCCAAGGTGATTTAGTCCATGGCGTTATTCTGGGACAAGAGCGGCGGAATTATCTTGTTGAAATCGGAAAAACAGAGGCTCTTCTTCCTCTTCAAGAGCAAATTCCTCGAGAAACTCATCGTCGTGGCGATCGAATTCGAGCCTACTTGCTTGAAGTTCGTCGGACGCCAAAAGATGTGCAAGTTATTTTGTCGAGGGCTCATCCCCAATTTGTGGTAAAGCTCTTTGCCCTAGAAGTACCAGAAGTCTCGGAGAAAATTGTTGAAATCAAGGGAGTTGTGCGGGAGCCAGGAGACCGGACGAAAATCTCTGTGGCTTCTCGTGACAAAGCTGTTGATCCAGTTGGGGCTTGTGTCGGGATTAAAGGTTCTCGTGTCCAAGCCATTGTGAGAGAGCTTCGGGGAGAGAAGATTGACATTATTCCATGGACCAATGACCCCAGAGTGTTTATCGGAGAAGCCCTGAATCCTGCATCAATCGAGAAAGTTGGCATTGATGAAGAGAAAAAAGCGGCCTTGGTTGTTGTGGCTGACTCCCAACTTTCATTAGCGATAGGGAAAAATGGTCAAAATGTGCGGTTGGCAGCCAAATTGACTGGGTGGAAAATCGATATCATCAGTGCGACTGAATACGAGAAGGAAAAACTTGAACGAGATCGGGATATCAAAGCAGCGTTAGCTGAAGAGACTGCTGCTCAATTAGGACAAGATGAAACAGCTGTGGAAGGTGAGAACGTGGCGGCAAGTGCAGAAGCTAGCGATCCTGAAGTTTCTGATAGCGAGCAGACACCAACAACTGAAACCGTTTAGCGTGTGAGGGTTATGGTCGGATGAGGGTGTACGAGTTAGCCAAAAAGTTAGGGATGGAAAGTCGAATTCTCATCCCTGAGTTGGTGCAACTAGGGATTGAGGTCACGTCTCATAGCAATACGCTGGATGAAGAGAGTGTTCGGCGTGCGGTCGAAGCCCTTCACGGGGAAAAACCATTGCCGAAAGTAGGAGACTCTCAAAAAAAAGGTCGAAAAGTATCGGGAAAAACTGCTGGAACTTCTGGAAAGAAAGACAAAGGGGCAGGTGTATCGTCAACTGCGGTGGAGGAGCCTAAAAAACCCGAGAAAAAGCATATTCTGATTAAGCGGAAGAAGGTCGAGGAAGAACCTCCTCCTGAGCCGTTTGGCGGTGGAGTAGAAGAAGGTACGACGACTAGTGAATCGGACCCGGGGCTCTCTTCAGTTTCGATGAGTCCTGTTGATGAGGTGCGTGAGCCGGTTGAGGTGCCACCGGCGACGTCAAGAATCGGTGAACCTATTTCTGCACCGTCTTCCGCTGAAGGAGTCAGTGACGGTAAACAAGAAAGTAAAGATGCCCTTGATACGACAAGAGAGACTGAACCACAAACAGTCAGCGACAAAACTCCCAAAAAGGAGGCGTCCAAGTCATCTGTCGTTGACCCCATTGAAGAGAAAATAAAAAAGCCTAAGAAAATCGGACGAAAGCGTGATGATGATCTTTTTGCTGCTCGATATGAGGATGCGGCACGGTGGCAAGATCTCCGTCCTTTGCCGGCACTACGACGTGAAGAACGATCAAGGCCGAGTCAATCGACGTCTGCTGCTGAAGTCACAAAGCCGAGAAAGAAAGGCATAAAAGTTCATGCTGGGGTGTCGGTCAAGGAGTTTTCTGAGTTACTGGGGCAACGTCCAGCTGAAGTGATTAGGAAACTCATGGATATGGGAATTGTTCTTGCGATGAATCAACCAATGGATCTGGATGCGGCAGCCTTAATCGCGGAGGGGGCAGGCGTAAACATCGAAATTGCTGCGGAAAAGCAAGCAGAAGAGCTTCTTGAAGAAGTCCTTGAAGAAAGTACGCAGAAACAGCTCGTGCCTCGAGCTCCAGTTGTCACGATCATGGGGCACGTTGATCACGGGAAGACATCACTCCTGGATGCAATTCGTCAATCGCATATCACTGATCGCGAAGCAGGTGGAATTACTCAGCATATCGGGGCCTATTCTGTGAAGGTCGGGGAAAAACGTGTGACATTCTTGGATACCCCTGGTCATGAAGCGTTTACGGCCATGAGGGCTCGAGGCGCTCAGGTGACCGATATTGTTGTTCTTGTTGTTTCCGCTGATGATGGGGTGATGCCGCAAACTGTTGAAGCGATTCATCATGCCCAAGCCGCAAATGTTCCCATTGTAGTCGCGGTGAATAAAATTGATAAGCCTGAAGCTAATCCTGATAGAGTGAAACAAGGACTAAGCGAACATAGCCTGATTCCTGAAGCTTGGGGAGGGCAGACGATTTTTGTTGAGGTATCCGCTAAAGAAAAACAAGGGTTGGATCAACTGCTAGAAATGATACTTCTCCAAGCTGAAGTGCTCGAACTCAAAGCCGACATCGCCTGTTCGGCAAGAGGCGTGGTCTTGGAGGCACGGCTGGATCGCGGCCGCGGTCCGGTGGCGACAGTCCTCGTCCAACATGGAACGTTGAAAACTTCAGATATATTCGTGATGGGCGCTGTCAGCGGCCGTGTCCGGGCGTTAAATTCTGATACGGGAGCGAAACTCAAGGAGGCCGGTCCTTCTATTCCTGTTGAAGTGATTGGTCTTCTGAGTGTGCCAGCTGCAGGGGATCAACTGGTCGTCGTAAAAGATGAGCGAATGGCCCGAGGCATTGCAGAGGGACGTCAGCAAAAACAACGGACGGCTGATTTGGCGGCGACAGGGCCTCGTCGTACTCTCGATGAGTTTTATGCCGAAGTTCAAGAGGGAGAGATTAAGGAATTATCCGTCCTTATCAAGTCGGATGTGCAGGGGTCAGCGGGGGCTATTTGTGACGTCGTAGAAAAATTTTCATCTGATTTAGTGCGGTTTCGCGTTATTCACAGCGGAGTCGGAGGAATTAGTGAGTCCGATGTGTTGTTAGCTGCAGCTTCGCAAGCCCTGATCATTGGCTTTCACGTTCGGCCTGAACCGAAAGCGGCGGCTTTGGCTGAACGTGAGGGGGTAGAGATTCGATTGCATACGGTCATTTATAATGTCATGACCGAACTGAAGTCTGCGGCTGAAGGGTTACTCGCGCCAACGTTGAAGGAACGAGTTCTCGGTCGTGCGGAGGTGAGGCAGTTGTTTACGGTGCCTAAAATGGGAACTATTGCTGGCTGTTATGTCACAGATGGAATGATTGCCCGTGCGAGCGCTGGCATTCGGGTCTTGCGAGACCATGTCTTGATTTATGAGGGAAAACTTGGATCGTTGAGACGATTTAAGGACGATGCTCGTGAAGTCCAGCAGGGGTACGAGTGTGGAATAGGCATAGAGAATTTTAATGATGTGAAGGTTGGAGACATTCTAGAGGCGTATGTCTATGATGAGGAAGCTGTCAAGCTCTAAGTGGCCTCCAAGCTTGATGGATGACTCTTTTTGATGACGAATGGTTATTGGACTTTGTACGGTAGAATTACATTTTCCAGATAGCCATTCTTTAAAAGCGAAGCGTCAGATTCTTTCCAGCTTAAAAACTCGTCTTCATGGAAAACTGAATGTTTCCGTGGCAGAAGTTGATGACCAAGATCTTTGGCAAAAGGCGGTCTTGGGTATTGCCTGTGTCGCGAATGAGTCGGGGCGAGCCAATCAAGTGTTAGACCAAGCACTGAATACGATTCAATCAAATCCATCGTTAGAATTGTGCCGATCGCATATTGAGTTATTGTAGGAGGGGTCTTAATAAGAGTGAAGTACCATGTCCAAACCGAGCTACAAACGAGCGGAACGAGTCGCGGATCAAATTCGTATGGAGGTGGCCGACATACTCGCACGTAAGATGAAAGATCCACGCATAGGATTTGTCACGGTGACCGATGTCAACCTTAGTCCTGATCTTCGCGTGGCACGAGTCTATGTGACTTCACTTCGCGAAGGAATGTCTCAAGATGTCGCCTTACAAGGCCTCTCGCGCGCTACAGGATTTGTGAGAGGTGAACTTGGACGACGCCTTGAGTTACGCTACACGCCAGAAATTATTTTTTGCCACGATGCCAGTTGGCAACATGGTCGTCGAATCGATCAACTCTTAGATTCTCTTCATCAAGAAGAAGACTCTACCCGTATACCAAACTGACGACTTTTTACGGCGAATTGAGACGTCTTATGCACTCCACCCTGACGGCTGATAGACCTCTGGAGACATCAAAGATCTTGACTGGTGGTATTCATGGGGTCTTGAACATTCGAAAGCCGGTTGGCTGGACGTCCCACGATGTCGTGCAGCGTCTTCGACGGTTGCTGGGCATCCGGAAAGTTGGTCATGCCGGAACATTGGACCCTACAGCGACAGGAGTTCTTCCTGTCTTACTTGGCAAAGGCACGAAGATTGCCAATTATCTTCTGGAGTGGGAAAAAGAATATACAGCGATTCTTCGTCTTGGACAATCGACCGATACTCAAGATGCTTCAGGCACTGTTATTCAGGAAATAGCCCCCGATACATTGTCTGAAGAACATATTCGATCGGTCGTGAAAGAGTTTCAAGGGGAAATCCAACAAATTCCCCCAATGTATTCAGCCGTGAAAGTGAATGGGCAACCTCTGTACAAGGCAGCGCGTCGAGGAGAAACGCTTAAAAGGAGTCCGAGAAAAGTCATAATCTATCGGATAGAGTTATTAGCTGTTCGTGAAAGAGATGTTGATTTGCAAATTCATTGCTCGAAAGGGACGTATATTCGAACTTTGTGTGCCGATATTGGCGAACGACTGCAGGTTGGTGGACATTTACTTTGGCTAGAGCGAAGTCGAGTTGGGCCTTTTCAGGTTCAGGCTGCACTCGACATAGAGAATTTGACTGACTCATGTATGGCTTCAGTTTCGGGTCGATCGTTCCTAACCATTGATGATGCGCTCTCACAATTGCCAGTGTTGGTGGTCAAGACGGAACATGTGAAGCGGGTGTTGAATGGCGTTCCGATTCCATGGCAAGAGATTTCAGCAATCCAAGATGGTCTCGAAAGCTGCCCGATCGATGGCCAACGTGTTCGAATGCGAGACCCGAAAGGTCAGCTGCTCGCGATTGGCAAGATTAGTTCATCGTCCCAGTCTACGGGCGGATATGAAATGAAAGATGTGCGCGTTGAGACCATGTGTGTTGAGAGATAAAACTAGAATACAGATCACGAGGAGGAACATGTTATGGCATTCACTAAGGAAGCCAAGGTAGAAGTGGTTCAACAATATCGGCGTAATGAGAAGGATACAGGTTCATCCGAAGTCCAAATCGCCGTGTTAACCAGTCGCATTTCGGATCTGACCGAACACTTCAAGCAACATAAAAAGGATCATCATTCTCGACGAGGATTACTCAAGATGGTGAGCCGTCGACGTCGTTTATTGGATTACTTACGTCGAGTTGACCGTGCGAAGTACCAGTCGCTTTTGTCTTCGTTAGGTCTACGCAAATAAACAGAAAGAAGTGCTAGTTGTCCTCCCATCCATGGGGAAAACATTCTGGGTTCCGGGTTGGTGGGTGCGGAAACCGCTCGAGAGGAGAAAGTAATGATACATGCCGTAGAAATTGAAGTGGGTGGAAAGACCCTTCGATTAGAAACAGGAAAAATGGCGAAGCAAGCTGATGGCGCGGTCTTGGCCTCCTATGCAGATACTGTGGTGTTGGCTACGGCTGTCTCAGCAAAAACACTCAAACCACAAACGGATTTTTTGCCGCTGACGGTTAACTATCAAGAGAAGACGTATGCGGCTGGGAAAATCCCTGGGGGGTATTTTCGGCGAGAGGGGGCACCCAGTGAAAAAGAAGTGTTGACGAGTCGTTTGATTGATCGTCCGATTCGGCCGCTCTTTCCAGAAGGCTACCATTATGAGACTCAGGTCATCGCGTCAGTTCTATCTGTGGATTACACCCTGTCATCCGACGTGGTTGGTATGACGGCCTCCTCAGCGGCCTTAGCCATTTCTGATATCCCGGTGGGTGGACCATTGGCCGGGGTCAAAATTGGTCGTTCGGATGGAAAACTTATCGTCAACCCTGATCTCAAGACCATGGAAGGAAGCGACCTCAATCTTATCGTGGCAGGAACAGCTGATGCCGTGATGATGGTCGAAGCTGGTGCTCATGGTCTATCCGAAGCAACCATGATTGAAGCGATTGAGTTAGCGCATACAGAGATAAAGAAAATTGTTGCCAAAATTGTGGAATTACAAGGTCTCACGGGTCGTGAGAAGCGCCAGTTCGAAGTTGATTCAGTTGATGCTGAATTAGAATCTCAAGTTCGTGCACTCGTGGCAGAGCCTATTCGAAAAGCCATTTTTATTCCGAATAAAGCCGAGCGACAAGCGCAACTTGATCAGATCCGTGAAGATGCCGTCCAAAAGCTTGCGGAGGAGGATGAAGATCGCGGACAACAGGTCAAAACCATTTATCATAATCTTGAATATTCAGAAGTGCGGAACATGATCTTAGACGGAAAAGTTCGGGCCGATGGGCGAGGTCCTGCAGATATCCGTCCGATTACCTGTGAAGTCGGCATACTTCCACGAACACATGGTTCGTCTTTGTTCACAAGGGGAGAAACGCAAAGCCTTGCTGTGGTGACCCTGGGGACCAAAGAGGATGAACAACGAATTGATGCTCTGGAAGGTGAATATTTTCGAACTTTTATGTTGCATTACAATTTTCCTCCTTTTTGTGTGGGAGAGGCGAGGCCAATGCGCTCTCCAGGGCGGCGAGAGGTGGGACATGGCAAGCTTGCTGAACGGGCTTTGTCATCAATTCTGCCGGCCCAGGAGGAGTTTCCCTACACGATACGGATTGTTTCAGATATTTTGGAGTCCAATGGGTCATCCTCCATGGCGACGGTTTGTGCCGGAACATTGGCGTTGATGGATGCCGGAGTTCCTATCAAAGATCCTGTGGCTGGGATTGCGATGGGATTGATTCTGGAGGAAGGACGGTCGATTATTCTTTCAGACATCTTGGGTTTGGAAGACCATTTGGGCGATATGGACTTTAAAGTGACGGGAACGAGACAAGGAGTCACCGCCCTGCAAATGGATATCAAAATTTCAGGAATTACTCCTGACTTGATGAAAGATGCTTTAGAGCAAGCTCGTCTTGGACGTTTACATATCTTGGAAAAAATGGATGAAGCACTCTCGACGCCTCGTGATACACTAGCTGCGTATGCTCCAAGAATTTTTAATTTACAAGTCAAACAAGATCGGATTCGAGATGTGATTGGTCCAGGTGGGAAAACCATACGCAGTATCATTTCAGAATGTGGAGTGAAGGTGAATGTCGATGACTCAGGACTCGTCACGATCGCGGCCGTTGACGGCGAGTCGGCAGAAAAAGCGAAAGAGATGATCAATCGATTGGTCGAAGAAGTTGAGCCTGGAAAAATTTATTTAGGTACGGTGAGAAAGATTGTTGACTTTGGCGCATTCGTTGAAATCCTTCCAAACGTGGACGGGTTAGTACATATTTCCCAATTGGCTCCCCATCGAGTGCAGGCGGTATCCGATGAAATCTCTGAAGGCGAAAAAATTCTGGTAAAAGTGCTTGAGGTTGATCGACAGGGAAAAATTCGCCTGAGTCGAAAAGAAGCCATGGGTGAAGCTGCTCCAGCTGAAGCCTAGCCGATTCCTCAGATCCTGTTAATGAACTTGTTGAACACTCCCTGAGAGAGAAGAGACGTGTATAAAAAAGTTGTCCTCGATAATGGGGTGCGAGTTGTTCTGGAGCGAATGTCTTCACTGAAATCAATCGCACTTGGTATATGGACAAACGTGGGGAGTCGTGATGAGGCGACCGGCGAATCAGGGTATTCACATTTCATTGAACATATGATGTTCAAAGGAACAAAGCGGAGAACGGCTTCGCAAATTTCCAATGAAATCGACACTCTTGGGGGAGAAATGAATGCCTTCACCACCCATGAGGCCACAGCCTTTTATGTTAAGGTGGTGGATCAACATGTTGCTCATGCTCTTGATCTTTTGTCAGATCTCTTTCACCAGTCCCGATTTAGTCCCACGGAAATTCAAAAAGAAAAGCAAGTTATTTTAGAAGAAATCCGCATGGTAAGAGATGATCCAGAGGATCTCGTGCATGAGTTGCATGCCAAAGATGTCCTAGGCAGTCACCCATTAGGACGACCGATTTTGGGTGATCCTGAAACGATGACAAAGTTGCAGCGACGTGATCTTCTCCGCTACTTGCGGTCTCAATATCATCCTCAAAAAACGGTTGTATCTATCGCTGGTCATTTTAAGGTCGAAGCATTGCTGCCTCAACTCAATACACATTTTGGCGAATGGTCAAGAGAAACGCCATCGAGACCATCAGAGCCCTTCTTACCCTGGCCAGGGAATGTTTCATCTGAAACGCGTGTGTATCGAAAAAAGCTCGAGCAAGTTCATCTTTGCATGGGGTTGAAAGGATTGCCGATTGGGCATCCCGATCGTTATACCGCCAATGTATTGAATACGATTCTTGGAGGCGGGGTCAGCTCCCGTTTATTTCAGCAGTTGCGAGAAAAGCGAGGTTTGGCCTATACGATTTACTCACATCTTTCAAGTTTTTCCGATGGTGGGATGCTGACCGTGTATGCGGCCACACGATCAGAGGCAGTCGAGGCCGTCATTCAGTTAGTCTGTAAAGAGATACAAAAACTCTGTCGACGTGGGGTGACCGAGGTGGAACTTCAGCGAACCAAAACTCAGCTAAAAGGAAATTTAATGTTGGGGCTAGAAGGGACGTATGGCCGTATGAATAAATTGGCCAAAACTGAGCTCTATCAAGGCCGTAATGTTTCACTCAATGAAATGGCTCGAGAAATTGACCGCATTTCAGTAGAACACCTCAATAAGTTAAGCAAAGAACTCCTTGATTTACAGGGACTTGTCGTGACGGCATTAGGGCCGGTGCCCAAAGGAGTCGCGCTAAATGGGGTCCATTAATTCATGATATTTCTCGTAAATAATCCCTTGACAACCTCATCTCGGATAAGTAGCATGGGCCCTCTACAATTTTAGAGGACGATCTTTGAGTGTTGTGGTACGAAATTTAGTGATGAGTTCAAGAAAACATGTGAACAAGTTTGTTGGTATCCTTTATTTAAGTCATTCTAACATCAGTTAAGGAGGGAGGAGATGAACAAGTCATCTTTTCGTGTTGGAGTCGTGGCGCTAGTAGCTTTCGGTCTTCTGACGTTCGGCATGACCGGTATTTCCCTTGCTCAAGGAGGTCCTGCGGCAGGAAACCCCAAATCCAAGGGTGACCCTAAAGACGTTACAAAGCAGGGAGAAATCTCCTTCAAGGCCGTCGAGGCCAAGAGTTTGAAGGGGCGAATGTATTCTCATTGGGCAGACAACCCAGAAGGCGAAGTCCTTTTTGGTATTCAGTACTGGAACACCAGTGAGCCAGCCGAAACAGGAAGTTTTCCAGGTCGAGCCTCTGATGATCGGAATCAAAATGTTCCTGATCCGCTCGTCGTGTGTTGCAGCTGGGGATTTCAAGGCGGAGAAGATAACAATAAGGCTTTTGCAGGATGGTACAACCCTCAAACGACCGTTCGCTTGAAAGTGAAGGATAAGTCTTTGATGGATCAATTGATCAAAGCCTCCCAAGATTATGTCGCTATGGAAGTGCAGCTGAGTGGTGGAAACACCATTACCGGTTTCAAAGTCATGTCAGATGAATAGGTTTGCACAGATTTTGTTCAATACTTAAAAACAGAAAAATTTAGAAAACAATCATATTCATGAAATTCTTAAGAGGAGGGAAGGCATTATGAAAGGTCGTAAGACTCGGTGGGCGGTTCTAGCTGCCATGGCCTTGGTCGGTGGAATGGCCTCCAATGCCCTGGGGATTGAAGCGTTTCAGGAGCGCTTTGAATGGGGTGACCTAAGCAAGCCGACGACGCTACATGGTCGCGTCGCAGTTGTTGATCCTTATGATAAGGCTGCGTGGGTCAATGTCGCCGTATTCGGGGGAAATGCAGAAAGTGGGTACTACTGGCAAAAATATTTCCCAGGCAAAAACCTCAAGGTCTACGCGAAAGATGATGCTGTTTGGAAGCAATTAGAGTCCCTTGGGAAAGATTCTCATAGCCAAGCTGTCATGACTGGGACAAAGCCATCAAAGTACACAATGGTAGAGTTCACGGTTCAAGAGACAGAACAAAATCATCGAGTAGTGACTGCCATAAAAACCATTGATGATGTGGCTGGGACACCAGATAAGCCTCGAAGCATCCACAGCTTGAGGACCACGTCTCCAACGAAAGCCATTGCGGAAGGTAGTTGGCCACAGAACCGAAAGATGCAATATGATGTCCTCATTCCAGGTGGACCAGCGATTGCCGGGGTTATCCCTTACTCTGATCAGGGAGTCGGAGAGGTTCGAGAACCTGATCAAGGAAAATGAAAGTGAAGAACAATAGGATCGGTTAGAATAAAGATAATTCAAAAGGTATTTGCTGACAGAAAAAGGGGTAGCCTTTCTTGGGCTATCCCTTTTTTATTGGGCTGCTGAAAATGCTGACGTAGTCAATGTGGTAATTGTTCGGCGTATCGCTGGTAAGTTTAATTAAGCAAGAGTTCCCCAATTTTTGATGTGAAAGTCATAGTCTTTTAACTTTTGTTTGAGCACCCTCTCCCTCATTTCATGGTGGCGAGGGGAGGCAGGTGTCTTAGTTAAAAGTTACAATACTATAGTAGACGCAATGCTACCCGTGCAGAGCATATTACAATAGGAACCTCGGTTGTTGGGCCTTAGGGAGTTTCAGCAGAGTATTCTTCCACAGTGTTTTTCTCTACTGTTATTCTTCTGTTTCAAGCCTACGCTTCATGTCAGCCAATCTGTTAAGAGCTTCAAGCGGAGTCATTCCGAATAAATCCAATTGTTTTACTTCCTCAAGGATGATGTGAGGGGATGGTACCGTTTGATCAATAAAGGTCTGTTGTTCGACGGTTTCTGGCAATGTATTGGATGATGCGGTTTCGAGTTGTGTGAGAATGTTCTGTGCTCGCGAGATGATTGGAGCTGGAAGCCCTGCCAATTTGGCCACATGAATTCCATAACTTCTGTCGGCCTTCCCTCTGATTATTTTTCTTAAAAAAAGCACATCCTGACCTTTCTCTTTAATCAGCACCGTATAGTTTTTTAAGCCTTCCCGTGTTTCTTCTAATTGCGTCATCTCATGATAATGAGTAGCAAATAGCGTACGGGCTCCAATATGACGACGATCTAAGATGTATTCTGCCACGGCCCAGGCAATACTTAGCCCATCATACGTACTAGTACCTCTTCCTACTTCATCAAGTAAAATAAGGCTTCGAGAGGTTGCCGTGGATAAAATTTTCGAAGTTTCTGTCATTTCGACCATAAATGTGCTTTGGCCGGCTGCGAGGTCATCCGATGCCCCGATTCGCGTATAGATTCGGTCGACTAAGCCTATATGGGCAGATGTAGCAGGAACGCAACTTCCTATTTGAGCCATGAGAACAATTAGCGCTACTTGCCTGAGATAGGTGCTCTTTCCAGCCATATTGGGGCCTGTGATTAACAAAAGACGTTGATGGTCCAGGTCTAGGTTTGTATCATTTGGAATAAACCCATTAGAAAGGTTCGTTTGCTCAATGACAGGGTGACGGCCCTCATGAATGGAAATGGTACTGCCCTTGTCCAGTGTAGGCATGACATAACGATTGACAGCAGCTGTTTCGGCTAATCCTGTCAGTACATCAAGCTGTGCAATCGTCTGGGCCATGTGCTGGATACGTTTCGTGCCCTGAGCGATAAGAAGGCGGAGTTCTCCGAAAAGGGACATTTCAAGGTTTTTGATTTTTTGGTCAGCCCCAGTAATGCGATTTTCAAGTTCAGTCAGTTCTTCCGTGGTAAATCGTTCAGCATTGACGAGTGTTTGTTTGCGAACATAGTCTTCAGGAATTTTTGCGAGATGAGTCTTCGTCACCTCGATGTAATACCCGAAGACACGATTAAACTTTATTTTCAAAGAATCAATGCCACTTCGAGATTTTTCTCGTGTTTCAAGCTCAGCGATCCATCGTAGTCCATCTTTTGCAACCTTCCGAAGGTCATCAAGTTCGTGATGGTAGCCTTCTCGTATGACACCTTCATAGCCAGAGGCAGGCGGAGGGTCTGTCACTATGGTCTTTTCTATAAGCCTCTTCATGTCCTCCAAATTGTCCCAGCTCGCCACGAGTTCTTTGGCCCGAAGACTTTGTAATGAGTCAAGGTTTGATACGAGGGAAGGGAGTGCGATGAGTGATCGTTGGAGTCCCAACACGTCACGTGGGGTTGCGACTCCCAAGGATATACGGCTATTTAATCGTTGCAGGTCCTGGACTTCGCGAAAGGATTGTCGGAGTTCTCCCCGAAGTCGAAGGTTATGGACAAGCTCTACAATGATTGATGATCTTGCATGAATCTCTGTCAGATCAAGTAAAGGACGGACGATCCATTGTCTCAGGAGGCGACTGCCCATGGCTGTGATTGTTTGGTCTATTGTTGAGAGTAAGGTTGGACAGTCATGGTCATGGGAGAACGGCTTAATTAATTCAAGGTTACGAATTGTAATCCCATCAAGCTCCATTTCATTCTGATCAGAACGAAGTCGTGGTTTTTGGATATGTTGGTGGTCCATGCTGGGTTGGGTCGTCTGAAGGTATCGAAGAAGACTCCCAGCTGCCTCGACCCCTCTGGACAGTTGGGAAAGTCCCAGTTCTTTAACATGGGGAACCTGGAAATGCGTGGCTATTAGAAGTCGGTTTGCTTCAACATGGAACCAATCTGCGTCTTGGGGAACCAGTCTTGATTGAC
This sequence comes from Nitrospirales bacterium, assembly GCA_965223675.1. GTDB lineage: Bacteria > Nitrospirota > Nitrospiria > Nitrospirales > UBA8639 > JAGQKC01. The sequence goes on along the minus strand of OZ245013.1, from coordinate 2,516,915 downwards.
GAAGATCTTTTAGGGATCCAACAATTCCTGCTGGTGCAAACGTTGGATAGATAATTTCTCGTGGTTCTAGTCTGACTAATTCATCAAGAAGGGAAAGGTGTTGTTGAAAGGCAGAATATTCCGTGAGCCAGAATTCGCCTGTGGATAAATCAAGTGTGGCTAAACCCCAATGTGCTTCATGTGTAGAAGGAGAATGTGTTGATGAGGATAGGCAAGAGATAGCAGTAAGAAAGTTTGCTTCTTTTGAGGGTAACAGTTCACTGTCAAAAAGTGTGCCTGGTGTGTATAGGCGAACCACTTCTCTGCGTACCAAGCCTTTGGCGACCTTGGGGTCTTCTACTTGCTCACAAAGGGCAACAGTCTTCCCTGCCTTGAGGAGTTTGGCAATGTAGCCGGTTGCGGCATGATAGGGAACTCCACAGAGGGGTATGGGGGTTTCTTTATTTTTTCCACGGGAGGTCAGGACGATATCCAATAATGTTGAAGCTTCTTCGGCATCTTCAAAAAACATTTCATAAAAATCTCCAACCCGAAAAAACAGAATAGCCTCCTTATGCTCTTCTTTGATTTCCCGATACTGCCTCATTAAAGGAGTTGTGTCAGTTTCAGTCATGGGAAAACGTCTTTTCCTTTTGCTAGATCAACTATGAGGAGCAGTGATTCAAGGTTTGTAAGATGAGATTTTGGCTACGTGGCCCTGTGACTCGGAGGGTGGCCTTTCGGACAGATTGATGTTGATGTTCAAGATGGATATCGAGCCGATCATCGGGGGGATTGTCCCCCATTCGTTCTGCCCACTCGATGACCACCGCTGCAGACGATGAGTTAAGGTATTCATCAAACCCTATGCTCGCGAGTTCTTGAGGGGTTTCAATCCTGTATAGATCGGCATGGATGAGATGAATACGTCCATGATATTCATGAATTAGTGTAAAGGTTGGACTCGTGACAAGATGGGAGTCGATTTCCACTCCGGAGGCCAAGCCTCTCACCAATACGGTTTTCCCAGTTCCCAATTCCCCTCTTAAAGTAATCACCTCACCACCCGTGAGGTGACAGCCGAACATGTACCCTAAAGATTCGGTGGCCTTGATTGATGGAAGGTTTGTCCTCCAGAAATGGCCTGACTGATTCAGAGAAAGAGAAAGCATCTGGTTTATGAAGTAAACTTATCGTAGCGAAAGGACTTTCTCTATGGCGTAAGGAAGATAGTCAATGAGGTCACTCGCGATGAGGCCAGCTTTCCCAAGTTTTTCTGCAGCCAGATCCCCAGCAAGTCCATGGAGACAGACTCCTGTTCGAGCCGCATTCCATGGTGTGAGCCCCTGCGCTAGAAAACTCGCGATCACACCCGTTAACACATCTCCCATGCCAGCGCTGGCCATCCCTGGGTTGCCGGTTTCACTAATGGCCGCGTATCCATTTGGAGCCGCAATGATCGTTCGGGCTCCTTTTAGCACAACGATGACCTTCTGTGTCTTCGCAAACCGAAGGGCAGTGTTCAGCCTATCTTGATTAACGGCTTGTGGAGATAATTTGCCAGTTAATCTGGCCATTTCACCAGGATGAGGAGTGACGATTGGTGTCCCGATGCAGGAAGAAAGAATAGAACGGTGTTTGGCTAGCACATTCAACCCGTCAGCATCAACGACACAGCTCTGCTTGATTTTCGGAAGCAATTCTCTGATTAATCGACCAGTTTCTGGGTGAGTGCTGATTCCTGGCCCAAGCGCGACGGCATGTCGCTCGTTCGTAAAATCAAGAAGAGGCTTGAGTGCTGCGCGACCAAGAGTGTGGGCAGAGGTTTCCGGCATGGCAAGCGTCATCGCTTCGAAGAGTTTGGCGTCAAGGCTGGATTGAGCAGATTGTGGTGTGGCGACGGTCACCAGGCCGGCTCCAGTTCGAAGGGTGGCTCGAGCTGCCAATGCGGCAGCACCAGTTTTTCCAGGTGATCCAGCAATAAGCCCCACATGACCAAATGTTCCTTTATGAGAGCTCAAACTTCGGTCAGGCAGCAGTGTGGCAATGGTTGCAGGGGTTAGAAGGTGAACAGGCACTTGTAACCATTCAACATATTCTTTTGGAATCCCTATATCCACAGTCGAAATGGCGCCGGCATGATCAATACCTGCTCCCAAGTACAAGCCGAGCTTTGGGCAACCAAACGTGACGGTCATGTGAGCCCTAGTGGCAATACCCATGATCTCTCCCGTGTCACTATGGATTCCTGATGGAATATCAACCGCAATGGTTGGTGCTGGAGCAGCATTCATGCTTTTGATAGCGGTTTTATAGGGCTCTTTGAGTATCGATGACAGGCCAGTTCCTAGCATGGCATCAACAAGAAGTGATGCTGTGCGTACTGTGGAATGAAGAACTTTTTCCGGTGGTGTGATTCTAATAATAGTCGGAGCGACTTTACGAAGGCGCCGATACATGTTTTGAGCATCTTTAGTCAGTTCTTTGGGATTTGCTAACAGAATAACCTGGACTTTGGCCCGTTTGTGTTTTAAGTATCGAGCAATAACCAACCCATCACCACCATTATTACCTTTTCCACAAACGATTGTAATGGGTGTACCTGATAGCGACTTAAACTCTTGCTCCAGTGCTTGCACAACGCCCTTGCCAGCTCGTTCCATCAGGATGCTACCAGGCACCTTGGCTTCATCAATAGTGCGTCGATCAAGTGACTGCATTTGGGCGGCCGTCACCAACGGAATTTTGAGACGTTCAGATGTTGGTACGGAAGCGAGATTGGGAATACGCATGATTTAATTGGTATCGAACGTTAGGCCGTGGTTTGTGATTTGATGTACGCTTGTTCGAGGAGGTTAGCTGAGTAAGGCCTTCATTTCACGAACCGCTTTTTCCAGGCCGATAAACACGGCCCGAGAGATGATACTATGGCCAATGTTATATTCAACGATTTCTGGAATCTTAGTTAGTCGCTGAACATTTTGGTAATTGAGCCCATGTCCGGCTTTGACCCCCAGTCCAAGCTTATAGGCAAGCTTCGCGGCTTGCTCGAGTGCTTCAAGTTCTGTTTGTTGATCTTTTAGGCTTCGTGTATTGGCATATCGTCCAGTGTGCAGTTCAATTGAGTCGGCTTGAACTTTGTGTGCCGCACGAACCTGTTGTTGGTCAGGATCAATGAAAAGACTCACAGGAATTCCCCCATCATGGAGAAGGTGAACCATATTCTGTATTCGGTCTTTTCGCTCAACTACGGCGAGGCCTCCTTCTGTCGTCAATTCTTGACGACGTTCTGGAACCAAGGTGACCATGTCAGGTTTCACATTTAGGGCTATTTTGGCCACTCCTTCGTCGGCTGCCATTTCTAGATTCAATTGTGAATGAACGATTTCTTTTAAAAGAGTCAGGTCTCGATCCTGTATATGACGTCGATCTTCTCGTAGATGCACGACGATGCCATCTGCACCACCCAATTCAACTAATGTGGCGGCCATGATGGGGTCGGGCTCATGGCCACCCCTCGCTTGGCGTAGCGTTGCAACATGGTCTACATTGACTCCCAGTCGTGCCATAAACTTCTCTTGTCTCCTTGTGTCATTTACGTGAAGGGAAAGGAGATGCATTATGTCAGAAGTGAAAATATTGCTGCAAGAAAGTAAGTGGAAATTGTACGTTCTTGCTTGTGCACTCGATAGTCAATGGAAGGGCGTGTGAAAGGAAATTGACTGCTTGAATCAGCTGATCTAGAATAGAAAACTGTTGAAAAATTATGGGATTTTTGCTCTCTCACCAGGTTTATTCACGGCATTCTCACTAATGCGATGACACCATTTTATCGAATTGAACGCTTACCGCATTACGTGTTTGCCCAAGTCCAGTCGCTGAAGTTGGACGCACGACAACGAGGTGAAGATATTATTGACTTAGGCATGGGAAATCCCGATCAACCCACTCCTCCTCATATTGTTAATAAACTGACCGAGGCCGCCGGAAATGGAAGAAACCATCGGTATTCCGCCTCACGAGGAATTACCAAGTTACGTCATGCAATTTGTGGGTGGTACAAACGAAAATATGATGTTGACTTAGACCCGGAAACAGAAGCCATCGCAACATTGGGAGTCAAGGAAGGGCTCGCTCATCTGGCACTTGCGATGGTCGGACCCGGAGATGTTGTGTTGACGCCAACTCCGACATATCCCATTCACATGTACAGCGTAATTATCGCTGGCGGAGAAGTTCGTGGAGTTGAGTTAAACCCAGCAGGAGATTTTTTCGAAAACCTGACGAGAGTCTACCGGCAAACACAACCACGTCCTAAAATATTGATCATGAGTTTTCCTCATAACCCAACCACAAGTGTCGTCGATTTAGAGTTCTTTAAAAAGATTGTGGCCTTTGCGTTAGAAAATGAAGTGTGGTTGGTCCATGATTTAGCCTATGCTGATCTTGTATTTGACGGATATCAAGCCCCAAGTCTGTTGCAAGTTCCAGAAGCGAAGCAAGTTGGAGTTGAATTTTATTCCCTCTCTAAAAGCTATAACATGCCAGGGTGGCGAGTCGGTTTTTGCGTCGGCAATCCAGATATGATTGCCGCACTCACCAAAATAAAAAGTTATTTAGATTATGGCATGTTTCAACCCATTCAAATCGCCAGTATCATCGCGTTGAATGGCCCGCAGGAATGTGTTGGGGATATTGTGGGGAGGTATAAGCGACGACGGAATGCTTTAGTAGGGGGATTGAATCGAATTGGTTGGGCTGTTGATTATCCGCGAGCGACCATGTTTGTGTGGGCGCGTATTCCTCCAGCGTTTCGTGGGATGGGATCTCTTGAGTTTTCTAAGTTGTTATTGCGTGAGGCGAAGGTTGCCGCTTCTCCAGGAATAGGGTTTGGAGATGGAGGTGACGAATATGTGCGCTTTGCGCTCGTGGAAAATGAACATCGTATTTATCAAGCCATACGTGGCATGAAGCATGCGCTGAAACTTGGGAATGCCAACTGATGAAATCTAAGATAACGGTAGGAATGATAGGATTAGGGACCGTGGGTTGTGGCGTGGCCAAAATCTTGTTTGGGAATGCGGGGTTGATCGCCAAACGAGTTGGTGTGCCTATTGATCTTGTTCGAATCGCAGACTTAGATATTACGACAGATCGTGGTCTGTCCTTGCCCGATGGCATATTAACGACGGATGCTCAGTCTGTGCTTCAAGACCCCAACATTGACATCATCGTCGAATTAATCGGCGGCTACGATCCTGCAAAGCGCTTTATCCTCAGTGCTATCGAAAACGGTAAGTCCGTGGTAACAGCCAATAAGGCCTTATTAGCGGTGCATGGAGAAGAAATCTTTCATGCCGCGACTGCCATAGGTCTTGATCTTGGTTTTGAAGCGAGTGTTGGGGGTGGGATTCCGATCATCAAAGCGCTGACGGAGGGATTAGTCGCGAACGCCGTGACGTCGATGTTTGGAATCATGAACGGAACATCGAATTATATTTTGACTCGAATGACCGAGGAAGGAAAAAGTTTTGAAGAAATTCTTCAACAAGCGAGAGAAGAGGGGTATGCCGAGGCCGATCCCACCTTTGATGTGGAAGGTGTCGACGCTGCGCATAAGCTTGCTATTCTCGTGAATTTAGCATTCGGGACAGCTGTGAATATCAAAGATATTCATACTGAAGGCATATCGGACCTGTCGACCGTCGATATCGAGTTTGCTCGTGAGTTTGGCTACACGATCAAATTATTAAGTATTGCGAAATATCAAGATGACGAGATTGAAGCACGAGTCCATCCAACTCTTGTTCCCACCGATTCTCCGATCGCGCAGGTCGGGGGAGTGTATAATGCCATTCACCTTATAGGGGATGCCGTAGGCGATGTGGTCTTATATGGTCAGGGCGCAGGGTCTCTTGCTACGGCTAGTGCCGTCGTTAGCGATATTGTGGATCTTGCAAGGAATCGTCTTAAGAATATTTCTGGACGTGTTCCAGTTGCTTCGTATCAATGGGATGGACGCGTACCCATTCGAATTCGACCTATTGAAGAAATTTCGAGTATGTACTATTTACGGTTTATGGTGCAGGATCAACCTGGTGTGCTTTCTCAAATCGCCAACACGTTAGGAGAGCAGAAGATTAGCATTTCTTCCGTGTTGCAGAAGGGACGGAAGCAAGGACAAGCGGTGCCATTGGTTATCATGACGCATCGTTCTTCAGAGCAGGCTGTTCAGACTGCGATACAGACGATTAAAGATATGCCGGTGGTAGCTGAGCCACCAATGCTGCTGAGAATTGAAGGGGTCGAATGAAGATTGTTGATCTGAGGGTGAGTAGATGATTCCCTGGCGCGGAATAATTGAAGAATATCGAAAGTTCCTGCCGGTGAGTGACTTGACACCGGTTGTGTCTCTCAGTGAAGGAAATACGCCGTTGATCCAGGCGAAACGATTGGCTCACCGTATTTGTCCTGGCGTTGAACTGTATCTCAAAATTGAGGGAGCAAATCCAACGGGTTCTTTCAAGGATCGTGGAATGACTTTGGCGGTTTCGAAGACACTCGAGAAAAACGCTCGTGCCGTCATGTGTGCCTCGACGGGAAATACTTCGGCAGCGGCCGCAGCTTATGGGGCTAAGGCGGGCATTCCGGTTTATGTGCTCATCCCGGCTGGAAACATTGCACTTGGTAAGCTGACACAGGCGATCATGCATGGTGCGAAGGTCATTCAGATAGAAGGTAACTTTGATCAGGCTCTGGATATCGTGAAGGAACTCTGTCGTGATGACGAATTTGAATTGGTCAATTCACTCAATCCTTTTCGATTAGAAGGGCAAAAAACTGCTGCGATGGAAGTTTGTGATCAATTAGGAATGGCTCCTTCGATTCATGTGCTTCCTGTAGGAAACGCCGGGAACATCACCGCTTATTGGAAGGGATATCAGGAATATCACGCTGCCGGCCAAGTGAGAAGTCTGCCCAGAATGATGGGGTATCAAGCCGAAGGTGCAGCTCCGATTGTTCGAGGGCATATTATCGAACACCCCAAGACGGTCGCGTCAGCGATTAGGATAGGGAATCCAGCAAGTTGGCAGTTTGCGATAAATGCCGTTCAAGAATCAGATGGCATGATCAATATGGTGTCTGATGATGAAATACTCGAAGCGTATCGAATGGTGGCACGAGAAGAGGGGGTGTTTTGTGAACCAGCTTCTGCCGCATCAGTCGCCGGTGTCGTCAAAATGAAGGCCGCCAATCAGTTGAGTGAAGGGCTGGTCGTTGTCTGTACATTGACGGGACATGGTCTAAAGGATCCAGATATTGCGATGAACATCTCTCCTCAACCGATTACTGTACGTGCGACTCGTGAGGAAGTTGCGGCTGTGTTGTCTTTGTAAATTCCATCTGAGTAATAAAAGGAGCGTCCTGGGTTAACCTCTACCCCTTCATCAATTGGGATCTGTGATTGATAGACAATGAAAACTGTCATTGTCCAAGCCGATGGCATTGCCTCTGATGCTCTTCCAGAGCTTGATGGGCAAACTCTTCTGCAAGTTGCCAAGACCCCCAACTTGGACAATGTTGCTACCCAAGGCGAGTTTGGGTATCTCACCCTGTCCACCAAAGGTCTCTTGTTTTCAAGTGCGGTCACTCATCTGGCTTTGCTCGGGTATGATCCGCAGAAGTATTATTCAGGTCTTGGGCCTTTTGAAGCAGCAAGCTTGGAAGTTGTTCTTGAAAAGCAAGACATGGCCTTTTGTTGTCAATTGGTGACTCTTATCTCTGATAATGGACTAGAAGATACAAAAAAAATTGGGTCACACACCATTTTGGATGAAGAAGAAGCAGAGGACATCGATTCTGAAGATGCCAGAGAATTGATTGATGCGGTGAACGAGCAACTTGGCTCAGAAATGATACAGTTTTATGCCGGTGAGCGATGTCGCCATTTAATGGTGTGGATCGGAGGGACAACACGCTGTGTCTGTCATAGTCCCAGGGAGGCTAAAGGTCGAAACATTGCCGCCTTTCTTCCATCTGGTAATGGTGCAGATGTCATTAAGGAACTCATGGAGGCATCTCGTATTCTGCTTCGTCACCACCCTGTGAATCAAGATCGTGAGCAGGCAGGCATGAAACCTGTAAATTGTCTTTGGCTTTGGGGGCCAGGCAAGGCGATTGAACTGCCGAAGTGGAAAGAACGGTGGTCAATCCCAAGTGTCACCATTTCACCTTCTGGTGTTCACCGTGGGATCGGTATTTGTGCAGGGATTGATGTGCTCAATCCTAACGATCAGACGGAGGAACATCAAGCAGAGTTTAGCCTGCAAGTTCAAACATGTTTGAGTGCTCTCCAGTCCAAAGATTTTGTGTACTTACATGTTCCAATACCCTTCACCGATCGAACAACCGATACACAGGCTGCCGTGAAAGCTATAGAGACTTTTGACGAACAAGTTGTAGGGTCTCTGTTGACATCGGCTTCCGAAAGGGGAGACTGTCGACTAGTGGTTGTCGGTAATCATGCTGACGAGGAAACAAGGGGCCCAACTTCTCTTCCTTCCCCCTATGCTTTCCTTGAAATGCGGGACCTCCAAAATACGAGTTCTCGAATTTCCTTTAATGAAATAAGTGCCATGAAGAGTATGGCTCGTGACGCAACAAAACTGACTGCACGAGTGTTGGCGAAAGACGCTTCCTAATGGCACTATTAATCCAGAAGTTTGGTGGGACTTCGGTTGGAAGTATGGAGCGAATTGGTGCGGTTGCCGATTTGATTGAACGAACAGTTCGGGATGGGCATCAACTTGTTGTCGTCCTTTCAGCGATGAGTGGAGAAACCGATCGACTCTTACGTCTGGCACGAGAGATCAGTTCAATTCCCGATGCGCGTGAACTCGACATGCTGCTATCTTCCGGAGAGCGCGTTACGATTTCCTTAATGGCTATGACCTTGAAAGAGCGTGGTCTTTGTGCGCGGTCCTTTACGGGTCGACAAGTTGGGATTGTGACGAATAATTCTCATACCAAGGCTCGTATCTCTCGAGTGGCTGCGGATCGTGTGAAAACAGCATTATCAGACGGAACAGTGCCAATTGTCGCAGGCTTTCAAGGAATCAATGAATCATCAGATGTGACCACTCTAGGGCGAGGAGGATCTGATCTGACGGCAGTGGCACTTGCGGCCGCGTTAAAAGCTGACCGTTGTGTGATTTACACAGATGTTGACGGTGTCTATACGGCAGATCCGAACGTCGTTCCAAATGCCAGAAGGCTGAACACACTTTCTTACGAAGAAATGTTAGAATTAGCTAGTTTAGGGGCAAAAGTCCTGCAGACTCGATCTGTTGAGTTTGCGGCAAAGCATCAAGTCCCTATTGAAGTCAAGTCGAGTTTTACGGAAGGGCAGGGTACGCTTGTGACACGAGAACATGCTGATATGGAAGAGTTTGTCGTATCAGGGGTTGCAGGAGATTCGAATCAAGCTAAATTGACTGTCGTCGGAGTGCCAGATAGTCCAGGGATTGCCGCCCAATTGTTTGGTTCCGTCGCCGAAGCTGGTATTAACGTGGATATGATCATCCAAAATGTCAGTCAGGAGGCATTAACAGATATTTCGTTCACGGTTCCACGGGCAGAACTCCCTCAAACTCTTGACTTGATCAAGAGGGTTGCGAACTTGATTCATGCACGTGAAGTGGGAGTCAAAGAGGATATTGCCAAGGTTTCGTTGGTTGGTGTGGGTATGCGGTCGCACTCCGGAGTCGCGTCACGTATGTTTCAAGCCCTTTCTCGTGAAGGTATCAATATCATGATGATTAGTACGTCTGAAATTAAGGTGTCATGTGTGGTCGAAGAAAAGTATTTAGAGCTGGCATTACGGTCATTGCATAATGAATTTGAATTAGACAAAGACCCAACAGCTAGGACAGAGGTTGTCTGATATACAATCTGAAAGTCGTATGAAGATGGATAATTTCTCAGCAGTCAATCCGTCCCTGGAAATTTATGATACGACTTTGCGTGATGGGTCCCAGGCAGAAGACGTCAGTTTTTCTGTGGAAGATAAGGTGCATATCGCCGTCAAGCTTGATGAACTAGGTATTCATTACGTTGAAGGAGGATGGCCAGGAGCCAACCCAAAGGATATCGAATTTTTTCGAGTCATCAAGACCACTCCCTTACATCAAACAACGATTGTCGCATTTGGTTCCACGCGAAAGGCTGATAATGCCGTCCACTCTGACCCAAATCTCCAAGCCCTGTTATCTGCCGAGACTGAGACCGTGACACTATTCGGTAAGAGCTGGACCTTACACGTGACCGAAGCTTTAGGGACCTCACTGGAGAAAAATGTTGAACTTATCGGCGATTCCATCGCGTATCTCTGTGAACAAAAACGTCGTGTCTTTTATGATGCTGAGCATTTTTTTGACGGGTATAAGACCGATGCGGACTATGCGATGAAAACGTTGAAAAAGGCGGCTGATGCAGGTGCCGAACGCATTGTTTTATGTGATACCAATGGTGGATCGATGCCATGGGAGATTCAAGAGATTTTCGAAGTCGTCAAGGCTGAATGTGGAGTTCCTCTCGGCATTCATGCGCACAATGATGCTGAAATGGGTGTGGCCAATTCTATCGTGGCCGTCAATGCTGGAGCAAAGCAGATTCAAGGTACCATTAATGGGATCGGAGAGCGGTGTGGAAACGCAAATCTTTGTTCCATTATTGCCAACCTAGAGCTAAAAATGAAAACACCCGTGTTGGGAGAAGAACGATTGACCCAACTTCGGACGGTGTCGATGTATGTTTCGGATATTGCCAACCTTTTACCGAACAAACGTCAGCCTTATGTCGGAGATACAGCCTTTGCGCATAAAGGGGGCGTGCACATTCATGCCGTACGAAAAAACCCTTTAACGTATGAGCATGTGCAACCAGAACAAATAGGCAATCATCGCCGTGTACTCATTTCTGACAATAGTGGACGCAGTGCCGTGCTTGGCAAGATTGAAACGTTAGGGTTGAAATTACCGAAAGAACATTCACACGTAGAAAATCTTTTATCTGCGTTGAAAACTCGAGAGTTTGAAGGCTATCAGTTTGAAGGGGCCGAAGGTTCATTTGAGTTGATGGTGAAGAAGTCACTTGGAGAACATACTCCATTTTTTGAGTTGCTGGGTTGTCGAGTCATAATCGAAAAGAGGCAAACAAGTGAACAAACCGTGCTGTCTGAAGCAACGATCATGGTGAAGGTCGGAGAGATTGTCGAGCATACGGCTGCGATTGGGGACGGTCCTGTGAATGCGCTAGACAATGCTCTACGAAAAGCGCTTGAGAAATTTTACCCACAGTTACACGATGTCAAATTATTGGATTATAAAGTGAGAGTGTTGTCGGGAAGTCAAGGGACAGGGTCTCGAGTTCGAGTATTAATCGAATCGGGTGATCATAAGGGAAAGTGGTCGACGGTTGGGGTGTCAGAGAATATCATTGAAGCCAGTTGGCAGGCCTTAGTTGACAGTATTGAGTATAAATTGCTTCAGGAAAATCAGCTTCCATTGTAGTGTCTTTCCTCAAAGACCAAAAAGCGAGATATGTTAAGTTGTTGTTATTCCTTGACATTTCATGAAATCGTCTGTACTTTTGAACAAACAATCCGCGATAGATCGCTCATGCAGGTCCACACGAGCTTCCATCATCGTTAGCGTAGTGGTTGAAAAGTCCTAAAAATACGATTCGCGTCTCACTGATGTTCATTTCGAAAGCAAGCGGAGATGTCTCTTGGGTCATATCACGAACTTTTTAACCACTATACTAGGGGTTGAGGAGGATTATGAGAAAGGCTGATGTTGCCAACATTATTTGTGAAAAAGTTGGACTTTCGAAGACTGAAGCAATGGAAAGAGTTGAGGATGTGTTGAACATACTGAAGGAAAGTCTGAAAAAGGGCGAAGCGATCAAGATTGCCGGATTTGGTAACTTTATCGTGCGAAGTAAGGGAGAACGTAAAGGAAGAAACCCAAGGACAGGTGAGGAAATTGCGATCACGCCAAGGCGAGTGGTGACATTTCGCCCCAGTCAATTATTTAAAAAGCATGTAAATTCATAAGATTTCGATGAGGGTGAGTGCCTCTTCGGTGATGCTCTGATGAGGGTGGAGACGAAGCCAGCTGGAAAGACGTTTTATAAAATTGGTGAAGTCGCCAATATTACCAAGCTCCCAGCGTATGTGTTGCGTTTTTGGGAATCTGAATTTAACTTTCTTCGGCCAAAGAAAAGCCAAGGTCGCCATCGAGTCTACTCCCAGTCCGATATTGAAACAGTCATTGAAATCAAACGAATGCTGTATGAAGAAGGTTATACAATAGCTGGATTGAAACGGTATTGGTATCGGCGAAAACGGGCTCCCAATACATCGAGCGTGAGCGGGGAGCGTGTCAAAAAAGCGAAAGCTGAACTCAAGAACATCCTCAAAATGCTCGATGACCGCTAGGTAAGTATTGGTGAGAAATTACACTTAACAGGTCAAGAATAATTGAAATGAATCCAGTACGTGCGCTTCTTGATGTATTGACTGTGCCTTAGGGATAGGGTTGTCGGGGCGTGGCGCAGCCCGGTAGCGCACTCGCTTGGGGTGCGAGAGGTCGGCCGTTCAAATCGGCTCGCCCCGACCAGTTTTGTAGAAATAAGGAGGCCGTTGTTTCAAGAGAAAAAACGAAAAGATCAAAATAGATAAGGTATTAAGCCTGAAGATCATCTTCTATAAGATCTTCGCTTTCCGGCATGCCATAGGCGACAAACTTCGCGTACGACAAATAGATTCCACTGCTATCCTGCATGGCTCGTGTTCCTGCCTTCATTCTCTCAAGTTTTGTGCGATCTGACCCATCTGTCGTTTGCAGTGTGCTGACGTATTCTTTAAGAACGGTATTATAATTTTCCATGGCTTGTTCGACTTTCAAATAAGCCTGCATGATTTGCTCTGTCATTACTAACCTCCTAATCTAATGTCGTATGCAAGGGCCTCACCTTACATGAGCGACAAAATTATGGTCAACTTGATACTTCAGAAAAATTTTGCTTTTTGGAGGTGATAGCGAGAATGTGAGGCTCAGTCTCATGGTTTGACCGTCTTTCTTTCATTCAGTAAAATGACTCCACTTCCAATGCATATGAGCGAGGCTTCCCGCGCCGATTCAGTTCCGATTTGATAAATCTGTGAATGCTACCCGCAGTTTCCCTCCTTATTTGCGGTTTCGTCTGTCAGCGCCATTGGTTTTTGAAAATTTAGGTTGAATCAACAGATCCTGTGACTTTGATACCACCGTCTTTATGAAATCAGATCCTTTACCGTGGATTTCAGCCGTCATTCCGATGAAGGATGAACGGGAAAATATTACCCCTCTCACCAATCAGCTTGTGAAATTTTTCTCAAGCCGAGAAGAAACTCGTACGTTACCATTTGAAATTGTGTTTGTTGATGATGGGAGTACGGATGGTAGCGAAAGGGTGTTTCACGATTTTGTCCAGACACATCAAGAAATTCACGTGATCTACTTAGATCGTAATTATGGACAAACAGCGGCATTTGATGCAGGATTTCGTCACGCAAATGGGGCGTTAATTGCCACGTTAGATGGAGATCTTCAATACGATCCTATGGATATTGAAAAGCTCTTGCCTTTTATTGACCAGTATGATGTGGTTTGTGGGCGACGTGAGCAGCGCAATGATCACTTTATTCGTCGTTGGTCTTCTTCTTTAGCTAACGGCGTGCGTAACGCCGTCATTCATGATGGGATTCAAGATACCGGGTGTTCGTTGAAAATTTTTAAACGTGCAGTGCTCGATCGTATTCCATTGTTTACGGGCATGCATCGTTTTTTACCTGCCTTAGCTCAGATGTATGGATTTTCGATCGTCGAGGTCCCAGTCCGGCATTTCCCTCGCATACACGGACATTCAAAATATGGCGTGGGGAATCGACTATTCGCAAGCCTGTATGATTTGTTTGCGGTTCGCTGGATGCAGAGCCGACGTTTGAGATATACCGTCAAAGGAAACAGCCAAAAAGAATAATAATTAAAGTTAAATGTTTGTCTCTATAGCGGGTTAGAGGAATTCTCTGGTTACGACGAGAAGACAGCCCTCATTCGTCCTTAGGCAGGACGATTTCAACAAAGAATCACGATGCCATCGACTGAAGTTATCTGGGTCACGATTGGATTTTTAGGACAAAGTCTGTTTTTTTGTCGATGGCTACTGCAATGGTTTGTCTCTGAGCGGAACGCCGAAAGCAGCATTCCCATTCCATTCTGGTACATGAGCCTTGGGGGCAGCTTGATTGTATTGTGCTATGCGATCTATCGAAAAGACCCTGTGTTTATCGCTGGGCAAAGCGTTGGTGCGGTGGTGTATCTCAGAAATCTTGTTCTGATCCATAGGGCTCGAAAGCGAGTACCGAGTGGATAACGCGATTCAGACCTCACGTTTCTCAACTCCTGTCAATTCATGTGTCATGCGCGACGTGCTAGTTTTGTTGGCACTTGCAAGCCTTTTATTGTTGATTGATCTTGGCGGTCTTGGTCTGACGGACCGAGACGAAGGAAGCAATGCTGAGGCAGCACGGGAAATGTTGGAGACGGGAGATTGGGTCTCTCCCACGTTGAATTACGAGCCGCGCTTTGCCAAACCGGCATTTGTGTATTGGCTCATTAGTGCGGCCTATGCTGTATTTGGAGTCAATGAGTTTTCAGCCAGGCTACCATCAGCCCTATTCGGGGTCGGATTGATCCTTTTACAATACGGGTTTCTGACGCGGGTTGGAGGAGAACGAGTCGCGCTCTTTGGCGCGCTGATTCTCCTTTTGAACATTGAGACGATTGGCATCAGCCGAATGGTGCTCACCGATCCTGAACTGGTGTTCTTTACGACATTGGCGGGCTATAGCTTTTGGTTGGGGATGGAGGTGGAACCCTGCAAACGGTGGTGCTTCTTGGGATTTTATGTCGGGATGGCGTGTGCCATGCTGGCCAAGGGGCCAGTGGGAATAATTATCCCGCTCTTGGCAGTCATTCCCTATCTGAGCATCACTGGACAATGGAAGCAGTTTTGGAAGAGAGGGTATCCTATGATCGGGGTACTTCTTTGTTGCGTGATTGCAGCGCCTTGGTATATCGCGATGTTTATGATTCATGGAGAAGTGTATATTGCGGCAGCACAAGCCAATACAACAGGACGTTTTGCTAATCCGATGGAAGGTCATGGAGGAACGATTTTATTCTATATACCTATTCTATTCTTGGGGTTTTTCCCATGGAGCGCGTTTCTTCCCGCGTCACTCTACCTCAGCCTCAAGGATTGGAAGATATTTCGCGAGACAACAGCTGATAGAAGTGCGGAGCAGAAACTTGCAATGTTCTGTGGCTTATGGATCATAGGTATACTTGTCTTCTTTACGCTATCAGCCACAAGGCTCCCTCACTATATCTTTCCGCTCTTTCCAGCAGCAGCAATTTTAGTCGCACTGTTTTGGGAGCGAAGCATTCACGAAAAGTCTCCAACTGGGTTGACGGTCTCCATACGAATACTCGCGACCATTGGATATGTTTTTGGATTGGCGTTGGCTTCTGTTCCGGCCATCTACCAGATGTTTGTTGAAAAAATGACGAAAGAATTTCCTGCCGCTGGACAGATGAATGTCGGAACTCTCCCCGTCATATTGGGGCTCGTCGTAATTATCGGGACTATGAGCGTACGACATCTTCTTGCTTCGGACGAGAGGCGAATCTATGGATTTGGAGTAGCTGGTGGGATGATGGCTTTGTTTGTTTTAGTGATCGTGCTCTTTGCGCTTCCGAAATTTAGCGAGTATTTTATAGATCCGCCCCAGAGCTTAGCGTCTATCGCAGGATTGAATCTGAGGCCCAATGATCGCTTGCTTCAATTCGGACGAAAGCGCCCTTCCTTAACCTTCTATGCGCAACGAAAGGTTTATCAGATTAACCCTGGGGAAGATGAAAAATTTGTGCCTCATGTCAATACTTCAGGCCGAAAGATGATTATCATGCAGTCACATCTTCGTGGGCGGTTGCCAGAGTCCGTATCGAATTATTCGTTGGTTCTAGAGCGCAATGGATTTTCTCTTCTGGCCAGTGAGTCGTTGCTCAAGTAAGTATTAGGTCGTCGTGAAGCCTGACTGAGCACGAAGTCTTATCTATGTATCATGAAATCTCACCCTAAATCTTTTACTCGTTGAAAAACAACTTTGGCTCCTTGTCCCTTTCGAACTCCTTCAGATTAATGGGACCAGTCCTCTTAGGGTATAGATGAGCCCTATCAAGAACATTAATCCAAATCCCAATAGTACCTCTTTCGCAATCAATTTTGATGATTTTTGCAAATCCTTGAAAGGATCATTCTTAGTGACTGTATAAAACTGATGGCTGTGAACCGCCCACCATGCAGCGCCTGATACAGCTGCGAGTGTTGTGACCAAAAACGATCCGGTGCATAAGGCTAATCCTAGCGCGATGAGCAACGAGCTTGTTGTAAGTTTACTTTGTGTGTTGATTGCGTGATTGTGTTTTGAGAGAAGGGCTCGTATCCGAACACTATATCCTACCACCCCAACCAGGATTCCAGTTCCAATGATTACATAATATAGAGTTTCGATGGCAGGTTTTTGCACTGCGATCCACAAGAGTCCAAGACCTCCAACATAAAATGGCAGTCCTTGAGCTAAAGACTCGATGACAGATATTCGCCACTGCACGAGCGGTCGCGAGAGGATATATCCAATGACATAGCCCAAGAGCGCACCGACGCATGCGTCAGAAGGAAAGTGAGATCCTTTAATAATTCTGCTAAAGGCAACAAATGCTGCACCTCCATAAACCAGCCATGCATATCGAGGAAAATGTCTGGCGATGACAGCGGCAACAGCAAATGAGGCCGAAGAATGACCCGATGGAAACGCGTCTAACCCACTTTGGAAGGATGGTCCAATTTCCCAGTGATCCTGATGGGCGAGTCTTGGACGAGGACGCCCAACTGAGTGCTTAATGATTTGTGTCACAAGCCCTGACACGCCATGGGCCAATAAGGTCTGTACGCCAATTTGTGTAAAACGGTGCTGTTTCCATAGATACCCTACCAGTAAAGCCGCTACTGAACAAAGAACCAAAGTGGACCCATGGCCGAGTCGATTCCCGATTCGCCCAATGTCCTCCAACAAGTGAAGAGGTGTGGCTCGCATGAATTGGATAACGGGAAAGTCTATCTGTGAGAGCGCACTCAATCCTCCAAGAAGAACAATGAAGGACATGAGGCTGACGAATAGGGTCAACCAAGGAGGGAATGTGTTTGAAACGTTCTTGCGAGTGACGGAGTCAAAAAAAGAATGGAAGAATGATATAATCACTCCAGCTCAACACGAAATGTCAATGACGTCGCTTTGGTCAAGGAATCCAATCAGCGAGAAACACGTTAAATTCACGGGGCTCAGAAGCATTTCTGTCTGAGACCCACACCAGTTGTGACCCGTCAGGAGAAAACATTGGGAAGCTGTTGAAATGACCGAGTGCCGTGATTTGTTCTAAATCTTCACCTTTATCATTGATGGCATACAGGTGAAAGGCCGGCCGACCTTTTGCCTTGGACTTGGAAGAGACATTTGATGAAAAAATAATCCGATGGCCGTCCGGATAAAAGTAAGGAGCGAAGTTTGCCGCGCCGTTCTTCGTGACAGAATGTTGGTCAGATCCATCAGCATTCATGATAAATATTTCAAGATTCGAAGGCTCTACCATATTTTGAGTTAGGAGATCTTGGTAAGCCTCAAGCGCTTCCTTAGTTTGAGGGTGGCTCGCTCTATAGACAATGCGTTGGTTGTCAGGAGAAAAAAACGCTCCACCATCGTACCCTATTTCGTGTGTTAATTGTCTAACCTTGGTGCCATCGATATTCATGGTGTAGATATCAAGATCTCCGTCTCGCATCGATGTAAATACCACGGTTCGGCCGTTTGGGGACACGGTTGCCTCGGCATCATAACCAGGTGTGGCTGTGAGTCGTTGTATATCCCTTCCGCTGATATGTGCTGAAAATATATCATAGTCATCTAGCGCCCATCGGTAGTGTTTTGTTCGTTTGAGGGCTGGCGGGCATTGTGGATTGCGCATGTGGGTCGAGGAAAACAAGACTCGACGATCGCCAGGGAAAAAGTATCCGCAGGTTGTACCTCCGAAACCTGTACTGACTCGACGTTTGTTCGTTCCATCTAAGTCCATCGTATAAATCTGGTAGCAGGAGCGTGGGTCTTTTTGGCTAGGATCCTGTGTGGATTGGAAAACTAGGGTCTGTCCATCAAAAGAAAAATACGCTTCTGCGTTCTTGCCGCCGGTCGTGAGTTGGCGGATATTTTTGAGGTGTGGTTCTGCAGACGATGGTATTGCTGTCTGAGTTTGTGCCACTGCAAAGGAAATACAAGGCACAAGCAACAAGATGATGTTGAAGCAAGTAGCTGAAGCAATTCTTTGCGTAACCATCTGGAATGCGTACAATGGATTCTCCTTAGGCTGCATCCAATAAGACTTCGAGATGTTTGATTGAGGGTTTAAAGAGTCCTCGTGTGAGTACTCTTCCATTTTGAAAAACTAGGTAGCTATCCCACCCATAAAAAAATAAGAGTCTCGCAACGCGTGAAATGGCCGTTGGGGAAAATCCGTAAAAGGCGCTTACCACATGATTGGGATTATTGGGGTGTGGACATGAAATAAGCCAGGCAATGTCAGGTCCTTCAAACTTTTTTCCCTGAATTGCGATTAAATTCTCACCGAGTTCAACAGAACCTCCGCAGCCCGCCAGTGTCGGTTGTGCAAGAGTACTGTAAAGAGGGTTGCCGAGCAAGAGTACCGAGGTGTCCGAGAACGATGCATGAATGTCCGATTCAGGTTCAGGAGCAGAATCTTGTGCGCGTAAACGATGGAGGACTGCCTGATATGCCTCTCGTTCTTCCTCTGTATTTTTTTGAACTAAAATTACTCGCTGCTTTGGGTCGGTGACCCAAGCATTGAGCATGGGAGGGATTTGACTTCGACTAAGTCTGCGCAAGACCATAAATTCTGGATCGATGACCAGGCGGGTGGGTCGAGCCGGAACTGACAGTTTGTAGGTTTGTTCCTGATCAATCATTGTCATGACAGCCTTGTGTTTTGTCCCATCGGCAAGATGCATAGTCATAGGAAGTCGAAGGCGATAATGGGGTTTTTGCTGTACGAGAGACATATTCACAAGAAATTCACCTAGATGGTTGCGATCTTCCTGTATGCCGGTCTTTAGGATTTTTATAGAAGGAGCGCCTACTCTCTCTACCCATTGTTCAAAAAACCAGCTGAGATCTCTTCCCGAAGTCTTGTTGAAAATTTGTTGAAGAGTATGCCAATCAGCATGTCTCCCTGTTCCCTCTTTTACAAGGCTACGAATGCTCGTAAAAAAGTTCTTGTCACCTACTTCCTGTCGTAGCATATGAAAAAGCATGGCAGTTTTTTGATAGCCTATAGCATTATCGATTCGGCTTTCCTTATGATGAAATTTTCTGATTGGATATTCCTGCGCTTGCGTCCCATAGAGATTATATTCATACATCATGTGCTGACGGTTTTTTTTAGACGTGTCAGCTGATGCATGAAGTTCTTCATAATAATAGTTTGCAAGGTATGTTGTCAGGCCTTCGACCCAATTTCCTGTTGAGAACCGGTTAAAGACAGAGTTGCCAAACCATGAATGAACAATTTCATGACCCAGAGAGTAAGGCTGAGTATAGCCGCGTTTGATAATACGGTTTCCCAGTAATGTGTAGGATGGAAGACCAATTCCTGCTGGGAAAAAGTTTTCAACCACAGCAAATTTAGAAAACGGGTAGGGGCCTAATAGTTTTGTATAGATGTCTAAATATTTTGCTGTTGCATCGAGGTACTGCTCAGACAGACTGGCATCTTCAGGAAATAAATATGTGGCCATGGTAATGCCATTCCATATCCTCTCCTGTTTGACAAAACGATTGGCGACTAAGGTGAGCGCTTCACTATGACTGGGTATGTCCCATTTAGACATCGTATGGTTTTGAGATGCAACACGCGATCTTTCTTTCCCCTGTGTGACGGTTTCCCACCCGAAAGGGACTGTTGACTCTACCTGAAAAGTTGCCAGGGTCTCTGAGATGGTTGGGTACCATTGCGTTTCAGATGTCAAATACACACCTTCAGGACCGATATACCCGGTGGTCTTATCTGGCTTGGTAAATCGGAGTCCCAGGGTGCCTTGGGGTCGATCTGCAATCATGCCATGGTAACGAATGGTGATGGTCGGAGAAGAAGTCTTGTTATTGAGGTCTTCAAGAGAAATATGAATTCGCTGTCCATCCAATTTGGATTGCGGTCGATTGGTAGTCTGGGGAAGTGAAATTACAGAGTTATTGAGAAGAATCTCATCAATGACGAGATGTTGATTCAGGGTAAGCTCAAGAACTGGTGGTAAAGCAGAAGGATTGTGAAACGTTATGATATCTTGAGCGGTGAGGTTATGCCCTTTTGGCTGAAGCGTAATTGTCAAATGATGATTGGGGATCAAAGGTTGACTCCCCCAGACCGAGTCACACTGTGTAAAAAATAGGGTCAGTCCCATCATAAAGAGAACGATTGGAAGATGAAGCTGGGAAAGATTTTTTACTCGGAAAATTAAAAACATGACAAGATCTCAAGAAAGTAAAGGTTAGATCGTGAGTGTATCAGCCTTCGATCTGCAGAAGAGCATCGATAAATTCCTGGGGCTTGAAATTTTGTAGGTCGTCTTCTCCTTCCCCGACGCCTATAAGTCGAATAGGGATTTTGAGTTCATCCGCAATCGCTACCACGACGCCTCCTCGAGCGGTGCCATCTAGTTTGGTGAGCGCAAGTCCTGTGACTCCAAGCGATTCGTGAAAGTGTTTCGCTTGAGCAATAGTATTTTGCCCTAATGTTCCATCGAGAATGAGCAGCACTTCGTGTGGAGCCCCTGGGAGTTCTCGTGTAATCACCCGCTTCATCTTCTCGAGTTCTTGCATGAGATTGATCTTGGTATGAAGACGACCAGCGGTATCGATTAAGACGACGTCACTTTTCCGTGCTTTCGCGGCCGCAATACCGTCATAGACGACGGCTGCGGGGTCTGCGCCTTGTTGGTGGCGAATCACGTCAACTCCAATCCGGTCTCCCCATATCACCAGTTGCTCAGTGGCGGCAGCGCGAAACGTATCAGCGGCGACGAATAACGATTGGAGTCCAGATTGTTGAAACCGCTTTCCCAGCTTCGCGACTGTCGTGGTTTTTCCGACTCCATTGATGCCAACAGCTAAGAGGACATATGGACGCGGTCCCTGTTGAATTAACACATCGAGAGAATCTGACTGAATGGGTTCAAAAATTTCGAGGAGTGAATCTTTGAACGGCTTGAGTGGATCATCAGAGTCGGTATTCACACCCTCAGTTTTGATCTGTTCCATTAAACGATCTACGACACGTACGCCGACATCGGCTCCGAGCAGGGCTTCTTCAACTTCTTCCAAAACTGCTGGATCTAGTCCTGACCCCACCAAACGTTTTAGGGATCCTTGAACGCTCTTGCGAGTTTTCGTGAGTCCGTCTTGTAATCGTTGAAACCATCCCATGGTTAACCTTTAAATGTAAGCAGAGAAATCTTAAGTATCATGTTGAATATAGTAGAGAGTTTGACAACTGAATCTCTGTCATCAGTTTTTCATTCGCTTCTTCAGAATTTTGGGAATTGGGTGAAGGCGTTTTAAAATCGCGTGTTCCTTGCGACGCATGCGCAGGGCTTCTGAGTGACTACGTTCATGGTCATAGCCCACTAAATGCAAAATACCATGTATCAGCAATTGTAGCATCTCTCTATCAACCGAATGTCCGTATGTAGCGGCCTGAGTTTCAGCCATAGGCACAGAAATTACAACATCTCCCAACAGCGAAGTGTACGGGCCAGGGCCTTCCCGCAATGGAAATGCGAGAACGTCAGTAGGGCTATTTTTGCAGCGATAGTGTTGATTCAAGGTCTGCATTCGTGTATTTCCAACTAATTCAAGGCTGAGTTCAGCGTCCGGGACGCCTGAGTAAGCAAGAATTTTTTGAGCGACGGTTCGAAGAGCTTGTTCGTGAATCCTTCTTTGGCGGAGCCGAGAACGGAGGAGAACGGACATTAGTGTGGGCGAATTCTCGGAGGCTGACTGGGAGGAGTGGTTATCATATATTTATATTTTCTGGAGTTTTGCATGTAACTGAGGATCATGAGGTTTCTTGTATGTGAGAATCCTTTTGTCCGTATTCATCATAGGCTTTAATGATCGCTCGAACTAGTGGATGTCTTACCACATCTCGTTCGGAAAAGTGAATAAACTTGATATCCTCGATGTCCTGAAGTACTTGAGCAATTTGGACAAGGCCAGAGGTTTGTGTCGAAGGTAAATCGACTTGTGTGACATCTCCGGTGACGATGGCTTTGGAGTTCGTTCCTAACCTTGTTAAGAACATTTTCATTTGTTCTGCCGTGGCATTCTGAGATTCATCCAAAATAACGAAGGCATCATTCAATGTTCGTCCTCGCATGAAGGCTAAGGGCGCAATCTCAATCTCTCCTCGCTCAACTAAACGATTGGCTCGTTCTATATCCATCATGCTGTACAACGCGTCGTATAAGGGACGAAGATAGGGATGGACTTTCGCAATCATATCTCCCGGTAAAAATCCTAACCGCTCTCCTGCCTCTACTGCAGGGCGTGCAAGAACTATTCGACTTACTTCTCGCTTATTAAATGCGGCTAAGGCCATGGCCATGGCTAGATACGTTTTTCCCGTTCCGGCCGGACCAATCGCAATGACTAAATCATACTGTTGAATGGCCTCAATATAGGATTGCTGAGCGGGTGATTTCGGTACAATGCCTCCTTTTTTTGTGGTGGCACTGGCGAGGGTGGGATTGAGTGAAAACTTCGTGAGAGGGTTCTCCGTTTCTGTTTCTGTGGCACGAAGGGCTCGAGTAATGTCGTCGGGTTTCAATTCATAATAATCTCGAGTCCACTCTCCCAATTCATGCAGAATTCGCTCTGCTCGCAATACGGCATCTGGTTGCCCATCCAAAATAATTTCATCGCCTCGTGCCGTCATGTCGATTTGGAGTTCTCCTTCAATCATCCGTAAATGTAAATCATGGGGACCAAACAGGTTGGCGAGATCAACTCCCTCTTTCAGCTTTAGTTTTCTCACGTGGCGATTCGAGCCATTTCTCCTTTGTTGATGGATCTAGAAAACAAGTCTAACAGAGGGTCATGGAGGAGACAAGATTCTGGTTGGCTAACGATTTTCCTAAGAACGGATGTAAAACGTTGAATCCAGGACGGTATTGTCTACGAACCGAAGACATTTGACGCTACGTAAGGGAGTGGAAATCTGCGGATGACATAAGCACTGGAGTTAGATTGATACGGCCCTATTAATTTTATACACATATGGGTATGAGTTAAGATAGAGATTAGGGCGCTCGCTTGCTAAATGAAGTAATTTTTATGGATAGTGGATACGTATGTCGGGTAGAGAGGCGTTGTAATCGAAATAGGCGACCAGTGGGCCAGTATCAATCAACAAAATGTTCACGAACTCCTGTTGCTAGAAAATTCAAGATCGAAGTGTCGTTTTTTCGTCACATCTTCTGTCAGGCAGGGCTTTGCGTTTCCTTTTATTTTATTGGAATTTCCTGCACAGATCATCGACGACAAAAGAAGGCCCTTTATGGGACCTTCTTTTGTCGGTTCTCATCAATCCATCACGCTACCGTGGCAACTGTTGAGCTTTGATGCTTGGGACTACCCTTGTGGGTAATTGAAAGCCTCCAGAGTCGTCTGGCTTCACGACTTGATTACCTGGGCTTGGTATGGAGACTTGAGGGCTAGTGGCTTGTTCTACAATTCGAATGCTTCCGTCATTCTCTACATTGAAACTTGGACAATTCTGAAAATTAAAACTTTCCATGATGGGCGGCCAAATTTCTCTCACACGGTCTTCTGCGATTCCATCGATAACGTTAATGATTCCAAGACTTAGAAGTTCCGAATACCACTTCGAATCTACATCGATATCGACGTTCATTGCTTCGATCGACAATTCACCGCCCATGCAGCTGATCATTAAGTCAAAATCAACATCAACTGCGGGATCCCACCAATTATTGATGTCTGCGGCGAGGTCAAGGTCAAGGTGGACCGTTGAGCAGCTCTGTTCTTCAAGTGGACACCCTTTTTTCGCTTCGACAGCAGGGCCATGGAGATGTCCCCAGTAAGCTTTGGTGCCATGGATATTGTCTCCTACTTTTGCTTCGATACGGCTTTCTAACTCAGCTTGAGGGATGCCCTGATTTACTAGCAAGAGCAAACGAGCAGCATCTTCGTTGTAAGATGACCATTTGGGATGCGCGCGCAAGTCGTCATGTGAGATGACGTAAGACGAAGACTTCCCGGCCTCTGTGTCTAACCACTGGCAGGTGGATGGTGTAGACCCAAAGCTGATGTTATAGACCTCAAGCCCGTTGACCACCAACGCCAGTCGTTCGATACACCATCCATCGTCACCTTCGTGATAGATGCCTATTTGAGTAATATCCCCAAGCTCGTCAACGTCGTTCAAATTGAGATCGTAAGTGAAGGTGTCCCCTTTCTCGAAGTCATTGCGGCCGTAGTCGAGCCACGTACCATTACCCGACGGAATGTTGTATTGAAAGACCTCATTGAGTCTGATATGAACACCGTTTTTTCGCTCTTTGGTATTTGCGTCCTTGACGTCTGCCGTCATCACCAACAATTGGGCTCGCCAAACCTCGTATGCGTTCCCATCTCTAGTGTATGCACATCGAGGACTCGACAAGAATTCCCCATCTTTCTGGTTAAAGACGCGGACGCTATAACAGTAGCGCGTGTCGGCATTCAATGCGGTATCGTCGTACGATATCGTGCCGTTTCCTTCTCCCCAGCTGGACACATATGACCACTGTCCAGTGTCTAAATTCTGTCGTAGCAACTGATATCCATCTTCTTCTTCGTTAATATCCACCCATTCAAGCGAGATTGTGTTTGCAGTTCTCTCTGTAAATTTGATATGCGGAGCAACAAGCGGGGGAATGTTAACTAAAATTGGGACTTCTCCACTACCAGGTAACTGCTTTTTTTTCAGTGCCATGGCATTGGGGGCCAACAAGAAAACCGTTAATACAGCAATGAGCATGTGCGATCGAGTCTTCATGAGAATACCTCCTTGTGGCAACAGTTACATGCCGATACATTCTTGAGATGCATTTTTCTGTTACCAACCGATTCGTAAATTTATTAAGAAAGTCAGATGCTCTTTTTTCACCTAATCTTTTCTTAACTATGGTAGTGGTCATGACCCGTTATCATCTGTTTTTTCCTTCCGCTCGTTAGTCGTTAAGCGAAAGGAAAACGTTGAATGGCACAAGAGATTTTTTCGCGATGAGCGCCGTAGCACATACAACTAGCGAACGACGATTTTCTCAGAGGTGAAGATTTTGAGTGTTAATGGAGTAAATTCGAGTGAGAGGACAAGTTGGATTTGTCTAATAATCTTTTGCCGCGTGATGGACAACTTCTTTCTGTTGACGGAGCCGTTTAATGGTTTCTTCGACGTCAATTTTGTCTTGAGGCAAGCGATTGAGGCGAATACGATAAATGCCCAATTGACCTGGCCCATCGATAAAGGATCCATGAACTGTGCTGACAGTCTCGCGTATCTGTTCCTCTGTTGCCGTTGGGACAAACGACACTTGTAGAACAATCCCGTGCTCTTGAAGTCCAGCTAACGGAATGAGGGGTTTTGATAAAAACCAGGCATCAATCAGGAGTCCTGCTTGTAACAGAATCAGCAACGATGCTGCGATTGCGAAATCTCTCGACCACGATCCAGATTGTGTCTCTTGTAGAGCTTGGTCTATCTTTTTTTCAGCTTGCACCTTCTTCAGCAACCGATTCAACCCTAATTCTCCTGGCGGCTGATTTGGAGCTGCCTTTACAGCTTGCCGCATTTGTTGTAACAAAGTGACTTCATTCTGACACCGCTGACAATGTTGGAGGTGTTCGCCCACCTGATTGTGTTGAGGTAAAGAAAGGGTGTTGTTGACGAACCAGGGCAATAAATTGTCGGGATGTGGATTTTCCTGAACGGAGTTAGCAGGCATAAGTTGTTAATCTCTTTTCACATCGTTCTCTAAGTATTGTTTAAGAGCTCGCTTGGCGTAGAACATTCGTGCCCTGACGGTTCCCTCTGGACAACCAATGATTTCACTAATTTCCTTTTGGGAAAAATCTTCAAAGAAGGCTAAATGAATGACTTGACGATGAACGTCGGAGAGTTTGCTAAGCCAATGACGAAGGTGTTCGCCCTCTTGTTTGACGTTTACCATGTCATCAAGGCTTTGGCTATATTCATCAGGAATCTCTGAGCTCAGCTCCCCTACTTCATATTTGCAATTGGATCGTAATCGGTCAATGATCTTATGATTCGTGATACTGAAAACCCAAGTCAACACAGAGGCTCGTCCGTCAAATCGCATAGCCCCACGCCATACCTCCCACATGACTTCGTTGAGTATGTCCGAGGCCTCAAATGAATCGTGAAGCCGACTCAGGATAAAGGCATAAATTCGCGATTCGAAGACCTCATAGAATTCTGTAAGTGCTTGTTCCTCACCCTTGGAAATCTTGTCAAGAAGATGACGGAATCGAATTTCCTCAGTTCCCTCTCTTCTTACACTTTGAGAATCTTGTTGACTTGCCCGCACCATAGGGGAGTTCGCAGCATTTGCAGTATTCTGATCCGTACCACCTTTGAAGGGTTCTTCATCGTAAGTTGATTGTGTAGTACGCAGTACGTTCATAGAGTTTATGTAAAAAGCAATATGTAAGCCTGCGATGGTTAAGGCCAAAAATAGTATGATTTTTCACGGGAAATCATAGAATTTCAGTTTTAAGACAGAAAAAAGGAGTCGGCATATATCCTGATGGATACAGATACGTATCGAAAACGATACGTGTTGATAGTAAGTAATCAGTAATGGAAGTGCGGCAACACAGACATTCGGTTTTCCTTGATACTTAATGAGTTTGTAGAGGCTACTACAGCTTCGTTAACAGTAGGGAGGCGATATTTATGATCGTTTCTGGCAGATTGAGCAGAAGAAAGAACTGCGTTCAGAGGAGAGACGTTTGATAGGGTTTACACAACCGCGGGGACAGGGTATGCCGGTTTTTTGATAGACGACATGCTGCTCTTGAAAACGGCCTTGCCGTCCGTCAGGTGCTCGAAAGTCCCGAATAGACGACCCGCCACAGGTAATGGCTTTTTGAAGAATCGCTTGAGTCGATTCATAGAGCCGGGCAATCGAAGCTCTTGATAACTGATCCCCTCGAGCGTGGGGGTGAATGTTGGCGTCGAATAGAATTTCGTTGGCATAGATATTCCCAATTCCCGAGAGTTTATGCTGATTCAATAAGCAGGCTTTTACCCTTCCGCGCGTCTTGTGGACGAGATGGTAGAAATTTTCTAAAGTTAATGAGAGTGGATCTGGTCCAAAACGTCGGTTCGTAAAATACTGCAGTTGTTGGTCGTCAAATAGATAGATCCGCCCAAATCGTCTTGGGTTCCAATAGTGCAATATAGATTCTTTTGATTCGTGCAACGAGAACGTCAGGTGAATATGTTTCTCATAACCATGACTGGAAGATTGAAAGAGAAAGAGTCCTGTCATTCCAAGTTCTGCAAGAATATATCGTGTGTGTTGGTCTCTCTGACAAGTAAAGATCAGGCTTTTCCCGATACGGGTCACGTCTGTAATCCGTGAATCTCGGTACCATGTTTGAGACGTGAGGCCCATACGGATGATATCTGACCGTCTCACGTGAATCTGTTTAATGGTACTTCCAGGTATATTCAAACGAAGTTGATGGAGAATAACCTCGACTTCTGGAAGTTCAGGCATGAGATCTTTTGGCGTGGTCTACTGAAAAAGCCCTACAACAGTGTTGCCGTACCTTTTCCCCTGGTTCTTTTGTGAGGCATGAGATTAAGAGTAGACATGGACATGGACGTAGAGTGTTGGAGGTCTTCTCTTGCAGGGGAAAATTGACTCATGAACTCAGCTTGCGTTGGGCTTCTCGTCTCTGTTTAACCTTTTCAATCGTGTGTTCGAGTCGCGGAAGGGGAGTTGTGCCTTCCCTGCGTTCCCGGAGAAAGGCTACAGCTTTCTCATAACTCATTCCTTGAACACAACACAAATAGGCAACGATGACCGAAACCGATCGTCCCATCCCAGCCCGGCAGGCGACCAAAATCTGATGTTTCGGTAAATGTTGCTCAAGCCAGGTGATAGCAGAATCAATGTCCATCGGTACGGCCTCGGTATATTCGCGGAGCGGGATCCTGCCTAAAACAATATCCTTTGGTGGTGGATCTAATTTACTTTCAAGAGCGGTCCAGAGCAAGGCAGAAATCACAGATGGTGGAGTGTGAGCATCATCGATGTTTCCGATGTACAATGAACCAAGAATGTTGTCCATGAAAAGCTGTTTCCTCAGTTACATGCTAAAATTTGATCAATTATTCCGTTGTAGCTCGGTTACAGGAAGTCACGCAAGCGTTCAACGGAGTAACATTGTATGTATTATTGCCAGGAGTGAATAATATACTTTCAGCGCAAAACTGTCAGAATCAGTTGCAGAAGGCACACAGGACACCTATACTATAAATATGGAGTGTAAACAACTACCCCAATGCTGTATAGAACCTGTGATGTCTGCTTCATATTTTGAGGCGTCGTACCAATGACGGTCCAAGAAGTTGAAGAACGGCTTGGAACAGTCAAGTGCGCGATCTGTAAGTCCAATCGATTTGGCATTGACAGTCGAACGGTTCAGGATGGTGATGAATGGAAGGCAATCTGCCGTGATTGTTACTACACGTTTCCCGTCCACACAGATATGGAATTTTATCTTCGGACACAGCCGGATGTTCCCTATCGACTTCGGGATATTTCGTGCCCGCATTGTGAGCAGCGTGGAGTGACCCTGAATTTTCGGATTGTCATGTCGGTTCGTGAATCTATTTATTTTGTGACATGCCAAAATTGTCAGAAGGAATTCCCGGAACGTTCTTCGCTTGAGGCATTTGAATAGCTACTACATGTTTGTTGACTAGGAATAAGGACAACATGGAAAACAAAAAAGACACCCCATCATCTGACCAAGACCCTAATCCCTCCCCTCCATCAACTCCTGAGAAAGATGCCAAGTCTCGCAAAGAGCTGAATGTTGTCTCAGTGCCAAATGATCGAGATATGATCGCTGAGGAAATGGCTGAGCTTTTTGAAGAGGATCAGGTGACTCACAAACATGGTAGCAGCGAACCCGAAGGTGACTAGTTGACCTGTAATCACACTCCTCTTTCTGCAGTGATGCAATCAATGTGAATGGGGCATCAACAGCTTTTAGGAAAATCCTTTACCGTCGACTAGGGCATCTGTCATTAGAGGTTTTGAACTGCTGGTGCCTATTAATTGAATGACTGGCTTCAATGGCATGGGCCACTCAGAACTGCCATGCCCTAGCTAATACACCGGTAATTTGATCCCTTACACTGACAATTCCCTGGCCAAGTTATACGAGGACGTCAAGAGCCACAATAAATTGGAACTATCGTGTGCTAGGCCACCTCAAGTTTGAAATCTTGGTCGCTGATCAATAAGTCTCAACCCTCATCAAAAAGGTCAATAGCCTTCAAAGCAAAGAACTATCGCGTCTTATGCGGACCTGTAATCAAATTCCTCTTGCAGCTTGCAAGAGGTTGGGTGAAGGTTCGGTGTCAGTTGGTGTTGAGAGCTTCCACTACCGTCTGCTCTCTCCCTTCCAGTCTGAGATTTTGATCATTGTATTAGACTGTCTCCGCAGAAAATGCGTCATGGGGCATAGGCTGTCTTATGCTAGTTCCTCTCCAATGTTACTTGTTATGATAAGTCCTGCTCTTAGCTGTTCCCGCTGCTTGTACCCATAACCCTTAAGTGATAGGATACTTTCTCGTTTTAAGCCTTGCAAATCAATTGTCAGGTTACGGGATCCCCTCAGTGAGACGAGATCGGCAAGGCTGTTTGCTCATCTCATGTAAATTATCAAGACAATACAGGATTAAGCCTGTAACCTGGTCAAATTTCAGCTAAGGGGGCATGATTATGAACCCAACTCGTCAAAAAGAGTCAGGTCAATTGAAGGTTTCCGTAGAAGCGCGAAAATCGGAGAGCGATGATACGGATATGAAAACCTTTGAAGATAACCCCTCATCGGGGTCTGGCAATTTAGATAAGGTCCGAGATATTTTATTTGGTGCACAAAGCCGTGAATATGAAAAACGGTTTGCCCGATTAGAGGAGCGGTTGCTTAAGGAGGCGACCGAATTACGAAACGATCTCAAAAGCCATTTTGATTCACTAGAAATGTATGTCAGAAAAGAAGTGGAATCGTTAACTGAGCGGATGAAGACTGAACATAATGAAAAATCGGAAGCGATGAGAGTGTTCGGTCATGAATTAAGTGATCTCAGCAAGCAAATTCAGGCTCGTATCGTTCAACTTGATGATCAAACTAACCAAGGACATCGAGAATTGCGGCAACAAGTGTTGGACCAGCATAAAAACTTGTCTCAAGAAATCCAACAAAAGAACACTAACCTTTCGATGAGGTTGGAAAAGGCTATTGAGGAATTACGCGGAGAAAAGCTTGATCGGGCATCTTTGGCCGAGATGTTCATGGAATCAGCCTTACGACTTAATAATGATTTTAAGCTACCCACCAAAGAGTAATCCTCTCAATTG
The DNA here is from genome assembly GCA_965223675.1 of Nitrospirales bacterium. Taxonomy (GTDB): domain Bacteria; phylum Nitrospirota; class Nitrospiria; order Nitrospirales; family UBA8639; genus JAGQKC01. The sequence continues at coordinate 2,485,961 of OZ245013.1, read as the reverse complement.
ATGGATATTGATTGTCCTATGGGATCGATTCGAGATGAAGAGATTGTTTCTGAGATGTCACTAGCCATTTAAGGTTTTGTGCGTGATTCATTTGGAGAGGCCCTATCCAATTCGTTGAAATACTTAAGGGTTTCAGAGCTTGCTGATTAGAGAGAACAAGGCTATTGGCGGGGTATTAATGCGAGAAGGGTTTCAGTGGGTTCTTGCGACGGTTCACGTTTAATTTCTTGATGCTTTTGAAGCCTTCTCTGGAGATCAGAGTACGTTTGAAGTGACTCGTTGTCTTCTAAAGGTCTATCGTCAAGCACAATTCGAACCCGTATGCCAGGATTGCAAAGGTTGTGACGAAACATCTCATTGACACAGCTGCGACACTATTTGACACATTTCGAAATGGACTAGAACGTCAGTAGGTTATATTTAAGAGAGGAAGTGCACGATTGTCTGGGACTGATGATGCCGAACCGTTAACCATTTCAACGGCCATTCAGCAAGGTAATGTTCTTGTTTGAAAAAGGTGAGACTCGAGATCTGAGGTCATTCAGGCGAATATGGTTCTTAATTACCAAATAAGTCGTGCAAGCTCGGAGCTCGAACGTTATATCGACGCTCTGTCATTGAACCACCTTACACGCACGATTGTCGTACCCCTAGAATGAGAAAGTGATATGCCTGATGGTGCAGAAGTAGATCCTGCCCTTCAGTCCTAGTCCTCATGTATCGCTTCTGACATTATTTAGAAGATAGATCTGCAATTGGAAAGGGCTGGCACAATGACAATGATTCAACGTAAGATTTGTATGTTAGGCGCCTTTGCCGTAGGGAAGACAAGCCTTGTCAGTCAATATGTCTCCAGAATATTTTCTGAGAAATATCATACGACTGTTGGGGTAAAAATCGATAAAAAGGTCGTTGAGATCGATGGAAAAGAGATGACGCTGATTCTCTGGGACTTACATGGTGAGGATGAATTTCAAAAAATTCGGGCATCATATTTGCGAGGATCATCAGGATATCTGCTTGTGGTGGACGGAACTCGCAAACGAACGCTCGAGGTTGTTGAAAATCTTCAGCGAATGGCTCAAGAAATTCTCGGAGACGTTCCTTTTGTCGTCGTGATCAATAAAGCGGATCTATCTAGTCAATGGGAAATTGGAAAAGAAGCCATAACGAGTTTAGAAGCTCGAGGTTGGGAAGTGATAGAAGGAAGCGCCAAAACCGGTGAAGGAGTCGAAGCAGCATTTTTAACCCTGGCAAAGCAGATTGACAATCGATAAATGGTTTCCTATCCCATTCCCATATGGACGTATCTTTATCGACACATGATTGAAAGTCGATATCCAGGGTATTTGCATGTCAGTAAGAATTGTTGTGTTCTTGAGACCGGGGGTGACTTGGCCCACTATGGGCTTCATGCTTATCAAAAGGGTCAGTATATTAAAGAGAACATTTGTTTTTTACATGGACTTCTTCCGCTAGATGACCAGCCTGTTATCATTCCATTCATTCAATTTACGACGATGCAGTTCGCAGACCTTCACTTGCTTCCTGGAGAGATCGGAGACTGGGTGTTATTACTCGATGCAACGAAAGAAGCGATACAGCAACAGCGAGCGCAGCAGTTGGCCTATCAACAGTCATAGGTCCAAAATTTTCCCTCATCGTTTTGATCTTCCTATTAACTGTGTAAGAAGAAGGAAGCATCTTTGCTCATTGCCTTTCTGAGAATGTCTAAAGGCATGAATTATCAACACCCTCAATTTAATGTGCATCCATAATGGATAATCCGTCCCTGATTGCTGGGCTTATGGAAGCTCTGAATATCCTTGTATTACAACGAGAGGAAAGAACACGTTCCTTTCAGCTCATCGGACCAATCCCTCATTGGTATCGTATCTTTTCAGGAGAAACTCATAAGAAATTAACAGACATCCAACGGTGCTTACAGTCACCGTTTCTTCAGAGTTTTTTGCCTGAAGCCCAAGAGTTTCTCGATATCGAGCGAAACGGAAGACTCTCGTCGGAACTATGGTGTGAGCAAGGCGCTGATGGGGATGATTATCAATTTGAAGCGATGGCCCTTGCAGGTGACAAGATGAAGCTCCTGATCATTCAACGGGTTGGAGCAGGGAGCCTTGGATTACAAGCTGTACTTCAAACTGCTCGAGAAAGCGGGCTACAGCATCATCAAGCCATGATGGAACAAAAACAGGTTGAGCAGGTGCTAGGAGGGAAGCTCGAGCAGAGTGAACGACTTCGGGATGACTTAGTCGCAGTGCTGGATCGTTTAGAATTAGGAACGATCATGACCGATGCTGCAGGTGTCGTCACATTCATGAGTTCTGCTGCTCAAAAGTTATTGAAAACAACTGAGGTAAGGACGGTTGGTCAGAAATGGAGTGAGATATCAGCATTTACTGAAGAAGATAAAATTCCGATCCGAGACATGTTGCAACGTCCTATGGAGCAGCGAACGAAGTTGCCGGTTGTGATAGAGCAAGGAAAGGGAAGACGTGTTTCTCTCGAGATCGATATACAGCAAGATCCACGAGATTCTGCGAGAATGATTTTTTTCTTGTATGACGTGACAGAAGTTCAAGATCTTCGAGGCTTACTCACTCAAAAGAATCAGTTTTTTGATCTAGTCGGAAAAAGTTCGGCGATGACAGAGGTGTATAAACGCATTCAGGATATTGCCCCTGTTGAGGCGACGGTCTTGATTGAAGGCGAAACCGGAACGGGAAAGGAGCTTGTGGCTCGTGCCATTCACCAAGCGAGTCCTCGAAAAGATTATCCGTTTGTCGCGGTGAACTGTGCTGGACTCACTGACTCGCTTCTTGGAAGCCAATTGTTCGGGCATAAACGTGGCGCATTTACAGGGGCGACTCATGATCATCAAGGGTTTTTTGAAGCGGCCAATTTCGGGACATTATTTCTTGATGAAATTGGGGATATGCCTTTATCCATTCAAACGACGCTTCTCCGGGTGCTGCAAGAAAAGGAAATCGTGCGATTGGGCGAATCCCACCCTCGAAAGGTAGATGTACGTGTCGTTACGGCCACTCATCAAAATCTTCAAGATCTTGTCAATACGGGGCAGTTCCGTTCTGATCTCCTGTATCGTATCAGAGTCGCGAGATTACATCTCCCGGCTTTACGTGATCGACGAGAAGACATTCCTTTGTTAACTGAAGTCTTTTTTAGACAATCCCGTGCTGAGACGAAAAAAAATGACATCCAAGATATTAGCGATGAAACGATTCAGAGGCTCATAAAGTATCGATGGCCGGGGAACGTTCGTGAGCTTAAGAGCGCATTGGACTATGCCATCATTCATTGTCATGGATCGGTGATTCAACTGTCAGACCTTCCACCAGAATGTTTTGAACCAGTAGGTGTTGTTTCTCCCCTGAGTGATGAGCCTGAGCTTGATGAAAAGCAGAAAGTCCTCGCTGCGCTCAAATACGCAAAAGGGAAGCGTGCAGAGGCTGCGAGAATACTCGGCATGAGTCGATCGACACTCTATCGCCGCTTAGAGAGTCTTGGACTTCCGTCAAAAGAATAATCCATGACAGGATTCCTGTAGAAGGAAGTCTTTGACCTGTTTTATTGAAGGACTTCTGATTCATCTTGTGTACGGAACAGCCCCCTTTGATTTTATAGAGAATTGAGGCGTGGCACGTGATACAAAGGAAAACGAGAAATTGAAGTGACTCGAGTCATTAACACAGGAGGTGTTATGTATCAAAAGATTGTAGGTGTACTTGGCATGCTCATGGTCATGCAGGTTGCGACGATGGCCTATGCTGGGGTGCTCGCCCAGATTGATTTAAAAGACGGGAGTCGTGTATTTGGTGAAATCATTGAAATGACCGAAGGGAAGCTCAAAGTTCAAACTGCGTTTAGTGAAGAAGATCCGATTGTTATCAATTGGAGTGAGGTTGCTGGGTTAACCTCTGAAGAACCCATGACTTTAGTCTTGGATGATGGGATTATTCTGAAGGGAAAGCCAAGCATGGTTGAACCAGGGACCCTTCAGATGCAGACCACATTGCTAGAACGTCCTCTCCCTCTAAGTACGGACTCAGTTCTTGCCGTCAATCCTCCGGAAAAGAAGGCTGTGGTATATACAGGCAATATAAGCTTTGGAGGTTCGATAAATTCTGGAAACACGAAACTAAAAAATGCCAGCCTTCTTGGAGAGCTTACTGCTCGAAGTGATCGCTTACGTCTGACAATTTTTGGACGATGGATTTATGGTGAGGATAACTCTCGTGTCATTGCTCGAAACGCGTTTGGGACGATCAAGCTTGACTTCTTTATCACGAAACGGTTCTACGCGTATTCGAGCGCAATCTTTGAGCAAGACACGTTTCAGGATCTTCAGCTTCGAACTTCCATTAACGCAGGTCCAGGTTATCAGTTGATCGAAGTCGGGGATTTCGCCAGTCCGTATTTTCGGGAGATGCAACTCAACGGTGAGATTGGGATTGGATTTTTCAATGAGGACTTCAAAGTTGCCGAAGATAAAAATTTTATAACCGGTCGATGGGCTATTAACTTTCTATGGCCAGTTCTGAGCACAGTCACGCTTTTCCATCAACATCAAGGCTTTCCGTCGCTAGAAAGTTCAAGTGATTATTACATTACGAGCCAGCAAGGTATTCGACTGAATATTTGGGAGAGCTTCATCTCAAGCCTCCAAATGAATTGGCGGTATGACAAGACGCCTTCTCCTGGATTTAAGAAGTCTGACTTTCTGTACCTTCTTACGATTGGTTATGAATTTGTCTCTTGACTACTATCAATTTAATCTTGCTGTTTGATTATTGATCTGCTCGTTTTTAAAACACTTGTGATGGTCGTTTGAGCCATATCAACTAGTCGTCGTGTGAAATCGACCATAGGATTGATTCACGACACGCCTTTCTCTTCCCACGTCACCTAGTCTAATTTCATTCGAGAGTACCGACACACTTTTTGAGACACTGAAATGTCTCAAAAAGTGTGTCACACAAGGAACTCTTAGACGGAAAAACATTTATAAACTGTTGATATTTATAGAGAATGAATTTGGCATTGTATTTGGTATATCAGAGTTTGAGCGGCGATGGTTCGGTGAACCGGAGGAATGAGAATGTTAACCATGGAACAAAATGATATTCGGAATGTAACAAGATATGAACCAGTGAATTACGAGGCTGACCTTATGAATGACATTCTCATTATCGACGATGATCCGATGGTGCGACACTTTCTTCGTCGGATGTTGCGAATCCAAGGATACACCTGTACGGAGGTTATGCATGAACAAGAGGCCATCGACCACCTACATGCGTACCGATCTCGTCTTATTATCGCGGACTACAAGATGTTAATGATGACTGAAAGACCATTACACCAAAATGTATGGGATGAATGTAATGGTACTCAGATTCCAGTAATTCTCATGACGAGAGATGACGATAATGATGATTCGGAGCAAGCCAAACGGTTGGGGGTGGATACGGTGCTATGCAAGCCACTTGACTATCGGAAGCTGAGCATGGCGGTCTCGTCAGTGTTGTCGTAATGCACTCAAGAAGATTTTTATGTCTGTCATCGTGCGAATAGAAGCTTCAGGCACAGGCTAGGGCAAGTCATTCACATTGAGGGACGATTATCAAGAGTCTGTTACAGTTTTTGCGGGGATGGACAATAGAGGGGGTACATTTCCGTAGAGCTGTAGCAACTCAAAATAATCGTTCCTCTTTTTTTATCTGCGTATTAAGACCGCCAGCGTGAGCTGGTGGATGTAGCGCTGTCATTGTCTTCGTAAGAAGGCAATGACCAAGCGAAGCTTGACCCGTGATGAAACCGTCAGCGTAAGCTGGCGGATATTCACCTTGCTTGTCGTTAGGAAGAAACATGGGGTAGACAGCTTCGCTGTTTGTCATCTTTAGTGTTGTGTTGATGATGTCATGTACAAGTTGTACGATGATCCAAAACATTATTCAGGGTTGACTAGGAGTAAAAAAAAGGGGATAGTGATTCGCATGACATAAAGAATGGAATTCAATATTTTCGGTAATGAGTCGTGACGATGACCGACAGTTTAATGTGAATTGCACATCTATCTCCAACCATTTCACATAGGGGGGCGCTATGCTTCAGGAGTTCAAAGAGTTTGCGATGCGCGGGAACGTAGTCGACATGGCCGTTGGTATCATTATCGGGGGTGCGTTCGGCAAGATTGTCGCCTCTTTTGTTGGTGATGTGCTGATGCCACCCATTGGTGTACTCCTGGGAGGAGTTGATTTTAGCAATTTGGCGATACAGTTGACTCAGGGGCCTGATGGTGAGCCTGTGCTGCTCAAGTACGGGAGCTTCATTCAAACCGTGGTCGATTTTTTGATCGTGGCCTTTGCTATTTTCCTTATGATTAAATGGATGAATTCCTTGAAAAAGAAAGAAGAAGAAAAGCCTTCCGAACCCACCACCAAAGACTGTCCGCTCTGTCAAATGGCTATTCCGATCAAAGCCACACGTTGTGGACATTGCACTTCGGAAGTCATAGGAGCGGCATAGCATTTGGCCAGTACGGATGAATCCAGCCTCTCCAGGGTCGATAGCGTTCATGTTCAATTGCATGTTGCATACATAGCGAAGACATCCAATAAACCCGTGAACAATTTTGTATGTCCTACGAATCTTACGTTACCCTCTATCTGAATTATCTCTTTAACAAGTCGAGTTGATACTCTATAATCTGTAGCTGTCTATCATCCCTTCATAGATCTTCCGCACCGGCTGGCACGACCATGGTTGGTTGATTTCCTAGGAGTTGCCGTTACATGGAGATCGTTCCGCTCGCCCCTTCTGAATCTAGCCGCTATCTGATATCTGCAAGTATTTGTTTGACATCTTGGAGATGCAGACTCGCGTTTGGGTTTCTGATCTTGTTGACGTTGTTGGTCATGTTGGTGTCTTGCATTGAGCAGCGAGAACCTCCCTTAAGACTAGGTACAAATGTCTGGATTGGTTATGAACCTCTGTATTTAGCCAGAGAATTACGTTATCTCGACCCCACATCCGTAAAACTGGTTGAATATCTCTCGGCGAGTGAAGTAATTCGTGCTTTTCGTAATCAAGCTTTGGAGGCAGCTGCATTAACGCTTGACGAAACCTTGTTGCTTTTGGAGAGCCAAATACCGGTACAGGTCTTTTTGGTCGCCAGTATTTCGAACGGAGGCGATGTGATTTTAGGTTCTCCAGAGATCTCTCAGTTTTCTGCGCTGGTTGGCAAGCGTGTAGGCGTTGAAGCAAGTGCGCTCGGCGCATATTTCGTTTCACGGGCGCTGGAAGAGCATGGAATGTCTCTTGACGACATTTCTATTGTGCGATTAGAGGTGGGCGAACATATGGCTGCCTATAAGGCAGGAGAAGTTGATGCTCTCGTTACCTTCGAACCGGTACGTTCCCAACTTCTTGCGCTGGGAGCGAAGGAGCTATTTACGAGCCGTGATATCCCTGGTGAAATCGTGAATGTCTTAGTCGTGAATCAGGCCTATTTTTCTGCCCATCCAGATAATGTGCGTCACGTTGTGAATGGGTGGTTTCGAGCGCTCGACTATTTCACTACACACCCCCATGATGCGGCAACCCTTATGCAGAAACGACTCAAAATTCCTCCGGATGATTTATTGAAAAGCTATAAAGGATTACGACTCCCGAATCGAGTCGAAAATCACAAGCTCCTCCAGGAACGCAGACCCGCATTACGGATATTGGCTAAAGGTCTCCAGGATCTCATGATTAATAAAGAGTTACTACAAGTCTCTGTGAGCCTCGATTCACTATTTAGTGCTGCGGCGTTTCATGAGGATTCCTCATGAATATTACCTTGCGTTATCCTCTACGATATCTCGTCATTGGCATCCTCACAGGGTTTGCGATCCTGATTGGTCTCTTGACGTATTTTTCCACGAAACCTGTGGTCATTCAAAATCTGGAACAGCAGGCATCTGTCCGTCTTCGAGCTGAGTTGACTCAACTGCAAGGGGTGCTGCAGCTTTTACTTCGAGATGAAAACTTAGAGGGCGCCCAGAGTGTGGTTGCATCCTTGGGGTCCGCTCCTGAACATGAGTTAGCACTATTGACGGATGCATCAGGCGTCATCATTGCCTCGTCCCGTCTGGCTGACATTGGTGAAGCCTGGGTATCGCTAAAACCACCGCTGGACAAAAAAATGATTGAACAAGTTAAGGCCTCAGGTGGTGCGATTGTCCGATTAACCGAAGATACTAAAAGATTGACAGGGTATGCCAATATTTGTGGTTCAGGTGTCGCGGGAGAGCTTCGTCCTCCGCAGTGTGGGTTTTTTTATCAACGACTCACCTTGAGTCAAGCCAAGACATCCGCCGTTACTGCGCTTCACCGTCAAGCGATCGCATATGGTCTTGGTCTGGCTGTACTGGCTGGAGTATTAGGAATCATCTTTCATCGCGTCGTCACACGACGTGTTGAGCATCTCATCGATTCAGTCAATCGGTTTAGATCTGGTGATACCGAAGCTCGTGCTTATTTGCATGGCCAGGATGAGCTTGCTCGCATTGGTGATGCTTTTGATTCCATGGCACAGACGATCACAAATAATCAACAAGAATTACGAGAGATGAATGTCCAACTTGAGAGACGAGTTGAAGAACGTACTCGCGAACTCAAAGAGAGTGAACAGAGATTTCGTGTCATTTTCGAACAGGCGGCAGTAGGCGTGGCGCAAATTTCCTCCAAATCTGGGGAATTTGTACGTATTAATCAACGATATTGTGACATACTCGGGTATTCTCAAGAAGAGATGCTAGGACGGACATTTCAGAATGTCACTCATTCTGACGATCTTCCGGAAGATTTAGACAACATGGCCCGTTTGTTGAGTGGGGAGATTGAAAAGTTTTCGATGGAAAGACGTTATAAACGTAAGGATGGCTCGATTATCTGGGCGAATCTCTTTGTCTCACCTATGTGGCAACCAGGAGAAGACCCGTCCTCTCATATCTCGATCATAGAGGACATCACTGATCGAAAAATCATAGAAATGGAAAGTCTACATCAACGAGCCGAGTTAGCTCGTTCAAATGCGGATCTTCAGCAATTTGCCTCTATGGCTGCGCATGATTTGCAAGAGCCATTGCGTATGGTGTCGAGTTACACGAAACTGCTCGAGAAACGTTATGTGGGAAAGCTTGACAACGATGCTGATGAGTTTATCGCCTACGCAGTGGATGGAGCCAGTCGCATGCAAACACTCATTCGTGATCTCTTGGAGTATTCCAGAGTTGGGACGAAAGCACTCCAAGTCTCCCAGGTCGACGTTAGTGAAATTGTCGTTCAAACCATCAGAAATTTGAAGAGATTAATCGATGAACGCCATGCGCAGATTGTCTGGGATTCTCTACCAACCGTTCCAGCCGATCCGATCCGATTGACACAAGTATTCCAAAATCTTCTTGCCAATGCCATCAAGTTTTGTGATGCAACGTCGACCCCTTATGTCACAGTTGGAGCAGAGCAAAGAGAGACGGACTGGCTATTTTTTGTTCAAGACAATGGAATCGGTATTGAACCAGTTCATTTGGCTAAAATTTTTGATGTCTTTCATCGACTGCATAATCGGAAAATCTATTCTGGTACTGGGATTGGTCTTGCGATTTGTAAACGCATCGTCGAAGATCATAAGGGGAAAATTTGGGTGGATTCTACTCCCAATAAAGGTTCAACTTTTTTCTTTACTTTAGGGAATACGGAACAGATAGGAAATTGACGTCCAAGAGAGTAGCAGCGGTTCAAAGTAATTTAGGAAATGCTCTATTTTCACGAAAAATAGGCTCCTTTGTCTCTATCCTTAAGATTAGATTGGCTTATATTATGCGAGAGGTTGTCTATGAGACATGTCCTTATTGTCGATGATCATGCATCTAATCGATTCATCCTTCGAGAACTTCTTGAAACACTCGAGTGGGATTGCACTGAGGCCGGCAATGGGGTTGAAGGGCTTGCAGAAGTACAGAAGAAGGTGCCTGATCTCATACTGACTGACTATGAAATGCCAGAAATGAATGGGTTAGAGTTTTTAGGGCATCTAAAAAAATCGCCGTCTACTCGAGATATTCCCGTTATCATGATTACCGCCCATTCCACCTCAGGCATACAAGCACGGGCCTTAAGCCTCGGAGCAGAAACGGTATTACCTAAACCTTTTGAGTTTGAATTATTGTTTAAGGCAATCGGTAAAGCTGTTGTGGCGAAGCCGTCTCAGCAGGATGTTGCTGTTGCAGCGGTACGGAAGTTGGAAATTCTTCTCGTTGAAGATAATGAAGGTGATGTGCGGTTAACTCGAGAAGCCCTCAAGGACGTGAATGTCCAGGCCCATCTTTCGGTCGTGAATGATGGTGAGGAAGCCATAGCGTTTTTGCGTCGCCAGGGTTTCCATTCAAGCGCTTCGCGACCAGACTTGATGTTATTGGATCTTAATTTGCCAAAAAAAAATGGACATGATGTCCTTGCGGAAGTAAAAAATGACCAAGAACTTCAATCAATCCCCGTCGTCGTCCTTTCTAGCTCTTCCTTAGATGAGGACATTTCGAAGGCTCATGAACTTTATGCGAATTGTTATGTCACGAAACCCACTGACCTCAACGAGTTTTGGATAGTGATTAAGAACATTGTCGAGTTTTGGTTAACGGTAGCAAAAACTCCTATAAGGGTTTAATCGTTGACTTTACGGTCGGTCTTTTATCTGGTTCAGATGTAAGAGAATGCTCTCTTCGCGTTTCATTTGAATTGTTTTCGATACCACTTTTCGCCCTGGTTTCTTGATCATTTTGGTCTCTGCCCCCAAGAATCTCCCATGCGAGATGAACACCTCAACGTTCAGTCTTCTTTCGGTAGTTGAAGTGTTCAAGATCACTGTGACCTCTATAGCGAATCGCAATACGTTCCAATCGAGAGAGTCTTGGGTATGATGGCTCCGTATTGGGGAGCTTGATGAGGTAGCACTCTTTGTTGAGTACCCCAACCTCGTGATGATGTTGCTCATAGGTATCGGGATACAAGCTCACCCTGCGTCATTCCCCATTTCAAACATGAGGAAGTTAACTGAATCGGCCATAGCTGATCTTTTTGGCATTTTCCCCTCTTTTTCCCTTTTCTGAAAATCCCTCTCTGTTTCAGAAAGCATCATTGAGACAGTCTTGGAACACTTTGTCCAAGTCTAATCAGGATTATATTGATAAAATTGAATAAACTTATCGTAAGTTATTGTTTAATAAAGGTATTGACGTTTTCATGAAGTTGGCATGGAGATTGATGGATACCTCAATAAAACATCTTTTGTCGCTTAAAACCCATTGAGCAAAGGAGATCATATCATGAAGCGTATATTAATTGTGGACGACGAACAGGACCATAGGCTTGTTCTGAGGACGATGCTGGAGGGGCGAAGTTATTTTTGTGAAGAGGCTGAAGACGGAATGGCAGCGATGGAAAAGCTTGCGAGTGCATCCTTTGATCTCGTGTTGACCGATCTCAATATGCCTCGAATGAATGGTCTAGAGCTCATTGAATTAATGAATGAACATCCACGCTACCATACGACTCCAATCATATTAGTCACGAGTGAAATTCCAAACGTCAAGCGTTCTTTCGGGTCCCAGGGTAATCCGGTTGCCATTCTTCCTAAGCCCTATGATTGGCAAAGACTTTTAGCTGCCGTTTCGACTGCGACAGAAAATTCTCAACGTCTGGTTTCTCTTGCAGGGTGACGTGTGGACTACCGTGAAGACTAAAATTGGAGGAAAATAGTGAGTCCTATTGTGCCAAGACCTATTCGAAATATAGAGATTTTCCCAATAGTCTCGGCCTGTTTTTTCTTCATTATGATCGCATTAATTCTTTGGGAAATTCGTTAAAAGAAAGTACAGAACATAAAGAAGTTGTGTTTCGAGAACAGCTGTCGGAACTTTCTCTTCTCTCGAATAACGGGCAAGGAAATTTACCAATTGTGCTTGCCGCACCTTCTACAATTTTGATTGACAGTATGTAGACGTAACAGGGGCATAGAATATTAATGCTTCAAGGTGTATGGCATAATGTAGAGTTCTGTTCTTTTTACATTTAGGCTGTTCGAATAGTATCCTTCTGTTCTATCGTGAACATAATGTTAATTGCGTATAATGACTTTGCAACGATAGCTAAAAATGAGAGCCTATCTCTGATAGGTTTGAAGCTTGTGCACTTTGCCTGCAATACTGAACACCTTAGCAATTAAATTTTGAGGGTTGTTATGGTGAAGATAAGGATGAATGAAATGAGAAAACAGAGGTTAAAAGGCAGAAATAGGAATGGCACTACGTATCTCATATTCCTTGTTCTTCTTCTCAGTCTAAGTGGTTGCTCGGGGGCCAGACCGGTTCTCTACCCAAATGCCGAACTGGAAAAAGCTGGACCAGAACAAGCGGAACTGGACATTTCCTCATGTGAGGAATTGGCAGAGCAATATGTGGAGACATCTAATGCCGGAGAGCAGGTTGCAGGGCAAACGGTCACAGGTGGTGCTGTAGGGGCGGCTTCAGGTGCCGTTGGCGGGGCTATTGCGGGAAGCGTTGGGCTTGGTTCGGCAATAGGTGCAGCGGTAGGTGCGACACAAGGTTTGTTACGTGGTATTTTTTCATCCGGAGGTTCTGATTCGAATCCAACCTATAGAAAGTTTGTCAATCGCTGCTTGAAGGAAAAAGGCTACGAACCCATAGGCTGGGAGTAGGTCGCCTATAATCAATATAGCAAGTGGTGTGGGACTTCAACGTAGAATAATCATCAATCAGTTAGTGCTATCTCAATTACCGCGACCTAGGATCACCTGTAATCACAACATCAAAGAGCATTAGACACCAATGTGGATTGTGCATACAAGCGCAATGTGCCCCTTGAACTATCGTGATCTAGCTTGAACACCCATAGTGAACACATCAGAAGCCATGAGACTTTAACGAAAGCTGCCCTGTCATTAGCACTTACTATGATCAACTACCGCGTCCTAGAACATCTTTTTGAGCACTTGTAGTAGACATATCAGAAGCCACGAGATCTGCAACGAAAGCTGACCTGTCATTAGGATTTGCAACATGAATTTACGATATTCATGCCAATTAAAGACTCCCGACCCCTTAATTCAGTCCTCGACTTATCAGTGTAAGTGCAATCAGAAGCGTAACTAAGATTAAAACTTCTTTCTGCTCTATGCGTTCGTCTGTCAAGACTGTTTTCACGCTGAAATACCTACACCAAAAAGGTATGTTTTACCGTTGAATACCTCACGATAAACCAGTTTCGAAATATCAAAAGAAAAGGAGAAGATGGGAATAAGACTTAACGAAAAATAAAACTGCAGCTCCATGCATGAATGTGCATTGTATCGTTTACAAAATTACATCACTATGAATCACTATTGCGGTGAATTCAAAACTAAACCAAAAGGTTGAAAATGTCCAAGTCAGCTATCGTAGTAACCTGAATGAGAATGGACGTTTAGGACAAGCTTACTCCTGGAATGCACCAGTGGAAACTAGTTCATCCTTTGGGATTTCTAAAGATGTTATGTATTGAGATTTAACGGATACCTCAACACGCGAATTCATACAATAAGTGCAATTTCCCAAGCCTTCTCACTCGGGTACGATGCGGTACCGGCAAGTTCTTCAGTATCCGGGTGGAATCTCGAATGTTCCGCCCGATCGTGCATAAAGAACTGCCATGTGACCAGTAACGGAGTTGTGGCAAAGAAGATCCGCCCGCGTGTCGTTCGGTCCGAAAGCACCGGTCAGGAGCCTCGCATCTTTGGCATTACAAAAAGCCAAGTCGTAGAATGCATCCTTCCCGCGTAACCCGCTCCCTTCACGCCAACTCACTCCTTTATCCGCCAAATCCACCGAAACAGAACCGATCCGGCTGTTGTGACAAATTAAATCATCCGCCCCATCGCCGTTCACATCGGCCACATGTACCTTTCGGTCTTGGCCCCAGCAGAACGCATTGGCGCTATCTCCTTTGCTATCCCAGTTTGTCCCCTTTAGATTGCCATGGTTGAAGGCATAGTCGATCAAACGGTGACCGGTCTCCGTGTTATGACAAAGCACGTCGTCGCTCGTATCGCCATCAAAGTTTCCGAGGATCAAACGCTTGCCAGAGCCAACGCACCAACTCTTTCGTCCCAGATCCTCGCTTTTCCAATCAAATGTCCCGAAACGACCATTTGTGTTTGCCAGATCAATCATCCTTACACCTGTTTGACCATCATGGCAAAGCAGATCATCCTTGCCATCCCCGTTGAAGTCGCCAACATAAATTCGTACCGTTTCGCCCTTGCATTGCCAGGGATGGACGCCATTCTCTGGCCAGTCCTGGCCGTTCAACTCACCCTCGGAATTGGTATAGTCAACGGAGATCGTGCCGAGACCGCGATTGTGACAAACGACATCGGTATCGCCATCACCATCAAAGTCGCCCTCGTGTAACCGCCTCTTGCTGCCAAAGCAGAATTTAGCGGTGCCGCTGCTCCAGTTGGTACCGTTGAAGTGGCCATCGGAATTAGCATAATCGATCCATTTGCGTCCCGTCGCATTAAAGCCGGAAACGGCGCTGTGGCAGAGAAGATCGATCTGTCCGTCTTTGTTAAAGTCGCCGGTATGGAGTATCCGGCCTCCCCGGATACACCACTTCCCGTTGCGCCGCCAGTCGCCACGCACCCCATAAAGAAGTTGCAATTTTGCCAAGTCCTTGGGCGAGGGAAGATCGTTGTTGCGATAGGTCACAACCGGCTTACCTGGCAGGGCGGTCCAGCAGCGCCCCTCTTTTTCTGGATAGTGCATTATCGATTGCACATCGTAGGAGCCGATGAAGTTCTCACTGTTCATGATCGAATCTTCCCAAGCCTGCCCCGAACAATTCGACGTGTCGATAAACGTATCGCGGTCATAGCGGCGCTGTTCGTGCTGAAAGCCCAACATGTGCCCCAGTTCGTGCCCGGCATTCCACATAAAGTTGGTCGAATTCTTTAGCCAGACGTCAAATACACATTTCTGGTCGGAATTGAATTTGCAATCCTCTTTTCGGCAATTTCGATCTTGGTTTAAGGTATTCTCCGTACATCCTTCTTTTAGAGGTGTTTCGGCCTTGAGGTACCCGAAACCACGCTTCTTGCGGGTGCCGTTGTATTTTTTAGGATTGCCCTTTTCATCCACGACGATGTCGCCGTTACTATCGATCATGTTGTCGCCCGCGATGAGGTAGACCGTATGGCGATACTTGTCACAGTCGCCAGTAGCATCGCAATCGATAAAGCGAACGGCATCTGCTGCATTCCAGCCTATACAAGGCACGGCGGTGGAGCAGCCCGGAACAGTCTCCGAACCAAAGAAGGCTGCGCGGATCTCGTCCTTGTCACCATTGAAATTCGGATCGAAGCTAAATGGAATAATACCGTTTGGCCAGCGCCGTTTGAGCATCTCATCTGACACTACACGTTCCTGCGCGGTAGCCTCAGTTACATAAAAAACCTGTGGTGAGAGAACTCCAATCAATATCGCCAAAAGACCAATATCTCTTAGTCGCATAACTTTCTCCTATTAGGATTAACTCAGCATCACCAATGTTCAACAGTTCCTATAGGTTCAACGAGTGAGAGAATACACAACCTCTGATGAAGCTGAGTCTAATGTCTTATCAAAAAAGAAAAAGGGAACATTCTCGTTTCCTAGAAGTCACAAAAGAGTGCTCAGAAGGTCGTGCCCCACATTAGTGAAAATAGTTTTCATTTTTTCATGAGTTTTTGGCTCTTTTCTCATATCGGGAACTATCGAAAAGCTTACGCCTAATTTGTCAAGACGGACTTTGGGGATTGCAGTGGCAAGCAGGAAAAGTCTGCTGAGAAAGCAATCAGAAGGCAGAAAACCATAAAAATGGAAGTTGTCAAATATCGACCGAGGTTCAAGTGAAAGGAATGACCGCTTTGAGCTACACGGCATCATCATAATGTCTGCTTTGGGTCGATTTGGAATGGTCGCCTACCAAGCTCACGAACGTCCGCTTTGTGGAACATCTGATATTGTCTGTCGTCGGGCAGATTCCGACTATTGCACATAAGCTAAAGAATTAGCTTTCAGTATTGTGCCTCGACACTACACTCATCCCATCTTCATCATCTGTCGAAATCGTTTGGTGAGCAAAGGAAATGAATAGCCATCGGCAAAATCTTCTCTAAGCATTTTAAGCTTACTGATTCGAGTTTCGGTCGATGGGTGAGTCGTGAAGAAGCGAGATTGGGCTTGACCTTCTTGAGATTGCAACGTCTTTAGGTAGTTTTGTAATCCATCTGGGTGGTAGCCTGCTCGGTACGCAAAGTCAATTCCGAATGCGTCAGCTTCATATTCTTTGTCTTTGTCCATCCCTTTCGTAAACAGTTTGTCCGTGATCTCATCGATGACATTTGAGAACAGCTGTGGATCTTTTTTCAGTGCCGAAAGCGTGAGCTCTGACACGTTGGACAGTAAGGCCCCACGGCGAATGGTTTCGAGCATATGTTTTTGTGTCACATGTGCAATCTCATGCGCGAGGACGCCTGCTAGTTCAGCTTCGTTTTTCAACGCCTTGAGGAAGCCTATTGTGATAAAGATGTACCCGCCAGGTGTGGCAAAGGCATTCTGCTCTTGGCTGTTGAGAATTGCGAAATGATATTGGAGATTCGGTCGGTCAGACGTTTCTGCAATAGTTTGTCCGATAAGGGTAACGTATCGAGTGAGAGAGGCATCGTCATATTCTCCACCAAATCGGCTAAATGCTTCTACCGCCACGGCTTGACCGATGGTGACTTCTTCTTCCTCACCGATCGGTTGTAGGGCTTGGACGACTCCCAGCCCCTTCTTAATGAGATCTTTGCTTTTTTTCTTACCTGGAACGATGTCGAGCAAACCGTCAAGAAGGCCTTTGGGTTTGCCGTCTCCTTCTTCTTGAGGTGTTGCCTTGTCTTGCTGACCTTGGCCGGGCGATTTGAGTAAATCGTCTAAGAACCCACCGGAGGCGTTATGAACACTCAAGAGTCCAAACAGGCTCAATGCCACGATGCCGAAACACTTGTTGGCTCTGTTCATTCTTCACCTCCCGCATATGCCCCAATATTACCTTCGTACTGGAACTGTGAAAGTTCTTCGTCGGATAATTGAAATGCTTCCATTTTATCAACCGAGCGTTGATGGACTGGGCTGATATGTTTCCGCTCTGCATAAGTTTCAGTGCTTTCCTTGAGGCCTCGAATACTGCCTCCCGCTCGCGATTCTTTTGCAACGACGACATTCCTGCCGGTTAATCCTGATAAGCCACTGCTTCCTCGTTGTCTCGCTTGGGGCTTGGTCTCGGACAGTTTAAATTTAAATACCCATCCGGTTTTCCCATTCTCCAGTTTGACTTGATACTGGCGTTTTTCCTTTTTCAGGACGTCGACCTTCTCACCCAGGCTTAGGGTGGAAATTACTGATGAAGTGGGAGATTTTTTTTTCGTGACTTTGACTTGATCCTTCTTGGCATACATGGTTTCCGCCATGACGGACTCGCTTGAAAAACTCAATAGCAGTGCGACCATCAACCCAATTCGAATGAAATGCCTCATCATGCCCTCGCAGTAGGTATTATTAGAAGACCCTATGATTTTGGTCGTGAGATTGTTAGATGTTTCACTCCAACCGTCCATACATCTTTCTATTAAAGTTGGTTTTGTGGGAGGGGATGTTCAAAAAGACTTGGCTCATAAACTTCATGTGACATATGTTCATGGCTGGACTATTTTCCCGGAGTCGACAGATCCTAAACGGCATAAGGAGATGCGAACCAATCCAGCAAGACCGAATTCGTGAAATGTCGTTCGTCGCTCGGATCTTGTGAACGACTTTCTTTATCCTAACGAAATACGAGATACGATTCACGAGCAACGGTCTTAGAAAATGCCGCTGGTGGACCTTTTCAACATTTCCATCATTGGTAATCGCCGACTAAACTAAACCCAGCCCAATATGATGGGTGTGGAAAGTCTTTTTTCACGATGAGTTGAGCTCGCCGCAAGCTTTTCGCTTTATCGAGTGTGACATAGTTTCGGTAAAAATGCTTCATCATGACGGACGTTGAGAGGTCATCTACCCGCCAAAGTGCAGACACTAATGCATGAGTGCCAGCATAAATGAAAGCTCGATTCAGTCCTATCAGCTCTCCGGCCTCAAGTTTGCCTAATCCTGTCTGGCACGCGCTCAAAGTGACGAGGTCTGCATTGATTTCTAAGCCGAAGACCTCGCTTACGGTGAGCCGGCGATTGTCTGATTGTTCAGAGGCCAACCACAACGAAGAAAATAATGGATTCAATTCATCGAACTCGCCATGTGCTGCAAGATGAATGATGCCGTAGTTCGAAATATTGTTAACAAACCATTCTTTGGTGGCTTTTCGGCCGGTCAATATGTCCATATTGGGATAATTCCAACGGATACTCTTCGCCTCAAGTTCTGCAAGAGGGAGGTCATAGTTGTAATTTCCGAGGTCTGGATTACCCACGGCCAGAACCTTCGTGGCTTTGTCTGATCGTCGTTTGGCAAAAGTAAATTTCAAGACGGATGCTGACGGTGAGTAAAAGATGGGGAATTGATCAACGAGATAACTTTCGCTGTCTTGTAAGGCGGCGAACGAAAGGAAATGTAAGGGACCATCGGGGATGATTCCGAGGTAATTTAATCCAGTCAACTCTGTTCGTACAGGTTGAATTAAAAGTCTATAGAGTTGTTTCAATTCTTCATCGACTGGTTCGAGGTGTTGGACCGCCTGACGATATCTCGTGACGACATCAACCATGGTCGTCTCATCAACTGGAATTTCATGAAATGTGGTACCTGTATGCTGAAGTACCCAAACAAACCCTTTTTCTTTCGTGAGCATGTACGAAAGGATGCCGACTCCAGGTTCCAATAGCTGTTCAACTGTAGTTTGGGTTAACGGGTCAACTGAAACAAAGCTACTGAGTTCGGGATTGCGTTGCTTGAGTTCTAGTACGGCTTCATCATGTCGTGCTTTGGTTTCTCGATATTGTTCGAGAAGGGTCTCAGGAGGAGTTTCATACGAACCGATTTCAGTCTTCAAAGCTCCTACACGTAGAGACAAATCAGAGATATGAGCAAGGGTGGTCTCATCAGCCGTGTTCCTGAGTGTCAGTTTCTGATTGCCCAGGAGGTCGATGAAGCTGCGCGATCGAGAACGTTCTAAGTAGTTAAAGGCATCTTTCGGACGACCTAATTCGACCAAGAGCGTGATCGTTTCACGGTATAAATCGACTTTGTTGGATTGAAAGCTATTTCGCAATTCATCAATTTTAAGAGAGGCGCGCATTCCTTCGACGATGTCTACCGCTTTGGCATACCATTCGAACGCTTCCTGAATGTTTGTGTTCTGTCGTAAGAGGCGAGCTATTCCTTCTGCCGCACGCCATTCCACTTCCTGAATCCCATAGTCTTTCGATAATTCATACGTCTTCTGGTAGTACTCCATGGCCTTGCCAGACTTGCCAAGGTCTCGATTCACATTACCAAGCTCAAGTAAGGCTTTTACCCAATTGGTAATATTGTTGATCGCAGCGCTTGTTTCCTCTGCCTTGATGAAGTTGACCTCTGCCTCCTGCAACTTTCGGAGTTTCAAGAGAGACATTCCGATATTCCGGTAGTCATACCCCAATCCCCATTGACTGTTCAGTGCCACATCAATGTCCTTGGCTTTTTCAAAATATTCGAGGGAAGCGACATAATCCTGTTGTTGGCGATAGATTAATCCTAAGTTGTTGAGTGAGGATGCGAGTTCTGTTTGAATATCGGC
Source organism: Nitrospirales bacterium (assembly GCA_965223675.1). GTDB lineage: Bacteria > Nitrospirota > Nitrospiria > Nitrospirales > UBA8639 > JAGQKC01. The sequence continues at coordinate 2,466,029 of OZ245013.1, read as the reverse complement.
TTCTTCAGCAAGTCTCACAGCTTCTTTCAGATGAGTGAGGGCTTTGTCTAGGTCATTCAATGTCCAATAAATGAGGCCTCTAGTATTTTTAACCATGATCGTGAGCTGTGGATCTTGAGCGGTTTGCGCCAACTTTTCGGCTTGGGACAAGTTTTGAAATGCAGTTTGGTACTGACCTTTGAACCAGGCAGTGTTCGCGATATAAAGGTGGGCTGTGCTAAGTGGAAACGGATCATGTAACGCCGTTGCTAACTGTTTCCCTTGTTGATAGTGCCGATCAGCTTCTTCAAACAGACCCATCTTTTCATAGGTTAGTCCAATTTCGAAAAGGGTCTCAGCCTCCCCATATTGATTGTCGAGTTCACGATAGGTAGTGAGTGCTGCAACAAAATTTTCCCGCGCTTTTTCATACCGACCGAGCCGGAGATAATAGATTCGTCCGATCCGACGATATTGGGTGGCCACGTCGCCAATTTCGCCGATTTCTTGATACACTTCGAATGATCGGGAAAAGTCTTTCAACGCTTCGGAGTAGGACCCCATGTTTTCCCGAACAACCCCAAGTGTAGCTATACCCTCTGCCAATCGATCGAGTTCTTCAGCTTCAGTCCAGAGAGCAATGGCACGTTCGAGGTGTTGAATGGCGAGGTCAAATCGTTCAAGTCTGGAATAGAGAATGCCCAGGCGGTAGAGCACTTCTGATCGCTCATTGACTGGCGCGTCCTCGCCTAAAGAGTGTAAGAGTTTTTCTTGATGAAAGACTGATTGGTCATAGGCTCCAACTTTAAATGAGGCATCAACAGCTAGTTGAGTCAGTTCATGAAAGTCATTGGTTTTATCAGCATACGTGATCACTGATAAGGCGTTTTCGATATGCGGCAAGGACTCTTGGTAATTTCCTTCTTTGTACAGGGTGACCGCACTGTCAAGCTCTGCTGTATAAATTGTAGATGCAAATTGAGCTTTCTGTTCTTCATCCATCCCCGCATAGCCATACAAGACAAACTGATGCCGTGTGGCATCTTCACCAAAGAGATCTGCAGATGCCGCTGCAACGGCTTCGTTTGGTGGAAGATCTGCAAGATAGGTCAGGTATAAAGTCGTAAATTGCTCAGCGATTTTTTGATCGTATGTGCCCTGGTTTATGATCACGTGTGGAAATCCCGCACGTATGAGCCCTGAAATCAGCACCTTCTGGTCATCCATGGAATGAGGCGCAGGGTTCAGGATCATGACCGTATGACGATGATAGCCGACCATATCGCGAAGGTGTAAAGTTTCACGAACGTGAAATTCCTTCTTGAGTTCAAAAGAAAACCCTTCCAGGCCCGTGGTTGCGATGAAGATGTGAGCGGCTTGAATAGCGGGATCGTCCTGCTTCGGTTCGCCGGTCAGGTGAAATGTCGAAAGGGGGACGTCACCGTCTGTGATACTCGTGCCGAGATTGAGCTGTCCTGTCGCTGCGATGTTTGTGTAAAAAAGACTGCGTTGATGGTAGCTATTGAGAATATCGTAAACACTTGTCACTCGCGTAATGGGAGTCTCAGTATGGGAAAAATTTGCTCCAAAGCCGAAGAAGTCTTCAGGTATAGAGAGATAGGCTATTTGGACTTCGTTGGGAAGCTGGTCGACTATCTGTTGTAGATGGGATGGACCATTCTTGCTTAGTATTGGGATGTATTGCACCGTTGTTCCGTCGTGAAGGAATCCGTGGAGACTCTTCTCTCCGGCTATAACTTTCAGATATGCGTGTTCCGGGGATAACACGGTTGAAAGTGTTTCTGACTCAAGAGGATATTGCCAGAAGTATGAAGCCGCAGAGGGGTGTTCTTCATACAGACCAAAATACAGTTCTTCTACTTGCGCTAACAGCTCTTCAATATCCAACGGATTACTCTGGGTCAGTGTATCTTGAAGGTCAATGAATAGCGACTGAAGTTCTGTTTCGTATTCTCCAATCCTAGATAACGAAAAAGTTTCTCCTAACTCCTTATTCAGAGCGATCGCCATTTTTCGCATATTCACTCGTTCAGCAATGGTAAATGCTTGATCGTAGTCCTTTTCATCGACAAAAAAATCGACAGATAGTTTGGATAGGCGGTCAAGTGATGAAAGAGTGGCTTGAGTATTTCCAGAAATGGAAACTTGGGGGGGAAAGCTCATGAGCGAATCTAACGCCTTCTTTAACAAGACTTTCTTTTTTAATTGATTGTTTGTTTCTTCGGCTTGGACTAAATGCCAGATCCATCCATTTGGTGTGTGCTGTTCCTCAACTAACTCCAGTAGATCTTCCTGTAATTTTGTGTAGATTTCTTGTTTCTGGGACCCGCGAGCCAGTTCGAGCATATTGAGTTTGAGTGCAACCAACATTGGTTTGACATCATCACGTGGGAAGATGCTTGCTTCTTTCAGGAGCTCTTGGGCTTTGACATAATACGACCAGGGCCGTGTTTTGAACCGATAGAACGTGTGTAGATCGGCAATGTGATCTTCGAGCTTTGAAGTTGGCGAGCCCCGCAACGGATGGCTTGACAACGTGGAAAGCAAAAATGCTGTGTTGGTGAGTGTGTAAAATGTTGAACGCTGTTTGGCCCCACTGGAAATGTGAGCATCCAAACTCGTGACGAGCATCTCAAGGATTGCCCAATCTAAAGGCGCTCCTTTGAGCACTTGATCTGTCAGCAAGCGAGAAATATTGTATAAATTTACACCCGTACCGTATCGCAGGTGAAGAGTCTGAGTGTGATTAAGAGACTGTCGTAGGTAGAGTAAGGCTTCGGTGGATAGTCCGAGTTTATAGGAAAGGATGCCAATGCGGTTTAAAACGACTGCTTTTTCAGTTAAATGACTAACATTGTCTTGAGCAGAATTTTCCGAAATGAGCGTGAGTTTTTTCAGATAATACTCTCTTGCCGGTCCGGGTTCTGAGAGTTTTTCGTAGGTACCGGCAATATAGCTAAACATCAGTTTTTCTTCGCCATCAAGATCAAATCCCTGCGCAGCCTGAGATCCTCCTTCGTCAAGGGCGACATCGAGATTGAACAGGCCGGTGCTTGTTTCTTGTTCCTTCACTCCGAACTGCTGAATCTTTTCTAAGCTGGCAAAGTAGCTTTTAAGAGCTTGTTTGAGAGCCTGACGATCGGTGTGATTCTCCGACTCACTCAGGTTGTAAAGATTGACGCCTATATTACGTTGAAGCAGCGCCAAGTTTTTCTGGTTGCCGAGTTGTAGGTTCATTTCCATAGCTTGAGAAAATGATTCAACAGCTTCAGAGTAATGGCCGAGATCCTGTTGAGAAAGTCCGATCCGTTCTAATAATTCAGCCTTTAAGGTCAACTTGTCGTCGGGAACATGTTTCAAGGCTATGCGATATTGCTCGATGGATTCTTCACTCCTGCCAGTTTTAAAGCAGGCTTCCCCGTAGTTTTTTCTGTACAAAAGTTCCGTGACCGCACTGCCGGCTGGTGAATATTGCTTTTCTCGTTGTTGATAGTGATGAAAGGCTTCACGAAAATTACTAAGTGCGAGATAGGTGTTGCCGAGATTCAGGAGTAAGTAGGATTCGACATCAGGAAATTGGAATTCATCATTGAGTTCTAAGGCGATGCGATATGCTTGTTCAGCCTGTTCGAGTCCACGGGATTCTCCGCTCATTCGTTCTTGTTGCTCGTACGCCCATCCTAAGGTCTGATGGAAATAAGAGACACTTGGATTGATGTGAATGGCTTGTTGGATGAGTTGAATAATGGTGGGAATATCGGGTGGATGAGAATAAGAGAGCGCCAATCCCTTGCTATAAAGATAGACGGGGTTCGTGGGTTGCTCCTTGACGAGTCGTGTGTAATATCCTTGGACAGCCGCGACTTCTTTGAGCATCACTTTTGTGCTGATGTAGCCACGGTGAGCCTCGACAGTATATGGGTGTTCTTCGAGTATTTGCTTAAAAGATTTAGCCGCAATTCGTGTTTCCCCAATCGAGTGGTCTTTCTGAGCCTTTCTGACTAACTGCAATACCATCAATCTCTTGACTTTGGAAAGCTCTGCGTCGTTCTCTCCACTGAATTTTGCCAGTGCGGCATAGGTATGGGCAGCTTCTTGATAACGTTCAGAAGCGGAGAGAATTTCTGCTTTCTGCCGGTATGCGCGCTCAACCAATTCTTGAAAAGGTGGTGGTTTCGTCAGGATATGGTCAAGCGTACGAATGGCTTTGAGCTGCTCTCCCTCCTCCTCATAGAGTTTAGCCATTTGTAGGCGAGTCGAAACAGAAAGCATCAGGAATTGTGGATGGTCAGCAATCAGTCGTTGAAGCGATGCGACTTGTTCCTCGACTGTTGAACCCTGTTGAGAGACGGCAATAGCTTGAGTGATTGCTCGACGGCCCCATGAACTCTCTTCACCTAAGAGGGTGATCACATCAATGAAGACTTTGAGAAGACTCGATTCATCTCCTAATGTTCTATAGACTGTGGCTCTAGTAAACAGCGCTTTTGCCCGAATGTCGTTGTCTTGCAAGTCATTGGCCTGGGTCAGATAGTCAAGTGCTGTGAGTGAGTCTTGGGCAAGAAGATGCAGGCGACCAGCTTCAATGAGGGCTAGCCCATAGACCTGGTCGTCCTCTTGAAAGGTCTTTCCAATCGTCATGATCGTGTCGGAGGCATTGCTGACCAAATGTTTAAGATCATTAGTGCTGACGTTCTCCGCTTGTTGATGCGTGTCTAAAACGACCGAATGGATTTTTGCCAGGGCCCCAAGTTTCCCTTTCAATTCGGTATAGGGAGTGAGGACTTGTTGAGCCAACGCATGTTTCTTAGCTTCCATTAGGTATTCAACGTAAGAAAAATCAAAATTGGCACGTTCGGGGAGAGGAAGGTGAGAGTTGAGGTTCTTTGAGATGTTTGTGAAGACCAGGAGACCTGCATGAACTTGATTGGTATCCATGTATCTCGTGGCTAGATTCTTCGCCATTGGAAAATTGCTGTAGTCTTGGAAAAATTTTTTGATGTTGATCCGAAAAATATCCCCTTTTTTCAAGTCTGAGTAATACAAATCTTCTTGTGCTGCCGTGGGATAAAGATGAAACTGATGCGTCGGTGTAACGCGGTACTCTGCATTCACTTTCTGTGCTGATGGATCCCACAGATATAACCAAATGGATGATTCATCTTCAGTGTTAATAATGCCGTCCTTGTTGGTGTCTTCTTCATAGCGGGTGAAGAAAATAAACTGACTGCTTGGTGATTGGTTTGCCTCGTGGTTTGTAAAGAAGGGCCAGAGGTCTAAAACGCTATTGTTGGGGAACAGTCTACGAGAATCCGGAGCACTTGGATCGTAGAGGTAGAGATTTCCTTGTTGGGAATATGCAATGGCACCGTCTCTGTTGATGGTGAAGGATGATATGTCTGTGGCAATTTCTGTTTCTTCTTTTTGCCTCAAGGTTCGACGATAGAGGTTTCGTCGTCCGCTGGAGAGGTCTTGTTTAAGATAAAAAAATGCGTCCCCGGTTGGTGCCCATCGTGGTGAAGTGTCCTCACTTTGGAGATCAGTGAGTTGGATATCTTTCCCAGTGATAAGGTCCAGTAAATAGACATCACCCCTAGGATCGGTTTTGTGCGAAATGTAAAGTAATTGGCTGCCATCGGCATTCAGCGCAGGATCTTGGTCGACTGCCGGATGTGTCGTGAGTTGTCGAGGTAAAGAGACCGCTCCTGCGGCTAATGACTTGAGCCAAATATCCGGATTCCCTGTTCGATCAGAGACAAAGGCTAAAAATCGACCATCTTGTGAAGGCGAAGGGAAATAGTCGAGTGCAGGGTGGGACGTCACTCGCTCAGACGTAGCGGCAATGCCGTACGAGGAAAAGAGGCAACAAGCCGCAATCGTCATAAGAATAATTCGGGAGTTAACCTTTTTCATGACATCTTGGATCATGCTACAGCTATGGCTTTTCTTTCTTCACCCAGTCTCCGTTTTCAAGTTGGATCATCTCGCCCGGCCGTGCTTTGTCACGATTGAGGGACGCAAACATTTTGTGGACTCGAAACAGATCTTTATCTGACAGGTTCTCATTCGTTTCAATGACTCGCTGCATGATAATTTCACGATCGGCATTTTCTTCCTTCACCAGGTTATTGATGAATTGGCGTTGGTCAGGAGCAACCGCTTCAAGATTCAACAAAGTGAGTCCTCCTTGATTGTTTTCTCCAAGGATGGCTTCCGATTTGAATCCGTCGATATCGTCTTTATTGAACGACGCTCGTTGGATCGAGCGGATGACTTCTTTTTTTCCTGGTGGGACGGCAGGAGTCTTTTTGAGGTTACCTTTTGGGTCAATATATCGAACAGACGCCAAGAGAACCACTTCCTGATTTAATTCTTCGTACGTTCCCAACACCTGATTTTCTAGAGCCGTTCGTTCATCAACAACCGTGACGCCCACTAAGGGGCCACCACAAGACGACAGTAAAAGTACGGTTATAAGCGAAAAGGCTTGGGGTAAAAGGATTTTCATATTCACGCTGCGCTCTACTGTAGACTGATGTGTTGTCCAATTCCTCAAGTTATTGAATCAGCAAGTTTCCATTTTCATCTACTCCATACGTTTGTGCACCGATGAGAGCCATCATTTTTGTAATCATCTCCCAATTGGGAATCTCCTGCGTGACAGTTTGCAAGTTTTTCAGTCGGCCTATTGGAAAACGATCCAATCTAAACGGTGGAAGAAGTCCCTCACTAAAAAGAATTTCCAAACTCAACATTCCTCTTCCCATTTTCATCGTGACGTTCGAAGGATTTGCCAATCGAACTTGAGAACGAGCACTGACCAGAGTGGGGTTACTTCCTTCTGGATCAAGAAACACAAGCAGACGATCAACAGCTTCCTGCCCGATGTGTGTGATGAAGAGATTCATCTCGGTTCGACGCATATCCAAGGTTTTTGTCTCTTCTTCAAAGAAAATAGAAGTCCTAATTGTGGCATCAACCAGGCTATTGCCTGAAATTTTGAGATCATCCGTAAGCAGGTTATTGAGGTCGAGACGAGCCGCTTCAATGCTCGCTGAGATCCCAAAAGCTTTTCCAGTCGTGAGTACAATATCGCCTCCTAATCCTCCACCTAAGAGATTCATCGCGAGGTTCTGAATCTTAAAAGCCTTCCCGTCAAACAGGATGTGAGTCGAGAAATTTGAAATACTCAAGTCTCCTAGATCAATGCGATCAATTTTTAAACTTTTTTGCTTGTTTGTGATTGACCGTAGATGTGCGAGGACATTGGTGGGATTAAAAGATTCAGGTAATGAGGACGTCATGTTTTCGTCGTTCCATGCGAGTCGTTTCTGAAGTTTGAGTCTCCCATCTAGATTCGTGACCCTGGTGGTCCCTTGGGCCAGATTCATGCTCTCTGTACCAAGGTTAAGTTTCACGTTTAGCGGCCCTCTTTTCTTTTTTGAAAGAGACAGATCAATTTCGGATTGTCCCGAGCCTTTGATTTCAAACTGTTTCAACAAATCCTGAAAATTTGATACATCAACTGAGGCCTTTGTCTGTATCTTCGCGAATAGGTCTTTCATGACCGGTCCAAGGTCGGAATTGCCATAGACCAAGTCTTTAATCCCTGTCACCGTTCCTTGTGCTGAGAGGTCTGCCCCTGCGATTCCCAGCCTCATTTCGTTGAGTCGAATATCATTAAAATCCTCGAAGGATACATTAAAACTCGCGAGGGCCTGTGATAGGTGGGTGATGGGAAGTTCTTGTGCTAATCGAATATCGCTCACGCGTAAGTCCGAGGCAATTTTAACCGTAGGTTGGTCTCCGGGAGTATGGGAAGCTCCAAAGGTTCCATTTGTTCCCCGTATCTGATGTCCTGCAAATGCGCCTCCGATATCTTGAAGAGTCAAGGATATATTGGCATTGATAGGCAACGCGAGCGAATCAATATCGACTGGTTTAGGAACTTGTCCTGAGGCCTGAAGCGACAGTGACATTGTCCCGCTTGGCCTCATCTCATTGACAGATTCAACCAGATCGCCAGATAGGCGGTTCAGAATGTTGCCGACCTTTAAAAGTGGCATCTCAGCACGGATAGAAAACTGTTGTTTGTCCATGCGGTATTGCCCTTTCATTGACATATCCAGAAGTTGATCACTCTTGATACCCAGATGTTCTATGACGAAATCTTTTTTGAAAATATCTTCTTTTGTTCTCGCAGAAACCGTAACCTGATCAAGCACGGCCTGTAAGGACGGACTCTCGTACGCAATATTTCCAAGGGCAACCCGTAATTTTTCTTGCGAACGAAAATTAGTGAGTTCCCATGTGGGAGTCGTATGCCCTAGAAATGTTGATTTTAATTTAAGGTCAGTTGTTTCCACAGACATCGCATTGCTTTGTTGAAGATCGGAGGCTTGAATCGCAATCCCAACAGTGCCACCGATTTGACCACTTGTTGCATTATACCCGGTGGAGAGGAAAACATTCATATTCGTTATCAAACCATGGGCAGGAAGGGTGTGCAGGTTCGCAGTCAGGTTTGTCAATGTAATGGTAGAGGAGGCATTTGCCCATTGAGGGGTATAGTCAGCCTTAAGGGTTCCCGTGACATTTATTTTGACTACATCAGAGCCAGTTCCCTTAGCAATGGTGACGCCTTCCAGAAATTTTTTGGGCACTAAGGGTAAAATGTTGTTGAGTCGAGGCGAGATGCGTGCATCGAGAAAGACCTTGGAGGACTGAGAAGGGAGTGCATGCGGATGGAAACCTCCTTGGGCTTGAAGGGTGATGTAATCTTTGAGAATGACAGCCAAATCATTGATGGTCACATTCTGTGTTTTGTGATTGCCTTTCGCGTCCAAGTGAATGTCAAAAGGTAACGTCATGGCTTGAAATTGGCCAACAGCTGGGATCAAAGAGGTTCCAGTCGTTTTGATCTTGCCGAGCACGGTTCCTGCGGCGAAATAATCAGTTGATGCAGACAGGGTAAAATTTCGCAAGAGGTATTTATCATACTCGATTTGTTGAGTAGAAAGATTGAAGGCTACCTTGCCCAAGTCAGGTGTATTCTCTTCTATGCTGAGATTAGAGATGACAAGAGATAGGTCGGTGTCTGCAACCTGTGTGGAAAATTGAGGCACATCGGCAACAAGTTTTTGAGCGTTAACCGTTGCATTGATCTTTCCTCGAAACCCTGAGTCATCTATGCGACCTTTGATCCTAACAGTTGGTGACAATATACCCGCGATTGTCATAGTTGTGACTTCAGGAGGAAGAAAATCTTTAATGAGTATCAGAATCTTATCGAGGTCAAGACGGGTATCCTGTAGAGAGACGTCGATGTCCGGATTGTCAAAATATTGCTCGAGTTGTCCAGAGAGATTTAGTTGAACGTGAGAATCGGATTGGATTGTGAGTTGTTCAAGGTTGAGATGTTGATCCGATAGGTTGGTGTCGATTGAGAAATCGATGCCTAATGGCAAGCGAAGATGTCTATTGTCCGTACTGATGGCGAGATTTTCGATACGTATCTTGCCGTCAAGCGCGGCTTCGTGTTCGTCTGCTTCTCCTGAAATATCGGTATCGAGTGTGGTGAGAGTCATGGTAAGAGTAGGTGAGACAACAAGATGTAAGTTTGAATCGCGTATAGCCAGAGAGTGAAGGTTGATGGAAACTGGAATGGAAGGAATGGTAGTTGTCCTACTTGCTGTCGCAGGAAGCGGTAAATCTTCTTGAGGCAATTTGGCCTCTGTCATTTCAGGTAGGTTGAGTGAGACGTCAGCGTGTTCAAACAGGATTTCATTGATTTTGAGTTTTCCTCGCAGGAGCGCAAGAAAACTGTAGTCTAGATTGAGTCGTTTAAGTTGCAGTATTTGGTTGCCTTGTTGAGAAAAATCTACTTTCTTGAGTTCGAGCCCTGTAAGCAGATTGAAAGAGAGCGAATCTATTCGTACCGTCCCTTGAAGACTTTCTGACCCTTGGACTTCAAGTTCTTTCCTGACAAGTTCGGAAGGGAAGAAATAGGTCAACAGTAGTGCAGTCGTTATGAGCAGAATGAGAAGCAAACTGCTAACAATCATTGCCCACTTTGTGATGGTTTTGAGTTTTGACGACTGCGCAGGGGAGGGAGGAGGATTCTCAGCGGTCGGCGTATCCATGTGTAGGTATTCAAAAACAGATGAAAATTTATAATATGAGATAAATCTAACACGGATCGAATTTAGAGAAAACTAATGAAGCTCTACCTATGTTTTAAAAAGGAGTAGACGTCTTTACTTGTATCGTGGGGCGGCATGTCAGCCCATACGATTGAAAAGGTAGTACCCAGCTCTAAGACAGGGTGAGGACTTGTTGAGGCAGGTTTTCTATAGATTGTTATCCAATTAACTTGCGATACGCAAACAGAAAGATGAGTGCGCCGCCTACGGCTGTTGCCATACTGCGAAGATCAAAACCTTCCACGTCTCCATAGCCCAACGAGGTACTGATAAAGCCCCCAATGACTCCGCCGATTATTCCGATAACTATGGTGATAATAAACCCGCCTGGATCTTTCCCTGGCATGATAAGTTTTGCAATGATTCCCGCAATAAGTCCAAAAAAAATCCAAGAGATAATTCCCATGTGTGTTCTCCTTATCTGGAGAGGCCTTGTCTCCTCCTACACTTTTACGAAAAACCGCATTTGAATGCCCCGCCTGGTAAGGCGGGATTCTTTACTTTTCCTTGGCCATGGTCGAAATGAACGTATCGGCTTCCTTGATTGACGCTTCCATTTCTTTAATAAGAGCAGAAATATCGCCTTCTACGGCAACTAATTCATTCTTCAAGGAAGCAATGGCTTTGGCATTGAGGTTGTGTTTGAGAAACAGCACTTGGTCTTTGAAGGCAGCCATCACAGGGTCCATTTTCTTTTCAGCCCGCTTCATGGCCTTGATGAGTTGAGCATACTGTTTTTGGGTTTGATCGAGTTTGCGTTGGCTCGTTCGACGTAAGTTGGCGTTAGTATATTCTTTGAGTTCAGCTTCCCATTCGCTAAACAGAGCTTCAGACACGTCTTCGACTGATGACACACGATCACGAACGGCTTGAGCTTTGTCTTCGCTCCGTTCGTACTCGGCACTCAATTTGTCGTACTTTTCTTGGAGATCTCCGCCTTTAAAGTTCATTACCGAAGAAAAGCGTTCAAGTGCGGACTTGAATTGTTCTTTGGCCTCGGCTTGAGCATCGCGAGCTTTTTCGACATCAGAAACAAGGATGTCCCGTTTGTGATACCCCATTTTCTCCATGGCCTTGTAATAGGCGGTTTGACAGCCAGTAGACGAAGTGATGATCAGGCACAAGAAGGAAAGGCTTAGGATGCGTTGAACAAGACCAGTATCCATGGATGAAAATCTCCTGAATCAATAGAAAGAATGTGATTGATGTTATACGTTGTCAGTATATTTCTCATGTATGGTTCTAGGCTTTTACAAAAGAACCAGAGAACGAAAAACTTACGCACTCGGACTAATAACTTTTTCCAGTAAACTTCTGACGCCATCTCCGCCTTGGTTTTGGACATACTGCAAGACTTGAGGAACAAACTTCCCAACCATTTCTGTATCGAGTCCCAGCTTAGAAAATCCTCCTGCTAAAGCAGCGAGCGATCCAAGATTGCCAGCACTGCCCCCGAGATTCGAAGCAAGACCGCCCAGCATACCCATGACTCCACCGCCACCTTCGCTTGCTGCTGTTGGGGCTGCACTCATCAGATTTTCAATGCCTGGCACTGCATTGGCAATTTGTTGAAATTCGCCACCCCCGAGCTTTTCTTTTGCGATGTTGAAAAGCATGCCGGCACCACCTTTGGCCTGCTCCTCGTTAACCCCGAGATTATTCGTCAACATCTGAACGAGTTCCATCATGGCGTTCCTCCTTTGGATAGTTAGGCGTGATGATTGATGAATATAGTAGAGGGGGTTGGTAGACTATTGTAAGCTATTCCCAAGCTGGAGTCATGTCGCCAGATGAATCTTGCCAAAATGGCACCCATACTAATGTTACAAGATTAATGGTGATATGAGTTTTCTTTGGTCTGATGGTGATGGACTCTAGATCATCGGCATCTTCTTCCCATTGGGTGGCCAGGTTGTTCTTGTCCTCTTGAAATTGGGTGTCGAGATCCACAAGTCGTTGTCGTAGAGCTTCAACCGTATCGCCTGCTCGCGCCACATCCTTTGCTTCTTTTATGGATCGACCGACCCCTCGAATGGCTGTCGTGGCTCGTCCCATAGATGAGCGGCTCATGGTTTTTCTCCCCAAAAATGCGGATAACAATGTGGCACCAAAAGAAATAGCTGTTTGCATTTTCTGCTGCTTGGCCTGTTCTGCCTCACGCTCAACGGCTTGTTCTGCGCGACGGATTCGCTCTTCGAGTGTGGCTATTTTGGGCGCATACTTTCTGCGAAGGCGTTCAATTTTCTCGTCACGCTCTTCATGCGCAAGTTGCTGGACGCGAATCCGAAATTCGCGTTCTGATTCGCCAGGTTCCGAGACCATCTTGAGTGTCGGACTTTTCCAAAGTTCGAGGGTCTGATTTCGATAGACCCAATTTTTAAAGTCTTTCTCCCATTTCTTATACTTTTTTACATTGCTTGCAGAAGTGGGAACTGGAATATAGATTGCGTCAGCCTCTGGCTGTTTCTCAAGATCGTCAGAGGCGATTTCAGTGTCTTCGACTTCATCCCAGTCAACAGGAATAGGACCATCCGTAATCGGTACTAACCCAGTCACGTCACGTAATACGTCGATCTTTGTTTTGGCTTGGATGTAGTGAATAGATGCAGAAGCTAATAACCGTGGCTCATAGGTAAGCGTTGTGTCGTTGGGTTGGGAGCTTCGTGTGGGAACAAAAAACTGTGAAATACCTGATGGTAAAACGGGTCGTTGCGAGGTTCCCGTTTCGAGGGTGGGTTTTGTCAGTTTTGCAACCTGTGACTTTGTAGGAACAGATCCCGTCTGCTTCCGTGAAGTTGTGAGTTCTTCTTTGTACGGGTCCATGAGAGTCTTGATCTGCGTTCTTGTCAATGGACCACGCAAGTACGAAAGCACCCAGCGGGTCTCGAAGATTTCAGGTGCGTCGTCGTGGACGTTATTCATGAGAAAGACACGATTACCTAATCCTGAGATCGTCCTCTCCATCTGTTTTCGATTCATGGCTTTCCCTGCTTCAGATGCTGCTCCTTCCAAACCATCGAGAACCCGGGCCATGTCGCGCTCGGTTTGTAGGCGTCCAATAAACCATGTTCCTGCGTTGCCCAAGCCTTTGTAGTCAAGATCAACGGGATTTTGTGTCGCTAAGACCGTACCCACCCCGAATGCGCGCGCTTGTTTCAGCAGTGTGAGCAATGGGGCTTTGGAAGGCGGATTTTTCACCGGAGGGAAATAGCCAAATACTTCATCCATATAGACAAGAGCACGCAGGCTCGTTGTGCCGGACTGTGCTCGCATCCAACTGACCATTTGGCTCAACAGCAGTGTGACGATAAACATGCGCTCTGTATCACTTAAGTGTGCGATGGAAAAAATCACGATTCGTGGTTTGCCGTCTGAGGTATAGAGCAGTTGATCGATATCCAGTGGCTGACCTTCAAGCCAAGTTGAAAATCCAGGCGCACCGAGAAGATTGTTGAACCGCATGGCGAGGGCCAAGCGATCTTTCGAAGGAAAGAAGGTCTCGACATCCATTACACCGACTTTCTGAGCTGGCGGGTTCTGCACGAGGCTGATCAGTTGTGCTAAGTCTAAGTCTTGCCCTTGTGTCCACACATGTTTGAGGATGGTCGAAAGAAGAATATGGTCTCGACTTTGGAGAGGGTCAGCGTCAAGACCGATTAAACTCAAAAGACTTGTTGCGGTGGTGCTGATGCGTTCGCTCAACAGTTCTGTGTCCTCCAAGATCGAAGTATCTGGTGCCGAAAACGACTTCAGGATAGAAATCGGGAGCCCTGCTGTACTGCCAGGGGTATAAATCGCAAAGTCTGCTGTTTCGCGTAAGCGTTTGATCCGCTCACCACTCTGTTTCCACGAGCGCAAGCCCTTTTTCCATTTCTCTGCTTCTTGCTGAGCATACTCCGCCGTTGAGAATCCCTTCTTCTGTGCATCGTCTTCATTCACCCAAGGTTCAAAGTCCTGTCCTTTGAGTTTAGGGAATGTGAGCAAAAGATTAGATAAATCGCCTTTGGGATCGATGACCAAAGCGGGGATGCCGTCAATTGCGGCTTCTTCTAACAGTCCGATGCACAATCCAGTTTTTCCGCTTCCGGTCATGCCAACGCAGACGGCATGCGTCACAAGGTCCTTCGAGTCGTAGAGCGTCAGACCTGGCTTGGGTTCTTTCTTTTCTAAGTCGTAGGGGCGTCCGAGGTAAAACGCACCGAGCTTTTCAAAGTCTTGCATTCATTCAATCCTTTCCCCGAGATGCAACGTTATGATCGTGTAGAGGAATACTGGTACATCGCTTTCTTACAATGAGACGCATTGCATCATAACCTATGGGCAATTCTCAAGCTTGGACACCTGTAATCGAGATAACAAAAGCATTAACGCCTCAACGACGAACTGTCTGTCGATTGTTTTCACGACTGTGAACGATCGTGTCCAAGGACACCTGTAATTGATATAGCAGAAGCATTAACGCCCCAACGAAGAAATGTCTGTTGATTATTCTCAAGACTGTGAGCGAGATGAAAGTTCACATATGCAAAAGCTAGAACTCTTTCAGTATTTCCATGTGAATTGTAACCCTGCCAAACTGTTTCAAATGTGTATCAAAGAATTATGCGAAGAGATATGAAAAATAATGTAAGTAGTATGTGATCCATTTAGCCTTTGTACGATTAGAGAACATCAACTTCAGGCTAATTCCTGGTATTTCCACGTTTGTCGAAATAAGTTATATGGTATATAATTATACACATAAGGAGGTGTATATCTATGCGAACAAATGTTGTTTTGGACGACCAATTAGTTCAGGAAGCCTTTAAGTATGCCAAGGGTAAAACGAAACGAGAGTTAGTGCACCAAGCCTTAGAAGAGTTCGTCGAGCATCACCGGCGATTGGATGTTCGGGAGATCAAAGGGGCAGTCCGAATTCGTCGAGGATATGATCACAAGAAACTTCGAGTTGGTGAGCGCTAATCATGTATTTGGTGGATACATCAGTCTGGCTCGACTTTTTTCGAAACCGATCAACGCAGGCTGTGAAAAAATTTCAAGAAATTCTTGATAAAAATATACCATTTGGTATTTCTGGCCTTATCTATCAGGAAGTCTTGCAAGGAGCAGATTCTCCAAAAGACTTTTCGCAGCTGCAAACTTACCTAGGGACACAAAAATTCTATCATCCAGCAGATCCAATCCGCAGTTATGAAAAAGCTGCAGATCTATATTTCCGTTGTCGTCGGCAAGGTATCACTATTCGAGGGACGATCGATTGCCTCATTGCACAGATCGCGATCGAACAGAAGCTTTACCTTCTTCACCATGATCGCGATTTCACGAAAATGGCAGATGTTATTGCAGATCTAAAGATAGCCTAGGTGTGCAATTGGACATTGGTTAGGGGCCATGGCAAGATAAATATCCACTCTCCCGATAAAGAGAAGTCTTTCAGGAACAAAGTACTCACCCTTCATCATCAAGATCGCGAATCAGCGTGCATACCACACGACGCTCAGTACGCGGACCATCAAATTCACAAAAAAAGATATTTTGCCATCGCGACAAACCTAATTTCCCATCAATTATCGGAATCGTCTCGGATGGTCCGACGAGCCCCGCTTTGAGATGGGAATCACCGTTGCCGTCTTGTGCATCGTGAAGCCACACACCGGAAGGAATCAGTTTGCGAAGGAGATTGACGACATCGAGGGGAACACTATCATCCCAATTTTCTTGGATCATCATGGCGGCTGTCGCACCTTGAGCATATACATGCATAGTCCCTTGCTGTATGCCGCTTTCTTCAAGGATTGCTCGAACCGATGAAGTGATATCGACAAGTTCTTCGTGCTTTGTCGTTTTCAGAGTGATTATCTCGCGCATGAAGAAAAAAGTGGTCTATTTGGATATAGTCAGGACCATGATTGATATTTTTAACGACACATGATGAACTCACGTCGTGTCGCATGGGTTACTCTAAGTCTAGCTGTCTAAGGAAATTCTCAACGGCTTTTTTAAAAAGATAAATGGCTGTGTCTTTGGGAGAGGCGGTAATTGCTGTTTCCGCCGCCGTGCGAATAGAAGTCTTATCAATTCCAAAGTGTCTCGCAACATAATGGGCATCCTCAAGATCCTGGTCGGTTCCGCGTCGAAGTTTCGAAACGATGAAATCTACCGGGTCCAAGAGCCTCAAGCATATACCTGCTTCTTTATGCCAAATGGACGAGCGATTCCGATATCCAGGCGGCATGGCCACGATTGACCAACCGGAAAAGTTTTCACTCAAGTCTGCAGGAATTTGTTTTTTATGCAAAAATTCTAATAGGGGTTCAAATTCTCCTACTAATTCTCCATCGATATCCACGGTGACTCGGTCCGAATATCCATAGGCTTGTAACGCTAATCCTCCAACAAGAATAAGATGCAACTGCATTACCTGTTTGCCGATGGTAATCGGCTAAAAGTTGAATGATCTGATCAAGCGAGAGTGGTTGCAAATCGTAATGCCTCGGCAAAAGTACGGTAGTCCCGAAAGTCTACTGGTGTATGATCATTGGGGAGGGGCGTGCGCGGGATAGTTGATTCGATGAGTTGTCGATAGGTGGTAAACCACTGACATGCCTTTTTATAAGAATGTTTCACCTCTGGATGATTTTCCCAAGGTGTAATATCCAGTTGTTCGTTGACGAGGATTTCTAGCCAGAGAAGACGTCGGGCTCTCGGACTTTGAAGTACTTCGTCAATTGATGTGAGCCCCGTATATGCGGGTAAAAGCTTCATTGAAGGAATTTGTTCAGAAGTTTTCGTTGTCTCCATGAGCTAAAGTGTAGGACATTCATGAATTTCCAGCAAGTCCTAGACTATTGGTATTCTCATATGTGATCAAATTATTCTAGTGAAATTCCTCACTGGCTCGTAGATTAAGCAATGGTCGAAGAAAACGTGCTGTGTGCGAGTCAGGGTTCTTCAAAACGTCTTCTGGGCGTCCCTCTGCGACAATTCGACCTCCCTGTTCTCCGCCCTCAGGTCCAAGGTCGATAATCCAATCTGAACATTTCATGATATCCAGGTGATGTTCGACCACGACCACGGTGTTTCCTGCATCAACGAGGCGGTCAAGAACGAGTAAAAGTTTCTTGATATCTTCGATGTGAAGTCCTGTGGTGGGTTCATCCAGAATGTAGAGAATGCCTTTGGAGGGGACAAGTCGGCGTTTGTTTATAGGAAGACTGGCGAGTTCAGCTGCGATTTTTAGACGTTGTGATTCACCTCCTGATAAGCTCGTGGCGGGTTGTCCGAGACGGAGATACCCAAGCCCAAGAGAATCTAAGAGTTTGAGCGATTGGGCTAGTGTAGGGGCTAATTCGCCAAACACGGCGAGTGCATGCTCGATGGTCATATTAAGGACATCGTGAATCGAGAAGCCACGAACCTGAATCGCGAGGACTTCTGGTTTAAAGCGACGTCCGTCACATTTTTCACACGTAACATAAAGATCCTCAAAAAAGTACATTTCCAGTTTTTCATGTCCTTGTCCTTCGCAGCGAGGACATCGACCCGCGCCGGTGTTGAAGGAAAAATGGGCAGGTGTCAGTCCACGGGTTCGTGCTTCTGGGTTCTGTGCGAAGAGTTGGCGAACGACCTGAAAAGCCTTCATATAGGTGACGGGGTTCGACCGTGGTGTTTTTCCTATCGGATCTTGATTGATGAGTCGAACAGTATGCAGGTGTTCGAGTCCGGAGATTTTGTCGAATCGTCCGACTGGAGGTGTGGCTACTTTGAACGATCGTGCTGCTGCGGCATAGAGAATATTCTCTACGAGAGTACTTTTCCCCGATCCTGAAACTCCTGTCACGCACGTGAGCGTTCCTAAGGGCACACGAACCGTCAGATCTTTGAGATTATGTTCTTGGGCGCCAGTAATCGTGAGGGTCTTTGTGTTTCCTGGACGCCGCCGCTGAGGAAGCGGAATGGCTTCTTCGCCACGCAAATACCGAGCCGTGATTGGACGAGAGGACTTGATGAAGGTGGGGTAGGGTGCTGAGCAGACAACTTCACCTCCTTTTTCACCAGACGCAGGTCCCATTTCGACTACATGGTCAGCCTGTTGAATCACATGATGGTCATGCTCAACCGTAACAACGGTATTGCCATTCTTTGCGAGTTCTTTCAGGAGTTTGGCTAAAGCCGCCGTATCTCGTGGATGAAGGCCAATCGTAGGTTCGTCTAATACATACAGCGTTCCAACTAACTTAGAGCCAAGTTGAGTGGCCAAAGAAATTCGTTGAGCTTCACCGCCAGACAACGTGCGCATTTCCCGATTGATGGTGAGGTAGTTCAGCCCGACTTGGAGAAGGAAAGAGAGTTTGGCATCTAATGCCTTAAGCAAATCGTTGGCTATCTCACGTTCGAATGAAGTCAAGGATAATGTCTGAAGCCAAGTATGGGCCTGTTGGATTGGCCATTGAGAGACCTCTTGAATATTCTTTTCTTGGATGTGGACCATAAGAGCCTGTGGGCGAAGCCGGCTACCCTCGCAGCTCGAGCAGGGTGAAGGGCTGCGGTAGCGACTGAGAAAGACACGAACATGCATCTTGTAGCGTTTGCCTTCCAGGTATTCAAAAAACTGGTGAATACCTTCCATTTTCCGATCCCCTTCCCATACGATTCGTTTTTCTTCTGTCGATAGCTTCTCGTAAGGCGTGGTGATTGCCAGCTTCCGTTTCTTAAAACCTTTGAGCAGTTCATCTTGCCACCAACGATTGGATGGCTTGGTCCATGGTTCAATCGCGCCATCTTTGAGAGACTTGGTCCGATCAGGAATGATTAAATCTTCATCGTAGCGAAGAATATTGCCGAATCCTTTGCACTCAGGGCAGGCTCCCAATACATGGTTGAACGAAAAATGTACCGGCCGAACTTTTTCAAATGTTCGATGGCATTCTGGACAACGGAGAGCGGTGCTGTACGTATAAAACTCTTTGTCCTCCACTTGTGCATTCGCAAATCCGTGCCCTTCTCGAAATGCGGTTTCCAGACTTTCCACAAGTCGCGAACGATTATCGTTTCGGAGAACGAGTCGATCAACGACAACCTGTATGGTTGGCTGCATAAATTTTTGGGGGAGAGGGTCCGTATTCAGGTTGAAGCTTTGGTTATTGTCGATGAGGCGAACATAACCTCGTTTGAGCAAAGAGGAAACAAAATCAGGGATAAGTTTGGGTTTTGGTGTTTCCAGTGGAAAAAGAATGAGGATACGGGCTTGAGAGCATTCTTCTAACAGTTTATCAGCTATTGATGTAGGAGCATGGGCTTCTGCTTCTATCTGACAATCGGGACAGATCAGACGTCCAATTTTTGCGAATAAGAGACGTAAATAATCAGAAATTTCACTGGCCGTTCCTACGGTGGAACGCGATGTTCGAACGGGGTTCTTTTGTTCAAGGGCAATAGCCGGTCGAATATTGATGAGCTGGTCGACGTCTGGTCGATTGACTCGCTCGAGGAACATTCGAGTGTAGGATGAAAGAGATTCAATGTATCGCCATTGTCCCTCTGCAAAAATGGTGTCAAATGCGAGAGACGATTTTCCTGACCCCGACACCCCGGTCACGACCGTGAGTGCATTGTGTGGAATCTGAATCGTGATGTTTTTTAGATTGTTCTGTCGTGCGCCTTTAATAATGAGGTCGCGTTTGTTGTTTGCTTTCTTCATGGATATTTCCAAAAATGAAACTGTAGCAGCTCCGGGATGGGCTTGCCCATATCTTGTGAAGCGTTAGGCGTGAAGCGTGAGCTAGGAGAATGATCTTGCCAGATAATTGGAAAGAGAAGTGTCGAAGTAGAAGTTAGGTTAACCTAAGCGACCTAATGTATCCCCAATCCACACGGCCCCAAGACCGAGTATTAAGTGCAGGATGACACTTAAGATTGCCTGTGGGTATTCAGCATCTCGTAAGAGTGAAAACGTTTCGTAGCCGAACGTTGAATATGTGGTAAAGCCTCCAAGGACGCCAATAAAAAGAAACAAGCGGAATTCATCTCCAAAGAGCTGTCGAGTATCGGCCAACCCATTCAGTAAGCCGATCAGAAAGCATCCAACAATATTCACAACAAGGGTGCCAAACGGAAACCCAAGAATAGGACTGAGCCGTTGGACAAGACCTGAGAGGAGAAAGCGACTGACCGAGCCGATCATTCCTCCTAGGCCTACTAAAACGATTTGTGTCATGAACTATAGCGAGACCAAATGGGTTGTAGTGGTATCCTTGGACACGATCGTTCACTGACCCGTGCATGAAATGAATGGTGGGGAATCCACGTTGATGTGTTGCCCCCTCTGATGTCTCTATTTAAGGTGTCCAAGCTGACACAGCGCGAATGATCTACTACAAGAGTCGCAAATTTATTTGTGCGTCTATAGGGATGAAATAAGGGTCCTCAGAATCTTGAACGGACTATAGCGGAAGTAACTAATTTTTAAAAGGTGAGCTTAGGCACGATAGTTTGTATGATCAAGAGCTACTTTGTTGTCCTCACATATTGAGCATCAACTCATCTGATGCATCTATAAAAGGTGGCCCAGCCTCAGGCATCAACCTTTTTGGGATTTCTTGCGTGTCGGTTTTGAGCGACGTTTGGGAGTGCTGGTTTTGGTTTGTTTGGCTTGAACCCAACGGTTCATAGGATCATCAGCTCCCAGATTCCAGAAAGCGATCCCACCAAGTAGCCCGGCAGTATTGGGTACGAGTGTTACCTTTTCAGGTAAGACGAGTGACACTTTTTTGCTATTTCCACCACCAATATAGAGGCGATCAAAATTCAGGACCCGATCCAAGGTCTCGATGGCTTTGGCCAGCCGCTTGTTCCATTTCTTTTTTCCCACTTTTTTGAGAGTCTTCTCTCCTAATTGTTCTTCATAGGTTTCGTCATGTCGAAACGGGTGATGTCCTAATTCTAAATTGGGAACTAATTTACCATCGACAAACATGGCAGACCCGAACCCTGTTCCCAGCGTAATGACGAGCTCGATATCCTTTCCTTGAATAGCTCCGAATCCCTGCACATCAGCATCATTCGCTGCTCGCACAGGTCTTTTTAATCGTGTTGTAAGGGTCCCGACGAGATTAAACCCTTTCCATAGCGCGTTTCCGAGATTCGGTGCCGTGTAGACAACGCCATGACGAATGACTCCTGGAAACCCGACAGAGACGCGATCGAACTCCCCCTGAGTCTTTGCCAGTTGAGAGATAATTTTCGTGACAGCTTCTGGAGTGGCCGGTTTGGGCGTCTCAATGCGTCCCCGCTCGGTCAGTGGATTGCCTTTATCGTCGAGGACAATAGTCTTGATTCCGGTGCCGCCGATATCTATAGCGAGAGTCTTCATCGTTCGTCTATCTTGTTTGCGAGTCGTCCGTTTCACTGCCATGGCTATTCTCCTGTTATGGTTTCTAGCGGCCGTTATAAATGATCCCACCGTCCTGTATATAATCTTGTAAGACTTGGGTAGCCGTATTTCTATGAACGTCTCGAGTGACAGAAATCCCGCGTGCCTCCAAGCTTTCGACCCAGTTAAGAGGTTTGGTGCCTTCATCAAATCCAATGGCTGTTGCGTCTTCGCCCCGCGCACCACAGACAAGTGCCTTGATGCCGGACCAGGGAATTGCTCCTAGGCACATCGCACAGGGTTCAGTGCTTGTGACCAATTCATGAGAAGGTTGCCCTTCGGTTCCAAGGTTGTGATGACGAATAACTTGTTGAGCGAATGTGATCGCGACGATTTCAGCATGGGCAATGGAAGCTTGAGAGGTCGTCACCAGGTTTACTCCGGCGGCGATGAGACTGTTTGTGTTGGAATGAAAGATGCCCGCAGCAAATGGACCTCCAGTACGGTGTTGCACATTAAGACGGGCCAGTTCTGTAATAAGTGTCATGCGTTCATCCGCTGTGGGCAAGATTAGTGGAATCTTAATAAGGTATTCGGTTAACCACGTAGGTAACTGAAGGATGAAGGGTGAGAATCTCAATGGCGGATTGGAGGTCATGGAGAGTGAAAATTTCCTTGCGGAGTATAAGGGATTTACGTGCTATGCAAAAATACGTGAACATTGGAAAGATAAAAAAATCATGAAAAGTCTGTATGTTGGCTGATGTGAGTGAGAAGCGTGATTGAGAAAGTTCTCAAAAAAATCGGGCTGCTATCGTATTTCCATGATAGCAGCCCGACCTCGGCACATGTGGCGCCATATTGTTAATGCCTCCGCTATGTATCGTCCCATTTGTAGTTATACAAAGGCTTTTTCGTTTGTATCATGACCGGCTAGCCCATCTATCAGAGTCCCTACTCTGTGGGATTCCCTGTTTTTTCGTTTTCACATCCTTCAAATAAGAGCCGCATATATGCTTTGCGTTTTTGTGCTTTATAGCACGGTCTCTTGATCAGGATGGGGACCTAAACTCGGTAATAACGAAAATGCCTCGTGTGACAGGGAGGCTATCACTTCCACAAACGGGGCTAGATGGCCAGGCGGCGTAGCGTCATCCATGGGAGACCTCCTCTTTGTGCAGGGCTTGTGGTGACAACCGCTTTCTTTTGACTCCCTCACGGCATAACCACAAGCAAGAAAAACATAACTAATGCTACGCCTATCTTTATTGGCTGTCAATAGAATAATTTCCCCTAGATCAAGATGCTTCGAGGCATTACACTATGCAAGTTTGTCTGATGCTTCGAAAAAACGTCGGACCATATATGGTTCGATAATTGTAGGTTATTCTGACCTTTAGAGTATTGAAGAACTGAAAAGGCTCTATGCCCACTTTTTCTAAGAAGGTTATTATCATCACGGGAGCATCTGAAGGGATAGGTCAAGCATTAGCCTTGCAACTAGCTCCACAGCTGCCCAAACTTGTTCTTACGGCAAGGAATGAATCACGTCTTAACGATATTGCTTCAGAATGTGAAAAAGTCGGTGCCTTAACATCCGTTATTTCAACCGATGTTAGCGATAAACAAGCATGTCGTCGATTAATTCAGCATGCTATAGATACTTTTGGGGGGATAGATGTTCTTGTCAATAATGTTGGTGTGTCCATGCGATCTACATTAGACGAGGTTGCAGACCTTTCGATATTTGAACGCCTCATGAGAATAAACTATTTCAGTAGCGTCTACTGTACGAAATACGCGTTGCCCCATCTTAAAAAGTCAAAAGGACGCTTGGTTGCCGTCTCGAGTGTTGCCGGTATGACCGGTGTGCCGACACGAACGGGGTATGCGGCGAGTAAACATGCCATGATTGGTTTTTTCGAGTCATTAAGGATTGAGTTAGAAAATTCTGGTGTCACCGTCACGATTGTTGCGCCAGACTATGTGCAATCCGAGCTTCACAAACATTCATTTGATGCACATGGGCAACCGATGATGAAAAACCCGATGAATCGGCACACCTTCTTAACGGCAGAGGCTTGTGCAGGGATGATCGTGAAGGCTATGGAAAAACGTCAGCGCCTATTGATGACTTCTTGGCGAGGATACTTAGGACGAATCATTCGGACGATTGCTCCTGGTGTAATCGATGCGATCGCGAAAAAGTCTGTAGAGAAAGAGAATGGTAGTGAGATTTAAAAGGGAACTTTCAAAAATTAGTTATTTGATGGAGCTGGCGGTGATTCTTGTTGAATGACGTAAAAGTCTTTTTGAGTGATGAATTGTCTATTGGCATGTAGCCGAAATTCATAACGACCAGGTCCTGGGAGAAGGACAGTAGAAATATTAAGCCCGAAATCATGGGTTTCAAGGCGATTTTTAATTTCAATCGGTGAAATTGCTCCTTTCCCCACTGTTTGATTTTTATCGAGGTACACTAATTCGATTTCAAATTGATAGGAGCCTTCAGCATCGTTCAGACAAAAGTACACACCCATTTGCGGGTGTTGGCAGGGAAAGGTCTTGGCCCATAAGTGAGTAAAGGCGCCAATGATACTTTTTTTGCCTGTCAAACTGTCGATGATAATGGTGTCACAGACCAAGAAAGCTTGTATGCTTGGTTTGACTATGTTGCTTACATCGTCTTTATTTCTATTGTCGGGGTTGTTGATCATGTGACAAATTTTCTCCGTTGATAAGAGTGCCACCATACTATGTCTGGCACTATTCTGCCAACCAGGCCGACATTCAGGGATTGTATTTCTTATACAGGATCTTCTTTGGTTTTTATGAGATACGAATCACGAGCAACGAGCTACGCTTTACGTGAGAGCGATCTTGATCAAGGTGTACAACACCATCACTTCTACTGCATGAGCTGTAATGACCGTGTAGAGGTTACGGAATCGTACCCATAACCATCCCCAGATCACGCCATCCCATACAGCAATCCAATGGAGATGTTGAAATGTGGCAACCATAAATGGATCAAACGCAAAGACCAAGGCGGAAAGAAGAATGGTCATCGTTTGAGCAGATGATCGTGTATGAGACTTGAGTGGACGAACTGTTTGTCGGGAAGTCAAAAAGAGTGTAAGGAGCCGTCCAAGCAAAAATCCGCGGAAATTGAATTCGACAGCTATGGCAATAGCCATAATTGTCCAGGGCACCATTAACAGTGTCGGAATTTGAGCATGGGGAGTTTGAGTGAGAAAAGTAATGTCGCTCCCTATGGCTGGGACGATTTTGAGGACGATGATGGTGTTACAGAGACCCAAGGCAAGTCCCACGACGCATCCCTGTTTCAATCCGTCCAAAAGTTGATGGGACTGTATGCCCAATCGGAAGCCAAGTTTCGTGTTGACACGTACCCAAATGGCCAAGCCTATGTAGGCTAGGGTTTGCGGAAGAAATTGGATGATTGTTTGTTGTTGAAGTGAATGAGGTAAGAGGTAAAATAGTCCGGTGCCGCCAATGGGCAATAATGCCACGATCGGCCATTTTTCAGTGTTGGCGCTCACATGTGCACGAATATGGTATTGAAAGAAATAAATGGATGAAAAGAAAATAGCGTTGCCGTTTCGAGGTGGTTGCTAGCTCCATCTTATTGGTAACGAAGTGCTTCAGCTGGATCAAGCTTTGAAGCTTTGATTGCGGGATACAATCCGAAGAAGACTCCTACGATCATGGCAAAGGAAAACGCAATGATAATAGCTGAGGGTCGGATGACGGCTCCCCAGTCTCCTCCACCGGGCATCGCTTGCGCCACAAGATCTCCAAATCCATAGGCCACTACAATTCCCATCAGAACGCCTATAAGTCCACCGACAACGCTTATCGTCACTGACTCAATGAGGAATTGAAGGAGAATATCTTGACGTCTGGCGCCAATGGCTTTTCGCAAGCCAATTTCTCTGGTGCGTTCAGTCACTGTGACGAGCATAATGTTCATGATGCCAATCCCTCCGACGACGAGGGCCACGACGGCGATACCGCCAAGGACAATCCGAAACGTCCAGATCGTTCGGTCCACGGCATTCAGGAAGTCGCCTTGACTTCGCACTCGGATATCATCGACGCCATCATGTCGCTGCACTAAAAAGGCATGGAGTTGTTTCATCAGAGGATCCATCGTATCTCGGTCCGGCACATGAATAATCATGGAGCGCAGTGTATTCGTTCCTTGAAAACGACGAAGGGCCGTCGTGATAGGAATAAACATCATTTCATCATAATTCGATCCGTACACCGTTCCCTTTGGTTGCATGACTCCAACGACCGTAAAGCGCTGGTCGCTGATATGTACCTCTTTCCCAATGGCGGATTCACTGCCAAAGAGTCGTTCGGCAACTTCCTTTCCTAAGACCACGATGCGCTTCCATTCGTTGATATCTTCGTGACGAAGGAACCGACCTTCTGCAGCTTTAAAGTTTCGTGCTTCAGAGTATTCAGGAGATGTGCCGGTGACTTCTCCGCTGAAGTGTCGGTTCCCTGCTTTAATTTGTTGATCCAATTCGAGACGCGGGACAACTTGAAGGTGAGGAAATTTTTCTCGAATAGCCAGCGAGTCCTCGTAATCCAAGCCCATGGAGCGGCCTTGGAATAGGCGTTGTTCTTCGACGGTTAGGGATTTTCCCCAGACAAATAACAGATTTGTTCCAAGACGTTCAATCGAGCTGACCAGCCAGATCTGTCCCCCTTCTACGATAGCAATCATCGCAATAACTGAAGCCACGCCAATGATGACGCCCAGCATTGTGAGTGCAGAACGAAGCAGATTCGCATATAAATTTTTAAAGGCATCGAGAATGATAGAATGTAATACCATTATCTGTTCTTACTTAAACGAGGGCTGGGCTAGGAGTGGATAAATGCTCATCTGACATGATTTTTCCGTCAGCCAAACTGATACGGCGTTGAGCTTGCATAGCGATGTCTCGATCATGAGTAATTATGATGATCGTTTGGCCTTGTTGGTGAAGTTGATGAAACATCGTTAGAATATCGTGTCCAGACTGACTATCAAGATTACCGGTTGGTTCGTCTGCTAGGACAATGTCCGGTCGATTCGCTAACGCCCTAGCGATAGCCACGCGTTGTTGTTGCCCCCCTGACAATTGATTGGTGTAATGATGCGTGCGAGTTTCCAGTCCGACCTGATTGAGAAGCTCAAGCGCACGATCACGTTGTTCTTGTCTCGAAAGCCCAGCATAGAGCAGTGGTAATTGCACGTTTTCTAAAGCGGTTTTTCGAGGGAGAAGGTGAAACGTTTGGAAGATAAATCCGATTTTTCGATTTCTGATCATGGTGAGTTCATGATCGGATAAAGAATGGATCGAGTCGCCGTCAAGTCGATATTCTCCCGCCGTCGGACGATTCAAACAACCTACGATATCAAGCAACGTGGTTTTCCCGCTTCCCGATTGACCAACGATGGCAACAAATTCTCCACGTTGGATGGAAAAGCTCACATCGTCTAAGGCTTGAACCGAAATCTCTCCGGCTTGATAGACCTTGCTGACGTGCTCTAATTCGATGAGGAGAGGGAGACCATTCATGGGTTTACCGACGAGAGGATTGGCGATTTTTATATGACGGAATGACAATTTCATCCCCATCCGAAAGTCCTTGAGCGATAACAGCTTGAGATTCTGTTCGAAACGCCACCCGGACTTTCCGCTTTTGAGGTATCCCATTTTCCATAACCTCTACGATATCGTCTCCTCGCTCGGCTTGAAGTGTTTCCAGTGGAATCGTGAGGACATCATCGAGTGATTCAGTGACGATATCAATGTTTGCGGTCAACATGGGACGCAACTCAGGGATAGGATTTTCAATCTCAATGGTGACTTCATACGTCACAATATTATCTTCCTTGACGCCTTGCGTTGAAATGTCAATGACTGTTCCGTGAAATGGTTGCCTCAATAACGCATCGAGACGGATGTTCACATGTTGCCCGACTTTGACGCGCGCGATGCTGACTTCGTTGATCTTTGACTTTACCACCATTTGACTCAAATCAGAGATGCGCATGAGAACCGTGCCCCCACCGAATGTGGCCGTTCCTGATGTGATAATTTCTCCAGGCTGAACAAGTATTTCGAGTATTGTCCCGGAAGATGGTGAGAGGAGTTGAAATTCTTCTGGCCGATTCGGAGAGAGCTGCTTGGTCAGGTATCGTTTGTACAGGATTTGATTGCCTCCCAGCGCCAGCAGAAGTTGACGCTCAGCTAATTCTAGACGAACGAGCGTACGACGGTGATCTTGTTCGGCAGATTCTAGCTCCTTTTTGGCGATAAAGCCTTTATCAAAAAGCGACTGCATCCGCACGAGTTCTCGGCGAGCTTTATCGACATTAATCCGTTCCTCTTGAATCGTCGCGCGGAGTTGGGCCGCTTGCCGAGCTTCCCTTGGCTCCTGCGTAATAACTGCAAGCAATTGCCCGGCTTCAACGTGCTGCCCGGCTGTGACAGGCAGTTTCGAGATTTCTCCTGAAAATTGGGATTTGATTTCAACGGTTCTTGATGGTTGAAGTGTTCCGGTCTCCGAGACGCGAGTTTGTATAGAGCCCTTGGTGACAGTGACGACTGTAGGTGCATCTTCTGGTGCATCTGTTGTCCCAGATATCGGAGAAAGAAACCAGATGATCCCTCCGACAGCTATACTCAACACGAGCAGGCCCGTGACTAACCATCGCTTCATCATGTTATATCCTCAGCTCCCAGACTCATTCAGAGAGTGATTGATAGGCGACTGGCACGTTGTAGGATTAGGGTATACTAGCAAGTCGAGGCGATGAAGGACGAGAGGAAGAACGAAGTATGAATTTCTGTCTCGACGTACGTTGGTAATCAACAAGCTCGACCATCTTGTAAATTTACTGCAAAACGATTTGGTATTCATCCAATGCAGTCGCAGTCATGCGGCGAAGATTGGCCAAGGATTGATTATAGTCCACAATGGCTCGTTGTTCATTGCCTTGTGCGACTGCCAAGTCTCCTTGAAATTCGAGGACGGCTCTGGTGGTACTTAAGCCAAGCTGCAAGCGTTCTTGTTCGGCATTGAGTTGTTTTTCTGCTAATTGGCGAGCTGTCCGAGTCGTGCGAATTCGTTTGAAGTCGGTACGAACTCGACGAACGGCTTCTTTGGTGTCGATGATGGCTTGTTGCCGAACTCGTTGTAATGTTGCTTTAGCCTGGTTGGTCTCGAGGACCCTTCGGTTATATTGGCTTTGTGCTGAACGATTGCCCAATGGGTAGCTCAGGATAAGGCCGCCTCCGATGTTATAAAAGTCGGCGCTGGTCGTTCGATCAAGCATATCCCCGGCACCTTTCCCCAGCCCACTAAGACCCACACCGCCTTCAAATGCAAGACTTGGAAACAGTTGATTTTTGGCTAAGGTGGTGTTGAGCGTCCCGCTCTCAATACTTTTTTTGGCCTGTAACACATCTGGACGTTTCTGAAGAGCAATCTTAATATCTTCTTTCAGTGTTCTTTGGCTGGCCTCTTGTGTGGGCTTATCCGTAGCGATCACCGCCACTTCTCTACTCAATTCTTCTTCTGAGGGACTGAACAGTCGACGAAGTTGATCCTCCTGATCATGTACGGCTTTCTGTGCCAATAGGACTTGTTCCACTCGACTGGCCACGCCAGCTTGCGCTTGTAATACTTCGACTTCGGCCATGACTCCGGCTTTTACTTTGGCTCGATTTGTGGCCAACAGCTCCTGAGCAGCTTTAAGCGTGGCTTTAGCAACCTTCTCGTTTTCTCGCACAAACACAAGCTCCCAATAGGATTGCTCCACGTCTCTGATCACATTTAGCACCTGGTTGATGAATACATACTGTTCTGTCGTTGCTGCATTGCGTGCAATGTTGATTTGCGTCTTGTTGATGTCCGATCCGAAATCTCGAAGCAAAGGCTGGCTGAGGTTCAACGAAAGAGCATTGGTGTAGGAAGGATTGAACAAAAACCCAGTTTGCCCGGCAACGGAGTTTCTGTTTGTATCAAACGCGAGGTCGAGATTGCCCCCAGAGTAGAGCTTTTGATTCAGTCCAAGTCTCACACTTATATCATTCTGATCGATACTGTCTGGATCAGATCCGGTCGCGATACCACCAAATCCAAATATGGGTCGATTGAGCGGGGTAACGTTTCGATCGTAGCGGGTCGAAAGTTCGACCGTTGGATCAAACTGGGCTTGTTGGAATACGATATCAGTCACACGAACGTCCCGTACCTGACGACTGATCGTAATGTCTAAGTTATTTTCAAGTGCGCGTAATACGGCTTCACTAAGTGACAGGGTCTCGACTGGTTCAGAATCAATGAGTGATTCGAGTGAGGTTTTTGAGTGGACTTCATGAGTCTGTGCCGTCGTTGTAAAAAGTATGAAAAAACATACAAACCAAATACTTTGGATTCCCCAAAAGGAATCCGATCGTTGAGATTCGTTGTGAATTTTTCTAAACAAAGAAGGGAAAAGTTCTCTATGTTGATATTAAACCTTTGCCTGGGCATTTAGCCTATATCTTCAGGCTATCAAACGAATCGAGTTCCGTGCAAACTGATCAGTTGTTTTGAATGTTAGCGGGTTTGAGAATTGATCTCATGAAAATAGGTATTTTACAGTAATTTTATCTCGATCATTCTACAGAGGTCTTGTGAACTTGACCACTAAATACGTAAAATCTAATTACACCACTTATCGAAACGGATGATCTATCCCATTAATATTCGAGCAAGATGAAGGAGTATTATGAGCGTGTTGGACTTTTTTAATTCAACGATTCCATCAAGGTATGGTTGTCACAATGCCACAGGCAAAATGAAGCAATTGATACTGGGTTTTGGTATATGTGTGTTTAGCCTATTCGGCGCGTCTCTTGTTTTTGCCGATCAGGATGATGGTCCTAAAGAGCTTCCCAAACCTAAAATTCGAACAACCCCCCCGCTGTTTAAAGAATGGTATTTTGATAAAGATCAACCTGGTTCCCAGCCATCGGGCTTTATAACCGGATCGGCAAATGGACATGCTCATGGCAAGTGGGAAGTCACCAAAGAGAATTCAGCGCCCACTAAATCGCAGGCGGTCATTCAACATTCAGATTGTCCCGATGATGCCTGTTATCACCTGCTACTTGGTGATGGGACCGAGGTCACCTATGTTGATGTCTCCGTTCGTATGAAGCTTTCGCTTGGTACGCCGTCTGGAAAAGCCGGGATTGTGTTGGGAGCCAAAGATGACAAGAATTTTTACGCAGCTGTCGTGACACCAGAAACAAAAACAGTGGAAGCGATTATTGTCCGTGATGGAAAAGCAACGTCATTTGGGAAATCAGAGCTAAAGCCAGTAGATGGAGATTGGCATTACTTACGCGTTCAGCGTAGTCCGATGATTAGCCATGACCTTTTCAATGTTTTCTTTGACCAACATATGCTGTTATCGCTTTCTGATTCTACTTTCAAAGAAGGGAAAGTGGGGTTAGTGACGTGGGGGAAAAGTGCCATTCCATTTGATAATCTCCGGGCAGTTGAGTATGTGACGAACCTTCCTTTTTCACGACCTCCAGCCTATTAAACAAGAGGAAGAAGGGTTAACTCGTCGCTCGAGAAGCGTATCTCATAAAAGAGTAGATCATCTCCATTATCTGGTCGAAATAGAATAATGGTTTAAGGTTCTATGTTTTCTACGCTTCACGAACATCGGTTTCCGGTCTGAGTTACCTGTGACGTATAGAGCCCACTCTATTCTCTTCTCTATAGCTTCTTTCACTTCAGAAGCAATGCGGCTTTCTCTTGTCTGTCGTTTTACGCCTTTCGAGGTACATTCGGTTAGGCCCAGTTAGGATAGGGACGAGACAGTCTCGATGAGTTTGTAAATATAGCCAATTTTCCCACCACCTGTCCGTTTCCTAAGCGACTCATCCAGCGGATATTGTTCCACCGACATCGTAAAATGTTCCTGGAAGTGATATTCGATCGTACTAAGGCCAAGTCGATTGGGATCGCAAAAAAAGGCTTGTCCTCCCGGCTTCATGGTCGTGTTGAGAACATTCACGATTCCCGGCAAGTTCTTGGTGTCATAGAAGATCTCACTGCCTATTACCAGGTCGTATTGTTGGCTTGGATGAAATGAAGAATGCCAATCTAACGTGCATGTATCAAATTGTTGAATCTGATTTAGCTGACAGGTTTCTTTCACCCCCTCTAAGGCAATTGGTACCATGTCAGAAAACGTCGTGAAGGCGCCTAACTGTGCGGCCACGACTCCAGCAAGGCCAACTCCGCAGCCAATTTCTAGGACATCTTTTCCAGTCAGTTTTTCTGGGAAATACTCTTGAATAAGAAATTTAGACAGTGCAAGTTCGGATGGCCAGAGCCGATTCCAATAAGCCCAACCGAGTGATTCGTCATCGCGTTTATCTAAAGGAGTTTCATCAGAAATATCTCGCTTAGTTTTAATGACGATGGGCACGTCTCCGAGTTGGGGAAGTGTAATGATTTTAGTGTGACTCAATTAAAATACCTATTCATGGCATGCCTCGTTCTTCTACCTGCTTGCAGATTTTACCCTAGCTGTCCAATTTCGCAAGTTCGGTGTCTACAAACGTTAAGATTTTCTCTGCGTCTTCCACCATGCCATCAGTAATATTCATACCGAGTGCGATATCTTCGTCATCCAATGTATCTGCCAGTCCGTGATTTTGTAGCAAACTGACGTCCCAAAATAAGATCCCAATGTTTTCTCGTTTACCGTCAATGGTGGCGACAGCATTGATATTATCACCATGTTCAGTAGGAGTACTCACAAACGAAGGTTTAACGCCTTCTTTCTGAGCTCGTTGAATGAATTCGATAAATATCTTAATTCGTTTCAAGCTGTTTGGGTCCATTTCCATGTGATCCTTCTCCTAAAATACTTGGTATTTATAAGCAGCATTGTCAATCATCAGAATGTCTATAATTCCTCTTTTTATCTCACTTGAAATTAATATTCATATGATCTCGGATATTGAGTAGATCAATATGTTATTGAGGCTTGAATACGTCCAGATGCTCCAACATAGAGATTGTTTTTGTAGTCTGTTTGACTCCAAGAAAAACTTTGAAATCTGGACAAGAATTGAAGAAGGTAAATCTGCTGGTATACGTCGATCTAACTATGGGGTCTTTGAATTTGTAGGATTTCTGGAGTTTTTTTTCAAGGTTGTTGGAGCGAATAAAATAAGCAATCCAGGTGATAAGATATTTGTTGTCTGTCTCGCCCTGGCTAAGCAGTTTTTTAAGAAGCTCTTCCAAATACTTTACAATATCATCCACGTGAGCCTTGCCAAACGGAGATTTTAGAATTGATTCAATGATGGCCAAAATTTTTGGAAATGCCTTAGTCCTTAAATTCCCAAGCATCAACAGAAGGCTAAGGACTTTTGGAAGAGTTTTGACGTCAAGTTTAACTCTAATTCTGTACTTTTTGGTTATTAGATCTGCCAAAAAGCGGTCAATTACTCCTGAGCCAGGATTATCTCTGTCAATTCTTATGACGGCTAGATAGACTTCTCGAAATCGTTTAAAGTCGTAATATTTCTTCGGATTGGGGTTTGCTGCATGATACTGTGAGACCCAGTTTCGGAATACACCGTTGGGCAATTCATATATTTCAGTTTTTTCATCATTTAGTTGAAGCCGATATTCTTTAAGAATTACTTGGAGATTTTTTATGACTTTACGAGCGTCTAATTCACTTTTCCCGAGTATCCAGTAATCATCCTTAAATCTCACTACAACAACGTCATCGGTAAACGACTTGGATAAAAGTCTATCGACCTCAGATAGCAATAATTCCGCGATTAAATCGGAGACAGCTGGTCCGATAGGAATACCATTTGTACAGCCATCGTTAGCGTTTTGGAAAAGCTTATCCAGCCGGTTTCCCAAGTAGCTATATTTGTGTCGATTATCGTTTTTTCGGATGAAACTCTTCCCGTGTAGTGCCCATGGGATACTATGCGTGTATACGGACGGGTAGAAATTCTTTATGTCCGTCTTGATGAGGCATTTGTAATTGTGTGCAATAGACGCAACATCGTTCTCTGCCATTTCGATGAATTCGTAGATCATTCTTCCGCTACGCAGTCTACCAATCTTACCTGGGTTTTTTGCGTCAAGCGGGATAGGAAAGCTGTAGGAACACACCTTGTTGTCCTTGTGAAAAACCTTGTTTAAAAGGGATTTCCAATTCAAAGCAAGGGTATAGGCAATGTCAGAATGAACCTCAGGATCAATAACTCCAAATGTTCTATCGGTAAGTTCGGTTTGAGGGAAGTGAACTTGTAAGTATTCACAAAGCTTTGGTTTAAATAATTTCGGCTTATGGCAGAAAAATCGTTTTCCATACTTCGGATGATCAGTAACCATAAAGCAGGGAGGAAGAATATATGACTCTGGAAAGTATCCTTTCACTACTAACCATTCATAAATCTGGGGACGTTTGAGTTTCTTTGCTAGTTGCTTAGTCCTCGAAAAATGTGCCTGGTGTGGGTAGGTCATTTTTATTTCAGCTCATGAATTCGTATCAATCACATAAATCAAACGCTTTGCACATTCCACGAGTTCATGGTCCTTCGTGAGAATATCCGGGCAGATACGAAGGAGGCCTTTTCTTTCATCGATTGGCGTTGATGCGTTTGACTTTTCCTGACCACTCAAGAATCTGTTTGTCCGTGGTAAGCAATGCTGACCACTTTAGCTCTTGTCCAAGATTCTCTCTCATTGTCCAAAAAAGTTTCCACCACATTTTATATCACCTTGATGAAGTAGCTATATAATGGTATGATTTTTTCATACCATATAGGCAGCCTAAGGAGCAATTACCTATGGGAACCACAGTTAAGAAGACAATTTCGTTACCACTCCAGCTTGCCAAAGAAGCTGAAGAAATCGCTCATGCTGAAGGAAAGACAGTCAGTGCAGTGGTACAAGATTTATTACGTACCACACGAGCCTCGCGCCTTAAAAAAGGTCTACGTGACCTCCAGGGTTATTGGAGTAAAAAAGCTAAAGAGAAAGGTATCTTAACTGAAAAGGATCTTGAACGTTATCTTAGCCGGTGAACGTTGTCTTCGATAGTAATATCCTCATTTCGGCAATCCTCACTCCAGGTGGGAAAGCTGAACAAGCTGTCCAACAATTAATAGATGGACAGGATCAACTACTCCTTTCAAAAGATATTATCTTAGAAGTTTTAGATGTTCTGGCCCAGAAATTTAGTCGGGATCAAGAAGAATTGGCTCGTGTTGCTGTCTACCTATCTGAACTTGGCGAATTGGTGAAACCTGGACGACGGCTCAAGATTTTGGCTGATGAGCCTGACAACCGAATCCTAGAATGTGCAGTTTCTGGTGATGCAGAGCGTATTGTGACCGGCGATCAGAAAATGCTTGAGTTAAGGGAATTTAGAGGTATACAGATTGTTAGTTTGAGAGAATATCTTGAGGATAGAATGCCCTAAGTATTCGCTTATGAGTTTTGCTCCATCACGTGCGCCAACTTCTTGGCGCATTCGATAAGCTCATCATCTTTGGTAAGGATATCCGGGCAGATACGAAGGAGGCCTTCTCTTTCATCGATTGGCGTTGATGCGTTTGACTTTTCCTGACCACTCAAGAATCTGTTTGTCTGCGGTAAGCAATGCTGCACCTGAAAGTATGGCTGTTGCGGTGATAAACCTGTTGGCAGGGTCTGGATGAAAGTTGGACATGGAGGTTGCGGCAATCCCAATCTCACCATCTACGGGAATTTCATGTAGTCCCAGCTCCAACAGTCGAGTTCTCCATGCATCGATGGGTTGCTCCAGGACCAAACGCCGTCGTTGATGAAGCAGAGCAATCTCCCAAAATGAAATGGCAGAGACTGACAACTCATCCTTGACTAATGCTTGATCTGCAACTTTTTTGGCTTGTTTACCAAGGGCAGGAAGTCCCTCGACCAGCCACACAAGGACGTGAGTGTCGAGGAGGATCACCGGGCTTCCCAATCTTCATTGAGAGGAGGCACGATATCTCCCCGAACCACGACACTACCCTTCAAAGCACCAAACAAAGTGGGAGGCCGACGACGATACGGGACGAGCTGACTCACCGGTTTTCCATTCTTCGTGATGACCAACGGTTCACCGGTTTTGGATACTTCATCCATCAACTGTAGACACCGAGCTTTAAATTCTGATGCTTTTATTGTTTTCATGACAAAACCTTTCATTGTAACTATGGTCATGTCCATGGTCATATCTATCATATCAGGTAATTTCGATGTCAGCAAGCACATCGATAAAGAATATACTTTAGCTTATGAATTTCTCTTCATAATGTTGGCTAATTGTTTGGCACATTCGACGAGTTCCTTGTCCGTGGTGAGTATGTCAGGACAGATACGAATGAGATTTTCTCGGGCATCGACGATGATATTATCTTTCCTGAGCTTCGATGCGAGGTCATTTGCTGACTGATGAGTAATCGTCAAAAACGCTCCTCGCTTTTCAGGTTGACCAAGCACGTTTATTTCGTGCTTGCGAAGAAGCTCAGTGATTCTTGCTTGTTGTTTGAGTGAGTATTCACGAAGCCGATCAATACCGATGCCTACAGTAAATTCTAGCCCAGCTTTGGCTTGGTAGTATGGAAGTACTGGAGGGGTTGACTCAAGAAACGCATTGCCACCCGATGCGAATGTCGGCGAATCCGGTCGATTGAAATCAAAGGGAACGGGTTGGGCAAACCAACCAGTGTCCAGGGACGTCAACGAGCCTGTGAGATGACGCGGATGGATATAAAGCCAGCATGCTCCAGGCCCGCCGCGTAGATACTTGTAACATCCTCCAATAGCAAAATCTGCTTCTAGTGCTTCAATATCAATTGGTAAGACGCCAGTTGCATGATACAAGTCGACCAATACCTTCGCACCAAGTGCCTGCGCCTCACGAATCAACTGGGCTAAATTGGCAAGATATTGGCCTGTTGTAAAAAGAACCATCGAGACGACCAATAAATTCCCATGATATTTTTTTATGTTTGAGAGAAGATCCTCTTCATGATAGATCCCCTGATTATCGGGCTTAATGCACTGTAAGGTGATTCGATCTCGTTGTGCATAGACTTTGAGGATGTGGTCGATAGAATTGAACTCAGCAGTGGTCGTGACGACGTTGATTTTTTCATCGTAACAATTCAGTATCGTACGTAGGCCTTGGCCAGCACTCGTCTTTGGCACAATGCAATCTTCAGAAGGTGCCTTGAGCAACTGGGCAATACGTCTACGAAAGCATTGCATTTCCGTGAGCCAGTGTTCCCAGGCATCATCCAAGTTTTGATACCAATAGTTTAATGCCTGCTGAACGTCTGAGCTTGTTTGATCTAATGGGCGGGCTAGGGAGTGATTGGCAAGATAAACTTCTTTTCTTTGCAAGACCTTTGAAAACAACGGGTGAATGTGCGTGAGAAGAGAATACTCGTCGAGTGAATCAGAGCCAAGCGCCGTAAGGGCACGTTGAATGTCACTAGTTTCCGATTTCTGTTCGGACATCGAAAAGCTCTGGAAAGAACGTGAAGTCGAGGGCCTGTTTAAGGAATTTCACTCCTGATGAACCTCCGGTTCCGGGTTTATATCCAATAATGCGCTCAACGGTTTTGAGGTGTCGAAAACGCCATAACTGAAAATTTTCTTCGACGTCTACGAGTTTTTCGCACATTTCATAGGCGTCCCATTGCGACTCTGGATGATCGTAGATCTGCTTAAACACTTGAGTGAGTGAAGAGTTTCGTTCATGTGGTACGGACCAGTCGCGTTGGAGACATATGTGTGGAATATTGTAACCTTGTCGAGATAAGGAACACAGAAACTCATCGTACAGACTTGGAGAGTGCAGAATTCGCATCATCTCTTGGTACAGGTGATCATCGTGCCGGAATACCTCAATGACATCAGCATTTTTATTTCCAAGAATAAACTCGATGGAACGGTATTGAATCGATTGAAATCCAGACGCATTGGCCAGCACTTTACGAAATTGTCCATATTCGTTAGGTGTGAGAGTTTCCAACACGGCCCATTGCTCGAATAATTGTCGTTGGATTTGTTTCACCCGCGCTAAGATTTTAAAGCACGGGTTGAAGTGATCTCGTTGTATATGAGTCACGGCTTCTCGTAATTCGTGCAGAATCAGTTTCATCCACAGTTCAGACGTCTGATGCTGAATAATAAAGAGCATCTCATCGTGATGTGGTGGATTGCTCAGAAGTTGTTGAGCATTCAACAACTGGTCAAGATGAAGATATCCTGCATAGGTCATGCGATCTCGGAAATCCAGTTGAATTCCCGTTTCCAATGCCCGCTTATTTTGAGAATGCTTTGTCATGGTTGTAAGTTTACGATCTGATTGTAGGACTGTCTTACTCCTTTGTGAAGAGCAAGTGTTCAGTTTAGAGAGATACGCCGACTCTTATAGTGAAGAGTTGATGGTTCGTGCTTTTTCCTGCATGCAGTTTAGTAACCGGCCTGGGTCGTTGGATTCCGAGATCAGCATGCGGTTGCTCGTTGTCACAAACCCCTGACGTACCTGATGATCCATGAAGGCTAACAACTCCGCATAAAAACCTTCCACATTCAAAAGACCACACGGCTTGTGATGAATTCCCAGCTGAGCCCAGGTGACCATTTCACAAATTTCTTCCAGGGTGCCATAGCCTCCAGGGAGCGCGATAAAGCCATCTGAGAGTTTTTCCATGAGTGCTTTTCGCTCGTGCATGGTTTGGACAACCCGTAAATCGGTCAAATCTTGAAACGCGAGTTCTTTTTCGGCTAGCGCTTCTGGAATGATGCCAATGACCTCTCCGCCTTCTTGGAGTACGGTTTCTGCGATGATTCCCATCAGTCCGATGTTACCGCCACCGTAGACCAAACCTATTCCTTGTTGAACAAGCAACTGCCCGAGTTCCCGAGTGACTTGCTCATAGGACAGATGATTTCCCTTTGTCGAACCGCAGAAAATACAGATACGTTTCATAGTTACGCTTCTAGCTGAATACCCAAGATGGTGTTAATGTGATCGCTTGGTTTGAGTGAACAAATAGATGGAGTCAAGGCTTAAGAGGAAGATTGATGAGTGAATAGGGATTGACGCGGGATCCGTTGAGGCGTACTCCCCAATGCAGGTGTGGGCCAGTAGCTCGTCCGGTTGAGCCGACCTTCCCAATGGTTTGTCCTTTCGTGACAATCTCTCCCTCTTTGACAGAGATGGCGGAAAGATGAAAGTACATTGAATAGAGCCCCAACCCATGGTCGAGAATGACGCCTTTCCCGGTGAAGAAGTGATCATGAGTCAAACGGACGGTCCCATCGTTCATGGCGGCGACCTTGGTGCCTTTTGGAGCCGCAATGTCTTCACCGCTGTGAGGGTTTTTGGGTTGACCATTAATGACTCGCCGACTTCCAAATCTCCCGGAAATACGACCTTTTACCGGGGCGATAAACGGTCCTTCCCAGAAAGGGTGAGGACTGATGGAGTTAAAGGCTGACATCATTTCCTTTCGTTCTGCTTTAACGCGCACGAGGGTTTTAGGGTCGAGGTCAACCTTCTTCTTGGGGAGCTTCAGGTGTTGGACAGAGTAGTTCTCTTTCATCACCAGGACAGTATAACTTTGATGTTCTGATCCCGAAGGTGTTGTAATCGTCACATCTAATTCATGCAGACTGGGCTTATCCTGCATGTCAATACCTAGAAGTCCTGCATAGGTCGTATCAGATTCAGGAAACAATGGAAACGTTCTATCGAGGAATTTCCCTGTAACGTTTGTCGGTTTGCTCTTCCCCACGGGAACTTTAACCCAAAGTACCTCTCCTTGTTTCGCGCTCAATTGACCATCTAGGCCTGGTCGTTTTTGTTCTTTTGCACTCGGAACCAACTTAAGGGGAAAAATACTTGCGATTAGCAATGTGACGATTAAGAGAATTTTCCCTGGAAGTCTGGATTTGGATAACGGTTGGTCAACGAAATAGACGCTCATGTCTTGAGTCTCGTATGTGGGATCTGAGAGAGGAGTTCCTCAACCCTCCTATTAGAAGCACAAAAGGGATCCATGCAGAGAATGGTTTCTTCCCAATACCCATTAAGCTTTAAATAAGTCCAATCTACCGTGTATGAGCGATTTTTTGCTCTTGCGAAGCGAATGAAATCTCCTCTCACTTTAGCACGAGTTGTTTGAGGCGGAATATTTCGAGCGCGTTCAATAGCCTCTTCAGAAACGACTTTTCGTATACCATCTCGTCCCACCAGCAGGTAATAGAGGCCTCGTTGTTGATTGACGTCGTGGTATTGAAGGTCCATCATGGCGAGACGGGGATCATCCCAATCGCATCCCTTTTTCTCTATATACGATTCCATGAGCCATTTCTTGGTAACCCAGTCGAGTTCTCGAACGAGAAGCATAGGCGAGTCTTCCAGTCGATCCAAAACTCGTTCCCATTCAATTAATACATCATGCATGATCTTATCATGAGGCTGTGTGTCGAGATACTGGCTCGCTCGTTCCCAATACATTCGTTGAACCTCGAGGGCAGTGAGTTCGCGACCATCTTCGAGTTTGATTCGTTTTTTCAGCGTTGCGTCTTTTGAGATATCACGAATGGCTTTCACGGGCTCATCTAGTTCAATGTTCGGAATCATGAACTTGTCTTCGATCATCGATAAGACCAGGTCGGTCGTGCCGACTTTCAGATAAGTTGCGAACTCTGACATGTTTGAGTCTCCGAGAATAATGTGGAGACGTCGATATTTTTCTGCGTCGGCATGTGGCTCATCTCGGGTATTAATGATACTTCGAGACGATGTTGTCGATGAAGAAGTTTTTTCATGAATATGTTGAGAACGCTGCGAGATAAAGTATTGTGGTTTTCCAGATACTTTCAAAATCTTGCCAGCACCCGAAAAGATTTGCCGTGTCACAAAGAAGGGGATCAATTGCTCAGCGACTTTCCAAAAGTCCACGTCTCGACGCATGAGAAAGTTTTCGTGGCATCCATAGGTATTGCCCAACGAGTCGGTATTATTCTTGAAAATGAAAATACTTCCTGAAAGCCCTTCTTCTCGTAATCGGTCTTCGGCGATGGGTAAGCATGCCTCCAGGACTCGTTCGCCAGCTTTATCGTGCATGACGAGGTCAAAGAGATCATCGCATTCAGGTGTAGAATATTCAGGATGGCATCCCGTGTCCTGATAAAACCGAGCGCCATTAGCCAAGAACGCGTTGGAAGGCCAACTATTAGGAATCAACCCTTCGAAAATGTATCCAAGAATTTTTTCAATGGGCAAGTAGACGCGACCGTTTGGGGAAAAGGTGAGGCCATATTCGCACTCAAGTCCAAATATGCGTTTCATGGTGAAACCTGTCTGCTGATGGAGGTTGCGTTACATTCAGCATACACCCCATTCGCTCAATCTTCAATGTCAGAACAACGGGTTTGTTGCTTTGCCAACAACAGCTAAGACAGCAGTGTTTTGGCTTCAGGGGAGGGAATTCGTCGAAACTTTCGACCAGATTTGGCACGATCGAGAATAGCGACTTCCAACCCTTCATCGGTGATTGGCTGTTCGGTGATCTGTTCGAACGCCCTTTTGCAGAGCGCGAGGGCACTAGGTAGAGTTTGAGGTTCTGTTGAACTTTCGTTTCGAAGAAATGTTAGCAAGGCTTCAGCGCGTCCACCAATGGCGGTCATCCGTTGCTCGTCCACGATACTTCCATCGAAGGCGATCCGATACAGCTCGTTTCGACCTGGTTCTTCGCCGACTTGAGCGAGTAACAGTTCAACCTCGAATGGTTTGAGTTCTTGACTAAAAATAGTTCCGAGAGTTTGCGAATATCCATTGGCTAATGAGCGGGCCGTGACGTCTTCTCGGCTGTACATCATGCCTTTGAGATCAGCATGTTGGATGCCGGCTTTTCGAAGATTTTCAAACTCGCTATATTTCCCAGCTCCTGAAAAGGCGATATTATCGTACACCTCAGAAATTTTGAATAAGGAAGCGCTGGGATTATCCGCAACGAGTAACAAACCTTGTTCATATTCAATGGCAATAATAGATCGTCCTTTGGCAATCCCTTTTTTGGCATATTCCGCCTTGTCCTGCATCATTTGTTCTGGAGAAACATAGTAGGGAAGTGCCACGAATTAGTGCTCCTTCGTTCGAGTTTGGATACACTCGTCCCACAGGGTAGCCAGGGTGGCTTCTTGAATATCTTGGACGCCTTGGGCGCTGACTAATTTCATCGTCGGGTAGATCCGTCGAATGGGATCTGGCCCTCCAGTCCCAACATCTTCATCAGCGGCATTCGCTAACGCGAGCAGGGCGACTCGAACGGCCTCTTGTTCGGCTAAATTTTTTTTGAATCGTTCTTTAAGCATGAGCCGTGCATCTTTTCCACCAGATCCCACTGAATGAAATTCTGTTTCTTCGTATCGACCGCCTGTAATATCGTATTTAAAAATACGGCCTTGTTTTCGCTTGGTATCGTAGCCGACAAACAGAGGAATGACGACAAGGCCTTGCATGACCAAAGGTAGATTAGCTTTGACCATTTGCCCCAGGCGATTGGCTTTACCTTCACAGGATAACTGCACGCCATCAAGTTTTTCGTAATGTTCAAGCTCAATGCTAAAAAGTTTGACCATTTCCACGCAGGGACCTGCAGCTCCAGCAATCGCCATCGCTGAATAATCATCAGTTGTAAATACTTTTTCCATTCGATTCTCGGCAATTTGAAATCCTTCAGTCGCACGACGATCTCCGGCAATAATGACTCCCCGTTCATATTTAAAGGCCAGAACCGTGGTCCCGTGTGTCAGAGGAGAAGGATATGGTAAAGCACTCAGTGGGTTTGGCCCGGTTTGTTGAACAACGGGCTGTCCCCATCGTGAATTGGGTGTGAGCTCTGGTCGATGTGTGGAAAGAAATTGAAAAAAACTCGAACAATGATCAGGGGAGAACTGTGAAATGTTGAGGTCATTGGATTTCATGAATGTCCTTTAGAGCAAGCTCTGGGGTTTATCCTGAAAGTTTGTCGAGAAGTTGCTCGACAGTCGAGACGCCTTCAAGGAGATCATTGGTCAAGGCACGCGTTCCACGGTGGGGGTCCATGAGGGGTATTCTTTTTATGCGGTCATTGCCTTGATCCAAGAGTACCGACGTCCAACTCATGCCATACACATTTTCCGGAAACTGCTTGAGACAGGCTCCGCGAAAATAAGCTCGAGTGTTGACGGGTGGTTCGACAAGGGCATGTTCAATATCAGAATCTTGAAGCAGACGATCAATGCGGTTCCCTCGCTCAAGAGTGTAATACAAGCCTTTATCCGGACGCATGTCATGATATTGAAGGTCAAGTAGGGCAACGCGTGGGTCGTTCCAGCGACATTTCTTACGATCCATATAGGACTGGATCATCTGGTGCTTGGCTACCCAATCAAGCTCACGGTGCAGTTGAGTAGGATCCTGTTCAAGTTTGTCGAGTATTCGCTCCCAAGACACCAAAACTTCTTTCGTTCCTGGCGGAAGGTCGCGAGTGTTATAAAAATCAAATGCAGCCTTGAGATAGGTCCGTTGGATATCTATTGAAGATGCCGAGTGACCATTGGATAATTTCAGGCTGGTTTTTACTGTAAGATCACGGGAGACAGTCTTAATATCTTGAACGGGATCTTGAAGGACGATCTTAGGGAATTCCCATCCGGCATCAAGCATTTCCATGATGATCGCGGTCGTGCCGAGTTTGAGATAGGTGGGGATTTCTGCCATATTGGCATCTCCGACGATCACATGTAGCCGACGATACTTTTTTTGTTCCGTGTGCGGTTCATCGCGTGTGTTGATGATGGGCCGTTTCACCATCGTGTTTAAATCCATCACACATTCGAAAAAGTCAGATCGTTGAGAGATTTGATAGTCCACGACGTCGGTGTTGTTTTCTGCTCCAACCTTCCCTGCACCGGTATAGATTTGGCGAGTGACAAAGAATGGAATGAGGGTTTGAGCAATTTTGTCAAATGGCACTGAGCGGGAAAGAAGATAGTTCTCATGGTAGCCGTAACTATTTCCCTTTCCATCAGAGTTGTTCTTATAGACAAAAATGGTCCCTTCATTTTGCGTTGAATGAAGGGACTGTAAACAGGCATGAATGATTCGTTCTCCAGCCCGTTCGTAAGCAAGGAGTTCGAGTGGATGACTGCATTCGGGCGTGGAATATTCCGGATGAGCCCCGTCGACGTAGAGGCGTCCTCCATTAAGGAGAAGTTTGTTCAGTTGTCGATTATGGAGGGGATTGGGGCGTTCTGGCTCGCCTTCTACGATAAATCCTCGGGCGTCAAGGAACGGATATTCATTGTCGTAGTCCCAAATTCCATGTGGTGCAGGGAGAAAAGGAAAGTGTCCAATGAGTCGAATGGAGTCCGTGACAGGATCAAAATATTCAGAACCCTTGGCAAGAATGCCAAATTCTGTTTCCGTGCCTAGGATTCGGTGCAAAACTCCTCCATTGTCAGCCTCAAGTTCCAGATGATGAGTGTATGTCGAAAGTTAGAAATAATGACCGACGCTGACTGTTTCTATTTCTCGTGATTCGGAAGGTTGTTCGGTTAACGTTCGCACATGAATAATTTTTTCGCCTTTTTTCCCAGCGATTCTTGCCCAGTCATCAGGGTTGGTCGTATTCGGAAGATCCTCTTGTTCCTTAAATTCTTCTCGGATGGCCTGCAGAAGATCTTCAGCGACAATACCTTTTTCTCCTGTGGCAATGGTACGTTTGATGGCCATCTTCTTCGCTCGAGAGACGACGCCTTCGATGAGGGCGCCACTCGCAAAGTCTTTATAATAAAACGTTTCCTTTTCTCC
Source organism: Nitrospirales bacterium (assembly GCA_965223675.1). Classification (GTDB taxonomy): domain Bacteria; phylum Nitrospirota; class Nitrospiria; order Nitrospirales; family UBA8639; genus JAGQKC01. The sequence continues at coordinate 2,421,478 of OZ245013.1, read as the reverse complement.
ATTGGCGTAAGTCACTTCTAGGAAACGGTTTTCTTCCGATCGTGCATACAGGGCATCAGCGGCTAACGTGATGAGGTGCTCGACCAGCTGCTTCGAATCATTCTGTTGTTGATCGAGTTCGATCTTAGAGAATGGAAGATCTGAAGTCAGATACTTTCCGAGTATTTCCTTTGCTCCCTGCTTATCTGGTCGAGGAATTTTCACTTTGACATCTAATCGACCAGGTCGTAATACGGCTGGGTCGATGAGGTCTTGACGATTGCTCGCACCAATCACGATCACATCTCGCAAGCTTTCAACTCCATCGATTTCAGCAAGAAATTGTGGAACAATGGTCGATTCCACATCTGAGGAAATGCCAGTACCTCGTGTTCGAAATAAGGCATCCATTTCATCAAAGAACACGATAACTGGATAGCCATGAGAGGCTTTCTCTTTAGCTTTAGCAAACACTTCACGAATCTGGCGTTCAGACTCACCGACGTATTTGTTTAATAATTCAGGTCCTTTGACATGAAGGAAATAGCTTCGAACTTCTTTTCCAGTCAGATGCTTCAATTTATGAGCAATCGAGTTGGCGACAGCTTTTGCAATCAACGTTTTGCCACATCCAGGAGGGCCATAGAGTAAGATACCCTTGGGTGGAGACAGTTGATGCTCGGCAAAGAGGTCAGGGTAAAGGAAGGGTAACTCCACGGCGTCCTTGACCTGTATCAGTTCTTTTTCTAATCCTCCAATTTGCTCATAGTTTGCATCGGGGACTTCCTCTAGTACGAGTTCTTCCATCTCAGATTTTGGCAGTTTTTCGGTGATGTACCCGGAACGCGGTTCAAAGAGGAGAATATCGCCAACACTCAGAGTCTCTTGTTGTAAGGATTGTGCAACTTCAACGACGCGTTCTTCATCGTGGCGTAGTTTGACCAATGCACGTTGATCATCAAGTCGAAGTTTTAATTGAACAGCTTCCCCTTGAGGGTCATAGCCTCGTGTTTCAATAATATTGAGGGCTTCGTTGAGGATCACCTCTTGACCTTTACGAAACTCTTGACTCGCGAGAGAGGGGTGAATGTTGACGCGCATTTTTCGTCCGGACACTGACACGTTGGCCGTTTCGTCTTGATTCAGGCTACAGAAAATGGCGAAGCTTGAGGGCGGAGCGGTAAGTTTTTCTACCTCTTTTCGTAATGCTTCAATTTGGACTTTGGCTTCTTGCAGGCTCGAGACGAGACGTTCGTTTTGCTGTTGCGACTGACGAAGTTGTTGGCGGGAGTCATAGAGCTGATGCATTTCAGTCTCCATCGACTCCAATTCACTTCGGAGTTTTTCTACTTCTTCACTGTTTGGGTTATCCTGTTTTCTCATCCCCATAGTCGTTCCACCTATAATTGGTTGTGGATGTTTCCGGCAGGACTTAGGAGAGAAAGCTTAGATATAAATTGCTGCGATCTTTATCTATACCTATTCAAAAAAAGTCATCGTTTCTCAAGCCATGCGAACTGTCAGAAGTAAAAATATCTTATCACTCGATTTTCAAAAGGGTCAACCGAGGACATCTGTATAAATGCTACTCATTGTTGAAGAAAGACTTGACTTATGAAGGTTCAAGTGCATTGACGAATTGGCGAGTGACAGATGCGATATTCATGGATTCCAGTATGGCAGAGATGACGGCCACTCCATATGCTCCTGCAAGTTTGACCTCTCTCACTCGTTCTGGAGTCATTCCCCCTATGGCATAAATGGGAACTGAGCATTGTTTACAGACTTCTTCCAATACCCTTAATCCAAGGGGGGGGCCATAGGACCTCTTGGAAGGGGTATCAAAAATTGGGCCAAGGACAAGAAAATTAGCCCCTTCAGCTTCTGCGGCAAGAACATCGTCTAGAGAATGAGTAGACTTACCTATCAATGCCTGTGGGCCTAGAAGCCGTCGTACGTGCGGTATGGGTAAACTGTTGGATCGTAAGTGAACGCCATCGGCACCAATGCATTGTGCGATATCAGCCCGATCATTCACTAGAAGTATCGCATGATGTCGATGAACATCAGGGAGCAAGTCTTTGGCGAGGCTTAACAATTGACATGTGTCGAGATCTTTTTCTCTAAGCTGAACAAATTTTGTTCCTGCACGAAGTGTTTCTTGAACGACCAAACGAAGGGGGCGTTGAGGTGTTTGGTGACGGTTGGTGACGACATACAGGCGAGGGAGAATTTTTTCGGTCATTCAAGCGCTAGAAAAAATTAAAAGTGCAAACTTCAAATTGAAAAATGAAGAGAAAAGCTTTTAGATGAACGATTTCTCCATTCTTGCTCTTGCATAATTTTACATTTTGCATTTTTAACTTTACATTATAATCCTAGAGCATGCCTTCTATCGGGCTACTTGCCGTTGCATAGAGTTTTCTTGGGATCCTGCCAGCTTTATATGCTAATCGTCCCGCATCAATCCCTAATTTCATGGCTTCGGCCATCATGATGGGGTCTTTGGCTCCAGCGATAGCCGTATTCATCAAAACGGCATCTGCGCCATACTCCATAGCTAAGGCTGCATCCGATGCCGTTCCAACGCCGGCATCGACGACAATCGGAACTTTAATTGTTTCAAGAATAATTTTTAAATTATAAGGGTTACGAATACCGAGTCCTGAACCAATTGGAGCGGCTAATGGCATGACAGCTGGGCAGCCAACATCAACAAGTTTTTGCGCGACGATGGGGTCGTCATTGGTATAAGGTAAGACGATGAAGCCTTCCTTAACAAGAATCTTTGCGGCTTCGATCAGTCCTGCGGTGTCAGGAAACAGAGTACGCTCATCACCAATGACTTCGAGTTTGACGAGGTCTGAAACACCGGCCGCTCGAGCGAGTCGTGCATAACGAAGAGCATCTTCAACCGTATAACAGCCAGCGGTGTTTGGAAGAATCGTATAGTCTTTTGGGTCTAAGTAATCTAGAAGATTTTCTGAATTTCTGTCAGTAATATTGACTCGGCGAACGGCGACGGTTACCACATCAGCCCCAGCCGCGTCGATGGCCTTTTTGGTTTCATGAAAATCTTTATACTTTCCGGTCCCAACCCAGAGGCGAGACTTAAATTCTCGTCCGGCAATCATTAAATGGTCGTCTGTCATAGTCTAATTATTAACCTTCTTTTCTGAGTGTTGGTTGATAAGAAACGAGGTTTTCTTGCGATGACTCCTCAGCTCCTCCTCCAATAAAACTCAGAATTTCCACGGTGTCACCATGTTGCAGAACCGATTGAGAGAAATCATTGCGGTCCAGAATTTTTAAATTGAGCTCGACGGCGACCTGTTCGGTACGAATGTCCAATTGATTGAGGAGATCGGTGACCGTAAGGCCATCTTGGAGTGTTTGGCTCTCTCCGTTGACTTGAATGTCCATGCACAGACCATAGATCAATGATCGCGAATGCGAATTGAATATTTCTGCCCTAATATGAGTTTTTCATCCTACGGGAGCATTGAAATGCTTGTCAATAAAAACGTCCTGGATGCCTTGGGACGTAAAAGAGACGATCAGAAATAATCTGTTAGGAACAACGAGTTTTTATGGATCAGAAGAGGGATTTTCCTTAGAATATGATTCTAGAGACTCAAGGTATATACCTTTACGAGTGTACATGATGGGCAATCGGAATCAGGAATTGGCTAGTCTTTTTCATGCGATGGCAGGTGTACTCTCCGGACGGGACTCAAATCCCTATCGAGTCCGTGCGTATCGCAAAGCGGCAGAGTCCTTACTTGAGTTACAGGAAGATGTGAATGAAATAGCAAAGCGAGGAGACTTGCAATCTATTCCTGGGGTGGGGAAAGATTTGGCCGCGAAAATACAAGAGTATTTGTCGTCAGGACGTATTCAGGCGTATGAAGAACTTAAGACACCCTTGCCGGGTGAGGTGAGGGTCTGGACGACTCTTCCAGGATTTTCTGAGCATCTTGTGCATGACTTGTATTTTCGTTTGGGCATTCGAACTTTAGTGGATTTAGAACGATTAGTTCGTTCGCACATGTTGCGAACGATTCCTGGGATGGCAGGACGGACCGAAGAAATTTTGAACGCCATTCAGCGGCATGTATCGAATTCGCAACAGGAACATGTTGATTGACTGCATGGAAGGGCTTTGCTAGCGTTTTCTGGTGGCTCTACGATAAAAACTCAAGTTTCGTACTTAAACGTGCTTTGGGAAACCCGTACTCGAGTTCTTGTTGTGTGGCCATTCTCAATGAGTGGTGTTGGGTTTGCGAACATGAATCTCTAGCGAAGAAAGAATAATTCGTTATGTCAATTTCTGCGTTTATTCTTATTGATGTGACTGGGAACCATACCAAAAGTGCCTATAAGACTATTATGAGAATTCAAGGTGTGAAATCACTAGCTGCCGTCACAGGGCCGCATGATCTTATCGCGCAAATTGAAGCTGAAACGATTGAAGAGTTAAATGATATCGTTCTCTCACGTATTCGAAGCATTGATGGTGTTCTTAAAACCAGTACCGCGCTTGTCCTGAACCTCTGAGGTTCAAGCTGCCGGGCGCAACTGTTTGAACACTTTCCAAGTCTTCAAGAGTTCCAAGGCTTTCTGCAATTGGATGTCGTCTGGCGAGACCTCGTTGTCTGCATCTTTTTTTTCTTCTGTTTTTTCTTCTCCATCTTTCTCTGTCGATTTCTGAGGAATTGGTACGGTGTCTGGATTTTGCCCGTCGTCTTCTATTGCCTCGCGAGTTTTCACGGTTGCTGTAGGTTTAAGGTCCACGACGATATCTGGTTTGACTCCTATATTATGTATAGACTCACCTTTAGGCGTATAGTATTTGGCTGTGGTTAACCGTAATCCCGATCCATCAGAAAGCGGTAAAATAGTTTGGACCGAACCTTTCCCGAAACTGGTAGTTCCAAGGATGACGGCTTTTCCCCAATCTTGCATCGCCGCCGCCACGATTTCTGATGCACTCGCTGAACCGTGGTTCACGAGGACAATCATTGGATATTGGTATTTTTCACCATTGGCTCGCGCGCGATATTCATCTTCGCGTCCATTGCGTCCTTTGATCGAGACAATCAATTTCCCAGATTTCAAGAACTGCTCTGACACGCCGACTGCCGCGGTTAACAACCCGCCGGGATTATTTCGTAAATCCAAGATCAACCCTTGGATATTTTTCTCTTTGAGAGATTCAAGTTTATTGGACAAGTCGTCCGGCGTTTGTTCCTGAAATTGAGAAATACGGACATAGCCGGTATTTCCACCGATGACCTTGCTACGTACACTTTGAATCTTAATCGTATCTCGAGTAATCTCAAAGACCAGCGGTTTTTTTGTACCTTCGCGAAGGACGGTCAATTTGACTGAGGTACCTTTGGGTCCACGCATTTTTTGTACAGCTTCCATCAACGTAAGGTCTTTGGTGGGAGTATCGCCGACTGTTGCAATCACATCGCCAGCTTGAATGCCTGCTGAAAATGCTGGCGTATCTTCGATTGGCGCGATAACCGTCAATCGGTTCTCCTTAATTCCGATTTGAATGCCTAATCCTCCGAACTCGCCCTTCGTTTCGACTTGCATCTCTTTATACATGTCTAACGTCATGTAGGAAGAGTGTGGGTCTAATCCGGCAAGCATACCGCGAACCGCGCCATGAACGAGGTCCTTCATTTCTGTTTCCTCGACGTAGTGTTTTTTCACTTGTGACAGCACCTCAGCAAAGATCTGGAGTTCCTCATAGCTTTCACTGGCATATCCCGTTCGGTCCCATCCTTTCCCGATAAGGATGCCCACCAGAAGGATGATAATGACGGTGAGTCCGGATACCCATACAGTTGAATGACGTTCTTGTTTCATACAAAAGTTCCTTTTTCGGCTCCGTGGTTATGGACGTTTCACGAGCCATCGAAGAGGGTCTACAGGTTTCGTGCCTTTTCTCAATTCAAAATAGAGCGTATTCTTATCCGTGAGTCCCGTTTCTCCAGTTTTTCCAATGACCTCGCCTTTGGTGACTGTCTGGCCTTCTTTGACCAGTAATTTAGAGGCATGGGCATAGAGAGAGAAAAATCCATTTGTGTGATCAATGATCACCACTAATCCGTACCCTTTTAACCAATCGGCATAAACAACTTTACCTTGAGAGACGGTTTGAATGGAACTCGCATTTTTCGTTTTTATTTCGATCCCTTTCTTATTGACATAGGTATCAAAGTTCGGATGCTTTTGGCGGCCAAAAAATGACACCACCTTTCCCTGTGTTGGCCAGAGGAGAGAGCCCTTGCTATGACCTTGGCCTTTTGACTTAGTCTTGGCTTGCGAGAGTTTAAAGCGCTGATCTAATTCTTTGAGTAACGCATCCACTTGTTTGGCGGATCGTTTCAAGCCTTCAACGGTCCGCTCATACAACTCCTGCTCTTTGGACAAACTGGTTAAGACCACATGTTTGTCCTTTTTGACTCCCTTCATCTCCTTGATCGTTTGTTGGGTTTGCTGTTTGTAGTGTAGGAGTTCTTTCCGCGCTTTCGCTTGGCGTTCTTTGAGTTGTTCGAGTTCTTCCAATTGTTGTTGATAGTCTTGAAGCAGTTGATACTCTTGCTTTGAGATGGTTGAGAGATACGCTAAGCGGCGTTCAAAATTTGTTAAGGTGTTCGCTTCAAATAGGGCTTTGATATATCCGCTTCGTCCTTCCATGTAGAGTAACCGAAGCCGATGAGAGATCCCGCTGCGATGTTGTGAAACCTCCGCTTGAACTTTGGATAGTGTGGCTTGCAACTTGCCTAATTCACGATCTTTGTTCTTCAGCTCTTTGTTGATGCGACGATATTCTTGCTGTTTACTGACCAGGGACTTATCCAGTTTTTCGATCTTCTTGAGAACTGATTCCGATTGTTTTTCCGCTTTTTTGGCCTTTTGCTTGGTCTTATTGATTTCGTCATTCAGCTTCTTGAGTCGAAGGCGCTCTTGTTCCAATTCTTGGCTGATGGCCGTTTCTTTCTGTGATTGTGCCCAAGACTCTGATGACAGAGTCAGGGAGCTGTTGATAAAGCAGAGGATAAAAAGCAGCCTGAAGAATTTCATGCTTTGACCTTCAACCACCCATAGATCGACAGGGCGCTTCCTGCGCAGCCTAAGATGAGCCCTGCCAACACTAACATACATGACATTTGAATAGGGAAAAAGTGGATGGCCGTTTGCAAACCTCCTATCCAACCTAAATCGGTAATTTTGTCCTTCACGATTTCGAAGCCCCCTCGTAAGAGTCCAAGAGAGAGGCCTCCTCCTAATGCCCCCAATACTGCCCCTTCAATAAGGAAAGGGATGGCGATAAACGCGCCGGTCGCCCCGATGAGGCGAAGAATTTCAATCTCATCTCGTCGTGCATAGAACGCCAAACGTACCGTATTGGAAATGATTGTCACCGATGCAAGGGAAAGAATCAGGCCGACGCTCAAGGCGCCAATTTCAAGATAACTGGTAAAAAGCGTCAATCGTTCTACCCAATCACGACTATAGCGGACATGCTCCACGCCTGGAAGCGTCTTCACACGAGACGCCACCTCAGAGACAAGGTCCGATACATGAGCGTGGGGAGTGACGGTCGCGACAAAGGAGGCGGGTAACGGGTTATCTCCAATGCCATTGAGCAGGTAAGACTCACTGGGAAATTGTTCATGAAAATCTTGAAGCGCTTGCTCTTTTGAAATAAAGGTCAGAGTTTCGATGTTTGATTCTAAGTCAAGTGTTTTCTTCAGGGCCGCTCTTTCTTTCGAAGAAATTGTATCTTGAAGATAAATGGTCACTTCGACTTGGTCCTGAAGTGAGCCAGCAATGGTTCGAACATTGTGATACAGCAATAAAAACAACCCAAAGCTCGCAATGGTAAACGCCGTGGTGATAATTCCGATCAACGTGTTCGTTCGGTTTGTGCGAAGACCTCGGATGGCCTCGCGCAGGAGATACATGAGGCGTTTCACGAAATGATTCCTTGATCAGTCATCAAGCGACCACAGTCGAGTTTAATCATCCGGCCATTGATCTGTTCAACGACCTGACGGTTGTGCGTCGCCAGCATGACGGTTGTGCCTCGAGCGTTAATGGCTTTGAACAATTCCGTAATTTCATACGTGAGCTGAGGATCAAGATTTCCCGTCGGTTCATCAGCGAGCAAGATGATGGGACTATTGACAATGGCTCGTGCAATACAGACTCGTTGCTGTTCGCCGGCAGACAGCACAGATGTCTGGGTCGCCCGTTTATGATCCATCCCTACGGCTTGCAGAGACTCCGACACCTTTCTTCTGGCATCAAAGCTTGACAAGCCTCGAATGATAAGAGGAAGTTCCACATTTTCATAGACGGTTTTATGAGGCAAGAGCTTGAAATCTTGAAGAACGAATCCCATGGTTCGTCGAAGAAAGGGAACGTCTGTAGAGCGGAGACGGGCAATATTGCGATTCTGAACAAGGATCTGACCATCATCCGGAAACTCGGCTCCAAAAATCAGTTTTAATAGTGTCGTTTTCCCAGCCCCGCTTGGTCCAGTAATCAGAATGCATTCGCCTTTCTCCACCCGTAAGGATAGGTCTGATAAGGCGATGCAGCCTTCATAATATTTTGTGACGTGAAAAAGTTGAATCATCCGACATCTGCATGACGATGTGCTGTTGGACGGACGAATCTTCTGGTTTCGATATGGTTCATCGAGACCACCTTCGAATCTTTACGACATCTCATGAATAGTTGGCTTCTGAAATGCTGCTCTCAATAGTGGTCTGACACATACTAGAACTTATTATACCAGGTCACCATCTCAAGTCTTCCCCTGATATCTCGAAAGCATTTTCAATGTGAGTGAGTTCAGGAGAATGATCAGGTTGATGATGACATAACACCACATCAAAACGGCATGACTGTTGACTGATCTGGTGTTTGGCTAGATATTGTGCGGCCAGTTTCATGATTCGTTTCTGTTTTGATGAAGTTAGAGCGGCAAGAGCTCCTCCATGGCTGTCAGATCGTCGGGCTTTCACTTCCACGAACACCAGCGTGTTTCCATCTCGTGCAATGAGATCAAGTTCTCCGCCCGGAAGCCGCACATTGCGCCCAATGATACGATATCCCTTCTCACGGAGATGCCGGGCAGCCAACGATTCCGCGGTTTGACCAAAGACGTGACTCTCTGGATTCATTGTTGCTCTGAGGTCATAGTCTGACACGCTTGAACAGGACGGAAGCTCTGTCGGTGCCCTTGGCAAGGGCCATACTGAGCCAAGAGTCGAAGGTGTTGTGGTGTCGGGTAGCCTTTATGAATATGAAATTGATACTGAGGGAAGCGCTCATGATACTCAATCATCAATCGGTCGCGAGTGACCTTGGCCAAGATCGACGCAGCAGCAATGCTTAATGAAAGACCGTCTCCCTTGATAATCGCACGTTGTGGAAGGTTGGTATCAGGTATATGAACGGCATCAGTGAGAAGGTAGTCTGGAGGCAATGACAACGTTGTCAGGGCTCTGAGAAACGCCAATCGAGTGGCCTGAAGAATATTCAGGGTATCAATTTCTTCTTCGGTTGCGAGGCCGATGGCCCATGCCATGGCGCGACTCGTGATGGTCTCAAACAGGTGTACTCGCTGGGATTCACTCAGGAGTTTTGAATCAGTTAGCCCGTCGAGGTGAAACCGACGAGGTAGTATGACGGCTGAGGCAACAACCGGACCAGCCAAGGGACCGCGGCCTGCTTCATCAAGCCCTGCAATGTATTGATAACCGCACGAACGTGCAGTGTCTTCAAAGAAATGATCGGGCTCCATGAGCCCCCGTGAAAATGACCATTGCCTTGCGATCCCCTACAGCAAAGATGTCTGAATCATTCTCAAGCGTCTTGAGTAGTATCAGCTGTGTCTGGTTCTTCGGTTACGGAATCAGACGTTGATGTTGCGGCTGTTGGTGCGCTTACCTTGCTCGTGCGTGTAAAGTCACGCTCTGCGACCTTGGCCGCTTTTCCTTTTTTGGTGCGGAGATAATATAACTTTGCGCGTCGGACTTTTCCTTTTCGCACCACTTCAATGCCTGCGATGCTCGGCGAATGAATCGGGAAAATCCGTTCAACTCCGACACCAAAAGAAATTTTCCGAACCGTAAATCGCTCACTGACGCTCTTGCCTTTTCTGGCAATCACCACACCTTCAAAGGCCTGAATGCGCTCTTTTTCTTCTTCAGTTTTCTTCCCAGATGATTTTGATTCGATGACTTTCACCTTCACTCGAACAGTATCACCGATCTCAAAAAATGGTACGGTCCCTTGAGCAAATGATTGCTCTAAACGCTCTAACCGGTTCATGTCTCGGCTCCTTCCTGCCTCTGACTACAACCTACTTCATGAGGTTGTTCTTGTAATATTTCATCGAGTAATCGCTGATCTTCATCAGTCAATGTTCGATGATTGAGTAAATCTGGTCGCTTTAATAATGTATTGCGTATGGCTTCCTTCCGACGCCAACGTCGTATGGCCTCATGGTTTCCTGATGAGAGTACTTCAGGAACCATCACTCCTCGAATTTCGCTGGGTCTTGTGTAATGAGGGTAATCTAGCAGAGATTCTGCGAAGGAGTCATGTTGAGCAGAAAGAGGGTCTCCTAAGACACCTGGAATGAGGCGGACCGCGGCATCAATCATGACCATGGCTGGCAATTCACCACCCGTTAAGACGTAGTCACCAATAGAGATTTCTTCTGCCGAAAGCGCGGTTCGTACTCGTTCATCTATACCCTCATAATGTCCACAAATGAAGACTAATCTTCGGGGTTCAGAGCTGAACGCCTCGGCTTGCCGTTGGCTAAAGGGAATTCCTTGTGGAGACGGGAGAATGATTCTAAGTTTTTCAGTGTTATTTCGAATGGCATCGACTACTCGAAATATTGGCTCAGCTTTCATCACCATGCCTTCGCCGCCGCCATATGGTGTATCATCAGCGTTGTAATGAGGGGCATCCGTATAGTCGCGAATATTATGAATATTCAATTGGAGCAGTCCCTTCTCTTGAGCACGTTTGACGATACTCTGAGTCGTGACGGCTCTGACACAATCTGGGAAAAGCGTCAGAACGTCACACTGCATAGGACAAGTCCCATTCTTCTATCGGAGTGACAGTCATCAATTTGTGTTTGATATCTACGTGTTTGACTACGTGACGAGTAGCAGGAATGAGGAATTCTTTCTCACCATGGCGAGTCACAAATATCGGATGCTGTGGAAGATCAAAAATTTCTTCAACCTGTCCCAGGGTTCGATTTCTTTCATCATGGACGGCTAGGCCAATGAGTTGATAGTGATAAAATTGCTCAGTAGAAGAAGGCGAGTCGGAATCTTGGGGAACCTGAATGAGGGCTCCTCGAAAGGTCGCGGCTTCTTCCGGTGATGAAAAAGCTGAAAACTTCATGAGATATGAGCGTCCCGAAGGTCGAGCCTGAGTCACCTCTGTTTTGAGCAAGTCTCCGTTTGGTGAGACAAGAGTCACAGATGGAAGATTCTCAAAGCGTCCAGGAACATCCGTGAGCGATTCAACACGGACTTCACCTTTCACTCCGAAAGGTTTAAGAACACGTCCAATGGTGACTGATTCAGTCGTAACTTCCATGGTGAATATTGAGTAGTCCTACTTTAGTAGAACCGTGGAAACGATAATCTTGCGATGCTTGCCCGATATTGAATGTGCCGAGCAGGTGAAGCAAGCTAGGCCGCAATCATGCTGTTTTTAAGATGCTTTAGCTGCAGTCTTTTTGGATTCTGCAAGGGCTTTCATGACTCCGGTTTTACGGAGAAGCGCGCGAACGGGATCTGTCGGTTGGGCGCCTTTTTGAAGCCAATCAAGCACTCGATCTTCCTTGAAGGTCGCTTTGTCAGATTCCTTCAAAGGATTGTAGGTTCCAATCACTTCTAGAAAACGACCATCGCGTCGCATGCGCGAATCGGCGGCAACGACTCGATAAATGGGATGTTTGTGTCGCCCAACACGCGTTAATCTCAAATGAACTGCCACTGTGAGTACTCCTTGTTAATTGGTCAGTAAACTGTGAAAATTTGTAACATTTTTTTATGAATAATGTTAGAGTCTGGTCAAGGGCTTTGCAGGACCCTGACTAATTTCTTTCGCTTTTTCCCTTTTCCCATTTTTCCCATGCCCATACGTCCTCCGACGAGGGACTTCATCATACGCCGTGCATCCAAGAACTGTTTAATAAGCCGATTGACTTCCTGAACAGACGTTCCACTGCCCCGCGAGATCCGCTTTTTGCGATTCCCATTAATAATGGTGTGGTCGCGCCGTTCTTTTTTCGTCATAGAGTCGATGATAGCGACGACGCGCTTAATCTCTTTTTCTGGAAGTCCTCCTTGCGGGCCAGCATCCGCAACCATGGATTTAATCTTTTGTCCGCCGGGCAGCATGTCTAAGATTTGATCGAATGACCCCATCTTATTGACCTGTTGAATTTGGTCGCGAAAATCTTCAAGGGTGAGCGTGTTGCTGGTCACTTTACGCTGTAGCGTTTCAGCCTGTTCTTTAGAGAAATTTTCTTGAGCCTTTTCAATCAGGGTGAGCACATCGCCCATCCCTAGAATTCTCGAGGCCATTCGGTCTGGATAGAACGGTTCAAGCGCATCCAGTTTTTCCCCAACGCCCAGGAATTTGATGGGTTTGCCGGTGGCTGACCGAATGGAGAGTACAGCTCCTCCCCGAGCATCACCCTCTACTTTCGTGAGGATGACGCCATCAAGGCCAACAACTTGATCAAAGCGTTCGGCAACAGACACGGCTTCTTGCCCAGTCATCGAATCCGCGATGAAAAGCACTTCGTGAGGACTGACAGATTGTTTAATGTCGACGAGCTCCTGCATCAGTGTTTCATCGATTTGCAGGCGTCCTCCAGTGTCAAGAATGACGACTTCATAACCAAGTTCTTTGGCTCTATATACCCCGTCGTGGCAAGTTTGTACTGCGTTGGCGTTCGGTTTGCCTTCCTGATCGCCACGGTGGACCATGACCTCAAGGTCTTGTCCTAATGAGGTCAGCTGTTCACCTGCCGCAGGACGGCGGGGGTCGGCCGCAACAAGGAGAACTCGTTTGCCTTGGGCCTTGAAATGGTTAGCAAGCTTTCCGGTCGTCGTCGTTTTTCCTGAGCCTTGGAGCCCGACCATCATGATGATGGTCGGAGGAGTGGAAGAGAGGTGAAGATCAGCTTGATCTTTCCCTAAAAGGTCCCGTAGTTCTTCCCAGACAATCTTGACAACTTGTTGTGCCGGATCCAGACCTTTAAAGACTTCTTGTCCGATGGCTTTTTCACGAATCCGCTCAATGAAGTCTTTGACAATCTTGAAGTTAACATCTGCCTCTAAGAGAGCAAGGCGAACTTCTTTTAAGGCATCAGTGATATTCTGTTCTGAGAGAACAGCTTGACCACGTAACTGTTTGAAAACTTTATCAATTTTTTCTGTTAACGATCCAAACATAAACGTACGGTCTTATCCCCCTCTGTTTCACTACACAAACAAAACAGTCTAGTAAAGACACGAGAGTGAGTCAAGTAAGCAATTGTAAGTTTATAAGCTTAGATAAAAGTACAGTGTGTAATTTCCATGAAATATCAAATTTCGGATTTGCACTCTATAGCAAATCCGAGTAATTTCCCCATACGCCGTCATGACGTTCTGCGCGGATTTCAAGACCTCAAACCTGGGAAGGTGATAGCGAATTCTAATGCGTTCCAATTGAACCATGCGTGGACACGATCATGAAGAGCTCCACTGGCTCCTTGATCCACATTTTAGATTGAAGCAGCAAACCAACCGACATGGTTCTCAAAGGGGTCCAAGCTTTCAACGCGGTTTCACCCGCGTCAAAAGAAGGAAGGTGATACCCGCTTTTGGCGTGACTTCACACGATTGACGTGTTGAATGACGTAGCGAGTATCGGAGCGGAGCCACGAGGAGTGAAATCGCTCCGACATAACTGAATCGGCTATAGGCATAAATTTGTGAGATACTTTCCAAAACTTGAGAGATATGAGCCTCACTCTTCATCTATTGAAAAAGAATGGGCGAACGATTATTGCTCCAGTCTCGTTGGTGTCGCCAGCCTGCTTTCAGACGATTTTAGGAAGAGAGGGTTGTCTCTCTCACTTTGTTAGCCGGGCCTGGCTCTGCAAAAAGAAAAACGTTCAGCATAGGGTCAAGTGAACCAGACCCATAGAGTAAAAATGTTTTGTCGCAAGGGCTAGTTGAATACTCCAAGCATACGGGGTTTCGTGTGAAGATCTTTGAGCTTTGGGATGATCATAAAGATTATGTCTATTCATGGAAGCGCCGTGATCGTCCATATGCTGTGATGGTTAGAACAGAAAATATGAACAATTCCTCAGACGATACTGGTGGTGGGGTAAAAGATCTCGGTAGTGGAACCAGGTGTGGGAAAGAACGAGTAGAGAATATTCCGAGTTTCAGAAAAGGTGTCGATGGATTGTGAATGATATGACAATTTTGCACACCTTCGTGCTGTGTATGTTTAATGAAGATGACGTATGTGGTACAACCTTCTTGTCATAATTAATGCGATGTATCTGAACGGGTACGATCGCTTACCATTTGTTCAACTTCGCAGGCATATAGCTGGCTGTTATGAAAAGTGTAGAAACAAAAATATCATCGTTCTCACGCTACCATGATGACTCTCACTATCGTGTTGTTCGCTCTCTACCGAAATTCCGAGACATGACGATCAAATATGATGAAGGAGTATCATGAAAGCCAAAGTCCTTGTTGTTGATGACGATGCTGATATAGCAGCTGCGTTGCAGCAACGACTGCAGATGCTGGGATATGAGTCCGTCTCCGCTGAAGATGGAGAACAGGCTCTTGACCTGATTCAACGAGAATCTCCTCACGTGGTGTTGCTAGACCTTGAATTGCCAAAACTATCTGGTCTTGAGATCCTTCGTCGACTTCGTGATCAAACGAGTCAACATCTTCATAGAGAATCAGGTGCACATTCGGGCTATGACTTAGTCCGACCGTATGTGGTTGTGATGACTGCGTATGGATCAATTGATGATGCGGTAGAGGCGATGAAGTGTGGAGCGTATGATTTCTTAACCAAGCCTTTTGATTTTGACCATTTGGCCATGGTGTTACAGCGGGTTCTTGAAAGAACCTCCCTGTTAAAAGAGGTGGAATATCTTCGAGAGGAAGTCAATCATCGCTACGCGAAAATTATCGGCGCGAGTGCCCCGATGAAAGAAGCGTTAGCGATGGCACAACAAGTCGCACACTCACAAGAAACGGTGCTGCTCTTAGGGGAGACGGGAGCAGGGAAGGACATCCTCGCCCGGTCTATTCACCGTTGGAGCGCTCAGCGTCAAGGTCCGTTTATGGCAGTCAATTGCTCGGCGTTTCCCGAGACTCTGTTGGAAAATGAACTGTTTGGCCATGAAAAGGGAGCATTTACAGGAGCAACGGAAAAGCGGGAAGGGAAAATTGAAGCGGCTGATGGCGGTACGGTTTTTCTAGATGAGATTGGAGATATGCCATATCAGCTTCAAGGCCGGTTATTGCGATTATTGCAGGATCAAGAATTTCACCGAGTCGGTGGCACGAAGTCCATAAAAGTCCATGTTCGATTTATCGCGGCGACCAATAAAGATTTACAGGAAGGCATTGCAAATGGAAGCTTTAGAGAGGATCTTTTTTTTCGGCTCAATATCCTGCCGATTACCCTTCCGCCGCTTCGGGAACGAATGGCGGATCTTCCTGAACTTGCCAACTTCTTTGTCCAGAGATATTGCCGACATACAAAAAAACAAGGTATGAATATAACTTCCGGTGCACTCGACTCGATGATGCACTATCATTGGCCTGGTAATATTCGAGAGTTAGAGAGTGTGGTGGCACGGGCCGTGATCTTGAGTTCTGGAGATCAGATCACGGCAGAGAATTTACGATTGCAGAACAGCAAGTCACGTACCCAAGAACCGCATTCGAACGATGAGACTCAGATTTTCCCCTTTAGGGAATCCCTCGAGCGTCATAGTCGGTTTTTACTGACCAACGCTCTCATACAGAGCGGATGGAACCAAACCAAAGCGGCCGAATCCTTACGGATCCATCGCTCTTATCTGGTGCGAATGATAAAGCGTCTCGGTATTTCGAACCCTGGTTCATCATCATAAAGGCTCTGTTCTACTCAGGAAACATGGCCCCAATCTCTCTTGTGTAAGGCATTATCCCCGCATGCGTGAATGTGCTGGTGTATTGGCTAATGGTATTGTGAAGAAAAATTGACTGCCCTGACCTGCAATACTTTGAACCCACAGTTTCCCTCCGTGCATTTCAATCAAACTTTTAGAAATTGTCAGTCCTAGTCCGGCACCTCGATTCGGAAATGCGGTAGTAGAGGATCGGTAGAACGGTAGAAAGATGTGCTCAAGTTCATTAGATGTTACACCATTTCCCTCATCGGCTATACAGATTTGTATGGATTCTTGTTTGAGATCAGTGGTGATATGAATGGTGCTCTGTTCAGGACTAAATTTCACTGCATTGTGAATCAAATTCATAAGAATCTGATGGAGTTTATCCTTATCAACCCAGAGACGCGGAAGCCCAGGATGACGTTGTACTTCAATGTCGAGATGACGAGAAGTCATCAACGGTTGAAGATTTTTGATGACTGCTGACAGTACTTCATGAAAACAGACGACTGTTTGGTTTAAGGTCGTGTCCCCCGACTCGATTTTTGATAAATCCAACATCTCGTTAATCATGCGACGAAGTCGTTCCGTACTGTTTTGTACTCGTCTCAACACGTCTTTCTGCTCTTCTTGAAGAGATCCCGTTCCCCCGTCTAATAGGTTGTCGACATGCATTTTGACTGAAGCCAATGGTGTGCGAAGTTCATGGGACACACTCCTCACCATGGCAGACTTAAGTTGGTCGAGTTCCTTCAGTTTTTCATTCGCGTTGCGAAGTTCCGTTGTTCGGGCTAGAACTCGCTGTTCCAATGTTGCCATCATGTGTTCGAGTTGTTGATAGGCTTCAGCATTATCAATGGCAATCCCAACCTGATTGCCGATTGTTGAAAGGAGTTCCAAGTCTTCCTGGGAGCAGAGAGTCGGTCCTCGGCTAGCGCCAGCAAAACCTACAATACGATGTTGACTGGTCAGGGGTACGAGAATGAAGGAGGTGGCTTCCATATGTTTCGCGAGTTTATACAGGTGAGGATCCATGCGATCAGCATAGGCTTCTAGGTCAGGAATGAGAATTTTTTTGCCCGAATACACGACTTCAGACAGTAAAGAATCATCATGATGAATTGTGATAGAAATTGTTCGTGCGGTTTTCGCGATGTCCGGTGAGACTCCGGCAACACGAGCATCAAACGTGCGTTGTTGTTGGGAGTCAAACCGCATCAACAGGGTTCGCTGAAACCCTGAATTTTTTACGAGTAAATCAAGGACTCTGTCCAACACGGTGTCGGGGTCAAGAGACGATGTAATGGCCGTGCTGGTTTCATTCAATGTGCTCAAACGCTGAAATTGACGGGCTAAGGCTACGTCTCGGTGATCAAGTGATTGGACCATGTGGTTAAATGAGTGAGCCAAGTCTCCAATTTCATCGTTGGTGGTGGAGGGGACAGTTGCGGTGAGGTCACCCTTTGAGACTCGAGTGGCGAGAGCGGCCAAGGCCTGCAACGGTTTGACGAGGTTCTTCGCAAAGTGAATCGTAACCCCTAATGCGATGAGGATAATGAACAGAGTAATCAGGAGGACTTGTCGTATGGTTACTAACAGGACTTCTTCATAGGCCTGAGTGCTGATACACAATTGAACATAGCCATCGGCTGATTGAGGTCGAACCTTATTCGTTGAGATGTTTTCAGACGTGATTTTCAACTCTTCAAGTAATGTAGGAGCCAACTCCGATTTCGCATCAAATTCTGAGATTGGCTGAATTACCTCGATGAAAGTTTTTCGACGATCAGTTCCTATGGCCATCATGATGAGATCCGCAGTCGTGACATATGTGTCAACAGCCTTGGCTTTGCCCTGAATACGTTGATATGGAGTTATCAGAGGCTGGCTTCGAAGACCCGATAGTATGGAATTGGATGGAGTAGGTAGGTTGAGTAGTGCACCTGAGTTGTTTTTCTGCTTTTCTACGATCGTGGTACCGTTGGGACCAAGGAATCGTACATGTGTCACTTCTGGAATGGTCAGTGCCCCTTCAGCCAACAAGGATAAGCGCAGGTGATCCTGACTAATGATGCTGAATCGACTAGTGACGCTTAGCCTTTCAGCAACAAGGGTTCCGGTGCGGATGAGTGATGTTTTCATCGTATGAGTTTGTTGATCAATCAAGTACCAACTCAGACTGCAACAAGCACCGATAATTAACATGCTTATGAATACAGTTAATTTCTGTCGCAGTGATAAGCGGATGGGGATAAATGAATACGACATTGATGAATCCACAAGATTGGTCAAATGTCTTAAGGGATAAGAACGGTGTTTGAGGAGTTGTCTATTGAAGATACGGACTCCTGAGTGTGTCCTGCTTGTGCGAACCCGCTCGAGCCACCGAACACCGAGTCGGCTAATTGCACGACTTGTGGATTAGGTGAGAGTCCCAGAAATTGTGAGATGCCAAGATTGAGGGCGAGGTGGGTTCGTTGAGGTGAGAGAAGTTTTGGCATCGTGGGTGAGAGCTCACCTGTTCGAAGAATCTGTTTGGCAAGCTCACTCGCTTGATGTCCTAGTTCGACATAATTGATAGACATCGATGCTGTCGCACCATGTCGTGCAAGACCGGAAGAAAATCCAAATACAGGTTTGTGGTACTTCAGAGCCGTCTCTAAGAGAAACGGGATAGAGGTTTCCGTAATTACAGTAGGGTCACGAAATAACCAGAGCACGTCAATCTTTGAGAGTAGCGTACGGAGCGTGTTCGGGAGATCAGAGGTACTCATCACGGCTTGAGCCACGAGGGAGAGATCTAACGTTTGGGCATCCTTTCTGGCTTGCTCGACAAATTTTCTGGACTTCTCTGGGTCGTAGAGTACTCCAATTGTCTTTGCAGATGGAACGATGGAAAGAAGCGTACGTAACTGTTCTTTCCCTGACACGCGCATGCGAATTCCAACCATGTTGGACGTTGGAAGTCCATAGTCTTCAGGATTTAAGACCATGCAAAAGATCGTTGGGATATCGATTATTTCTAACTTTGCTGCGAGGGACGCTTTGAGTCCTACGGCGAGGACCACATCAGCACCTGAGGCCCGCACACGCTTCGCCATTTCTCGTCCTTGGAGGGTATCACCCTTCAACTGATAGGAGGTGAATTCTGTATCGGGAGGTAGTTGACTCGTGAAGCCTTGAACTGCCTGGTGATAGGGAGAAACGTCTGCAGAAACAAGAATCGCAATCTCATGAGCAACACTCAATGTGGGAATCGTGACCGTAAAGCATACAAATAGGAAGGCCTGTACGACTAGGCGAGAGATCACAGATTCAGAGGAAAAACTTGTCATCAGGCAACCCTCTTCTTTTCCTATCATCATAGTCCGTTTTGGAGTTTTACGCAAAGTCTCTTAACCAGAAGAAGAGAGCACTGTCCCAATTCGTCACACTTACAAATGAATCGTCAGCCATCCCAATACACGTGACCCTATGGTGTCGCCCAGCGGATGTTCTTTGTGACGATCATTTAAGGCGTTAAAGACCGAAAAAGCGACTTCAGCTTGGTCATCCCAAAATCGATAGCCTGCACGAATGTTTAGCAGCGTGTAACTATTCAATCGATTGTCGGGTGCTACGACTCCAAAGGGCGCGAGGGTGGCGAACTGGTTGTCCAATGTTTGAGAAAAGGCACTGACGTAATGTACGACGACTTCAGTGCTCAGGCCGTGAAGGCCGTTGGCCAAACCGCTGAGCCGGAAGCCGCCGTTAACTTTCCATGCGGGACCACGACGTCGATCCGGGGTTGTAATTGTTTGATCTATTTCCTGAAAGGCCCCGTTGACAAATCCAGTCAACCAGGATGTGGCCAAGGCCTCTAATCCGATTTCGGCTCCGTATATGTCCGCGTCACCAACATTTCTGGCTCGAATAGGGTTGGAAGTACCTGGAAACGAAATGAGGTCTGAAATCTCATTGTAAAACACATTGGCTCTGGCCCGTAGGCGATGTGAGAGGAACCATCCTTGATAACCCAGCTCATACGAGCGGATATGTTCTGGGTCGACACTCGAAGAACCGATGACTGGAATTGTCGTGGTCACTGGACCCGACATCGTAGGCACTGTGACATTGTTCAGCACATGCAGGTGTTGATCTGACAGTGTTGGAGGTCGATACGCCTCCGAATAGGTTAGCCGTATCGTATGGTTTTTGAAAAAACGATACAACAGAGCGAGACGAGGGCTGAGAGTTGGGCGGCGACTTGAACTCAAATCATAGCGGGCTCCGCTGACGAGACGAACGCTGGGAATGATGGGCCATTCATCTTGGAGATAGAGGCCCAGTCGATTTTCGTCATGGGATCCATTTGTATTATTCGAGTACATGCTGGTATGTCGATAATTCATTCCCACTGTCATCTCGGTATTGAGAAGCGGAAAAGTATGTTGAGCTAAGCCATCATAGGAGTCACTGCCGCCTTTGTTCCTGGGTACGCCTTGGGGATCAGTGAGAGAGACGAAGTCCGCAAGGCCAGGTTGGGACATTAAGTCCCAATCGTCTCGTATCCCATTCCACCATGCGTGTAGGAGCCATTGTGGTGCCTTATATTGGGCATAGACATAGCCAAATGATGGTTCGCTCGTATCTTGATGTCCTCGTAAAAATGGGCCGTCATAGCGGTCAGTTGCAACATAGCCTCCCCGCAGTGTGAGTTCGGAGTTGCCGGTTATGTGATACTCCGCTTGAAGATTTGCTCTATAAGTGCGAAAGGCAAGGGTATCACGATTACGCCACTCATGCGCCTGATCCAATCCTGCCGATAGGCGATATCCCCACTGATTCATTCTCCTGCTGTGCACAGCGGCACTCGTGATCGTGCCAAACTCTCCTCCGCCAATTTGCAAGACAGTGCCATCAATCTCGGCCGAATCTTTAGTCAGGATATGGATCACGCCGTCAAACGCATTGAACCCATAGAGGGCGGAAGTGGGACCGAGGAGGACCTCGATACGTTCGATCTCGGGAAGGGTGACGGGGAGCAGCCGCCAATTCACGCCCCCTTGATAATCGAAATAAATGGAACGCCCATCAACCATGACTAAGAGCTTATTGGCGAAGAGTTGGTTATTTCCCCGAGCACTGACATCGTACACGCCGGCAGTGGGTTGCATGACCTCCATGCCGGGAACCCGTCGCAATAGGGTGGGTATATCCGTAGCACCAGATTGGCGGATGTCCTCTGCTGAGATGACATAGATGTTAGAGGGTGCCTCTGAAATGGGCTGTTCATGGCGCAGCGCAGATACAACCGTTTCTTCCTGTAAAAATTGGATATCTTCTTGTAGCAATGTCGAGATATTCGATGGCAACCGCTGAGTGGTAGGCACATCTTCTGCAGACACAGTTAACGGTGTAATGAGAATGAGAAAAAATAATGTTAAATGCCAGATCACGTTGATTCCTTCGCTCTGACCAGAAAGCATCCAAGACAGAGCAAGAGGCAAACGATGTTCATCGTTCCTCCTGACAATCGTGAGCAGTGTACCTCATTCAAAAATTTTTGTAGAGAATCTTTTGAATTTCACATCACCAACGTTTTCTAGAAAGCGTCTTTTACTTCTCAGCTAAAATGATGCCATCTTACTGATGGTTTCTCCTTCGAACACTATAGGCTAGTAGCCTGCTACTTTTTATGCAGGGAACCGGGCAAGTACAAGCCAACCACGTATCAATCGTCTCCCAATCTCTACATCCCCTCACTGTCTCCAATTGAGTCACTCGTTGATTGATATTGCTGTGACGAAATAGGTCTGTGTATTTCACCGTCTCTTCTCCTGTTGCATGTCTTTGACTGCAATTCTTCAAAAGAATCAATGTATTTTCATCATGATATGCCTGGCGACCAATGATGGTTAGCTGCGGCATCCATGTTGCTCAATAGTCTGTCATGGGAATTCGTGCAAAAAGTTTACCGCTTTCCGCTATGAGAAATAGGAATGTCGCGTCCTCGTCTTCAAATCAGTTCCATTTTATGTCTAACGCACGAATATTTCCGTCTCGACGGACAAAATCCACGCTGTCCATTTTTGGAACAATTGAAAAAGAGTCACGCTATGTATTTTGACGTCTGGAACCACTGGCTGCTCATGGCGCTGTTAACGCCCGCGCTTTGGGCAATGTCGTGCATCATGGATGTGTGCTTTGTCGGTAAACGTATCTTCCGTTATCCATCCGATGGTCCGATCATATCTGGACTGTTCTGTATCCTACCGCTCTTTGTCGTTTTTACAGAGGTCGGTGGTTGGGAAACCGTGACATTGGGGACCGCTTGGCCAGCGCTGTTGGCCGGCGTGTGTTACTTCCTGCACCTGTATTTTGCATTCAAAGTCCTGTTCACGATCAACGACGCTTCTTGCTCAGAAACATTCAATACACTAACGGTCTTCTTTGTCCCTATTATGGCGTTCGTCTTGTTAGGTGAACGACTGGACCCAATCTATTATGTAGCGATTATTTTGGCCCTGACCGGAATTCTCGTACTGATTCGTTATCACCTGTCCGGGGTGCATTGGCGTGCTGTTGCACTGCTAACCATCGCAGTCATGTGCATTTCGCTGACGATGGTGTTGCAAGCTTGGGTCTTTGAACGGATGGCGTATTGGAATGGAATGATACTCTTCGCCTTCGGCACCTTCATCATGGCTCTGATGATTGCTGTGATCCAGCGAAAGCGGAGACGACGCATCGTCGGGTTGTGTCGGCGTTTTGGGAAATTTTTTATATTGGCGGAATTACTTCAGCTTACGGCGGTGTTAGCATCGCAGCGGGCTACGGCTATTGGCCCTTCAGTGTCCTTTGTGGCGGTAGTGGAATGCAGCCTGCCTCTTTTTGTGATGCTGTTTAGTGCTGGATTTGTGGCTTGTTCTCGTCGTTGGAAAACTCTCACGCCGCATTTACACGAAACGTTGTTGCTACAAATGACGTCTGCAACGGTGAAATGCATATCACTCACATTCATTGTTGGGGCTATCATCATGGTCCAAATGCAGATGCTTTAAGCGAAGGCCTCATTCATAAGAAAGGAGCTGTGTAGATGGAGACGTGTACTTTTGGTGAGCACATCACAATTGACGGATATGGCGGTGAATTTGCCTTTTTGAATGATCGTGATCTGATGCAGCACTGTCTCATTGAGCTGCCCAAGTTACTCGCGATGCATCCATTGATGACTCCAGCGATTCAGTGGGCACAACCCAATGACCTCAAAGATCCTGGAGGTTGGAGTGGCTACGTACTCATCGCTGAAAGTCATATCAGCATTCACACGTTTCCTCATCGTCGGTTTTTGAGTGCCGATGTGTATACCTGCCGGAATGGAACCGATATGAATATCGTCATTCGATACTTTACAGAAAAGTTCGGGCTGGCAGATACTGAAAGTTATTTCATCAAACGTGGGACGAAGTATCCGGTTCGTAATATTGTATAAGCATGCTGCAACAAGAGCAGAGATGCCGGAGTAAAGAGAAAAGGGCTTTTGTCTTTTCATGCTCATTTTACGACTTTTCAAGGTCGTTTGGCTTGTGCACAGACATATGCGACGACTCCTCAAAAAACAGGTGGTCACTTTCATAAATATTATCTAGATATGGAACTCTATCGATACGACCCATGAGCTATTGCGTCTCGGCCTGTGGAGCGTTCTCGCTACGACGCGCTGTCTGATGCGATTCGGACGTCTAAGCATCGAGTCTCTGGCCGGCGATCATACAGAGAGTGTGCATTCTGATGGAGTCTTTACCTCGGCTGAACGGATCGTCCGTCAAATCGTTGCTGCAAGAAAATTCTAGAAGGGCAAAAGCCTAGCCCGATAAGGCAGGAGGTCAGGTTTTGATGTATGAACAACGTCCTGAATCCTTAAACAAACAGAGAATAATTGTTCATGCTCAATGCATAAGTAAGAACGAGAGTCTGAAGAAATTGTACATGCGTAATTTCTAGACTAATCTTCATCCAACATTCTTAAGATCCTTGGATAGCCACAGATGTTCTTGGAAGCGATGAGTAGTCCAAATTAGAATAGATGGACGAACGCTCTATTTCTGTCGTCGCATACACCGTGGTGATTCTCACCGCTAGTAATTCCCTTTCTTCACAGCTGATAAGAATGATTTCGTATCTGACTTTGTGAAGTCTCTCGTCATCTCGATGTTTCCCACTGTCTCCAATTGAGTCACTCGCTGATTGATGCGACTGTGACGAATTAGGTCTGTGCATTTCGTAACTTCTTCTTCCGTTGCATGTCTTTGGCTGCAATTCTTCAAAAGAAACAATGTGTTTTTATCAGGATATGCTTAATTGTCTAGTCGTAATTGACTTCGGCATTCATGTTGCAATTTCTTTGTCTAGTAAGAAATCGATAAGAAGGTTTTATGACTACAGTGAAAAATAGAAATGCCAGTCATGGTTCTTTTAAACGCTTTTTAGGATGCAAACGATTTGATGCTGCGTTTTCTCTGTCCGACGCATCATCAAATTTCACAAATATTGGACAGATACATGGAGGTGTTGTCATGAGTTCAGCTATTCAACATTCATCAAGTGCAACAAGCTATCAGTTTTCTCGTCGCGCAGGGCAATCTCGAGGGTGTCGAGTTATAGGACTATTAAGTATGTCGTTATGTGCCGTCATGACATTTGCTGGGCAAGCTAGTGCAGGACCAGGGTGTGATTTGAATGTGCGGGTTAATAACCACACACCTAATGCGATCACGGTCTATGGAGCTTCTGATAGTGGCGCCAGTAAATCCGGTCTGAATGTGTGGGGTCCACTTAAAGGCATGGTCGATACGGTCCTAGATCCAAAAGGTTCTGGACCGGCGTCTCACTCGAAGCAGGGGGTTGAGTTGAAATTGCCCTGTTGGACAGGAAAGGTGGACTTCAGAGTCCGATACTTGGATGGATCGAGCAAGAAATGGGTTCGACGAGATGATGTGAAACTCAAATCTGGTGAGACTATTCAAATTAACATTAAAAACTGAGATTTCGAAAAACTTTACTAGAGCTGACCGAGTCTAAAACTATTTAAACTTTCTTTTTATAACGAGTCGCCAGGTGCTTGCCTTG
The DNA here is from genome assembly GCA_965223675.1 of Nitrospirales bacterium. GTDB lineage: Bacteria > Nitrospirota > Nitrospiria > Nitrospirales > UBA8639 > JAGQKC01. The sequence continues at coordinate 2,396,124 of OZ245013.1, read as the reverse complement.
GCAGGCATTTGGCGACTGATAACCATGGAGCAAGGAATACAAGGAGGTCTTGTCATGAAAAACATGAAGAAAAAACAATCAACCAGCATGAGTCCTAAAGTGGCGATCATCGGAGCTTTGGTGTTGGCTCTCAGTGGCGCAGTGAGTCATGCGGAGACGTACTGCTACGATTTTAGTAATTTCTCGGGTACGGGGTTCCAGGTAGGGCAAACGATCCCTACACAGCATGGGGATATTAATATTCTGGAAGTATTTGATGAAAATGTGAATCCGATGCAACCGAACCCGAATGGTTTAACGAGTCATAATAATGTCCCCATTCCTGGTCAGGGAGAAAACCCCTCGTTGTTTAATCACGGCGGATTCACCATCCAAGTCGTGCCAAACAGTCCAATGTCGACCGTGACCCTGAAGTTCGCCGAAAACACCGGGGCCACTGATCAACAATTATGGAACTTTGGTGTCAATAATGAACGGAAAATTTGGAGAGGACAAATGTCTACTCTCGATGGCCAGTCTCTTGGTGAACCAACATACGGAGGGCGGGTACGAATTGCGGTAGGTGGTGTGCAAATGCCTGATTCTTACTGGGTCCGTGGCATGGTGACGCTGGCCTCTGATCCTGTCAATCCTCTGTTGCCTGATAGAGGCATCGAAAGATTTTCATTTGGACGGAGCAGCCAACTTATTATCGATGATGTCTGCATGACGGAATGATAAATTTTTCTTGTGGGTGGGCCGGGTCTGCTTACAACCCAGACTCGGTCTGAACTCAAGAAATCTAATGATGAGAGGAATGTCAAAAAGGAGAAGCCTTGAACGAAAACAATAAATCATCATTTTGTGTGTTTGCCTGGGCGTGGATACAAAAGCAGTTATGCCCCAATATGCCATAGAGAAAAGGAGAAGAGATCATGATAAATCGAAACAATATAACCACTGGATTTGCATTGCTCGTCATTTTTTGGCTTCTGGTAACGCCAGCTAATTCTGCGCGCTATGATCAGTCAGTTGTGCTTCAAGGACTTGCCAAGAAGACAGAGGCTATCTCTGGGTTTGCCGGTGAAAAATTTGTGGTTGGGGTGCCTGATAGTAAGAAAGATGATTATGCGATTTACGGATTTACGTCGGAAGAACGTCGAGACAATCCATGCTATGTCACCGTTCTCACCGAGAATGTCAATGATTCAGCCAAAAAATTGGATACGAAGAAAAATTTATGTGCCAAGAAAGAAAAAAGTCGGGAAATGAAAGCGCAATATCGAGATGCCGATCACGGAAAACGTGTGTTCGTCACTGGTGTGAGAGTTTGCATGAACAATAAGGATACGCGAGTCAAAGGTATTAAGATTCGTGGTAAGGAAATCGCCGATGATGCAAATTTAGTCGCACTGAAATCGAATAGCTCTGGTGTGGCGACGGGAGGGGTCAAAAAAATTGTAACGACGGAGCCCTCAGATCATCGAGCAAATTGTAACAACAATTGGAAAAAGTGGGCTCAATGTCCGGATGACTCCATTGCGACTTCAGCCGTCCTCCACTTTGATGCTGGAAAAGAACCGCGATCGCTTACCGGCATTGAGCTCAAGTGTCGACGGGTTTCGTTAGCTGGTCGATGAGATGAAGGGGTGATGTGACCAAAATACACAAGCAAAGAGCACAGACAAAAGGCGAACTGTATTGAGATTCTTTTGTGAACTGTTTGTATAGATTGAAGCCAGAATTCCTTGAGCAAGAATACTCGTGGAAAATGAAAGTTTCTTGACACGGACAAGAATTTCGTGGAGGACGATCATGAAATCAAAACTATTTTCTATATTTTTTGTAGGTATCACGATCCTTAATTTTTTCTCAGGTCCATCCTTTGCCGATCAAAATGTGTTGCTTATTATTGCTGATGATCTTGGAGTGGATGTTCTGGATATCGATCACGGGGCTAATATTATTCAAATAACGACTGAGGTAGTTTCTACTGGCACTCAACAGGCATTTGTCCTTCCCAATCTCTCGACTCTGCTAGCGAATGGGGTTTATTTTACCAACACCTGGTCCACTCCTGTATGCTCACCAACGAGGGCGACCATCTATACAGGGCTGCAACCTTGGCGAACTGGTGTGGGTTATCCTGTGGGGAATTATGTACTTGAGGATGTGCTTCCTGATGGGACTCCAGTGAACACGATCGCAAATGCGATTTGTGACAGCACCACAGCCAGAACGTGTGGTCTTTTTGGGAAATGGCATTTGGGGGGCAATGATGATCCAATGGTCAATTTTAGTAAAACACCACTTGGGCGAGGGTGGGACTATTATGCTGGTCATTTAGGAGGGGCCTTACATGATGGAGAAACGTATAGCAGTTGGACTAAGTATACCTCGAACGAAGCAAAAGATGGATATACTGAAGAAGGAAACAATGGATTGATTGGCGCCAGTAATCGGGTCACCACGTATGCTACTCAGGATGTCGTGTCTGAGGCAAAAGCATGGATTGCAGAGCAAACAGGGATCTGGTTCGCGACACTGGCATTTAACGCTCCCCATGATCTATTCCATGTTCCTCCAGATGCCACCTCCTATGATTCCTCTACCGATACAAATGGCAATAAAGGCCAATACAATACGATGGCGCAGAGCCTCGATTACTATATTGGAAAACTCTGGGACTCAAGTTACGGTTCGGACATCAATGACAAATTAAGTAATACGCTAATCATTTTTCTTGGGGATAATGGTACCCCAGGAGGTGTTGCCAATGTATCTCCGGCCAAGAATTCTGTGTACCTGGGTGGTATCCATGTACCTCTGATTATCGCTGACGGAGCGAGAGTCGTCGATCCGGCCGCAGCTCCAACGTTTTTGGATGCCAGTGTCATTGGAGAAACTCAAGACAATCAAGTAAATGTCGCTGATCTCTACAGGACTACCATTAGACGAACTGGTGCCTTGGTATCGTCAGGTTTTGGAACGCACTCGTATAACCTGCGCGGGTATTTAAAGGGCATTACTCCATCAAAGCAACGACTTTATAATTTCACGCAAAAGTATAAAAATAATGGTGATGCCCATGCGACAATTAGCAATGGCACATTCAAGCTAAACTATCAAAATGGTACCTGGGAGTTGTTTGATATTGTGGCCGATCCAACGGAGAGCAACAATGTGTATGGAGATCCTGCATTTACAACCGAGCAGACAGAGCTTATGGATGAAATCATAAAACGTCGAAAAACTTCAGACCCTTCCATTCCCTGGTAAGGCGACGATTTTTTAAATCTGCTTCGTTAAGTTCATGTCTTTCTGGTTGAGTTTTGTTCAGTGGGAAATGGTGTGACAACTGACAGATCGCCTTGGATTGAATTGGGTGCCGTGGTCCTTGCGGGCCTCTTGCATGTTGTATTTCAGGGACCAGCTGCCAAGGGTTTGTTTATCGCGCTGGCCAGCCTAAGTTGGGTGACCTACATCGGATGGCGGGTGTGGCAAGATTCTGGCCTTTGGACGCAGTGGGGATTTCGTTCCGATAATCTGAAGGCGTCATTTTTTTGCCCACCACCGTGTTCGTCTTGTCGGTGGTAGTTATGGCTCTGTTTGCGCTCAACTATGGTCATGATTTGTGGAATGATCACATTGTCCTTCTCTTGCTATTGTATCCGATCTGGGGAGTTCTTCAGCAGTTTCTCGTATAGGCATTGGGCGTCTTGAATATTCGGAAACTCTTTCCTCAACTTGGATTGTGGTGGGTCGTATTGCTAGGAGCATGCTTGTTCTCTATCGTCTATTATCCGCATGGATGGTTGATGCTGGCGACAGGATCACTCGCATGTGTGTTTATTCCCTGCTATCTCCAACATCAAAATCTTTGGGTGCTTGGTCTCTATCATGGATGGCTTGGAACATTCTTTTATCTATGGGTGTTGAATCAAGACCCGTGGGTTGCGGCTTTTGGTTGATAGCTTCGTGTTGCTTGCGCACATCCAACGAACAAGAGAAATCCAATGAGTAACGTTGAGTGTGACATTCCAGGTCTTCCTGGTTAACGGATCACCTTCAAACATATCTGAAGTACAAAAGACGAGTGACTGTTGTCAGAAGAAAAGTTTAGGGAGAAGTGTCAGAGGATGGTTCTGCTTGATTGTTGGCTTGTTGGTTTATGTTGCCGATGGCCTCATAAGCAGCTTTAACGGTTTCTGGGTCATAGACTCGTTCCAGACGCCTTACCGTAAAGTGGCCGCGTGCGATGTCTTGGAAATGGTTAATGAAAAGGAGATTAATGGTCGCGCCGCCAGCCGCTCCGATGATGGGAATTGCCTGCGCTGCAGCCTTTTCTGAGACCTGAATGCTATAGCGCGAGGCGATCTGTGTGACGAGTCGGACCAGGCCAGGTGCCCCGGTTTCAGCCATCCCCCGTTCCGTGATGTATTTTGCCGCTTCGGAAACTGCTGCACCGAGGGCTGTTCGAACGGCGAAATAACCTGTTTCAGTACCATCGTCGTTTTGAGTCGGTCCACCAAAGGCAAACACTTCCAAGCAAGAAAGCTTCGTTTCAACATCAAGAATGTTTTCGCCTTCACTCCGAGCGATATCGGCGATTGATCTCAGCATAATTGTTGTTGAGATAGGGAGCTCGACCGCCAACCCTCCGAGACCAAAAGCGCCACCGAGTGCCCCACTGATTGATGTAAAAACCTTATGCGCAGTGTTTGATGATTCTCCGGCATGTTGATAATTCAGTGTGGCTACCGCGACATCTAGTGCTCTGGATAAGGCCCCTTTTGTAGAGGTCATCAACTTATCGGACCAGTTGTCAGGTAACACCGCCAATGCTTTTTCTACTGGTGTCCCAATGAGATTGGTGACCTTGGCCGCAAAGCTGGGATGTTCGAGCAGTGTGTAAGCTCGTTCTAACGCCTCATGGTCCTCTAAGCTCAGTGTCATGGTGCCCTTTCTTTATTGTTTAATCGAATAGATCGTGAAGCATTCAAGACTCCAAAGGTGTGACGTCTTGAACACCGCGCAAACGTTGTAATGGCGCATAGAGAAATTATTTGGATTCGCTATAAATCACTCAACTGGCAAAACTCATGAGATTCGATATGGTTATTATATACCATTAGTGAAAAATTTGCTGGTTTGATCTCTAGATTGACCGGGACAGGATGAGTATTGTGCTGAACACCTGGGAGTTATTCTTTTAACTTCACTCGAAATTGACCTTCATGAACGCTAATGTTTTCCACTCCTTTAGCGAATTGATCCCAAAATCCCCCTTCAGTACCAAATTGTTCGACGAGATTCACGTTTTTGATATCACCCCACCATGATTGAGGGAGTGGGACTCCACCAAGGCTCATGCCACGTATCGCGACAACGGGCTTGTCATTCTCGTATCTAAGGACCACACCGAAGTTTAACTTCAATGTTTTTCCTCCGAGGAGAGGGAATTCAGGGGCCATTGGGACGAGTAATTTGACACTGACAAGATCATCGGCTAAGTCGACAGCCACATATTGTGCGGTTTCTGGATCTTTGGCTATCAAGGCGTTGAGTTCTTTTTCAGATAACTGAATTTCTCGTTTGGATTCCTCTTCACGATAGGGTTCTGGTTCCAACGGACCAGGTGTTGACCCAGCAGGCTCTGTCTGAGTCGAATCAATGGTTGTATGGCGCTGATCTGTTAGCTGTGCCATTTTTGAGTTCAACACCTGTTGTTCTTGAGCAGTCAATTGTGTAGGAGTAAATGGTGCGGCATAAATATTCTTGTTCATCCACCAGGCGGTCAACAGTATGGTCGTAAGAATCACCATGACGATAATTCCTAGTACCTTGAGTCCGCTTAACCGAGACTTTGAAGTTGTTGTTTCTGAAGTTGATGTGTTCATCGCTCCCCCTTTAGCTTGAGGGTGAGTATTAACTACTAGAGAAGTAATTACTAGAGAAGTAATGACTAGGGATTCTATCGGAAAATCGAGGGGGAACACGACACGTTCTTAACCATTTGCCTGATGCAAGTTTACCTATAGAACCCTCTGCAAAAGTCCGCTGAGATGAAGATCTTGGTCGCTCGGATCATCTGTTGAGGGCGTCGTCTTGCCTAGGATTCTCTTTTGATTCTTCCTTCCTCCCCTTTGTGCGGCTTGTTGGTGCCGCTTATCCGGGGACTCGCCTTGATTAGTCTGCCACGAGCAGGTCGCGCCGGCAAAAGAACACATTCGAGAGGGCACAGAGCCTGGTGAACTGCGCCGCGTTTTTGGCGAGGCCTTTATAACGGAGCTTACGGTGTCCCCACAGATGCTTGATCACCCGGAAGGGATGCTCCACCTTGGCCCGGATGCCTGAATGTCGGCGATTACGTTTCTTTTGGGACGAGGACAGGGGATGCTTCCGGTAGCCGCGGTCCGAGAGTCCGTAATAGAAACCGTCTTGCCGGGCTTGGCGTTTGTCCGCTTGCCGAGTATACGCGCTATCCCCGAACAACGCTTGTTCTTCTCCGTGTTGCAACTCCTCCAGCATCTGGCCGTCATGACCTTGGGGGAACACGACACGTTCTTAACCATTTGCCTGATGCAAGTTTCGCTATAGTATACCGTACTGAGGCGCGTGATTGCACACGGCAGGGACATCAAGGCGAGTTGTCGGTGAAGTTTGAGCGCATTTTGGGTTTGGAAGTGGAGTTCGTAGAAGCTATAACCTCCCAAGGTTTGACGTATAGAACACCGCGCAAAACGTCATGATGGCGCATAGAGAAATTATTTGGATTCGCTATAGAAGCACGTGTGATGAGACATAAATAACACAGAGATAAAGGAAGTTTTCAGAGCTGTAATCATTGATTGACTGTTTGAGGGTTTGAGCTGTATCCACATTGACTAACCTGGAGATGTAGGCTAACAGATCGTTGTTTTACGCTGGCCTCGTCGTATGCGAGACGGTATAGTATTTCATCATAGCCCATATGGTTTCTTCTAATGATGCTGGACATTGTTAAACGAGCCTTATATTTAAAGTTTTGTCATGGCATTCTTTCGCGATACTAAACGACTAGTCATTATTCTCATCAGTCTTGTCACACTCTATACCATCGTTGGATTTGTGGTGATTCCGTGGGTTGCTAAATCCAAACTTCCTACCATTCTGTCTGAACAGCTTGGTCGGACAGTCTTAGTGAACGACATTGCATTTAATCCTTTCTTGCTGTCGCTCAGTGTTCAGGATTTTGAAGTTCAGGAAAAAGACCAGAGCCCCCTGTTTGGGTTCCAAGAGCTCTTTGTGAATTTTCAAATTTCCTCTATTTTCCGACAGACCTATACATTTGAACAAATCAAGTTGGTTTTGCCCTATGGACTGATCAAGATTCGACCTGACGGTAACATGAATATGGCTGATCTTGGATCGACGGCTGCATCTAAGTCGGATTCACAGTCTGAAGAAAATGATGAAGCCCCTCAACCGCCTAACGAAGAGACGGGTGTTCCCGCCGTAGAAATTGATCATATTTCGATTGTGCAGGGAATGGTTGAGTTTCATGATGAATCCAAACCGACACCATTTCACGCCCATATTGTTCCGATCGAAGTTACCCTCAATAATTTCGCCACGCATCCCGATTTAGAAAATCCTTACACAGTGACCGCTGAGTTGAGCGAAGGCGAGGTGCTAGAGTGGGAAGGGACGCTTGTGTTAGAGCCATTCAGTTCTTCAGGGAAGATTTCACTGACCGGGCTACGGCTTCAGACACCGTGGCAGTACCTTCAAGATCAATTGCGTTTTGAGATACACAATGGGCTCTTGAACGTCAGTACGGAATATCAGCTTACGACAGGAGATGAAACGGTCGAGACAATATTGACTGGAGGTGAAGTCCATGTGAGCGAGTTGAACTTGGCCGCCAAAGGTAATACCGACACTGTTTTGTTAATTCCATCTCTTGATGTTGAAGGTGTGACTGTTGATATTCCCAGGCAACATGTGACCATTCCTCTAATCCGTTCAAAGGATGCAAAGTTTTCAACTTGGCTCAATGAGAAAGGGAAAGTGAATTATCAGGAGCTCTTTGCGCCCGTGGATGCGACAGGACGTGCTGAATCTTCCGATGTACCTACCGGGAATGCTGATGAAGTATCGGCGGATCCTCAAGAACATCAACATCCATGGATCGTTGAAATTCAAGATTTTGCAGTACAAAATTATGGTGTGGACTTTGAAGATCGAACGTTAGAGACTCCCGCCAGACTGAATTTTGCGGGCGTTGATCTGCAAGTCCAAGGACTCAAGACGACGTTTGACAAACCATTTGAACTGGCGGTCGCCTTAACCATGAATGAAACTGGACGAGTCGAAACGAAGGGAACGGTTGGTGTAGAGCCAGTCGTTGCTGACCTTGCTCTCAAACTTTCAGAGTTGGAGCTCGCCCCATTTTATCCGTATATATCTCCACATGTGCAATTTGAGGTCGTCGATGGAGCGGTGGACCTGGAAGGAAAGATGCAGTATCAAGGATCACCAAGCGCCAGACCGCTTCTCCAGTACGCTGGTCGCATTGCCCTTAATCGGCTCGTGATGAGTGATCCGGAACTGACGGAAGAGTTCTTGAGAGTTCCGTCACTTGCGGTCAATGAGCTAGAGCTGAAGGTCCAACCGACGGCAGTGTCGATTGGGGAGATTGAACTGTCAGCCCCCTTCGTACAAGCCACAATCGGTACTGATGGAACGATGAATTTATCGAGAGTATTTTCACCTCCTGGTCCGAACGCGGATCCAGAAGATTCAATCGAAGAGACGTCGCCCCCTGAGCCGTCTGAACCGGCCAAAGATCCGCTTCCAATGAAGATCGGTCGCGTTCGTCTGGTGAATGCGGCTGCGCAATTTGCTGATTTGTCCTTAGAGCCGAATGTCCAGACAGGTATTCAAGAACTAACGGGTACGATTGACGGCTTATCTTCAGCGCAAGTGTCGAAGGCTGATGTTGACCTCAAAGGAAAGGTTGATAAATATGCGCCCTTTGAAGTGAGGGGGAAAATTAATCCACTCAGTAAAGATGCCTACACCGATCTGGCTTTGCTATTTAAGAATGTGGACCTGACGGCGATCTCTCCTTATGCAGGGAAATACGCGGGCCATCCGATTACGAAAGGCAAGCTATCGCTCGATTTGAAATACAAGATTGCTGAACATCTCTTGGAAGGAGAAAACAAAGTCCTCGTTGACCAAATCACTATGGGGGGTAACACGAACAGTCCAGATGCGACTTCGCTTCCTGTTCCGCTGGCTTTGGCTTTACTCAAAGACCGGCATGAGAAAATTGACATAGATCTGCCTGTTCGAGGCAATCTGAACGATCCTGATTTTAGTTATGGCAGGATTATACTCAAGGCATTACTCAATCTTCTCACCAAGGCGGTGACCTCGCCATTCAATCTCATTGGGGGATTGATTGAAGGTGGCGGCGATGATCTCCAATTCGTCGAATTTACATTAGGCTCTCAGGTTTTAGATGAGAAAGAGCAGGAGAAATTACATTCGCTCGCTAAAGCCCTTGAGAAACGTCCCGCGCTTCGATTGGAAATCACTGGGACCGCTGATCCCACTCTCGACCGTCAAGCTCTCATTGAAGCAAAGCTAGCCGAACAGGTTCATGCACTACGGCTGTCTCAAGCTTCGACATCTGGGGACGCCATTCCTTCAGGAGATGAGGAACCTCTTCGTTTCGATGATGAGCGTCGCCTCGTCCGTGAGCTTTTTATACAGAAATTTGGCGAAGCCGCGGCAAAAAACCTAGAGGCACTTCCCAGCGATCTTCAGCAATCAGAGACAGCGGGCGCGGATAAGGAAGCTGAGGCGAAGCCTGAATCCGTTCAGAGGGAACCCTGGGATCTCATGAAACGTCAATTGTTGGATGCCATCGAGGTGTACGAGAGTGACGTACGCCTCTTGGCACAACACCGTGCGCAGGCCATTCGCGATCACTTGATTCAACAAGGAAAAATTCCTGAAGACCGGGTCTTCTTAATTGAAGTTCAGCTTAATGCCGAAGCAAAACAAGATCACGTTCGAAGCCCGCTTGCATTAGCAGCGCTGTAATGCTCAATGTATAGTGAAGGGTAAAATTCAAAATGAAAAGTCGAAGATCTTCTTGTCAGACAGCATGATTCCTTGAATTTTGGTTTTTCGTTTTGTCCTTCTTCTACTGTATGCCCTTTCTTCCTCCCTCTTTTGATGTTCTTGTTATCGTGTGGTTGACCGCAGCCATTGTCATGTTTGGGCTTTGGCTTTTACAGCGTAGATATCCTAATGCCGGGCTCGCGGATTTTGGGTTTTGTGCCATGTTCGGCATGGTGAGTATCGCCTATGTGGTTTTGATCCATGGCGACCCAGTACGAAAAGGTTTGGTGGGCATGATGGGAGCGGTGTATGGGTTTCGTTTGGCGTGGGAGCTGTTTGTCCATCGGATTTATGGAAAAGGAGAAGATGCTCGATATCTGGCGCTGCGAAAAAAAATGGGGAAATGGGCGCAGGTTGGGTTGTTTGTCTATTTTCAGGTACAAGCTGTTGCCGTAGTCGTGTTCTCTATCCCTTTGCTAATTCTCATGATCAATCCGTATCCGACTTTTGGAGTAGCGGAAATCGTTGGAATGATGATTTGGGTTTTGGCGGTCGCTGGAGAATCTCTTGCTGACTATCAGCTACGACAATTTCGTGAAAATCCTGCAAACGTTGGCAAAACATGTCGTCATGGATTGTGGCGCTATTCTCGACATCCCAACTACTTTTTTGAAGGCCTCATTTGGTGTTCGTATGTGGTGATGGCTATTGGGGTTCCATACGGAGGGTTGACCCTGATCGGGCCGGTGTTCATGATCGGAGCGCTCCTTAAGGTGAGTGGCATTCCTTATGCTGAGGCCCAAGCTCTTACAACTCGAGGAGATGATTACCGTGAGTATCAGCGTACCACAAGTGTCTTTATTCCATGGTTTCCTAAGAATTCCTAAGTCTCTTCTGGCACAACATCAGTCAATGGCATCGTTATCGTGTTACTTCGTGTGCCTTTTTCCATGTTGTATGCTTCCCACTCAGACTTCCAGGATTTTGTCGTCGAGCTATCTTTGCTCAGGATGGGTTTATGATGTTGTTTCATTGCTGTTTGCAAAGTGGTATTGCGCCCTGAGTTATTAGAGAAGGCGTGACCCAACATGACTTCTATAGTATTTTAACGTTAAAAGAAGTCTGTTCCTCTCACCTTGTTTTGACTCTCTCTGTGACTCATCATCTTAGGACCTTTGTGGGCAAAAGGAACCGTGAAGTTTGTGGGTTGTGCCATGTGTCTTACATCCTAAATTAAACTGGGAAGTTCACAAGTCAATGTCCTCACCGTCATGGTCAAGTTGGCGAGAAGCTGTTGATGTGTACAGACATCCACGTGTTCTCGGCATGTTGTTTTTGGGGTTTTCGGCTGGGCTTCCATTCCTGCTGGTTTTTTCTACGCTTTCGGCTTGGTTGCGTGATGCAGAAGTCACACGAAGCGCCATTGGCCTATTCAGTTGGGTAGGTATCACGTACTCGGTTAAATTCTTTTGGGCCCCCGTCGTTGATCGCCTGCAACTGCCAGGCTTGACCCGAATGTTGGGGCAGCGACGAAGTTGGATGGTTGTGGCTCAGCTTGGGATCGCACTGGGTTTGTTGGGGATGTCGTTAACGAGCCCTGAAACGAATCTCATCACTATTGCCTGGTTTGCTTTATTAGTCGCGTTTTCTTCTGCCACACAGGATATCACGATTGACGCGTATCGTATCGAAGCACTGAGCGAGCGTAGACAGGCAGCCATGGCTGCAACCTACATTCTTGGCTACCGAGTCGCCTTGCTTGTCGCAGGGGCCGGGGCATTTTATTTAGCCGAGTTCTATTCATGGGCTATCGCGTATGTTGTCATGGCTTCGTTGATGGGTATTGGATTGGTGACGACTTTTCTTATCAATGAACCAGAACATGAGATAAAGAACGAAGACGTCAGGTTAGAAAGACGGGTTCTGGACTTCATAAATCGTACTCGGCACTGGCCTGGGCATGCGCAAAAGATATCCGCATGGTTTATTGGCGCCGTGGTTTGCCCATTCGTGGATTTCTTTGTTCGTAATGGGAAATGGGCATTGGTCATTCTTTTACTCGTTGGCGTCTTTCGGTTAAGCGATATCACAATGGGGGTCATGGCCAATCCGTTTTATCTTGATATGGGATTCAGTAAGCCAGTCATTGCCAACATTACAAAGATCTTTGGATTTTTTATGACAATTGCTGGAGCCGCGTTTGGAGGTATGTTGGTCGTGCGTTACGGTATTATGCGGCCGTTGTTACTCGGCGCCATCATGGTGGCGTCCACGAACATTCTTTTTGCCTACATGGCGGCTTATGCCCCGAATGTAAATGTACTAGCCCTGGTGATCAGTTTCGACAATCTGAGCGGCGGGCTCTCAAATGCAGTATTCATTGCCTATCTGTCAAGCTTGACGAATAAATGTTATACCGCAACGCAATATGCGCTCTTTAGTTCGCTGATGACATTGCCCGGAAAATTTCTCGGGGGTTTCTCAGGTTATATCGTTGACGGATACGGTTATGTAAATTTCTTTATCTATGCCTCGTTGGTAGGAGTGCCGGCTATTGTGTTAGCTCTATATTTAATGAAGTATCCTCCTTCGCCGACATCCCAAGACGCTGGCTAAATCAGGAGCGTCACATAAGAAATTGACGGGGCAGAAGTGGCTTATAGCCGATTCAGTGAATTTCCATACCCTTGAAGCGTGTGATATCGCGTTAAAAGCTTGGACACCTTTGCGAACCATGTCAGTTGGTTTGAGGCTTCAATCTAGAATGTGGATCGTGGATCCAGTGATGCTCTTCATGATCGTGTCCAGGCCTGGTTCACCGGGAACGTATGTGGGTTCGGGATATTGTGAAGAAATTCACTGGTACGCAAAATACAATTTTCTACAGGCATCAAAGACTTGTATGCAGATCCAGTGAAGAATAATAGTCGTCTTCCAATTGACTGGGAATTGTGATCGGCAAAACGTCTCTGTCAATTTGTTGACTTGTTGTCAAGATTGACGACGGACTCATAGCTTGCAAATCTTTGATGGAGTTGCTGAAGTTATTGCGTGTCCACCGCATCTCTCTCATCTTATTGATTTCCTTCAGTGTTCCTATCATGCTGTTTCCCTCCATTCCTGACGCTATGTTTTATTTCTTGCTGTCAATTTGGGCAACGTTATTGCTGTTTTTAAGGCTACCCCCTCTCTCGTTATCCTGATGATTATCATCATGGAGGATTAGGAGGGTTATGATGATCCTATCGCCTGTATTTCCACGTCAAAGCTCTAAGCCGATTGACAGTGCTTTACGGACACCGCGTTTTGAGGCATCACATCCAGAATGGCTGGTCTCACTCATACAAGAAATTGAACAGTATCAGCGTGCTGTTCAAGAGTGTGCGGTGATCCGAAATGCTTCCGGAGGACTGTTCACACGTGCTCAAGCCCAAGAGTGTCTCATCCAGTTTTATCCGTTTATGGCAACATTTCCACAGTGGATTTCTTTGAATCTTATGAAGACATCTGATTGTGCGATCCAAGATATCCTAAAACGTTATGTGAGTAGAACAACATGGCAGGCACAGCAATGGGTCTTAATGGCTGAAGGGTTCGGCGTATGTCGAAAAAAACTATTCGAGACTCCAATTCGAATAAAGATTGCAGCGTTGAACCAATATATGTGGACGGTCAATCGGCATCAGAGTCTTGCTGAAGGAGTGATGACTATGGGATATGCGATTGGAGGTGTGATGAAAATGATCGCTCCATTGTTGCTCGATGGCTTTAGGCAATATGCGCAGTATACGAATGAAGTACTTCAAAAGAATACTGTTGCCTGGGTGCTGAATCATGTTCAATATGACAACAGGGTTGTTTTTGAGAGTCTGGAGATTACTAAAGGTCTTGTGTCAAAGGAGAGCGAACAAGACGCCGTGAGAACGACCTCTCTTCAAAGTTTACAGTTTCTGTTGACTGCCCTGGAAGATTGTGGTGTCGAGTATGATCCCTGCGATTCTTTCCGTCATGCTCATCATGTGGCAGCGTAAGGCCCTCTCTCAATACATTTTCAGAAAAATTCCTCATTCAAGTAGATGTTGCGTGATAGACACAATCATTGAGTAAAAATGAGACGAAAAAGGGTAGAAGGATCGCAAAATTTGGTGATTGACTGGACGTGCAAGGGAGAACAGTATTGTGTATTACTAAGTATTTCAAACGTTTCACAGAGTCAAGAATGAAGACAAATCATGGGAATTGGTATTGCATCAGCCAAAGAATTTGTACTCGAAAGAGCCAAGCTACTCTTGAATATTCATCCTTTTCAGGCGTAATGCATTGTGCATCAGGGATGCGAATGTGTGTAGTCTATAGATGACATCTCTTGAAATTCCAAAAGTAGAATGTGTGAATTTTTTCCAGTAATGGCTTGACATTAACGGTGGAAAGGTGTCAGCCTGTTCCTGTCCGATATAATTTAAGGTACAGGGTGTCTGCATGAGCGAAATGACACAACATTGAGCTTGCTGGAATTATATGTTCTATCAATGGTGATTTTTTCTCTATCATCTTTTTTCTGTGTCCTACTTTCTTTCCATCTCATCCATCTATCACTATCATTTTTCATTGAGAGGTACTTCCCGCATTTATATGACTACTTTATTGGCCGGCTAATACGGACTTATTCTATCCCTATAATTTAACTGAACCCTCCAGACATTATGGATTGAGGGTTTAGGCCAGTGAAAAAGTCATCGGATGAATTCAAACCCTTCACCGCCCACGCTTTCTGCATCAGAAAAACACCCTCCGCATTTGGCCTATCTTCGATTGCCTGCCCATATTCGAGCTCGCAGGCAGGCACTAGCTTCTATTGTTGGGCAAAAAACTCTACTCGAAAAAATTGCTGTTGGTGATTCGCTGTCTGAAATTCTGACCCTCTTCTGTGAGAAGATCGAGGGACAGTTTCCTGAGATGCGCTGTTCTATCCTTCTTTTAGATGGAGAAAATTTAAAGCATATTGCTGCACCAAAATTGCCAGATGAATATATTCAGGCAATAGATGGAGTGGCCATTGGTCCACAGGCAGGCTCTTGCGGAACGGCTGCCTATGAGCGAGAAACAGTCATTGTCTCCGATATTGGCAGTGATTTTCGTTGGAAACATTATAAAGATCATGCGTTGAGGCACGGGCTAAAAGCCTGTTGGTCGACTCCTATCTTTTCATCCTCCTGTGAGGTTGTGGGAACCTTCGCCATGTATTTCCACGAATCACGAACACCTGATGTGACGCATCATGGCGTGCTTGAAATTTATGCACATCTCACTGGGATGATCATTGAGCGCTCACATCTCGAGGAGTCCCTTGCGAACAATAGCTCTCGATTCCGTAGGCTTGTTGAAAATGGCAATCTTATTCCATGGGAAATGGATTATTCCTCTTGGCGCATAACGTATATAGGTCCGCAGGTTCAACAGTTACTTGGATTTCCGAAGGAGTACTGGTATGAAGAGCAAGCATGGGAACGTTGTATTCATCCGGACGATCGACAATGGGTGACAGCGCAGTGTCGTCAACAAATAAAACAAGAGCGAAGTTTTGAATTAGAGTATCGGTTAAAGGCTACTAGTGGAGAGACGGTGTGGGTTCACGATCTTGTGAGCGTGATTCAGAATCGGAACGGTGAGCCTGAATTTATTCAAGGGTTTCTGTTGGATATCACGAAGCACAAAGAAGCAGAATTCGCGATCCAAAAAAGTGAAGAACGATTTCAAGCCATTCTCGACAATTCTCCGGCGTTTGTCTTTGTCAAAAATTCACAAGGCCAGTATCTCATGGTCAATCGTCAGTGGGAGAATTGCTTTGCTCTGTCAAGGACGGAGGTGCTTGGAAAAACGGTTCATGATGTATTTCCTAAGGAAACCGCCGATGCATTATCGGCAAATGATCGACTGGTTTATGAGCAAGACGCTCCTGTCGAGTTTGAAGAAGTTATTCCACAAGATGATGGTCCGCACACGTATCTTTCCATTAAATTTCCGGTTCCAACCTTTAACGAAGAGTCCCATTCAATTTGTGGAATTGCGACAGATATTACTGATCGGAAGCGAACGGAATATCTCCTGCAAGCTCAAAATACTATTTTGCAACTTCTTGCGTGTGGTGAGCCCCAGGACCTTGTCTTTGAAAATCTCTGTCTTTTAATGGAGCAACAGCGGCCGGGAACCTTTTGTTCGATTCTCCTCGTTGGCCATGATGGTAAAAGTCTTCGTTTAGGTGCTGCACCGTCCATGCCTGAAGATTTTGCCAAAGCCATCGATGGAATTGAGATAGAAGAATTTAATGGGTCTTGTGGTGCCGCGGCATTTCTTGGCAAACAGGTGATTGTCGAGGATGTGAGAAAAGACCCGCATACGCGCAAGTTCGGAGATTTTCCACTGAAACATGGAATCCAAGCCTGTTGGTCAACTCCTTTTTTTGGGCGGGATGGAAAGGTGTTAGGCTCCTTTGGTATTTGCCATCCGGTTCCACGTTCGCCGACCTCATATGATCAACACATCATGGAAATTGGTTCGCATTTGGCCAGTATTGCCTGTGAACGACATGCCACAGAGCTCGCACTCAAAGAAAGTGAGGCAAAGCTTCGTCAAGCTCAAAAGATGGAGGCAATTGGTACGCTTGCTGGAGGAATTGCTCATGATTTTAACAACATTCTCACTGCAATTCTCGGTTTTAATGAATTGGCCAGATCATTCCTTCCAGTCACCAGCCCGGTGTCTAAATATCTCGAAGAAGTCCACGAAGCTGGAATTCGTGCCAAAGGGCTGACGAAGCAAATTTTAGCCTTTAGTCGTCAAACTGACCAAGAACTCAAGCCAGTTCATTTGCCTCAAGTTGTTGAAGACGCACTTCGATTTCTTCGCGCAACCTTACCAACAACGGTTGAGATCGATACCGTGCTGATGAACGATTTAAGTCCAATCATTGCCGATCCTGTTCAAATCCATCAAGTGCTCCTTAATCTTTGTACGAATGCCGCACAGGCCATGGGTGAAAAGGGAGGTCTGCTTGAAGTGCGCTTAGACAGTGTCATGTTAACCCCTAAAGAAATTGTACAAGTGTTTTCGGGGACAGCCGTTAGTAGCCAGACATACCTCAAGCTTACTGTTCGGGACACGGGACCGGGCATACCTTCGGAGGTTCTCGAACGAATATTTGACCCATTCTTTACGACAAAAGATGCGGGTGATGGAGTAGGCCTTGGGTTATCTGTCGTGCATGGCATCATCTTGAATCACCGAGGTGGAATCAAGGTTGACAGTGTATTAGGAGTCGGAACAACATTTACGATTTTTTTGCCAGAGTTGAATGTTTCCTCTATACAAGAAAAAGCGACGAACGTGTCGCTGAAGATCGGGTCAGGAGAACGAATTTTATTCGTGGAGGATGAAGAGTCTATTGCTCATTTAGGTCAAGAAATTTTAAAACAACTCGGGTATGTCGTGAGAGTCGAAACTCAGAGCATCGAAGCTTTGAAAGTATTCGGTGAGGCCCCAGAATATTTTGATCTGGTGATTACTGACCAAACGATGCCTCATATGACTGGTGAAGTTCTATCACAGGAATTACTCCGCCTGCGACCCGATATCCCTATTATTCTTTGTACTGGTTATAGTCCCGGAATGACGCCAGAAAAAGCTCGAGATTTAGGGATCCGGGCTTTTTTATGGAAACCCCTTCTTCTTCATGATTTGAGTCATACCATCCATCAAGTACTTTCTACATCTTAGATATAATGTGGGGCCATTACTTAAGGCAGATGAATCCACTAATCGTTCAATCTGCAATATTTTTAGTCAGAAGTGGTCACTGCGGCGAAAAATTGCCTTATGTAACTAGTTCATTGTTATTGTTAATGATGTTGGTTTAAATATTGCTTGAAAATTTGTTATCAGTTAAGTAGAGCGAGTCCTGCAGAATGGAAATAGAATATAGAGATGAACAGAAGATCGCAGGTTTTTGCAGGTAAAATAAGGGCATAGGGTGATATCTGTGGATAATTGTTACTCTCTGAGACGGTACGACGGGAACATAAACATGATGCCCTGCTTGAAGAATTCCGAGTCAAATGGTATCGAATAGGATACAACATAGGATTGATGGAAAGTAGGGAATAAAGTATGTGCCATTCAGTCCTCGAGAATAAGATTGAAGTTCCAGAGATGAAGCAATTCGTAACTTTTCATCACAGATGGTTAATGAGTTGCATTGAGATAGAGATGCACAACCAGAAAAATTTAGTCTTGTTCTCGATTGGAAAATAATAAGAAACATATGACTTCATCTATCACGCCCGCTTACTTCTTTATCACGGCAGTTCCGACCCCAATTTGGGGCAAGGTACTTCGTTATTGCCAGTCTCAACCTCTTGGCGATGGTCAATATTCACATTATTGCTTTGAGGCGCAAGCGGGATTCACGCTTGATGTGAAACCTTATCGCGCTGGATGGAGCAAAAAATGGCAAATTCCTGCAGGTACATTCTTTTCTGAGCGATTTCATGAATGCTCATTTTCTGAGATTATTGAGGCTGTTCGAGAAGGTGTCTTAGACGGTAAAGTGTTAACATATCCTGAGTTACTATCCGGTCAAGATACGATGATTGTGTATTTCTGGCCTGACGAAAATAATGGTCCTCAAGAAGGTATGAGAGATGGTGCATATTTACATAGAAAAGCCAATGAATTGTTCGAGGATCTTGTGGCGAACGCCATGAAAGATTCATTAAGTTCTTCTGATATGTAGGCGTTCTCGTCTTTCCTCTTCCATTCCTTTATTGTTCGTTACGTAAGTCACACAAGATCAGTCATCGGGAAAGTTCTAGCATGGGTGAAGTGTGTAGCTGTGGCCTCCAGACAGAAACACTTTTATCTAGGAATGGTTGAGAAAGTAACTTAATACTAGAAGTTGAAGATTTGGGGAGACTCTGATTTTTCACAATGTGCGACAGGAAGGCTAATCGTGTATAGAGTTCGAACTTATTGAGACGATCAATCAGTTTGATATATGAAGAGAAGGATGGGTATCTAGTCCAACACACGACCAAAAATGTCAATTCAAGCTAGGATCGACGGGCATATCGATATAGATCTTATAGCTTTCATCTAAAGACTGAATAATTTCGCCCCACAACTGTGTAGGATTTTTCTCGAAGACCCAGGCCGGATTGGCCGGTAAAGTCAACCAAGAGCCTGTCTGCATTTCATTTTCAAGCTGTCCAGGTGCCCAGCCTGAATATCCCATAAATGCACGGAACGCTTCATTACTTTCGGGTTCTTGTAAAATACGTTCTAGCGTTTGAACATTTCCACCTAAATACACGCCGTCAACTACGTGATGGGTGTCAGATGGTTCTTCCGGCACCCTATAGAGAATCAGCAAGCTATTTTTCTGGACAGGACCTCCCGTAAACACATGATGACGCTGTCCTTCTATAATGGGAATTTGAGGAAGAACTTCGGTAATGTTAATTTCGGTCGGTCGATTGATCACCACGCCCAACGCGCCTTCATTGCCATGTTCGCATAACAAGATAACGGTCTGCCGAAAGTTCGGGTCCCGCAAGGCTGGAGTGGCAATAAGGAATATCCCTTTTCCTAATTCAGTCGCCATGCGTTCATCCTACCGTGAGTTCTCACACAGGTTCAAGAGGAAATAGTCGAGATGAGTCGGTAGGCTTCTCAGAAAAGAGAGGATGGCTATAGCCGATCCAGTTATACCGAAACGAGATAATTTCCAGACACTGGACTTTGACAGTCCCTACGTCGTCAATCATGCCAATCGTGTGCCCTCATTCCAAGCGGGTATAACCTTCAAAATCTGAAGCATTTGATACCGCATTGAAAGCCTGGACGCCTTTGATCATCATGTCAGTTGGTTGATGCTTCAATCTAGGCTGAGTGTCAAGGTGCTCACGATTCTCACCGACCGTGTCCAAGTATGGTTCAACTGGAACGTATGTGGATTCGCTATCACCTTCCAAGGGTTGACGTATTGAAAACCGCACAGAAAGTCTTATGGCGCAGAGGGAAATTATTTTGATTCGCTATAAATGAATAAGTCGGTCTGTTTAGATCTAGGTTGGTTGTATCCCAGGCGGGTTCGTTTGGTCCGCGATTATTTTTGGCTGAAGCAAGCGACTGTTTAGTTTTTCTTGTTCGCGGATCGAAAATGCAGGATTTGTTGAGTTGGCTTGATTCGTGAGTGGACTGTCAATATCTTGTTCTACTTGGAAATTATCCGTGGATTCGAGGAGTGAATCTAAGAATACCTTTTGGATTTGCTTCAAAATCGAAGGTGAAGAGTCTGTTGAATCAGATTCATCTTTAAGTGACTGTAAGAGAGTTGTGGCAAGTTTCGGCAATCGGCTCACTAATGTTTCTGGGTCAAGCTGAGACTGCTCCTGAGCTTCTCGTAATTTTTGGAGAATTTGCTCAAGGGAGCTTGTCGGTTCAGATTTAAATGAAGATCGTCCCTTAGAACTTTCAGTTCTTCCAGGATCTTCCTGAACAGCAAGTCTCGTAGATTGGGTTGCAACGGAGACAGAAGTCGATTGACGAACAAAAAGTGCAGCTTGCGAAAGCGTGTCTAGTTTTCCTAGAGAGGCCACAGTTGTCGTAGCGTCTTGAATGTTACCTGTTGTCAATTCTTGGAGAATTTTTTGGGCAGACTGTAAGAACTCTTGAATGTCGGCCTGTTCTTGTTCGTTGAGGTCACCTTCAACGAGTAAATGGAAATTTTTCTGAGTCGATGTGCTGAATTGCTGAGTTTGAAGGCTTGCGGCCTGTCCGTCGACAAATCCCTGAAATGTGTAGGTCCCAATTGATGTCTTGACTTCTGATCCTGCAGACAGTGAGACGCGGTCGCCCTCTGCAGTGACAACGCTTAGATTTGTATTGGTGAGAGTCTGTGAGCGAGCTTGGAATTGATTCGTGTTAGCGGTGAATGATGGCCGTTGGAAAAGATGTTGTAACTCGGGCAGGTGGCTCACAGCCTGGGAAATTGAAGGCATACCACTCTCTTCTTTTTATGTAATAGAAAAGCTTCCATTGTATTATCGGTTTCGAAAAAGAAAATCTAAACGTGTGAACGAACCGAGGTTTTCGGAGATATGACTAAGGTGATAATTGTCAAAGCATGAAGTGGCAAAAACGTGCACGGCCGCTTAGCAGTCATGATCCTAAAGTTTAGCTTGTACACTATGATATTGAAGAACCGGACTATGTACGGTAGTCTTTGAATTCTGCTGTGGCGTCGGGTAGTTTAAAGAAGGCTCGCATTTGATTTTTGAGGGTCGCTCGCGCGCTTTCGTCTCCTAGATTCAGGCGATACTCGTTAATAACCATGGTTTTGACGCCGCCAGGCTTATTCCATTCATCCCAACAATCTTTGCAGACGTTATTTTTTATCTCTTCCTCCAGTTTTCCCATGAACAAATTCTCTGTAATCCTTTCGGCAGTCTTTTCGCATTTAAGACAAGAAATCTCAGGCATATGATTCGTGGCTCCTTAACGATGGATAAGTAAAGAAGAGTTGATGCTATGGTCTACGAATCCTATCATACCTCTTTGTTGTAGGAAAAGAGAGAACAAGAACATTATCAATGGACTTTCCTAGAAAGAGTGAATGGTGATTGTGGCCGGAATTGATATAGGAACCCTGACCTGTCGGTTCTTGATTGCTGATGTGAGTAGAGATAGGAGTCTGAGAGAAATGGATTCAGATCGACGAATGTTACGATTGGGTGAAGGTGTTGACCGTGATTGCGTGCTCAAAGTTGATGCCATGACACGAGTGATTGAAACGCTGAGAGAGTGGAACGCAAGAATAGCATCTCATCCGGTTGAGGCAACGGTCGTCGTGGCTACCAGCGCTGTGCGCGATGCGAAAAATCAGCAGGTATTCTTAGACAGAATACAGCGAGAAGCGGGGTTTGCCGTTGAAGTGTTGAGTGGCGAAGAAGAAGCAAGACGAACCCTATTGGGAATTCAGTTTGGACTTCCATCGGAAGTTCATTCAATCCTTGGACTAGATATCGGAGGAGGGAGTACGGAATTTATTCGACTGTCAAAAAAGAGAGATCCAACGGTTGTGTCCCTTGATCTTGGCGTCGTCCGATTGGCAGAGCGGTGTATTCATTCCGATCCGCCTCTCGATAGAGAATGTGTTGAAGTGCAACTTCTTGTCCGCCATGAGCTTAAAAGGCTTCCGGAAGTCTTGAAGGACTTATCGGATGTCACCCTTGTCGGCACCGCAGGTACGGTCACGACGTTGGCGGCAATGGCTCAGGGGCTACCTGGTTATGACCCCGTACGTGTTCATAATTATCGGTTGTCGCTTGAAAAAGTTCGGGAATTGGAGAGTGTCCTATGCTCTTGTACGAATGCCGCTCGTGCCCAGCTTCCTGGGTTAGAGAGTGGTCGTGAAAAAGTGATCGTGGTCGGGGCCATCATTCTTCGAACGGTAATGGAGGCTCTAGGCTTTGAACACTGTTTAGTGAGTGACTATGGATTGCGAGAAGGAATTCTTGTGAATCTTGTCATAATGCGTGGGTGACAGGATTTATCGTTGGCTATACCAGCGAAAGCCTTTGGATTCTTGATACTGAGGTCTGTGCAACTTCGCCCCTGGTTTTTCAAGCATCATCACTTTGAAATCCCACAGACCAAACCATGCCGGGTCAAGTACACTGTGGTAATGTAGACCGGTCAATTTGGGAAGTGTGTCGCCAAGAGCTTTTTTGAGTTCGGCTTGGGTATAGGCCCTGACAGAGAACGGTTGCTCAAGAGCAGCGCAAATGCGACGGATTGCGTAGGCGGCTCCGGTGCAGAGGACTTGTGTTTCTGCTGGAATGTTCAAGAGTTGTGGCAGCGCACAATATTGCTCACGGAAACCGAGGCTGCGTGCCGCATGGCGCATGTGCGAATATTGGACTTCGTATTCGGTATGTCCCGGTAATTTCACGGGTTCTGGATAGCCTGTTTCAATCCCAAATTCTATCAAAATCGCATGGCCACCTGGTTTCACAACGCGCCACGCTTCCATTAAAAATGACAGCGCTCCGTAATTAAAAATAACTTCGTCTGGAAAAGGTTTATCCAAGGGCAAATGAAGGCGACGGATGAGATCCAAGGCGGCTTGATGTTGAGGGCTCGTGCCTTCTTGAGAGTCCAACTCGTTGGCCGTTAAGTGAACCGGGGTCATGTCTGCCAAGTTTTCATTGTCGATCATGAGATCGACGCTTTCATCCGCGAACGGCAGTTGTTCAGCGTTCGCTTGAGTGGCTGATGCCTGCCATCCGGCCAAGCGAGCCAAGCTTGTTTGTGATCCCAAAAACGGGCGAGTCAGATCTAAAAAGGTGTAGGAGATGTCTCGACGTTCATCAGCGCTTAATTCTCCAGCTAATTCTTTTGAGACATAACCCAATCCTGCCCCCACTTCAACAATTCGTGTAGGTCTAGGAGTAAACCAACCCATTTGCCGAAGTGTCTTGCCCAGCAGGCGTCCATAGGTCATTCCATGCAGGGCCTCGCAGGGTTCGCGAAACAGATGAGAAACCGTGGTCTCAATGATTTCAAAATGTCCATGTTGAGTCTGTATTCCCTGCAGATGAAATTTTGAAAGGTGTTCCTCGGTTTCTTCTGCGACGTTGCCATGCCATCCTTCACGAACACGTTGTAATAACAGATCCCATTTGGCTTCGGTGCTATGACCGGTCGGCGCTTCTGTTCCATAAAAGCAGAGTGAATACCGCGGCTGTGCCCACCGTTCTAGAAACCATTGACCTGTCTCCTGATTCGGGCCGCAGACCCACTTGCCAAATCGACTGAGTAATGCAGCTAAGGTGGAACGACCGTCCATCGCTCCAAGGAGAGAGGCTCCCATCCGGTTGAGCTTTATCAAAGGTAAGTCTTCGTCGAGCGGGCTCACCCACCATTCTTCTGGTCCGTGCTGATAAATGATCAAATCGGGCATTCGCCATGCGCGTTGTTTGAGGATGTCTCCCTCTAGTTGGAGCGGCTCGTCAGATTGTTGTTCATTGGTGGAGATGGCCGTGTTTTGCACTGATGGTTTCCTTATCTAGCAGGATGAATCAAAGACAACTCGATACATTCCCTTCCAGAAGGTGTGCCATGCATCGGCTGTTTGTCGAGCGCCAACGGCGACCTGTTCAAGGTCTTCTGATGTCTTTGCCGTATTGCAAACGGCTTTGGTAAGCCAATCACTGTGTGTCACTTCTTCCTCTAGATGCATCGAAAAAAACGCCAAATCTTGGGCGGTGAATCGTGGATATTTTTGTAGGCCTGGAAGAAAATATCGAAATTCTGAAACCGCTGTGGTTTCGACAGCCAATTCGGCACCGAGAGCTTGTAAATAACCAGCTTCAATAAAGAGATGATGCAAGAGATCAAGATACTGTTGAACTTCAGGAATAGGTTGAATGTGTATCAAGTCGTGACGGTTTATCCCGGCAGTCTCCGCAAACCGTTCGAGGTGCCGAATATGGGCATGGTTGAGTGAGCCGCTTCCAAGCTCAGAATACAAAGTTTTTGTGAGTTCAACACGCATTTCCAGTTCATCAAGTGGGGTGTGGTAAAGCAACCCCTCTAAGACCTTCACAAACCGGTAACAGAAAAAGTGATACTGAGGGATAAACGTGTGTAACTGCTCCGTCGTCAAAATACGATCTCGAAACTCGACAAAGAATCTATTTGTGTTAACTGGATGAGTGGTGAGCTCTCGAAGCAGAGATTCTATCGTAAGATTTTGAAGGGTATGAGGCATCGCTTTTCAATTTTTCCAACTGACAATATGACAAGATGGAAGACTACATGAAGATGAGAAATGCTCGCAACTCTTGACTAGAAAAGAGAGAAGACAAAAATGGGATCGAGGCTGTTATGACGCTATCCAACCCAGAAATATTCTCTCGGTTTCAGGGAAGTAAAGTAATTTTCGACGAAATGGTCAGGCAACGGTCAGGATTTTTCAAAAACTGCCGAAAATATAACTGATTTTCTCTTGCTCTGACCGCCTCGTATGCCAAAAAGTTAGGCCCCATTATCGTACGTATAGATCTTGGGGTTGATAAGTTGAAAGAAGGAGTGTCATGCCGCAAATTGCCTTGTTACACGGAAAGCCCTCTCGGTTGAAAGGGCCGATGTATCCCATTCGCCGAATATCAAAAATCGTCAGGCAACCAAAGCAATCGAGGGCTGGAGATCCATTTCCTCAAGAATGGCAACAAGATAATCCCGCTGCGTTTATTGGCCCTGGGGGTGAGTGCAAGGGGGTGATAGTCGGCGATGGAAAGATGCGAATTGATGGGAGTCTAGAAGGTGAAATTCATTCAAATGGTTCAGTGATGGTCGGTGAAGAAGGCATGGTCGAAGCCGATATTCAAGCTGACTCCGTGATTACCCATGGTCAGATTTCTGGAAATGTCACTGCCAAAAAAAATATGTACTTGAAATCTTCCGCCGTCGTGAAAGGGTCAGTGAAAACCCCATATCTTTCAATGGAAGAAGGCGCTGTTTTAGAGACTGATTGGAACATTTGGATCAATGGTGGGAGAATTCCTGGGAATGTTTGGAACGAACAGTTTAGCCGGCAAACGATCGTGCATCCACCCTGGTGGCCTTCTGAGGTTCCTCAACCTTCGATCCGCTAAGGCATGATTTTCTCAAGGGTGTCAGGCTCCCCAAAACAGACAGTAATCTTCTCTGAATGGGTCTTGGTCAAACTATAGCCGATTCAGTTCATGCCGGATCGATTTCACTCCTCGTGGCTCCGCTCCGATACTCGTTACGTCATTCAACATGTTTATCGTGTGAAGTCACGCCAAGCGGGTATCACCTTTTTTCTTTTAAAGCGTGTGATACCGCGTTGTAAAGCTTGGACGCCTTTGAGAACCATGCCGGTTGGGTTGATGCTTCAATCTTAGTTGAGTGTCAAGGTGCTCACGATTCTCACCGATTGTGTCCACGCATGGTTCAACTGGAACGTATTTGGATTCGCTATCACCTTCCAAGGTTTGCCACGCCGAATATCGCGTAGAACGTCTTAGTGTAGTAAGTGGAAAATAAATGTATTCGCTATAGACTAAAGAAAATTTCACTAACTGCCGACAACAGTTTGAGAATGATGAGGAGTGCATAGAACATTATATGGTAACGGTCTAACAAACATTATTGCCCTATCGAATGGGAGAAGGAGCGGGTCATGGCAATTGAATTAGATGAACGGGAGACAGTAAATGGTCAATCGGCGGGTACGTCCACAAATGGCAGCAGTTCTGGCCATCGAAGTGGGTCGACCCCCGCAGGGGTTAAAGGCGATGTCGTAGCATTTATTGGCCCTGGTGTTGAATTTAAAGGAGTGATCAGCTATCAGGGGAGCGTCCAGATTGATGGAAAGCTTGATGGCGAATTGCATACAGAAGGTACTTTGTTAGTTGGCGAACAAGCCGTAATCACAGCCAAAATTAGCGCAGGATCCGTAATTAGCCGAGGAGAAATTAAGGGCGATATAGTCGCAAAGGAAAAAGTTCAGCTTCTTGCGACAGCCGTGATGGAAGGTTCGCTCAATACACCCCAATTGTCCATGGAAAATGGTGTGGTCCTCAATGGGACTATTGAAATGAAAACCAACGGAGCCAAGAAATCGTACTAAGCCTTGAGATAATGACCAGGCTCGTCTGAGTATTGGAAATCTTCCACTGTCCGTTGCCGATTTCCCTCCAGTGCTTCCAAAGGGGAGACCTTATTCTCCGTTTCTGTTTAAGGGCCATTGAGGCCTGGGGGAGATGTTTAGCATGTGCGGTGATTCGTCTCGTGATATCCAAGTTCGCGTTCACCGCATGAAATATTTCCTGCCTGACTATTCTATTCGCGATCGTTGGTCTTCAGCTAAGTTCGTTAACAGCTTTCGATCTTGGCTGAATGTCAATTAGCATTTTCTTCTACCTAAACTTTGACTGCTGAGAAAAGCCTCCAGTATAGTTCTTCCCGCTTTGCTCATTTCAGGAATTTTTCGGATATGCCTCATTATCTAGTCATTTGGATTCATCTTGTCGCAGCGATCACCTTTATCGGTGGGCTGGTGTATCTACATCTCGTGCTAAGACCAATCCTTCAATCTCACGGCTCCGAACATGAGTCCAATGAGATTTTACGAAAGGTCGGGCAACGGTTTCGAACCATAACCTGGATGAGCCTTATTACCCTTATCTTGACCGGAGCGTTTACAATGTTAAGTGAAGGGGGGTCGGCAAGGATCGAAACAGAATGGGGAGTCGTCTTGATGCTTAAGCTATTTCTTTTCGCTATTGCATTTGGCCTGGTCTTGATCCATGATTTTGTTCTAGACCCATATCCCCCAGCTACTCAATCTTCTTCAAATTCCCCCATGACGTCAACCAATATTCGACGAGGGGTACTTGTTCAACAAATGATCCTTGTACTGACGCTCATCATCTTGTTTATCGCCACGTACCTCACCGCCATGTAAAAGGGAGGATCGCTTATTGAGAAACGTCCTTACACTGATCGATAGACAAGTGGGGGGTGAGACAATTTTGAAGGTCCTCATAAATTTAAAAAGGCACTTCTCCCGCTCTTAGTTTGGCTAAGGCTTCTTTTACGAATTTCGCGTCGGGACTGGTGGGTTCAAGGTTTTTAAAGGCTAAGGCCCATGCATCTTCGGTTTCTCTTGGCCGTTTGAGGTACCACAAGGCAAGCCCTCGGTACCAATTGACGCCAGGTTCATTTGGACGATCAATCAAGACTTTATCAAAATATTCAAGAGCCGTTTGGAATACCTCAGGGTCATCAAATTTTCTCGTTTCGATGAGGATCACCCCTAAATTATACGATGCTTCATTATTGCGAGGCTGGAGCTCCAAAACTTTGTTCCAAGCTTTTTGTGCTTCTTCATAGCGGTTCAAGACCTGATAAGACCGTCCTGCCATAATTTGTCCTTCTAGGTCGTTGGGATTTTTGCTCAGACGTTTCTCGAGCCGAGCCACCATTTCTAATGGATTGGGTCCGCCTCCACCTGGTGCTTGGACCTGAGAAGCCGTGAGTTTTTCCAGAGCTTGAACCTGTACCCATAAATATGTTCCTAAGGATGAAAGTAAGACGACTAATCCACAAATTGTGGCTGGTATCCATCTTCTTTTCCGAGTGGTAACAACCTCAGAGGCTTTGGCGTCATCGGCAATATGTTTCTGAAGCGTTTCAAGCCTATCAAGAACGTGAAGGAGGCGATGCTCATCCGTAGCCTTGAGACGAGCGTGATCATCCGGTTCCATTCGTTGTTGAGCAAGTTCAACATCGAGCTCTTGAAGAGATCGAGCGAGAGTCTCGCGTTCCACGGATAAATCAGCGAGTTCTTGGGTTCGATCATTATTATGAAAGGGAGAAAACGGATTAGGGTCTTCACGCCAAAATGGCGAAGTGATGGCCGTAAGGATAAGAACGAGAATAATGATAACCGAAATTAAAAACATATAGGACGGGATGGTAATGCCAACAAGAACAAGGACGAAGATGATGAGGGCTGGGAAAAATAACAACATGCTTTTGGGTGCCTAAGATGCCTAGGACTGGAGTTCCCGTTCGATTTTTTGTCTTGCTTCTGAATCGAGTGGAGGTGGTTGATCTTGCGGTTGAGGTAATGCGGGTTTCACCCATTGTTTTACTTCTTTGTATAGAAAGAAGCCCCCAACCAGTAGTAGGGCAAATGGGGCAAGCCAAATCAACCAGTTCATCCCATGTTTTGGAGGTTGCATGAGAATGTAGTCGCCGTATCGACTCAGAAAATAGGCATGAATTTCTTCTGGTGATTGTCCTTGAGTCAGTCGCTCTCGAATCGCGGCTCGCATTTGCACGGCAAGAGGCGCTCCGGATTCCCAGATGTTTTCGGTTTGGCAGACGGTACAGCGTAACGTTTTGGCTATTTCTCTGACTTGGACATCAAGTTCACTTTCATCCACGACTTTGGCGAAGACATCCCCAGGAAGAGTAAGAACGAGAAAAACACAAAGCAGAAGGCCGCGACTGATCATGTTGAGGCTTGCGACTTATTCAGGAGTGGAGAAATGACTTGTTCAGTGAGATTTGTATACACCTGTCCCACGATTGGACCTACCCACTTGTGCCGAATTATTCCCTGCTGATCGATCACAAACGTTTCAGGCACACCATAGACTCCATAGTCGATGGCTAGGGTCCCCTTGATATCGCGAACATGTTGAAAAGAGGTTCCGTACGTTTTGAGGTATTGTTGTGCGTCCGGAAGTTCGTCTTGGTAATTGACGCCTAGCATGACAAAATCAGGATGGTCTTTAAATTGTTGATGAAGACGAAGAATATCGTTGTGTTCCACTTTACATTCATAGCACCATGAAGCCCAGAAGTTCAGTAATACCACTTTCCCTTTATACTGATCCAAAGAAATCGTCTTCCCTGATTCAACGTCAGGACCTGTAAATGTCGGTGCTGTGGTTCCGATCAGAACAGTGGGAATGCTGCGTGGATCTCCCCACAGTCCTTGGTAAAAAAGAGCAAAGAGAGCCAGTAGTACAACGACTAATGAAATTTGTGCGCCGCGACTCATTCTTCACGTCTTCGTGGGCGAAAAATATTCAGCAAGACGCCTAAGCCCATAATACCGCCACCACCCCATACCCATAGGATGAGTGGGTTGATTACCCCTCGCGCGACAGCGACTCCATCTGCTGAGACGTCGGGCATGGTCAGGAAGATATGTCCCATGTTGATGGCATGAATGGCTGATTCTGTGGTCGGGCTCTGTGACGCCGTGTACACACGTTTTTGTGGTCTGAGCTTCGTGATGACCTCATTGTCTTGGGTCACTTCAAACACACCTTCTTGCGCTTTCCAGTTTTTACCCTCGACTTCATGGATATTCAAGAGTTTCATCTCGTAATCGGCAATGGAAAACGTATCTCCGACTTTCATGGAAACGACCTTTTCTGTTTGATAAATTGTCGAGGCAATAATGCCGATCACCAAGATCAAGACGCCGATGTGTGTGATGAGACTTGAATACCGACGTTGGTTCGCTGAGAAGGCCTTTAAAAATCCTGTGAAGATGTTGACATGTTCGCGATTTGCATACAGTTTTGAAATTTTTCCAAAGTCCATAAAAATGGCTGAACCGGAAAACCCGACAACAAACCCTCCGGTCAATGCATACAAACTATAGATGCCTGAGATGAGCAAGAGGATAACCGTGACCAGCCCAACAATCAAAGGAACAAGAAAGTTTTTCTTTAAATTGCTCGCGGAGGCTTTTCGCCATGGAATGTAGGGGCCAATACCCATGAGAAAAAGCAGACCTAGGGCAATAGGCATGAATACCGCGTTGTAATAGGGGGGACCAACAGTCACTTTACCTCCCTGAAGGGTTTCAACCATCAGAGGATACAGCGTGCCGAGGAATACCGTCGCGGCAGCGACCAAGAAAAACAAGTTATTAAACAGAAAGACGGATTCTCGTGAAATAAACGAATCCATCTCTATCTGACTCTTGAGTTTGTTTGATTGAAGAATCAAGGCTGCGAAGGCAATACCGATGATGGTCGTGATAAATAGCAGGATATAGAGCCCTCGTTCTGGATCTGTGGCAAAGGTGTGAACGGAAGTCAATACACCACTTCTCACGAGGAACGTTCCAATAAGGGAGAGAGAAAATGTCACGATGATCAAGAGTAAATTCCAGACTTTGAACATTTTTCGTTTTTCTTGCACAAGCACCGAGTGTAGATAGGCTGTACCGACAAGCCATGGCATAAACGATGCGTTTTCGACTGGGTCCCAGCCCCAATACCCGCCCCATCCTAATTCATAGTATGCCCAGTACCCGCCAAGGAGAATGCCGGTGGTGAGGCAAAGCCAAGCAAAAATCGTCCATCGCTGGGTGACTTTAATCCATTCCTCCCCAAGTCGACCGGAAAACAAGGCAGCCATCGCAAACGAAAAGGGAATGGAGAATCCCACATACCCCATGTACAACATTGGGGGGTGCATGACCATGGCGGGATCTTGGAGGAGCGGATTTAAATCCTTACCGTCTATAGGTGTAGGGACCAAACGGGCGAATGGGCTCGATAAAAACACAATAAGGGACAAAAACCCAAGCATGACCGCTGATTCCACGGCGATCAAGTACGGCATAATGGTCGGTTGCGTTCGCCAATGAAGCCACACAGCGAGTGTGCTAAAAGACGAAAGAATGAAGGCCCAGAGTAAGAGTGAGCCTTCATGTCCGCCCCAGACTGCGGCAACGGTATAAAAAAACGGGAGTTTTGAGTTTGAATTATTCGCGACATAGAGGACAGAAAAGTCTCTCATGAGAAACGCGTAAACAAGTGATGCCATACCCACAAAAAGCAAAACAAACGTGAGTGTGATCGCGATGCGTCCGACGCGAACCCAGTCGGCATTGCGTGATCGAAGCGCGGCGACAGCAGTCCCAATTCCAAGAAGAGACAGCACCCAAGCCACAACGACCGAAAAATGTCCAATTTCAATGATCATAAGTCATCAGAGAATTTCAACGTGAGCATTCGCCTAGAACAGTGGCGGTTGGGCTTCTTTTTGGAGCCCACGCATTGATAAAAAGGAGGAGGGAGAGAAAGACTGTAGACACTTAGAAATCAACTTTCTCAATATATCTTTTTTTACACCTATACGTCTGACGAATGTCTTGTTTACGGTGCGAGAGTTTTCATGAAATCTTTTTTTGGCAACTCAACTCCTGCACGTTTCATTTCAATCGGCATGTAGTCCTCAGAATGTTTCGCCATAATCATCTTAGAATGAAAAATCTGGTCGGATCGCCAATGACCTTCAGCAACCGCTCCTTGCCCTTCTTTAAATAGATCAGGGGGAATGCCTTCAAATACCACCGGAATGGTGGCTTCTCCGTCTGTCAATTCAAAAGTGAGGCCCACAGGGTCAGCTTGTGTCTTGATACTTTCTTTCACGACCATACCGGCCACACGAATTTTCTTCTGAGATTGCTCAGCGGTAAACGCACGGACTTCTGACGGTGTGACAAAATAGACCAAATTTTCGCCAAAGTTCCCTAAGGCTAAATAACCTAGAGCTCCAGCGACAAGGATTATGCTCAGGATAAGGCTGGTTTTTTTACCTTTGGTCCACATGGGCATCTAGGTCAGATTCATAGAGTTTGGATTCTTTTATTTCTTGATATAAATAGGTCACTTTACGAGTCATGACAAACACGAATGCGATGAGAGAAAGCAACGCGATGATATACGCGCTAGCCACAAATCCATAGTTTGAAACGAGGGCGGTTTCTCTTGCATGAAAGACTTGCGTTTCTGGATCCCACCTACCAATCAGGATCAGCGTTTTTAATTCTCGAAGGTTCTCTGGAGGCGGTCCTTGATACTGAATTTTCAAACTCTTTGTCTCTCCGAGTAAATCAAATTCAGCTTGCCCTTCTTCAGGGCGCCCCGTCAAGCTACCACTTCCGACCATTCCCTGAACACGAAGTGTTGTTTCAGAATGGTCGCCGGTCATGATGGCTTCCGGACTCAAACTCGCCAAATTATCTTCGTA
This sequence comes from Nitrospirales bacterium, assembly GCA_965223675.1. Taxonomy (GTDB): domain Bacteria; phylum Nitrospirota; class Nitrospiria; order Nitrospirales; family UBA8639; genus JAGQKC01. Next base: position 2,363,370 of record OZ245013.1, on the reverse strand, counting down.
ATTCTGTTTGGCTAAGATTGCCAATGTTAGCCCTATCACAATGATGCCTGCCCATCTCAGGTAAAATCCCGTCATGAGCTTGCTTGAGAAAGATGAACTTCGCTGAGAAGGCGCCCTTTTTTCGCCTGCAGCAAATCAGTTAAGTATAACATTTGCGTCCGAATCATCAGCATATAAATAAACAAGAGATTGAGCCCTAGACTCATGATTGATAAGGGCAGGAGAATGTCCCCGGTCATGCTTACCCCTCTCATCGAGATCGATAAGGGTTGATGGAGGGTTCGCCACCATTCAGCCGAAAAATAGATAATGGGGAGATCGATGCCCCCAACAATGGCAAGGACTGCTGCATATCGCCCTTCCTTGTCAGGGTCTTCCACGAACGTTCTCAACATAAGATATCCTGCAACAATAAGTAACAGCACGGCAAAGGAGACGAGCTTCGGGTCCCATGTCCACCATGTATTCCACGTTGGTTTTGCCCAGATGGCCCCGGTGATGAGTGCCAGCGTGGTAAATGCCACAGTGATTCCCGCGGCGGCTTGGCACATATTGTCCACTAATGGGTCTCGCTTCCACAGATACCAAAGACTTCCCACAAACAGTGTGACATAGGCCAAGAGAGCGGTATGGGCAAGGGGGACATGCACATACATGATGCGGACCACTTCTCCCTGGTAATAATCAGGAGGGGAGTCGAGCAACCCTAAATACAGTCCGTAAAAGATACAGATGGCAGCAGCTGCACCAAACCACCCCTTATATCGTTGGATGCGTCTGATAAATCGATTCATCATGATGTAGAGTAAGAATTTTTTCGAAGGTTCGACTCGAAGGGCCTGATGTTAGATATTATCAGTTCTTTGTGAGGACTTTACAGGAGGCTATGAATCAAGAATTAGCTCAAATAGCCAAAACGACACGACAGTGAAGATGATATCGAAAACAGCCAGCAACTCAATCCATTGAGAATACAGGCTCAGGGGCTGAGCGTTGAGAGCCCCTCGGGTGGCTTCTACCGCCGCAATCATTACCGGGACCGCGAGTGGAAGCAGCAAAACCGGAAGCATGACTTCTCTTGCTCGAATTTGCACGGTGAGTGCGGAAAAGAGCGTGCCAACAGCTGAAAGCCCCAAGGTTGCTAGAAAAAATATTAGCAGAAGAAGTTCAATTTCTTCAACAATATCAAGATTAAAGAAGAGGACAAAGAGTGGAAACAACATGACTTCCACCACGAGCATGAACAGTAAGTTTCCCATCATTTTTCCAAGATAGATCGCCCCTTTGGGAGCAGGGCTCATCTGAAGGTATTCAAGTGAATCATTCTGTAATTCCGCGGAAAACGATTTTCCTAATCCAATGATGCCGGTAAAGGCAAAGGAGACCCAAATGATACCAGCGATAAGCTGTTGGGCAGCATCTTGATCCATCGAGAAACTAAAGCTGAAAACGAGAATGACGATGAGGGCGAAGAACAACATCGAAGACAAAGTCTCTCGACTCCTCATTTCGCTAATGAGGTCTTTCCAGACTACCCATTGAATCACTCGAAGAAATGTCATGTGTTAACTGAATGCGACGAATCTGCTATTCAAAAAGTTACGTACATTCGTTTGTATCATTCTTAACGTCAAACCTCATGCCTAACATGGTTGAAAACGTGTTCGTCCGTATGATTACGTTAGTTCTGTTTTTTCATACTGAAACCTTAGGCGCAGTCAACGATGCTACCGTACAGACTGATCATTGGTTAGCGGCTTCGTCGTTTGTGAAAAAGTCAGAAGACCTTGATGAAGGAGTCCTGTTCGGTGAGCCACAAGACTTGCTTTTTCTCGGTCGTGTGTGGTCATCACAACCATTCCCGCTCTTTCAATCACATTGAAAATAATTTGATTCGTCACCTGGACGCCCCCTTCGTCCAAGGCATTGTATGGCTCGTCTAGGAGAAGGACTTGAGGTTGGGCCAAAATCACTTTCGCCAAGGCCAGACGTCGCTTCATACCCGCAGAAAAGTTTCGTATTTTCATTTCTCCGAAGGCCCCAAGACTGACTCGATCCAAAGAGACTTTCAAATCGCGATGAGAAGGGTGCAGTCCTCGCAGAGCCATCGCAAAACGAAGATTTTCCTGAGCATCCAAGTCATCGTAGAGATGGGAACCATGAGCAAGAAACATCGTGGCCTGTCGAACAGGTTCTTTTTCGATGACGCCATCATTACCAAGAATTGAAAAGCGACCACTCGTTGGTCTCACGAGGGTCGCTAACACACGTAACAACGTTGTTTTTCCCGCCCCATTCGATCCGAAAAGAGCAAAACACTCACCTTTGGGAATCTCAAAAGACAGATTCTCGAAAATTCGATAATTTCCGTATGATTTACTGAGTTGGAATGCCTCTATGGCCATGAGGTGGTGTGAAACACGTGAGATCCTGTCACTGCCCTGCGATGTTTCTGATCACGAGGGATTGATGGTACGCTGGATGAAAACATTGGATCGGTTGGTTATGTCCTGTTCCCCTACAGTCTACGTAACAGACTCGCGTTATGTCTATTATTTAGCCGTCAAAAAAGCAGAAACTCTCATAGCTGAGAGTGTGGTACACTGAAAGATAAGAGTTGTTGACGCTTTAAAATTTGAGGATTATAGTTTGATGCCTTGCATCTATCACCCTAAGCCTGTGTCCCCGAAATCTTATCTGAGTCACAACGGATTTAGGGAAGTCACTTTATGATATTGATGATGCCGAATCTTCCGTCTCTTTGGTCGTGCACAAAATCTTCAATGTCGTTGTTTGCCGCCATAGCATTGCTATCCATGACTGTGATGGGTTGTGATTCCGGATATTCCGGGTTTTCTGATGTTTCTTCCACCGATCATCAGCTGAAAGTCAAGCGGGGATGGCCAAAAATTGATGCTCCTTCTCCACCATTTACATTAAGCGATTTAAACGGGAAGCAAGTCAGCCTATCGGATTTTAAAGGAAAAGTCGTGTTACTAAATTTTTGGGCAACCTGGTGTGGCCCTTGTCGCGTCGAGATGCCGGCCATGGAAGCGCTCTATCGAGAGATGCAGAGTCAAGGCTTAGAGATTCTTGCTGTTTCAGTGGATGCGCAAGGAGCAGTTGTCACCAGGCCCTTCCAAGAAGCCATGGGATTGAGTTTTCCTATTTTGCATGATCCAGACTATGAAGTGGGACTTGCCTATGGAGCACGAACCCTGCCAATCAGTTACGTGATCGACACCAAGGGCATTATTCGGCATCGAGTCTTTGGCGCCAGAGACTGGAATGGTCCACAGGCCAAAGCACTCATTCAAAGCTTGCTCGTGCCTCAATCTCCATCACCTGCTTCCCCTCCCGTGGTGCATGATGGACTCCTTTAATCAAGTCTCCCTCTTGGCCGCCTTCAGTGCGGGCTTTCTGTCGTTCGTCTCTCCATGTGTTTTGCCATTGGTGCCTTCCTATTTGTCCTATATCACAGGCTTATCCGTAGAAGAGCTGGCTAATGCCCAGGAGCGAGAGCGGTTTCGCAAAGCTATAATGGTCAACTCGTTGCTGTTTATTGCGGGGTTTTCCAGTGTGTTTATTGCCTTTGGAGCTTCGGCCAGTTTTATCGGGCAACTGTTGTATGAATACCAAGATCATATCCGAAAAATCGGCGGGGTTCTGATCGCAATTTTTGGGCTCTATCTGATGGGTGTGCTCAAAATGCCGTTCTTAATGACTGAACGAAAACTGCTGCATTTTGAGAAACGTCCTTTGGGATACATTGGATCGTTCTTAGTCGGGACGGCGTTTGCTGCGGGTTGGACTCCCTGCGTGGGGCCTGTGTTGGGTGGGATTCTGGCTTATGCCAGTACCACTGAATCTATGCAGGATGGCATTGTGCTGTTAACCTCATATTCAGTGGGTTTGGGGCTTCCGTTTTTCCTCACGGCCTTTGGGGTGGACAGTTTTCTGACTCACTTTAAAAAAGTTCGTCATTACCTCGGTGGAATATCCGTGGTGAGTGGGATTCTGATGGTCGGAATTGGTGTCATGCTCTACGTCAATTCAGTGACGATGATTACCAGCTTCTTAGAACGGAACGGTATAGGCTGGTATCTCGGACAATAAACCTTTCCTCGGAAGTCTTCTTCCGGTTTCTAACTTAAGACAAAATTCAGGAACCAGCTTTAGACGTTTTTTGTCCCTAGTTTCGAGCGACGAAATTCGAGATACGAGCGACGTCTTCTTCTAGCACCACTGACCAGGTCGGCAGGTTTCCGTCGCTGAAGAAGAATGTGGAGCTTGAGGTGATGGAATATAAGGGGATGATTCGCACCATGAACCTAAAGAGCACTGAGCAGGTTGAGCTGGAACGAGAGCGTTTTCTTCGGATGGAGGAAGGAAGTGAGTTTGCAGGAGAGATAAATCAGGCTGAATTTTAGCGAGTTTGATGGCATCTTCGTGATGATTTTCCATATTCGGAACTTCAAGGTCGGGATAGTCCTCTTGAAGCTTCGTAAGCATTTGCATCCCAGGTTGATAAAAGGAGTTATCCTTGTGCTCTTGTACGAGTTGAACAAGCCAATCTTTCGCCCACTCTGCATCTCCAAGTTGTTCATACGTTTCAGCTAAGTGGTACATCGCTTCACCCGCTGTTTCCAATTGCGGGTAATTCTCAACGATATTTTTAAATCGATGAGCTGCCGCGAGATACGACTGTCTTTTATAATAAAATTCTCCAACGAACAGATCATGTTGGGCAAGGTGTTCTTGGCAGGACTTGATCTTCTCGAGAGCTTCTGTTTCATGTTGGCTATCAGGAAATTCAGATAGGAGCTTGCGAAAGGCCGTCATTGACTCCTGAATGGGTTCAGGATCTCGATCAATCGTTCTGAATCGTTTATAGTGGCTCATCGCAATCTTATATTGGGCATAGGGGGCGAGCATATGGTTACGATGAAGATCCAGGAAATGTTTATATTCGACGATAGCTTCTAAAAATGATTCTTTTTCAAAATAGGCTTCGGCGCGTTTCATGATGACATTGGGGTCGTAATTCATTTCAATAGAATCGCCCACAAAGATTTGTTCGTCTGTTCCACTGAGAACCGCTTCTGGATCAGAGGGAGCGGGGTCTGGGGTCGAGGAACAGCCAATCGTGAACACGCTGCACAAGAAGCTGATCATCAGAAAGCCACTGGCGAAATATCGTCGTTTCATTGAGTAAAGTTCCTTAGTGTTTGTATTGAAAAAGGCATTTAGCGTATAGCTTAACACAAAAAATGTGCCAGACTACAGCGAATCCTACGAAACTCTGGTGAGGCCACATGCTGATTATGGCGAAACTTCCCAAATCAAACGTAGAATGTTATGTCAATCGGCCATAGCAAAGCTTGAGAAACAAAGCAAATTCAATAGTGATGATAATTGTTTTTCGGTGTCTTTTCTTCTCACTGTGATGTTTTTCTTACAGGGTTGATCTATGAAGATACTAAAGCCTGACATCATGACATAAAAGAAAGTGTTTTCTTATGTCTCTTACGAGCATTGCTGGGACAGGGTCCTATTTGCCGACTCGGGTGGTCTTGAACAAAGAAGTGGCACAAACCCTGGGCATAGAGGAATCATACATCTACCGGGTATCTGGGATCCGATCGCGACATTGGGCGAGTAAAACAGAGGAGTGTTCAGCATTGGCGGAACACGCAGCTCGGAAGGCGCTTGACCAGGCAAATCTTCAGCCTAGCGATATCGATACGATTTTGCTTTCAACGACTTCGCAAGAAATGGGTGGATTCCCTTCCACAGCCTGTCTGCTGCAACGCCGTTTAGGTGTAAAAGGTGCCTGTGCGTTTGATTTCAGTGCCTCGTGTTCTGGATTCTTGTACGGGTTGTCCATGGCTGATTCCCTGATTCGATCCGGACAAAGTCAGCGGTGTCTGATTGTTGCGTCGGAGATCAAATCACGATTTCTTGATCCAGAAGACTTGGGGACATCTATTCTATTTGGCGATGGTGCAGGTGCCGCAGTGGTGGTCAAAGGCCAAGAGCCTAACATTGGTATTCAGAACATTCGGCTCTTTTCTGATGGAAGATATTCCGACCTCGTGCGCATTCCTGCAGGTGGGTCTCGAGAACCGATGTCTTCTGACACCGTCAAAAAGAAACGGCATACTCTGCGATTAAAGGGGGCTTCCTTGTTCCGCGTAGCGATCAAGCAGTTAGGCGTCGCGTTGACAGAGCTCTTAGAGTCGAGTCATGTCTCCATTGATGATATTGACCATGTGATGTTTCATCAAGCCAATAGCCGAATCTTGACCAAACTTGCGGCTCGCTTACAGATTCCTGCTCACTGTCTTTTTTCGGTCATTGAGCACACGGGGAATACGTCGTCGGCATCGTTGCCGATCACACTGGATGTGGCCAACCGACAAGGGCGTCTTAAGCCTGGGGATCAGATTCTGCTTGGGACGTTTGGGGGTGGGATTACGTGGGGTGGCGCACTGCTGCGGTGGGGGTGAGACGCAGGAAATTTAAAAGTAAAAATACAAAAGGAAAAACGTCAAGCGTAAGGCGTGAAACGAGACACGAGCGACGAGATACGAACGACGCTTCATGAAGTTTCTTATTGACGAACGCAGAGGTTTCCCCTATCGTGGTAGTGATGATACAGTTTCTATGAGGTAAGGGATATACATTACGAATGGATAGACGGAGGCTGCAGTGAAAATATATTTGGCAGATCCACGCGGGTTTTGTGCGGGGGTTGATCGGGCTATTGAGATTGTCGATTTATCACTGAAAACCTATGGCGCTCCGATCTACGTTCGTCATGAAATTGTTCATAGCCGTCATGTCGTGAATTCTCTCCGTGAAAAGGGAGCGGTGTTTGTTGAAGAGCTGGACGAAGTGCCTGATGGTTCCATCGTCATATTTAGTGCCCACGGTGTGGCTAAAAGCGTGTGGGAAGAAGCTAATCGCCGCAATCTGAAGATTATTGATGCCACCTGTCCCTTAGTCATTAAAGTTCACAATGAAGTGAATCGTGATTACACTAATCAGTACGAACTGATTCTCATCGGGCATTCCGGGCATCCGGAAGTCGTCGGCACACTTGGCCAAGTCCCCGATAAGTTTCACCTAGTTTCTTCGGTGGAAGACGTCGAAAATTTAGTGGTCGAAAATCCAAGTCATCTCTCCTATGTCACGCAAACCACACTGAGCGTGGATGAATGTCGTGACATTGTCGAAGCGTTGAATCGACGGTTTCCGGGTATTAAAGGTCCTCATCAGGAAGACATTTGCTATGCGACACAAAACCGGCAGAATGCCGTGAAGGAACTAGCGAAATATGTCGATGTAATTTTGGTCATTGGCTCGCCAAACAGCTCAAACTCGAACAGGCTGAAAGAGCTTGGAGAACGTTGTGGAAAAGCTTCCTACCTAATCGACTCCTACCAGGATATTAAGCCTGAATGGATAGAAGGGGCACAGGCGATTGGCATTGCGGCAGGAGCCTCAGCCCCAGAAGTTCTTGTTACAGAGGTCGTTGATTATCTCAGGACCCTGGGAGCTGATGAACTGGAAGAATTGACCGTGGTCGAAGAAGACGTCGAATTTCTCCTGCCCCGAGAACTACTCGCCTCCCAGGCAAAAGGGTAGCGGTTAGGAAAAACTGATAAATAGTAATCAATTCTGACTGTAATTACGCCCTACCTTTCTCTATCCCTACTTCACTCTCTTCCTACATTTTAGTGATAGTTCTGCTGGACCAAAAGCACAGCATTGACAAAATCATTGATTCGCTTTACCATAAAGTAAAGCGTTTTTTAATGATATTAGTCGTCGAGGAATAATTATGCCCGATGCTACATTGAGTTCTAAGCATCAACTTGTCTTGCCAGCTGCGGTGCGAAAACAGTTGGGTATCAAGCCTGGTGACCAGATTGATGTCCAAGTAGAAGGAGATCTGGCGGTGTTACGAAAAGCTCCAAAGTCCTACGTGAAGGCTCTTGAGAAGGTTGCGGCTCCTATTTGGAAGGGACATGCCAATGAGATACGCAATGATCGGGACCAATGGGATCGAGAACGCTAAACCGAATTCAGACTGGAAGTCGCATTGCTCTTGACACGGTTTCTTTTGTCTATTTTCTGGAGCGCCATCCTACCTTTTACCGTTCTGCCAAAGAGTTGTTTGAGCGAATTGAAAAAGGGGAAATTGAGGCCGTAGCTTCGACTTTAGTGCTCACTGAGCTCCTCGTGCCTGCGTTTCGGGCCAAAGCTTCAACAAGTGCTCAAGATGTCTTCAGTTTGCTGTCGCACTTTCCTTATTTTGAGCTTGTTGAAGTGACATCAACCATTGCCTATGAAGCTTCAAAGCTTCGAGCAGAATTTTCGCTTCGCACCCCAGATGCCTTGCATCTTTCGACCGCTCTGACGCAACACACCAATTGGTTTGTGACGAATGACAAAGCCTTTGCACGACTGCCAAACCTTCCTTTAAAAATTGGACTGTTCTCCGACCGTTGAGCACCGTTTCTATAGTATATTAACTTTGACCTGGCACACCCCAAATCCCCTCGCCCCTGGAGGGAGAGGGCCAGGGTGAGGGGGGATTAATGAATAGTTAAAACACTATGGGAATTTTTCGTGCTGATGCACTTGAAGCATCGACTGTGCTCGAAGAAGCCGTGGAATTTCTCCTACCTCGCTAATTGCTCCCTATACAGTCAATAAGTTTGCGACCCATTCGAGTTCCATCAGGAACATAGATGTATGTTCCTATTGCGCTGAGGTTGCGAAATTTTTCAAGATACGTACAATTCCTTCACAGACCGTGTTTAGTCCCAGAACCTGTAAAGAATGATCACAAGGAGAATGAGAAGATGAAGCGGCCGTTAAGTCGACGGAAGTTTCTGGCTCTTGCCGCAATGATGACGATAAGCATTCCTTATAAGGTCGGTATATTTGATCGGCGGAACCTAACTCAAGGCAGTGAGGCTAATGATACGCCATCAGCACATACGGACAAGCTAGCAGAAACCTGGATGACAGAGTGGATGCAAGGGGTGAGTAAATCTCCTGGTGGGGTGCTGAAGCTCTCCCGTTTTCGCGAACCCATCTACTTTTTGTTAGCGCCGATTTCATGGACGCCGAATCCCGGCCAAACAGGCTCTGAGACGGTCACTGCGCCGACGGGTTTTGTGACGGACTTGGCCAGTATTCCCGCCGTGTTTTATTCTCTGCTGCGGCCTGATGGGGAATACGCCTATGCGGCCATCATTCACGATTATCTCTATTGGACACAAACGCGCTCGCGGGATGAAGCAGACGATATCTTTAATTTGGCGATGGAAGACTTTGAGATTGGCACAATCAAACGAAATACCATCTAGGCGGCAGTGAGGGCTGGTGGCCAATTCGCCTGGGATAACAATGCCAAAGCGAAAGCAAACGGAGAAAAACGCATTCTCCGGCGTTTCCCCCAAGATCCGCGGATGCGATGGGAGTCTTGGAAACAACGGGATGTATTTGTCTGATGCGCGTTTGCGCGAAGCAGAAGAGGCGAGGGAAGTTGGTCTTCTATAGGGCTTGGTGGCAAGGAATGCTGATACTCATCATAACTCTGATGGGGACAATGAGTATGGTGAGCGCTGCAGGGGCGGAAAAGCGTGTGGCCTTTGTCGTGGGAATCGATACGTACGACAACTTGCGAGAGGCCGATCAACTCAAAAATGCCGTCAATGATGCGCTGAAAGTGGCGTCGGTTTTAGAAGGGCTTAAATACGAAGTGGAGTTGGGAGTCAATCTCACCCGTACTCAATTCACCGAACGTTGGCAGCAGGTGGTGGAAAAGGTCACGCCGTCAGATACGCTTGTCGTCTTCTTCTCCGGTCATGGGGTTTAACGGAATGGTCAAAATTATCTGCTCCCTCGCGATATTCCCTATATTAAGTACGGGCGAGAGGCCCAGCTCAAACGCGAATCCTTTAGTGTGCCTGAGCTGCTCTTGGATCTCCGGACAGGTGATCGTGAGCCGCCTCAAGTGACGTTGTTAATCTTGGATGCATGCCGTAATGACCCGATGATTCCTTCTGGCTTTAAATCCCTTTCAACCCCGAGCGGGTTGGCGACGATCACTCCACCCAAAGGAACATTCATCATGTATTCGGCCGATGCAGGCGGGACGGCGTTAGATAGAATAGAGGGTGAAGATGACGAGCCACTTTCGCTCTACACTCGAACGCTTATTCCTTTAATGCAAGATCCACAACTTTCACTGCAGGAGTTAGCCGTGAAAGTGAGGGAGAAGGTGAGTACCCAAGCGGAGGCCCGCCAGCACGAGCAGTGGCCAGCCTATTATGATCAACTTCGAGGGAGGTTTTGTATTCCAGGATGTCAAACATTGCTTGCCGCAGATAAAGAGCCAACAGCCGAAGCTTCAATGATTGCCTCCAATTCTCTCGCCAGCTCGCGGAATAAGGTATCAAGTGCTTCTTCGAAAAGTTTGGAGGCCAAGGGTGGTCCAAGGATGGTAATGATTCCTGGAGGGACGTTCCTCATGGGCTCACCTGAATCCGAAGTGGGCCGTGATAGCGATGAAGGGCCGCAACATCATGTCACAGTACCTGCGTTTGAGCTCGGGGAGACGGAAGTCACCTTTGCGGAGTGGGACCGCTGCGTTTCCGCGGGAGCCTGTCCTCAGAAAAGTGACAACGGCTGGGGACGAGGAATGCGTCCAGTAATCAATGTCAGTTGGAACGATGCCCAGACCTACATTGCTTGGCTGAATGCGAAGGTTGGTCTGACTGGTTCGCATGCCTATCGATTACCGAGTGAAGCCGAATGGGAATATGCTGCCAAGAGTGGAGCGAAGCAAGATGTGTGGGCTGGCACCTCAGAAAAATCGAACGTGGGTGACTATGCCGTGTATGAGGCAAACTCGGGAGGAAAGACGGCAGAGGTTCGCAGTAAGAAACCCAATGCCTTTGGGCTCTATGATTTGAGTGGAAATGTCTTAGAATGGATGCATGACTGTTATGTGAACAGCTATGAGAGCGCCCCGACTGACGGATCGGGACGCGAGATGACGGCAAGTGGGACCTGTGCGAAACGCGTGTTGCGCGGCGGTTCTTGGTACGGCCACATTCCGCTGTTCCTCCGTTCTGCCGTTCGCTTCAGGTTCCCTCCAGATGAAGCAGGCTTCGTCAGCGGGTTTCGTCTGGCCAGACTTGCTCACCTTCGATCTTCTGTCCAGTCGGCTCGATAACGACAATAAAGGACGACAAGGAGAGGCCATGGTATTTCAAAAAACGTGAGCAAGCTCCCTTTATTTCCCTTTATTCTCTGTCCTTTTTCACTTTTACTTCTTTCTCCTACCGTTTTTACGGAGCCCACGGCATGCCGTGGGCTCCATCCCATGATCTCGTCCCTATAGCCGATTCCATAACTTCCGTACCCTTGAGGCATTTGATACCGCGTTGATAGTCTGTTTGGTATAGCTGGAGTATATCGGGATTCGCTATAGTTATCCCCACTTTGCCCACAATATGTGGCATAAATTGATTGATTCACCTACTGTATTTGGTATGTTTTCTTTGATTTTAGCAAGATATTGTGATACATGTTTATAGTTTGTATCCCTTGAGTCCCCAGCTTTGCATCTACCAAACTACGGAGGACACGCATGCATCTTCAGACCTTGATTGTGGAAGGGTTTAAGTCTTTTTCTGAGGCCAAAATCGACTTTCCACAGGGTGTGACAGCGATTGTCGGGCCTAATGGCACGGGCAAAAGCAATATCGTGGATGCGCTGTTGTGGTCGCTCGGCGAGCAAAGCCCGAAATCTCTCAGAACCGAGAAGATGGAAGATGTCATTTTTAATGGCACGGAAGTCCGCAAGCCGATGGGCATGGTTGAAGTCTCGACAATCTTCGGCGGAGTGTCCGAGCAAGAGCTGGAAGCGTTGTCAGCCTTGGGTGATGCGTTGGGCCAGTCCACGGAGATCATGATTACACGACGGCTGTATCGAGATGGTGAGAGTGAATACTCGATCAACAAGATTCCCTGTCGCTTAAAAGATATCCGCAGTTTATTGTGGGCATCGCGAGCGGGAAGCAAAGGTCATACGGTGATTGAGCAAGGGAATATCGATCAACTACTCAGCGCGTCGCCTTTGGAACGTCGAGAATTTATCGAGGAGACGGCAGGAATCATCCGCTACAAAAAACAAAAGGCAGAAGCGTTACGCAAATTAGATTCCACGGAACAAAACCTGTTTCGCGTTCGGGATATTCTGACGGAAGTTCAACGGCAGCTTCGTTCGCTAGAACGGCAGGCCAAGCAGGCGCAAAATTACCAAGATCTACAGAATGAAGCCAGAAGTTTGGAGATCCAGATTCTTCAATGGGACTATCATCAATTGAAAGACCTTCAACGGACCATTGAAAAAGAATTGGAGGAGTCCGAGACCCAAGAGCTGGCTCAGTTGACGGAAGAGAAGCGAGTGCTAGCCGAGCAAGAGACGGTTAAATTGGCTCTCGCCACAACGGGCGAGTCAGTGAACGAAAGTCGAGAACAACTTCGGGAAGTCGAGCAGGCCATGGCTCATGCGTTAACGACGATTGAAGTTCTGCGAAGTCAGTTAGAGCATTATGAAGAACAGCATGAACAAGCCATGAAAGAGCGAACTCGGGTCAAAGAAGAGGCTGAGCGGTCCCACGGGCAGACAGAAGCGATTCAGGAAAGGCTTTCGCGCATTCAATCCGAAATCGAGGATCTAGATAATTCGATGCTTGATGGAGAGCAACGACATCATGACTTAGTGGCCAGACGATTGGCCGCGAGCGAAGAACGTGATGACCTTCGGCAAACACTCGTCGATCTTGCTGTTCAGAAGACCAACATCGAGAATCGTCTGAATAGCTTGGAGGAACAGCGGACCGGCCTTGCCCGTAGGCTAGAGCGGTTGTTAACAGAATTTAGGGAATCTGAGGCTCAGCAAACTCGACTATCATCGGAAGGCGAAGAATTACGTCAGCAGCGTGAGGTCCTGGCTGAATCTCATGAACAGTTACGAGTGAAGTGTGAGGAGACCGAGCAATCTCTCCACACACTCACGACCCGACAGCAAGAGCTTGACTCGCGTCTTGCAGACGGACGAACGACGATCGCAGGGATTGAATCGGAACTCCGGGCCCTTCGTGCCGTCGTTCGTGAAGAATTTGGGTATGGACCAACAGGTGAAATTGAAGAAACCTCTATTCGAGGGACCTGCCGCGAAGTCAAAGAAGCGTTTGCCGAGCGCATGGAAGTTCAGGAACAAGTGGAAAAAGCCATTGAAGCCGCATTGGGTGATCGTATCAAGGCTTGGGTCGTTGATAGTCCGGGAGATGCTGCCAGAGCGATCACCACTCTCAAAGAACAATCGCTTGGTCGGGGAAGTTTTGTTCCTCTTCACCTCGCTCAACCTCGGGAATTGGAGCGAGTTGAATGGTGGAAAGCTTTACAAGAGGAAAAGGCTGTCTGGGGACCAGCGATTGGGTTTGTCCACGTTCCAGAAGAGCTCAAGTCCGCTACGACGATATTTTTAGAGAATGTGTTTGTCATAGAGTCACTTGAGGCTGGTCTGCAAATCATGGAGAAATACCAGTGGTTTGAGGGCAGGGGACCTCTACTTGTGACGGTGGAAGGCGAAACAATTCAGCCATCTGGGGTGATTACCGGTGGAGTCATCACCGAGTCGGGCGGAGTGTTGCGCCGGCGAGGCGACATTCTGCGTCTAGAAGCTAAGGCCAAGGAATTAGCGGCGACCACCGAAGAAGATCAATCTCGTCGCGATGCTGTCATCAGCGACCGCGAGTGGACTCACTCCCAACTGCAAGATCTTCAAAAGTCTCTTCGAGAGACGGACGTGCGGCTGATGTCCTTACAAAAAGAAGAGGGACTTCGCACGAACGCGCTTCCTGAGATCACGCGTCGCCTTGAGATTATTGAGGCTGAGCGAATCGCTGAAGAGGCTGAAGTCGCGCAGTTGCAAAGTGAAACAGCGATGTTGCAGGAACAGATGACTCAATTAGAATCGACTCGTGCTGAACGTGAGAGTGCGCTGAGCCAAGCGTCTGAGAATTTTACCGTCATTGAGAATGAGGTTGAAGAATTGCAGACGTTTATGACTGAAACACGAATGAGCTTAAGTACTATTCAGGCTCAACGGACTCATGAGCAAAGCGATCTCGCTCGCTTACAACAAGAAGATGACGCAAGGGCCGAGCGGCTGCAAGAATTGGATCAACAACTTGAGCAGCTCTTTCTGCAGACTCGACAAAGTCGAGATGAGCGTCTTCGCCAGGAAGAGATGTTTGAAAAGGCACAAGAGAAAAAAGACAGTATTGAAAAGACGTTGGCAGAACTTCAAGAACAATACAATCAGGTGTTAGAACAGACCAGAATATTTGATCGGCAAGTTGCAGAAATCCGAGGTTTACTAGCAGAGACGCTTAAAGTTCGAAGCGGCATTACTGTTCGATTAGCAGAAGTGCGGACCAAATTGACATCTGTAGAAGAGACGCTGACTGAAACCTATGAATTATCTTTGGAAACCCTGAAGGAAGGTTCGAAGATTGATCCCCACCTCGACCAAGATCACACTGAAGAAGAGATGGTTTCGGATAATCCTGCTGATCAATGGAAAGAGCAATTGCAAGTGATTCGAGGGAAATTGGGGCGGATGGGGCCAATCAATCTCGCCGCGATCGATGAACATCAAGAGCTTCAAGAGCGCTGTGAATTTCTCACAACCCAGGAAGCTGACTTAACGACGTCAATAGAGTCACTCCAAGAAATCATTCAACGGTTGAACCAAACAACGAACAAATTGTTTGCAGAAACCTTTAAGAGTATTCAGGAGAAATTTAATGAAGTGTTTACGGCGTTGTTCGCTGGAGGCCGAGCGGAACTTATTCTTGTGGAGCCCGAGGAAGAGGAGGGAGAAACACAGAGACGAGATGCTGGCGTCGATATTGTCGCGCAACCACCAGGCAAGCGATTGAAGAATCTATCGATGTTGTCGGGCGGAGAAAAAACCATGACTGTTCTTGCCTTACTGTTCGCCAGCTTTCTGATTAAGCCTTCTCCTTTTTGTGTCCTTGATGAGGTCGATGCGCCTTTAGATGAAGCCAATGTTGGTCGATTTGGACAATTTTTAACGCAAATGGCTGAGCGGTCTCAATTCATTATCGTGACGCATAACAAACAGACGATGGAAGTCGCTGATTCTCTCTTCGGTGTGACCATGGAACAACCTGGTATATCAAAGTTGGTTTCCGTCCGACTCAATGAACTTCAACAAGTCTCATAAAGTCACCTCTCAACACTGTCCTTTTCCATGATTGCGGCGTTAACCTCGTGCTCAAATCCTCATGAATGGGCCTCTCGCCGCATTGATCATACTTCACAATGTGTGAAGTGTTTGGATGACGCCGTGGCAGTCCTTTTGCCGGACTAGACATGATGTGGATTTGCGAGAAACACTGCAGTTTTGCGCACATGGTTTCCTGGCTCTCACGAAAAAACCTCGTTTTTAGAGATGCTCATAATTGATCTTACAGATTGTTGATTTCAGGTACTCAATGGACATGTGAGCGTTTTTGTTCTCCTCAATGTGAAGAGTGTTATTCGTCTTGTGGCTTTCGTCCTATTTCTCAAACTTCCATCCTCGTTTACGCTAAAAATCGTGAGCGTGTTCATGAATGGTGTGAGACTTCTAGATGAAACTCATCGTGTTGTTTTGTCCACTCTTCTGACAGTTTTTTCGCCATTTAAACTTACCTTCGAGCATTGGATAACGTGATGAGCTTTCGTGAACAAGTCGTCGCGGTGTGGAATACTGGTGTCTTGGGTACAAGCATTGGTGAAATTCTTATCGCCTTGTGTGTGTTTTTCTTCTTTTTATTCTTACGACAACTGTTTTCTCGATTTGTCATACGGACGTTGAGAAAGATCACGAACAGAACTCAATCCGCGATCGATGATATGCTCTTGAAAGCTCTAGAAAAACCTATTGAGTTTATTTTTGTGGTGATTGGGTTCTATATGGCGAGCCAAACGGTTTTTCTATCCGAAGATGTTGAAGTTTTTTCCGACCGTCTGACTCGTTCATTAATTGCTTTTACGATTTTTTGGGGAATATTCCGAGCCGTGCATCCACTTTCTCATATGTTCGATCGAGCCATTGGTCTCTTTGATAATGAAACCATGCATGAAACCATGAAGGAGTTTCTTGTTAAACTCACAAAATTTATCGTTGTCTTTCTTGGCGTAGCCGCGATTATTCAAGAGTGGGGGTTCAATGTTGCCGCATTACTCGGAAGTCTTGGTTTGGTAGGCATGGCCGTCGCCTTGGGTGCGCAAGATTTTATTAAGAATATGTTTGCAGGCTTGACGATCTTCCTGGATAGAATGTTTGAAAAAGGAAATTGGATTCAAACTTCTGACATTGACGGCAATGTGGAACAAATTGGATTTCGTGCGACGAAAATTCGTCGATTCGATAAAGCCCTGGTCACCATCCCCAATAGTAAGTTAGCCAGCGAAGCGTTGATTAATTTTTCTCGGATGACTCAACGGCGTATATACTGGAAAATTGGCGTAGAATATCGCACCACTCAAGAACAATTGCGGAAAATTATTCGCGATATATCGAGCTATGTTCATTCAAGTCCTAGTTTTGAAACGGATCCTGAAAAAACGAAAACATTCGTGTTTCTTGATGCATTTGGAGCTTCGAGTATCGATATTATGCTCTACTGTTTTACCAAAACAACAAAATGGGGAGAGTGGTTAGCAATTAAAGAAGAATTAGCTTATAAAATCAAAGCTATTGTTGAAGGACATGGGACGAGTTTTGCCTTTCCATCAACGTCACTGTACGTAGAAAGTTTGCCGTTGGGAACCCCGGAAGCCTTTCCTATTCCAAACAAGGAAACAGAAAGTTCAAAAGATACGACTGAAAAATGATTCCCGTGTATCTTCTCTTTTCCGAACAAAAAAATACCCATGCTGTGAGGTTTCACAGCATGGGTATTTTCTATTAACGAACAGGCAGATTCTAAGTCTCTAGTTTCGCACCCCACTCCAGACTTTCTCAGGGTCGATTTCTTTATCTGGATTTAGCTTTCGCGCTTTTTCAAGCAGAACCTCTGTTGTTTCTGGAATCTCAGGGTCAGAGATACAGCAGTCATCGACCGGGCAAACAGCTGCGCACTGAGGTTCGTCAAAGTGCCCGACGCATTCAGTGCATCGTTCATGTGTGATCACATAAACGGTATCACCTTCTCCTTGCCCTTCACCTACTTGGTTCCCTGCTTCTTCAGCAGCGCTGCGAGTTTCAAATATGGCTTCATTGGGACATTCTGGCAAGCACGCCCCACAATTAATACATTCTTCCGTAATAAGCAGTGACATAACCCCTCCTTCAGACCCGATAAATCAAAAACGTTCTTAAATTAAGAAATTTCAATTGAACCCCATATATTTCGGGGAATTTTCCAACACAAACACCTTACGCATTTCATTCTACCCCTATGTTTTTAGGCACGTCAACGGCGCAGAAGACCTAAATCTCTAAGCCCTTTGGTCCGTTAAAGACCTAATAATATTCAACGCAGGACAGTACTTATCCTGTCTCGATCGCTATTTCGATTAAAGCGACACAGTATTCCAAGACCATTCCCAATATACGGAATTCCAGTTGTGCCCCTCCACAACGAGCGCGCCTACATGATCTGCATCTACGAGAATTTCTTGCATCGCCCATCGTTGCGGTTCCTGAGCGTCAGTCTCCACTTTCAGAAGAGATGCCGGAGCTGTTGGCGAAAGAGAAACCGTGATGGCATGTAAGGGAAATGAGATCCCTTTGCCTGTGGCTTTCAGGTAGGCCTCCTTCCTCGTCCAACAAGCTAAAAAGATTTGTTGTTGTTCATCAGGTTCGAGCTTGGCTATGACAGCTTTTTCTTGCTCAGAGCAAACTCGTTCGATAAGAGATTGACAATTCATTGTTCGATGTTTGTATTCGAGGTCGATCCCGACTTCTCGTTCAAGCGCAAAGGCATAGAGCGCGCAATGTGGGCTATGACTAAGATTGAACAGAAGATGTGGGGTGGGACTTGGCATCAGAAGGGAGGGTTTTCCCTGTGCTTCTTGGCAAAATTTAATGGAAGAAGCTGCGACATTCAGATAGCGGCCAAGGAGTAGCCGAAGCGCGCTATGGGCAGCAATGAAGGCGTTGCGATGTTGTTGGAATTTCATGCGTTGAGCTCGATGCCGCTCATCCGGTGAAAGAAGGTTCTGTAATGCTGACAGTTGGTTTTCTTGAGGTGTCAATTTGACTTTCCATATGTGGACGGTATTGGGAGAGATGGTCATTTCCTCTATTGGGGTATGCCATGAACCGTCATGTTTAGTCGATTGGGGGTTGGACATCAACAAACGTCTCGGGGAAGAACGCGAAGAAAATTGAGAAAAGAAGTAATGGATGTGGCTCTCACTTGTTTATTGTAAAAGGGGGGAAAGACCGAAGCAATATTCTTTTGATCGGTGAAATATAACGTTGTTCTCCGGCCCTACCTTGGAAGTCTTTTTGTAGATGTTAAGGTAGCCGATAATGCGTCATATTATCTTGACGGAATAAGTCCCGACTGTTATAGCAGTTTTTCGTCGTCAGAAATTTCTCTGGCGTATCATCATCTCTCATTATCTCCGCATCACGCTTTTGCTTATTTAGTACCCAATCTATGCCTGCACGTACACCTTCAATGGCCTATGCGGCCCTGACCACAGCGGCTGTTGTCTGGGGAGGGTCGGTTGTGGCTCAAAAAGTGGCTCTTGGCCCATTTTCACCGGTTGAAGTCTCTGTATTTCGTGGGTTGGGGGCCCTGTTGATTTTGGTTCCACTGTGGCTATGGCGCGAAGGTCTTGTGTCATTCTCAGCTCGAGATATTGGTATATTTACGTTGCTCGGATTAGCCGTTTTAGCCAATCATTTATTGGTGCTTTTTGGTTTGCAGTTTATAGGGGCGGGCGCCGCGGGGATAATCATTGGTGCGAGTCCCGCCATTACAGCTTTTTTGTCATCGGTCATCATCCAGGATCTTCCGTTTCGGCAAGTCTGGGTCGGGTGTGCGATTTCCTTCATTGGTGTCTTGTTCGTGTCGGGGATCAATGGAGAAGCAAATATCGGTGAGAATCCTTTGGTAGGCGGTGGGCTCATCCTCCTGTCATTGGTTAGTTGGGCACTGTATACGATTGGCAGTCGACGAGTCATGGAGCGGTTTTCTTCATTGACGGTGAATTGGACGACGTTGTTGATCTCCATTCTTATTCAGATCCCGCTTTTATTGATGAATCAGCAAGCCCTGTCTAACGGAGGAGAAACGGTACCCCTTTCAGGTTGGGTGGCGCTTTTTTATGTTGTGGTATTTGCCACAGCTCTCGGTCAACAAGCATGGTTATTTGGGGTGGAAGGTGTCGGTCCTTCAAGGGCGGGTATATTTGTGAACCTGATTCCTGTCTCTGCCTTAATCTTGTCTTTTTTCATCCTTGAAGAAACGATAAGTTGGGGAGATATACTGGGGATTGGTTTTATTTTGTGTGGAGTGTGGTTGGTCAATCGACAGTCCTCGGTGTAAGCTAGACCAATCGACTGAACGATTATAGCGTTTGAGAGGAGTACAATAATGTTAGAGCAACGTATTGAAGAGGTCACGAAAGCCAATGAAGATTTTTACCGGTCTTTCGAAGATCTTGATATTGCCGCTATGGATGCGATCTGGGCGCATCAAGAATATGTCACCTGCATTCATCCAGGATGGAGCATACGTGTGGGATGGCCTGCTGTACGAGACTCCTGGGTGGTCATATTCAACAATACCTTTTCGATGAAGTTTCAATTAACGGAGCTTCAAGTTCAAGTGGCTGCGGACGTCGCATGGGTTATTTGCACGGAAAATATCACGAGCCGCGTAGGAGATGCTGATCAAAACAGTGTCGTCGTTGCGACGAATCTCTATGAGCGGATCGGTGAGTCGTGGAAGCTCATACATCATCATGGGTCTCCACTGATGGAATAATGAGAAGAGCGTCGCTCGTCGATTGTATTTCGTTTCTCGTGTAAAGAGCCTTTCTGGCTTTTTCAGGGTATAGCGAAACCGGGTAATTTTCAGCTGATCCATTCTTGCTGACACAGCGCAATAACTCGCGATAGACGTTCGGAAATCTATTGGGACGGCTATACGCTTTGCTAGCAAAAAGATGCGTTTTTTCTCTCTACGAGACACGAACGACGAGTAACGAGGTACAGTTTTCCACACTTAGGGGCCACTAAACTTGAGTGGTACTTCTCCCGTTAAATGGTCAGGCGTGATGACGTAGTGACCCAACAATGACTTTTCCCACACTGCATTCGCCGAATCAAGATCTCCGGCTGTTAGAAGGTAGGTAAGCCCACCGATTACTGCTCCCAGGCTAGCATAGGCAAGTTTCACGGCCCCATAAGGCAACGTCGTCACAAAGCTTGCGACACCCAATCCCACTTCAGTAGCCTTTTCTTCAGTATCGGCCCACACAGCTTGAGTGGCAAATCCTGGCGACAATATCAACAATGTCGTGCAAAGGAGTAAGATTCGTGTAAAACGTAGGGGGTGAGTGGGTCGTATCGTCCATGATGTGGCTCGTTTCATGAAGGAGAAAATCCTTTCTGCTGAGAATCTTCTGTTGAATCATGATTGACTCGTTAAGGACTCATTGCACAATCTAGATGTGAACCGTGGCCGTTTTAGCCCAGTCATCTACCGTCGGATCGCGCTCATCCATGGTCATGGCCCCATATTTTTTAAACATGGCTGACCCGCCTTTTTTCCTTCGCCACTTGAGAAAATCGATAAAATGATCTTTGCAGAGGGCCCGTGTTCCGGCGGGTGCATAATAGGGGTGAGTGCATCCTTCAATTAAGCATGATTCTTTACCCATAGGAAAACTCCATGTACGAAAGATTGAAAGAAGAATAACGGCGAGTATGCCGAACTTGCAAGGTGGAATGCAATGGGCAGAAACGGTGCAGCATTCAAGTGGGATCAGAAATGCCCATCAATTCAAATCAAAGGTCTCGAGATTCTCTTGCATTCTTAACAGACCCGAAGGTATCGTAGTCCCAAGCATTATAAGCAATGTTCCAGTAATCATGTTTGTTGAAAGGAGAGTGTCTTGTGTTGACCGCTAAAGATGTTTTTGAAAAGACTAAAGAGGCCGCTCTAGGCGCGACCGATCAGGATGAACGGCCCTTACAGATTGACTATACGGCGCTAGAAGAAAAAATTGAAAAAGCCTTGGGTGGACGATCGGCGAATATGCTTCATATTAATCAATTTCTTCCGGAGGGCTATGAAGAGCAAGGTCGATTTAATGTTGTGGTGATGACGGCAGGTGGGGTGTTGTTTGATATCGTCATTGGCGATTCTTATTTTCGGTATGATGTCTTTTCTTGCTGTGATTTAGACAAGATTCAATTGATCGATGGAACATGGGATAACACGGAAAATAAGACTCAGGATGCCTTCTTAAGTTTGCGATTGATGCATGGGGATGAGGCCCATATTCTGTTGGCCCTCAGTGATGAGCAACGACCAGGAGTGTTTGGCTTTGCTGATGCCGTCTCGCGAGGTCGACATCCTGAACAAAAGACGTAAGACGTGAGATGTAAAAAGTAGGAAGTAGGGAAATAAAATAGCGAACTCAATACTTTATATCATGTAACCTCTAACTCCTTACTTCTAGCTTTTTACTTTCTAGTAGGCAGGGGAAAAGGTAGGCCATGGACAACCGCTGGGTGTTGCTGCTCACCTATTTGAACCGTAAGAACTGTATCAGGTTTCGTGAAGTCGCGTAGCGGAAAGCCAAACGCTAAAGGTTTTCCGAGTATCGGTGAGTACGCTACGCTGGAAACCCACCCTACTTCTCGATCTCCGCTAAAGAGTTTGGCTCCGGGTGCGGGAAGTTGATTCTCTGTTGAATCAATCAAAAGACCAACAAGCCGTCTTTTCACAGCACCATAGGTATCCATTCGCGCCACAACCTCTTGCCCAGGGTAGCATCCTTTTGTGAGACTAAACGCTTTGCCCTCGAGGTTGGCTTCCGGTGGAACAATGCGTTCATTTAAATCCGGCCCAACTTTAGGAATTCCAGCCTCAAGCCTTAACGACTGCAAGGCTGCTGAGCCTACGGCACGTAAGCCAAATGGCTCCCCAATGGACCAAATCCGCTCCCATGCTGGAAGAAGGCCTGCGTTGGGTAGAAGGATTTCTATATCGTGTTCTCCTGTCTCTTCGGTCTTGGCGAAAATAGCAGCATGACCTTCAATGTCAGAAGTTTGAATACTCAAAGGCTTGACATCTGTCATGTCAAGGGAAAAAGCCTGCTTGATGAGGTCTGGTGCTGAGGGGCCGGAAATGAGAAGAATCCCACAGGATTCAAGACAATTCTCTATCTTGGCTTTTGTTCCAAACAGCAAAAATTTTCTTAAATGTTGGTAGGTGGTGTCGCCAATCTCACCGGCGTCTTCGAGCATGATTGAATCCTCTAACATCAAGACTCGAAAATAGGACAACATTTTGCCTTTGTGGTCCATTAACGCAGAGTACAGTCCTTCCCCGGTAGTTAATGGAAGAATATCGTTGCTGATGAGACTTTGCAGCCACTTGATGCGATCATCCCCGGTAATGCGGTACAGGCCGCGATGTGAAAGGTCTGCGATGCCTACCGTTTGCCGGACCGCTAAATGTTCTGTTGTTGTTGGCCCATACTGTTTGGGCATCTCCCATTCTCCAACCTGATGAAAGTGTGCTCCTAAGGCGTCGTGCTGTAAATGGAGTGGAGATCGTTTCATACTTGGGCACCTCTATATCGATGTTGCAGAAGGGTTAAAGCTTCAAGTAAGAGATTCGGTGTATGCGTACATATGGAGTGTTCCACTATCGTGCCCAAGGGCAACCTCATATCGATATTGCAGAAGGATTAAAATTCTAAGAAGGGTACTGTCTGTAAGTTAATATTATAGTCTACTCAACTATCGTGGCCTAGGACACCTATAATCCCGATGTTTAGCATGCCTTGTGATTTGCGTAGAAAAGATAAACGCCCTTGAGCCGAGGGCCTGTTGAGCGTTCGTGGCCTAGGGGCATCACAAATACTACGTGACATTCTCAGTCAATTCTTCAAGCAGCGCTAAGGTTCTAGCAGAGAACTCGTTGCGAGAGACGATTTTATCAATGCCGAGTTCTTTCGCCTGTTTCCACGTCTCAACTTCCTCGTGGTTGGCAAAAGCAAGGACAGGAATCTGTTTGAACTGCTCTGTTCCTTTAAGCAGTTGAAGGACAGAAGCTGCCTCGAGTTGTTCATCATTCATGTTCAGGATGACGGCATGGGGCTGCAATGTTCCGAGCTTTTCCTGCCAGTCTTCTTGTTTTTTAACCCTCTGAAGCGCGTAGCCGTGAGGTAAAAAAGCATCGCGAATTTTTGTGTAAAAAAAGATATCACTGACACCAACTAATATGGTTTTATCTTGTTCCATGTGTAGAGCCTCTCCTAGCGAATCTCAATGTTGAGACTAGTTCATCAGGGTGATTAATCGCATCATAGCTCGTTTCGCAGACGCGTATTCGGGATCCAAAATTGTGGCCTGTTTATAGGCGTCAATGGCCTTGTCCCAATCACCTTTCTTTTCGTACACGCGCCCTATATTCATGTGTGGGAATGCGGGGTTTTCATAGCGTTTTGCATTCATCGCTTTTTCAAACCAAGGGATTGCTTCGTCTAATTGGTTGAGTTCGATCAGATATGCGCCAATATCGTTGTATGGGTTGCCAAAGTCTGGGTCACAATTAATCGCACGATGACATTCTTCAATCGCTTCATTTAGTTGTCCCATAAAACTGTAGGTCCAGCCAAGAAAGGTGTAGGCCTCCGCGGTTGGGGAGGCGTCGATCGATTCTTTGTACAACTTGACGGCTTCTTCCAGGTGACCTTTTCTTTGTGATTCATAGGCCTGCTGGAAAAGGTTCCAAGCGACAATTTTGTCTTCTTCCGTACCGCTGCCCTGTTGCAGGAAATCCTGCAAATCCATCCCTATCCTCCTGGGTGTAGGTTCTGTGAAAAATACAGGTGTTTCAGAGGTTGAATGCTAACAGTCTAAGGCGCAACACGTAAGTTTTCAAGCTTCAAGGTTAGACTTTCCAATTTTGGCTTGCGTGAAGAATTATTCGCCCTTGAGTTTCAGCCGCACGAGTTCAGCCGCACGTCTTCCTGATAATATCATCGAACCAAATGCTGGTCCCATTCTAGGCGTGCCATCAACTGCGGCGACTGCCAAGCCAGTCACAAAACAGTTTGGATACACTTCACGGGTATTTTCCACAACGAGGGCTTCCGATTTAGCTATCCACATGGCACCATTACCTGGGACTTTCTCATAAAGGTTACGACGATGGAGAAGATCAACGACTACGGCATCATGACCGGTGGCATCTACCACGATCTTGCTTTCTAAGGCAATGGGGTCGACGTGGATGATGTCGTGGCCAGCCATTTCTGCGGTTGTGTTATTGACCACGACACCTTCTAGCTTCCCTTCTTCACGAACAATCAAGTCGAGCACCCGCGTTAAGTTCATGACTTTCACGCCTGCCTCATAGGCCGCGGCAATCAACCTGGCGGTAGCATGTGGAGGGTCGACGACTGTCATGCCGTCACATTCTTTAATAGGTTTGCACGGTATGCCCAGTTCTTCGAGGATGTGATCAGCAGGCGAGCAAATCGTCGCTTTATTCATGAGGTATCCGCCAGACCAAAACCCACCGCCAAGTGCAAGACTTTGTTCCAGTAGCAGTGTGCGAATGCCGTGCGAAGCCAGGTCTCTAGCACATAACAGGCCAGAGGGACCTGCCCCGACAATAATGACGTCGCTTTCAATGAGCTGATCAAACTCTTTATAAAATTCCCTCGCGATATGACGTGTAACATCACGCTCTCGTAACGGGGCTATCGGATTCTTTTTCATATCGTTTCCTTCATTTATATATAGTTCTTAGTTCCTTTTCATTCGCAGAGTTGAGTCTCGAAGAAAGCCTCAGGTGAAGGATCAGGTAAAGACATCAAAAAGAGTTCATGGCTATAAATAAATTTCTCCTCCTGCCTTACGAAACTCTTCTGATTTTTCTTGTAAGCCAATCTGAATGGCTTCATCTTCTTCGACCTTTTTTTGTGCTGCATAGTCTCGCACATCTTGTGTAATTTTCATGGAGCAAAAGCTCGGACCACACATTGAACAAAAGTGTGCGCCTTTTGCAGCTTGATCGGGAAGAGTCGCATCGTGATACTTTTGAGCTGTTTCGGGATCTAGAGATAAATTAAATTGATCTTCCCATCGAAACTCAAACCGTGCTTTGGAGAGGGCATTATCGCGAGCTTGGGCACCTGGATGTCCTTTGGCCAAATCAGCCGCATGGGCCGAGATCTTGTATGCAATGACGCCGTCCTTCACATCTTCCTTATTCGGTAGTCCGAGATGTTCTTTAGGTGTGACATAGCAGAGCATTGCGCAACCGTACCACCCAATCATGGCCGCCCCAATGCCGGAAGTAATGTGGTCATAGCCAGGAGCAATATCTGTCGTCAACGGTCCTAATGTGTAAAAAGGCGCTTCTTTACATGTTTCGAGTTGCTTGTCCATATTTTCTTTGATCATGTGCATCGGGACGTGTCCAGGGCCTTCAATCATCACCTGCACATCATGTCCCCAAGCAATATTTGTCAATTCACCCAGTGTTTCCAGTTCGCCGAATTGAGCCGCATCATTCGCATCGGCGATCGATCCAGGACGGAGTCCATCGCCCAAACTAAATGACACATCATACGCTTTCATGATCTCACAGATTTCTTCGAAATGTGTGTAGGTGAAATTTTCTTGGTGATGAGCCAAGCACCACTTCGCATGAATTGACCCGCCTCGAGAGACGATCCCCGTCATCCGATTGGCCGTGAGGGGAACATAGGCAAGGCGAACGCCGGCGTGGATCGTAAAGTAATCCACGCCTTGCTCGGCTTGTTCAATAAGAGTATCCCGGTAAATCTCCCATGTGAGTTCTTCGGGTTTCCCTCCGACTTTTTCAAGAGCTTGATAGATCGGAACGGTGCCGATGGGAACGGGAGAATTGCGAATAATCCATTCTCTCGTTTCATGAATATTTTTTCCGGTTGAAAGATCCATGACGGTATCGGAACCCCATCGAATCGACCAAATGAGTTTTTCGACTTCTTCTTCAATGGAAGAGGTGACCGCGGAGTTGCCGATGTTGGCATTGATCTTCACTAGGAAATTTCGACCAATGATCATCGGTTCAACTTCTGGGTGATTGATGTTTGAGGGGATGATCGCTCGACCTCGTGCGACTTCTTCACGCACAAATTCTGGAGTAATACGAGACGGAATAGCTGCGCCCCATGCTTGCCCTGGATGTTGGATAACGCCACGGGGTTGGCCATTGGCCCTTAGAGTTTCTTGATGTTCTTCTCTCACTTGGTTTTCTCTGATAGCAATAAACTCCATTTCAGGAGTCACGATGCCTCTGCGCGCGTAATGCATTTGCGTCACATTCATGCCAGATTTTGCACGAAGAGGTTTGCGACTCAACGCGAAGCGAATGGCATGAAGGCTAGGATCTGTTGAACGTTTGCGTCCATAGATTGATGTGACTTCTGGCAGTTCTTCGACATCGTTTCTCTTCATGATCCAGTCGCGGCGCAGTGGATGTAATCCCTTGCGCACATTAATTTCGACATCAGGATCAGTGTAAGGCCCAGACGGATCATAGACCGTGACAGGCGGGTTTGGCGTGGGGGTTTCTCCATTAGGCCCCTTGGTGGGAGTTAAGGCGATTTCCCGCATGGGTACGCGAATGCTAGAGTCTGACCCAGTCACATACACTTTTTGCGAAGCAGGGAAGGGTTCAGTGGTTAACGCTGCAGATGGTGTATGGTTGTCCTCGACAACGGGTAAAGTCTTGCCATTGGGAGAACTGGTCAAATCACGTTGTGGGGTACTCATGGTGCGATCCTTTCTCAGGATGACAGGTGATAGGGAATGAACCTTACGCGTATAACAAATAAAAAGGCCGTTCCCTTAAATAGGAAACGGCCTTACACTCTATGCTTTCTTCTGCCGCTTCCCTACGCTGGTATTACCCAGGTCAGGTATAAGGGTCGCCCAACTGCGTTGGACATCTCAGCAAAACGCTCCCCTAGCCTTGTTAACTTAATGCTAACGCTCAGACAAACCCTTGTCAATGAGGCAAATGGTCGTGTGTGCTAATGCAGCGGATGTCTCCAGCGTAACCCGGGGAACCGGCTGTAGTCTTGGTCTGTTGTGATCCACTCGCTTCCAGCCTCAATCGCGATGGCGGCGAGATAGGCATCAGGAACTAAGTTTCCTTTTACGTGAGCTTCGCGACATAGTCGCGAGAAGATTGCCCAATGTCGCGGGCCAGGTAAGATCGGAACGCAGGTTGGTTGAGATCTGATTGCATCGACAAAAGCCAAAGCAATGGGGAGTGGAGTCGGTTGGTTGAAGACTTTCGGGTGAGTGACAATTCTGAGAAACCCACTTAGGACAAGTTCGCTGATTCCAAAGGCGGTGTCGGATTGAGTCCACTGGTTAAGCCAGGTTCGATACAATTTGTGATCCGGAGAATCTTCTCGATGTGCGTACACAAGGACATTGACGTCAACTAACTCCATTCTTATTTTCCATAATATCTAAAAGATCAGCACTATTGTCCAGGTCAACACCGGGACGAAGTCCGCCACCATTAAAGGTTGGAAGCTTTGGCCTCGCTGTTTTTGGAGATCGCTTGTTCATTGTCAGGAAAGTTCGTAAGGCGTCTTCAAGCAATGACGTCAACGTGCATCCAGTCTTCGCCGCATGTTGTTTTGCCTCAGCCAAAAGTTGATCGTCTAGTCTTACTGTTGTCCTCATGCATCAAATCATATTTTATGTGCATCAGTATGTCAATTTAGAAATTCTGTAAGCTTCCCGTCAAGCGGACAGTTGCAGAGTAGAGTTTTCCGGCCTGTTGACCCTTTCCCTCTTTCCCCTTGCTTTCTACATCCTCACTCGCTCTCATCTAGTGCCACTGGGCCAATTCCCATCACCATTAACGTGGCGCCGATAAACCGCTGTCGGACGTTTGCTTCCCGCAAAATGAAAAATCCCCATAGAACGGCGAACAGTGCGCTCGTGCGTTTGATGGCGATAACTGAGGGCACGGTAGCGAGGCCAAATGTCATGTCTTGTGCAATGTCAGTGGTTGCACGAAAGAACCTTAGTAAGAAGCTGGAGAAACAGATTGCATGAGTCGTTTTATAAATATTGATGCTTCGAGTTCATTGAAACAGGCTCATTGCTCGAACATTTTCTCATCTACCCAAACGATCTAATCACAGCACTTCTCTTTCTCTTACTTTACGTACCCACCCCTTTTTTTTAGTCAGCTGAACGGGTCGTGATTCTCGAGATAAGAATGAGTTCGAAGGCAAAGCTTTCATTTTTCTCAAAGAGAGAAAATAAATGGATGAATTGGATTTGAATGCAACTTATCCTTTGAAAAATAAACATGAATATCCAAGAAAGTTCTGAATAAACCACGGATGGCTGATAAGTATTAAAGAAAGCTTGCATTACAAACATGAGAAATGCGTTTGAGGATATTTTGGTTAAGAAATATCCAGGAGTACCGATACATTTGAAGCTTGGGATATAGAAGGAGACGGTATCCTCCTGGTGATCGAGTCGAAGACAGAACATGACGAAGGAAACGTTCGATGATTGAGAAGCGCTCGGCGTTCGACCGCTAAAAAGCCTATTGATCAGTCCGGAGATAAATCCGTGCGAGTTATTGGAAAGGATTTCACAAATGCGATTCTTAACCACAAAAAACATTGAGCTATCTCAATCAATTTATCTTCTCTTGTTCTCATTTCTTCTACTGAGCCCGGTTTCCTCGAAGGCTCAAGACGTGACGGTTTCTTGGTCTCCGAATTCAGAACCTGACCTAGCAGGGTATCGTGTATATGTTGGAAATGCATCGGGAGTATATGATTTGCTATCTGATACAGAGCTGGTTACCCAAAAGGTGTTTTCGAATCTTGCCGAGGGAAATGACTACTATTTTGCGGTCACTGCCTATGATGCAACAGGAAATGAAAGTTTCCCTTCTGACGAGGTTTCGATACATATCAACGATATGACTCCACCAACACGGCCCGAGAATCTAGAGGTGTCGGCTTCATCTCTTCCTCAAATCAATCTATCTTGGAATCCCTCTGCAGACAACGTGGGTGTTGCGGGGTATACCATATATCGGAATGGTGCCGCGATCATCAAGACCGATGCAATCGATTACACCGATACAGGCCTTCTTCCCAATACTCAATATACGTATCAAGTTGCGGCATTCGATGCGGCGGGAAACCAATCTGCTGATTCATTACCAGCTGAAGTCTCGACTTCGGCTACACTGTTTACACTTTCTGTTTCTGTCATAGGGAGTGGAACGGTGTACAGTACTCCGGCGGGCATTTCGTGTTCAAATGACTCGTGTTCGGCAGGATTTCAACCTGGGAAAGTTGTGAAGCTAACAACTGCCTCTCATAAAAAATGGACTTTTAGTCATTGGGAAGGTGGCTGTACTGGGTCGGATGAGTGTTTCGTGGAGATGGTAGAAAGTCAATCTGTGATCGCGAATTTTGTGCAAAGGAACAAGGGTACGAATGGCAAAGGTAGAAAAGGCAAATCTGGTTAGAAACAAAACATGAATTTTAGGATTTGCTATCTCTAAAGAAATATGATCAATACATAAGAAACAATTTTAGGCAATTACATGCCCTGAAAATGTTCGAACAATTTGATCGTTTCCAGTGTCACGACTTTGCTGCGCGGTCTTATTCCGCCTTACCCCTTCCATCTTCACTCCGTTTCATCTATTCCCACTAGGCCAATTCCGACCACCATTAACGTGGCGCCGATAAACCGCTGTGAGACGTTTGCTTCCCGCAAAATGAAAAACCCCCAGAGAACGGCGAACAGTGCGCTCGTGCGTTTGATGGCGATGACTGAGGGCACGGTAGCGAGGCTCAATGCCATGTTGTGAGCGATCAGGGTCGTAGCGCTAAAGAATCCGACAAGCATGAGCAAAGAGAACTTAAATGGTCGTTCTTGGCTAGTTATTGGTTTGCGGATAAATAAAAAAATGATGAGCAAGCTGAGTACCATAAACACATTGATCGAAAGACTCCAGAAAAGAGGAGATGAATTTTGCACTCCGATTTTGTCAAAGTTTGATGTGAAGCTATAGATAGCGGCAACCGAAAGCATTCTTCTAGGCCCTGGCTCTTTCATCATCGCGAGAACAGGATCAAACAAGCTAATGTCTGATCCCTGAATGGATAGGATGTATGAGCCTCCAACAATCAGCAGTATTCCCAGCAATCCGAGAAAGCCTGGAAATTCTCCAACAAGCCAAGGTGATGTCAAGAGCAAGAAGATTGGGGTGAAGGTGATGAAGGGAATAGTCAGTGACAAGTCTGAGGCCTGAAGCGCCCGCATAAATTGAATGAACGCAAGCACATTCAGCGCTCCGCCCCACATGAGGGCTTCCCAATATCTTGGGCCGATGAGCGGAAGCTCACTCGTTAAAAGGAAAAAGCTTAGGAGAATTGGGAACGCGAAACCACTGGCGGCGAATGCTGCGATATGGGGTTGAGTGTGGCGGAGACCTTGCTTGCTAAACAGATCTTTCAATGATTCGGAGAGGGCGGCAAGGAGAGCATAGCTTAACCAGAGCATGGTTCTAGTCTACTTGAGTCTAGAAAAAGGTAAAGACATTTTACGGTGTTACGCCCAGCTTTAACTGTGTAATGCCAGTGCGCAGGAATGAAAAGGATACGTTGAAGACCGAAACGATGTTGCCAACGCCTTTTCTTTCCAGTGCAAGAAAGCGTCGAGACCGAAGTGCATTGGAAAACATGATTAGAGTTCCCCCCTCCCCCCCCAATTTTCAGCCATCGATCTCTCTCCATACATTACCATTTGATCATCTCGTTGACTCCCTTTGAGTGAAAGCATTAAACAGAATCCAGTTGTTCGCTCGTCGACTCTTTCACTGGAGTTTGAATGACTATTCATTGCAAGGAGGGAAAGGTTATGAAGATGAAATGGTATTTTGCCGGTCCGCTAATGGCGATCTTGATCTTGGGTCCTGGTAGTTTGAGTGCCATGCCGTTCTTGCCAGATTTCAGTTCCGCGACGTTTCTTCCTGGTGCTCCCGTTGACCATCCGTATTTTCCTTTGGTGACTGGGGTTAGTCGAACGTACGAAGGGCAAATAGAGGACGATGGGGAGATCGTCACGGAGGGGTTCAAACTGTCCAATATAGGTCCAGGTCCTACGATACTTGGTGTACAAACCACCATACAGCGTGACCGCTCATTTGAAGATGGGGTAATTGTCGAAGATACGTTTGATTATTATGCACAGGATACGACCGGTAATGTCTGGTACTTTGGAGAAGATGTTACCAACTTTATCTACGACAACGATGGCAATCTGATTGGAACAAACAATTCAAGCGCATGGCGGGGTGGAGTCAATGATGCTCTTCCAGGGTTTATCATGCGTGCCGATCTCACCCCCGGATTTAATTATCGACAAGAGTTCGCGCCGAACGATGAGGCGGTAGACGAGGCAACAATATTTTCTCTTGGCAATACCGTCTCGCTGGATATTGGTGAATTTACAAACGTTCTTCAAATCTTTGAACAAAATGAGTTGGAACCAGATGCTAGGGAGTTCAAGTATTATGCGCCGGGCGAAGGCCTAATCTTGGTTGAAGAAGGACTCAACATAAATTTTACGGATCCTGAAATTCGCGTGGCATTGGTGTCATCTGTGCCGGAGCCTTCTTCGATGATGTTAATGGGAACGGGTTTAGCAGGGATGGTGGCCTGGAGATATCGAAAAGGACAAAGGTCTTCAAAATAACAAACAGAGGGTCGAGGTTTTTTCAATACGAGCCTTATCTCGTTAGGGGATAGGGCTCGTTATCCTTTTAGTTGATACAGATAAAGAGAATATCCGTAGTCCTCCAACTATACTCGTCGAGCATTATCTTAAAATCCGACTGTCAGCTGTGTCCCTATCATGTGATGACTCCGTATCTCGTTGTCAAAGTCATCGAAGGCAAATTCGTTTTTGTATTTTCCATAGAGATAATCAATGGCGACACTCAAGTTGTCAAACGGTCGCCAGGTTGCGGCTATGCCATACTGCCATCTTGGTTCATCAGCCAAGTTATCACTAAATTCTAATCGTCCGGCTAATTGAACGAAATCGAAAGGAAAGTAGGCTAGCTCAATGTTGTAGGCAAATGGTTTATTAGCATTCAAGTCAAATTCTCTAAAATGTCGAAGGGCCTTGAGCACTTCCGCTGTAAACTCAAAGGGAGGCATGCCAATCTGTGCGTAGGCATTCCATGCAGGCACGCGACGCAGATACCTGTTCTTGAACTCGAGAAGCAATTCATCTTGGCTTTCAGCAAGATCGGAAAGATACCCAGCGCCTATTATCATAGACTCATCTTCTGACTTGTATTCAAGGTTAAGACCCCAGTCAATTTCATTCTTATTGTTTCGCATATCAGCTTTGCTATCAAAAATGTATCCTGCGAGTTCAAGAGAGTCCCAAAACGTGTAGTCAAGCTGTACCGCCGTTCCTCGTGTCTGACCAAACTCCAGCATGGGGCCCGTGACGAAGTGGCTATAATAGGCTCCAAAAGGTACATAGAGTTGGCCGAATTTGATCCCAAAGTCCGCAAGATCGATCCCGACTAGACCTTCATCTAACTCCTGAAAGTGTCGACGACCATTATCCTCGATCGCAAACAAGACCTCGGCTTCAAACCACTCATCGTATTGAATCTCGAAGCCAAGCTCGATAGCCAGCTCGGGATCTGGATCGTCTTCAGTGTCTTTTGCCCTAAGAACTTTGTTTTTTCGGTATTCTTTTTCTAAATCCATCACACCACCAATCTTCAACCATTCAGTCACTTGCTTCCCAAGCCCAGCTTCTCTTCGCTCTTCAGGGCTTCTATAAATTCTTACAGGTTCTCGTGGTGGTTCCGAGGTTGGGACTGATTGCTCCTCTGCACCGGCAAAGCTTGGAATCAGGACAAGCAGGAGTGATAGCGTACGTGTGTCATTCATAATGAAATTGAAAAGTTGGTTCGATCAATGAAGGGTTCGTCTGTTAGAGCCTCTGGATTCTAAAGAGGACAAGTCCAAGATTGCCATAGAATTATCTTGTTACAAGTTCATCATATGGTAATGTTGCCACTAGGGTGATTCCGGTAAGATGAAAGGAAATGAGCATGATCATTGGAGGAAAGCGATGTCATATCGTGCAAGTGGACTGATTCATAAAATGGGCTTCCTGTATACTACATGCGTTTATGTGTTGCCCTGGGCAGCCTGATCATATAGGGGAACAATGAGAATTTTATTGATCGAAGATGATCGAGTTATTGCGGATTTTGTTCAGAAAGGCATGAAAGAGGCTGGGTTCACGATTGACCACGTTGACGATGGCGTGAGAGGCCTAGAATCGCTGCTGTATGATAGTTACGATCTTGCAATTCTTGACCTCATGTTACCACGGCTTGATGGCCTCTCTGTGATCGACCGGCTTCGAAAACAGAAGAAGAATCTTCCCATACTCATCCTCAGTGCTAAACGAACGGTCGACGAACGTGTGAATGGACTCCGTCGTGGTGGAGACGACTACCTGACGAAGCCTTTTTCATTCAGCGAGTTACTCGCGCGTGTCGAATCACTTTTAAGGAGAAGTCAAAAGATTACAGAACCAACGGGTCTCTCTTTCCAAGATTTATCAATAGATCTTCTTGCGCGGAACGCGAGGCGGTCAGGGAAAAAGATCGATCTCCAACCCAAGGAGTTTGCTTTATTGGAGTATCTGATGCGCAATGTTGGAAATGTCGTGTCGAAGACTATGATTATGGAGCGTGTCTGGGATTATAACTTTGATCCTGGGACAAATGTCGTTGAAGCGCGTATCAGTAAACTTCGTGAAAAAGTGGACAAGGATTTTCAGAAACCGCTCATTCACACCGTAAGGGGTCTGGGGTATGTTTTGAGGGACAATGATGATTAGGTTTCCTAATTCGTTAGCCGTTCGCCTAACACTGTCGTATACCTTAGCGTTCCTCATTTTCTCCATTGCTGCTCTGTGTGTGTTGTATTTCTCGGTGAACAGCATTTTGAATAATCGTATGGACGAGGACTTAATAGAAGATATCACCGAATACAAGGACCTTTACGATTCTGAGGGCACAAAGAGGTTGGTCCGTGAGCTCGAACGTGAGGCGTCAACTAGTGATGAGGAGCAGATGTTTCTTCGATTGCTGAATAGTGAGGGCCAGCCTATTTTTACATCCGACGTATCAGAGTGGGCTGGACTGACTATCAATCAACAATTCTTTCAGGACGTGCTAGATACGAAGGCAGAATATCTCTTGGAAACCCTTGAACTTCCTGATCACGAGTATCCAGCGAGAGTGACCTACGGTCTCATTGCTCCAGAACTTCTCTTGCATCTTGGGGAGTCTCTCGAAGAGAAGGAAGAAATCATGGATTTGCTTCTTGTGGTATTCGCGGGAATGTTCTGTATTGCAATCCCAGTAGCTTCTGGGGTCGGATGGATGATAGCCAGAAAGGCTGTGAAGGGTATTGAGGAAGTCAGTCGTGCTGCTGTGGATATTGAAAAGGGTCAACTTGATCGTCGTGTTACGATCAAGGACCAAGGTGATGAAATACAAAAGCTTGTCGATACCTTTAATGCCATGGCAGAACGCATTCGAAATCTTATCGCTGAAATGCGGGAAATGACGGACAATATCGCTCATGACCTCAGAAGTCCTTTGTCACGAATTCGGGCCATCTCAGAAAGAGCTCTCTCATTAACGGATACAGAGAAGGATTACAAAGCCGCAGCTTCAGATACACTTGAGGAGTGTGATCGACTTCTTCATTTAATTAATACGACGTTAGACGTCGCCGAAGCCGAGGCTGGCGTCATGCATACCGATAAAGAACCGGTCAATATATCGAAGCTTATTGAAGATGCACGTGACCTGTATGAGCCTGCCGCTCAAGAGAAATCCATCGAGCTTTCCTGCAAGCTCGATCCTGATTGCCAAGTTCAAGGAAATCGTCAGATGCTTCAACGGATGTTCGCGAACATCCTCGATAATGCGCTGAAGTACACGCCACCTAAAGGGTGCGTCACGATTAATCTTGAGAACCAGTCACGTGGCCTGTACGTGACAGTTGCCGATACTGGTGTTGGTATCAGTAGAGCTGACCAACATCGCGTCTTTGACCGATTTTTCCGGTGTGACCAAAGTCGCACGCAACACGGGTGCGGCTTAGGATTAAGCTTTGCCCGCGCGGTGGCAAGTGCACATGGAGGCGACATCATTCTCGTAAGTGAACCTCTTCAAGGTAGTACATTCACTGTTAGCCTGCCTTCTCTTTCATCTAACTCCTGACAAGTTTTTCTCACAACCTTACTCATTGGTAATGCTGTGGTCAGCTTCTCGTAAGCTTTGTCTTGTAGTCTTTTCTCTAAGCTCTGGACACGACAATGTGGTTTTTCTGCTGAGGTCGTGAATGGAATCTGGTCTTCCAGAGGGTTGGTTCGCAACATGTTCAACATAAGCAACGAAAGGGGGTGTGAGTTTCTGGATGGAATGACAAGATTAAACAGTCCTTAAAGCCTCGGGAAGCCTTTAGAAGAATAATTGTCTAGAGCAAATTAACATCACACTTTGAGCAAAATTGGAGGAATCACCATGAGAAACGCTTTTCCCATCATGTCTACCCTTTCTTCATTAGTATTAGTGCTGTGGTTGACGAGTCCGGTGCCCGTGAGTTGGGGACAGGACGATAACGAAATTCCGTTTTCCGAAGCCGAGTTGTTTTTCGAGCTCAATAATACTGATGGCGATTTGGGCATTCATGCATTGATTGATGGAGACCCATGGAAAAAACTGGAGATTGAAGACCCAAGAGGACGGAAAATGCTGAACATCCGAGTGAAGGGGCGCTTGCAGAAGCAGGGACTGACAGAGATATTCTTTGAGAGTGCCGAACCGACATTCGACGAACTTTTCCCACAAAAGTTCTTCAAACGATTCCCTGCAGGAGAATACGAAGTTGAGGCAAAGACCCTAGAAGGCAATGAGCTTGAAAGCGAAGTAACTCTGACACATGTCATGCCGGCTCCACCAGAACCGACAGTGAACGCCTTGCCGGCGGCCCAAGTTTGTGACACAGAGGATCCCGGCTTTGACGCCACCGTGACCAGTGCGCCTGTGACCATATCTTGGCCGGCTGTCACGACATCTCATCCAGACCCCAATGGTGGTGGTGCTGGGGTTCAGCCACCAGTTCCTGTAGTGATTCACAATTACGAAATAGAGGTAGAGGTCCTTGATAATCCATTTGCTTCCAAGCTTACCGTCATTCTTGATCCCGATCAAAATTCCGTCACCATTCCTGAGGAGTTTATCGCATTGGGAACTGAGTTCAAGTATGAGGTGTTTGCGAGAGAAGAAAGTTTTAACCAGACTGCTACGGAGAGCTGCTTTGTTCTTGAATAATGCGCTTTCATGAACTTGTTAAGAGCAAGATCGTGGGCTCCTGTCGTGTGAACGAATGGAGCCCAGGTCTGCCGGACAAATAGAGAATTGGTAAAAGAGGATTGGCGAGCCTCAAGAAAGACCATTCTTGCGAGCCCATCATCATAAAGGAGTGGTCATATATCTCTTCTTGTCAGTTAAACTCAGGGTAGTTGGATTAACTGAGGGTAGAATTCAAGAGCCTCCCGATCCCATACAAAGAGGCATGTCAGTTCATGGTATCCGAGTGCTGGCAGGCCTCTTTGCCTATTTTTTGCTGATTCTTGTTCTTGAGAAAGAAAAGATTTATTTTGCCTGCTCCAGTCTCACTTGATCACTAGGATAAATCGTCCCGCCTTGTGTCACCACCGCATAAACTCCAACGTTTCCCCGATTGTGTTTGATCGCTGCCCGTAGTATCCCAGGATTTTTGGGGAGATTTCCTTGGGCTAACGTCGTCATCACACAACGGCCGCATGGCCCCGTGATGTTCAGGCGAACGTCATTTCCAATGGTCAGGGAGTGCCCGATCCATGAGCTTTCTATAAATCCCCTCGTTTCCCTTGTGGGCTCTACGACGATGTTAGGGCGAAATCGTTGAACGGCAAAGTCCCCATCAGGATAGCACGCGCGAAGTTGGTTGAGCGCGGTGGTGGTGAGAAGATGGACCATGGACGCATCGAAAAACGTCCCTGAGGGAAGCGTGAAATCAGTAAAGGTGTCTCGGTGATCGCGACCGTCGACATCTGGCCAGTACTCTTCAGAATTTGGAGTCCAGAATGTGGGAAGAGACGACTGTACACCATTCACCCTTCTGTGCTCGGTCGTGACCAACATGACCTGACGGTTGAGCGTCTTGGAAAGTACCTGATCGAGATCAGCCTGTTTGCTGGTTACATTTGTCCCATCGGGCAAAGTGATGTGGACCGGAGAAAATGTTTCAGTTTCATGCATTACCTCATGAAGTTTCGCCTGAAAGGTAAAAAGCGTTGGCCACTTCCTGGGGTTTTTGGCCGTAGCAATTTTTCCATCTACGTGATCCAGAATCGCGTACGATCGGTCACCAGACAGCCCACGATCAGTTACCTTTGTGAACTGTAGCTCCTCTCCCAGCATCGATTTCACGGGATATCGCCACAGAGAGGCGATATTTCCAATTTCAGTGAATGAGGCATTGCTCACGCTAAATATTCCCTTCCTATTCATCCGTCATGACAGATCAAGCGAATCTGGTGCGATCCTACCCTCGAAGACCTCTCTCTCATATTTCTCATTTAGACGAGTGAGACTTCAATTCTCGCCAGGAGGAGCCTATAAGGCTTCGCAGTGCTTACCTTACCAACACTTCGATCTCATCTGAGACTGTCACCATATCGTGGTCATGGGTGGCCACCTTCACGGTAATGGTGTGGCGACCAGGAGAGACATCGATGAATTGTCCTTTAAACCCTTTTTGATAGGCTCCATCTAGAAAAACATGAACATGGTCTGCCATTGTTCCCTTTCTCAAGGAATACACCAAATCGAACGAATTCGCGACGGATTCACCATTATGCGGAGACGTAATGCTAATCGCTGATCCATCGTGTACATCCAATTGCTCACCAGCCAATACCGGTGAGGTGAAGCTAAAAAGTAGCAGTAACATGACAGACCCCATCTTGTGGAACATAAGACACCTCCTGTTAATTAATTCCCAGTGGTCTAAGTTTTTCTATCATATTCAAGTGCAACAGAAGCTCTTCGGGTTTCTAGCGGATTCGTTTCTTTCGAAGATACTCCCTTAGCATCTATGTAAGTCTCGATGCTTAATGATCTTAGCGAGCACTCAAAAAATTATAGATGGTGCTCCCAACCCTTGAGGGATCACCAAACATTGCGTTCATGAAATCCGCTAGGGTACTTCGACAATATCTGGTTTCATGGGACTGAGAAGGCCTAGCAGCTCTTTTTGTTCCGCTTCTGGAACCTTGAATGTGTTCAGTGCAGCCACGAGGTCTTCCACGAGCGCGGTAAATTCGGCATCGTTAATGCGCATTCCCTTATGCGTAGTGATCATATCCCTGCCTGTATAGGTACATGGACCTCCCGTAGCCATACAGATTTGATCCACGAGATGCTTTTTTAATCGAGGAATATCTGTTGTGGCAAATCGACTATTGATCCGATCATCCTTTGCGACGTTTCCGACAAATTCGTCGACGACTGCCGTAATGGCTGGTTTTTGTCCTAGCCGGTCATACAGCGAAGCAGTTGTGTTTCCATTTGGTAGTTCGAGAGTGGAGCAGGCGGCCTGAGTGATGAGCATCCCCACCGCTAAACTGATGTGCATATACTTCATGAATGAACGCATTCTCATTTCTCCTTTTTCTATACGATGATAGTCAGGCTAAGTCCTGGGTCGATGACCCAGGACTTGGTCAAATGTTATACGAATTCGAAACAGGTTATGAGCCATGAGTAAATAGAATTTGTCTATTCGTCAGGAGGCGCCTTTCACATCGGCAATGGATGCCCCGAAGTTGATGTGAAATACCTGGTTATCCAACAACAGGGCGGGAACCGATTTCACCCCGGCGGCTTCAGCCTCAGCCACCCGATTGGGGTGTTGAGCAAAATGGATAATCTCAAGCTCATATTGCTTGCGGTCGATGGCGTGCGCCACCATCCCTTCGGCCTCGACACAGACGGGACATCCTGCATGATAGAAGACGGCCTTTTTCATTGGGATTCTCCTTTTTTCTGAAAATGAACATATGGTATTGACTCGATACTATATGGAGTGTTGCATAATATTTTTCATTTGTCAAATACGTATCGAGGCGATACAATTTATCTATGGGTGCGCTGCAAGTCCATGATATTTTGGAGCGATTCTGTAATCTTCTACGGATGGAGGTGCGGACGTTTGGCCTGAGGTTCGGGCTGCAGCCTGTGCAAATTGAAGCCTTGATGTATCTGACGCAATGCAATCGCTATTCGGATACGCCGCAATCTGTCACCGAATATCTCGGGCTGACGAAGGGAACAGTGTCTCAATCGCTCAAGGTTTTAGAGCAGAAAGGCTTATTGCGGAAACAACAAGATAAGCGGGACAAACGGATCATTCACCTAGCCCCAACCCCGAAGGGAAGAAAGTTTATTGATCAATCCATTCCAGCCAAAGGTCTGGAAGCGGCACTGAAGACCTTCAGTTCTTTAAAGTGTAGCGAACTCGAAGAGAGTCTCCGCTCGATCTTGCGTGGGATGCAGCGCGCTAACGAACGTAAGACGTTTGCAGCCTGTCATTCCTGCCGCTTCAACGAACATCATATGCAAGGCTATGTCTGTGGGCTGACGCAGGAACCATTGAGCACGCAAGAGATTCAGTTGATCTGTCGGGAGCACGAATACCCATCATGAAGCAATACACGTATGAGGAAAGATGACATAGAGGCAATTTCGAAATTGAAACGAAAACTGACCTTTGGAGCGATGTCCCGATCCCACGTCCAACATTCTT
This sequence comes from Nitrospirales bacterium, assembly GCA_965223675.1. Taxonomy (GTDB): domain Bacteria; phylum Nitrospirota; class Nitrospiria; order Nitrospirales; family UBA8639; genus JAGQKC01. Next base: position 2,323,029 of record OZ245013.1, on the reverse strand, counting down.
TTCTTATGATTGTGTTCAAGCCACTGCCGAACCTGAATTCGGAGCGAGAATTCGTGGGTCATTCAATCTCATTTCTCAATCTTAGGCAAGAGGATTCCGTCTTTACTGATGCGTCTACTATCATTCGATTAGGTTAACGGACAACCTATCGAAAAGGATAATAGAGTTTCATGGATCTAGGAATGATATCTTATGTATGATTGAGGCCGACCTGCTCTAATTTTCAGCATTCCTTCTCAGTGTCAAGTTGCCCCTCTAATGTGATCATCGCACAACATTGAAATCTTCTTCCTTCAATAGAATTCCTCGTGTTCTCGTTCATGGAGGTGCTGGTTCGCGTTCGTCAACCCCTAAGCAACGAACCTGTCTATCCGAAGCCCTCGTTCTTGGATTCGAATTGATGCAAGGTGGCGAAGGCGCTTTAGATACGGTTGAGAGAATGATTCGTCATTTGGAAGCTTCTGGTCTTTTCAATGCCGGATTGGGGTCACGCCAGCAATTGGATGGTGTGCAGCGGATGGATGCGGCCATTATGGAAGGAGACATGCTCGCTGCAGGAGCCGTCGCTGGTCTAGAAGGGTTTCTGCATCCGATCTCAGCAGCCAGGCTGATCATGGACGAAACGGACCATGTTTTTTTAATTGGACAACAGGCCGTTCGTGTGGCAACACATTTTGAGTTAGAGCAATGTGAAACTCCATTAAAAAATTTGTCAAAACGCAGTGCATCATATGCTATTGGTATGCGAAACAAGAAAAGCCTTGCGCTGTACAAAAAAATGGCCAAATACGACACGGTAGGAGCTGTGGCCCTTGATAGGTTTGGCCATCTGGCGGCCGGAACCTCAACAGGAGGAGTGGCGATGATGTTGCCTGGCCGAGTGGGAGATTCCCCGATAATCGGGGCCGGTGTGTATGCGGATAATAGAGCTGGTGCGATTTCAATGACCGGCCTTGGGGAAAGCATCATGCGGATGGTGATGGCCAAACAGATTGCTCTCTTAATGAAGAATGGCCGCAGTCCAGCACTGGCGGCGAGGTTAACTTTGAACGAATTAGCGACTCGTATCAAAGGAGGAGAAGCGGGTTGTCTTGTTATGGCTCCTGATGGACGGTTTGCCATCAGACATGTCACGTCTTGGATGAGTGCAGGCCACTGGAATGGAAAAGGCAAGCCGGTGGTAGCCGATCAGTTTTCATGATCGAACTCTCAGGTTGTATTCCGGTTGGGTTTCTATCCGAATGAGTGATGGAGGTTAATTGTTCAGGAAGCACTTCATTGAGTTGCTTGAGAACGATGGGACAAGAGCCATGGAAAGAAGTCCGGTTCTGCATAAGCGGCATTCCAGGATGTGTGGCCGATGTGTTCATATTCGGTATATAAGGGGTGGTTTCCCATTTCGCGCAAAGCAGTGATCATGTTGCGTGACTCGACCACGGGAATAATGGAGTCCTTTCGACCATGAAATGCCCAGGTGGGGATACCTGCCATTCTCTGTGTAATGACCTTGTTTCCTTTTGTTCGAGGAGTGTCTGGCTTTATGGAGACTGTTGCTTCACCCATGCGTGGGGTAAAAAGTGCTCTGGCTGCAATGGGGGCAATGGCAGCAAATCGTTCTGGGTATTTGGCAGCGAGATGCCAGGTTCCAGACCCACCCATCGATAACCCTGTGAGATACACACGCGTACTATCGCCCTTGAATCCTTGAATCGCACGATCCATCGTCATAATCGCTAATTGTTCCATATCAGGATCAGACCACCGAGCACCTTCGCGACATTGAGGAAATGCGATAACAGCTGGAACCCGCTGCGGTTCATGACGGATGATCTGCCCGAGACCGACTTCTGTTTGTCGTACCCCATCGCTTCCACGTTCTCCTGCTCCATGAAGAAACAAAATGACTGGCCACGAATCCCTATCAGACCAATTTGACGGTACATAAATTTGATACTGGGAGATCGTGTCGCCGAGCATGAGTTTCTGCTCGACAAATCCTGCTGTTTGACCCACACAAACATTCGGCAAAGTGAACATACATGCGATAACCATGTATGTTCTCATAGAAATCACACGCCAGCTCATGCGAACTCTCCTGTGTTGGTTAAACAAGATTGCCCCCCTAGGCAACAGCGCAGCTTTTCAAAATTTTATAGAGACAAGTCTAATTTTTGAAATAGAGGAACAGGTCTGTGTACCGCATCTTGAAATTTTTCGCAAGACTCCCGTTCGATGACAAGCCCGTCATAACGAAGCACTCAGGATTCTTATGAATGGAAACAGGTATCCAAACAGATACACATGCTATCTATTTAGATACCTGTCCCGTCGATCCAGGCTTTCCACCTACTATAGCGAATTCAGATAATTTCCATGTGTGACATCAAGACTTTCTACGCGGTTTTCAATACCTCAAACCTTGGAAGTAATTGGAATCGGCTATAGATAGCTTACTGGCATATGCTAGAAGACGTTTCGTTTTCCGGTTATTCACTTTGCTTCTCAGCAATAGACATTTATGGCTACGATTTTGCTTTTTCCTATTTCATGTCTGTCAAAACTGCGCATAGTACTCGATTGATGAAGATGACTCAAAGGACCACGAATAGGAGAAAAGTGAGGAACAAACCATGAATGACTTTTTAATTTTTCTTGTGGTCAGCACAATTGGAATCGTTTCTGTAGGCTTACATTTGTTGCGGAAATTAAACGCTGGGGCAATTCGAGTTGAAGGATTAATTCCTTCAAGGAGTCTTTACTTAGCTCTAAAGAGAAGACGCTTCTTAAAAAAATAGAACACGGTGGGCTTGTCATGAAAGTTTTCTTTCAATTTGACTTGGAGTGCCGGCTTTGGAAAATCACAACAATGTAGAGCAAGCCGGGGCTGTTCATGGTCAGAAACTTTCAGTGATGAACGGGCGGTTGTCAGTGCATAGGAACGACAAGAGATGGAATTTCCCCCAATTCACCAAAATATAAAGGCGAATCTCCGTCCTTTTCTGATTATCCTCCTATCTATTTTCATCTTCATTTCGTTTACATTGAGAAACGCTGAAAACTTAACGAAGTCAATAGAACCGAAGCTTGAGCCGTTAGTCGTGGGACTCTATAAAAGCGGGGAGGATGAAGAAGAGTACTTTAAAGATTTTAAACCACAGCTGGAGAAAGTTTTGAATGAATATCCCAACCGCAAATGGAAGGTGGAGGTAAAGTCTTTTTCCAGCTTAGATATGTTGTGTGAGGCCATAAAGGACGGGAAAGTACATATCGCAGGAGAGTTCACCCCCATCGAATATGTTGTAAGGAGGGAAAAGTGTAAGTTTCAACCATTTTTAGGAATCGAGTATAACGGGCAGGCCTACTACCATTCAGTGTTATTTGTTCCTAGGAAAGATGAGAATTTTCCTTCAGGGTTTAGTCAAGAGGAGGGAATAGACAATCAAGGCACTATTTTTTCGATGTTGAATGCACGGCGTGAAGCAAGGTTAGCTCTGTTGGAACAAAAGGATTCGACGTCTGGTTATTATTATCCTCATGCGTATCTAATTCGAGAAGGGCTTCCCTTTCACGAAGCCAAGGGGTTTCAGACCAGTGAGAAAATATATAAAACCGTGCTCAAAAATGGAAAGAAGAATCGTTTTATTGGGGGTTTCCTTGCCGATTTTAGGCTTAAGAACTATGAACGTAAGGTTGTAAATGAAAAAGATGAGAATGGAAAACCTCAATATGCCAAACCCTTGATCATCGCCAAAAGCGACCCCATCCCCAATGGGGTGTTTGTTATGTCTCGCGAAAAAATAAATCAGGAAAACTCTGCAGATATTAAACGATTAATTCGTATCTGGAAGACGCTAAAACCTAAAGTCGGTTCGGGAATCGAAATCACTGGCTGGCGCGAGGGGTTAGAGCGCGATCTAGAACTCGTGGAATATCATAAAGATCAAGTTGATTATCATGAATTACTACAGGGGCGATATGAGTTTTTCCTCGTGGTATTTATTGCCATATGGGTCCTTATTATTAGCTTTGTCTCGTATAGATTTCTCAGTCGAATATGATGCTCACAGATGTGATTGACATATTCTGGTTTTTTTTGCAGTCCCGGGTTGCCACGAACTGGTACCCCTTCACGCTTGGTGCGCTGTTCCTCTATGGCTTCTATCTCTACCTGATCGACTTAGCTGTTGAGACGCGACCGACAACGCTCGCTAGACCGGTGGCGATTAGTGCCTTGATCGCGGGTAGTTCCCTGTTAATTGTGATCGTGACTGGGCTCTATGTCGTGGGTTCAGTTTTATATCAAGAGCTGATGTTTAACCTGGAAACAGCTCTCGCTCTTGGCTTAATTCAAGGCTTATTATTTCTTTCAGTCAACATCTTTCGTTTTGAAGCTCGTCAGGTCTTCCCTTCTCATGTTGTCTTACCGATCGTACGGTCAAGTGTTCTCATTGTTATCTTGGCCTCTTGGTTCTTTTTCGACGAGTTTAGTTCAGCAGAGACTCATAACTTGGTTGGGTTTTTGTTAATAGGTATATCAATCTATTTATTCCGAGATTTCGACGAGGGTACGACCAGTCAACAGGATCTGGGGCAAGGATCCACTGCTACTCATTCGGACAGCCAAAAAGTGAAGGGGATAGTTCTTCTACTCCTTGCCACTGTCGTATCGGCAACGACGACGCTGTTGGCCAAATATGCCGTAGGACCATCACATGTCAACATCTTTTTATTTATGTTTTTTTCAAATTATTTCACGCTCTTTGCGGCTTTTTATATCATACGTGGTCACGTTCGTCGGCTTTCGCATGAGGAATCCACTGAAATTCAACATGGAGTCGAGCACAGGCATGATCTCGCCGATGTTTTTAAAAAAGGAATGTGGCTCGGAGTCATTAATCTTCTCGCGTTTGCCTGTCTCTTAAAGGCCTTGTCTTTGGGAAGTGCTTCCCTCGTCGTGCCTATTTATTCCTTGCACATGGTCATTCCGATCCTCATGACCGTACTGTTTCAAGGTGGAAAGTTAACTGAAAAAGCAACGGTCGCGATTGTCCTCTCTATTGCTGCGGTCTTTATTCTGGAATAAATCAACTGGGAAAATGAAAGCCTGAAGATGCTTGATATGTTGATTAGCAGACATTTGCTTTTTTGTATATATTATGCTAATATGACAATAAGTTGTCATTATGATTGTATTACACGAAAAGCCACGCTTTCCGGAAGGAACCATCTTTTCAGAGGTTCTGTTTGAGGTAAATAAACTGAATGGGCGGTTTCTCGCTGAAGTGGATAAATTAGTTCAGCCGTTTGGCTTAACGAATGCACGTTGGAAAGTTCTCGGGGTGATCTCTCTCTCCGCTTTGCCTTTAACGGTTCCGCAAATTGGACGTCGTATTGGTTTCTCGCGCCAGAATGTTCAACGTCTTGTTGATGTCATGGAACATGAAGGGTTTGTTGAGTATCAAGAGAATCCCGACCACAAACGGGCGAAGTTGGTGTATTTGACAAAGAAAGGTCAGCAACAATATGCAGCCATCATGCGAGTCCACATTCCTTGGGCGAATCGTTGCGCGGGTGGTATCAAGCGGGCCGATCTCGACAGAACGTTGATGGTGTTAAAGAAGTTAACGAGTCAGCTTAATCGAGCTTGATGTCGTCTTACGCCTCATTCATGTCAACGTTCCTTTCACCTGCTCATTTCTCTCTTTTTTAAGCCTAAAAATAACTTTTGCAAGGATTGATTCATCTGCTAGAGTAATGAGTAATCTGTTGCATGCGAGAGTATTGCTCGCTTTTCCAGTCTTACAGTTTGTGTTGATGCTGTGAGCTTACTATTGAGAGGTCACCAATGAAAACGATAGAAGAAGCCACCTTTCCAATTACCGATTATCAAGAGCGCCCCGCTGAGGAGTTGTTTGAGCGAATCGTGACAGCCAAGAAAAGCCTTGGCGATCAGGTCTTAGTCCTCGGTCATAACTATCAACGCGATGAAGTCATCGTCCATGCGGACTTGCGCGGGGATTCGTTATTGCTTTCCAAGTTGGCGGCTGAGCGCTCTGAATTTCCCAATGTGGTCTTTTGCGGTGTGCATTTTATGGCTGAAACCGCTGATATCCTCAGCCGGTCTCAGCAAACGGTCATATTGCCGGATTTGGCTGCTGGCTGCTCGATGGCTGATATGGCGGCGATAGAGCAGGTTGATGAATGTTGGGATGCGCTTTCATTGTTTATGCCGGTTGATGAAGTCGTGACGCCTGTCGTGTATGTCAATTCAGCTGCAGATCTCAAGGCATTTTGCGGAGAACATGGCGGAATTACATGTACTTCCTCCAACGCGAAAGCTGTGATGGAGTGGGCCTGGTCGAGAAGAGAGAAAATTCTCTTCTTTCCTGATGAACATCTGGGCCGTAACGTTGCGAACACAATGGGGTTTCCCAAAGACGAAATGATCGTCTGGGATCCATTTCAAACCAATGGGGGGAATACCCCAGAGGCCATTCGCAAAGCCAAACTCATTCTTTGGAAAGGCCATTGCAGTGTCCATCAAATGTTTCAGCCGGAACATGTGGACTATTTTCGCAAACAATATCCAGGTATTCAGGTTATCGTTCATCCAGAATGCCATGAAAATGTGGTGAATAAGGCGGATCTGGTGGGGTCAACTGAATACATCATTCAGACCGTCAGCAACGCTCCGGCTGGCACATCCTGGGTGGTCGGGACAGAACTTAATCTGGTGAATCGATTGAAAGCTGAACAAACCGATAAGCAAGTGTTTTTTCTTTCACCCATGGTGTGCCGTTGTGCCACGATGTTTCGGATTGATGCAGCTCACCTTTGTTGGTCCATGGAAAACTTGGCTCAAGGGCAAGTGGTGAATCAGATTTCCGTGCCTGATGATGAAAAAGTCTTGGCCAAGGTGGCCTTAGACCGTATGATGGCCTTGAGTTAATACTGCAAGCTTTCCTTCCACGATTATCTTTGTCATCAACCAGAAAGCCTGCGACTGGCTTCTCGGGGATTCGTCAGGGTTTGACGGGTCCCTGAGCCATGGCTAGAATGCCTGAAAGATCGAAGAATCCTTTAAAAACTGTGTCTTGATGGATTACAAGTCAACACTCAATCTTCCTCAGACTGACTTTCCGATGAAAGCCAATCTCCCACAACGGGAGCCAAAGCTGTTGGCTTGGTGGGGAGATCAGCAGCTCTATCAAAAGATCCAGGAAGCTGGAGCTGAAAAACCACTCTATCTCCTTCATGATGGCCCGCCCTATGCCAATGGGAAGATTCACATTGGACATGCCCTGAATAAGATACTCAAAGATATCATCGTGAAATCCAAGACGATGGAAGGGTATCGTGTGCCCTATGTTCCAGGATGGGATTGTCATGGTCTACCCATCGAGCACCAAGTCACAAAGCAGCTTGGTGAGAAAAAAAAGAGTCTCACCGCGGTTCAGCTTCGGCAGATGTGTCGGGATTATGCGAACAAGTTCTACAGGATTCAACGAGAAGAGTTTGAACGGTTAGGCGTGTTAGGCGATTGGGAACATCCGTATCTGACAATGAACAAAGACTATGAGGCGTCTATTGTTCAAGAATTTGGAAAATTTGTTGAGCAAGGGGGTGTCTACAAGGGCCTGAAGCCCGTGCTGTGGTGCACGGCTGATCAGACCGCATTGGCCGAAGCTGAAGTTGAATATGAAGACCATACGTCTCCATCGATTTTTGTCAAATTTCCGTTCGAAAAAACACCGGCCGAGTTAGCCTCGGAAAGTGTTTTTGGTATTCCAAAGTTGGCTGATGGCGCAAGGGTTTCAATTGTTATTTGGACAACGACTCCGTGGACGCTACCCGCCAACCAAGCTGTCGCGATCCATCCTGACTTGGATTATGCCTTCGTGAACATAGGGGACGAGGTCTTGGTGGTAGCGGAAAAGCTTGTGGAGCCGATGGCCAAAGAATGTCGGGTCTCGGACTATCAAATTCTTGGCGTCAAAAAAGGAAAAGAAACGTTTGAGGGACTGACCTGCTCACGACCCTTGACGAAAGGGCCATCGCCCATACTGCTGGGAGATTTTGTCACCTTGGAACAAGGCACTGGCTGTGTCCATATTGCGCCCGGTCATGGTATGGAGGATTACCTGCTTGCTCTCAAATACAATCAAGCGCCACATCAGAATATTCTGTCAGAGCCTCTGCAAGTGGTGGTACCCGTTGATCATACGGGACGATTTAAGAAAGAGGTTGAGGAATTTGCCGGACAGCCGGTGCTGAAAGCCAACCCAGAGATCGTAAAGAAATTAGAGGGTCTGGGTCTGCTCGTCGGACATGGTTCGGTCGATCATTCTTATCCCCATTGCTGGCGCTGTAAGAATCCGGTGATTTTTCGGGCAACTGAGCAATGGTTTGTATCCATGGAACATGGCGATCTTCGTTCACGGGCATTGAAAGAAATCGATCAAGCTCAATGGTATCCAGCACGAGGGCGAGATCGAATCTATGGCATGATTCTCAACCGACCAGATTGGTGCCTTTCGCGACAGCGAATTTGGGGAACACCCATTCCCGGATTCACCTGTACAAAATGCGATGACACGTTAGCAGACACGGCAGTGATTGCTCATATATCAGGGTTAGTGCGAGAGAGTGGTGCCGATGTGTGGTTCGAAAAGTCTGCTGAAGAGTTACTCCCATCTGGAACGAAGTGCCCATCATGTGGAAGCGGAACATTCAAAAAAGAACAAGACATTCTGGATGTCTGGTTTGAGTCAGGAGTGAGTCATGCTGCGGTCCTTAAGGCACGAGATACACGTTGGTGGCCGGCGGATCTCTATTTAGAAGGTTCCGATCAGCATCGTGGCTGGTTCCACAGCGCGTTGTTGGCTTCTGTGACAACAGAGGGACAGGCTCCGTACAAAGCGGTGCTCACGCATGGGTTTGTCGTGGATGGTGAGGGAAAAAAGATGTCGAAGTCGGCAGGCAATGTCGTGGCTCCGCAAGATGTCATCAAGCAATCCGGCGCCGATATTTTGCGGCTATGGGTGGCATCGCAGGATTATCAAGAAGATTTACGGATCTCTCCAGACATCTTAAAGCAAATGGTTGATGCGTATCGAAAAATTCGCAACACTTCTCGATTCTTGTTGAGTAATCTCTATGATTTTGACCCAGTCAACGATGATGTCTCTTATGATGATCTCTCGGGGGTCGATCAATGGGCATTGCTACGACTGGGACATTTGATGGCTTCAGTTCAGAAGGCGTATCGAGAGTTTGAGTTTCGTCAAGCAGTTCACGAACTCGACTATTTTTGTTCAGTGGATATGAGTGCCACGTACTTAGATATTTTGAAAGACCGCCTGTACACCTTTCCGAAGAACTCCACTTTGCGGAGAGGGTCACAAACTGTGATCTTTGAAGTCGTGGTAGCGTTGTCGAAACTCATGGCCCCGATTTTGAGTTTTACCTCGGAAGAAATTTGGCAGGCGTTGTCTCCTAAGATGCGAGAGTCTTCAGAACCGTTGAGTGTTCATCTCTCCTCTTTTCCAAAATCCATTGTGATTAAGGATGCGTCAGGACTTGAGAAGAATTGGAATGAGTTATTGAAAATTCGTGCTCTCGTTTCAGGTAGTTTAGAGCATGCGCGAAGAGACAAAGTAATTGGCTCCTCCTTAGAAGCCAGAGTGTCAATCACTGTGCCCAAGAAAGATCAATACGAACTTCTCAAAACTCACGAATTCGACTTACCCGCACTCTTTATTGTGTCTCAAGTGGAACTCGATCTTGATGAAGATTGGGGACAGGAAACAGAAGGATTTGAGCCAAAAGGAATAAGGACGAGCGTGACAAAAGCTGAAGGCCAAAAATGTGAACGCTGCTGGAACTATCGATCTGCTGTCGGCTCCAATTCGCAATATTCCACAATATGTGATCGTTGTGTGAAAGCCATTGAGGGACATGCGTGAGCAGACGATTTGCCATTCTTTCGGTCGTGAGCTTGGTCATCATTGCGATTGATCAAGTGACAAAGTCCTATATCGCCAGCACGATGTATCTTCATCAATCTATCCCGATTGTCCCAGAGTATTTTAGTTTGACCTACATTCGGAACCCCGGCGCGGCTTTCGGGATATTAGCCTCTAGCAGTAGTGGATTTCGAATGGTATTTTTTCTCATCACCTCACTTTTTGCTTTGGGTCTACTCATTACAATTTTCGTTCGCTTACAGCCAAACGATTGGTGGGGGCAACTGACGATCGCAAGCATTTTTGGTGGGGCTATCGGCAATCTTATCGATCGTCTGCAGTTTGGAGAAGTCATCGATTTTTTGGATTTCTACATCAATGGGTATCATTGGCCAGCTTTTAACGTGGCCGATATGGCCATAAGTATTGGCGTCTGTTCGCTCTTTCTCCTGTTTGCTTTTGAAAAGCGAAAACCGGCCTTATCTCCACAAGAAGATCCTTCTTGAGGCGTTGTTCGTCGCTCGTATTTCGTATCTCGTGCAAAGACTTATTTTGGATCTACCACATATAACGTACGTACGACGAGAGACGTGTCTAACTATATCCAGTTGACTTACACGCTCAATGATTGACTGCTGAAAAGTCGTTCAGGAGAAGGTTTCTCCTGTGGTTCAGCTTGGGAAGGGAAGTAGCTGATTATTCGGCGCGGGTTGAGATATTCCCGTATCGCATAGGGGACTTCCTTGGGCTGGAAACTTTTGTTGATCGAGAGGCTGGCCTCTTGAGACAAATCGATAATCAGTGATTCTTCTCGGGGAATCTCTGAAGAATAGACCATCACCCATGGGGCCATTCGTGATTGAGGATTGACACTACTGACGATGCCAAGCCTGTCATCCGATAGCTCAACAAACGAACCTGGTGGGTACACCCCTAACATTTGGACTAAGGCCACCACCGCGTCATTCCAGAGTGGGCCTCGTCGTTTCGCATAGAGATAACAGAGGGCTTCATAGGGGGTCAGACTTTTCGTGATGTCGGGTTGATTACACAATTCATCATATTCATCAACGACCATCACAATCTTCGTAAAGAGCCCAATATCTTCCTCAAGCAGCGCAGAGGGATATCCTGAACCATCGAGACGTTCATGATGATGTTCAATGATATCCAAGGAATGATTAGAAGTTCCAAAGAATTTTTCCGTCATCTTTCTCCCCTGAGCGGGATGGTTTCGTAATGCCTTTGAATCGGGTGTCGTGCGATAGGATTTCGGAGATTCATTCTTTCGCTCATGTTCGAGTAGCCCAAGGTCATGAAAGAGCGCGCCAATTCCTATGGATTGCAAGTCGTCATTGTCATTCGTAAATGCTTGTGCAAGCATCATGGACAACGCGCAGACATTGAGTGAGTGCATGAAGAAATCTTCGACATCTTCTGATGTACTCATGAGATTCATGAGGGCCATAGAACTTGTTGGATCCCCGACCACTTTCTCAAGAGATTCCACCATGCTGGATGCTCTGGCCATAGCCTTTGAATGTCCGGTTCGTAGTTCGTGAAACATCAGCTTGCTTTGTTGGAGAACGCCTTGGTAGGCCTGGTCGGTTTTCTTTAATTGCTTCCGACGAACGGTAAACGCTTCTCGTCGTGCTTCGATTATTTCTTCCGACGAGGGCTGAGTGCTTGGCTTCTGCTCCTGGGTAACCGGAGCAGTCGGCGATTCAAGAGGAGGATCGTTCTCTTTCTTTACAACGTTCTCATGGAAAGATGGTGCTTCTTCAGAGGATTCGGTCGTCGTGGGTTTGGGGTCGGAACGGTCCGGGTCATAGAGAAGCTTCACCTTTTTTAGCTCTCGTATCGTGGCTAAATCTTTGGCAAGTTTGATTTTGAAGGTGTTCGTGGAAAAAGGGTGACTAAACCATGATCCTTCGATTTTTATATATAAGCCGATTCGAAGATCGTCTCGCTTCTCGATGGGAATAAATGCCATGACCAAATTGCCGTTGCTGTGCGTTCTAGATGTTTAGAATGAATGCCTGTTGTTTGGAAAATCGTCGGTGTTGATGGACGATTCTTACTGATACGTATAGCTCTGTTCTGATATTTCTCTTCAGATCCTGTATGTATGGGAACTTGTGACTGAGGTAAAACATATTAATAGATAGGATTCGGTCGAAATGGACGAGATCTAAATAGCTAATAATCAAACCAATTCTTTTTAAATCAAACGATCATGTCTGAGGGCTGACAAAGACCACATCCAAGGGACGCTGCGAGTTCAATCGAATGACGATAAAGGGTATAAAGCCCTTGATGTCTGGCTCTGAAGAGGAGAAATAGGAAAGTGAAAAGGGTTGGGCCGAGGAATCAATCAGCGGGTGTCTTGGCCCGTGCGACCAACTTGCAGTAGGAACACGTTTCGGCGCTCGTGGGCTGTCCACAGGAGGAGCAAGGGGTTAATGTGGCTTGATCGGCGTCAGACATCGTGCGTGGTGAGGGGTGTGATTTGGATTGTTTCGAAAGAAATTGCCAATAGAACGTTTGCTTCGTGCCCGGAGACTCCATCTCGAGTCGATTGAGGACGTCTTTATACACCAGCATCTTTGCTCCTTTGGCCATGGGGCATTCTTCAACAATATAGTCAATCCGGTTAATCACGGCATAGGCTGCAATTTCCCGTTCAGTTAGGCGATAGAGCGGCTTCACTTTTTTGGCAAAGCCTTCCATCGAACTTGGGAGAGCCGGGTGTTGCTTCTGAAGGTATTCTTCCTGCCAGTGAAGGACATTACCTAACAGCCGTGCGGCTTCATCATCTAAATTATGACCGGTAGCCATGACATCATACCCGCCCTCAATCGCGGCTCGGTTAAATTGATATCGTTTGACCGTGCCACATGCCGAGCAGGTGGGACGGCGAACCAGATTGGCTAAGTCAGGAATGCTTGCGCCTTCTTCCTCTTCTACGTGATGGATCATCAGTGAAGCTCCACAGGGCGTGGCGATGTGTTCAGCGAACCGTTCGACTTTCTCACGGGAGATTTGTGAGTAGGTGCCGATTCCTTGATCCACATAGAGGGCATCGGCTTGATAGCCAAGCTTCAATAGAATTTCCCATAGAGCCAGACTATCTTTACCCCCTGACACCGCCACAAGAACTCGATCATTGGGGCCGAACATCTTCTGGGACTTGATCGCACGTGCGACTTGGCTGCGTACAAAATCAGTTAGGTGAGTCTGACAAAATGCCGTGTTATGACGAGGGAGCTTGAGAACGGCCCGTGTTGGACATTTTCGACATTTCATGAGGTTCCGATTGCTCCTCCAGAAATTACGGGTCGAATCTCGATGTGATCACTGTCGGCCAAGAGCTCATCCTCTGTTACGAGATCCTGCCCACGAATCACCAAGTAGGCTTCTGGAATCAGGTGGAGTTCTCTAAACACATCCCGAACGTGCTTTGGCCCTTGGATCTCCATGTCTCTGGAGGGATGACTGAGATGAATCTTCATAAGGGGCTTCATCATACGTTTGGGGCATAGACATTGGCAATGAGGAGGCTCAATTCTGTGAAGTGTTGCAGTTTGATTGTGGAAATCATTCGTAACGTGCCAAGAATAAAGAGAAAAATGTCAAAGATAGAGAGAGGGCAGAGAAAAGGGTTCTCTTGTGAGATAGAGGCTTGAGTGGGCCAATATTTGGTTTCGTGTCTCAATGAAAGATGGGTGCGGTGACAGGATGTAATAAATTCAAGAATTAATAGGGTAAAACCGAAAAAAATGATAGAATTTTATGTAACCAGCAATATCAAATGGATTCTGTAACAGATGTAGCCTCGTAAAAGACTGACATCGGTGGATGTCGGAGGAGACAATCGTATGAAAGATGATCAAGAGTTTATTGACTTGAAATGTATCAATACCATCAGGACGCTGTCGATGGACGCTGTACAGGCCGCAAATTCCGGGCATCCAGGGACGGCCATGGCCCTAGCTCCAGTTGTCTATAGTCTCTGGAATCAAAGACTACGATTCGACCCAGAGGATCCGATTTGGCCAAATCGCGATCGGTTTGTCTTATCCATCGGTCATGCGTCAATGCTGTTATATTCTCTCCTCCATCTCTGCGGAGTGAAAGCCGTCAATGGCCAATACGAGCGGCTGGGGCAACCGTCTGTTACTCTCGATGATATCAAACGATTTCGTCAGCTGGAGAGTAAATGTCCGGGGCATCCTGAGTATCGTTGGACATCGGGCATTGAAACCACCACCGGGCCTCTTGGGCAGGGAGTTGCGACCAGCGTTGGAATGGCGATGGCCGAACGATGGATGGCCGACTACTTTAATCGCCCAGGCTTCGAGATGATTAATTATGATACCTATGCCCTGTGTGGCGATGGTTGTATGATGGAAGGCGTGTCCAGCGAAGCTGCGTCATTGGCTGGACATCTCAAGCTATCGAATCTGTGCTGGATTTATGACAACAATAAAATCACGATTGAAGGCCACACAGATTGGGCCTTGAGTGAAGATGTGGCCACTCGGTTTATCGCCTACGGTTGGAACGTCACAAGAGTCGGGGACGCCAACGATTTGGACATGCTGTCGAGAGCGTTTGAGACGTTCAAGAAGGAAACGGAGCGCCCAACTCTGATTATTGTGGATAGTCACATCGCGTTTGGAGCGCCCAACAAACAAGATACCCATGCTGCCCATGGAGAACCACTAGGCGAAGAAGAAATTCGGTTGACCAAAAAAAATTATTGGTGGCCTGAAGATGAGAAGTTCCTGGTTCCTCCTGAAGTGCCTCAACATTTTCAAAAGGGCATCGGTCAGCGAGGGAAAGCGTTGCGAGAAGGATGGATGGCTCTGTTTGACGATTATAAAAAACAATACGCGGAATTGGCGAATCATCTCTACACGATGCAACATCGGGGGCTACCTCGGGAGTGGGATGCCAATTTGCCAACATTTTCTGCTGATGCGAAGGGTATGGCTGGCAGGGAAGTTTCTGGCAAAGTCCTCAATGTGTTAGCGCAAAATGTGCCTTGGTTGCTCGGAGGTTCAGCCGATTTAGCGCCTTCGACTAAAACACGGCTAACATTTGATGGGGCAGGTGAATTCACTGCCAAGAGTCCCACAGGAAGAAATGTTCATTTCGGTGTTCGAGAACATGCTATGGGCGCCGTTTTAAATGGCTTGTCACTCTCAAAAGTTCGACCCTACGGTTCTGGATTTTTCATTTTTAGTGATTATGCCCGGCCCGCAATCAGGCTGAGTGCATTAATGGAAATCCCGGTTATCCATATTTTTACGCATGATTCTATTGGTGTCGGTGAAGATGGCCCAACACACCAACCTATTGAACATTTACCGTCGTTGCGCGCTATTCCAGGCCTCATAATCCTGCGGCCTGCCGATGCCAATGAAGTGGTCGAAGCGTGGAAAGTGATCATGGATTTACGGCATGAGCCGGTGGCCTTAATATTGACCCGCCAAGCGTTACCGACATTGGATCGAACGCAATACGCCGCAGCTTCTGGCGTGGCAAAGGGTGCCTATGTTCTCGCAGATGCACCGGATGGGCAACCAGAGGTCCTGTTGTTAGCGACAGGCAGTGAAGTTTCCTTGTGTGTGCAAGCCCATGAGCAACTCACACGTGAAGGGATTAAAAGTCGAGTGGTGAGCATGCCTTCCTGGGAATTGTTCGAACAACAACCTCAACCGTATCGAGATTCAGTGATTCCTCCACATGTGACAGCTCGAGTCTCGGTAGAATTGGCCTCGACGTTTGGTTGGGCTCAGTACGTGGGCACGACAGGTCAGAGCATTGGAATGAATACGTTTGGCGCTTCGGCTCCTTTGAAAGAACTCACCAAGAAATTTGGCTTTTCCGTAGAAAACGTTGTCGTGGCTGTAAAGTCACAGATTGCAAAGTCGAAAAAACCTGAACTGGCTCCTACGACATAGGAAAATTGTGAAGATATTGAATTGACCCGTCTATAAGGAAAAATGAAAAGTAAAAATTGTAAAATGGCAATCGGAAGTGTGCGTATGTTGCATTGTCTACGACATTTAGATTTTTTCATTTTACGATTAAATATTTCATCAAGTAAGGAGGCTAGCCCATGAATCCTTTGGTCCAACTACGAGATTACGGACAGAGTCCCTGGTATGACTATATTCGCCGGGGGTTGATTACTTCGGGGGAGCTTCAAACGCTGATTGACCGGGACGGGCTCATGGGGATGACTTCCAATCCTGCCATTTTTGAGAAGGCGATCGCTGGAAGTGCCGACTATGATGAAGCTCTGGAACAAGCCATTTCTGAAGTGATTGGGGTGAAAGAGATCTATGAGCGAGTCGCCATCAAAGATATTCAGGATGCTGCTAATGTGATGCAGACAGTGTATGAGCGGTCAGAGGGACGTGATGGATATGTCAGTTTAGAAGTCTCGCCAGATTTGGCTTATGATACCCAGGGTACGATTGAAGAAGCCGTTCGACTTCATAAAGCGGTCGCCCGAAAGAACGTCATGATTAAGGTCCCGGCGACAGAGGAAGGTATGCCGGCAATTGAAGAACTCTTGTCTCGTGGCATTAACATTAATGTCACCCTGTTATTTAGCGTGCAAATGTATGAACAAGTCGCGTGGCGCTATATCCGTGGACTTGAACGCCTAGCCAAAAATAGCGGAGACGTCAGCCAGATTGCCTCGGTAGCCAGCTTTTTTGTGAGTAGAATTGACAATCTGATTGATAAGCAGCTCGAAACCAAGATCAAAACTGAATCAGATGCAGGGGAAAAAGCGGTGTTAGAAGGACTTCTCGGCAAAGTGGCAGTTGCTAATGCCAAACTGGCCTATAAAAAATTCGAGGAAATTTTTGCGAGCAAGGAATTTCAAGCGTTGAAGTCAAAGGGGGCACGAGTCCAGCGTGTCTTGTGGGCGAGTACGGGGACGAAGAATCCCAAGTATCCCGATACGTTGTACGTTGACCAACTAATTGGATCAGACACGGTCAATACCATGCCTGAAGCCACCTTTTCTGCATTCCGCGATCATGGCACGGTGAAGTCGACGATTCAAGAAGGGTTGGAAGAGGCCAGGGCCACGATGCAGCGATTGACTGATGTGGGCATTTGTATGGATGAAGTCACGAACACACTCTTGCGTGACGGTGCCAAATTATTCGTGGATGCGTTTGATCAATTGATGGGTGTGATTAGCCGTAAGCGCGTGGAGATACTCGGAAGCCAATTGGATAGTGTCACGTATTCTCTCGGAGAATGGCAAAGTCAAGTGGATGAGAAACTTCAGGAGGTTCAGAAAGATAATCTCGTTCGTCGAATTTGGGCCAAGGATCCAAGTGTCTGGCATCAGGACTCCGGACATCAAAAGATTATCCAAAACGCCTTAGGATGGTTGACTATCTCACAGGAGCAATTGGTCAACATTCCTCATCTTCAAGAAGTTGCCAAGGACATCAAAGAAGCTGGATTCCAACATGTCCTCCTCTTAGGGATGGGGGGAAGCAGCCTGTGTCCAGAAGTTTTACGGATGACCTATGGAGTGCTTCACGGGTATCCAGAATTACATGTTCTGGACAGTACTGTGCCCTCCCAGGTCAAAGCCTTCGAACAACGAGTAGATTTGTCAAAGACCATTTGTATCGTGGCCAGTAAATCCGGGTCAACGACGGAGCCATTGGTGTTCCAGAAATATTTTTACGATCGTATGAAACAGCTGGTAGGTGAGAAGGCCGGATCGCATTTCATCGCGATTACCGACCCAGGATCGTTGCTCGAAGGTGTGGCGAAACAGTTAACCTTTCGACACATTCTTCCTGGTGTACCGGAAATTGGGGGGCGTTATTCAGCTCTCTCCAATTTCGGCATCGTCCCCGCGGCTTTAATGGGAATCAATATAGGAGAATTTCTGCAACAAGCCGAACGTATGCGCCATTCCTGCGAGGCCTCCGTGCCCGCTCAAGACAACCCTGGAGTAATATTGGGGACAGCATTGGGAACAATGGCCAAAGCTGGTCGAGATAAACTAACGTTTGTGACATCTCCGGCTATCTGGGATCTCGGAGCGTGGTTAGAACAACTCGTCGCGGAGAGCACGGGGAAAGAAGGAACTGGCATTGTGCCCATTGATGACGAGTCTCTGACATCTCCAGAAGCTTATGGGCAAGATCGCATCTTCGCGTATGTTCGTTACTCAAAGGAACCATGCTCTGATCAGGATGCCAAAATTTCAGCACTCGAGAAAGCTGGTCATCCGGTTATTCGCGTTGATCTTCCGGACTTAATGAATTTAGGCGCGGAATTTTTCCTATGGGAGATGGCAACGGCCGTTGCCGGGTCAATCTTAGGAATTAATGCTTTTGATCAACCGAATGTACAAGAGAGTAAAGATTACACAAAAGCCTACCTGGACGAATTCAAAAAAGTGGGCAAACTTTCTGAGGCTCAACCGGTATTGACCGATCAGGGTGTGCACGTCTACGCCGATGACGCGAATCACAAAGCTCTGAATGGAGCTTCCACGTTCGATGATGTCATAGCAAGTCACTTGTCTCGAGTCGAAGCTGGTGATTATGTTGCGATTAACGCCTATGTGGAACATACAGATGAAGTCCAAGAAGTGTTTCAACGAATGCGAACTAAGATTCGTGATGCGAAACAGGTGGCGACGACCTTAGGGTATGGTCCACGATTCCTCCACTCAACCGGCCAGTTGCATAAGGGAGGACCGAATTCCGGGGTGTTTATTCAAGTGACCTGTGATGATGCGGAGGATCTGAACATTCCGGACGAACCCTATACGTTTGGGACCCTGAAAGCCGCCCAAGCGTTGGGTGATCTAAAAAGTTTGACGGCTAAAGGTCGACGCGTGATCCGCGTTCATATCGGAATGGATGTCCCAAAAGGCTTGGAACGGTTGGAACACGCTGTTGAAGCCAGCCTGTACGTGGGCAAGCGGTGAATTCGGCCAGAGCTGTTGTCTTGTTGAGACTTACGAAATTTTTTGGAATTCATCTTAGCCGTCTCTGCTGAATTCAATAAGTCCTCTATTCTTGCTTCGAAATGTCTTGATGTTCTCTGTCTGATTGACTTTGTCGTTGCCAGAGAATGCAAGTGTTTGCTCACAATCCGCACAATTGAAAGAATCGTGCGAAGACCAACCAAAGTTTTAGGCGGAGTTTGGATGATTGGAGAGCTCTAGGTTACGTGGAAGGAGAATTGCCGTGCCCTGTTAGCATCAGGGATTTTTCTTTAAAACTTCATCATGCGTTTTTTCTGTACACCCTTCGCGTATTGAGAAAACATACCCCACCGATACCACAATAACATTCGTTTTGTATGACGAGTCTTGCGAGTTTGAAAGAAAGCTAGAGCATAGTCAAAGCCGGCTTCGATTAACAATCGATACATGTAACGAGGAATCCCAAATAACAGCGGGGTTGCAGGAAGTCCAGACACAAAAGCAAAGCTGCGGCCAGACCTCACCACTCTTTGATAGAGCCAGTTTACCGTCAATTGCTCTGGTCGAATTTGATGATAGACCAGTGAATGGGGAAGATAGACCGGAGTATACCCAGACTCCTCCAATCTACAAGCAAACTCGGTGTCTTGTCCCATCACATAATCACGTTGTGTTGGACCGATGGTCGTGTTGAACGTAAATCCTAAACGAAATATTTCAGTTGAGACGGCCATATTCGGTCCCCAGACCATGCTTGCCTTATACTCGCCTTCTTCTTTTTCCCAATCTGCAATAACATACGCTCCGCGTATCAACCGATGACTTAAATCACGGGGGACTGTTCCCGGAGGAAACTTCGGTAGAATTCTTCCACCGAATAGAGCATGATGTGGCCATCGTTTCGTGCCCTTCCAGGTATTCACTAACCAGTTAGGGTGAGCAATGACGTCATCATCCGTGAGTAGCGACAATGACCCTCTTATGTGTGGAATTGCCGCATTTAAGGCAAAACTCTTGCCGGCTCGATTTTCTGTCACAAACGTTAACGGATATTTTTCCATGAACTGTTCAGCAATACCTGAAGTCTTCGTGTCGTTTCCATTATCGATCAGAATCACTTCCCAATTAAGTCCATGATCGACGAGGCCACAAAAACTGGAAAGGGTTTTGGCTAGGCTTTCCGGACGTCTGGAGGTGGCAATAATAATGGAGATATCTAGATGCGTATTCTGGTTCGTCTGTGGTTTTTCCAAAACATTCCTCAATTCACTGTGTTTCTGATCGATGAGGTGAGGGCCTGAATACTCAATCTTCATGGTTTTACGATTTCAGGGGGGCTTCCCCAAAATATGTTGATGTTGTTGAGATTGCCTGACAATGTGTTCCTCATTAATCTGGTTCTTGGAGGTGGAGGCGACATCGCAGTCAAAGGCCGTAGATAAATACTTTTAAGCTAAAACAGCATCGGACTTATTGCCGTTTCAGTTATACTGACGCTTATTTGGATTCGCTATAAGTATGTCGAGTTACCGGCGACGCTGTTTAGTGATGTCGAGGGCGGCGACGCGGTAGGCTTCGGCCAGGGTAGGAAAGTTAAAAATATTCTCGACGAAGCTGTCTATTTTGATCCCATTGAGTAACCCCATCTGGCCGATGTGAATGAGTTCAGTCGCGCCTTCTCCGACAATATGTATTCCGAGGAGTTGTCCGCCTTTAGGATCGGCGACCATCTTGAGGAGCCCTCCGGTCATGCCTGAAATTTGACCCCTAGCAATTTCGTTGAATCTAGACCGGCCGATAATGGCGCCACCAAATTTTTCTATGGCTTCTTGTTCACTCAGTCCGACACTCGACATCTCAGGGACAGTATAGATGCCCATTGGAATATTTTCTGGGTTAACTCCTGTGTCCAACTCCAAAGCGTGACAAACCGCTCGGCGTCCCTGTTCCATTGAACAGGAGGCTAAAGATGGCGGCCCGATGACGTCTCCAACGGCATAGATGTGCGGAATGCTGGTCTGGCATTGTTCATTCACCGGAATGAGCCCGCGGGCCGTAGGGGTGAGCCCGGCTGACTCAATCTTTAAATTTTGGATATTGGCGATTCGTCCTAACGCGACCAATAGTTTTTCGCTCTCAATCGTGTCGCCATTTTCAAGGACGGTGATGACTTTGGAGAACCCGTCCCAATGGGCTTCTTTAATTTTTTGATCTCCCCGATAGGTTCCGCCACTCTCTTGAAAGGCGTTACAAAATTCATCGGTGAGTTCTTTGTCCAGAAATTTAAGAGGCCGATCAGCTGAATCAATCATCGTCACGTCGACGCCTAATAAGGCAAAGATTGAGGCATATTCGCTTGCGATAACTCCTCCTCCCAACACCGTCAAAGACTTGGGCAGATACACGAGTGAAAGGATAGAATCGCTGTCGAGGATGTTTTCATGGTCAACCGGAATGTTGTCGGGTACGCGAGGACTCGAGCCGGTTCCCACGACAATACAATCTGCTGTAAGGGTGATGGATTTCCCATCGATCCCCTTGATCAGAACCTCTCGATCAGAAATAAATTGCGCACGGCCATGAAAACGATCAATATTATTACGGCCGATCTGCTCTTTCATGAATTGGCCATGGGCTTTCACCACCTGTTCTAATCGTTTCATAAGGCTGGCAATTTTGACATCATCCCTCATTTTAAATTCAAAAATTTCTGTCGTGCGTTGAAACCGGACCATCTGCAGCGCGCTCTCTCGTAATGTTTTGCTGGGGATCGTGCCATGGTAGACACAGGCTCCCCCCACTTCACGATTCTGTTCGATGAGCGCGACGCGCTTTCCAGCCTTCGCGCCCTGGATCGCAGCTTTTTGACCTGCCGGTCCGCTGCCAATCACCACAATGTCATATTTCGTATTTTGACTCATATGATCATGCATTCCACACTTGAGCGAATGATATCTTTCAATTCCAGCAGGGCATCCATATCTTCTGGATAAAAATTGAGGTCTTGAATGACTGGTAACGTTCGAAGCGCTTCTTCTTCAAGAGAAGTGGGATCAAGATGGAAGGAAGCTATATGATCAGCCAAGCAGGTGATCATGGCGCCTTTTGTCGGAGACGTGGCTTGTGCATACATGTGATCTTGATACAGAAGAATCGCTTCGCATACTGGCGCTGGAAGCTTCCAAGATTCAGCCAATGTTGATCCTATCGATACATGGCATTCAGTCATCAGTTGTTCGATGGTAGCCCAAGAAGGTTTCATCGCAGTTTCGTTGCACATACTCAGAATCATATGGAGTACGACGGGTTTCCCAATGGCATGCAGGAGGCCGCAGAGAAAGGCATTTTCCACGTTATGCCGTATTTTTCGGGAAATTTCCTTTCCGTATAAGCCTGTGGTCAGCGCATGACGCCAAAGGTTTTTGACTTCTTTTTCATATCCTTTGATATTGAACACGCCCGATTGGACTGAGACGGAAAATGCAATGCCCGAGAGCATATTCAGTCCGAGCCAGGCGATAGCTTGTTGAAGTGAAGCAATCGGCGATCGAGGAAGATAGGCCGGAGAGTTCGCGATGCGTAAGATTTGTCCAGCTAGCGCTTGATCTTGTTGAATCAGGGACGACAGTTTCGAGGCATCGGCGTTGGGGTCATCCGCAACCATCAGGACCTGATTAGCCACCTGTGGCAGAAGCGGAAGATCAAGATTCCCGTGTTCGAGTTGATCGAGGATCTTCGTGCGAAGCTCTTCGAGTAGTTCCTGGTCGGTCTCAACGGACGGTAAAGTACTCATTCCCGACTTGTCGGTTATGCCAAGCCGACCCTTAAGGACAGCAGGACTTTGTGTAGAGTTGCTCGCAGTCGTTTGGGCCGAGAAGATATAGACGCCAAGTGGACGAGTGATGCGGATCGGGCGGATGGGGTCACGTATACCGTGCACCATACCGGTGGCAGCACTGCAATTACCGGTTATAGCCGCTCTATCTCCTTCCTTTGTTTGATGTGTGGAACAACGCTGGGGCAGTCGGATTGGGTCACTGACGATTATTTAGATTCGTTATAACCAACAACAAAACGGCGGAACGTGGCAGTATCTCGGAAAATTTAGTATGGTCCCTTCTAGCAACCACCGGGTTACTGTTGCCGATACTACGAATCAGACCACCAAAGCGAGGGCTGTTCCCTGGCCCCGTGAACGACGAACAAGGTTATAGCGTAGGGTGAGATCAAGCATGTTATTTGTCAGCAGATATGAGGAAGGGTCTGTATTCACGGATGCAAAATGGATCTGAGGGTAACGAGACTGACGTTAGCACGGGGAAATGTGATCCAGTGGCGGATTCGTAGGCTGATAGTCATACAGGCGTGGTCGAGGCCGATGCGGTCCGGTTTTGTGAGTGCTGGGTCTGGTGGGGGAACTGGCTTGTTCTATGTCCATGCGGATCATCTGGGGACGCCGCAGAAGATGACCGATGGGAATCAAGCAATAGTCTGGGATGCGGTCTACAAACCGTTTGGAGAAACTCACTCGATTACGGGAACGGCTTTAAACAATCAACGGTTCCCGGGACAGTATTTCGATCAAGAAACCAGTTTCCATCAGAACTGGTTTAGGGATTAATTGGGGTCATTGCTTGACTTTATATAGCCTGCCCGGTAACGTCGTGTTCTGATGGCTCGACAACTACGCCTCGCGTATGCAGGCGCCCTGTATCATGTGACCGCTCGGGGGAATGGCCGACAGGCGATCTATCTCGATGATGCCGACCGCCATCGCTTTCTCGATCTCCTGGGTGAGGAAGTGGCTCAACAACACTGGCGGTGTTATGCCTATTGTTTAATGGGAAATCATTACCATCTCCTGCTCGAAACGCCGGAAGGCGACCTGAGTGGGGGCATGCGCCGGCTCAATGGGAGGTACACGCAAGGGTTTAACCGTCGGCATCACCGGGTGGGGCATGTGCTCCAAGGCCGGTTTAAAAGTATTCTGGTGGAAAAGGACGCGTACCTCTTGGAGCTGTGTCGGTATATTGTCCTCAATCCCGTGCGGGCCCAGGTGGTCCGAAAGGTCCAGGATTGGAGGTGGAGCAGTTATCGAGCGACGGCTGGGCGGGTGATCGGTCCGAGGTGGTTGGATGTGGCGGGCGTCCACCGCCTCTTTCATCGGACGACAGCCGAGGCACAACAGCGCTATCACCAGTTTGTTCGGGAAGGAATGGACGCGCCCTCGCCCTGGGCGCAGGTGCGGGGACAGGTTTTCTTGGGGCGCGAGTCGTTCTTGAAGCAGATGGCTAAACTGGTGAAGACGCAGTCGCTCAAGAATGTGCCCAGGGTACAGACGCAGCCAACTCGCCTCACAGGAGAGGAGGTATTAGCTCGAGTGGGTCGCGTGTATGCGCTGACGCCAGAGGAGCTGCTCACGCGGGCGCATGCGGAGGCCTATCAGTGTGCGGCCTGGTTACTCCGGCGAGTAGCGAATGAACCGTTGGGGAGGGTAGCTCTCCGGTTTGGGGTGTCGGCGTCTCGAATCTCGCATATTCAACGGGCGCTCGAGACGAATCGGTTAAGTCGACGGCAAGCCCAGGCGCAGAAATGGTGTCAAGTTAAGCAATGACCCCATGGGCAGGTGGACGCGGAGGCCTATCAGTGTGCGGCTTGGTTGCTCCGGCGAGTGGCGAATGAACCGTTGGGGAAGGTAGCTCATCGGTTTGGGGTGTCGGCGTCTCGAATCTCACAT
The DNA here is from genome assembly GCA_965223675.1 of Nitrospirales bacterium. Classification (GTDB taxonomy): domain Bacteria; phylum Nitrospirota; class Nitrospiria; order Nitrospirales; family UBA8639; genus JAGQKC01. The sequence continues at coordinate 2,298,338 of OZ245013.1, read as the reverse complement.
ATTCAACGGGCGCTCGAGACGAATCGGTTAACTCGGCGGCAAGCCCAGGCGCAGAAATGGTGTCAAGTCAAGCAATGACCCCATGAACACATGAACACATGAACATGAACAATGACCCCATGAAGGAATGAGGTAAGACGATTTGGAGTTTACGTGGTTCGGGATTTTAGACTTCTCGCCATTTTCGACCATCGGGTTCGATAAGCCGGTCGGCTTCGATGGGTCCCCAGGTGCCGGCAGGGTATTCAGGCAGCCATTTGGTGCCGTGTGTTTCCCAGCCTTTGAGAATGTCCGTGACCCATGTCCAAGATGCTTCAACCGCATCCCGGCGCATGAACAATGAGGCGTCACCGGTCATGACATCCAGCAAGAGTCGCTCGTACGCTTCCGGAGACGGCGCATCAAAGGCGTCTCCGTATTTGAAGTCCATCTCTACTGGGTGTGTCTTGGCTTTGCTTCCCGGTCTTTTTGAAATAATTCTCAAGGCCATGCCTTCCTCCGGTTGGATGCGTAAGGTCAACAAATTAGGAGCTTGAGGTGAATTGGGGGCATTAAAGAGAATCTGGGGAATATCTTTGAATTGCACGGCAATTTCTGACGCGCGCTTAGGCATGGCTTTTCCCGTTCGAATGTAAAATGGAACTCCAGCCCATCGCCAATTTTCAACAAATACTTTTAAGGCGACGTAGGTCTCGGTCGTGGAGTTGGGTCGCACGCCTTCTTCACGGCGATAGCCCGGGAACTCTTTTCCGTTGATGGTCCCATGGGAATACTGCGCGCGAACTGTCATTTGCTCGACGTCTTTCCCTCGTATCGGTCGCAGTCCCCGAAGGACATCCATTCTGGCATTTCGGACGACATCAGGATCAAGCGAATAGGGTGGTTCCATGGCGATGAGGCAGAGTAGCTGCAAAATATGATTTTGGATCATATCGCGTAAGGCGCCGGCTTCTTCATAGTATGAGGCTCTGGTGCCCAAGGTCTCGGCCTCACTCACCGTGAGTTGCACATGATCAATGTAGCGATGGTTCCAGATTGGTTCAAAAATCGCGTTCGCAAAGCGCATGACCATAATGTTTTGAACCGTTTCTTTTCCGAGGTAGTGATCGATCCGATAAATCTGCGATTCATCAAAGACTTTCCCCGTGATGGCATTGATTTCTTTGGCCGACTCTAAATCACGACCAATCGGTTTTTCGACGATCACGCGTGAGAAGGGAGAATGATCATCAACAGCGTAGATGAGCCCGGCCTGGTGAAGGCCTTCACACGCAGGCCGAAAGGTTGTCGGAGGGATTGCCAAATAAAAAATGCGATGTCCTGGAAGCTGAAGTTTTGTTTCGATTTCCTCCAGTCGTGTTTTCATGTGTTCATAGGTCGTCGCCTTACCAATTTCACCACTCATATAAAAGAGTCGACTTTGGAAGTCTTTCCATTTCTCTTCGTTCATCGCTTGTCGTGAAAACTTCTCGATGCCATCACGAGCAATACTCCCGAACTCCTCGTCACTGATGCTTTTTCGTCCTAACCCCAGTACGGCATAATTTGACGGGAGTAAACCATCGAGGAGCAAATTATAGACGGCTGGTAGCAGTTTCCGGCGCGTCAGGTCGCCAGAGGCCCCGAAAATGACGAGAGTACAGGGTTCTGCAATAGCCGATTTTGTCGTTTCGGTCAGAGTTCGAGACGATTCTGTTGGAGTGGTTGTTGACATGATGCACCTTTGAGGTTAAGAGCCTATAACCGATTCAGTGATACCGAAAAGAGAACGCGCAAATGTGTTCAATGTTGATACTCAAAACGTCATACCAAACCTCAATCATTCGTCAGAAGAGCCAAGCGGGTTTATCGCCGATTCAGTGAATTTCCGTACCCTTGAAGCGTTTGCTACCGCGTTGAAAGCTTGGACGCCTGTGATCACCATGTCATTTGGTTTGCTGCTTCAATCTCGAATGTGAATCGAGGAGCCAGTGGTGCTCTTCGTGATCGTGTCCACGCGTGGTTCACCTGGACTTAGACACCTAACAAGAGATGTATCAAGAAAGGTTCTGAGCCATCAACATCGGATGTATGAGACGTGAGCCTGTGGCCTTGCATCCTATCGTGTCTAAGCATACCTGCTTGCAACCATTAGGATTCGCTATAGCGTCAAAGCTGTGAACGGGAGACATTTACGTACATTATTCGTTAGAATCTCACGCGATCGTTTCCTGAGCGATGTCGAGAGTCTCTAGGTTACTTTACTCGCGTCTGACACTATGTCCACCAAAAGCATTACGCAGCGCGGCAAGCATTTTTTCGGCGAAGGATTCTTCCTGACGAGATCGGAATCGCGTGAACAAGGCCGTTGACAATGTTGGGACAGGGACGTCTTTTTCAATGGCATCCATGAGCATCCATCGTCCTTCCCCTGAATCTTGCACATAGCCCTTAAGTTTTTCGAGTTTTGGATCTTCCTGAAGCGCGCTAGCCCCAAGTTCCAAAAGCCACGAGCGAATGACGCTTCCCTGCATCCAGAGGTCAGCAATTTGCGGAAGATTCAAGTTGTACGAACTCTTGGACATGAGTTCAAACCCTTCAGCATATCCTTGCATCATGCTGTATTCGATGCCGTTATGGACCATTTTGACATAGTGTCCAGCCCCATGACCTCCGACATGCGCCCAGCCGTTGGGTGGTGCGAGAGTCGTAAAGATCGGCTCGAGTCTTTTCACCGCGCCTTCTTCTCCCCCGACCATCAGGCAATAGCCGATCTTTAAACCCCAGATGCCTCCGCTCGTTCCAGCATCGACGTAGTGGAGTCCTAAGGATTTCAAGTCGGCAGCACGACGCAGATCATCATGGAACTTGGTGTTGCCGCCATCGATGATAGTATCGTCACGATCCAGGAGGCCAGCGACTTTTTCAATGGTTTCTTCGGTTGGGACGCCGGAAGGGACCATGACCCAGACGGCGCGAGGTGTGGAGAGCTTAGAGACCAAATCTTCTAACGAGGAGGCGCCGATGCAGCCTTTGCTTTCAGCTTCTTTGACAAGGTTCGACGCGCGGTCGTAAGCGATGATTCGGTGGTCTTGCTGCCGAAGTCTCGTGACCATATTCATCCCCATCTTGCCTAATCCGATAAATCCAATTTCCATGGTGTCTCCTCCTTGGAGTAGTGGCCAACCTTGGCGCCTTTACAGTCAGTTTCATAAGCCTATTGTTTGTTGCCGGTTGCTGAAGAAGGCGATCGACTTCTCCGAACGACCGTATGGGTACCCTTCCGAGAACTTAATGCCAGATCAAGATTGGAAGCCGCCGTGATAAGGCCAAAATGAGTGAACGCTTGGGGAAAATTCCCAAGTTGTTCTCCAGTATGAGAGACTTCTTCGGCATACAAACGGAGATGGTTCGTATAGCTTAACATCTTTTCAAAAATAAGCCGAGCTTCAGTTAACCGGCCAGCCCTAGTTAATGCTTCCACAAGCCAGAATGTGCATAAACTAAATGTACCTTCTTCGCCCTCAAGTCCGTCAGATGCTGCTTTACCGACTTCGTACCGATAGACGAGACTGCCAAGAGCAAGCTGTTCTAACGTCCGATCAATCGTAGAGAGCATTCGAGGATCTGTTGGAGAGACAAAAAAGACCAGTGGCATGATGAGATTGGATGCATCAAGGGCTTCACTCCCGTATGATTGGACAAAGGCCCCAACGTTGGGGTTCCAGCCCTTTTGCATGACATCGGTATAGATCCGATCGCGTTCAGCCATCCAGCGCGCCCGATTTCCCGGATACCCCCGACTATCGGCCAACCGAATCCCGCGATCGAGGGCCACCCAACACATGACCTTCGAGTACACAAAATGCTTTCGCCCCCCACGGACTTCCCAAATTCCTTCATCGGGTTGTTCCCAGTTCGCGCAGACGTAGTCCAAAAGTCGACAAAGGTTGACCCAGAGGTCGTAAGAAATGGGTGAGCCATATTTATTGTAGAGGTACACGGCATCCATAATCGTGCCATAAATATCTAATTGAAGCTGGTCGGCAGCGGCATTCCCGATTCGAACAGGACGTGATCCTTGATACCCATCAAGATGATTGAGCTCTTGTTCGGTCAGGTCTCGTCGGCCATCAATCCCGTAAACAAGTTGCAGTGAACCATCGGGATTGAGTTCATGACATCGTGCATTGAGCCATTCCATAAAACGCGCGGCTTCAACGGTAAATCCGAGACGAAGCAACCCATACAATGAAAAGGCGGCATCCCGAATCCAGGTGTATCGATAGTCCCAATTACGTGGGCCACCAATGTGCTCGGGAAGACTCGTGGTCGGGGCGGCCACGATTGCTCCAGTCGGGGCATAGGTGAGCAATTTAAGCGTAAGCGCTGAGCGGTGTACCATTTCACGCCAACGGCCGTCATATTGGCATTGCGCAAGCCATCGCTGCCAAAATGCCGAGGCATTTTGAAATGCTTCATCTCCCGATTCCGGAGTTGAAAGCAGGTCCGTCTTGCCGTTGGCCTCTGCAAACTCCAAAAAGAATGTCAGGCTTTCGCCTTGATTGACGACGAATTCCTGATAAGCCGTTCCTTCTCGAACCCTCAATGGAATTGGGCTCACCAGTCCAACGGTGCTAGTGGCAGTTCGAAAGAGGACGCCTCCCTTCGTGACTTCTGCCGTATGCTCATCACGTCCATAGTTAAATGCCGGAGCACATTCCAAACGAAACCGGACTTGTCCCCGAACGACTGAAATCATTCGAATGATCTGGTGACGTCGTGGACGGTATCCAGGTTCGTCCGATTCCACGGGCATAAAGTCCGTGAGCTCACCCACACCATCGTCTTGAAGAAACCGTGTTAACAGGATATTGGTTTCAGGAACGTACATTTGGCGGGTATTCCCCTCAAGCGCAGGGGCAATTTTAAAATGTCCGCCAGTTTTATGATCTAAGATCGATCCAAAAAGACTAGGGGAGTCAAAACGTGGGAGGCAGCACCAATCAATAGACCCATCCAGACCGACCAACGCGATCGTGTGTAAATCACCGATGATGCCGTAATCGCCAATGCTTTTGTATGCCATATGACGTGCCCGCTACTATACCAGTGATTGGATAAAAATACTATATGTTGTGGAGATTAAATTACAGCCTACAACACTTAGGCTGTGTCGCTTGAAGGCATATGTTTAGGCCAGAATTTGTCAGCATGGCTCTCTAACACGCCTGTTCTGAATGGGTTTGAGACTGACTTATGCCCACAGATTTGTCGGCGCAGTCACCGAATTACTAGACTCGTATGTCAATTGTGTGTTTTTCCCCTTTGCTGGTTGTGCGAGTTGGCAGCGTTTTTTCTTCGGTTGTTTGTTTTTTATCACGCCGTTGGCGGCGGTAAAAACTTCCCTTTTGTCCAACATCCCGATCACCGATAGCTGTTGTTGCACGATACTGAGACGCGTTCACATTTGTGGTTGTTCCAATGTCCATAACCCACCTCTTCCGTGAAGTAGTGAAAGGTTGAAACGCACTGATATTCGTTCTTCTTTTTTCTTATCGGTAAAAACAAACAGAAACCTTAGTAAATTTCCACTTGGGGAATAACCCGTGGAAAAGTTTGGTCAATTCTATGGACCCGTGACCTCTCGTATTCTGTGTCATTGAGACTGGGTGGAGAGGACTCCCTAATGAGGGAGTGAGACAAGTATTTACAGAATCTAGCTAAATTATTCGAGGTTTGTCATGAGCATTCATCAAATTTCTTTGATCTTCATGGGGTTCAGACGACCTTAGATTTTTACGTCATTCTTTTATGGTTCAAGAATAGGCATCTGTGGAATTTCGATGTGTTTTGAAAGTTTTGACCGAAAATATCAACTTTCCTTGGTCGTTGCCCGATGACACCATCGTATTCTTGAAGAAGGTCATTGATGATGAGGGCGATACAAAATGTTCACGTCAGTATAAGACATTGGAATTAAAATACACATGAGAACTCAGACTGCCATCTTACGATGGTGCCATTCTTTCGTCATGATTAGGGAGAACGTTATGGAACCCTTGTTAAAGATCTGTCTTGCCTGGATGTTCATGGTCCTCTTTAGTGTCGCCGCGCTTTCACCGGCACATGCTGTTGCACTCAAATGTACAGCAGGAGCGGGCTTAGATTGCCGCGTCGATCAAGGTGATATGTTGTTTGGTGGTGTCAACAGTTCCTCGCCAAATCCTGGAGGTCTAGACAATGAGGTGAACGTCGAGGCTGCAATTCAAAGTGCTGGCTTTGTTTTTACTGATCTCACGCTTTTAGGGAAAAGTGATGGAGGCTATGGGTCTGCCGTTAGTGGGAAAAGTGGAATCTGGAATATTCCGGACTTTGCCAATTTTATTACGGTCAAGGGTGCAAATTCTTTTAATCTGTTTGCTGTTATCCCTGCCAGCACGTCTGGCAGTTGGGATACTCTGGATCTGACTAATGGTGGTGGAAAGCAGGCTGGAGTTTCTCACATCAGTTACTGGTCGACACAAGGCGGGCTCCCTTCTGGAGGGCAAGTTCCCGAGCCGGCAACACTCGTGCTCTTTGGAACTGGTCTAGTTGGATTTGGCCTTTGGCGATTCAAAAAGGGTGTGCCACATTCATAGCGAATCCCAATGGTTGCAAGCAGGTATGCTTAGACACGATAGGATGCAAGGCCACAGGCTCACGTCTCATACATCCGATGTTGATGGCTCAGAACCTTTCTTGATACATCTCTTGTTAGGTGTCTAAGTCCAGGTGAACCATGCGTGGACACGATCACGAAGAGCACCACTGGCTCCTCGATTCACATTCGAGATTGCAGCAGCAAACCAACCGACATGGTGATCACAGGCGTCCAAGCTTTCAACTCGGTATCACTAGTCATACTTTGGAAGGTGATACCCGCTTGAATCTCCTGACGTATGCTTGATGTTGCCTATGACGTCGTGGATATCAACATTGAGCGATAGCCGATTCAAGTAACGTCCTCATGTTTGAAATGAGGAATGACGCAGGGTTATTCATATTTGATCGCTTGGAACTATAGTTGGCGCGTTCTCGTCTCGGTATCACTGAAACGGCTATAGGCACACAACAATAGTTGAGAGAGAGTGCATCCTTAGTCCTTTGCTTGCGCAGAGGCCTTTTTTATGTTGAACAGATTTTGAGTGACAGGTCGAATTAGGAGCGGTGACACAAGCGAGGGACGCTCGTATAATCTGTTTTCATGAAGAGCCATAAATCGACCAGCCTTTCTTCACCGGATGTGACACTGCTTTCTGAGACGATAAGAACGCGCCTTCCATTTTCTGCTCAATTGGCTACTTGCCAGCCATTAGCCGGTGATGCTTCTAATCGACGATATTACCGACTGACTCTTCAGCATGCCGGGATATCTTCACTTATTCTCATGCAGCTTGCAGATCCCGAAAGTTTCAAGGCTTCAGAAGAAGCGGTGAGTGGAACGAAGGGAGATATTACCGAACTTCCTTTTCTCAATATCCTCAGACATCTTCGATCACTGGATATTGCTGTTCCGAGTTTGTTCTACCATGATGAACATGCTGGCCTCTTGTATCTGGAAGATTTTGGGGATGTGACGTTGGCTGAAGTTTGTACGACTGGTGATCAGCTGACACTTGAACGTCTCTACGCTCAGGCAATTGACACATTGGTGCGGATTCATCTGCGTGCGACTTCTCGTGAACATTCATCTTGCCTTGCATTCAAGCGAGCCTTTGATATCCCTCTGCTCATGTGGGAATTTGAACATTTTTTGGAGTATGGGGTGGTGGCTCGTCAAGGAAAACCTATGTGTGCCGACGATTATGTGGTAATTCGTGAAGAATTTCGAAAAATCGCCGAGTTCATGGTTGCGCAACCTCCGGTCTTTACACATCGAGATTATCATTCACGGAATTTAATGGTGGATGGTGAACGACTAGGCGTCATTGATTTTCAAGATGCATTGCTGGGGCCGGCGACCTATGATCTGGCGTCTCTCCTTCGAGATTCATATATTGCTCTTGAGGAGCAGATGATAGGCCAGATGCTTGATCGTTACATTCAGGGAATGTGTGCAGAATTGGATGATACGACACAAGAAAGTATGTGGCTGACGGATCGTGCAGCATTCCGCCGACTCTTTGACTACACCAGTATTCAGCGCAATCTCAAGGCGGCAGGTCGGTTTGTCTATATTGATCGTGTGAAGCAGAACTCCAAATTTCTTGCGGACATCCCTCGAACGTTGGGATACGTGCGACGTAACGTTGACAAGTATTCAGACTTAGAAAGACTGTTCACACATCTCTCACCTTACGTTCCTGAATGGTCCTTATAGGTAATGAATGTATGAAAGCAATGATACTCGCAGCGGGATTTGGCACTCGCCTGCGTCCATTGACGAATACGCTTCCCAAACCGCTTTTGCCGGTAGGCGGGACTCCACTTATTGTTTGGAACCTCTTGCTTCTTCGGCAGCATGGCATTGACGAGGTGATGATCAACCTGCATTATCTAGGCCATCTGATTCAGCAAGAATTAGGGGACGGGACTCAGTGGGGCATGCGGATATCCTACTCGCAAGAACCATCTATTCTTGGAACTGGTGGAGGGTTGAAGGCTGCGGAATCGTTTCTTCAGGGAGAGGATTTTCTTGTGTTGAACGGTGATACGCTCCTTGAAATAGATCTTAAAGAGGTTCGTAGAAGCCATATAACGTCTCAAGCCCAGGTTACGATGGTCTTGAGAGATGATCTTCAAGTGGAACAATGGGGAGTGGTAGAAACTACGAGCAGTAATCAAGTGCTGAGGATCAATGGGCAAGGTCGATCTGATCATCATGAATATTCAAACGTACACAAGCGAATGTTTGCGGGAGTCCATATCCTGAACCCTCGAGTGCTTGTCCATTGTCCTTTTGGTCAAAAATCTTCCATTATTGATGCGTATGTGACTGAGTTGAAAGACGGAGCCACCATTATGGGATATATTCACTCTGGATATTGGTCTGACGTTGGAACTCCGGAACGTTATAATCAGGCGCAGCGAGACGTTGAGGCTGGACATCTAATCTTAGATTCTCGGATGGTTGGATAAGTCCCTGGAGTGGATGTTTTTGTCCAGATATCGTATAAGATGCTTTAAAGCGTAGAAGGCAAGACACGTAGCAGACAACTCCTCTTGGCTCAGCAGGCTCTTGACTGGAAGAGGGGACATATGACTATAGATAGCCATAGCTATGAGATCTTCGAAATCTAACGCGAGCAGCCAAGTGTATCCATCTCCACTGGAAACATATAAATATAAGCTTTCTCGGCTTCTTCAGGCTTTGGAATCTCAAAATGTTCCATTGCCTCCCTCGCTAGAACACCCATTATCTCTTGCTGTCGATCAATTAGAATCTGTTCTTCAAAAGATGCCCCAATTGGAGTTGACGAAGGATAAAACTCCTCAACTTACCCATCGGGCGCGTGAAAATGGTTCATCACTATCTTTTGTTCAACCAGCGCAAGACATTTTAAACGGTATTCCCGACAGCCATATTGTGACATCGTCTGATGGCATCATACAGATGGCCAATCCACACGCAGCGCAGCTATTTCATCTCTCTCAGCACCAGTTAATGGGCGTGTCTTTATCAAGCATGATTGCCGAGGACCATTGGGCGAATTTGTTAAAACGCTTACAAACCCTAAATGGAGACCTTCAAAGTTGGCAGGGGGAGATTCAAGTCATTCCTCACTCGCAGTCTTCACGTACTGTTGTTTGTACGCTGACAGCACTCCGAGATACTGATGGCAAACTGGTTGGTATCCATTGGCTGTTTTGGGATGTCACCGAACATCAGCATGGGATTATGGCTCAAGAGTTTACGAATGAGCTTATCCAATTGCTCCTCTCCGGGATGACGGTTCAGCAAGCTTTGTTCATCCTCTGTCGCCGTCTTGTTGAAACCTTTGGATATCCTTTGGTTTGGATTGGAACGAAAGAAGTTGGAGGGTCGGTGTGTATTCTTGCTCATAATGGAGATGCTTCTCTGTCTCGTCCGGAGAGACAAAGACCGTTAAACGATCGCGATGAACAATCAAATGTGGTGAAGCAGGCGATTCAACAGAAGACGACGCAAGTGTTGAACCGTTATTCTTCGGATGACCCTCAAGGAGTTCAATGGCTTTGCTCGGAAGGGTTTGACTCCCAAATTGTCGTACCTTTATCCGTGGATAACCAAGTGTTGGGGGTCTTAGCCATTTGTTCTCAACAGGCAGATGCGTTTGATCCCAGTATTGTCAAATGGTTGGAACAACTAGGCGCGCATATCAGCAAAGCCATATTTTTAGCCCAAAACTATGACCATTTACGTCTTCAGGGAAAGGCGTTGAATTATGCAGAGCATGCGGTTTGTATCGCTGATCCAGAAGGGAAAATCGAGTGGGTAAATGATGCCTATTGTCGAATGACCGGGTATCCTGCTGGAGATGTGATTGGCACAATACTTCCTTCTTCACAATCCAAGCAGTTTCGACTCTTATTAAAACAGGCTTCTCGGCAAGATGCTCAGGCTCAATCTTGGAAGGTCGAAGCAACGGCAACTCGAAAAGACGGTCGAGAGTACACTGTGGAAGAGGTGTTGACTCCACTCGTAACTGAAGACGGGCGTGTGTCGAACATCGTTTCTATTCTTCAGGATATCACCAGTCGAAAAGAGGCAGAAACTCAAATCATTCATCGTGTCTATCATGATCCTCTTACTGATCTTCCCAATCGCGCGATGTTTCAAGACCGGCTGGAACAAGGGCTAGCCCAAGCCCGTCGTCATCAACGATTGCTCGCAGTTCTCTTCATTGACCTTGACTGTTTTAAACAGGTCAATGACGAATTTGGACATGGGGCTGGTGATCAGTTACTCAAGACGGTGGCGGAACGGCTTATGCATTGTGTGAGGGCCACGGATACGGTGGCGCGTCTGAGTGGTGATGAATTCACCTTGCTCCTACAAGATCTTGAACATCCAACGGATGCACAACATGTGGCACAAAAAGTCTTAGATTGTATTGTTTCCCCTATCGAAATCGATGAGCATATTTTTCAGGTTCGAACGAGTATTGGTATTGCGCTTTTCCCAGTTGATGCTGTAGAGCCTGAAGAGCTCCTTCGTCAAGCCGATCGTGCTATGTATAAAGCCAAGGATCTTGGCGGGCAGGCTTGGGCGATTTTGTCCAGGGATGATAGACAGTATGTCTCAGATCCTTCCTAAATTTTTCTCTCCCTTTATTAGTTTGAATAATTGCGCGTAGATCCCGTTTCAGTTCTTTCTCCTAGCTTCTGGAATTTTCCTGTATCTCATGTGGGTGAGAGTTGGAGAAATGTCACGGATGTTGAGAAAATGCTTCGGAGCTAACTCATATCGTCTATTTTCACCACCGGACAGCTCAGCGGTAGTTCAGATGAAACTCTTCACCCAGAACATATGGAGTCTTTAAAGTTCGTCACGACATACTCTCTGCTGGTTGCAAGACATTATGTTGTTGAGAGAACAAGCGTTTTTAGGAAAACTGCTCGCTTTACCTCGTATCATTTGGAGGTAAATGTCTAGTGTGACGACATTGAGGAAGCCGCAGAAATCAGTAATTGCGATTCTAGAATTCTTGCTTGGTCTTGTTTTTGCATTGAGTATGTTGTGGGAATTTCTGCTATCCCGAAGATTCCAATTCATACTGTACGAACAGAGCGATGAAAGGAGCTTGACAGGCATGAATGACCAAGGTTTGTACTATCGATCACTCTTCATCATTGTCATACTGCTCTCAATGAGCTTTTCATTAAGTGGATGTGGGCATCGCTCGGTTTATGGAACTTCCCATCCCCAAAAAATGAAGAAGATGGGGATGGATGTGTCAGATCTTGATCAGTTCTCTTCTCTTGACGAATTGGCCGCTGACCATTCTCCGTTAGAGTTGGAAAATCTTGCAACTGGAAAGAATAAAAATGATTATGATTTTCTCAACGATGGAGTATTGACACAAGAACCGTTAGAAGAAAAAGGTTCCGAGATCAAACCTCTTACTTCAGCGGACCTTGCCAGGCAGTATTGGCAACAACGGCGGCAAGCCGAACTCATGAGCCATCAATCAGGACTTGAGGATATATATTTTGAATTGGATAGCTGGGAGTTATCGGAACAAGCCAGGCTGGCACTATCGAAGAATGCCGAATTTCTCAGGTTGAATCCGGAGAATGCGGTAACGATTGAAGGTCATTGTGATGAGCGGGGGACGCGAGCGTATAATTACGTCCTTGGGGAAAAACGTGCGTTGCGTGTTCGGAATTATTTGGCCAGCCTTGGTGTGTCTCCGACTCAATTGACGGTCATGTCCTATGGGAAAGACAATCCACTCTGTCGCGAAAATTCTGAAGTATGTTTTCAAGAAAATCGGCGAGCCCATTTTTTGCTCGGGATAAAGGTGGCCGATTCAAGGTTGTGGGATGATGAGCATGAATCCGTTGATTAAGTTGATTTTTCTTTTCTAGGCTCAAATCTAACATTGGGAATGACATCATGAAGAGCGTCCGGAAAATGTGTGCCATCTTTCTGATTCTTCTGTTCTGTGTGTTAAGCAGTGGGTGTATGGCTCAGCAGGCAGATGTCGTACGAATGAAACGTGATTTAGATGCACGCATTTCCAAGCTAGATAAGAGTAAGGTGGAGCTTCAACAGGCTGTCGAAGATGCGAATCGTGCTCTTCAGGAAGCGAATGGGATTATCGCTACACAACGAGCCGAGATTAAGGAATTGCTCTCGGCTAGAGCAGAAGTCATGGATCAAGTGACGACAATTAAAGACGGAGATTTATTTGAAGTCCGAGGCGCGATTGATCAAAGTGAACATCATTTGAAATCTGTCGAACACCAAATAAAAAATCTTGGTCAAGAAATTGTCGAGACACGCGAAGATGCTCAGGTTCGTGAACAGGATCTGCGCTCTGATGTGGAACACTTGAAGCAGCAGATTCTTCAGCAAAACGAGGTGCTGACTTCGCAAGCCCAGAAACTCAATGAGTTTCAAGGATCGTTCGTTGATTTTAGGACTGTTTTAGATTCTGTGCATCGGGCGTTGGAGGATCAAGAAGCCAAATTAGTGGAAACGAGCACCCAATTGGTAAATGTCACGAACCATCAGACGGATAATAGAGATGTGGCCCAGGCAAATTGGGAACAGGTGAAAAAGAGTGTTGATAGTGTTGTCTCCGCGTTTGAGCAAGTAAGTCAAACGCTTGCAGATCGACTCGATGACCATGAACGAAAACTTTCTCAGATTGCTCGGATTAAGACTGATTCGGAGGGTACCTCTCAGAATCGGGTTACCTCTGGTACTCTCTTGGGCCACGTACCTTCTGCCACGCCTGCTCAAGAGCTTCGGGATTCAATCGCAAATATTTCTTTTTCTCAACGTAAGGCAGCTGAGGAACGGTCTCCTGATCCACTTCAGGCTCAAGGTCAGCTGTTTGAGCATAAATTAACTCAACATGCTCTTGAAGAATTAGACCGTTCCAAGATCGTGCCTAGTCGATCGTTGCCTCTACCGAGCACGAGATCAAACGAGGGTGCCGTAATCCTCTATCAGCAACACTACGAGAAGTTGCGAGCAGGTGATCTGCAGGGAGCGTTTCAGGGATTTCGTCAGTTTCTCAAGGATTATCCTCGCTCTTCATTGGCGTCGAATGCCCAGTATTGGCTTGGTGAGTGTTATTACGGACAGCAGCAATATGCTTTGGCTATCAGAGAGTTTGAGCAGGTTGTGAAAAATTATTCGACTAGCAATAAGGTACCTGCGGCTCTATTAAAAATTGGTTATTCTCACCTGGGTCTTCAAGATCCTATTTCAGCTCGTTCCATGTTTCGTCAACTTGTCCGTACCTATCCCAAAAGTCGTGCCGCGTCTAAAGCCTATGCCCGACTTGCAGAAGTCAATCCCCCTAGGAAAGAGTCCTCCTAAGTTTCAGAAGGCAAATTCAATTCATCCGTATCTCTTCAAGGAGCCAGTTCTTGGTGAAAGCTGAGAGTTGGTAGGCTATTAGCTTTTATTCATGCGCGAGGTGAATTGCTGCTTCCAATTCCCCCTTTCTTCGTCGTGATCTTTTCTCATCCCAAGTCATCTCTTTTTGAAAACTCCTGAATTCGGTAAAACCTTCAAGACTAAATCGCCGGTTGAGTTTAGGAACGATCATTTATAACCGAAAAAAGACTAAGGATTGTCCTCCGTAGTCGAGGGAAACAAGTACATATATTTCTTGCACTGAAGAACTGAAGAGATGAAGCCTCAACTGATTTTCTATCCAATGACCTTTGCCTTGTGGATCGTACTTGCCTCGTATGTACCTCATACCAAGATGGGAGAAGTGGGATTTCCTGATATCCTACGAGCTCTTGTTTTCACGTCGGTCTGTACGTTAGCCATTTGGTTCCTCCTGGGAATGGTTCTTAAAAATTGGAAGCTGGGTGCTTTGTTGACGTCGGTGATGACAGGACTCTTGTTTTCCTATCAATTCCAGGTAGAGCATTTCGGGAATATGATCTTTGTCGGGGACCAGGAGTTCGGCATGTTTATTCCCGTAAGTATCTGGATCATCGCATGTCTGATGGTCTATTACTTGAAAAATTCTCTAGATCAAGCAACCAAAATTCTCAATATCACTGGGTGGTGTCTATTAGGAGTTGAATTAGGAAGTCTTCTGGCCATTCAACTGATGAGTCTTCAGGTCTCTACAGCGGACAGTCATGCGGCAGTTCATGATAGAAGGCTACTTCTGCTTGAGAGTCAACTCTCAAAGCACAATCCTAAAAAAGAAAGTGAAAATATTATCTATCCTCATATCTATTACATCATTCTTGACGGTTATGGAAGGGACGATGTGTTGAGGGAGCAATACAACTATGACAATACACCGTTCATACAGGCACTGACAGAGGATGGGTTTTATGTGGCTAGAAAGAGTCGATCCAATTATGCGCAAACGGTGCTGTCGTTATCTTCATCCTTAAATTTTCAATACCTTGATAGGTTGTCAGTAAAAATTGAAACGGACTCTAACAATCGTGATCCACTTAGAGAGTTGATTCGCGAAAATCGACTGATGGTGTTTCTCAAGAAACAGGGATATCATACGGTGGCTTTTGGCTCTGGTATCTCCTTTACTGAGCTACGTGAGGCCGATAACTATATTATTCCAGATAGGTCATTGACGGAATGGGAGAGTTTTTTTCTCATGCAAACTCCTATTCCCGCAGCAATGGAAACGTTGTATGGTCACTCTCTTTATGATGTGCATAAGACTCGTATCGTCTCTATCGCGAACTCTCTCCCAAAAATTATAGAAGATGATCATCCTCAATTTGTTTTCGCGCATTTCGTGGCTCCTCACCCTCCTTTTGTCTTAGGCCGTCAAGACAATCAGTGGCAGCGAGACCATACATTTTCTTTCAGAGATGGTAGCGAGTATCGATACCACTATAATGTCAGCGCCGAAGAATACAGGGTTCGCTATATCGAACAATTACATGCACTGAACGAATATATCACCACGGCCATTCAAGGAATTCTCTCGGAAGCGAAAAGACCCACAATCATCATTCTGCAGGCCGATCATGGACCAGGCGCAGATCTTGATTGGCGGGACCCGAGTCATACATCGTTCAAAGAACGGATGTCGATTCTCAATGCCTATTACATCCCTGACGGGAAGGAGATTGGGCTGTATCCTGAAATCACTCCAGTCAATACATTTAGGCTTATTCTGAATTATTATTTTGATGAACAATTTCCCCTACTCGATGATGAGAACTATTTTTCGACTATGGACCGCCCATATGAATTTCTACGCGTGACCGATCAGATAGAAAAAGAAACATCCGGGACATCCAGTTCAACAAAGGGGAAACGAACACCACACTCACCTTCCTAGAGTGTATTCGACAATCCCTCACGCACAGAACTCCAAAATTGTATGCGAACCCAGCACATGTTTTCTCCTGCAAATACTCTTGTGCTCCATAATCCAGGATCCGGACGTCGTGAGGCTCAACGCAGAGCTGCGGCGGTCATTCAACATCTCTCCAGAAAAGGCTTTCACATCATCCAGGCTCAATTAGTGGATAGAGCTCTTGTGCGTGAGTTAGGAAAAACTGGGGGATCCGTGATTTGTATTGGAGGCGATGGAACTTTATTTCACGCGATAGCCGACATCCCACCTTCTGTCCCAATCGGATTGTATCCGGCAGGGACAATCAATCTCCTGGCCCATGGTTTATCGATCCCTCAATCAATCGATACATGGTTGACGGTGTTACAGCGAGGAGTGACTCGCGATGTGTATTTCGGTCAAGCTAATTCGCGTCCCTTTGTGAGCGTAGGATCGGTTGGCTTCGATGCATCGGTCGTGGCTCGGGTTTCTCCATGGCTTAAGAAGCGGTTTCATGAAGGAGCCTACGCGATGCAAGCGTTATGGGAGCTTCCACAGTATCGTATCCCCACGTACGAAGTGGTGGTCGATGGCAAAAAAATTCAAGAACGTATTGTCGGAGTCATAGTGAGCAAAGGCCCCTATTTTGCTGGTCCGCATCCGATGTTTAAAAATGCTGATCATTGCGTGCCGAAGTTGTCAGTGGCTTTGCTTAAGGGAGACCGTCGAAGCCAGATCGTTCGCTACGCATGCGGACTATTCAGAGGGACCCTTAGCGAAATGGATGGTGTGATGATGTATTCCGCGGAGAAGATTGAGGTCCGCGCTCATGAGAAAAGCGATATGGAGTTAGATGGAGAACCGTTCGGGTTGGCGTCTGTGACGTTTTCTGTGGAGCCTATCCCGCGAAAAGTATTGGCGCTTTAATAGAAGTGTCTCTCAATGAACGGTAACTCAAGTTCCGTTGAGACGATCATAATACCCATCAACTGAGGCTTTAAGCTGGAGCATATTATGCCAGGCCTCTGTTTCGATGTTCTGAGGAACGTTATTGATTCGGTTAATAGTTTCATACGGATCAGTCTTCAGATCGAAAATTTCAGGTGTCAGACGACCATAGTGGTAGATAAACTTCCAGTGTTCCTGTCGTAGTGCCAGACAGTAATCTGTGTACCAACATGAAGAGACAACAAACGGATGTCCGTCAGTCGTGAAAAGGCTTTTCCCTGGCAGTTTCCCTTTGAATGGTACGTCAAGGAATTCCAAGACGGTTGGAAGAAGATCAATATGGTGTCGAAGGCCTTCCCGGGCACCAATCGGACCTAGCCATTGCGGTCCATACACCAATAATGGGACGCGAATGCCTTCTTCGTAAGGCACGACATCATGTTGTTTGCGATAATGCTCACCAAACGCCTCTCCGTGGTCACCAATAAAAATCAAGACGGTATTGGTTAAGAGATCATCTTTTTCTAACTCCTCAAAGAGTGAATTCGCAAATCGGTCTTGATAGGCAATGGCTTGCAGGTAACTAGCGAACTCTTCTTCGGCCTCGGGCCACTCCTTCATCCCTGGGACTTGATAGGGATGATGCGTCGAGACGGTCAGTAACGTTAAGAAAAATGGCTGAATTTTTTCAGAATTGATCCAACGGATCGTGGGCTTGAGCATGGCGAATTCGTCTAGCCCGAAATAGCCCACCTCTTGATACCCGTCGCTGACGTCTTCTTGGAGTTCCCACGAATCAAAACCTATGTTCTGTAACAGGCCTGGTCGATTTTCAAATTCCCCCTTCGCAGTCTGAAGAAATTTTGTTCGATAGCCTAACTCATGTAAGAGATGAGGGAGACAGCGTAAAGGCAGAGATGTCGGCTCTGATTCACTGATTGTTTGCTGCAAACGTGGATACATGCCACACAGTATTCCAGTCAAAGCCTTAGATGTATGGGGAACGGTCGTATAGACGTTCTCAAACAAGTACCCCTGTGTGGCGAGCTGAGAAAAAAATGGTGTTGCGGCTTTATCGTTCCCTGGAGAGTAGGGAGAAAACACATCTGCTCGTGAAGACTCCATGACAAAGAGTACAATATTCGGGCGGCGTGCTGGTGTATCGCTCAGTAAGGTAGGAGGCTCATATATTGGTTGAGGTGAGACGAGTGTTTCTGCTTGTGCGACTCGTTGTTTAAAGAGAGGAAAGAAAAAGTCTACAAAGATTCTTGTAGAAAATGGAGTGCCCGTCCCTCCGGGTGGCTGAGACAGGATGATGAGAAATGGAGAAATGACAATCGCTATCACCAGTATGGTTGGTTTGAGATGAGAACGGCATACTTGCTGCAGAGTGACTTGACAGGCTAACAGAAAGCAAGATGCGGCCACGACAATCCGAATGATCAGTCCTGCATCGATACCGCTCCCAACGACAGCCGACAGTTCACCGGCATGTCGAGTCGTGTAAGAGATCAGAGAAATGTCAATCTGTGTACCCGTTTTCATCAAAAATTGATGTTCAACAACAGCAATGATATAGAGTAACGCATGGCTGGCATGAAACACGATCGAGATTGCCCGATGCCCTACGGCTCGAAAGACAAGGGCGAACGTCAATAGGAGAGCTTCAATGAGCAAGACGGTCCCCACTTCAGGCAAGAGTATGACAGCCCAATCTTTTACACCGAGATCAAGCTGGATATAAAAGATTTTTTCAAGTCTAAAAGCAAAAAGCGTGATGAGAAGAAGAAACCCATGTCGAAGTGCAAGGGTTGTGACAGAAACTGGTTCTACAGATGAATGTTTGTCATCGCTAAGTGCTGACTGACAAGACTGCCAAAAAGTTGAAAAACTGTTCGCCATGTAGGCACGCTCCGGGGTGATTGCCTAATAGAAATATGAATGGAGTCACATTTTCTTGTGAGTAGCCCTGCCTATCCCTAATTTCGGTAGAACGGCAGAGAGATACTGAAGGCCAGACAATATGCCGAGCATGAGAGAGAGGTAAAGAAGGACGACGCCTAGACTATGGACCTCGAATGCTTGATTGACAGTAAACGTAGGGAGTGAGAGGAAGATGATTCCGCAAATTTGGAAAAATGTTTTAACTTTCCCCAACGTATCAGCAGGGATAATCAAGCCTTCTGCTGCTGCAACCGTGCGCAGACCCGTGACGCTCAGCTCTCTCGCGATAATGGCAAATGCGAGCCAAGCCTCGATCTGCTGATACTGGACGAGTACCACAAGGCCGGCTGTGACTAACAATTTATCAGCAACAGGGTCGAGCAATTTGCCGAGGGTTGTCACTTGCGAATATTTTCGAGCCAAATAACCATCAAAAAAATCCGTGAGCGCCGCGACTCCAAAGATGCTCACCGCTGCGAGTGATCGTGATGAGGAGGGGGCTGTAAAAAGTGCGATAAATACCGGAATTAAAACAATTCGCGTACAGGTAAGAAAATTGGGTAGATTCAGGTTCGTAGGATGGATGCCAGAGGCTTGTATTTCTGATTTTTCGAGAAGTGAGTGGGGCTGCTGCATGGTCGACCTGCCAAATCAAACATGTTTAAGAAGATAACGTTTTTGATGAATGTCGTAAATTCTTCGCTATTCCTCTACTTCACCCAGTGATTTTTTGCCTTGTAGGCTGAGGCACAGATTTCAAGGTCATCATCCGACATGGATCCACTTCAATCTTTGTCATTCATGTCTTGGATAGTCGCGAGAAATCATCTTCCTCGTATGTATATAAGTCGGAAAAATCTGAATATTCTTGACGCACTCATGTTTCCTTCAGTACATAGCAATCTGTTCCTACTTATATTGATCGGGGAAAATTTTAGTAATGAGAGGTACCTTACAAGAATTTTCATGCAATTAGGTTTCAACTGTGTAGTAAGTAATGAGTAGTTGATGAAAGATACTAGTTAAGTTATTTACGTGGAATATCTTAGGTGAGATACGGAATTTAGAATGATCCCTTCTCTAATATATTCGAAGGCTTTTTATAATCTGCAAATAGGGAAACTAGGAATGGTTCAGGAGGTGGTGATAGCCAAAGGACGTTTGGAATATGAAAGAACCAAACTGATAGCGTAGAAGAGTAGATCAAGCATAACGGACCAGATACGCGAAACTAGAACTGCAAGAACGACGATTTCTTTGGGTAAAACTAGGGTGAGAAGCAAAAGCTGTACTCCTTCGCGTACCCCTAGTCCACTTGGAGCAAATATCGCAAGTGTTCCAATGACTCCAGATAGAAGAGACACCGCACCTAGGTAGAAAAATGAGTTTAGCTCAAGTTCTGGATAGATGGCCTTAATTAAGCAGAAGAAGGGAATACCTCCAAGAGCGTGTGTAAGTGCGTATAACCCATTGATCTGGAAAAAGGGAGCGACCCTCAGTTTTAAATCCTCACTCAACTGCTTGCCTCTTATGATTAATAAAGCAGTTGAAACACAGTAATTAAAAATGGGCGGGATAAAAAGGAGTAGGATTGCTACGAAACTAATTGCCGAAAAAATCACCAAGCGAAAATCTATTTCCGAAAACTGTCCTGAAAGGAGTAAAAAGAGAAAGGCGACCCCAAGGGCAGTCATCATCTGAATTCCTGCTTCTATGACGGTTGTTACTGCAAGGATTTTTTTGCTTATTCCCTGTTCGGCTGCAAAATACACCTTACCGGCTATCCATGCGACTTTACCCGGAATATACTTTCCTAACCACGCTTTCGCGTACACGTAGTTAAGCTTGAGATATGAATTCACATTCTCTCCATATTGTTTAATCAGTAACATCCATGCCATCGACAACATAAACCGAACCAGGAGTGCAATTGGAAGAGCAAAAAGGAGATACACTGGTGCGAGCTTGAGTGACGCCATCTTGCTAAAATCAAGTCCTTGCAAATAATGAGTAAGAAAAATCAAAAATGCAGCATAAAAGAATAGTGATGCCCAGCGTTGCCAATTAATCATGCTTATAGTCCCTAAACCGCAGCGCTTTGTTCGCACTTTCCAAAATACTCCCGCGTAAATCTGAAACTCGTGCTCGGATATGATGAGTGGTATTCTCATGATTTTTCAAAGCTTGCTCTAATTTAGTGATGATATCTTCCGCTGTGAAGTCAAAAAGATTTAAACAATATTCAGGGCACTCCAGTCTTCTAAACAGTTCAGTCACTTTACGCTCATATGCTATGCCAACCGCTGGGGTTTCCATTGACAAAGATAACAACAGGGAGTGAAGCCGCATTCCTAAAACGATGTGAGCGCGTCGAAACAAGGCAATGGCTATTTCTGGTCGCAGCTCTTGGTCGAGGAAGACCATATTAGTCGCAGTGGTTGCTCGCATGATTTCCTTCATGATAGGCACATCACTATCAGGTCCATAGAAATGCATTGCCATAAGGACCACCCGATCAAACTTGGGAGCAATGGAAGAAAGTGCTTTAGCAATTTTCAGTGGTGTCTGTTCAATGACGTCTCGATCCATCTGCTCTTCAAGATAAAGTTGCTTGCGATGCGTTGACAGGAGCCGGGGTGTGACAACTAATAGCGATTCCTGCGGGTCTACACCATATTTTGATAGGAACCTGTCGACTTCACTGCTCTGAGCAGGGCGAGCCAAAAATGCGGAATCAGCTGTGAGAAATACATTTTGAACCCCCAGAGTACACAGAATGTCTTTGGAGTTATCATCTCTGACACTCACATATTCTGCTTTCCTTAAAAAATAAGGGATATATTGGCGCCCATACCAACTGTTGATTTGTTTAATTCCCGCACCAAATATGACAAATGGTTTTCGAAATAAGACAGGAAGAAATAAGTATAGGGTTCGGATGGCGTGCGAGTGATCAAAGACTGGAGTGCCACCGCTCACGATAATTCTATCAGGCTTCCTAAATATGTTGAGTATACGAAGCCAAGTCCATGGCCGAAAAACATCATTCTTGATGAGGGCTGGCTCGCCTGTCACTCCATTGGTCGAAGTGTAGTCGATGTCAGTGGAAAGCGCTCGTATGTAGACATCGGTATTTTTATTGACGTTCTGAATCAACTCTTTTAGCCCTAGAAGGATAGCTGTATCTCCAATATTTCGACTGCCATACCAGCCACCCCAGATCAGGCATGAAGGAACATGCTTTGGACGGTGAGGATTGCTCATAATGTTTGAAACAGCTCCATATATTGATCGACAATCCGATTGACATCAAATTTTGCTTTTACTTTTTCGAGGCCCGCTAATTGAAGCTTGCGGTGCCAGTCATGATCGTCAAGGATTCTTTGAACGCTAGAAACCCATTGATCTATTCGGCCTTCTTGAACAAACACACCATCAACCTGATCAGTGATGATCTGTGTGCGGGTTGGGTAGTGGGTTGATACGACTGGAACACCACAAGCCATGCTTTCGATGAGCACGGTTGGCAGAGGATCGTATTTAACGGAAAACACAGACGACACTCGAGCAAGACTGTAGTAGAGCGGGAGTTGTTCCTCTGGGATATTCTCACGGATTATGACATGGTCTTCAATACTAAGTTGCTTGATTTCGTTGAGGACGCTTTGAAAATACGTGTCAGCATGAGAATGATGTACTCCCATAATCAATAAGCGCACATCATTGCGTTGCTTACAGAGGGAGGCAAATCCTCGTAGAGTTTCCAGTAGACCTTTGGCTGGTGTAAACCTTGAAACAGAAATGATTAATTTTTCTTCGAAGTCTAAACCGAGCGAAGTGCGGAGCTTATGCTTGGAGTGATCCGGCTGAGGATAATATCGACTTGTATCGACACTCGGGCCAATCGTACGGATCTTGTTATTAGGAACACCAAGACGTTCTAGGGTGTGGTCTTCTTGCTCTGCAGTCGTATTCACGTAAGCGGCCTTTTCCCAGGTAAACTTTTTGTATGGATCTCGAAGTATCTTAATTCCCCATAATGACAAAATTTCTTTTATTGAATGTGAATAATTCTTTATGTCTTCTAAACCACTACAGATATACACAAGAGGAACTGTGAGTTTATGACAGAGTTCTAACGATAACGGGGAATTACAAATGACAAGATTTACGTGTTTTAGTAGTGATCTAAAAAGTTTTGCGCGAGACGGACTAATATCAAAGCTTGTTGAGAAGATCACAGGTAATTCGCTTTGATAACGAAGAATTCTCACCCCATTTAATATGTCTTCAAGAGGATCACCGTTTCTCTTCCGTGAAAGAACTGTGACTGAAACTCCTTTTCGGGCTAGTCCTTGAGAAAGGTTAAAGCTATATCGAAGATCTCCACACGTAAGTGGTTCTTGAAGCGATGCGGGATAACGATAGCCTGGAAGGTATAAGATATTCATCGTGCTGGGAGAAGATCTAAATATTTCTGCGCAATGATGTTCCAACTGTATTTCTTGATAATGTCTTTCCGTGCCTGGTTGCCTAGTCTCCGACGGCACTCGTGATTCGATACGAGCCCTTCGAGTGCTTGAACGATAGCTTGAATGTCATCGACAGGAGTTAATATTCCGTTTTCCCCATTTTGAATGAGGTCATTCATCCCTGAGACTTTTGAGCTTAGGACTGGTTTCCCCATTGCCATGGCCTCCAGAATGGCGATGGGCATGCCTTCATAAGCAGAAGGCATGCAGAACACGTCAGTCAGATTAAGAAGTTGAGAAATGTGCTCATTAGGGACACTTCCAACAAAGACCACGTGTTCTTCAACTCCCAGTTCTCGGGCTAAGTCGCGAATTGGTCCTTCATATCCTCGCCCGCCCCCAACGAGCAGGAGCACAACTTGTGTGTCTTGCTTAAGGACTTCACGAAGTGCATACAGTAAATTGAACACTCTCTTTCGTACGCGGAACACTCCAACATAAGTGAGCACAATTTTTCCTGAAAGGCGTTCTTGCAAGCTCCCATATGCTCCCATTGTATCCGAAGAGTTGAACTCGAGAGGGCTAACTCCATTTGGGATCACTTGTATATGTTTCGAATAAACTTTTCCGTAAGTATGGGAAAATTCTTCACGTCCAGGATTACTGACGACCGTGACGATGTCCGAAAACACATAGCCAATAAAGTCTAGCGCAATATGAACTGGAGCATACAAGAATTTTTCCATGTACTCTTTGAAGTGCGGTCTAAAGGTTCGACCTTCAATCATAACCGGTTTAATTTCTTGAAATTCAGAAAAGTACGAAACTTGAAAAGAGTGAATTACAAACAGAAGGTGTCGAAATAGTGGTTTGCACAACAAGAAAAGTGTTGTGGCGGATTGGTGTAGATGAATGACATCAACCTCTCCTCTTAAAATCATCCGTAATGCGATGATATTATTCCAAAAGACTCCAAATATGAGCTGTTTTGTCGAGCGGATCACACCTTGGGTGTATTCGGCTTTCTTTTCCTCACCAGTCGTAAGAATCGTTGCATGGTGTCCACATGATTCGTAGGCATGTTTAAGATTTTTCGCTATTTCTCCAACACCCCCTAATTTATCGGGTGGATAGTAATCGGTTAAAATAAGGATATTCATTTTACCAGTCTTCCAAAAAACACACGGGTGAAGGCTTCTGTTGTATCAAAGCGATCGCCTTTTACGAGTATCCAGAGAAAGGGATAGAAAAATGCTCGGGCCCAAGAGCCTAGACGAATGGGTTCTAACGCATGTGTCAATTTAAATGCTAACAGTGATAGCATTGAGAAACAGCCACCACGAGGTAGAATTTCAACCCGTGAAAAGTCGCAAAAAAGACGTTCAAGCCCATATCGTGTCAGTCTCGTGTAGTCGTTAGGTGCCTCGTGAACTGGATATAGAAAAGGCACCGTAAAGTACAGTAACCCACCTGGCTTTAGAACTCGCCTCATTTCTTCGACCCCGACTATTGGATCGTGAAGGTGTTCTATCACATTATTCGCTAATATCACGTCGAACATTTCGTTGGAAATTGGGATTGAGTGGGCATCACCCAGGATAGCCGGCTGTGCATCAGGATTTATATCAAGTGAAACATACAGACGAGCATCTTTCAGGCTATGCAAGGCATTATGAAACTTCGAGGACTTCTGAAAAGAACCTATCGAACTTCCAATATCAAGCACAGACAATCCTGCGTAATCTCTCTGAAAGTATCCCCAGTAATCGTAATGTGAATAACAAGGCGCTGAAAGTTTCATGTCACGTCAAAAGATGTTGATAGTGTTCCAAGGCTATGTGCGACCAATCAAAGCGTTCAGCTGCTTGAAGAGCTTTTTCTCGAAGTGATTGAGTTTGTTCAGGCGTCATGGCCAGAGCATGCTTGATTGTTTTTTGTAATGATTGAGAATCTTTTTGAGGAACAAGAAATCCATTTTCGCCATTTCTCAATACTTCATCAGCACCAGAGACTTCCGTAGCAATGCAGACTTTTCCTGCTGCCAGTCCTTCCATAAGAACCACCGGAAAACCTTCGGCATCACCTTCAGCAGTAATAATCGAAGGTAAAACAAGCAGGTCAGCAGCCGCAAAACATGACTTTTTTTCCTCTCCACTGACGTATCCCAAAAAAAATACGTTGTTCTGAATGCCTATTTCTTGAACTTTTCGTTGAAGCGTTCCCAAGAGTGGACCATCTCCGGCAATAAGAAGGACTGGATCGTAGCTCTTAAGCTGATTGCTGGCTACAGCCTCAAGCACATATTCGATTCCTTTCTTTTCAACGAGACGGCCAATGAATAAGATAGTTTTTTTTTGTCCAATGCCAAGTTTAGCTCGTAGACTTTCTCCGAGCTCTTGTCTCAGTGCCCAATCTTTCAGCTCCACTCCCATTGGAATAATCTTGACCTTCGTTTCTATATCTTTCCACATACTTTCGGAAAAGAATGTTTTAAGCTTTGTGTGCGAACGATGACTCACCACGGTGAGGGCTCGGCACTTTCTCACAAGAAAACGAACTAACCATGTACCTAGTAGCGGGACGCGATTTAAGACTTCTACATCTGAAGAATGAGATGTGAAGACGTGTGGTTTTCTGGTCAGAAGTGCAGCAAAGCCACACGCAACGCCTTGAGGCATGAACCAGTGAGAATACACGACATCAATATCTTTTCTTAGAATCAAAAAAGCCACAGAAAAAAATTCAGCAATGAGTAGAAATGGAACCTGCATCACCAACAAAACATTCTGTCTGATGTTGGGCCAGATGGCTGGATATACGAGTTTTTGCAATCCTGTAGGCCAGAAATATTGGAAACGACGTATGGTAATTCCATGCCATATCTCTTCTCGCTTTGCTTTCTGATCATGAGGAGCCAAGATGGTAATATGAGCATCTGGAAACGATTTGTGAATGCTCAGAACTTGTTTCCACATAAAATCAGGCACACTGTCATTCTTCCAACGTGGAAAGGTCGAGCCAGTTACAAGAATATTCATGGTAATGCGATGAAACCTGATATACGTCTTTTGATAATAATTATGAGCCTTTATTTCGTCTAGCACTTGATACAGCGAATTGTGGTGGCGTCTTGAAATTCAACACCGCAACACAGAGGCCAGGGCTTCCTCTATTGCGAGGACTTCTCAGATTTTTCCCAAAGCTTTACCATAATCGGGAGGTATTTTATCTATTGGATCTGAGAGATCATGTCGGCCCTACTCCCAAGTATTTAGAGTGATCTGTATTGGCCGTTCTTATTCGTTCATGGTTATGAGTTTGGGTCAGCCTCTCTCCTTCGAGGCGCTCAATTCGCATCATCATCTGTTCTATGAGTCGACGGTTACAGTTGATCAGATCGGCAACGATGCCTATTAACAGTGTGAACGTGCCTGCTAGGACCAATGCCCCGCCAAGGACTAGGGACTGAATATGGCCTGATCCGTCACCTTGTAGGAAAAAGAACAAAAAACGGAGGATAGGTGCCGCCCCGATTAAGATGGCTAGTATCCCGATAGAGAAGAATACGCGTAAGGGGCGATACATTGTGTAGCTGCGTAGGAGCGTCATACCCGACATTCCCAAAAAGTGTGGAATGTTCTTAAATAGGCGAGATTCTCGTGTCTTTGGATTGGTTCGTATGGGAACCGATACGACAGCGAGTCGCTTTGCACTAGCCAGAACCAGCATCTCTATGGTGTAGCTGAATTCTGAAACGATCGCGATTTGCTGTGCGGCTTCCCGGCTGAAAGCCCGAAATCCCGTGACCGCATCTGAGACATTGAGACGTGTGATGCGCCTGATAGTGGCGCTTCCCATAGTCTGTAACAAACGTTTAGGTAGAGAGAAGTGGGGGTTGTTCATACCCCTGCGATCGCCAAGGGCTATGTCTGCACGTCCTTCAATGATGGGTGCAATCAGAAGAGGAATGTCTGCGCCCTTATACTGATTGTCTCCGTCAAGATTAACGATGATATCAGCACCAAGGTCAAGTGCCGTTTCAATACCATATTGAAAGGTACGGGCAAGTCCTTTATTACCTCGATGACGGATCACATGGTCAACGCCAATCGATTGTGCGAGCTCAGCCGTCCCGTCGGTAGAGCCGTCATCAACTACCAGAATTTCTACACTGGTTATCCCGTCGAATGATTGTGGGATATCGGCAATCACGTCTGATAGTGTTGCAATTTCGTTATAGCAAGGAATTTGAACGATCAACTTCATATATTCCCTTTCGGCCAGATCATGATTGTGCCTTAAGTAATCCTATTAAAACCCCAAGAATATAGGCTTATCAGGAGCTGGTTCGGATGGTCTATTGAGGCCTTGCCCCCAACGCAATGTTACTGGAAGTGACGTATGAGGAGAGGAGATTTCATGAGAGCCTTGGCTCAACATTACACTTTCTCCTGGTTGTACAATCCTTCCCGCAATCATCACCGGGCTCTCTGCTTCGAGGGTATATGGGCCCCCAACTGAGATTGTGGCCGTCCTAGGATGAACGGGATCTTCTAACAAGACCTTAGTTCCAGCGACATAGATTGGTCCCCAATGATGTATATAAGTGTTTTTTAGTGCCGCATAGTCTTCTTCGAAAAGATTGTGTTTCTTATAGGAATCAGCCTTATAAACTTTATGCTCAAGATCGAGTACTGGGTGATCAGCGACCAGGAAAGGTGGTTCTTTTTCCATTATGGCCTTTGCGAATATCCTATTTCCCGCCGACTGGTACGACTCCATACCCCATGTGCTCATGAGGAACCCTGCCTGGGGAAAAGAGGCTACCAGTGAGCTTCGGTCAAAATAGGGAACAGACTTTGGGAAGATCTGGTGGATGACATGTAGGATCTGTCGCTGGTGCTCTAAGGGCTTGTCTCGAGGACCTAGAAAACACTGCATACCCATATTGAATATGATGATGCCAATTGCTAAGTATTTAATCGTGGGAACTGAGATACGAGCTCGTCCCTCAGATAGGTGTGTGCCCAATGATTGCCATGCCACAGCAACGAGAATCGAGACTGGGGCCAGCAAGAAAGCATAGAAATAGGGAAAACTATTGCGATAGATAAGCAATGTTGCAAAAGGTACGGCAAGGGCCAGGATTTCAAGGCGGACAAACAGGTCGGTGTTTCGGGAAGGTCTCAACCCGATTATGGTCAACATTCCACCAGCGATAATGAATGCCCAAATTGCTAAATCATCGAACAGGCTGTTCAAAAAAACATAAAATTGAGGGAAAAACCCTGCATCCCATAGTGTTTTTGCAAATCCGTTAGAGGCGGTGTTGGATAACCCTGGTGTAGGTGTCGTAGCCAGAGAAAAGTCATGAAGCCAATAGAGGGTGGCAAAGGCTAAGACTGTGGCGCTTAACCCCAAACCAGAATGAAGGATGGCTTCTCTTCTGCGATCTTTCATGAAGACTGGCAGGATGAGAATGAAAAGAAATGAAGGAAAAAAAATCGCTGTTTTGATCGTGACCATCGCAGCAATAGCGAAAAGTATACCTGCAAACAGTGTTCGAACTGCAGTTTGGTGAAGAAATACAACCAATTCGAAGGCTGCAAGAATGAAAAAGATCGCTATTGGGTCAGTGCGAAAGCTCGAACCACCTCGAATCACGTACGATATGCTGAGGTACGAGAGCACAGCAAAAAGCGCACTTGGTCGATCGGTCGCACGGTGAGCAATGCGGTAGAGAAAAAAGGCTGTAAGACTATGTAAGAGAAGCATGACGAGACGGGCACTAACGATCTGATTGACTTCGTTATCAGAAACTCTTGTAAGCCATGTGAAGGCATGGACATGAAGTGACTGTAGTCTTGCCATAACATCACCCGCTAAGTACTTATGCACTTTAGAAAGGTAGAAGAACTCATCCCAGTTGATGTTGAAGCTGAGTACGAATTGAAATTGAAGAAGAAGTGCCAGTATAAGAACTGTAATCAGAATTCGTGACTCCTGCTTCATGGTGTGTGTTAAAACATGCTGATCTTGCAGTTGCGCTTGTTGTCTTACGACGTATGTATTGTGAAATGAAATCATTTCTGATGTGGAGAATTAATCCGTCTTTGCGAGCTTATTGTCGTTATAAGAAACTTATACATTCAGCCCTCAGAGCTTTAAACGCATAAATATACGTTCAGGAATGCTGCGCAAGAGCATCATAATGGGTTGCCAGAACCAAGGGAGGTAGACTTCATTGTGAGGGTTTTTCATGATCTGATAGATCTGTTTCCCTAAGATGGTCGGCTTAGCGAATAGAGGATTTTTTTTAATATGAGCCGTCATGGGAGTATCAACGAATCCGGGTTTGATGGTAATGACCGATACTCCGGATTTGGATAAACGATTTCTCAGTCCCTGCATAAATATCGTTACAGAGCCTTTAGCCGCTCCGTAGACATAATTACTTTGGCGTCCACGGTCTCCCGCGACCGATGAGATAACCGCAATTGTGCCTTCCCCTTTTTGTTCAAAATAATTGGCTAAGAGCGTGAGCAAAGAGATTGTGCTGAGGGAATTCGTGGTGAGTTCTTGCATCGTTTTCGAAGCACTTTGCTCACAGGCTTTTTGATCACTCAAGGTTCCATGGGCAATGAGGACAACATCGAGGCCCTGGAGATTTTGGATGGCGGTATTGATGAGATGTTCGTGACGGTTAAGAAGACATAAGTCTAGCGCCATGCCATCTACATGTGTAGCTCCCCGTACCAATAAATCATCTTGTACGGCCTGCAGTTTTTCACGGTCACGTCCAGTCAAATACATGCGAGCCCTATCCTGCGCAAAAAGTTTTGCGGTTTCCTGGGCAATAGATGATGTGGCTCCAATAATGAAGACATTCATTGGTGTTGTGTCCTGTAGAAAGATTTATGACCTGCGAGAGAATGTTCTTTGTGGGTCATCTTCCTAGGTGCTAGAGATCGGGTTGGCCTTGGTATTGAATTCTTCAAAGGCGCGACTCGGCGCCAGAAACTTGAAGAAAATTTCTGATCTTTGAATTTCGTAAATTCTTCCCACCGCGGAAAGTAAGTTTGAAAGTCTTCAGCGCTCATGCGGGCATCTTTGGCCGGGTAGACGGCTCCGCCTGTTTCACGAACAATTCGATCAAGTTTTGTCAAAAGCCTTAACGTCTCGTCTTCGAAGAACGGAAAATCTAGGGCAAGGGTTGTCCCAGGTCTAGGGAATGACAGCAAGCCGGGAGAGGAGATAGAGCCAAACTTTTTTAGGACGGCGAGAAACGACCCTTGTTTGGATTGATGAATGACTTTAAGCAAATCACGGATTCCGTCTCTTTCATATTGACAGGGAATGACGCATTGATATTGGAGAAATCCAGAGGTCCCATAGAGACGATTCCAATTCAGAACGACATCCAAGGGATAAAAGAATTTCTCGTAAGGTTCAAGTGATTGAGCTAATTGACTAGGCTGCATCTGGTAATAGACCCAGTTGAATATCTTCATGGTTCCAGAACGCAGTAAGCAGGATGGCACTTGAACGGGAATGGTAAAAGGTTTCTTGACAAGTGGAAGAGGAAGGTGTGGGCTATCTTCTTCAAGATGATTCCCGCGAATAAATGATCCTCGACCCGTGTGTCGATTTTTAGCAAAGCAGTCGATCCAGGCGACGGTATATTCGAACGATTCATCAGATTGGTTCGTGAGATCAAAGAATTCATCAAGCCCGGAAAACTTGATTCGTTCCGTTTGGATAAACGGACTTTTGATTGATTTCAACTGAATGTCTGCCCAGACAATAAGACCAGTGAGGCCTAGGCCGCCTATGGTGGCTTGAAAGAGATCAGAATGACATTGAGGAGAGCATGTCAATCGTTCGCCGTTAGAACGGAGGAGTTCAAACGCGAGCACGTGGCACCCAAACGTTCCTGCCTTATGATGATTTTTCCCATGAACATCGTTGGCCATTGCGCCTCCGACTGATACGTATTTCGTGCCGGGACTTACTGGTAAAAACCAACCCCGTGGGACAAAACAGTCCAAAATTTCCGCTAGCGATACGCCTCCCTCACACCTCAGAACGCCATTGTGCTCATTGAAGGAAATAAAACGTCGAAGTCCTTGTGTTGCGAGTAAGTCTCCTTCGTGATTTTGGCAACTGTCTCCGTAGCTTCGTCCGTATGCATAGGGGAGGACTGGAGTATCGTGATCGATGTCAGGAAAGGCATGGGATCTCCAATAGATTGGATGAATGTTTTTCGGTTGGGTTTTGGGATATCCCCCCCATGATTGATAATTTTGCATCACCTTGACTCCATTACATCGCGATCATGGCGATGAGTCCGACAGCGATCGCAACGAGGTAACTATGTGGGTCCTTCACAGCCAAGATCAGAGGGTCATCGTCTAGAGCTCCTCGATTGGCCAAAAGCCAGTTTCGGCTGATCCAATACAATAAGAGTGGGCAAATTAACCATAACACCTTCGGGTGTTGGTAGAGCATCAGAACATCTGGACTGTTGATGTAGAGTGCTAAGACGAAGACAGAGAGATATCCGCTGATCATCCCCATCGTGGCTAAAACTTGCTTGTCAAGACCCAGATAGGCTCGCCTTTCTAACCCCTGGTTCTTCCCCACTTTTCGATATTGCAGTTCCAAATATCTTTTGGTGAACGCCAGACTCAAGAAGAGGAACATCGAAAACGCAAGAAGCCAAGCAGAAATCGGTACGTCGATAGCCATACCTCCAGCCAGGACCCGGACGGTATAGAGTCCAGCTAAAATCAAGACATCTAATATGGCCACTTGTTTGAAAAAGAGGGAATATCCTGTTGTGGTCGCTGTGTACAGACCCAACAAAGAAAGAAAGGAGCCAGAGAGAGATGTTAGGGCAAGGAGGACTGCGCCAAGGAATAACGTTGGTGCCATCACTAAACCGTAGGGGATGGACAAGGCTCCGCTCGCAAAGGGGCGGAGTTTCTTTTTGGGATGTCGACGATCCGCAGAAAGGTCGAGCAGGTCGTTGAGAATGTATATACTCGATGCGCAAAGACTGAAGGAGAAAAAAGCTATAATAGCTTGCGTATTGTGCTCCCAGGTGGCAAATTGATGTGAAGCTAGTAAAGGGAGAAAGATGAGGATGTTTTTGGCCCACTGTCCTAATCGTAATGCGTGAACGAGGCTCTGAAGAGAATGGGATTCCTTGTGGAATATCTTACTAATCGAAGAGGATTTCTTCACTTGCATGAAAACATGATTTGTTGGGTCAACAAGTAATGCCGAATGGGCGTGGGCCCAGACTGAAAGGTCTTTTGTATTGTCACCGATATAGTCAAATCCTCGTTCCCCAAATCGCTCCACAAGTTTCTGAGATTTTGGTTGTCCTGACAGATTGCTTACTCCATCACTCGCTAAGACTTCAGAAAATATCCCGAGATGAGTAGCTATCGCCTCCGCTGGTTGGTAGTCGGATCCTGTCGCTAAGACGATTGTTCGACCTCGACGGTGTTCTTCCTTGAGATAGTCAAGAACATCGTGACGATAGGGCAGAGTCCCGGGGTCTAGAATGACGCGCTCTGCGATGCGGCGCTTGCAATAGGCACGTCCTCGAAGCCACCAAATGGGTATCACAAACAGAGTCCATGGTTGCTGTTTGATCAGAGAAAGGATGGATTCCCACAATACGTCGGTCGTGATGAGGGTGTCATCAAGGTCGACACAGAGAATAGGGGATTCTTCCGTCTCGGTAGAATGTGGACGCGATTGAAAGAAATCTTCTACGGTTGTGTCGGCTGGGTTTTTCATGTTGTGAAAGGAAGATGATTACCGCATATCATGTTGATGCGTTGGTAGAGCCATGTTCGTTTTTTGGCGGTCTACTGTTCCCCACTATTTCGAACTCATTTGTGATCACAGCACATCAGAAGTCGTCAGGATTGGTGATCAAGACGTGGAAATTCAATGAAATTCCAAACAGATACCGCTTTTCATCCAATATGGTTTATCGGCCCAAATAGCAGAAAACTTATGTGGTGCAATGGAGAATGAAAGTGTCGGCCAGGATTGTTGATTGATCTTGATGAAAGGTATTTCTTGTTTGACGACGTTGTGTGTTCAGACATTTATCCTTGCACTATTGATCGCGAGACAGTCTACAACGTGAGAAGTCTCACTCTTCTCTGTCAGTCCCGTGAGAAAGATCTACTGGGCTAGGAATGTCTGTTCATCGGGCTGATTAAGTTTTTTTTATTGTCTGTCGATGGTAATCAGAAGTGTCGAATTTTATTCAATAAAACAATCTTTGTGAGTTGAGCTCATGACGCGTTTTGCAAATGTAACCAAAAGAGAGGCCGTAGTCATCGTGTGCGGTCTTGTCCTTTTGATTGGGTATGGGCTTGCGTCTTTTTCCCAAGTTTTTCCTCCACGTGAATCAAAAGAAACGGATGGAGAGGATGTTCGAATGTATCAAAGCGTCATTGAGCGGATTCATGGTGGCGAGGCATATTATGAGGTCGTTGGAGAAGAATTGCGAGCAAGAGGGTATGCGTTGCGTCCATTTTTTAATTGGCGCTTGCCAACGATAGCGTGGGCAGTTGCGCATTTACCCACCCCTGAATGGGGAAGATGGGTATTAGCCATGCTGGCGCTTCTGACGATGTTCTTGTGGTTTCAGGTTTTGGATCGTGAAAGAGGATTTCAGTTTGCATTGGCCGGTGTCATGTTATTGTCTGGGCCTCTGCTTCTTTGCTTAAGTGAACAAGGATTTTATTATCATGAACTATGGGCGGGAATCTTGATTGCACTCTCCTTGGCGGCACATGCACAGGGGAATAAAACCGGGAGTATCGTCATCGGGATATTGGCCATTTTTATTCGAGAACTTGCCTTGCCCTATGTGTTGACGATGCTGGTCCTCGCCTGGAAGCAAAATCAAAATCGTGAGATGATGGGCTGGCTGGGGGGAGTTACAATATTTGCCATCTGTCTAGTGTTTCACGCATCCATTGTTCATGAACTTCAGCTTCCTATGGACCAAGTAAATGAAAGTTGGATCCAGTTTGGCGGTTGGCCATTTGTTTTGAGTACTGGGGTTTGGAATGCATTTTTATTTGTCTCTCCGAAGTGGATTGTCGCATTTGTGCTCCCTTTGTCTCTCTTGGGCGTGATCGGTTGGAAAGAAAGCGTTGGAATACGTGTCGCCCTGACATTGGGGGTCTATTATTGTTCATTTTTAATTGCTGGGAGGGTGAATAATACGTACTGGGGATTTATGTATGCGCCATTGGTTCCCTTAGGCCTCCTCTATGCATTTCCATCATTATTTGATTTAGTGAAGATACTCAAAGAGAGACAACCCTTGTCTCTGTTGTGATCTTGTGCGTCGTGTTTCTACGCGATGTTCTTCTCTGAAATCTTTCCACGCGATAATCGAGAGGCGTAACCCGCACTTGGTATATTGAGGTCAATGATTCTCGATTGCCCAATCAAGGACCAAACTGCTCCATAGCATGAACGTGCTCCAAAAGTAGATTGACCCAAGGGTGAGAGTAGCCAGAAAGTTTGGTTGAAAAAGCTGGATTCCCATTAGTGGGAAGAGAAGTCCTAAAGCGCCTGCTGTCAGAAGGAGCGTTCTACCTTTGTGTTTCACCGAGTAGGCCAACCACTGCTTTTTGAGAGAGGGCATGTTCCAGTTTGTTAATAATGCCGTAAGAGGACCAAGTAGCATAAACAGGTAGTAAATCCAGCCGAGGGGAGAAATAAGAATGGCACTGAACAGAAGAATGGCAAAGGCACGATCCGTTGCGCATCGTGAATGATCTCCGACCAACACCCATAAGGTGCACCCTCCGATGATCGTCGCAAAAAGACCCCAAAGAGGCATAATCAGAAATTCTGCACGAAAAGGTGGTGTAAACATGGGATTGTCTCCCAGCGTACGCGCAAGTACTCCCCAAATAGAAGCATTCATCCGAGTCCAGTGCCAATTGACATCAGTGAGACATCGTACCCACGACAGATGAGCATCGATACCAAACACGAAAACTCCCACAACAAAAGGCGCCAAGAATACAGAGAAGAACAGTGCCATGGGCTTCACCTGGCGCTTAAGCAACAAGTACGGAAGAAAGATCAGCAAGAAAGGTTTAATGCTTGCCGTGAGGCCGAGTAACACACTCGCCTTTGCCCAACGTGCATGGCGTCCATGAATCCACGCCAGCGTGATAGGAAGCGCAATGAGAAAGGACAATTGTCCGGTGACGAGGTGAGCCCCTGTTCCGGCAAACCCTAACCCCCCAATGATCATGAGACGTTTTTGGTTGCGAGATGGTTCAAGTTTCAGTTCTTGTTGAATACAAGTCAGGGTCACGAGTAACGCCAGGAAATTGACAAGACTCCATAGCAACAATGACCATGACTCGGGCATCAGAGCAAACGGAAGAAGGAGGACATGAAAGTGGGGTGGATTCAAATCCCAGAATTCTTCCCACTCCACCTCACTCACTTGAGTCAGGGTCGCCAGTGTGGGACCGTACATATCCTGATCGTTCAGGAAGGCGACAGACGCGTAATAAAATTTCCCAAAGTCATTCATGTGTAAATTATTCATCATGACCCAAACATGCGCCGTGTTCCAGAAGACCAAAAATGCCAGCGCAAGACCGAATGCCAAAAATGCCATCGTCTCTCGGTGTGTGTTGCTGAGAAAATTTCCGTTAGAGTTTCCATTGGAACCCCACGGATTTCGTTGGTTTGTCATGATGGACTTCAATGTCATCTCATTAATGAGTTACGGTTTTGAACTGGATTATGATTGTCTCAGACCTTGATGGGCTGAGATGTAGTCAAGTAAGGCAAAATTTTGCTTCAGGGACGAAATGCCTTCTCCCCGTTGATGAATATGCTCGTCATGGATGGGACCGAGCCAACCTGATGCCGATGCGAGATATTGAATATTATGCGGATTAATCCCCATAAGTCTGGCGCAAGTGGCATCTACCGCTGGTAGGTTTCTGCCCATAACCATCACCCCAGACGATCTTGGTGTTCCCATGATTGGACCATCACCTTCCATCCCAATAATCCCGTCGACAATCGCAAAATGAGGATGTAGGGTTGCGGTGATGTCAAGAATCGATTCGTGAATGCCTGCGTGATGAAGCACATTCTTGGGCCACCCATAATAGAGTCCGGGAAGGACGCCAAAGAGGTTTTTCATCGAAAGAGTGACTCCTGCCCAATGGTGAGTCTTGAGCTTGGCCAATGAGACCACCCAGTCGATCTCTTGAAAAATATCTGGGAAAATTAAATGCTCTAAGTCTGTTTGTTTGCCTGCGTTTGGAAGCGAAAATCCCGTCATATCGTTGAGGCTGATAAACGGGATTCGATCTTCATAGAGCACATCCGCCAACCCTGCTTCCTCCAATATTTCCAACGTGTCTCGGCGATGGCCAGGCCCCTCTCCAACCACTACATCCTCGGCACCCAGATGGAGAAATGCTTCTGCCGCAGCCTGAACAACCAAGGGATGTGTGTTGATGTGGGGAGCGTTCTGCTTGGTCTCAACCAGATTAGGCTTTAGGAGGATTCGCTTCCCTTTGATTTCTTGTGGATGAACACCCAATTCTTGGAAACCTGCCAGAAGGACAGAAACAAGATTGTGAGCATAGGAATCAGCTTTTCCTATAAAGGTGTTCGCATGGAGTGGTGGTTGTTTCATCCAGTTTGCTAGAGCGAGCCCGGATGTGGCGAGAGCCGTACCCGCAAGCGTCACTTTCAATAATTGCCGACGGGATAATTCTGTTTCTTCAGAGTTTTGCTTGTGTTCAGTCATGCCTGGTGTGTGATGAATTGAAATTTGTGATGCTACATATGAGAGATCTCATGCGCAGGAATAAGACTCTTGAAGCCGTCTTGAGCAACAGCCGTTCCAAGTAAAAGACAAAGAGAAACCGGATCGTATTGTCCATAGCGGGACTCTCTCTTGAAGCAAGTCATGAGCCTGTCCTGAGCTGCTGATGGTGCTATGCCCCATGCTCGGAGTCCTAAAAGACTCCAACACAATGAGAGCGGTGTTTTCAGTTTGGGAAATACACGAGTCAGATAAGTGAGGCTAGGCTCTACCGTACTTTGAGCCACGCGGCCGGAAAGAGCAATGAGGGCAATGCCTGTCGTTTCGGGGAACGGTTGCAATTCTTTCCTTAAAATCGTGGTATTCCCATAGTTCCATCCACCCTGTGGGAGTTGCCGATTTAATAACATTCGTTCGCCGTCTTGTACTCGTTGATGTGTCTTATGCCCATTGATCGAAAGCGCAATCATACACAGTGCCGTCGGTTGTACCCAGGAGTGGGTGTGAGTAATCCAAGGCCATCCTGGAATTGAGGTGTCATGGCCGATGACGGCGTTCCCATCCTCTTTTTCAAAATGCAATCCCGTATGATGGAGAAGAAATTGAACGGCTCGAGTTTGGTTTCCTTTATGATGCAAGGCCCCATTCCAGGCGAATATAGCCAGTGGCGTCGGCCAGACCGCATGTGGCTGATCCTGTGAAATACTGATAGAACCATCGGGATGCTGGTCTTGTGCGATGCGGTTTCGAGCGTTCTCGATCAAAGATGCGTTGGATGATGGAGAAATGGCGTTGAGGGCAAGTATGGCCCAAGCTGTGATATCAGGACGGTATTTCCCATGACGATGAGAGGTCAACCCGTCTTCTTCCGGATTGAGCCGTGCAATTCGCGTGATGTAGGGTTCGAAGAATGCCTTATCCATCAATTATCCAGAAAACGAAGAACATGACGCAAAGTCATCACTTTCCTCTGCATACCTAATAGTTCTCCGACAGCATTCCCTACTGTAAAAAACGAATGGAATTTTTTGGAGTAAGCTGATCGGTATGCGTGTATGGATTTTGTCCAAACCTCATTATTGTATCGGCCTTGCTTGTGAGTCCCTTAAAGACAGAAGTGCTTACAAGCTTCTGATCGTAGCATGCTTGCTGAGGTTTTCTAGTCCCTCCTGTCATTAAGTTCTTGAAATTGTCGTCCGATCAATCATGTATTTCCCCTAATAACTTTTAAACGTCATCTCACTTCCATGTCTCTTTCCGACCCTCAACGACCCTCGCATGAAAGCGTTCAAGACCACCATTCAGCCACTCATTTTATTATTTTCTTGCTTATTATTATCCAACTGTTATGGTTCGTAAAGGGGCCTATTCCACTTATTGAAGGTGCGATCGTCGGTCCGGATGGCTATATGCACTTGAATCGAGTCATCCACCTTGTCGAATCGGGCGAGTGGTTTAGCGCCATCTATCCTCGGAGCAATGCTCCGTATGGAGAAGTGCAACATTGGACAAGATTGATGGATCTCATCTTGCTCACTGGAGCTGGATTGACAGCCTTATTTCTTCCTTTCGCGACTGGTCTGCATTGGTGGGGAGTGTTCTTAAATCCAGTGTTACACATTTTGGCTGTGCTATCGTTAGTTTGGATGGTGAGGCCGATCTTTGACCGTGATCAGCAGCTGTTAATGGGTGGAGTGTTTCTCTTTCAACCGGCTCTCACACAGAGCTTTTTAGCGGGTCGTCCGGATCACCACAGCTTTCTCATGCTGTGTTGTATTTTGCTTCTGGGCCTCACCTATCGAATATTGCTTGATCGATCCTCCGACAGGTGGTGTGTGGCCGCAGGGGCTGTTGCGGCGATAGCTATGTGGACGAGCATAGAGTCGTTTATTGCCTTGGCGGTTTGCTTGTCCGTCCTTGCTGTTAGATGGCTGTGGCATGGAGGAGACTGGGGAAGAAAAAATTTTCTGGTCACGAGTGTTTTGTGCAGTGTATCGTTTTTTGTTCTCTTGGTCGATCGAGGGATTGGGCAACTCCTTCACGCTGAGTATGACAGATATTCCTTTGTCCATTGGAGTGTGTTTTTGTATTTGGTGGGTTTCTGGAGCGCAATCTGGTTAAGCAAGAAGGTAAGAACTTGTGAAGCAACCCCGTTGAGGCGATTAGGGTTAGGGATCGGAGGGATGAGTGTCATCTTGTGTATGCAATGGATATTCTTTCCGAAGTTTTTTCACGGCCCATTGGCCGATGTTGATCCGGAATTGATGGCGCTTCTCTGGAATCAGGTGGCTGAGACTCAGCCACTGGTCTCAGCAAGTTCTTGGCAGTACGGACCATTCATCCTCTATCTGGGCATTGCCCTTCCGGCCATTCCCTACTTGATCTGGCTGATCTGGGAGGAAACGAATGTCGGTCATCGATTTTTTTGGGTTATGATTGGCATTGGCGTCTGTCTGTTTTTCCCTTTAGCTTTCAACGAAATTCGTTGGGTGTCTTATGCAGAATTGCTTATTCTGCTGCCCTATACGCATCTCATTGGGCGAATACTTCAGCGGGTGGTGAATCGGTTGCCGACTCCGGGGAATGAAGTGGCTAAAATATGTCTAGTGATGGTTAGTTCTCTATGGTGCTTACTCGTAGGCGTGAAAATGCTGGAAGTTCAAGACAGCGTGATGAAGGGAACTGCCAGGAAGAATTGCCCCATTATGCCGCTTTCTCAGTATTTGAATGACCCCACAGGGTTGGGAAGTCGAGAGCAGGTCATTCTGGCTTTTGTAGATTTTGGCCCTGAACTACTGTATCGAACGTCTCATTATGTCATTTCGACGCCGTACCATCGAAATATGGAAGGGAATCTTGATGCCTATCGCATTCTGTCAGACTCCGATGGAGATACTGCGAAAACACTGCTGAGAACACGACAGGTTGATCTTATTGTGACGTGTCCTTCTTCTTCCATTGAATCTTCATTTTTTCAGGCCCCGAATGGTGAAGAGTCGTTTTATGATCGACTTGATCAAGGAGATTTGCCTCCATGGGTTCATCAAATCACACTTCCCGATTCACTTGCTGAAAACTTTAAAGTTTTCCAGGTACGATCAAGTCAAGAACGTCTCATCTGAGCGCTACCGGCATCATCGATCTTCAAACCATATTCTAGTCATTCTTTTGCCACACACTGGTCAGATAACGGTTTGTAAAGCCATAGCGAAGAGTCGACCAGCAGCGTTGGAGCAAGGCTTGCGGGTGTGCGAAGTAGTAGTGCCCAAGATTTGTACGTAGATCGGCGAGACGCTTTTCTTTCCGAGACAAAATAGAAATAGGATTGAAGGGCTGAACTTGCTCCAGAGAAGTGATTTCAGTCATTCCATGACCGCTGAACATCTTGCGAAAGCTCTGAGATGTGAAGTCATGTAAATGGTGAGGATTGGCATCAACCGTTGGGGTGGTGGGAACGGATCCAATAAAGAATCCACCCGGACGTAGATACTCAAGAAGATGAGCGATAAATTCGTGTGGATACGGTACGTGTTCTATGGTCTCTAAAGAGACGATGGTGTCAAAGTTTCGCTCATCGTGAAAGCTCATCGCATCAGCACAGCAAAAATGTACTCCTGTTTGTGTATATCGTTCGACGGCATACGCCACACTATCCTCCGAACAGTCGACTCCCAGCGCTTCATGATTCTGAGCATTCCCTTCAAACAGGATTTGTGTGCCATACCCAACGCCACAGGCGATATCCAGGATGCGTCCAGGTTGAGCGTACTCGGCTGCAAACTCGTAGCGCTTTACATGGAGTTCGAGCGTGAGTTGTCCTGTGATTTCTTCCGGTTCAAGCAGGTCCGGGACCAGACG
This sequence comes from Nitrospirales bacterium, assembly GCA_965223675.1. GTDB lineage: Bacteria > Nitrospirota > Nitrospiria > Nitrospirales > UBA8639 > JAGQKC01. The sequence goes on along the minus strand of OZ245013.1, from coordinate 2,257,302 downwards.
CTCTAGGCTGTCAATGGGCATGAGTGTTAGGTCCGTATCAGGTTAGATGTGAATTGATGTGTGTGAGGAAAATACATAGATGACCGTTCACGAGTGAAATGCCATTGAGTGATGTTATTTGTGGGACATCCGGAGCAGGCTCATGAGAAAACTCGAGAAAATGATTTCGATTCCAAGCGTGAGCGCAGTCGTGCCTGGAATGACGAGTCGAAGACTGTGGGGATACGACAGGGCTCCGAAGTTTTGGCTGTGCCAATATGAGAATCCCAAAGATAGCAAAGCCAACCCTATCACAATCACGACGACTCCGCTCGCAATACCTAATTCGAGTGATATTCGTTCAATAGCATGAGTAAACATCGTATCTTCAGGAAGGAGTCCAGCGGAAATCGCGAATGATTTAGAAAATATGCCGAATGTGATCAGATTAAATCCTGTGAGAACAACCATAGCCGCTACAAGTAATGTGTTGGTATCAAATATAATGCCGCTGATGGTGACTGGGCCGGTGAGAAGCATGGTGCCACTCGTCATGCCGACGATGAACAAAAGAAATCCAGGGAGTAAAAAGAGCCATCGAGGACAATAGAGCAACATGAATCGAAGATGTCGCCAGCCATCACGCCAAGTTCGAAGGTGAGGAGAGCGATTTCTTCCATCTTTATGTAACGTGATGGGGACTTCTGCGATACGCGCTCCGGTTAATGTCGCCTTAATAACCATCTCTGAGGCAAATTCCATCCCTGTTGTTTGTAAGTCTAATTCTTGGAAAAAATGTCTTCGAAACCCACGCATGCCACAGTGAAAATCTGTTACCGGACAATCAAAAAACAGTCTGCCGATGCCGCTTAAAGCTGGATTTCCTAGGCGTCGATGTAGCCATGGCATCGCGCCTGGCAAAATCGTTCCACCGGCTTTTGGTAAACGACATCCCATGACAAGGTCATGACCATCGCGAAGTTTTTCAACGAATGGATAGATAGCCGTGAAATCGTAACTATCATCGGCATCTCCGATAATCACATACTCTCCACGAGCTGCTGAGATACCGGCCATGAGCGCAGATCCATATCCACGTTCTTGTACATGAATGACATGAGCTCCACAGGCCAGGGCTTTTTCTTGTGATCCGTCCTGACTTCCATTATCTGCAACAATAATTTCAGCCTGAAGATGGTGAGTGGCGATGGCGAGATTGGCCTTCCGTAAACACGTCTCAAGTGTCCTGACTTCATTGAGGCAAGGTAACACAATTGATATCTCTGGAGGAGTATCTTCCTCAGTCTTTGTTGAGACGTGAAAAAACTCAGATAACCCTTTTCCTACTATGTCTTGTGTCTTCATGTGTTTGTACTATTGAAAGAGTCTGATTGAGGGGTAGACCATGATGTTTATGCCTTTTCCTTAAAGGTCGGTCATATGTCGATCTTCTTGAGATGTGAGTGCCTTCTCACGAGAGCTTGATAAGACGAAGAAGATCTAAAACCAAGCGTAGTAGCAAAAGAGCAAAGAAATATCGGTTATTGGCCAATAACCAGCATCAAAAAAGTCGTGGAAAAAAATCTTGTCAAGTTTTCTTAGGTAGAGCCGATAAGCCAAGTCACGTTCGATAAATACGAGCTCTCTCCCGAAAAGGCAAACCTGTCGAGAGGCAGGGACGCAAAGCTTCAGATTAGTCGTCGGACTGATGGCTGGGCTACCGAAGGGGAAAACGGTATATCTTGCCGGGATGGAGTTCCTAGACCTTGTCAAGGAGTCTGTTCTATGTCGTCAAGATTTTGGTCTGTATCTCCTTCTGCTCCATCTACGAATATTAGCGGTGCACATCCTTCGTCAGAAAGAAGAAGGGCGACATGCTGGATTGCCGCGGGTCGGTCATCTCGTGGTAAGGCTACAGCCCACGACTCTCGGGTCCGTTCCATAGTAGATCAAGCACCATCGAAATATCGAAATACACGTTCTTTCCTGAAAATACTCAAAGAATTGAAATTGCTGTCGTGTGGTCTTCGGAGTCGCAGGTCGCTCGTTCCTTCCTCATCAGTACAGACTGCAGAAAAGAGAGAAGGACGACAGCACCTCATGTGGGTGACAACACACCTTGAACTAACCGCTCAACACAGTGGGACCGTTAAGAATGAGGAAGGAAGAGAGGAAAGTCAGCGATGGGGAATAATCCTTGGGCACACCATCGAAACTGACATCTACCCAATGTGCCCGAAAGGAGAGAAGCTATGATGACTCAAGTGATGCGATTCGTCAATGATGAAGAGGGAGCTACCGCTTTGGAGTACGGTTTGTTAGCCGCGTTGATCGCTGCGGTGATCATCGGTGCAGTGACAACCCTTGGTGAAGTGGTCAGCACGACGTTTAACAACATTGCCTCATCGATGAGTGCCGCGGCCTCCTAAGAACTCCTGAGGGATTTCTAGAGCGCGTTTTGAGTCATAATGGGTCGATCATGTGGTACGAGTAGACGAGGACACTTTCTGGGTATCTTCGATCTCTAACCGACCCGTTTGTCCAATTCGGCATTCATGATTTGAGTTGGGGGTTAATCTCCTCCGACCCTCTTGTAAAAAAGAGGGTCGGTGTGAGCATTGAAATGTTAAACAGTTGTAATCATTTCAACAGGAGAAAGGAAAATGACAGCTAATATTGCAACGATATTTCAATATCTCATACAAGATGAAGAAGGAGCCACTGCATTGGAATATGGATTGTTGGCCGCGTTGATTGCTGCGGTAATCATTGGGGCGGTGACAACCCTTGGTGAGGTAGTGGGCACCACGTTTAACAATATTGCCGCTTCGATGAGTGCTGCAACTGGCTCATAAAGGACGGTGTAGTTGTCCAGTTTAGAAGTCTTATCAATGATCGTCCGTAGAATGTCGCCTGAGAGCACCAACATATTTGTGAAGCATGAAGGGAAAGGGTTCGATGATAGACTTATTGTTGCAATCATTCCTGAGAGAAGATGGTGCGACGACGATGGAATACGGATTGATGCTCGCGTTAATCGCCGCAGTCATCATTGGAGCGGTAACAACCTTTGGCCAAACGCTCGGTATCACGTTCAGTGATGTTGCCGCTTCGATGAGTGCTGCGACTGGATCGTAGCGAGGATCGTGACTGAAATGCATGAAGTGTGAGGAGTACATTTGCATCTATGGACATGCCAATCTCATGGAAGAGATTAGGGTATCTACGACAGAGCCTCTCTATATTTCGTCAGTAACTCTTCTGTCCTAACTGGCCAGGAGAACTGCCGGTGAAAGATAGGAGGGTAGGCTGACAGTCTTCTTGTCAACCTTCTGTGTAAGCCCCAATGAGTACAGAGGAATAAGAGTCAGTGAAGCCTGGTGAGGGACCAGGACGCTAGAGGTACGTTTCAATCAAGACTATCAGGGGGAAGAAAGTCTATGAAAGATCTCAGCACACAAAAGAAATATGTTCACAAGACCTTGAACAATTCTCGCGGTAATACGATGACGGAAATAGGATTACTTCTATTTCCCTTCTTGCTTCTTATGTCTTCAGTGTTTGAATTTGGTTGGTATTACCTGCATGAACATACCTTACAACATGCGACAAGAGAGGGGATGCGATTAGCATTAGTGGGTGGAATCGTGGATGATGGACAGGGTAATCCTCTCACTCGAGAAGAATCGATTGTTCGAACCATACAAAAAAATTCGTCATGGGTGATGTCGATTGATCATGAAGACATTGCAATCTTCAAAGTTGGAGACAATTACCAAAATCCAGACGACTGGGAAACCGCGGCGCCAAATGCGGGGAATCCCGCCGATTATATGCGTGTCGTGGTTGATTATGAACACACGTTTCTCACTCCATTCGTCGGGCACATTTTCTCGGATAATGGAAAAACGAGTATGCGAGCCCAAGCAACATACCGCAACGAACTCTACGATACGACCGGGACGGAGGCATAACCTATGGCACAACAAATCTTACGATCACAAAAAGGTATGGCAAGTTTTGAATTCGCCGGGGTAGCGATGGTGGTAATGGCATTAGCCTTTGGTATCGTTGAATTCGGTTCTTTTATCCGGGCGCAATCGGTCGTAACGAACGTCACACGCGAGGCGGGGAGTTTAGCTTCTCGAGATATCAAGAATGGGGGTCAACTTTTGACTGTGCTTGAACAATCGACGTGGCCACTGAATTTTGGCTGCCCTTTAAATGACCAAGGACAACCAGAAAATGGTTGTGACCAAAGTGCGCTTGACGAAAAATTCAAGATTTATATCACGAAAATCAATGCCGGGACGAGTCAATCTCCCGCTCCAACGTGTGCCCAACAAACCAATAGCAGTGGATCACTGCAAGGAGTTGGAATCACCTCTCCTGAACAGGATGCGAATTGTGGGTTGACCCAGGAGTTGTGGCGAACGCTCGAGTATAACGAGGACTATGGACCCGAGGAGGGAGGGACCTCATTGTTGACTCAATTGACTGTGGTCAAGATCTATTACAATCATAAGCCGTTAACGCCTTTAGCCAGTCTGTTAAAAACCGTCCCGTATTTCGGCGATGGCAATGTGGAAATTTTGAACTTCAACAGTTCTGATCCTACAGGTCAATTGGGTGGCAAGGATTCATTTTTGCTAGCCAGTAAGGCAATTTTTTAACGATCTCGATCTTGAAGTCTTCATGGAAAACATGTTTCGAAGACTTCTAGGTTTGAATATCGATGAGCTATGACAAGGAGAGGTCCTTTTATGAAACATCTCAATTCACGACGTGGAAATAGCTGGAAAATACGAAAGTCTAAGCCAGGGCTTGATGATCAACGCGGAATGTTCGCTGTCGCAACAGTGGTGGCTCTTGTTTCTCTTTTTGCCTTCGTGGCACTGGGCATTGAGGTTGGAAAATGGTACATCGTTCGAGCAGAGCTCGGAAAATCAGTGGATGCGGCCTCCTTGGTGGGGGCTAAAAATATCTCGAATCCTTGGCTTGATGAACATTTTCCCCAAGCAGCTACCCAAGAGGAGGGCTTGCAAGAACTTGTCAAGCTAGTAGGTGAAGCGAATTTTACCCCAGGGTTTTTTGGGGCCAGTTCGGCTACTGTCGAAATGAACGGACAAGTTCAGAATGGAAAAGTGATTGTCTCAGCCAATACTGATGTCACGAATTATGCTGCCCGCACTCTTGAGTCGTCACAGAATAGGGGGCAGTATGACTCCACGCATGTGGCATCAATCGGCGGGGCGCAGAAACGTGATGTTGAAATCATGCTCGTCTTGGATCGATCGGGATCGATGTCTCAAGAGATGTCAGCTCTCCAGGAAGCCGCGAAAAGCTTTGTTGATTACTTTGAAGATACACAGGAGGATGACAAACTCGGATTAATCAGTTATTCAACGGCTGTCACGGTGGATGAGCCGCTGAGTACGAATTTTGTCGATGCGATGAAGACAAAGATTGACTTGATGTCGGCCAACGGATGGACGAATATGGAGGATGCCTTGGATCAAGCTGATGGGCCAAGCGGGTTCTCTGATCAATCGTCACTCCCTGGGGATCAAAGGGTTCAGCAATTTTTAGTGTTCTTTACTGACGGAATCCCAACAGCATTCCGTTCGACGTATGATCAAGACACAGCCCCATATCGCTTGTTTACACGTGGTGGTGTGAATAAAGTCAATGAAACGACACAAGAACCAGACGTTGTCGTCGCAGCCTATAATTCCACGAATGCGCGTTTGTATGATCCCTATGATGGCTCGCAACTTCCGGATCTGTCGGGGAGTTATGCCAAGCAATATGAGACTGGTGATGGAGCGCCGAGCTCGTCTTCAGCGTGTGGTATGTATACGATGAAATGGTGGATTCTGCAGGATGCAGACTATGGGAAGAACTATCCTGAGTCTCCAATATCCGGATATAGTAACGAGCACTGCTCCATTCCTATTTCCAGCATGGTTCAATATGTTGAGGATCAAGCCAAACAAATGGCGATCGATCATGCTCAGGACCTTAAAGATAGGGGTGTGAAGATCTATACCATTGGGCTAGGGGGAAGTCTCAACACCGAACAACTGCAAACGATGTCCAGCGGAGAAGCGTTTTATTACCCAGCATTGACAGCCGACCAACTAGCTGAAGTGTTCCAGAGCATTGCAAAGAATATTAAATTACGATTGATTCAGGTCTAACGAGACATCGAATCGTCCCGTTCTTCTTTTTTACGGGCCACGTAAGAATTTCTTATGTGGCCCGTTTCTTTGTGTGAACCACCTACAGATTTTCCTCTCTTTTACCGAAAACCGAACGTGAGATCTTGTGCTGGGTGTATTGTTTTTTTCTGTGAATTTCAGAAACCTGGAATCCCTGATTAGGAGCAGGCTCAGTGGATTCCCTGATCGTTTCTACGAATTGTTTGATCACCATATGACCTACATCGTTTTGATCAGTATTCTGTCAGTGGCTCTCATTGGGGCTGCGATTACGGATGTTCGATGCAGTAAGATTCCCAATAGCATTACGTTTCCTTTAGCAGGGCTGGGCTTGCTCATTCACACGGTCTCTGATGGGTTAAACGGATTCCTCTTTAGTCTCGAAGGGCTCGGAATTGGATTCGGTCTTCTCCTCGTCTTTTATATCTTGGGTGGTATGGGTGCCGGGGACGTGAAGTTATTGAGTGCCGTCGGTGCCATGATCGGCCCCTATGATGTGTTCGTGGCATTTCTGATCACGTCGTGTTTGGGTGGTTTGTATGCCATTGCGCTTATGGGGATGACCTGGGGAATTCCTCAGACGGCGGAGCGTGTGAAAGTTATCTTGACCACCTGGTTGGTGGCTCGCATCTTTACCAGTCCTCCTCCACCTGAACACACGCAACCAAAATTGAGATATGGGCTGGTCATTGGGTTGGGAACCTTATGTTCCCAGGCTTGGCGGTGGTTGGATGCGACGCAGTTTTGATGACAATCTTATTTCAAGAGTTTAAGAATATTCGCAGTTGTCCGATGAAGCTAGTACATGAAGTGTGTCAACGGGTGATACGGAAAATCTACTTTATCTTTTAAAGGTTTAACGAGGTATACGACATGTTTCAAAACCGACCTGTCCTGTTCATGGGGCTCGCAGTCGGCATAGCCTTAGTGACGACGATTCTGATCTACAATTGGCTTCAGAAGCAAAAACAGCAAGCTCCACAAGTCGTCGAGCAAAAGGTTGTCACAGTAGAGGGAACTCCTATTGCCGTAGCCAGTGCTGATATGGCCTGGGGAACGCCCATCAAGAAAGAAATGATTCGGGAAGTTCCCTACCCGCAAGAAAATCTTCCTGTTGGACATTTCAAAAAAATCGAAGACCTGAAGGGACGAGTGTTAGTTACTCCTGTAAAGCGGAACGAGCCCATTCTTGAATCAAAATTAGCCCCGATTGATATTAAGAATGGAGGCGTCATAGGTGTCCTGGATCCCGACAAGCGCGCGATGGCCGTGAAGGTGAATCAAGTGGTGGCACTTCCCGGATTTGTGAAGCCGGGGGATCGAGTGGATATTATGGTCACCATGTCGGGAAGCGGAAAAAAGAAAATTACCAAAACCGTGCTCGAAAATATGTTGGTGCTCGCCATCGGGACTCAAATGGAGCGTGGTCCAGCTGATGGAAAGCCCAAGCCAGTGAAGATTATCACGTTTGAAGTGTCGCTAGAAGAGGCGGAAATGCTTGCCATGGCTTCAAACGGTGGGCAATTGCGATTTGCATTGCGAAGTCCACTCAACAGCGAATTGAAGAAAACTCGTGGGGCGACGATTCCTGATCTTCGGGCTTCATTTCAGCTTGCTCCGCCCAAGAGTAAGGCTAGACCACGTAAGCGGGTCGAGGTGATTAAAGGAAATTCTAAGAGTGTCCTGAAGTTCTAGGCGCGAGGGGTGACGACTGATCTACGAAGCTGGAGAGTTCAAGTGATGTCTTTGGAAGGAGTGAGTATGTCACAGAGAAAGATCCGCGGCATGTGGTGGAAGCTGTTTCTTATCGGAATGACCTGGTATCTCGTCAGCGCGTCTTCTCTTGTGTATTCCGAAGGGCTTACCTATCAAGCAGTGGGCTCCAAAGCTCCACAGACCCTGCAAGTTGGGTTAGGTTCCTCAATCGTCATCGATAGTGAAGCTTCATTCTCACGGACGTCTATCGCCAATCCTAAAGTGGCTGACACCCTGGTGATATCTCCTAAACAAGTCTACCTGACAGGTAAGACGGTTGGAACGACAACCCTGACGTTTTGGGGAAAGAATGGAGCAGTGAGCAATGTCTTACAGGTGCTGGTGACCCCGGATTTAACAAAGCTGAAAGCCCAATTGCATCAGGTATTTCCAGGAGAAACCAAAGTGCAAGTCACCGGAGGGCACGATAATATTGCCTTATCTGGCACGGTATCAACTGCGGAACAGTTATCCAAAATCGTTGAGATGGCTGAACCGTATGCACCAGGAAAGGTGATGAACCTTTTGAATGTTGGCGGAGTACAGCAGGTGATGCTCGAAGTGCATATTGCTGAAATGAACCGTGGACTGACTCGTCGTATGGGGATTAACTATTCCCGGCTTGGAGAAAGTTTCTTTTTGGGAGAACTTAATAATCTCAGTGACATCTCGGTCGATGATGGCGTGTTTAGTTTTCTGCAATCGGCAGCGATCAATGCCACGTTTGGCATTCCGTTCGGGGACGATCTCTATATGATTTTCTTAGATATTCTCAAGCAGCATAACTTGTCCCGAGTGCTGGCTGAACCCACGTTGGTCGCGATTAGTGGACAAGATGCCACGTTTCTTGCCGGTGGAGAGTTTCCGATCCCAGTTCCTCAGGCACTTGGTGTGACAACCATTAAGTTTAAGGACTTTGGAGTCAAGCTTGGGTTCAATCCCACGGTGTTGAGTGATAACAAAATTGCGCTGAAGATCATGCCGGAAGTCTCGGAGCTTGATTTTGCCAATGGTGTCAATTCGGCCGGATTTACCATTCCAGCAATTACCACCCGAAAAGTACAGACCGTTCTCGAGCTGGATGATGGTCAAAGTTTTGTGATTGCTGGCTTACTTCAAAATAATATTCGTGAGACAGTGGCCAAGTATCCCATATTAGGAGACATTCCCGTCTTAGGTGCCCTGTTTCGGAGTACGTCATTTCAAAAAAGTGAGACGGAACTTATTGTGATCGTCACGCCGAGGCTCGTCAAGCCTATCGATCTTGCCAAACAACCTCTTCCCACAGATGACTATCTTGAGCCAAATGACTTTGAATTAATGTTGTTAGGGTATCTTGAAGGTATTCCCCAGTCTCGAGAGTCCAATGGGGTGAGACGTGCAGATGGGATCATGTCTTGGCATGGTGGTGGGCTAGAAGGGTCATTTGGACATTTGGCTCCGTAGTTGCGGAATAGAGAGGAAAACTTATGAGTAACGCCCTGACAAGAGCAATGTATTTTGGATGCGGTGTGATCCTGGTTGTCGGTATCTCCGGGTGTCAGCTATGGCCGTTCATGTCTAATGAAGACGGACGGAAACTTCGTGATTTGGGGAAGGCTGATCAGGTGATGTATCCGTATGCTCCTCCTCCTGTTCATCTCAGCGAGAATTATGGCAAAGCCTTCCAAACAGCTCGTGACAACCAGATTCTTGACCCTGCCGCTTCAGGAAACTTGGACGTCGTGACCGGAAAAGATGGATCAGCATCGCATAAAACGATTCAGCTCTATCGAAAAAGTTATTCCAAGCCTTCCTTTGCGAAGGGGGATTCTGGTGGAGGTAAGAAATGAGCGGGGCTGGTTGGAAACCAAAACGTATAGGTACGTCAAGTTCAGAAGGGTCTCCCAAGGCAAAGATTGTCGAACTGGCAATTACGGTACCTGAAGTGAAGAAAGTCATAGAAGACCTGATTCTTGCTGACGATGAATTTTGTCTGAAACAGCAAGGAGAGACACAGGTGCCTCACCTGTTAATCCTGGAAATAGACGACGACCCAGAGAAAACGTTCTCTCTTGTCAAGACGGTATTGGGCTCGGCCAAAGGCACTGAAGTGTTTCTCACGTCAAACAAAACTGATTCGACGATTTTATTGGAAGCGATGCGGTCAGGGATGAAAGAATTTCTTCCACAACCGATTCAACCAGATGAAGTAACGGCAGCACTAGATCGATTTAAAGCAAGAAATAATGAAGCGGTCTACGAAAGCAAGAAACAGGCAGGAAAGGTCATTGCGCTTTTTGGCGGAAAAGGCGGGACAGGAACAACGAGTGTGGCTGTGAATCTTGCTGCCAGCCTTCACATGGCCACACGAAAGCCTTCGGTAGTCCTCGTTGATGTGAATCAACATGGTGGCGATATTCCGCTCTACCTTGATTTACCAACGACGCACAGTTTTCGCGATATTGCAGCAGATCTCACACGTGTGGATTTAGCTTTTCTCGCCAGTGTGTTAACAAAGCATGAGTCAGGAGTTCATGTCTTGCCTTCAGGTTATGATGATTTGAGTGCAGGGCGGCTGAATCCGGATTGTATCGAGCCAACAATTAAGCTACTTCAATCCATGTTCGAATTTGTGGTGATTGATTGTGGGCATGTCCTGGACTTGACAACCAAAAAAGCTTTAGAACTTTCCGCGTCTATCATGGTCGTCTCAAGTTTAATGGTCCCTGCTGTGCATCGTACCAAACGTATTCTTGAGTTGTTACGAGGCTCGGGCGTACCACAGGATAAGATTGATTTAGTGATTACCCGGTACCTCCCACATGAAAAAGATGTGTTGAATGAAACAAAGGAAATTTTAAAACAGGAAGCCAATTGGTTGCTTCCTAATGATTATGCGTCCTCAAGTAATGCAATAAACAGTGGGAAGCCAGTCGTGATGATCGCGCCTCGGTCGTCGTTGACGAAAACGTATCAACGGTTGGCTGACTCCTTCCTCGAACATTCTCCAGAACCTCAAAGCAATTCTTTTTGGGGAAATTGGATGAAGTCTGTCAAAGGTAAACGGGCTCAGCATAGTGCGGCCCCAGCCTAACCGTTTCTTATTCATTATTGAGAGTTAACCATAACGATGTTAGCAACTGATTGGGAGCAAGTCGGATCCGGAGGGGCTAACCTCGAAGACTTGAAAGGCAGACTTCACCGCCAGGTCATCGAGGCCCTTGATCTATCAGTCGTGGCGAAGCTTGACCAGAACTTACTGAAGGTTGAGCTCAGCACTTTAGTTGAAAAGTTTTTAGAGCAAGAGCCTGTTCCCTTAAATGCTCGAGAACGGGAACAACTCATCACTGAAATTCAATGGGAAGTCATGGGGCTTGGTCCCTTGGAGCCGTTGCTTCATGATCCGACGGTGAACGACATTCTGGTCAATCGCGCTGATCAAATCTATGTGGAACGTGCTGGGAAGCTTCAACCCACAGATATAAAGTTTCGTGATGAAACCCACTTAAGAAAGATTATCGAAAAAATTGTCTCTGCGATTGGACGCCGAGTTGATGAATCCTCGCCGATGGTTGATGCTCGGTTGGCTGATGGATCTCGGGTCAATGCGATTATCCCTCCGCTGGCGTTAGATGGTTCTTCGATTTCGATCAGAAAATTTTCCAAGGACAAGTTGCAGATCGAAGATTTAGTCGCTAAACGGTCGTTGACTCCAGAGATTGCAGAATTGTTGAAGGGAATTGTCGAAGCCAGATTGAATATCCTCATCGCAGGTGGGACAGGTTGCGGGAAAACGACTATCCTGAATATTTTGTCCAGTTTTATCCCGTCTGATGAACGCATTATTACCATCGAAGATTCAGCAGAGCTTCAACTTCGACAAGACCATGTGGTGCGGCTGGAGACTCGCCCTCCGAATGTAGAAGGACGAGGGGAGGTGACTCAACGTGAATTGGTCAAGAATACATTACGAATGCGGCCAGACCGCATTGTGCTTGGGGAGGTTCGCTCTGGAGAATGCTTGGATATGCTTCAGGCGATGAACACGGGTCATGATGGATCATTAACCACCATTCATGCGAATACACCTCGAGATGCTCTTACACGTGTTGAAACGCTGGTCGCCATGGCAGGATTAAATCTTGCCACGAAGGCATTACGTCATTACATCAGTTCAGCGCTGGATGTTGTCGTACAAATGACGCGTTTGTCTGACGGGACGAGAAAAATGACGAGTCTTCAAGAGATTACTGGGATGGAAGGCGAAATCGTGACATTACAAGAGATATTCTCCTTTCAACAAACTGAGTTGGACGAAAATCGCATGGTGAAGGGGAAATTTGCCGCGACGGGGGTTCGCCCAAAATTTGTTGAGCGATTCAAGGCCTTGGGAATTAGTATTGACCCGGAAGTGTTCGATCCAACAAAAATTTATGAAGTTTGACGGAGGGGCAGAGATCTTACGTTTGTTGAGAGAATGAAATCTGACATGACGATTTTCATTAGCATAGGAATCTTCGTCAGCATCATCCTTCTGATCGAAGGCGGGTTTCACACCTATCACGCCTACATCAGTCCAAAAACCAAGGCAGTCAAACGACGACTTCGATACTCTGGAAAAACCAACCCCTCTGATAATCAGCAGATCCAGCAAACGAATATTGTTCGACAACGTGCGACGGGAAACCTCGAATGGCTTAATCACCTGCTGTCTAGAATCGCTAGTCTTTCCACTGTCGAAATAATGTTAGTGCAGGCGAATAGTCATATGCCTCTCAGTGTTTTTGTTTTGCTCTCGTTCGTGTGTGCGGCGTTTGCAGCGCTGGCATCGGTCTTGTACGACTTGGGATTGTTGGGAATGCTGGGCGGTGGAATCGTTGGATTGTTTATTCCATACCTCTATATGCGCTGGAAAAGAAACGGTCGGTTTCTCATGTTTCAGCAACAATTGCCGGATGCGTTAGATTTGATGGCCAGAGCCTTACGAGCCGGTCACGCGTTTTCGGTGGGGATGAAAATGGTTGGGGATGAATTCCCAGATCCTATTGGGCCAGAGATGGGTAGGGCCGTGGAGGAAATTTCATATGGCATCGAAATTCCTGAGGCGTTAAAAAGTCTCTCCAAGCGGATTGAGTGTGTCGATTTAAAGTTCTTTGTCACAGCACTAATTGTTCAGCGTGAAACCGGTGGAAATTTGGCAGAAATCATAGAGGCGATTAGTCGGTTGATTCGATTGCGATTCGAACTCCTTGGGAGAGTGCAGGCCTTGTCTGCGGAAGGAAAATGGTCGGCGATTGTTCTCATGGCGTTGCCGATCGTCCTCCTGTTCGGACTGTCTTGGATCAATCCCGAATATATGGATCCGTTGTACAACGACCCTACAGGACAAATGATGTTAGGCATCGCCTTGGTATGGATGTTCATAGGGGGTGTCGTGATTAAACGGATGATCAATATCAAGACCTAATAAGGAAAACAATGGAATCTGCATTAGTAATCAGTGGTCTCGTGTTTGTGTTGATGCTCGTCGTCTTGATGGGAGGGTATGCCTATTATCAATCCCGTCAACAGGCGAAGGTATGGGGGGAGCGAGTCAAAGGGAAGAAAAAAGTTACCGAGGAGACTAAAGAAGATCAAGGATTGGGTTATGTCAAAGCTCAAATGCTCCAGGTTTTAGAGAAGTTAGGGCAAGCCAATAAGCCAAAGGATCATGCCGAGACTTCTAGGCTTCGAAAAACTCTGGTATCGGCAGGATATCGAAATCCTCGTGCGCCGATTGTTTTTCTAGGAACGAAGCTCTTTCTCATGTTGATCTGCGTCGGAATGTTCTTTCTGTTTGGGACTGAATTCACCAAAGACAAACCGATGTCATATTTTATTGGGGGGATGGTCGGGTCGGCCATGGCTGGGTTCTATGCCCCGCAACTATGGCTGAGTACAGCTATCCAAAAGCGAAAAGAACGCATCATTGACGGCTTTCCTGATGCATTAGATCTTATGGTGGTGTGCGTTGAGGCTGGTCTTGGTCTTGATCAAGCCATTGCGAGAGTTGGAGAAGAGATTAGCATCGGGCACAGGGATTTAGGTGATGAATTCCAAATCTTGAGTTTAGAACTTCGTGCTGGTTTGACCCGGGAACAGGCGCTGAGGAACTTGAATGAACGGACTGACGTCGATGAAATCCGTAGTCTCGTGGCGTTGCTGATACAGACGGACCGTTTTGGCACGAGTATTGGTCAAGCCCTGAGAGTTCACTCTGATTCGATGCGAATGAACCGTCGATTAAAAGCCGAGGAAATGGCCGCGAAACTGCCGGTCAAACTGATGGGCCCACTTATTCTGTGTATTTTCCCAGCTCTACTGATCGTCATTATGGGGCCAGGGGTGATTCTCCTTATGAAGAAGGTCTTTCCTGCCATGGGAGGCGGCTAATACAGAAGACACACTATTTACTCATTCAGGAGTGGATATCCAAGAAAGGTCGGAGGTGAGATCATGAGAGGGCGAAACAGTCATCAAGAAGAACAGTCGAACCACAATAGAAAACAGAGTCCTCGAAGAGTATGGCCGATGTGCATGTCATTGGGATGTTTGATTCTACTGTCTGGCTGCGCGTCTTCTCAATTTGAACTTCAGGATGAACACTATCAGCCGATCATTGAACGTCAGAAGGCCGGGTTGCCGTTTGATCAAAGTGTCAGTAAGGCAGAAGTAAAAGAATTTACACCTGAGGAGTATGAGAAGTTCGGAGACTCACATGTCCAACAAGGGAAAATTATTCTTGCCGCTGTACAGTATGAAGCGGCTCTGAAATTGGAGCCATCAAGAATTCCTACCCGCTATAAGGCAGCTCAAGTCTATCTTCAACACGGAAAAGTTGAGAAGGCGTATGAACGTTTTCATGAAATTCTCGATTATGACTTTGAATATGCGCCTGCATATGAAGGGATGGGAAGAGCTCTCCTGCGAATGAGCAAAGACTCCGATGCTGAACTTGAGTTTCAACAGGCCTTGGTTTTTGATGCACACTTATGGAGTGCGCATAATTTTCTGGGAATCATTGCGGATCGACAATCTCAGCATCGTCTGGCCGTCAATCACTATAAAAAAGCTCTTGCCATTCATCCAAATGAGCCACATGTCTTGAATAATCTGGGAATGGCGTATTTTCTCCATAAAGAATATGACCAAGCGGCCAATGTCTTTCAACAGGCCATTCACGCCGGTGATCCTAAGAGCTCAAAAGTGTGGAACAATCTTGGATTAACGTACGCGAAACTTGGACAATATACGGACTCGTACAATGCTTTTCAACGTGGTCTGGATGCTCCGAGAGCGTACAACAACCTTGGGCTTCTTTTTTTAGAGAATAACCAAACGGCTCGAGCCATAAAATGTTTTGAGAAGGCGGTCAACTCTCAAACCACTTTCTACGAGAAGGCTCAAGAAAATCTCACTCTTGCGAAGCAGGAACTCTCAAAAATTCCCACCTTTCGAAGACGTGCGATTCAGCTTCAACAAGGGAGATGTCTGTAGCAATACCTGGCTCAGAAAGAAATTTTGCCAGATGTGCAGATGGTGTTGTGTGTTTCGTGGGTCTTATCTCCTGTCAGGTTGAGAACGCGAGTTTCAGCAACACAGTGTTCTAAAGTTCATCGAAATCGACGGTGACCGGATTCGATCATAATCAAAGAGAGCGTGATGAGGAAAAGAAAACAACAAAGGATTCTGCAAACCCACATGAGAACATCTCGAATTCCGTCCAAATTAAGGAGTCAGCAAGGGTCCTTAATCCTTATCGCGGCTATTTCCATCTTGGCGTTGATAGCTGTCGTGGCGATTGGTGTAGAGATTGGGCGGTGGTATACCGTCCGATCTGAAATGTCCAAAGCCGTCGATGCCGCTTCGCTCGTAGGTGCGAAAAATTCGTCCAATCCCTTTCTCGATCCGGAAGTATTAACAAAACAAGTTGCCGAAGCCAATTTTCAAGATGGACTGCTTGGGACAAAAGGCACGCCGGATTTTAATGTGACGATCGAAAGCACAGGGAAAGTATTTGTTGATGGTGAAGCGAAGGTTCGAAATACCGTAGGCCGGACGATTGGAGGCAAGGGATCTACTCATGAACAGACTGCAGTAGGGGCCAAAGGGGCTGCACAATTACGCGAATCTGAAGTGATGTTGGTGTTGGATCGCTCAGGATCCATGTCAGGGCAACCGTGGGCAGACCTTCAAGAAGCTGCTGTCAGTTTCCTAGAATTTTTTGAGGATACTCAAGATGAGGATAAATTCGGGCTCATCATGTTTGATACTGCTGCAAAAGTTTATCGACCGTTGGGAACAGAGTTCGTGACTCCCATGACCACCATGATCAATAGTACCAGCACTGGTGGGGGAACGAATCCTGAAGACGCTTTAGATCAAGCAGATGGACCAGACGGATTTACCGATCAGAGTGGATTGCCCGGTGATCAACGTGTACAACAATTTGTCGTGTTTTTCTCTGATGGAAAACCCACGAGGTTTCGAGGACAATTTACGCGAGATGGGCAAGATTATGATGCCGTGGCGAGGAGTACATCGAGTTCATCCCAAAATCTCTATGATCCTGTCACGGGAAGCTCTCTTGGTATAAGACAGTTTGCGACAGGAGATGGGCTTCCCCATGGATCATCTGCGTGTGGGGATCCCAATACCAAATGGCACATTCTGGCAGACCCTGTCTATGGGATTAATGGAAGCAAGGGATTTGCAGCACTATCAAGCTATGGGCAAGAAGATTGTAATATTCCTCATGGTATCATGGAAGACTATGCTGAGTATCTAGAAGAACAAATGGCGATTGATCATGCTGCCGAGTTGAAGGCGAAGGGTATTTTTGTATTTTCTGTGGGGTTAGGGAACATTGATCAAGATTTTCTCCTCAATATTTCGAGTGGGGAAGATTATGTGTACTATACCCCTAATTCTTCTGAGCTCCAGGCGCTGTTCCATAAAATAGCGTCAGCGATCAAGTTGCGTTTGATAAGTTAAGCCAAAAAATGCCCCTCCTATAATATTGCTGGTTTCTTCTCAGGAAGGTTTTTCCATCTTGATCTTTACAGATCAAGGCGGTTCTTTTTGCCATCACGCTGTTTCTTAATTTCCCTTCCTTTTTCTTCCCGCTCTTCTGTGTTGATACCGCACATGCTCCACGTGAGTCTTGCTCAGCCTGCACACTCCTAAAACTCAGAGACTTTCTTAGATTGTTGGTTCTTCGTTAATGCATTGAGCTGTTGAATCTCCTATTAACGAGTCGGCTGAGCTGTCAGAGTTGTTATCGCTTTCTCGTCTTCATCAAAAACTAATAGAAGATCTTCCTTGTCGGTTGTTGCATATCCTTCTTGTCCCGCGGAGCTGATCATTCGCTCACGCCTCTTGTAAGTGTTCGGTGGTTTGCCAATCAGCATGAGGGGGGGTAACCACCGAATATTCCAGAACATTTTCTTGTCAACCCCTCTTTTGGAGGACATTGCTGTCGTGGAAGTTTACTGACTGCTTTGCGACACCGATTCATGACCGGAAACGAGACAAGCCAAAACGCCACAAGCGTCTCTAACACGAACGAACCGTTTGTGAGATGAAGCTGGTCCAGAGGGGCATATAGCTTGCTTTGCTATGAAACGTTTGGATTGGAAGTCTTGCTTGGGATGTCACATATCATTGGGGGGAGTTATGAAACATTTATTGAATGCTACAACGAAACGAGAGACCCGTACGAGGAATGAACGGGGCAGTACGTTGATTGAAATGGCGGCCTTACTTTTACCGTTTCTGCTCTTATTTGTCGGTATCGTGGAGTTTGGTGTCTATTTTTTCCATCAACATACCTTGCAGTATGCCACGCGCGAAGGGATGCGCTTAGCCTTAGTCGGTGGCGTCATCAATGATGAAAATGGGGACCCCATGTCTCGGGAAGAGTCGATTAAACACACCATTCAAGAAAACGCGAAGTGGGCGATGGAGCTTGATCCCAATAAAATCTGGATTTTCCAAGTGGGGAGTAATTATGAGGATCCCGATGGGTGGGAGGCCATGGTGGCTTCTGCTGGCAACCCCGCCGATTATATGCGGGTGCGGGTACAACACGACCACGAGTTTTTCACTCCCTTGCTGGGTGGGTTTTTTAGCGATGATCACAAGATCACGATGGAAGCCGAAGGCACCTATCGCAACGAACTCTTTGAATCATAATTTTCAGACACGGGGGGCATTGACGACTATGTTACGACACAGACTACATTCACAAAAAGGGATGGCGACGGTGGAGTTTTCGTTTATTGCGATCATTTTCATCGTGTTGGCCTTGGGGATTGTGGAATTTGGGTCCTTGATTGAAGCGCAAGCGGTGGTGACGAATGTGGGCCGAGAAGGCGGGAATCTCGCCTCTCGGGATTTGAAGACAGGCCAAGATCTCTTAGATTTACTGGCGGCCTCCAGTACCCCGCTGGATTTTCAAGGGACCCCGGAGCACTACAAGATCTATATCGCGAAAGCGAATGCGGCGACGAGTGCTGAGGAAGACCCCACCTGTACCGTGGAAGAGAGTGGGGCGTTAGTGGGCGAAGGCGTGGCGTCGCCGGCCACACTGCCGAAATGTGGGTTAACGGATGAGCTGTATAGTTACCTGGAGTTTGATGAGACGAATGGGACGGCGGCGATCTCGCAGTTTACGATCGTGAAGGTGTATTACGCGCACGTGCCGGTGACGCCGTTGGCTGACGTGCTGAAGCATCCCTTTTTCGGGAATAGCCACATTCTGAACTTTGACATGCCGGATACGGATTCGGTGGTGGTGTATGACTCCATGCTCATTGGGACCACTGCCATCTTTTAACCGGTACACGTTGGAAATATGTCTTCATACTGATTATTGGCTTCTATCTCTTGAATATGAGGTTTTACCATGAAAAAGAACATGACAGAAAACAGTTCTGATAGCACTGAACAATTTCATAAGCAGGTCCAAGGAAGAAAGCCTGGTGTCTTGGGAAATCAACGTGGGTCTTTTATGGTCATAGCCGCCATTCTGATGCTTGTAAGTTTAGGAATGGTCGCGATTGGTGTCGAGGTTGGGCGTTGGTATATCGTGAGAGCAGAGTTATCGAAGGCTGTTGATGCAACGGCGATTGCAGGGGCCAAAAACTATTCAAATCCGTATGTTGATTCGGAAACGTTCGTTCAACAAATGGCGACGGCTAACTATTCTCCAGGTTTCATGGGGACTGAGGGTATGCCGACCTTTAGTGTGACATTTGAAGACCCCGGCAAAGTGTATATGACTGGGAGTGCTAATGTCTTAAACACAGTAGGCAAAGTGTTAGATTCATCCTCGACCCCTTCGGGAAACTTTGAAAAGACGAAGGTAGGAAGTCTAGGTGCCGCGCAGTTACGTAAATCAGAAGTGATTCTGGTGCTTGACCGGTCAGGTTCAATGTCAGGAACACCGATTGAGGATTTAAAAACAGCGGCTGTTGGGTTCCTGGATAACTTCGAGAATACGGATGATCATAACAAATTTGGCCTGGTGACCTTCGCATCCGGAGTCAAGGTGGACTATGCCTTAGATCATGACTTCTATACTCCAATGGTTACCGCTATTAATAGTCTCTCGGCCAGTGGATGGACCAATGTTGATGATGCACTTCATCGCGCGGATACCGAGCCAGGGTTTACCGATCAAGAAGGAGTGCCAGGTGACCAATGGGTTGATCAATATTTGATTTTCTTCTCCGATGGAAATCCGACGGCCTTTCGAGGAGATTTTGTAATCAACGGTAATACATATGATGCCGTGGTCAGTCAAGATGACGATGCGAATGCCAAGTTGTATGATCCTGATAAATACCATGCTGTGCTAGGCAGTGTGGTAGGGGCTGAGCCCAGCTCGTTTGAGACTGGTGACGGCAAGCCATTGGATACCTCAAATTGTGGGAGTACCCACCATTCCACGAAGTGGCAGATTCTTGCTGATTCTGCCTATGGGATTCATACCTATGAGCCGCTTGAAGATGTTGATCCTCAGGCATGTGGTATAGATCGAAACGAATTAGGGGACTATGTCAATCAGACTGCAAAGTCCATAGCCATCGACCGTGCGCAGGCAATCAAGGCAAAGGGGGTCAAAATTTATACGATTGGCCTTGGGTCGGTGGATCAGGGTTTCCTTGCGCAGATCTCGAGTGGTCCGGAGTTTCAATACCATACTCCATCTTCCAGTGAGCTGACTAATCTGTTCCAACAAATTGCCAATGATCTGAAATTACGGCTTATTAAATAAATCTTCATTTTATAAAGCCCATCCCCCCCAGCCGTCTCAATCATAGAGATTGAGGCGGCTGTTTGTTGGCGGCAAGTTGCTGTCGTATAGAAGACGTTGTGAGAACGAGCTTGGTTCTGAGCCCTGAGCCGACACAGACTCGATCGGTAGACACACAGACGGAGAACAACGAAGAACAACGAAGAACAACATATCGAGTTGCGTGCACTGTCGGAAGAGTTAACAGTCGTCGTAGGACGTGGATGAGGGCGGCTCGCGTCAGTTGGGAGCCGTTCCGACATGTTGGTGTGTTGATGGTGTCGGGGCATCCGCTGCGACTTAACAGCCTCCATTCTGGGAGATCTCTTCGAATGAGGGGAGTTGTTTCCCGTTTCGACCTATTGCCTGGATGTGTTGGTCGCCAACGACCGTGTCCTGTCATGCGGGTTAACGGTGAGCGGTCGCAGAAGGAGAGAGCTCCTGAGCAGTAACGAAACCGGATGGCCAGGAGGAGAACGCAACTCCCTCTAACCCCAAGAGCGTGAGCTGGCCGGGAAGCTGGCATTGGGCTTGCTCTAGTATAGACTCATGAACACGGGGGAACACAAACAACACACATTCACGGGGGGATACACTATGAACGCCATTCACACATTCATCAACGACGAAACCGGAGCCACGGCGATGGAGTACGGGTTATTAGCGGCTTTAATCAGTGCGGTCATCATGGGGGCCGTGCAAACGTTGGGTGGGGTGATCAGCACGACGTTTAATTCGATTGCGGCTTCCATGAGTGCCGCGAGCTAAGAGTGGGAATATTTACCGTTACCGAGAGTCTTTGTTCTGTAGCTACTGGGGGGGAGTTATGAAACATTTATTGAATGCTACAACGAAACGAGAGACCCGTACGAGGAATGAACGGGGCAGTACGTTGATTGAAATGGCGGCCTTACTTTTACCGTTTCTGCTCTTATTTGTCGGTATCGTGGAGTTTGGTGTCTATTTTTTCCATCAACATACCTTGCAGTATGCCACGCGCGAAGGGATGCGCTTAGCCTTAGTCGGTGGCGTCATCAATGATGAAAATGGGGACCCCATGTCTCGGGAAGAGTCGATTAAACACACCATTCAAGAAAACGCGAAGTGGGCGATGGAGCTTGATCCCAATAAAATCTGGATTTTCCAAGTGGGGAGTAATTATGAGGATCCCGATGGGTGGGAGGCCATGGTGGCTTCTGCTGGCAACCCCGCCGATTATATGCGGGTGCGGGTACAACACGACCACGAGTTTTTCACTCCCTTGCTGGGTGGGTTTTTTAGCGATGATCACAAGATCACGATGGAAGCCGAAGGCACCTATCGCAACGAACTCTTTGAATCATAATTTTCAGACACGGGGGGCATTGACGACTATGTTACGACACAGACTACATTCACAAAAAGGGATGGCGACGGTGGAGTTTTCGTTTATTGCGATCATTTTCATCGTGTTGGCCTTGGGGATTGTGGAATTTGGGTCCTTGATTGAAGCGCAAGCGGTGGTGACGAATGTGGGCCGAGAAGGCGGGAATCTCGCCTCTCGGGATTTGAAGACAGGCCAAGATCTCTTAGATTTACTGGCGGCCTCCAGTACCCCGCTGGATTTTCAAGGGACCCCGGAGCACTACAAGATCTATATCGCGAAAGCGAATGCGGCGACGAGTGCTGAGGAAGACCCCACCTGTACCGTGGAAGAGAGTGGGGCGTTAGTGGGCGAAGGCGTGGCGTCGCCGGCCACACTGCCGAAATGTGGGTTAACGGATGAGCTGTATAGTTACCTGGAGTTTGATGAGACGAATGGGACGGCGGCGATCTCGCAGTTTACGATCGTGAAGGTGTATTACGCGCACGTGCCGGTGACGCCGTTGGCTGACGTGCTGAAGCATCCCTTTTTCGGGAATAGCCACATTCTGAACTTTGACATGCCGGATACGGATTCGGTGGTGGTGTATGACTCCATGCTCATTGGGACCACTGCCATCTTTTAACGACTACTGTTTAAATGGGAGTTGTGTGCTCTCCGCCCCCCCGCGGAGTCCGGGTTCCTTAAAAAGAGCCCATCCCCCCCAGCCGTCTCAATCATAGAGATTGAGGCGGCTGTTTGTTGGCGGCAAGTTGCTGTCGTATAGAAGACGTTGTGAGAACGAGCTTGGTTCTGAGCCCTGAGCCGACACAGACTCGATCGGTAGACACACAGACGGAGAACAACGAAGAACAACGAAGAACAACATATCGAGTTGCGTGCACTGTCGGAAGAGTTAACAGTCGTCGTAGGACGTGGATGAGGGCGGCTCGCGTCAGTTGGGAGCCGTTCCGACATGTTGGTGTGTTGATGGTGTCGGGGCATCCGCTGCGACTTAACAGCCTCCATTCTGGGAGATCTCTTCGAATGAGGGGAGTTGTTTCCCGTTTCGACCTATTGCCTGGATGTGTTGGTCGCCAACGACCGTGTCCTGTCATGCGGGTTAACGGTGAGCGGTCGCAGAAGGAGAGAGCTCCTGAGCAGTAACGAAACCGGATGGCCAGGAGGAGAACGCAACTCCCTCTAACCCCAAGAGCGTGAGCTGGCCGGGAAGCTGGCATTGGGCTTGCTCTAGTATAGACTCATGAACACGGGGGAACACAAACAACACACATTCACGGGGGGATACACTATGAACGCCATTCACACATTCATCAACGACGAAACCGGAGCCACGGCGATGGAGTACGGGTTATTAGCGGCTTTAATCAGTGCGGTCATCATGGGGGCCGTGCAAACGTTGGGTGGGGTGATCAGCACGACGTTTAATTCGATTGCGGCTTCCATGAGTGCCGCGAGCTAAGAGTGGGAATATTTCCGGATTCGTGGGGCAGACTTCAGAAGGTACTGCGGGTCGAGATAAAGAAGATTACTCCTTTGATTAACCGCCTCAATTGTAGAGATTGAGGCGGTTATTTAT
Organism: Nitrospirales bacterium; assembly: GCA_965223675.1. GTDB lineage: Bacteria > Nitrospirota > Nitrospiria > Nitrospirales > UBA8639 > JAGQKC01. The sequence goes on along the minus strand of OZ245013.1, from coordinate 2,234,086 downwards.
TTCCGAGACCACCGCAACTCAACAGGCAGACCGAGTAAAAACGCAAAAGACAACAGATGAATCTCCGTGGCCAGGCCATGTGGAACCAGGGACGGCAAAGAACAGAGAGCTGCATGTTAAACGTGGCGCGCTGTCGGAAGCGTTAACGGCATGGTTAGGGTGTCGATGTGAGTGATTCATAAGAGTTGTGCCTCGTTCATGCCTGTTGGTGAGGCACAAAGTGTTGGAGAGTCCTGTCATACGCATCATAGGGAAGCCAGTTGTCGGTGAATGATTCTGTTTTCTCTCGTGTTTTCATGCAGGTTTCACTGAATTAATCGTGGCTGATGATTTCATCTGTCATATGTCTTTACAGGAGGTGGCCGAAAGCGCAGAAAATGATGTGTGGCAAGTGAACAAGACGACCAGAAGAAAAGACGAACGGGATTGAATGGATAGAAGTTTGAATACTTAGAGAAGCTGGCATTGAGCTTGCTCTATTCAAAGTCATATCGATGAAGAAATAAAAAAAAGATGCAAACATTACAAACTTCAACAGAGGGACAGACTATGAACACCATTCACACATTCATCAACGACGAAACCGGGGCCACGGCGATGGAATACGGGTTATTGGCGGCTTTGATTAGCGCGGTCATCATAGGGGCGGTACAAACGTTGGGTAATGTGATCAGCACGACGTTTAATTCGATTGCCACTTCGATGAGTGCTGCAAGTTAAGAAAAAAGTCCTTCTGAATAGACTTCAAGAATACGGTAAAAGTCAGATCGCCGCTTTATAGAATATCGTGTCATATTAGCCGTCTCAGTCCTCAAGATTGAGACGGTTTTTTTTTGACGATGAGCAGTCATTAACAAAAATGAGGAACAACTTTCTAAGGTCAGGTATTCAGTCACTCAAGCTTGAGTGCAAAGAAGGCGTAATATGTAGATAGGGTAGTTGATGATATGCGTGGTGAAGCTCATTAATCGTTTCTGAATACAGAAACCATGGTCTTTACCAGAGAGACTCCAAAGATTTAGAAATATTGATTTTTTCATCCCTGGGATCTAAAGAACGGACAATGGTACGAGGATGAGCTTTGAGGTCTTGTGTCGCAAGATCAATAATCTCTTGCTCCACATACGGTCTGCCAAGGGGATCTGCCACGAGTCTGATGCAGGGTTTCAGTCGGATATTCGCATGAACCCATACGACAACAGCACGTTCTCCGGTCGAGAGTTCAACAAGGGAACCAATAGGATACACTCCAAGGAAGTGAATAAGATGTTGAACCAACACAGGATCATATTCTCCCTCAGATCCGGATTTGTACAGCTCCCCCAGGGCCTGGGCGGGGGGAGTGGGAGGAGAACTACATCGCCCACTAATCTGCGCGTCATAGGTATCGGCTATAGATAATAATTGGCTAAGCAATGAAATCTCTGATCCCTTGAGGCCATGTGGATAGCCTGTCCCATTCACTCGTTCATGATGTTGCGCGACGACAATTTTCGTCTCTTCTGGAATATCAGAGGCCTCGGCGATAATTGAACGACTCATTTCTGGGTGAAGTTGCATGAGCTTGTGGTCGTGCGGACTGAATGGCTGACGTTTACGCAAAATGTTGAGGGGGAGGCGAAGTTGGCCAATGTCATGGAGGAGGGCTGCGAGGCCAAGAGCCTTGAGTTGCATCGTGTCCACGCCATGTTCATGCGCCATGGCCAATGAGAGTACGCAGGTGTCCACGACATGAGTAGAAAGATGAGTATCAAATCGTCTCATTTGACTGATCGAGATCATGGCAACCTGATGATTGAAAAGGCCTTCAAGAATTGTGCTGACAACGTTGCGGATAGGGGCCAGATGAGCGTCGATATTGGATTCACTCTGGTCAAAAAAATTGTCCAATACGTGAATGGCCTCATCTCTGAGAGCACGAACAGTTTCGAGTTCCTGCAAGTCTGGGCCAAAGATTGACTTGTGGTCTGTTCGATTTGTTTCTATGGCCTCTGTGGGTGGTGGTGAGGCAGAATAAGGAGATATCGATTCATGCTGCTTGGAGTCTGAATTTTCGATGTCGACTCCCTTGCTCGTATCGATGATGAGCTCTTGAATGCCATAGCTTCGCAGTTGATGGATTTCCTCTTCGTTCTTAACCTGCCAAAAGTGCCGCAAGAAAGGGGTTTTAAACCATGATTGATCGAGGCTGGTAATATACATGCCGGGCCGTAGCTCATGAATTGAGATACGTTTTTTCATAAGACCAATGCGTGGATTCGTGGATACGTCATTGAACTGGGGGATTGGCTAACCTGATAAATTCGATAGAGAAGGAAGAGAATCGGCATACCTTCGAAATGGTACTTATCTTCGAACAAGAGAGCAACTAAAAAATCAGATTGATCCCTTTGCTATCCGATACCCTTCACTCTTCGTCAAGACGCATTGGCTTATCAATTTGAAACAAAAAAAAGATCGTGCAATGGATAGAGCCACAGGAAGGCTTGGTGTAGAATCATGTTATCCCGTTGGGTAAACAATAGACATTTCACGGAACGCGATGTAGGCTACTATAGCGAATCCAAATACGTTTCAGGGTTTCCTTGGCTGCGATCATTGCGTATCACTGCTCACACGGAATAAACAATCCCCAGTGAACTCTGGCGCCTTATGACATATCGATGACAAGCAGCCAAGTCTGCGCGGCATCTATGCTTCAAGCGTACGGAAGTTATTTGAAACGGCTATACGCAAAGCAGTGGAAGGATAAAAGAAGGTCGAACATGATTCAACGGGCCATTGACTATTGTCATCGCGATTTGTGGGAAGTCAATATCGAAAGTTTAGACCCAGTGAAACGATATTGGGTCAGCTTTTTGCGTCTCATATTTGTCGCTGCCTGGGAATTTAAAGAAAGTGTGCTCAGCATTCGGGCAACGAGCTTGGTCTATACGACCTTGCTGTCTATTGTGCCTTTTTTAGCTGTCATGTTCTCTGTACTCAAAGCGTTTGGAATTCATCAGGAAATTGAACCGGTTCTTGGTCATGCGTTGGAGCCATTGGGTGAAAAAAGCCAAGAGATCACCCACAATATAATCGGGTTTGTCGACAATCTCCAGGTCGGAGTCCTGGGGGCCGTTGGTGTGGCAGGTCTTTTCTACACCACATATTCGCTGATCGCCAAAATTGAGGAGGCCTTGAATTCGGTCTGGAGAGTACAGCAAGGTCGACCCTTCGCCAGGCAGTTTACGGACTATCTCAGCGTCGTCCTGGTTGGCCCCGTCTTTGTTTTCACTGCGTTTGGGTTAACCGCATCGGCGCAAAGTCATTGGCTTGTCCAGCAAGTCGTCTCAATCCAACCGTTTGGCTATCTGGTGGTCTGGGCAACAAAGTTGTTGCCATTTGTGTTCATTTGTTTCGTGTTTACCTTTCTGTACAAATTTGTGCCTTATACCTCGGTCAATCTGAGTTCGGCCTTGATTGGCGGGGCGACAGCTGGCGTCTTGTGGCAGGTCGCTGGTTTGGCTTTCGCTTCATTTGTGGCCAGCTCGGGCAAATACAGCGCCATCTATTCAAGTTTTGCCGTGCTTGTTCTCTTTTTGATTTGGTTGTACGTCGGCTGGCTCATCGTCTTAGCAGGAGCCCAAGTCGCGTATTATCATCAACACCCTTCCGCGTATCTTATGCAGTTGCGGTGGCGGCAAAATACCCATGCGTTTCGTGAACACGTGACTTTGGCGGTATTGCTGCAGATAACCCGACGTTATCTCGGCGGTTCTCCGCCATCAGAAGAGTGGCGTCTTGCACGTTCCTTGAATGTTCCGCTCTCAGTCGTAGAAGATGTGATCAGACTTCTGGTTGAAGGGGGGATTGTCGTCAAGACTGCCGAACCGATGGGCGTGTCGCTCGGACGACCTCCGGAGCAAGTCACAGTTGTGGAAGTCCTCGATTTGCTTCGAGCCCAAGATCAAGCCGGTCCGCTTTTTTCTCATGATGACATGAAGGAAGTCGGCAAAGTATTGAGACAACGAGATGAAGCGGTTGAAGAAGCGCTTGATGAGGTGACTCTTCGGTCAATCGCCCTGAATGGGCGTTTCCCGCAAGACCTCACGACCCCCAGATTGATTCATCCAGAAGAAGTTGCCCCACTTCCCTCGCCAGCCGTTCAAGAATAACCGTTGGGTCTGTTGAAAAAATCCGCCAGCGGCGTTCTCGCCATTTTTTTGTGCTCACGTATTGCCAGTACGCTCCGCGCATAAAAATGTCTGTGGCCTTGCTGAACGGACTTTTTTGAACAGACCTAAGGCCTCTTACATCCCATCTGTTACTGGGCATTGTGATCTTTTACTCTCCTCATTAGCCAATATTTCTCCGTTCCATTTTCTCTTTATCTCCTTTCCCCCGTTTATTCCTTTTTCCAATTCCGCTACATTACAGTCTCTCTGTCTATGAGTGACTAGAATTTACTAACTGTTAGGACATCTATTTTCGTGCCAACGAACCCACCAGCGGGCAAGAAGTGCAGACGCTGAGCGGGCATAGTGCTTGGGTGAACGCGGTGACGGTGACGCCCGATGAGACACGTGCGATCTCGGCGGCGAGTGATCAGACGCTCAAAGTGTGGGACCTGGCCAGCGGCGAAAATATCACCACGTTTACAGGAGAAAGCCCTATTTCATGTTGTGCAGTTTCACCTGATGGAAAAACAATTATCGCTGGAGAAAGTTCAGGCCGTGTACACATTTTACGGCTTGAAGGAGTTGAGTGAGAATGTCTGTCAAGGTGTCAGACAAACTGTAGAATAGTAATAAAAGTAGTTTGCGCAGTTATGTATATCTCGACCCTCACCCTAGCCCTCTCCCTCCCAGGGAGAGGGAAATTTTAGGCGTAGGGTAATTTCTTTGTGGATTCTTGTTCTTAGCCCGATGATTCGGTAGGCTCTAATAAATTAGAAGGGAGAGACTCTACCTCCCCTGGCCCCTCCTCACAAAGGAGGGGGATCATAAAATAGGATAAATTCATGCTGAAGGTCGGCTTAATCCAAATGTCCTGTTCGCCGAATCCATCGGAGAACATGGAAAAGGTAGTCTCCAAAGTCGAAGAAGCTGCGCGTGGTGGGGCGAAGATTATTTGCTTGCCGGAGCTGTTTCGGTCTCAGTACTTCTGTCAACGAGAAGATGCTGCGTTGTTTGATTTGGCTGAGTCAATTCCAGGGCCAACTACCAAAAGTTTGAGCAAAATAACGAAAGACAAGAATGTAACTATTGTTGTTCCGCTATTCGAACGGCGGGCAGCAGGGGTCTATCACAACTCTCTTGTTGTGATCGATGAGCAAGGTGAAATCGCGGGCCTTTACCGCAAGATGCATATTCCCGATGATCCGGCCTATTATGAAAAGTTTTATTTCACGCCTGGGGATAAAGGTTTTCAAGCCATTAAGACTTCGCAGGCGACTATTGGTCCGCTGATCTGCTGGGATCAATGGTATCCAGAAGCGGCACGATTAACCACATTGCAAGGGGCAGAGGTGCTGGTCTATCCCACGGCGATTGGATGGCATCCTGCAGAAAAGGCCCAAGAAGGGTCGACACAGCGTGAAGCCTGGATCACGATTCAGCGTAGCCATGCGATTGCCAATGGTGTCTTTGTCGTTTCGGTGAATCGGGTGGGACATGAAATTCCATCTGAAGGTAGTGATGGTATTGAATTTTGGGGGAGTTCATTTGTGTGTGATCCGTTCGGAGTCATTTTGGCACAGGCCTCTGTGGAAAAAGAAGAAGTGTTGTTGGTTGATATAGATTTACATCGAATAGAAGAGACTCGCCGCAATTGGCCATTTCTCCGCGACCGCCGTATCGATGCGTATGGAGGTATTACTCAACGTCTAATCGATGATTCCAATCAATAGATTAGTTAATTTTTCCCGCCACATGAATTGTCTTTCTTTTTCTCTACTCTAGTCTTCTTTTTTATATGACCATTCCATCATCTAAAAACTTTCGCATGCCGGCGGAGTGGGAGCTGCATGAGGCAACATGGATCGGCTGGCCTCACAATGTGACCGATTGGCCGGGTAAGATGTCAGCAATTCAGTGGGTATATGGGGAGATGGTACGAAAACTCACCGATGGAGAGATTGTCAGGATTCTTGTAAATGATAAAGCTCATGAGGAAAAGGCTAAACGAGTGTTGGACCGTGTGGGTATCAATCTTTCATGTATCGAGTTTTTTCGTATTCCGACTAATCGAGGATGGACACGGGATTTTGGCCCTATTTTTGTGAGAGATTCAAAGTCACAACCTGAACTACGTATTGCTCGATTTCAGTTTAACGCTTGGGCGCGCTATCCGGATTGGCAGAAGGATAACCGCGTGCCGGAACGACTTGCGCGGAAACTTAATATTCCTCTCTCTATCGTTGAATATTCTGGATGGAGAGTTGTTCTGGAAGGCGGGAGTATCGATGTGAATGGAGCTGGTACGCTTCTTACCACCGAAGAATGTTTGTTGGATGAACACGTACAAGCGCGGAACCCTGGATTATCTCGACATGACTATGAACAGGTCTTTCGAAACGAATTAGGAATTTCGAACCTGTTATGGCTCGAAAAGGGGATTGCCGGCGATGATACACATGGACACGTGGATGATCTCTGTCGCTTTGTGAATCGAAACACGGTCGTCTTATGTCAGGAAACGAATGTGGATGATGAGAACTATCCAGTGTTGTCTGAGAATCGAGAAAGGCTTGAGGAGATGAAGCTTGAGGATGGCTCTGCGATTCAGATCATACACTTACCGATGCCTGCACCTTTGTTTTTTGAAGGCCGTCGACTTCCTGCCAGTTATGCCAATTTTTATATTTCCAATGCGAGTGTACTTGTTCCGACTTTTAACGATCCTAATGATCGGATCGCACTAGGGATACTCGGAGAGTTGTTTCCTGACCGTTCAGTCGTTGGGATTCATGCGGTTGATTTAGTTTGGGGGTTTGGGACGATTCATTGTCTGACGCAACAACAACCAACCACATGACGTCGTTCGTGAATCATATTTTGTATCTCTCAAAGAATCGTAGTGCCTTTCTTATACGAGATACGAACGACGAGATACGAGATACGTTTTTTGAGAGAGAGCTATGAGTACTGAGCTATCGGCATCCTTTGAACTTCCATCACCATTACGGATTGGATGGATTGGAATGGGTGTGATGGGGAAGTCTATGTGTGGACACTTGCTGCGTCATGGATATGACGTGACCGTGTTTACTCGGTCACGCGAAAAGGCAGAAGGCTTACTGGCTGCAGGTGCGTGTTGGGCTGATTCTCCGCGTTCGGTAGCATCTCAAGCTGATGTGGTGTTTACGATTGTTGGATTTCCGGGCGATGTGCGGGAAGTGTATCTCGATAACCAAGGATTGCTGATAGAAGCGAGAGCGAATCAAGTCTTTGTGGACATGACGACATCTGAGCCTTCATTAGCAAAAGAGGTAGCTGAAATGGCGCGAATGAAAGGTGCTTATGCTCTTGATGCACCGGTCTCAGGCGGGGATGTCGGTGCACGCACTGCAACACTTTCTATTATGCTTGGTGGCGATCGTGAAGTCGTGAATGCGCTGAATCCATTGTTTAATATTCTCGGAAAAACGATTGTCTACCAAGGAAACGCCGGAGCAGGTCAGCATGCAAAATTGTGCAATCAAATCACCATTGCCGGGACGATGATAGGAGTCTGTGAATCACTGCTGTATGGCTATCAGGCTGGGCTTGACCTGAATACGATGTTGAGTTCAATCCGTGGCGGCGCTGCCGCCTGTTGGACATTGGATAATTTGGCTCCACGGATACTTGACCGTAATTTTGATCCTGGGTTTTTTGTCGACCACTTCATCAAGGATATGGGAATCGCTCTTGAGGAAGCACAGCGAATGAATCTTCAACTGCCAGGCCTTTCGCTCGTTCGACAATTATATCTTGCGGTTCAGGCGCATGGGTATGGTCGAATGGGCACCCAGGCTCTCCTTCTAGGCCTTGAACATTTGTCGGATGTAGAAATAAAAACGTGAATCGTTGCTCGTATCTCGTCGCTCGTAGAAAGAAGAGGGGCATCGTTAGAAGCTCCAATGATTTTCTCCATTCCCCCTCCCTCCAGAAGGCGGAATATAAAAATATATAACTAAGTACTTCCTAATCTTTCTTTCTCGAGATACGAGCGACGAGTAACGAGCGACGTTACTGAGGGTATTTCAATGAAAACACTCGATGACTTGAAGCAGACGCTCACGCGCATCGATGGGCGTGGGTATAAAGCCTATAAGGATATTGAAGGAGAGTACGATGGTGATTGGTTTGTGTTGTATATCGATCATGTACAAGGTGACCCCTTTGCGGCACCGACTAGGATACGTGCTCGAGTCAGTCATGAGGTTTCAAAAATACCTCACGCCCTATGGGAAACCCGAATTCGTTCTACTGCTTTCCGAGATTTTTTGGCTCGTGTCATCCATCTTCAGATCCAAAAGATTGTCCAAGGACATCGAGGTATCGGTAAGAGCGGATTGATTTCTATTGATGTTGGCGGACAAGAGATTCTTGAGCGAACAGCGGTTGTCTTGACAGAACACGCTGTAGAAGCACGACTTGAGGTAGGGCTACCTGCATCAGGGCGGACTGTTCTTGGGAGACAGGCTGAAGCCATGCTGTGCCAAGAACTTCCACAAATTATTCAACAAAGTGTGCTTTGGCCAGGTCTGCCGCAGTCGTCATGTCAGAAGCATATCGAGTATGCTGAGAACTACGACGCGATTCGCGGGCAATTATCTGCTCGTGGTCTCGTGGCTTTTGTCGCTGATGGATCGATCCTCCCTCGACTCAGTGGTGCGTCGGCACGTCCCTTATCTATAGCGCAAGCAAAGCCTTTTCGAAGTCCAGAGTCGTTGCAAGTGACCTTTGACGTACCTCATCCTGTTTCCTTGTCAGGCGGTTTAACTCGTTCGATTTCTGGATTAGGAATTCCTCAAGGCATTACGCTCATTGTTGGTGGTGGTTATCACGGTAAATCGACATTGCTACAAGCTCTTCAATATGGAGTATACCCGCACATTCCAGGTGACGGAAGAGAATATGTCGTCACGTCACCAGATGCCGTGAAAGTTCTAGCAGAAGATGGGCGCCGAATCGAAAAAGTTGATATCAGTGGATTTATTAGCAATCTTCCCCAGCAGCAATCGACGACGAGTTTTTCAACTGATGATGCTAGTGGAAGTACGAGCCAAGCCGCGACTATTGTTGAAGCCTTGGAGGTTGAAAGTCGTGTGATTCTTATGGATGAGGATACGAGTGCCACGAATTTTTTGGTGCGAGATGCCCGCATGCAAGCGCTTGTCAGTAAAGATCATGAGCCCATTACGCCATTCCTAGATCGCGTAAGGGAGCTTTATAAACAATTGGAAGTATCCACGGTTATGGTGATGGGTGGATGTGGTGACTATTTTGATGTGGCCGATACGGTCATCCTAATGAAAGATTTTCATCCCCTTGATGTCACGAGCCAAGCTAAAGAAATTACGCGTACGTATCAGACTGCGCGTCGTATAGAAGCAACGGCCTCTTTTCCATCTTTATTGGGACGTGTTCCCCAAGAAGATGGGATGAGACCTTCACGTGGCCGGAAGGACGTGAAAATTACGGTCCGCGCGGTAGATGAAATTGTGTACGGTGAGCAAACTATTCATCTTGAAGCGGTCGAGCAGCTTGTCGACATGAGTCAAACGCGCGCGGTCGGATTCGTGCTCTATTTGATGACGCAGCGGTTTATGGATGGTCGCACACCTCTAAAACAAATAATTTCTGACATTGAAGCATTATTTGAACGAGAAGGTATGGATGTGTTGAATCCATACCCTAAACCTGAGCATCATCCTGGCAACTTTGCTCGTCCACGAGGTCAAGAGATTGCTGCTGCTCTGAATCGATTAAGAACAGCACGTTTCAACCAAGAAGATTGCTAGCTCTTCCCAATTTTCCTTGTGACAAATTCTAGAACGTGCGGTATTGACTTTTCTTTCTGGTGATCTGAAAGCATCTGATGTGCTTTGTCCTCGTAAAACCACTTTCCTGGAAATCTCGTGGGGGAAGTGAGTCGCAGAAGAACAGGTTTCCTAACCGTTGCTTAGTTGGAACAGAGCAGGTTGTATTTGTAGAAAAAGATTTTTTAAGGATGAAGGATGTGAGAGTATTCCGGAGAAAGAATAAAAGGTGTGTTCTTACATGGTGACCCAATCCGCGAGGACTTTTTCAACTCGAATCCCTTCCAGCTCTGGGTCGAGCACATTGACAATTTCCGGGATTGAGTGTTTGTCATCCACTGTTGAAAAGTTGATCGGAACCGGCTCGATGAATGACTGCTTTTTCGAATCTTGGATGAGCAGGACGGTGGGGTGTAAAAGGTTTTCTTTTGAGTGAGCCGTTACAATTCCGCGTTCTCCAGTATTGAGTTCGACGAGACTGTAAATAGGATAGATGCCAACTTGCGAAATAAATTGGGAAACGAGTTGAGGGTCCAGTTGATTCTTTTTACTCCGCTGGTAGAGTTCGCCGAGAGCATCTTTCCCTGAGAGCGATGGAAGTGCCTGTTGGCCTGACAATAATTCGTCATATTCATCTACGATTCGAAGAAGTCGGCTGCTCATACTGATATTCTCAGGGATAATATGTGAGGGGTATCCTGTTCCATCTAAGAGCACGTGATGTTCTTCCACGATAGTCCGAACGTCATCAGATATTCCAGAGCTTTCTTTTATGATGTCAACACCAAGTTGGGTATGCGAATGATACTGTAGTCGATCTACCTCGGCTTGACGATTTTGCGGAGATAACAGTGATGCGGGTAAGCGTACGAGTCCAATATCGTGTAGGAGTGCTGCGGTCCCTAGGGTATGAAGTTGAGAATCATCATAGCCGACCAAACGTCCAAGGAGAACCGCGAGAGTTCCCACTGACAAGGAATGCTCATGTAAATCTGGGCAAAATTCTCGCGTACGAATCATCGCGATCAAGGCTTCCTCGTGTGCGAGCGTTTCCGCAATGATTTGATGAGTGACTTCCTTGATTTGGCTGGTCGGGACGACGCCAGATGTTGCAATACTGGTCAGAATATCACTGACCGATTCAAGCATGTGTGTTCGGACTTCTCGAGTTGAAGAAAGTTCGTTTGATAGAGATTTGCCACGCAAGGTTTTTGGAAGATTGGAGATTCGTTCCTCTGCTTTGCGCCCATCTTGATAGTCCGCCCCAAGGATGCCAACGGTCTGTTCTCGGCCAGCCTCTTCTGTCGTGTTGGGAGCCTCAAGGTTTTCGGTCGCATCAACTCCACGACTTGTGTCGATAGTGATATTCTTGACACCACACTCCTTCAGTTTTTCAATTTGATCTTGGGTTTTTATGGTAAATCGATGACGAAGAAATGGGGTTTCCATCCAAGGACGATCGATACCACAGACATACATGCCAATGGTGAGTGTATGAATAGGGATCGTTTTTTGTGACATGACTCAAATCGGAAAGGTATGAACAATTGTAGACGATCTTTATAAAATGTTCGGCCATAACCTATTGTTTCTTGATAGATAATGTGATGTTCGCTACAGAGTATGTCTCTGTGAGATCTTTGGTCCTCTCCTGGCAGTGTACACGTGCCCCTGCCATATACGTAGGTGTTGTTCGACAGCTTCCTCTTTCCTCATTGCGCATCTGGAAGGCAACTCTTAACTCATCTTTCTCTCCTGCTCCTCCGGTCTTCAAATAATTTCATTCGGCAAAAAGTTGACGGTTTCGGTGACAAATTTTTGACGAATGATCATGAGTATACATCGTTAGCGCAAATTCTTTCAGTTTTATATCGATAGTGATCCATGTCCAAAGCGACTTTTCCTTCGTTACTGAAGGGGTCGAGTGAATTCTCTGAGTAGACAATCAATCTGGAGCAGAGAGTCAGAGTGGGTGGCACTCCCTTTGCTCAAGTTTGATTATCTGGCTGCCGAATATCCCAGTGAGACCGGGAGAAATAAGCCAGCAAAAGGAGAATGATTATGACCTACATGAACATAACCTCCACGCAAATACCTTCTCACGTCAATATGGACAAAAAGAATCACAAGAGAAAAGATAGATTGAGCCAATATATTTTGGGTGCCCTGTTGCTCCTGCTTTCTGTTGGTTGCTATTCGGAAGTCGTCAGGGCTCAGGAGGCATTGCCGGCGCCGCTCTCACAACGGACAATCATTCCTATTCTGGGCACGACATATAACGAACAATGGGAGCAGGTGGGGATTGTTGCAGAAGTTGAAGTGGAGCTTGTCAAACGCGTTGATCATGATGGGCTTCAATTAGATTTTCAGACCAAGCCTGGACGATTCTCCTCTTTAGCGCAACGTTCCGTCCAAGAAGCCCTCGCATTCGTTTCACATGCAGCTAATGTAAACCCTGACTCATGGACTGTTCGTTTTACGCTGCCCTATCCTGGTGTGACCTTGTACGGAGAAAGTTTGTCAGCGATGGCGGCGATGAGTGTCGTCGCATTGGCGAAGGGTGAGATGGTCCATTCAGATATCGTCATGACAGGAACGGTCACACCTGAAGGAGCGATTGGGACCGTAGGTGGAATTCCATTAAAAATTGTTGCGGCGCACGAAGAGCACTTTCGCCGAGTATTAATCCCAGAGGAACCTGATGTTGCTGATGGTGATTGGGAAACGCCGTTCCTTATGCATGTGTCTCCCGTGAAATCCGTTGAGGTGGCGTACTTAGCTCTCACGGATCATCCCTTAAAGTCTTCGAATGTCGATCGAACATTTGATGTCAGCCTGGTTCGTTAAGGAAGTAGGCTATTTCCTGAACTCGCTGGTGGATTCTGATAAGATCTTCTAGAGTAACACGACATTCTAATTCATTAACTTCTTTTCAGCAGATTGGTCAGGCTTCGGACACGCGCAGCAAAATAATCATCGTGAAGAATTGGATAACGTTGTTCGATTCCCTGTCCCGTTCATTCTAGGACAGGATGGAACAGTGTCATCTGATACAAGTTCAAATGAATATTGACAATAGAACACCGAGAGAGCATCGACCGTGTTTCGCGGTTGATATTGATAATGTTTTAGCACGGGCTGAACCGGAAGTTCAGCGTACCTATACTGAACTGACCAACAAACCATGGCCGCAGGGAATGTATGGAAGTGCTGGCGGGCTAGATACTGATCAGTTACCCAAGGACGTGGTCGAGGAAATTTTTGTACGTTTTCACGAACACGCCATTCCTTGTCTCCCGCTTTTGCCGAGTGCAAGAATGGCATTGACGCAGTTGCAACATCGATATCGGATTGCGATTATCACGGCGCGACGACCGACTTCTCGGTTTCTCACATTACAGTGGCTTCGAGCTCACAGGGTTCCGTTTGAAGAGCTCTATCATACGGAAGAAAAAGCGGAAGTGCCGGAAGATATCTGTCTAGCCGTGGATGATCATCCACTTCATGCCCTTGCCTACTGCAAGCGAGGAGTTCGTGTTTTTTTAATGGATCAACCTTGGAACAAGGGGGTCTCGCATTCGTTGTTAACACGAGTGACGGGATGGGATGACTTGCTTCAAGTTCTTGATTACGGAAATATCCAAAGTCCACCTGCGAATGTTGTGGAAACTCCGCCAGTAAAGTCCCTTCTTCAACTCCCTAACCATCATGTTGCCTCGTCTGCTGTAGAAGTATGATACGAAGTTTTTGTATTAGCCAAATATAGAGGTGTATTGTACTTCGCTGGTAAGAGTTGCGATTCCTGTTGTGTTTCCAAACTTAGCCCGTTGATCTGTTTCGTTCTTTGCATAAGCAGTTGGGAAATTCTCCGCAAGTTTTCTCCTTCATGTCCGATAAGAGAATGCAGTTTATGATCTTGATCGTGGGTGCCGCCGGAGAATAGTCTAATAACACGCTGAAAAACACATTGAGGGTGACATGGCTTTAGAAATTGTGCGCAGTGACATTCAGAATGCTTTACCATGGACCGTTCTTGTTGCTGAGGACAATCCCGATGATTGTCGATTAACCGAAGAAGCGTGGAAAGAGACACAGTTCAGCCATGAAATAAGGTTCGTTCATGACGGGAAAGAACTTCTTGATTATTTGTACAATCGTGGAAGGTTTACAGATGCTGAAACCGCACCACGTCCCGGGGTGATTCTCTTAGATCTCAATATGCCACGGAAAAGTGGTGGAGAAGCGCTATTAGAGATCAAAACTGATCCTTCCCTTGCACGTATTCCGGTCATCATCTTGACAACCTCTAAGGCTAGCCAAGATATGCTGAAAACATCGATGTTAGGGGTCAATGGTTTTATCACAAAGCCCGGGACTTTTATCGGATACATCGAGATGATGAAAAAACTCGTCAGTAATTGGTCGGAAATGATAGACCTGCCTTTTGCTCATCGTGAGCCTGGTCCAAGCGATTGGCTTGGAAAAACTGCACTCTGTTAGCCGCACGTTAAAGCGAACTTCCTGACTATGCGGTTCACGTGAATCGTATTTCTTCAATTCCAATGCGTGTTCCTTTCTCACGGTGAGGTTCTCCGTTCGTTTCCTGCCGAAGTGATGCAGCTAAGATTCGGCTGTCTTGGTGATCTTTCATAGATTTCAATCCATAACTGGGGTATAGTGCCTCTCGATATGGAGTCCCATAGCTCATGGGGTTCTTATTCGACTTGTCTATCTTGTCTTTTTGCATTATTCATCATCTTCGGGGGTTCTCATGCCAAAGCCAGGATTTCTTGCTCATACAACCCGGTACCAACACTGCAATGCATTATTTATGGCGAAGGCTTCTAAGTTAGCGTATGAATCTCCGGACATGATTCATTCAACACTGACCGCATGGGGATACACGCAAGTGGCGTTTTTTGATCGAAACGACACCCAAGCCTTTGTGGCCGGCAATACGGAAATGATTGTTGTGGCATTTCGTGGCACGGAACCAAGGGTCTTGAAAGACTTGATGACCGATAAACAAATTTTGAGAAGGCGTGGACCTTATGGAAAAGTGCATCGTGGGTTTCTGAAAGCGCTAAACGCTGTATGGAGTGATATACAAAATTCCCTGATTTCGTTCCAAGACCGCAGCCAATCGATTTGGTTCACAGGGCATAGTTTAGGTGCGGCACTCGCAACTTTGGCCGTGGCCAAGATGGGTGAAGAGGCAAAGCCGGTCAACGGGCTGTACACATTTGGGCAACCCCGTGTGGGCGGGAAAGCATTTGCGCGGGACTTTGATTTGGATTTCAAGCCCCGCACGTTCCGTTTTGTGAACAATAGTGATATCGTGACACGCGTCCCACGTCGTGCACTTGGGTATCGCGATGTCGGACAAGTCTTATATATTGATTCGTCGGGAATCTTACATGATGATGTTCATTGGTGGAATCAGTTCCTGGATCGTGTAAAGGGACATATTGATGATTTAGGAAAAATTGGAACTGATGGAATAAAAGATCATGGTATAGCTAAGTACTTGAAAAGTCTCTCGAAAAAAGAGAATAAGGCATTTCGTATGTCGACCTAACTTCTTCACTTTTGCAATACAAGCTTCTCCTCTCAGTCGTCAGTGTTCTGTTGGCTTTAGCGCTCTTTCTGTCCTTAACTCCATTTCACCGTTGGTTGCTCACTTCTAGGCATGACCTTTTTCCTCTCGTTCAACACAGACTTGTTAAAGATTTAGACAAAAGTACCGATGAAATCTATAGGGTTTGCCTGTGGTCGGTAGGATCTATGGCGTTCCGAGCGGATACGAAGAACAATGAATGCTCACTCATACAACGGAAGTGTAAAACAACTATGAAACACGAATTCTTTACTTGCGGGCTTGTGGTTGCGTTTGTCACAAGCATGTCCATTTCAGGGTTAGCTGGGGATTTTGATCAGTTTCTCCATCTCGTGAAACATCGTGATATGAATGGCAATCTTGTGGTGCCAGAGCATTCCGATGTCTCGCCGACAAAACAAGCGCCAGTGCCGCAGGCAACGTCTCATGAAAAAGGGACTCTTCAGATGCCTCCTGATTCACAAGTTGACTCCGACGTCGAACCGACGCCCGTGATGCATCGTGTGTCTGAACCGTCGGCGACAGTGGCTCCTGATGTACACACTCCCCCACAGACGGTATCGCATGTTGAGCCTACGCATGTAAACCAATCAGTAGCGGAGTCTCATCAGGCTGTGCCATATGATGAGACAGCGTCCGTGGAAGAAGCCGTTGAGGAGTTTTCGAATGATGAGGCGGATGGAAGCATGAAGAAAATCGTGCTACCTTTCCAACCTGGACGTTATGCATTTCGAAGCACAAATTGGGACATGAGTATCCATGAAGTGAAAGCAACAGAAACGGCAGACTTTTTATGGGAACTCGACTCTCAGACTTTATTAGCCGGTGAACATAGGCTTGGATATCGCACGAGCGTAGAAGATGTGGACACGGTCTTAACTTATTCGTTTGAAAACGACCGCCTCATCAACGCCAAGTATGTGTTTGAAACTGAAGAAGTTGAGAATGATGCACAGCCATTGTCAGATTATAAGAAGGTCAAGAATTGGATCATTCAAACCTATGGACCACCTCAATCAGAAGAAACGCTCTGGGTGAATGAATTGTATCAATATGCGCCAGAGCTTTGGGGCCGCGCGATCATGCGGGGACATCTGACTATGGTCAGTGAGTGGAAGGTCGATGGAACGTCGATCGTGCTGTTGATAAACGGCGGAGATGAATCTGTTGGCCTCGTTGCTGAATTTTCGAGTACGAATCATACGTCAGCTACGAAACTCGTGCACCTCCCCCCTTCCTTCTTTTCTCTATAAGTTTTTTAATACGCTATACCTACCGCAAACCTTGTTTTCTGCCTGGGCCGAAGTGACGGCTCGCAGGCAGATTTCCGTTCGTTGCTGCTCTTGCCGATTCAGTGATACCGAGACGAGAACGCGCCAACGATAGCGAATCCAAAGACGTTCCAATCGATCAAATATGATTAACCCTGAGTCATTCCTCATTTCAAACATGAGGACGTTACTTGAATCGGCTATCGCTCAATGTTGATATCCACGACGTCATAGACAACATCAATCATTTTTGATCACTATGTCGGTTGGATTGCTGCTGCAATCTCGAATGTGGATCGAGGAGCCAGTGGTGCTCTTCATGATCGTGTCCACGCATGGTTCAACTGGAACGTATGTGGATTTGCTATAGTGTATTTCTTATCGTATTGAAGATTGTTGTTTCTTTGACCGTTTGGTTGGTTGAGCTTTCTCTAATTGCGACTTCTTTGACTTACTCTTGTCACCATTTTCGAGGGATGACAAACGATGACGGTCTTGTCCTGGTAGGTCAGAGTTTGTTTGGGAGTTATGAGAGTATTCTTTTTTAAATCTTGGGCTCAGAGGTGTCGATGAGCCGGGAAGGTTACGTGCTGTATCAGGCGGCCATCGTCATTCAGCATGTGCGATATGTGAGAGAAAAAGTTTAGTGAGAGCAGTCCAAAGGCAGACAGTGGCCTTCTCAGAGCTTTCAACAGACTACCAAAAATACCAATAAGGATAAGGTCGATAAAACCCGCCGTAATAGCCCCAGAAGGGTCCCCAATAGGGATAACCGTAATACGGGCGATTGCCATATCCAGATTCCAACGAATCTTCCCAGACCTGAAGATGTTGAATCGCCACCGTAGGGTAGGTGTACTCCATTTCATCGAGCAGTTCTGTCTGGGAGCCTGTGATTTTCCCGACAAGTGTGACCCGGGTCCCGCTCGGGACCGTGGCAGGATCTAAAAAATCTGACTGGAGAGCAATAAGCCGACCATGGGATTGTGTGCGATTGCTGGTTGGTTCTTGGTCTTCGGTCAGTGGGAGCTGTAAGATCGTCAGCTTGGTGTGTTCTTTTAAACGCTTAGCAGAAAGGATTTCACCGCCAACAAGGATAAGCGTTCCCACGTGGGAGTCTGGAGAGTCCTTGATTTGAGCAAAAGAAAGATCCTGAGTAACCTGGCCTTCCAGATGAGCTGGAACGATGGTTTGTTTGGTTGAAGAACAGGAAGTCAGGAGCATAGTCAGTAAACCCACTAGCAGGTACTGAATGCTTCTACCTCCAGTGGTCGTTGGACCTGTATGAGATAGATGATTCATGTTTACACGATATCGCGTTTGGGTTGGACATTTCAAATCATGGGTTATATTGTGGTGCGTTAATCTTGTGTCACTTGTTTAAGAAGCGTGAAAATTCTTTCATCTTTCCCACCAAGTTTGAGGTATTGTCTGTACTGGGCCAAGGCGCGAGTCGTATCTTTTCGATGAAATTCATAGAACGTTCCCAGGTTATAATAGGCCTCCGTAAGAGTCGAGTCTAATTCTATGGCTTCTTTATACGCCTGCTCAGCTTCATCCAGCTGCCCATTGCTGGCATACAGCACTCCCAAATTTAATCGTACTTCTACATGTTGTGGATCAAGCCGAGTGACAGTCTCAAATTGTTTAATCGCATCTAATTTTTGATTTTGATATTGGTAGATTGAGCCAAGATCATAGTGTGCGTTGACATGGTCGGGCTTGCGTCGAATTGCCTTCTGATAGGCATCAATGGCTGTTGGGATTTGAGATTGTCGTTCAGCGATGCGCCCGCGTAGATACCAGCTATCGGCATGAGTGGGGTGGGTCTGTGTGAGTGTGGAGAGAAGCGCAAGAGCGCGTTCCGTCTGACCATCTTGGTCCTGTAAATAGGCGAGATTATACAGGGCTTCTGCTTGATTGGGTTTAGCGGAAAGCACCGCTTGGTACCCTTCTTTAGCTTTTTCATACGATTGGGTCTGGTCATAAAGTTTCGCGAGTGTCAGTTGAGCTTCCCAATACCTTGGATAAATAGTGAATGCTTTTTGTAGTGCCTGTCTCGCTTCCTCAAACCTATGATGGTTGATAAGTATTAACCCTAAATCATAATGGGCTTTGGCGAAATTTGGATTAAGTTCCGTAGCCTGATGCAATGCCGATAGTGGTTCCTGAGATTCTGGAGATTCATGAAATTGAAGAATTCCCAACAGGTGGTAGGCTTCAGCAAATCGTGGGAAGTCAACAATCGCTTGTTCTAAGTTTTTTTGGGCTTCGGTGACATTTCCATTCTTTGCCAAGGTGAGGGCTTTGTTGTACAGATTTCTTGCATTATGGGCATGGACATTTTGGGGTAAAATCAGTAACACGATGGTCGTGATAACTGTCCCAACGAAAGTTGATAATGCTGAAAGAGAGCATGTTGAGCATGGCTGTTTCATAAATGTTTCCTCACTGATGGCATGAAAGAAGCATGAAACCAATTATTTCCCGATGTTTTAGAATAGGATCAATCATGAATCTAAAATTAATATTAAAACACGTACGAGGGAGTTATCCAATCAAGGTGCTACGAACGCGCCATTCAATCATATGACAACTTGTTCACGTTGAGCTCTGATACTGACATGGTGTTATCAGATCGAAGGCTTTGCATCTGTTACGGCTTTAGCTGGTGTATATAGAGTAGCTTGAGGTGAGTGAAAAGAAAAACCCCTGATCTCTCTGAGAAGATCAGGGGTTTTTTAGCGCGATCGTTTTCTAAGTTAGTATCAGAAGTTCTACCGAAGGATCACTAATTGTCCTTTTTGATCACCATTGGCTCCTGGGTTGCTGTAGGTCAACACGTTGCTGGCTGTCACATAAGTCAAGTCACTAGTCGGAATACCGATATACTTTGTTTCGCCAGGTTTCAATGTGGTCTTTGCGGTCATAGACGTTGGTCCAGCAAATGCTGAATCAGCTGAAAGATGAAATGTGTAATCTTTTTCTAGCTTGTTGGAGACCTTAATTAACACCGGGCGGCCGGCTCGTCCCCCTGTTCCTTGAGAAATGAGATTGAGGACTGAAACTGGCGGATACCAACCATCGCTTCCAGCAACTTTGGCTGCGGTGAATGCCAAGTCCACATCCAACTCCTTAAACGATTGGCCGACGACGGAACCTGTTTCCAGATCACCAATCTCAACGCCACCTGATTGGAGTGCCGGGGCTGACGAGACGCCCCCAAGGATAAGGAATAGCCCTAATCCTAAACCAACGAAATAAGTCCGCATCACGATCCTCCTTTGTTGGAAACAGAAAATAAATGGAAAAACAGTGTCAAATGTCTTTCTATAAAAGTGTTTGAGAAGTACGGTTTAAATGAATTGCACCGCTGGGAACATCCAATGAAATAGCTGATGTTCTCTCATTACTCATTTGCTATGATTGCCAATCCGTACATGTCTAATCCTTGAAGTTGATACGGATCGCGAAGGAAATCATATAAAATCACATGCCATCTTTTAGTTATTGCCGTACGAGAATTTTCGATTGCACCCAGTCAATGTTTCGCGAGGAGCATCACGTTTGAGCAACTGACCTCTTTTCTGATTCGCAATAACTCTATGAAGGACCGGGATGAGGGGAGGTAGGCGTACCGTCCGTCATCCCGATCGTCCTCCACAGACTGGGAAAGAGCTTGGCAAAGTAGGTTTGGAAGGCCCCTCGCTGCTCTTTCCCCAAAAGTCAGACGCACAGCGTGAGAACTGACTCCATACTCTTAGGACATTCAGTGCATACTCGGTTTTGAGAATCGCGATAGGACTATAGCGATCCAAATAATTTTCCTTTTCGCCATCGTGACGTTCTGCGCGGTGTTCAAGACATCAACCCTTGGAAGTTATGAGAATCGACTAAAGCACGCGTACCAGGAAAAACGAAGCTCAGTATAAGATGTGAAGAAGGGGTGGTCTACTGACGTGTGCCGACGGGTGCTACAGAATGATCGGATTTCTTTGAGTGAAGGAAAACGATTTCTCAGTATAATGGCAAGTCGTTATGGCCGAGACTTGGAAATAATATACAGCTCCCCTTCCCATGTCACTAATCAGAGGGAAAGAGGAGCTTCCATTGCGACCTATTTGGACTTAGGTGTAGCAAATCGAATTTCTTTACCAACAAACTGATCACCATCTTTTGACACTTCCGCCACAAGACGGTCACCAACTTGTGGCCGTGCATCCTTAGTCGCGATGCCGTTATGTTGGAAACTCGTGTTCGAATGAATCGTAATAGATATGGACTCACCCTTTGGGGTTTTCACAATAATGTGATCTTCAGTCGTTTCTGTGACGGTTCCAAGTACATGGTCGTTACCGCCATGTGCCCACACCAATGATGAGGTAAGAAGGAAAGAAAGAAAAACGAAAATCGTGAGCCAGCGTGTCATAATAACTCCCTTTTGTTCAACCTAAATCAAGCGGTTTAGGTTGAAAAATTAATGATGATGTTCCGTAGAAGGTTCGAACTCTTCTCCAGCCAGGAAACGATCCAATGCATTTTGCTCTTCGCGTTCTGTTTGAGTCATGGGGTTCATCGTTTTCATCTTCGCAATTTCTTCAGGGGTAATATCGGGAAGGTGCCGGATAAAATGAACGAGTTGCCAGCTTTCCATATCCTTTTCGGGTTCACCATCTCCCCACGCCGGCATTCCTGTAAATCTCACACCATAGTGAATCACATAGAATAATTCTCCATCCGACATTGACTGAATGACCTCATCACGGAGATCAGGCACTGGAGGATAAAAGTTCGGCCCCATGGGCGTTTTTCCGCTTCCGTCATTAGCATGGCAGGTCGCGCAATGATCGGCAAAGTGATGTAGGGCGTCGGCTAGCACTTCTGGCTGGAGCGGGAGGGGGTTTTTTGCATTTCGAAATTTCACAGGGGTGGCCCAATGCCGGGCCAACCTCGCCAACGTTATTTCGAGCTCCGATGGTTTTCCCTTGGCGCTAAAAGCTCCTGGTAAGAGCCAAATAGTCAAAATGAAAAATACAATAAGGCAGAGGACTCCTAGCACGGCGAATTTTTTCAAAGACTATCTCCTTTGAATACGGTGAAATGTTCGATAGAGCATATTATAACCATAATCAAAATTTTGGCGCATGAGCGCCGGCTTATAGATATTCGTTCATGATGTTTGCATTGTCTCGTAACAAGTATCCTGGTGAACAAGTATTGAATTGATGCGTCCAGAAATTGCCGACGTCATGTCAAGTAATTTACTCTAAAAGCACGTGATGAGAGTCAGGCTCTTGTATGAGGAGCTGTCCATTCCATAGACAATAGAATTGCTCATTCATAGCAGTTAGCCGATCCTTGATGAGAAGTAGTCGTATAAGATCATGAAAGTATGACACATTTTGGAGTATCTACAAGATTAAAATGTTACTTTTTAAATACAATTAATACGTGGATCTTTTTAATTTTTGCAATCACCTATCTATCCAAAGAAAGAAAGAGGAAAAAAAGTTGACACTTATCACGTTTTTTGTATGGTTTAACCTTCATCTCTTACGGTTATTTCTAGGTCCAGCATTACGAGGTGTTCTGCCTATCTTCTGGAATTTTTTAACGAATTTTCAAGAAACAAAATTGGAATACACATTGCATGATCCATTGAGTTAAGAAGTCTGGATTATCCTAAGTAAAACAGTGCAAAGGATATGGTTCGATCTTTTAAATTGTAAATAGATCTCAAGGTCATATTTTTAGAATTTATCAAAATCATACCTTGTCATACCTTCTCACCCGGCACTCAAATTCCAACTAAATGACAGGGAGCGATTACCCGAAAAAAGCAGCATTGAGAAAACTTAAGAAGGGAGCCTTTCTTATGACAAATCCTTTGGAGATCTCTGATGCGTTCAGGACTATGTGCAAAGTAGCTGTAGAAGCTGGTCTTTCACGTAAGGAAATGGAAAATGCCGTGGAAGCAGCATGGCTTGTCAAAGCCGATTGGGAACGGCAGTTCATCGCTGGACAAACGTGCCCTTCAGTTTGAGATATAGAAACTCAACCCTTTTCTTTATGAAAAAAAGCGGATGAGTATACTCATCCGCTTTTTTCTATCTTCTCTAATCTCACCGACCAGTCATTAAATTTCTTTAAAATGCCCCAGCGCACTCTTGGCATGCTTGGTGGCTACATCGGCATGGCCTTGTTCTCCATGGGAAATGGCTTCCCTCAGCTCAGCAATCCCTGCGTCTAAATGAGGGTTGTTGATTTCTTGTTGTGCTGCTTGAGCATGTTTCAACGAGGCATTGGCATGAGTCACCAGGGCATCAGCATGTCCCATTTCGCCATGGTCAATAGCTTCTTGTGTATGTGTCATAGCCTCGGCAACGTGAGGATTTGAGGCGGCTCCTGACATCGCCATAGGTCCGTGTTGACAGCCGTTGAGAAGAAGCATAAGCGTACCGATCATGAGGGTAACTCGCAAGGTCATGGGCAATGTCTTCATACGTAGCCTCCTAATGTGGATAATGAAGTAATGATTATATGTACCATAAATAGCAGAAAAACCAACCGATGCATACGTATACTACATTTCTGTTATTTTGTAAATAAAAACATGTCAAAAGTTTCGTAACTGTGAAGTAAAAAAAGGCGACAATAAATTACGTCAAAAAAGATAGAACGGCCCTTAGAAAAAGTTAAAATTGATTGAAACAATCAGCAGGACACCGCTAGTCAGAAACTAGAAAGGAAAAGCCTCTCACACAAGGGTGAGAGGCTTTCAAGGATAGATCATGCTCTTGATTGTCAATATGTTTCTGAATCGATTTCTATCAGGAATTAATCTTGCGTAATATTTGGCTCAGAGTAACTGGGTTCGGCGTAACTTTTATAATGTAGGAGTAGGTCTCGAACAGAGACGATCCCGACAACTTTCCCGGCTTCACTGACTGCCAAATGACGAATTCCGTGTTCGCCCATCATATCACTAGCATTCCGTATAGTTTGTGTCGATTCTATGCTCACTATCGGGTGAGTCATCACAGACTCTACAGAGACCGTGGAAAGATCTTTTCCTTCGGCTGCGGCTTTCCGCACAATATCCGTTTCTGTCAGAACACCTACGTAGACATCATGGTTTTCCACGAATAGAGAACCTATCCGTTCATCACGCATTTGACGAGCCGCCATGATGAGTGGTTGATCAGCTGAGATGGATTTCACGTTTTTTTTCATGATTTCAGCTAAGTCTGACATGAGGCTCCCTCCCTTTTAAAAGTGAAATAGGCGTAGCGAATGTAAATGGGAGTTCAAACTAATCTTGTCCTTGTTACGCTCGATCATGCATGACTTTGGAGCGGATGGGGTTTTGGATATATTGTAGCACTCTGCCTGACTCTGTGACAGCGAATAATAGGGTAAACTCTCTTTTCTGCTTCTCGCTTCAACTCATTAGCGATTAGCTGAAATACTTCAAATTGCATGTATGCGATTGGTATTGCCCAATGTCGATTTAGAGGTTTACCATTCGTCTTATATCTTATAGTGGAAAGCCACAAAAGATGGCGCTTTACACCACGTACAAGGAGGACTTGGCTGCGGCCTACCAACGCGCGCTCGAGTTAACAGACAACAGCGCCGACCAGAATTTTCTCAAACAGCGTCTTGTCCAAGTATTGGAATAGATTTTAGGATTGATCCGATGGCCGTTACGATGCCGAGCAGTCTGCGTCAGGAATTTTTATCCATCACATGTCGATTCGGGTCTTGACCATTCGTCACTATAGTGAAAATCACATAGTGAATTGACGGTTCATCATGACTATGGCCCTGAAAAAATTTCATGAGTTCTATTTTATCCATACTCTCATTAAGGAGGCCTTATCATGTCGGCTTCAGAAATCGGGAAGGAACTAGTTCAGTTGTGCAAGCAGGGAAAGAACCAGGAAGCTATCGAGAAGCTGTATAGTCCTGACATTGTGAGTGTTGAGGCCATGGCCATGCCTGGAATGGATCAGACTCAAAAAGGCATTGAGGCCATTAAAGGAAAAAATACGTGGTGGGTTGAAAACCACGAAGTTCACGGAGGCGAGGTTAATGGGCCATTTCCAAACGGGAACCAGTTCATCGTGCATTTTAAATTTGATGTGACGCCGAAGCACACGGGTAAGCGTATGACCATGGAAGAAATGGGACTGTTCACAGTCGAGAATGGAAAAATTACAAAAGAAGAGTTTTTCTACACGATGGGTGACTGCAGTTAGGCAATCGGGCGGAATACAGCGTGTCCCCTGGGTTGCTTGGCCTGGGAGATGCTTGGGCATAGAAAAGGAGGGAAACGGCATGGCTAATCACACGGTCGTCTCGCATCAAGAATGGATTGTTGCACGCAAGAAGTTGCTGGCAAAAGAGAAACAATTTACTCAACAGCGCGACGAATTGACTCAACAACGTCGAGATCTGCCTTGGGAAAAGGTTGAAAAGGAGTATGAATTCGATGGGCCAACCGGCAAGGAGAAATTGACAGATCTGTTTGATGGACGAAGCCAACTCATCATCTACCATTTCATGTTCGATCCCGAGTGGGATGAAGGCTGCAAGTCCTGTTCGTTCCTCGCAGACCATTACGACCGATCGATTATTCACTTGAACCATCGCGATGTCACTATGGTGACCGTGTCTCGTGCTCCATTGGCAAAGCTGGAGACGTTTAAGAAACGAATGGGATGGAATTTTAAGTGGCTGTCTTCATTGAATAGTGAATTTAATTGGGACTATCAGGCATCGTTTAAGATAGAGGATATAGAAAGGCAGCAGGTCTATTACAACTACGAGAGGCAGTTCTTCCCTGTGAATGAGGGTCCTGGCATCAGCGTATTTTTCAAGGATAAATCTGGAAATATTTTTCACGCCTACTCCTCGTATGCTCGTGGTCTCGACATGTTCATCGGCGCGTATCATTTGCTCGACATCGTACCGAAAGGCCGTGATGAAGCCGAGTTCAGTTACGGCATGGAATGGCTGCGGCATAAAGATCGATACAACGATGTCCATTTCGTTGACCCTTACGCGAATAAACTGTGAACGGGGTAGTTCAGGACATTTTTCATTTAGATGGTCTTTGCGATGGGCTCACATGGAAAAATTTTGAGGGCGTCTAAGGAGAACAATGATGCAGGTTGTTTATAGTCCGATTACATGACAAAATAATTGAAGTATATGTCATGGCTTCGTTTCTCGAATACCACATGAGCAGCAAGCGGTTCACACACGTGCCGCTCGTTCTATTGAATTTCTCCCGTCTGAGTTAAGACAAAGGCCATTGTTCGTCGCCCTCTTCCAAATTTTCACCATGCGGTTCAGGCCGGTCATGCTGTCTATACTGGTATGGCTGGCAATCAGTGCTTGTGCAGGGCAATTTGAAACGAAACCGACACTGACTGAAACATGTCAAACCACGTGGCAACAACAGTCGGGTATCGATGCATCGATACTTCCAGATTCAACGGTACCGAACGGTCTGAATGTCCTGGTCTTCAACATTCATGACCGTCTTCTTGGTGAGCCCAACGTTTCAAAAGGAGGCCATACTGAAGAGGAAGTCGTTTGTATAGCTGACTTGGCCAAGCCGTATGATCTGGTGCTGTTTCAAGAAGCCTTCGTTCGTCCCGCACAAATAGCTCGCCACACACAACATGCATGGGCTGATCATCCTCTCTTTCAAGAGGGCGGCGGGGGGGACTGGTGGCCCTTACGAGTCTTTTGTGAAATTTGTTTGAGCCCCGGGTTATTGATGCTGGCGAGAGAAGAACCTGAATTGGTCCTTGCCGAACCGTATGAGGCATTCGCTGGATGGAACACGAAACTCAATAAAGCCGATAATTTTTTTTCGAAGGGATTACAGCTCGTCAAATTCAAGAATTTTTGGGTGCTCAACACCCATATGGACGCTGGCCGCGGGCAGGAGAGTATTGAAGCGCGTGTTCTCCAATTTCGTCAGATCACCACCGTGTTCAAGCAGTTTGTCCCAGACGATGTTCCATTGTTCATCGGGATAGACGCAAACCTCAGACCCGATCGGGAGAAACAGGATGAAAAGATTTTAAAGGAATTTCTTGAATCGAACGGTCTCACTCTCGTGCTTCATAACGGCCCTGATTTGATTGCAGTCAGAAATATCACAGTAGAAAACCCGAAAACTCTCCCGTTGAAGAGCGTGCTCAGCGATCACAATGCCCTGTCCGTCATCATCTACCCGCCAGCGGTA
This sequence comes from Nitrospirales bacterium, assembly GCA_965223675.1. Classification (GTDB taxonomy): domain Bacteria; phylum Nitrospirota; class Nitrospiria; order Nitrospirales; family UBA8639; genus JAGQKC01. Next base: position 2,206,925 of record OZ245013.1, on the reverse strand, counting down.
CAAATATCACAGCACTGAGCTACTGTTTTTTGAATGTGTGTGCCTTGCCGTTACCCTCAATCGAAACATTCGCCAAGCCTTTGTCTTTGACGTCCATTTTGATCAAATGGCCAGCGCGGGATTGCTCCGTCTTCCCTATATGAACAAAAAGATTCCTGACGCTTTAACCTGTTTCTAAATCTAGCTGTTCCCCGTGGCTTGCGACGGTATCATTTAGTTAACCTAATAAAACTGGATCTGACGGTATTAAGTATTTTATATTAGATAATTAAGTCTATTTAGCAGTTGCTCTGGTCTGCATTTACAAGGTTAGCGGGTCAGATGAGAGTATTCGTTATGAGAAACCTGGGTGAAGGCCAAGGGAGCTGTAAGTCCCAAAGCCTTCACCATATCAAAACCTAAGTTTGAACGAGTAGCTTCCTTGGCATCCAAAAGTGAAAAAGAAATCTGCAGGCAGATGGTTCTTTCTCTCAATAGGCATTTCCTCGTTTTTCGAAGTACTCATCGTAACGATGCACATAGTCTTTGGCTTCACCCAAAGGCAGATGGCAGCCTCGGCATTTCGTATAATCCACGTCTAACCGTTCACCGTTAGGCTTGAACGCTGAGTACACCCAATCGCCATTTTTCATGCCTTCAGGCGCATGCATACCCCAGCCTTGGCCTTTCTGCATCACGAAGACCTTGGCAAGTTCACCTCTTACTAGATTGCCTTGCGTATCCTTCGCAAATTCATCATTCATGCCTTTTTGAGCCTTAAAGATTTCCATGACTAAGATCGATCCATTGGCAAAGGGCTTCCCTTGTTGAGCATCAGCACCAGTCCTATTGATATAGAGATCTCGAACCGCGTCAGGTTTTTGTATTCCCTTTAAAAATGTTGGAAAGGTTTTGTAGTCTTTTGGAAACATCAATTGCCCATCTTTTGGCATTTCATTGGATTTTGTAGATGGAGTCATTGCCATCGACCCGCAACCAAGGATTGGCAACATTAGACTCAACAGACCCGTCACAATAAGATTTCGCATGATTTTCTCCCTCTTTGTTGGTTTAAATGAATATGTCTCCTGTGCAAAACTTTACGTTTATCAGTGGTTGGTGTGAATGCGTCATTTAATATTACGAGGGTAAAGGGGATTTTGGATTTCTTATTCAAAAAAATAGAGAGAAAATAGAGAGATAGAACTTTTCTCTCCTTTTGGCTCAAATCAAGCTTGGAATTTCTCTTAACTATGCAGATAAGAGACGGATATTCTTTGGAGAGGCAAGATAAGTGAGGGGGGTAGCAATATATTTGGCCAGGGCGAAGGCCAAGGAGGTTGCAAGTCCAAATGCCTTTTCGCCTTGGGCTGCACACTCTTGGGCAACGCATTCAAGACATTGCGGGTCTTGTGGAACCACTCGGGAATGTCTAAGGGATAGTGAAGCCGGTCCGTCCTTGGAGCAATGAGATGCTCTCTGACAGAAACGGGATGTTGTCGATGAGTACTACAACCATGAAGAGTAGGCTATTTGATTAATCTGGTCTACTGGTTAGTGCTGATCGTTGCTACAGTTATAGGAGCAGATTTTGGGAATGACCTTAGCCACAACGACTATGGTGGGATTATTCCCAGAATTGATGTGACGACTCCATTCTGATCAAAGATGATATGAATCTCGGGAGTTTTTCGATGATTTCTGCTGATTGGGACCGAGGTCATGCCAAGAGGAGGCACTCCGGTATACGGGTCACTGGCATATTTGGCATAGGTATAGATCCAAGTTTCCGATTGGGCGTCCATAGGATCATGCAAGATTATTGTTTTTGGATTTCCCAAAATCATTCGCACATTCTCTTTGGTCGACGCACCTATTTTCACTTGTTGAATTTGGCCATGCGTAACAAGGTGCTCTCCAGTTCCGCAGGACCCTATGGTCAGACTGATGAAAAACACTAAAAAGGGAAGTAACAAGCGCGTCATTTCAGTTCTTGAGTGCCCTAAACGCAGAAAATATCTCTTATGAAATTCGTATGTGGATCAGGCATCATAATGTTACGATTTATCCTGTACTCTTATCGATTGAGTAATGGTTGATTTGGGTTCAGATTTCTGGAAAGGTTTATGGCTGGTAATCAGGAGCATAAGTGCAAACTTAAGTTAACTATAACTTGTCCACTTTGTCCGACGCATAATAATCGCAAGAAACTTTGTAGGTCTCATATTATCCCTGAGTTCCTATACAAGCGAGGCTATGATGAGAAGCATCGTCTTAAAAAGCGCCTTAAAGGCCTAGGCGGTGGAAGGATTGTCCAGCAGGGATTCAAAGACTATTTGCTCTGTGAGGATTGTGAACAATTCCTGAACAGAAGCTACGAAAAACCTATTGAAAGAATATGGGATCAAATTATTCCAGACAAACCATCCAATAATGTTTTGGTTCTTAAAAACATCGACTTCAACATATTAAAGCTCTTTCATTTATCAATACTATGGAGAGCCAGTGTCTGTAAGCATGACGATTTTTCACATGTACGTTTAGGGGCCAAGCACGAGTCACAAATTAAGGACATTCTCTGGGCAAACACTCGTGTATCATCAAAGCAATATCCCATTCGGGGCAAAATAATTACTTTTCCCAAAACTGGAGAAACTATGAAAGGATTTGTTACCTCGTTTGTCCCAAAGAAGGCCAAAGGTCACCCATGTTATCCATTCTTTTATGGCGGTTGCGCTTGGTGGATTCTGGTGAGCAGTCATTCAGTTGGAAACTTAGATGAAAATTTTATCGGATTTAATAGCGATCTCAGATTAGAAGTGGAAGATTATCAGGATAGTGTTCTTATTTCCCCAGTTATGAGTGAATTGGTTGTATAAGATCGAACGAAATAGGACAGTTCCCTTTTTGTGGGTATAACATGGGTTTGTGGTTTGCAAGAATTTCCTGGTAGATCATATGACAAGAGAAGGCTAGGCGGTTATTGATGTGCGGGAACGACAATTAAATCCGAATGGTTGGCGATGTAGGAGAAATTCCGGTCGGCAGTTAGAAGCGGAAAGCCATGTTCCATGCAGGCTGCAGCAATTAAAAAGTCGACAGGGTCAGCCTGAACACCCTTAGATCGGCAAGTATTCCGCAGTTTAGCGGCTGAAATGTACGTGTATCGGTTTAATTCAAGGAGAGGAAATGGGTCAAAAATATTTACAAGATTATCGAATGTGCGTCGATTTTTTACTCCGTCTAAAAGTTCTTGAATAATGTTCCCGATCAAAAAGATGCCATCTTCTTGATTGATATGAAATTGAAAAGCCTGAACATCAGGGTTATCTTTTTCGACCTGAGGACGCCGAAGGACGAGCGACCACACTGACGTATCAACGACGAGATTCACGATCTTGCCGATCAGCTTTATAGTTCCATCCTTCGCGAAATTCTATGGTGCCTATCGCCCGAAGGATTTTTCGCTGTTGGCGTCGTTGAATGAACTCCTTTAGTGCCTTCGTGACAGTCTCTTTTTTGGTACGAAGCCCACCGGCCTTGAGAGCCTTTCTCAGAAGCGTGTCTTCAATGGCTAAGTTTGTTGGCATGCTCTTCACTATGTGTAAGGTTTACACATAATTAATAGACCGTAAGCCATTGTCTGTCAATTGTTGCATTGATTCGTTATTGCCTTGGTACAACAGAAAACTTCCTTCTAAAAGCTTGTCAGGAAGCAATTAAGAGGCCAGGGTGAAGGCTAAGGAGGTTGCAAGTCCAAATGCCTTCACCCTGGTATGTCCAAGGTCAGGAGGAAGTGCCCACCTTGGATGTCATGAACAGCAGAGCAGATGTCTTTACCCGTCAGGTCACACTATCAGCACCCACGCGATACTCCCCCCACGTGGCTATAGCCGATTCAATTCACTTCCGTACGCTTGGAGCATTGATACCGCACAGAAAGTCTATGAAGGTAGAACGGGAACTTATTTGGATTCGCTATAGTCGACCTCTGATGTCATACCAACTCGCTAGGTCCGTTGTTTCCTAGTCCCCAGATCACAAGGCCGATAACGCACCTGATATGTTGACTAGGCCCAACTTGGAAGAGAGAAATCTATTTAAGAGGTCATCTGTTTCTAGAGCAATCTACCGTGACGCTGCGAGTGTGGGTTCCCACTGTTCTTTTCGATTGTCTTGAACCAGCGTATTCACGGACTCTCTGAAAATTCGGAGGCTACCTTTGCCAATTTTTGTGGCTTCGAGCCGACCTTCTTCGACCCATCGATAGATCGTCCAACGACTGACGTTAAGGACTTGGGCTGCTTCGCCAACTCGCAAAAGTTGTTTGTCCATTTTCTTGAATCTCCTCAAGTAACAATCATTTAAGCATTTCGGGAATAACAAGTACCTCACATTGATTGCACAATTTGATGAGCAGCACATGTTCAGGCTGTTCATAGCTGGAAGGCCGTTCACGAGAGATGCTATGACTATCCCTAGAGCCCCAGTGTTCTCTCTGAAAAGACTACTCCAACAGTACGAGTCAATGTGATGTGTAATTACAAGGAAAAGATCGACGAAGGTGGACCGCGGGACCGAATGGAAAAGACATGATGTTGAAATGGTATCGGAGCAGAATATGAAAGCTGAGCGATGACAAAGAGATTTGGTTTGGTCTCACGCGTTTCAGAAATTTGTCCAGTGGACGAGTAGGAGCCAACTTGGCATGCCCATATGCAAAGTGTCTGATGACTGGTGTCATGTTGAGTCTGGTGCCCTCCTCCATGCGTGGGGCCCGCATGGGCGAACATGCAAAATGAGGCTGCACCCAATAAGAAGACGTATAGTGATGAAAGAAATATTCCTCCAGAGCGTAACAAGCGATTGTGTGAAGAATGTTTCATCGCAGGCAAAAACTCTTTACCTTCGTGGAATTTTAGGTTTAGTGGCGATGGCCATATGGTGAATGCCACTCAATCTAACAGAGTCCATGACTTTAACCACAATGCCATGATCAACTTTTTCATCGGCATTAATGACGATTGAGGGCTCGGAATCTTCTTGTTGTATCTTTTGGAGCAGAGCCCCAAGTTCGTCAAGCGTAATAGCTTTTTTGTTGAAAAACAAGTCCCCATGTTCTGTGATGGTTAAGGATACCAATTGTTTAACCTTGTCAGTTGTGGATCTTGCTTCTGGTAAATTGACTGGCATTCCGCGTTGCATTGTCATTGACAGTGTCGCAATCATAAAAAATACTAATAGAAAGAACATCGTGTCGATCATGGGAATGATCTCGATGCGAGCTTTCTTCTTGGCTGAAGCCGGAAATCTCATCGGTTTGGGAGTCCTTTAGTAAAAGCAAGTGCAGATTCAGCTTGGGTAGCATATTGTTCGATGCGCTCGGCTTCGGCTTCTACTCGGGCATGAAAGTAGTTGTAGGGAATCAATGTCGTGACAGCCACAAAAATGCCGGCAGCCGTACAAATGAGTGCTTCTGCCACACCACCGGTGACTGCATGCGGCTGGCCTAATCCGGACTCAGCCATGATTCCGAACGAATCAATCATGCCGATTATCGTGCCCAATAAGCCTAAGAGAGGGCCAAGTGTGATAATCGTATCAAGCACTGAGAGGCCGCGTTTCATTCGCGTTAGCTCTGCGAGCCCTGTGGCTTCCATGGATTTTTCAGGTAGTTCTTCCCGTTTCAGAATTCCCGCAGCGAGGACTCGAAGAAGTGGTTGAGGATGCTGTTCCGCCAGAGCCAAGGCATCGGTAAACTTGCCCTGTTCCACCAATTCTAGCATTTGATCAGCTTTCAATGTTCTTCCCAGGCGGCGAAAGTAGATGATGCGTTCCAAAACGATGGTGATCGCAACCACCGAGCACAAGAGGATTGGGATCATCATCCAACCTCCAGCCATTAATGTCTGAATCATGAGTGGTTGCCTTCGTCTGAATCAATAGCGTTAACGGTGGAGGCCAAACCTCAACGGGACATCGACATATTTTTCGACTGCAAAGTTTCCGTCCATAGCTGGAGTGAATCGCCATTGTTGCATGGCTTCGATCGCGGCTTTATCGAGGACAGCATGACCGCTGCTTTTTCGTACTGTGATTGCGTTTGGTAAGCCGTTAGATGTGACCAGGAGGCGCAGAATCACTGTGCCTTCCCATCCTTTTTCTATGGCTATTCGTGGATAGACCGGAGTTACGGAGTGACGAACGCCAATTTTTTTGATTACTGGCCCAGTGTTGGTCGGAGGTTTTGCAGCTAAACGTCTTCTGCGTGCTGGTTGCGTTTCGGCTGGTGCCGCATGGATCGACTGGGCTGAGTTCGGCAATGATTTTGTTCTGGGTAAGTTGGGGATCTGCAAATTGGGCATGCGAGACGTTGCTGATGGGAGTGTTTCAGTGACTATCGTACGTTGCACCATCCTGGTTGCCTGTTGTGCAAACAAGGCATCTGAAGCAGCTGTATCTTTCAGCATTCGTTTCTTGCGAGGTGGAGTTAAGGGTTTTACCGTTGTTAGCAGAGTTGGAGGAAGTTCGAGGGCAGAGGAAGTCATGATCGGCTGTGGATGACTGACAATTGGTGGTGTGGGGGCCGACATTGAGTATGAAGTTGAGGGACGGGGAGTATTGCGCATGGGTGGAGTGACCGGAAGGAGAGTCTGATCGTTCGGTGTTGTGGTTTCTGGGTCAATCTCGGTCGGCAGGAGTGTTACGTTAACTAGCTGAACGGTTTCTTTCAACGGTTCTGATCGTTGAGCTATGTCCAGCCCGGCTAACAGTAGGATATGGAGTCCAATGGATAGTATCCCACAGAACACCACTGTTCGATCTGATGAATCTGTATTTATTGAAAACGTTGCAGTGGTCATTGCTTAACTTTCTTGACTAATTTCGCAATCCGTTCATCTGACCCACCGCGCTTCAAGAATTCATGATATTGCCTTAACGCGCTTTCTGTATCTTTCCTGTGAAATTCATAAAAGACACCAAGGTTGTAATAGGCATCGATCAAGTTGGGGTCTAACGCAATCGCAGTCTGGTAGGCTTGTTCCGCCTTATCAAGTTCTTTTAAGGAAGCCAAGACTACTCCTAAATTCAGATGGGCTTCAGGGTCTTGTGGGGCAAGTGCGATTACCTTTGAAAAGTGTTCGGCGGCTTGTTGGCTCTTTCCTTGTTCGTGATATAAAAAGCCGAGGGCATAATGTGGGTCGAGTAAGTTTCCATCGATGGCCAAGGCTTTTTCATAGGCTTCAATTGCTGCTTTGTTGTTTTTCTCTTGCTCGGCGATTTCGCCACGAAGGAACCATCCTCCAAGATGGTTCTGTTCAGTGTTGTGCAAACGATCGAGAAAGACTTGAGCTTGTTTCATGTTTCCGGTTTGTCTATGCCAATAGGCCAATTTGTAAAAAACCTCTGGTTGATGAGGTTTAATCTCCAAGGCGTTAGTAAATGCGCGAAGAGCCTTTTGGGGTTGTTGTGTTTGATCGTAGAGATGAGCTAATGCGAGATGAGCTTCATGAAAGCGGGGATACGACTCAATCGCTTTATTGTAGGCGGTTTCAGCTTCGGCCAGCTTGTTTTCATGTTGGAGGACAGCTCCGAGATCTAGTTGTGCCCGAGCAAAGTTGGGGTATTGTTCTACGGCCTCCCTTAAGGATGCAAGAGCTTTCTCAGGTTGCTTGAGGCCAGAGAAGTACACGAGTCCAAGCAAATGATGGGCTTCTGCAAAAGTTGGATATAGTTCAATAGCAGAATGAAGGGTTTCGGACGCTTGCTCATGTTTCCCTTTTTGTACGAGTTCGTGTGCTTGATTGAAGAGATCGTGCGCTTCATCTGCCAATGCTATGGCTGGGAGCATTAGAACAGCTAAGCATGTAACCAGCCAGTAATGTCTGATACATGCAGCGTTTGGATGCCTTTTCAGGTCCGAGAATATCATGGCATGGGGTTGAAGGTTATAGCCATTTCAATAGTCTTTCGAATCATGTAGTGAGGATTTGCGTTGTGTCAACTAATACACGCAAGGAACTTATTTGGATTCGCTATAACTAGGTTGATTTAAGTCAAAACGTATGGGGATGTCGACGATGGCAGCCACGGAGAATTCTCCATTCTTTGCAGGGGCAAACCCCCACTGTTTGACGGCTTGAAGAGCGCTTTCGTCTAATATGGAGAACCCTGAACTTTTCTGAATTGTGGCCTTCGATACGCTTCCATTGGCTTCTACCGCAACTCGGAGCATAGCTGTGCCCTCCCACCCTTGTTCTCGAGCAAAACGTGGATAGGATGGACGAGGGACCTTAATAGGTTTGACAGAGGAACGAATGCCTCGGCTTTTTCCGATAGGGTCCATGACTCTGGGAGGTTGGGAGGCCGGGTGATCTATCTGGAGTGTGAGAGGAATCTGAATGAGTTGCTGATTCGAAAAGGAGCCTAGAGAATCGATTTCGGGAGTTGGGAATAAGAGTTGACGCGGTTCTCGCTTGAAAGCTGTGCCTGGGACTTCGATCACGTCGAGCATTTCAACGTCTTCATCCTTGAAATTCTGTCCCCAACTAGGGAGCGTTGCAATTGTGACAAGCGAAAAAAGTCCTGTTGTTGCAATGGTAAAAATGAGAATCCAACCAGGCATGGCAGCAACGGGAATCGATGAGTCGGTCACGCGAATATGGCGTATCTATCAGAAATGTTCGCGATGCAGCCTTTTCATGTTATGAAAGGCCATTTGGGGGTGTCAAGGAAGGCGTGTGTTGGTGACTACGATTTCCTCAGAAGCGGGCTATCACACGGTAAGAGCCGATTAGTTCTCACCGTGTGTTTCGCTATATGGCTATGCGCTGGTTTGTACTCTTCTACGGCGTAAATACCATAGTCCGGCAAAGCCTATTCCGAAGAGGCTGAACGTGGAAGGCTCAGGGACGGGGGCGGTGTTAGTTTGTGCTTGGTGCAGATCTAAATTTGTAAACACGAGACGTGCTCCCGTTCCAGGAAGCGGTGTCTCAAAGGATGCCGTGAAGTGTGAAATTCCGCTCCAGGCATTTGGGTCGAAATTGAAAAGCCCTGTGCTGGTGACTTGAGCCGACATCCCAGCTGTGCTCCCCATAAAAGGAGTAAAAAACGTATCGACGGTTCCAAGCTCCAAAACTTCGAGGCTTTCGACATTAAACGGCGTTGTTGGATCCGGTCCACCAAAGGTAAATTTTACTCCTTCAGAATCTCCCCCGATCACGATACCATTGCCAAACAAATGATAGTGACTTTCAGAGCTTAAGTCGCGGACAGCGGTGGCAAAGACATCATCCTCCGTGTATTGAAAAATACGAGCAGGACTTACACTGCTTTGGTCCAAAATCATTCCCGGTCCGGCTCCAGGATTGGCAAAATCTGTGTTGAATGTAATGTTGTGACTCATCGCAGGGGAGGTCAGAGCAAATAGCACTAAGATAATCAGCACTAGTCCCAATGATCGTTGAGTAGGACGACTATCAAGAAACATGGTCATCTCCTTTCGTAATGATCATGAATGCGTTGTTGAAGATCTTTTTGGTCATGATGGTGCTGATGATACGTTAGGGTTTTGGGTTTTTCTACGTATGAATAACTATGTTTACTCACTGATGCTACACTTGCCATTTAGTGAGGGTTGATGTTCTTCCCATACTTCTAACTGTAAGCCTGCTGGACAGTCCTCAGTATTGACCAAGAAATCGTATGAATTGTCAGTAACAAGTTTTGAGGTAATCAAGCCAGTTCTTCACCCTGCCGATGTGATCCTCTAAGGACGCAGAAAACTTCAACGGTGTGGCCATTCAATCTTTTGAAGGAAGATTGCTCTCCTGTGTTTTAAATCAATGTAACTTTTCTCATAAATCTAAACCCGTAAGGAGACTTCTTATGTTGAGTAAACTCTTTGGAAAGAAAAACACGACTGATCCAGTGCATGTCATTGCACGACTCAACGATCGTGCTCAGCCACTAGATCGCGGCGACTTATATGAGGATCCTCTTGACGAGATACTGAAACAAGCAGGAATGGGGTCGGTGACGGGTGGAGGGACGCAACTTGGAGAAGACAATGAGATTCAATTTTGCGATGTGGAAATTCAGGTCACTGTACCTCTTGAAGAAGCGACACCTTTAATCTGTTCGACCTTGGAAAGTCTTGGGGCTCCGATTGGATCAAAGTTGATTTTCGAATCAGACAATAGCGAGGTTGCACTTGGAAAAACTGAGGGGCTCGCGGTGTACTTGAATGGTGTTGATCTTCCCGATCACGTGTATCAAGAATGTGATTTCGACACGGTCTCCGATGAATTTACCAGGCTTCTAGATGGAGAAGGCAAGGTTCACAGTTATTGGCAGGGCCCCAGAGAGACCGCCCTCTATATGTACGGGAATTCCTTTCAAGATATGAAACAACGCCTCAATGATTTCTTACTCTCTTATCCTCTGTGCCAGCAAGCCAGGGTTGAGCAAATCGCAGGATAAAGGTTTTTCAGGGACACGACTTTGTGCTTGGCAGGGTTGTCCCAATCGATAGTCTTCATTGGTGATGGACCTCGACTATGCAAGACAGATCTTATCGCAGAACCTGAGGTTATGGCGGGCTAGGTCCTATACTGAACTCTCTGCCATGGTGCATTCTGGCCCTGTCGTCAGCACTTTTGCTGATGACGTGCGAGGATTATCTTTTTAAATTGAAATAGAAGTTCTGTGGGATAATTATGTGTGAGGAAATGCACGGGTCATGGGTGGAATAGATGATGGAGGTCTTCATGCCTTCGCACCGCTCGTTGACAGTTTTATCATGGCTCCAGATGGGAGTTTCATCGGAGAGGAACCAGATTAAATGTAAGTTGATTCTCACACAATTTTCTATGGACTATCCAGTAGTGCGTCGCTTGAATTTACTACGATAAGTCATAAGAATCGTGAGCAAGACGCAACAAGTTTGTTCCTCGACGGAAAAGTCAGAACTAGTCATTTTCTTTTGATTCCTGCCACTATTCAGGTATACTAAAGAGTAAAATCTGCTTACGCTTATCCTCTAGGTAAATCCCTTAACATGTTTATTCAATTGCTGAACATTCTCTTTGGAAGTAAGAACGATCGTGAACTGAAAGCTTTCAAGCCAGTCATCGACAAGATCAACGAGTTAGAAGCGTCGCTTACGCCTCTCTCCGATGAAGCCCTAGCTGATAATACTCAAAAATTCAAGAAGCAATTAGAGGCAGGTCAGACCTTGGATGATGTACTTCCTGAAGCCTTTGCCGTTTGTCGAGAGATGTCCAAACGGCGTTTGGGCATGCGCCATTTTGATGTCCAGCTTTTAGGTGGCATGGTGCTTCACCAAGGACGTATCGCTGAAATGAGAACTGGTGAAGGAAAAACGCTAGTCGCGACCCTCCCTATCTATCTCAATGCGTTAGCTGGAAAAGGCACGCATCTCGTGACGGTCAATGATTACTTGGCTAAACGTGATGCCCAATGGATGGGCCCACTCTATCATAGCTTGGGTTTGTCTCTGGGGATCATTCAACATGATGCGTCGTTTCTCTTTGATCCTGACTATGATGCTCCGGATAAACGGCTGCAACATTTACGACCCTGCACAAGGCAGGAAGCCTATCAGGCCGACATTACCTATGGGACCAACAATGAGTACGGATTTGATTATCTCAGGGATAATCTGACTGTCACAGATTTGAGTCAGTACGTTCAGCGTAAACCCTACTTTGCGATCGTGGACGAAGTCGATAGCATTTTAATCGATGAGGCGCGTACGCCGCTGATCATCTCGGGGCCAGCTGAGGCCAGCACCGATATGTACTACCGAATCAATAGCGTCATCCCTAAATTGCAGAAAGAAACTGATTACACGATCGAGGAAAAAACTAAAACCGTGACGCTCACGGATGAGGGGAACGCGAAGGTTGAACAGCAACTTGGAGTCGATAATCTGTATGACATGAAACATTTAAGTCTCGTGCATCATGTCATTAAAGCACTCCAAGCCCATGTGCTCTACAAACGTGATGTGGACTATGTCGTGAAAGATGGTGAAGTAATCATTGTCGATGAGTTTACGGGTCGGTTGATGCCAGGACGTCGTTGGAGTGATGGGCTTCATCAAGCGGTAGAGGCTAAAGAGGGCGTGAAGATTGCCAATGAAAACCAAACGTTGGCTTCTGTTACGTTTCAAAATTTCTTCAGAATGTATGAAAAGTTGGCGGGAATGACGGGAACGGCCGATACTGAAGCTGCAGAGTTTGCCAAAATTTATAATTTAGATGTGAACGTCATCCCTACCAATCGTCCGATGATCCGGAAGGATTATGCCGATGTCGTCTATCGCACAGAAAAAGAAAAATTTAATGCGATCGCTGATGAAATCAAGGAGTACCATGAACAAGGCCAGCCGGTCTTAGTAGGAACCATTTCGATTGAAAAATCAGAACGCCTTTCTGCGCTGCTCAAACATCGTGGAATCAAACATCATGTGTTGAACGCTAAATTTCATGAGAAAGAAGCTGAAATTATTGCCTTGGCTGGTCAGAAGGGGGCTGTCACACTCGCGACGAATATGGCGGGAAGAGGAACCGATATTCTGTTAGGTGGAAGTCCGGAGGCTCTGTTCAAGCAGCAAGTCATCTATAAAGATGAAGGGCTCACAGAAGAGCAACAGGCCGCTGCCTATGAGAAAATCAAGAAAGAATGTGAAGCGAATAAAGAGGAAGTCCTGGCCCTTGGTGGAGTCCATATTGTCGGTACTGAACGACATGAGAGTCGACGCATCGATAATCAGCTTCGAGGGAGAGCCGGCCGTCAGGGTGACCCAGGATCTTCACGGTTCTTTCTGTCCTTAGAAGATGACTTGATGCGAATTTTTGCGTCGGAGCGGGTCTCGAACCTGATGCTCAAGTTAGGCATGGAGGAAGGCATTCCCATCGAACATAAGATGGTGAGTAAGTCGATTGAAAATGCCCAGAAGAAAGTTGAGGGGCATAATTTTGAAATCAGGAAACACCTGCTTGAATATGACGATGTCATGAATAAACAACGACAGGTGATTTATGAACATCGTGCTACCGTGTTGGGCGCGGATGACTTGTCTTCAGAAGTTCAGGACATGATCACGGATACCATCGACACGTTAGTCGATACCTATTGTCCAGAAGAGCAATATGCTGAAGAGTGGGATATTGATGGGTTTGTCGAACAAATCCATGGTCAATTTGGCCTTGACTTTTTACGCCTCGATGAACTCAAAGAAATGGGCCGTGATGGGTTACGAGAAGAAGTCAGAGAGAAAGTCCAAGCGGCGTATAAAGAGAAAGAAGCTCGTGCAGCCGAAGAACAAGGCATCACTCATGAAATGTATCGGTTTTTGGAGAAAACCGTTTTACTCCAAGTCATTGATCAACAATGGAAAGATCATCTGCTCGGCATGGATCAGCTGCGCGACGGGATCGGTCTTCGCGGGTACGGCCAAAAAGATCCCTTGGCCGAATATAAGCGTGAAGGCTATGATATGTTTGCCGGGATGATGGCGCGGATTAAAGGCGAAGCGTTGGAACGGTTGTTTAAAGTTCAGCTTGTCAGAGGCGAGCGGCCTGAACCCATTGCCGAGGCGCCGAGTGCCCCACAGATGAGCTTTAACCGAGGCGAAGAGTCGGCACCGGCACAGAAGACCGTTGTCCGCACTCAGGAAAAAGTTGGACGCAATGATCCTTGTCCCTGTGGAAGCGGAAAAAAATATAAAAAATGTCATGGTGCGTGATTGAGCCTGTGTCTATTCGTTGAAGTATGTTCTGCCCTCTGTGAGTCCACTCGACACTCCTAAGGAGTGGTCCTTTACCGCTATGTACTAAAATCTTCTGCTTGGTCATTCGCTGTTTCAAAAATTTTGCGCGAGTTTGATCCACTCCATCTTGCTTGACTTGCTTATCCTTTGGCCCTTATCGTACGGGGTTTCTTTCTAAGAAATATTAGCCAGCTCTAAGGGTCGCTGGATTCTCTATCACTCTAGTGGGAGCTACCATTCTATTCTTCAACAACGAATCATCGACGAAATTGCTCGGTTAGGTCCCATCACGTTTGCACGCTTTATGGAACTGGCCCTCTACGATGAACATGAAGGATACTATATGACAGTGGGTTCTCCCTCTTCTGATCAGGTGAAAGAGGATTCGCGTATAGGGTGGTCAGGAGACTTTTATACGGCCTCTGATGTCCATCCACTATTGGCGCAATGCGTCTGTAAACAAATACGAGAGTGTGACGAACTTCTCGGTCATCCGACTCGGTTTACAGTGATTGAAATGGGACCGGGAAAAGGCCTATTTGCTCAAGAGTTGCTTCGAGAATGTTCCAAACTAAATTCAGACTTTTCTCAGCGCCTTACCTATCTCTTGGTTGAACGTAGCCAAGTCATGAAAAGTATTCAAGAGCGCAATCTTCATGAATACATTGAAAAAGGATGGTTGGTTGAATGGCATTCATCATTGGCTGACTTAGATACGCAATCTGTTCATGGTGTGGTTTTTTCTAATGAATTTGTGGATGCACTACCTGTTCACCGCATTAAGCGTACAGAAAAAACCCTAAAAGAAATCATGGTTGACTATCGTGACGGGGAATTTTGTGAACGGTGTGAAGATCTGACCATTTCAGATATTGACGACTACTTAGATGGGATGGACACACAATGGCCGCAAGGTTATTGCACGGAAATTCATTTGGAATCTGTACGTTGGATGAAAGACGTTGCACGTGTGCTGGAACGCGGTTTTGTGCTTACGATTGATTATGGTCATACAGCCCAAGACTATTATGATGTCTCGCGAAAAGATGGAACTTTACTGTGTTATTACCAGCATAAGGTGTCCACAAATCCGTATGTTCGCGTAGGAGAACAAGACATTACTGCCCATGTCAATTTTACTGCCTTGGCCACGCATGGACTTCACGGTGGGCTAAAAGTCACGGGCTACACCAATCTCATGAATTTCCTTCTTGGCCTTGGCGCTGACATGATGCTTTCTCAGTTGGATCCAGGGTCAGAGGAAATGCAATTGGCGATTCAATTCTTACGGCCGCAAAGTATGGGGCAAACATTTAAAGTGTTCATCCAACATAAAGGAGTGGAATCCCCATCGTTAGCCGGTCTCACATTTCGACCATTTTTTGATGGGGCTTTGCTTGGTACGGGTCCAGAAAGGTAACGTTTGGCAAGCAACGTGCCACAAACAGCGAGAATAGGAATGAACGCATTGGCATTATTGATGTCCATTGTAGTAAAGGATGAATGGTGCAACAACATTCAGTGATGTCTGAAGAGGTGGATTATGGGTGGTGAGTCCGTCCCATTAAACTATATTCCTATCGTCATTTTCGTCATATTAGGTGCTGCCTTCGGGTTGGGATCGCTACTCGTTGGTATTGCGTTACGCCCCAGTCGTCCCTACCGAGCGAAATTACTCCCATATGAGAGTGGAAGTCCGTTATTTATGGACGCGCGCATTCAATTTCCCATGCGCTACTACATCATTGCGATGCTCTTTGTCATTTTTGATATCGAGATTGTCTTCATGTTTCCTTGGGCGGTGGCCTTCAAAGAGCTTGGGTTGTTGGGGCTGATCGAGATGGGGTTATTTATCGCTATCCTGGTTGTTGGTTTTTGGTATGTATGGAAAAAAGGCGCATTGGATTGGGAATAAAAAATAGGCCATTAGACCTAGCCAAACTGTGTCTTGAACAGATAAAATAGCCCGCTAACACAAAGTAGTTCATACAGTTTTTTCCTAATGAACTCATACGATTAGAGATAAATTCTCAATGGGTGATCAGCGAGCTTGATGGGATTGAGCGAGGATGAGTTTTCTTGAACGACAGCTTGAACCTAACATTGTTACGACTCAACTAGATTATTTTATCAGTTGGGCTCGGAAATCAGCATTATGGCCGATGACCTTTGGATTAGCCTGTTGTGCGATTGAAATGATTGCATCCGTTTCTTCGCGATATGACATTGATCGATTTGGTGCAGGCGTGTTTCGGGCTTCCCCTCGGCAATCAGATTTGATGATTGTGGCAGGCACCGTGTGTCGGAAGATGGCTCCAGTCATTCGTCGTATTTATGATCAAATGGCCGAGCCTCGTTACGTGATTTCTATGGGCTCCTGTGCGACGTCGGGTAATCACTATAATAGTTACAGTGTCGTGCAAGGCGTTGATCAGATTGTACCGGTAGATGTCTATATCGCTGGTTGTCCTCCACGTCCAGAAGCCCTTCTTGATGGATTAATCAAACTTCAAGAAAAAATTCAGCAAGAGAAGGTGTTCGTTAAGTAAGTCGATTCCTCTGTCTCTAGCTGATTTCTCATAACGAGGAAAAGCTAGGACCCGTCAGGAAGAATACTGTGCACAGGATACTTGATCATGCATCCGGTTCTTAAAACGCTACAGGAACAGTTTCCAGAGGCTGTCATAGCGGTCAGTAAAGATCCGAAGCGCCAGGAGCTGTCGGCTCAAGTTCAGCGGGAAGCGTGGGGAGAAGTTGCCCGGTTTCTGCACGATGATCCCGCTATGGCGTTTGATCATATGACGGATATCTGCTCTGCTGATTATCCTGACGACCTTGAACGCTTCGAAGTGATTTACCATTTTCTTTCGTTACCCCATGGGACGAGAATTCGTGTGAAAATTCGGGTATTTGAAGAGGATCCCAGCCTAGCCTCGATTTGCCATATTTGGGGAGGAGCGAACTTTCTCGAGCGAGAAGTCTTTGATCTCATGGGTATTCGGTTTGTCGGCCATCCAGATCTTCGGCGGATTTTGATGCCGGAGGATTACGATGAAGGGTATCCGCTTCGGAAAGATTTTCCAGCGGAAGGGAAAGGGTGGAGAAGTCAAATGGACTTTATTCCCCGGCTGGATGAGCCGGAGAGTGAATGGTCAGAGAGCGAGATTCCGTCAGATCAACGACATCAATTTATGGCTGGCGATTCGCCTGAGGATTCAAAACGTACAACCGAGATGTTGTTGAATATGGGTCCGCAGCATCCGAGTACACATGGTGTCTTACGTGTGGTGTTAGAGTTGGATGGAGAGCGGGTGACAAAAGCCGTTCCCGATCTTGGGTATTTGCATCGCGGCGTAGAAAAACTGGCTGAGGGTCTTCATTACATGCAGATCCTCCCGCATACGGATCGTCTAGATTATGTCTGCGCGATGACGAACAATTATGCCTATGTACGTGCCGTTGAGAAGTTAGTGGGTATAACTATTCCAGAACGGGCTGAGTATGTGCGCACGATTGTAGCTGAAATGCAGCGAATCATCGGTCATCTATTTTGGTTAGGCACGCAAGCGCTCGATATAGGAGCGATGACCGTGTTCTTTTTCACGTTCAGAGAGCGTGAAGTGCTGTTAGATATGTTCGAGAAGTTGTGTGGGGCTCGATTGACTTTGAATTACTTTCGATTTGGAGGAGTCGACAGTGACCTGACCCCGGAAATCATCGCAAGTTTGAAGGAGTTTTTACGGACATTTTCTGAACATATTGAAGAGTACGATACGCTGCTTAAGCAAAATCGTATTTGGCTTGCTCGCACAAAAGGTGTAGCAGTGATTTCAGGAGAAGATGCGATTAACTTTGGTCTGACCGGTCCTAGCCTTCGTGGGTCTGGAGTGGCATACGATATACGTAAATTAGAGCCCTATGGTGTCTATGATCGGGTTGAATGGGAAGTTCCGGTGGGAAAAGATGGCGATACCTACGATCGGTATTGGATCCGTGTCGAAGAAATGCGTCAGAGTGCACGAATCATCGAACAGTGTTTAGATCAGATTCCTGAAGGACCGATCATTGCTGAAGATTCAAAAGTCATTCCTCCTCCGAAGCCAGATGTGATGAGAGACATGCAAAGTCTCATTCACCACTTCATCATTTTTACTCAAGGGTTTAAGCCGCCTAAGGGTGAGACGTATTGTGCCACTGAGGTGCCAAAAGGAGAATTAGGGTTTTTCCTGATTAGTGACGGAAGTCCACGGCCCTATCGGATGAAAATCCGTTCACCCTCATTTGTCCATATGGGGGCGTTTGATCATATGGCCCGTGGGTACCTTATCTCAGACATTATTACGATTTTTGGGACTTATGACATCGTGATGGGGGAATGCGACAGATAGAAGTCGTAAAACGTGAAATGGTAGACGTGAAGGACCAAATAGACAAAAGTATTAGTTCTTTTTACATCTTACTTTTCACATTTAACTGAATTTTCAATGATTTTTGACAAACTCAAAGATGAAGTTGACGAACTCTTGTCGCGTTATCCTGTGAAGCGTTCTGCGCTTTTGCCGTTGTTGTATATTGCCCAGCGAGAAGAAGAGTATGTGAGTGAGCAAGCGATGAAGGAAATCGCCAAAATATTAGATCTCACGCCTTCGCAAGTCTATGAGACTGTCACCTTTTACACTATGTACAACCTCAAGCCTATTGGCAAGTTCCATATACAGGTTTGTCGGTCCTTGATGTGTGCGTTAGTGGGATCAGATAACATTGTTGAGTGGATTCAAAAGAAGTTGAATATCTCTTCCGGCCAAACAACGGCGGACAAGACTTTTACCTTGAATGTCGTCGAATGTTTGGGGTCGTGTGGCACAGGGCCGATGATGCAGATCAATGATGACTATTACGAGTGCCTGACCGAAGAGAAAGTTGGCCAAATTCTCGACGAGCTGAAACAGAATGGTTCTAGTTCGATGAAAAGCGGTCCGTTCATGTTTCCTCAGTTGGCAAAATGAAAAATGCAAAGTGCAAAATTTAAGTTAGCGAGAACTCCCCGTCCGGGAGGGCGGGGATGAGAGCAAGGTCCAGTGCCTCCGGTTCATGGGCACTGGACAAGCGCAGCTTGAATTCCTGAAGCACCACGTCCGTGAGGGCGTGGGTATCTATAATGAAAATGCGATGGGGAAGTTTTGTTTTAGCTTTTAACAGTTTGCCTTTTACCTATTACGTTTTGCCTTGACCGGCGGGGTCTGACGCGTATGCCGCAATACGAAAAAATTCTGTTCAAAAACATGGAGCAACCGGGATACGCCGGTTCGTTGAAGGAGTATAAACAGACTGGCGGGTATCAAGCCTTGCGAAAAGTGTTGGAAGGTGTGGCGCCTAACGATATTGTTGAGATGGTGAAACAGTCCGGCCTTCGAGGACGAGGAGGAGCTGGATTTCCAACTGGCGTGAAATGGAGTTTCATTCCCAAAGACCATCCCGGACCGAAGTTCTTGTGTTGTAATGCTGACGAAAGTGAGCCTGGGACCTTTAAAGATCGTCAGCTCATGGAGCGGGATCCTCATCAAGTCCTGGAAGGCATGGCTATTACGTGTTATACGATTGGGGCAGAAACGGCTTATATCTACATTCGGGGTGAGTTTTGTCTTGGCGCCCAGATATTGGATCGTGCGATCGAAGAAGCCGAGCAGGCAGGCTATCTTGGAACCAATGTATTGGGTAGTGGAAAGACCATAAATATATATGTCCATCGGGGCGCTGGAGCCTACATTTGTGGTGAAGAAACCGCATTACTAGAATCGTTAGAAGGTAAACGCGGAAAGCCACGTTTTAAGCCTCCTTTCCCCGCCACTCATGGGCTCTATCAAAAACCGACCGTCGTGAATAATGTCGAGACGCTTGCGAACATTCCCCATATCGTGAATCATGGCGCCGAGTGGTTTGCTTCTATTGGAGCACCACCTAAGGGAACCGGTACGCGAATTTTTTGTTTGAGCGGACATATCAAGCGGCCCGGAAACTATGAAGTGCCTATGGGTGTCACTTTTCGGGAAATGATTTATGAAGTTGGTGGTGGAATGCGTGGTGATAAACCTCTAAAAGCCTTTATTCCTGGTGGAGCTTCTGCACCGTTCCTGACCCCTGAGCATTTAGATGTCAAGATGGACTTCGAATCTGTAGCTAAGGCTGGTTCCATGCTAGGTTCTGGCGGCATAACAGTGATGGAAGAGGGGACCAGTATGGTATGGGCAGCCCTTCGGCTCATGGAATTTTTCTATCATGAATCCTGTGGAAAATGTACCCCATGTCGCGAAGGAAGTTCCTGGTTAGTTCAAACGTTACAACGGATTTGGCGTCGAGAGGGTCGTGTGTCTGATCTTGATCTATTGCTGGACCTTTGTAAGAGCATTGAAGGCCGAACCGTTTGTGCGTTTGGGGATGCTGAAGTCTCTCCGATTGTGAGTACGATTAGATATTGGCGATCAGAATATGAAGAATTGATTCGAGAGGCCGAGGCATCGAGGCCCGTCAAGCAAGAAATTCCGATGTTGAGTCAGGTCTAGGGTTAGTGATGAGCGAACAAGTGGCAACGGACATGGTGACGGTCACGATTGATGATGTGACGACTTCTGTGCCAAAAGGTACGTTGGTGATTGAAGCGGCTCGACAAGTTGGCGTGATGATTCCGCATTTTTGCTATCACCCTAAACTCTCTCCTGATGCGAATTGTCGAATGTGCCTGGTTGAGATTGAGAAAATGCCAAGACTTCAAACCTCGTGTAGCACTCAAGTTTCAGAAGGCATGGTGGTGCGTTCCTCGGTTTCGAACGTCAAACAAGCTCGAAAATCCGTGTTGGACTTTAT
Organism: Nitrospirales bacterium; assembly: GCA_965223675.1. Taxonomy (GTDB): domain Bacteria; phylum Nitrospirota; class Nitrospiria; order Nitrospirales; family UBA8639; genus JAGQKC01. The sequence continues at coordinate 2,186,287 of OZ245013.1, read as the reverse complement.
CTTGGCGAATCACCCCCTAGACTGTCCGGTTTGCGATCAAGGTGGACGGTGTGACTTACAAGATTTTTCACATGAGTACACGGCTTCCGGCACTCGCTTCGTCGAACTGAAACGAGTGTTTCAAAAAGAATATTTTAGTCCTGTCATAGAAACGCAGATGAACCGCTGTGTTCAATGTCTGCGTTGCGTGCGGTACTGTGATCAGGTCATGGATGTACGGGCTCTCGCGCCGGCAGGCCGTGGGACGCTCACCAAAATAAAATCATTTGGGACGCATGAACTCGATTGTGAATTCTGTGGCGGGTGTGTGCAAATTTGCCCGGTTGGGGCCATTACGAGCCGATTGTCCATGTACGAATTCCGCCCTTGGATGTTGAAGCGTACAGAGTCGATTTGCGGGTATTGCGGCGACGGTTGTCGAATGACCTTTCAAGCCAAGAATAATGATCTCATCGAAGTGAATTCGACTCTTGGCGCTGGCCGGAACAACGGAGACCTCTGCGCGCGGGGATATTTTGGCTATCATGCCAATGTTCACGAGGATCGTTTGAAGTCACCGATGGTTCGTCGAGACGGTGAACTAGTTGCAGTTCCTTGGGAGGAAGCGTTGGAGCATGTGGCTCAGCAACTTTCTCATCTTAAGGCAACGAATGGCCCTGATGCGATTGGAGGGCTAATTGCCTCTCGATGTACGAATGAAGATCTGTACGTGTTCCAAAAGTTTATGCGGGTGGTGATCGGGACGAATCGACTTGACAGCAGCGCTCGCTATGGACAAATGAACGGTGTGCAAGCTCTTCGGCGGGTTCAAGGGACTCATCGCTGGGCATTGAGTTACGAAGACATTCTTCATGCGAATGCGGTGCTACTGGTGGGAACAAATATCACAGAAACGAATCCCATAACGGGGCTTAAGGTCAAAGAGGCTGTCAAGCGTCGTGGTGCGGAATTGATCACCCTGGAAGCTTTAGAGCCATCGGTTGGAACAATCAGCAATATTGCGCTATTGTCAACGCACCATTTACCTGTCTCTCCTGATCAGTTTTGTTCAGGGATCATCGGTCTTCTTAAGGCTGTGGTCGAAGAAGACCTTATCGACGCTGATCTCTTAAGCAAGGCCAACGATTATGTTCAGGCCATAAAAAAGCGTGTTGGTGCTGCTGCTTGGACGGATGTTGAGGCTCGAACAGGATTACCTTCTCACTCGCTCAAAGAAGCTGCGAAGTCGTTTGCCAATGCTGGCCGGTCAGTGGTTCTCGTCGGGCAAGGTGTTCTTCGAAGCCAGGGTGGGTACGGGATGATGGTGAATCTCCTGGATCTGCTTATTCTTACAGGAAAACTGCGTCAAGAAGGCTGTGGGATAGGACCACTTGCTGAAGAAAATAATGATCAAGGAACTGTTGAAATGGGAGCCGTTGCGGAACTTCTTCCAGGGGCTATGGATATAGATTTACCGGAGTCACGAAACATCCTTGAGTCAACATGGGGCTCTCCTCTGCCATCTAGCGACGGAGTATCCCTCATGGATATGTTGGAAGAGGCTAGACAAGGACAGCTCAAGGCCATGGTTGTTGTTGGGGAAAATCCAATTTCGTCACTTCCCTCAACCACTGGTGCGAAGGAAGCTTTTGAAAAACTACAGTTTCTCGTCTGCCAAGAGTTGTTTTTGACGGAAACCGCCCAATTGGCGGATGTGGTGTTGCCAGCCTGTTCCTACGCAGAAAAAGATGGCACGTTTACCAATACCGAAGGGCATACGCAAGCTGTTCGGAAGGCGATTGACCCGCTTGGAGAGAGTCGACCAGATTGGGAAATTCTCTCAGCTCTCTCGGTTGTCATGGATCATCCGCTGGAATATGAGAGTGTCAAAGATCTAGGGAAGGAAATGCGCAACGTGATTCCGGGAACTCGAACGCTCGGTCCGTCACCACTTTCTCTGAAACCTTGCGCAGATACGGTTCAGCGGTACCTTCAGGGTGGGTACAAAAAAGATGTCGACGTTCGATATCAGCTTCCGGCTCCGAAAGATCCGAAGATGTTTGTGCTCAATGTCGGCCAGTCGATATTCCATTCAGGAAAGTTTTCCACTCGTGCTAAAGGCCTGCTCCAGATTCAAGCTCAAGGCGTGTTGAATATGAATCCTGAAGACGCTAAACGATTGGGGATTGAATGTGGGTCTGAAGTCCGAATTTCGAATACACATGGTCAGGTCAACATCAAGGTCAAATTGCTTGATCGTATACCAGCGGGGGCTTTGTTTTTCCCCGAGCATTTTGACCAAGAAATCAAACAGCTCTTGATGGTCTCGGTCGATCCCACTACGCAGGTGCCGTATTTTAAATGTGTGTCTGTGAATTTGGAGAAAGCCACTTAGCAAAAGTTTATTCTTATTAATCGTGGAGTAATCTCGTGTTTGACTTCGGTATTAAATTCGCACTGACGTTGAGCCAAATTGGTGCAGTCATGGGTGTTGTGTTGCTCACAGTAGCGATTCTGACACTATTGGAGCGGAAAGTGTTGAGCTGGATGCAAGATCGAATGGGGCCGATGGAAGTGGGGCCTTATGGAATTTTGCAGCCTGTTGCTGATGGTCTCAAACTTTTTTTCAAGGAAGACATTATTCCTGCCGGTGCCAATAGAGTCATGTTTATGATGGCTCCAGTGCTGTCCTTAGTTCCCGCGTTAATCGGGTTTGCCGTGATTCCATTCGGACCAAATTGGACGGTGAACTTTTTTGATGTCGAATTCAAACCCTTTGTGATCAGCGATATTAATATTGGCATTCTCTATATTCTGGCTTTCACGTCAATCGGTGCCTACGGGATTATCCTTGGCGGATGGTCATCGAATAGTAAGTACTCGTTGTTGGGTGGGTTGCGATCCGCGGCCCAACTCATTAGCTATGAACTCAATGTCGGTCTCTCGATCGTCGGAGTTCTCTTATTAACGGGCTCACTCAGCATGGTGGAAATCACTGAAGCTCAGGCTGGAGGCTTCTGGAACTGGTTCTTCTTTGCGCTACCATTTCCGCAGGCCATTGCCTTTGGCGTATTCATTATTTCTGCAGTTGCGGAAACAAATCGAGTGCCGTTTGACTTGCCAGAAGCCGAAAGTGAATTGGTCGCCGGGTTTTTTACTGAATACAGCGGAATGCGTTTCGCCTTTTTCTTCTTGGCAGAATACGCCAACATGATTTTGGTTTCCTGTGTGGCTTCCGTTCTATTTTTCGGCGGCTGGCAAGCGCCGTTTCCCTTTTTACAAGGATCCGGCTCGTTTGTGTGGATTACCGGGATCTTTTGGTTCACGATAAAGGTGTATGCCTTTTTATTTTTCTTCTTTTGGATCCGTGCCACGTTACCGCGATTGCGTTATGACCAACTGATGCGGTTTGGTTGGAAAGTGCTCTTACCGATCGCGATCGGCAATATTGTCGTGACGTCCATTTTTGCGTACATCTTCCCAGGTTCATAAAGGTGTAAAAGGTTTCCTATGAATTTTAAAGAATGGGTTAAAACGTTTACGTTCTATGAAATCCTGTTAGGCATGAAAGCCACGATGTCACACCTTCTTCGGTATAAACCGATTACGCTGCAATATCCGCATGAAAAAAAACCTCTTCCCGAGAATTACCGTGGGATGTTGGCCTTGCTCAAATATGATGATGGAACTGAGAAATGTGTTGGGTGTGACTTATGTGAAGCCGCGTGCCCATCACGGGTCATTCGCGTAGTGAGCGCTGAGGTTCCTGGTGAACCGACCAAACGTTATTCAGAAGAATATTACATGGACATGACACGATGTTTATTTTGTGGGCTCTGTGTGCAGGCATGTCCAGTCGATGCCTTGGGCATGACGCGGGAATTTGAGTGGGCTGTCTACGATAAGCGAAATCTTCATTTGAACAAGCAACAGTTATTAGCGATCGGAGATCGGGCGTTCCCAGTTCGTGAGAAGCGTATCGAGTTTCAACACCCCAATGTTGCCCACTTTAATGTGGCATTCCAAAGCCTTCCACAAAAGGAAAGCTAAGTTCTTTTTCCCACCAATGTGATACCCATTGTGGTGGGGAAGTGAGCCCTTGCTGTTGAGACAAGGGAGTGACCAAGAGCCGTATTATGAATTTTCGCGGATTACAGTGGGTCATTGCGCATTGTCAGCGCAAATGGATGGGCTTGATATAATTTGGATTCGCTCTAGTATGGCAAGTTTCATATTTTTTTACTTTGCGGGAGTCATTCTCTTAACGGCGACATTGGTTGTGGTTCTGCGCAACCCTATATATAGTGCCTTGTCTCTTCTCGTGATGTTCTTTCATGTCGCAGGGCTCTACGTCACGCTCCATGCGGAATTCTTAGCGGCAGTGCAAATCATTGTGTACGCGGGCGCGATTCTTGTCCTCTATCTCTTCGTCGTGATGTTACTGAATGTCAAGCGTGAAGAGCGTTTGCACGGCCAAGCTTCGGTGGCATTGTTTCTCGGCGTCACCCTATTGACTGAAGCGGTCTTTTTGGTTCTTCAAAGTGAAGGCCCCATGTTTCCTGCAACGGCTTCGATCGACTCCGGTGGTTCTGTAGCGGGAAACACGAAGTCTATAGGGCAAGTGTTGTTTTCAACCTATCTGTTCCCATTTGAAGTGGCCTCGCTGATTTTGCTCGTGGCCATGGTGGGAGCGGTGATTCTATCCAAAAAAGGTATATTGGATCCAAAGCCCTGATGGCAGTTCCTATTAGCTATTACGTCGTGTTGAGCGGATTGATCTTTTTGATCGGCCTTGTTGGGGTGTTAACCCGTCGTAATATTATTATTATTTTGTTATCCATCGAGTTGATGCTGAATGCTACGAATATCAATTTTGTGGCATTCTCTTCGCACCTCGGAAATTTGTCGGGACAAGTCTTTGTGTTTTTCGCGCTGACTGTCGCGGCGGCTGAGGTGGCAGTTGGCTTAGCGATCATCATTGCCTTGTATCGGCATACCACGAGCATTAATGTGGATGATTTTCGGCTTCTGAAGTGGTAAGCCTATGCTCTATGTCTTAATTCCTCTCCTTCCCCTGTTAGCATTTATCACCATCGGACTTTTTGGAGAGTACTTCAAAGGTCGAAGTCATTTTATTGCTGTTCCAGCCGTCCTGCTTTCTTTTGTCTTTTCTCTCGTGGCCTTTTCAGAAGTCGCGAATGGAAATATTCTCCACATCCCACTCTATACCTGGGCGACATCTGGCGAACTGCGCATCGAGTTAGGCCTGTATATGGATCAACTGACAGTCGCCATGTTGCTTTTGGTAACCATCGTGAGTTCCTTGGTTCATATTTACACCATTGGCTATATGTATGGAGAGCCTGCCTATGATCGGTTCTTTAGCAATATCGCGCTCTTTACCTTCTCGATGTTGATGTTGGTGATGTCGGACAATTTCCTGCAGCTATTTGTATTTTGGGAAGCTGTGGGACTGTGTTCGTATCTCTTGATTGGCCATTGGTATGAGCGACAGTCGGCGAGGGCCGCGGCAACCAAAGCGTTTGTCGTCAATCGTGTCGGTGACTTTGGATTTATGCTGGGCATTTTATTGATTTTCGTCATGTTTGGCAGTTTGGCGTATCTGCCGGTGTTTGAGTCTGCTCCCAAGATGACGAATGCGACGATCAACTTGCTGGGTTCAGTCGGAGGCAGTTGGGAAGTTTCAGCACTGACGCTGATTTGTTTGCTCCTCTTTGTTGGGGCAATAGGGAAATCTGCACAAGTTCCTCTTCACGTCTGGTTGCCTGATGCCATGGAAGGTCCAACTCCCATATCTGCGTTGATCCATGCCGCGACAATGGTGACGGCTGGTGTCTTCATGGTTGCACGGTTGGCCCCTCTCTACAATTTGTCCCCTATCGCGATGGATGTAGTAGCCGTAGTAGGCGGTGTGACGATGGTCGTCGGAGCCACCATTGCGCTCACGCAGACTGATATCAAACGGGTAGTGGCATATTCGACGTTGAGTCAGTTGGGGTATATGGTGATGGCGTGTGGTTTGGGTGGCTACGTTGAGGGTATTTATCATTTACTCACGCACGGCGCTTTTAAAGCTTTGCTCTTTTTAGGATGTGGTTCAGTAATTATTGCCTTACATCACGAACAAGATATGCGATGCATGGGTGGGCTGAAAGATAAGTTACCCATTACCTACTGGACCTTTGTGATTGGCTCACTGGCTTTAGCTGGGTTTCCCTTGACCTCAGGGTTCTTTAGCAAAGATGAACTGTTGTTGGTTGCCTGGATGTCCGGTGGGTTGGGGAAGGTCTTAACGGTCTTAGGATTGCTCACAGCCATGATGACCGCCTTTTATAGTTTCCGGTTAGTCTTCGTGACATTTTGGGGAGAATCTCGAGTGGATTCACATCATGCTGCTCATGTTCATGAACCGTCGAAAACGATGACGTATCCGCTTATCGTGCTTGCCGTCTTGAGCATCGTTGTTGGCTACATTGGCATTCCCGAGTTTCTTCGGCCAGCGTTTCCTGGAAGTGGCGGTGATCATCATGGTGCCGCTGCGATAGGTATCATGATCGTGGCGACGTTACTCGGACTAGCGGGAATTGCGGCCGCGTATTTCGTGTATGTCAAATCGCCTGGATTACCGGATCGGCTGGCCACTCAATGGCAGTCTCTCTATCAACTCTCGTTAAACAAATGGTGGGTGGATGAAGCCTACGATAAGGCCATCGTGAATCCGACATTTCAAACCGCCGATCAACTGTGGAAGCGGGTTGATATTGCCGTGATCGATGGAGCCGTCAATGGAGTTGCGCGTGGTGTGGCATGGAGTGGATGGATGACTCGACTCCTCCAAAGCGGAGAGGCGCAAAATTATGCGCTGGCGATGACTGTTGGGGCTGTGACGATCTTAGGGGTGTATTTGTTCTATTAACAGACAATGCATGGCAATTTATGCAACTTGAAAATTGTAAAATGAAAAATTTCAGAGTGGCGCAGAAATATATTTTTCACTTTTCATTTAACTTTTTAATTAGCTTATGACCGAACTAGTTATGCCATCAAGCGGGTTCCCTTGGCTGACGTTGGTAATTTTTTTACCGATTGTTGGTGTGGGGGCTGTTCTTCTTGCCGGGGAAGCAGCAGCCAGGCAGGTCGCTCTGGCTTTTTCGGGTCTTGTGCTTCTTGCCTCGTTACCACTCTGGATCTTGTTCGACAATGCCAATGCCGGTATGCAGTTTGTGGAGCGGTATCTTTGGATTGCCTCTCCGCCCATCAATTATTCGGTTGGAATCGATGGGATCAGCATGCCATTGGTCTTACTCACGACCTTTCTGACGCCACTCTGTATTCTCGTTTCGTGGACAGCGATAGAAACACGGGTCCGTGAATTTATGATCAGTCTTCTTGTCATGGAGACCGCGACCATCGGCGTGTTTTGTGCGCTAGATTTTGTGTTGTTTTATGTTTTCTGGGAAACCATGCTCATTCCCATGTACTTGCTGATCGGGATTTGGGGCGGTCCCAATCGTGTCTATGCGGCCATTAAGTTTTTTCTTTACACCCTGGCCGGAAGTATTCTTCTTTTAGTTGCCATTCTTGTACTGTTTTTCCAAGGTGGTCATACGTTTGATATCTTGGCATTGAGCCGGGCTGAATATGCGCCCAGTCTCCAGGCGTTGCTTTTTTGGGCCTTCTTTGCGGCCTTTGCGGTCAAAGTTCCGATGTTTCCCTTTCATACATGGTTACCTGATGCCCATGTGGAAGCTCCTACGGCGGGGAGCATTATTCTCGCTAGTGTTCTCTTAAAAATGGGGACCTATGGATTTCTTCGTTTTTCGTTACCAATGTTGCCAGATGCGACAGAACTCTTTACGCCCGTGATTATGAGTTTGTCGGTCATTGCCATTATCTACGGGGCCTATATGGCATTGGCACAAGCCGATCTCAAAAAGCTTATTGCCTATTCCAGTGTGAGCCATATGGGGTTTGTCACGCTCGGCATTTTTGCGTTGAATGCCCAGGGTATTGAGGGGGCGATCCTTCAGATGGTGAACCATGGTATTACGACAGGTGCGCTCTTTATGTGTGTAGGAATTATTTATGAACGAACCCATAGCCGACAAATTTCTGATAATGCCGGTCTTGCCGCTCCCATGCCAAAGTACGCGACATTTCTTGTCATCTTTGCGCTGTCTTCTGTTGGACTTCCTGGAATGAACAGTTTTGTGGGTGAATTTCTCGTACTCATTGGAACATTTGTCTGGAGTAAGTTAGCAGCAACTCTCGCCTCACTCGGGATTATCCTCGCCGCAGCGTACATTTTGTACATGCTCCAGCGGGTCGTGTACGGCACGCCCTCAGAGAAGATGGCTCCAAAGCTCGTTGATCTGAACTGGCGTGAGTTTGGGATGATGGTTCCCTTGGTCGGATTTGTATTCTGGATAGGGTTGTACCCTAAACCGTTGTTAGAGGTGATGCACGCGAGTGTCGATCGTTTGGTTCAGAGACAGGCTCAAGTCATGACGGTCAAACAGCGAGACCATCTCCCACAGAGTTTGACATTTGCATCTACCCCCTACGTCACATCCTCAAAAAATTCTGAAAGTCTCGCGCCATGACTCCTTCACTAGCAGATCTAGGTGCCATTCTTCCAGAGCTTTTAATTATTGGGGCTGCGTGTCTGCTGCTCGTTCTGGATCCTATCATGACTTCGTCAAAGAAGGATTTTTTGGCTTGGATGAGTCTAGGCACTCTGGTCCTCTGTTTTTTCGTGACGATAGGCAACTTAAATGGTCGCGTGTTGGCATTTAGCGACTTGGTCGTCATTGATCCGTACGCGGCATTTTGGAAACTTCTTCTGTATGTTATCAGTGCCCTGACGATTCTTCTGTCGATGACCTATTTAAAAGAAGAGAAGATTGAATTGTCTGAGTACTATGGATTCATCCTGCTCTCTCTCGCAGGGATGATGATCATGGTATCCGGTGCGGATCTCTTGACTATCTATCTTGGCATCGAATTGATGTCGATTTCTTTGTATATCATGGCCGGATTTAAGCGATTCGAAGCCAAATCCATTGAATCCTCAGCCAAATATTTCATCCTCGGATCTTTTTCATCTGGAATTCTCCTCTATGGGATTTCTCTGCTCTATGGAATGGCCGGGAGTACAAAGTTGACGGACATTGCCCAAGCCGTTAATAGTCGTGGCTTTGATGATCCATTGGTTCTGTTGTCTACGATGTTACTGATTGTGGGATTTGGGTTTAAAGTCTCAGCTGTCCCGTTTCATATGTGGACGCCAGACGTGTATCAAGGAGCCCCGACGTCTGTCACTGCGTTTATGGCAGTCGCATCAAAAACGGCAAGCTTTGCCGCTTTTCTCAGAGTCTTGCTCGAAGGCTTTGGAGGCGTGAAACCAAACTGGCAAGGACTGATTTTAGTCGTGTGTTTGGTGACCGTGGCGCTTGGCAATATTGTGGCTATTGTCCAGACGAACGTCAAACGAATGCTTGCGTATTCCAGTATCGCCCATGCTGGCTATGCGTTGATTGGAATTGTCGTGGCGGGTTCAGTGGCGAACGGAGACCCCATTGTTTCTCAAGGCGTATCGAGTGTCATGCTCTATTTGGCCATTTATTCCTTCATGACCATGGGGGCGTTTGCGATCGTAGGACTCTTGCGACGAGGAGGACTTGAAGGAGAAGAATTGGAAGACTTTACTGGCCTGTCGAAGCGTCATAAAGGGGCGGCTTTTCTGATGATGATTTTTATGGTCTCTCTAGCGGGGATCCCACCGACGGCCGGATTTATGGGGAAATTCTATCTGTTTATGGCTGCAGTCAATGCAGGTATGGCTTGGCTCGCGGTCATTGGGCTGATTTTTGCTGCTATTTCTGCCTTTTACTATCTCCGTGTGGTAATGATCATGTACATGCGAGAACCTTCAGCAGCTCAAGAGAACAATACCCGTTTAGCTTTTTCCCCTTCGACTTCTGTGGTTCTTGCCTGTGCTCTTGCTGGTGTTGTCTTTTTAGGAATCTTTCCAGGTCCACTTGTCTCCGTCACAACATCCGCGGTCATTTCTTTTCCTTAAATGGGGTTGTTGAAAAAGCCTACCAGCTGTGTTCTCGCCCCCTCTCCGTCCAAACACCACGCTGTTTTCTATAAGGGAACCAGCGCTATGTGAGTAAGGTGATTCGGCAGATGTTGCAGAGATTTCGCGAGAGTGTCTTGCTCACGTATTTATATGTGTACGCTCCGTTCTCCAAAGCAGCTGCTGCCTTGCTGGGCGGAACTTTTTGAACAGCCCAACTGACCAGTTGTTGTTCCGTGACTGCAGCGATTTAGAGTGGAATTGTAAGGATTTTGAATTATCCAACAGCACTTAAATCGTAAAGTCTAAAATGTGTATCTTCCAAGTGCCTGAGAGTTCTGAGAGGGTCTAGTTTTCTTCGACGATTACCTCTTCATCAATATTTCGTATCTGTAACGCACGTCCACTATTATCAGTATAGGCTTCGATCCAGTCGCCTATATGTGCTGGTCGATCGATGGTTGTCTCTTGATCCACTGGTAGACGTACGTTACCTCCATTATTATGAGTGACAAGATAGGCGGCGCCTTCGATTTTTGTGACTTGGCCCTTAATGGTCAGTGATGACGGCCAAGATGCAAACATCGCCTCATGTTTTCGTTGTTCCGCGATCGATCCTACGACAATGCCTTTTCCGAGGCTTTCTTGGTCCGAATGCACAGCCATTGGACTTGATGAGCATCCTATAAAAAGGCTGCCCACGACGACACAGAATACACCATACTTGTGGAACACAGTCATAACACGATCCTCCGCAATCTTTGAGAAAAATGGAAATGGCAAGGGGGTTTTTCTATATTGTGCCAAATAATTCGCCTTACGGGTAGGCTTGAGGGAAATCAACGTTCTGATACAGAACAAAAGAAATCTCGAATTCTTATGATGTCTAGGTAGAAGCAGTGTTATGCTTTGTTGTTCTGATGAACATAAGATTTATGAGAATGTATTTGCCTCACTCATTGAGCATAGTCACGGATTTTTCTTGGCTAAAAGGCTAATGTTTTTGAGGATCTTTGCAATAGACGACTTGCATGATCGTGATTGAGACGCGCGGCGAGTTGCTGAGGGGTTAGGCCGTCATGATCTTGTATTGAAGGGTCGGCGCCGTGTTCGAGAAGGATTTGTATAACCTGTATGTGACCAAATTGGGCAGCAGAGTGGAGCGGGGTAAGCCCCAAGGCATTTTGAGTTGTCACTTGGGCGCCCTGTTGTATAAGAAGCTGTACCATCTCACTGTGGCCTTCTTGCGCGGAAAGGTGAAGAGGCGTCCAGCCATTGGTATATTGTGCTTGGACATCCGCCTGGTATCTTAGGAGTGTTTTAGCAATCGCCAGATGATTGTTTTGGGCGGCAAAGTGAAGAGGAGAGAATTCACCCTTTTGACCGTTTGGTTGTGCTCCCAGTTTGAGCAATAAGATGACGATTTCCTTGTGTCCTTCTTGCACAGCCAAGTGTAGGGCGGTCCATTGCTTCTGATATTGTGCACGAATATCAGCTCCATTTTGAAGAAGATGTTGAATTAAGCGAATATTTCCACGCTGAACCGCAAAATGCAGCGGTGTAGCTCCTTGTGAAGTCTTTTCATTGATGTTTACCCCTTTTTCAAGAAGTGACTGGACCGTTTGGACATCTCCTGTTTTTACTGAAGCATGTAAGGATGGAGACGATTCCATGAAAAACAGTCGGAGGATCAAGAGGGTAGTCGCCGTTGTGAGAAAGACGAGACGGTAATTAAAGTTTAGCATGTTATTGGAACCTGATCCTTCTGCAGTATTTAGAGAAAATGGGTATGTGAGTTAGAAACAAGTATTGTAGCGAGTCCAATTAATATCTTTATGCTCCATCAAGACATTCTGCGGGATACTCCACGCGTCAAACCTTGGAAGGTTATACCCGCTTGGATTTACTGACAATGATTGACGTTTTGTATCACGTATCGGATAGCAAGATTGGGTAGGTTGGTGCTTTATCATTTTCAGTATAACTGAATCGACTATAAGGGTGTAAACGGTTAGGGGGACCCCAACTCAGTCAGCAGCGTATTAAATCAGATAACAATGGCCATCAGGCAATACCCCAAACGGGGGGGTAGTGGATATCGATATTAGGTAAGGTATTGAAAAACACCTCATAATGCACAAGTCAGATTTTCTCATTATTGGCGGCGGGATTATTGGGATCAGTATTGCTCGGGAATTAAAGCGAGGCTATCCAGATTCGACCGTGACGGTTCTCGAGAAAGAGGAGCGTTTTGGATTTCATGCTAGTGGGCGTAATAGTGGCGTCCTCCATGCAGGGTTTTACTACACTCCCGATAGCCTCAAGGCGCAGTTTACGAAAGTCGGCAATCAACTGTTGACTCGCTATTGTGAAACAAAGAAATTGCCTATCAATCGCTGTGGAAAGCTTGTTGTGGCTAAGGATCATCATGATCATGCAGCTATGGATGAACTCCTATCGCGTGGGTGCAAAAATGGCATTACATTAGAGGAGGTGACCGAGAACGAAGCTAAGAAAATGGAGCCTCGAGTGAAGACGTGTGAACGTGCGATTTTTTCGCCCACGACCGCAACCGTGGACCCACTTCGAGTTTTGGAGTCAGTGGTTCAGGACGCGCTGCAGGAAGGGGTGACTATTCACTACGGCGCGATGTATCAGAAAAAAAATGGTCAGCAGTTGGTGACATCTGACGGAATTTATGAGTCTGAATATGTTGTGAATGCAGCGGGCTTATATGCCGATGTGATTGCAAGAGATTTTGGTTTTTCCAATCGATATCGAATTCTTCCTTTTAAAGGGCTGTATCTCTATTCCAATGAGCCACCAGGATCGTTTCGTACCAATATTTACCCTGTGCCTGATTTAAGGAACCCATTTTTAGGTGTACATGTGACGGTAACGGTTGAGGGAAACGCGAAGATCGGCCCGACAGCAATCCCGGCGTTCTGGCGAGAACAGTATGACGGGTTTGCCAACTTCCGGTTTCCGGAACTCATAGATTTATTGATGCGTCAAATAAGCCTATTGGGATCTTCAAACTTTGACTTTAAGCGGCTCGCATTCCAAGAACTTCGAAAGTATTCTCGTTCATATTTGATCCACTTGGCATCAGACTTAGCAAACGGAGTAGACATTGGTGCTTACACCCGATGGGGCAAACCGGGAATTCGTGCTCAATTGTTTGATGTATCTAAAAAACGGTTAGAAATGGACTTTGTCGTTGAAGGTGATAAACATTCGATGCATGTGTTAAATGCCGTATCTCCAGGCTTTACCTGTTCGATGCCGTTCGCGAGTTATGTTTGCGAAAAGATTGCTCAAGAATTGTCATGACGACATCAGATGCTTGACGGTATGGGTGAGAGAATACTTTACCCGCGGGCGAGAATTTTTTCTTTGGCCTCGTTAAAGTCAGTTTGACTGATGGCCTTCTTATTGAGCAACTCACTGAGTTTTTCCAATTCATTAGCGATTGATGGTCCAGCATTTTGCTCATTGTCAAAAGAAGACACGTTGGCGTCACTGGTTTTTACTCCATTGGCTTGCTGGATAAGATCTGACAAAAGCTGATACCAGTGTTTTGCGCTCACCATGGCTTTATTGAAAAGAATGCCGTCTTCCTTGGTGTCCATGTCTAAAAAGTTGACAAGGTGATTGGGATTTTCCTGATCTTGCATGGCTAAGCAAAGGTCAATTTTTTGTGTTTGATCATTGGGTGATGGGTTGCTTGATGATTCAGGTGTGACTGGGAGTTTACTTTGAGATTCTTGTGCAATAGTGGCATATTCTTGAGGAAGTGTTCTCAGGGTCTTGTGAATAATGACTCCATTTTTTAGCATGAACACAGCTATGAGATCAGTAAAATGGATGAATCGTGGTGGAAGTGTTGATGATTGAATCACACATATCGTTTTCGTAGAGTCATTCAGTGCAATGCCGCTCCCCCCAGTATTGTCCATATACATTTGAGTGGGCGTGAAGTTTGTGTTAGCAAATGCTGCTGGGGGAGGCGCATCTGGTCCAACCGTCTTACGGTGCTGTAATAGCCCCAAGCTAACACCAAGAATAAGAACAGTGACGATGAAAATGATATTCAGTTCAATCATGGGTGCCTTTCGTCAGCGCTAGAATGTTTCGTCACATACAAATTGAACCTGGCTGTTGTCTTTTCGTCTTGTCAACGGGATAAATGGTACACGGAATTTTCAAATGATATTGATGGCTGAATCGATCACAATGAAGGTTCGTGACAAAAATAGACTTTTCACGATTTCGTGTATTTTGATAACTTATATGATGCTGTAATCAAATTGAACGAGAATAGAAAAACCGGAGGTGTTTCATCGTCTAAAGAATATTTCGGTTAAATTTTGGTTTGACTTAATCTCAATTTCAGGGAAAAAATTCTCCATGAAATTAGGGTGTTAGTATTGATTCTCTGAAATGCCACTAAGGTGTTGTTGGTGTGATGCCATGATAGGTGCGAGAGCTCGAGGCCCAGACGTAATTTGTTGGGTTTGCTTGGGACCACCTAGAAACGCATTCGTTGATGTTTCTAATAACGATTTGATAAGCTACTTTTCCTTTCCCCAAAAATATTGTTGAAAATTCCCCAGAATGCATAGAAAAGGTAGGCACTATGGCTAACGTGAATAAGGTTCTGATTAGTGTGTCTGATAAGACCGGAGTGGTGAAGATTGCCAAGGGCTTAGTGGCCCTAGGTGCGGAAATTCTTTCTACTGGTGGCACCGCTCAAGCCTTGAGAGATGATGGGGTCAACGTCACAGATGTCTCGGCGTATACTGGGTCACCTGAAATCCTTGGTGGACGGGTCAAGACGCTGCATCCGAAGATTCATGGGGGCTTATTGGGGCGAAGACAATTAGATCTCCATGTCCAGCAAATGAACGAGCAGGGAATCGATCCCATCGATGTCGTGATTGTGAACCTCTATCCATTCGAAGCCACAATCGCCAAACCTGGTTGCAGTTTTGAGGAGGCTATTGAAAATATCGATATTGGCGGTCCGTCAATGTTACGGTCTGCTGCGAAGAATCACGAGGATGTACTGGTCATCGTTGATCCTGAGGATTATGAGCGAGTGCTTGAAGCGTTACAAGCTGGAACCGTCTCTCTAGACCTTCGCCGAGAACTCGCAAGGAAAGTGTTTAGTCACACAGCCCATTATGACGGATTGATCGCGTCCTACCTCGAACAACAGGCGAGCGAATCTCCCGATTTAAAGTTTCCCCCTCAACTTTCTCTGCAATATAAGAAAGTACAAAATCTACGATATGGAGAGAATCCGCATCAGCAAGGAGCGTTTTATCGAGAAGTGAATTCCCGGGAACCGTCAATTTCAGGTGCTGCGCAACTTTATGGAAAGGCGATGTCGTATAACAACTATTTAGATGCCAATTCGGCATTGGAATTGGTCAAGGAATTTGATGACATAGGCGTCGTGATCGTAAAGCATAATAATCCATGTGGCGTAGCGTTGGGAATGACCTGTGTGGAGGCCTATGTTCGAGCACGAGAAACCGATCCGGTGTCGGCATTTGGTGGGGTCATTGCCTGCAATCGTGAGGTTGACCTGGCGATGGCGAAAGAAGTGACTTCAACGTTTGTCGAGGTACTCGTGGCACCAGGTTTTTCAGAAGAAGCTCTTGCAGAACTCCGGCGAAAAAAAGATCTTCGTCTCTTAGAAGTCGGCTCTATAGAGTCAAGCCATCGAGATGGGTTGGATATGAAAAAACTCGTTGGTGGGTTGCTCGTGCAAGATCGAGATCTTGGCGCACTCAAAGATCTTGGGGAACTGCGTATTCCGACGAAGCGACAACCGACGACGGAAGAGTATGAGGCCTGTGACTTTGCTTGGAAAGTTTGTAAGCATGTCAAATCGAATGCAATTGTTCTGGCCTCCAATAATCAAACTGTTGGAATTGGTGCGGGTCAAATGAGTCGGGTTGATTCGGTGAAACTATCTGAAATGAAGGCAGTGTTGCCGGTGAAGGGAACCGTAATGGCGTCTGATGCCTTTTTCCCGTTTCGGGATGGTCTTGATGCCGCCGCTAAAGCAGGCGTCACTGCCGTTATTCAGCCAGGTGGATCTATTCGTGATGAAGAAGTCATCAAAGCAGCTGACGAGCATCAACTGGCGATGATTTTCACGGGTATGCGACATTTTCGACATTGACGAAAATGTAAAGTGTACGACGTGAAAGGTGAAAAGAGAAAAACCAAATTTCAAGAAATCTCAGATTCATTGTCTGGTAATTATTCTTAAGTTAAAGTTTCTATAAATTTCCATGAAAATTCTTGTGATTGGTAACGGTGGACGCGAACACGCCGTCGTATGGAAGCTTGTCCAGTCTCCTCGAGTGTCGAAAGTGTACTGTGCGCCCGGCAACGCTGGAACCGGGCAAATGGCCGAATGTGTCTCGATTAAGGTCGATGATATTGAAAGGCTTAAAGCTTTTGCGCAAGACCAGCAGATAGATCTTACCGTTGTCGGCCCTGAGCTACCGTTGTCTCTTGGCATTGCGGATGAGTTTCGTAAGGCCAAATTGCGGATATTCGGTCCGACTCGTAATGCGGCCTGTATTGAGTCCAGTAAATCATTTGCGAAAGATTTACTTCTTCGATGTAAAATTCCGACCGCCAAGGCTAAGACGTTTGAACGACTCGATCAAGCTCTTGCATATATAGATGGTCATCCTGTGCCCCTTGTGGTGAAAGCAGATGGGTTAGCCCAGGGTAAGGGAGTGGTGGTCGCGCATTCACGGGATGAAGCAAAAGAAGCAGTCACGAGGATGCTCGAACAACGGCAATTTGGAGACGCTGGAATGCGAGTGATGATTGAAGAGTTCCTCGATGGCGAAGAACTGACATTCATGGCCTTTGCCGACGGAAGAACGGTCATTCCTATGATTGCAGCTCAGGATCATAAACGTGTGGGCGAAGGAGACACAGGACCCAATACAGGTGGGATGGGTGCCTATGCGCCAGCTCCAATCGCGACCGATGCTCTTCGGCAGCGTATTGTCCGAGATATTCTTTGCCCGGTTGTTGAAGGGCTTTCCCGAGTCGGGAGCCCTTACTATGGAGTGCTCTATGCTGGGCTCATGATTCATAAAGGAGAGCCCTATGTCTTGGAGTTTAATGCTCGTTTTGGAGATCCAGAGACACAGGTGGTTCTGCCTCTACTTAAGACAGACTTAGTTGATGTCCTCGAAGCCGTGGTTGAACATCGACTCGACCAAATAACTGTTGAATGGCATAACGACGCAGCCGTTTGTATCGTGCTTTCTTCAGAGGGTTACCCAGGAACGTATAAGTCCGGCTTACCCATATCAGGCTTCTCTAACCTCGATTCGATTGAAGGTCTCGTTGCCTTTCATGCGGGGACAGCACTGAAAGATGAGCAAGTCGTGACCAGTGGTGGACGAGTGTTGGGCATTACGGCGCGCGGGCCTGACATACAATCTGCAAGACAGCGCGCGTATGAAGCTGTAACAACCATTGCATTCGATGGACAGTATTATCGTCGCGACATTGCCAGTCGTGTCGTGCGGATGAACTGATATCCGGAAGGGCGTTCTGTGGCTAGAGTCCTTCACATTTCTTCCACGACTCTCAGTTCAGAAATTCTCAAAACAGCATCGGATTGTATTCGAAGCAATGGGGTACTAGCTGTTGCGACTGAAAGTTTTTATGCCTTGGCAGCAGGAGTGAAAAATCTCGATGCTATTCAGCGCGTCCATACAATAAAAGGAGATCGGAACGCGAAACCCATTCTCTTGTTGGTTAGCTCGAAAGCTCAAGTCTTTGACCTTGCCTCGGCTGTTCCGTCTATTGCAGAAATCCTTATAGATCAGTTTTGGCCTGGACCTCTGACGCTTGTCCTTCCCGCAGCTCCGAGTCTTTCAATGTTACTGACCGGTGAAACTGGATCGATTGGTGTGCGGCAGCCGAATCACTCTCAACTGCTTCAACTTTTGGAGACAACGGGGCCCTTGACTGGAACGAGCGCGAATCGTTCTGGAATGCCCCCCGCCACAACTTCAAAAGAAGTGATGCAGGAGATTGGAAACGAAATTGATGTGATTCTTGATAGCGGTCCATCTCCGGGTGGTAGCCCTTCCACATTATTGAGTCTAGTAGACGGAATACGACTGTTGCGTCAAGGTCCTGTCTCGGCCGAAATGATTCAAGATGCACTTAATCCTTTAGGCTTGCACCTTCAGGATGCTTGCCCTCGAAGTTGATGCGTCACCTCTGAAACAGACAAGAATGGTGTCTTGAGCAATTGGCGCGCTCTATCAATGTTCAAAGCCAGATCTTTGGGACGAATCATTCCCGATTCATCAATAGTTGACGTCCGAATGTTTGGTGTTGGCTTGCGTCCCAAGAGTTTGAGAATAGCTTGGCCAAAATCCCATCGGTTTAATGACTCTGGACCAGCAAGGTTAAGAATGCCTTGATAGGGAATCGTGGATAATTCAAGAAGAGCTTCTGCTAAATTATGAACCCATATAGGTGATCGAAATTCATCCGTAAATAGTCGCACAGGTTCCCCCGTGTGTATGCCTTGTACTAACCAACGTGTTTGATGATCATACGGATCGATGCCATACATGAGCGATGAACGAACGATGGTCGCGCTTGGGCATACAGTTGCGACAATGTGTTCAGTTTCAGTTTTGGCCTGTCCGTAAGGGTGAAGGGGAGTTGGCAGGTCGTTTTCTTGGTAAGGTGCAGCTGTGCCGTCGAATACGAGGTCAGTCGAGAGGTGTATGAGCTTGAGTGAGTGTTGGTGTGCACAGGAAGAAAGATGATGAGCTACAGGCACAATGGATTCAATTTCTTCAGGACTTTTATTGGAGCAAGCGGTATGAATAATCACTGCAGGTTGAACTTTGGAGACGAGTTGATGAATCTGCTCTGGATTTCTTAGATCGCATTGATGAAAGATCGTGGGCGTTCCTGTTGGAGGTGGGGTGTGAAAAAAGGTCGCGTGCGTGTCCCAGGAACGAGCCTTGTGAATAAGGTGTTGGCCGAGATATCCGGTGCCACCGGTGATGAGAAGAGTGTGATTCATACCCTGCCTTCATCATGCTTTCCCTTAAACGGGGTATACATGTCTCAATCCCTTCAAGCCAACAAACTTGTTTGAACGCTGCGTTGTTTCGTACAATTCCTTTGATGCTTATCAAAATTCTTGAGGAATGGCAATGATTGATTTACGAAGCGATACAGTCACCAAACCCTCTTCCGCGATGCGGGAAGCCATGGCTCACGCGGAGGTTGGCGATGATGTCTATGGTGAAGATCCGACGGTGAATCGACTCGAACGTATGGCGGCAGAACTGCTTGGAAAAGATGCGGGTCTGTTCGTGCCATCGGGGGTGATGGGGAATCAACTCTGCATTCGATTGCACACCCACCCTGGTGATGAAGTCATCGTCGAAAGTACCTCTCATATTATTCGATATGAAGGCGGGTCTGCATCATCACTCTCCGGTGTGCAACTAACGTGTGTGCCAGGGGTTAGAGGTATTCTTGAAGCCGAACAGGTGAAGGCCGCGATCCGTCAGTCGGATGTGCATAATCCTCCTACGACTCTTTTGTGTTTGGAGCAAACCCACAATAGCGGAGGGGGTTCCGTCTATCCTCTGTCAGTTATTCACGAATTGGCAGAAGTTGCACGAGTTAATCAATTAGCACTGCATCTAGATGGGGCTCGCCTTTTTAATGCCGTGGCGGCAACTGGTGTTTCTGCCGAGGAATATGCACGTCCGTTTGATACCGTTTCTTTTTGTCTCTCAAAAGCCTTAGGAGCTCCGGTTGGGTCAATTATTGTGTCAGATACCTCTCGTGTCACACAACTTCGACGATTGCGAAAACTGTTTGGTGGTGGGATGCGCCAGGTTGGCGTGTTAGCGGCGGCTGGGCTCTATGCACTCGAACATCATGTGACGCGACTCAGTGAAGATCATCAAAACGCTAAACGATTAGCTGAACTATTGGCTGCTCTTTCGAACGTATCATGTAAGCCTGATGAAGTTGAGACCAATATGATTTTGTTTTCTGTTGCTGATACTACACGATCAACAGAAAAATTACTCACTCAATGTCGCGACGCAGGAGTCTTACTGAATGCGGTGGGGGACCGGCGGTTTCGTGTCGTCACCCATCTTGACGTTTCAAAAAATGACATTGAAGAGGCTGGGCGTATTTTTGCTAAGGTGTTTCAATCTCTCGAGACAAGTTGACAGCGCGATTGGACCCTTCCTACAATTTTTTATTGTTCATGAAGTCTGATGGAATGTCAGTGAAAGGTGAATACATTGCAAGCTGTATCGTTTCAACAAATCACTCAAATTTTAGAACTCACAGATCGGTTAAATATTTCGCGAGAGTGGGTAGAAATTCCACTATCTCCTGAAAGTCCAGGAACAGTTAAGAAACTCGCTAACGGAAAACTTGAAGTGGTGGTTGATGCGGATGTTCCTTTTGATGAATGGTTTTCCGTTCTCGAAACTAAAATTCAAACAGTCATGAGCGGAGGAGGCAGTGAAGATAGGATAGACGACAAATCCGCATAAAAATGTATTAGATTTCGATAGATTCAGATTACGATGTGTTGTTGGATGTTAAAGGAAATGTGTACCCATGGCTGTTCGTGATCGTGATTGGCCAGGTTATACGAGTTGGTATTGTTGCGAAGAATGTGGTCGTCTTTGGACCTTTCAAGGAAATGATGTCGTGGCCCTGGATCCTAGTTGTGCCTTAGGTCCGGCTCAAGTAGGGGAAGGTGTTCCCTGCAGGACGTGTACGATTTGTGATGGGACTTGTCATGCTCCAGCTGCTGAAATTTAGAGAAACATAAACATAGGCAACTCTTTTTTGCACAACCGGACAAACTCTTTACGCGAGATACGAAATACGAGTCACGAGCGACAGCCTTCTTTTATGAGGCCAACGCCACGGCCTTGCCCTTCATATCTGATTCGCCTTCTTTCCCTTGAGTTTTCTCAACAGACCATTCCTTTGGCGTAATCGTCAGAAGGTGCCCCTTAAGCGTATAAAACTCTCCTTCCGGTATTTCTATTTGATCACCGTCTTTCATATGCAAATCAAGAACAGCTTTGCCTGATTCGGTTTTTCGGAGAAGAAAACGGTTCTCACTTTTCACGATTTCATACGCACCCTGTTCATTAATTACCAAAGAGTTCCCTTCAATTTTCGCATGGAGCTTTCCAACTGCATCGAAAATAGCGAAGTTCACACGAAGTGGCCCTCCAGGTTTTCGCGATATGAGTTCAATTTGAGGTAACCCCTCAATTTCTATCGTGCCATCAGAATTACGATACCAATGTGGTCCAACCTTCACGTCCATACGCTCTTTCCCCCTTCTTCCATTACACTGTAATAATCATGAATTTATGACATGTGAAATAAATCGTGGGATGCCTAGAGTCAACTAAGAGATTTACGCAAACCGCATTCTGATTTTCTGCCTATCGTTTTTTGATCCGGTTTAAAATTAATGCAATACAGCCTCCAAGTAATCCTCCACCAACAATGGGCGGTATTAACTCCACAAGTTTGACATCCCAAATAGGCTCTTTCGTGACCATCAGGTCACGCATTCCACCTTGAATCATGATCACCGCTAAGGCCATCATGGCTCCAATAAGAAACCACCATCGAAAGATTTTAAAAGACTGCATATTCGCGAGTCTACAAGGTTATTGGACGATCTAAGGTCCGATATTGGATGGCTTCTGCCACATGTAGGGGTGTAATCGTTTCGCAATCAGCGAGATCCGCAATTGTACGCGACACCCTCAGGATTCGCCCAAACGCTCGTCCTGAGAGTCCAAGCTGCGAAACAGCACGTTCTAACAGGTTCTGCCCTGCCGGATCAATCTTGCAGTATTTGTGAAGATGGCGAGGCTTGAGTTGAGAATTACTAAATAAGGTGTCGTTCCGATACCGGGCGGTTTGACGTTCTCGGGCGGCGGTGACCCGTTGGCGAATATCGGCTGAGGATTCTCCCTTCCCATTCGTGGCTAAATCGCTCACCAGTACGGCCGGTACATCGAGTTGAATATCCAATCGATCGCGTAATGGACCTGAGAGTCGAGACCGATACCGACGAATTTGATAGGGCGTACAGAGACATTCGTGCTTGCGGTCACCCAGATAACCACATGGACAAGGGTTCATAGCCGCCACGAGCATAATATGAGCAGGATACGTCAGTGTGGCGCTCACACGCGTCAAGGTGACGGTGCCATTTTCTAGTGGTTGGCGAAGCCCATCTAAGACCGATCGTTTAAATTCGAGTATTTCATCTAAAAAGAGCACGCCGTGATGAGCCAACGAAACTTCACCAGGCCGTGGGATTGTTCCGCCCCCGATGAGGCCCGCATCTGAAATGTTATGGTGAGGAGCCCGAAAGGGGCGGGAAGTCATGAGAGGTTGGTCGGAGGATAAGGTGCCGGCCACACTGTGGACTTGGCTCGACTCAAGACGTTCCTGTAATTGCATTGGGGCCAGAATGCCGGGTAATCGTTGGGCCAACATTGTCTTGCCAGATCCTGGCGGCCCGATCATTAAAATATTATGTCCTCCTGCGGCGGCTACCTCGAGCGCACGTTTTGCCTGGAGTTGCCCTTTCACATCGGCAAAATCGTCTTCCAGCAAGTTATCCTGTCTTTTCGGCTCTACATATGTTCTCGTTGTCGGAGGCAGTGTGACAACGCCATTTAAGAATTCTACGACTTCAGGGAGTGTGTGGACGCCGAAAACCGATACATCTTCGATGACGGCGGCTTCTTCTGCATTCGCGATTGGAAGAACCAAGGGATGGATCTTGCGGCAAACCATCCCGATAGAGAGCGCGCCTGTCACGGGTTTGATCTGTCCATCAAGTGAAAGTTCCCCAACAAAAACAAACTCCTCAACTTTTTCCGGAGAAAGAATGCCTTCCGCCACGAGCATGGCTATAGCAATCCCAAGTTCAAGTCCAGAGCCTTCTTTCTTGATTCCGGCAGGGGCTAAGTTGACCGTGATCTTTTTTGGAGGAAATTTGAAACCAGTATTCTTCAGTGCTGCTCGCACACGGTCACGGCTCTCGCGCACCGTGGCATCAGGCAAGCCGACGATAGAAAATTGAGGCAACCCACCACCGATATCGACTTCCACCTCAATTAAATGTGCTTCTAAACCCCACAACCCTGCACTCAGAACCTTAGCCAGCACCGATTTCTCCTCCCTTTTTCAGGACAACAATGTCTGTATCATGGAAGAGAGTATAGGGAGGCTTTTGAATTTTTTTCAATGAAAGGAATGACTGCTACGTAGTTCTGTCATTACTCTTTTGGAGGGTGTGGATAGAATAATGAAGGTAGATCAATTGAATGCCATTAGGCTGAGATTCATCTCAGTTTAAGTTGTACTACAACACACACCTGGCCAAAATTAAAGCCACGGTCGGACTGGGTTGCAGCCAATTCTGTTGTTTGGAAGCATGCTGAAGGGCAAAACGCGCGTGTGGCTGAAATATTAAGGTCTGTGAAAATGAAACAAGCAAAAGTCAGAAGCTATGGAAAAATTCGCAAGCCTTTTGGCTTGGGGTAGGGATACAGGGCCCGGTTTCGGGTGGGGTTACGCTTACTCATTTTATTGTTGCCGCTCTTACCTTTTATCGCTATGGCGATGGTCTTTTCCTTGCTTCACACGCCTCATCTTCGAACTTCCTATACCTATACCGGATCACACGACCATCCCAATTACCAGGCGTGTCAGTATTTAGGAGTTCAGGGAACCGTTCAAGTCATTTGGCCAGGACTGCCCGCTTGTTGTTTTTATTGAGGGCAAGACTTAGTCTGTACCGAGTGCGTTGGTAACCCCTGAACATTGCACCCATAGTTTCCGTATCCCAGTCTCCTAAACGAATACGGGTTGACATTCAGAACGAACGTTTTAATATAGCCTTTATCAAAGGAATGAGAAAGTCGTATGCCGCGATCAAAAGAATATAATCGAGAAGAGGTTCTGGAAGCGGCCACTAGGCTCTTTTGGGCGAAAGGCTTTGAAGGAACGTCAATCAGTGAACTGGTAGAACAGACCCGTCTCAATAAACACAGTATGTACAGTGAGTTTGGAGATAAAGAAGGACTCTTTTCGGCGTGCATCGAGTACTATGTGACTGAGTCGAATAAAGCTGTCCTTGGCATACTGACGAAGCAGCCGCTCGGGTTACATAATATCGAGAAGTTTTTCGAGAATAGAATTGAGTACGCGGGAACAAAAGACTGCAAAGGGTGCTTCCTGGCAAATACCGTGACGGAAAAAGAAGTCGTCGGCGATGCCATAAACGAACAAGTGAAAGTCATTCTTTCAAAGCATGAAACGCTCTTATATCATTGCTTAAAAGCCGCCCAGGATAAGGGAGAGATTCCTGCTGAAAAAGATTGTAAGCTGTTAGCCCGTTACCTCGACTGTTTTAATAGAGGACTGATGAATGTTGGAAAACACCAGATCGAGAAAAAGAGCTTACGAAGTATGACCGAGGTCGCGTTATCCACCATTAAGCACTAAATTTTTTTACCCTATTACAGAACGATCGTTCTGTTTATGGCATGTAACCAGAAAGGAGATCTCTCATTGTTTTATGCCGCTCGTACAAATTAAAGGCGTACAAGGTTATCTGACCAAGGATCAAAAACAGGAACTTATCAAAAAAGTGACGGATGCAGTGCTCTCTGTGGAAGGTGAAGGCCTGCGTTCGGTGACTTGGGTGATTATTGAGGATGTTCATGAAGGCGAATGGGGGGTGGGAGGCAATCCCGTGAATGCCGTGATGTTACGCAAAATGGCCACTGAGAAAGAAGGATAACATTCATTTACACACAAAGGAGCATGATCATGACAAACAAACTCATAGGAAAAGTTGCCGTAATCACCGGAGGAAATAGTGGCATTGGGTTGGCCACTGCTAAACGGTTCTATGCGGAAGGAGCCCATGTCGTCATTACAGGTCGAAATCAAGAAACACTCGATGCGGCAGTTCAAGAAATCGGCCAAGATGCGGTGGGTATTCGGTCGGATACGTCGAACCTAGGTGATATCGATGACCTGTTTTGCCAAGTCAAAGAGTTGCATGGCCACATTGATATATTATTTGCCAATGCTGGGGTTGGCACGTTTCTTCCCATAGAAGATATTGATGAAGCGACTTTTGACACCATGATGAATATCAATGTGAAAGGGTTGTATTTTACCGTACAAAAAGCCTTGCCATTGTTTCATGACGGAGGGGCGATTGTCCTCAACTCGTCTGTGGCGAGCCAGTTGGGCTTTGCCACGACCAGTGTGTACTCGGCAACGAAGGCTGCCGTGCGGTCGTTAGCTCGAACGCTGTCGACCGAATTATTAGGGAGGAACATCCGAGTCAATGCCGTGGCGCCTGGCCCAATTGAGACGCCACTTTATTACAGACTAGGTTTGTCGGAAGATGCTGTAGGCTCAACGAAAGAAGGCTTTACCAGTCACGTGCCGATGAAACGCATGGGGCAGGTTGATGAAATTGCCAATGTGGCTCTGTTCCTAGCTTCGGACGACTCGTCCTATGTCCTAGGGGAGGAATTAGTTGCTGGAGGTGGAATGACGAATTTGTAAACACTAGAGGAGTGTAAAGAACCCCGTTGGCAATGACGGGGTTTTTTAACGGTTTCAGCTCTGCAAGAATAGATCAAATGCATGGAATTGGAAAAGTTGAAGACTGGAACTAATTTACTCATGCCTAGGTACCTCAATGACTAAAAGACATGGTATTTTTTCAAGTCATCGAGGTTGTTCCTAGGAAACTACCCAAAGCAGAGATTTGAAAAGTCAGTTACTGATACAACGATTATCGCGACCTATGAACGTTAGCCAATCCCGTTCATCATTGCTTGTTCCGGCAGACACGTCATAGGCTTGGTTCGCTCGTGGCTAGTTGCCGGTGTTAGATGATGCGATAGGGGTTATTGTGGAAAGAGAACAAACGACGCCACGTATTATTTTAGTTGACGAATAAGCTTGTAAAGTACACATCCCATGAAACAACCAAGCGATCTGAGCAATTGCCCTCTCTTGGCGGACATACCCCCAGAAGAGCTTAGACGAAACTGTCCAACCGCTAAGATTTTAACCTTTCAGCCTAAAAGAACGATCTTTGGACAAGGCGAGAGCGTTGAAGCGGTCTTTTGCGTACTCACTGGACAAGTCACCCTCTCTCGGGTCAGTCGAGAGGGAGAATCATTCACCACGGCTCTATTGAGAGCTGGAGAGTTTTTCGGGCCGATGCTGAGCGGCAATCCTGAGGCCGACGACACTGCAACATGTAAGGAAACGGTCATGGTATGGCAAGTACCGATCGGGGAATTTCAACATCTCCTAATCAGTCATCCTGTAGTCTCCTGGGAATTTATCGCCATTCAGGCACGACGCCAACGCCAAATCGAGCGGAGACTCGAGGGATTAGCATTTAAACGAACCGAGGTTCGGCTAGCTGAAACCCTCATTGAACTATCGGGAAATTTCGCGACCCGTTGCGAACATGGATTTGGACAACACCTTCGCCTCACTCAACAAGAATTGGCCGACCTTCTTGGAGCCAGTAGGCCAGTTGTGAGCACGATCCTCAACAAACTCCGCAACAAGGGCATTCTTGGTTATAACCGAGAATATGTCTGCGTGCGAGATATCGACGAGATCAAGAAGTTAAATTAATTCATCCTGATTGCTCGCCAGACTGTCATCTAGAGAACAGACCCGTTCGGTTGTTATCCGCTAAGGTGAAGCCAACCGCTCAATGATGAGCGCTGCGCCGCGGCGTTTCCGCGAAAATAGAAAGGAGCTCATCATGAGCAAAGCGTATCTCGAAATCACACTTCAGGTAGCGGAGGAGAATCGCCTTAAAGCTGGTCAGGTGTATGCCAAGTACAAGCAGCCGTTTCTCGACACGGTGAGCGGGGCCACGTCAAAAGAATTGCTGATGCGCGAGGCAGACGTGCAAGTGCTTCATGGGTTCAATACGACAGCGTCCGCCGAAAACTATTTAAAGAGTGCGCTGTTCCAAAACGATGTTGTCAGTGATTTGAAGCCGTATCTCGCGGCTGACCCAGACATCAAAATCTATGAAGCTATGTAAGGACGAGCGTTGTGCTGTCTTCGATTACTTTTTTCGGTATCGACGATGAATCTAGAGAAAAAGCTCGCTGCCGCTGCAGATGACACTGATCAGGTGACTTTGCAGTTACATATGGCTTTTGAGCGGCAGTAGTGGGATAATGCAGGTTTGGACCAAGGACAATAGGATCATGCGACTAGACATTACTCATGAATGTTTCTATTTTAAAGGCTGCATACAGAGCCAAATTTTGGCCAGGAAAAGGAAGAATGAACGCAGTTGAAATTGAAGAGGCAATTTCAGCGCTGGCTGAGGAAACATTCGATCCTCAGGAGTTTCCGAGACATATCTTTGCACAGTGCAATAACTTCCTCGCGCTCCGGCTTACCAACAATGCGGATCAGAACTATGCTGCGAGAATTGGGCATTTCATATACGATGACAATTCAAAACCATTATCCCACGGACATTCAACCTAACCTTGCTGATGGCGAATGCATTGTCGTGGGCGATGCCATATTGCTTCCTGCCGTTGTTCAGATGCCGAAACCGAAGTTAATCCCAGGAACCCGCATTCACAAAGTGTTTGTGTTCACAAGGAATGGAAGGAGCCCTGGCGAGAGATCACGTTCTTGGACGTGATCATTCGCTGGAGAAAGGAATAGGCGACCTAAATGATGACGGGGAAAACCGCTCTTTATATGGGAGGCTTTAATGCCATATAAAAAGAGGTCATGCTGGTTCATAAGGGGCGATCTTGATCTTCCCTGCATGTTTCCGCATTTCCGTGCTATCAAACCAGGCCTGCATCTGAAGCAACATGTCCATGTTGAGGTGAAAGGCTTTTTCAAGCCGTAACGCCATCTCCGGGGAAAGTGCTGCTTTTTCATTCACCAGATCGGACAAAGTTGCCCGACGCACGCCCAGCACTTCAGCAGCCTTGGTCACGCTCAAGTCCAATTCATCCAAGATTTCTGTTTTGATAAACGCTCCCGGATGAGAGGGCTTCATGCCGATTTTAATTCCTTTCTTTGCCATTAGTGATAGTCCTCCAAATCTAACAAGTCCACGTACCCGCCCTCTTCTTCAAAGGTGATCCGCCAGTTCCCCGATGTAGACACGCTCCAGGTGCCTTTTCTGTCGCCTGAAAGTTGATGCACGCGCCATCCCGGTGGGGCCCCATCCCGAAACATCGACATATCTTCCGCTACAATCAGCGCGGTGACAATATTCCGTACTCGGTTCACCAGGTCGGGCCGCAAGCCTCTGGTCTGATTGTCTTCAATGAGGCGCTTCAAACCTCGGTGGCGCACAGAGCGAATAATCATCTCCTTTTAGTGTACGGTAAAAGCGTACGTTCTGCAAGAATTTTTTCTCCTTATTTAACGAAAGGTCAACGGAGCGCGCCTTTCCGCCCATTGCTCTAGCACTCGGCATTTCCTCTGACTGATTTCTTGGGTTTTGCAATCGCCGTGCGGTCTGCACCGCCTAATGCCAGCAGAGTTGATCATGTGCGCTGCCGGATGGCCGCTGACGGCTAGGTTACCGCTGCGTTCTCCCGCTCCCGGTCGTTGAAATTAGCTTCCAATGCCTTGTGAGAAGCCAATGTTCAACAACCAAAGAAAGGAGAACACGTCATGGCTACCAAACAAAAACCACTTCATCAAATCCGCATCGGCAAGTTGGTGGCTTCTATCTTGGAGCAAAATACAGAAATAAAAGTCAAGTATTGTGTTGATTAATTATGATATACGGCTAAGTTTTTTGCTTCACTTAGTATTTGCGTTTTGATGTAAATGATCACCTTCTTCACATGCAATTCACATGGATTCATTATTATCACATGTCTAAAATGATTCAGTTGCGCAACGTGCCCGATAAGCTGCACCGCACACTCAAAAGCCGAGCAGCGATGGAAGGTCTATCCCTGTCAGAGTATCTGCTCTCGCATATTCGTGAATTGGCTAAACTCCCAACCCCGACGGAAATGCGTGAGCGTCTTCGTCGTCGGACGTCTGTGGTGCCGCCTCTCTCATCGTCTGAGATCCTTCGGGAGGAGCGTGATCGCCGTTGATTGTGCTGGATGCCTCTGCCTTCGTGGAGCAATTGTTAGATACGCCCAAAGGGGAACGGCTACAGGAGAGATGTTTGAGTGGACTTGACAGCCTGCATTGCCCGCATCTGTTGGATCTAGAAGTCATCCAAGTGGTACGACGATATAGCCAACAGGGTTGGATTTCTGCTCAACGAGCTTTTCAAGCCATTGAAGCCCTTGCCGATTTTCCATTCACGCGGTACGCACATGCTCCCTTTTTATTTCGAATTTGGGAGTTACGTGAGAACCTCACGGCGTATGATGCAGCATATGTCGCATTGGCTGAAGTGTTTTAACCCGCTAGAGACACAGCCTTCACTGAGTCTCAAGAGGGACTTGCTTCCAATTACCTATCTCGTTAATCCGAAGTGCACGGCTTTATCTCAAGTGTCTAGCAAATCAGGAGTGGGACAGCATGGTGGCATTGTTGAAAGTCTTTAGCGGTCTGTTTTGTGGTAATTGGAATTTGATACATGGGCCAACACTTCCTCAATGGCAGGATCTATTGAAGTGGAAGTATTCCACCTGTCAGGGTGCGGGGTGAGCTAAGAGCCGCGATGCGGCTCATGCAAAGCATAAAAAGAAACCACGGCTGTTAGAACGTGGAGTTTCTTGCAATAAAACGTATTGCTTCGATCGTTATTTGTACAGACATTGCTGAGTGTGCACTGATCAGATTTTAAATAGGTGGTTCTGTGGTGAGGGAATGAATTAAAATTTTTTCTTTATTCTTTGAATTTTATTCCCCGTATAGTGGCCACAACTCACGCAAAGGACACAAAAGGCCGTGAGTTCATCATTCCAATCTGAGTGAATGCGGAAATCTGGTATGTGTTCGTCCGGCCACTCGTCTGGAAACCCTTCCCTTGTTATTTTTCGGGCACATGCTAGGTTCTTGCATTCAATCACACTGACCACGCGTCCCTGCATTTCATCCATACCTCACACTCCTTGATGGTCGTACTGCTATCATACCCAATCTTTCTTGTGCGCTCAAATACAAATAGATTGTGACCATTTGCTCGAATTTCCCGTCGCAGAAAACTGTTTTATCTTCAAGTAAAAAGCTAGAGATTTACAGATCTCGCTAAAACCTCTTCGTGAGTCATCTCTCCTAAGGTATTGCTTTCTCATCCACATGACTGCGTATGCTCCTAGTGAGCATTTGGGAAGACTATGACACCTACACGCTTTCGCCTTTTAGGAAAGATCATGAAAAAATATTGGCTGATCAGCCATGTGTTTTTACTGTTGTTGGTGGTGCGGATGACCATGTCGTGGATGCGTCTTCCTTCTTTGCTTGGTTGGCTGGATATCATAAGAGCTGCTCGTAGCAAAGAATTAGGCCAATTACAACATGTGGCATATTACACCGATCGATTTTTAACACTGTTTCCGGCGAACGAGAGAGGGAATTGTCTTCCTCGGTCTCTTGTGTTGTATGGATTCGCAAAACGATATGGGTTTCCAGTTCGATTTCATTGTGGTGTTCGATGGGTTGGGCAAGAACTTACTGGGCATGCCTGGCTAAGTCTGGAGAGCAAGGCTTTTTTAGAATCGAATCAGCAGTGGAAACATTTTGAGGTGACATATTCCTTTCCGGAATCTTCCGAATCGAATGTTCATCTCAAAGCCAATTTGATTAGCATAGGCATGTGATTTCAAGTGCATCCTAAGGATGTTGAGGTGATGGAAACACTGCAAAAACGTCTACACGCCCTCTTCTCAAATTTCCGTCAAGCGCTTGGCTTTGTCTGGGCAAGTGCCCCGCGTTGGACTGTGGCGAACATTGGTCTTCTGTTTATTCAAGGCCTCCTACCGCTAGCTTCTCTCTACATGATCAAATTGCTGGTGGATGAGGTTTCGACTAGTTTGGGGCAGTCTGATTTGAGCACGACACTCGAAAGCGTCGTGTATTTGATGATGGGTATGGGTGGTGTGGCCCTCTTAAGCGCGTTTTGCAGTACTATCGCTGGTCTGGTGGCACGAGGGCAGGGGCAGATCGTGACTGATTACATGCATTCAATTCTGCATAAAAAATCCGTCGAAGTCGATCTGGAATATTATGAGAATTCTCGGTACTACGACACGCTCCATCGAGCGCAGCAAGAAGCGCCCCATCGGCCGACGGCTATTCTAAATTCTCTACTCCAAGTTGGGCAAAATGGCGTGTCATTAATGGCCATGGGTGGATTGCTCTGGTGGTTTCATTGGGCGGTGCTTCCCGTTCTCGTACTTGCAGCCTTACCAGAATTGTTGGTCCGCCTGCGGTATTCTCATAAGCTTTTTTCTTGGCAACGCAAGCGGACCCCATTCGAACGTAAAGCGTGGTATCTCAATTGGATGTTGACTCGTGATACACATGCGAAGGAAGTTCGTCTCTTTGATTTGGGACCTCGATTTCGTCAGTGGTTTTCAGACGTACGTCGCACTTTGCGTCACGAGCGGTTAGATTTGGAAAAACGGCAAGCCCTGGCCATATTAGGGGCACAGAGTTTCGCGACTCTTGGCGTCTTCGGCGTGTATTTCTTCGTGGCCTATCGGACTGTTTCCGGATTGCTCACGCTTGGTGATCTGGTCATGTATTTTCAGGCAATTCAACGCGGAGCAGGGTTTCTGCAGGCCTTTGGGAACAGTCTTTCCCGGCTCTATGAAAGTAACTTGTTCTTGACGAATCTCGATGAATTTCTTCGTGTGAAATCAAGAATTGCTTTGCCTGCCGTTCCTCGATCCGTCCCGCGACCCCTTGCAACTGGCTTGGTTTTTGATCATGTCACCTTTCGTTACCCTGAGGCCGAGCGAGTAGCCGTGAATGATATGTCTTTCGTTATTCGACCTGGCGAACATATTGCGTTGGTGGGGGCCAACGGGGCTGGAAAAACGACGTTAGTCAAGCTCCTCTCCCGTTTGTATGATCCAACTTACGGACGCATTTCCTTAGATGGAGTGGATATTCGGGAATATGCTGTTTCCGATATTCGTCAGGAGGTGAGTGTCATCTTTCAAGATTTTGCAAAATATTTTATGACAGCCCAAGAGAATATTGGACTGGGGATGAGGACTTCCCCTGATTTGGATTCTGTCGTGGCTGCAGCTCAGCAAGCTGGTGTGGACGATGTCATTCGCCGATTACCTCAAGGGTATGACTCGATGTTAGGCAAATGGTTTGAAGGGGGTCAGGAATTGAGTATCGGTGAATGGCAAAAGGTCGCGCTCGCACGAGCGTTTCTTCGCGATTCTCAAATTTTGATACTGGATGAACCCACCAGTGCAATGGACGCGAAGGCTGAAGCCGAATTATTCGAGCGCTTTCATGAACTCACACGAGGCCGAATGGCTATTTTAATCAGTCATCGGCTCTCGACCGTAAAAATGGTTGATCGTATTTATGTCATCGATCAGGGCCGTATCGTCGAATGTGGAACCCATGAAGAGCTCGTTCTCCAAAAGGGAACGTACGCTGATTTGTTTGAAACACAAGCGCAATATTATAAGTAAAAAAGGTCCAGTAAGCATAGGAAAGTTCCGAGCGGCTACAAACCCTACCTTTCTACTTCTCTTAAGTAAATTCCATCAATAGACGAAAAGTCATGAAGAAGGTTGCTCCTTGCCCTTTCTTAGACCTTGTCAGTCATAGGCCTGTCCATTTGGAATCAATGCCATAGAAAGTTTGTTTGATGAGTGATCTTGAAAACCAGCAAAACGAATCCCGATGGATGACCAGAAGGCGGTTTGGCTGGCTGGTGGCTACCGGAGCCGTGTTGTTAGGAGGGATGCCGACCACTTATCTTCTGGCCAAGCGATCGAAGGCATCTTCACCGCCTTCGACGACTCGGACTCTCCTGGATGGTCGTTTCAAAAGATTGACTGCATATCAAGCCACCGTTTTGAAAGATGTTGCAGCATTGATCATTCCGACTGATGATTTGCCAGGGGCTACTGAAGCAGGTGTCATCTACAAGCTCGATCAATACGCGGCAGCTGTCGAGCGATATCGCCAGCTGTATCAACTCGGCGTTGCTTGGCTAGATCAAAAAACTCACGATATGTATGAAGCCTCGAGTTTTCTGGATATTGAGGCTGATAAGCAAGAAAAAATTTTGCAATATGCTGAGAAGGATGAAATGACGTATCTCGAAAAGAATATCGAGTGGTTGCTGCATGGCGATTCTCACATCGGAAAACGGTTTTTTACCATGGTCCGAAAGCACACCTTTCAAGCTTTTTATACCAGCCCGCTTGGATGGCAGATTGTGGGATATCAACGCCCTCCTCAATGGTCGGGCCATCCTGATTATTTTCGCTGCGGATAAACTATGGCCACCCACCAACCCGTTGATGTCTGTATTATTGGTTCTGGCGCAGGTGGGGCGACCGTGGCCTATGCATTAGGTCAGGCAGGATTTTCTGTGGTGGTGTTGGAAGCTGGGCCTCGATACGATCCTTCGCAATATCCACTCAATACACAAGAGTGGGAACAATATTCATCGGCCTTTCAAGTTGCGCGGGAAGAGCGGACTAAACATGCTTACAGCTCAGGACCACCCGAGGTGCTCGACCCCAGCTACACGCATCTTCGCTCGTGGTCGGAAGCCCGTGGACAGTTTAATACGACACGGCACCGACGAGCGCCTCATGTGCATCGGGTAAAAGGGGTAGGGGGGACCACGCTCCATTATCAGGGGGAAGCTCATCGTTTTTCACCTCACGGATTCCGGTCAAAATCATTATTCGGGTTTGGTGAAGATTGGCCTATTGAGTATGATGACCTTGCTCCTTATTATGAACGAATCGAACGTCTTCTTGGCGTTTCCGGTGATCATCGTAATCCCTTTAAGGCTCCTCGCCGGCCCTATCCACATCCAGCGCATCAATTGAGTTGTGCGAGCCAACGCGTGAAATTGGGTTTTGATCGACTTGGGCTCCACTTACTCCCAAATTCATTAGCGATTCTGTCACAAGCTTTTGATGGTCGTCCGTCCTGTAATTACTGCAATGGCTGTTCGATGGGGTGCATGATGCAGGCCAAGAGCAGTGCCGATGTGACCTTGATTCCGAAGGCTGAGTCAACCGGACACGTTCAGGTTCGTCCAAATTCCACGGTGTATCAAGTCACTCTTGATACTCGTGGAATGGCGAATGGAGTACTGTATTTTAACGGTGAAGGGGTTGAGCAGCGCATACAAGCCAAAATCATCGTGGTATCAGCCGGAGCCCTTGAGTCGCCTCGACTCTTACTTCATTCGAGGTCATCAAGATTCCCGGATGGGCTGGCCAACACGAACGGTCTCGTGGGCCGGTACTTTATGGAGACACTTGTGCATATCACGACCGCGTTGTTCGCTGAGCCCATTCGTTCGCATCAAGGGCTTCAGATTGATAGCCGAGCCTGGGACTACAATAGACCGGGCAAGGCGACGAATGTTCAAGGGGGAGTCGTCTTTGGGGTTTCGGCCTTTGATGCACTTGGTCCATTGACCTATGCTAAGAAGATCGCTCCTGGATGGGGAAAAAGGCACAAAAACTTCATGAAACGCAACTTCGGGCATGTAACGAATGTCTTTGCGATTGGAGAACATCATGCGAATTATGAAAACCACGTTGCCCTGGATCCAGATGAGAAAGATTTTTACGGAATTCCCGTCGCAAAACTTTCGACGCAACTCAGGCAGAATGATCTTGAGACTTTGTCGTTCATGGCACAAACCAATCGGGCGATTGTCGAAGCTGCTGGGGCTAAAAAAATATTGGGAGAACAAGGTTCATATGATCTCAGTCTGATCACGCATATGAGTGGGACATGTCGAATGGGGTCGGATGCCCAACAGTCCGTCGTCAATTCATTCTGTCAAACCCATGATGTCTCCAATCTTTTTGTCATTGATAGTAGTTGTTTTGTGTCTGAAGGAGGTGGGGATAGTCCTTCCCTGACTATTCAAGCTATTGCCCTTCGTGCTTCAGAATATCTTATCGAAGAAGCCAAGCGGGGAAACCTATCCTAACCGTTCATGTATTTGTGTGATCTTCTAATCTGGCTCTTCACTCGGCCATTCCCTTCGGTCACGATTTTCTCCTAACCCTTCACCCGATCCGTGATTTCTTTCTGAGTCTGGTTTCTCGAGCAATGCGAGTCATCGTCAAAAGTTTGCACGCAAAGAATCGTTTCTCAAGAACAGATAAGAACCCATAGTAACACATTGAAAAATTTGGTCTTTCCCCTCCCTTTGGGGAATAAAGAAGTTCTTGTAGGCCTGTGTATGCTCTTTGGTGAAACGGGCAATACTGGTGTATTGCCAAGGGTGATGTGTAGCTAAACTAAACCTGAGGGAGAAAAGACCCATGATCAACGACCTCAATATTTCAATGGAAGAAACTTCTAAGGGTATCGGAGAGCATGAAACGCCTATTGATGTAGACAACACGCGGGTCATCCCGAATCCGGATGTGCATTGCACGGTGTTGGAAGGAGAGGCGGTCATCTTACATCTCAAAAACGGCCATTATTACACATTGAACCGAGTCGGTACCGTCGCATGGGAGCAGTTGGCAGGAAAGCCAACCTTAAAGGAGATCCATACACTGATTTGCTCTCGCTTTGATGTGAGCGAGAGGCAAGCTATGTCCGATCTCATGGCTCTTGTCAATCATCTTAATCAGGAAGGCCTAATTCAATACGAAAGGGGGTGAGTCCATGGAGATGCAAAAGAAAGAAGTCTATGCCGAGCCAATGCTCATGAAGCATGAACCATTGCGGGATATTACCGCAGGGGGAACCATGTATGGCAGTCAGAGCAACGGTCCAATTCTTCTTCCTGAGTAATGAAATCTCGGAAGGATCTGTGTGTGGGGATGGTCGCAGTCGAGGCCGTTCCCTGCACAGCTCTAGATCTCAGGATAAATTTTACACGAAAGGGGGTGAGCACATGGAGATGTCGAAGAAAGAAGCGTATAGCGAGCCGACGCTCGTGAAGCATGAGCCGTTGCGGGATATCACCGCGGGGGCGACCATGTACGGTAGTCAGAGCAATGGTCCCATTTTTAACGATGTCTAGTACTCTTCGTAATGTCTGCATACAGGAACATGGATTTTTTGTTTTAGCCATTCCTCTAACAGCAGATGGAAAACCACGGGAAAGGGGGTGAGCACATGAAGATGTCGAAGAAAGAAGCGTATAGCGAGCCGACGCTCGTGAAGCATGAGTCACTGCGGGATATCACCGCGGGAACGGCGATCTATGGTGGGCAAAGTAATGGTCCTATTTTGATGGAACAACCCTAGGACCGTTTTAGGAGTGCCTGGGTCTGGGGGAATGGTCGATTTTTAAGGCCGTCCTCCTTCCAGGCAAACGTTTAACAGAGTGTATGAAAACCAATTCTTGATTCGTTCATATACAAGAAAGATGTCATGTCTATGACAGTGTTGGATCGTCATTACTAGCTGAGAGGATGTCATGGTTACATTACACAAATCAGTTCATGGAGTCCCAGTTATTTTTTCAACGGATTCGGAACTCATCGCAGCTCCGGTGCGAAAGT
This sequence comes from Nitrospirales bacterium, assembly GCA_965223675.1. GTDB lineage: Bacteria > Nitrospirota > Nitrospiria > Nitrospirales > UBA8639 > JAGQKC01. The sequence goes on along the minus strand of OZ245013.1, from coordinate 2,149,387 downwards.
TCTTAGAATACTTTACACCGCACATGGAAATGCATAGCCGTCCCATGACTATACAGTTTCATGAAGTCTCCTCAAGAAAAGAAATTCCATGGCAAGAGCCCTTAGATGGACACACGTTGTTCTCGCATACGTGGATGACCCCGACCTTCCAGGCAGACCATCGCATTAAATGGAATTGTCGTATTCTTCGTGATGGACATCGGCTTATCGCTGATTTTCAAGAAAAAGGCCTGTTTATCATCGATGAAGAACAAGAATCTGCGGAAGGATACATGATTCAACCAGAGAACTTGCATCGTGACCTTCGAGTAGGCTTTTTTCATTTTATGCTGTCTGAACTTCTCAAACGGCGGGGGCTCTTTACTCTGCATGCGACGTCGTTAGAAAAATATGGACAAGGAATTTTGATTCCCGGGTATAGCGGTCGTGGGAAAACCACGGCGTTTCTTTCGTTATTGCGTTCTGGGTATCGCTGTTTGTCTGATGATCATCCTTTATTGCGTGAAAAGGATCATTCTTTAGAAATCTTACCCTTACCGGTGAAAGTGGATGTCACGGAACCCACCATCGCGATGTTCCCTGAGCTAAGGGATGCACCTGAAGGAATGCTTCATCAGGGTATCAAGAAGCGGTTTTTTTACGTTGAAGACTTCTACCCAGGTGGAACTGGTGAAGCGTGTGAACCGTCGATTATGATCTTTCCTCAAATCGCCGATTGTGAAAAAAGTTGGCTTGAACCTCTCCCAAAACGTCAGGCGTTGCAGGATCTCCTGCCCCATGGCCTCTTAGTCTACGAAGAACAGGTGGCGAGGCAAGAATTCCAAATGCTATCCAAATTGGTTCAACAGGTCGATTGTTATCGATTGCATTCTGGCCGAGATGTGTTGGAATTGCCAAAACTCATTGAACCGTTACTGGAGGAAGAAGTTTTTGTTGGGTGCTAGCGCAAGGCGCTTCTCTTATTTTGATGAAGGGATACACACATGATTGGTGCAGTGACTACACTTCGTATGAAATCAGAAGTTGAAGTGCTGATCCTATGTGCACGCACGGTGATGGCTGACGAACAGAAGGTGCAAATTCGATCTTTAGCCGAGAACGGTCTTGACTGGGATGAACTTGTCCGACTGACCAAACAGCATGGAGTCACGTCTCTCGTCTACTGGAATCTGAATGCCGTTTGTCCTGAGTTGATTCCTTCTGATGTCCTGCTCTTTCTTCGTCAGCATTTCCAGGCTAATGCCGCACGAGCTCATTTGTTAACCCAAGAATTAGTCCAACTCACCAAAGCTGCAGAGGACTCTGGCGTAAGCCTTATTCCGTTTAAAGGTCCAACATTGGCTGCAATGGCATATGGGAATGTGTTCCTGCGGGACTTTCGGGACATGGATCTGATTATCGCTAGGGATTCTATTCACAAAATTTATGAAGTTTTCGAAGGTCAGGAATATCAGACTCTTGATTCCGGCAGATCAACAGAAATCAACAATCTCTCATCGAAGCGTTACCATCATTTCGTGAAGGCTCATGGCAATGTTCGGGTGGATCTTCAGTGGGTGATGGGCGGAAGTGAATTTTCATTTCAACTCGATCGACCATCGATATTGAACAATCTTCAACCTGTTCAACTTCATGATGCACAGATTATGGGGCTGGCTACCGAAGAACTTCTCCTTATTTTATGTGTGCATGGGAGTAAGCATGTGTGGGAGGAGTTGAAATGGGTGTGTGATGTAGCCGAACTTATCCGTGCTCAGGAAAACATTGACTGGAAGAAAGTATTGGTTCTCGCACAAGAATGGCGTTGCCGACGGATGCTATTTCTCGGACTGGCCTTAACTCAAATTCTGTTTAATGTCACCCTTCCTGAGTTTTTAAGACAACAAATATTCTCAGATGGCGTCGTTGAAATCCTGGTGAAAAATATTCAACGATCCCTGACGGAGCCTGCTCATGCTATCGGTGAGAATGAGTATCAAGCCTACTATTTTCATTTCAAAGATCATTGGACGGACCGATGGCTGTACGGGCTTCATCTTTGCCGGATGGACAGCCCAGTGATCACAAAAGATCTTCCTTGGTTCAAATCTCAAAGATCCCTATTTCTCTTGAGTCGAGTTTTCTCTCCGATACGGTTTATGACAAGAAAAGTAAATGAGTTTTGTCATCTCAAAAAATTGTCATGTTCTGGTTAGGCGCAGTTCAGGGGTGACTCCCATCAAAAATGACGTCCCGTAGCTCGTGGTTCGCATGTCTGTCCTTAGTTCTTGTTTGCGATATCGTATGTTGGTTTCCAACACTTCTTTTCTTGTACATTCATTGTTGGTCTATCCTCTAATGTAAGGCCGCTCTGATCGTTTCTTATGGAGCTCGGGAACCTCTCTTTGGGCTTCTTTACGATTTTTTCTTTTCAAAGTTCTCACGAATGGTGTTGGCGCGAGTTTCTAATGATTTAGCTTCTTTTGCCCGCTTGGTATTTTTGAGTTGGCTGGCATAGTTTCTGAGGGTACGCTCTAGCATTGGGTGATCTTTCCCTTTCGTTTTTTCGATGATATCAATAGTGTGTTGAAAGAGTTCTTCGGCTTTTTGTGTTTGATTCTGTGTTGCGTAGACCAATGCGAGATTGTTTAATATTCTTGCTAGCCGAGGATCTTCTTTGCCAAATTTTTTTTCAAGATTCTCTCGGGCACGTTCGAGGAGCGCTTGGGCTTTATCGTACTGTTGTTGAGCGTGGTACAGAGAGGCGAGTTGACTCAAGCTTGCCGCTACTTGAGGGCTATCTGGTCCTAACGTTTTTTCAAAAATGTTGAGAATTCTTTTAAGCAATGTCTCGGCTTTCTCGTAATCTTTTTGCTCGTTGTAGAGCAATGCCAGGTTGTTGAGACTTCCTGTGAGTCGGGGGTTATCAGCTCCCATGGATTTTTCGTTGATGGCGACGGCCTGTTTCAATAAGGTTTCTGAATCACTGAAACGCTTTTGAGCTTGATACAGAAGAGCCAAATTATTCAAGTGTGGGACTAAATTCGTGCTGTCTGGTCCCGAGACTTTTTCAATAATTGTGAGCGCGCGTTGAAGATATGGTTCGGCTTTCTCATACTCTTGTTGGCGAGCGTAGAGGCCTGCAACATTTTTGAGATCATTGACGAGATCTTTGTGGTTTTCCCCTTGTGCACGTTCCCTGATCGCGATGGCTTGCTCAAACAACGGTTGGGCCTGGTCATATTGGTGTTGCGCATAATGGACTGCGCCTAAGTTACTCAAGTTTGATGCGAGTTCAAGTTGGGTTTCGTCTCCTCCCTCTTTATAAATTTCTATGGCTTGCTCTAAAAAAGGTTGGGCTTTAGCATATTCACCCTGTGCGTCGTGGAGGGTGGCAAGTTTGTTTAAGCTTTTAGCGAGAAGGGAATCTGGGTTTCCTTGTTTTTCTGCTTCCTTGAGTGCAGCTGTGTATTCTTTTTCTGCTTCTAAGTATTTACCCTGTTGAAGTAAGAGATCACCGTTCTCGGTATATTCATCCCAAGCAGTCTTTTCTTCTGTACACCCTAGGCCTAGGGCAAAGATAAGGGTAATTGCTAGCATCAATTTCAATGTCGATGGATATTGAAAGTCTAATATGACGGATGAATTCATCATTGCTCTTGAATTTCCTTTATGTAGGTGATGTCGAGTCGTCGGATGCAAGCGAGATTGTACTCTACTGATTTCATGATTGTCAGTTCGAGTGAGAAGAAACCTCACAGCATTACATTTCTGCAAAAAGATTGGTTTGGTAAGGACCGGGTCGTCGAAAAGTATCAGGAGGTGGAGGGTCATGTAAGAGGTGGTAGCCAAATTTTTGATAACTAAGTTCAAACAGTTGTTTGATCGCTTGCCACGATGCACCTTCTCCGCTTTGGCGAGCGAAGAACCTTTCTTCCGAAAGGGACCCTTTCCGTAGTTCTTTTATACGGTTCGTTATCTTTTGTATTCGGTTAGGAAATTGTTGTGTCATTCGTTCGATAAAGACTGGTTGAACATTACCGTTAAGGCGAAGAAGGCTATAGGTGGCAGCCGTGGCTCCTACGTCTCGTGCTCTCTGAAGGATCCGAGGAATATCCTGTTCATTGAGTCCAGGAATGATTGGCGCAAGAGAAACGGCCGTGGGGATGCCAGACTTGGAAAGCTGTTCCATGGCTTCGAATCGGCGCGAAATAGAGGGCGCTTGGGGCTCAACTTTTCGGGCGGTCTCATTGTTGACGAAAGGAATGCTGAAATAAACTCGAATCCAGGCTTCGTGGTGGAGGTGCTGCAAGATGTCTAGATCCCGTGTAATGAGGTTTGATTTCGTGATGATCCCGACTGGATTCCGGTAATCCTTGCAGATTTTGAGGCAGGCTCTGGTGAGGCGATAGGAGGTTTCAAGAGGTTGATAGCAATCCGTATTACCGGAAAATACGATGAGCTCGCCCTTCCACGATGGTCTGTTGAATGCATGTTGGAGTTGGCATGGAGCATTAGTCTTCACAATCAGCTTGGACTCAAAATCGGTTCCTGCACCAAATCCCCAATATTCGTGACTTGGCCTTGCATAGCAATAGGCGCAAGCGTGAAAACAGCCCATGTAAGGATTGAGGCTCCATCGAAACGGCAAATCTGGACTGTCATTCTGGCTGAGAATCGTCTTAGCGTGCTCTTCGTACACATTCAGGGAAATTTGAGTTGAAAAATCTGAGGGATCTCGTTGCTCAGACAGGAAACGATTTTCTGGATTGGATATGCGTTTCATGAATGTAGAAAGCTTCTTTCTTCACATCACCTGATAGACATGTCAAATATGAATTATTGGAGATTTTAGGTATTTATGTTACTTACTGCAGAATTGGACAAGAGAAAAGATGCTTCCAGCTTGCTTGAGTGAGTACTTGGTCTTGTGTCTAGAAGAACACATGATGTGGCCGAAAAACAATTCACATGCATGATCGCTAGGTAATCGCCACCATTCCTGTCAGTATTTCAATCAATCAAAAACGATGAATACATTCACTCGATGAAGTTCCTAATTTTCTGCCTCAGTGTCAAGCAATAGCACTGGTCATTCTTAAGGTTTGAATGGCTTTCTTGTGTGGTTTCATGAATTCTTGTAGACTTCAATGATATTCATTGTCCCTTTTCAATCCCTCCTTGTTGCCCCCGTAGCTCAGTTGGATAGAGCAGCGGTTTCCTAAACCGGAGGTCGGACGTTCAAATCGTCTCGGGGGCACCATTATCTTTGTCTCTCCGAAAAGTTTTTCGACAGGTAAATTTTGATAATCCTCGATCGATTATCTATGTAGTTTTGAAAACGATTCTTTGAATTTATGATCTGTTTAAATGTGTATTCTTATTTTACTATCTTCAGTTATCAACTTGACACGAATAAAAACAATCAATTTTTTCGCTCGTGTCGATATTCTTCATTCTTTTTTCTAAGATCCTTGGTTAAAGATATCAGGTACATCTAACCGAAGGAATGATTGTGATGCAGTTCAAACATGACCTATTTGAAGTTACTATTGATTGTTTAGCAGACTGGACTGTTGCAGGGCCAATGAGACTTTGTTAGGGCTCTGGAGCCAACGTTGGTATCTGTATTGCAACTTAGAAAAACTGACTAAGTTGAATAAGTAAGAGGTTGGTTGAAGAGGTTGTACGAGTCGGATAAGGTCCTTCGGCTAGGGTAGAATACATTGACAAGCCAGTGCTTGCAGTGTATCCCTCTGTCTAATATTATAGTATACTTTTAGATACTCACATATTATTCTAGCTATTATTTGCTAGGTAAATTACCTTCATTTGAGGCATTTGCCAAAATGACAAATGACAATATCATGAGGATAGTAAGTGGCAATGACCTGGAATAGTTCCAAGTATAGGAATAAGCAAGTCCGGCATTTTGTGTCTCTGGATTATAAAAATTAGAAATCCTAGGACATTAGATTTCAAAAATTAGATTTCAAATTTTTTTTTGATGCACATGATGTATCGATGAAAATCGGTTCATAGGGAGAATACTTTATCAGCATTCTGTCAAGGGATGAGGTGACGTTATGAGAGTTCGCAATGGTGGTTTGGTCGTATCAATAATACTTGTGTCTGCTATGTGTCTTGGTGTTAGCACAGGGCATGCTGAAAATGCCTCAGAATCGGAAAGACGTGCTGAAAAAACGGCATTAATTGTGACAGAGGATTATATTATTGGTCCTGAGGATGTCTTGGAAATTAGTGTGTGGAAGAATCAGGATTTGTCCCGCGAAGTGTTCGTGAGGCCAGATGGGCGTATTACCTTACCGCTGATTGGAGATGTCAAGGCTGTTGGTCGAACCACTCAGGAACTTCGTGAGGAAATAACGCAAAGACTGAGTGCCTATAAGGAGAGCCCAACGATCGCCATTGTGGTGAAGGTCGTCAACAGTTATTACTACTATGTTCAAGGTGCGACGGGCACGAGCGGAAAGCTTCCTCTTTTGAGTCGAACGACGCTGGTTCAAGCCATCACACTCGCAGGAGGCTTGACTCCTGATGCTGTGAGGAGTCGAATTGTTATTTTTCGATTAGGCGTCAATGGTGATGGATCAAATAAGCTTATTGTGAATTATGATGATATCATCCTCCGTGGGGCGGAAAATGTGGTGATCAAACCTGGAGACACAATTGTTGTGCCTTCTGAAACCATGGTGTTGTTGCCCTGACCAACCCGGAACGAAATATCTTTCTGAATAGGTGGTGAAATACATGACCTCCGGACTTAAATATCTGTGCCTCCTTGTATTGATGATTCTGGTTTCAGGTCTACTGTTAGGTTGTCCTAGGCCTGACGTCATTGTCCCTCCTGGGCCGCCTGAAGAAGGATTCCTTCTCGGGCCTGAGGATGTGTTGGAGGTTGTGGTGTGGAAGAATCAAGATTTGTCTAAGCAAGTCGTGATCCGTCCTGATGGGAAAGTTTCGTTGCCGTTAATCGGAGACGTGCCAGCCGCAGGCCTCACGGCTGATCAACTTGCCGAAGAAATTGAGGAACGCTATAAAGCGTTCAAAGAGAATCCGGCCGTGTCCGTGAATGTGATTGAAGTGAATAGCTACTATGTCTTTGTCGTGGGAGAAGTGAATAGCCCAGGGAAACTCCAGATGAAATCCTATACGACTATTTTGCAAGCCGTTTCTTTAGCTGGCGGCTTTACTCAGTTTGCTGCGACAAATGATATCCGAATTATTCGAAATGTGTTGAATGGAGATGGGAAAGTCAAGGAGTTGCGAATCCCAGTGAGATATGACGATCTCATTTCTGATGATGGTGCAGCCTACAATGTCACATTGCAGTCAGGTGATACGATTGTCGTTCCTTGAGAGAACTCCTCTCGCATAGCGCACCGGCTGGGTAGCATGACGAACGCAAAACATACCATTGTTTAGTCGAAGGCTATTGTCCACTATATAAGCGCAAGGTAAAACATCATATTAGGAAGACATTCTGTCTCAAAACACATATGGAATCAGGAAACATTAAAAGTCCAGGTAGTGTAGGCGGCGATAACAATCTCATGATTCAGGCCTATCTAGAAGAGCTTCTAGATATTGCCATACGCCGAAAATGGCTGATTATCATCATTGTTCTCCTCTGCACGGCCGCGGCTGGTGTCTATGCTTGGCAGCAACAAGAAGTGTATCGTTCAAGCACGACTATCCTAGTTGAGCACCAGAAAATCCCATCAAATTTCGTGCGTCCAATGGTGACTGATGGAGTTGCTGAAAGAGTTTCTACGATTACTCAGCAAGTCTTAAGTCGCACAAGTCTTCAAAAGGTAATCGAAGAATTAAATCTGTTTCCAGAAGCTATTAAGAAGAATGGATATGACCTCGTTATTGCTAGTCTGGCAAAGAGCGTGAAATTAGAAACCCAAGGAAGTCGTGGTCGTTTAGAATCATTTACAATTTCCTACACCCATAGTGATCCGATGACGGCCATGAAGGTAACGGCAAAAATCGCTTCTCAATACATCGATGAGAATTTGAAAATTCGAGAACAATTTGTGGAAGGAGCCTCGGAGTTTCTCAATCAGGAACTTGAAATTGCAAGACAAGAGTTAGATGCGAAAGAAAAGTTGTTAAGTGAATTTAAATTGAAACACTTAGGGCAACTTCCTGGACAATTAAGCACCAATCTTCGAAGTTTAGATCGACTGCAAAATGAACGAGAATCCATTCAAGAGCAGTTGAATAGCCTGAGTACGAGGCTCGATTTGACTCAAAAATCCATTCGCGATTATGAGTCAATGGCTGGAACCATGGCAGATATCCCCACGTTTGATCCGACGGCATTCGGGCAAGATGCACAAGTGGCAGACCCGTTAGCTCAACGTCTAGGGGGGTTAAAAGAGGAATTAGCCAAAATGTTGGTCGAATATACTGACTCATATCCAGATGTGATCTCTCTTAAGAATCATATCAAACGACTTGAGTCGGAGATGGCCGAGCGAGGATCTCTCTCTGAAAATGCTTCGGACGCCATGACGGATGATTTTTTAGCCGAGGAGCTGGGGGACGGCGCTCCTAAATTTGATCCGTATCTTCAAGATCTCATCAATACTCAGGAAGAGCTGAAGACGCAGATCCAGACATTTAAAGATCGTGCAAAGCGGGTCATCGTTGAAATGGGCGAGTACCAAAGAAATATCGATGCCACGCCTCAACACGAACAGGAATTACTCGTATTAGAACGCGATTATGCAAATATGCGTGAGAACTATCAGCGTTTGCATGAAAAACAACTCAATTCTCGAATTTCTGAAAATTTAGAGAAACGTCAGAAAGCCGAGCGATTTCGAATACTTGACCCAGCGAATTTACCGACGATTCCTGAAGGTCCTCCTCGATATCTGATTGTCCTAGCAGGTTTTGTGGTTGGATGTGGGGTAGGGTACGGCTCGGCGTTTGCCTTGGAGCAGTGGAAGCCAACCTTCCGCCGCTCAGAGGATGCAGAGGTATCAATTGGACTGCCAATTCTTGCAACGATTCCAAGTTTTCAGATTGCCTATGGGAAGTCGTTTAAGAGTCTTTCTCCTGCTTCATCGGACTTTGGGGCGGAACAGCATAGTGTCCCCAGCGCTAATTATTTGCCGCATGGCTTTCCTACAAAAGTGACGAACGGGAAGTCGAGTCATCATTCTAAAAATGGGTTTCCTCAAGAACTTGGACTTGTGGCAAGATGGAGGCCTGGCTCGATTGTTGCTGAGCAATTTCGAGTCGCTGCCACACGGTTGAATTTGATGCATTCCAATCAGGAAAGCACGGTTGTGCTTGTGACAAGCTCGATGAAAGGAGAGGGAAAGACCTCAACGGTTGCAAACTTGGGTTATACATTGGCCAACGATCTCAATGAGCCAACGTTGGTCATTGACTGTGATTTTAAGCGTCCAGCAATACATGAGCTGATGTCTATCCCATGTGAGCCAGGTCTTGCAGAATATTTCCAAGGGGAAGAGCCATTAGAAGCTTGTATGCATCAAGTCTCTGATGGACCACTTTGGGTTCTGACTGTTGGAGATATTAGAGAAAACCCTGTTCCGCTTTCTAAGTTTCCCCAACTGGCTTCAGTCATTGATGCCATTAAGTCGCGGTTTCGGTACATTTTGTTGGATGCCCCTCCAATTCTCCCATTAGCCGATATTAATGCGTTGACAGGTTTGGCAGAAATCCTACTCTTTGTCGTTCGGTCTGGAAGAACACCTAAAGATGTCGTGATGAAAGCGACAGATATGCTGAAGACAACGGCTCAGTCCCGCTTAATCTTAACGGATGCCTGGTCCCAGGGTATGCCATATTACGTGCGACAGGGATACGAGGTTCCTTATGCCATTGGCGAAAAAAGAGGATGATCGACTCTCATTTAGGTGATCTACCACGTGTGATGTCGGGACACGTTGGAATTATTGAGCGACTCTCTGAAACCTTTGGTTTTCGAAGGCGAGTGTTAATTCTTGGTGATGGGGGGTTAGCGAGTAACCTTGCAAGAGTTTTGGTCACGAATGGGAAGAACCGGTATGATGTGGTCGGTTTCTTATCGAAAGATGTTGTTCCTGTCGGTTCATCAGCCTCGCCTCCGTCTGTCATAGGAACGATTGATCAGCTATTTGAGCTGACCGAAAATTACCGTGTTCAAACCATTGCGGTCTGTTTTGAAGATCGTCGAGGAACCATGCCGTTGGATGCATTACTCGATATCAAATCTTTAGGTGTTGAGGTTGTCGATGGGCATCGAATGTATGAAGCCGAGTGCGGAAGGCTTTCAATTGACGAGCTGAAGCCAAGTTTTTTAATTTTTTCGCAAGGGTTTCGACGTAAACCTGTTGTCATGGTTCTCAAGCGTTTAGTCGATGTGATTGGTGCATTCTTTGGACTGCTTCTTCTTGCACCCCTTCTTTTGATTATTGCAGCTTTGATTAAGCTAGATTCTCCTGGTCCTGTCTTTTATCGTCAAACTCGTGTCGGACTGCATGGCTATCCGTATGTTCTTCGAAAGTTTCGATCCATGCAACAAAATGCTGAAGATGATGGGGTCAAGTGGGCTTCGGTTTCCGATGATCGTGTCACAAGGGTGGGGTATTGGTTAAGGAGGCTGAGACTAGACGAACTGCCTCAGTTTATCAATGTTCTGAAGGGCGAAATGAGTCTCGTAGGCCCGAGACCTGAACGCCCGCATTTTGTCCAAGAACTTCGAACATTTATCCCATTTTATGATCTTCGACATACGGTTCGTCCAGGGATCACGGGCTGGGCTCAGACATGTTTCCAATATGCGGCTTCATTGGAAGACTCTCATATGAAACTTCAATACGATCTCTATTATGTGAAAAACCTATCACTGGGGTTAGATTTTCGAATTTTGCTTAGAACGTTTCATGTCGTCTTACTGGGGACAGGAGCGCGTTAACGATCCGTATGGAGTACGAAGAGTGATTCATAGTTTAAGTTTTGATATTGAAGAACACTTTCAAGTTGCCGCTTTTGATTGTCCCGCTCGGCGTCGACATTGGGAGGTTTTGCACAGTCGCGTCGAGAGGAATACAGATACCATTCTTTCGTTGCTTGAATCGGCGAACATTAAGGCAACGATGTTTATTCTCGGGTGGGTGGCTGAGCGGCATGGAGACATGGTCAAGCGGATCGCGAGTGCGGGGCATGAAATTGCCTGTCATGGGTATTCCCATGAATTAATATCAGTGCAAAGTCAGTCAAAATTTCGTGAAGATATTCGCCGTGCCAAAAAAATTCTTGAAGATCTCATAGGACAAGCTGTGCTGGGGTACCGAGCTCCAACGTTCTCTATTACGAAAGAAACAAAGTGGGCCTTACCAATTCTTGTAGAAGAAGGGTTCCTATACGATTCAAGCATTGTTCCCGCTATCCATGACTCCTATGGCATTCCAGATGCGAGCCCAAGCATTCATTCCCTCGATACGAGTGCTGGTATACTTTGGGAGGTTCCACCGTCTACGTGTAAAGTCGGTTGGATGCGTATCCCTGTAGGCGGAGGCGGATATTTCCGATTGTTTCCGTATCGCGTGTTTCGCTGGTTTTTGAAAAAAGTTGAACAAGAAGGTAGGCCGTTGGTGATGTACTTTCATCCTTGGGAGCTTGACCCTGATCAACCAAAAATGAAGGGCTCACTCCTTTCGAGCTTTCGTCATTATATCAATCTTCAGAAAACTCAGAATCGCATGACCTCCCTCTTGAATGATTTTCGTTTCGCTCCAATTTGTGCAACACTTCCATCTTTCCCATCATCATTGAGCCGGCATCCAAGTGTGAGTAAAAGACATGAAGAGCTTGAATCGTTTGCCAATGTGTCTTACCCTCGAAATTCGGCGAATAGTTATACTCCAAAGTGAGTGTCGGCTCTCATGTCTTCTGTCGCAGATCATAGAACGGACACTCCGAGATTACTTCGGTTGTTTCTGGGGTCTGGCGAGGCTACAGATTAGCCGCTCTATATCGTGATTTCTGCTGGTTAAAGCTAAACTGAGTACTAGATGAGTTGAATATTCGTGGAGATTTTCACGTCTGACGACGGCGCAGCCTTCCCTTTTCCCACGTCATGGCTGTGTATATTTCACCACTCACTTGATGAATGTAAAACAGCGAGCGATATATTCCTGAAATAAAGAGAGCTTGGTTTTGGCAGACTGAAAATATGGCTCATTATTTGAAGTGTGAGCTGAGAAGAAGTCGAGAAAGGCAAGAGTTTCTGTTGACTAGATTGCTGGATTTACGATGTGATGAAAAGTTAGTGAATTCGTTTAATCATAAGTTGAGATTGTCCGAAAATAGGGTCTCGATAGCTGATGGAAATAATCCAAGGTTTGTTGTGTTGAAAACCGCGCAAAAAGTCTTGATGTTGCACATGGAGATTATTTGGATTCGCTATAAAGTGATACGAGTCGCCAAGTCATGAATGTTTTATTTCTTGCTCCTCATCCCTTTTATCAAGAGCGTGGGACACCAATTGCTGTCAATCTGATGCTCCGAGTGCTTTCAGAAAGAAATGAAAAAGTCGATGTGATCACCTATCATGAAGGAAGGGACGTGCGACATGATGGAATGACTGTCTATCGAATTCCTCATCTTCCCTTTATTCATGATGTCCGTCCCGGCTTTTCGTTTAAAAAGCTTCTGTGCGATGGTGTCATGGCCATGCAAGCGTTTCTACAACTATTGCGAAAACGCTATCATGTTGTTCACGCCGTGGAAGAAGCCGTTTTTATTGCACTTCTACTCAAGATGATTTTTAGAGTTCCGTATGTGTATGACATGGACTCTTCATTGGCCCAGCAGATGGTTGAAAAACATTCTGCTTTAGGTCCCTTTCTGTCAGTCTTCACGTATTTAGAGTCAGTAGCCATTAAGTACGCGAAAGCCGTAGTTCCTGTTTGCGATGCCCTTGGAGACGTTGCCTCAAGACATGGAGCGAAAAAAGTTTGTGTACTGCATGATGTGCCTTTATTTGAAGAATCCAGTCCTTCAGAACTGACAACTGTAGAGCCAGAGATTGCCTCTGGCCGAGGCATCATGATGTATGTAGGAAACCTAGAAGTCTATCAGGGGATTGATTTACTGTTAGATAGTTTTGCATTGATAACAGCGCAAGACGCTCGAATGGATTTAGTTATTGTTGGAGGAGCAAGAACGGATATCGAAAAATACCAACAGAAGTCTCGCGAGCTGAACATTGAAGAGCGCGTGTCATTTTTGGGGCCTAAACCTCTTGACCAGTTAGCATCGTTTCTTGATAAAGCGGATATTTTGGTTTCACCGAGAGGAAAGGGTAATAATACGCCGATGAAACTTTATTCGTATTTGCATAGTGGAAAGCCCATTGTGGCGACCAATCTCCCAACGCATACTCAAGTGCTCAATGAGCAGGTGGCCATGCTTGCTGAACCGAATCCGAAGTCATTTTCGCAAGGTATGTTGTGTCTGATGAAGGATCAAGCATTTGCCAGGAAGATTGGAAGAGCGGGCAAGCAGTTAGTTCAGGAAAAATTTAGCTATGGCGCGTTTTGCGAAAAAGTCAATGAGTTGTATGGATGGATTGCGACAGATTTGGAATGTCCCGAGAGAAAAAGTGTGTATCGCTGCTCGCCGTATTCCTCCAATCACACCAAAAGACCCAATTCAGAGTCTGGTGTTGAATAAGGCCTGCGTCGAATGAAAAGGAACATTCACGAATTGACACGACATACTTACGATGTCCTGATTATTGGGGGCGGAATTTACGGAGCCTGTGTCGCATGGGATGCCTGTCTTCGAGGGTTGTCAGTAGGGTTAGTCGAACAAGCGGATTTTGGTTCAGCGACGTCCTCGAACAGCTTAAAGATCATCCATGGAGGCCTACGGTATTTACAGCATGCAGCCTTTAGGCGTATGAGAGAATCCATTCACGAGCGACGGGTCTTGATGCAGATTGCCCCACATCTCGTCCATCCACTTCCGGTGATAATTCCGACCTATGGCCATGGAATGGAAGGCAAGGAGATTTTACGACTGGCCTTGGCTGTGAATGATCTTGTGAGTTTTGACCGTAATATGGGTGGTGATCCACAAAAGTATATTCCTAGAGGACGCTCTCTTTCTAAGGAAGAAATTCTTCGAACACTTCCTGGAATTCACCAGAAAGAACTCACGGGAGGCGTACTCTTTTATGATGCACAAGTCTATAATTCTGAACGATTACTCCTGTCATTACTGCGGTCCTCTTGGAATGCAGGGGCACAAGTCGCCAACTATGTCCAGGTTGCCGGATTTCTTCAAGAACAGGACGGCGTGATAGGTGTACGTGCGCGAGATGTTTTGACAGATGATCAATTTGATGTGCGAGCAAGAGTCATTATTAATACGTGTGGTCCATGGATCAATCGTATACGGTCTCTCTTGCATGACACATCAACTCAACGCGATATTCCCTTTGCCAAAGCCATGAATATTATTACCAGGCCGATCTTCTCAGACTATGCTGTGGGGTTGGCAAGTCGCCGCGTCTACCAAGATAAAGATGCCGTGTTCCAGAAAGGGAAACGTCTTTTATTCGTGGTGCCGTGGCGAGGCCACTCTCTGATTGGGACATCGTACTCGCATTGTAATGGCAATCCTGATGATTCGAAATTCTCTGCTAAAGAAATCGAAGAGTTTTTAGATGAAATCAACCAGGCATACCCGTCCGCAAAACTTTCACTCACTGATGTGTCTTTTGTGCATAGCGGACTACTTCCGAGTGGGATGTCAGATGAACAGACACAAGATGTTCAGCTTGCCAAGCGTCACAAGATTATCCAACATGATCAGCATGGAATCAGAGGTGTATTTTCAGTCGTGGGCGTGAAGTATACGACTGCCAGGCAGGTCGCAGAAGAAGTGGTTGATCATGTGTTTACCGTCAAAGGCCAAAAACCTAAGAAGTCTCGGTCGGCTCTCACCCCTGTTTATGGTGGTGACATAGAAGGTTTTGAACAATTCTTGAAAGCAGAAGTACAGAAGAGGCCGTTTGGGTTGAGTGAGGAGATCATGTCTCGCTTGGTTTACAATTATGGTACATCGTACGAGGGAGTGTTGGAATACTTCGATGAATCAATAAAATCTGGACAATGTGTTCCAGATGATCTTGAAGTCTGTAAGGCTGAGGTTCGGCACGGCATGAGGGAAGAGATGGCACAAGGGTTGGCTGATGTCATTTTTCGGCGGACTGACTTAGGAGCTGCTGGTTATCCAGGATCAAAGATGTTGAACGCTTGTGCGGAAGTGATGAGTGAGGAACTGGGTTGGAATGCATCGACAACACAACAGGAATTAGAGGCCGTCAATCATCGATTCCCGAATTGGGGATAGTGCAATACAGTTCTGAATTCGCGTGTGATGGTTTTTAATAAGGCAATTGGTGTTTCAATGTCGAAGGATTAACAAGCTATGGGTCATATCTTAGTCACTGGTGGAAGAGGTTATCTTGGATCGAATATTGTCGATCGTTTGAGACACTGCGGAGAAGATGTGAGTGTGTTCGCCCGGCCTCACAACGACGGTGACCCCACTACGAGCGACATGAATGGTATCTTCTTTGGCGATATACGAGATTCCGATGCCGTCGAGTCGGCCGTGAAAGGTGTAGACACGGTCATTCACTTGGTCTCAAATTTTCGCAAAGGGGGATCAGATAAGGATGATGCCTATGCTGTCAATGTCCAAGGAACACAAAATGTGCTCAATGCAGCTCTCAAGCATCGAGTGAAACGCTATATTCATTGTAGTACGATCGGAGTCCATGGAGACGTCCGAGAGATTCCAGCGAATGAACAAACTCCATTCAACCCAACCGATCTTTATCAAGAAACCAAATTAATGGCAGAAAAAGCTGTTTGGAAATGCTATGAAGAAACGAAGCTCCCCATTACGGTGATTCGCCCCATCTCCCTTTTCGGACCTGGTGATCTTCGGATGTTGAAATTGTTTCGAATGATCAAAAAAGGCCAATTTATTATGGTTGGAAAGGGGGAAGCGTTGTTTCAGCCTGCGTACATTGATGATGTCGTTGATGGATTTCTTCTCTGTTTGCAGAAGGATCAAGCTATTGGTGAAGCCTTTATTATCGGAGGTGAGGAATATGTTCCTCTCAAAGAGCTTGTTTCTATGATTGCGCACGATCTTGACGTTCCGGTCCCTCACAGGCATATTCCACTGAAACCAGCGCTTTGGGCAGCCACACTTTGTGAAAAAATCTGTGTTCCCTTGGGCATTGAGCCACCCTTGCATCGACGGCGAATGAGTTTTTTTCAAAACAATCGAGCATTTTCGGTCGACAAAGTGAAAAGCCTATTAGGATATACACCCAAGGTCACTCTGCGAGAAGGAATTCGCCGAACCATCCAGTGGTATGAGGAGCATGGATGGCTGTAAGAGCAGTGTACTTTTTCCTCAATCAGTGCCGCATCGTAGCCGATAATGTTAAGGAGAGATTGTGAAGAAAAATCTACGAATATGGATGCTGGGCTAAGATGATTTCGACAAAACCTGAAGAGGTGGTGCCGTCCGGACAAGTGATTTCAAAGGAATCGATCGTTAAAGGTTTAGCAGAATCTGAGACTTCGGCTTTAAAAAAGTATCAGAAGTTTTTCATCGGTTCTTATAGCTTCGGAGCACTCTGTAAATTTGAGTTTCTCACTACCGTGCTTGGGCCGATGCCTGGGGCATTAGGATTATTACTACGAAAACAGTTTTTCCCCTCGTTGTGTAAAAAAGTAGGGTCTGGAGTCGTTTGGGGCAGAAATATTGCGCTCCGCCATCCTGGGAATATCGAACTTGGAGACCGCGTCGCGATTGATGATCATTGTTTAGTCGATGCCAAAGGCGGTGAAACTCAAGGTATCAAAATTGGAAATGATGTGTTGATTGCCAGGAGTTCAATCATCCAGGCCAAAACTGGTCCAATATCTATAGGAGATCATTGTTCAATCGGCAGTCAGTGCCAGCTGAGTTCAGTTGGTGGAATTACATTAGGAACATCGGTGATGATTGCCGGGCAGTGTTATATTGGTGGCGGACGCTATCATACCGCCGATAAAGAGATTCCCATGATGGAGCAAGGATTATATTCTAACGGTCCGGTAATTATCGGAAATGATGTCTGGATTGGATCTGGGGTCATTGTTCAAGACGGAGTGCGAATAGGAAATGGATGTGTCATTGGGTCGGGGACCGTGGTGACCGAAGATATTCCTGATTTTGCGATTGTAATTCCGAATCGAAAGCTTCTTTTTCTTCCGCGCGGTGAGTCTTTAAGCTAACACTATTTTGGGGAAGGTCGAGTATCTTCTGTAATGGAACGAGTTTCTCATGATTTCTGAAAAGTCGACACAGGCCGGAGTTGACCTCTACACCAAAGCGATTCTTATACGAAGTGTTGAGCAGAGGCTTCTTGAGCTATTCAAGGAAGGTCGGTTGTTTGGGACCGTTCACACCTGTATTGGTCAGGAGTGGACTGGGGTTGCGATCGCCGAATCGTTAAAAGATGGAGATCTTATCTTTAGTAATCATCGGTGTCATGGGCATTATTTAGCCAAGACTGGTGATGTTGAAGGTCTCATCGGGGAGATTATGGGAAAGCAGAATGGGATGTGCGGTGGAAGGGGAGGCAGCCAGCATATTTGTTCCCAAGGATTTTATAGCAATGGTATTCAAGGCGGAATCGTTCCAGTCGCTGCTGGTCTGGCCATGGCTCAGAAGGTGACGGGGTCCGGGTTCATTTCGGTGGTGTTCATTGGCGATGGCACGCTAGGGGAGGGAGCACTCTACGAAACGCTCAATATAGCTTCGAAGTGGGGTTTGCCGTTAATGATCGTATTGGAGAATAATTTCTATGCGCAAAGTACTTCGCAGCATCAGACGCTAGCAGGAAACATCCTCGCGCGAGGTGATGCATTTGGAATTAAGACCGCTCATTCGACTACATGGGATCCAGATGAGTTGTTAGGGATGGCTGTGGACAGTGTGAGTTATGTTCGAAACGAATGCCGACCTTTATTTTTGCAAATCGACACCTATCGGCTTATGGCGCATTCGAAGGGAGATGACGACCGAGATCCCAAAGAAGTCAAGGAGTATTGGGCCAAAGATCCCATTGAAATCTTTCGTCAACATACAGATCCGAAGCAAATTGAGGAGATTGACCAAAAAATTAAAGAGAATATTGATGCTGCGGTGTCTCGATCCGATATGACTCCCTATTCTGAAACGAGTGCAGTTGATGAGGAGGGAACAGACACAGGCGAGCTCGAATGGGAACCAACGAAAATTCAGACGTCAGAACGGATGGTCAATGCGATCCATCTCTCGTTCCAGCGCAACATGGAACAAAATGACAAGATCCTACTAATAGGCGAAGATATTGAGGGACCGTATGGAGGCGCCTTCAAGGTGACTAAAAATTTGAGTCAAGAATATCCGGGTCGAGTGCGAAACACTCCGATCAGTGAAGCTGCACTCGTGGGACTCGGCAATGGACTCGCGCTTAATGGATTGCTGCCTGTGTGCGAAGTCATGTTTGGGGATTTTCTTGGACTTGCATTCGATCAACTCTTAAACCACGCTTCTAAGTTTCGATATATGTATAACGATCAAGTGCGTGTGCCTTTGGTCGTGCGAACGCCAATGGGTGGAAAGCGTGGCTATGGGCCGACGCATAGTCAAAGCATCGAAAAACATTTTATGGGACTTCCAGGAACCAGGATGCTGGCGCTTCATACTCGTTATGATCCCGGGCATGTGTATGATGAAGTGTTCTCCACCATTGATCGTCCGACGATTATCATTGAAAACAAGTTACTCTATGGTCTTCGTGTGACCGATAAGGTGCCCGACGGATTTTTGCTTGAGCATAGTCAAGAGCAATTTCCGACTACTCGGATTCGTCCTCTGGGAACCCCTGACCTTACGGTTTTGTGCTATGGCGGCATGCTGGTGGACGTGGAACGTGCGATCCAACAATTATGTGACGAACATGAGATTTTTTGTGAAGTTATTTGTCCATTGCAGTTATACCCGTTTAATCCTGCCCCTGTGATTCAATCACTTCAAAAAACCCACAGACTTT
The DNA here is from genome assembly GCA_965223675.1 of Nitrospirales bacterium. Classification (GTDB taxonomy): domain Bacteria; phylum Nitrospirota; class Nitrospiria; order Nitrospirales; family UBA8639; genus JAGQKC01. The sequence continues at coordinate 2,130,243 of OZ245013.1, read as the reverse complement.
TGATCGTCGAAGAAGGGATCAATTTTGCGGCTCTTGGCTCTGAACTGCTTGCTCAAATTTCAGAGTCTTTGCCTGAAGTGCTCCATCAGGTCCGTCGAGTCGCCTCACCGAAACATCCGATTCCTTCGTGTGGACCCCTCGAAAAGCAATGTCTTCCTGGTGAGAGTCATGTCATACAAACAGCCTTGGAAATGATGGATGTATGAAAAACAGTACTCCAGTTATTATTCCGCAAGATAACGTGAATGATGAATCAGTGACGCTGCTCTCCTGGTCAGTTCCTAATGGGGAAAAGGTAGCTCAAGGGCAAATGATTGCGGAGATTGAGACGAGCAAAGCCGTGATGGAAATTGAGGCTCCAGCCTCTGGTGTCTTGGAGTATTCCCTTGAGCCAGGCAATGATATCGACGTAGGAGCGACGTTATGCAACATTCTTGGAGATGAGTTGGTGGGCGCGGCGGCGGACTCCCCACCGGTTACCGAACCAATGCCGAGGATTTCTTCTCCTTCTCCAAATGGAGAAGGCACGACTCTATCTACCCAGGTAGATGGGACCCCCACTCACTTTACAAAGAAAGCTCAAGCCTTATTAGAGCAGCGAGGCATTCCTCTTGATCGTTTTGCCGGCCGAGGTCTTGTCAGAACTGAAGATGTCCTTCTTGAGTTAGGCGAGGTGTCACCTTCCACGTCTTCATCTTCATCCAAGGACCTATTGAGAAAAGAACGTTTGAAACCGCAAGGGTCTCCGACTCCTGCCATGGGTGTTCCCTATCGGAGTGAAAAGTTGTCGAAAAGCAAACGAACAGAAATCGGATATTTATCATCTGGATACCAGAATTCATTGCCGAGCGTAATCACCGTAGCCATTCCGACCAGAGGGCTTAAAGCCGCAGTTGAACGGAATAACACTATTGAGGCATCTTCCTCCGCAGTGATTATTTTTGAAGTGGCTCGCTTGTTGGGGCATTACCCATGGTTCAATGCCTTTTATCAGGATGGGCACCTGAATTTGTACGATGAAGTAAATATTGGATTTGCGATTGATGGAGATCTTGGCTTGAAGGTACCTGTGATCCGTTCTGCAAATACCAAAAGCATTGTCGAGATCACGAATGAGATGCAAGAGTTGATGGTGGCCTACTTAAATAATTCCCTGTCTAACACCAACCTCCAGGGAGGAACATGTACCGTCACAGATTTATCAGGAGAAGGCGTGTTCGCGTTTCATCCACTTCTCAATCAGGGACAGTCGGCCATATTAGGTGTGGGCGGAGAGTTTTTCCCACCTGGGAGTCGAGAAGGAGTTTTTAATCTCATTTTGGCTTTTGATCATCAAGTTTCGGAGGGACGTCAGGCAGCCAAGTTTTTACGTGAGTTAGGGGAACATCTTCAAGCTTATGAAGCGGCGCTCTCTAGCGGTCAAGCCGGAGACTCAGACGCAGAAGATGTGAAAAAGCTGAGTTGTGCTCGTTGTCTCACCCCGCTCACGAAAATTCAGGAATGGGATAAATTTGAACATTGGGATCACTTTATGGTGCAGATGGTGAAGCCAAACGGACAACGTGGGTACCTCTGCAGTGTCTGTATGCGAGGGTGGTAGATTGTCGTATGGAAGATGAACTGAGACAAGTCGTCGCAGAACTTTTCGAGGAAGACTTGAATACGGTAACGAGGAATTTTTTGTTATCGACCAGGCGTATGCAAGGCTCTTTGGCGCGTGCGAAGCTTGATGCGGCCATTCGAAATCGTCTGGGCGTCAAAAGTCGCGAGGTGTATTCCGCTAAGACCTATGGTGAATTAGAGCATGCCATTCTTGGGACGTCTTCGAGTAACGGTGAGTCAGCGTCGTCAGCCTCGAACATATCGACTGTCATGAATGCTCAATCGTCTGTGGCTCCTCAAGAAAATCTCGTAGAAGCCCCATCCTCGCTCAGTTGCGGAATAGATATTGAAATGGTTGAAAACTTTCCAGAGGCCGATGACTATTGGAAAGATTCGTTTTATAGCGATTCCTTTTCCTCAGTCGAGATTGCGTATTGTTTATTACAAGAAAATCCACGTATGCATTTTGCCGCTCGCTGGTGCGCAAAGGAAGCGTTAAAAAAATGCCACCCATCGTATCTACATGAGGAAATGAAGAATATCGAATTACTTTCTCCGAATGGTCTGCCTCCAATTATGCGACATTACCAAAGTGGAATACCAACTCCTATCCCGTTTGCCGTCAGCGTTTCGCATACCCTTCTCATGGCCGTAGCCATTGTGATTAAACACCCAACTGAGGTGGGTGGTGGCGCCTAACACCGTAGATTAGTTTTTGGGGATTCGTCGCGTCTGATGTATTCAGAAGACTTTTGATGTGGATCGCTCGTGTGCTTATTTATTCTCAATGCTACGAATTCGAAATCGGACATGGTCAGAGATGGCAAGCCCAATTACTCGTTCACGGGGAAAAACTTCTGTCACGTCCCTTTGTTCGGATAGAATGTAGCAATCATGAGGCTGCGTGATGAACAATAGTTCGAAAATTCGTGTACTGCATATTATGGATAAACTTGGAGTCGCTGGATCGAGCATTCACGGTGTGACGCGAGCTATCACCTGGTGGATTCCTCGATTCGATCAATCTCATTTTGAGCTCTCTGTGTGTAGTTTGCGTAGCCCCGAACCTGCTGGAGAAATATTTTCACAAAATGACATACCGTTATTCTATCTTAGTAAAAGTAAATTTGATCCAACGACTGTGTTCAGTTTAGTTTCTCTCTTGAAGCGAGAACAACCAGATATTATTCATCTGCATGGCTATGGGTCAACAAATTTTGGAAGACTTGCCAGCTTGATCACTGGAATTCCTAACATTGTGCACGAACATACCGTGATCGATGACCAGCCATTCTATCAAACCCTAGCCGATACAGTTTTATCACCTCTGACGACGAAAGCTATTGCGATTTCGGAACCTGTGAGAGAGTTTATGGTGGATCGAAGAAAAATCAAAGCTGAGCAATTGGAGACGTTTTTCTATGGTTTGCCATTATCCAGCTTTCAAGTTCCGGAAGAAGAAAAGGTTCAAGAAATGAAAGCAAAGCTCGGTATTGATGATACAGATCTTATCGTGTCCAACGTCGGCCGTCTCGACACTCAGAAAGGTCAAATGTATTTACTGAAAGCGGCCCCGGAGGTCATTGGTCATCTGCCAAATGTCAAGTTTCTTATCGTGGGAGATGGGCCGGATCGGGAGATGCTCGAGTCTCTTGCACGTCAAGAAGGCATACAAGACCATGTCATTTTTGCTGGCTACCAAGTAGAAATCCCCGCCATCCTGGGGCTTTCTGATGTTGTCGCGATTCCTTCATTATGGGAAGGAGGTCCCATTACGCTTTTCGAAGCGATGAATTTACGTAAACCAGTTGTTGGGACACCTGTGGGGATGATGCCCGAAGTCATTAAAGATGGGGAAACGGGTTTTCTTGTGCCCTGTTCAGAACATGTGCAATTGGCAGAAAAGTTAGTTCTACTCCTTAAGAACCCACAGTTAGCGAGAATGATGGGTGAAAATGCCTGGAAAGCTTGCCAGAATTACGATATTTCCTTATCAGTGGCTCGTCTCAGTCAGATTTACGAACAATTAGCTGCATAGGATTGCTTGTCTGTGCATGAGGAAAAGTCCGTTTAAAATTCCGAGGAATTGTCTGACTATTGACCACGGTTCTTCTATTCATGCTTCAGTCAATGTTACGGTTCCTATTCGAGGAGTCATGGATTTACATGTTTGAGCTGCATGCTTAAAAATTCCAACTGCAAGGCTTGTCCGAGCGCTTGATAGTCTAACCTCTCTTCACCTTCCTCAGATCGCTCATAGACCTCTCATGTAGTCTGAAATCACGCTCAGCTTTTGGTGGACTCGTATCCCCAATTTTGTCATGCCAACGTGTTTTTCACTTTCGCGGGGCTAGGCTTGAGCTCTATGAAAATAACCTTTGAGCGATCTGAGCCAAAGAGATCCCACTGAAAAGAAAGGTCAAGATTCTCTTGTCTACGTAGAAAAAATGAATATAGATCCATTCGGTATTTTCTATATTTTAGCGCGATTCATCTCAGCCCGTATTTCGATTTCTACGAAAAAATCTTTATTTTTAAATAGTTTAAGAATTTTTTCAGAAAAACCCGCATGACAATGATCGTTGGGAACATATATTGCCGGTACCCAGTCTGTTCATGAATAGTATTTCAAACTTTTAAGAGACTACGAGAAACGGTAAGAGAGCAAGCATAGTTTCATTGACAGCTAAATCTCATGGTAAATGACAATATCTATATTTATTCATGATTCATAAAAATTGTTCTATAAAAGTGGATAGTGACTGTACCCGTAAATGCTGCGCATACCAACTCTTAGCAAGATTCTTCATAATCAGAACGACTACATCATAATTGACGTATGGTAATAATTATGAACTCATACTTTTCTTTTAGTTAGGAGCATGATGACAATATGTTTGCAAAATCATTTTTTCAATATGAGAGTGTGGCCAAAAAGCACAATATCGCGATGGCTTTTCGTTTGAACTTTATGAGTTATCTGGCCGTTGCAGCAATAGTGTTGAGCTTCATTGGACATGACCAAGCCTTAGCTATGGTGAACGTGACAAAACTGAACGATCCAGTTCCTCTCTATGAGACCTTCGTTCTGCAATTCTCTGCTCCTTCTGTGTCGGGCACAAAATTTAAGAAATTTCCTCAGGTCACGTTCTCGAAGGGATCGACGAACGTAATAGTGGAAGGGTTCTTCAACGGGGATGAGAATGGCAATGCCTCTGGATCTTTCTGGTTGGCGCGGTTCATGCCCAACTCGCAGGGCACCTGGAATTATAGCTGGTCTTTCGAGGGTTCTTCAGGATCAGGATCCTTTGCTGTCGGTCCTCGCACGAATTCTAAGAACCATGGGCATGTGAAGAAATCCGGAAAGTTTCTCAAGCACGACGATGGGACAGGTTTTCATTATCGAGGAGCCAATTGGCCAGGTGCAATTAACCTGCGCACCAGTTCCGTCAGTGTCGACGGAGCCCCGCGGTTCAGTGACAATGAATGGAAGAACTATGTCCAACGATTGGCAGACACCGGGCACAACGGTTCGTGGATGGCCAACATCGTGAATATGATGAACAACGATCGTGCATCATTCGACCTTACATGGATGAACCGTGTTGATTGGGCAATTGAGGAGGCTGGGAAACGTGGCCTCTATATGTTTTTGGGGCTATTCAATTTGTGGGGCCGATCAGACAATGACCCATTTACTCCCACCCCTGACTCATCGAAACAACTTCTAGATCCCTATGATGGATCGCGACATCAAGCTGCCACAGAATTCTTTTTTCGATATATCGCTGCTCGTTATGCGGGGTATTACAACGTGATGTGGGAACTTGGGAATGAAATGGATAACACGTTTCATTTCACGAATAATCTGTCTGGATTTATTTCAGCCGCTAACGCCTTGTATATTCCCTGGATTCGCCAATATGATCCATATCATTTACCGATCACCTTGTCAGAAGATGGCATGTCGACCCAAATTTCCTTAGATATCGATGGCCATCATCAAAACGAATCCTTTCCGTTCTCAACCCGGAATCGCCCAGGCATCTTAACGGAACAAGTGGATAACACTGCCCATGGCGAGACGTGGCGGACAGCCGTCTACCGCAATCCTATTTATCGATCACACTACCGGCGGGTGATCTGGACCTTCATGGCTGAAGGCGGTTCAGGCTCGATCGAATCCTCAATCATGTTCCATCAAGGGGCTTTCTCTACCTTAACGGCTTATCTAGCTGATGGAAACATACGCAATGTGATGGAAGACCATGGTCGTATGGGAAACTTTTTAGACGCACTACCCGAGGAGTTGTTTAATATGTCGCCGCTCGGGAGTATTGGAAGTTCTTCCAATTCTTATAGAAGCCGGGGAAAGGCAGGAGAAATCTATATCGCATACTTTTTTAACCTAGGAGCGACAGCTCCCTCTATCACCTTAAATATTAGTTCAGGGTCATACAACGCGAGGTGGTTTTCTCCATCTACGGGACAATACTCGGCACCCGTCACTGTCTCACATTCCCAGACCGTTTCTTCACCATGGACGAACCAGAAGGATGTTGCATTGGAACTCATTTCCACTTTGCCAGATACGACTCCGCCTCGTGCTCCAGTTGGCCTGAGAGTGCAATAATAGGAGGGGACAAAGCGAAATATTCCTAAATCAGATACGACCATATCGAGTGCGTTGGTGCCTCTCAAACTCCTCAGGACTGTGATAGCCAAGGGGTTGATGAGATGCTGTCGGTTATGGACGCACTCGATTGTCTTAAAGATGGATTGTCGAGCATCCGTCAATGTCAGGCCACCTCAGCATTTTTTTTGCCCCTTCTCAGTCGATGCCTGTTTTGTACCTCTGACTCATAGATCTCTAGATTAGTTCGTCATCAATAGGCGACACGTCGGACTACCTATAAAAGGAACGTCGAAAAATCCGCTAGCGGCGGTCTTTCCCTCACGCCGCATGACCCTCGTATGGGTCGGGAACACGACGCCCGCGCAAAGAGGGTCGTCCGGGTCTTTCCGGCCTGCCCCCGATTCGCGGGAGCGCTGCTTGAATCCCGTACAGTTTGTGATAGGGGCAACCGCGCCAGGACAGTCAGATGATTTAGGAAAGCGGGTGGCCGATTCGCGAGAGTGTCGGGCTCACGTCTAGAGTGAATCACACGTCCGTATCAAGCCAGTCACATCACGTTCATGGCACCGTACGACGGTACACGATCGGACGGTTTTTGAATCGGCTCTCGCCAGTACGCTCCGCCCGTCATTCAGGCACCTGTAATCGTTCTCTTCGAAGGGACGTTCTCCTCAATAAAGGACGAGTCCACGAGGTGCCGCCCACAAATGACCGTGCCTGAAGGCACCTGTAATCGTTCTCTTCGACGGGAAGTTGTTCTCAAGAAATGACGAGACTCGCAAGCTCTTGCCTACTCGATGAACGTGCCTGTGAGCCACAGTCTTGTTGGCTTGGCTCGCGGCCGATGATGCGTTCCCTCGCAGCCTGAAGCGTTCAAGGGGAGCGTAGTGGCAGAAGATGAGTCAAGGCTTTTTTGTCCGACTCACGGCTTCTGACATCCAACGCGTTTTCGAGGAATATTGCAGCTCAATATCAGCATTATTCAACCTTCCATGCCCATAAATTCAGAGAAAATAAGAGGGAACAACACGATGCTCTGATCTGCAACTGTACATGCTGTGAAAGGACAACTAGCTAGTGCATAGAACGAGTTTAAGTTTTCCAATCCTGGTCCCGAAGAAGAATATATTCATTCAAGAGTAAGGTTCCCTCACCTTCGAAAACTTGGTTTTGGGTCATACATCTCGCACATTGTAGACACTTAGAGAGGCTGAGTAATGCTAAACACAACAAGTATTAACATCGACGAACAGCATGTAGTAAATCGCCCATCAAATTCATTTTCTCATATCGCATGGCCCTCAGAACGATGGAATTTGATCCATCGCTCAAGCATGAGATGCATGAGTAATCTAATAGCTGTAATTATGGGCATATGTTTCCTTGGGCAAGGCCACGCCCTGGCCTCGGCAAACGTAAAAGAAATTAATGACCCAGTCCCTCTCTATGGAACATTCACTCTACAATTCTCCTCCCCTTCTGCGACAGGCTCAAAATTTAAAAAATTTCCTCAGGTCACGTTCACGAAGGGATCGACCAAGGTGAAGGTTGAAGGGTTCTTCAACGGGGATGGGAATGGCAATGCCTCTGGATCTCTCTGGTTGGCGCGGTTCATGCCCAACTCGCAGGGCACCTGGAATTATAGCTGGTCTTTTGAAGGTTCCTCTGGGTCGGGATCGTTCTCCGTCGGATCCCGCACCAATTCCAAGAGCCATGGCCACATTAAGCGAAGCGGAAAGTTTCTCAAGCATGAAGATGGAACGGGGTTTCATTATCGAGGAGCAAACTGGCCAGGAGCGATTAACTTGCGTACCAGTTCTGTCAGTGTCAGCGGAGCCCCGCGGTTCAGTGATAGTGAATGGAAGAATTATGTCAAGCGACTGGCAGACACGGGACACAATGGTTCGTGGATGGCCAACATCGTGAATATGATGAACAACGATCGTGCGTCATTCGATCTTAAATGGATGAACCGTGTTGATTGGGGAATTGAGGAGGCTGGAAAACAAGGGCTCTATATGTTTCTGAGTCTGTTCAATTTGTGGGGTCGATCTGAGGATGACCCCTTCAAGGCTAGTATCAAGTCATCTGAACAACTCCTTGATCCCTATAATGGGTCTCGGCATAAAGACGCCAAAAAATTCTTTTTTCGATATGTAATGGCTCGCTATGCGGGGTATTACAACGTGATGTGGGAACTCGGCAATGAAATGGATAATACCTTCCATTTCGCCAACAATCTTTCCGGGTTTATCTCGGCGGCTAATACCTACTATATTCCCTGGATTCGCCAATACGATCCCTATGATTTGCCTATTACGCTGTCAGAGGACGGAATGTCCAAAAAGCTTTCATTGGATATCGACGGGCATCATCAGAATGAATCGTTTCCATTCTCAAGCCGGAGCCGACCGGGGATTTTAACCGAGATCGTCAATAACATTTCTCAAGGTGCCACTTGGAGGACTAAAGTCTACAGCGATTCAAGCACTCGTTCTCACTATCGAAGAGTGATTTGGAAATTTATGGCCGATGGCGGTTCGGGTTCGATCGAAGGATCGATCATGTTCAGCGACAACGTTTTTTCCAGCCTTACGAGTTATTTGGGGAATGGAAATATTCGTAAAAAGATGGAAGATCATGGTCGTATGGGAACGTTTTTGGATAATTTGCCAGAGGAAATGTTCAATATGCCTCCATTGGGTTCATCGGGAATCGGCAGTGCATCAAGTTCGTACAAGAGTCGTGGCAAAGTGGGAAAAGTTTATTTCGCATACTTCCCCAAGGGAAGTAATGTCTCGATTACGAATTTAAATGTGAGTGGAGGTACGTATAAGGCTCGATGGTATTCACCTTCAACGGGGCAGTATTCAACGGCGAGGACAGTTTCTAGTGGTGCGAGATTTTCTTCGCCATGGTCGGACCAAGATGACGTGGCTCTGGAATTAATCTCTGCTCCCGAGGACACGACAGCGCCAAAAGCTCCAGTTGGCCTCATAATAAAATAAGAAGGCGACTGAAGGAATCATTGAAAGTTCTAGAGGAAGGCAGCATTCCAAAGAACCGTGTAGATCAATGATCAGGAAAATTCTGAGAGCTCGTTTGGTCGTATCGAGTTTAAGGATATGACCAATTCAGCAGTTCTTCGAATGATCGCCTTCACGATGGTTTCATACGGTCAGGTACGATCTTAGTGTAGGTCTCCCCCTTCAGTTGAAAGGTGCCAAACATAAGAACTTTTTCATAGGTTCTTCACCCCTTTTTCCTTGTATACGTTTTACGCTAATAAGAAGGTTTCGTCTTGCTTTATACTGATTCTGCAGTGGCTTTGGCATTTCTTCTGATCGAGTTCTTTCAAAGCAAGAATCTGAATGGTCGTTCAATTTTTAGTTAACGCGAAAACAGGGCGCGAAATTTGCTTTTGAAAGTATGTGCGTGATAAACCATTCGATTTTTCCTGTCTACACCGATATGCAGCCAATTGCAGGCTGAACTAATTAAGAGTCAGAAATGAATTCCAGCCAAGAAATGGACAAAATTTAAGGTGTTACCAAATAATTTTCAACCCAGTGGCACGTTTGATCTAGTCCGTCTTGGCAGTAAACATGATGGGGGTTATCTCGTTGAAAAGCATTCAATAACTGAAGCGAAAACTTTACTGAGTCTTGGAATTCACGATAACTGGTTATTTGAAAAGCAGTTTTTGAAAATTAACAAGATACCTCTATATGCATTTGACTGCGAGCTGAGCGCCAAATTATTGCTCAGGAACATCGTGTTGTCTTTTGGGGAATGTTTTTTTAAATATAAGAACCCAGTCAAGGCCTTTAGTCGTTTTGGAGAAACGGTCTACAACTCCTTAGACTACATGACTTTTTTTAGGGACAATCGGGTATTCAATAATGTCATGATCGGTTATGACGGCGAAAATTCTAAATCTTTAAGTAGCATTTCTTCTGAGAAACACTTACAACTTCCGATATTCCTAAAATGTGACATCGAAGGGTGGGAATACAGAATTCTTGATGAAATGGTCGCACATTCAGAAAAGTTTTGTGGATTAACAATAGAATTTCATGATGTCGATTTACACATTGAACGGATAAAAAAGTTTATTGAGGATTTCTCTTTAGAATTGGTTCACATTCATCCTAACAATTATGGTGGCGTCGATGACAAAAACACCCCGATTGCCATTGAGATGACATTTGCAAAATCCCCCCAAAAAATCAGTTCAGACCCCTTATTACCCCATCCTAAAGACACACCGAATAATCCCGATGAGCAAGACATAATATTACGGTTTGATTGAACAATTCGATTTCACAATTTTGAAAAAATAACAATCTTTTCAGGTACGACGGCACTTGAAATATGTTATCGGAGTATCATCATGGACATTGAAGTTCACGGATGAATTTCCTAGCCAGGAGTGCATAGAGGTTTCTCATGTCTTAATAGAAGTACTGCTCGCCAAATTTCAAACACAGATTCAATCTAGTCAGATGATGTCATTTGGCTCAGCATTTTTGATAAACACAGTCCATTTATTTGATTATTTCAATGCATTGCGACACGTAAGGATTAGGCTTGACATTTTCACGAATTTTTCAACTATAGCAAATCCAAATACGTTCCAGAGGTTTTTTCTGATTTTCTCCGCGCTGTCGGGGGCATCAACGTTAGGAAGTTATTTGAAACGGCTATAGCTAGCACATTTGATGACAGGTCGAGTATCAAGTCGTGGTGTCGTGACATCATCTTGTCCTTTGGTGGCAATTTTAAAAACTTGCCATTTTTCGTAATTTGCTGCAGAATTCCTCATCTTACCCCCTCTGCATAGCCAAGAGAACGTCATACATCGTTCAAAGGTCCTCTTAAGTCTTTTAGTTTAAGAGGTGATCGTGTATTCGACGATTCCAAGCTCCGATATAACCGTTCTAATCCAAGATTGTTCTATTCCATTGTTATCTCACGGAGGTTCACACAATCCGATATTGATGAAACATTCGAGAAATGTGCTTTCGCTGTAAGAGGATGTAGAGTTCTGGATCACATCATTGAGAATTCAGCAGGCCTTTGTGCACTAACAAAGGAGAAGGCTCATGACAAAGCTTTGGAAATCACTCTCATTCGCGTGGTATTACTTGATCTTGCATATGAAGGCAGTAATTGAAGGTTTCTTCCTGGGTCACCGGCTTGGATTGATGGGCAAGCTAAAGGAGGGATTTTGCGATCACCGTTCAGAAACACAGACATCCCCGCAATTCGCCTCGGAAGCTGTTCATCGAATCATCAAGTCTTATCATAAAGCCAAGAGCCAGCAGGCGTTCGCTGAAAAGCCATATCAAGTCGGGAAATGGTGGCAGGAGATCCTTGAACAGGAGTGGGAAGAAATGCTTCGTGCCATTGAAGCGAACGATTTCGAACCGATAGGGTTGCTTCTGGAAAACTTTAATCGTTCTTCGATCTCTCGTTCTACATTAGGCGGCTATGGAGACTACAATGCGTATAAGAAACATCCCTTGTTGTTCCCTTACCTTTTCGTCTACAACTGGTGCAAGTATCGGAATATTTGTCGGCGTAAAGGGATAGAGGTTCAGGATTTTTCCTGGAACCTCGTCGGCAATCCGGTCGGCATCAAGATTTCCGGACAAGTCCTCTCATGCGATGCCCTCCGCCATTTCTATTATGCCAAGGAAATCGCAAGTCTTCTGCAGGAGGTAGACCATCCGGTCATCTGCGAAATTGGGGGAGGAATTGGTGGGTTTGCTTACGCGATGTGCAAGACACTCCAGAAGGAGATGACCTACATTGTGATCGATCTACTAGAACCTTTGATTGTATCTTCCTACTTTCTGCAGATGTCATTTCCCGAAAAACGAGTGCTGATGTTGGGAGAGGAAGACATCTCTCACGTTGACCTGCGGCAATACGGATTTGTGTTTTTACCAAACTACGCTCTTTCAATGTTAGGGGACAGGACGGTCGATCTCTTTTACAATTCCAGTAGCTTGTCGGAGATGAACGCCGAAACGGCACGTCGTTATGTCAACGACATTGAGAGGATTTGCGATCGGTACTTCATGCATGTGAACCATGACATCAGATTTACTTGGACCGACGAGCAGGGTCGGAAAATTAGCAACCTTCTTGCCTCAGAGGTTAAGCCAGATCCCAACTTGTTTGGAACCGTCTTGCAGCAGAAGGGGGAGTTCAACACAATCCAAGATGAGATGTTCTTCTTAAAACATGGCTCGACACAAGCAGCTGAACATCACGAATTACTCTTTGAACGCATAGGGCAGAGAGTGATCCAGCCTTCGTTACAAGAAGTCCCTGAAAGAGTGAGTCAGGCCGCCGGCTCACGTTTCTGAACATCAATGAGGGTTTCATAGAGATCTTGCAGTGAGTGGAAATAGAAATCGTGAGGAATTATAGGTCTCGGGGCACCATCACTGAGCGATCAGGGGTTGCCTGAATGTAGGTGAGAGCCGCTAGATAGGTGATCGTCTCAGCAGCGAAAACTGCTTGAACACCAGCGACAAGACCATATCGCGGAACAACGAACCATAGGAACGCCGCACGGATAATCAAGCCGAATACGGTAATTGCGAGAAATATCTGTGATTTGCCTACACCGATGAAATAGGTTCTGACCAAGACCACCTGAAAAGCCGGAACACATGCAACGAAGTGCCAGAATAACAAGTCCCCCGCAGGTGCATAGTTTGAACCAAAAAGTGTGACGACAATTTCAGTAGAAAAGACTCCCAATGTGATGACGATTCCAAAAGCAGCAAGGAATAAAGAGATGCTGCCTATCCAGAATTCTTTGAGTGCGTCGTCATGAACGGCAGCGCGTGCGATTCGAGGTAAAAGTACGGAATTGGCTACAGATGGTATGATTAACAGCCCCACAAAAATCTTAAAGGAAGCGTTATACAGTCCCACCTGTGAGAAATCGGTCAAATGTGTGAGCAAGATCGTATCGATATTTAAGCTTAACATGGCTGTGGCAATTCCAATCCCAAGTGGGATGGCCGTTTTCTGTAAGCTCAGTGCAGAGGACCAATCTGGTTTTACGCACCAGCCTGTTTCCCCGAGAAATGCACTGAGGCTGTTATTTTGGATGATCAATCCAAACAGCCGACTAAGGGCTATGCCCAATGCTACTTCCAGTAGTCCATAGTCCAATAGTAAGAGCAACAGACCAAGAGGTATAAGAAGCATGTTTTCAAACAACACGTTTCGAAATTCCATATCAAATCGACCAAGCGCTTGAAAAAACGTCCTGAAGGTCATTGTTAAGTATCGGAACATCGTGGCGAATCCCATGACCACGCCAACGAATACGAGTTGTGGATTGGCATGGTTACCCAGGTACAAGGACACGGTGAATACGAGAAGAGCCGTGAACATCAGTAATGCTGTCCATGGCAAAATGCAATGACGGTACTGAGAGGCTTTCGATCTATCGTGTGACACGTCTCGTATAATGACGGCAGCCAACCCGAAATTCCCTAATGAAATGAACACCATGGCAAGGGATTGTACGTAGCTGAGTTTGCCAAATTCCTCTTCTCCTAGAAAGCGGCCGATAGCAACCATCAAAATGAAGATGGCGACATCTAATCCATTGGATAAAGTTGCGTAGAATGTGTCCGATTGAAGACTGGAAATGCGAAGCCGATTTTTCATTTGGCTAAGCGGAATTGGTTACAAGCTTATATGATTGGTAAGTCTCTCGTGCCGTACGTTGCAAGCTGAACTTCTGCGACTGGTGGACAGCTTTTGGATGAGATGAGTCCGTAAATCTTCATCACATAACACGTTATTCATGGCATCCGCCATGGCTTCCGAGTCTTGTGCCGGTATGAGTATGGCTCCTTTTCCCGCAACTTCTGGGAGGGAGCCTCTATCGGAACAAATTACGGGCGTACCGCACGAGAAGGATTCGAGTACGGGTAAGCCAAAGCCTTCCATAAGTGAAGGAAGAATCACGCATTGCGCAGCGGTGTAGAGTGCGACAACATGATTATCCGGAATGTATCCGGTGAACGTGACGCGTTTACGAAGCTTGTATTGCTCCACAGCATCTACCGTAGCCTTGTATTGACTGCCGCCAGTCCCGCCAGCAAATACCAAACCGAGGTCTTCGTGGACTGATTCGTTGAGCAGTCGATGAAATGCTTCGACAATCCGAACGGTGTTCTTCACTGGGCTAAATCCACCAACATGGAGCACGAAACGTGTTGGTAAACAGTGCGTAGAAATGACTGCTTGTTGCTGCTCAGCACTCACCGGTTGAAACCGATTCTTGTCGACTGCATGCGGTATAACCAGAATTCGATCCTCAGAGACTCCAAGAAGCTCAATGATATCATGTTTAGTGAACTCTGAAGGTGTGTGAATCAAGTCAGCTTTTTGGGCGCCGTTTTCGACAGCAATGCGGTGATAGGCTTTCCAAACAGCCGAATATTTTTCTGGAAATCGCATAAGGAATAAATCGTGTACCGTCATGACAAGGGGGCTTGGGCAATAAAGGGGTTTTCCGTAAGTCGCATGAAATAAATCAACCTTCTGAAAAAGCAATTGAGACGAAATCCAGAACAGCTCGCAAAACTTGCGATCGGAGAATGGAGCCACGGGAAACTCGGCGTTGTGGGTGTAGTGAGAAAATTCCGATGGAACTTGGCGGCGACAGTACACTCGAAACGTTTGAGACTCTCCATAGAGAGCCAAGAGGTTCTCGGCAAGTTGGCGTGCATAGACGTGAATGCCATGAGTGTCTCCCCACCAACCAGTGGCATCAATGCCAATCATGGTCTGTCGCCGATCCAGTATGGATTAGTAAATGGCGCAATAACTTTTATCATGATTGTACTCGAGTGAAATCCGGGTTAGTTGAGCCGGGGATTGTGGCAAGGGGGTACACGAGGCAGCAAGTGCAGATGTCACCTACATAGGTGGCGTCCCGTTGAATGGATATTACCAGCCATCAGTCCCAAGTTCGTTTTCGGCACGTTGGTAATCTTCAGGGATGCCAATGTCGATGAATGCGCAGTCTGTCGTCACTTGTCTTACCGGCATTTTGTGGCAATGGAGATGAAGAAAGTCGTTTTCGAAAGAAAACACAGAAGGAAGCTCAAATCTATCAAATAGATTTTTGTTCAACACATAATGTCCTGCGTTGATCAAGCCTTCACCCTTACGACCCTTTTCCTGAAAGGTCACGATTTCGTTGTCCTGAATCGTGACCGTCCCATACCGAGACACATCGTCCATCTTCTTTAACACTAACGTCACCATTATGCCCTCTTGTTCACGATGGACTTGTCTCGTCTTCTCATAATCAAGTTTGAGAAACGTATCTCCGTTTAAACAAAAAGCTTGACTGTCTGTGACAAATCTTAGGGCTTGCCTAATTGCCCCACCCGTGCCTAATGGGCTTTCCTCAATAGAGTAGTCTATTTTCATCCTCTTATACCGATCGCCAAAATAGTCGATGATGACTTGGTGTTTATACCCGACAGACAGAATGACTTCAGTTATGCCTTGTTCCGAAAGATGATCAAGAACGAAAGCAAGAAATGGCCGACCTCGAATCGGGGCCATCGGCTTTGGAATGTCTGAGATGACTGACTGAAGCCGAGTTCCTAGACCACCAGCGAGGATAATTGCCTGGGTCACGAATCCTTCCCGAAGAACAATTGTTCGGCAAGCCCACAGATAGTATGACTGAGCACAATGTGGGCTTCTTGTATTTTGGGTGTTTTGGTCGAAGGGACACGGATACAAAAATCACACAGCGGCGGCATGGCACCACCATTTTGTCCACTGAACCCAACCGTTATCAGGTCTTTATCTCGCGCGGCTTTCAATGCGCTCAATACATTGGGCGAGTTGCCAGATGTCGAAATCCCAAAGAATAGGTCGCCTGAGATTCCTACGGCTTCAATTTGCCTGGCAAAAACCTTTTCATATCCGTAATCGTTCCCGATGGCTGTGAGCACCGATGAGTCAGTGGTTAACGCAAAAGCCGGAAGCCCTGGGCGATCAAAATTAAAACGACTAACGAACTCTCCTGCTATGTGTTGAGCATCAGCGGCACTTCCTCCATTACCCGCTAACAAGACCTTGTTCCCGTTACGAAATGCCGTCACGCAACGTTCAGCAACTGTGGCGACCATGTTGATCAATTCGTCATCAGCCAATATGGTATCGAGAATCTGAGAAGCTTCTCGTACTTGGTCGAGTACATAAGTCTTCATGTTACTCTCCACCCTTCTGTCCCATGTTTGGTAAAATGGCATGTATGAATCTGTCCGTTAACAGATTCAAGCGACCGAATAACATCAATGCGGCGAGGAGGGTCGACGAAAAACATAATGAATCCCCCTCCACCTGCCCCAGAGACTTTTCCAGCTCGTGCCCCAGCACGCTTGGCAGCTTCGTATGCCTCTTCTATACGATTAGAAGAAATATTTTTAGCTGTTTGTTTTTTTGCTTCCCAAGAAGATCGCATGGACTCGACGATACGGTTAAAGTCTCCTTTGAGGACCCCTTCTTTCATGAGCAGTGACTCTTCCTTGAGCTTATGCATCGCCGTAATGGAATCTTGCTTTGTATTGGTGATGTTTTTTGTTTGTTCGTCGATGATTTTAGCAGAAGATCGGGATACTCCAGTATAAAAGAGTAACAATGAGGATTCTAGTTCGGAGATAATCCAATTCTTGACTCTCAATGGATTAACTACTACACGCTCTTCGGCGTAAAACTCCATAAAGTTAAACCCCCCAAAAGTCGCTGCGTATTGGTCTTGCTTCCCACCATTTAAGCTAGCATCCTTCCGTTCGATGAGATAGGCGGTTTTTGCGACTTCATATTCTCCTAACGGGAGATTCAGTAGCTCAACAAAGGCTTTGACCATAGCGACAACTAATGTGGAGGATGACCCAAGGCCGGAACCAGGGGGAGCATCTGAATACGTAGTTAATTTCAGCCCAATAGGGTTCCCGTGGTTAAAATCTTTGACCACGCGATTATACGTCGCTTTATGAAGATCGAGGGTACCATCGAGCGGTATGGAGTCTGTGGCCTCTCCTTTCCAGGTCTGCCCTTGATCCGCGGCGATAAAATGAATTGTTCCATCTTGAGATGTTTCAATCGTCGCATAGGCATATTTGTCGATGGTTGCGTTTAAGACAAAACCCCCATACAAATCGCAATAGGGGGATACGTCTGTCCCGCCACCAGAAAAGCCGAGTCTAAGCGGAGCTCGTGCTCGAATGATTTTCATTGATTCTCCTGATTGCGCAGATTTGGAAAAGATTCAATCATATCTGAAGTTGCCTGTTTGATAGCTTGGATAGTGTTACGATAAGAAATGCATTGCACTGCTTGCAGGTAATTTTATGGATGAGAATGACAACAAGATATTTCTCCGATTTCACATCCGATTCCTCATTATCGCATCTTTTGAAGATCTTCTCAGTGCTTCAAGTCGTGAATGCTGTGAAGGAAGTTTTATGTGTCGTCAGGTATAGAGAGAAATGATTTACCCTCGCGTCTTCACAATCACGAATTCACACATTCCATGAGAATACAACACTCAGTATGCATCGATGTGGATCATTGAGTTGGTTCACTTTTCTGCTCGGTATGAAAGGCACATGTATCTGTTGCACACCGTGTAAATCGAAATCTTCGTGATGCCACACGATGATAGATGATGGGGCCAAGTGTGGAGGCCCCTGGTAGATAGAAGAAAAGAGCAACCGGCCAAAGGAACGGCATTTGATGGACCATTTCCCTGAAAGCGTAAAACCCTTTTCGTACAGTCCCGTCTGGCATTAAAAGATACATTTCGCGCAACGCGTCTGAAAGAGAAAACTCAGCCTTTCTCTGAGGACTTAGGTCCTTCCAACGTACTGTGACGTCCGAAAAAGTGAGCCGCTCGAACCAGTCGAAATACTGAAAAACGGTCATAGATCTGATACAGAGCGGGCACTGGCCATCATACAAGACTTCCAGTTTTTCTGTGCCCGAAAACATTCGCTGTTTGATCCACATAAAAATATTTTTCCAATTAAAAAAGACCGAGTACACCCCCATCCAATGGAAAAAAGGTGCCCCCATGATCGTGTAGACTGCTGTGTGAAACGAAACACCCAGTAATGCATAGAACCAGGCTACAGATGGAAATACTACGGCTAGAAAGAAGGTCCCCTGAAAGATAAATACGACGCATTGGAGGGCAAATATAAAATAATGAAACTGGGCAAACCACAATGCTAAATCAAGATCAAATCGAAAGCCATCTTGGACTAAATAATATTGGAGCGTAAATCCATTCGCCCAGGATAAGCCACCTGCTTTCACTTTGCTCCAGAAGGCTGAAGCGTAACACAATGCAAATATCCATTGGATCAAGACAAGAGGCCATCTTGCGAATTCACTCTGTTGGCTGAAAATATTAAATGACTGGAGCTGTCGGCTTTTTGAAGCATAGGAGAGACGTTTCCGTAAATCATCGAGAGAAAGTATCTGTCCGCAGGGGCTAAGCGCCAGGATTGACAGGGCGATCATCATGATCCCGTGGGGGTGGTGAATTTCTCGAAAGGAATAGATGAAAGACTGACAAAAGACATTTCCAAACGTAAAAACAGTGAGACTTGGATTCGTCCACCATCCAAGCAAGGAAAGCCAGCCCGCGATGAGGGTCATGTAGTAAATTGCCTGAAACCACTCTAGACTCGGAACGAATTCTTCCCCGAATGGGAATGTTAACAATCGATAAATAAGTAGGGGAGAAAAGAGAGAATCGTCCTGCGTGGAAGCTTGGATCACACGTGTCGCGATTGCATCATACGTGCTGAAAAAATACAGCAAGTACAGTTGTACCGCGACAAGAATTAATCGGCAGATTGCCAGATTGAAAAGGGGCGAAGGCCTGAACCAATACTCTAACCACCATTTCCAAGGATTCATTGATTCGCCCCCTGAAATTCGTGTAAATCGATGACTTTGAGAATTTCAACGGGTGCTGGGGAATAGCCTGATCGAGAGATGATATACGAATGTGACTCGACCCGTAGTTTTTCGAATGGTTGGCTTCTGTCTGACTGTAAGAGATGAATATGCGTTTGAACTTTTTGTCGATCACGATTGTTGAGAAGACTACTCACAAACCACCATTGATGCTGAAAAACAGTTAATCCAAAGTCTTCTGGGGTCGTGACTTCTTCGACGTCTCCTGAATGAATGCCGATGATGGTATAGGTTGGTTTGACCGCGTCCCCTTCGAAGTGTGGTGGGCTGTACATCGGATAATCGGTAAAGGGCCAGTAATAAGAAGGGACAGGAATTACCACTGCTGTCAGTTGGGCAGCAAGAAAAAAGAGAATGATACCCGTAAATATTAACTGGAGGAATGGTTTCAATGTACACATGCAAAGAATTCTAACGACTGTTTTCGCCCTGTATTGAAAGATTGGATTGATAAAAATCTCAGAATCGCCTGAACCGTTTGCTTCTCTTTAGGATTCTATTCCCTGCTTCACCTTTCAAAGTTTTATCGTAAGATTAAAAACTGCCTTATCATACAGTCTCTCCCAACGACCAGGTGTAGGAAAATTCTCAAAAGCACCAGGAAATTCGTTTTGACAAGGAGTTGGCTATGACTGTTATGGGGCCACAGAAGCGACCGTTGGGTGGCCAATATTCGTAGGCCTCAGTACTCTAGTCTACATAAGGGCAGTCGTGAAATTTTCAAAATTTTCAGATGCAATGCTTCAGTGAATGCAGGACGTTTTTACGACATGGCCTGTATCTATTTTCAGGGTGAATGATCGTTCCACATGCCATATCGGCGAGAAATGATAATTTATAACGGTCAAGATCACATAGAATGTATCACTTAAGAAATAATTATGTTATCTATGCCCTGTATAGTCAATAGAATAATATCCTCCCTCGCATCACTCAACCTATTCTCACCGTGCAGGATATCTTAAGTATTTCAAGCCCTGCGTTCACGACCGTACTCAAATGAAGACTTCTTTTGCCTTATCTCAACTTTGTCCCCGTGTCTCAGGGCTTGCAAGAACTGGTAAGTCAAAAATAACTCCTACCGATTCTAGTATAAGCCATCACTGCTGAAATAACCCACTCTTTATCCCTATTATTGCGATTTTTTGGAATTTAATTGTGGGTATTTTTAAAAGAATTCCGTACCCTCACAAGACCAACCATATTGCGGTGGCAGTCCCAAAAACCAAAACCACGTGCACTCTCGTGTTATCGGTTTAAGGAAAAATTTAATGAACCGATCAGAGTAGAAAATCAACTAACTCTGGTCGAATCCTCGTGTATTCTTGTGGTGAGCAAGTAAAAGCGTCAAAAAAAATAAAGGATATGAGGTGCGAACCGTGAAAAGCGGAAAAGTCAAATACATGATAAGAGTTGGACTACTCGTTTGTATAAGTTTCTTCGTCAGTTTTTTGGTGTGTGAAGCTACACTACGTCTCATGGATGTTTCTTATCCTGTATTTCACGGTTTTGACCCAGTTCGGGGACGAGTCCTTGAGCCAGGGAAGGAAGGGTGGTTTCGAGGAGAGGGTGAAGCATACGTGAAGATTAATTCTGCGGGATTTCGAGACGTTGAACACATGATTCAGAAACCTGAGAATACGTACAGAATATTAGTCTTGGGAGACTCTTACACAGAGGCGAGACAAGTGGCATTGGAAGACACATTCGGAAGAAAAGTTGAACAGCAGCTCCAGTCATGTGAACGGTTTTTCCCGAAGAGAGTAGAGGTGATTAACTTTGGCGTTCCTGGGTATGGCAATGCCGAAGAATTACTCACACTTCGAGCACTAGGTTGGGATTACGCCCCTGATCTTGTGCTGACCATGTTTTTTAGTGGAAACGATCTCTTAGACAACTTTCCTCAAGCGAAGCCAAACGATGATGAGTATATACCCCGTCCGTACTTTCACTATGATCAGGGTAGATTGAAATTGACGTACAATTTTGATGAATTTTCTCCTCTGTTGCTTAAATATCGACTTCTTCTTTGGGGAGTGCATAGCTTCCGGACTTTGGAACTCGTGAATCGGGCGAACCGAGTACTGTCAGCAAGACGGATCGGACAGAATCGAGAAAATGCATTTCGCGAAACAGGACTTTCAGAGTTTGTCTATGCTCCGCCTCAAGTCCCGATTTATGAGGAAGCCTGGATGATCACAGAGGAGATCTTGAAGCTCATGCATAAGGAAGTGGATGAACATGGTGCCGATTTTTTACTAGTTACGGCTACAAGTCCTAACCAGATCGATACGGAACAGCAAGTACTGGTGAAGTCGCGTCTTGGTGTAAGAAGGTTGGATTACCCAGAACGAAGGCTTCAACGACTTGGAGAAACTGCTGGATTTCCAGTGCTCAATCTCTTGTATGAATTTCAGCAGTATGCAGAGAAGCACGGAGTTTATTTGCATGGGTTTCCTAATACGAAATTAGGAGTAGGACATTGGAATGAAAAAGGCCATGATCTGGCAGCAACATTGATTACAAAGAAAATTTGTCATGATTTGAATTCACATCAGGTATCCCTTGTTGCACAAAATTGAGGGAAGCGATACTCTCTTGAGATCAAACTCTTAATTTGTTGTCAAATCTCTCATACATCACCACTCCTCTCTTCATGATTTCTCTCCGAGCATACATTGGGGTATTCATTAGCAAGCGGGTACCTCCAAAATTTCATGTCTTCCTCTCGTTTATTCGTTAGCCACATGTACCTCGTCTCGTTTTTCCTTTCGGCTTCACGAAAAACCTATGAGTTTATTCATGCACAAAAGTTTCTGAGATGAACTAGCTCGGCAGATATTGCCTAATAAGCGTGCAAAATGTTGATGGAAACTGGATGTCAGTCTCGAGGATGATTTTCCCCCACTTGAGAAATTTGTTGGTTTGGTTGTCAAGATGTTGTATGGTGTTAGGATATATACTTCTGCCTAAGGGAAGCGCCAAGAATTTTGTGTAATGATCTACAGGGGGAAAAGTGGTTTGTAACTTGCTCTTTCTTCAACTATCCCTGCATCTATTCTCATAACTCACAAGATAACGAGCTAAATTGACACAGAAGCGGTCTGCCAGTGGAAAGGAGTTTAAATCTATGAAGAGTTTTCGTAGACTGTACGTATCTTTGCTGTGCTGCGTTGTCATGTATGTATTGACATCGGTGTCGACACTTTATGCAACAGTAACACTTTATTCCTCGATTAATGTAACCGAAACATACACTGATAATTTATTCTTTGAGAGCAAACAGAATAAGCAAGATGATTTCGGAACGTTTGTGAGTCCATCGCTAACGCTCGAATATGTTAGTGCCGATGTTGTCCTATCAGGAACGTACACGGGAATTGCTCAATTTTACGTGAACAATTCCTCTGCGAATGCCTATTCACACAATTCTAATTTTAGGATCGATTTACCTTTTCTGACGAAACGTTACAAAGGTCTTGAAGTCCAATTAATTGAAACGTTTAATTTTTCTCCACAATTAGATGGCTATGCCTTTGCAGGGGATCCCGAAGACCAGGAAACCGCCCAGGCGATAAATCAAGGAGGAATTGGCCCGGGCGCAGGCGGTATCAATCAATTCCGTGGAAGTGGCTTTGGCAGTGGAGTAGGAAATCAGGGGGTATTTACCAGTCGGAGTCGGGGGAATAATTCGTTTCAAAATCGAGCGGGAGTCATCGTGAGATATGCGTTGTCGCCACGCTGGACAACCAATGCGCGCTATCTCAATCGCTATACCACCTTTGTTCAGGACGACTTAAACGATTCTCTGTCTCATACTCTCGGGGCCGGGCTTGGGTATAACTTATCTCCTCGGACCCAGCTAAGAGGGAACTATTCTGCAAATATTAATAATATTAGCGGTGGAGATACCGTCGTCACACATAGCGTCACGGGAGGGGTCAACCATATCCTCAGTCCAACCATGAACATGAATGTTAATGGCGGGATTTCATTTACCGAATCCGTGAAACGAGTGAATTTCACGACGAATTCGTCGATTACCAAGAGGTTTGACCCTGGCTCAATACGATTAGGCTATAACCAAAGTGTAACGAATGGTGGTGGTCTTGGCACTTCAGGGGTCCTTACGCAAAATGGGGTCTTATCCCTCTCGTATCCGTTGGCTCGGCGTGTTTCTGGGTTCGTGCAGGGTGGTGTGTCAAGAAACAAGTCGCTTTCAGGAAATAGTGTCAATGTCAGAAGTTATCAAGGGCAAGTGGGGGTGAGTGTCGTACTGTTGCCTTGGTTGTCGGGTAACCTCTCATATAGTCATATTAAACAGAAGTCTAAGGGGACGGCGATCGCCGCACGTACGGCCACAGTGAATCAAGGTTTCGTAGGTCTCACGGCCAGTCTTCCGCAATGGCGAATACTGAGATAGGTATGATCGTGTGATGAAAAAACGACCTGCGCTTTCGGTTATCGTTCCAGTTTTCAATGAAGACGAAAGCACGCGTAAGCTTTTTGACAAGATTGTATCTGCCTGCGAGCCGCTTGGGGAACCGTATGAAATCATCTTTATTGATGACGGGAGCACAGACAACACGCCTGTTGTGTTAGAGCAGCTCCATCGTGAGCACCCTTCTGTTCGGGTCGTTGAATTTAGGAAAAATTATGGACAGACGCTCGCGATGGGCGCGGGGTTTCGGGCTGCCCGTGGTAAATTTGTCGTGAGTATGGATGGTGATTTACAAAATGATCCCAAAGATATTCCTGAACTCTTGGAAAAGCTCAAAGAAGGCTATGGGGTTGTGTGTGGCTGGCGCAAAAACAGAAAAGATAAACTCATTTCACGGAAGATTCCTTCAAAAGTTGCGAATTGGATCATCGGCAAAATTACAGGCGTTCCGATTCATGATAATGGCTGTTCGCTCAAAGCGTATCAGCGAAGGGTCGTCAAGCAGCTACCTTTGTATGCAGACTTCCATCGGTTTATTCCAGCCATGTCGACGCTGAGCGGGGCAAAGGTCGCGGAGGTTGTTGTGACACATCATGCAAGAGAGTTTGGGGCGAGTAAATATGGGTTTTCGCGGGCCTGGCGTGTGTTCTTAGATTTATTTGTCGTGAGCTTGATCGTTAGATCTTCATCGCGGCCTGCACTCTGGTTTGGCAAACTGAGTATCCTTACATTGATGGCAGGCATAAGCTCGTTAATTGTCTTTATGGTCACAGATGTCTCTGGAATCGTTCTTCCGTCTGTGGCTTTTATGTTCTTAGCGTTAACAGGCCATTTGGTTGCACTAGGGGTTCTAGGAGAAATGGTCTTATCGACCGGAGATTATCATCCCGGTCGTTTGGTGAGCGGCGGTATTGTATCAAAAAAGACAGTTTGAGCATAAACTCATCGGTTTTGGGGTTACTTCTGTAGACGGCGCGGCACCCTGCTGCATTTCCTGAATACGGAAATCCTGTATGGGAATAGTTTCGTTAGAATTATCTAGGACCAGCATAATGCAAGAAGCTCAAACTTTCGCTCAACTCAAGTCTTCAATTTCAATAGTCGTGCCGGTGGTCGAAAGGGCTCAAGACGTACAAGCCGTCTATTATGCCTACTCGGCTATTCTCGCGAAGATTGCCTCTACGTTTGAGTTTATCTTTGTTATTGATGGGGAAGATAGCACGGTTGTGCAGTCTCTTGAAACACTTGAAGAGAAAGAGGGCCTAATCAGAACTATCACGTTACCTTATAATTTTGGTGAGTCTATGGCCTTGGCCGTTGGATTCGAGCAAGCGACGGGAGAGGTCATCATTACGTTGCCCGCGTACTTTCAAACCGTTCCTGAAGGCATCGAAAAAGTACTGAGCGCGTTGGATGAAGATCATGATTTAGTCGTCACACGACGGTGGCCAAGGATCGATACCTGGTTCAATCGACTTCAGACGCGAATGTTTCACGGACTCGCTAATCGGTTAACAGGGATGACTCTCAATGATCTTGGCAGCGGCCTTCGTGCAATGAAACGTCAAGTCGCAAAAGAGGTGGCGATCTATGGCGACCTCCATCGATTTTTGCCACTCTTGGCTCACCAAAAAGGGTTTCGCCTTCGAGAGGTTGATATTTCTCAACATCCAGCTGATGGTCAGCACCGTATCTATCGCCCTGGTGTTTACCTCAGACGCATCTTGGACTTGCTTACGGTGGTGTTTCTTTTTAAATTTACCAAAAAGCCCTTACGATTCTTTGGCCTCATTGGGAGTGGTCTATTCGCCTCGGGTTTCCTCGTGTCTTCTCTGTTGGTCGTGGAAAAAATATTTGGAGTGACAGCATTAGCCGATCGACCATTGTTGATCTTGGGTGTGTTGTTGATGGTGTTAGGAGTACAGGTAGGATCAATCGGGTTGTTGGGAGAAATTATCATTTTTACACATGCTCGAAAAGTCAAAGAATACACCATTCGGAAGTTTTTGCGTTGATTTCAATATCTTCTCTTCTCGAAAAACATGACAAGAATTCGGAAAGCCTGAATTAATGCAAATCAACTCCTATACGCCAGTCAGTCGAGGACCATGGGATGATTTTGTCGCAAGGTCATCGGAAGGTACGTTTTTCCATACGATTAATTGGAAAACAGTCATCGAAAAGGTTTTTGGTTATACCTCCATGTATTATCTAGTCATGCAGGATGAGGTCATCAAAGGAGTGCTGCCTTTATTTCTAGTGAAAAAGCCATTGCGCGGCCACGTGCTGATCTCCATCCCATTCGGTGTGTACGGTGGAATTTGTGCTGAGTCGTCTGAGGCGGTTGAGCTGCTGCAAAGAAAAGCCGAAAGCCTTTCTCGTGAGTTGGCCGTTGATTTTCTCGAACTACGGCATGTCCAGGCGAAAGCCATTGACCTTCCCATTAAAGAATTGTATTACGCTTTCTCTCGTGAGATATATGACGGAGAAGAAAAAAATATGATGGCGATTCCTCGGAAACAGCGTCGAATGATTCGGCAGGGAAAGAATCATCAATTGGAGTCGAAAGTCGGGGGGAAGGAATTTCTCAAAGAGTTTTATATGATCTATACGACCAGTTTAAGAAATCTCGGAACTCCAGCGTTTCCGTATCGTTTTTTTGAGGCCCTGCTTGACGTGCTTGGAGGTCAGTGCAAAATACTCTCTGTCTGGTACCAGAATCAAATGGCGGCTGCGGTTATGACCTTTTGTTATCAAGACCAGCTTTTGCCGTATTACGGTGGTGGGCTTCCTCAGTTTTTGCGATATGCCGTGTACGACTTTATGTATTGGGAACTTATGCGTTATGGGTGGGAGCACGGTTACAAGGTCTTTGATTTTGGTCGAAGCAAGCAAGGGACGGGTGCGTATGACTTTAAACGTCATTGGGGATTTGAACCAAAACCACTCCAGTACCAATACTATCTTCCTAAGGGAGGCGCCATCCCGAATGTCAGTCCGACGAATCCGAAGTTTCAGCCATTCATCTCAATCTGGAAGACCTTGCCCCTTTCAGTGGCTAATCTCCTGGGCCCCCAAATCATCAAGTATCTTCCCTAACGCTCCGAAATAACTGAAGAAACGGGAGATTGAGCGTCGAGTCCATGTTAGGCATCGTCATTTCACATCGGTTTCTGCACGTTTGAGAAGGCTCGCTGATCATCAGTCATGAATATCTTGTATCTTGCTCATCGGATTCCATTTCCTCCGAACAAGGGGGATAAGATCCGTTCCTATCATCAAATTCAACATCTCTCCAATTCCCATAACGTGTATCTTGCGTGTTTGGTGGATGATGAAGAAGATTTTCAGTATGTCAGTGAGTTGAAAAAACTGTGTCGTATCGTTGAAACGGCACGTCGGTCTACTGTGAAACAATTCTGGCCGACGGGTAAGGCATTCCTGAAGGGGCAAGCTCTATCAGTTGGAGCTTTTTACTCGAGAGAATTGCAGCAAAAGATTCATGCGATTTTGAAATCCATCCAAATCGACTGCATTCTTGCCTTCTCGTCTCCCATGGCAGAATATGTTCGAAATGTGAATGATGTTCCCAAATTCATGGATTTCGTCGATCTGGACTCAGAGAAATGGCGAGCATATGCTGAGTATCAGCCATTTCCTTTCTCATGGCTGTATCGATTAGAAGCCACACGACTGAGTCAGTACGAAAAGACCGTTGCAGAAGAATTTGATCACTCAATGTTTGTTTCTTCTGTAGAGGCGCAACTCTTTTGCCGTGTCATGGCGAAGCGATCAGTCTCAGTGGTGCCCAATGGGGTCGATCTAGAATTCTTTGATCGTAACGGCTCTGTTAAAATTGGCAATGACAAGCCGTCCATTGTTTTTACGGCAGCGATGGATTATTTCCCCAACATCGATGGAGCCCGATTTTTCTGTGAAGACATTCTTCCCCGTATTGCTCAGTCTGTTCCTAATGTCTCCTTCACTATCGTTGGGAGGAAACCAGATAGCAAGGTTCTGAAGCTTGCGAGATCAGGACTTGTGCATGTGACAGGGACTGTTCCAGATGTTCGATCATATTTAACCGATGCCGCCGTTGCGGTGATCCCCTTGCGAATAGCTCGAGGTGTACAGAATAAAATACTTGAAGCGATGGCGATGGGTTTGCCAGTGGTGGGGACCACTAACGCCTTTCAAGGAATTGCCGTGAGCCCAGAAGATGGTATACGCATTGTTGATGATCCTGTCGACTTTGCGAACGAAGTCACAACGTTTCTTCAGGACCCTTTGTTACGAAAAGAATGCGGATTGAAAGCACGACGGTTTGTAGAAAAACATTGTCGTTGGGAAGATTGTGGATTGATTCTTGAGAACTTGATAAGTGGAAAGAAGTGACGGTGACACACATCTTGACCCTACAAGTCGAATTAAGGGGTATGGCTCTGACGCCAAAGTTCTGTCGTGCATTCGATGGCCCATAGAGATCACGTGACACATAAGCCTCCACTCGTTCTCCATTTGATTTATCGACTCGCCATGGGTGGATTAGAAAATGGGCTTGTTAATGTGATTAATCACATGCCAGTCGATCGTTATCGACATGCGATTGTGTGTTTAACGGATTTTACCGACTTTCGAGATCGAATCACGCGTGCTGATGTGGAGGTGATCGCGATTTATAAGAAAGATGGGCTCAATTGGAGTTCCTATCTACGAATATGGGAAGTGATCAAGCGGTTGAAACCCACAATCTTGCACACGCGTAATTTGCCGACGATGGAATATGCGATCGCCGCGACTTTTGCAGGTGTTCCTTTTCGTGTTCATGGAGAACATGGACGTGATGTGCATGATCAATATGGGGCGAGTCGTAAGTTCCAGATCTTTCGGAAATTTATGGCGCTGTGGATTCATCATTTTATCACGGTGAGCGGAGATCTTGCTCAATGGTTACAACAGAGCATAGGAATCAAGAGTCGTTGGATTAGCCAAATTTATAATGGTGTTGATGTTGAACGATTTTGTCCGGCGACAGAAAGTCAACGAGAGATTCTTCCTAGAGAATTTGCCTCTTCGGAACAATTTATTATTGGAACGGTTGGCAGAATGCAAACGGTCAAGGATCAAACAACACTAGTGCGAGCTTTTGTACAACTTCGAAAGGTCTTTCCTGATGTTGCGAGTTGCGTGCGTCTGGTTTTAGTCGGTGATGGACCATTGAGGCTCGAAATTCAAAAAGTCATTCAAGATGAAGGTTTATCGCCATATGTGTGGTTGTCGGGTGAACGTGATGATATTCCTGATCTGATGAGAGCCTTTGATCTCTTTGTCCTTCCGTCTCAAGCTGAAGGCATTTCGAATACCATTCTCGAAGCAATGGCAAGTGGCTTACCCATTGTCGCGACAGATGTGGGTGGGAATTCAGAGTTGGTGAAGCAGGGAGACACTGGCGTTTTGGTGCCGCCCAAGGATCCATTGGCAATGGCAAGAGCCATTGCCATGTATGCAACGGATGCGGATTTACTTCGACAGCATGGAAAAGCTGGTCGAGGTTTGGCGGAGAGTCGGTTTAGTCTGCAAGCGATGGTGGACCAGTATCTGTCAGTCTATGATTCGCTGTTTAGCCGGTCTCATGGTGAAAAAGTGAATCATGGCCTATCTAACATCTCGCTCGTAAATCAGTGAAGGGAACCCGCGTGTAACGATGTGCGGAATCTGTGGTGTATACAATGTCGGGACTGGAAATCCGGTCCCTGTTCCTTTATTAAAAAAAATGGCAGACACGATTGTTCATCGTGGGCCAGACGAAGAAGGGTTTTTCTCTGATGGTCCAGTTGGATTGGCGCATCGTCGCTTGTCGATTATCGATTTAGAAGGAGGCCATCAACCACAGACAAATGAAGACCAATCCGTCTGGGTGATTTTCAACGGAGAAATATATAACTTTCAAGAGTTACAGGAATTTTTGCTTGCTAAAGGACATACCTTTAAAACACGTTCGGATACAGAAGTCATTGTGCATTTATACGAGGAAAAAGGTGAAGATTGTTTTAAGGAATTACGCGGAATGTTTGCGATTGCTCTATGGGATAGTCGTAAACGGCAACTTCTCCTCGCAAGGGATCGAGTCGGCAAAAAACCACTTTTTTACTCTTACGATGGGAAACGGGCAGTGTTCGGATCTGAAATGAAAGCCGTCTTAGCAGTGCCTGATATCTCTCGTGATGTCGATTTTGAGGCGCTCTCCGATTATTTTTCTTTATTGTACGTGCCAGCGCCAAAGTCAATTTTTAAATCTGTTCGAAAAGTGCTGCCTGGCCACTATGTCGTCATTTCAGAACACGGTTTAAGAGATGAAGAATATTGGGATATTGATTTTTCCCGCACCTTAGTCAAATCTGAGCGGGAGTGGTGCGATCAATTGTTGGCTGCGTACAATGAAGCAGTACGAATTCGCTTAATCAGTGAAGTTCCATTAGGTGCTTTTTTGTCCGGTGGCGTTGACTCGTCCTCTGTGGTAGGTCTGATGACACAGATCACAGGGGAACCTGTCACGACGACTTCAATCGGGTTTGAAGAAAAAGAATTTGACGAACTGGATTATGCTAGGCAAGTGGCGACTCAATTTGGCGCTCGACATTTTGAGCAAGTCGTTCGTCCTGATGCCGTGGGTATTACAGAAAAACTGGCTTGGTTTTATGATGAACCTTTTGCAGATTCCTCAGCCATTCCAACCTACTACGTTTCTCAGTTGGCCAGAGAGCACGTGACGGTTGCGCTGTCCGGGGATGGGGGTGACGAGTTTTTCGCAGGATACAGACGGTATGTCTTCGATAATCGAGAACAACAATTACGTGGGCTCCTTCCTGGTGGATTACGCCGATTATTATTTGGAAGTTTGGCCGCTATCTATCCGAAAGCCGATTGGGCTCCAAGAGTCTTTCGAGGCAAGGCGACGTTTCAAAATCTTGCGTGTTCACATATTGAAGGGTATTTTCGATCGATCTCTGCCGTGAAACCTGAGCTCAAGAGCGATATCTTTCATGGGCAAATCCGTGAAGGTTTGAGTCACTATGACACCATGAATGTTTTTGAATCTTACTATGAAAGAGCCAGGGGTGCAGATCCTATTGCGCGTATTCAATATGTCGATGTCAAAACGTATTTGCCTGACGATATCTTGGTGAAAGTCGACCGCGCGAGCATGGCTCATTCCCTAGAGGTGCGCGCACCGATTCTCGATCACGTGTTTATGGAACTTGCGGCGAGTATTCCGCCATCTTTGAAACTACAGGGTACGAGCGGGAAACGAATATTCAAAAAATCCTTAGAGGGACTGTTGTCCAATGATGTCCTTTATCGAAGTAAAATGGGGTTTGGGGTTCCGGTGGCAAGATGGTTTCGTCATGATCTCAAAGCCATGGCGTCTGATATTATTTTTTCAAGTCAAAAGAGTGATTGGTTAGATCGCCAAACTGTTCAGAAAATTTGGGATCAACATCTAAGCGGACTTCGTGACCGCTCTACCGAATTATGGGCTATTTTTATGCTACAGCTATGGAGGCGTCAATTTGACGTCTAAAGGGATGAGATTAAGAAGACTTTGTAAGATTAAGTGAAGAGTATTTAAACCGTGTTCATATATGCTGAAGTCACTTTTGGAAGTTTGTGTGAAGAGATGTGCAAAGTGTGGTTCTTGGAGATGGAGCTTCCTTCGATCATCGTTCAGTCAATTCGTGAATCCTTGTGATGTGCAAGGAAGATTTTTAACAAAGAAGTTACCTAAATAGTGAAAATTCTGACGTTTACGTCCTTGTTTCCGAATAATGTTTGGTCACATCACGGGGTATTCGTTAAGGAAAGAATGGCTGCCGTCGCACAGTTGCCGCAACATGAAGTACAAGTTGTGGCTCCAGTGCCCTATTGGCCCCCCATAAACCTGACGTATCGGTGGCAATTTAGAAAGGTTGTATCAAAGGAACAGATAGAAGGAATTGCTGTTCACCATCCTCGTTATTTTATGATCCCTAAAATTGGGATGTTTCTTCATGGATGGTTGATGTATTTGAGTGTGCTCCCCTTCGTAAAAAGACTGGAGAAGGTGTATCCGTTCGATGTGATCGATGCCCATTATGTGTATCCAGATGGTTTTGTCGGCGTATTATTGGGGGCCTATTTTGGTCGGCCAGTTGTGGTGTCTGCCCGAGGAAGTGATATAAATCAATTTGCGTCTTTTTATCTTATTCAGAAATTTCTTTCTTATACGTTGCGCAGAGCGACGCATGCCATTGCGGTTTGCGAAGCATTAAAGCAGGCCATGCTTCCTCTCGGCAGTCGCCAAGAAGATACCACGGTCATCCCAAATGGAGTAGACTCAAAAAAGTTTTTCCCCATCCCTCAACAAGAAGCGCGGAAACAGCTTGGCTTGCCAGACAAGAAGATTATCTTGTCGGTTGGCGGACTGATTCCCAGGAAAGGGTTTGATCTTCTCATTCAATCTTTTTATCAAGTGACCGAGAGGATGAGCAGGGAACAGTTGTACTTAGTGATTGTTGGTGAAGGGCCGGAGCGTGGTCCACTTCAAGAATTAGTCGCTCAATTGCAATTGAGCGATCACGTTCACTTGAGTGGCGATATTGCGCATAGTGACCTGTATCGATGGTATTCGGCAGCTGATTTATTTTGTCTGGCAAGTAGTCGTGAAGGTTGGCCGAATGTCGTGCTGGAGTCTATGGCGTGCGGGACTCCAGTTGTCGCGACGGCGATCTGGGGCACTCCAGAAATTATATCATCATCGACAGTGGGAATATTAACAGAAAGAAATGAACATGATCTTGCTAATGCGCTCGAACAAGGCTTGTCAAAATCCTGGGATCGAACGCAGATTGTCCAATTCGCTCGACATCACGGGTGGGATGAAGTCGCCAGGTCGGTTGTGAATGTTTTTCAGAGCGTGCAGGAGTAAAATATGAAATTGATATTAGTAGCTGGAGCTCGACCAAATTTCATGAAAGTGTCGGCTATTATTGATGCGATTGAGGCGCATAACTCGTTAAGCGATCGTCAGATAGAGTATCGACTCGTTCATACTGGGCAGCACTATGACGCACAGATGTCACAAACTTTTTTTGTGGATCTCGGTATCCCCAAACCCGATGTCGATATGGAAGTCGGTTCTTCTTCTCATGCCCAACAGACGGGAGAGATTATTAAGCGGTTTGAGTCAATTCTTCTTGATGAACAACCTGACATTGTCATAGTGGTAGGAGATGTCAACTCCACGATTGCCTGTTCATTGGTTGCTTCCAAAA
This sequence comes from Nitrospirales bacterium, assembly GCA_965223675.1. Lineage (GTDB taxonomy): Bacteria > Nitrospirota > Nitrospiria > Nitrospirales > UBA8639 > JAGQKC01. The sequence continues at coordinate 2,097,200 of OZ245013.1, read as the reverse complement.
TTACCTATCCTGGCCCGACGTCCACGCTGAAACTTCTTCGCCCTCGTATCGCGCATGTGGAGGCCGGATTGCGGAGTTTTGATCGGGACATGCCAGAAGAAGTCAATAGAGTGTTAACAGATGTGGTTTCCGATTTTCTCTTCATCACCGAGAAAAGTGCTGAGAAGAATTTGAAGAAAGAAGGCATTTCCAAAGAGAAAGTGCATTTTGTCGGGAATACCATGGTTGACTCTTTGCTGAAGCATAAAACGAAATCTCAAGAATCGATCATCTTGGATCGTTTGGGTTTATCTCAGGGCATGGGACCGACTGCTTCTTCTCTGGGAACGAACGTTGCAAGGCGTACACGTTCACAACGAGGTTGGCAAAGGGACTATGGCGTCATGACATTGCATCGACCTAGTAATGTCGATGATCCCGGGTGTTTGCAGCAGATTCTCGAAGCGCTCAAGGAGCTGGGACAGGATATGCCGATCGTATTTCCTGTTCACCCCCGAACCAAGAAGAGAATAGAAGAGTTTCAACTACAATCGTATTTCGTGTCATTGATTCCACAAACGATCGGGGAGTCAGGTCTCTACTGTCTTGAGCCGCTTGGCTATCTTGACTTTCTTTGCTTAACAGCGAATGCCAAATTGGTCTTGACCGATTCAGGTGGCCTGCAGGAAGAAACGACGATTTTGGGGGTTCCTTGCGTCACGTTGCGACAGAATACCGAACGTCCTATCACAATGACTCAAGGAACGAATGTCTTAGCAGGGACGACCAAGGCACAGATTCTTTATCACGCTCGCCATCAACTTAGTCAGAGTAAGAAACACAAAAGACCAAAATTTTGGGATGGTCATGCCGGTCAACGAATCGTGGAGATACTGGATAGGTGTGCGCGTGACGCAAGCTGATTCGCCCCTCAAGATCCTTCATGTCTTAGATCATAGTTTGCCACTACACAGTGGGTATACTTTTAGAACGCAAAATATTTTACGAGCTCAACAGAGGCGAGGCTGGAGGCCAGTCGGTTTAACATCGCCAAAGCATGAATTGTCATGGTCGGGGCAGAAAATTGCAGAGGAGGAAATTGAAGGATTGTGTTTTTATCGAACCTCATTTGCTGACCCTGTACAGGGTTGGTTTACGAGTCATATAAGAATGATCGTCAACCTCAGTCAACGAATACTTGAAGTGGCAAAAATTGAGCGCCCTGCAATTTTACACGCCCATTCGCCGGTCTTGAATGCTATAGCGGCACTGTGGGCTGGCCAAAAGTTAGGTATTCCTGTGATCTATGAAATTCGGGCGTTTTGGGAAGATGCGGCTGTAGATCATGGAACCTACGCTCAGGGTTCACTAAAATATCATCTTCTTCGGAATATCGAATCTTGGACCTGTCGAAGAATCAAGCAGATTGCAGTATTATGTGAAGGCGTGAAGAATGATTTGCTTAATCGGGGATTGAATCCTGAAAAACTCACAGTTATACCGAACGGTGTCAATCTTGATGATTTTCAACTTTCTGAAGCAGATGAAGAGTTAAGGACCAAGTGGAATCTTCAAGGGAAAAAAGTGATTGCCTTTATTGGAAGTTTTTATCGATACGAAGGCCTTCAGCTGCTCGTGACGGCATTTGCAGACCTCTTACGTCGCAGAAAGGATATCGTGTTACTGTTAGTTGGAGGTGGTGAGGTCAAGGAAGAACTTGAGGCGCAGGTGCGGGAACTAGGTATTGACAAGCATGTGGTGATGCCTGGTCGGCTTCCACATACACAAATCCCCGGGGTGTATGGATTGGCTGATGTGATGGTCTATCCTCGAATATCGGTGAGGCTGACTGAACTTGTGACTCCGCTGAAGCCCCTTGAGGCCATGATTGCAGGAAAGCCTTTGTTAGCAAGTGATATTTCTGGACATCGTGAGCTTATCCGTGATGGCGAAACAGGAATTTTATTTGAACCAGGTAATGCGAAATCTTTGGTCGGAAAGCTGGAACATGTATTGTGTGACAATGCCCTTCATGCGAGACTCTCAACGCAAGGACAAACTTGGGTACGAAAAGAACGGTCGTGGGATGTGACCACGTCTGGTTATAAAACAATGTATGAAAAAGTGTTACTATCATAGATACGGACTGTGTATTGCTGGGTAGAGTTATACCGGAGTGAAGTTATGGATGGGGGACAAACATGCATTCTTTGAAATTTTTGCTTGTGGGAATTGTTGTCATGGGTGCATTCATAGGAAAATCGTCTCTCGGTGAAGCCGCCGTGAGGCTTTCTCCACAGAGTGAAGTTTTTTCAAAGGGAAACGATATCGTGAGGTTAGCGGAGGTGGTGCGAGTTGGGCATGATCCACGGGGCTATACCCTGAATCACGATTATTATGCTGGGAGACGTGATAAATTTATCGCTCACTTGATTTCTCTCGTAGACGGCGCTCATACAATCAGAATACTTGAGTATGTGAAAGCTGCCATGAAGAGAAAAAAACAGAAGTGGATTTTGTGGAATTATCGGCGAGCACTCCATGAATGTGACTATGTTTTGGAAAGACTGGTTAATCATCCAAAGGCATTAACGCTTTGTGTGAGTGTTGTAAAGTTTCTGAACAGACCTGGCTACCTCATGAAATATTTTGAGAATGCAGTCAGATTATACCCAAAACATGCGGTGACTCATGCTCAATACGGTCGATATCTGAGTGAAATTGGTGAGCATGAAGACGCAGTTGCCAGGCTGCAGCGGGCTATTATGATGGACGAAAAATCCAAAGTCAGTCATGCCTGGCTTGCTGAGGCCTATAGAAAAAAAGGCGAGATCGACTTGGCTAAACAGTCGGCAAAGAAAGCTCGAGATTTAGGATATCGGGGTAAGTTTGATTCAGAAATTTCCCCTTAAGTATTGATGACGAAGGTTGTTGCAGCCTCAAACTGAGTCAGTTTCTCATGTGCGGCATGCTGTCTTTGGCTGAGTATTCTGGCTCATAACACCTGTATTCGAATTTTTGCCCCTTCCAGATACCAGACGCGGCGAATTCTATCAATGTAGTTAATCGTTTCTTCTAAGGGGAAGAACAGGTACCCCTCCTTCATTTTCCTTTTTTCCAATGTGGTCGCCGATTGACGTTGCGGATCAGTTCATTATGTGTTGAAAGAAATATTCATGCGATGAGCCATGATGTGAATACGACTTCTGTTAGAAAAGAAGAACTTGTGAAAAAACAAAAAAGCTTGGGTGTGAGCGCTGTCAAAGGCGTGTTTTGGGTAGGTGGAGGACAAGTTTTCGCCCAATGCATTCAAATGGTTACGGCTGTGTGTCTAGCCAGGCTGTTGACTCCTGAAGACTTTGGGCTATTTGGCATGGCACTCGTGATTACATCATTTTCACAAATATTTTCGAACTTTGGAATCGGAACGGCTCTGGTCCAGAAAAAATCTATTAATCAGTCCGTCTTGTCTTCATGCTTTTGGCTCAATGTATTGATAGGGGGAGTGGCCACTCTCGTGCTCGTCCTCCTGTCGCCTGTTCTTGCGGATTTTTATGCTGAAGAGCGTGTGGCGACAGTGATCACGGTCTTGTCATTTAATCTATTGCTGACAGGTATCTTTGTGGTTTCTGGATCGCTCCTCTATAAAGAAATGCAATTTGAACATCTTGCGAGAGCCAAGATTGTCGGGAGCATGATGGGTGCCCTTCTTGTCGTAACCATGGCATGGTTTGGATGGGGAGTGTGGAGTCTTGTGGCTCAACCAATGGTAGGTTCAGCGATCACAGGGATCTTGGTCGCGAGATACGCGCGGTGGTTTCCTCGATGGGAATTCTCTTGGGAAGAAACTCGAGAGATTACGAAGTTTAGTCTCGATGTATTCGGAGCCAATATCCTTTCATACTCGACCAGGTACGCTGATAAATTACTGATCGGAAAGTATTTAGGAAGCGAAGCGTTAGGATATTATTCTATGGCGTATCAGATTATGCTGTATCCGATGGGCCAAATCAGCAGTGTCCTGATACGGGTGTTATTCCCAACATTGTCAAAATTGCAAGGAGAGATGTCTCGATTCCGGGAGGTATATTTAAAGGCCGTTGGAACCATTGCTTTTATTACCTTTCCGATGATGACGGGTCTTTTTGTCGTTTCTGATGATTTTGTATCTGTGGTATTTGGGGAGAAATGGTTACCGATGCTTCCAGTCTTTGAGGTTCTCTGTATGGTCGGAATGCTTCAGAGTGTGGGAACGACGGCCGGCACCATCCATTTGAGCACAGGACGAACTCGTGAACATCTTTACTTGTTGATGGTGTCTGTGCCTATTACACTCCTGGCCTTTTATTTCGGTCTTCGTTGGGGAATATTAGGTGTTGCAACAGCCTATGCTGTCGTGGCCGTCGTATTTTTTTATGCAAGGCTTCTGATTGCGCTCCCGATTGCCAATGTGACTTTAAGAGATTTCCACAAAGCTCTCATTGGCCCTATTGTTGCTTCGTTGACAATGGTCATAGGCGTAGAAGTCGTCATGCGGAAAGTGTTGATGGTTGTTGAAATGTATGTAGCCCTGCGTCTTGGTCTGTGCGTATTGATTGGGATGGGAATTTATTTTGCTATAATCTCCGTCATGAATAAGTCCCTACTTCGTGAAATTATTAAATTGTGCATGTCGGCGCGTGGTCGCAATGAGAACTTAGTGAGCGAAAAGTCCTGATGAAGATGTTTTGCCATCGTAAGTGCGGAATGTGAAATGGTTTGAGCGTCAGTGCCTGAAATTTTCCTAAAGGTTGTTGCTGGGTGTGTTCTTCTTTTTAGAGGATATGACCCGACAAGCGTTCCAAAAGAAACTCTTGAATCGGGAGGAGATAGTCGAAACTAAGACATTCATTGCCTCCCGTTGAAATAATAGGGGTGAAGAAAAATTTTCCTCCATTCTTCAAAAAAGATGAAGGGCTTGTTACGACTTTTTCATGGTTTCTTTCTGTAAACAGAGCTTGACCGCGTTTGGAACTAGGAGTTCAGCGTATTTACGTGCCGCAAGATGTAGAAATCGATATAAACTTCAACGAATTAACAATTCAGCACTATCAATTTTGTAGTGAGTATAGTCAAAAACAGAGCTCCTTCTAGGACTACCCGTGACCTATCTTTTCCTTTCAGTCGTATTTTTTAAGAATGAGTAAAATCGTTCCGAAAGAGACCTTACGGGAAAAATGTTGTATGCTTTTTGAGAAGACCATGTTTCCCAGCACTCGCCTGAGATCTCATATACAGATGTCAGGTTATGTGTTTCTTAGGCGATCGCTATTCCTTGTTAGCAATGTCGTCGTATTCGGAAAGAAATATTTTAAGTCATGAGGCGAAAGCTACGTCATTGAGCTCGGCCAATGTTTTCATGTATCAAAGCCATCACCTAGAACTCTCCTAATCGTCAACTGGTAGGTCGTTCCTTTTCAAGGGAAAATTACATAAAACTCTTCAATACTTGGAGTCAAATCGAACGCGATGAATGGTATTTGCGGTGTTGTTCTTCATGATACGTCGAAAGCAGTCGACTCGGCAAATTGTATCCCCATGTTACGAGCGATGGGAGCTCAAGAGAGTAACCAAGACGTTACGGGACCACTTCTTCACGTCGCGTTCGGTGTAGGGTTTTCCCCTCGAAGAACCGCAGGTATCGCTCAAAAAATCATACATGATAGACCTGTAACACTCGCGTTTCATGGATATCTGTTTAATCAGGATGAACTATGTTTACGAGGTGGCGAAGGCCCAAAAGTTTTAGATAATCTTCTTGCCCTGTATGTGAAAGAAGGCATTGAATTTTTACTGAGAATAAACGGAGAGTTTGCCTTAACGCTGTCAGATGGAAGGAACGAAGCTCTCTACATCGCGACTGACCGTTTCAGAATACATCCGCTTTTCTATTATCTCAACCAGCATCAGTTGATTTTCGCTTCTCGTTTAGCCGGAGTGTTGGCCTGTCCATTGCTTGAAAAACCTTCGCTTAATCCTTCTTCAGTCATCGATGTCGTTTCGACATCGGTTATTCCGACGCCTAGAACCATCTTTCATGAAGTCCAGAAGCTCGCTCCCGGCTGTGTCTTGACGTATCGTTCCGGAGAGATTGGTACAAAGAGCTATTGGGATGTCAATTTTTTTGAGGTGGACAATCGAGGGGAAAAAGCTCTCGCAAAAGATTTAAAAGTTCATTTTGCCAATGCCATTCACGATCGTCTGAACATTGATGGAAATATAGAACGCATTGGGGCTTTTCTCAGTGGGGGGATTGATAGCAGTACTATCGTTGGTGTCCTGACTCAATTAGCAGAACGGCCTATAAAATGTTTTTCGATCGGGTTTGCTGAACAGCCGTTTAATGAAGCCGATTACTCGCGTTGCGCTGCCAAGGCTTTTGGGGCAGAACATTTTGAGTATGTTGTCCGAGCGGAAGAGGCCTTTCCAGTCGTTCCTCTTGTCGCCGAGTCATTCGATGAACCATTCGGAAATGCTTCAGCCATTCCTACCTATTTTTGTGCAAAGTTGGCGCGCGAGCACGGGATTGACGTTCTGTATGGAGGTGATGGAGGCGATGAGTTATTCGCTGGAAACGAACGCTATGCGACGCAAAAGATCTTCGATTATTATCAATGTGTTCCGGCTATATTTCGATCCTCTTGTCTTGAACCATTGATTGGCTCTCTGTCTGAATTGACCAAGAATCGATTTCTCACGAAAGCACAAAAATATATTGCAAGAGCAAATACTCCTTATCCAGATCGCTTGCTGTCCTGGGGACTGTTTGAAGTCATGACCATGCAGGAGGTGTTTACCAAAGAATTTCTTGCTGAAGCTGGTTCGGCATATCTTTCTGACTCCACTGTGGGGGCGTTGTATAAAGCGGCGCCTGCGAATACTGAATTGGACCGTCAACTCTATATTGATCTGAAGTTGGCTATTTCCGACAATGATGTCTTTAAGGTTACGACCATGACCAATGCTCTGGGTATTTCAGTTAGATTCCCATTTCTGGATTATCGGTTAGTGGAGTTCGCGTGTCGGATTCCGTCTCACATAAAAATGCGTGGCTCTAAGTTAAGGACGTTTTTTAAGAATTCATATGCTGATGTGCTCCCACAAGAGATACTTGAAAAATCTAAGCATGGGTTTGGATTGCCAATAGCTACATGGCTTCGATCAGATAAGAAGTTCAAAGCCATGATGAAAGATCTGTTACTCAGTTCTGAGACGATTGACCGTGGATACATGTCTAAAGCGGGAATAGAAGAACTTATGTCGCGCCATGCGGACGATACGACTTCATTTTACGGGAGTATTATTTGGAATATCATGATGCTGGAGATTTGGTTAAGACGGCACTATGACTCGCTTGCTTAGCATGATGCCGTCGCGGCGAAGGCTCTGTCATCTTATGCAATATAGCGAGTAGATGCGTATCTCTATCCCTCTCAAGAGCGAAGCAACGAATAGGCCGTGGGCATGTCATGCTTTAGCTAGTAGTCCTCTTGCGTCTTTTGATCATGAAGATGGAGAAGACTGCCTTGAAAGGAGCGCTGGTCCACATTGAACGTCTTGGGGTTTGAGCCTAAACAGGTCGTGTATAAGGCATTGGGACGTCTCGTCTATTCTCTTGGCCTCCTCAGAATGCTCAATGCGTGGGTTGAAAATTTTCACGGCAAGACGGATGAGCAAGGTCAATGGACCTTTCCGACTGTTCAGCGACGAACAACTCGTACAGTTCAAATTCTGACATTTCATGGAATTAGCGATGGTCCAATAGAATATTTGCCAACCTTGCCTGTCTCGATCTTCCGTGCCCAGATGGAATATTTAGCAAATTATTTTTGTGTCCTAGATCTACATGAGGCTGTGACACGGATGGCCAAACATGATGTGCCCAACAATGCTGTCGTCCTGACATTTGATGATGGCTATCGCGATAATTTCCTAAATGCATTTCCCGTTCTGCAAGAATTCGGATTGTCTGCAACATTTTTTTTGCCGACTGATGTCATCGGGACGGGAAAATTATTATGGCATGACCAAGTCTGTTGGGCGATTGCTCACACACAAAAAAATGAACTTGAAGGGTTTGGGAGTAGAGAAAAGTATCGTTTTCACACACAATGGGAAAGAGAAAGCACAAGGGATGGAGTGTTGTTGTATATGCGTTCACTGCCTGACGATAAGAGACAGCAAAAGATAGAACGGTTATATGAAACATTGGAAATGCCGATGAAACATGAAGCGGATGCGTTGATGTTGAATTGGGAAGAAGTTAAATTGATGCGTCAATCGGGTATGCGATTTGGCGCACATACCGTCACTCATCCGATTCTGTCTCGTTTGCCGCTTGAACAAGCAAAAGACGAAGTACGTGATTCCAGAAAAATCATTCACGCTCACCTTGGAGATTCTGAAATCGCATTTGCGTATCCGAGTGGAAGGAAAGAAGACTATAATCAGGAGATTAAGGAAATCGTTATGGAAGAAGGATTCTATTGCGCGGTGAGCACAGTTTGGGGAGGAAACGAAGAACAAGAGGATCCATTTGAATTAAAGCGGATGGGAATTGATGGTCGTGATATCGATACGTTTCGTTTACGATTCCTTTATTATAGATTTTGTACATGATCAAGAACATGTTCTCGTTGAAGATTCGACACGATCCAGGCCGGTGTGAAGTATTGTCTCGTCTTACTGTTCACGATCTTTGCGTCGTCGGTTTGTCACGAGTCGGCCCGGTTGTGTGGAGAGGAAGTTGACGAAAAGTAAAAAAACTATGGTAATCGTGTGCAAGAGGTCATGTGCTAATACGTCCTATGGTTTCATATAGAATGGTTGAAAATTATGAGCTTCTTGTCTAGTACGTGCGAGCAATCTCAGCCTTTATCCGATACGTCTATTGGAACAATTCAAGGATCGACCTGGATGGGGCTCAGGGAAGAGTGGACTTTTCTGCCCGCCCAGGAATATTTTGAACAATATAAACAAGAATGGGATGCCCTCAATCAGAGCCTCGACAACCATCTATTACTTTCTTCTGAGTTTGTCTGTCCTCTTGTTCGCTACTTTAGTACCTCTAGTACCTTGCTCGGAATCTCGAAAGACCAGAACTATCCGGGGATGGTCTTAGTCGATCCCGCCTCAAAAGTGTTGTGGCGAACGTTTCAACCGTCGCAGGCTCCAATGGGGTTGATATTATTGCAGAATAAAGAATTCATTCACCAACAAATCCAAGTGTTGCTCAGAAGTTTGCCGGGATATACGCTAGGCTTTTCCGTGACACAGCAAGACCCGGATTACACAAGTTTTGGGAAATATGAGAAAGCCAAGACTGTCGAGTCCTTAGATTATATTCGAACGTCAAAAATTGCAATTCACGGATCATTTGACGACTACTGGAGTGCTCGAGGGAAAGATCTTGTCGGGAATCTTAGGCGTCGGAAACGGAGACTCGACGAGAAGGGAGTGAAATTTTCAACGGTCGTAATCCGGAATCCAGAGAATGTTGATGCGGGCATTGAGGTGTATGGGTTTCTTGAGCAATCTGGATGGAAGAACGCAGAAGGCACCGCCGTCAGTGCCACGAATGACCAAGGGATGTTTTATCGCGAGATGCTGAAAAATTTCTGTTGTCGTGGAGAAGGTGTGATTTATCAGTTGTTAATGGATGGTAAACCAATCGCGAGTAGTTTATGCTTAGAACGAAGCGGAATGTTAACGTTGTTAAAAACGGCGTATGATGAAGACCATAAGAAATTATCACCAAGTTATATCCTGCTAGAAGATGTGCTCAGGAGGCTTTTCCAAGAGAAGCACGTTCATGTATTAGAATTTTATGGACGTGCGAAAGAGTGGCATGAGAAATGGGGAGGTGAAGTGCGAACGATGTTCCATCTGAACTTTTATCGCCATGAGTGGGTTCGAGCAGTGCGACAGATGTTGAAAGTCGGGGGGGTGAAGTAGAGGAGGCTCGGAATTGAGTGGGATATGTCGTTCGAGAGGCAGACCTGACTAAAGATCGCGATGAGATCATTGCTCTTCATTTGAAGTTTTTGTCACCATTGGCCGATCACAAACGTTTCGAATGGCTCTATTGTGATAATCCTTTCGGCGAACCGTTAGTGTGGGTGGTACAGGATTCTGAAAATACTAAAGTCATGGGAACGGCAGCAGCTTTTCCGCGCTCAATGTGGGTTGGTGTGATGAGGAAAGTTGCGTGGGTGTTGGGAGATTTCTGTGTCAGTGAGGAATATCGTTCTCTAGGACCAGCATTGCAGCTTCAACGAACCTGCCTGGAAGGCGTCGAACTCGCGAAAGACACGATATGGTATGATTTTCCGAGTGCAACCATGCTAGCCATTTACAAGCGACTCAAAATCAAGTCATCCTGGGAGATGATTCGGTTTGCAAAACCTCTTCGAGTCGATCAAAAGGTGCAGTCTTTGATGAGTCCAGGCCTTGCTCAAAAGTCAATGAGCAGAGTTGGCAATACGGTTTTGCAATGGCTAGACCGAAAGGTTGAAGTCAGGGCTGGTTTGACATTTCAGATCCATGAAGGAGACTGTGGTCAAGAGTTTACCGAACTCTCTGAATCTATCGGAGGCACTATTGGGAACTGTCTGGAGCGAACGGCGTCTTATCTAAATTGGCGATATGGCCAAAATCCGCTGCAGTGTTGTGAGATCATGACCGCTCGGATTGAAAACATGCTTAGAGGATATGCGGTCTTTTCTCAGAATGGGACTGGTGCGATTATCATGGATTTATTCGCCGCAGATGATCAAGAAATCATTCTTGGTCTTGTGAATGAAGTGGTGAACATTGTTCGCGAGCGTGGAGTCGAGAGAGTTGATGTGAGTATCGTTCAAGGGCATCCGTGGATTACATCTCTGGAGTCCTTGGGATTCAGGGCCCGCGACACCATTCCTGTCATCATGAATAATACGATACCTGCATCAAGTAGTGGTATCAATGAAGAATGTGAACAACCCTTACCGCTGGTCATGCAAGGTGACCGTGATATGTAAGCAGAGAGGAGCATGGGTCGATGGATAAGAATGCGATCATGGAACGAATACGAAAATTTATTCTTGAGCATATCCCTCAAGCTCGTCAAATGAATGTACAAAATGAGGATCAATTACTCGAAGGCGGCTTGTTGGATTCTCTGGGTATTCTGGATGTTGTCAGCTATTTGGAGGAAGAGTTTAGTATCTCAGCTTCAGATGAAGAACTTACGCCGGAAAATTTTCAATCGATAGCCACGATGGCGTCTTATGTAGAAATGAAATTAAATAACGTCCCAGTTTCTGATTAGAAATTTAGCTGATGGTGGTAAGATTCTTCGAAAATGAAAAGTGTGAGCGCGTAGGCTCGGCTTTGATAATTGGATAATTCCTCACTCAAACTGCATCGATCCTCAACGTCACACGTCGACGAAGGTCACCTCCAAGAAGCATGGGTCATGGTGTAAGTGCAGGCTGGATGTGTGAGGGTGGATTTTTCCTCTGAGTGTTCACGCTCATTAAATGTGATCATCGCTACCCACTAGAATTCTTCGAAAACAAACATGCTCATTGATTGTCCCGCCTTCTTGCTTGGCAGCCACGACACCTTGCCAAGAGGTGACACCTCCAAGGCGGCCGGCGTCATCGTAGTGAGGAAACGCTTCTTCGTCATAGGTCGTGTATGACAGAGCCGATAATTTCCTCGCATGGTTTCTCTTTGTCTTCTCGTCGTTTTGCGGTATAGAGAAGTCATGATCATATTTTAAGTTGGCGTCAGAACTGAGACTATCGAGAAGGGGCGTTACTCTTCGTGGATATCCCAAATTCGTCACGAGTTAAAGAGAAAGACCGTTCTTTCGGTCGATACTCCCTCATCGTTGGATGTATTGTGGTGGTTTGTATTTCCGCCATTTTTCGTTTTTCACACCTTGGCGATAAAGACTTTGGAATCGACGAAATTCTTCATGTGTATGTTGCTCAAGAACTTCTCAAGGGACATCCTCCCTTATTACCATCAGGATATGCCTATGAACGTAGTCTTTCCTATTCGTATCTCGTGGCCGTGGCTGGTTACGTAGGAGGCCTAAGTGAGTTTGCTCTGCGTGTTCCAAGTGCGGTCCTAGGGGTCGTAGTCGTTTTTTTCGTGTATTGGTTGACCCAAAGGTGGTACTCAGCATTTGCCGGCCTGATTGCAGCCTTCTTCACGGCATTTGCCCCTATTGAGATTGCGCATTCTCGCGAAGTAAGAATGTACATGCTGTTTCAGTGGCTGTTCTTACTCACAGTCTTTTTTTTCTACGAAGGTTTTGAGACTGGCCCACCGTCTGGTGCGAAAAACTCTACACAGTCTACGGTGCGGAGATGGAGCGAAGCCTTTCAGATTCGTCCGTTGTTTTTGCTCATGGCAGGTGGCTGTTTTTTGTTGGCGTGGAATGTTCATCCGCTGATACTCCCTTCGATTTCCGGCCTACTCGTTTATGTTCTTGCGATGGGAGGCATTGGGATGTGTATGAAGTCGATCCATGCTCCCATTCGGCAAAAATACATTGGCAGTTGCCTAGTATTACTCGTTGGGGTAATTGTGGGCAGCCTTCTGTTTCCAGACAAAGTAACCAGACTGATGGCCGTGACGCAGGAACCCCTCGCTTGGGGACAGGGAAATGCCGATAACTGGAGTTACTATCGATGGATACTATTAGATGAGTATCCCATCGTATTTGGAAGTCTTACCGTTCTTCTGATAAGTTGTCTCTTGAAAAATAGTAAAATTGGACTATTCGTCTCGTGCACGTTCCTGCTTCCATTTTTGCTCCATAGCGTGGTTTTTCCCATGAAAAGTTACCGTTACATCCTGCATGTCATGCCTTTGATGTACATGGCTGCGGGAGTTGGCGTGGCGTGTCTTCTCGTTTGGTTATGGGAAAAAGGAAACATGCTCAATGAGCAAAAGAACATACCAGAAAAACTGTGGTCGCTGTTCGTCGCAGGCGTGTTGTCAGTTTCAGTTCTTGGAATCCTGATCAATATGCCTTGGTTTATGAGAACGATAAAAGATTACAGAACGAACTTTCAGGCTCCCCACGTCTCTGACGTCCAGCATCACAATTGGAAAATTGCGGTAAAATACATCATGGAACATCAATCGAAAGGAGATGTGATTGTTTCAGGTTATCCTCTGCTTTCTCGTCATTATGGAGCCACGCAACCCCTGTATTTCATGAACAATGCTTATCTGCTGACGAATGAGCAAAGAAATTTGAAAAATGAGCAGGGAAGGCTAATTGATTATACGTTTGGCGCACCAGTACTCAAAAACCTTGATGATCTGAAACAGGCATTGAAAACCCATTCTTCCGGCTGGGTGATGGCCTATCAGTGGCGTAAGGATCGATTTTGGACTCATGCAGATGATCAGAGTGCCCCGCTGGGGACATTTCCCCGTGAAGTGATTCGTTATTTCGAGGAGAATTTTGAGGCACAAGTCATTCCTCATGCTCCGTATATGTCAGTATGGCGTTGGAATTCTCGTGACTAATGCTCGAAAGAGGTGAGGGTATGGATGCAGTCGTAAAGTGGGATCTGCCTTCATGGGAAAGAAGTCACAGTTTTCGAGAATATCAAGGCATGTGTTTTCCATAGTATGGCAATGTCATAAAAGAAGTGGGTTTCGACTATAATTCTCACTCTATTTATCGAAGAGGGGAAATGTGGTCTACAGGATGTAACTCCACCATCCGTTCCAGTGCTTTCCCATCCTTTACAACTTGAGTAACCAGAGGTCTCTTTCCCTGTCCTTTAAGAATAAAGCCGTTGTCCGCCGTCTTTTCGGTCAGGATTGCCTCATTGTCAGCCAAGTACGCAAACATATACCGAAAGAGATTGACATTCGTTCGTAACTCTTGGTGGTACGTTGGTGGACCTGTCGGCCATCGTACCGCAAGCAGAACGCCAAGATGGTCAATTGCGATGAGTTCATGGTCCAGTCCCTTGTGGACTTCACTCTCGACCATATTGGCGACCCCCAACCCCCATGAGCCATGATCAGCGTTGATAATGATGAGGGCCTCTGGGTCACGTTGGATGATGCGTTGAACAATATGATGTACGGTATCATTGGCTAGTTGAATTTTTTCGGAAAATCCTTTCCGATGAGACCGTAAATCGTCTGGGGTCTGTTCGCGCTGATAACTATGAGCCGGCATTAAGAAGTGCACGTACAAAAAATGAGAGGTGTCCTTTTCAGCGATATTCTCAATATGCTGAAGAAGCTTTTTTTCAAACCCAGTCAGGGTTTGATCGAGTCCCATGCCGATGGCGTTTTTCACCGTCCAGGGCAAGAGGATATCAACAAGATTTCCCCAGAATACATTCGGATAACAGAAATCGATTGAACATCCTCTCGTAAACATGTATTCGACTTGATGAAGAAAATGTACCTGATAGTCGTTTTGTTTGAACGTTTGTACAACAGAATTTTCCTCGCTGGTGATGAATTCACGAGAATGTAACAGTTCAAAGCTGCCAACATTCCCACGGTAATAGTGATGTGCCATGTTAAATGACGATCCGATCGAATCCAAGGTGCTCATGTAATTACTAAATGCGGAATGATACAGCGTGAAGCCTGACCTTTCTAATTGCTGGTAAAATTGTGTGTTGTCCAGATCATAGACTTTCTTTAAGGCTTCTCGGCTTGGATACCCGTCCGGCACGATGTAGTAGACATTCGGTTTTTTTGGAAACGTGATTGTGCTTTGTGAACTCGGATGGAGAGTAGGCTCTTGTGCCCCGGCAAATCCCGTTGATTCGGTACGAAGAATGGAAAAGGTGCCGCTCAGAAGGTTTACCAGGCATAAAAGCGTCAAAATGATGTTGATGCGAGCAATCTGGATTGTCGGTGTTAACCAACTTATTATTGAAGCTGTTACTCCGATGAGAAATACGACGAATAGTTTGCTGTCAGCCATTTCAAAAAAGGTATGACGGAGCAGGTAGCCTAGTACGAGCATGGACACCAGGACAAAGATCCGATGTGACATGACTACATGCTGGTTTTTGTACAGTTTTTCGGTGGTCCAGGAAAGAACGTGGTAGAAAGTGCCCAGTACGACAAACACGATCAGAGAGAACGAGCCAAAGATAAAAATACTGCGAGATGCTTCAAACATATACCAATTGTTACTGATATAAAATGCGATAGGGTACACCCCAACTAGCAGAGCGAGCAGATACGGGTTATGAAAAAACGTATTCAGCAACGTTGGAATCTTTCCTTATAGATGAGGAAGACGGTTCATTAGATAAATTTCTCGCTGTGTTCCCTCTATTCCCTGCTGATGGTTAATGGTGTACCATTCTTGAAAAACCTTCTCGAACTCATGTTGATTGTAATGGGCAAATAATTTTTGATCATCCTGTTTTCGTGCTAATAACTCCGATGCCCAAGAATCGGAAGGTTTTACAAATTCAATGATCAGGTGAGGTGCCATTTTGGCTAAATATCGTGCGATGAATGCAAACGGATAGTTGTTGGTGATGGTGAGATGATGAATGAGCGCTAGTGCGAGGATGCAATCAATACCGATCGTGTGGAGACGTTTTTCTAAACTGCCTTGCGCAGCATGTAGCCCTAGATCTGGAGTCGGGTTCGTCACGTCAAAAAACAACGGCCAAACATTGGATTCCGTGTTTTTGACGGTCTGACGATAGTTGTGATCGACAGCTTGTAAGTCAATGTCGGTTGAAAATACATATTGGCTGTTCTCTTTCGCTAGCCGAGAAAAGGTTCCATCATTTCCGCCAATGTCCCACAAAGTTTTAGGCTGGACTTTCTCAAGATACTTTCGGACAATTTGATGTTTTGTGTCAAATGTTTGTGTCGTGTAATTGAGCGTTTTCTCATAATAATTTCCCCATTCAGTTGAATGAGCGTAATCCAGGTTGTTCAAATATTGCAAGAGACTTTCAATCATGGCTTGTTGCCGTTGTAGGCTCATCTCAATCTTTCGTTTATGAGTCGCATCATCGCGATGGTGTCGAGTGACAAATCGAGAGTGTAGATGAATGTGCATTTTTATGAAGAAACTAAAATGTGTTTTCCACGGTAACATCCGACTTGCTAAATCTAGAGGAATGCCATCTAAAAACCGTTGCAGGAGATGAATGCAACGTAAATCAACATACTTCATGAGTAAGAGTGGCGCGAGAAAGTGGCGGCAGAATTGACCATACGCCTTCCAAGGAGATCCTTCTTTATAGGCTTCAAATGAGAGCGTATCAATAAAAACGGGGCGGCTACTAAGAAATTGGACGTTCGTTGCCGCGGCATCTTTGAGGCTCATCTTATATTTGAGCGCTAGGAGGTGAACTTTAAGCGTCAATGTGGCAGCTGCTTTCAGCTGTGAAAAACTCCACTCGTAGGGATAGCTAATAAACGGTAATTGCTGAGGAAGCAGAATAATGTGGGTTGGGGTTCGTTCTGTTTCTTGGTGGGAGACGATGTATTGATGATTTATAAGCTCTTGGTAAAGGCCAGACTGCATAAACTGGTCATAGTGTTCAAAATAACTTTGATTGATTTGGCGATAGGCTTTCCCTTCTTTAAAAAAGACAAACCCGCTTGGATCTCGAAACGACGACTTGAGTTGATGTGGGTCCATGTTTCCTCACGTTTTCATGAAAAAGTACGGTCGTGGCAACCTGGGTTGTGTAAGATGAGCGAGATCAAAAATAATTGAGACTGCATTGAAGCCCGCGACGTAAGATATGGTATGTCACTTGTAAGATCGTTTAGTGTGGTCTCAAGGAGTCGGAATGAGGAGACCTCCCCTGTAGACAATGCGGACCTTGCTTTTCGTGCTTTACGAGGGATGGCGAGTGACGGTGCAGTTTCGTGTCGGCAGTTGTATTCCCATAGCCAAGTATTATAGAGGATTTCTGGTGTGCTCGTAAGTCTGATTGTGAATGTTGAGTGACGTCTTTGTACATAAAGAACCTGGAGAGGATGACATTGAATCGTATTTTTTCATCTCCGCAACGCTGAATTTCATTAACACAGTAAGATTGAGATAGCTTTTTCATGTCGACGACACATACGCGTTATACTATGCTATGAATCCATTTGTTTTTATTGATCAGAGTCATTCTTGTCTTTTTCCGTTTTCTCTGATTCCGGATGGGAACTTGAGCGAGAAAAAAACCCCTGAATACGTGACCAGGAAGTTTTGAAAAAAAGGTAGACGGCGGCCGATGCGCCAATGAGCATTTGTATAATCATGCTGCCTGTGCCGGGATCAATATAAGCCTGTGCTTCAGTGGCCATACCAAACACGATAAGAGTCAGAGGCAGAATGAGGGAACGTTTCATGATCTATCTCCCTAAGAATTAGGACCGATAAAGAAATGCACATTTCATTAAGGTTAAGTAAAACAAAATGATGAGATTAACGCAAATGAGTTGTATCTTGCCATAGGTTTCGTCGTTTCGAGTATTTGAGCTTGAGAACATAGGAGCCTCTTTATGATACATACGATTTCTAGGCAATTGCTAGTTGTGTGAGGTATCAACTGGCCGGTGCGGTTTCAGAAGGCCTGTCCAGCCGATTGGCACATTTCCCTAGCATGAGCAACTGATATTTGAATGAGTGTTTGAACAACGATCAGCGATTTCATATTGGGCAATATAATTTAGCTTTTTTGACATCGTTTTTACCGTCGGTCTCTTTTATCGTCTGAACACCCTGACTCTATGCATATGTTAGATCCTGCCGAATTACCCTGGCTGTCGTCACGCTTCGGAACACATCGGGGTTTAGTTCGATCATTGCTGGCAGAAGTTGAGTACCATTCTCACCGACTAACTTCTTTTGTGTCGATAAGATGGGAAGATGTGGCTCGGGTTGTTTTTGTGTGCCAAGGGAATATCTGCAGAAGTGCGTATGCACATGAACTTGCGCGAATGAAGGGTCTGTCCTCGATGTCTTGCGGTTTATCGACGAGTACAGGTAAGCCTGCCGATTCTACCGCGCAAAAGATAGCAAGTGAACGTGGTGTGAATCTTGATAAACATAGAACGACTGATTTGAGTGATTTCTCTGTGAGCACCGGTGATTTGTTGCTAGGAATGGAAATTCGTCAGGCTCGAGCGCTTGCTAAACATTCATTTGATGTCCCTATGCAAATTGGGCTTCTTGGGTTGTATGCCAACCCCAGACGGATCCATTTACACGATCCATTTAGTCTCTCTGAGTCGTACTTTAGGACATGTTTCTCATTGATTGAAACTGCGATAGAAAACATAGCCGTGCTCATGAAATCTTCAAGAACTTCTGAACAATAAACCAGAGATCCATGATCATAGGTTTGGGATCTCTCCACATAAACACATAATACCGCATTTTGGGATCTAAGTATGAAAGAAGAAAATTTGTGATCTCAGAAATCTTACGAAAAACTAATTCTCGATTTTCGATGAGCTCAGGTTGAAAGACGATTCGCGTCAGACGCTTCACGTCTGGGATGACATAACGGCATTTGAGATCGTACCGAATAGGCCCTAATTCCGGTAGATCCTTATTCCAAACACAATAGGTCAGCCAGGCAAAGGGAGCTCCACAATGAAAGGCAAGTGGAAGACTCCCCCAAAAACGACCGTTGACTTCCATAAATCTCGCGATCCCAGTCCTTTCGTCCCAACGATATTCAACCATGGCAGGCCCTTCCCACTCGAGTGCTTTGAGCAAGGTCTCTGACTTTGCCATCAAATCTTTATGGTTATTGAGCGGGACAGCACGACACAAACTAGAAAACCCTCCTTCAGGTGGCCACTCATGTAAACGTTCATGCTGGAATCGCAGCAGTGCTTGACCTTGGTGCATGAATAACATCTGTCCCAGGCCATGTCCCTGACAAAATTCTTGAATCATGGGAAATGTACCAACATCTGAAAAAACAGCCAGTGTCCGTTTAAGGTCTTCTGCATCGTAGCAATATTTAGCCTTAAAGAGACTTAATCCTAGAGCACGCAGTTTCCCTGAAACTTCATGGGGGTTCTGCCATTTCAAGATGACAGGAAACGTGAGTTGCTCTGTTAATGGCTTCAGCTCTGCGAGCGAGGCAATCGTCCATGTTGCAGGGAGGGGCAAGCATACGCGACGTGCGATTTCTTGGGTTTTATTTTTATTGATGACGTTCGTGAATCGTTCTGCGCTTGGAATAAGCAGCGGGACATTCAGCAGGATGTCTCGGTTACGGTTGAGCAGTTCGATGTCTGTTTCAGAAATGGCGAGGACTGGGGCCCCACCATGAGTCTGTGAGAGTGTTTGAATAAGTTCTAAGCAAGCATTTAGATCGGTGGGTCGAATATGCCCTTTACTCAGGAATCTAGAATACAATCCAATTGCTCGTTTATTCCGCCCAATCCCAATCACGTGGAGGCCATGAAGTCCCAATTCTCGAATGATCGCCAGACCGATGGGTGTATCAATTCCAAGTACGATGATGGATTTTTGAGGGACGACCATTCCAGTTTTTACGATTGGCGGAATTTTCTATTCATGAAAAAATGGGTGAGGAAGTGTGTCGGCCATGCAGCATCAAGTGGGTGTTTTGACTTCAGTGTGATTGTCTGAAAATCGTTCTTTATTTGCGTATTAAGACCGCCAGCGTGAGCCGGTGGATGTAGCGCTGTCATTGTCTTCGTAAGAAGGCAATGACCAAGCGAAGCTTGACCCGTGATGAAACCGTCAGCGTAAGCTGGCGGAGATTCACTTAGCTTTGAACATGAGTAGTATTGCATGGCACGTGAAGTCAAACAACCGTCGTAGAAAGTTGTTTCTGCGATTTTTGATCCTGAGGATTACATTCGATCTAATGATTGTGCGGCAAAAGGTGGCCTATTTATAGGTCTGCATGCTTTCAGTTAAAGAGTCGAGGACAAATAGGTCTCCAACGTGCTTTGGGCTAAGAATGTTGTGAGTGGTGTGAATTGTGCGAGAACGGTGTATTTGTTGATCGTTTGTGCAGATTGCTGTTGGTTCCTATTCGTTTCTGATCGCTCGTATCAAAAAGGGTTATTGAGGTTATATTCTTATTGTATATGTTATATTACCGTTGTTTGAGTGATGAGGAGGTTTATCTGAAGTGCGGACTCAAATCTGTTTGACGATTGATACTGAGTTCTCGATTTGCAGCACATTTAATGATCCGACTAAAGGTGCTCGGCCTGTAGCTGAGCCTGCCGTCTACTGTTATGTGAATGGCAAAAGTCATGGACTAGAATTTTTGTTGGAGTCACTCGAGAGCTATGCTGCAAAGGCGACGTTTTTCGTCGAAGCGGTAAATACGTGCTATTTTGAGTTCGATCGAATGGGGCAGATTGCAAAACGTATTAATGATGCGGGACATGATATCCAATTGCATATACATCCTGCTTGGATAGAGTTTAGGGATGGCGCAATGGATCGTCGAGATGGGGTCTGGCAGCCTAATGATTCTTGCGCAAATCGAGACTTGAAAGATTTGATCAGCATATTTCGCGTTGGATTAGAGGCATTCGAATATTGGAATCTACCCCGTCCAGTGGCTCTAAGAACGGGTAATATGCAGGTTGATCGAACCGTCTACATAGCCCAACATGCGCTCAATATTCCGTTGGCATCAAATATTTCATTACCCATCTATTTCCCCAAACCAAAAGACTTGCATTTATTCTCTGGACGCCATCATATCGAAAATGTGCTCGAAGTTCCGGTCCTCACTTTTTTTGATATTAAGGTAGGGCGATATCAGCATTTACGGCCTCTTCAGATTACCGCAATCAGCATTAAGGAAATGGAGTCAGTTCTCTGGAAGGCAAGGCACCTTGGCGTAGAAACCGTCGTGATTTTGACCCACCCATTTGAGTTTGTGAAACGGTGCGATGCTCAGTACACAGATTTGCGACGAAATGTCGTCAATCAACAGCGCTTAACATCTCTCTGTCGATTTGTGAAACAGCATGATGAGGACTTTGTCTTTACGACTTTTTCTGAACAGAAAGACTACTGGATAACACACCCTCAACCATCAAATGTTCCATTTCAGTCATCACCGATTCGAACTTTTGGCAGAATGTTTGAGAATAAGATTAATGATCTCATATTGAGCTATTAGGAACTACGAGTGAAAACATGAATCTGAATTTCTTGACAGATAAGGCATGATCATTTAACAACAGAAATCAAGAAATTTCGCGTTGATTATCCTTTGCCTCTTCGCGTCTAAATTTTTAGAAATCGGAAGGTGTATCTAGGATATTTAAGTATAAATACATATATCTGTCTTCCTAGCACTAATGGTCGCTCGACTCGAGAATTCAGAAAGTTGTGATCTTCGATGGAAAAAAGATTTCATTTTTAATGTGCTAGAATTTGACTTGCTATAAGTTTTTGTTATTAGCTAATTTGTCCCAAGTGAATACAAGAAATAAAGGAAGTCTGTCTGGTGTCATATGTGTTTACATTGTCCTCAGGTCTAAAGGGGGCGGAGAGTCATCCTAACGGCATTTTTCGCCCTCTATGGCCGGTAGACTCAATTCCTCAAAAACACTATACTAAAACGTTTCTGGAGGATCTTCTCGTTTCGTTAGGGTTTTCTGAGAATCGATGATTTTCTAGTAGATCTTTCATGGTTCTTTTTCTCTGGTGAAGGAT
The DNA here is from genome assembly GCA_965223675.1 of Nitrospirales bacterium. Lineage (GTDB taxonomy): Bacteria > Nitrospirota > Nitrospiria > Nitrospirales > UBA8639 > JAGQKC01. Next base: position 2,075,494 of record OZ245013.1, on the reverse strand, counting down.
CCTCTTTAGGTCGGTGTTTATCGAACAATTCAATACTTTCTAAGGACGGTATGGTGTATCGCACATCTTAAACATTCACATGGGTGAAATGCGCATCTTATTCGATTAATGTGAGGAAAATATTATGGATCTTTCTATCGTCTTATCCACAAGTAAGCGCCCACAGATTCTTGCTCGAACGCTTGAAAGCTTTGCGGCATTAACGGTCAAAAATCTACAGTGGGAAATTGTTCTTGTCGATAATGCGAATGACCCAGAGACTCGACAAGTCGCAGAGCAGTTTGGGCATGCATTGCCTCTTTCCTATATCGTGGAACCGCGTAAAGGAAAGAATTATGCTCTGAATACAGCTATACCAAAGGCTCGAGGGACTCTCGTAGTTTTTACGGATGATGATGTTCTTGCAGACCCGCATTGGCTATTGAGTCTTTGGGAGGGTGCTAAGCGTTGGCCAAATCATTTCGTATTTGGTGGAAAAATACTCCCACATTTTCCTACCAACAAGGTGAAGTTTGATCTTGAACACCGCCTCGTCAAGGCGGCCTTAGTGATCGCAGATTGGAAGCTTCCTGAGGGCGAGTATAAGCCGAGTATGGTGTGGGGCCCTAATTTTGCTGTTCGTTCTTCTCTATTTGCTGAAGGTTTTCGATTTAATGTTGATTTTGGTCCTAATAGTGGACAATATCTCATGGGTGATGAGACTGAATTCATCTATCGATTAGAGCAGGCTGGGTATATTCCGGTGTATTTGCCTGACGCGTTAGTCCATCATCAGATTAGGCCCGAGCAATTGAGCATGGAGTGGTTACGACGGCGAGTGGCTTCTTATGGGGGAACTTTTGCCTTTATGTCTGGCTTGCCGCATTCTCCCATGTTATTTGGCGTTCCACGGTATATGTATTCACAAACTCTTCAAGCGTTTCTTCAATATCTTCGTTCCCGCCTGTTTTCAGATGACAAGACGCGGTTTGAATCCGAGCTTATGTACTGGTATCGCAAGGGAATGTTGCTTCAGTATTGGATCGGAGTGCCGAAAGAGAAGGTAATAGTGTATTAATGTACTGATTCGGTCGCGTTGGTTTTCAATACCTCGAACTCACATTAGTATCTAAATATCAGTCATTTTGACGACGTTTAGGCCGTCCTATGGACTTTTTGATCCATCATATGCTGTGGAATAGCGCCAAGCGCTCACCTGACAAGCCAGCCCTGGTTTATCGTTCGAAGTCTTTGACCTATCAGGAAGTCTTGCAACAGGTTTCAGGATTAGCGGCCGGTTTAAAACAAATTGGGGTTGAACGGCGGGATCGTGTAGGTATTTACCTTGACCCATCGCTGGAATTGGTTATTTCTATTTTTGGCATTTCTCAGGCTGGCGCGGCATTCGTCCCAATTAATGGTTTATTGCTTCCTGAGCAAGTTGGGCATATTGCGCAAGATTGTGAGATGCGTGGACTGATCACGACGAGAAAGCGACTGGCTATGTTGGATGAGGTTCTTGGCAGACTTCCAGGATTAAAATATTTAGTCATTATTGAGGATGAATCTGATGCGCCATATCCACCATCAGTCTTTTGGTTCGATGAATTGTTAGAAACGACTGATGGTTCATCAGGGATGGATTCCTGTATTGGCAACGATTTAGCCGCCATTCTGTATACCTCTGGCTCAACTGGAAAGCCAAAAGGTGTGATGTTATCCCATTCTAATGTCGTGAATGGGAGTTCGATTGTGTCGACTTATTTAGAAATTACCGAATATGACAAGATTCTTGCTGTGCTCCCGTTTAGTTTTGATGCTGGACTGAATCAACTCATGACGGCTTTTCAACAAGGGTGTACCCTTGTGCTTATGACGTTTGTCTTTGCGAAGGAAATTGTTCAAACGTTGTTAAAAGAGCAGATTACAGGATTAGCCGGGGTTCCGACATTGTGGAATCTTTTGTCACAATCAAATTCTACCCTACAGAAGAATAGATTCCCTCACCTGAGGTACATTACGAATACCGGAGGGGCCATGCCTCAGAACGTCCTAGGCATTCTTCGGAACGCCTTGCCGACGACGAGTGTATATCTCATGTATGGGCTAACTGAAGCGTTTCGATCCACCTATCTTCCTCCCGAGGAGTTGGATCGAAGACCAACCTCTATGGGCAAAGCCATTCCGAACACAGAAATTTTAGTCGTGAACGAGCGGAATGAACCTGCGAAACCTGGAGAGGTGGGAGAGTTGGTTCATCGTGGGCCAACCGTCTCATTAGGCTATTGGGGCAATCCCGAACTCACAGCTAAGGTCCTTCGCCCTCATCCGTTCATGAAGTCTCATAGCGGAATTGATGAGATCGTGTGTTATTCAGGGGATCTTGTCAAAATGGATGAAGATGGGTTTTTGTATTTTGTCGGTCGTCGTGATTCAATGATCAAGTCAGCTGGATTTCGAATAAGTCGTACTGAAGTCGAAGAGGCGCTTTATCAAAGTGGAATGGTGAAAGAAGCCGCAGTGATCGGAGTGCCAGACGAGATTCTCGGGCAAGCTGTGACGGCATTTGTGGTGAAAAATAGCCATGGATCAGTAAATCTGAACGATCTGTCAGTTTTCTGTGCAACGAAGTTGCCGCGATATATGATGCCTAAAACATTTCATATTCTAGAAAGCCTTCCCAAAACTCCCAATGGCAAAGTCAATTATACGAATCTCCAAATGATGAAAGCACCTTCTGATGCCTGACGTTTATGACATTATTAGACGTCATTTTACCGACGACGCCGGCGCGTTGGTATTCGGCAAGGATGCCAGGGCGGATTCGATTGTCGAGCAATTTGGGACCCCAGTTTTTGTGTACGATTCTACGGTTCTTGATAGAAAATTGTCGGAATTACGAAAGACCTTACCTCATGAATTTTCGATTAGTTATTCGGTCAAAGCGAATCCGTGTCAAGTCATCCTGAAACACTTTCTTCATAGAGGGTGTGGGCTAGAGATTGCCTCTGGTGGAGAGTTTTATCAAGCCCAGCAGGCAGGTTGTGAGGCCAAGCATATCGTGTTCGCCGGCCCTGGAAAGACTGAGGAGGAATTGGAATTTGTCTTGTCGAACGGAATCGGTGAAATTCATGTCGAATCTGAATTGGAAATCGATCGTGTGGCCAAGATCAGTGAGCGACTCGGTGTGAAAGCCAATCTCGCTGTTCGGGTCAATCCAACGGGTGAAGCCTTGGGTGGAGCGATGCGCATGGGGGGCAAGGCGACTCCATTTGGTGTTGATGAAGAAATGTTGGATAGTGTCGTTTCTCAAATCGAAGCCAATCCATTCCTTGAATTCAGAGGTATTCACCTTTTTTCAGGAACACAGATTCTCGACTATACAGTGTTAGTCTCGCAGTATAGAAAAGGGATTGCGATTGCCAGAGAGATCGTGAAGAAGATTAACCGCCCACTACGCACTATCGACTTTGGTGGGGGATGGGGAATTCCCTATTTTGGGAATGAATGTGAGTTACATACCGCTCGATTGGCTGAAGAATTGAAGGTGCTCATGACCGAAATCCGTCATGAGCAAGGCTTTACGGGGACGACATTTATGGTTGAACCAGGTCGTTTTCTCGTTGGAGAAGCCGGTGTGTATATTACTCAAATCACCGACATTAAAGTTTCACGTGGGAAAAAATTTCTTGTGGTGAATGGCGGTATGCATCATCATTTGGCGGCTTCTGGAAATTTCGGGCAAGTGATTAAGAAGAACTTTCCCGTATCCATCGTCAATAGACTTGCTCAAGATGTTGAAGAAACAGTGGATATTGTTGGGCCTCTTTGCACGCCCTTAGATGTTCTCGCAAGGCAAGTGCAAGTTCCTCGAGCACAAGTGGGAGACCTTGTTGGAGTGTTTCAGTCTGGTGCGTATGGAAGAACATCGAGCCCTCTCCAATTTTTAGGTCATCCAAGCCCTCCTGAAGTATTCGTGGAAAATGGTCAGGCGAGAATAGTTCGTCGTCGAGGGACGTACGAAGAGATGGTTCGTGACTGTTGTTGACGTTGACCGTATGAGTCATACATTGTCTATGCCATGCGTGGTCGTTCAAGGTTTGATGTGGCCGATGAGCCCAAATGGTAAGGTCTGACCCGAACGTGCAGAGAGTAATTCTTCACGTACTTGTCGAGTCGGCATATTAGTAGTATGGAATTTGTGGTCTCTCGAGATCCTTGTTTGCATTCCCATTTACTGTTGCCTTCCTTTTCCCCGCAAGCACTGCCAAGCCCTGTGAAAGGACGAGCGACCACGTATCATTTTTGGGCAAGGAATGCTTTGTATCATGGGTTACGAGTTTTAGGGCTTAAAGCCGGGGATACAGTTCTCGTGCCGGCTTTTCATTGCCGAACAGTGGTTGAGCCGATCCTTCATTACGGCTGCGGGGTTGTATTTTACAATGTTCAACGAAATGGAAAAGTCGACTTAGAAGATATTGCACGTAAAATCGATCGTCAAACGAAGGCCATCATCGCAATTCATTATTTTGGTGTTCTTCAGCCTGTTCATCAATTGCAAGCCATTTGCAAACAGCATGGACTCTTCTTTATTGAAGACTGTGCGCATATTTTTATGGGAGATATTGCGGGAGAGCCAATTGGCAGTTTTGGGGAAATTAGTATCTTTAGTTGGCGAAAATTTCTACCTCTGTATGATGGAGGACTGTTAGTCCGAAACCATGTTTCAGGCCAAGGTTCTGATGTGAAATGGGAAAGTTTAAGTGGCTGGTATCAATTAAAGATCTTTAAGAATCTGATTGAACAGTCATGGCGAGACAAGTCGAGAGGGAAGAGGCAAGGTTCCTTCCCTCTCGTGAATGTTTCCATGACATCCGAAGATTGTATCGAACCAAGAGAGAAAAATAGTCAGCAGACGAAACCTTCTGCACAGAAGCCTGAATTTGATGAGACACAAGTGAACTGGCCTATGAGTCGATGGTCGAAGATGATCCTGAAAAAGATTGATACCACCTTGGTTGTGCAGAAGAGGCAAGAAAATGCTCAGCTCTTGTTTGACGCGATTCAATCAGTGCCAGAAATTCATCCGTGGTTAAGCGAGGAGAACGCGAACGTGTGTGCGTGGGCGTTCCCCATCGTCGTCGAACACCGTGACGACGTGCATGTTGAACTGAGAAAAAAAGAGATTCAAGCCTTTACTTGGGAAGAAGTGATTCACCCGTTACTTCCCATAGAAAAATTTCCCGACGCTAAATTTTTATACGAGCATCTTGTGCTTTTGCCAAATCAGCAAAGCTTAAAACGGATTGAGATCGATCTTGTCGTTCAATGCCTTAAAGAGGTTCTCTCGTCTCCGTCTTCCCGTGAAAGCCAAGTTTTGAAGTAAATGTAGTCTGTCTGGATGTGAGTACTGATTGAACATGAAGAGTATTTTGATGATTGCATTTCATTACCCTCCTTTTACCGGGGGAAGCGGAGTCCACAGAACATTGAAGTTCTCTCGATACCTGCCGCAATTTGGATGGAAGCCGATCATTCTGACAGCACATTCACGCGCGTATCCTCAAACTGGGTCGCATCAGCTTCAAGAAATTCCGTCGGACGTGCTGGTGAAGCGGGCTTTTGCGCTCGATACGTCTCGCCACTTATCAATCAAGGGCTCCTACATCAAATCGTTCGCATTACCGGATCGCTGGGTGAGTTGGTTGGCAGGTGCCGTACCCTTAGGGCTGTCCATCATACGAAAATATAAGCCAGAGGCCATTTGGTCGACCTATCCAATTGCGACGGCTCATTTAATAGGGTTTGTTTTGAAAAAAATGACGGGTCTTCCTTGGATTGCAGACTTTCGAGACTCGATGACAGAAGAGAACTATCCGAGCGACCCCCCAACCAAAAAATGGTATCAATGGATTGAGCAGAAGACGGTATCAACGAGTCAATGTTGCATTTTCACCGCTTCCTCGACTCGTGATATGTATTTGACGCGCTATTCAACGTTACATCCTGATGTGTGCAAAGTTATTCCAAATGGATTTGATGAGGAGGACTTTAAAAATCTAGACATCCTTCGTCACGATACCATGAATACAAAGCAGCCGCTTCGCATCGTTCATGCTGGGGTTGTCTATCCAGCTGAAAGAGATCCTCAAAGTTTTTTCAACGCGTTGGCAACACTCAAGCGGGATGGGATAATTGTCCCAGAAGAGATCAGAATTGAACTTCGTGGCGCTGGTTCAGAAGACTTATATTCCTCCATGATCAAGGATCTTCAGATCCAAGACCTTGTTCATCTCCTACCCTCCGTGCCATATCATGCCGTGTTGCAAGACTGCGCTTCCGCAGATGCGCTTCTTCTTCTTCAAGGTCCGTCTTGTAATCATCAGATTCCCGCCAAAGCGTATGAATATCTCCGATTTGGAAAACCTATATTGGCTCTGGTCGATGAGAAGGGGGATACGGCTGCACTGTTGAAAGAGAACGGGGGGGCCAGTATTATCGATCTCATGGATGAGAAAGCTCTGTGTCAGAGTTTGCCAGAATTTTTTGATGCTGTAAGACAAGGGAGGCATGCTGTTTGCAGTAGACAAAAATCTCAACGTTACGCGAGGCACATGCAAGCGGCCGAATTAGCACAACATCTTGGAAATCTTGTTCCTGACAATATCATGACCACGAAAGGCTCAATGTGAGAGACGTCCTTGTCATTCTTATTGTCCTGGGGTGTTCCGCCATGGCTATTCGCCGGCCTTTCTTTGGATTAATGGCGTATGTCTGTTTTGGTGTGCTGAGTCCCCATAGTTTTGCTTGGGGGTTTGCTCGGACATTTCCAGTGGCTCAAGTCGTGGCGCTCGCCACACTTTTGGGTTTTGCTATTTCCAATGAATCAAAACGAATTCCTTTTCGTATTGAAACCATTGTTGTGCTCGTCTTATGGGCATGTTTCGCGAATTCCACTCTGATTGCTCAGGGTGGGGAAGCGCTGTGGATGAAGGAAGAAGCTCAAGCCGGGTTTATCTATTTTTCGAAAATCCTCTTGATGTGGATTTTGGCGATTGTCATGGTCACGACGCAAGATCGTCTGATGACTTTTATGAAGGTCATAGCGTTATCGCTAGGATTTTTTGCTGCCAAAGGCGGAATTTTTGCGATTGTGACTGGTGGGTCGGAACTCATCTACGGACCAGTCAAGAGTTACCTTCATGCGAATAACGCCATTGGTCTCGGGATGGCCATGAATGTTCCTCTGTTGTACTATTTGCAGAAATTTGAGGAGAAAGTATGGTTGCGTCGAGTCATGCAGGGGATGATTGTCCTTTCGTATCCGGCTGTTATTTGCACGTTTTCTCGAGGAGCGTGGTTAGGACTTGTTGCGGCCACTGGATTGGTCGTGATTAAACACCGGTATCGCGTCCCGCTTATGTTTGTCGGATGCGTGGGATTCATGGTAGGGCTCTTGTTTCTCACCACCTCCTTCGTTCCTGATCGAGTCGCAGCTCGTTTCGACGATCTACGAAATTATGAAACAGAAAAGTCCGCAGTGAGCCGGTTCTATAATTGGGAATTTTGTCGACGTGTCGGTTTCGCTAATCCTCTATCAGGCGAAGGATTCAACTTTTACCATCGAGGTGCCTATTACAAATATTACCCAGAATTTATTGCACGATATGGTGATCAAAAAGTCTGGTCGTGTCATAGCATGTGGTTCACCATATTAGCGGAGCATGGGGTTCTCGCTTTTGTCTTGTGGGTCGCGCTTGTTGCTTCGGTGCTTCTGAGTCTCCGAGGAATTCGAACGTATGGAAAACAAGTGTATGGGAAACATACTTTCTTTGTGGCCTTTGCAGATATGTTACAAGCTGTCTTTGTGGTCTATATGATTGTTGGCACATTCTTGGATACAGCGTATTTCGAATTGTTTTACTCTATGATTGCGGCAGTGATTATCCTCAAAGAACTGAAAAGGCGTGAAGAAATGAACACCGTCGTGCACCAACATGAACGAAATGAGGGGTTGAGTCGTGGCCGTTTTGATCTTCGTCGTCGTCACGCTCACGCATTTCGCCGGATATCTTCCTAATGTCTTGAAGTCGGAATGGAATGAGGCCAACTGCACACAATCGGTATATAATGAAGAAACAGTCCTTATAGATCGAAAATCGAGCCACGGTACAGGACAAGTCCAAGGCATGACCTCTTCCAGCTAGTTGTTCATGTCATGGTTGAGAAAACGAGATACATTATCCCAAATCACGAGCTTTAAGAATAAACCTCGAAGTCTATGCCCATGGATTCTCCCATCACGAATTCGAGAGTAATTCTCGGATTGTCTGCGTATTACCATGATAGTGCAGCATGTGTAGTACGAGATGGTGAAATCATCGCCGCAGCGCAAGAGGAGCGGTTTACCCGAAAAAAACACGATTCGGGATTTCCGCGAGAAGCCGTGAAGTTTTGTCTGCAAGAGGCAGGAATTGTTCTAGTGGATGTAACAGAGATCGTTTTTTATGATAAGCCGTTACTCAAGTTTGAACGGTTATTAGAGACCTACCTGAGTTTCGCTCCAAAAGGGCTCTCTTCTTTTCTCGCGGCAATGCCTGTATGGCTCAAAGAAAAGCTGTTTCTCAAGGATCTCTTGCGTAAGGAATTTGTGCGAATGGGAGGACTCGAATCAAGTAAGGAAGTGCCGCCCATCCTCTTCGGAGAGCACCATGAATCTCATGCCGCAGCGGCATTCTTTCCCTCGCCCTATGAAGATGCAGCCGTGTTATGTATGGATGGAGTCGGGGAGTGGGCGACAACTTCGGCTTGGGTTGGGCGTGGAAATCAACTGACTCCACTCTGGGAAATTCCATTTCCCCATTCCTTGGGGTTACTGTATTCTGCGTTTACCTATTATACCGGGTTTAAGGTGAATTCAGGGGAGTATAAGGTTATGGGTTTAGCTCCATATGGTAAACCCACCTATGTCAAGGCCATCTATGAGCATTTACTGGATGTCAAAAGTGATGGTACGTTTCGATTGAATATGGAGTATTTTGATTATTGCACGGGTCTCAAAATGACGGGTGCAAAATTTGACAAGGTATTTGGTGGTCCTCCTCGGCAACCTGAATCTGAATTATCACAACGAGAGATGGATCTTGCTCGATCAGTTCAAGAGGTGACAGAAGAGGTCATGTTAAAGCTGGCGAAAGGACTACAGCAAGAAACGGGGTTAGAGTCCCTCTGTTTATCTGGAGGCGTTGCGCTCAATTGTGTGGGTAATGGTCGCTTGCTCCGTGAGGGACCATTCAAGAAGCTGTGGATTCAACCCGCAGCGGGAGATGCTGGCAGTGCCTTGGGAGCTGCCTTGTCGGTTCATTACCAATTTCATGGGAAGTCTAGAACAACCAATGGTACATATGATGCGATGCGGGGGAGTTACCTGGGGCCTGCGTTTACGACCGACGACATTGAAAGACGCTTACAGGCTTTGGGCGCGCGTTACGAACGTTTGGAGGATGAGGAGCTGGTAAGCCGAGTGTCTCAGGAACTTGCGAATGAAAAAGTGATTGGATGGTTTCAGGGTCGCATGGAGTTTGGCCCGCGTGCTTTGGGGGGAAGAAGCATTCTTGGAGATCCTCGAAGTGAGAAAATGCAATCGATTATGAACTTAAAGATCAAGTATCGGGAATCGTTCAGACCATTTGCGCCTTCTGTCCTTCGAGAGCGAGTATCCGACTATTTTGAGATTAACACTGATAGCCCCTATATGTTGTTAGTGGCTCCGGTATCCAAAAGTCGACGTTTATCCCTGACTGAGGCACATAAAAATTTGTGGGGTATTGATTTATTGAACGTTCCGAAATCAGATATCCCGGCTGTGACACACGTGGATTATTCGGCACGAGTCCAGACCGTTACACAAATGACGAACCCACGGTATTATGCGCTGCTTAAGGCCTTTGAATCTCAAACGGGCTGTGGTGTCCTGATTAATACCTCGTTTAATGTACGTGGTGAACCTATCGTGGGGACACCTGAGGATGCCTTTCGGTGTTTTATGCGTACGGAAATGGATGTGCTCGTTTTAGAGAATTGTGTGTTACTCAAGGATGAGCAAGTCCCAGTGGAGAAGGACACAAGTTGGATGCAAGAGTTTGAGTTGGACTAATGAGAGACCTCATTCATGAGTTTTGATCCGACCAATATCACGACAAAACAGTTGCGTAGTTTTGGTTGGTTGATGATGGTCGTATTCTTGATCATTGGCCTGTGGCCATTGGTCCTCCAGGGTGGTGTCCTCCATGTTTGGAGTGCAGGGGTGGCGGGTATATGGGGAGCCATGGCGCTTGCCTGGCCTCAGGGGTTAACGCCTTTATATAAAGGATGGATGTGGATTGCGGCAAAGCTAGGGTGGTTCAATACTCGCGTGCTTTTAGGGGTGATTTACTATATTCTTTTGACACCGCTTTCTCTGTTGATGAGAGCGCTCGGTAAAAAACCGCTCCAATGCTCTTTTGATCAACACAAAACAAGCTATCGAGAAGAGAAGGTTGTGCGTGATCCGGATCATGTGATGAAGCCATTTTAAGGAGGATGGACGTATGCAGGAATTTTTATCAGAATTGTGGGCATTTATGCGTGAACGAAAGAAGTTTTGGCTAGCCCCAATTCTGATCATGTTGTTATTACTCGGCGGTTTAATTGTGTTGACGGAAGGATCCGCAGTGGCACCATTCATCTATACGTTGTTCTAGGAAAAATGGTGAAATCTTATCATCTGTAGTGTGGAGTACAGGAATAAGAAGGGGCGGCGTTTCTTTTCTCGAGTCAGAGATCCCGTGTAGTCTGGATTTTTATACGCATCATTTAAAAAACGACGCTGTCTGTCAGAATTCAAGGAGGTGTTGGAAGGGACGTTATGGGTATTCATAAGCGATATGACTAAAACAATATTGTGGATTCGTATGATCTCTTTTCTAGGTTACGACCAGCCAGGTTTTACCCCTCTTCTTTCTAGCAATCGGACGTATGTGTCTTCGTGATTGACAATCTGGTTTATCCATAAGCCTCATTCTCATCATTTATGCGCCATTTCGTTTCATCAATATTGCATTCTTCATCTTATAAGCACAAATGTACAAATCGGTCTACTGGGTTTGTAATTCATTCTTGATCTATTCAGCTGGAGTATCAAGCGCCAAGTAGGTGAGAGGACTTTTAATTTTTTGGTTTATTCAATCGTATGCTTCTTATTGTGAATACTCAACGATGAGGAAAATAGAGGTAAGGTGTCAGAAGTCTCGCTATAAGTGAGATGTGAGAGGATTAGAAGTGTGATAGATCTCATAAGCTATCGATTCATGTGGTCTCATCCTCTATAGCCGATTCAATGAACTTTCAATGGTTGAAGTGTGTCATTTCGAGGTGTTTGCTTTATTGGATTAAATGGAACTTCTTTGGATTCGCGATCGAGTGGAGTATTGTCTTTGATTGCGTGAGGGTACGCATGTGATGAGTGAGAAAGCTGATGCAATTGAGTAATCATAATCAAGAGCTCGTCACAATTCAGTCTGGGATAGAGAAGATTATAGAAGAGATACGTGACGATGCAGATAAATATTTTGATTGGAGTGGAAAGCCTGAGGTCAAAATTGTGGAATATAGAAAGGTTCTCTATTCCACCATTTGTATCGTTGAGATGCGTTTCCAGGGTCAAAGTCGACGACTGTACATTAAGCAACCTGATGTTAATAAAAATAATTTTCAAAATGTTCAGAATCGTCTGAATAATGAATTTACGGTATTGCAGTTTTTACGGGAGCGTTTCAACTCATATGAAGGCCTGGCTGTTGTTCGACCTCTGCTTGTCGCACAAGAGGAACATGCCCTTGTGACGGAAGAGACAAAGGGGGAGACGCTTCAGGATGTCTTAGGAAGGAATGGAAAATTTTTTTGCTCTTCACGTAAGCTTGCTGCCCTGACAAACTACTGTTTTAAATGTGGAAGATGGCTTTCTCTCTTTCATGGCTTTACAAGAAAACCAGATTTACATGTGCAATTTGATCAACTCATTGAATACTGTGTGACTCGATTGCAATTGTTAGAACGACAGCCGTCTAGCCGAATAGATTCTACTTTGACAAAGGCCGTACAAGATTTTTTAGGAAGGGAGATGAGTGCTTTATCTCATGAGCACATGAACGTCGCAGGGTGTCATTATGATTTTGCTCCTCATAACATCATCGTGGATGAATTCAACGTCACCGTGTTAGATCTGAATATGTTTGACTATGATTCAGTCTATTACGATCTCTGTTGTTTTTGGCAGAAATTGGAAAGCATGACGCATCACCCTATTTATCGACGATCCATGATTCAGGAATTACAACGGGCGTTTTTGTCTGGGTATGGGGAAGACATCTCAGTAGATTCTCCATTATTTCAGATCGCTTTGGTTCGGTTTCGGTTAGCGAAGATGCTGGACGTTTCCCAAACACAAGGTCATGGGCTTGTACGATTTTTCAATAGAAAAGTGTACGAGGGTTACAGAACATGGTTAATCAATCTTGTGAAATACTGAGCACGACTAAGATGAGACTGTCCTAGTGAATGGAAGTGACCGCTAGGACAGTCTCAAAGGTTCATACAATAAGCGATGGATGCTTATTGTACCAGTTTCAAGTTAGACGGCGGGCTTGGTGGAACTGAGTCTACAGGTGGTGAGCTCGCCCCTGTTGACATAGGAGTGATAGCCCATTTCGGGCTCGAGCTGCTAAATTTATGTTGATCCGGAGCTTCTTCCTTAAACTTGTCGTACATAGCCTGTCCATTCAATCCATCGACTACATAGTCTGTCAAAAAACTTGTACACGTAAGTGCGATAAAGCGATAGCTATGGTCAGGGTCTAGGCCTGATCGCCATTGCGTTGCCCCGTATCCCGTATTTTTGCTCCCTGGGGAACTGAAGTACTGCATGAAATCCTCGATGCTGCGTACCCAATCCCAATTTGTTGGCGCGGGATCGTTGTTGATTTTGTTTTCATCTCCAATCAGAGTCGGCCACCGATATTGATCAATCGCAAAAATATTCGTATTGATGATATGAAATCGTTGTTTGGCAAAATATTTGAGCAGGGTATTAAACTCATTGCCAAGCATCTGTTTGCCCATTCCAATGCTATAACACACGAAATGCTCTTCCCAGGGAGATACAGCGGAAGCCAGCGGTCCAGGACCAGGGTCTGTTCCGGCATTCACTAATGGTGAGACGGCTTTTGAGCTCACGCCCGTGCTCCATTGGCCAATGGGTGAAGGTTCAGGAATCCCATCGTTGTTCGCATCGGGGAACCGCCAGAACTGGTTTTTGCTGAGTGTGAATTTCCCGAAATTATAGACGCCCGATCTGGATGGGAACGTCGGTGAAAGTTGGTGCACACCTTCCCAATTGGCAATGTTATTGCGCACTTTATCAAGAAAGTATGCCTTTTCGGGTTCGCCGTCAGGAGAAAGGAAGGTGGCATAGACTAACTCTCTCATGCCCCAGCCTTCGCCTCGCATCTGCGAGTCAGCCATTAGCCCGGCTTGGCCTTGACGTTTCCAGTCCGAACCACACTTTGCGCGTTTGTAGGCGATGGCGTAGGCTGCTTGCATTTGCAACCCTTCAAGGTAGTAATAGCGCCCAGAGAACAGATAGGGAATGTAGTAGATCGAAGGCCAATGACTTCGTTCAATCGCTGCCCAATTCCCACGACTGACTCCAGATACGTTAATTGCATCACCCGAGGTATCGCCGTTTAGATCATCAAAGGTGGCAATGCTCCGTCGGGCATTGACGGACAAAATCCGTCCAAAGGTATCAACGGATCCACCTGTCCGATTTCCCCCGCAATATTTATCAAATTGGGCATCGAAAAACTTGCCATCACCTGCCTGGGTATCCGCATCTCTGTGGTGCAATGGCATATGGCCAAGTAAATCGGCCATGCCGTAGACCATCTTTTCCGTTTTTTCATTAAACTTGTACAAATGCATGACTTGCCATTTTGTGAGTGGCCCAATTCCTGCTGCAGCACCTGTCCCATTCAAGCCAGGCATATTGATCAGACCGAGCTTCCTTGAATCACCGCTCGACCCATCCAGGGTATCATCCTCTGCGGTATAAGCATTGTAGAGCCCATCGGTAATCGAATCGGAGGGTGTGATTGTGGTGTCATAATGGGGAATAGCCCCTGTCGTGACAAGATACACGAGATTATGGTCGGTACGGATTTTCTTCGGATCAGTCCCGAGCCAAAACTTCTTATGCCAACGGGTTTTCCCGATATGCGTGAACGTCGGATGGGTCCATTCCGTAGATGGACTGTTATGGCCTGATTTCAAGGTAATGCCATAGTCCAAATCTCTCATGCTTTTTGATACGTTTGTACTTGACCAGATGTTTTCTACGGTATACCCCAACTCTACTTTCTTCCCTTGAGGGTAAAACCAAGCTTCAAATATTGGATGCAGGGCTTTGCTGCCGTCACCAAAGTCTTTATCATAGGTTCTGTTCGGACTCCGGTCTTCAAGAATCACGGCTGTCACGATAGGACCTTTCAGCCAATATCGAAAGTCTCCGGCATTTAACATTGTCCTTGCGCTCACGGTCTGCGTCTCCGCTCCAGTCATCACGATCGTTCCATCAAAGTTATACCCATTGTCTAACATCTGGGCTTGATTGAGGAATCCTGTGTTGTTCCCAGATGATTGGTTCGTAAACTTGATATCAACTGAGCCATTTGATGGGAGCGATGGAATGACAAAGCTCACAATGGCATATTTGAGCGACCCGTCTGGCCAACGATTTTTGACGTCACATTGAGTGAGTACTGAGGTGCCATTGATGCTGGCTTTTGCAAATCCTGTAATTTCTCCCTGTCTGAAAGGTCGAGCAATCGAAACAGCTCTATTATTTTGAGTATTTCCAGACGTCTCAAAAATCCTCACCATGTTCACTTCAGTATCGCCAGCCGATGGAGGAGAAGATGGTGGCGGAGGGGGTGGCGGCGGAGGGGGGGCTAGAGGTGACGGAGGGGGTGGGGGGGGGGGGGGGGACTGGAGATCCGCTTCCTGCAGCATGCTTATACAACCAGGCTTTTGTGTTCTTTCCAAGATATTTAATGTATAAAATGACACCATGGGTAGAGATGGGGATGCCAAGTGCATTTCTTGCCGCATTTGAGCTCGTGGCCATGTCTGCTGGAATTGATAAATTTGATAATTCAGTCCACGTATCAGCGATCACATCATATTCATAGAATTTTCCACTCTGATGCCACAGAATATATTTCCCACTGACTGGATCTGCCAATAGGATGCCTCCTGGAGAATTGCTGGATGGCACACGCAATGGAAACGGCGCGTCAGATTTTTGCTTGACGACTCCAGAGCTATCAAGTGTATACAGCTTGCTTGAGCCTGTGATTGTGCCGCCATTGCCTCCACCAAATAGCACGAGCTTATGCTTAGGGTTATATTGAGCAATATTATGATACAGTCCTAAAGGAGAGGTAGATTGGTAGAGTGATGTATCCACCGAATGCCACGTCCCAGTGCTTTCTTTAAAATAGGCTCCATAACCTTTTCTGGCATCCATAAGAAAGATGCTTCCACCATCTAACTCCGGAAACCAGGCATACGCTCGTGCCACACCCGTAGATCCAGGATAGTCCGCATTTGGCATCTGCTTCCACGTATTGGTTGCAACGGTGTACCTCCAGAAGTCTCTCCGTTCCCCGAATCGTCCAGTATACAAGTAACCGCTCCCGCCCTCACTGAATGCATTATGATTGTAGCTGTGTCCACCGAATGGGTTTGCGCCGTTTTTCCATGAATTGGCGGCTTCGTTATAAATGAGAAGATCTCCACCATGATTGTGCGCTCCACATTTACACAGAAGCTGTCGCGAGACAGGATCCCAAACACCATTATGCCCATACTGAAAACTATTCCCGGCGTCATGCTTCAGAATATTCTCTGGATTTCCACCTGGCCAGGTCATAGGGACTTCAACAAAACTTCCTGCAGGCATAGAGGCCGCTAGATCGCCCAACGTTGAGGCTTGAGCTGATGGGGTCATCCAAAGACTGAACAACATACATATTGAAAGAAGAGAGGTGTTCGCCTGGGATACGGTGATTCGTTTGTTCTTGTTCGTCGATAGGGTTTGACGCCAGGTCTTCTGTCCTATTCGTTGGAAGATTTCATGTGTGTCCATATTTATGTGCCCTTGCCGAATAAAAGAAAAAGTATTTAGCAATCCCTGCTCGTTCTTCTCATCCATTTGGGGGTCATCGTTATCAAAGAATCGATCTGTTGATTAGTTCTCAGACGTCTTGCGCTGTAAATTGATGATTGTCCTCTTTAGTTGATCGCCTTCATCTCTTCCAGCTGGCAGACTTCCTCCATGAGCATATCGGATAACAGAACTTTTGTAGTTTCTAAGTGCCGGTCTTTAATGCGTAAAAACGTGCATGAGTTGAAAGGTCGCTGATTTACATTATATAACGTTGGTGCTCAGCGAAGAGATGCAAACAGATCAAGCTTAGAACTCAATCTGATTGCACCCCATCCCTTTCCTCCGTCATATTTATGCATCAGATGTCCAAGGCTATGGGCCTGTATCCCATTTTGCTCAAAGCATCTTAGGGTGCTGGAGAAATTTCAATATAATTGAGAATCATATGCGTGCCAGATTCTCGTTTCAGGACGACGGTTAACTTGCCATCACTGACGGTAACTGGTGCATCAGTGACAGTCACAAATTCGTTACGGCCAGTCCGCACGCCGTTAATGAGTGTTTGGCCTTCGACTGTGACGTGATGGGGGCCTTGTGCCCAGCTTGGATCACCACTGGCTAAAGAGACAAGATATTTGCCATTCGGGAGATCATAGGTCCACGTGGCTGATGATCCACTATCGAAATGAATAAACGTATCTAAGATTTGATCACTAAGCTTATCGCGTTCGCGGGTATTGACTTTTGTAGACCAACCATAGCCTTGGCTGCTGGAATACGTTGCCCCGCTATCTTTCTTATACCCACTAGGAAGGCTTGACTGCAATGGTTGAAAGTTCACTTTCACGAACGAGGGTGAAGGATTCGTTGGTGGGTCATTTGGTTGAGCAGGGTCTGAACCTTCGAGAGTTGTGACGTGGAGGTCGTCGAACCGACTCCCTTTATTCGCCCAGCTATAGAAAGCTACGGAGCCTTTCCCCAGTGCCGAGTCCGTCGCAGAGAGCACCAAGGTATTGTCTATGCGAACCTCGATGGCGCCGTCCTTAACTCGAAGATCAACTTGATAGGTTCGGCCACTCACATATGGCTTCGAATCTTGGGCCAACACGCTCACTGAGCCGTTATGCACCTTCACGAGTCGACGATACTGGCGTTGTTGATCCCACGAGAAACGATAGTAATTGTCAGGGTTCTGATATCGGAACATGATTCCGAATGCGTCATCGTCGGATGAGCGCATTGTGAATGTGGCTTGGTAGTTCGTCCATCCAGAGCCATCTTTGTAGTGCAGGAATGTTCCCGGTTTTGGGGTCTTGCTCCCAGAAGTGGAGCCGCCATAAATATTTGAACTTTGAATCAGGGCTCCGGTGCTTGCTGACCAGGCAGACGGACTATCTGTAGAACCTTCATCGACCACTGTCCATCCCGCAAGACTCGTTGAAGAAAAATTTTCTGAGAGCAGAGTCTTTGATGGTGGTGGGGTTGAGTCCCCTAGAGTCTTGACGAGGAGGTCGTCGAACTGACTTCCTCGATTAGCCCAAGTATAGAAGGCGAGTGTACCTTTCACGAGTGCGGAATCTGTGGCGGAAAGCACTACGCTGTTGTCGATGAGGACTTTAATATCACTTCCCTGAACTCGAAGATCAACATGATAGGTTTGACCCGTGACGTAAGTTCGGGAATCTTGCGCCAACACGCTCATTGAGCCGTTGTGCACCTTCACGAGTCGACGATATTTGCGTTCTTGGTCCCACGAGAAACGATAGTAATTGTTAGGATCTTGATATCGGAACATGACTCCAAGCGCATCGTTGTCCGAAGAATGGAGCGTGAACGTGGCTTGATAATTCGTCCATCCGAACCCATTTGCGTAGTAGAGGAATGTTCCAAGTTTCGGGAGTACGCTCCCAGAGTTGGAGCCACTGTGTATATTAGAATCCTGGGTCAGTGCTCCGGTGCTTGCGGACCAGTTTGAGGGACCGTGCTTGTCGCCTTCATCGACGACTGTCCATCCAGCAAGGCTCGTCGATCCAAAGTTTTCTGAGAGCAGAGTTCCCGATGATGGTGGTGGGGAGGAGGCGACGAATGTGGCCGTGACGGATTTAGCTGTACTCATCGTCACGACACATGATCCAGTGCCCGAACAGGCGCCGGACCAGTTCGAAAAGGACGAGCCCGTTTGGGGTGTCGCACTGAGGGTTACGGTCTGTCCTTCCGCAAAAGAGGCGGAACAAGAAGAGGAGCAGTTCAGTCCAGTTGAAGTACTCGCTACCGTCCCACTACCGGTAATGGATACAGATAATTCGTGAGTGGTAGGTGGAGGCGGTGCTGCCGTCACGAATGTAGCCGTGACGGATTTAGCTGTACTCATCGTCACGACACATGATCCAGTGCCCGAACAGGCGCCGGACCAGTTCGAAAAGGACGAACCCGTTTGGGGTGTCGCACTGAGGGTTACGGTCTGTCCTTCCGCAAAAGAGGCGGAACAAGAAGAGGAACAGTTCAGTCCAGTTGGAGTACTCGCTACCGTCCCACTACCGGTAATGGATACAGATAATTGCTGATTGATACTTGGGGGGGGGGTACTCACCTCGGCAGAGGGATCGCTTTCATTGCCCGATTCATCATAAGCCGTGACAGCAAAATAATGTTGTTTGTCTGGGTCAAGGTTAGACTTGTGATGAGACGTCTTGTTTTGGACATCGTCTGGAAAGCCGTACACTCCAGATGTAGTCCCATGATACACATTATATCCGGCAAGGTCTGGTTCTGAATTAGGAACCCACTCTAAGTCTACCTCTTTATCGGCCGCGTAGCTAGTCAGTGGATTCCACAGTAGCAAGCCCAAGGTGAGAATAATGATTGGTGTGCTTTTTTCAATGAACATATGAGGCCCCCCTTAAAAAAGAGAATTGCAAGAAGGCCCCATTCCACGTGGGATACTTATCTTATTTGCCCTTCCTTCGGTAACCCGGCTATCAGAATTTAATCTTCTG
The DNA here is from genome assembly GCA_965223675.1 of Nitrospirales bacterium. Taxonomy (GTDB): domain Bacteria; phylum Nitrospirota; class Nitrospiria; order Nitrospirales; family UBA8639; genus JAGQKC01. Next base: position 2,056,255 of record OZ245013.1, on the reverse strand, counting down.
ACCCTTGGCTTTGCGTCCCTACCTCACGGTAGGTATGCCATTGTCGGGAAGGAGCCTTCACACTGTACCGGAAATTTTGATGAAATTTAGATGATCATGAATGCCTTTTATTTGTTATCAGTTAGGTATCGGGTCTACTGAGTATAAAGAATTCTATCGGTTATCTTTCCCAACACTTTAATGAGTCATCTGCGTCATGTACGTGTTTTTTGTTTTAGTTTGGGATTCGGTTTGGAATATTTTTGTCGTGCCAGTGGAGAGTGCCAGGCGTCCACATGATTTATCTGCGCATTAAGACCGCCAGCGTAAGCTGGTGGATGTAGCGCCGCCTTCGGCTTCCTGGTATGAAGGGGGGTGGCGTATAAGAAACAAAGTAACGGCGTCTCTCTGTGCGAGTACCATCTTGTGTTTGCGACGAAGTATCGTCGCAAGATTCTCAATGCGGGTGTGAGCGAATTTTTGCGGAATCGACTGCGTGAAGTTACGGAGCATTATCCCGAAATTGAGATTCTGGAATACAACCATGACAAGGATCATGTCCACATACTGGTCTCGATTCCGCCAAAGATGAGCGTCGGCAGTGTTGTGCGGATCATCAAGGCGCATACGAGTCGCAAGCTCAAGGTCACGTTTCCGTTTTTGAAGGAAGTGTATTGGGGGACGGATAGTGTGTGGTCTGGTAGTTACTTTGTTTCGACGGTAGGGATTAGTAAGGCTGTGATTCGCCGGTACATCGAATACCAAGGTCAGGAAGACGAAGGCCAAGCGAAGCTTGACCTAGGATGAAACCGCCAGCGTAAGCTGGCGGAGGTTCACTACTGAGTTTTAATACGGACAAAATTGAGCATCGTCTTTTTGGTGGTGCCGTCCGGCCGTGTGAGACGAATGGTCAATTGCCCATCAGTGATGGTCACCGGGCGATCGGTAATGGTGATAAATTCATTGACGCTGGACTCAACGTTATTGATGACGGTGACTCCCTCGACTTGGATATGATGCGGACCTTGAGCCCAGCTGGGATCGCCACTGGCTAAAGAAACGAGGTAGTCACCATTGGCCAGATTATATTGCCAGGTTACGGTCGCGCCCTTGTCGAAATGGATCATCGTGTCCAAGGCTTGATCGTTGGACTTATTGCGTTCACGCGTATTGACCCGGGTAGACCACCCATAGCCACGAGAGGAGCTGAAAATGGCCCCGTCATCTTTGAGGAACCCCGCGGGGATAGCCGCGTCCGAAGGCTGGAAGTTGATAGCCACCACGGCTCCATTCCCCGGTGGCGGAGGAGGTGGTGGCGGTCCCGGTGGCGGAGGTCCCGGTGGCGGAGGCGGTGGTGGTGGTGGTGGCGGTGGTGGTGGAGGAGGTGGTGGAGGAGGTGGACTCGAACCCACGGGAGTAATACGGACAAAATTGAGCATCGTCTTTTTGGTGGTGCCGTCCGGCCGTGTGAGACGAATGGTCAATTGCCCATCAGTGATGGTCACCGGGCGATCGGTAATGGTGATAAATTCATTGACGCTGGACTCAACGTTATTGATGACGGTGACTCCCTCGACTTGGATATGATGCGGACCTTGAGCCCAGCTGGGATCGCCACTGGCTAAAGAAACGAGGTAGTCACCATTGGCCAGATTATATTGCCAGGTTACGGTCGCGCCCTTGTCGAAATGGATCATCGTGTCCAAGGCTTGATCGTTGGACTTATTGCGTTCACGCGTATTGACCCGGGTAGACCACCCATAGCCACGAGAGGAGCTGAAAATGGCCCCGTCATCTTTGAGGAACCCCGCGGGGATAGCCGCGTCCGAAGGCTGGAAGTTGATAGCCACCACGGCTCCATTCCCCGGTGGCGGAGGAGGTGGTGGCGGTCCCGGTGGCGGAGGCGGTGGTGGTGGTGGTGGTGGTGGTGGTGGCGGTGGTGGTGGAGGAGGTGGTGGAGGAGGTGGACTCGAACCCACGGGAGTAATACGGACAAAATTGAGCATCGTCTTTTTGGTGGTGCCGTCCGGCCGTGTGAGACGAATGGTCAATTGCCCATCAGTGATGGTCACCGGGCGATCGGTAATGGTGATAAATTCATTGACGCTGGACTCAACGTTATTGATGACGGTGACTCCCTCGACTTGGATATGATGCGGACCTTGAGCCCAGCTGGGATCGCCACTGGCTAAAGAAACGAGGTAGTCACCATTGGCCAGATTATATTGCCAGGTTACGGTCGCGCCCTTGTCGAAATGGATCATCGTGTCCAAGGCTTGATCGTTGGACTTATTGCGTTCACGCGTATTGACCCGGGTAGACCACCCATAGCCACGAGAGGAGCTGAAAATGGCCCCGTCATCTTTGAGGAACCCCGCGGGGATAGCCGCGTCCGAAGGCTGGAAGTTGATAGCCACCACGGCTCCATTCCCCGGTGGCGGAGGAGGCGGAGGCGGTGGCGGTGGCGGTCCCGGTGGCGGTGGAGGCGGGGAAGCGCTAGAAGCTGTTGCTATGACTTCGTTAGAAGGATTACTTTCATTACCTGCTACATCCAACGCGGTGGCAATGAATCCATAAGTGGCTCCACTTGTTAACCCAGTTATGGATTGTGTAGGAGAGGCAGGATTTGAGGGTAACCCAGAAAAAATAGGAGACCCGTAGTTCGATGAAGGGAGAGTTCGTTGGTAAATTCTATATTCTGCGAGGTCATTTTCATTGTTAGCTTCCCAAGCTAGTGTTAGAGTAGCAGCCTTAAGACCGACAGGGGAAAAAAGCAAAATTGTCAACAGATTCGCTAGAATGATAGGCAAGTGGATTCTTTGAAAGCAGGCTAAAGTTTTTCGCATTTTGATTATTGCCAGGGTGTAAATGAAAAGAGGGTTTCGGGGACAGGCCGCGAAACTCTTGTGGATTTGCTTCTCTGGTTTTTATGAAGGAAAGCGTTGAACCGGCTCATGGGGTAGGCCGTCGGATCTCACATACTGAATTGGAAATCCCACTTTCCCTGTGGGGTAGCGGTATTTACTATTACTTACCCGTAAATCCCAGAGCTGCTTCTAGCAATTCGTATACCGACGTAGAGTTTTTTGTACTTTATTATTTAAAATAAAGAGGTTGTAAAACTGGCTGAAAACAATATTACGGATTTTGGATGGAAGATCTATAAATTTCTGGAGGTGGGAGCGTTCATGTATTCTACGTATTCATGAAATTTTCTCTAAGAATGCACTGTCAATTTTGGGACTTCTAAAATGAATTATTCATTCCACATTTAGCCAATTGAAGAAAGATCTTACACCATTTTTAATGTTTGATTCGCCTAGGTGCGGTATGTTTATTCGTTAATGATACTATAAAAAACTATATGTGAAGGTTTACAGTGTTACACTTACATAAGAATCTTCCTTAACTTTTGTCAGAATTTCTTGTTAAGGAACTTGTCTGGTGGATCTGTCATATCTTTCATACATACACCTTATAGTGCTCAGGTCGCTGGTTACGAAGTAGTTGATTTATTGTTCAAGGTTGAGTTCGGAAAAGTTTCTCACGTTTGTGAGATAACAGAGTATGCTTTCACGACTTTCCATTTTCTGGCGATCTGCCTTAGGGTATTTGACCATCATTGTTCTTGTGGTTGGTGTGAATCTGTATGTGCTTAATCAACTTCGTGTGCTGACTGATTCAGGGGCAGAGCTTGTTATCCATCATTTCCCTGCTGTGGAGACCGCTAAGCGATTGATTGCCAGTTTGTACGCACAATTAAAGAGTGATAAGCAATACTTAGTCCTGCGCGACACCTTATTGTTGCAAGAGTTTCTCGAAGAAGCCGAAAATTTTCGAAAAACCCTTCAGGTATTACAGGAACAAGAAGATTCCCCAAATACACAAGACTTGTTGATGAAAACCAAGCAACTTCATGAAGAGCTGCATACGCTGTTTCTCAGCGAGGGAGTTGAGCAGACCAATAGATCGGAAGTTTCAATTTCTTCCTATGAAAGTCGTCGTGATACATTAGTTGACACCATAACAGAAACGATTAATTCGTATATTACCTTACAAGAATCGAGTATTGGTGGCATTTTACGTGATACGCACGTGCGTTCTGTTCAAGCGGTTGATATTTCTCGGCAGCTCATGATTATGGCCCTATTGTTGGGGCTTGGTTTGGCTGGTGTGGCCAGTTATAGTATTTTACGCCCGCTTAGGCGAGTTCAAGGACAAATTCGCCGTATAGGACAAGGGCAATTTGGAAAAACCATACCTGTCACTGTTCCGCATGAGTTACAAGAACTCGTCCGTACGGTGAATTGGATGAGTGAACAATTGCAGCAATTAGACCAAATGAAGTCTGAATTTCTTGCGAATGTTTCCCACGAGCTTCGGACTCCGCTCACCTCGATTCGAGAAGGGACGCAGCTTCTCGTCGATGGCATTCCGGGGCCAATTAATCGTGATCAGCGGGAAACGTTGACCATTCTGATGGAAAGTAGTCAACGTTTGAACCAGCTGATCGGAAATCTTCTTGATTTATCTCGGATGGAAGCTGACATGTTGTCTTATCATTTCCGTCCTACAGATTTGAATCGTTTAGTGTTACGTTCGGTGGAAAAAATGAAATTTTTGGCGGAACGGAAGCATATTCAACTGTTGACGGAACTGTCGCATGATCGCGTTCGTATGCAAGAGGTTGATGGCCCTCGAATCGAACAAGTGATAGAAAATTTGTTGTCAAACGCGATTAAGTTTAGCTCCGAAGGAGTCTCCATCGCTATTCAATCAAAGGCTGCAGAGGATGAACGTAGTTTTCATCTTTTGGTTGCTGACACCGGTCCTGGAGTCCCTGCGGAAGATTTACCCCATATTTTTGAACGATTTTATCAAGGAAGATCGCAAGAGGGTCGCTCCTATGTGGGAAGTGGTATCGGTCTTGCCCTGTCAAAGAGAGTCGTAGAAGCTCATGGGGGAAAAATTTGGGCAGAGAGTGAAGTCGGGAAAGGAACAACCTTTCATGTTATTCTTGGTAGTGTAAAGTCTAGTGGAGTGGCCAGATGAGGTGGGGGGGGCGGCTTACTTGTAAATGGATGTATATAGTTCTTGGGACGATCGTGATTTTTAGCGCAATGAGCTGTACGTCTTCATCCTGGAGTATTGGATCTGCTGAAGCAAAAGTTGAGGCAACGAGTGAATCATGGTCTCTCATCTTTGAACCTGATTCCGAGGATCTCCCGTTTTTTCGGGCTATTGCAGCAGATCAAGACCTAGAGTTGCAATCTTGCAAAAGTCAGGTAGACTGCCAGAAGCCACATTTTCTTCGAGGGTTAGCTTCGCTGTATATCAACAAGAATCTAGCGGCGTCTCATTTTCGTCGTGTCATTACAGCTAAACCCTCAAGCCGATTAGCTGTGGAGAGTCGATTCTGGCTTTGGCTTCTTGATATGCTTCACTCTCCTAATGGAGAGATTCAGCAGTCAACCATTGATATGGCTCGACGTCTGACACGAGAAATTGTTGATCGAGAATTTCTTGTGTATGATTTGGTGTCTAAACTCGAACATTCCTCAATCGAATCGTTACAGCAAGAAATCGTTGAGCGTGACAAAAAAATTGAAGATTTGAATCAAGCCGTTGCTTCGTTAACGAAGCAAATAAGTCAATTGAAAAAAGAGCCTTCCATCCGGTTATCGCTTCAAAAAGAGTTGGATGCTAGTGAAAAAAAGGTAGAGGAACTGATGAGTCAGCTTGAAGCTCTCAGGCGAATTGATCAAGAATTAAAAAAGAAAACTCCGCCAACTCGACCATCCGAAGAATTGACCCCTTCTTCAGAAATTGACACAGAACCCTCTAATTAGGAGTGAAAGAAATTTTATGTCAGATGAACGTATTCTTGTTGTGGACGATGACCCAAGTCTCTTGACCTTATTGCAGATGCGATTGAAGTCTATGGGGTTTGCTGTGACACCTTGCGGAACAGGGCAGGATGCCTTGAGCCGAGCGCAGGAAGAAGCATTTGACTTTGCTATTTTAGATCTTCGGCTTCCGGATTCAGATGGTTTGGGATTAATGGAGGAACTTCATCACCTGCATTCTGGTCTTCCCGTCTTGATTCTCACGGCTCATGGTTGCATACCGAATGCTGTCGAGGCGATGCAGAAAGGCGCGTATGGATATTTGACCAAACCGTTTGATGATAAAGAATTGCTGGCCAGTATTGATAAAGCCCTGACTCAACAACGAATGAGTCAAGAAATCCATCGTTTACAAATGCTCGTCAATGAGTTGTATGGAATGGATAAAGTGGTGGCGCGAAGCTCTGAGATGCAGGCATTACTCCAACAGGTCGCAAGAGTGGCGGGGACCGATGCGACCGTCTGTATTTCTGGAGAAACGGGAACGGGAAAAGAAGTCATCGCTCGAGTCATTCATTGCAATAGTTCTCGAGCGAACAAATCATTTATTGCGGTAAATTGTGCAGCAATTCCTGAGACCTTGTTTGAGAGTGAATTGTTCGGTCATCAAAAAGGATCATTTACTGGCGCTCATCAGAATAAGCGTGGGCTTTTTCAAACAGCAGATAAGGGGACGCTGTTTCTTGATGAAATTGGTGAAATGCCAATGTCTCTTCAGGGAAAACTCCTTCGCGCTATTCAACAGCGAGAGGTTCTTCCGATTGGAGCTCAAACCCCGACAAAAGTTGACGTGCGGATTCTTGCCGCGACAAATTCTGATTTAGAAGTCGCGGTTCGTGAAGGGCGATTTCGAGAAGATTTATATTATCGAATTCAGGTTGTTCCTCTATGGATCCCCCCTTTACGGGAACGACGTCAAGATATTCCTTCTCTCACTCAATTTTTTCTTAAGCAAAGTGTGGCTCGTCTGAATAAGCCCATTCGTGGGTTTACTCCTGATGCCATGCAGGCTATGGTAACGTATTCGTGGCCAGGAAATGTTCGGGAACTTGAAAATGTGATAGAGCGTGCTGTTGTGATGTCTCCAAAAGATATGATCACAGCAGATCTTTTACCATTGATCCCTGGAAATACTCCCGGCACGCTCCAACCATTAACTGAAGCCAAGGAAGATTTTGAGCGTGAATACTTAAAAGAAATTCTCCGTGCTACTGATGGGAATATCTCCCGAGCTTCACAAATTGCAGGTCGATATCGTGCCGATTTTTATAAGTTATTGAAGAAGTATGGACTCCATCCCTCAGATAACCAGGGAGAGCGAGTACCTCCTTCTGGCGAACAATCTGAGCTACAGTAAAATCCTTGGGGCTCAGTTTTTATACGTTTCATTTTCTTCTTATTTGTTCTTCTTCATCGGGTTCTTGATTCAGTGTCAAGCACAGTGTTTGGTGTTCTTCTGCGAGTTGTCCGCTTTTCTCGTGGAGGTGAACCTGCACCCCTTTCCCCAATATGTCAAAAGTATTATTTGGTATAATGAAGAGAATTGCGTGTTTCAGGAGCATTTGAGGCCATGGTGTGCTTGGTTTGATGAACATATCGATTCTTGTTGACATCCTCTTGTACATTTAGAAACATCAATGCCCAATAGAATAGATTTCTTCTTTCTATATACGTGTTGTGCAGAAATAGATATTACTTCCAACAGCCGTATTGAGTTGAGTCTGACCTATGTCTCTTACCATTGATGCGTGATAAGGGATCGGACTTAAGAGTTATTGACAGAAAACCGAAAGAATATTCAGAAAACACAGCAATTTCAGTTGTTTAGAGTAGTTTGTCTTCTCTGAAAAGAGGTTGCTGATGTGTCATGGTTCTCCTGAACACCTCAGAATTTTCCAAGGAGTTTGGAACAATCAAGTGCAAGAGGAACCTTAAATATGACCGTAGCGAGCCAATCCTTGGATTCTTCTATTAAGCCTCACAGCGCGTGGATGTGGTCAATACCAGTAGTTGGGCTATTGGTGCTTCTTTATTGGGATATTACCACTGTTCTTGTGATGGATTGGTATAATGATCCAGACTATTCCCATGGGTTTTTGGTTCCATTTTTATCTGCGTTCTTTGTTTGGGAACGATGGGATGATATTCGCACGACGGATGTTCGGCCAAGTTGGTTGGGGGTTGGATTGCTCGGATTCGGTCTTCTGATGTTAATTTTTGGCTTAATTGGTGCGGAACTTTATACGCAACGTTGCTCTCTGATTGTCGTGTTGGGGGGAATAATTCTTCTCGTATTTGGTTGGAACATGATATGGCTGTTGAGTCTTCCGCTGGCTTTCTTAATCTTTATGGTACCGTTGCCAGCTATCGTTGTGAACACCATTGCGTTTCCCTTGCAGTTGTTTGCTGCAAAAACTGCAACATTTTGTCTGTTTTCTCTTGGAATTCCAGTCCTGAGAGAAGGAAATCTCATCGCTTTGGCTGGTACGACGTTAGAAGTTGCTGAAGCCTGCAGCGGTCTTCGTTCGCTACTGTCTTTGTTAGCATTAGGGACCGTTTATGGTTATTTTTCACAAACTCTTCTCTGGAAGAGATGGGCCTTAGTACTTCTTTCAATACCCATTGCCATACTTGCAAATGCTGTTCGAGTCAGTGGAACAGGTGTACTCGCTCACTATTATGGAGTTGAAGCTGCTGAAGGCTTTTATCATACTTTTGAAGGATGGATTGTGTTTATTGCTGCGTTTGTTATGCTTTTAGCTTGTGGCACCGTATTATCTTGGGTTGGGCGAGGACAGAATCAAAAAGGACAAAATCCTCACATAAATCTCACGAAGTGAATCAACATGAAAATTTGGCCCTATAGTGTTGCGATAATCATGTTAGCCAGTACTTGGATGCTGATTGAGTCACTTTCCTATGGAGAGTCAATTCAAAGTAAAAAGGCATTTGAAGAATTTCCCTTAACCGTAGCGGAACGTTGGCAAGGAAAAGAACTAGGCTTAGAGGACAAGATCCTGAAAATCCTTAAGTTGACCGACTATATGATGCGTGTGTATTGGCCTACTGATAAAGCGGAGGGTGTGAGAGTGAGTACCGTGAGTCAACAGGAAATGTCCGTCTCTAGTGCAGACGCGCATGTAGATCCAGTATGGTTATATGTCGGCTACTACGAAAGTCAACGAACAGGAAGTACCTATCATTCACCTAAAAACTGTTTGCCTGGAGCTGGATGGCAGTTTGTTGAGTCAGACTATGTCACCGTGCCGATGGCGGATGGTCTCAGCCTTGTGATTAACCGTGTGCTAATAGAAAAAGGACTCGAGCGGCAAGTTATCCTTTATTGGTACCAAGATCGTGGCCGTGTCATTGCCAGTGAATATTGGGCCAAAGGATATATGATCTGGGATGCGATTACCAGAAATCGAACAGACGGTTCATTAGTTCGAGTCTCAGTGCCTGTGACAACGACTCCAGAAGCGGCTTACGAGCATGGCATAGCCTTTATTCGGGATTTATGGCCTGTTCTCATGGAATTTATGCCTGATCGGTCACTACAAACAGTCTAAAAGAGGTAATCGTGATCTGGGCGATCCCGAGTTTCCTAAGTGGTGGGGCGGCTTTAGTTTTGGCCGCCCTTATCATTTTTCAGAGAAAAAGAGGCAGTGTGTTTTTCGCCATGCTTTCGCTGATGTCTGTCACCATGTGGATTCAAATGGTCAACGGACTATCCTTACTGTATGAAAGCCAAATTCTTTTATGGAGACAGCTTTCTCTCATTGGTGAAATAGTTTGGCCGGTGACGATGTATCAAGTCGCTTGTTCATTCACGAAATATATGTCTCTTTCATTTCAACGGATGAATGTCTGGCGATTTCGGGCATTGCTTGCGATAGCTGTAGGGTTAGGGCTCTTTGTTATTGGTTTTCCGCATGTGGTCATCACTTCTGGGCCAGAATCGGAGAGTGTCATGTTTCAACGGCCTTGGGGTCGATTGATTTGGGGGTTTATTCTTGTAAACTTGATTCTCGCACTTTCTGAATTGGAACACGTTCTTCGTGTTTCCCGTGATCCTCTTCGGTATCAAATTAAGTTTGTGGTCATAGGGGTAGGAGGCATGGCGACAATTGCGTTGGTTCAAGCCAGTCAAATGCTGCTCTTTGCTGTATGGCAGCAAGAGTACATGTGGATGGCAGCGATTGCGGTTTTTTTATCCATCGGACTAGTGGCGTATGGATTAAGTCGATGGGGCGTGGAGGACCTCAGCCAAAAGTTGTTTGTCTCTCGTCAAGTCATCTATACCTCCTTAACCTTCCTCATTGTGGGCGCGTATTTGATAGGGGTAGGTGTTGTTGTTGAGGTGGTGCGACAAACAAATTGGGCCATCAGTTCAGCATTGGGTATGTTGTTGCTCTTTGTTGCCGGGTTAGTTTTAGTTGTCGCGGTGTTCTCCAGGCAAGTCCGTGCAGAGCTTCAAGCATTTATCGCCAAGAATTTCTATCGTTCGAAATATGACTATCGTAGCAAGTGGTTAGAATTAACAGAATCATTTAGTGCGTGTCAGTCGTTGGATGAAATTTTAGATGAATTTTTAAATATTTTGAGTCGGACGTTTGGTGCGCCGAAAGTCACGATTTGGACCAAATTTCAAGCCGATAATCGGTTTCACCAAGTTCGATCGTTAACGACTGGTCCTTCCAATGCCTCGATACCGGTCGGGCATCCGCTTGTTCTCGAGTTAGCCCAGCAACAGGGAGCAATAGTATTTGATCCTCAAGAAACAGAACAGAATGATCAGATCAAACATTTTCTGAAAGATACGAGAGCGGTGGTGTGCGTTCCTCTGGAATCGGTTTCCGAAGATCTTATGGGTTTTGTTACATTAAGTGAAGATTTGCAAGGCCGAAAGTATGGAGGGGATGACCTTGATCTATTGCGGGTCATGGGGCACCATGTGGCGATGTTGCTGACGCAAGTGAAGTTGATGGATGAGCAGCGGGCTTCGGCAGAATGGGAGGCTGTTCACAAATTTTCCGCATTTTATCTCCATGATTTAAAAAACCTAGCCTCAGGGCTTTCGTTGGTCTCCCAAAATGCCGAGATGTATGGACATGATCAGGAATTCCAGGCTTCGGCCATGCGGACCATCGGCAATACTGTTCAGCGAATCATGGGGCTTATTGGGAAACTTTCTATTCAAGTCAAGTCACCAAAGCAAGAAAAGCCTTCCTCGTTTGAGGTGATGAATGTGAATACTGTTGTCTCAGAAGCTCTAGAAGCGTTGGATGGTGCTCTTTGCCAACCTCAGTTTTCTCCTGCAACGGACCTTCCAGAGGTGTCACTCATTCCTGAAGATTTCAAGCATGTTGTTTTGAATTTACTGCTTAATTCTCAACAGGCACTAAACGGGGATGGGAAGATCGAAGTTACGACTCAGCATGCCGGAAAAAACGTGGCACTCACTATTAAAGATAATGGTCGTGGGATTCCCGAGGCGCAACTTCGAACTCTCTTTCAACCTTTTCGAACAACCAAAAAAAAAGGCCTTGGAATCGGTTTGTATCAATGTCGGCAAATAGTTCAGGATCATGGGGGCACGATGCGGATAGAAAGTCAGGAAGGTCTCGGCACGATGGTATCGATTCTCCTACCTCAGGTTGGTGACGAATAAAGAGGAAGATGCCGATTCGTGAGATTCATTCACGATACGATGACTGAAGGGTAGTTATGCAAGAGAAACTGATGGAGACAAATCAGACTACAAGTCCTGCTCTCCCAACTCTCCTAGTTGTAGATGATAATCTTGAGCTTCGCGAGCAGATGAAATGGGGATTGAAACGTTCGTATCAGGTCATTGAAGCTGGAGGCCGAGCCGAAGCCATCGAATTAATTAAAAAAGAGAGAATTGATTTGGTGACGTTGGATCTTGGGTTACCTCCTGATGCTGATGGAGTATCGGAAGGGCTTATAGCCCTGGAGGAATGCCTTTCGGTTAATGCTGCGTTGAAGATCATCGTGATTACAGGCAACCACGATCGTGCGAATGCACTGAAAGCAATACAACTTGGTGCCTATGATTTTATGGAAAAACCTGTTGATCTCGATGTATTGAAAGTAATTCTTCAACGAGGAAGTTATCTTGCTCAAGTAGAAGTTGAAAACCGAGCGCTTTTGGAACGCGAAAGCAGTCGAAGGTTTCACGAAATCATCGGGACGAGTCCGAGCATGGAAAAGGTCTTTGACACTATTAGACGTGTGGCGACATCGGATGTTTCCGTCCTCATTGTGGGAGAAAGTGGAACAGGAAAGGAATTAATTGCTCGTGCCATCCATCACCAAAGTGAAAGAAAAGATGGGCCGTTTGTGGCCATTAATTGTGGTGCGATCCCCGAAACGTTATTAGAGAGTGAATTGTTCGGGCATGAAAAGGGATCGTTTACCGGGGCGCATCTTCAACGACGTGGCCGGGTAGAGCTTGCGCAGGGAGGAACGTTATTTCTTGATGAAATAGGGGAACTATCAACGGCCTTACAAGTGAAATTGTTACGTGTGCTTCAAGAACGTTGTATAGAACGAGTTGGAGGACGTGTCGAAATTCCAGTCGACGCGCGTGTATTAGCGGCCACGAATTTGGATCTTCAAGAAGCCATGAAGGATGGACGTTTTCGTGAAGACCTTTATTGGAGATTGAATACGGTGACCATTACAGCACCTCCTCTTCGTGATCGTGGTGCTGATATCATGGTGATCGCTAAATCGTTGCTTCAACGGTATGCTGATGAAACGAAAAGAAAAATTTCTGGATTTAGTCGTGAGGCCGTTGAAGCAATCGAACGGTATGCTTGGCCAGGAAATGTGCGAGAATTGGAAAACCGCATTCGACGTGCCGTAACTCTATCTGATAACCCGCGACTCATTCCTTCTGATCTTGATCTAGAGGAACCAAAAGAATTTGCGGAACGAACGACGCTCAAAGAAGCTCGGGATGCCGTTGAGAAAAGTCTTGTCGAACAAACACTCGCGAAAACCAATGGAAATATTACCAAAGCTGCTGTCATACTAGGAGTCAGTCGGCCAACTCTGCATGATCTTATTTCTCGTCACAATATAGAAAAGTAACGTTAATGTTGGCACACCTCGTCAGTCCAATGTTACCTCGAAAATCCAAACAATCATAGCAAGAAATGGATTTAGGACCGATAGGATGCGTTGATTTTTACGTAGTCGTATGAAAAATCGGTAGTCCTGACCTTTGAAGAACCTCTTCCTTTCCCTAGTTTCACATTAATAGAATAGTTCTTGCGTTTCATGATTCGCTGAATTTGTTTCTCTACTTTTGGGTTGGCTCCTTGTCCGTTTTTTACGAGGGGGATCCCATCAAACAAGATATGAATACGATCTGGTTGTATGGTCACGCCAGTACGGCCAATAGCCGCGACCAATCTTCCCCAGTTAGGGTCTTCCCCAAAAAAGGCAGTTTTAACGAGAGGTGAAGTGGCGAGTGTGTTGGCAATTTGTTTAGCCTCTTGGTTATTGTTCGTTCCTTGCACGAGAATTTCAACAATTTTGGTCGCTCCTTCGCCATCTTGACAAATCTTCATAGCCAAAGCATGGCAGACTTCATCAAGCGCTTGTTGAAATTTTTTTTTCGCAGCCGATTGGTCATGAATGATTAAGTTTTGTGCTAGTCCATTAGACAAACAGAGGACTGTGTCATTTGTGCTCGTTTCTCCGTCAACAGAAATGGTATTAAATGATGAATCGACGGCGCGTTGTAGTGAGGCTTGAAGTGTTGCCGGTTGAATAGCAACATCGGTTGTCACATAAGCCAGCATGGTAGCCATATCAGGGTGAATCATCCCTGATCCTTTCGCCATACCTCCGATTGTGACGAGTTGTTTTCCGATCCGAGTTTGTACCGCTATTTCCTTGATAACGGTATCCGTTGTCATGATGGCTCGGGCTGCGTCTCGATGTCCGGACTTTCTCAGTCGTTGCATCAGTGACGGAATCCCTTTTCGAATAGCTGACATCGGTAATCTTGGCCCAATGACTCCAGTCGATCCGACAAAGACGTTTGTGAGGGCAATGTCGAGATGATTGGCAACAAGTCTTGCCATTTCCTCGGCATCTCGCAACCCCTGCACTCCAGTGCAGGCGTTGGCATTACCGCTATTGATGATGATAGCACGACCAATATGTCTTTTTAGGTGAAGTCGATCAAGGATGACCGGTGCCGCAGGAATCTGATTTTTTGTAAAGACTCCGGCTATTGGACCATCAATCTTCGAGACGAGTAGAGCTAAGTCAAGGAGAGATTTAGGTTTAATGCCGGCATGAATACCTGCTGCAGTAAACCCTTTTGGTGCTGTGACTCCGCCATTTATTCGTGTCATCTTGAAATGTATCATCAATAAATTGGAGAGAAATAAAACTTATTCAATGACTATGGAAAGATACTCGGGGCTGAAAGACCCAGGTTCTCCTGGATTCCCAGTGCCACATTCATGGCTTGAATGGCTTGTCCTGCCGCGCCTTTTATAAGATTGTCAAGGGCCGCGACAGTAAGAATCACTCCTGTTCTCGGGTCGTATTTGATGCTCAGGTCACAAAAGTTGGCACCTCTAACGTGATTTGGAGTTACATCCTGAGGTTGGTCAAATATTCGAATAAAGGTTTCATTCTTATAAAAATCTTCGTATAGCGCAGTCCAGTCAATATTAGGTTTCTTATCGTTAAGTTTGGCGTAAGCCGTACTGAGAATCCCGCGGTTCATCGGAATGAGATGAGGCGTAAACGAAATCGAATGTTGCACGGAGGTGTGGGTTTCTTGTGCACCCGAAGTTTTTTTCGACAACTTTGTGACTTCTTGTTCAATTTCCGGAAGGTGTCGATGTGTCCCAATTTTATAGGCATGGATTGATTCATGAGCTTCTGGAAAGTGGCAAGTCAAGTTTGCTCCACGGCCAGCTCCTGAGACTCCTGACTTTGCATCAACAATAATGCTGGTAGGATCGATTAACCTATTCGCTAATAATGGCGCTAGCTGAAGAATGGCTGCCGTAGGGTAGCAACCTGGTACAGCGATCAACCGTGTCTTCTGAATAGCGGTTCGATGTAACTCTGGTAACCCATACACGGCTTCATGTAAAAGAGACGGAAATGGATGTGGCACATTGTACCACTGTTCATAAATGGTCGGGTCCTCTAAGCGGTAGTCAGCACTTAGGTCAATCACGAGTTTATTTAGTTCGAAAAATTTGGCAACAGGTTGTAGTGCTTGGGTATGAGGGAGGGCCAGAAATATAATGTCCGCTCGTTCGGAGATGGTCTTTGGGTTAAGTTGTTCTAAAGATAAGGAAGTGAAAGACTTTAGGTGTGGAAATATCGAGGTGAGCGGCTGGCCTGCTGTTTTCTCAGAGGAGGCAACAACCGTGATAGAAATTTCCGGATGGTTACTAAGAAGTCGAAATAATTCTCCTCCTGTATATCCAGTAGCTCCGATAATGGCAGCAGTTCTTTTTTTTGTTTTCATGATACGGCTGCTAACAACCTGCGAAACTCATTTTAGACTAAACATGCGAATGCTAGACCCTTCAAGCGGGTTCCGTGAGCCATTGTATGTTTTTGACAAGAAAAAAGGGAAGGCATTGAGGCCTTCCCTTTTTGATTCCAATAATACAGAAGATCTCAGCGTTTCGAATATTGGAACTTTGATCGTGCCCCCTTTTGTCCGTATTTTTTCCGTTCCTTGACTCGTGAGTCACGGGTTAAGAGACCTTTTTTCTTGAGCGGTT
This sequence comes from Nitrospirales bacterium, assembly GCA_965223675.1. Taxonomy (GTDB): domain Bacteria; phylum Nitrospirota; class Nitrospiria; order Nitrospirales; family UBA8639; genus JAGQKC01. The sequence goes on along the minus strand of OZ245013.1, from coordinate 2,040,573 downwards.
CGCGATGAGATGGGCTCATGATTGAAAGGGCTTTAGCGATGGCATGACGTAAAGCTCCAGCCTGCCCCGAAACGCCCCCACCAGCCAAGGTTGCACGGACATTGTATTGTCCAGAAGTTCCTGTAATTTCAAAAGGAGACTGAATTTGATTCCGATGCCCAAGGCGAGTAAAGTATTGATCTGCCGGTTTATTATTAACTTGAATTGTTCCACTTCCTTGCTCAACCCATGCTCGGGCTACGGCATACTTTTTTTTCCCTGTTGCGTATTGTGCTGTTTCAACCATTCTTTTGAGTCCTCGTCTAAATCCGCTAGAAGTGAATGAAATTCGCGATTGTTATAAGGTGAGAGGCTGGGGGTTTTGCGCCTCATGGGGATGTTCTGTTCCTGGATATAATCGTAATTTTTTGGCCATTTGCTTCCCCAAGGGAGATTTGGGAAGCATGCCGCGAATGGCTTTATTCAGGAGTTCCGTTGGTTTTTTCTCATGGAGTTTTTCCGCCGTAACTGATTTAATGCCCCCAGTGTATCCCGTGTGATGGGAATAGGTTTTGACTTTGAATTTGTTCCGTGTGAGACGGATGCCACTTGTGTTAATGACCACAACATGGTCGCCGGTATCAACATTCGGAGTAAAAGTCGGCTTGTGTTTCCCTCGCAGCAGCATAGCAATCCGAGAAGCGAGCCGACCTAAGGTTTTTCCCTCGGCGTCAATAAGATGCCATGTTCTCTCGATTTCTAGGGGCTTAGCTTGAAACGATCGCATGAGATTCTCCTTAGGCGTAACAGTTCGAATCTATTTAAAAGTTTATGACGTTTCGGCTTCTGACTGTCCAAAGCTTTTGGGATCTAATTTGGCTAGCCATGCATCAAGATTTTCTCCACCACGTCGTTCTAGCACTTCAGGTGTCACAAAAATTTGGCTCTTTGTTCGAAGAGCAAGAGCAATCGCATCACTCGGTCGAGAATCCACTGTCTTTTCAAGTCCGTTTTTGGAAAGATGAATAGATGCATAATAGGTGTTGTTCTTCACTTCGGTAATCACGACACGAGTGATCGTAAATCCTAGATACTCTCCAAAACTATAGATGAGGTCATGACTCATAGGTCGAGGAGGAACAACTTCCTCCAACGCGAGACGAATGGATGTGCCCTCAGCTGTGCCAACCCAAATCGGTAAGACTTCAGAGTTTTTTTCATCTCTGAGGACTACGATTTGTGTATCAGTGTTGGGATCAATCAAGACCCCATGGACTTTGAGCGCGATCAGAACGTTAAGGTCAAGATTATCGGACATGGGTTTGTACCAGCATAGACCAATGTTTCTTCATTCTTACTCGAAGGAGAAGTTTAACGTCTATAAACGAGCAAACGGCGGTTGTCTGTTGCATGCTAGCCTTCAAACTTTCCAAAATCTTCAGGCTTGAGGTTTTCTAGCCATCTCTCCAACTCTTCGGAGCTTTGCTTGTGAAGCACTTCGGCCGTAGCAAAAATTGGAGCCTCAGTCCGCAACGCAACTGCAATCGCATCACTTGGTCGCGAATCGATAGAAAATTCAGAGTCACCATAGAGAAGGTGGATTTTTGCAAAGTAGGTATTTTCTTTTAGATCTGTGAGTACGACGCTGATTATCTTGGCTTCCATACTATCCAGGATAGTTTTCATCAGATCATGAGTCATTGGTCGTGGTGGAGCTATGCGTTCCAATGCGAAACTTATGGCGCTCGCTTCAGCTTTTCCTACCCAAATAGGGAGCATATCAGAGTTTTGTTCATCTCTGAGGATCACGATATATGCGTTATTATAGGGGTCGAATAACAACCCCCGAACATTCATTTGATTGAGCATAGGAATGCCTTGATTGAGTATGTGGAACTGAGGCTTATTACACTAGGCAAAATCCTACGGTATCATTCGTATTGATAAATTGTCAACGAGAAAAGACGAGGGAAATGAAGAAATATTCTATGAAAACAAGATGTTAGAGTCGTGAATTAACTGTCGATTGCTTGCATGATTTTCGTTAATATTCTAGTACCCTCATGCGGTTATTACAATGCTCGTATCTTATAGGTTGCTTGAACTCTCTGAAAGTTTCTCCAGTAAAAATTTTGTAAGCTCCGAGGGCATAATAGTTGTTTTCTTCCCACTCTTTCGTTCTTTTAAGTCGATTGTGCCTTTTGCCAGTCCCTTATCTCCGATAATCACCTGGAATGGTGCTCCGATCAAGTCGGCATCATTAAATTTTACGCCAGCCCGTTCATTTCTATCATCTAGTAAAACCTCAACGCTGGCACGCTGTAATTCTGTGTAGAGCGTCTGAGTGACCTGTAAGACTTGCTCTGAGCTAGTGACGGGGAGTAAATGAACATGGAATGGAGCGATAGGAATGGGCCAAATAATACCTCGGTCATCGTGATTTTGCTCAATAGCTGCCGCAGCTGCTCTTCCGACACCAATTCCATAGCACCCCATAACTGCAAAGTGTTCTTTTCCCTGATCATCAAGGTAGCTCGCTCCCATCTTTTCACTGTATTTGGTGCCGAGCATGAATACATGTCCGACTTCGATACCTTTTGCTGTTTCTAGCCTGGCCTGACTCTGAGGTGATGGATCTCCAGCCATTGCCTGTCGAAAATCCCCGACGACGTCAATTGTAAAGTCTCGATCTCTGTTGGCGTTGATATAATGTGTGTCAGCTTCATTTCCACCGACGATAAAATTACGAAGGGACTGAACAGCATGATCAGCAAGAATTTTGACATTCTTCATTCCAATTGGTCCTGCAAATCCAATCGGGGCGCCTGTGACTGACTGAACGGATTCCGGACCAGAAAGCATGAGATCGTGAATGCCCAGGTGACGTTTGATTTTGATTTCATTGGCCTGATGGTCTCCACGAATCAACACGGCGATAAGCCTATTCTCTGGTGTTGTATATAAGAGCGTTTTGACAAGGCGGTCTGGCGTGACATCTAATAAGGTACAAACTTCCTTTACCGTCTTCGTATTTGGGGTACTGACTTTTTTGAGTGGTTGATGGGGTTCTTCTTGAATTGGGGAGGGTTCCGGGAGAACTTCGGCTCTCTCGACATTCGCAGCATATGAACTTTCTGGATCAAAAACGATGACTTCCTCGCCGGTGTTGGCAAGAACCATAAACTCATGAGATGAGGTTCCACCGATAAGACCAGTATCAGCCTGGACAGCCCGGAAGTGGAGTCCTGTGCGTGTGAAAATACGTTGATAGGCCTGGTACATGTTCTGATAACTTTTTTTTGCCTCATCCTCGTTCTGGTCAAAGCTATAGGCATCTTTCATGATGAACTCACGACCACGCATCAACCCGAATCGAGGACGAATTTCATCACGAAACTTTGTCTGGATCTGATAGAGCGTAATCGGTAATTGCCGGTAGGACCGTACTTCGCGTCGAAATAAATCCGTGACGACTTCTTCGTGGGTTGGCCCCAAGCAGAAGTCTCGATCATGGCGATCTTGGCAACGGACAAGTTCTTTACCATAAAAATCCCATCGCTCGGTTTCTTTCCAGAGTTCTGCTGGAGAAAGCACGGGTAAGAGAACTTCTTGACCACCAATTCGATTCATTTCTTCTCGAATGATCTGTTCGACTTTTCGTATAACTCGGAGACCGAGCGGCAGGTAAGAGTAGATTCCGGCTGCAACTTTTCGTATCATGCCCGCTCTCAGCATGAGTTGATGGCTGATGATTTCAGCTTCTCCAGGATCTTCACGAAGCGTGGGTATGAACATCTGAGTCGTACGCATAATAAATCTGTTTGTTAAAATAAGGCTACAAGTGTGGAAATGTCTTAATTGAGAGAGCGTGGTTGAGTCAAGCGAAATGATTGTGAAGGTGTGATCTATTGAAGCAGTCGTGAGACATCATTCCAGGTTGCGTAGACCATGACACATAGGAGTAGAACTAAACCGACCTGTTGTGCCACTTCGCGAGATCGTTCTCCTAGGGGTCGACCGAGAATAGCTTCGCAGGCAAAGAAAAATAAATGTCCTCCATCTAAGATTGGGATAGGTAGAAGGTTTAAGATTCCTAAATTGATACTTAAGATTGCGATAAGAAAAATTAAGCTCGACATGCCTTGTTCTGCATGTTCACCTGACACGCTGGCAATCATCACTGGACCACCAATGTTTTTCGTAGATATTTCTCCTGTCAGAAGTTTGTACACACCGACGACCGTGAGTTCACACCATTTCCATGTGGCGATCAGGCCATCAAATGGAGCTGCCAAAAATGAATCGGTACTGATCATGGATCGCCCTTGAACACGAATGCCAATCCTGCCAATCACCTGTTTTTCCCCATTTTTGTTGGTGTCTTCTTCTGCTGCGGGCGTGATGTTGAAGGAATGGGTTTGGTCTCCGCGCAGAACAGTCATAAGAATAGGCTTGCCGGGATGGCTACGCACGATTTCAGTCATTTGACTCCAAGTATGGATAGCTTGATCATTAATCTCAACAATGCGATCTCCAGCGAGAAGGCCGGACTGCATGGCAGGAGTATCAGGAACCACATCTCCGACAACAGGGGGAATGGCTTCTATCCCTAGCGTATAAATAGGTTCTTCAGGGTGGTCGGGATGCGTTTCAGAGGCCGGAGTAATCAAGAAGGTTTTCACTTTTCCATCCCTGAGGACATCAATAGTCATTGAACGTCCGCGACTATTCATGATGGATTCTGACAGTTCTCCATATGTGGAGATTTCCGTATCGTTGGCGTGCAATATTCGATCTCCAACGAGTAATCCAGCTTGATCGGCAGGAGAGTCTGGAATGATGGCTTTAACTTGTGGGGTGATATCTTGGAATGTTGGAACAAACAGTGGGGAGCCGCTAGCCAACAGGCCTGTGAAAATTATATAGGTCAAGAGGAAATTAAACCCTGGTCCTGCTGCAACAATGAGTGTTTTATTCGTCAATGATTGATGTGTAAAGGACCTCTCCTGCTCTATCGAAGAAATCACTTCAGTATCATCCTCTCCGAACATTTTGACATATCCGCCAAGCGGCACGACGGAAATTACATATTCGGTTTCCCCAACCGTCCGGCTGAAGAGTTTGGGACCAAACCCTATAGAAAATTTGAGAACTTTGACTCCAACCCAACGAGCGGCCAAAAAGTGGCCATATTCATGAAAGGCCACTAATACACCCAACACGATCAAAAACCACCACATTTTCTGTGCGAATACGAAAATCGCATCAGGAGAGAAGGTCAGAAACATGAAGGGAGAGAGATTCATATAAGTCTGATTATTTCACGGCTAGGGCACGAAGTGTTGTGGCTTTTTCTCGAGCCCATCGATCGATTTCTAACGCATCTTCAACAGAACATATTTCCTGTGGATGATACGCATTCATCGTTTCTTCAATGATTTTGGGAATATCCACAAAAGATATCGTTTTTTCTAAAAACGCTTGAACGGCTACTTCATTGGCCGCGTTTAGCGTAGCCGGAAGCCCTCCGTCTTCAGCCAAGGCGTCATACGCTAGCTGGGCACAGGGGAATTTCGTGAAGTCAGGTTGTGCAAAGTTCAGATGGGCAATTTTCCCGAGGTCAAGTAATGGAGGATCCAAAGGGACCCGTTTAGGATAATTGAGCGCATAGGAAATAGGTGTTCGCATATCAGGGAGCCCAAGTTGAGCCATCACGGAGCCATCGCGATATTCTACCAAAGAATGAATAATACTTTCTCGGTGGATCACGATGTTAATTTGAGTCGGGGGAATATCAAAGAGCCAACGAGCCTCAATCACTTCTAAGCCTTTATTCATCAGTGTGGCTGAGTCGATCGTAATTTTTGCGCCCATTTTCCAATTAGGGTGTTTTAGCGCCTGTTCTGTCGTCACATGTTTGATTTCTTCCGGGGGCCAATCCCAAAATGGTCCTCCGGAGGCTGTCAGTACAATACGACGAACATCTTCGCGTCGATGGCCTTCCAACGATTGAAAAATGGCACTATGTTCACTATCAATAGGAAATATTCTCGTGCCTTGTTTGTGAGCTTCTTCTTGCATGAGCCGACCAACCATCACCATGGGCTCTTTATTCGCTAGGGCAACCTGGCGTCCAGCCCGAATGGCTGTCATCGTTGGCATGAGTCCGGCACCACCGACAATAGCAGAAATGACTACGTCACTCTGCGTATCCTTTGCAACTGCGCACAGACCTTCTTCACCACTTAATATTTCTACCGGATGTCCGTTCAATCGAGACCGTAATTTATCGGCCGCGGTTTCAGAAGAAAGCGCCACGACTTGTGGTCGAAAGGTTCGAATTTGTTCTTCAAGCTTTTCATCATTTTCCCCAGCAGTAAGACCCACAATGGAGAATTGATCAGGAAACCTCGATACGATGTCTAAGGTACTCGCTCCTATTGACCCGGTTGAGCCAAGAATCACGATATTTTTCATGACGATATCCTTCCCGTCTCAGAGCCTAGATAGTGCTTGTGCTGTTGATGAGCAGGAGGTAGTAATAGAAAGCTGGTGCGGTTAACAGCAAGCTATCAATTCTATCAAGAATGCCCCCATGTCCAGGAATCAAAGCGCCTGAATCCTTCACTCCAGCACTTCGCTTAAACGCTGACTCTGCTAGATCCCCTAATAATCCCACACATGTGAGCAAAATGCCAATGATAATGCAGTCCTGAATTCGTAACAATGGGAGAAACCAAAAGTGGCTTATGACGGCAAGAACAATGGAAAAGATCATGCCAGCCATAAAGCCTTCGATGGTTTTCTTCGGGCTTAATCGAGGGGAAATAGGTCGCCGTCCAATTGACGCTCCAATGTAGTACCCGCCCGTATCTGCCGCCCATGTTACCAAGATGACAAAAAAAATGAGAAGGTCTCCCGATTCGAGCTTTCGAATGAAGAGGAGATGCCCAAGGCAGATACTGATATAACCGATGCCAAAAGGACTAATGCCGATTGGGTTGGAAAGAAATCGTTTTAATTGTTGGGGAACGAACATAAAGGTCAGAAGAAGCGCCATGATGATGGAGGTGATTATGGCGAAGTACAGAATCGTTGTTGTCCCTTGCATAAAAGCCAGCACAACACCTACAGATCCTATCCAGCCAATCATGGCTAAGGGAGATGGAGGAGTGGGAAGCGTGACCTTCGTAAATTCCCAAAAGGCTAAACTTGCGACAATGAAGATTAATATGAAAAAGGCTATTGGTGGTAAATACCGAACAAAAATATAAAACAGTGGTGCAAAGATAAGGGCAGGATACACACGCTGTAAGGTGAAACGATGGGGGTTTTTCTGAATTTCGTGACGAGTCCCCTGAAGAGAGGAGGGAGAGTCACTGAGATGGTTCTTCACAACTCACTCTGGGGAGACACTGCATGGGACACGCGTCCAAATCTTCGTTCTCGGCTTTGGTAGTCAAGAAGTGCCGCAAGTGTTTCCTGACGCCGAAAGTCAGGCCAGAGGGTTTTGGTAAAATACAGCTCTGTGTAGGCTATTTGCCATGGTAAGAAATTGCTGATACGTGTTTCTCCACTGGTTCGGATCAGCAAATCAGGATCCGGCAGTCCATTCGTGCTTAAATACTGTTCAAAGAGGTTTTCGTCAATCTGGCTCTCGTTCACGGCACCGAGTTGGATATCTTTAACAAGGTTCTTGACCGCGTCGATAATTTCGGCACGTCCGCCATAACTTAAAGCAACGGTGAGCACTCGATCGGTAAAATGCTGTGTTTCTTCCGCGACCTCTTGTACTAACTGGCAAACGGAAGAGGGAAGCTTCTCTAACCTCCCAATGGGCAAAAATCTTGTCTTTCTTTCAGCAAATATCCGTCGTTCTTGTTTCAGGTAGTCATCTAACAGCCTCATGAGCATGGAGACTTCAGAGGCCGGACGATTCCAATTTTCATGCGAAAATGCGTAGGTCGTAACATGCGGAATGCCAATTTCGTGGCAGATGTCAAGAACATCACGGAGAGCAGTCAACCCTTGCCGATGTCCTTCGATTCGGGGAAGCCCGCGGAGCGCGGCCCATCGACCGTTTCCGTCCATGATGATGGCAACATGGCGCGGAAGCAAGTCGGCATCTAATTGCGCAAAGAGCTCTGTTTCGGCGATTTGACTAGGGGGCGCAACCTGAAAGTGGCTCATGTATAAGCTAAATGGACCAGGAAATGGAGATATATGCTAGGGAAGCTATGAAGATCTATACAAATTTCAGTCTAATGAGGAATAGGAAGTTTGTCAAACGGGAGTGACCTATATCGAGGGCTTAGCCATTAACTTTCGCCGATAGTAATCTTCTTTTGTCCCATCTCATGAGTTTTGACTAAATTGCGCCTGCAAAATGGGATCGGCTATACTCTCCTCTCGCTCGATGAGCTTTCCATGGGGCCGAAAAGGAAATCAAGAATGGAACACGCATCTATGCCTAACCTCTCGCATTTTTCATTGCAGGAACAGGATGTTCAACAGGCCCTTGGCCGAGTAAAAACTCGGGATGTCGATTATGCAGATATCTATTTTGAATCAAATATTTCTGAATCTGTTTCTATGGAAGAAGGGATCGTGAAGCGGGCTGTCAAACACATTGGTCAGGGAGCCGGGATCCGGGCCACGGCTGGAGAAAAGACTGGCTTTGCGTATTCTGACGATCTTTCTCAAAAAGATCTGGAAATCGCAGCCGATACCGCTCGGTATATTGCTAATTCACCTCAAGGTGAAACCCCCATAGCCGTTTCCCATCAGCCAGGGCCAACTCATGATCTCTATCCCTTGAAACAGTCGGTCAGTGAAATTGCAACAGAAGAGCGAGTCGCGCTTCTCAACCTCATCGATACCGAAGCCAGGCGCTATGATTCCCGTATTACCAAGGTCATGGCTTCATTTACTACAGAGCAAAAAGTCGTGATGGTGGCCAATTCGGATGGGCAGCTGGTTGGGGATATTCAGCCACTTTCTCGCTTGCAAGTGACCTGTATAGCTGAAGATGGAAGTAATCACCAAATTGGATCTTACGGTGGAGGTGGGAGAATCGAGTTTTCCTATTACTATGAAGAAGACCGTGCACGTCATTTTGCACGTGAAGCCGCTCGGCAGGCGATCCTTAATTTACAGGCTGTTGATGCACCCGCTGGCGTGATGCCGGTTGTCTTAGGTGGCGGGTGGCCTGGAATTCTGTTGCATGAAGCCATCGGGCATGGCTTAGAAGCGGATTTTAATCGGCGAAAGACTTCGGCCTTTAGTGATCTGATCGGACAACGAGTGGCGTCAGATGTGTGTACAATCGTTGATGATGGGACGCTACCGTTTCGCCGAGGGTCTCTCAATATGGATGATGAAGGAACGCCGACATCTCGTACTATGCTCATTGAAAAAGGCGTACTCCGCGGTTATATCACCGATCGATTAAATGCGAGACTCTTGGGAATCCCACTGACTGGCAATGGACGGAGAGAGGATTTTAGAAGCATCGTTCTACCACGAATGACGAATACTTTTATGTTAGCGGGAGAGTCGGAACCAGAGGATATTATTCGCTCCGTCACAAAAGGCCTGTATGCTGTCTCTTTCGGTGGAGGCCAGGTTGATATCACGAATGGAAAGTTCGTGTTTTCTGCCAGTGAGGCCTATCTGATTGAAAATGGAAAAATCACTAAGCCTGTTAAAGGGGCAACTCTTATTGGTAGTGGTCCTGACATTCTTAAACAAGTGTCCATGGTGGGCCATGATCTTCAGCTCGATGAAGGAATTGGAACGTGTGGAAAAGAAGGACAGTCCGTTCCTGTTGGTGTTGGTTTGCCGACTCTCCGTATTGACGAAATAACGGTCGGAGGAACCAGTATTGAAGCCTAGTGTTGTGTAAGAATTATTGAAACATCTCTGATTCTCACCATTCAGATCATTCCAAGAACCTATCTATGACAACCTCATTAGTTCCCGAACACCAGTACTTTGCTTCCTTGGCCTCTGAAATGCTTGATCGTGCAAAATCACTAGGAGCAACTGAAGTCGATGTGCTTGTGGCAGAAGGCGATTCCGTCTCTGTGCAAGTGAGGCTTTCCGAAGTTGACCGTTTGTCTAAAGCTCGAGAGAAAAGTTTGGGGTTACGAGTGTTTTTTGGGAAGCGATCAGCCAGTGCTTCAACGTCTGACTTTTCACGAGAATCGTTGGCGAACCTGGTGGCAGATACGTGCGCTTTAGCGAAAGCCGTGGCGGAGGATGAGATGTCTGGGCTTCCAGAGGCCCATCTTATGTCACAGGATTTTCCAGATCTTAGCTTGTACGATTCAACCACACTGAGCGTTGATCAGGAAATAGACTTAGCACGTCGAACCGAAGATGCTGCGATATCAGCAGATACGCGAATTACCAACTCTGAAGGTGCGGATTGTGATGTGTCTCATGGAACAGTACTCCTTGCGAATCATCACGGGTTTATGGGCTGTCATCAAAGTTCGACATTTTCCCTGTCCGTTTCACCAATTGCAGGTGATAATCATAATGGTGGCATGCAACGCGATTCGTGGTATACGGTCAAACGAAAATATGGTTTGTTGGACAGTCCAGAGGCCGTTGGGAAAGAAGCCGCTCGGCGAACGCTTCGACGCTTGGGGGCCAGAAAGGTTTCCACACAGCAAGTACCAGTCATTTTTGATCAAGAAACCGCACAAAGTTTATTAGGCCACTTAGCTTCGGCGGTATCTGGGTACTCTCTCTATAAAGGCGCTTCATTTTTATTAGGACATCTTGGTAAACCTCTCGCTCCGGAATTCGTCACGGTATACGACGATGGGCGATTAGCAGGGGGATTGGGGTCTCGCCCGTTCGATGGAGAGGGATTAGCGACCAGAAAAACCTCGGTCGTGGAAAATGGTATGCTAGCTAGCTACTTGTTAGATACATACTCTGGTCGGAAGTTAGGCATGAATTCTACAGGCAACGCATCACGTGGAGTAGGGGACAATCCATCTGTTGGTCCGACCAATTTGTACTTGGTGCCTGGGACTTCTTCCCCATCGGAGATCATTGGGTCAGTGAAGCAAGGGCTGTATGTGACTGAATTAATTGGTTTCGGGGTCAATATGCTCACAGGAGATTATTCACGTGGTGCAGCTGGTTTTTGGATTGAAAATGGAGAATTGGCCTATCCTGTTGAGGAAATCACGATAGCCGGAAACTTAAAACAGATCTTTGCCAATATTGAGGATGTCGGTAATGATCTGGAATTTAGAGGCCGTATTGCTAGTCCAACCTTGAAAATTAAAGAAATGATGGTGGCTGGCAACTAGAAGTTAGTCTAAAGAGTAGCGTTCTATCATTTATTCTGATGTATACTGCTCATGCATGGGGGAACCCGAGAACTAGCGGTAGTTAAGTAAGAGGAATCTATGCCACTTGATACAATAGACGGGGAAAAGGCTCTTCAATTAATCACCTCACGGTACAATCAGCGGGAGTGGCGCAAGAAAATTGAAAAGATGCTCTCTCTCCCTCCAAGTGGATTGGACAATGAAGTCCAACGTAAGGTTTTTCTTTATTTGAAACTTGGCTTACAAGCGTATAAGTCACGTCGAGCTGATGCCCCATCGTGGATTGTTGGTGGATTTGCCACCAAAGAGGTCATTGATCGGGCTCGTTTTAAACCTGCCGTCATAGATGAGTCGATCACGGATGAGGACGTGAAGCTTTTGGGAGTAGACCCTGGTGAGGATGTGAATGAAGTATGGTGGGATGAAATGCTTGTCAGGTGGTATGTCAATCCAGAAGATGAAGTTTTTGAAGAAGTTTCTGAAATAGATGCGGAAAAAGCAGAATCCAGCGAGTCCGATAAACCCATAAATAAAACGAATGGATCAGAAGAAGTCCAGTCCGTCACTAATGACTAATGTCGTTGTTCCTCGTATTCTGCTCTGATTGAGTAGAAGTTCTTTTCACTTCATCTCTCCTCTCGGTTTTCTATCTCTACGCCAACTTCAGCCCTCAATCGTCAAATTCTGCACGTAGCAGTGAATCCGTCGTTCGCGCATATCGAGAGATCGGTAGATCACCACGACAAATGGGATGATGTATTTAGTCTTTGCAAGTAAGGAAAACTTTGGTAAGAGTCGAGGGTAATGGAAAGACAAAATCCTAGATTCAACTACAAGTGGCTCTCATGGCTCAACCGATTCGTCTGCCGGGTTATGTTTGGAGTGACGACGATATCACCACCTCCCATCCCAGAGAAGGGGCCCGTGTTGTTGGTATGTAACCATTCTTCTCTTGGTGACCCTCTTGTCTTGCTGGCATCAGCTGGACGACCTATCTCATTTTTGATGGCGCAGGAAATTTACGCGTCGTGTTTTCAATGGGCGTATGAAGCCATGGATGCCATCCCCGTAAAACGAGGCCGTCAGGATATCAATGCTGTTCGTCGCATGTTACAGCGATTGGGACAGGGTGGAGTCGTGGGTCTTTTCCCAGAGGGTGGTCTTGACAATTTTCGTGATGAAGAAGGTCGCCCAGGTATAGGATACCTGGCTTTAAAAACGGGAGTACCTGTTGTGCCGGCTTCTGTGGTTTGGGCTAAAGAACGAACGGTAACCTCAATTGTTCAGACACTCTTTGTTCCGTGTGCTGCAAAGATTCGTTACGGCAAACCACTGATTTTCCCTAAAGAATCGAAACCAGATCGAACTCACATTGAAAAGGTCACATCGCAAGTTATGACCGCAATACAAGAGCTTCGGAAGGATATGATGGTGAATAGAAAATGAGGAGCGAGGCCTTGGACAATGACAACGACGTCTACTGTTTAACTTACGATTTCTGAGGGAAGTGGGTTCGTTTTATGAGATTTTACAGTTGCTTTATCCGAATCAAGTGCAATGGTTTTCCGTGTCCGTATGAAGGGTTTGTTGGGTACTGTATAGTGATGCTCCCTACTCATTAGAGACCGTATAGTCGTTTTGGTCGTGATTAAATGTTGCAACACTTTTTTTAGGGTAATCATGGCCAACGAGTTTAAGGATGCGAATTACGGTAAGAATGTCGATCCTAAAGAGCATTTCGAGACGTTGGCTATCTGAGGAGAAAAAGGCGCCAGCTAAGCATCCTGACCGGCTCATTAAAAGCTCAAAGACATAGGTGTGTACGAATTGATTACAGACGAATTTTAGGTCTTTTTTAATACACGAGGCTCTGGAAATATCATAGAGTTCCGTGACTCTATGTCGATTTAATAAGTGAATAGTTTTGCCTAGTGGAGGGCTTTGTTTTAAAGGTACTTGGAGCCGAGTAATCTTATCAGTAAGTATTCTGCTATCGCAGAGTTTGCGAATCTCAAAGAACGATGTCATCAAGATTCGTTCCGCCCTAGCTAATGCCCTATCCGGCCAATGGTGTTGCTCTGAATAACGTTCAAGGGCGATAGCTTTTCTGAGCAACTCTTCTTTCCAGTATAGAGACTCCCAGATCATTAGCTGTCTCAATCTCTAATAAGTAATTGGTGACATTCACCTTCTAAGAACATGTATTCTCATATCTTAACCGCTGTAAAGTGTCGTGCTTTTCCCACTGACGCTATGTTTTTTAAACTTGGTGTCAATATCTTAAAACAGATTCATTTGTGTGGGTTGGTTGGGCACTTCATCCTGAGAGTTTTCTTGGATGATCGGATTGGAGCCTGTAGGCGATGAGGTATCTTCAGGGTTCTTCATCTTATCAAGAACGGTTTTAAGTTTTTCGAAGTCTTCTTTAAGGGGAACTCTCAGGTTTCCCTGATGAAGAGCTGCTGCAGGATGTAGTAAGGGAAAGAGCGTAAAGTCAGGTCGGCGAAACGTGCGGCCACGGACTTTGGTAATTCCGACTTTCTGCCCGAGTAAGGTTTGTGTGGCGAAATTTCCTAGACTGCAGACAAGCCGTGGATTAATCAATTTGATTTGCTGAAGAAGGAATGGCTGACACGTCTCTATTTCGTCAGGTTGAGGGTCACGATTATTGGGTGGGCGACATTTGACGACATTGGCAATGTAAATTTCTTTACGCGATAAGCCGACCGATTCGAGTAATTCAGTTAAAAGCTTTCCTGCAGCTCCAACAAACGGCTCACCTTGTTTGTCTTCATAATAACCTGGCCCTTCTCCGACAAACATGATGTCGGCGTGAGGATTGCCAACCCCAAATACGACTTGGGTGCGACCAGATGATAGGCGACATTTCTGGCAATCTGTAAGAGAGATTTTGAGTTCATCAAGTGTCATGCCGAGGCCATCTTAAAACGTGTAAGAAGCCTTGTCAATTCAATTGTGAGTCGTCACATCCATCACAGCTTTGACGCATAAGTTTGCACTGACGATACTACTTTCGCGAGATGCTGGAATTCCGGTATCGGTCCACGGTCCTGCTACAAACAGGTTTGAGAGTGGACTTTTTTGAATCGGACGGAAGGCAGACGTGTCTGGTTGGCACCCCAAAAAGGTATGAGATGCACGGGTAATTGGAGTTGAAACTGATTCATCAACTTTTTCATTGAGTGGCGGAGGTAGATTATTAGAAAGTTCAGTCAGAATGCTCTGGTCGTGTTCTTCATTGATCTGCTGATTGTTAGTCGCGACACATGAGACGTATGTGGTAGGTGATGAGGCGTTTGGACTGGATCTTAAGGCAATCCAATTGAACATATTGGGGGAGAGGAGCAGTCTTGGTTTGCTTATCGTGTATGGAATTTTAAGATGTATGATTGTCGCTGAGGCTTCTTCTAATCTTGACAGGTTGGAGAAATACGCGAATTTTGCTAGTAAGCGTTCTGGGAGGCAAGCCATGAACTCGCGCCTGGGGAATGTAGAGACATAATAATCAGCCGTGAGTGTCCTGTCATCACTCAGCTTGACTTCAATGACTGATTCTGAATCACATTGGAAACTTGTTGCCCTTGTATTTTCGTGAAATGTAATACTTTTAGATTTCAGGAATTTTCGAAGCGGTGCTAAAAAGAGGGTTTCTTCGTCAAACGGAGGTATGAATATGTGATGATGCTGTCGGGAAGATAAAAAGCTTTGCATGAGCAATGATTTAAAGTACAGTGCGGAGCTGTGTATAGAATCCATTCCTAGCAAAAATTGACACAATGGATTCCATATATCTTGGCAGGCTTGTTCTGATTGACCCAATGAGGTGAGCCAGGTCTGTACGTTTTGGCTATCTAAGTCTTGTGGAGTCTCAATATCTCCCTCCCAATACTGCTCCAGTTTTTTAATGAGATTCCAACGATCAGCTAAAGGTAGGCCTTTAAAGAGCATGAGTCCGATCAGGCTGTGAAAGGGAGAAGGGGCGAAAATAGGTTGAAAGGAAACATAGTTTGAGGGAATGATCGCACATTCGAGTTTGGCTGGCGGAATGGCTGAGAGCAATGTTGTACGCTCTAACTCTCCTAATAGTGACCATGTGCTATGCTGAAATCCCTGTATCACAATTGGTAGATGATTCGAAGGTGACGTAGCCATTGCTGAAAGATTTTCAGGGTGAAAGTCTTTTCCTGAATGCATGTGGGATGTGCCAAGTTTTGGGGATTGAAAATTATCTTGATCAACAAGAGTCACCTGAAATCCGTGGGATACAAGGCGAAAAGCTATCGTGAGGCCAGTGAGTCCAGCCCCCATCACAAGAATGCGAGGTTTCACGCTTGTTGTGCGGTAGTTCTGAAGAGTGAAGAGCGAATCCAAATACCAAAAGCAATAAGAAGTCTATTGAATGAAGGTAAGCTGACTCGTGGGCCAAATACTTGATAATTTTTGGCTTCGATTTGATCGAGAATTCGACTGTATACGCCGCGCATAATCTCTGCAACGATTAAGGTTCGACGATCGGCTGACGGCAATGTCTGAAGAATCTGTTGCGCTTTTGAGTAATACTCTCGTGCTCGCCCACACTGAAATTTCATAAACTCGATGAACTCAGGCGTATGCTTGTGAGCAAGGAGATCCTGCTCGAGGTACTGAAAACGATCAAAGTCTTCCTGAGGTAGGTAGATGCGGTCGTTCTTTGCGTCACTTCCGATATCACGAAGAATATTGGTGAGTTGAAAGGCCAGTCCAAGGTTTTTAGCGTATTCAGTCGCTTCCGGTGCGCGTGTACCAAAGACCTTAAGGCAGATAAGTCCAACAACAGCTGCAACTCGGTAGCAGTATGGATAGAGGTCTTGAAACGTTTGATATCGTTTGATCGTCAGGTCCATCTCGACTCCTGAGATAAGATCTTGAAAGTAAACCTGAGGAATATCCACGAATTTCAGATGATGAGCTAAACTCACGGCAACAGGGAGGGTGGGGGTTCCTTCATAAGCGTCAGCTACTTCTTTTCGCCAGAGAGCGACTTGATCGAGAGGCTCACTTCCTGGAGGTGGTTCATCGACTGCATTGTCTACTTCACGGCAAAACGCGTAGACCGTGTACATGAGGTCTCGACGGTCAAGCGGTAAGAACAGAAAGGAATAGTAAAAATTACTTCCACTCCTTCTCGCCACATCTCTACAGTAGATTTGAGCTTCTTGTGGGGACATGGTTCCCCCCCCCCCCCCCCCTCTCAGGAGCAGGATCGGTGAATAGATTCAAAAATTATTCTAATTACTTTAAGAATATCTCGAGCTAATGGAAGTGCGTGGGGCTGAAGATTGATATTTGTTTAGTCGGTTCAATAAATTTCCCGAACACCTGCTATCCTAGCAGGCAGGCTACATAAAAAAAAGGAGGCAGTTTCTCGTGGAAATTGCGAGTAACTTAGGTAAGCTCCGGGGGGTAAAAGTATTTTTATGAATGGCGTCAAGCCCATCCTCCAATATGCGATATATGAGAAATTCAAATTGTTATAGGCTTCTATGTGCTATTGATGAAAAAATGGATGTTAGAAAGCGGTTACATGCTTAAACTTAGATAAGCCCTATCGTAGACAAGTCGTTATTTGTCTGAATGACGCATGAGTCTTTTAGAGCGTGACGCGAGGAGTGGTTGTATGTTGCCTGGAGAGAGAAAGCTACAGTTTTTTCTGAAGGTGTTTCTCTGAAATCCACCCTTCATGACCAGATGGTGTTTGAATTTGGTACACCCAGTGCTGATCGATCATTTCACCATCAAGGATCGTCAGGGTTTCACCAATCTTAACCCGAGGGCCTGGCTGCATACCTGCGACATCGCCAGTCAGTGCCATGGAAGGATTATTTTCTATATGACTCGTCGAGAGGGTAACCGTATCGCCTTCTCCAAACTTAGGAATTGGACTCAAGGACCTGGGGGATTTAGTAGGAGAAGTCGTTAAATCCTCCGTGACATTAGGCGAAGTTGGTAGCCCAGGTAGTTTAGCCAGATCCGGTTTCATCGTCCAATAGATGAACCCTACCACAATCAATAAGAGAAGAATCCAGAGCAGAGGACGACGAGTTGGTGGCTTATGCTGATTTAACTCATCTTCTTCTAGACCTTCGTCAAACTCTAAGTCTTGATCGGGTTCTTGCGCAAAGAAGATGGACCACTCTGGCTTCGAGTCAGCAAGGACGGCCGAGTTAGCGAATCCAGTTATCATAAAAGTATACTCCAGTTCGAGTCATGGCAGAGAGATGGTTCTTGCGAAGAAACCTTGACAAAATATGATGTTCGTTGAGATCTGACTAAGGTTAACTACCAATTAGATTCTACATACCACCACTGGGGTACCTTGTCAAACGAATCGTAGGAATATCTACAGCATCACAAAAAGTGGAGTCATCCGAATTCTGATAAGGATAAGGGTTCTACGCGTAGGCGCGAGGAGGAGAGTGCATGAAAAAACCCCTTATCCCATTCACTGTCGTTGTGCTTGAAAGGGCGTGACCAGAAATGTGGTTGAGTAATCCGTCTGCTCTTTTTCTCTTATCCTGAATTTTTGCTCCGGATAATACTGTTGCCAGAGTTTTAGTAACTGATTTGTTGTTGAATATCAAATATAGGATCAAAGGAATAATCGTGTTGCATCTGATGATAACCTGAGGCAGAATGGTTCTGTTGATAGGTGGTAATCTTTCTTTCCAATGCGAGGTATGATGTGAGTTGTAAGAGGGTTCAGTGAGGATGAGTGAGGGTATAGCTGCAATATTAAATTTCGGTCACGTATGGGCTAGCGGAAGAATTGTATGAAATCGTTTCGAGAAGAATTATGGTTTCAGACTGAGGAGAGACGTGCCTATATTAATATTACTCCCAGAGTCGAAAAGGCGGTGACAAAAAGCGGTATTATGGAAGGGGTGGTCTTGGTTAATGCCATGCATATTACGGCAAGTGTGTATATTAATGATGATGAGCCGGGTTTAATTAAAGACTATGATGAATTTTTGGAACAATTAGCCCCACAAGGTGCCGACTATCAACATCATGCAACCGGGGAAGATAATGGCGATGCTCATATCAAACGCCAACTCATGGGACGAGAAGTGGTGGTGGCGATTACCAATGGAAAGCTCGACTTTGGTCCATGGGAACAAATTTTTTATGCCGAATTCGATGGGCGACGAAAAAAACGTGTGTTGGTTAAAGTCATTGGTGAGTAAGACGCCTATAATGGGGATGTGTTAAGGATCATCGATCCTCTGAGCAAAGTATTCACGTCGTGCACAGGAAAGACCTGGCTGTACCGCGTCCTACGGCACCTGTCATAAAGATATTTTAAGGGAAACTCATCATTATGAACGAGAACATTCACGCATATATTTCTGTCAGCTGTTGGTTTAGAATGGATTGTCGAGTTGAGAAACACGTGATTGCTTGCGTGAGGAATTGAAGCATGTCAAGTTGGTATCGGCCTGATCCCTTAACGAGAGATTTAATCCATTTGATTAATGCCCGCCGGCACGATCATGGAGATTCAGAACTGGCGATCGAAGTACTGCAAGCGCTCCTGGATCAGGAGCGCGAGCATGATGTTTTGACTGTGCTTGCTGCACTTGACGAAAGTATGGCCGAGTGGTTGTTTGATCTTTTAGCTGAAGCCTCCTGTGCAGCATTAATTGAGGGCCAGCCAGAGGATAAGGCGACCTATGCGGTGCTTGCGGCGCTGGAGTTACCGCTTCAAGCAAACTTACAAGCTCCATTAGGATTAAAGCTTGATCCGGTCGTAACGGCCGATCTATTAAGAAAACATCTTCATCTATCAATAGGTTCCGTCGTCAATGTGGAACCTCGATTGTTGACCGATACGACGCTTGACTTTCTGAGCCTTCAAAAGTTGCATGAACATATCACGGGTGTGGCAAGTTCTCAGCGCAGACAACCCATTGCAGCACGGTTACACCCACCTGTTGAGTCTACAGCGTTTTTATTTTTTGAAATTGTTGGAGTCACGGATACAGATTTGCCAAAAACATTGCAGGAAGAAGACTGTCAGGACTTGATCAATGGGCTTGTGTCCCAGTGTCCAGAAGTAGCTTCTGCTCCGCATATGCTGGAAGCCCCATCCTATGCTGCCTATGCGATGTTTGACGCACAAAATGCCGTAAGATTGCATCGACTCGCAGATGAAACAGCCGCTGTATGGCATGATTTGGAAACGCCTGTGCGAAGTCGTGCGATTGTGCATTTGCATACGCAATGTGGCAATGGAGTCTATATGCCGGTTTGGACTGACTTGTTTGACCCTGATCTTCCCGAAGATCATGGCCCAATTTGGACTTCCCCAGATGTGTGGGTGTTTACTGCAGACTTGCCTATCGAGTGGCCAGGTGAAATGTTAACCAACCGATTGCTCGCAGAAGGCTGCTCTCGATTCGAAAACCATATCGTTGAAGCGCCGGAAAATTGAAGGGACGTGAGGTGTGAAGGATAAGGAGTAAAGGGTAGGAAGAAGTGTCGCATTTCACAATCTGATATTCTCTCATTATTTTGCACTTTGTATTTTGCACTTTAAAGTCTTCCGGTTTTCCGCCGCGCGCACTTTCAGGGGTTCTAAGATCTTCTCAGGGACGTTCAAATTTCCTTTTCCGACTCCTACTGCGATATGCGGCCTCGTCGCGCCGTGAAAATCACTGCCTCCTGTAGGCAATAATTCTAGGCGTCGTGCGAGATTGAGATAGTCGGATGTTTGTCGAAGGGTATGTGTGCCATAAAAGACCTCTATTCCTTGAAGTCCAACGGTTTTCAATTCCTTGCAAGCGGCCTGCAATTCACTCATAGAATTTCCCACCCAACTTGGGTGGGCCAAGGAAGGTATGCCTCCTGTATTTCTTATCCAATGAATCGCTTCCTTCGCATCTGGAAGTTCACGTGTGATGTAAGCTGCTGCTCCTTCTTTTAGGTAACGAGAAAATGCGTCTTCTATGGTCGATGCGTATTGTTTATTCACAAGAACTTGAGCAATATGCGGTCGGCCGATCGATCCATGACCAGCGACGGCTGTGACGTCCTCATGAGATAGTGAAAGACCTTGGTTATTGAGTCGAGCGATAATTTTAGGAATACGTTCCTGGCGACTCTTTCGTAATGCGTAAAGATGTTTTTGGAATGACTCATTGTGATAATCAACAAAATATCCAAGGATATGCGTTTCTTTTCCCTTGTAGAGAGAGCTAATCTCGACCCCAGATATCACTTCAATGGAATAGGGCTTGGCGGCCTCTAGAGCTTCGGTCATTCCGGCAGTCGTATCATGGTCCGTGAGCGCGAGTGCAGTAACCCGAGCGTGACGAGCCTGGTGAATGAGATCCGTAGGCGAGAAACTCCCGTCGGAATAGGTGCTATGGAGATGCAGGTCAATGCGCGCCATTGACTAATGCAGAAGCTATGCCTTTTGTGCGACTAACTGTGCCGTAAACACGGGTTCTTTACCTTTAGAACCTTCGTGTTCTCCTTCTTGATAATGCAACACACGAAGATCGTCGGTAAGTTTCAAGAGTTCATTATGTTCAAGGCAAAAGTCTTTGTTTCGAGGATGGTTGTGGATAATATGATTGTCAAGTAAAAATGTTTCGTAGATCAGCATTCCGCCAGGTTTGAGCGCTTGAATAATTTGAGGAAATAGAGGGCGAAAAAGGTAGAAAAACACAAGAATTCCATCGTATTCTTCTTTCCCAAGGTCTGGCGGTTTCTCTGATGGGGTCTCTAAATCGATAAGCTGTGTTGAGAATTGATGCGTGTTGAACCCTATAGCCAATTTTTGCGCCTTTGCGAGTGCTTCTTGATCTCGATCCATGCCAACGACAGAATAGCCTTTCGAAGCAAGAAAAAGAGCATGGCGCCCCGATCCTGTGGCGATATCCAGAACCTTCCCTAGACGAAATTTCGAATAGTGTTGAAGAAAGAAACGACTTAGGGGAGGTGAATCGTGGAGCGTTGCATGTTGATGTGTAAGCTGAGGCCGAGATTGAGAGAGTCGAACACCCACAGAACCATTGATATGTTCTAGAGGCGGAGCAGTCTTTCTGACCCAAGCCTCTAAATGAGTGATGGGGAATTCGTGAAAGAGGATTTGGCTAATGCGTTCAGCCAACGTCTCAAGGAGACAAACCCGTGAGGTCGCCGCAATTTCTGCGACACGTCCGACAATTTTCCCATAGTCAACCGTATCCATTAAGTCGTCGGAAAACGCAGCCCGCGCATTTGCACACTGTAATTCAAGGTCAACGACAATCGGTTGAGGCTGACGTCGCTCGATGTGTGTCACACCACAGTGAACTGAACATTGAATACCTTCAATGATGATTGGTGCTTCCATGACGGCATTGTCATCTAGGGGGTAGGGGATGTCAAGGTGATTCGGACTAAGGACAATGCAAAAGTTAAAATGTAAATTGAAAAATCAGAATAAAGATAATAAGCCCGTTTTTTATTGAATTTCCATTTTCCACTTTGTATTTTGAGATTCCCAATAGTGTCATGAACACGACGAAATGGTTTATTGGATTGTCTTTATTTAGTGTAGGGGTGTTGGTCGGATGGATCGTGTTTAAGGAAGGTCCACGCACCGTTCATATTCTAGCTGAAGAGTTTCGATTTATTCCTGCGAAGGTCCTGGTCAAGGCGTTTCAAGATGTTCGGTTCATAGTCAGAAATCAGGGTCGAGAACACCATATTTTTCAAGCTTCATTCTTTAATAATCCGGCCGTACGTATTTTGTGGGAATCGACAACCAATTCATTCAATCGAGAGCCGAATGTCTCACTTGCTGTTGGAGAGTCTGTGAGTTTTATCGGACAATTTCCACCTGGTGTCTATGCTTATCGTTGCATGATTAAAGGGCATCGTGGAATGGAAGGTCTGCTCATTGTCCGCAACGAGGCCCTAAAGAATACAAGTATAGCCGATTCAATTAACTTCCAACAGTTGAAATGAGTCATTTCGCGGTGTTTGCTTTATACGATTGAATGGAACTGATTTAGATTCGCTCTAAAGAGGTGTGGAGAGGGCCAGTAGGTGGAAATCGCAAAAAAGCCTTCCTGCTGGCATCAGTCGAGGAAGGCTTTTTGGTGATTCTTGTGATACTTACTTAGCTGGCGGAAGATAGTCGCCAGGATTGTTATCCATAGCGGCTTGGGCTTTTGCATTGCGCTCGCATGTAGCTTCAGCGAGCATTCGTTGCCCCGGGCTCACATCCCCAATGTTTGCCAGACATGCCTCTAAGCCCTCAACGGGGGCTTCACGACCTGGAGCAGTATCGGAGCTGGACGTGGCTGCTGAGGTGCCAGAGCCACTCGTTGTGCCCCCAGATGTCTGAGGGTGCTGACACCCACTGAGTAGAACAACAAGCCCGACCATTCCAAACCCAATAGACAATGATTGTTTCATAACGATGGCCTCTCCTCAAAAGTTTACGAAGCGCCGGTATAATAAATGAATACAACAAGAAAAAACAAGATGAAGTCATGTAAATATGTGATCCTTCATTCTGGAATCATTTGTCCGATGTTTCTGAGTTTTTCTTGACTACTCGCGGGTTTGTTGCTAACTTTGCGATACACGATTTAAGATTGTGATCAGGTCTGATGTTCCCAGACTACGATCCTGTGAAGATCGTGTTCCTCTTAGGAACGGTTGAAAGAAGTTGTGACCCTCCAGGATCTGATCCTCTCCCTTCATCAATTTTGGTCAAAACAGCACTGTATCCTCACCCAGCCCTACGACACTGAAAAAGGTGCAGGGACATTCAACCCTGCGACGTTTTTGCGTGCGTTGGGTCCAGAACCCTGGCGTGCTGCCTATGTGGAGCCCTGTCGTCGACCTACTGATGGCCGCTATGGCGATAATCCCAACCGTTTGCAGCATTATTTTCAGTATCAGGTGGTTCTAAAGCCTTCTCCCGCTGACGTTCAAGATCTGTACTTAAAAAGTCTTGCCTATCTAGGCATCAACCCACGGAAGCATGATATTCAATTCATTCAAGATGATTGGGAGTCGCCGACGTTAGGCGCTTGGGGTCTTGGGTGGGAGGTCAGATTGGATGGAATGGAAATCACGCAATTCACCTATTTCCAGGAGGTGGGTGGTATTGAAGTTGAGCCTGTGACCGTGGAGCTGACCTATGGGTTAGAGCGCATTGCCATGTATATTCAAGGAGTCGATCATTTCTTTGATCTCGTTTGGACTCATGGCATGAGTTATGGACAACTCTATCGAGAGTCTGAAGTGCAGTGCTCTACCTATAATTTTGAAGTGGCCGATGTTGAGATGATTGCAAAAACCTTTGAAGCGTATGAACGAGAGTGTCAGCGGTTACTCGAAAAAGACTTAGTGCTTCCAGCCTATGATTATTGCATGAAAACATCACACCTGTTTAATCTTCTAGACGCACGCGGAGTCATTAGCGTGACTGAACGGACTAGCTATATCGCCAGAGTTCGAGGTTTAGCTCGTGGATGCGCAGAAGCGTACAAGGCACAACGGGAAGCGTTGGGTTTTCCCTTAATGGAGAAGAACACTGACGCATTTGGTAAATCCAAAGAAACAAAGGTACGTCGTACGCTGACGACGACTTAGGGAGTTATGGCATCTTCAACGCGCAAGGTAACACGACGATCAGTAAGAAGGGCAAGTCAGCATCCTCGTGGGTCTTCACTGCCCATGCGGCCTCGAGCTCGAACAAGGAGACGCTCACTTGAGTCCTCTGGGGTGACGCCTTTTTTATTGGAACTTGGAACAGAAGAACTTCCGGCCTCCTTTATCCAACCGGCACTATCTCATCTTCACAGCCTTATAGAACGTATGCTGAATGAACAGCGGCTCACGTATCAATCGATCCGGACAATGGGAACACCACGTAGGCTGACTGTGATTGTTGACGGCCTGGTGACGAAGCAAACGTCATTGAAGCAGGAAGTGCTGGGTCCTCCTCAATCGGTTGCTTTCAGTGCTGATGGAGTCCCAACAAAAGCGGCACAAGGCTTTGCGAGGACTCAAGGTGTAGCTGTTGAGAATCTTGAAGTTCGAGAAACAGCCAAGGGTCAATATGTGTGTGCTGTGAAACAGGAATTTGGTCGTTCGACCTCTGAAGTCTTGAAAGAGCATCTACCAAAACTCATTCAACAACTCACGTTCAAAAAGTCGATGAAATGGAATGATTCGAAGTTACGGTTTGCTCGTCCACTTCGCTGGATTGTCGCGCTCTATGGGAAGCGAACCATACGGTTTGAGATTGGTGAGGTGTCTTCCGGGTCTCAAACATTTGGCCATAGATTTTTAAGTGGTTCACGATCAAAATCTGGAAAACCCATCCCCATTGAACATCCGTCCGTCTATGAAAAGACGATGAAGCGAAATGGGGTTATCGTTGATCAACATGAACGACAAGCGATGATTCAATCTCAAGTGAATGCATTAGCGAAATCCGCCAAAGGTACGGTGTATGCTGACAATCAAGAAGACCTGCTCAGAGAAGCGGTGTATACGGTGGAATGTCCTCAGGCGATCCTAGGGAGTTTCAAACAAGAATTTCTCACGTTGCCGCAACAAGTCTTAATCACGGCTATGCACGAACATCAAGGATATTTCTCCCTCATAGGAAGAAAGGGGACACTTCTTCCAAAATTTATTACCGTGACGAATATGAAGTTACCGAACATGGACTTAATCCGATTGGGACATGAGCGTGTGCTCTCGGCTCGATTGAATGATGCTCAATACTTCTTTCGTGAAGACCGAAAAGTTACCTTAGCCGACCGTGTTCAACAATTAGAGCGTATCACCTTTCACCAAAAACTCGGGTCGTTGTCCCAAAAGATTTCTCGACTCCAAGAATTGGTCCCTCGTATTGCAGAAGCTGTTGGACAAACTGATATGAAGCCTGTTTGTGAACGGGCAGCGTTTCTCGCTAAATCTGATCTGACCACTGGGCTGGTTGGAGAATTTCCCTCTCTCCAGGGGGTGATGGGTCGTGAATACGCTCAACATGATGGAGAACTGACCGAGGTGAGCGAAGCACTGAGGGAATTGTACCTTCCGAGCACGCCAGAAGGCGTGTTACCGCAAACACCGGTGGGACTGTATTTGAGCTTAGGAGACCGAATTGATACGCTGGCCGCTTTTTTCCTCGTTGGCATGGTGCCCTCTGGTTCAGAAGATCCTTTTGCGTTACGTCGATTAGGATATGGTTTGGTCCGCATCATTGTTGAGCGAGGGTTGCGAGTAAATGTCGTTCAGCTTATTCTCAATGCCGAACAAATTATAAAATCTCAAAATGTGGCTCATCAGTCTCAGAAGGAAGCCACGTATGGCCTTTTAGATTTTTTGCTTGAACGATTCATGTTTTTTTCCAAGACGGTACGTCATGTATCAGACGATGTGGTTGAAGCGATTTTAGCTGCTCGGCCATCAGAAACGTGTGACTTTTCTGATTTACTCTCACGAATGGAAGCTCTTCAACGTATCAAGAGCCAACCCGAATTTGGCACTTTGCTCGTGGGGTGTAAGCGCGTCCATCGAATCATCGAAAAAGAATGCTGGCAACAACACCAGGTGAGTCCAGAGCTCTTTGAGCATGATGTGGAAAAAGGCTTATATCAGGCCATCGAAAGAGCTCAGCCACTGCTGAACACCTATATTCATGAACAGAACTATGAGGCAGCACTCACCATACTATTACAGCTCAAAACACCTATTGATGAATTTTTTGATGGGGTGATGGTCAATGCATCAAACCAGAACATACGAGCCAATCGTTTGTCGTTATTATGTCGAGTCAACCTATTTTTTCTCCAATTGGCAGAGTTTTCCCAAATTCAAAGCCCGTAAATTACGTGAATGCGTTTTGGCTGAATTCTATGATGAGAGCGACTGATTGATCTTGTACACATGATGCGACCCTGGAGTTCATGGCATGACAGCCGACTCAAGAGAAACTCGAATTATCTGGTATACCCGTGGGGTGACGGTTATTCTGATCATTGTGTGCAATGGTCTCTTGGTGTTCGGATGGTGGGTGAGTGGCGTGAATTTAGACATGGCTTTGTCCAAGCCGGAAATCTTCGATGTGAAAAGTCATTATTGTGTTGGTATGAGGTGGATGAACGTCAATGGGGCTGAACGCCCCATGAAGGTGTGTACAGAATGGTTAGATCTGTCTGACCCGTCCGGAAATACACATACGATTCGACAAGGTCATGCCTTAATGGTAGGGATGGATGGTGAGTTGCACTATGAAGGGCAACGAAATGAGGACTATCGCCTTATTGGTCTCGTTGTATTTGTCATTCTGGTCTTTGGAGCTGGAATGTGGGCGAAGCGGTATTTAATATCACGATATGTTATGCGCTTGCAAAGTTCTGAAGGACATGTATCCTAAGAAGGATACGATGCTCGTTCGTTTTTAACTAATCATCATTTATCGTTTAACTATGATCTATGCAATGCTCTAGCGGTTGGTATTATCTGAGCGTGGACTTGTCTTTGAGGACAGGCGAACAGCAGGAGCAATGATTCAACATCTTCTGCTACGCACCCGACGAGCATTTTTCTAAGGGGGAGCGACGTCATGCGTCACAAAAAGTACGTGTATTTTTATGGTGATGGGAAAGCAGAAGGCAAAGGCTCGATGAAGGAGCTTTTAGGTGGAAAAGGAGCCGGCCTTGCTGAAATGACCAATTTACATATTTCCGTGCCGCCGGGTTTTACGATTACCACGGACGCATGCGTCGAATATTTTTATGCGAAGAAACGCTATCCTGCCGGCATGTGGGATCAAACGTTACAAGGGTTAAAACGTGTGGAGAAATCGATGAAGGCGCGTTTAGGCGATATTGATCACCCTCTCCTTGTTTCGGTGAGATCTGGAGCTCGGGCGTCAATGCCAGGCATGATGGATACTGTGCTGAATCTTGGGCTAAATGATCATACAGTCCAAGGATTAGCCCGAAAAACAGGAAATATTCGTTTTGCGGTGGATGCGTATCGTCGTTTTATCGCCATGTTCGGAAATGTCGTGATGAATGTGCCGAGAGAGCGGTTTGAAGAAATCCTCGTTGACGTCAAAAAATCTCAGAACGCCGTACATGATACAGATCTGTCTGAAAAAGCCCTTCAGGACCTCGTGACCCGCTATACCCAACTTGTGCGAGATGAGACAGGTCGAGATTTTCCGCAAGATCCATTTGAGCAGTTGCGAATGTCCGTGAATGCTGTGTTTGATTCCTGGTATGGCGATCGAGCGGTGACCTATCGCCGACTGTATGACATTCCTGATGAGTGGGGCACAGCGGTGAATATTGTGGCTATGGTGTTTGGGAACATGGGTGATACCAGCGGAACAGGTGTGGCATTTACCAGAAATCCAGCCACTGGAGAGCCGGTGTTTTTTGGAGAATGTTTATTAAATGCGCAGGGGGAGGATGTGGTCGCTGGTATTCGTACGCCACTCCCCGTGTCGGCCTTACAAGACAAATTGCCTCAAGCTTATAAAGCACTCACGAAGACACAGAAGACGTTGGAAAAGCATTATCGTGACATGTTGGACCTGGAATTTACGATCCAGGAGGGAAAGCTCTATATGCTCCAGACCCGAGTGGGGAAACGTACGGGGATTGCAGCAGTCCGTATCGCGGTTGATATGGTCAGAAAGGGCTTGATTGATCGGCGAGAGGCAATTCAGCGTGTGGCGCCGGAACAACTTTCCCAATATCTCTATCCGATTTTTGAAACTTCAGAAGAAGCAAAATATCAGGCTGTGGGCAAAGGGTTGCCAGCAGGTCCAGGCGCAGCTGCAGGGAAAATTGTGTTGACTCCTGATCGGGCAGTGGAGCTCAAAAATCGAGGTGAGCGGTCGGTTCTCGTGCGACAAGAAACCAG
This sequence comes from Nitrospirales bacterium, assembly GCA_965223675.1. Lineage (GTDB taxonomy): Bacteria > Nitrospirota > Nitrospiria > Nitrospirales > UBA8639 > JAGQKC01. The sequence goes on along the minus strand of OZ245013.1, from coordinate 2,012,287 downwards.
TCCTGACGATATTCATGGAATGCACGCTGCTGAAGGATTTTTGACGGCAAAGGGAGGCATGACCTCGCATGCAGCCGTCGTTGCGCGACAAATGGGAAAGGTGTGTGTGGCTGGATGTGAAGGTGTGGAAGTACTGAAAGATGGAAAAGTTCGAATGGGGGACAAGGTCCTGTCGGAGGGCGACTCAATTTCCCTCAATGGGTTTACTGGGCAAGTCTATGCGGGCGACATTTCTGTGGTGGACTCTGAGGTGATTCAGGTCATTCAAGGGAAAATGCCTGCAGCGAAGTCGGAGAAATATCAATATTTTTCCACGCTGCTCAAATGGGCTGATAGTTTTCGGACGTTACGGGTACGAGCGAATGCCGATGTACCGGATCAAGCTCAAATCGCCAGAGGGTTTGGGGCGGAAGGTATTGGGCTATGCCGCACGGAACACATGTTTTTCGCCGAAGACCGGGTGGAGATCATGCAGCAAATGATCTTGGCCTCGTCGAGGGAAGATCGTGAAAAATATTTGGAAAAACTGCTCCCATTGCAAAAACAAGATTTCATTGGGTTGTATCGGGAAATGCAGGGGTATCCCGTGACGATTCGTTTATTAGATCCTCCACTACACGAATTTTTGCCTAAACGGGAAGAGCTGATGGTGGATTTAGCTCGATTAGAAGCCACCAACGGAAATCCTTTAGACATTCAGGAAAAAAAACAGATGTTGGCACGGGTTGAGGAACTTCATGAATTCAATCCAATGTTGGGACTTCGCGGATGTCGGCTTGGGATTACCATGCCAGAGATCACGCGGATGCAAATTCGTGCTATCTTCGAAGCCGCATGTGAAGTCGCGAAAGAAGGGAAAAAGATCGTTCCGGAAATCATGATCCCGTTAGTGGGCATGGCTTCAGAAATGAAAGCTCAAAAAGAACTGATTCGCGACGTGGCTGATCAAACCATGGCACAGTGTGAAACGAGGTTGACGTATTTAGTCGGAACGATGATTGAGTTACCGCGTGCGGCTGTGACCGCAGGTCAAATCGCGCAGGATGCAGAATTTTTCTCCTTTGGCACAAATGACCTCACGCAAACGACCTACGGGTTTTCTCGCGACGATTCTGCGAAATTCACATCGTTTTATATGGATCGTCAGGATCGGTGTCCTTTATGTCAACGAACCAACGTGGATTGGAAAAAAATGGTGTGTCGAATGTGTAAGTCCACTATTGAGCGCAAAGCTGACAATATTTTAGATTTCGACCCTTTCGCCACAATCGATCGGGAAGGTGTGGGATCAATGATGACCTGGGCGATTCGTTCCGGTCGCGAGGCCCGCCCAAATATTAAACTGGGGATTTGTGGAGAACATGGAGGAGATCCAAGTTCTGTCGAATTTTGTCACAAGCTGGGATTAAATTATGTGAGTTGTTCTCCGTATCGTGTCCCAATTGCTCGATTAGCGGCTGCGCAGGCTGCGGTTGCGACTCTTGAAGGAAAATCGAAAAAACAAACGAGCACTTCAGTGAAGAAGCCCAAAGCGTCTGGGAAGGTTAAGGCGGCAGTCAAGTTAAAACCCAAAACAAAACTGAAGACCAAACCCAAAGCGACGCCAAAATCTCGCAAGACATCTCGAACAATTTCTCGTTCACGAAAATAAACTTCGCGCCGGTGAGCGACACGACTCAAGACGTTTTCTACATGCGGCATGCCCTTCGTCTGGCGAGGAAGGCTAAAGGGCGCACCAGCCCGAACCCATTGGTTGGAGCCGTCGTTGTGCAAGACGGTCATATTGTTGGGCAAGGATATCATCGACGTGCAGGAGGCTCCCATGCCGAAATCATTGCGTTGCAAATGGCCGGGCCACAGGCTCGTGGTGCGACGCTCTACGTGACACTTGAGCCTTGTTGTCACAAGGCAAAACGGACGCCTCCCTGTGTGCCAGCCGTAAAGTATTCCGGCGTTCGGCGTGTGGTGATAGCCATGCGAGATCCGAACCCTAAGGTAAAAAGTAAGGGAGTTCAACAACTTCGCGAGGCTGGTATCGAGGTTGACGTTGGGTGCCTGGAACAGGAAGCCCAGGAACTCAATCAATTCTATAGACATTGGATCATGACGGGTCGTCCCTTTGTGATCCTCAAGGCGGCGATGACACTTGATGGAAAAATTGCCACGGCGACGGGCGAATCAAAATGGATAACTGGAGAAAAGGCGCGCCTCCATGTTCATCACCTGCGAAGTCAAGTCGATGCCATCATGGTTGGCATTGGCACTGTCATCAAAGATAATCCTGAGTTATCAGTTCGAAAAAATCTCAGTTCGAAACGAGCCGAGCACGTGCGGCAACCCATACGTGTGGTCTTAGACAGTGGGTTGCGAATTTCTCCCAAGGCAAAGATACTCCATTGGGCCCTCGAACAGCCCACGATAATTTGTACGACGACAAAGGCTTCCAAGGCAAAGAAAGAACAGCTCAAAAAAAATCATGTCCATGTGCTCGAAGTCTCTCAACAACAAGGCAAAGTTTCTTTGCGGTCATGTTTTCGAAAACTTGGAAAGTTAGGAATTACCAGCGTAGTCGTTGAAGGAGGCAGTGAATTAAATGCAGCCATACTTCAACGTGGACTGGTGAACCATGTGCAGTTATACGTGGCATCAATATTGTTGGGAGGAAACGATGCGAAGGGGGTCATTGGAGGTCGGTCGCCAAAATATTTGAAGCATGCCCTACCAATTAATAACCTAAAAGTGAAAAGACTTGGTGAAGACTTTCTCTGGACAGGAGATTGTGTGCCAAAAAGCCGTTAAGAAGATGATGGCGAAAACCAACGTAAGGTGAGCAGGAGAAGTGGTTAGGCGTCGTTATAGGATTTAAGTTTTCGTATCAATAAGCCGAAGACATCGTCGAAAGTCTCATTGCGTCTAGTCGTTCACGTTATGACCTTCCACGCGGGTCTTTCATCGCTTCATTACCTCAAAAAATTTGTAGGAAATATTTGTTGAGAAAGGCTTCGAGATGAATATTCGTACAGCCGTCGTGATTCCGTACTTTCAGCGAAAGGAAGGCGTATTGAGAAAGTGCGTGACGTCTGCAATCGAACAAAAAAGCATCGACGATTACGAGATTATCGTTGTCGATGATGTGTCGCCGGTGACTCCAGAATCAGAGTTGCAAGATCTCATCAAAGCTCACCCTGAAAAAATTCGAATCATCAAGCAAGAAAAAAACATGAAGCAGGGGCGTGCCAGAAATCGAGCTCTGGATGAATTACGACCTGAAACAGAATATGTTGCGTTTTTAGATTCCGACGATGTGTGGACAGATGATCATTTGGGAAATGCCATTTTCGCACTGGATAAAGGTTACGATTATTATTTTACTGATCACTATCAGTTGAACCAGGATATTTCGGCATTTGAACGGTCAGGAAAAATCAGAATTGAAGATCATCCGCTTGTCGAAGGGACGGATTGGCTAAGAATTTTTAATGGTGATCTGTTTACTCAGATAATTGTTGGAAATCTAATCGGGCAATCGACACTCGTGTATCGTGCGAAGAAATTCCCGCAGATTCGATATCCGATCGAATTCACGATTACCGGAGAAGAATATCTCTTTTGGATGGATCTGGCGAAGGCCACGGATAAGGTCGTATTTTCAACGAAATGTGAATGTCGATACGAGGAAGGTCTAAATGTGTATTCCGCAACTCGTTGGGGACATGAGCGATCGATTGAAAGAGTCTACGATGACATGCGCTATCGCAAGCAGATCTATGAACGCTACGAGTTGAATGATGTTGAACGCAACGAACTCGATCAGCGCATTCGGGGATTACGAGAACAGTTTGTCAAAGAAATACTCCATCGCATAGCACATAGAATGCCCACCAAAAAACAGGAATTCATCAATTTCATAAAAATGGATCCACAAGCTCTTTTAGCATTTATCCCAGGGACTATTTCGACCGCTTTGTCAATAGTCAAAAATAGACTTGGGCAATAGGTCTTTTTCAGAAATCTTGTAATGTGCTCTTTTCCTTTAATACTTTTCCCTGCAGATTATCTCTCATCTTTTCTTAATAAAGCCCTTCCCCATTTCTCAAAATGATGCACGAGGGTTGATGTAATTTTCAGTCAATGATATCATGATATCATTATTGGAGGGGGGATTGCTATGCCACAACTGATTGTTCGAAATCTTGAAGAAGATGTCAAAACTCGTTTGAAGCAACGGGCGTTACGACATGGTCACAGTGTGGAAGAGGAAGTGCGCGATATTCTTCGCAATGCGACGAAAGGAGAAGGGAAGCGGAAAAAAGGTATTGGGTCGGCCATGAGTCGCCAATTTCAAGATCTCGGGTTATGTCATGATATTCCAGAACTCAAGGGGACATCCCCCAAGCCAACCACGTTCGATTCATGATTATTCTCGATACCAATATCCTTTCCGCTGTGATGAAAGAGAAGGTGGATCAGACAATTGTCTCGTGGTTAGACCGACAACCTTGGGAATCAGTCTGGACCACGGCCATTACGGTGTTTGAAATTCGTTTAGGCCTCTCCACACTCACAAAGGGCAAACGGCGAGTCAAGTTGGAAGAAGCTTTTCAGCAAACATTAGAAAAAATCCTTGAAGGGCGCATACTGTCTTTTGATGAAGATGCGGCCCTAGCAGCAGGAGAGTTAGCGGCTGGGAGGCGGAGGCGTGGAATCACAGTTGACATGAGAGATACCCAAATTGCAGGCATTGCGATGGTGACGAGAAGCACCATTGTGACAAGAAATACCAAAGATTTTACCGAATTATCTGTGCCCGTCATTAATCCCTGGGTAGAAAGCTAGATCGAATCCTATTTGAGTTGTAAGGAAATTCTCAGGTCATTTTTCGAAAATCACCGCCTTTCGCTCTAGAAAACTTGTCCCAACTTTTCCTCTTTCATTCCTTCCTCTTGACTAGCAGTTTAGGCCTAATGATTCCCAAAGTGTTTAACAGCTTAACTGTACTCTAGGTACAGAGGAATGGTCTTCCCCTGCTTTTGCGGACACATTCCAAAAGGTTCATAATGAGCCGGGAGGTGTGTCATGCGACAACGGAGGAAATTTACCAAGGAGTTCAAACGCGAAGCTGTGCAGATGGCGAAGGGAGCCGACCAATCCCTCAAGCAAGTGGCTGACGACTTAGGCCTTCATGCCAACGTCTTGAGCCGCTGGTGTCGAGAGCAGGAGCACGCCGGTCCCCGGGCTTTCCCAGGGCAGGGGGTCCCGAAAGACCAGGAGATTGGTCGCCTCAAGCGGGAGTTAGCACGAGTGAAGCGAGAACGGGATTTTTTAAAAGACGCGGCGGCGTTCTTTGCCAAGGCGTCGCAGCCAGGTATGCCATGATTCAACGCTGCCGCCAAGACTATTCCATACGCATGATGTGTCGCTTGCTCCGTGTCTCCCCGAGTGGCTTCTATGCGAGGCAGGCTCGTCCGATGGGTCCGCGAACGACGACCAATGTCGAATTGACGCAGGCGATTCGACGGATTCATACAGCAAATGATGGAGTCTACGGCAGTCCCAAGGTGTGGCAGGAATTGCGGGCGCAAGGCCAGCGGTGCGGTCGACATCGGGTGGCCCGCCTGATGAAACAGGCAGGGCTGCACGGGATCCCCGCCAAAAAGCGCTGGCGAGGCCGCAAGGCAGGACAACGGCCTGAAGGGGTCAGCAATCACCTCGCCCGCGACTTTACGGCCACCACACGCAACACCAAATGGGTGACGGATATCACGTATATCCGCACCGCCGAGGGCTGGCTCTACTTGGCCGTGGTCTTAGACTGCTCTCGGCAGGTCATTGGCTGGTCGATGCAGCCGACGTTAGGGCGGGTGGTGGTGATCCAAGCCGTGCTCATGGCGGTGTGGCAACGGACAACACCGGCCGCGGTCATTCTGCATTCAGATCGTGGCACGCAGTATACGGCCGAGGAGTTTCAAGCGTTTCTGCACCACCACGGGATCGTGAGTAGCATGAGTGGCGTGGGCAATTGTTATGACAATGGGGTAGCGGAAAGCTTCTTTGGCTTACTGAAGCGCGAACGCGTCAATCGGCGACACTATGAGACCCGAGCCGAAGCGCGGACCGATATCTTTGATTACATTGAACGGTTTGATAATCGGCCACGTCGCCACTCCTACATCAACGGGGTGGCCCCAGCAGCGTATGGGAAATCATCCCAAAACTCTTAACTCACCCGTCCACAAAATCGGGGGAAGACCAGAAATTCAGTTGCAATTTAAGTTTGGTTTGGCATAATCCCTGTCGACGGGAGTTAGCCAAATTTCATTATGAGCGTGATTGCGATAAAGGAAAACTAAATGGACCCCATCACGATAAGCAGTCTCTTGGCGGCGGCTGCCGGTGCTTTAGGAAGTGAAGCGATCAAAGATCTCTATCAAGCCATCAAAAATCGAATCAAAGCCATCGTTGGTGAAGACCAGGATGTGATAGAGGCGTTGGAGGATGTGGAAGAAAAGCCTCAATCCAAGGTCCGACGGGAGACTTTGGAGAAACAATTAGCAGTCGTCGCAGAATCAGATGATAAGGAGATTCATGACCGACTTCAGCAATTAGCAGCGGTCTTGAAACGGGAAGGGAGTCTCACATCGACGAGTTTTTTTGCAACCCAGAGTGGACCCGGTGGTCTTGCCCAAGGTTATAAACCTGTCGCAAGTGGAGCAGGTGGTGTCGCAGCTCAAAACATTCGAGGCCCGGTGACGACGGGACCCAACAGTCCGGCCTTTCAGGGGGAAAATATCACGGTTGTGATGGGAGAGAACTCCCCGCGCGAGGCGACACAGCAAGTTTTAAAAACTCAGTATCTGAAAGAAGTGGTTCGGGAAACCAATCTGCTTCCTTGGGGCCAAATGCATGCGACGTATGCGGACCCTGGCAAGGGAGAGCAACTGGGTCTGGCAGATATTTATACGGATTTAGATACGCAAGAGTTGCGGCCGGTGGAACGGGAAGACGAGTTGCGGCGGGAATTGGCAAGTCAAACGGAAGATCGACGGATTCCTGCACTAGAAAAACTCAATCAAGAATCTCGTCTCCTTATCATGGGAGACCCGGGGTCTGGAAAGTCTACCTTCGCGAAACATGTGGCCTACGTGTTGGCACAATCAGGCCTCAAGGATGATTCTAGGACCTGGCTCGAACAACTCAAGCCTTGGGAGCATGGTGCAATACTGCCGGTGTGGGTGGAGTTGAAAGAACTGGCAGGCCATGCCGCAGAGCATAAGGTGAAGGCTGGGAAGGCGTCCGCCGTCAGAGACTATCTCAAGGAATTGTTGGACTCGTGGAGCATCCCAGAAAGTTGGGTCTTCCTGGAAGCAGTCATGAAGCCGGATCAGGCGAAGGCTTTGGTCGTCTTGGATGGGTTGGATGAAGTCCCGCAAGATCAACGAATGCTGATCGTGGATGTTGTCAACGATCTCGTGAGCCACTATTCTCAGCACCGTTATGTGGTGACCTGTCGACCCTATGCCTATATCGGACAACCCTGGAAACTCCAAAATTTTCATCATGTCACCTTGGCCCCGTTCAATGAAAAGCAGATTGAACAGTTTGTCGAAAACTGGTACCAGCAACTCACTCAAAGAAAACGACTAAGCGAGCACGACGTCTCTTGGCGAATGAAGCAATTGCAAACGCAGGCGATCAAGCGAAAAGATCTGCGCGGGCTTGCCGAACGTCCCTTACTGCTCATGGTGATGGTCCAACTCCATACCTTTCAGGGCAAGCTGCCAGATGATCGAACCGAATTGTACAACGATGCCGTAGATTTATTGATGGAACGGTGGCAGCAGCGGTTAGGTCAAGAAACGGGCCTCGTGCAGCATTTGAACATTCCCCACTTAAAAATGACGGACCTGCGAGATGGACTCTGTGAGGCCGCGTTTCAGGCGCATCAATCGCCATCGAGTGAGGAGACGCCCGACATACGGGAATCAGACCTCCGGCAATGCCTTCAAACGTACCTAGGCGGGAGTTGGGATAAAGCGGGGCAATTCGTCCAGTACATTCGTGAGCGGTCAGGCCTCCTCATTCCGCATAAAATCGATGCGTATCGATTTCCACATCGAACGTTTCAAGAATTTTTGGCAGCTTGCTATCTCCTGCGGACGGATCATGATCCTGGTCGGCCAGCCAGTCTCGTTCAACAGATTTTGATCGATGGCGGGAAGTATTTGTGCTTGCCTGTAAATTTGCTGCGAGGAAATATTCGATCAACAAAGCCCTCGCATTCATCAATCATCTCTGCCCTGGAGTCGTGAGTGACATCGCGTCGCCTCAATCACAACATTGGCGCTTCGCTCAGCTAGCTGCTGATGCGCTCTTGGGGGTCGGCCTCCTTGGAGTCAAACGGGAAAGGACTGGACAGGTCTTGTTAGAACGCGTGCAAAAGTGGCTAGAGTGCGCAATACGACATGATGAGGTGATCGTGAAAGAGCGTGTACTGGCTGGACGGACGTTGGGTTTACTTGGAGATAGGCGAAAAGACGTGCTCGATCCGTTTCAGGTTGCATTCATCGAAATCCCAGATGGGCCGTTCAAGATGGGTGAAAAGGGCAAGACGATCACCATCACCGTTCCGTATATCTATTACATCTCGAAGTTTCCCGTGACCCAGGCGCAATTTCAGGCGTTCGTTGACGACAATGGATATCAATATGGACAATATTTTCTTGAAGCCAAAGCTGCCGGCGTGTGGAAGGCCGGGGTGGTCCAAGGCCGCTATGACGATCAGCCACGCGCCAAACCGAAACAGTTTGGCGAACCGTTCGATTTACCCAATCATCCGGTGGTTGGCGTGGCCTGGTACGAAGCCGTGGCCTATTGCCGATGGCTGACCGAGAAACTACGAGCATGGGAAGGCACGTCAGAACCCTTGCGCACCTTGCTCCGCACGGGTGGCGAGTCCGGGAAGCCATGGTCGATCACCTTACCGAACGAACCAGAGTGGGAGAAAGCCGCACGCGGAGACAACGATGACCGACCTTATCCCTGGGGCGACAAGGCTGATCCCAACTTGGCGAATTATTCAGACACGCAGATCAACGCTACGAGTGCGGTGGGCTGTTTTACAAAGGGCGCGAGTCCGTTTAAGGTGGAAGAAATGAGCTGAAACGTCTGGGAATGGACACGAAGCCTGTATGAAGACGAACCGTATCCGATCGAACCCGAGGAATGGGGTCGGCGCGAAGACCTCATGGCTGATAAGGCCCAATCCCGTGTTCTGCGTGGCGGTTCGTGGTACTACACCAGTATCGGCGTGCGGTGTGCGGATCATTACGGGCTCGTTCCCGACAGCAGGAACTACTATGTCGGGTTTCGCGTGGTGGCCTCTCCATTTTCCGATCTCTGACCTCTGGATCCTCTGACCTCTGTCTGCTCTGGAATCTGGTTTCTCTGGTCTCTGATCTGGCAGGTGATATTGGCGTGAGGATGAATCTGCGTGTCGATTGAAAGAACCTTCCGCGAAGTAATTAAGCTGAGGTATTCCCTATATTTGGAACTTATGGAAAAGTCATGAGAGGGATTTCTGTTACACGAACACCATTATTGATCTTTGGGGTGAGGACGTATAGCTCCGTTTAGGTTGCCCTTCTGTTATGTAGATGAAAACGAAATGAAAATGAACCGACCTGACAGTCATGAAGAAACCCTGGATTCCCCAAGCTCTGCATAAATATGTCCCCTTTGATGTGCTGGAGTTAATCTTAACTTCCCAGAGCGTTCGATTCACACAGCCCTCATACTTTAATGATCCTTTTGAGTTTTTCCCGGCTTTTCATAGGGGGAGTTTGCGAAAAATCATTCGCCGGAATCTTCTTGCTGAACGAGAAACGACCTTTCGCGCCTATTCTGATCAAGAGTTTGTTAATGGTTTAACCAATGCATTAACGAATCCTGAAGTGTATTCAACCGTAGCACTAGAGCTATTTGAAGGATATCTTGAAGCTTGGGAAAAAACTATGGGAATTTTTTGCTTGACGTCTGATTCCAATAATATCCTGATGTGGGCACATTATGCTGACTGTTTTAGAGGGGCGGTGCTGACCTTTGATCCGACAAGCTCGTTTGTCGTCAATCCAAACAGTGGCAAGTCGAATCTTGCGAAAGTCGGATATAGAAGGAAACGGCCTGTTGTGGTTATTGATCAAGGACAGTATCAATGTGCTGTCGAGACCTTTGCGTGGAAGTCGCCTGAATGGTCTTATGAAAAAGAGTATAGAATGTTTGCGATGCTCAATAGTCTGGCCCCAAGTCCAGCGAATCCAGATGTGTATTTGAAACCTCTTCCTCCACATGCTGTCACTGCTCTTACGCTAGGACCTAAAATGCCAATAGAACATGTTGAGCGAGTAAGAGAGCTCATCGCTAAGGCGTTTCCAAATGCCGCGATCTTCCAAGCCGAAATAGATCCTTTTCGATATGCGGTGCACATCAACGATCCTATGGTGCGCTAATTCATTTCTAGTAAGGAAAATCGAGAGTCTTAGGTTGTTTGGTTGCTTTTTCACTAAGACTAAGATTGATCTGTTTTGACTGAGTATTGGAACGATTGATAGGGTGGAGTTGGGATTGTTGATCAATGCAGGAGGAACAGATGCGCTTCAGATTCTCTGTCATTATCCTAGGTCTGCTTCTCTTACTTCTTGTCGGCTTGTCATGTATTGGATTAGCAGAAGAAGCTGACCTATTTACGAAAAGTACTCTAGAAAAACCTATTTCCCTTACATCTCTTGTTCATCAATACCTTAGAGCTTCTGACGTGGAGTCTGTGCAAACGGTGTTGTCAAATATTTTGCAGCACCCAGATGCCACTATATCAGCAGTGTCTGAAGTCATCAGGCAGCCTCAGAGTTTTTCTCCAGAACCCGTTAGGGCACAGCCATCAGAGGACATTCTAGTACAAGGTCGCAGCTATCAGTATAGCCTTTACGTGCCTTCTTCGTATGATTCATCTAAAGCGTATCCACTCATTATGTGCTTGCATGGTGCGGGGTTTACCGGGGCAACCTATTTAGAGCGGTGGGTGCCTCGTCTGAATGACAAATACATTCTTGTGTGTCCAACCATCTCGATGGGGGCTTGGTGGAGCCGTTCAGCAGAAGAGCTGATCCTAGAAATCATGAAGACAGTTCAAACTCGCTATCATGTTGATGTTGATCGAATATTTTTAACGGGCATGTCAAACGGGGGAATTGGTGCCTGGATTATTGGTATGCATCATGCCGATATGTTTGCCGGTGTTGCGCCGATGGCCAGTGGTCTTGATGATGTGTTGTTCCCATTCCTCGATAATTTACGTCTTACTTCTCTTTATGTGATTCATGGACTTCATGATCAAGTCATGCCAGTGAGCTTAAGTCGTACATTAGTGAATGAAATGGTCGATCGAGAGATTCACCATATTTATCAAGAACACAATTTTACTCACCCTCATGCTGGAGGGCATTTTTTCCCAAGAGAAGAATTGCCGGCGTTGATTTCATGGTTTGACAGGCATGAACGAGCGCCGATCTCCAAAAAGGTTTCCGTGGTCCGTGATGCCACGCACTTGATGAATTTTAGTTGGGTGCGAATTGATGCGACAGAACAGATTGCAGCATTTTCAGAAAACTTAATTGATCGAAGAGACGAATTTATTGCTGAGAAGATATACGCTAAACTAGATGCAGAAGTGATATCGAAGAATCGGATCGTCGTGAAAACTAAACGGGTGCGACGCTATACGTTATTTTTAAATAATGAGTTGGTAGATTTTTCTCGACCCATTAAGATTGAAACAAATGCAAAGACTTCTTTTGAAGATATGGTTACCCCTAATCTTGATACACTTCTTCATGAAGCTCGCCGACGTTTAGATCCTCACCGTTTGTTTTCAGCTCGATTAACGATTGATGTTCCTCGGTAGAAATGCTGGTGCAGATAGTTTGGTATGGTTAGGTTTGGCAATGTTGTTGCCGAATTTCTAAAGCTTCAGGCATCCATTCCTGGAACTGGCGAATACGCGTTTCGTGACTGGGGTGAGTCGACATGAACTCCGATGGTTGTTTGCCTTGATTCATCTGTCCCATACGTTCCCATAATTTTGGGGCTTCAGTCGGATCGAAACAGGCTCGTGCAAGAAACAACAGTCCCATATAGTCGGCCTCGGATTCATGGTCACGAGAAAAAGGTAAAAGCACTCCTACCCGGGCTCCAACCCCCAATGCGCCCATGACCATACGTTGCGCGTTATAGTCGAGGTCGCCAAACGCCACACTGGCCGCGAGTGATCCAATCTGCACAAGTTTTTGGTGGGCCATGCGTTCGGCTCCATGTCGTGCAATCGCATGGGCGATTTCATGTCCCATCACGACAGCTAATCCATTGGCATTTTCGGCGACCGGAATAAGACCGGTATAGACTGCCGTCTTCCCTCCAGGTAGAGCAAAGGCATTGGCTTGTTCAGAATGAATGACGTTGAATTCCCAGTTGAACCCTGGATCGACATCTGCTGCTGCCTCAGCCAGCCGGTGTCCGATGGTTCGAACAAGATTAACCACCTCGCCTTCACGAATCACCTGAGACTCACTGAGAATTTGTTGATACGATTGAACACCAAGGGCCATTTCCTGTTGGCGATTCATATCTATCAACTGTGAGCGGCCTGTGAGTGGGACCGTCTCTTGGTTGGACACGTAGTAGTAGAGTCCATAGCAGGCGAAAAGGACGATCGGAATGAGGCGCATCTTCCAACTCATGCGCGCGCGTCGTTGTCTTGGGAAGCGTCCTCCCCCTAATCCCCCAAATGGCATGTTTTATCACTCCTCTTTCGAATGTTTCCTAGCACTTCATGAAAAAAATCGCTTCGCCACCATTCCGAGAAGGTCGTCGGCGATGGATCCATCCCGATCAAAATCAAGAAACGAGGCAAGCCCACCCAGCCCAGTCGCCTGCTGTGGTGTCGCCTGTGCGCCTAACATGCCTGAGCTTGATGCCTGTTTGCTGAGGGCGCCCATAGCCATGGTTGCCACCATCGGGAGCATTTTTTTTATGAGTTCAGAGCCAATTCCAGTTTTTTCTGCTGCGCGGCTCGCGACTTGACGACTGACGTCTTTGCTTCCAAAGATATGGCCTAAAATACCGTTACCTTCCTGAATTGATTCGGCAGTACCCATCAGACTTGGGTTGTCCAAATATCGTTCATGGTTACCCTGACTCAGGGCATGTAAGAGCCCGCCAAGTCCCTCTTGTGTGGAAGCGTTTCGGCTGAGACCTCGCGCGAGCGCTGGGAGAACTTGTCCAACTGCACTTTGGGCTTGCGATTCACCGACGCCTAACGATTTGGCAATTTGCGATACGGCCCGTCCACCGCCAGCATTCATGATGGTTTCCAAGATATTCATGATAACTCCTTATGAAATAGGAAAAATGAAAGATAAAAAGAGGAGGGGTGAAGAGTTTAACGAATTATAGGCGGATCCTTCTATAAGTATATAAGCCTAGAATATTTCGTGAAAACTTTGGGAAGTGAATGCCAAAGATATGATTGGAGCGGAACAGAGAGATACTGGAGAGACGCCCCGTCTGGGCGTCTCTCTGGAGAGTATCAAGTGGCCGGATTTTCAAAAGAATGAAGAAAAAGAAGAAGTTAACCAAGGGGGATACGAATTTTTTGACCTGGATAGATCTTGTCGGGGTCGCGTATGACTTCACGATTTGCTTCAAAAATCTTTGGATAGTCCATCGCATTTCCCAAGAATTTTTTGGCGATACCGGAAAGGGTGTCGCCTTTTTGTATGACATAGTATTCGATTTTCTCTTCAGGAGGAGGGGCAGGGGCCTTGAGGTTATCTGCGACCACATCCGACACCCCTTGGACGTTACCCGCGAGCAGAACGACCTTGTCGCGAGCTGCGGCACTGTCGACTTCACCGGACAATGTGACTTGACCGTCGTTAAATTCCACGTTAAGCCCTTTGACATTGGCATAGCGAGATTCAATATGTTCTTTGACTTTTTCCGCGGCGTTCGCATCGCTACTTCCAAAAATTTTCTCTCCAATGTCTTTGACAAAATCAAAAAGCCCCATATTCGCCTCCTTGTTAATGTGAAAAAAATATTAAGAGGGGGAATGTTATTCGAAAGCCTACGTGACAGACTTGTTCCCTTGGCAAGGAAGTCTGCTCATTAGGGTACTCGAATGAACTCCAAAGGTCTAGAGTTCTTTGTTTTTTGGGACTTTCTTGTGGTAGAGCCGGCATGTCGAAGATGCGTGATAGCCTGCGTCATCACACAAGAGGGTGGATCAATTTTAGAGTTGATGGTGTAACGTTCATGTCGTTGATGGGACCAAAGGTGTGATGGAGAATGTTTTTGTCACTGCCCCACTTCAGTTTCCTTATCCCATGTGCCCACGTGGAGTGGTCCGTCATCAAGGGCAAACCTCGGGTTTGATTGTCATCATTGAAAAAAAGCCAAATCGTGCTCCCTCACTTGCTAAGCAACTAGAGTTAGCTGGATTTACTCCTTGCGTAATAGCAGAGTGGCAGAAAGTGCCTGCTGCAATAAAGTTACCTCTTCGATTGGTTCTTGTGGTCGAGGATCAGACTGTGCCCTTGGAGGCTGTGTGGAAGCGATGTAGGAAAATTCGAGAGCATACTGATGCTCCGATCTCGATTCTTTTATCAGATATTGAGCAATCTGATCATATACCAGATGTATTCTTGAGTAGTACTACCCTTTGCAGTGTTCCTTTAAATAACACGACAAATATTGAATGTGCCAGTGAGGAATCCCCAATTTTCTACCACAATGGCAAGCGGCAGAATAGAGTAAAACGACACAGAGCGCTTCTCTTGGACCCTGACAGCCATCAAGTGAATTGTAATGGGCGATTGCTGCGATTAACACCTTCCGAATACAAAATACTCAGTTTTTTCATGGAGTGGCCAGAACGCGTGTTTCGTCGAGAGGAGTTAATTAAAGTTTTGTATCGAAAGCAGGATGTCGTCGTGCCGCGAGTCGTCGATGTTCATATCGGTAATCTTCGAAAAAAGATCGAACCTGACCTTTCTTGTCCCATCTACATACAATCGGTACGAGGCTTAGGCTACCAATTGGCTATGCGTGACACACAATATCGTAAAAGACAGAAACCGTAATCTTTACAGAAACTTTACAGAATCTATGTCGCGTCTCATGAACGGGCCAGATAGACTAACTGGGTAAGAAGCTCGACGCTGGTGTCGGCCCTGGAGTACCGTTTGTTGCTCATTCCAAGGAGGGAATTCATCATGTTCGTATTGAAGTCGAAACATCTATTGTTGACTGCGGGAAGCATTGTATGTGTTTTCACATTGCTTGCCTCTTCCCTTGTGTTGGCTATTCCTGTTCAGGTGACTATTCAAAACTTGGCACCTGGCGATGGCGTGTTTCTCACTCCCCTGTGGGTGGGTTTTCATGATGGGAATTTTGATCTCTATGACAGAGGGACTGGCGTTGGCGCTTCTGGGTTACCTCCTGGTTTAGAGTCACTTGTTGAGGATGGAGATACCTCCTCAATCTCGAATGATTTTGCCGGCAGTGCATCTGGAGCCAATGGTGGAATTGACGGTACGATCATTGGGCCCAATGGGTTAGCAGGGCCGATTGATCCACAGGAAGTCGTCACCAGTCAGCCTTTCAATGTTCAACCTGGAGACAACCAATATTTTAGTTATGCATCAATGGTCATTCCATCAAATGATGCGTTTATTGCCAATGGAAATCCCTTGATCCATGAGTTATTTGATGGGAACGGGAATTTTGTAGGGGCAGACTTTTTTGTGTTAGGGGCACAAGTTTTGGATGCTGGTACTGAAGTCAATGATGAATTGCCTGTCAATACTGCATTTCTTGGGCAAATGGCCCCTAATACCGGTGTGACCGAATTCGGAACGGTAGAGTTTCATCCAGGATTTGTACAGGGAGGAAATATTTTGCAGGCATTTCCAGGCGGAGATTTCACTCAGTCTGGATACCAAGTTGCACGTATTAGTGTCTCCGCAGTGCCTGAACCGTCTACGATATTGTTATTCGGATCCGGGTTTGTAGGTTTAGTGGTGTGGCGTTGGAGAAAGACCAAACAAACTGTCGCTTCAATCCTTCGATAGATCTTGTTTTATATATCAATGAAGAGGGCCCTCTGTGCTGAACTGCCAGAGGGTCCTCTTTAATATTAGGCGGTGCTTCCTAGAGACTAGCGAAAACTTTGAATGAATGCCTGACTGAACTCCCCCCTTGCCACTTCCGCAACCGGTCCTTTCATCGTGATATTATATTGAGGATCGATTGCAATTTCGAGATTGCCGCCTGGTGCTTTTACCGTAACCGGACTTTTGACTAAACCCAATCGGACAGCTGCGCTGGCTGCAGCACAGGCTGACGAGCCAGAAGCCTGAGTTTCACCAGCACCTCGCTCCCAAATGAGAATAGAAATCGCTTTGGGTCCTGTAGGTACAGCGAGTTGTACATTCGTCCGTTTGGGGAAAATCGTATGATGTTCGAGTTCTGGCCCAATTTCTAACAAATCTTCACGGGTCCACTTCATCCCTTTTTCTTTAAAGACCACACAATGGGGATTGCCTACACTGACGCCCATAAATCGCAGCGATTGGCCCGCAGCTTTGACGGGTTGCTGTATAAGCTCGGGAACTCGGAGGGAACATGGTAAGGAAATTGGTTGGAATGAGGCCCGTCCCATTTCGACGGTTGCCCCACTAACATAGCCATTTCCATTGACGTCTAAGTGAACCTGGACCAACCCTCCTTTCGTCTGAACGGTAAATTGACGTTTGCGGGTTTTCCGAGTGCCATACACATAGCTACCAAAAATTCGTAAACCGTTCCCTGATTTTTCGGCTTCGGTTCCGTCGGGATTATAGATACGCAACCCAAAGTCAGCCTTCTTCGTCGGGTGAAGAGCTAATATCCCATCACTGCCCACTCCCCAGTTTCGATCGCAAATTGTTCGAATAATACGCGAAGTAAGCTTAAATGTTAACTTTGAAGGGTCGAGAGCAATATAGTCATTTCCCAACCCATGACCTTTGAAAAATTGATTGTTCATGAAGTCTCCGTCGCGTTGAAGATCCCATTCCGTCTGCAAACAGGATTTACTTCTAAACTACTTGTTGGCATAGTACTAGACAACTGCCGTCTCCGTAACAAGTCCAGCACTCGACAATAAGCTCATGAGGTCTGTCGGTGATGAGCCTTAGATCGGCAGATCTATATTTGGTTAGCAAATTGGTCGTAAGTAGAAGATACGATGGAATTATAAAATCGAAGAAAAATTCTGTCAAAAAAAGTTAACACAAGAGGAGCAGCGAGTTCGTTTCACATATTCCATTACTTGCGATGGTCAGATTCATTGATGAATGAATAACCGAGGAATACAGGCTGCGAGAAAGCTGATACGCGTAATGCTGTTACCTTGAAAGTTTACTGCAGCCCGACGAGTATATTCTGCGGTTTTCATGAGGGATCCGACATGA
This sequence comes from Nitrospirales bacterium, assembly GCA_965223675.1. Classification (GTDB taxonomy): domain Bacteria; phylum Nitrospirota; class Nitrospiria; order Nitrospirales; family UBA8639; genus JAGQKC01. The sequence goes on along the minus strand of OZ245013.1, from coordinate 1,994,723 downwards.
AAGATTTTTGATTCACGTAATCTAAGATCTCTTGTTGGTTATCTCCAGCCTGCCATACGATTCGTAAAAATTCAGCGGCATCAATGCCGATTTTTCGTAAAAATGGGCGATCTCCTCCGCATCCATACATGAGTTCTGGAGGCATTTCCCCACGAAGTTTGGCTTTAGCCTTTTCAATGATCCGTGGTAGCCATCGAAGACCGCCTAAAGATGCCCCCATAGAAGGCAATGTGCTTATCGAGATTCTCTGGTTGGATGGTTGTCCTTTTTGCTCGGTGATAAAATAATCTCGCCGAATGGCCGTCATACGAAAGACCGTATCTGGATCTGGTTCGCCGGCGTCGCACCAATCTTCGACGAAATCATAGATTTCCTGAGGTGTGGCTCCGATCGAAGTCAAAAAAGCGATGTCTGCTTCAGAAAAGACTTGCCTGGATCCTCTCACCCCATTCGCATACCGTTGTGTCGCTTTTTCGTAGAGACTCTTGAATTGTTCTGCCCATGTATCGGATTCGTCTATCGTATTCTCGTTTATCATTTGTCAGCCCTTTTTCTCATTCCTAAAAATTTGAAGACTATTTTGTTATGCGGATGAATTCTTGTCACGATGGATATTCGATGACGATTTTCCCCATATGTTTGCCTTCTGCGAAATATTCATGTGCGGAGTTGATGTCATCGAAGGTGAAACGTTTAGGGTCTAGCAAAGGTGCGAGTTGGCCTGCATCGACGTAAGTCGCGATTTGCTTGAGGATTTGTCCGTGATGAGCTCGTCCGCGGTTCAGGAGCATTGGTAACAACATAAAGACCACATGAAGAGTCAGGCCGTGTTGATGCATGAGTGACAGGTCATGCGTGCTATGAGAAACAATGGTAATAACGTGTCCATTGTGTGTCGTGGCTTCAAAGGATCGATCAATATTGGGCCCTCCTAATGTATCAAAAACAATATCAAACCCTTTGCCTCCAGTGATGCGGTTTGTATAGTCCTTTGGCGATTCATCTCGGTAGTATATAATCTCTTTTGCGCCTAATTGCATGCCGATTTCCCCTTTTCTTTTACTTGAGGCTGTTGTAGAGACGGTGGCTCTCTTGAGAGCAGCGAGTTGAATCGCGATGTGTCCGACGCCTCCTGTCGCGGCATGCACGAGTACCTGTTGACCAGCTTGGACTTTGGCGCGATCAATAAGCCCTTCCCATGCTGTAATGCTGACCAGAGGCAGTGCTGCTGCCTCCCCAAATCCAAGAGTTTGAGGCTTGTGTGCGATGAGCTGAGCATCAGCGAGCATGTATTCGGCTAATGCCCCTCCTTGACCTTTGACTCCACCAGCACACCCATAAACTTCGTCTCCGGTCTTGAAGTTGGTTACCCCTTCGCCAACTTCAGCGACAATGCCTGCGACGTCTCCATGCAAGATTGCGGGAAGGTCAGGTGCAAATGGCACATCGAGTGTGCGAATCTTCCAGTCAACAGGATTAAGACTCGTCGCTTTAACCTGTATCAGTATGTGTCCTGGTTGAATAGCTGGTTTCGCAATAGTCGTCTTTTCAAACTTCGCTTCTGGGCCATAGTTTCGTAAGACATACGCGTTCATCGTCACTCCTTCATTCACTGAAAACCTGCGAATAATAGAATTTCATGATCAGGCAGAGGTCAAGACCGTATCGAGTGTATCAGTGATAACTTTCTTTGGAACTGCACCAATTACCGTATTCACCACCTTTCCGTTTCTGAATACTAACAAAGTAGGGATGGACTGAATGCCAAATTGTGCTGCCAGGTCCGGTTGTTCGTCGACATTCACTTTTCCGACCGATACTTTTCCCCTATATTCAGTCGCAAGTTCCTGAATCATAGGATTCATGGCTTGGCAAGGTCCACACCAGGAAGCCCAAAAATCAACCAGAACTGGCTGAGTCTTCTGTGTAACTTCTTGCTGAAAGTTTTCATTTGATATGGTGATGTATGGTTGACCGGTGGTAATCATAATGCCTCCTGTAGTAAATGTTCATAAATAAACCAACTAATAGGTAGATAAATAGAAAAAATAAAAAGTCAACATCTACGTGATTTCAACATGATTTTTATTTGGCGAACGATGCTTGTGAATACCTTGGGGTTTTCTGCTCTGGCCTGTTGCAGGGCACCTTGGAGCGCTGACTGGATGAGTGAGGCTAAATCTTCTGGCGTTCCTGAGAAGGTGATTTCCTTCTGTTTTTTTCCTTCCATCAGAACGCGCGTAAGCCAAGTGTGGACCGATTGACAAAGCTCGTTGAGTTCTTGCTGCGCGGATTTTGGGACGACATTGTGTTCAGCTTGTAGTGATCCTGTAAGGCAAATTTTTCCACCAGATTGTACTACTTTTGAAATAAACAACAGGTAAGCTTCTATTTGTTTCCAGGGGTTTTTCTGCTCTCGAGTAATTTTCTCGAGAGTTGCGCTTACTGCTTCACGATGTCGAATCACGAGCGCATGACAGAGATCGTCTTTAGCGGGGAAATGGTGGTGAATACTCGCTTTGCTGATCCCAATCCGATCCGACAAGTCTTGGTAACTAAAAGAGCTAAAACTTCGTGTTTGTAGGAGTTCCTCAGCGACGTCCAAAATCTGGTTTTTACGATCACGCATAGAGTTTCTAGAAAGACGGTACAAAGAGATTATATACCGACTAGAAGGTAGAGTAAAGTATAAACTAGCAGTTTTCTGGTTTTGTTGCAGGACCAGAAGCTGTGTAACGCTTGAAAGTTTTGATCATTAATCCTGTAGAGTTTCTTGGCTCTACGAAACATGCATGCCCTATGAATAGAGATCTTGCCTGGATGATGATTCATGCAGAGTCTTTTGGTAGGATTCCGACTGTCCAGTCTGATGTCATCATATTTGGGGTGTCTTAGTGATTGCCAAAATTATGTAAATTGAAACAGGACTAGAGAGGTCATTGACGAGTGAAAAGGCATGTATGCGGAGGGCTTAATAACTATGGCTTGGTCAGCGGAGGTGAGGTAGGTTCCGATTAAAGGATGATGCTGATTTATGGGTGAAACACGTGTTGATTTGCTCCATCTTCTTGAAGATCTTCGCGATGCGTACCCGGAGACGATAGAAGAAACCATCCTAACAGAGATTGTTGCGAACTCATTAGATTCTGGGGCGAGCCTCATTTCCTTTTCAACGCATGCGGAGGAATCGGTGTTGGTCGTCAGGGATAATGGATCGGGAATGTACCGGAAGGCGTTGGCAAAGTATCATAATATCGCCGCAAGTTCAAAAACGCGTGGGCAAGGGATTGGATTTGCCGGTGTTGGCATCAAACTCGGTCTTCTTGTCTGTGAAGAAGTCTACACAGAAAGCCGACGGGGTCAGCATCATATTGCGACGTGTTGGGGACTTACGTCACGTCATCGGGCTCCATGGAAATGGGTGCCTCCTATTGGCTTGCTCGTTGGAGACCAAGGGACGGCACTTCGATTAACCCTTCACAATGCACTCTCGCCGCTTCTTGACCCCGGCTTTGTGGAAGCTTCAGTCAGCAGGCATTTTGCCCCATTGCTGGATTCCAGGTTTGATGATGTGTTGAGCGCACAGTACCCCAAAGGCGTCACGATTCAAGTCAATGGAGCAGTTCTTTCCAAGTCGGCATTGTTCATGATGGAACAGATTCCCATACAAATTCGTCTGATGCGGAAGCGAAAACCATCCGCTTGTGGGTATCTGTCGCGCACCCAATCGGCCCTGCCTGCTGAAGAGCGAGGTATCGCTGTCAGTACATTGGGCAAAGTCATTAAGCGAGGGTGGGATTGGCTGGGGGTTACCCCGACAATACCGGACTGTATTCACGGACTGATCGAGGTTCCAGCCTTATCGGCGTGTTTGACACTGAATAAAGGTGATTTTGTTCGCGTGGGTTCTCGTGGTGCCATGTATCTGGCGTATCGAAAAGCCATGCAAGAAGCCATTTCTCAGCAATTGGAGAAATGGGGTGATTCCCGCGAGATCACGGGTGATTCCCGGACGCGATTGTCTCGTCCGCTGGAACGGGATCTTCGAAGAGTCTTGGAAGATCTCGCAGAAGACTTTCCCTTGCTTGATTCGTTGGTAGAACGGCGTGCAGGGGGACAAAAACGGCTTCCGCTTGGCCAGGGCGAGCAAGGGGAGACGGCTGATGCGTTGATCAGCAATTTACTCACGTCCCGAGGCGATACACTTCAAGAACGATCAAGTAGCGGTGACGACAAGAAAAAGTTTGAGGGGACAGAAGCGCAGCTTGAAGATCCATCGACGCAAGGATCGTCTGAGCCATCTCAACCTCATACGAGGTTGCCTGAACGTGGTGGGCAACGTCGCCCTGCGCGGTATGGTCTAGACATTCAATTTGAGGATCGACCGGCCAGTTCCGAACTTGGACGGTTAGTTGATACGACCGTATGGGTGAATCTTGCTCATCCCGCCTATCGACGAGCAGAAGCCTCTCGCTCCGTTGGTTATCATTTAGCGTTGACTGTCGCCATGGCCTTGAGTCCGTTAGCGGTGGAACCGGTCAATCAACATACCTTCATTGCGGCGTTTCTGGGGCGGTGGGGTGAAACCTTTGCTCTGTCAACCAAGCGGTCAACTAAACATCGCGAAAAAAGTGGTATTCGGGACTAACTGCCATAAAAAATCTTGTATCTTTTTCTAAAACTCTGTGTTAGGGTATTTACACCGGATCAAAAGGGACCTATTGATTCTGGGATGATGAAGCAGGTCCATTAACCGATGTTGTTTTGCCCGGGAGTCTACTCGGAAGCTTGACCAGAGTCGCCTCAATTCTCGCGTCCACGGCCTACCTCTTCCAGAAATTTAATCTTCTCCAGCTCAAGGCAATGTCAAGATCTTTACTTTAAAGGAGGAACCTCATGGGTTCAAAAATTTATGTGGGTGGTTTGCCGTATTCCGCGACTGAGGCTGAAATGGAGGCATTATTTGCTGAACATGGCACGGTGCAGTCTGCTCGAGTGATTACGGATAAGTTTACTGGGCAATCGCGAGGTTTCGGTTTTGTTGAAATGTCTACGTCAGAGGAAGCTGAAGCGGCGATCGCAGCTTTGAATTCCACTGAAATGGGTGGCCGAACTTTAACTGTGAATGAGGCCAAGCCAATGGCGCCTCGGTCCGGTGGAGGTGGATTTGGTGGAGGTCGTGGTGGTAATCGTGGTGGAGGAAACCGATTTTAATCGGTAGGCTGAAAGAGAATAGTGAAACGGAAGGGCCTTCGTACAGAGGGCCCTTCCACCTGCTTTTTTGAACGCTCATCATATGACCGCTAGCACGTTAGTTCCTCTGAGTACCCGTTCTTTTGATTTCCCTACAACATTTCTTTTTAGTCTGATTGCGGTAGGGACGATCATCGGAGTTCCCACCTTTGCGTATTTTTATGACTATAGCGTGGTTGACTGGTCGATGTTCGTGGTGATGTATATTCTCAGTGGATTAGGAATCACGGTCGGGTACCACCGTTTAGTCACGCATAAAAGTTTTACCTGTCCCAACTGGGTCAAAGGGTTGTTGTTGATCGGCGGAGGCTGGGCGCTTGAGAATTCGGCGCTGAAGTGGGCGCGTGATCACATCCGGCACCATACTCGATGTGACCAAGAAGAAGATCCATACAACGCCAAACGAGGGTTTTGGTTTAGTCACTGCGCATGGTTGTTCTGGAGAGACCCGCACCGGAATCGCCCATTTCCTGCGCGTCTCGTGAAAGACCCCGTGGTCATGTGGCAACATCGATATTATGTGCCTATAGTTGTTTCAGGGCTCATTTTGCCATTCATCGTCGGGTTTCTGGCCAACGGGTGGATTGGCGGAATTGGCTGTTTTCTCTTGGCGGGAGTGGGACGGGTATTTATTGTCCTGAATTCGACGTTTTGTATTAACTCAATCTGTCACTTATGGGGAAATCAACCTCATGGACATGCTGATTCCAGTCGTGATAGTTGGCTAATCTCACTCGTCACGTTCGGAGAGGGCTATCATAACTATCATCATATGTACCCGAGCGATTATCGTAATGGGCTACGATGGTATGACTTCGATCCTTCCAAATGGCTTATCTATGGCTTGTCTGTCGTAGGGCTTGCTTCTTCTCTGTATCGATCTTCCCCGAATTCTGATTAGTGGTCTGTTGAAAAAAGCTGTCAGCGGCGTTCTCGCCCTCACGCCGAATGCCCCTCGTGTGGGTCGGGAGCATGCCACTCGCGCTCAAGAGGCTCGTCCGGACATTCTTGGCCTGTGCCTGATTCGCGTGAGTCCCGTGCTCACGTCGAGAGCGTATCCCTCTGCGACTTCAGCACGCCACAGCGTACTCCTTGCGATGTACGACGGTAACCCTTCGGAGAATGCTTGAACCGGCTCGAGCCAGTACGCTCCGCGCGTCACTTGGGCAACTATGATCGCCATGGCAGGAGGTATGGATTGCCGATAAAGAACGCTGTGCATGAGCCAAGGCCTCAAGAACGATCGTGCCCAAGGGCTGTGCTTGAACGCGCTGGTTCCGTAAGGCATGCCAGCACGACGAGACCTCCTTCAGTGACGGGGGTATTCTCTCTGGTATTCCATTTGAGGTGTTCAAGTGCTGCTTGGCTCGCATTGGCCAATCTTTGTTGCTCATGGCCCCTTCCCTCGCTGACTGCGGTTTTGAGCCGGACTGATCGTGCCGAAGATGAGCCAAGACTTTTTTTACCGACCCGAAGCTTCTCATGCCCAACGTCTTCCTGGTCAAATATGACCTTTGATATCTTCATTATTCAGCACTTCCATTAGTTGAACTGTCACGATGGTGAGGGGAAGGATTTCTCCATTTTCAGTGCAACTTGATTCCTGATGAACCGGCAGAATGATTCATGTTGAAAGTATGGAGTCATCGGTGTGCGGGAGTTCTGGAGAATATGCGAGAGACTCGCACCCGGATTTGCCTTATCGACTTCACCAGAAAGTGACAGTCCGACGCTGCAGGGTCGCCAGAATTCTGAGGCAAGAGGAAGTGGGTCGCTTCCTGGATAGATTCGGATGCCTTGCTTTTCTGCCAAGGTGAACTGAGGAGGATAGGGGAGGAAGCCCGGGCGACCGCTATTGTCTCCAAGAAATACGTTGTGCATATCAGAAGAATTCATCAACTGAGTCAGTATCTTCCCTCTTGTCCCCCACCATTTGCCGAAGGCCCACGGTATGACAGGAATTCCTCCGCTCTTCTTCACTGCCTCGATTGACTTTTGAATGAGTTTCCCATCTTCAAACGTCTGGCTCGTCATGAGAGCCAAGACCTCGAACTTTTCTTTGGTCACGATTTGTCGACCGGCGACGATCAAGAGTTGTGCGCCCTCCGTCGATCGAGCAAAGAGGGTAAAGTCTTCGTCTGTTCTGTGGAAACTCCAATTTGTTGTCATGCTTTGAGAGATTGTCTGATTCAGATCTGCAAATGATCTTATTCGTTGAAACCACTGATCCCATGCTGATTCAGTGAAGAGGAGGACCCCCAAAAATGGACCATGATGTTGCTGGATTTTTGCCTGATTCCGGCAGTTGGTGTACGCGGATTCTAAGAATGACGAAAGTTCAAAACAGTCGTACATATGAACATGAGTGTCGATGAGTATAAGCGGCGTGTTTGGATTCATGCCAAAAAATGAAGAACGTTATGGCTGCTTCGATTCCATTACCTTCCCAGGCTAGACGTATTGAATGCTGGAAGGATAATCGCAACTCAGCATCTACAAGTGAATTGATTTCGTAATAATATTTTCAGCAATTTTCTTGCAAATTAAAATTGTAGCTGGATCTCATCGTTTAATCCATGCTTCAGATGATGATGCAGATCGCCGTCGTAGTACGACGATTTTACAGGTCGAAAGACGGAGGTTGAAAAATAGATACTTTCCGGAGAAGACAATTGGTGAAATTCGAGAATTCGCGCTCTGTTGCAATGTCTCCCTTTAATGCCAAAGCACGAAGCCTCAAAGCTGACGGTGGATGGTACGTGCAACGAGTCTGTTTGCTGGTTAAAAGACTTCTACTGGCTGCTTGAAAGCTAAGTCTGATTCAACTTTCAGAAAGGTGGTGGTTGTCGAAAGTTCCTTCTAAAGCTTCGGCCATGTCCCGAGCTTTTTTCATGCTCATGATGACACTCTTCTTCTCTTTTATTGAAGCTCGTTTAACATCTTTTAGGAATTCTCGGATGGGTTTAGGTGTGCAAGGGCTCATGAAATATTTCCTCCTTGAAAATAATTGAAAATGAGAATGAGTATGAAGCGTTTAATAGATAACAGCATGATATTCTTCAAGTTTATATGCCGTTACTACTACCTCGGAATCTGCATGTAAAAAATTAAATCTCGATAGAGGAGAACAAATAGGCACTATTCTCGAGTCTTCTATCTTGAGGCAAATGGTTGTTCCGCATTCTGCGGCGTCTCGTGCAGGAGACTTATAAAGCTAAGTTTATAAAGCTAAGTTAGGTATGGTGAGATCGATAAGCTTTGCTTAAGGCTTGAAATATTTTTAGTAGCTAGAGGAGTACAGAAAATTCAAGCCTGGCAACTAAATTTCCTACAAACAAAAAGAAGTTGCACGAACGGCCCACAAAATAACATTCGCATTTACATATTGAGTGACCAAAGCAATTGTCCGATATTTGTTTCATGCACGTCACGGATCCCCAGGTCATCAAACAGCAATTTGCAACAAAACTTGGCCCTGCCCTTATTCAAGAGCACGGAAAAAAGTCGAATTACTCACCCCAAGAAGTTCGTGCTACGATTGACCGCTTAGGACTACCACTCGACTTCTCTTGCTGGGCGTATGCGCTCTTTACTTCTCACGAAGATTTTGATCGCGTACATGAAGAGACGGGAGAGGTCTGCGATTACGTTGCCATGAAAACTGAAATGTTGAGCCTTGTCCCTACTAAAGATTCTTCTGATTGGTTCGCATTTGATTGGGATTTATCAGAGATAGATCTTAGTGTACTCATGTCATGCGATCTTTCTGATCTCCTATGAATAGTTTTTCTGTGAAAGCATTCCCCTCTCTTCTTTTGAAGAGAGGGAATGAAATTTCTGTTGTTCCTACCTAGGCTTAGTCCTCCCACGGCAATAGGACAAAATTGCCCTTTACCTTATTGTCTGCCAGAAGCCGATGAGCTTCCGAAGCCTTGCTGAGTGGAAATGTCTGGTCCAATGCGGCCTTAACCCGGCCTTCTCGAACCTGATTCAAGCCCCATTCCAGATCTTCAGGATCGGCGAAGATCGTGCCCCGAAGCTGCTTCTGTGTGAAAAAGAAATCTTTAATATTGACCGTCACTTGAGCCCCAGCCGTAAAACCATAGGCCACGATGATGCCAAAGGGTCGAACGGCCTCAATAATCTGAGAGAACTCGTCGCCACCCACATTATCAATGGCGACGTCGGCTCCTTGGCCATCTGACCATGTCTTAACCTTCTCCACCACATTCTCGTTTCGAATGTTAATCACCAAATCGGCTCCAAGAGCTTTCACATAGTTGCCTTTCACGTCATCTCGCACTGTTGCCGCGACCTTGGCGCCTAACGCTTTAGCGACTTGAATATGCATGCTTCCTGAACCGGATGCCCCGGCTGTGACTAGCACTCTGTCTCCAGCTTTTACTTCACCGACTTCTTTCACCGCCCGCACCGAGGTGCCCAGAACGACCGGTAACGTGGCAACTTCGGCCGGTGAGAGTCCCGTCTCATCTTTCACAGCCCAACGAGCCGGCACCTCCATGTATTGGGCATACGCACCCCAGAGATGCACACCCGGAACAACAAAACTGGGCGAGTTAGCGAGCGGTCGGTTCTTGTCATCCTCTTCGTTCAGCGTGAACCCTGCTGCGGGAATCACACGATCTCCAATTTGCAAGTTGGTCACGCCGTCACCTAGCTCAGCAACTTCTCCGACAGCATCAACTCCGAGGATATGAGGGAAAAGAAGGTTGGGTATGACTGATCCTTGACGAAGATAGTGATCGAGACGATTCAGTCCTGCTGCCAGAACCTTGATCACAATGTGGCCAAACTTCGGTTTTGGTGTGTCGATCTCTTCGTGCCTGAGGACATCGGGACCTCCAAACTCACGAAGCACTACGGCTTTCATGGTTTTTGGTAGCTGAGATTCGTTGGATTGTTGGTGAGTTCTTTCCTGTAAGATTGCTGTACTCATCGTGCTTGCCCTTTCTGTGTTAGTAGATTGATGATCAAGTGTATTCGGAAATCTCAATTACGGGTTGTGATAAAACCGTTCGTATGTGATCTTGCCGTCCTTCCATTTGGATGCCACAACTTGTTCAACATGAACTGGCGTCCCATCGGTGGTCACCCAATTCATGATGGTCTCATAAAACGTGGCGTTGTCCCCCACACCTTTTGCGGTGACATCAAACCGTTTCCATTCTTTCACAGTGTTGAGAAATTGTTTTTCGCGCTCGAGATTGGCGTCACGTCCCACGGTGGGCGTTTCAGCGTTTTCTTGCATAACAACGTCTTCCGCGTAGAATTCATTGATCGCGTCGAGTATGCGACCCTCTCGAATGTAAGAAAACAGATCTTCCAGTCTTTCTTGTAGTGCGATCGTAGTTGGTGTGCTCATAAGACTTCTCCTTTCTTAAATGAATGAGGGAATGATCAGTGTGATCGTGCTCCGCTGGTTTGGTTTATCTGTATGGTTGAAGTTCTGGAACTTTTGGAAAATCCAACTCGGTTTCTGCCACATTGGACAGAGCATGAGAAAAATCTAGGTACCCCTGAAGGACCGCTGGCGAGTTGGCCAACGTGCGCATAATGTTAGGAGCGAATCCGAGTTGACGTTGCAGGTCATCGAGTAATTGTTTGGCTCGGCCTGTTGCTCTCTCGGGATCAATCGCTGGTAATCGTGACACGATAACGTTCCTTTATTTCTATGATTTTCCAAATAATTCAGTTTGTGATTTCGTAGTACTACAATGAACATGCCACTCTATTAATTTTTATAAATTATTGTATAAATTGACTTTTTAAACATTTTACAAATTTGAATTTAAACGAAATATCGTTCTTAACGAAATATAGTTGATAGTAAACGAAATTTCGTGTATTGTTGGAGCCATGAAAACGGTAGAACCCAACATGAAGTCACCAACCACGTTAGATTCCCTGAAATGCTTACTGCTGGACATTGCCCAGCAACGATCGCTCAATGATTTGTTGTGGTTGATCGTGCGACGACTCGCTGATCGACCAACTGTGGCCTTGGCGCGAATCTGGCTGATTGGTCCTGGCGATATCTGTTCATCCTGCCGATTCAAGGAGGAGTGTCGAGATCAAACAAGATGTTTACACCTCGTTGCGAGTGCTGGGCGTTCGAGCAGTGCTGACAAGACGGAATGGAACACCATCAACGGGTATTTTTCTCGATTCCCATTGGGCGTTTGTAAGGTCGGGCGTATTGGAGGATTGGGTGAGCAACTTGTGATCAATGAAATGGAAAAGAATCTGGCGTGGATTGCACGACCAGATTGGGCGAAGCAAGAAGGCATTTGCGGATTTCACGGCCAGCCTATTATCTACAAAGGGGAAACCCTGGGCGTGCTGGCGGTGTTTGAGCGAGAACCGGTCCCTGAAGAAGCCACGTCATGGTTCCGGATGATTGCCGATCATGTTGCGGTCGCCATCGCCAATGCTCGGGCCTTTGAAGAAATCGAACGACTCAAAACCCAACTGGAATTAGAAAATACGTTCTTGAAAGAAGAAGTATTAGAAGCGCAAAACTTTGGCGAGATTGTCGGGCAGGGACCAGCAATTGCTAACCTTGTCCAGCAGATTGAGCTTGTGGCACCCACCGATGCAACTGTCCTCATCTCTGGGGAGTCGGGAACTGGGAAAGAACTCGTGGCGCGAGAAATTCATCGTCGGAGTCAACGGAAGGACCATCCACTCGTGCGCGTGAATTGTGCATCGATTCCAAAAGAATTGTATGAAAGCGAATTTTTCGGACATGTGAAAGGCGCCTTCACCGGAGCCTTGAAGGATCGTGCGGGACGGTTTCAAGCTGCCGATGGTGGCACATTGTTTCTTGATGAAGTTGGAGAAATTCCTCTGGAAATGCAAAGCAAGCTGTTACGCGTCTTACAGGAAGGTGAATACGAACGAGTAGGGGAGGAAACGACTCGGGAAGTGAATGTTCGGGTAATCGCAGCGACGAACCGCAAGTTAGCTCATGAGGTCGAAACGAGACGATTTCGGCAAGATCTCTATTATCGCTTAAATGTATTTCCTATCGAAGTTCCCCCCCTGCGCAACCGAAAAGAGGACATACCGTTATTAGCAGCAACCTTTATGACCCATGTTCGGAAAAAACTAAACTGCACCGGCCGAGAGCTGCTTCAGTCAGAAGTTCTCAAATTGCAGGCTTATCATTGGCCGGGAAATGTTCGTGAGCTACAAAATATTATTGAGCGAGCCGTCATTTCTTCTCGTTGCGGCTCGGTAAAATTTGACCTTCCAGTTCCGCAAGCTAATGGGGTTTTACCCAAGATTCCAATAAAGAAACCTGGTGATGGCTTGAGCGAAGTTCTCACCGAAGAAGAGATGCGGCTGCGCGAAAAAGGCAATATTGCCATGGCGTTAAAACAAACCGACTGGAAGATCTACGGCGCCGACGGTGCGGCCGAACTGCTCGGCCTCAAACCGACCACCCTCCTTTCCCGTATCAAAAAAATGGGGATTATGAGGCACTAATAATTTTAAGAGCGTGAGGCCAGATGGGCGTTGATTGATTATTTTATTGATTAATGTTTGTGAAATTCAAAGGTTGGGTTGAACATGAAGTTTATCACGATGGTTTTATCAGGGAGTAGGTGAAGGGGCTGTGATGTATTTATCCATGTTGCAGAGTTCAAGAATGTCATGGATTTGCCGCTGAGGATTGAGTAAGGCGACATTTACGTCTCTGGTCGCCGATTCGGTGATGCACCTATGAATGAGTCCCAGTCCAGAGCTGTCGATAAATGTGACAGCTTCAAGGTCAAGAACGATGTTGGGTTTATTGGAATCGTAACTTTCTTGGAGAGACGTATTAAACACATGTCGAGCACTATAGTCTAATCGTCCGCACAAGGTGAGCGATATCGTGTTGTGGTTGGAAGAAGTATTGATTCGCATAAATTGGGTGTTCCTTTTCGTTGGTGTTCGTTAGTGTCTAATGTATCTCTCGGGTCTTTCGCAATTATTCTTAACGATTTTTCCAGAAAATTTCCGATTAAGTGGGCTGATGGGTTGCTTGTTTGCCCCCTCCGATCTCTCCTGATTTACCCCCGCCTGACCGTGTTTGACGAATTTCGCACAGAAAGGCACAATCCCTGCGCTACTTATCATTCATCACCATCCGTTCCGAATAGTCGCCAGTCGGTTTCATGCTCAATATCCAGTGGGAAATACAGACTTTTCGTGAGCTCAATACTGATGAACTTTTTGATATGCTTCAGTTAAGAGTTACTGTTTTTATTGTTGAGCAACATTGTGCCTACCCTGAATTGGATCAATATGATCGGCATGCTGAAACGAGACATCTGACAGGGCGTGATGAGTCGGCGAGGTTAATCGCGTATGCACGTCTATTGCCGGCCGGACTGAGCTTTTCCGAAGTGAGTATTGGGCGGTTTGTGGTACACGAGGATGTGCGTGGTCAGGGGATTGGGCATCAACTATTATGTACTGCTCTTCAAGAAATAGAACAGTGTTGGCCCGACAGTGCCATCAGGATAGCAGCTCAAGATTACCTTCAAGGTTTTTATGAACAGTATGGATTTGCACGAGTGTCAGAAGGATATCTTGATGAAGGAGTTCCACATATTGAGATGTTGAAAAAATCTTAATAGAACATTGTCCGTATTTTTTCTTTCCGTCTTCTTGAGCATAAAGTTTCTACACTATAAAAATTCGTCGTACTTAATCGTTTCATATGAAGAACCTCCCACTAGGAAATGTCTCCCTCGATATGTTCCTCACCGAGTATTGGCAGAAAAAACCACTTTTGATTCGTCATGCGTTTCCGGGGATTGTTCCGCTCCTTGACGCAGATGAATTGGCAGGCTTAGCTTGCGAAGAATTTGTAGAATCCCGGCTGGTGATACTCGGTGGTGAGAGTGATCAGTGGAAGCTCACGCATGGCCCATTTTCCGATGAAACATTTCAAAGCTTACCCAAAACACATTGGACGTTGCTCGTGCAAGCTGTTGATCATTGGCTGCCTGCGGCTGCCGAATTTCTCACACATTTTCACTTTATCCCAAGCTGGCGGATTGATGATTTGATGATCAGTTATTCTGCTGATGGAGGAGGGGTGGGGCCGCATTATGACAACTATGATGTATTTCTCGTGCAAGCAAGTGGGCGTCGGCAATGGGAAGTTGGCGGAAGGTTTGATGCCAATTCCCCTCGACGTTCGGATACTCCTGTCATGATCTTAACCGACTGGAAGCCAAAGCAGCAGTGGGTTCTCGAGCCTGGAGATGTTTTATATGTTCCTCCGCGTGTGGGTCACAGTGGCATTGCTGTGGGGGATGATTGCATGACCTGTTCTGTGGGGTTTCGTGCCCCGTCTCACAGCGAGATTCTGCGAGGGTTTGTTGATTATGTCGGTGATACTCTGGGTGAAGAAGTTCGATATGCCGACCCAGACCTTCTTCCACAGTCCAACCCCGGGCATTTGACTGTAGAAGCGTTGGATAAGGTTCATCAAGTATTACGCCAACATCTTGAAAACAAAGATTTGTTAGCGGAATGGTTTGGTCGATATATCACCGTGCCGAAATATCCAGATGACGAACCGGCAACTCAGACTTTCCAGCTTGAAAATTTGCGCGCGCATATAGCCGCAGGAGGCCAACTTCACCGCAATGAAGGGTCGCGGTTTGTCTTCCATGTTCGAGATGGGGAGTTGTGGTTATTCGCGGATGGACACCAGTATCGATGTTCTGAGGATCAAACAGATCTCGTTAAAGTCTTATGTGCTGATCTCTGTATTAACCTTGCCAAGTATGTCGATTCGGAGGCCCACCTTCAACTAATAGTCGCTCTTCTTAATCAGAATAGCCTTTATCTTGACGACGTACATGTGCTTTGAGTTTGGCTGAAAGTCTGCGAGGAGTGTACATGCATTGATCAGGTCTTTCTCGAACGAGAATTCGAAATGAGTCCGAGAAAGACCGTGAATAAACAAGAGAACAAACTACGTGCGGCTGGTGATTTCTAGCAAGTGATACCCGAATTGAGTTTTGACGGGGCCATGGACCTTTCCGACCTCTTCATTAAAGACGACTTTATCAAATTCAGGGACCATCTGACCTGGGCCAAACTCTCCGAGATCCCCACCTTGTTTTCCCGACGGGCAAGTCGAGTGCTCCTTCGCGAGTTCCCCAAAGTCTGAGCCAGCTTCAATCTTTGTTTTGAGATCTTCACAGGCTTTGTTCGTGGATACCAAAATGTGACGGGCACGCGCTTTGGCCATAGTGCGACTCCTTTGTGAAATGAATGTGATTGAATGAATGTTATCTCACGAGTGCCGGAGCATTGTCCACTAAGAGCTCTGAGGGACAACTCGTGATTAATAAAAGATCCTGATCAGTGGCTCATTGAATCGAGGTTTCTTCAATGTAGGCAATAGACCGTATTGAGTTCGTCTCCATTTTCGTTCCATAATAGATGCAGGTGCGGCTATCGTTCTCGTTCTGTGGCCCGTTAAAAAATACTCGGGAACAGGAATTATAAATAGTTACTGATAGTTAGGGAGGACGAACCATGGCACCTCTTCCGTATCTTCAAGAAAATCGAAGGCGCTTAGGCGAGATTACGAACATGACCAAGAAAATTTCCGATATGGCACATCAACTGAACCGGCTGGCCCTTGAGTTGCCTACTACAGGCTCGCTAGCAGGACACCAAATCAGCGAGTCGACAAAGATCGAGGATGAATTAAAGATACTGGCGAGTCAAACTCAATACGTGAAACGACAGCTGGAATCAATCGTTAAAGAACGTCGGTTGAACACGACGACGGACTTCGCACTATCCGAGGATAGTCGAAACGCGAGACAACGAACACAAGTCAGCGAGGGAAGGTTTAAACTCCAGGCCATCTCAGGCAAGAAAGTACCTCGTTGGCGGCAGTACGCTGACTGGGTGGTCGGCAAGGCCTCGTTGACAGGGATCCTCAAGTATGAACTCATTACGGGCGTATTGGGGAGCTTCCCCGGTGCCCCAGGGTATTTTCTTCGCAGTAAGATCTATCCATGGCTGCTCGGGGAAGTTGGGGCGAATACTGTCATTGGGCGAGGCGTCACGTTACGCCATCCGCATAAGATTCGACTTGGGAAGAACGTCACCATCGATGACTACAGTGTGTTGGATGCCAAAGGGCAATCAAACACGGGCATTCACATTGGGGATGACGTCTATATTGGGCGGAATTCGATCGTCTACTGTAAAGATGGGGATATTGAGATTCAATCCCGAGCCAACATTGGGACGCATTGCGAGATTTTCTCAGGGGATCGGGTCTGTGTCGGGAATGGCAGTATGGTGGCGGCGTATTGTTACATCATGAGTGGGAATTCGTATGATTACGAGAGCCAAGTCGCGTTCGCGGATCAGAAAGTCTCTTCAAAAGGTCCCACAACCATTGGCCGTAATTGTTGGCTGGGGACGAAAGTCGTCGTGCTCGATGGGGTCACGATTGGAGATGGTGCGGTTGTGGGAGCTGGGGCAGTGGTGACGAATAACCTCCCGTCAAGCACGGTTTCGATGGGTCTTCCGGCAAGGGGTGTTTTTTCTCGAGACTCGAAAGTACATGCCTAACGGGTATGCAAGCTTCCATGCAATTCCAAAGTTGGAACGAGAAAAAACTCGATCTGAATGTGTGATGATCGCTGTGTCAGAACGCAGAGCTTCTCGTGTCTGGGCCATGATAGCTACCTGCCACTATTCCTTTGACCAATTCAAAGAGTTCCATAAACTGGAACGAGGCCACTTCGCACGCACGTATTTTCTGGAGAGACCAGAAAAGCAACAGTGGATGCGACTTCCTCAACTTTTACCCACTTATCAAAATCAGCATCTGGCATCGCCGTACGATTCGCTGGGGTATCCATGATTGATGGCGCGATAGCATTGACCCATATACGCTCGCTGGCGACCTCTTCTCCTAATGACTCGGATATGGCGGCGACCGCGGCTTTGCTGGCGGTGTAGGCGATCATGTTTGCCCCCGTTCGTGGTTCAAGAGCTGGTCGAGCCGTCACATTGAGGATACGACCACCTTGCTTGCGGGCACGAAGATGACGGACCATTTCGCGCGAACAAAGAAACGCGGTCACTGTATTCGTTTCAAATTGTTTTCGAAAATCTTTGAGTGAGGTCTCGAGGAAGGGGGCGAAGGCAAATGTGCCGACAATATGGACGGAGGCCCATAACTTCCCCTTCCTATTCACATCGGCATAATAGCGAGTGACGGATTCCTCATCGCTCATATCCACGCCTGCCGTAGTATGGATGGCTCCAGGATGAATGTTAGTGACAGTTTCTATTCCCTTCTGACTAAGACATGGAACATGACACACCGCCCCTGAGCTGACAAGTTTCTGGACGACAGCTCTGCCAAGACCACCAGTTCCTCCTGTCACGACCACTGAACGACCTTCAAGTGTTGTCGACATTGTTTGCTCCCTCCTGAATGTAGGAATTGACAAGACGCGTTCTGGTTCATTGCTATAGCCGATTCAAGTAACGTCCTCATGTTTGAAATGGGAAATGACGCAGGATGAGCTTAGATACCTGTGAACAACATCATCACGAGGTTGGGGTACTCAACAAAGAGTGCCACCTCATCAAGCTCTCCGATACGGAACCATCGTCTCCAAGATTCTCTCGATTGGAACGTATTGGGATTCGCTATAGTATACAATTTACAAAAGGCTGTTACGATGAAAAAGGTAACTGGCAATCCTGAGGTGTGAAAGGTCGTAGAAGAGACACTCTATCTAGACGTGGACAAAAACACGCAAAAGAAATGGGTACAGGATATTCTCGGCAATGTTGCCGAAGCAGATAAAACTGGGAAGACATCAAAGGTCAAACTCGTGAAGAGAGCCTAGAGGAGGGTTACTTGCAGGGAGACCCTTGCTCCTCAATCTATTGGCGGAGAGGAATAGAATTGGCAATGAGAGCCTTGGCTGCTCGTTTCGCTATTTGCGCGGTCTTGTAATTCTGGGAGACTTGAGCGGTCACGGTCGCGCCTTCCAATAACAGCGCTAACTCCTCTGAGAGTCTTTGGGGGTCTGACGCTCCGGCTTGTTCGCAAAGATGTCGAATGTATCCTTTTACCAATTTTTTATATTCCTTGCATATCTCACGAATAGGCGTGTCGTCGTCCGAATATTCGCCGATCGTATTGATGAACAGGCAGCCGTAAAAATTATTTTGCTGGAACCATCGTTGCGCGACATCGAATATGGCGAGCAGACGTGCCTTTGGAGTCTTCCCTCCATTCTCAACACGCCGCATAAATTCATTCCGGGCTAACCCGTCGTAATGGCGAAGAACGGCTAAAACGAGTTCTTCCTTCGAGCGAAAATGCGTATACAGGGTCTTTTTGGTGACTTGAGCTTGTTCAGCAATAGTGTCGATGCCCGTGGCGTGAACCCCGTGTTTGGCAAACAGCTCGAGCGCGGTTTTGAGTAACTGTTCTCGCTTGGAGTATTTTTGAATTTTTTTAGCCATATATCTAAACTGAAATGTTTATCATGGTCTCGCTGGATCAGATAGCATTGTATAGATAAGGGTCAAGATAGCATACGAAATATTTCATTTACTATCAATAGGCTAAGAGTTTCATCTATTTAGAAAAAATCTGGTGAATCGGTGTAACAAAATGACTCATCTCATGACAAAGCTCAATAAAGTAGACAGAACGGTATATAAACAATTAATACAAGTTTTTTATTGATGAAAGGAGTCAAGTCATGGCAACTCTACAATTGCTTAAATCTAATGAGAAGACACATAAGGATTCTGTGGCTTCGAGAAGAAAGAAGGTTCAGCTCAAAGAGGCAGTGAATTATACCCCACGACCTGTCTGGGCTTTGCGATTCGAAGAGGTTTCTGGGCAAGCATTAGAAAAATATCTTGCAGGTTACCGAG
This sequence comes from Nitrospirales bacterium, assembly GCA_965223675.1. Classification (GTDB taxonomy): domain Bacteria; phylum Nitrospirota; class Nitrospiria; order Nitrospirales; family UBA8639; genus JAGQKC01. The sequence goes on along the minus strand of OZ245013.1, from coordinate 1,975,505 downwards.
ACCCGGAAAAGTTAATGACATCTGAACAAACCGACTTTTTGGCTTCTCTAGGCACGACACCTCAAGAAGTCTACGACTTTGTAGAGGATTGGTGTGAATATGGTGAGCCCTCATTTGAGACGGCTCTCCGAGTGACGGAAGTGCGTGCCGAGTATTTTCTTCAAGCGCAGGGTGGGCAACGATCAACGAATGTGGTTACACCGGAAAGTCTGCCGTCCAAAAATTCAGAATTAGGTGGATTTGTCTGGCTGCCTCGTATCATTGCGAAGGCCCGAGCCAAATTACGAGGGGAAATGTCTCCGGAGATCATGTACGGATGCGGAGGCGATCGAGCATTGTTACGAAAGGTCGGAATCGATCCGGCTCAGTTTTTACGAATCGTCTGGAGCGCAGGTGCTGACGTCGAGCGCATCTTGAACGATGTCAAAGTCTCAGCTAAGGCTGTCGAATAATTCAAAATCACATCAACTCTCGGTAATTCTCGACAGTGAAATGACCATCTCAACCGATTGAGGAATTCAGCATGAAATCAACGATCATATCCATATCATTATTCGTTTTGCTGACAGTAGGTGTCGCGCATATAGGGTTAGCAAAGGAAGAAAAACCGTTCGTTCCCAACGTCGATGCGAAAACAGGTGCCATCAATGTCCCAGAAGACTACACCTTATGGCCCACACTCGGCACCTGGACGCATACCAAAGTCGAGGGAGGCGCCGCACATATTCACGAGTACCATGTGGTTTACACGCAGCCGGAAACCATCAAGTACTACCAGAAGAAGCGCCGGTTTCCTGACGGAGCCGTCCTGGTCAAAGAGCTCCTGCATGCGGAAACTATGTCCATGACCACCGGCCCAGCCGTGGGCCATGCCACCACCATCAAAGGTTTCTTTGTCCTTGTGCGAGATACAAAAGGCCGGTTCAAACGCTCGCCATTGTGGGGCGATGGGTGGGGCTGGTCATTTTTTAACGCGGATGATCGCGTCAACACGACATCCACGGATTACAAGGTCGATTGTGTGCCGTGTCATACGCCGGCCAAAGAGTTAGCCCCGAGAAGTGCCAAACAGGAGGACAAATGGATTTATACCTTGGGGTATCCTGTGCTTCGGAAAAAATAGGAAATCACAACTTTGACCAGAATTATCAGAATTCACATTTCACGAAAGGAATCGACCTATGTCAAAAAGTTTACAAGCGCTCCATACACAGCTGATAGACTATTTGAAACAAGGAAAGTTTGCCGAAGGCATCGAAGATTTTTATACCGAAGATGCCACGGCTCAGGAAAACACGAATTCTCCTACTGTTGGTCGAGCGTTGATGGTAAAGAATGAACGCGAGTTTCTTACCAAGGTGTCAGCCTATCACGGGATCGAAATCTTAGCGACAGCCATTGATGATCAAGGCGGTGGAAACGGCGTCGTGTTCTATGAAGCAGTCATGCAATGGGACCAAAAAGACAAAGGGCATGTCATGGTGAATCAAGCGGTTGTGGAACGGTGGAAAAATGGAAAAATCGATCAAATTCGGTTTTACGGAAATTTCGATCCCTCTTGAGTCGTGTCAGTGACGGTATGGAGAGACATCCATCCCTTGACTTCGTTTTGAGGTCATAGACTCCTTGTACCTTGAAAGATAATCGCCTAGCTCATTCAACATCTGCTCGGTCAGGTTTGTTGTTTTGGGTTTTTCGAGTTCTGTTCGGCAGAGCGTGAGAGGGCTTGACTAATAAATTTCGCCATGGCTTCAAGGGCTTTGTCGAATATTTCAAGCCCATTCCACCTTTGGGAAAGAAACGGACGATGCTTTTTAGCCCACTGAAAAGCCACAGGGAGTGGGATGAGTCGAACTGGTCCTCCAAACATCTCACTCCACAGGATGGCTAAGATGGTTCCTGCCCGAAAAGGAACTGGAAGTTCTCGAACGAGATTCTTTTCCATGTTCTGACACAAATCTGCCTGTGAGGTAACCATGTGCTCCCGGCAGGCAGCCGGTCGATGGTCGTAAATGGAACAAGAATCATTTTCAAGGAACACACAGGGTAAGCGCAGGGCATAGTAAGCTCGATTGATAGGGTCGATATCTTCATCCGAGCGCTGTCGAGGGGACTCGGCCAAATCTTGTAAAGGTCCGAGCATCCCGGATTCGGTGAGTCGCTCCCAAGTGGACGTTAACCGACGTTCAATCCTCTCACGATGCTCTCCGGGTAAATCATCTATCATTTGCGCAAGTGCTAAGGCTTCTGGAGGAGACACCGGAATCATGATGCCCTGACAACAAGCCGAACATCCTTTTTTACATGATATGTCGTTTCCGGAATGAACTACTTTGGCGACTTCTAATCCCTGAGCCTGTTCGCTCAATGATCTTACAACCGGAACAACTTCGGTAATTGGGATAAATCCGGTGGGGACGGTCACATGAGCCTCAAGTTCTCCGGAGATCGTTTGCATAGAGAGATTGAGGGGTTGTGAAGCGCTTGGCATGACACTAGTCAATAGAAAGATGCTTGAGATTGTCACTGACTATCTTCATCATTGCTCGGTCTTCAAGAATATCCCATGATTTAGCCGACTCGCAAACTGCACAGGGACAGAACATTCAAAAAGCTGATTGTTTTACCGACTGAGATTGCTCACCAACCGTCTCCTGGGATTGGTTGCCCGTCGCACAGATTTCATTCAATTCAGACCCCAATTACACGTCCCCAGAGCTGCCCCTAGATCGTATTCACTAAACTAATGTACTCATATGTCCGATGCCTAAGAATATGAAACCTATGAAAAGACCGAAAAGTGCCCCCACGGGTCAAGGAAAGCATGACCCTCGGCGGTATGACAGATTTCGTCTGCTCAATGGGAAGCATGACTTTCAGAAAGCCGTCCCACAAGGTGCCGTGGAATACTCCGTTCGTCTACGAAAAGGGGGAAAGCTTATCTATTTCAACTACGATCTCGCAAAGGAGATGGGTTTGATTTCTGGAGATCACCCCCAAAAAATGAATCAAAAGCTTTCTGAAACGGTTCTTGATACGTTCGGAATTCAAATCATCAATGAATATGATGTGCTGAATAAAACTCCCATTCCCAAAAAGAATATTAAACCGAATACGTACATGGCGACCCGTTATCTCCAATTGCAACACCCGGACAATATCGGGCGCACCTCTGGAGATGGTCGAAGCATATGGAACGGTCAGATTTCCTATCGAGGTACAACGTGGGACGTGTCAAGCTGTGGAACAGGGGCGACGTGTTTGAGTCCAGCGACAGCCATTGAAAAGAAATTTTTCAAGACCGGCGACCCCTCCGTATCCTATGGATGCGGGTATGCAAATCTGTTGCAAGGTATTTCTGCGGCTCTGATGAGCGAAATTTTTTACAGAAATGGAATAGCCACGGAAAGAACCTTAGCGGTGATTGAATATCCACATGGCAACGCGATTAATGTTCGAACGGGAACGAACTTGTTGCGACCTTCACATCTTTTTCGTTACCTCAAGCAGGGGGATCTTGAAGGACTTCGTGCAGCTGTTGACTATTTCATTGATCGTCAGGTTTCGAATGGTCAGTGGCCCAAACAGTTTTCTCGAAAGAAACGCTATGAATATCTCGCAGAATACATGGCCAGGCGTTTTGCTCGAGCCACGGCTAGGTTCGAATCAGACTATCTCTTTGTCTGGTTAGATTGGGATGGGGACAATGTTTTAATGGATGGCGGGATTATTGACTATGGTTCAGTGAGTCAGTTTGGGCTATATCACCACGCGTACCGATTTGACGATACGGATCGTTGGTCCACGACTATTCCCGAACAAAAACGAAAGGCCAGATATATCGTTCAAACGTTCATTCAAATGAGTGATTTTCTCGTAAGAGGCAAGAAGAACCCGATTCAAAAATTTCATCGCCATAAAATTCTTAAAGTATTTGATCAGGAATTTGAACACAACCTGTATCGTCATCTTCTTTATAAAATCGGATTTAACGAATCTCATCGAGAATACTTGTTCAAAGAACAACAGGATCTTATAAAAACATTTAAAGGGGTGTTTAGTTACTTTGAAAAGGCGAAATCAAAAAATGGCCCGCACAAGGTCCCAGACGGCCAAACCTGGGATGCGATTTATTGTATGAGAGACATTTTACGAGAACTTCCTATTCATCTTTTTGCAAAAGAAGCGATCATGACCCCTGGAGTATTTATGGAAACGATTGCCTCAAGCTATGCCAATAATCGAGACAGAATGTTAACTGAAGTGAAAATCAGAAAAATACACGAATTTCAAAAATGGTATATGGCATTAGTTCAGCAGACGGCCAAATCATTCAAACAATCTGAAAGAAAAGTTTTGCTCGAACTCGGGATGAGGTCATCCCTTATTAACCAGTATGATCGAATCACCGGTTATTCCATACTTTGGGTGGCAGAAAAAGTTCTGAGAGAACGAAAGAGGTTATCGTTTGACGAAATGCACAAGGTGATCCATGATTTTATTCACTATCAAAAACTGCGGCCTGATCCAGATCAGAAAAAAGACATGAACACAATGAATTTAGTAGAGAAACGACGGTCCCAACAGGTGATGGACAAGATTATTGGGTTGGTTCGGGAGCATCGAGAAAGCCTGTGATTCTTACCGTAGTGGTCGTAGAGTCTTTCAAGAAGAAAAGGGGTCGGGAGTCATTTCTTGACTTTCTCGGAGTTATATATGTAGAAGCAGACATGCCACGTCGCCTTCGTCTTGCCACGGGCGGGCTTGCCTATCATGTGCTCAATCGACGAGTCGGACGCTTGCCCTTATTTAAAACTCCTGCCGACTATACCGCCTTTGAGAAAGTACTGCAAGAAGCGGTGACACGCACTCGTACTCGCCTGGTGGCATATTGCCTGATGCCCAATCACTGGCACTTAGTGGTCTGGCCCCGAGGTGATGGAGAACTGTCCGACGTCTTGCGCTGGGTCACGGTCACGCACACGCAACGGTGGCATGCGCATCGGCAGACGGCGGGGACAGGGCCGGTGTATCAAGGGCGCTTCAAGTCCTTTCCTATCCAGGCGGACGAGCATTTTCTCACGGTGGTCAGATATGTCGAGCGGAATGCGCTACGGGCCAACTTAGTCCGTCGAGCCGAAGAGTGGCAGTGGTCGAGCCTGTGGCGTCGACAGCAAGAAAAAGGCTCCAACGAGCCGTTTCTGAGTCGTTGGCCAGTAGATCGTCCTCGTCAGTGGGTGGCTCAGGTTAATCAACCCGAGACGGCAGCGGAGCTAGAGGCATTGCGAACGAGTGTGCAGCGAGGGAGGCCTTTTGGGAGCGAACAGTGGGTGAAACGCACTGCGAAGCGATTAGGTCTGGACTCAACATTACGGGACCGTGGGCGCCCCCGAGAGAAGTAAAGACTCCCGACCCCTTTTCCTTTTCCTCGTCGCTTCAGAGAGAGTTTAAGATCAGTCTGTATAGAGAAAAGTGCAGACATGTTTACGGGTTGATCGGTGGTCCAGTACTGCAAATTTATCAAAGACCAGAGGAATAACGAAGAAATATGAGTGGCTTACTTGCCTTGCTCGATGACGTTGCTGCAATTGCAAAGCTGGCAACCACTCAACTCGACGACATTGCAGCACAAGCTGCCAAGGCCGGGAGCAAGACGGCAGGTGTTGTCATAGACGATGCCGCCGTCACCCCAAAGTATGTGACCGGGCTTCCAGCGGCCCGTGAAATCCCAATTGTTGCAAGGATCGCCCGTGGCTCGCTCTTCAATAAGCTCGTCATCCTTTTGCCAGCGCTACTGATGTTACATGTGTTCGCACCATGGATGATCGCTCCGCTTCTCATATTAGGTGGGGCATACTTGTGTTTTGAGGGTGCAGAGAAAATCTGGCATGCCTTCACACATCATAAAGACAAAGGCCCGCAACAAGCTGCAACCCTCGATGCGGCACATCTCGAAGAGCAGCGCGTGAAAGGCGCGATCAAGACAGACTTTATTCTGTCCTCTGAAATTATGACCATTGCGCTAGCGTCGATTAGCAATGGCAGTCTTTGGGTGATGGCAGGCGTGCTTGCGGTTGTCGCCGTCATGATTACGGTTCTGGTCTATGGGGCTGTCGCACTTCTCGTTAAAATTGATGATGTTGGTTTACGCCTCAGCGAGTCTAGCGGAGTTGAGGTCGTGCGTGCCTTCGGACGGAGCCTTGTGACTTCGATGCCAACGGTCCTAAAAGTCATCTCGATTGTCGGGACGGCGGCCATGTTGTGGGTTGGAGGAAGTATTGTGGTCCACGGGCTACACGAAGTTGGTTGGTCTTGGCTCTACGACACAATTAAGGCCATTGCCGACGTGGGTTCAGGTAGTGCCGCGTCGGGTCTCATGGTGTGGCTCATCACGGCCTTTGGGGATGCAGTGGTTGGATTTTTATTCGGATTGTTCTTAATGCCCATGGTGAACGTTCTGCTCAAACCCTTTGACCTACTTTTTCCTGAAACAAAACCGAATAGCAGCAAGACGTAAATGGCCCCAAGCCCAGTTAAGCGCCCTCAAACCAGAAGTTTAAACCGAAAAAGGGGGCACCCATCACGCAGGCTCCAGTCAAGTGGATTGAGGGACACTGAAACGTTAGTACGTTTAGTGGGCACGTCGAGGCGACTGAGGTGGATTTCGGGGGAGACGTCACCTATGATACTAACTAAACAATTTGATAAATTCCTCCTCCTCGCTACAGCGTAGGAGTTGATGAAACGTTAGATTCAAGGGTGTTCAGGATGGGTTATTTTTCGGGGGTTGAAGATGTTTAATTTTAGGGATATGTCGATAGGGAAGAAAGTGGGTTTGGGTTTTGGGACCATCACACTTATTTTAATGGTAGTGGTATTGCTCACCATTCAGCAAGTAAAAACTATGGAGGTCATTACGAAGAGGGTTGTCGACCTTCGAACTCCCACGGCTCATGCCAGTCTTATGATGTTAAATGGTATCAACCATTCCCTGGCTTCGCTGCGTGGGTGGATTCTCCTGGGAGATCCCAAATTCCAGACAGAACGAGCTCTTGCCTGGGCAGAACAAATCAACCCCTCCCTGAAGCAGATGCATCAGCTGGCTCCCCACTGGACAGATCCGGAAAATAAGGTCCGGTTACAAACCATCGAAAAAGAGATCGATGATTTTAACAAGGCTCAACAGAAGATCGAAGATATTGCACGAACTCCGAAAAATTCTCCTGCGCAAAAAATTCTATTCGATCAAGCGGAACCGTTGGAAAAAACCATCGTGGCAACCGTTTCTAAAATGATCAAGCAGAATATGAAAGGAAAAATTACTCCCCAAAATAAGCGGCTGCTTGAAATTCTCGCGAATATAGAGACGACAACCAGTCTGGCTTTGGAAAGAGCCGACGAATTTTTGTTATCTGGCAGACAAGAATTTAAAAAGGAATCTCTGGAAAACTGGGGAAAAAGTGCTGCGTCTATGGAAGCATTAAAGGAACATGAAAACAACTTTAGCAAAGAACAGTTGAAGAATTTCGAATCCCTGCAAGGTGAACTCAATCAGTTCGAACCTTTACTGAAAGAAATTATCCGCATTCGGTCAGGGGAAGATTGGAACCGGGCGAATTATTGGGTGAAAACTGAGGCTGCCCCTTTAGCATTTCGAATCAAGGAACTCTTAAATGAAATGACTACGGTTCAGGAGCAATTACTGGAAAATGATGTTGAGACGATTTCCAGCAGAACGCATTATTTAATTGTTCTGTTAGTGGCATTGTTTGTAACGGCGGCACTGATCAGCGGCCTGTTGGCAGCAAACATCACTCGCTCAATCAGCGAACCCATCCTGGATGTTTGCAAACTGGCAGATGAACTGGCGCATGGAAATGACACAAAAAAACGCCTCCCAGTTCATTCCCGAAATGAATTGGGCACCTTGAGCCAAAGTTTCAACCAACTTTTGGATCGATTGCAGAAAGAGAAGTCACAAGATAAAGCCTGACTGGTTGCGAAAAATTACATGGCCGCATGCGCGCAAGGGATGATGTCTTTTGTGGTTGGAATTCCAAAATCACTCCCCTCCCATCAGGGTGGCTTTACAACACCTACAGGCTACGATAGTAGAGTCACTCATCAATTGATGTCATTCTGGCTCGCACTGACAACTCAAGACCGTTTTCTCTGAATTTCCTTATCCGCTCGTCAATCTTAGACCTGACCCGACGGTCCACAAATTTTGTTTCTGTCATATCCAAGGTAACTCGCTTCCCTTCCAAAAAGAAACGATCAAGTTGTTTTCTTAGAGGAATCCATGAACTGAAAATGATGGAACCTCGTAAAAGAATCGTGACAGACTGATCCCTTTCATGAGTGATCTTGGCATTCAATCTGAACATGGACCCCCCGCGAATAAAACGGATGACCAACATGACTCCAATTCCAATGGCTAACCCTTTTAAGAGATCAGTCGCAAGTACACCTAATATGGTAGAGACAAAAATAATAAACTGGTCTGTTCCCTCACGATACACAGACACAAACTCCTTGGGAGAAGCCAGGCGAAATCCAGTGATGACCAATAACGCTGCCAAGGCAGCTAGAGGAATTAGATTAATGATCCCTGGAATCAATGCAACACATATAAGTAGAAACATCCCGTGGTAAAAATTGGCAAACCGGGTTCTTGCCCCATTATCAATATTGGCTTTACTTCGAACAATTTCAGAAATCATGGGCAATCCACCGATGAAAGCTGCCAGGGTGTTCGCGATACCGGTAGCCAACAAGTCTCGATCCAGATTGGTTTTTCGACCCCAGGGATCGATCCCATCAATCGCCTTTGCACTGAGAATGCCTTCCAAACTTCCAATGATCGCAAACAGAACTGTATATTTAATTCCAGTCTCCGTGGTGATGCCTGAAAAATCCGGAAAGGTGATGGCATTCAGCAAGTTACTTGGAACATTCACTAAAAACTTTTCGCCGAGTTCGTAGATTTGATGATTGAATGTATACGATCCCTTTTCCCCAATTCCTAAAAATATGGCTATGGGGACCGTTATCATTAACATCAACATAGGTGCGGGAATGACCTTCAATTTGGGATTTTGTATATAGCTATAAACCACTACAATCGTAAGACCCAACATTCCAATGAACGCAACTTTCGGGTTCATGTTCATGACAAAGGAAGGGATACCAGCGAGTAACTCGAGAGGAGCTCCCTGTGGATTCAGTCCCATCAATACAGGAAATTGTTTTGCGATGATGATGACTCCAATGGAAGCGAGCAAACCGTGGATCGCTGCTTTCGGAAAAAGCTTTACAAGGATTCCTATGCGAAAAAGTCCGAGTACAATTTGGTAGACGCCTGCTACAACCCCAACACCTAGCGCCAATCGATAAGCCTGGAAATCCTTCGCAGGGTCCTCCCCGCCCGTAAACCCAAAATCCTGAACGCAACCTATTGCAATAACGATCAAGCCAGCAGCAGGTCCCTTAATCGTCAGTTCTGAATTGCTAAGGAAGGTGGCAACGAGACCGCCAATAATTGCAGTAAAGATGCCTGCCACTGCGGGATATCCCGAGGCCAAAGAAATTCCCAGACACAGGGGCAAAGCAATAAGAAAAACTAAAAATCCAGAAAGGATATCGTTTTTAGCATGGGTCTTGAGCCCGTCAAGATTCCCTCTGGGAATTTCAGTAGAATCGGATGACATACTCATGAATATTGTTTTTTCTATCGTATGCTTTACAACTGATCCGTACTGGTCATGCTTGATCTTTCCCTGGAATATCGGACGCCGAGTGACGAATTATATACTAATTCGTCACTCGGCGTTGAATGAAGTTCACACATCGAGTAAGCCTGTCGTACTTCCTGTATGAGATCTTCACGATGATTCTGAGGCCGCTGCTGGTGGTGGCGTTTATGATCTGGTATGCGAAGCAGGCCAAGAGCAAGGACTGGATCAGTCTGCCCCTTATTTCTCTGCATAGGGAATGTACTCAAAACCAGGAGGGGTGGATAAGTTTTAACCAATGCAAATACCAGGGATCTTGCACATGGGATAAAATCTCAGGACGTTTCAAACTTTTTCCGTTAATCTTCTCATTGTAAGCCACAACACAAAGCAGTAAAAACTTTGCGATAGGATAAGGATGCTGACGATTTTGTGGAAACAAGTAAAAATACTGATGGTCTCGTCGTCTTGGAAATGATTTATTAGAAAAACTTAGTAAGTTGTTAGCCACTGAGGCCGAATCAGTTGACCCAGTAGATATTTCCTTTTTCCATTGACTCATGACAGTTTTTGCATTAATCCCAAGACCTCGGGTAAGGACGGCCATCCGCTGCCGTGCAAAATATGGTTCTCTTGCTCCGTGGGCTTTTCCTTGGCCTGAAACTGTCAGAATCTCGTTAGGTTCCCCATATTTAGTTAGAAAAAATATATAACAAAACCAATCAAACGGTGATTTAGGTTTTCGCAAACGTTTATTTATTTCCGAAACGAAAGCTTTCCCATTAGTATCGAACGGAACCTCCCAATTAACTATAGCTTCAACGAAAGCAAAGCGGGTAGCATCGTCATAAACCTCTGTTTTATCGAGTAGTTCAACGAAAGTGCTTGCTACACGTTTTCTAAAAGGCAATCGGGCCAAATAAATCAGTACGCTACTACGTAAAGCGGGTTGTTTTAAAAACAAGTCCCTCATTGCGACCAAAGCTAACGGAACTTCCAATATTCCCAATATGTTTAAATAGCGTTTGGTAAGTTTGTCCTTGTTGCGAGCAGTGCATTTTCGCAGATGATGGGCTAAATCTTTAGCGACTTTTCCGGCCAACCGACGCTTTGGACCCAAGTTCTTTAATTTTTTTGCCAGCTTCTGAATTTTACTAAGTCGAACGTTTTCTTTGAAAAGAAAATGATGTTTGGCCTCTTTGGTTGACATCACCTCAGTTTTTGCCAAATTAAGAGCTAAACCACGGCTTTTTAGTACATCATTAATTTCGCCAAGTACTAAATTTGCGGTGCGTAGAGAATCAACACCAAAATTGATATCGTCCATCCAACGGACAAAGTTATCCTTCGTTCTCTTCTTGAGTACATAATCAACTTCAAATAAAAGTGCATGGGCTAAGAGTCTGGGAGCCTCAATATTTATTATTGGCAGACCTTTGTGGGACGTAGGCAAATAATCAGGAGTCCATGAAAGGTCTTCAATTAAAGAAAATAGGAGATCGAGATAGACTTCTTTGGTCTTTGCGATTGCAGAGATTACATGCCGCAACTCTCGGAGTCCAATATTATCAAAATAATTTGCAAGATCTGTAGTTACGAGGAACTTGTGAGATTTTCCAAATTTCCAGATTTCCTCTTGAAATTTTGGCCAAAGTAGAAACCAAGGATAGGAAACGGCGTCCTTATGTTGGTGTGGAAGAGTTAAGTTATGTCGATCTCTAGCATAAAAGGCGCCTTTAGAGGGTTGAGCTTTGATAATTGAGTCATAGAGAACATCGGCTAAAAGCTGGAAAACCAATGCGTCGGACGGAGAAGGAATCAAGCAATGCCGGCATATTCCTAACTTTTTTTCTATCCGAAAAACTAGGGGAGCCTCAGCACGATAGTGTCCTGAGAGAACTCGATCCACGATGATATCAACACGAGAATCAATCGAGTAATTGAAATCGTAGTAATCATGAAGATCTTTAATATCGAATGAACGAATCTGAGTTTTTACTAAACGACGCCATAAATCAGTCAGGCGTTTCTTCCTGAATAGATTTTTGAGATGACGTCGTCTCTCAAGCTCAAAACGTGCAGTTGTCTTCATTTCAAAAAACCGAATTGCTGTAAAACTTACTTATATGGCAAGTCATTGAAGAAATTAGACGCTTTTAAATTTGATACACATAGAAAATGCGGCCAAATCTTTCATTGATACATTTAGTACTGCCCCTTTCAAACCAAATAACAATGTCGAAAAGAATACAGAATCTGGTTTATTTATCAAGAGGAAGAAAAGTTATGCAAAGGTAGAGGTGTTTCTCCAAAGGAAAATATATTCTTGATCAAGCCACTGTGACAACGGATAATCACGGTGGATCAAGACAAATATTAAATCAGTGTTTTTGTTTTTGATACGTGACCAACCTCTTTTTGGCAACATTCCCAGGCGAAATTCCATGAACTGTATTGATGTCGAACACCAGAGATTGGCATCATGACACGTGTGGTATAAATGAAAATCGTTCAATAAGGAATGCGGCTCGTTCTCTCCATCAATCTTGGACAGATCCAAAAGGTGAACCAGGGTTTCGATCGTTAACCGTTAAAGGGTCAAGTCTAGTTTTATAATATGAATCACTCTAATGGGAAAGGGGACGGATTTATTTTTGATGGAGCTATCAGGCACGGCACTTTTCTAGGCAATCCTCATGTCAGACTAGGAAAAGGTAACTTGAGCCTTTTTCTTGTGCTTTCTATCGCGGTTCGTCGGCATCGCCTACATCAGAAAATTCCCGTTCGCCGAATATCGCCGATTCGTTAGTGTAATGTTTGAACTCCAGTAGGTTGTGTGCCGGGTCTTCCAGGAAGAAGGTATGGTGTTCCAGCGGAGAGCTTGCTAAATGAGCAGCCCCTTTTTACGTAGCCCAAGCGCCTTCCTTGACCTGCTGTAACTATAAATTTTTTATGGGGTCTTGGCTCGCGCCTAAAACTCGAGTGATGAGTACGCCGGTTTTTATGATTTTGTAATAGACGGAATGGCTCTCATATTCATGCCGGCGATAATCCTTTTTTACATGAGAGTAATCACGACCCATCCTGGGATTATTGGCTAGAATTTCAAAACAGGCATGTAAGCCTTCTACATAGCTTCTGGCTTTAGCCAACCCAAATTTAAGAATGGAATACTCATAGATCCCTTCCAACTCCTGGCGGGCTTTTTCAGTGAGCTGGTAATCGGCCATCTTTACGCAAACGCTTTTCTACGTCTTTCACGATGTCGGGAACCTTCTTGCGGCTAATCCCGCTCGCCTCTCCTTCTGACAACAATTGACGAAGCTGTGCCGCTGCAACTTCTCGTTCCTGATCTCGCCTAACCAGATCACGAAAATATTCACTTTCGTTATTGTATTGACCAGACTGCATACGTTGATCCAGCCAACGTCCCATCTCATCAGGCATAGAAATCGTCTTTCTTACCATACTCATTTCTCCTTCTGAATATCAGTATAGCACAATGTATGAATAGTTCATACATTGTGCTAGGGCATTGAAAATGTACGTAGTTATGAGAAAAAGAAAGTGGGTGGGTGTCTTGAGTTTCTTCTCTTCATCGCGGTTCGTCGGCATCGCCCACATCAGTAAATTCCCGTTCGCCGAATATCGCCGATTCGTTGGTGTAATGTTTGAACTCCAGCAGGTTATGAGCAGGGTCTTCCAGAAAGAAGGTATGGTGTTCTAAGGGGGATCCTGTATATCGAGTACGGGGTTCTTTGAAAAACGCTAACTTCTTGTCTCTCGCTCGATCCAGAAGCGCTTGCCACTCTTTCTTTGTGGTAAACACCAGCCCGAAATGTCTCGGATAAATACTTCGTGGTTCTTCGACTGGCTCACTGGTCATCTGCGCCACGATTTGATGGCCACCAAGATTGAGTGTCAACGCCACTTTGGATTCTCGCCCTAATGCACAACCGAGTCCTTCCACATAAAAGCTCTTCGTTTCTTCGATATTTTTCATGGGAAATGCGATATGAAATACGACCCCCATTGTTCTGCTCCTTCGCGATAAAAAATTTACATTTTTTACCCTATCGTGTTCCGGAATTTGTCCGGAATTTGGGGTCAAGTCTAGTTATATCATGTTGATTTAGAAAAAGTGTAGGGAAGAATGTGGATAAACTTTTTGAGAATAACTCATAAAACTAGATTTGACCCCAAAATTTTAGATTCAAAATTTTCGGGTGTCGAGATCTTCTAAGGACACATAAGGCTTCTCTGGAAACACTGCTTGCGTCAGCGTCGTTTTTCCAGATTGTCTTGGACCTGTCACGATCATAGCTGGATACGATCGTGCGAGTTTTTTCAAGATCGGTTGCGCGGTGCGAGGAATCAATTTCATGTATCTACCGTAACATGATATTTGTAAATTGTAAATTTAATTGACAATTTGTAAGCCCTGTTCGCCATCTTGCTCATCAACAACTCTCGTACGATTCCTTTTAGCTACTTCATCACTCATACAAAAATGGTATCTGACATTAGTTCGGCAAACGGTTAAAACATTCAAACAACCGGAAAGAAAAATTTCACTCGAACTCGGGATGAGGTCATCCATGATTACCCAGTATCATCGAATCACCGATGAATCCATTCTTTGGGTGATAGAAAGAATCTGAGGGAACGAAAGCAGTTATCGTTTGATGAGATGCACAAGGTGATTCATGATTTTATTCATTATCAAAAAATGGGGCCTGATCTCGATAAGAACAAAGAAATGAAAACACTGAACTCAGCCGAGAAACGACGGTCCAAACAGGTGATGGACAAGATTATTGGGTTGGCTAGGGAGCATCGAGAAAGCCTGTAGTTCTTCCTGTAGTGGTAAAGTAACTTTCAACTGATACACCTTTAAGTTCCCTCGCCCCTGGAGGGAGAGGGGGTAGGGTGAGGGGAAAACCGATTTGAAAGTTAAACCACTATAGGAGAGTCTCTCAATATCAAAGTTCTCATAGTGATCAGCTCTTTTCCTTTTTCGTCAGATTTATGAAGTTTATATAACTAGACTTGACCCAAATATCGGTGACCCCAAGATCGGCGAGTTTTCATTCAAAGTGGGGTTGCCGGGAAGAAGCGGGGTGGGCGGGGGAATTCTCGCCAACTACCCGGGACACTACAATTGCCGTGTGGAGTCCTAAATTAAATGACAAAGGGAATTCATATACGGGTATGAGAGTTCTCGAGTTTTTCACGACCCGAACGAAATCCTCAATATTCCAACGTCGCAAGTCTACCCTTTTCATCCAATCTTCCATTCTTCTTTTGGTGTGAACAGAGAGTGAAAAGGTGGAGACGCTATCGGAGAAAAAGTTTCCTGTCACCTTTCTCAAGGCCCGTAGGGTGAGCCAGATCGAGAAAAGAAGAATGACCCCAATTTCTCTTGACCAAAACTTTTAGCATTTGCAGTAGCAATACGAACCAAGGGGGCAGACAGGTGTCTTGGTCTGCCCCCTTGGGTGCCATTATTGCCCGTCTTCTACCCGGGTACGAACCGAGGCACCGTGAATATCACTGTGTTCGGTGCCCGCATAAGGGTGCCCGCCTGGTGCACTGACCGGTGTGTCGTCGATCGTATTGGTCGTGCGCAGTACGGTAGCGAGCTTTCCCCTTTTTCCGCCCGCAAGGAGTCGTATGATGCCAACACCGGGGCAGCTGCCCTGCGCAGCATGAGTGACGGAAACGGGTATGGGCCCGCGCAGGGCCACCGCGAGATACTTCCCATCCGGTGTAGTTTCCATCAGGTCTGGCGCGGCATCGTTAGAAGGCAGGGCAAGGTCGCCCGTTGAACCGCTTTCGTGAGTGACCGATGCGGCATCGCACGGTCCTACGCCATTGCCCTGGCCGTTGGCCGAGGTCAGGTCATAGGTGGTTCTGGTCAGGGTTTTGGTATTGATCACTTCAACGAGGTTCTGGATGCGATCGACTGTGTGCACGTGACTGCTGGACAACGTCCGCGCCATGCCGTGGCTATCGCGGCGGGTGGTGGTCCCTGGAAGCTGTCCGGTCAAGTTTGGGGTGGGGTCGCCACCAAGGTTGCCAATGGTGGCGGTGTTGGCGGCATTGCCATCGCTGGCATCAGAGTCTTTGTAGACTGTGACCGGCAGGGGAGTGTTTTCTGCCTGAACAGTGTTGAATGCGCTATCGCTGAGCCTATAGATAGTAAAGGTCGAATGCACGTTGCCAGCGTCTGCGGCAGAGACGCCGGCATTGAGCCACATGTGATTGCCGACCTGAACGCCGCCGCAACCGGCGCCGTTAATCACTTCCTGCCCGTATTCACCAACGATGGTCATCGGGGTAGTCGTGATGTCGGCAACCAAGAGCCCGCCGCCTCCCATCGTGATATAGGCATGATCGTTGGAAGAAGGGATGGGGCAAATGATCACGTTGTTGACGCGCCCTCCCATATCGCCGTCGGAGCCGCTGCTGCAACCGTTTTCGCGGCATTTACCGGCCGGGGTGAGATCGCCAAGGTCGGCATTGCTATAGTCGCCAGTAATCGTGCCGATCATGGCGTTGCCGTGCGCATTCTGTCCCAGGTAAACCTTGACCTCCGCTGTCACGGTCAAGTTTTTGCCAACGCCGAGGCTGGCCGAACGATTGAAAGCTGCCTGGGTGATGGTGCCATCGGCGTTGCGGCTGATGTCGATGCGTTCGAGTACTTTGCCATTGAGATTCGCAATCAATAGAGCGCTGCCATCGCTACTCCAGAATGACATGTGCACCCGTTGACCTGCGCTGGTGCCGGTCACGCGAAACAATGCGACGGCTTCCTTGGTTATACCGTCTAGAATACCGACAAACCCATTGCCGGGGCCGAACAGGTTGACATTCATGTAGCGATTCTGCGGATCAGGCAGCGCACCATGTAAGCGCCCATAATCGTAGTCACCGAGGGAGGCACCGGTTGTGCCATTGTTGTCATGCTCGGCCAATGTGCCAGGAAAGACATCGAGTAGATCGCAGGGGCCATCTCCTGGGTTATTATTTCCATCGCAGCCCAGTGGTTGAGCCGGTGTGCCATTGGTAATCTGGGCATGAATATCTTCACTGTTCCATACCCAGATCAAACTGCCTATAGTCCCGCGAGCCGGAGCACTACTCACCGAATTGGACTGATCAGCACCCCAGACTTCATAGGGTGTATTTTTCCCATTTTTTGCGCTCACAGGCGGCGATACAATGAACAATAGAGCGACGGTCATGCCTAGAAAATTTGGCCTGAGTTTGAAACGTTTCATTTGGATCCTCCTTGATGATTATCCATCGCAATGGGATAGTGTGTTATCACGATGGGTGAGTATTGGGGGCCAATCTAGTTTTATTATTTTAACCATTCGAGTAGAAAACACCATGCATGAAAGACCCGTTGATCAGTACTCTTTAAACTCTAATCCTACCGCAATACGGCATATGCAGTCAGCAACATACAGCCATTTCACATGACGAGGCCATGGCATAATGAGTGCTAGGGTCCTTCTGGTGGTTCTGGTGGTTTTGGGGTCAAATCTAGTTTTATTATGAGTTATTCTCAAAAAGTTTATCCACATTCTTCCCCTACACTTTTTCTAAATCAACATTATATAACTAGACTTGACCCCAAGATGATTAAAACTAGATTTGACCCCAAGATCCAGACCCCAAGATCCAGACAGGTAGCAGGCATCGATCAGTAGAGAAAAATAGAAACTAGTAGCCATATTATGTAAAAACAGACTCGACTCCTACTCAGGCACTCGCTGAATGAGCAACAAGTGCCTAGTTTCGCCTTGGCAGTAGACCCACTTTTCCTCATCCGTCAAAGGAAGCTCACCCTCCACGATACATGGGGGAATTGGGGAGCTATCGGTCGGCGTCTGTTTCTTGCAGAATGGACATGGAGATGAGTAGCGAGTTTCATCGGATGGCACAAGAATAGGTGCCTCCTTGGCTTTAAATTCATCGACTTCTTTCAATAAATTTTTCTTTTCTTCTGGTGAGATCGATCCTGCCTCAAAATTTGTAAAAAAAACCTTTTCTTGGCGCGCAGGCACGGCTTCTTTGAGGTGGTCAGATTGGCTCTTGTAGTGGGCAATGGCGAGTAGCTTGGGGCTCTTTAGTACTTCATAGCCCATTTGCCGAAGACATGGATAATGGTGGTTAGAGTATCGACTACCTCCAGTGCTACTTACCCACACACCATCCATCAGGTTCATGTAGGCCTGAGGCAACTTATCGTCTACGTGGGCACCCCCGTCCTTGTCTGCCGTGTCGAGAACAATATCTTTGCGGGACAGAATGGACCCAACACCTAAACTTAAAACGCTTTGCTGCCACCAATCGGCAGCAGGGAGTTCGATATCTGTTGCAGACGGTCCAAGTTTAGGTTCAATGCCAGCCTCAGAAATGCCAGTCAGCCCATCAAACGCCCGGCCATTCGAAATCGATTCACGAACCGGACAAGTCGACAAAATTGGTACTTGCTCTTTCCCTAAATGCTTCAAGAGAGATGTCGATCGCCTGGTGTTATGAAACAACATGCGAAGAATTATGCTGATGCGTAGAGCTTCGATTGTTTGCCCACGATCATAGTTTTGGCAGGAGGTGAGCATAAAAATGAGTTGTTCATTCAGTTTTTCTTGGAATCGATTTATATCCATAAAAGTGGCTAGTATTTTTAGGGTCTAATTAGGAATAGGTCTTCAAAAATCAATGATATTTATCGTCTGATGTTTGATCAATTCATGGAGTCACCCATCTGGAAGGCTCTGGGCAAGTGGGCACACCTCTCCTCTTCTTTTGACTTCGATATTGGGGTCGGATCTAGTTTTATAAGATCGATTAGAGGTTAGATCTGTTGTTAAGAGTTTCGTTTTTCATTCCCCATCTTTTATTACTGAAGGACTTCACCATCGCTCATTTCGTTTGAGATCAGGTTTTGTAATCACACATACCTCAGGCCTCTTCCCACCCTTCTGATTGATCAGAATGTTTTAACTTTCTCTGTGAGTTCTTCTGAGGGATATTAAATAGTCTACCTTCTTTCCAACCTACGACAACGACTCCATCACAGAGATGAAATTCCGTATTTTGTATTGATGTAGAGGTCCTGAGATTGGCATCATGTACCTATATTTTTTTTAAATTCGTGGCGCAGGAAACCATCTGGAACTCTTAGCATGCGATTCTATATTTTACGAAACCAGGAAGTCGTATTAGCTTCTGGAGCAAAGGAATTCGGCGAATGGGTAGAAACGGCTGATCGAGTGGTGAGTCATACGCAGGTCGCCGATGTTGAGGTGTCGACGGTGTTCCTTGGCATCGATCATCAGTTTTTCGCCGGGCCCCCTCTTCTTTTTGAAACGATGGTGTTCGGTGGCGATCTTGATCAAACGTGCCGTCGCTGTTCCACATGGGATGAAGCCGTCGCGCAACATGAAGCGATCTTGTCAGAAGTATTAAACTGCCTGTATGGCTATTATAAGCCTGGCTGAACCTGCCCCGTACTCTGTGTTCTATTCAGATAGCTGTAGTTTAGCTACCGCTTTTTGCAAGGACGCATCTGCCGTCCATATCGCACATCCTGTCAACTGTGCGGCGGCTAGCAGAGTGATATCTACCCACCCTATTCCTGTTCCATAGAGTTTATGATTTTCTAAGAGATGCATCACTTCGTGATGTTCTGGAATGTGTGTTTCGGGAAGGGTGCCAAGCAAGGCGAGTATTTCTTTTCGATTCTTCAGTCCTCCACAAGCCAGTTCACCGACGATCCAGGGGTGTATGAGTACCTGTGTATCCTGAAGCAAAGACTCGAGGCGAGGGCTTCCATGCCGAAAGTGATTGACCCAGATTGATGTGTCGACCAGGGTCATCGTGTCCCGGGCGATCGTCGTCGCGGAGGCAACTTGAGATGCTTCTCTGATCCTCCGAGTTTCGCAAGCCGCAAGGCAGCGTTTTTAGCAATCAATGCCTCAAGACCGAGTCGCACCAATGAAGTTTTTTCAGAAATTCCCGTGAGGCTTGCCGCTTTCTCAAGAAGATCGTCATCGATATTTAATGTTGTTCTCATATGCATTAATATGCATTACACATGCATATATGTCAATGGTGTAATTTTATAATCATGCAATTTGAAAAAACAGATTGAAAAAAGATTGCTTTTCGACACTCATATAGCCAAATTACACCTTCGTAAGGTCGTTTCTTCTGATTTTCTTTTATAATTCGAGTCACAACGTTACATTTGTAGAGGGCATAAGAAAAAAATGAAACTGATTTCCTGGAACGTGAACGGCCTTCGGGCCGTGATCAAGAAAGAATTTGCCGCATCTCTTAAAGTGATGAACCCTGATGTACTCTGTCTTCAAGAAACCAAAGCCCAACACGATCAAGTACTAGAAGCATTACAAGATGTGACGGGCTACCATATTTATACGAACTCGGCCATAAAAAAAGGGTATTCGGGAACCGCCATTCTTTCAAAAACGGCACCACTGAGTGTGACCGAAGGCATAGGGATACAACAACACGATCAAGAAGGGCGAGTCTTGACGGCAGAATTCAAAGACTACTATCTGGTCAATACCTATGTGCCGAATTCTCAGAACGGACTAACACGCCTACCGTATCGACAACTATGGGATCACGATATGTTGGCCTATCTGAAAGCGTTGGAAGCCAAGAAGCCAGTAGTGTGGTGTGGAGATCTGAATGTCGCTCACAAACCGATCGATCTGAAAAACGATAAGGCCAACTACAACAAGACGGCTGGGTATACCCAGCAAGAGATTGATGGAATGGACAATTACCAAAACAATGGATTCGTCGACTCTTTCAGACATTTTCATCCAGACGTTGAGAAATATTCGTGGTGGAGCTATCGGATGAATGCCAGAGAAAAGAATGTCGGCTGGAGAATCGATTATTTTTTGATTTCTGAACTGTTGATGCCCAAGATCGGCAATGCGTTCATTCTCAATGAAATCTATGGCTCAGACCATTGCCCTGTTGGAGTTGAGCTCTAGCGGGTCAGATTGCGCGTATTATGTTACAGTGCTTACGTGGCTTAATAGTTTTCGCGGACGCGGATGTTCATGGCTTCGCTGTCGTGTCTGTGTCGTAATGAATCTGATCGATCCAATGCAATTGTGCTATCGCCCCATACTTGATACACGTGAAGGACACATAGGGGAGTGGTTGTGAGCATTATAGATAGCAGAAAAAAGGGTAGTCTCTCTAAGAAACTCAATCGCCTCGCACGGGTTGTGTTGGAGACAGAAGGGGTGGTCGACCCTGCCACCGTGAAGGTCAAAAAGAACAACGGTTCATTCGAAATCCCTGATTGCAATAAATGTGAGGACCGTTGTTGTGTTCACAAGAAACCGGGTGAGGGTATCCTTCTCTCGCTCCGGGACATTGCAGCTCTTGTGGACAGTGGGCTCGGCGATTTTATTGAAAAACAATTTACATTCAAAAAAAAGAAAGGCAAAGTGCTTCCTGAGATTGACCAAATGCCGCGCTTGAAGAGCAAAAACGGTAACTGCATTTTCTATGACGAGCCATCTGGGCTTTGCACCCAATATGGTTTGCGTCCAACAATCTGTCGTCGGTTTCCCTACGAAATCGCATACAACAAGACGAAGTCGGGTGAAGTGCCGATCGTAAGCTTTGTTTCAGGAGTTCCGTGTCCTAAGATTCCGATCCGCGATTACGGGGAATCTGTTCGACAGATGGTCAACGATGCCATTGAGGATGAAAAAATCTCTTTCGAAGATGAGGAGCTTCTTCCGCAGTATCATGAGGAACTCAAGAAGATGGGCTTCGGTCCTTATTTACCTAACCCAGAAGATTGTCCCTCCTAAGTATAGTCAAGTTTAGACAGGCATTCGGAATGAAGGACAATTGCCTATCAGACGTACGACCCTTTCATCACTCCACTAAGATATAGCCTCGTGAATCAATGCCTTTGCTACCCGTTTGGCGATTTGAGCAGTTTTAGGGTTTTGAGAGACTTGAGCCGTCAGAGTAGCCCCTTCCAAGAGCAATGCCAACTCTTCAGCTAACTTTTGAGGATCAGATGCTCCTGCTTGTTTGCAAAGGTATTGAATATAATCCTTCACCAATTTCTTGTATTCCTTGCATGTGTGGCGAATTGGTGTTTCATCATCTGAGTATTCACCAATAGCATTGATAAACAGACAACCATCAAAGTTTTTATCTTGAAACCACTGTTGCGCAAAATCAAAAATAGCGAGCAGATGTGTCCTTGGTGATTTCCCTCCACTCCCCACCCGCCGCATAAATTCATTCCAAGTTAGTCCGTCGTAATAATGTAGAACGGCAAGAACCAGTTCCTCTTTCGAACGGAAATGTGCATACAGTGTCTTTTTGGTGATGCCGGATTATTCGACGATGGAATCCACGCCGGTGGCATGAATTCCATTCTTTGGAAATAACTCACAAGTCGTTTTGATGAGTAGTTCTCGTTTGGAAAGACTGCTAGTTTGTCTCTTCACTTTATCAAACTATCCTGTCTACTAAAAATATTGCTGGACATAATTCTGTATTTTTAGCGTGATATTCGCGAGTGTAGGCATAATTAACAATAAAAACAATAATATTATTGAAATATCTTTCTAGAAAAATATTTAAAGACAAGCTGTAACAAAAACGTTTCTTGGTTGACTAGGCTTCATAAAGTATACAGATCAGTATACATAATATTTTCACTCTACCAAAAAAGGAGGTTCATCATGAAGGTGATGACCAAATCAATTCTTTCAGTATGTGTTTTTCTTCTTGCAGTCGTGGCTACACCAGTTTTCGGACAGGATGTGACCAAAAGCACGCCAGGAATTAGCGGTTATGATCCGGTGGCTTACTTTACAGATGGCAAACCGATGAGGGGCAGTGGATATCATGTCACTGAATTCGACGGAGTCACCTATGCCTTTGTCTCCGAAGAGAATAAGGAACGGTTTGAGGCTAACCCTGGAAAGTATGTCCCGGCCTATGGTGGGTGGTGTGCCTATGGAGTAGCCGTCGGGAAAAAATTTGTTGCCGATCCCCAAGTGTGGAAGATCGTGAAAGGAACGCTATACTTGAATTTGGATCGAGACATTCAATCGAAATGGAATAAGGACATCCCTGGCTACATTGAAACAGCAAATGCCAATTGGGTTGAAATCCAAGATAAGGCTCCAGCTGATCTATGAATCAAACAAGAAAGGCCCGTGGGTATTCGGCCCACGGGTCATTTCTCTTCATACTATCTAAATTTCAATAAGGAGAGATGAACCGTGTTGACGAGCAAAAATATCACAGTTGTTTTTGGTTTCACGTTTGTTTTGGTTGGTCTGCTTGGATTTTTCCCTAATCCAGTGGTTTCAGCGACTGGTCTCTTCGAGGTCAATGCGATGCATAATTTCGTACACATTTTCACCGGTTTCGCGTTTTTATTCGGAGGCGTTGTGTTAAATGGCAAAGAAGACGCGACTTTGAAAACCGTCACCGCGGCGTACTTCGGTGTAGCCATTTTAGGATTCTTGACGAGTGGCAGCACCCTTTTGGGGTTGGTGCACATTAACGAAGCTGATCGATGGTTGCACTTGGGTCTTGCCGTTGGAATGTTGGTGGCCGTACTCGTTAGTACACGACCTGTACCTCAAATAGTTCGATGAAATATATAACAGGTCTAGGATAGCTAAATACTGGTCCAGGGTTACGACCGAATCGTCATTCCTACAAGGACCTGGGGTAAAAAGTAAGAAATACGTTACATGTCAATGTTGCAGCCAATACCGGTGGACGCACCGGTATTGGATTAGCTGACTCCATCGATTCAGCAAAGAAGCAGCTTGGATAGTGATCCTATCTCCTTGGCATGATTTTATGATGAATCTGAGTCGAATGAAAAATCTTTCCAGCTACCGGAATCTCTGCACTGCCGATTCATAACAAGCGTCAACACAACCCTTCTTTGAGAGTAGAAGGCTGGAGAGATCGAATTCATATTTCATCAACAGAAAACATGATCTGTTATCCCTTAATTTGAGGGTGCTCTGCGATGTGCCTGAAACAATCGAAATGGCAGTGTATTCTAAGATTGTGCAAATTGAGACAGGAAGATAAGGGAGATCGTTGTCCTAGCTGGAGACTGAGAGGGTTATTTGTGGTGACCGCTAGTGAGTTGGGGATTGAGTAGATGAGACTTCATGTAAGCGATTCCCTGTGCCAAAGTAGAAGCCCACGACTGTGCAAGAGTGCGGTTTTTAGCGTATTCCGGATCGTAGTCATCAACAGTCTCAAGCAGCGTACAAACGAATATGTCATACATCGTCTGATCAAGAGACCACGCGGATCCGGCATGTCTTTTGGCCATTTTCGACAAGATATTAGGTTCCTGACCTCCCATCGGGGTTTCGATGGGATAGAGAAGTAGGAGTTCAAGAGCTTCTCGAAGGATTCGGTATTGGTCTTCAAGATTTTCAGGAAACATCCCACGAATATTGGGTTGTTTCACAAAGAAGCGATTGTAGAACTCTCTAAAAAAGTGTGGAGACTGTCGGCAACGATCATAGCTTTCTTTACAACGTTCGTAATCCTTCCATTGCGAAGAGGATTTTTCCCTATAGGTTGGGAGTTGTGCCATCTCCCAGGCTTTTAGGGCCTCTCGTAGCGATGGGTAACGCTTGTCTGGATTTCTTTGGAGCATTCGAAAGACGATACGCGAGAGATCATCTGGGCAATCGGGTCGAATATCTTTCAGGGTTGGGGGAGACTGGATGAATTTATCCTTTTCATATAATAAGTCTCGAGAACTTTTTGTATTAAAGAGGAGTTCTCCTTGGATCATTTCGTATGCGATAAGGCCTAAAGAGTACTGATCAGACGCTTCGGTAATTTCCTTATTTTCCCATTGTTCTGGTGTTTGATATTTGACTGATTTAAGCTCAGTATCATCCATCGTCACCGACTTTTCATGAAATTCTGAAGACATGCGAAATGGCGAAATCATGGGTATTCCGTCTTGGTCTATCAAAATGTTCGTTGTGTCCAAATGATGATGAAAAAACCCTTTATTGTGAGCATAAATGAGGGCCTCACCAATATGCTGAATATAACGTTTGGTCCGACGATAGGGCTGAATGCCCGTTGATAGAATTAACCGCTCTAAAGATATTCCTGGGACATATTCCAGGATAATGTAGCAAATATTTTCAAAGATCCCAGCCGCATAAACGGTAATAATTCGACTGTGTGTGAGGTACGCAGCAAACTGCAATTTTTTAAGTACGCCGGAACTCATTCCTGATGAACTGGCAACCAAGAGTTTCTCTTTTGAAGTCAGGCGCCATGTTTTTATCGCGATAGGACGATTTAGCAAGATATCCCAGCCTCTCAAGACAACCGTGTCCTTTCCGGAGTGGAGCTCTCTTTTGATTTTATATTTATCGCGTAATGCAAAGGAAAGTTTGGCGACAAGAGCGCCGTTTTTCCAATTCAGCGCCGTATCATCTTCTTGAAAAGATCTCGTCAACGCCAGCGATTGAGTCGACATAGAGTGAGGTATTTCGCTCATCAGTTGTTCCAGGCGTTCAGACGCCTGTTTGTAAATCATTTCTCGACCTCCGAGGCTCGTTCGGTTGAGCGGTTCACTCGGAGCGTTGAATCCTTCATAGTCGGCCAAAGACACCTCTTTAAGCGATCCATCTGGCTGCGCGATCGACAGAGCATTTAATGGCTGGTCGACTCCTGAAAGGCCTAAAAAAAGCGGAATGACCACAACTTCGCCTCGAGCCTCTGCTTCGAGTAATGGCATGAGTTCATGCTTTCTGATGTAAGAAGAATTCAAGTAGCGTTGAGAGATAATTAGAACAGCAACTTTTGTCGCATGAATCGCCTCCTGTATTTCATGATGCCATTTTTGTCCTCCGCTAATATCGGAATCATGAAAAACGCTCAACAAATCTTTCCTTTTAAAGGGTTTGATGAACTCTAAAAATTCAGAAATATAGTCAGTCTCGTAATTCTCTTTGAGACAGTCATCATGGCAATAGCTGATAAAGATCTTGTTTCTCATCACCGTGCTTTTACCTTAGTTGTGTTTCGTGCAATCGATGAGGGAACGTTCCAGTGCTGACGACAAGGAATCTGTCAATTGCCGAGACGTGCGCATCATAAAGTTCCTAAGTTGTACGTAAAAAAATAGTACTGCTTTTTAATGCAGATGTAAAGATAATGTATTAGGTACTTTACGAGGTCAACAGCCTGTGACATCAAGATCTGAAGGTGGGAAGGAAACGTGTTCTCCTCACGAAATAAGCAAGAGGAATGCCCAGCACATGGAGCCAATACATCTTAAAGATAGGCTCCAGCCCTTCTTGCAACGAGCCACCGTTTTGCCGTTTTGTGAGGAAGTAATCGTGAGTGCTGAACTCGTATTGAAGTCAAGGTGTTTTTCTTAAGCGAGTCCTGGGCTATTCCATCCGATAAATCCAAACAAGGCAAACGTGCAAAATACAAACCACATAGAGCCATTTCTATAGGAAGGTCATGATGCGCAAAAGAGTCTTTGCTTGGTTGAACTTGTGATTCCCCGTGGTCTTGCCACGGGGATATTTATTGTTATTGACTACTCCGTAGTGAGCGCTTCAAGTTGAGACCTAACCCTCATAGGGCCACGAGTAATCTAGATGCGCTTTCTCATGAGTGTTCATAGGTCGCGATAATCGTGGTCGCAGAAACGGCGTTTTCAAAATATTGATGTCTGACTTGAAGGTATTTTTCATTCGAAAAAAATGCATCCATTGACTCTTGGTTTGGAAAAGAAATAATAAATAGCCGATTGATTGGTTCCGGTGTTACCGCACGAAGAACCTGAGCGACCTGGAAGTCATACCGAAATTCTCCGCCGTAGCGTTTGAGAATTGGAGTCATCTGCTCTCGATATGTTTGATAACGTTCTTCGTCATCTACCTGTAGTCCAACTAGCGTTTCGATCGCCATAAGGAAATCCCCTTTGCTTTTTGGTGTGGTAGGGTGAAACAGAGAGATAGGTGCTAGGCTTACGTAATTGGACTATTGCTCCAATAATCATCTCGCGTCATACACAATATATGACTGTCGTGAACTCTGAAAATGTTTTGGAAAACACTCAGGAGTCATAGGCAATATGAATCGTCAAGATTATACAAAATGCAATCGTCAGATGTGGAATGAAACAGCTGCTATTCGTGCTCATGTGGAACGTGCTCGACCGTTTGAACAAGTTTATCAGCTGATTTTTCAACATTTGATGACGTGGAAAAGCACGTATTTTCGAATATTAGTGTAGTCGGGAAGGCCGTGGGGCAACTTGGATGTAACAATAGATTCTCAATATGTTCGAGGTTCCCAAAGGACTCGAAATTCACGAATCGTACTTCCGAACTGAACCATTTTTGACAAAGAACGAACCTGACTATTTAAATCCCTCGTCCATCGTTCACTCAGCTTCATACTGGTTTCCTTACACACTGTCTGACATGATTGGGGTTGTCTCAAACAGGGGCTCTGTATCAAACATTTTCAAGAATACGCTCGTGACATCTCTACCATCTACAACACATTTGAAACATATGATAACCAGCTGACTTTGTGCTAATCCCTTGTTGTTCAGAAAGAAAATGAGGTGGGTCTTGTCGAGCATTCGCCTCTTCGGTAGCCTAGAGAGAGATAGGACATTGATGCCTAACTGGAGAATGATCAATGCAAATGGACTATAAAACGTTATTTTCAGAGCTAGCAAACGAAGTGCAAACAATCGAGGATTGTGGCCAGGTTGCCTCCTATATCCCGGAATTACGCGATGTCGATCCTAATAAATTTGGTATTCATCTCAGTACAATTGATAATCAGAATTATGGGTTTGGCGATTCTCAGGAGAAATTTTCCATTCAAAGTATCGCCAAAGTGCTGTCTCTCACATTAGCATTTGAATTAGAAAATGAGAATTTATGGGATCGTGTAGGCGTCGAACCTTCAGGGACACCGTTTAATTCACTGGTGCAATTGGAATATGAAAAAGGCATTCCTCGGAACCCATTCATTAATGCTGGGGCTTTAGTCGTTTGCGACATTCTTGTGAGCCGTCTACAGAATCCCAGACGAGAATTTTTAGAATTTACGAGAAAAGTTTCAGGCAATCCCCATATCGATTATTGTTCCAGAGTGGCACATTCAGAAAAGGTGACGAGTTATAGAAATGCGGCACTCGTGAATCTCATGAAATCTTATGGAAACATACGGAATGATGTTGAATCTGTTTTGGATTTCTATTGTCACCTGTGTTCTATTGAAATGACGTGTCAGGAATTGGCGAAAGGATTCTTGTTTCTCGCCTCCAATGGTATCAATCCGTTGACCAAGAAAAAAGTAGTAAGCGGTACCAAAACAAAGCGGATTAATGCCATCATGCAACTCTGCGGGTTTTATGATGAAGCCGGCGAGTTTTCTTTCAAAGTTGGGTTGCCGGGAAAAAGTGGAGTGGGAGGCGGGATTATCGCCATTTATCCAGAGCACTACACGATTGCCGTGTGGAGTCCAAAGTTAAATGACAAAGGAAATTCCTATAAAGGTATGCGAATTCTCGAGTTTTTTACGACCCGAACGAAATCCTCAATATTTTGAATTCACTTTATTTCTCTACCTATTGAGATGTTCACCAAAAATTCTTTGGCTGTGCTCATCAAAAGCCATACATGCAGAGTTTTTTCAATTCAATCCGTTTGACGGATTGTTATGGTAATTCCCATACTTATGGCACGGTACGCAGATGGTTACTCTTATCGTTGAACTCTCTAGCGCATTTCGCACAGATGAGACCATGTATCTTCAGCGACTGTTCACGATAGTTGTTAGTAGAACGAGCGTTATTCTGTCGTAACTCTTTGACGACCTCTTCAACGGGCTTGCTGGATTCCACCTTTTGGAGACGTCGCAGTTTGTGCCTGCCCAGGTAGTGGCCTCCCATTGTTCAAGACTTCCAGAAGCTATATGTTCTCCTTTACACTCTGGTCAGAGCGCCTGCATGAAGAAAAGCTATATCCTTCTTATTTCATGCTTTAAGGCTGGATGTGATGTCCTCAAGTTCAATATGGATATCATTGTGCTAACAGCGTCTTATAGACGGCAGGAATATTAACGCCCGTATGCACCCAATCCCAAAGGGCATATCCCTTAAACATTGGCATTTTAACTGATTGCTGTGTTTGTTCAAGTGATAGACCACTCTCGATGGCTCTTTGAATTTTACCATCCAACGTTTCCAAGTATTGAATCGTGAAATCAACTTTGTCAGGCATCATAGGTATGCCGTGACCGGGAACGATGGTCGCGTCTTCTGGTAAAAATGCCCGAACTTTCTTCATCGTCGCTAACGATTCCTGATGCCCTCCTTCTAAGAGCCATGGAAGTGCAGGTGGTGGAGCGACTAATGGGTTGCCGGTCCAAAACACCTTATCGTCTGGAACCCAAACAAACAGGTCCCCAGGTGTTTGCGCAAAGCCCCAGTGCATAATGTGTACTTCTTTTTGACCAAGATCGATGGTTAATTGATTGTCGACTAATATATCCGCCGTACGTGCTTCCACTTCTTCAATACCGACGTTGGCTCCGAAGTTCTGAATCATAAAATTTTTATCGGCAGCGAAGTTTTTGGGATTGCCAATATAAGCTTTTGTTTGAGGATGATGAATGATCAAGACATCGGAAGGAAACGCATAATTTCCATAACAATGATCACCGTGATAACTTGTGTTGACGACAAAGCGAATCGGTTTTGTTGTGACTTCTTTGACTAACGCAATGACTTGTTCTGCCAAAGCCTTATTAATCATGGATTCAATGACCAACACGTGGTGATCACCCACCACAAATCCACCTGAAGTCGCAACGGGATATCCATTCTTATTGGCTTCAGCCGCACCTTGAGGAACAAGCGCATGTACGCTCTGGGTAAGCTGATGACGTTCGAGGATCACACTCGCAGGATCCCAAACGATTTCTGCGTTCGTTTTAGAGAGATCTATCCCTAATAAAAAGATCATGACACATGCGATCTCTGCGAGTATTCTAAAATGAATCATGCTGACGATTATTTTCAACTTTCCCATTATTTCAATGCCTCAAGAGTCGTGCGCATTTCTTGGATTTCAGTTTTCAGTAACGCCAGATGCTCATCTCGTTGAGGCTGGTCATCTTTGAATTTCCATATCCGCTTAAAGATGGTCCACAGTTCCTTGTTATGGGTCACGGCCAGGTCGTAGGTGGATGTTTTCTGTTTTGCTTCGTCGACGCAGCATAATGTTTCATCGAAGGCATGAAGTTGATTGTGTAGATCATCGAATGCTTGGTCATTCCCTTTTCCGCCCATGGCTGCATTCGCGCTCGCATCCATCATCGTCGTGATATTCAAAAGCGTGTCGATGCTGGTGGCCCCTTTTGCTTTCGCGGCATATTCATCCGCACGTGGATAAAAAAGATAGCTACAGCCGCTGAGTCCGGTGAGCATGACTGCTGTTGTCAATATAGCTATGATCTTATGCATAAATCCCTCCGTTGATAATATGAATGAGTCTCGTTGCGGTTGGTTCTCCCTGGATTCTCAATGCTGCATCAATCCTACTTGGAAATGCGGAGTTAGACAACTGTCTCTCTTTGCTCTGTGTGATTTCTTTCATGGGTGATGTATACGCCTCAATTCACGTCTTACACTCAAAATATACTTGACATTTAAGACGAATTAGCAAAGTTTCTTCACCTCATGCAGTACGAATTAAATTGGGGGAGCGAGAAATGCGCGGGAACACCTAATGCTCCTGATTCCAGCCATAAAATTAATGAAACTAGACGTGATCCCAAGATGGAAGACTGAGCGACAGACTACAAGAACAACCTTGAATAAAACGTGAACCTCAACTCTTGCACACCTGTTCGTCCTGTTTGAGAGGAAACCGTTTTGCAGCATGTAATCCACATCTGATCCTGGCAAGACGTAGATAGTTTCTTACCTCTTTTTAAGTAACTTACCAGTTTCGGTAACACATCCATTGTACGAATGGCAGAGGTCCGTGTTTGATGGTCACCTTTTTCAGTTCGATACGGGGTGTATCGAATTAGATACCTGTTTCTTATCCAATTCTTCCACCTAATCTTCAGTAATCTGTTTCTTTACTTCTGTAACTTATTAGAAAATAAGTGCTTGGACTTTCCCTGCATCTGTACAAAGCTGTCGGTGCAGATCTTGCTTTTCCATCATGTTCAAGTAGTGAAGTACTTCACATATATGGGTCATAAGTACAAAGAACGATGCCTTACGAATGGGGTTTTCTCGTGAGGCGCATCACTCTGCTATTGCTATTTTTAGGAGGATCATCATGCCAAATGCGTATACAGGAATATGGCGGTCTGGAACAGGTCCGCATTATTTATGGGCGAATGCGACCTGGCCAAGTTTTAAGGCCAAGTGGCAGGAGTTAAGTAAGCAAGATATGCGTTTACAAGACTTGGAAGTTCATACCATTGGTCGTCAGGTCCGATACACCGGAATTTGGGAGAGAGGGGCCGGAGGGCATTATTTATGGGTAAATTCTAGTTGGTCAAGTTTTCGAGCCAAGTGGCAAGAGTTAGCGGGCAAGAACTTACGCTTAACGGTCCTGAAGACTCGGGTTATCAATGGGCAAGTACGATACTCGGGAGTCTGGCGGCCTGGGACCACGGGGTACTACCTCTGGGTTAATGCGAGTTGGTCAAGCTTTAAGTCTAAATGGCAAGAATTGAGTAAGAAAAATATGCGCCTTGTAGATTTTGATACGGTTGTAATTGGAGGTCAACGACGCTATTCCGGGGTGTGGTTGCCAGGGACAGGGGGACATTATCTCTGGGTCAATGCCTCTTGGTCTAGCTTCCTGGCGAAGTGGAAAGAATTGGCTGGAAAAAATCTACGGCTCACGGTTTTAAAAACCCATGAATCGAATGGAAAGGTCTACTATTCGGGTGTTTGGCGACCGGGGCCTGATGGATATTATTTATGGGCTAACACTCGATGGGCTAACTTTAGAGCCAAATGGCAAGAATTGCTTGATAAGAATTTGAGATTGGTCCATCTAGATGTACGTTGGGCGAGGTCGGTACCGACAACACCGTATGTCAGATTGCATGTGAAAGTGCTGACGGATCCAACCATTCCCATTAATACCATGGTGGAGCGCATGCGACAGGTCTATCAGACTGCGGGAATACAGGTTCAGGTTGCCTCGACCGAAACACTGAATCTTCCGACACTCAATGATGTGGATGTGGGATCTTGCCTATTAGGGCAAACCACTGAAGAGCAAGATCAGCTCTTTAGTAATCGCAATAATGTAGGGGAGAATGATATTCCGATCTATTTTGTTCGATCCACGAATCCACCATACAATGGATGTGCTGCACATCAAGATGGGGTCCCAGCAGCGGTGGTTGCGCGTGGGGCAAGCGAATGGACTCTAGGTCATGAAGTGGGACATGTTCTTGACCTTCGACATGTAAATAATAATGATCGACTCATGACAGGAAATGGAACGGGGAATATCACAAATCCTCCTCCTGACCTGGTTTCGACAGAAATTACCACGATGAAAAACCACGAACTCACTGTGGATTTATAGGGAGGTAGCTATGACCGTCAATATGAAGCAAGTTCGAGAATACTTAGATCCGGAAGAACCTAACTACACAGAGGCTACTGGTTTAGGTGCCGGTGCCTTACCCCATCTCGAGAAACTCGTTAAAGGGGATGACGTGATGCTGGCTTGCAAAGCCACGTACTTGGCTGGATTAATTCGAGGAGATCGGGCGATGACAATCATTAGAACAGCTGCTGAAAAAGCCGATCCTACGATACGAATCGCAGCGGCCTCGGCCCTCGGAAATTTTCCCGGCTCGATGTCGAGTGATGTCCTCACGGACCTGGTCGATGACAAAGATCAGGGAGTCAGGAAGGCCGCATTTAAGTCTGTTCCTTCTGATGCCAATACACACTTGCAGTCCCGATTGGCCGATCGAGCCTCGGGAGAAGAGGATCATCTGATGCAAAACTTAGCGAATCAAGCCATTCAAAAAATCTCATCAGCCACCCACGAAAATACGAGTATCAGCGACGAGCAAGGTGGAGAGACCTTTGGCGCTGAGGATCACCTCGATGATGAGAACATGGAGGACGGTGGAGGGATGATTGAAGAGGTATCTTCATCCTTCATTGATGATCCACATGAGGAAGTGGAAAATGAAGATGGAGGAGGAATTGGCCTCCTTGATATTGGAGATGGACAAGCCAAGACTTCTCAAGCTCATGTCGCTGAGTTTGGTGGAGGAAACTTCGATCTTCACAGTGCCTCAGGAGAGGGCGGAGGGAAGTTATAGGCTGGTTGAGCAACTTATTGGGCGTTCTCTTCCACAAACATGCGGAGGTCCTCGTAGGATCGCGATAGCTTAAATCGGCTAGAAACATTGCCGCATGACGTTGAAGAGTTTTGCATATCCAATGTCTAATAGGGCGCAAGCGAGGCACCACGCTTCGCTTGCACCCTTAGATCAATCTTTAGCGTTCCTGTCAGAGGTTCCTCTTCTGGTTTGTGAAGGCCTTTTGTGGAATGAAGGTTCAGTGAGATATAGGAGGCAAAGCTAGTTTTAGGTATTTATTTTTGTAGATTTTAGTAGAAGAGTATAACAAGGGCTAATCATTTTTGCCTTGGTTATGACCGTACAATACGCGAGAAAAGTCCTATCTCTTCGTTTTCTTCAATGCGGCTATCTGAAAGAAAAGGTTTCACTTCATTACATGTATAGGCATGAAAGACAACATTGTTGGATGAAAGTACATTACAGCGTTAATGGCTTAATGCATTGGTTCGCGATGTTAATGGCCGATCTCATGAATCAATTTTGATTGTGTAATGCGCAAAAAAACAATATATTAAGGCTCTGTCACTTGTACGTACGATTCAAATCGTTGTTTGATTTCTCGAACGTATTTCACGGGTTCGGAGCAACGGCAGTACCCATGCCTAGCCTTGCGCGCGTACCTCCGTTTTGACAGCAAGCGAATGGCACGTTCGACATTATTAAACCACCGATTGGGGTTGAGTCCTTCCTTGCGGGCCACGCGTCTCGCATCTATCACATGACCTTGTCCCACATTATAGGCGGCTAATGTGAACCACATCCGGTCTTTAACTGGGAGTTCCGGCTCAAAGCGGTTTCGTACCCAGTCTAAATATTTCACGCCTGCATGGATTCCGTCTTTTGGCGAACGAATATCGTTAAATCCCAGCCCTTTGGCGGTGCGAGGCAGAACTTGCATGAGTCCGACGGCTCCGGCCCAAGAACGGGCATCGGGATTAAACCGGCTTTCTTGATACATTTGCGCGACGATGAGTCGCCAGTCGAACCCATACTGTTCGGCATAGGGTTTCACGAGTGCGTCATAAGGCGAGAGTTCTCCTGTTCGACTGGCCCGATCTTCCACATGACGGCGAATGCCTCGTTCGTTCTCAAAGTATTTTTGAACGGTAAGGTTGTAGAAGACGCCGCGATAGGTTTTTTTCAGAAAAGTATTGATAGAGTTTAAAAGCTTGGGGTTCGTTTTTCGTACAACCCAACCATGGTGTTTAGGATCTCCCAAGGGAAAAGCGGCACGAATATCGTCTCGCCATGTGAGTTCGATATTCAAGAGATGGCTGTCGGCGACCGTGAGATCATACTCACCCGCCGCAACCTTGGCGATGATGCCCTCAGTTTCCAATTCTTCAGGGGCAGCGACTAATTCAAATTGAATGCCTTTTTTCTGCAAGGCTTTGAGCGTCAGCCAATACGAGCTGCTTCGTCGGACCACCACTGTCCGACCCTCAAGGTCTTTAACTTTTTTTAGACCATCCTCTGGTTCATCATTCCGAGACACGAGGATTTCCGAGATTTCAAAGTAGGGACGCGAAAATTCCACGCCCTCGGATGTTCGTTCAGGAGAAATAGTCATCGATGCGGCGATGATATCCCCTTTTCCTTCAAGCAGCCATGGCATGAGATCATTCCGGCTTGGAGGAACGATCATTTCTAATCGTAACTTGTGGGCGTTGGCGAAATGCCGGCTGAGTTCGTACTCGAATCCTAAGAGTTCTCCACGCCATAAAAAATATGTCGCCGGATTATTTCGAGTCAGTACACGCAATATTCCGTGTTTTTTAATTTCCTGTAAATCTTCTGAGGATTGGGTTGGGCGTGAATGCGTCAGTTTGGCTGAGGATAAAAATGAATTGAGCTTATCAAGCAATGCCGATGAATTCGGCCGAATGCCCCACGCCACGGGGCGTTCATCGGTCACATCGAATGCCGGTCGTAGATCTGAGCGATAAGTGAGAACCGTGCGCATGAGATCGCTGTCTGCTAGCGAAACATCGAAACGGTTACGGGCTACACCATCTAAAATTTGTTCTGTGTCTAAATGTTCGGGTGCCTCTTGAGTCATGATTCCCGGATATTGCTTCTTGAGTCGTTTAGCTGTCTGCCAAAATGCCGAAGACTTCCGAGCTACGATCGTCCGACCCTTCAAGTCTGCTGGATTTTTGACTATAACGTCAGATTTTCGGGTGACGAGCTGTTCACGCACGATGGCGACGGGAACGGTAAAATCGATCTGTGATTGACGTTCCGGGGTGATTGTGAGGTGTGCGACAATGATGTCGCCTTCACCTTTCAATAAAGTAGGGATCAACTCACTGTGTTTTTCTACTCTGACCCGCACCAGCTTCACATTCAGCTTAGACGCTAAATCTTCGAGTAAATGATTTTCTCGATCATTCGGAGACCCTTGGCGCGGCAGATGTTTGATGGATGCAAGTGGCGGACTCAATATCCGCAAATATCCGCGAGACAGAATGGCTTCAAGATCGCCTGTTTCCAGATAGGTGGGCGCGGAAGCCACGAAGGCTGTGGGCTTGGAGGTTTCTTGAGAGTCATCTTGCGAGCTGCATCCGAAGAGCAGGAGCGACAGAAGCACGGCCCAAAAATGAGTAAGGCGAAATAAGAAAGAAGTAGAATTCTCACTAGAATTGTTCTTTCGGATGTCCTGCATCTATCCAGTTTACCGAGATTGGTGGTCAAAAGAAAAATTGACCAAAGATTCAAAATCTATGCGGTCAAAGACAGAGTACTACGGGTTAAGCCGTGGGTGAATGAGCAACGCTAAGTCCTGCTAGGTTTTATTAGCAGGACTTAGTCAGCTTCGCTAGAAGCTGTAACAGTAAGCACCCTGGGCATGCCCGGGGGGAATCTATTGAATTCGACTGTTTGGAGACAAAAGACTTTCAGTCCTTGTGACGATCTAGGCTTGATTTCTGTATGCCGATTGTTCACAGTGACTTGAACCTGATCAGCGATTGGAATTTTTTTCATGTCTTAACGAAGGAGTAAAGGTATGAATGGAATACGCCTACTTGTGGGTACACGAAAAGGCGGATTTATTCTCACTGCCGATGGACAGCGCAAACACTGGAAGGTAGAGGGGCCGCTCTTTGGAGGTTGGGAAATCTATCATGTGAAAGGATCGCCTGTTGACCCCGACCGGATCTATGCGTCCCAAACGAGTGACTGGTTTGGACAGATCATTCAGCGGTCAAGCGATGGAGGGAAGACATGGGAGACGCCCGGTGGCGAGAAAATGCCTGATTCATACGGTCCTCCTTCTGGGATGAGCAACAAATTTGTCTATGATTCCTCTCTGGAAACTGGCAAACCTCTGACGACGCATCAGTATTACGATGGCACGCAGAAGCCCTGGGAGTTCAAACGCGTCTGGCATCTGGAGCCTTCGTTGAAGGATCCCGATACCGTTTATGCTGGAGTAGAGGACGCGGCCTTGTTCCGATCAACCAATGGGGGGCAGTCTTGGCAAGAGTTGGCGGGACTGCGGGAGGCGAAAGGCCATCTCTGGCAGCCTGGTGCTGGCGGCATGTGTTTACATACGATTCTTTTTGACACCGGCAATGCTCCGCGAATCTTCATCGCCATTTCGGCCGCAGGGGTTTTTCGGAGCGAGGATGGCGGGAAAACGTGGGAAGCCAAAAACCGGGGGTTGACCTCTCCTATGGAACTCCCAGATCCGGATGCGGAGGTCGGTCACTGTGTCCACCGTATTGCCATGCATCCGTCGAGATCGAACGTCTTGTTCATGCAGAAACATTGGGATGTGATGCGCAGTGATGACGCTGGTGAATCCTGGCACGAAATCAGTGGAAATCTGCCAAGCGACTTTGGTTTCCCGATCGAGGTGCATCCTTACGAGCCGGATACGATCTACGTGGTTCCCATCAAAAGCGATTCCGAACATTATCCGCCCGATGGCAAGTTGCGTGTGTATCGCAGTCGAACCGGAGGCAATGAGTGGGAGCCTTTGACGAAAGGTTTGCCGCAGCGCGACTGTTACGTAAATATCTTGCGTGACGCGATGGCGGTTGATTCGCTCGATCCGTGCGGGATTTATTTCGGGACCACAGGCGGGCAGGTGTATGGCTCTGCAGATGCTGGTGACACTTGGGAACCCATCGTTCGCGATCTTCCGGCGGTGTTATCGGTCGAGGTTCAGACTTTGGCATGATCCGAATCGTGCTTCCGGCCCATTTGCGAACGCTTGCGCACGTTGAGGGTGAAGTTCGGCTACACGTTCAGGGGAACGTGACAATATGTGCAGTTCTTGATGCACTTGAGGTCTGTTATCCGATGCTTCGAGGAACGATCCGTGATCATGACACGCACAAGCGGCGACCATTTGTCCGGTTCTTTGCGTGTGAAGAAGACTGGTCCCATCTCCCGGCGGAAACCCCACTGCCTGACGTGGTGGTACGCGGTGAAGAGCCATTTCTGATCGTCGGAGCCATGGCCGGTGGTTAATGTAAACATGGGATCCGAAGTTTACTAGGAATCGCTTGGCAAGCAGTTTTTGGTAAGACTTTTTGAATCATAATATCCGATTCCACGCAAGAGAACGTAGGTGTGAATTTTCTCAGTGTTTGCCAGTTCAGGTTCGAGTAGAGAGAATGTTGGTAATACAAGATTATATCTATGTTGCAGGTTCCTCGAGTGGGCAGTACAGTGGGGAGAGGGTTCCGACATCTTCCCACCTTCTCAATCAAAATGAGAAGCCATGAACAAATTGTACGTTGGGATGATTTCCATGCCGACAACAGTGTGGTGGTGTTTCGCAAGCGGCTGCCTAATGCCAAAGGGTTGGCTGAGAACCACGAGATTTGACTGGCCAGGTTTCCCCGGCGAGGGAGAAACTGAGTCGCTTCGACGTTGAGCCAAGAAGGGGGCGACGCTCGCCGTGATGAAAACGACTAGTAAATAGCCATACGATTTGTGTTACTTCTAGATGGACAGCCGCTGGGCATGGGCGGTTTTTGGGAGGCAGGCAATACCAGAGACGGCAGGGCGGATCGCTGATCTAATCTGACATGTCTTGATCTGGATGAGTGACTGGTGCGGCTCAGATTATGAGTCGACATCGACAAGAATGAAAACCCAGGTGCGATCTTAGTTGAATTGCGGCAGAGAGAAGCCAGGCACAAAGGCTTTCCACATTCCTGTTCCATCCTGAGCAAGTCGGTTGGTATGATATGAAATGATGAAGCACAATAGGATCCAGAAGCCCATCGCCCCTATTTTGAAATGGTTTGTCGGTGTCAGTTTGTGGATCGCTTTGGCGGCACCTCCTTATTCGGCTTTTTCAGAAAGTTATATCGCTGGTCATATTGGAGTAAATTTTGCCGATCGTCTAGACGACGTGAAGGGAACTGGCAACTTGACTGGACTGCAGGCTCAAGACTTTGATTTGAAAAATTCCCTCACCTATGGTGTCAAGGGAGGGCATTACTTCAACAACAGCTACTTTGGATTGGAAGGAGAGGTCTTCCATACCAACCCCCATATCAAAAATCTCGGCAATATACCCGGTATCCATTTTCGAGTGACCTCAGCCATGGTCAATACAATCTTCCGGTATCCTGGCCTCACCTTCCAACCGTACATTGGATTTGGTGGGGGATTAGTCTTTGCTCACATTGATGATTCGGCAACCACGCAAAGTGAATCGGACGTGGCGGGGGGGTGGAATGCGCTCGCTGGATTACGCATATTTTTAACCCCGACCGTTGCCCTATTCACAGAATATAAATATACCGCAGCGACTGTGCGATTCGAAGATACCTTTGCCGCCAATCAGGGATTTGACGCCAATTATCGAGCCCAGCATGTTCTCATGGGATTATCCTATCATTTTTAGGGGAGGGTAATATGAGAGGGGCGTGTTTATGGTGCACGAGTCTACTGGCAGCTCTGATAGGGTATTCGGGTTGTGCAGAGTCAGTACACCAAATTCAGCGCGATCCGATCCGAGCGGGAGTTCCCTCTCAGTTGGAAGAGAAAATTGATCAGTCTATAACCTTTGAAGAGCTAAAAGCTGCGCCCGCCAGTTTTAGGGGCAAGATTGTGCGAATTGGGGGAATTGTTCTCCGTGCCAAGCGAGCAAAAAATGGGACAGAAATAGAGATACTACAGCTTCCTCTCGTTGCCCTCTCTGCTTGGGAGGAAGATCGCACAAACTCTGAGGGTCGGTTTTTGGCCGTTCAGAAATCCTTTCTTGATCCAGAAACAGTTGAGCGGGGGTCACGGATCATTGTGATCGGAGAGGTGATGGGTGACGTCACCAAACCACTTGACGAAGTCGACTATACCTATCCTCTTCTCGAGATGAAACATTTTGTGCTGTTGAATGACAGCGTGGTTTCCAATTCTGGGTATGGATCCTACTACGGCCCCGGCTATTATTATGCCCCTTATTGGGGAGCCCCGTACTATTGGGGAATACCCTATGGGTACCGTGGTTATTATCCCTATTATCCGCGGAGACGTTTTTTCCGAAGGGTTCCTCGTCGGTCTCCCGCACCATCTCAGCCTGCTCCTCAAAGCATCCCTCCGCAATTTAAGAAAAATAAGTGACACATCGGCTGTTGATTTCATACAGGTGTCGATCCAAGGAGTCTCTTTTTTTTGTGATTGTGACCTGCGTTTGCGTGTAAAGCCCAAGTGATGGGGTATGTGGAACATATATCTTCCACAAGATTCTAGTCGTAAACGGTCTGGAAGCTTACAGATGTAGAAGTCATGAGTTTCGACACATGGTTGCGGAATTAGCTGGACCTTCATTGATGGCGGGGGCGAAAACCGGCAAAACAAAGCCGTCTATCTTTTTTCTGTCTAACACGATAAAACTAGACTTGACCCTCAAAGACTCAAACAAAGCTTAGACCCTCAAAGCTTAGGAATTTATTGTATTGTTCCTAAAGATTTTACAGAACCAAGTAATTGGACGTTTGAAGGTGCGTTTATTTCATCAAGGTTAATATAAAATGGAAGACTTTTTGGATCATGCTCTTCAACCATATTCATATTGACTGCTTTTCTTTCGTTTTTTAAAGCATTACGCATTTCCCTATCTTGCACTGAATTTATTGCCTTTGCATTCATGAAATACCAGTCGTTTAGCAAGGTTTTGTTTAGATTATTGGTTGTCTTTAATGCCGCTTTTGCAGTTACTTGTCCATCATAATATTTTCTTTTTTTATTCAATTCGGCTGTTGCTGCGGATAGAAGAAGTGTACGTGATTCGGATATTGGTTTCGACACATTGGAAGATTCTAGATCTTTTTTTGATATCTTAGCTAACGATGTGCCTATAACAGCGGAAGGGAATTTTGATCTAGGCAACTGTATACCCAATTCTTTTGCTTTGATGGTGGTTCTGTAATAGTCTAAATATGCATAATTCATATAAGCCTCATCCAGCCCTGCATAATCAGCGGCAAAATCATAAAGTGCAAACATGTCGAGGGAATATTCTATGTCTTTTGTTTCTCTTGCCTCATTTAATGCATACTTTACTACCTCGTTGGTAAACCAATTTCGTTCATCTATTGAAACGCTTTGCTGGTTCATTACATCAAATATATCCTGTGTTAAATCTGATGGCATCAAGCACTGCGCCATTAAAAAAAACTTCCATTTGTTTTCCCTATTTCCTAGTCCTGGCATTTTAATAGTGGTTTTTTCTTTAAGCCTAAAAGCTAGTGCAATAGCAGCCAGTCGCTCATGTTTAATGAAGTCGTTCATCTCATAATCTAGGATAGTTTTCGTACTCTTTTTTAGCATATCAACAAAGTCTTTGGTACGTTTTAAATTTAAATTGGATAGCTCCTCAATTACTGCTCTTAATGGAGTGGCATTTAAAGCACCGTTTTCCATGTCTCCAATCTCACTCCAAGTGATATTTTCATCATCATCTTTTACAAAGCTTCCAGAAAGCACCGCAATACCCATTCCTTCTTCAGTAATAAGTAAGCTCCCGCTATATCCTTGGTATGCTGACAGACTCGTAGCGCGTAAATACCCATCAGCACGACTGGTTCTGATGATATTTCCTTTTTCCGAAACCGTAGGAAACCTTTCGCTTGCGATATAGCCCATTAACCGTGCTTCATAATCATGCGGATTGCTTTTAACATCCAACCATACAGGTGAATATCTTCTGTGAGCATTCCAATCAGAAAGCTTTATAATTGAAAGATCAAACTTCTTGGATATTTTCTTGACATATGATCCTCTGTATGACTCATGATTGCTTTCATCAACTGGTATTCGAAGAAATAAATGCAAATTTTTATTATCGATACCTTTTTGAATGCGATTTTTGTCCGTTTCAAATATATGTGCGGCTGTCAATAAGTAGCCTTCATTGCTGACGAGTGTCGCAGTACCAATCGTCTCTTCTTTTCGAGGAGATCCATCTGATACAACGATAACCTGAAAAACAGATTTCCCAAATTCATTTTTAAACCCCATTTTGTCTTCAAGGTCAATCTTTTTATTGTTGGGGCAAGTAATCGCACTATAAGCAAAGGGTGAGATGGAAAACGCAAAAACAATTGTAAGAATTGGTCGTAATATCATTGTCGTCTATTGAAATGGGAATACTACATTCAGGGGAACTACTCTTTTAGCCGTTTGTTAATATCACTTAAATTCATAGGCTCTGCCTTTACTATTGCACTTCCAACAGAGGTAAGCCCAGTGTGAACGTAATCTTTCAAGAGGAAGGCGCGAAAAGCAACATATCGCGACTCATTGATTTCAAGTTTGGTATTATCCTTAAAGTCGTACTTAATTCCCGGTTTAAAGTTAACAACACCTTTAATGTTCGCCTGAGCGTCCGCTTTACCGAAATATGAGTTTTTTGCATCATATAACATTGAACCAACGCGCACGGATTCCTGAACAATAAAAACATTCTCTTTCAGGTCTCCTTGTTCTGAAAGGCGCTTGAGTGCAGAAAAACAGGATGGTGTTATGGAACGTGCAATGCCTTTTTCATTGTAAAGATCTTCTTCATTTATATACTCAGAATTCACATCAGAGAACCAAACATTGATAAGAGAATTAGAGTCCCAAGCTGCTTCAAGCTTTGGGGGAGCAGACAACAGGTCTTTAATTAGTGAAAGTGCGAAAGCCAGTGTTACTTGGTCCTCCGATTGTTTGGAAGGAATTGACAATTGACTTTCGTTTTCTGGGACGTGTTCAAATAGTTTTTTGCAGACGGGGGAGACGATGGTTTTTCCTGATTCTGCTTTCACAAATCTGAATACAGACGCTGGTCCTCTATCAGTTCGAGGAGGATTATAAAAACTGAAGCCAATATCTTCTAAATATTTACTAAATCCCTTCAGTTGCTGTTTTGTATCAGGAGTACAGCCAGCAAATAAAAACAGCAAATAAAAAAATAGCGAAAAATATATCATGGTGATTTGCATTTATTTAATATTATGTAATTGACTCTAGGTTATATTAATTATGTGGACTATTAGTTTCTCATTCCTTAACGTGAAGAGGTAAAATTGAAAGAAAGGTGTTTGACGACCGTTGGTCCTATGTTTTTTTCTAAATCCTCTCTTTTTTGTTTTTACAAGGTGCTTCCCATCACAAAATTTCCTTTCTTCTTGGATAGGGACTATTGAATATTACACAGGTTAACTTAAGCTCAATATTTCAAGTAACTCAGCTACCGTGGCCCACTAAGTTTGCGGTCTGGTTATAGTTGGTTTGCAATGACAGGTATTATTAATCTACACAGATGATAGAGCAATATTTGTTCCGGTGTATTGTGAAATAAATCAGAAAAATTTGTATCTTTATATTTTGCGAAATTAAAGAGAAATAATCTAAAAGAATAAACGTCATCTGTGCAGTATAAAGACGAGGAGGTTATCCAAAAGGATACAACCTTTATCTCTTTGGATACAGTGGTCGTTATTGTACAATTGGCCACTGCTGGTGGTGTCGCTGGCGAATTGCTAATTCCTGCTTTCAGCGTGCTTTTTTGTCAGGCTTGATCTTCTACGTTAACTCTCCAATAGGGTAAGGTGTCACCCCTCTAGAAGGCTCCGGTCGATTTTAGGGGCACCCATTACACAGGCGTTGTCAAGTTGGCGCACGACTCCTCGGTTCTCGGTTATTTTTTCCTTGGTTAAATACTTCATCTCCTTTCGTTTTTGTTTTTGTGTTTTTTTTTTGGGTCAAATCTAGTTTTATAAATTATATATTCACACAGTTCTCTAACGCTGAATGTTCGCGGCTCTTTAGACGCGAAGTCTGTCTGATAACTGGGTAGATAGAGGATCTTCGCAAATTCGGCTTAAATGTCAAGTCACACTCTGTGGAGCCTGCTTCGACGTTTCTACCGCATTGGAAAAGATCTGGTGAGTTGGTTTTCAGCGGATAGAGAATCCGAGAAATGATTCGTTCGCGAGATCTTTTGTCCTTATCTGGTCTCGGCAAAACCGCCGTTTATTATTTTTATTCAACTGACTATCTCTCAAATTCACTTGCGAAGAATCGACCAGCAATGAGTAGGAGACAAATTAGAGTTTCCGGATAACGCGACAGGGATTGCCTGCGGCAACGACGCCAGCTTGCACGTCCTTAGTGACCACGCTTCCAGCGCCAATAACCGTACCATCTCCAATAACGACACCCGGACAAATGATCGCTCCACCGCCGACCAAGACATCATCGCCAATGGTTACAGCTTTTGCATATTCCAGTTCTGAACGCCGTTCGTGAGCGTTTAGTGGATGCACGGCGGTGTAGATGTGTACGCCTGGGCCGAACAAGACATGGTTTCCGATCGTGTGGCGAGGCCGGTAAGCATCAGATTAAACGACAGGCGCTAAGCCCACGACGAGCTGCCGTTCCCGGGGACCGTCTAGTTCGACTAGCAAGACCGATTGCCAAGTCCCTAAATGCAACTCACCGTTCGTCACGGGCAGGGTCAAAGATGCGCCAATGACAGAGCTCGCCATGTGCGACCAAGCATGAGAGGGATCATGAGCGTGGCGAAAGTTGATCTGAGGAATGATCTGCTCGGCAACTTCGAGTAAGTCTTCTTCCGTTCCTTCTCCTA
Source organism: Nitrospirales bacterium (assembly GCA_965223675.1). Classification (GTDB taxonomy): domain Bacteria; phylum Nitrospirota; class Nitrospiria; order Nitrospirales; family UBA8639; genus JAGQKC01. The sequence continues at coordinate 1,931,168 of OZ245013.1, read as the reverse complement.
TTTCTCCGGTCGTGAGCGCCGCCGTCGTATGTGTCAGAAAGACGTGACACAAGCCTTTGGGAAAGTCCTTTTTCTGAATGATGTCGTTGAGTTTCGGAGTGAGATCCACGATATCTTTCAGTTTCTTTGTTTTAACTTGAAATGTTTCCATCATTGCCCCCTACAAAGGTTGTACATCTGAATAGTCTTGACGTGAGTTGAAGATACGTAGTTCCCATGTACCATCAATCTGCAAAAGTCAGATGAAATTGTCACACACGTTCCTATAACATGCCAAGAGTTCTTATTCTTCCTCGGCCGGTGTGGAAAAGAGTGAGATAGCATGGCAGCAAAACGATTGTTTTCCTCCTCGGAAAGTTTGGACGTCGGCTTGTGAACATACTGTTACACCGCGACCTCAATGAAGGAATCTCCTCGTCTAATTGTGTAGGCGAAAGCTGAAGTCTAGTCAGAAGGTTTCTCTAAAGAAGTGTTTTCAGAAGTGTGAGAGGTGCAAAGCGAGCCGATTACAGCTCCCTATTTCTGGAGGGAAAACGTTGCTTGATCAAAATTTTTGTAGTGGCAAGTTATGATCATTCATGCGCTTCGTGTTTAAGGATTAATGAGTTCGGCTCGAATAAAATCTTGGCGCGTTGCTCCAGGTGATAGATGTGAAGCATACACGGTCTGCAGGACATGGATATCGAGTTCTGTCAATCGTCCGCTATTCTGGCCAGAGTATATTCCTGGACCTCCACTCATTAATGAATGTTCTGGACCACCGATTGATTGGGCTTGAATATGGCACATGCCTAAAATGCCATGTCCGATCACGTCATGTGCATAAGCTTGTGGGGTCTGTTCTTCTGGCTGCACGGCTCGGCTGCCTTTTAAGACGCCAGGGTTTTTCCATTCATGATGGGTGCATCCTACCTTTGACACGCAGCCAAAACGAGTAGGATCATTGTGTGTCATAGAAACGACCTTGTAATTCTGAATCGATGGTTCTGCCTCTTCAGCTAAGTTGAGAGAGACGGTGATGGCCCCTTGGGTGGCATGAACGACTTGATTCAGCGTGGACTGAATCTGATCGCGTTTGTCTTTCGCCACGTTCGACGCCAGCACGATCTCGATATGGCTTCCCCGAGGAAATCCAGCCCAGCGTTGATAAGCTGGGCAAGCTCCTGCTCCTAATGGACCCGTCCCAAATATTAATGCTTCTATGACTTTACGATCGTCATCGTCTAAGGGTGAGTGAGCCCAAAGTATGTTGGAGTACGACGCAGCTATAAGGCCAGCTAAGAAAATGCCAGTGAATGTAGAGAATAGCATATGTCGTAACGGAGATTGGTTGTTTCTCATTCTTTATTAATAAATATACATGCATTCGAAGTCCTGTCCAGTTAGATAGGGTCTTGATGGATTGAAATGTTTTTTGAAGTATCTACGGTTCATATCGCGGAACATGTCCCAGTCCAGAAGATTGCCACGGAAGAAGTCGTGGACCGTCATAGGTATACCCTTCGGATGACAGGGGGTCTTGGGTCATGAGCAGCGGTGTGTCTAAATCTAAAAGTGAGATTCCGCCAAGGCCAAGCACGAGAGAGAAGGAACAACCCATGGCCAGGCGTGTCTCGACCATGCCGCCGATCATGAGAGGCATCCCATTTTCTCGACAGCAATGAGCGATATCGAGGGTAGGAAGTAACCCGCTCTTGGTGATTTTCAAGTTAATGATATTGGCGGCACCTTCTTTCATGACGCGTTGGGCGTCTTCAAGAGTAAAGACTGATTCGTCTGCGGCGATCGGGATGGATGTTCGTGAAGTGATTGCCGTCATTCCGGCTAAGTTGTGTCGATCGATCGGTTGTTCAAAGGCTTCAACTGTGGATTTCAGCCCTTCGAGTTTCTTCGCGATGTGGAATGCTTCGTCGATACTGTAGCCCTGATTCGCATCAACGATGAGGGAGATATCATCAAATATTGTATCGAGTGTCAACAGCGTGTCGACATCGTTCTCCATCTTTTCCCCAACCTTAAGTTTGAAGGTGCGAAAGCCTTGCTGATACCAGTTCCGGACAATGGCAACTGTTTCTGAAGCGCTTCGTATAGGAATGGTGATGTCAGTTTTATAGTCTTGCTGAGCAGCGTCACCCCAGAATTTCCATAAGGCGATGCCCTGCTCCCGCGACAAGGCGTCGACGATTGCCGTTTCAAATCCACACCGAATAGCTGGATGATGAGCAAGAGGAATTGAAAGCTGATTTGAGATTGCACGATACTCGTTAGCGTCTAGCCCGACGATGTCCTTTATCATGGTGTTGGCCACGGATAGGCTGCTTTCTTGTGTTTCACCCATTAGTTCGGGGAACGGTGCAATCTCTCCATACCCGCGTGTGCCGGACAGAAGCGTGATTCTGACAAAGAGGTTTTTGGCTTCGACCATTTCTCCCTGAGAAATCGTGAACGGTTCAGTCATAGGAATAGTAACTGGCCAAACGTGCACTGCCGTAATGCATGTCTCTGATATCGTGGTCAAATGTATTTCCCCTCCTGCCCTTGGATCTTATGACGTGACTGATGAGAGTGTTTTTGCATAAGGCGTGATTCAATAAGATCACTACAATCTTCTAACGAATGATGATTGGTGAAGTTGCGTGTCAACGTTGTGCAATGTGTTTTGACGCTTTCGGATGAAAGAAGATATTTGATCTTTTGTGCCAAGTGAGGAGCTTGAAATAATCGAGAGGGAATGGACGTTCCGACACCTAATCGCGTGATCCGATCGGCATTATCGAACTGATCGAAATTCAGAGGTTGTATGATCTGTGGAATGCCAGCCCGCAAAGCTTGGGCGCATGTTCCGATCCCGCCATGATGGACGAGGGCTGCGCAATACGGCAGTAACTGGCTCAACGGTACATACGAAAAATGTCGAATGTTCTCCGGTAACTGAGGTGGGAGTTGTTCTGGATAGTGAGTCAGAAAAATTCCTCTATGCCCTGAAGTCGAACATGCCTTGACCGCTTCTGTAAAAAACTCTGAGGCTTGTTTATTCGCCGATCCTGGTGTGAACACCAATGGCGGTGCTCCGATATCGAGAAATTGTTGGATCACGCTTGGCAAAGACGATTTCTGGGCATTATCGTACATGGGAAATCCTGTCATGTGTGTTTGTGATGGCCAGTCGGGTTGTCGAGTCGCAAACCATTCTGGAAACAGACAAAGCACAAGATCAGGTGAATGCAACCAGTCGTGAAATATCCTGGAAACTGGAGCAAGCCCCAGTTCGTTGCGAAACGGATTAAGTCGAGGTTTCAGAACGGGATCAACAAAAAGGTGATCCAATATCGTCCACATCCCTTTTTTCACAAAGACGGGCAACCAGCTTGGCATAAACAGTCCTGGTGCCTTGGGAGCCTCATGTGCGGAATGAAACACTCCTGGGGATAGATGAATAGTTGCATGAGGAATGCTCTCTGTTTCTTGGATTAGCCGACAGGTCAATCCTAACGTGGAACTGACCATAAGAGTTTCTCCATAAACGACGTAGGATCTCACAATATCGTACGCCTCTTTCAACGAATTGACTAGGCGTGTTCCGATGAGTTGCCAACCTTTATAGGGATTCCATAGATCCGGATGGTTCGCGATGTCTTGGTAGTCTTCCGGCGTGCCCATTGCCACAAAGTCCAGGCCTGTTTTTTGAATGAGTTCGGCAAAATGTGCATTGGTAAAGAATATGACTTGGTGACCGCGTTTTTTTAGCGTTAACGCTAAGCCGACTAGTGGCAGCACATCACCATAGCTGCCGATCGAGACGATTAAGATTCTCATTGAAACGTGAAGTCAATCAATGGTGAGATATGATTGAGACCATGAGCGGGAAAGGACAGAATGTGTGATAATAAGGAGTCCGTCTAGTATAGAGCAATGTGATTGGTTTCAAGAGAGCAGAGTGTTCACCTTGGAATGATAGTAATTGTTCCAATTTTTGTTCGGTGACAAGCCAGTAAATAATCAATGAAGTCTCCAATGATGATGTTTGGGCGGCCAGAGCCCTTAGTAATCACCCGACAAATCAACATTTTTGTTGCCTGATGCCATTCTAAGTTGATGGCTCCAAATCCTTCTTGATCAGTGCTATGAAGCTTGGCCCATCCATGAGGCCTCCCAGGTTTTTTCTCGGTCACGACTGCTAATTGAAATTTTGTCAATCGACGATCGTTGACGATAAGGTCGCGAAGGGATCGGCGATGAGAAGAAAACACTTGAACGAGAGTTTGCATGCTTTTTGGACTCGCTGTAAAAATGTGGGTGTAGGATGTTGTTAGCCCATTATAACTTTTCTCTTCCTTATTGTATTAGAGAGTGAGCGATGGATGAATGGGTGGGTACTCAATGACTGTGACATTTCCATTAGGGTGCTGAAGTGAGAATGTCGAAAGATGTTAGCAAGTTTATGGCCAAAGATACATTCAACTTTCCCATCATAATTAGCTATTTTCAGGTAATCATCATGTGAGTTGGTGTGACGATGTATTATCCTTCCCTCATGCCCGCCGTGGTAAAATCATTATATACGACGCTACCAATCATGAGCAGTATGACTATGCAATTCTCTTGACAAACTAGATGTAAAGAGCTACGCATTGGTACCTCATTGTTTTTTTTGAGAGTGTTTGGGACGTTCATAACCTAGAATCGTTTTCATATTATATTTACAGGGAGGGACCACATGAAAATCATTGCGCTCTTACTGTTTGGATTAAGCGTAGGCGGGTGTATTACTACGACTGCCGAAGAAAAAGCCTATAGTGCATGTCTAGAAACTGTTCCCGCAGCTATCACTCAAGCTGCAGAAGGCGAGATTGATGTGTACCAAATAGAAAGCCCAGTGGCTCTCACGAAGGATAATCGATTAACGGGACCCACTTCGTTCGGGAGTGAGCCCCATTGTTCACCAGCCTGTCAAGACGCACGAGATGAGAAATATCGAATTGTAACTGACTGCTTAGAGCAATGGCGGAAGATACACCCAACACAGCTATCAAATATGGAAAATCTTCCAGAAAAGTAGGTATTGTCTTGCGCCACTTCATTGTGTGCTCTCGGTTTGTCCGGCCTTCCTCAATCGGTCGAGAGAAGCCGTGAATTCTTCATCAATCAACATGTACTATTTTGCGTACGGATCGAATATATCAAGCAGACGCTTCAAAGTTCGTTTGCCATCTTCATTGGTTATCTCTATAGCCAATTTGCCCTGCCATCAGTTGCTATTTCGCAAAAAGAGCAAAGACGGATCTGCTAAGTGTGATGCGGCATTCACGGGCAATTCGGAGGATGTGGTGACAGGCGTGCTCTATGAGATTGATGAGCAAGAGAAGCTTCACTTAGATCAAATTGAGGAGCGAGGGTATGGGTATGAAGAGAAGACGGTGAATGTGCAAACTACGAAACGAAGACATCATAAGGCTGTGACATATTTCGCTCTTGACATCGATACGACATTAAAGCCGTATCATTGGTACAAACAGCATGTAGTTATCGGAGCGCGAGAACATCATTTTCCAACAGGCTACATTCGGGCCATTGAACAAGTTGAGTCTATTGTCGATCCACTGCCAGAACGTCACATGCGAGAACTGCAAATCTATCGCTAACCACTCCTAACGTAGTAGTAGAGCCTTAGTATCACGAGACATGCTTTACGGGCGCAAGAAGACTGCCAAGCGCAGGCTGGTGGATGTCCAGCTGCCTGCGTCTGTCTGTTATGAAAGGAGGATGTTTTGAGAGCTTTATCAGTTAAGAAGGTGTATCGTCTTTTTTTACAAAACATCGCAGGACACTTTACGAACTGCGTTGAGCTGAAAGTTGGGCTGCCGACGTGTGTGAAAATTTCTTTCCAGGACGGTTCAGGGGATGATTGCTTGAGATGTTAGGTCAAGACATTTCCTTGTTCTTTACGAAAAATTTATCAACTGGCTTTATGAATTTTTCCATCTATAATGGTGTTTTGGAAACGATGCGATTGTATTTATTTTCAAGGATGATTCACGTATGTACTTCTTTTTCCAGTTCACAGTATTGACAGCCCTCTTGTGCTTCACCATTCCACTTGGTGTTGCCTCAGATGGAGTGAAGGCTAAGAGAGTCGACATTCCTGAAGCGGCTGCTGATTCCCGGCCCGATGTAGCAGATGAGGTGCGCCCCAACGCGGTAAATGATGCGCGGATTGCAGTGGCCATCAAAAAAAAGTTGGCACGAGTCGGCCGCCGATCGTTTGCCTCGATTGACGTGTCGGTAAAAGATGGAGTCGCTACCTTGAAAGGAACAGCCGATAGTTTGTGGGCACAGCAGCGGGCGAGTGAACTTGCACAGCTGATACGGGGAGTTCGTGGCGTCATCGATCGTATTTCCGTGGGCCCGGTAGGGACGAATAATGATTCAGCTATCAAAAAGCATCTTGAGCACCTGTTTCGCGACGATCCAGTGGTTGAGTTAAAGGATATTCACATTGACGTAATGCGAGGAGTGGTGACACTGAAAGGCCAAGTGCAATCCTGGCAGGAAAAACAATCTGCTCTGAAGTTTGCCAAAATGGTGAAAGGTGTACAGGCTGTTCAGGATGCCCTCACGGTGCAGTATGTCAAAGGACGAGGCGACTCTGGGATTCGTAAAGAAATCATGCGACGGTTCGAATTCGATGTGTGGGTGGAGAAGCCACACTTGGTGAAGGTTCGTGTGCAGGAAGGCCGCGTCACCCTGAGTGGACAAGTGCGAAGCGCCTATGAAAAGCGTCGGGTTGCCGAGTTGGCTTGGGTGAGAGGCGTTCGTGATGTGAACGCTGGTGGAGTCGATGTGGTGGAGGGAGACCATGATCCGATGCTTCGGACGAATCGTCCAACGCCAACTGATCAAGCTCTCACGGACGCCATTCAACGTGTATTGTCTTATGATCCGCGCGTTGCCCCGTTCAACATTCAAATCTCAGTTGAAAACGGGGTGGTGACAATTCAAGGTACGGTACCATTCCTTTCCATTAAACGAGAAGCGGAAGAAGACGTTCAGCATACTGTGGGTGTCCGCGCAGTGAAAAATCAGCTTACGGTTCGGGCCAGCTCTTCGCATGGTGATGAAGCTATTCGTGTCCGAATTGTGAAAGCGTTCACGCATGATACGGTTCTTGAAAGATATCCGCTGTCAGTAGTCGTCAGGAAAGGCACGATTCTGCTGACTGGTACCGTTCAGTCAATTTACGAACGCAACCGGGCCGAAAACATGGCTTCCAGAATTCGAGGGGTCCAAACCATTGAAAATCACATCGTATTTGCCACTAAAAAAGATAAGAAAGCGGATGTTGATATTCAACTGGATATTGAAAATCAGGTATGGTGGAACCCTTATCTTGCCAAGCAAGATATCGTGGCCACAGTGAAAAACGGCAAGGCGATTTTGAGTGGATCCGTCGAACATGCCCCTCAAAAGGTGATTGCTGAACAACAAGCTTTTGAGGCTGGTGCGTCTGAAGTTGAGAACCGGTTGAAAATCAGGAAGCGGCCTGCCTTGCCAGAATCGTAATATCGGAGGAAATTTTTTGACATTCTGATCAAATCTATAGCCGATTCAGGTATGCCGGATCGATTTCACTCCTCGTGGCTCCGCTCCGATAATTAAGACGTCATTCAACACATCAATCGTGTGAAGTCACGCCAAGCGGGTATCATCTTCCTTCTTTTGACGCGTGTGAGACCACGTTGAAAGCTTGGATACCTTTGATCACCATGTCGGTTGGTTTGAGGCTTCAATCTCGCATGTGGATCGAGGAGCCCGTGATGCTCTTCATGATCGTGTCCAAGCCTGGCTCACCTGGAACCTATTGGGATTCGCTATAGGTAATGATTGATGCCGTGGTCTCTATTTTCCTCCTACGACAAAAAGCAACGAGCAAAGGCCTTGAGAAACTTAATGGGGCCTTTAATGCGAATTTTTTGTGTGAGCAAAGCCCAGAATAAATGGTTTTCTTTCGCTAAAAATCTCAACCAAATTTGACTATCGGTTGTAAGTTGAAAGTCTGGCTTACCCACGTGTCCTCCTAAGATTTGCAGTGTTTTGTTGGTGATGATCACGGTTGCTTCGCCTGCTTCTTGACCCCTGAAAGTGAAATGGTATGTAGCCGAAAGGCCTTCGGCTTGATTTCGCTGGAAAATGAGTGGTAGTCCATCTAGAAAACCTTGGATCGATCGTGAACGTAAGCTATTACTTACCTTCTTGATCTGTTTGTGTGGAAACCGTTTCGCCACGTGGGCTTCTGCATCTGATCCTGGGACGACGTAGATCGTTTCCTCTTTCTTCTGTAGCGGCTTCACAATCTCGCTTACAAAACCTTTCCGATCCATTTTGAACGGACTGATCACATCTTCTCCTGCCGGGCACACGGCCATACAGTAGGCAGCTTTGTAATTGGCGCCAAACGAAAGGCTCTGCCACATGGATGCGGATTCCGCCTCATTCACTTTTTTTCGGTATTGTTTAGCAGTTTTGCTCTCTGCCACCTGTTCGACCCAATCTGTAAAGCCTCCCATAAATTCTCGATAGTTATGTGTGTAGCATGTAGAAAAATTAAAATGGCCATCTTGGCCAATCGCGCCAACCGGACAGGTGGCCACACAGAGTTTGCATCCTAGACATGGATTGTAGTCAATTGGTTTGTCGGTGATAGTTACTTTGGCATCGATGAGAATAGTGCAGAGCAAGATGAAGTTCCCAAACTTCGGATGAATCACATTGCGGTGAATGCCGATTTTGCCAAGACCAGCTGCAACGGCAACGGTCTTATGTGAAACTACCCAGACTTTTCCTGGAAATTTATCCATTTCCATGGGAAAGCCCATGGCAGGATTAACAGCGCGGACTCCGTTTGTTTCGAGTTTTTTGACAATGTTACGAGCCACCTTGTTGACCTGATCCCCTGTGTGATGAAATTCTAGATTTGCTACTGAGCGTGCTGGGCTGCGGATGGGCTCTCGATTCATGCGAATAACAAAGCTGATCAATGTTTTAGTTTGCGGAAAGCTCTTGAGAATGTCCGGTCGGTCTTTGTCGAGTTCCGCTCGATTAATTTCTACAAAGCCGACATCATCAGCTCCGGCTTCGAGGCTGATGTTGCGAAGCCATTCCTGATCTAGTGAAGACGTGGTGGTTTGTTTTTTGAGTATTGGTAGTTCCGTAAGTTGTGACATAAGATTCTGCTTAAAAGTGTATATACACTTATATAAATAAAAAAACTATCGAGCCTGTGCGATGCCAATTGTGGCCGATAGGTCATTCAAGAGGCGATCGACTCGATTTTGTCCCAAGCCCTTGGTGACTTGTTTTTGTACTTGTTTCCAGAGGGGGAGGGCTTTGGCCAGTGTGTCTTGGCCCGCTAGTGTGAGGGTGACCTCACGTTCGCGACGATCTTCACTGCCTGAAGTGGTTCGTATGAGGCCTTGGTTCTCCAGTGGCTTTAAGTTCCTTGTTAGGGTGGTACGATCCATAACTAAGGCTTTTGCTAAACGGTTGATCGTAGCCACACCAAGCAATCTTGTGGCTACAAGCAAAGAAAATTGGGTTGCGCGTAGGCCCGTGGGTTGTAACGCTTCTTCATACATTTGCGTGATAGCTCTAGCTGACTTGCGGAGGTTAAAACACACGCAGCCTTGGGCGGGTTCCAAATATTGCTTTATATCTCGGGTTGGGGTTTCCATAAAGTAAGAGTATATACACCTAATTTCTGTTTGTCAACCTGTTAAAGGTTATTTTTAAATTGCCAATCAAAGCCAGTTCAACCGTCAGCCAATTTTTAACCCCATCACATATTCTTCGAGTGCTCGCTTCTGAGTGATCTCTTTGTTTTTCAGGTTGTCCAGGTTTTGTTGGATGGTTTCGAGTTCAGTTTCCTGAGCGTGGAGTTTTTTGACATACCGGGCGTAGAGCTGACTCTGTTTAGTGAGTCGTTGCATGTTATCTCGGATTCGTTTTTGATCTTTCGAAATCTCTGAGGTGCGGGCCTCGAGCATCCGGCGGGCCTCTTGTGTGTGAGAAAGTTTTTGGCGAAGTTTGACGACATGTTCAAGCGCAGTTTTGACGTCGGAACTCACTTGTTTGGCTTTAAGGTAGATACCAAGAATGTCTCGACCAGATGTGATTAAACTTACGGTTTCTTCAATCGGCTGTTCTTCCTGAACCGTCAATAATTCTGTCATGTCTGAATCGACGTTGACTCCAAAACGGTACATTCTTGACGTTTGCTCCTTCGGCGCTCGCGTGTCAACGAGTGTCCAGTCAGAACGGTAAGGATGTTCGATGAGCACGATTTTCGGCTTTTGTCCACGATTGGTCACCGAGTAAGTTGTAGTGTTCAAGGCCTTTCGTGTAGCGATGAGTACGCCTTTGTGGAGCTTTGCCGAGACGAGTTCCTGTTGAGAGGAAGCCGGTTTTCGATGCACCTCGGTATTGAGGTCTAAGGCATAGCTAATGAGTCGCTCTTGACCGGGAGCCAGGTCTTTCATCTGCGCATCGCCAGCATAGGCATTGTCATCAAACACCGTGATCGGACCTTGCATGAGAGACAGATCTGATACGTTTTTGAGTTTAAAGGCATGCAGAGGATGTTTGGCATGAGTTGCTGAATTGTAGAGGGAAAGTTTTGCTCCCTCGACGGCTTGACTGAGTATTGGCAACATGGCTGATCCATGTCGTGGAATGCTCACAGGCGTGCGAATGGTGTAAACGAAGAGTTCTCCGGTTTCTTGCCCTTGAGCTGTGGAGTTCAGGCCTTCGCGAAGGTCCATTTCTGCTTTGTCAAAGGATTCAGCGGAAGTTGGGGGGGCTGCGAAGTCCATTAACGTTTCTTTGCGCATGGCCCGTCTTTCTCCGAACCGTTTTGCTTGGGCAAGGCTTTTTAACGCTCCGATCTGGCTGTGTTCGAACGTCTCAGTTTCCATCGTAAGACTATCGCCATGAGTTTGTGGCCTTAACCCCGCATGTAATTCCTGTTTGACGATGGGGCGGGGTGCATAGAGTGGTTGATACAAATCCATCACGAAAGAAATGGGCCGTCCGGAAACTAATGAGAGTTGCACTTGGTCCCAATCATGGTCTGTGGTGTTGTCGACAATTCCCCATCCTTGCAGTACAGGCGATTTTTCGTCTTGCAATACTAAGCGATACGATGTTTTCCATACAGGGGTCTCTCTGAGATATGCCATGCGTACGCGTCGGTCTCCTTCTCCTTTGAATGTGATAGTCATGGTTTTTTTCTGTCGGTCATGACTCTGAGCCAGGACATCTAGGGCCTCTTGGAGTTCCTTGTTCATCGTATGATTCAGGACTTCGATGTCCTGGATGTGAGGAAGAGCAAGAGACTGTAGGCGTCCACTGACCAGGATATTCAGATATTCCACATCTTTTTGATGGAGTGCGGATCCAATACCTTTCCATTCCGTTTTTTTCTCGACGCCGACAATTGTGCCGGTCATGGGGGTTGGCGTGGAGAGTTGAACGGGTTCTCCACGTAATTGCGTGAGTATTTGCCCCAGAGTGGGGTGGTTGGAGAGGTCAATGCTGAATGTGCTCAGCGTTTTCGCGAGTGGTTTGCGAGAATGATATTGAATTGACGAAACGGTTCCGCTGTCGAAGTCTTGAGCAAGCAGACTTTTCAGGAGATCGTTGATTTCAGTAGCTTGGACAGGAAGTTGGATTTCAGTGTCACCCTGAACGGTTCCATCATGTTGAAAGTATCCCACACCGCTCGTATAAAGGACGACTTTTGAAATTGGAAGGTCAAATGATTCGGTCTGCTGTGGTTTTTGCGCGTTTCCCAATGTCGGACAAATAAAAAACATGAAGCATATGAGGCATACAAAGCGAAATGGCATGGAGTCCTCCAGCAAGAGTGGATAGGCAAGATCTCTTCGATTGTACCATGCATGGAGAATAAGGAGAGGTAATCGAGTATTATTGAGCAGATCGAAGACGTGTGGGTGTTATTTCACGGGGGTGCCGGGAAGAACGTCTTCCGTGATCGTGATAATCCCGGCAACATCTTTGCCTCCCGCTGCCAGCACCATTCCCTGAGATTCAACTCCCATCAGTTTTGCAGGCTTCAGATTGCTCACGACCACGATGGTTTTGCCGAGGAGATCATCGGGTTCATAAGTTTTTCCAATACCCGCCACGATTTGACGCTGTTCACTCCCGATATCGACTTGAAGTTTTAATAACTTGGAAGATTTGGGAACACGTTCGGCTTCGAGTATTTTAGCGACCTTCAGCTGAACCTTCACGAAATCCTCAATAGATATTTGAGCGTCGTTCGACGTGCAAGCCTGATTCTTGTTTTCTTCATTGGACGCACTATCCTTTGAGACCTTGTTTTCCATCTTCTCATTTTGATTCGTCACCTTTTTCTCCTTGCTGTGGGCGATTGCATCAAATCGTGGAAAAAGAGCTTTGCCCTTTTGGACAGTGGTCCCGACGGCTAATTTCCCCCATGAAATCTTTTGAGAGAGGAGGGGGAGAGAAAAGTCTAATGATAAGCCTAGCTGCTGATTCATGGATTGAGCTGTGGCTGGCATAAAGGCTGCGTTGGCAAGGCAGAGAAAACGTAGAGCTTCTGCTGCATTGTACAAGACCGTATGCAGGCGATCCTGTTTTGCCGTATCTTTGGCTAATACCCATGGGGCTGTCTTATCAATATATTGATTGCCTAACTGAACGAGTCCCCAAATACCTTCCAATGTTCGATTAAACTCGATGCGTTCTGAGTCAAGATGATGAGGCAGGGTTGTGTGAAGGAGCGTTTCTGCGGCGCTTTGTAATTCTTGATCGAGCTCATTTTCGGTTGAAGGCACAGGCGCAGGAATCACACCGTTTGTAAATCGTTGAATCAAGGTGACGGTTCGACTGAGCAGATTACCTAACCCATTGGCTAGGTCACTGTTAAGACGACCGATCAAGGCATCCTGTGAAAAGTCGCCATCTTGACCAAATGGAACTTCACGAAGAAGAAAATACCGAAAAGCGTCCACACCAAACTCTGCAACCGTGGAATTGGGATCAACGACATTTCCCCTGCTTTTAGACATTTTTTCACCGTTCACGGTCCACCAGCCATGCGCAAAGATCGTCTGTGGGAGCGGAAAGTCCAGCGCCATAAGCATCGTGGACCAATACACCGCATGTGTCGTTAAAATATCTTTGCCAACTAAATGTACGGACGCAGGCCAAAATTTGTCTATAGACGGCGAAGGTAAAAGATAGTCTAAGGCGGAAACATAGTTTGTGAGCGCGTCGAACCATACATAGGTGACATAATCTGGATCGAAGGGGAGTTCTATTCCCCAGGATAGTCGTGATTTTGGTCGTGAGATCGACAGGTCTTCCAGGGGCTTTTCAAGAAACCCCAGAACTTCATTGCGCCGGGAGATAGGTCGAATGAACTGTGGGTGGGTATTGATGTGTGTTTTCAGCCGGTCTTGATATTGCCCCATGCGAAAGAAGTAATTACTCTCACTTAATTGTTCAACTGGACGTTGACAATCAGGGCATAATCCATTCTCAACATCTTTTTCCGTCCAAAAGCGTTCATCGAATGTGCAATACCACCCCGTGTATTCGGCTTTATAAATAAGATCGTTGTCATACAATGTTTGCAGAAAACGTTGAACAATCTTTTGATGTTGGTTATCAGTTGTCCGAATAAACCCATCGTTGCTAATGGTGAGTGTTTCCCAGAGCTTTTGGAATTGTGGTGTTAATCGATCGCAATGGGTTTGAGGAGCAATATTGGCCTTGGCCGCAGCCTGTTGAACTTTTTGTCCGTGTTCATCAAGACCGGTGAGGAAAAAGACGTTGTGCCCCTGTAATCGGTGAAATCGTGCGAGGACGTCTGCCGCGATCGTGGTGTAGGCATGGCCAATATGCGGGACATCATTGACGTAATAAATGGGAGTGGTGATGTAAAAAGATTGTGTCATAATACAGCCGTGTGTCAGTCTGTTATGCCAAATAAATGTGTATTGTTACCCCTAGAAGACACCGTAGATAAATGAATTAGTGACTTGATTGGGTTTAGTTAATTCGCGCTCATATAGCTATTCACGTACTTGGAATGACTTCCCTCAGGTGAATAAAGAATTGCTCAAATCGTAACTGCATGTTGAGGTTGCGTTGTACCCCCTGTTCTAATTGATGCAATTCATCAAGAAGGCTCAATATATTCTGAGGCGAGGTCTGTCGTCCTATTTCTTTGAGTCTAGAGAGATGCTTCTCATTGAGAAGAAACTCAGGGGAAGATTGGATGGCAACAAGGAGGAGGTCTCGTAAGCCAGACCATAACCACCACAATGCCTCTGGAATACTTCCAGACTTGGACAGGGCTTCAGCCGACTCAAAGCTTTCTGCCAAAGATCGATGAGGTCTCTCAAATAATAGAGAAAAAAACTCTTCTTGTTTTGCCTTTGCGACTTCTAGGTCAAGGTTAAGTGCTTCTCCGAGTCGGGCGTTTGTCAGGAAGCTGACAAATCGTGCATCTCTCCTTGAAAGCTCCCGATAATGCATAAGATGGGTGATGGCCTGATCTTGAGAAGGTGGAGAAAATCTTACGACGAGGCATCGAGATGTAAGGGTTGTGAGGAGTGCCGAGGGTTTACTGGTGATAAGAATAAATAGGCAGTGATCAGGAGGTTCCTCAAGAGTCTTGAGCAGCGCATTCGCTGCACCGATCGTGAGGCAGTCTGCGTTGTCAATAAGGCAGATTTTTCTCTCGCCAAGGAGAGGACGATAAATCATATGATGCTCGATTTCTCGTATCCGTTCAATTTTTATCTGTGGACGTTGTGTTTGAGTATCATCAGGTTGAATCACTAACAGGTCAGGATGAATCTGTGCGATAATCTGTTGACAGGCTCTACAGTGTCCACAAGCGTCTGGCGTAGACGCATCGGCATGGATCTCACAATTCATGGCTTGAATAAATTGCAGAGCCGTCATGCGTTTGCCTATGGCATCTTCTCCTATGAATACATAGGCGTGTCCGAGGTGATGAGACCGGATTGCGTTGCGCAACCACGCAATGGGAGATACGTGACCTATAATATCTTGAAATGGCATTGATCGATGTTACGTTTCAAGAGAGAGTTTGTTGTCGATTCGAGGAGATCTCTTCACGCCTGTCGTCGTACGTACTAGGGTGATGACCATGTGCTCAATCGTATCGGCAATGTTTTCTGGACTCTCTCTTCCATTAATGACGACGATTCGTTCAGGAAACTGATCGGCTAAGGTTAAAAATCCTTGTCTCACCCGACGGTGAAATGCTTGAGATTCTCGATCAAGGCGGTTGAGATTTTTGGCTCGTCTCCGTCTTGCAAGACCTTCCTTGATGGGCAGATCAAATAAGAAGGTGAGGTGGGGTATCAGGTCGTGGGTGACAAACCTGCTAAAGGTCTCTAAGATTTTTAGATCAAGTTTTCGTCCATAGCCTTGGTAGGCCATTGTCGAATCGGTAAACCGGTCACAGAGGACGATCATACCTCTGGACAGAGCTGGAAGGATCTGATGCCTGATGTGCTGAGATCGTGCGGCAAAGACCAATGCTGTTTCACATTCGGCTGTCATGGTCTCTTTCTTATGACGAGAAGAAGCGTTATTGAGAAGTAGGGCACGAATTTTTTCTGCACAGGGCGTCCCTCCCGGTTCTCGTGTCTCAAGAACTGAGTACCCGAGAGCGGTGAGTGTTGCGCCTATGCGGTGACATTGTGTCGTCTTACCTGACCCTTCAATTCCTTCGAAGGTAAGAAAGAGTCCCTTTCGTTTGTACGGCTGTGGTGGGCGTTTTTTTCTTACATGCTGAGTCTGTCTCACGCAGAGATCCTAATCTAAGTGGTTGAAAATCTCAAGAAAAGGCTTGCGGCACCCACTCGATGTTTGTAAGATGGCTTACGGAAAATCCACCAGTCGTGACCCGTTCTTCAATCCTTTGGTTTGGGAGCGAGGCATTGCGCCTCGTCGGCTATGTCGCAGGCTTCCCTTAAACGCTATTTTCTGACAGGGTTATTAGTTATCACGCCGATTTGGGGAACGGTTCTTGTCCTCAAGACGTTGTTTGTGACTGTCGATAGCATACTTGGCAATGTCTTAGCTGACTTAGTAATTCAGGAGTACTATTTCCCCGGACTCGGAATCATTGCGCTCCTTCTTTTAATCTTTCTGACTGGAATCTTGGCCACAAATATTCTTGGTCGAAGAATCGTGAAACGGTGGGAAGGATTTTTGGACCGTGTGCCCATCGTCCGAGGGATTTATGCCACACTCAAGTCGGTCATGGATATCTTGTCCTTTAAACAACGAGAAAAATATGACAAGGTCGTCATGATTCAGTTTCCGAAGAATGGGAATTATTGTTTAGCCTTTGTCACTGGAGAAACGAGGGATGAGGTTCAGCGACTGGCTCCAGATCCACTCATCCATGTCTTTGTGCCAACCTCCCCTAATCCGACTTCCGGGTATTTTCTCTTAGTGCCAGAACATGAAGTTGTTCCAGTGGATCTAGAAGTTGAGGAGGCGATGAAATTAATCGTATCTGGGGGATTGTATTCATCTGACAAGCAGTCTGCCGTTGACGAGGCAACTCGGAGAAAAGTCAGCACCCCGGTCAGGCCAGATGTGAACGTACCGACCGGATAAAGAATAAGAATATATATACGAACTCGCGGAACATAAAGAGATGAGCGCTATTTCTGCCGTTATCATGGCTGCAGGGCAAGGGACGCGGATGAAGTCGGCTATTCCCAAGGTGTTACATCCCGTCGCCGGGAAGCCCATGGTATGGTACATGGCTGCCTTGGCCCGTCGTGTTGCTGATTCTTCTGTGGCTATCATCGTTGGACACGGTGCGGAGCAAGTACGAGAGTATTTGCAACAAGAGGAAGACTCGCTTGCGCCTTTTTGTGTTGTTGAGCAAAACCAACAACTGGGTACTGGACATGCCGTGCAACAGGCGCAGTCTGTCGTATTGAATAATCAACAGATGGTTGCCGATGCCTGTCTGATTCTGAACGGGGATACGCCATTACTGACCGAGGATACGATTCGTGCATTACTCGCGTATCATCAAACGTCTCAGGCGACTGTCACGATCTTAACCACGGTTCTCAATGATCCCCACGGGTATGGGCGAGTCATTCGTGGCCAAGAAAGCCAAGTCCTAAAAATAGTGGAAGATCGTGATGCCTCGGAAAGCGAGAAAACTATACAGGAAATTAACGTTGGAACGTATGTCGTCAATACAAAATTCCTGTTCCAGAGTCTTGAGTCGTTAAAGCCGCAAAATGTCCAAGGAGAATATTATCTTACCGATATCATTGGAATGGCTGTGAGTCAGCGTCTTCGTGTTTCCGCTCTCGTCACCCATGATACGGACGAAACGCTCGGCATCAATACTCGCGAGCATCTTGCATGGGCAGAGAGAGAGATGCGAAGTCGTCTTTGTCGTCGTTGGATGTTGGCAGGAGTCACACTGTTAGATCCGGGTCGGACGAGTATTGACGCAGATGTCTCGATAGGGCGAGATAGTCTTCTTTATCCAGACGTCAGATTAGAGGGCCGGACGGTTATCGGGGAAGGCTGTGTGATTCGATCTCATACGAGAATTACGAATAGTAACTTAGGTGATAATATCCAGATCCAGGACTCCTGTGTGTTGAACGATGCGGTGGTTGAAAATGAAGCCACGGTCGGCCCCTTTGCTCACCTTCGACCAGGAACGAAAATTTGTCGAGGAGCCAAGGTTGGAAATTTTGTTGAGCTCAAACAGACGGAATTGGGAGAGTACTCTAAAGCAAACCATTTAAGTTATCTGGGCGATACAATAGTTGGACGAGAAGTCAACATTGGTGCAGGGACGATCACCTGTAATTACGACGGATTTAGAAAAGAAAAGACGGTCATTGAAGATCAAGTATTCATCGGGAGTGATACACAGCTCATTGCGCCAATAAAGGTTGGCCGTGGTGCCATCATTGCGGCCGGGACGACCGTCACTGAGAATGTTCCTCCAGAGGCATTGGGCATTTCTCGATCAGCACAACAGAACAGAGAAGGAGCGGCGAAAAGAAAGCGAGACTTGCATAAGGCTTCCGAGTCAACCCCTGCCGAACCTGCATCCGAGAAACAGAAACATTCCCCCAACCTTTCATCTCATAACCCCCAGTCCTAAACGCTGTTTCTCTAAGATTTCCTCATATATGAAATTTGTGCTATAGATCTGGGTGTGAATGACCGACATAGTAAACAAAACGTGCAATAATCAATAAAGACGCATAACAACTAGGCTTCACATATGTGTGGCATTATTGGATACATTGGAAACGAAAAAGCCACCCCAATCCTTATCGAAGGGTTAAAGCGGCTTGAGTATCGAGGGTATGATTCTGCGGGAATCGCGATACTCCATGCGGGAGAGTTAGCCGTCAAGCGTAGCGCTGGAAAATTGATGAACTTAGAGCAACTTGTTGTTCAGGAGCCACTTGATGGTTCAACAGGGATTGGACATACTCGATGGGCAACGCATGGGAGACCTTCTGAACAGAATGCACATCCACATCGATCGGGAGATTTAGTTCTCGTCCATAATGGTATTATTGAAAATTTTCTCTCACTGAAGCATCGTTTAGAGTCAGAAGGGTATCGTTTTTCGTCAGAAACTGACACCGAAGTCATCGCGCATTTATTAGAATCCTATATGAAGAGAGGACATTCGCTGCAAGAAGCCATGCGGGCAGCTGAGTCAGATTTACACGGAAATTACGCAGTGGCCGCCATCTGTGCTTCAGAGCCGAATATGATCGTCACCACACGATGTGGATGTCCACTTGTCATTGGAAAGAACGGAAAAGGGTCGTTTTTAGCTTCTGATGTTACGCCCTTGTTGACACATACACGAGATGTTGTGTTCTTAGAGGATGGTGATATCGGGATCCTAACCCCCTCCGGTATTTCAGTCATTGGCCCAAATGCCGAAATCGCCGATCGTCCAACCGTGACCATCGACTGGGATGCGGATGCGGCTGAAAAAGGTGGCTACCCTGATTTTATGCTCAAGGAGATTCATGAACAACCTCAGGTCATCATGGATACGCTACGTGGGCGATTTAATTATGAGACAGGAGAGGCCGATCTCCCTGATTTGGCCTTAACAGCTGAAGAATTAATCGAGGCGCGTCGTATTTGGATTGTCGCATGCGGAACTTCTTGGCACTCGGGGTTAGTGGGTAAGTATTTATTTGAGGAGATGATCCGAAAGCCGGTTCAAGTCGATATTGGATCTGAGTTTCGATATCGGGAACCAATGATTCAACGTGATGATCTCTTTATTGCCATTTCCCAATCTGGAGAAACGGCAGATACCTTGGCGGCTGCAAGAGAAGCTAAGAAACACGGTGCGCGTGTGTTATCCATCGTCAATGTCGTGGGCAGTACGATGGCTCGAGAATCAGATGGTGTCATATACACACGGTGTGGTCCTGAAATCAGTGTCGCGTCGACTAAAGCGTTTACCGGTCAAATTATGGCACTGTATTTGTTGGCGCTTCATGTTGGACGTGTGCGAGAAGTGTTGAGCCCGGAAGAAGGTCGATGGTGGTTAGATCAATATACGGCGCTTCCCGGTCGAGTCGAGGCCGTCCTCAAACAAGAAACAGAAATCTTACGCGTAGCGCAACAGTATTTCACGAAGAGTAATTTCCTCTACTTAGGCCGAGGTATTAACTATCCGATTGCTTTAGAAGGAGCCTTAAAATTAAAAGAGATTTCATATATTCATGCCGAGGGCTACGCGGCAGGTGAAATGAAACATGGGCCTATCGCTTTAGTCGACGAAGATATGCCTGTTGTCGTGATTGCTCCTCGAGACCGACTCTATGAAAAAACAGTGAATAATCTTATGGAAGTGCGCGCCAGAAGCGCCCCAGTTATTGCCTTTGGGTTCGAAGGGGATAAAGAATTACATAGAGTGGCTGAAGTGGTGATCCCCATCCCAGAAGTTCATCCATTGCTCACACCAATTTTATTTGCTGTGACGTTACAGCTTCTGGCCTATCATATTGCTGTCCTTCGTGGGCTGGATGTGGACCGACCTCGAAACCTCGCGAAGAGCGTAACGGTTGAATAATCGTGTCTCCCTGGCCATCGTAAAAAAACGTGTCCGAGATGAGATGTTTTATCTTTGACGATCTGAAAGCGATCTCTAATTATCCGCACTCATTTTCAACGATTCCGACTATCGATCGTTGTTTTTCTGGTCTTTAATTCAAGTCGTTAGCGTGGTGTTTTTCGATTGATTATGGGACGTAATCATGTCTCAATTTCGATTGGATGGTCTGCCATGATTGGGAAGGTCAAGAAATTGTGAACAGACAGATGCACACCATCATCGTGACGGGAGGAGCTGGGTTCATTGGTGCAAATTTTGTCAGATGGCTTCTTGCCCGCTCTGATACTCATGTGATCATTATCGATAAGTTAACCTATGCCGGAAATCTGTTGAACATTCAGAGCGTGTTAGGCCATGAGCAGGTGAAGTTTATTCAGGCAGATATTGCCGACCAACTTGCTATGAGTCGTATCTTTACCGAGGAGCGCCCTCAAGCACTGATCAATTTCGCGGCCGAGTCTCATGTTGATCGTTCGATCGATAGTCCTATGCCATTTATAGAAACCAATACTGTTGGAACTTTTGTCTTGCTAGAGGTTGCACGACAATATTGGATGGCGTTGCCTGAGGTCCAGAGAAACCATTTTCGTTTTCTTCACGTCTCAACAGATGAAGTCTATGGAACATTAGGGTCGAAAGGATTATTTTCTGAGGAAACGGCCTATGCCCCGAATTCACCATACGCGGCCTCAAAAGCGGCTGCCGACCATTTTGTTCGAGCGTATTTTCGTACGTACGGGTTACCTGCCGTCACGACTAATTGTTCGAATAATTATGGACCCTATCAGTTTCCGGAAAAATTAATACCTCTCATGTTACTGAATGCGTTTGAGGCAAAACCACTTCCTATTTATGGAGATGGTCGGCACGTTCGAGATTGGTTGTATGTCGAAGATCACTGTGAGGGGCTATGGGTCGTCTTGACACAGGGACAACCTGGTGAAAAATATAATCTAGGAGGAAATAACGAACACACGAATTTAGAGCTTGTGAATCTACTGATCGGGATTCTTGAAGATTTGGCCCCGGCCTCACAAAACCAATCGCTTCGTGATCGAGCCATTCACGGGTATGACGAGTTAATAGTCTTTGTGACTGATCGGCCAGGACATGATCGGCGATATGCGATTGATACAACAAAAATTAAAACCGAACTGGGATGGGAGCCAAAACACACCATGAGCAGTGCGCTGAGCGAAACTGTACGTTGGTACCTTGATCACCAAGAGTGGTGTCAAGCTATACAGGCAAATCTGGATGCTCGGGAACGATTGGGTCTGAGTTTGTCGACCAATAAAACGTAAGGCCAACATGTTGTCTCGCTGAACACGCATGAGTAAGTGGTAAACCTAAGATGCTCTTATGAAAGGCATTATCCTAGCAGGCGGATCTGGTACGAGGCTTTATCCACTGAGTCATGCTGTCAGTAAGCAGTTGATGCCGGTGTATGACAAGCCGATGATCTACTACCCATTATCGACGCTGATGATGGCGGGGATTCAGACAATACTGATTATCACAACTCCTCATGAGCAAGATGGGTTCGTGAGGTTGTTAGGGGACGGCAGTCAATTTGGATTGAATATTCACTACGCGATTCAGCCTAATCCTGGTGGTATCGCGCAAGCATTTCTTATCAGTCGAGATTTTATTGGTCAAGACTCTGTGGCGTTAATTTTGGGCGATAATATTTTTTATGGGCATGGTCTATCTGACTATTTACGGGAGGCGGTGGAGCGGAAAAAAGGAGCGACAGTATTCGCCTACCAGGTTCGCGATCCGCAACGCTATGGAGTCGTGAGTTTCGATTGTAATGGGAGAGCGACGAGTCTAGAAGAAAAACCCAAGAACCCCAAGTCTTCCAACGCGGTCACTGGTCTCTATTTTTACGACAATCGTGTGGTCGATATCGCCTGTTCGTTGACCCCGTCTGCTCGTGGGGAGCTTGAAATTACGGATGTCAACGTCAATTACTTACAATCCGGGCAGTTGCAAGTGGTGCCGTTGGGGCGGGGAATAGCTTGGCTTGATACGGGGACACATGAATCCCTGCTCCAGGCGGCCCATTATATTCAGGTGTTACAAGAGCGACAGGGCCTGATGGTCTCTTGTCCTGAGGAGATAGCCTATAACATGGGGTATATTGATGCTCAGGATGTTCAACGGTTAGCTGAGGCGATGAAAGGTAATGCCTATGGGCAATATCTGTTGGCGATTCTCGAACAATCAGTCAGGAGTGCACTGTGAATATACTTCAAACAGCATTGCCAGGTGTGGTTATTATTGAACCAGATGTGTATCGAGATGGGAGGGGATTCTTTTTAGAAACCTATCACCGAGAAAGATATGTGGAATCTGGGATCCCAGCAACATTTGTGCAAGACAACTATTCACGTTCAGGGCAAGGGACTCTGCGAGGTCTCCATGCACAGGTGCACGGCCCACAGGGAAAACTCATTCGTGCGAGTCAAGGCGAGGTCTTTGATGTGGCTGTTGATATCCGGCGCGGCTCTCCGACATTTGCCCAATGGGTCGGTGTGACCTTGTCCGGAGAGAATTTTAAACAGATCTATATTCCTCCCGGTTTTGCTCATGGATTTTGTGTGATGAGTGAGATTGCAGACTTGGAATATAAATGCACTGAGTTGTATGACCCGGATGATGAAATTGTGATTTCTTGGAAGGACTCCATGATTAAGATTAATTGGCCTATCACGAATCCTATTTTATCCAACAAAGATGATACGGCTCTTGGTTTACATGAAGAGTTCGAACGTTTGCCTCTTTATCAGGGCGCGTGCGTATGAAGGTCCTCGTGGTCGGGGCACAAGGGCAATTAGGCCATGCCCTCCAACAGGTATTGGAGACCAGACAGGTGGATGCCTATGGTCGTGAAGCATTAGATATTTCCAACCGTTTGCGTACAAGGCAAGCCGTCGAGCAAGCAAAGCCCGATGTTGTGATCAATGCCGCCGCCTATACGAACGTTGACCAAGCTGAGCTTGATATCGAGTCCGCCTACCGTGTGAATGCCTTGGGTCCACAAAATCTTGCGTTGGCGACGGAAGCGCTTGGTATTCCACTGGTCCATGTTTCAACTGACTACGTATTTGATGGAACACATACTCAGCCCTACCATGAATTTGATCGACCGAATCCTTGTTCAATTTATGGCAAGAGTAAGTTAGCGGGAGAAGAAGTCGTTCGTACGATCGCCAAGCGTCATTTTATCGTTCGAACCGCGTGGCTGTATCATACGGTTGGAAAGAATTTCCCCAAAACCATTTGTCATGTGTCTCAACGGTCGGCTGTCCGTGTGGTGAATGATCAGTTTGGTTCTCCAACCTATGCGCCTCATCTGGCGAAAGCCATTGATCAGTTGTTTGATACTCGTGCATATGGGACCTACCATCTTGCGGGTTCTGGTGGAACAAGTTGGTTTGGCTTTACGCAATTGCTCTTTAAACATCTTGGAATACAATCTCAGTTAACGCCCGTTGCAACGAATGAATTTCCTCGGCCGGCTCCCCGTCCCGCCTATGCGGTGTTGACTTCCCTTCAAGACCCTTCCATCTCGCTACCCCCATGGGAGCAAGGTGTGGAAGAGTTTGCTCGCTGTTATTCACCAACATTCACCAAACAATGTGATGCGTAGGACAAAAAATGTCAAGTGTGAGAAGTCAAGTTTCAGGGAGCGACCGGATCGTTTGCTTCACGTCTGACGCATGACTATCCCTGAATAAAAAATGTCGATGATACGTGATGAGAGAGAGTCAGGAGTTGTATTGTGAGTTATCTTGAGGCCATTGTCTTGGCTGTTCTTCAAGGATTGACCGAGTTCCTGCCAGTCTCTTCCTCTGGGCATCTCGTGCTCGCGCAATATTGGTTTGGGCACGTCGAAGAAACAAACCTCTTGTTTGACATTATGTTGCATTGCGCGACGGTCGTGGCCATTCTCGTTTATTTTCGAGATGATTGGATTGCGTTGACTCGCGGATTGTTTGGGAATTCAGGATCGACGAAGGGTGACAGTGTCTTTACTGGCGCCGAGTGGCGGACTGTGCAAATGGTCATCGTCGCATCGATTCCCACAGCTATGTTGGGGCTTGGTGTTCAACAAATTGGGTTACAGGTGTTTTCACGTCCGGATATTGTTGGGGGTCTTCTGATTCTGACAGGGATTGTCTTATGGATTGGCCGAGGAAAGTCGATTGGTCGTGGAATCAAGGACATGAACGTGCTGGATGCACTGATTATCGGGGTAGTCCAAGGGATTGCTGTTTTACCGGGTATATCACGATCGGGCTCAACGATTGCTGGAGGGCTGCTCCTTGGTCTTGAGCGTGACTTGATCGTGAGATTTTCATTGCTGATTTCCATTCCAGCCATTCTTGGAGCCACACTATTAGAGATGCTCAAAATGATGAATAATCTGCATGTGTTGATTGGGCCCCATGTTGTTGGTATGGGGGTAGCCGCCATCGTAGGGTATTGGTCAATTGCCGTGATTCTTCGTCTCGTCAAGCAAGATCATTTCCATCTCTTCTCGTATTATCTCTGGCCCGTGGGGGTGGCCATTATTGTCTGGATGCATGTTCTCTAAATAATGAGTAGTGCATGAGGATTTTTCTTGACTTCCGTCTTCCTATTCCTCAGGATCTTCACCCTTCACGCCTTAATCTGTCGACGCGCGACTTTATGTTCAGCAGCCGCTTTGCTCACAGCTTTAGCGATCTTGGATACCACTTTTCTATCAAAGACGCTTGGAATAATGTATTCTTCGTTGAGAGCCGAGGAGGGAACCAGATTTGCGAGAGCTTGCGCGGCAGCGAGCAACATCGCATCATTAATCGTCTTAGCTTGTACGTCCAGTGCTCCGCGAAAAATTCCGGGAAAGGCTAGAAGATTATTACATTGATTCGGATAGTCTGATCGACCACTCGCATAAACACGACAAAAAGAAGTTGCGTCTTTCGGAGAAATCTCAGGGTCAGGATTGGCAAGTGCAAAAACAATGGGGTCTTTGGCCATAAAAGTTAGATCTTCCGGTTTGAGCGCATTTTTGCTTGAGAGACCGATCACAACGTGAGCATCTTTCAAGGCGTCCTGAAGGGTGCCTAGCGGGTGGTTATAGGAAATATGTGTATGAAGATTGTCACAATTATCTCGAAGAGTCTTGATAGGTTGATCGAGCACGAGCCCATTTTTATCGCAGCCTTTGATATGGGTTGCCCCGGCTTTGATTAACAACTTACAGCAGGCCGTGCCTGCGGCGCCAAGTCCGACGACTACAATTTTCACTTGGCTAAGTCGTCGTTTCGTCACCTTGAGTGCATTGAATAGTGCCGCAAGCACGACAACGGCCGTACCATGTTGATCATCGTGCATCACTGGAATATCTAATTGAGTCCGGAGACGTTGTTCGATATCAAAACAGCGGGGTGCACTAATATCCTCAAGATTGATGCCTCCAAAACTGGGAGCAAGAGCTGCCACCGTTTGGACAATTTCGTCAGGATCCTGAGTATTTAGGCAAATGGGCCATGCATCAATGTTCGCAAATTGTTGAAGGAGCATGACCTTTCCTTCCATCACAGGAAGAGCCGCTTCCGGACCAAGATTCCCTAATCCCAGAATCGCTGATCCATCAGTGACAACGGCAATACTGTTCTGCTTGCTGGTGAAGGTATAAGCTTTTTCTCGATCCTGTGCAATGGCTTTGACCACTCTACCCACTCCAGGTGTATAGATCATGGAGAGAGTATTCCGGGTTTTAATCGGGAATTTGCTGTCGACTCGAATTTTCCCACCTAAATGCATCATGAAGATATTGTCAGATGCCGCAACGACTTGAACATCTGGCAATTGACTTAAGCGCTTCAACACTCGTTCGCCATGCTCTTCACTTTGAGCATCAAAGGTCACATCGCGAACGACCGTCTTTTTCGTCGCTGAGATCAGGTCAACGGCACCAACACTCGCTCCTTCTTCTGCAAGTGCCGTAGCTAATTGGGCAAAGACGCCAGGACGTTGTGTCAGCTCTAACCTGACAGCCATCCGGTAATTTGAGTACGGACCACCATCCTCCGGTGAAACTTTCTTCCTTTTTCGTTGTTTAATGACTTTGGGCGTCATCATATTAGGATCTGTCAGAAAAGGGCTTGTTGTGGTCGGAGATGAATGAGGAATGTACTCACGATAGTTCATTGTATCCTTTTCGGCCAAAATTTGCTGAAAGTAAAATAATGACGAAAGGCTGGGAGCTCAATATTTTATCGAGAAGTGGCAAGGGGGGGGAGAAATCAGGCAGGATCATTTCCACCTTATTGATCAAGTGGAATGGTGATCACGATTCCTCCTAAGACACTATTGACGGTGAAATCTCGTTTTGGACTGAGGGGATGGGAATTGTGGCAATCAATACAGGCTTTCGTGACAGCTCGATCAGCATAAATGGCTTGAAAGTATTGCTTCTTGCCGCTCTTGACAATGCCTCGATACGGTTTGTCCGGATGATCGCTCACCGCTTTCAAGCCTTGACGTTCAAAGTCAGTGGCGGGGCCATTTCGTCGATAAATAGGCCAGAGACTGATCAAGCGATAGCGAATACCATTTCCTTTTTCCGCGACTAACCGCCCCGCACGTTGAAGAAATTGAGCAGGCAAGAGAAGGGCGTTTTGTTGTTCCCAATGTTCATCCGCGTCGACAATTCCCTTATCCTGCAATCGATTAACGACGTGCGTTGTGTAGACCGTGCGGTCAGCTTCAATGATTGAATGGACATAATCTGCCACTTTTTCAGGAGAAATTCCACTGACGGGAGTGTTTTTGTTCTCACCGAATGAAAGAGCGACCCAGCATGCCCCTATCAAGCTACAACAGAGAGCGAATGCCCGCACCATTCGTTTTCCACACATCTTCACGTTGTTTACTCCTTTAACTGAGATGAATGTTTTTCAGGACAAGGGAACGTAATCTGACACGTCGTGCCTTCTCCTTCTTGACTATTGATCTGGATCTGACCACCATATTTTTGAATGATTCGACGCGCGATCGTTAATCCGAGGCCTGCTCCCATGCCTTGCTGTTTCGTCGTGAAAAATGGGTCAAAGACTTTTGACAATTGTGCTCGGGGAATGCCGGGCCCGTCATCGCTAATGATGATGTATATCATGTTTTCTTTGATCATGGTCATGACATCAAGTTTGCCTTCACCTTCCATGGCTTGAATGGCGTTCGTCATGATATTGTTGAGGGCTTGACTGAATTCTTGAGGATTGACTGTGATGGAAGGAAGAGATTGGTAGTGAGTCTGAAACTCCAGCGACGAGGCTTCAGATGTCTGTTTAACAGTGTGAAGGACATGCTCTAATTGTTCATTGATATTCACCTGAGTCAGTTGTTCATTCAATTGCGAAGTCGCTAATCCCGTAAAGTCCTTGATAATCGACGCCATGCGTCGTCCATGTTGAACGATATTCCCTGCGTATTCCTTAATTTGACTTGGGTTTTCTTCTTGTTGTATCGCTTCGCCAAGCCCAATGACCCCTACAAGAGGGTTATTCAGTTCATGTCCTATTCCTGAACTGAGAACACCCAAACTGGCGAGTTTTTCTTCCTTAATCAGACGGTCTTGTAAACGGCTTTCTTCAGTCATATCCCTAAACACCAATCCTATCCCTGGATTATGTCCGGGGTGTGACTTCACGGTGAACCATTCATAGCGGTATGTCTGATTATTGATATGAAACTCCTGACCTTCGGAGGCAGAACTCCAATCTGATTTTTGCTGGAGTGGGTCTCTCAGTTCTTGTGGGGAAGCAACCGTGGGGGTAGTACGTGAAGTCATGTCGTTGCCTGAGTCAAAGCAAATCGATTGAAATTCTTCGCCTAGTCTTTTGGTGGTAGACGGATCGGTTTTGATGACCTGAAAGAGTGGTTTCCCTTCGACCTGACCGTTATTGTTTAGGTGAAGGGCTTCTTTCGAGGCGCGATTCATATATTTGATCTGTTGATTCTGGTCTAACATGATCACTGGATCTGGGACACTATCAAGAATTTGGGAGGTTGACTCTTGCAGATATTGCACTTCCAGGGCTTTGAGTTCTACCTCACTTTCAAGTCCTTTGAATGTCGAAGCCAATTGCCGATTCATCCGGTTCATCTCGTCGGCCAGTTCCTCAAGCTCGTCATTGGTCTTAATGCTGATCGGTTCTTGCCATTCGCCACGTCCAATGGATTTGGCCGCTTCTTGCAGTTGACGAATAGGCGTGACGATTCGGCCTGCGGCAATGGCACCCAGTGTGGCCAGCAAGGCCACGGACAGTAGGCCAAAGACGGAGATCCACGTGAAAAGATGTTCGATGGGAGCAAAGAGTTCCTCGGATGATTGCCAGACGAACATATGCCAGCCCATGCCGGTTGAAGCTTGGGTAATCCGACTTGTCGTGGGGAGAGGGGCAAAGCCAATAATGGAAGAACGCACCCCACCATGTCCGTCACTTGGAGCCGCTGTCCAGCCCTTCTGCATTGGGGTCACCAATGGAATGAGATTGGGATCGCTGAGTCTTGTGCCTGTGGGAAGAACGGGGCAGCTGAGAACTTTGCCATGACCATCGATAAGCATGACATGCCCGGTTTTGCCGAACCGAATAGTCTCAATAGATGGGGCAAAAAACTCTTTGGCATCATAGATGCGATGTAGGATGCCAACAGCCTGGTATCGAATGCTGTCCATGATTGGTAAAGAAAGGCTAAACGTATAGGCCCCCACTTGTTCATTAAATGCCACGTTTTCAATGTACGGTTGTCCGACCCCTTTCTTAAAGGCTCCCTCCCACCATGATTCATGAGCGTGGGCATATGGGATATTGGTATTAAGCGTGGCGATAACACGTCCAGCCACATCTGTGATAAAGAGTGCCCGGGTCGCCGATCGGGTGACAACAGGAATGGGATGACCTGGGTCGACATAGGATCCGCCGTAGTAACGTTGAAGTACCGTAACCAGATCATTTTGTGTGAGGCGTTGCACGAATTCAGGATTCCCTTCAATCCACGCCTGCGTTTCTTGGTTGATCAGGGCTTGTAAGGCTTCTTCGCTATACCCTGCAATCTTATCGCGGTGAGCCTCTAATCTTTGGATGATGGTCACATCGGTCGTGATTTGAGAATTTTGTGCGATTTCATCACTCAGGATCAGGTCAATTTTTCTTGAAGTTTCTGAAGCGAGGGCTTTGAAACTCGTCCCACTGACTTCTCTAATTTCTTTTGTCCCCTGTAAAAATGCCATGACCAAACCGATGATTAGGGGGAGGGCCCCAACAAGCAGCATGGACAGGATAAGTTTGCGCTTGAGGCCGCGCTTGACTTTTGTATCTAGTTTTTCTTGGTGGGTCGTATCCATGAAATGGAAACTTTCGTCAGCCGTTCGCGGTGTTTGGGAGTTCGATGACAAACGTTGTGCCCTTCCCTACTTCGCTTTCTACTGAAAGCTCACCACGATATTTTTTAATGATGGCCTTTGCGTTATGTAAGCCTAATCCGGTGCCTTCTCCCTTTGGTTTCGTCGTAAAAAACGGGTCAAAAATCTTTTTGAGATGTTCTTGCGGTATGCCACCCCCCGTATCAGCGATGGCAATTTTCCCCAAACCATTCTCACGCCAAGATGAAAGTGATAAGGTTCCCTTTCCTTCCATGGCGTGAATGGCATTGGTCATGAGATTCACGAAGACTTGAAAGAGTTCGTCTTGATTAGCTAAGACTTCAAGTTTTTCTTCATAGTTTCTTGTGATGGAAATATCTTGAAGCACTGTCGCAAACTGAGCAATTTTCAGGGCTTCATCGAGGGTCGAGTTCACTTCGACAGGAGCCGGATCTCGTGCTTTTGATGCCCTGGCATATTGCGTGATATTTTGACAAATGCTTTGGATCCTCTTGCCGGCGTCGATGATGCTTTGCGCTTGTTTATGGATAGTGGGGAGATCAGTTTCTTCCAGAATATTCTCTGAAAACGCAAGCAGAATATACAGAGGGTTATTGATATCGTGCGCAATCCCAGATGCGAAGGTTCCCATCCCTGCAAGTTTTTCAGCCTGAAATAATTGAGATTGCATCTGAGCCTCGTCTTGAACAAGATCCCATAACACCTTAGAAGCGGCTCCTCCTAAAACTTCTGTCTCTGCATGTTTGTGTGTGGCAATGAGCTGGTCTATGCCAGGATCTCCAGTCACATTCACGATGAGATTGATCTCTGGGTGCCGGACCAAAGTAAGTGAGTCCTGAGTTGTAGAGATGGAAAGCCGGTTGGCGTACTCAATCCCGGGAGCTGAAGCATCCTGGTCAGCAATCCCGACAACTTCGACGCTCGGGAGACGATTAAAAAGTTCAAGGAGAGCGGTTCCTCCTTTTCCAGCACCTAAAATGACGATACTCGTTTTGTCTGAGTTGTTCATGGCCCTAACTTATCAAAGTGAAGGAATTCGACTGTCGCAGAGAAGTAGATGTAAATCTGTGGACTGTAAAGAGAATGGAGAATCTATTGAGCAGAAGGGAAAAAACATACGTCCTTTCCCCAACACAGTCCACCCTCCCAGAGGGCGGATTGTGTCGTAGAAAAATTGGAAACCTCAGCAAGGTTAGAACATGGCATTATGCAACAGCACCATTAGATCCTCCGATTCGGATTGGAAATCAGACGTGTGTTTCATGCTTAGAATCCACGAACTTGTCGTTGTTCCATGGCTTTGGATACTGAGGCGCGTAATTTTTCTGTTTCAACGGGTTTGACGAGGTAATCGACAATGCCATGCTTTAACATCGACGTTGCCATATCCATATCGGGAAATCCTGTTAAGACAATCAACGGAACGCTGGGCCATTCTTTTCTGTAATAATTAATCACGTCAATGCCATTCATATTTGGCATGCGAATATCTGTAATAATGAGGCTCAACAGCATGGAGTTTTCGTCTTTTTTCACCTCTTCAATAGCCTTTTCTCCATCTTCAGCCTCGAGGACATCATACCCGGATTTTTCCAATGTCATGCGCACCACTTTTCTGACATCCGGCTCATCATCGACAACAAGCACAAGACCTTCCGACTTTCGACCGCTGAACATTCCTGCGGATTTGGATTCAGACATGCTGTACCTCCTTAAGTTAACAGTAAGGACGAAACCCAACATTTTTCCTTGGATTTCAAATTGGTTCGGCGAATAACCAGCTTCAGGGTCATGCGCTAAGCCTCTATAATGAACAAAACTCACAATAATTGCAAGAGATCTTAAGAGTTTTATCGATCATCTCAACCGTCCCCTTCTCCTACCATTCAATCCTCAGAAGAAGTGGTATTGACTGGCAGTTGAATTGTAAAGGTGGTGCCTTTCCCCTGCTCACTCGCGACGGTGATGGTTCCTCTATGGGTCTCCACGACATCTTTGACAATCTTTGTCCCAAGTCCCGTACCCCCAACTTTATGACTAATGGTCGCATTGGTGAATAAGCTGTCACAGATCTCGGGCGGCATGCCGTTTCCCGTGTCGGCAACAGTGAGCACCACAGTAGAAGCATCGGGTCCCATTTCGCCGGCAATGGTGATTGTTCCGCCAGAAGGGGTTTCCGGGATGGCGTTATTCACGAGATTGTACAGAGCGTTGAATAAACGATTCTCGTCAGCGTGAATGAGAGGAAGGGAGTCAAGTTCTTGAGTGTGCAAGGAGACCCCTTTTTCTATTCCATAAATACGGAGTGACTCGAAGACTGCCTTCACAATATCCAACAGACAACAGGGAGCAAAGCAAGGCGGACTGATTGTTCCCTTGACCGTATCAGCAATCTCCCTGACTCGGTCGTGGACGCGACGGGTGTTGTTGATGACGACTTCAAGTAATTCCTTGGTGAAATTTTTAGTGGTCTCTATTTGTGTGCGGTGCGGGACCGATAAATTCGTAAAATGATCGCGAAGCTCTTCTTCTATCAGTGTCGCGCCAGTGAGGACTGGCATCAGCATATTCTTCATATCGTGTGCAATGTCGCCCAGCACCCGGGTTACCTCGGCGAGTTTGGCCTCCTCGAGCAGTTGATCAGCCATCCGTTTTCGCTCGGTGATATCTTGGAACGTTACGACGGCTCCTGTCAGGCGCCCATCCTCCCACACAGGAGTGCTTGTATATTCTGCAGGAAAACTGGAGTGGTCTTTGCGCCAGAGTACCTCACTCTCAACATGATGAATTTTCCCACTTTTGAGGGTTGCGCACATCGGACATAGGTCTCTTGTATGATCAGAAACAACAGTGCTTGAGTGATGCACTGCGCTGTGTGCCGAGCGCCCAATGAGTTCCTTTGCTTCATATCCCAAGATCTTAGCTCCAGCGGGATTCACGAATGTCACATTACATGCTAAATCTAACCCATAAATGCCCTCACCAGCTGATGCCAAAATTTGTTCACTGTGTCTAGCGGACTTTAGATAGGCTTCGTTGGCGACCTCTCGCTCAATGGCTGTTGTTATGCGGTCGGCGACCATGCCTAAGCTGTTGAGCGTAAAAGTGGTGAGAGGTTGTTGTGAAAACATAGCCATGACACCGACGACTTCTTGGTTTCTCAACAGCGGAAACCCCGCAAAGGCGACGAGTCCTTGTTGTCTGGCCCACTCCTGTTCAGGCACACGCGGGTCTCCGATGACCGCATTGGTCAGATGAGGTTTTTTTTCTGCCGCAATTTTTCCAATCTTGAAATGTCCGACCGGAACTCGCGCATGTGTTCCATTCAAACGGGTATACAACCCGGCACTGGCTTGAAGCTCCAACATTTGTTCTGATGTGTTGAGTGTCCAAATGCGAGCGAATGTCGCATCGAGATGATGCACCAATGCTTCTGTGCACGCCTGCAAAAGCGTCGGCAGATCTTTATTTTGGGAGAGGGCTTGGCCCACCTCTGCATCCAACGCCAACATGCGGTTACGTTCCAGCAATTCCATCTCTGCTTTCTTGCGATTGGTGATGTCACGGATGATGCCACAGTAAAATTGTTCATTTGATTCAGCTGAAAGAGAGAGAGAAAGCTCAATAGGAAACTCTTCTCCTCCTTTTCTTAAACCATGAAGTTCTACAGTTTTTCCTATGACGCGCCTCTCTTGTGTTGAACGGACGCGCTTCAAGCCTTGCTTGTGTTGCTCACGATATCGAGTTGGCATAAGAAGCGTGAGTGATTTCCCAACAACTTCTTCTGCCGAATATCCAAACATTTGTTCTGCGGCTTTATTCCACGACAGAATATTTCCCTCAAGGTTTCCTAAGATGATCGCATCCCGAGCGGTCTCAACAATGGACCTATATCGCTCCGTGCTGGTCATTAATCCGTTGGCGGTGTTCTGAGCTATTTTTCTGAGCGAATGCACATTCTCTACTCTCTGAAGAGTTTCTTTGAGTTCGTCTTCTTTGAAGGGTTTTTTTAGTATGTCAAACGCCCCAAGTTTGACGACTTCGCTCCTTTTCTCAGATTGAACCTCGGTGATAAGGAGCACGATAGGAAGTAGAGGATCTATCTTGGTCAGGTTGTGGAATACCGATACTCCTTTTTCCTCCTCCACCGCGAGAGCTAATAACACAGCGCCATATCTATGTTGTTTGACTCTGGTTATGGCCTCCTGTCCTGTCTGTACGGTTTCGACCAAAAACCCCTTTAGTCCAAGAAGATCAATTGCCGCTGGGACGACTTTAGGATCGTCATCGACGAGCAGAATTGAAGATCGAGCTTTTCTTGTAGGGATAGAATTCATCGGTTTCGTTGCTTGGCTTAGATCCATTTCAATATATATTCAGAGCAAAACTGATTCCATTTGCATCTTCTCATGGAAGGTTCGGTGTTCATGGGATTCTTGGCCGAAAATATTGGTTTTCTGTAAATAATCGAATCCAAGTTGCATTCGAATCTTGTGTTCCAGGGTATCCATTCAGATACATGAGTCACACGACTGGATACATTGTAGGCATGGTGGTGTCTACGAAGTTGTCACTTATGCACCTGACCTAGTTCCGAAACACCACAGCCCTTGGTGGCAAGCCTATGCCGGCGGGCTTCGTATTGCTTTCGCGTTTCTTGAAGAGTTCCTTCACGATATCCCACTTTCTCTTCTTGGACTGGCTAAGGATGATTATCAATTACATGTCGATCGGTAAATTATGTCTAGGATAAATTTGGGGAGAGGAAACATTCATGACCAGCCATCCGACCTATCAAGAGCTCAGGATGAAATGGAAGCGCTAAGAGATGACTGAATGCCTAAAACTACATGACGCACGAAGCAGAATGTTTGCCGATTAGAGTAGTTCTTGGGGTTAGAAGACTAGCTGACCTTGGTGGGCTGATTCCACATAGTCATGGCCGCCTTCATGGATTGTTCCGTGAAGCTGTGGTCAGTATCCCTGGTAAGAAGTTGTTCCAAAGCTGATAACAGTGTCAAGACATATTCTTTGCGAGATGATTCTCCCATCAGTCCGATACGCCAGACCTTTTCGGCCAATGGACCAAGTCCGCCGCCAATCTCAATGTGGAATTCTTGTAGCAGCGCTTTTCGTAGTTTGAGGTCATCAATGAACGAGGGAAGTTTCACGCAGAGTAATGTCGTGAGTTGATATGGCGGCGAGGGCAACAATTCGAATCCGAGTGTTTTGAGACCGGCTATGAGTGCCTGACTGTTCCGATGATGACGGGCAATTCGGGACTCGAGCCCTTCTTCTTGAATCAAGCGGAGGGACTCGCGAAGGGCATAGCTCATGGAGATGGGTGCAGTATGATGGTAGGTACGCTTGGCCTCACTATAATAATCGGCTATCAATGAACTATCCAAGTACCAGCTGACACAGGGAGATGTGCGGTTGCGAATGCTTGTGACAGCTCGATTGCTGAAGGTAATGGGAGCGAGCCCAGGGGGACAACTCATGCATTTCTGTGTTGCGCTATAGCATACGTCTATTTGCCATTCATCAACCTTGACTTCCATTCCTGCAAGGGATGT
The DNA here is from genome assembly GCA_965223675.1 of Nitrospirales bacterium. Classification (GTDB taxonomy): domain Bacteria; phylum Nitrospirota; class Nitrospiria; order Nitrospirales; family UBA8639; genus JAGQKC01. The sequence goes on along the minus strand of OZ245013.1, from coordinate 1,895,911 downwards.
GACGGTATCCACGATAAACAATGCCTCATGTTGTCGACACAACTGGCCGATGCATTCGAGAGGTTGAAGTGTGCCGGTTGACGTTTCTGCATGAACGATCGCGACGGCCTTGATGGGAGGTGATGATTTCAGGTGTTGTTCGATTTGTTCGGGATCGATGGGATTTCCCCAAGGAACTTCAATCCGGATAGTTTGGCCCCCGCAACGTTCAACCATAGTGGCGAGTCGAGTTCCAAAGACGCCATTCACGACAACAATCACCGAGTCACCTGGTTCAATAAGATTGACGATGGCGGCTTCCATTGCAGCGGAACCTGTTCCAGAAATAGGAATGGTCAAAAGATTTCGAGTTTGAAAGAGCCATCGTAACGATTCTTGAATGTCGTCCATGATTGCCAGAAATTCAGGGTCCAGGTGACCAATCAGAGGAGTTGACATGGCTTCCAGGACACGAGGATTCACCATGCTCGGCCCTGGCCCAAGAAGCAACCGATGAGGGGGAGTGAATTTTGATAGAGGTTTCATACTATTATTAATGCGATGTCATTCTATCGGATAAAGAGTTCTAGAAGCTATCCTCATCATCGAACAAACACTATCGGAGAAACCAAATAGAGTTGCGTGATACGACATTTGCAAGACGATATCTTGGCAATATGACGCGCAAAACTCCATGATATACTGCTGCGAGAGTCATGATCTCAATCATTTCTTCAGTGATGACGTTGCGTAAGACAACCTGAATGAAGACAAATAGGTAAGACTTTGGAAAGTGAATCCCAAATAGAAGAACAAGCTATGGAGCTCCAAGAAGATGAATCTGTGAGTGAAGTGGACAGGCAATCTGTCGAGTTTTCGCTCATGTGGACGATTGTGAGTACAGTGCTAGTTGGGGCTGGAATGGGGTTGATGGTTTGGGCTTATGATTCGCGGTCACCTTTAGACCATGTCGAGGATCCTGAACGTGCTCTAGCACATATTGCGAGTCGATCGATGAATCTCGAAGCATCGATCACACAAGCCCCCAAATGGGAGCAATCTCTGTATCGGGTTCTACATGGCGATGATGATAACTCCAAGCAGCTCATAAAGTGGTATGACGAGTTGGAAAACGAATCGATGGATCCAGTGTCTTCCCTTTATGCTGCGGTATTAGAGGCCGAGGCCGGGAATCTTGATCTGATGAAAGAGCGTGTTGCGACCTGGAATTTCCAAGAGAATAGGTTTTTGTTGTTTCGAGACATACTAGAAGTCGCTTATGGAGAAAAAGACCATGATTCAGAGGAGATCACTGTTTTGCAGGCACGACTTGCAGAAGAAATTCCAGACAATTGGTTTTACAGTCGATTGGCCGTTCGACTGGCTGAGCAGGAAAACAATTCTTCATTTAGCAGATTGACTCAAAATAATGTTGTGAGTCGATTAACCGAAATTTTCTGGCGGAATCGCGTGTTGATGCTCGCCGAAATGGGGGGAGCATTCGTCAGTTTGGTGGCCCTATTCATCGTGCTGTGGTGTTGCTATTTCAAAGGTAAGGATGCGCTCATGGTTAGCAACGCATCATTGCCTCCTCCCTGGAGTGGTGGAGATGGATTTGCCGTGTTGATGAGAGGGGGAGCTCTCACCCTCTTACTGCTATCGGGGCTCGGTGCCTTCTTAGGAGCGTATTTCAGTTTTATTGATAGAGGAGTGGATTCAAAATTATTGGAACTCATGAGTGTCGTGATTCTGTATGCACCAATTCCAATCTTGTTGCACTACTACCTTCTTCGACCGAAAGGTCGCTCATTCAGGCAAGTGTTCGGCCTTCAACTACGATTCAAGAAAATCGGTGTGTTGGCACTCACTGTGCTTGCTTTGTTTGCTGGCGGACTGTTTGGTGATTGGGCAATTAGTCTTGCCGGAAGTGTTCTTGGAAAATCAACGCATTGGACGGAATGGTTCAATGATAGTCTAGTATGGGGCGGAACCAGTGATGTAGTCATTCTCTTTCTTCAAGTTGCAGTTCTTGCCCCGATCTTTGAGGAGTTTATTTTTCGAGGACTTGTGTTTGCCAGTTTGCGACGGTGGTTTGGTTGGTTCTTGTCAGCGGTGTTCAGTGCGATCATCTTTGCGGTCATACATGGATACGGAATTATCGGCTTTTGTGCCGTGGGTTGGAGTGGGTTTCTTTGGGCATGGGCCTATGAGAAAACAGGAAGTCTCTTACCCGGCATAGTCGCGCATGCATTAAATAATCTGGTTTTTTTTGTGAGTCTTCTTGTGGTGTTTCGGTAGAAGCTATGTAAAAAATGAAAAAGTTAAAGTGCAAATTTCAAAATAGATAAGAAGAGAATGTTCGCTTGCATCTCACTTCATTTTCCATTTTTCAGTTTGCATTTTTCAATCTTATCGAGAGCTTTATAGAGATCGGGGTAAGAAAATGTGTGCTGCAGCCGGGTTTTCAGTTTGTTGATGCTCAGACGTTTTCCAGGATTTTTTGGCTGGGTGAGTGTTGGGTAAAGCATACTCCATCGTTCTGCAGCTACCGAAAAGATCTCAGACCATTGCCGAGATGTCCCGTCACTCACAATAAAGACCTCGCCATCATAAGCCCTCTCAAGTGCAGTTAAGCAAATGCTCGCAACATCTTCGATGTGAATGAGATTCACATACTTATTCGTATTTTTCACTTTTCCTTTTCTCATCCAGTCGAGAACATGACGTCCAGGTCCGTAGAGACCCGCGAGCCGTAAGATAATCGCTCCATACGTTTTTCGAAAATATTCCTCACTTTTCACTCGTGGAATGGAACAGTCTACTGGCGTGTTCTCGTCGATGAGAGTATGACGGCCCAATCCATACGCTGAAGTGCTGCCAAGCATGAGTAAGCGTCCTCTGTTTTGAGAACGGGCTTCGATGAAATTGACTGCAGCACCTTGAGGGAGGGCAGGGAAACACCAAATGATATGCGCGTCTTTTGGAATCTGGTTCCAGGTTTCACGGTCTAATAAATCGAAGGTTACGCGGTCTTCTTTTGCAACTGATGGGAGATGCGCTGTAGGATTTCGACTTGTGACATAGGTTTCCCATCCATGAGTTTTCGCCAGAGCATAGAGAAATTTGCCAGCGTACCCCGCCCCAAGGATAACAAGAGGTCGCGAACGAAAATCAGTCATGATTACGCGTCGGCAGGTGTTTCTGGAGAGAGCTGTATTCTCACTCTCGGAAATGAATAGTTCGGGAATTCTGGTTTTTCTGGACGAGATACTAGATACGAATAACGAGATACATAAGTTGACTTATCTTTCTTGACGATCGGTCATATATTGACTGGCGTAGTGAATATAGTTTTGTGCGGATTCTTTGATCCAGGCCAGTTCTTCCTCAGAAAGAGACCGCTTCACGCGTGCAGGGCTGCCCAATACCAAACTGTTTGAGGGCACGTGAGTCCGTTCAGTCACGAGCGCTCCAGCCCCGACAACGCAATCCTCTTCAATAATTGCTCCATCCATTATCACCGAACCCATGCCAATCAGCACTCGGTCATGAATCGTGCATCCATGAAGAACGACATGGTGGCCGACTGTGATGTCATCTCCCAACACGAGTGGGTGGGTATCGTGAGTTACATGAAGGAGAGACAAGTCTTGTATATTGGTGCGATGGCCAATGCGAATGTAATTGACATCACCGCGGATCACGGCATTGAACCAGACGCTCGATTCCGAACCAATCACGACATCCCCAATAACTGCTGACGTCTCATCCACAAATGCACTACTTGCCACTGTTGGCATTACACCACGAAAAGCTTTGATCATGCAGGCAATTCTCCTGAAAGGATTTTCTGTAGATAAGATGGAAGCGCCAGAAAAATCTTTGTCAATTTTTTTCGTGGCATTTCCTGAAAAGTTTTCTTAGGTTTTGACAAAACATAAGCTAAGATGAACCCGAATGGTGTCCTTGGACACGATAGGTGAACGCTCATAAGCTGATAATGTTCCACTTAGGTTTTTGTCTCAAGCCTTTGTATGTCAATTACAGGTGTCCTTGGACACGATAGGTGAACGCTCATAAGCTGATAATGTTCCACTTAGGTTTTTGTCTCAAGCCTTTGTATGTCAATTACAGGTGTCCTTGGACACGATAGGTGAACGCTCATAAGCTGATAATGTTCCACTTAGGTTTTTGTCTCAAGCCTTTGTATGTCAATTACAGGTGTCCTTGGACACGATAGGTGAACGCTCATAAGCTGATAATGTTCCACTTAGGTTTTTGTCTCAAGCCTTTGTATGTCAATTACAGGTGTCCAAGTTAACGAACAAGGACTGAAGCGATGACGAGGACCGTTAATGCTGCGATCACAGCCGTATAGACCGTGACGCTTTTATCGGAAAGCCAGGCGGTCTGCCAACTTTCTGGATATAAAGCTTTGCCGACGGAATAGAGACCTTCATCGTAAAGACCTAGGATCTTTTCCATCTCTATTAAGGTCTGTTTCGCGATGCGATGACGATCTCGTTGTTGAAGAATGAGATAGACAAAGATGGCCGAAAATAACGCAACGCCAGTAATGGCAAAAAGCTGTGTTGTCCCATTCACGGGATGTGCAGGGGCGACTGCCATATTCGTGACGAGCAGCAGGACCAAAAATGCGCTGGCAAATGCCGTGAGACGCATCATTTGTTCACGTCGACGAAACACTTCTTCTTTATACCATGGGTACAGGACGCGTAGGATTTCTAATTGTTCCTCACGTAAATCCGTATCAACTGGCATGGTAGCTCAAAGAGATAAAGTGGTGATGAATACGTATTTCACTGTGTCAAATGCTCGGTCATCCAGTCCGCGAGCCGCGTTGTCATTTTGCGAAAATCGTCAGGTTTGCCGAAATGATGATTAGCGCCAGATAGCAGCTGGAGCTGCTTTTCTCCTGCCAACGACTCGTGCAATCGTTCGATCTGCTCAAGCGGCACCAACTCATCGTGATCGCCATGCACGATGAGAGTCGGCGTCTGAATAGTCTGAGCCGCCTCGTATGCATTATAGGTCAGGCAATCTTCGTAGAACGCATAACGTAGCTCAATGGATTTACCGTCACGGCCGGTCACATCGGGAATCTTCCCTGTAGATTGCCATCGGTCCATCGCTTCTTCTCCAAATTCTAACCGAAGCATCTCCGGAAAGTCAGGGACTGGGCATTTGAGTCCAAGAGCGGCCAAGCTGGAATCGCAAGACGCAACCAATGTGGCAATGAGTCCGCCATAGCTTGAGCCGACTAGGCCGATACGAGAATAACCTTGAGCGCGAACATGAGCTAAGGCCTGTTTCAATTCCTCGCAGCAGATGCCGACGGTAAGATCTGCAAATTTCCCTTCGGAATTTCCCATCCCGAACCAATCAAAACAAAACGTACTGATCCCTTTCGTCATCAATAACTCTGTCACACGTCGGTTCGTCTTACTGTCCTTATTGGAAAGAAAGCCATGGCACAAGACGACGAGGCAGGTGGATTTCAATGAAGGTTCAGTAAGAATGCCTGAAATGCCAAGGCCCTTCGAATCTTGGATGGTCAAGGATGTCTTATTCGATTTCATAGACTATAGAACCCTCTGCAAAAGTCCGCTGAGATGAAGATCTTGGTCGCTCGGATCATCTGTTGAGGGCGTCGTCTTGCCTAGGATTCTCTTTTGATTCTTCCTTCCTCCCCTTTGTGCGGCTTGTTGGTGCCGCTTATCCGGGGACTCGCCTTGATTAGTCTGCCACGAGCAGGTCGCGCCGGCAAAAGAACACATTCGAGAGGGCACAGAGCCTGGTGAACTGCGCCGCGTTTTTGGCGAGGCCTTTATAACGGAGCTTACGGTGTCCCCACAGATGCTTGATCACCCGGAAGGGATGCTCCACCTTGGCCCGGATGCCTGAATGTCGGCGATTACGTTTCTTTTGGGACGAGGACAGGGGATGCTTCCGGTAGCCGCGGTCCGAGAGTCCGTAATAGAAACCGTCTTGCCGGGCTTGGCGTTTGTCCGCTTGCCGAGTATACGCGCTATCCCCGAACAACGCTTGTTCTTCTCCGTGTTGCAACTCCTCCAGCATCTGGCCGTCATGAACCTTGGCCGTGGTAACCTCTATCGAATGAATAATCGGTTGCCCTTGCGCCTGCACGCCGATATGCCCTTTGGCCCCGAAATGCCACGTGTTATTCTTGCGTGTCGAACTCATCTCGGGGTCCCGTTCCTTGCGAATGTTTTGCTTGCTCACCGGCGCGGCCAACAGAGTCGCGTCCACGATCGTCCCCGCTTTCAGCACCAACCCATGGGTGGCTAAGTGAGCATTCACTGTTGCCAGGATCTGTTGCGACAGGCCATGCTCTTCCAAGAGATGCCGAAACCGGCAAATGCTGCTCTCATCCGGAATCACTCCCCCGAAACAGTCAAACCCTAGGAAGCTCTGGAAACTGAGGCGGTCATAGAGGGCTTCTTCCATCAGGGGATCACTCAAATTGTGCCATAGTTGGAGAAAGTGAATGCGCAACATCACCCCCAACTCATGCGGGGGACGGCCTCCGGTGCTCTTGTAATACGGGTAGATCACCTCCTCCAGTTGTTGCCATGGCACGACCTGGTCCATCTCTTTGAGAAATCGCTCAATCCGTAACTTCTTTGTTTTCATCTGGTACCTCATGGTGGTTTGCATGAGGGCTATTTTACAGGATCCAAGCACTTTTGCAGAGGGTTCTATAGCCATTTCAGCGAGAACCGAAGCCAGAAAGGTCAGAAAACATGAACGGGGGGACATGAGTAATGAAATGTCACGAGAGACTTAAGATTTTCCTTGTATTGACGAAATATCAAAAGAATAAGCGTAACAACCCAAAAGATAGAGAAACAAGAAGCTGGCATGTTTGTAAAATTTTTTTGGCTGATTAACCTAGAGAGGTGGGTCGCATGTCGACATTATTAAAAAGTTTGGTCATTGTCCTGTATTCTATAGTTTGTTTTAGCGGAGTTGTCGAAGCTATCCCGTCTGTAGCAATTGGCGAAAAAGATATATCTACTCACACATATCATACATATGAATTCCATGAGGTGAAAATCTCTGATGGAGATACCATTCGCTTAGAATTTCTCAACAACCTCTTCGAGGGGGCTGGTCAAGATCGCAATGTCTATGTGGATTACATTGAAATCGATGACTTGGCCGGTACAGTCATAAGAGTGGAAGCAGAAGATTCGACGGTCGATAAGACTTTTTCTGACCATGTTATCAGTGACCTCGAAGCCTCAGGCTCTCTTTCGTACGCCATGCTGAATGACGATGAACGGCTGAGTTTTCGATTTACGAGTAGTCGTGGAAGTAATGGAGTATATTCGATGCGTATTCGAGCGCGCGGTGATCAGTACAAGGGGCCGCCTGTCCTCAACGCACGGGTAGACTCTGACGAATTTGTGAATGAGTTGTTGGTTTCTGGTTTGGTTCAGCCAACGTCCATGGCATTTTTACCCGATGGACACCTACTGATTCTTGAGCAATGTGGAAAAGTTTTAGTCGTCGATCCTAATGATACTTCTCCTCACGTCTCTACATATATGGATCTCACACCTGTGACTGGCTGCGTAAATGAACAAGGTGCCATAGATTTGACGCTGGATCCTGACTTTGCCACGAACCAATATCTCTATATCTCATATCTGCATGCTCCGAGCTCACGGTTTCGTATTGCCCGTTTTACACATCCTGGGGGGCATGGCGGAGATGTGAGCAGTGAAGTGCTGATTTGGCAGACCTCAAATAACAGTATGATTTCACATCTCGGAGGTGGATTAGATTTTGGCCCCGATGGGAAACTGTACCTGACTACCGGTGATGGTGGTGCGCCGAGTGAGTCTCAAGATCTATTTTCACACTTAGGAAAAGTGATTCGTCTCAATAAAGATGGATCGATCCCCACGGATAATCCATTTGTTGATCTACCGGGGGGAGCTCGTGATGAAATTTGGGCATTGGGGTTGCGTAATCCTTTTCGGGCTCGTTGGGATTTGTCAACGAATCGCTTCTTTATTTCCGATGTTGGTGGGAATGATCAGCAGAAGGCCTGGGAAGATGTTCATTTAGGGGGGGCAAGTAAAAACTTTGGTTGGCCGCTTTGTGAAGGCCCTTGTGATAATCCTGATATTCCTTCCTGTAGTTGTAATGATCATGATGATCCTATTTTTGGATATCCTCATATGGGGTCTGGAGCTTCGGTCATTGGGGGAGTGGTCTATCGAGGCCATCAGTTCCCGAGTCAATATGTTGGGGCGTATTTTTATGGGGACTTTGTTCGTCAATTTATCCGTTATGTCACATTCGATTCAACGGGCCTTTCCGTGGCCGGTGATTTTGATTTTGACCCAGATGCTGGGTGGGTGGTTTCCATTGAAGAAGGCCCGGATGGAGCCCTGTATTATTTGGACATTGTCTCAGGCTCTCTTCACCGGATCTCGCTCAATCAGGGTAGTCCAGTTATTCTGCAAGCTCACGCTCATGTTTCAACGGGACTTGCTCCGTTAACAGTAAACTTCACCGGCATGGCTACGGATCATGAATCAGACCCTCTGATCTATACATGGAATTTTGGCGATGGGGAAAAGATGATTGGAGAAAATGCTTCGCATACCTATCCGTTTAATGGAACCTTTACGGCATCTCTTGAAGTCTCTGATGGGATCAATGTCACGAAATCGAAGCCTATTGTCATTTTGGTGGGGGCTGCTCCCCAGGCCACGATTACTTCTCCAGTCAATGGTTCTCGGTTTCGAGCTGGAGATGTCATTCAGTACACGGGTACAGCCGTAGATTCTGATGAAACGCTCCAAGATGAGAATTTCGGCTGGACTGTGGATTTTGGGCATAATGAACATACTCATCCTGAGTTAGCGAAAGTGGCAGGTATGTCGGGAACGTTTGTGATCCCTGCCTCAGGACATGATTTTCATGATTCAACCAGTTATATCTTTACGTTGACGGTCACGGATTCTGATGGACTTCGTGGGACGAAGTCAGTCGAGATCTTTCCCGATAAAGTCGATGTCGTATTTGGGACAAATCCACCGCGCATGAATCTTACACTCGATCAGATTCCCAAGGTTACGCCCTTTATGCATGATACGCTCGTAGGTTTTCATCATACCATTGAAGCTCCACTCAATCAGTGTAAAGAAGGTATCAGCTATGATTTCCATTCTTGGTCGGATGGTGTCGTGTCAGCTCTTCGAACAATCACAGTGCCGACACGCAATCACACCCTGACTGCCAAATATAGGGCTGTTGGCTTTTGTCCTCTGGAAGAATTAGTCATTGAAAATATGATGGTCAGGAGTAGGAATGTTTATCCAACATTCAAGCTAAACAGTGGTGAACGTATGTATACGGACAGGTCATTTACATTTGTTGGACCGATCCCAAGCATATTGAAGGGCCATCAGACGATCCGTACGGCTAATAACGATAAGTTTTCGAGCCCTGGGGATACTTCATTTTTGCAATTTACAGTGAATCAGGGAGTAGAGGTGTACGTGTTGTACACGAACGTGAACACGACACTGGAGACGGAGTGGCTCCATGAGGGGCAGGGATGGGAACTGCAAGAGGTGACGGTGCCGACGAGTTTACCCAATGCCGAGGGGATGCGCTTGGTGCGGAAGAAGAGTTTTCCGGCGGGGCTGATTACGTTACCGGGCAATGGGAGTCAGGCGTCCCAGAGCAGCATGTATCATGTCGTGGTGGTGCCGAGGGGCCCCGGCAATCAAGCCCCTATCGCCGTGAATGATGTCGGAACGACGACGGTCAACACTCCGCTTGAGATCGCGGTCTTAGCCAATGACACAGACCTAGAAGGAGAAGCGTTAACGCTTCACAGTGTGACACCCCCAAGTCATGGTGTGGCGACTATGAGTATCGGGAACACGATTCAGTATGTGCCGGATGTTGGGTTTACTGGCGAGGATACGTTTACCTATACGATCCGTGATGCTCAGGGTGCACAGGCGACTGCGACCGTCACCGTGATCGTGGACTTGGTGAGTCAAGGGCCCTTGATTGACAATCTTACGGTCGGCAGTGGGGAGTCCTATGAGATCTTCACGTTCAACAGTGGAGCCAAGATGTATACCGATCGCTCGTATACGTTTGGGGCCTCTCTGCCAGCTGCATTGCAAGGGCAACAGGCGATCCGACCAGCTAACGATGACAAGTTCTCGAGGACGAGTGATGGCGCTTTTCTGCACTTCGATGTCTCGCAAGCTGTGGAGGTGTACGTGTTGTACACGAACGTGAATACGACACTGGAGACGGAGTGGCTCCATGAGGGGCAGGGATGGGAACTGCAAGAGGTGACGGTGCCGACGAGTTTACCCAATGCCGAAAGGCTGCGCTTGGTGCGGAAGAAGAGTTTTCCGGCGGGGCTGATTACGTTACCGGGCAATGGGAGTCAGGCGTCCCAGAGCAGCATGTATCATGTCGTGGTGGTACCGAGGGGCCCCGGCAATCAAGCCCCTATCGCCGTGAATGATGTCGGAACGACGACGGTCAACACTCCGCTTGAGATCGCGGTCTTAGCCAATGACACAGACCTAGAAGGAGAAGCGTTAACGCTTCACAGTGTGACACCCCCAAGTCATGGTATGGCGACTATGAGTATCGGGAACACGATTCAGTATGTGCCGGATGTTGGGTTTACTGGCGAGGATACGTTTACCTATACGATCCGTGATGCTCAGGGTGCACAGGCGACTGCGACCGTCACCGTGATCGTGGACTTGGTGAGTCAAGGGCCCTTGATTGACAATCTTACGGTCGGCAGTGGGGAGTCCTATGAGATCTTCACGTTCAACAGTGGAGCCAAGATGTATACCGATCGCTCGTATACGTTTGGGGCCTCTCTGCCAGCTGCATTGCAAGGGCAACAGGCGATCCGACCAGCTAACGATGACAAGTTCTCGAGGACGAGTGATGGCGCTTTTCTGCACTTCGATGTCTCGCAAGCTGTGGAGGTGTACGTGTTGTACACGAACGTGAATACGACACTGGAGACGGAGTGGCTCCATGAGGGGCAGGGATGGGAACTGCAAGAGGTGACGGTGCCGACGAGTTTACCCAATGCCGAAAGGCTGCGCTTGGTGCGGAAGAAGAGTTTTCCGGCGGGGCTGATTACGTTACCGGGCAATGGGAGTCAGGCGTCCCAGAGCAGCATGTATCATGTGGTCGTGGTGCCTGAGTAACGGGAGTGAAACCAGACGGATGTCTATGCGGTCGAAGGCAGAAGTCCACGGGTCAACCCGTGGCGAATGAGTCTTCTAAGTCCTGCTGGAATTTTTCAGCAGAACATAGGGCAGCTTCGTGAGAAGCTGTAACAGTAAGTACCCCAGCTTCAGATGGGGGAATTTATGATGATCTCATCACAATACTGGAAAGCACAAAATCGATTGGAGGATCGCCTTATACGATACCATTTGTCGAAGTGTTGTCATGTCAGATAACGACGATTAGAACTCCGAGCCTTTCTTCAGAAACATCCAATCCAAGTAACACCTGCAGGGTCCCTTTGCAGTCAGTAATTCTGTGAGGAGACAATTGGTGTGTAATAAATTCATAGGAGGATTGATTCGCGTGGTGGGCTGATGAGCTCGAGTAGGATTTTGCTGATTTGATAATTATTCAACAAACGATCTGACCCCTATACATCCTGGTCACCATGGACAATGAGCGTCGGAATGTTGATCGTTCGTGCTGCAGCATAGGCATCATAGGTCAGGCAATTTTCAAAAAAAGCATACTGGAGTTCGATCGGACGATCACAGCCTGTGACATCTGGGATTTCCCCAGTCGATTGCCATCGCTTCATGGCTTCTTGTCCAAATTCTAACTGAAGCATCTCTGGAAAGTCGGGGACGGGGCATTTAAGACCAAGGACCGCTAAATCAACATCACCCGAATCGACTAACGTGGCGATGAGCCCCCCATAACTCGAACCCACGAGACCGATTTTGGAATAGCCGTTAGATCGGACAAGGGATAAGGCTTGTAGGAGTTGATCGCAACACACATCGACCGTGAGATCCGCAAAAGTGCCTTCGGATTCACCCATCCTAAACCAATCAAAACAAAACGTTCTGATTCCTTTGTCAACGAGTAATTCCGTTAAACGTCGATTGGTGTTACTGTGTTTATTAGAAAGGAAGCCATGGCAGAGGACGACAATGTGATTCGTCTTTGATGTAGGCTCTGCGAGGTTAGCCGAAATTCGATTTTCAGACGAATCGGTAAAAGAAAGATTTGTTTGAGCAATTTCCATCAGTTCTTTGTCATAAAGGAAGGATTCGTACAGTGCTTAATAGGCTGATTGTGGCGAAATAAGTGTTAATGCGGGAAAATACGTTTTGTACCGCTTTGTATCTCGAGTCAAAAGTTGAAGTCCAAGTATGGAGGCGTGGGCTCCAATATAAAAGTCTGGCAGTGGTGACCGCTTTTCTCCCTTGTGTTTTCGATACTTGAGGAATATCTTGCCGGCTAAAAACAATGCTTCTTTCGGGAGTGTCAGGTATCGAAACCCACCATCGTTAAGTGCTTGCTCCAGTTCTTCGATTTTTAAAAATCCGATCGAGACCTCAGAATAAATGATGGGGTTAAGATAGAGGTCAGACTGAGAGCCATAATAGGCTAATTGCGACTCAGACCATTCAGCCCATTTAGGGTCATCCAAGAATACATCGAGCAGCACATTAGAATCGACTAATGTTCCGTTCATGTGTTTCGACGAGTGAGAGCCATGATTTCGTCAGTGGTCATCCGGACACTGCCAACACCACGCAGTCGACGAAATCGGTTTCTCGTGCTTTGTCCTTTGACTTTTGTGAGAAAGACTCGCCCTTTTTCTTCAACAAATTCTACTTCACTGTGCGGAGTCAAGTGCAGTTTTTCACGAATGTGCTGAGGAATAGTGACCTGTCCCTTTGTCGTGATACGCATGATGTGCCTTTCAATTTGAAGTATTACTTTTAATTGTAATACCCTTACTTCCGTTGTGCAAGTTGCTCGGTATGAGCCTAGGTGGATCAAAGGAAGCTTGGAACGTTGATTGTATAGATCTTGTACGCACATGGTGTGGTGTGCGTTGACATCTTTTTAAAAGGTCTGCATGATTTGGGACCCTACTTAATACTATGATTAATGCAGTGAAGCAGAAAATTGCCCGTAAATGTTGTAAGGAGTCATACGACGTATGATGAATGAAGAACAGACTAATAAGGTGATCGCGGCAGTCTATGTCGCGAGTGAAAAATGGAAAAACGCGTTTAACGCTGGCCATGCATCGGAATGTGCCGCTCAGTATGAAGATAACGCTGTTATGCATGCGAGACCGTTTGGGACGTGCACGGGCACTCGTGAAATTCAGCAATTTTGGCAGAGGCTCATCGATGAGGGCTTTTCAGATGTGACCTATATCGAGCCCAATCTTGAAGTCATTGATGAGACGAGTGTCGTCTTAACCGCTCGATGGAAAATGAATAAGGCGGAAGGGGTGATTCATAAAGAATTGTGGGTATTGCAGGAGGATGGAACCGTCAAGCTTCGCGAGGATGACTTTGAGGCATTGGAATAACGATTAAAACTTGAGATAAGACAGCCATCCATTCATAGACCATCCCAACCGACTGTGCCAATTGATTATAGTGTTTGACTTTAGAACCACTACACCTCAAATCCCCTCGCCCCATCCGATAGGGGAGAGGATAAGGGTGAGGGGGCTTAATGAAAAGTGACAACACAATAGTAAAGTTGTCTTACCATTTACCTATCCGGAATCAATCAGGGTAACACGTGCAAATCTCTTTTCCAGTCAGAAGTCCTGTCAGCTGTTGATTTCTTCGACTTTGATCGAGCATAGAAGTCCGATATAGCTGGATCCACGAGGCTGAGTGGAATTTCTCAATATCAATGCCTAAGAATGTCAAAAAAGAGATGGATCAACAAGCAGAAGAGTCGATCCCCAAGACTCTTCGAGATTATTTGGCGCCGCTCAATTTTTTTGTGTTGCCAACGGTCGCCGTTATCGTGTGGTTTTGGGTGATACCGTGGCTGAAATCTCTGGGATTGATGTCTAGCTACACCGTAGTGTGGTATCTGTGTATGACGACATTGTCAGTCTTTTTTGCAATTTGGCTCTTTCAGCATCTGGATGAATGGTTTAATGGACTTCGGAATAGAAAAGTCCAGGCCAAAAAAATTGAATTGGCATTGCTTCAACAACAAGAGGGTAAGGATGAGAAGTGATTCTCTGAGATAGATTCTTTGTATGCCGGTCATCAGTCGGTGCATGATTGCCCTTCTTCTAACCCGATTTAACCAACCTTCGATTAGATTTCCCCCATCGTTTTGTTAGTCACTCTTTCCAGCCAATTATTGCATATCTATAAAGAAAAAAGGGGTCGGGAGTCTTTTCGATCTTTTATCTAGCCTATGTCAGTACCTAAATTTTTCTAGTTACAATATCCTTTGGTCTTGACAAAAGTACTAATTAGTATTATTGTAATTAGAACATAATAGATGGAGAATATATGCCGATCACAGACTATCGACGAGATCCGTATCTTTCACTGCTAAGACCATTGGTTGAGGCGTATTTGGCCTTTTTTCGGGTAGGGACTCGGCACATTGAGTCCATGGGGTTGACGCCGGCGCAATTTGATGTGATTGCAGAATTGGGTGGGACGGATGGCCTGACCTGTGCGGAGCTTGGCGAAGCCACGCTCATTACAAAAGGGACGTTGACCGGCGTGCTTGATCGGTTGGAAGCAAAGGGGTTACTCGTGAGAAAAGCCGTCAAAGGGGATCGTCGGGCGATACGCATTCATTTAACAAAACAGGGAGAGGCTCTCTATAAGAAAGTGTTTCCGGCACATGCTGACTTTCTTAAACCCTATTTTGAAGAGGCTCTGACGAAGACTGAAGTAAAGCAGATGAAGGTTTTATTGAAACGACTGCGCGATAGCTTTGAAGATACGTAGAATTTGTCTAGGACATGTATTAATTATTGTTGTATTGAGTTGTATTTAATTTGATTTTCAAGCATGACTGTCCAACTACTAATTAATTCTCCCTCTCCCTCAAGGGCGAGGGAATTGGGGAAAATAGCGAGGTGAATGATGAGTACACAATATAGAAAAGTAAAAACGATTGTTGAACCAAAGTCAGTCATGGAAGGGGCTGGTGTGAAGCTAAAAAGGAGTCTTGGGGGTGAGACATTAAATTATCTTGATCCATTTCTTCTTTTTGATCATTTTGGATCACCACATGCGGAGGATTATCAAGCAGGGTTTCCGATGCACCCGCATCGAGGCATTGAGACTGTGACCTATATGTTGGCTGGAGAAGTCCATCATCGGGATACCTTGGGTAACCAGGGGAGCATCGGAGCTGGTGATGTGCAATGGATGACGGCGGGAGGTGGGATTTTACATGAGGAGATGCCGCAAGTCCGTCCTGAAGGCAATGCGGGATTTCAACTGTGGGTCAATCTGCCGGCTAAACTCAAAATGACTCAACCGCGATATCAAGATATTTCGTCTGGAAAGATCCCTGAAGTTACGGTAGAGGGTGGGGCGAAAGTTCGCGTGATTGCTGGAAATGTACAAGGGGTTGCTGGTGCTGTGAAAGACATTGCAGCCAGTCCAAACTATCTCGATGTCACGGTTCCACCCCATTCATCCTTTGATCAATTGATTCCTCAAGGGCACACCGCATTTATGTATGTGTTCGAAGGCAAGGGTGGGATCGCTAATGGAGAACACCAAGATTGGGTCTCTCAGACAAAGCTCGTCGTCTTAGAAGATGGACAGGCCTTGCGTGTGGTCACGGCAGAGGAATCAATCCGATTTTTGTTGGTATCTGCACAGCCCTTAGGAGAACCCATTGCTCGATATGGGCCATTTGTGATGAACACGCAAGAGGAGATAAAGCAGGCTTTAACCGATCTCAAAAAAGGTACGTTTATTTGGGCAGGAGAAAAGTCATGAACCCGCAAGCACAATTTCCAGATGAACAAACCGAAGATGGAGCGTTTAAACGACAAGATGATGCATTTCGAAACTGGATAACCGAAGACGGGGGATCGGAGTTTCCGGCAGAATCCGGTCGATATCATCTCTATGTGTCATTGGCCTGTCCTTGGGCGCATCGAACCGTTATCGTGCGGAAACTGAAAGGACTGGAAAGTGTTATTGGCATGATGGTTGTGGATCCCATTCGTGATGACCGTGGGTGGGCATTCAGGAAGGGGCCAGGTCACTCTGAAGATCCCATTAATGGATTTCAGTTCCTAAGTGAAGCCTATACAGCCACTGATCCGACCTACCAAGCTCGTGTAACAGTCCCTGTCTTATGGGATTCTCACACACGGAAAATTGTAAATAATTCTGAAGACGATATTATGCGAATGTTCAATCAGGCATTTAATCGACTGACGAATAATCAAATTGACTTGTACCCAGAATCCCGTCGTACTGATATCGATCAACTAAATTCAGTTATTTATGAGAATGTGAATGACGGGGTGTATCAAGCTGGATTTGCCACAACTCAAAGTGCCTATGAAAAGGCTGTCCGCAATGTATTCGAGACGCTTGATCAGCTAGAGGACTGTCTTTCAAATCAACGATATCTTTTCGGTTCGGAGATCGTTGAAACGGATTGGAAACTCTTTGTGACGCTCATTCGATTTGATGCCGTCTATCATGGGCATTTCAAGTGCAATATTCGGCGTATCATCGATTATCCCAATCTGTTTGGATACCTCAAAGATCTGTACCAACACGAAGGCATTGCTGAAACAGTGAACTTTGACCATATTAAACGTCATTACTACATCACCCATGATGATATTAATCCAACTGGTATCGTCCCGGTTGGACCAGCTCAGGACCTGACAGCACTTCATGGACGTGAGAGGCTCGGTTAAATGAATCACGGGAACGTTTCTTAATAACGATCTTAAATTTTTAGGAGGAGGACGTCATGAGTTCAAACAATCATGCACAAGCTGTTATTGATGGAATTTTGGCTGGTAAAATTTTAGAGACCTTTGATGCCTATTACGCGGACAATGTCGTCATGAGTGAAAATCGAACCGAAGAACGAGTGGGTAAAGCCAAAAATCGAGAGTATGAATTACAATTCCTGGATAGTGTTCAGGAGTTTCATGGAGCGACCGTCGGAAGAACGATTATTGATGGTGACCATGCCGCAATCGAGTGGACATTTGATGTCACATTTAAAGGTGACAAACATGTGGTGATGCATCAAGTCGCTGTGCAAACCTGGAAAGACGGCAAAATCATCCGTGAAGATTTTTATCATGGGTAGATTGAGCGTAGAGCCACACCAATAGATTTTTAACTTTCTCCTGGTACATCTCAAATCTCCTTGCCCCCACTTGATGGGGAACAGGGGAGAGTGAGGGGGCCTTAGTAACAAGTTAAAATACTTTAGAAGAGCATAAGGTGTTATGACAAGAATTTTTCTGGAGTGACAGCTATTTTTGGAAAGGCTTTAAGAATTTGGCGTTCAGCCGTCACCAGGGTGACGCCTAAGTCTTCTGCGAGGCTGACAAACTCTGAGTCATAGGCTGAACATCCAGACTGTGCGGCAAGGTTCAGTACGCGATGAGAGACGATAGTATATTCCCTTCCAGCCATCCAGCGTTCAGCTTCATCCACGATTTCACAGGCCTGGTCAAGATTAAGATCATAATCATGATTTCTGACCAGGCCTATAAGGGTATTGCGAAATTCTGACCGCCAGAGAAGAGGCGCAGCCCACTCGGGATCTTTTTCCACAATTGCCTCAGTTTGGTTAGTGCGTTGACCTTTTATGTAGGGATAGACGAGGAGATTTGTGTCGGTGACGATCACGGCCGTCCCTCGGTTTTCAATTTCAAGAGCTTTCTATCCGTGAGGCGTGTTTTTGTCGGAACTCTCCGAATAGCTCGCATTCGTGCGATAAGATTCTTGGGGTCGAGGGGAACACACTCAGCTGCTTGTTCCAAGCATCGAATGACTTCATGGTTGAGACTTCTTCGGTGGAGTGCTGCTTGATTTTTGAGTTTTTTTACCAAAGGTTCTGGAATATTCTTTACAGTTAATGTTGCCATGATGATCTCCGTAGAAATCGTTATGGTACCATTTCGATACCATAACGATTTCTTACTGTTTTGTGTCTATGCTGTCAATGTGAGAGTGCGAGGTTTAAAGGGGGATAAACGAGTGGTGATGCATCAAGTGGCTGTGCAAGCTTGGAAGAGTGGAAAAATCATACGATTGCCTGTCTTCTGCTAGAAGATCTCCCTCCCCCTCTGCCTCTCTTTGCAAAGGAGGGCTTCACAATAAATTAAGGGTCATGACTAGTTAAGAAGGTAGAAATGGCGATAATCTCCAGTCATGACAAGGAAAAATCGGTACGCCAACCGTGCACGAATTTCAACGGGGCAGGTCCGCCAACTTGTGCGGTATTTTGTCTTAGATTTAACAGCCTCACAAATGGCCTTTCTGACTGGGTTGAACCGCAACACGGTCAACCGATATGTTCGAGCATTTCGTGAGCGTATCGCCGAATTCTGTGAAGCCCAGTCGCCGTTCGGCGGCGAGGTCGAAGTCGATGAATCCTACTTTGGAGCGCGTCGCATCAAAGGGAAACGAGGTCGCGGAGCCTACGGCAAAACCATTGTCTTTGGCATTTTCCAACGCAATGGACACGTCTATACGGAGCTTGTGCCAGATTGCCGGAAGCCCACGCTGCAAGCGATTATTCGCGGGAAGGTCACCCTGGACAGTGTGATTTACTCGGATGGGTGGCGAGGGTATAACGGCCTGGTCGATGTGGGCTATGGTAAGCATCTCCGGGTCGATCATGGCAGGGATGAATTTGTCCGAGGCCGTGTCCATGTCAATGGGATTGAGGGGTTCTGGGGGTTTGCCAAAACGCGACTGCTCCGATTTCGGGGGATTCGTAAAAGTACCTTTTATCTGCATCTGAAAGAATGCGAATTTCGATTCAATCATCGAGGACAAAACCTCTATCAATTGATGCTCAAGGTTCTTCGAAATCACCCGCTTAACTAGTCATGACCCTAAATTAATTTCGTTGTTGTTCAAGCGAAGGCCCAAGAGACTTATATTATTGGCATAAAAAGATCACCCATTTACGTACCAGTTCACATATATTTATCGAGTCGAACCCGCAAGTAGCTTTTGCAGTTTTAGTGTAGGCGCTATAATAGGCCATTAATAAGATAGAAGCCAAAGGAGGGTATCATGAAACAGGTTGCCGTCATTCTTTCAGGGTGTGGATTTTTAGATGGGGCTGAGATTACAGAAGCCATTAGTACGCTTGTTGCGATCGGACAAAATGGGGCGGAGTATAAAGTCTTTGCCCCTAACAAAGATGTTGCTGAAACTAACCACTTGACGCAGGAGCCAACTGGCCAACAACGGAATGTCCTGCAAGAGTCGGCTCGAATTGCGCGAGGTGATATCCAGCCTTTAGAAAATTTAAAGGCTCATGACTTTGATGCTCTCGCATTCCCAGGTGGATTTGGGGCCGCGTTACATCTCTGCAATTTTGCGGAGAAAGGCAGCTCGGGTGACATCGATCCCGAAGTCGCTCGGGTCGTGAAAGAGTTTCATGAAAGTCGAAAGCCCATTGCCGCGATCTGCATCGCACCGGCGATTATGGCCTTAGCGTTAGGCAATAAAGGTGTGAACGTCACCATCGGAGATGATGCAGGGACAGCCTCAGAAATTGAAAAGACGGGGGCTAAACATCAAAATTGCGCGGTGGAAAAGTTCGTGGTAGATCCTGATAAAAAAGTCATCACGACTCCAGCTTATATGTATGGAGCCGCAAAACCTCATCAGATTTTTGAAGGGGTGAGTGGAGCGATTACCGAACTTCTTAAAATGGCTTAGTGGCAAAAGACGTATCTCGTTACTGGTCTCTAGTGTTTCGTTAAAGAAGTTTAACGTTTTTCATAAAGAGAAAAACAAGAATGCCTCGTTCAGTGCTCCTCTTCGGTGCAACCTCGATGCTAGGGTTTCAGCTCGTCACGCTATTTCCCAAGACTATTCTTCCGTTTATCTCTCCGGGAAATCGTTCACCATCCGTTCGTCATTGGCCTGCTTTAAAACTCGATGATGCGAGTTGGATTCAGGAACTTTTTCAACGAACCCAACCAGACCTTCTATTGTATTGTCATGCTGTCTGTGATGTGGCGAAATGTGAGACTCATCTTGATTGGGCCTATGAAATCAATGTGACGCAAGTTGAGCGTGTCATGGCTGCCTTACCTGGTCATACAAGGTTGGTCTACGTGTCATCGGATCACGTGTTTGGAGGTGATGGGCTTTACACCGAAGAATCAACTCCGTGTCCGATAAGTGTGTATGGTCGAACACGAGTAGATGCTGAACAACGGGTCTTACAGAGAGCAAATTCGTTAGTGATTCGAGTGGGTCTCGGGATTGGAGATTCACCGGATGGCCGAACGGGTCACAGGGACTGGCTTCGGTATCGAACCAAACAAAATTTGCCAATCACGATTATTGAAGATGAATATCGATCCGTCGTGTGGATGCGAGAATTAGCGATGCGTGTGTTGGATGTCGCTAACAGCAACGAAACGGGTACTCGGCATCTTTCGGCGACGCGTGCGATTTCTCGTGTGGAACTAGCGAATTCTTTGATAAAGCGAATGGGGATCACTGCGCGGTTTAAAGTGGAGAGTCGCTATCAACAGAATACGCCACACATTGGACGAGTTGAACTAAAAAGCGTGTATCAAGGGAAGTTGTTTCAACCCCTCGCAAGCGTACTAGAGAGCGGCTCGGTCATTTAATGTGCGTGTTTTGTCTTCGGCGTAACCTTGTTTCTTACTCAATTGGTGGATGGCATCGATTCTTTTCTGAAGTTCAGGGTGTGTGTCAAAGTAATGTAACATTCCAAAGTCCCACGTTCCTTTGAGTTGCTGCAAGGCTTCAAACAGTTCAGTCGCTCCTCCCACATGACCATAGTAGCAATTGAGAATCTCCAGGGCTGTTTCATCAGCTTTGCTTTCTCGGCTTTGCGAATATTTGGCCTGTCCGAGTGTTAAAGAAGATGCCAGCATTTGCGACATGTCTGAGTTTGAACCCGTGAAGTAGGTGACGAGCGCGGCCAAGACAATCCCGCGCCCGATGGATCGTAAATGATCTCGATTTTTGAAATGTCCCAGTTCGTGAGCTAAGATGAATGCCAGACCATTTTCTGATTTGATGCTATCTAGCAATCCTGAGAAGACAATAATGCGTCCCCCTGGCAGTGCCAGCGCATTGATGTCTTTTGATTCGACAACTGTGACGAGAGTAGCATAAGGAAGATTGTGGCAAGCGTGTAAATTGTCTATCATTTTCTGGACGATGGCCTGTTGTCGAGGAGAAGCGTTTTCCCCAAATTCCCAGTCTAGATCAACTTTTTGAAAAAGTTTTGCTTCATTTTCTGGAGAAATGTAGTCAACCGCATGGTCGACAAAGTACCCTAGTATCCAAAAGCTCACCACAACTAAGCCTATCACCCCTAGAATCAGAATAAGGAATTCACGAATAGGCTGTTGGTGGGAAATATTATCGTTGCGTTCTGGCAACGAAGGTTGATACTTCACCGAATGATATCCTGCGAAGTGTTGCCGTGGAGATAGATGGCAGTGCCGTAGGCTAAGACCTCCACCGAGCCAATGCGTTCGCTATCGCCTTTTGAAATAGACGATGTTTCGAGGCGAAGATTAATGATTTGATCAGCCTCTGGACAACTTTCTTTGAGACGTAATACAGCTTCACGCCGCGCACGATCTAAGAGGGTTTCATAGGCTTGAATGGTACCGCCAAAAATGTTTCGGAGCGTGGCCAGAAATCGCTTAAAGTAGTCGACTGAAATCACAACGTTTCCTTGCACAAGCTGTGCGTGACGTATGTGTTCGATTTCACTCATAGGTTTTTTGCTCGAAGTTGTTGGTAATGAGAGAAAAGCCTGCTCGCGTTTTTGAATGGATCGGTAATGTCGATTTTCTGCCATTCTTCCAAAGAAATATCCCAGTGCTATCAAGATTGCAACAATCGTGAGGTTATCAATCATCTGTTACTCCACTGTCACGGCTGTTCCGTAAACATAAATTTCTGCGGCTCCTGCAGCTACTGAAGATGTGGAAAAGCGGACATTGACGATCGCATTCGCGCCCATTTGTTGCGCTTGCGCCTTCATCCGTTCAATGGCCTGCTCCCGTGATTCCCCCAAGAGTTCGGTATAACCTTTCAGTTCTCCTCCAAAAATATTTTTGAGGCTGGCCATGATGTCACGCCCAACATGTTTGGCTCTGACGGTACTGCCTGAGACAATCCCATGACAGATCGTGATGGTTCTGCCTGGAACGTCTTCGATATTGGTCACAAACATTATTCCTCCTTTGGAGTTAGGTGAGGAAGAAAAACTGAATTCTTCGTCATGACGCCAGATAGATGTCTTGCTTTTTCGGTCAGTACTCCAGCTTGACTTAAGCCCATATTCATTGGTCCGGTTCAGAACTGTAACGTAGAAGAGGTTGGAAATCTACTCAATATCTTGAGTAAATTTAAGATGTTCAATAGACACTGTGGCCATATGTCATGTTTGGTGCAGTCGTAAACCCTAATAGGTTTTCTGCAGTATGTATAGTGAGAGCATGTATTTGTAAAAGATGAAATGTTGGAAAAATGAAATAAGATTGCTACACTGATGTGGGTTTCAGGAATGAAGGAGAATTGTTGGTTATCAAATGGTTCTCCGTAAAACGATTGTCACTTGGTCAGAAGCTTCGTTCAATAACTTAAAGGAAGCCATTCATGCAGCTTGTTGATACTTACGGTCTTACAAACGTGGGAAAGGTTAGAAAGATAAATGAGGATCACTATTTCATCGGGTTGATGGAAAAAAAGATGATGTTTGGTCAAACGAGTCTTTCTAGCGAGATAAGCAAACAATTATTGAGAAGTTCTAGAGCTCATCTGTTTCTTGTTGCTGATGGGCTCGGTGGGCAGCCAGATGGTCAATTAGCTAGTGAGGCAGCTGTCGAAATCATAGCACGTTATGTCACAATGAGTTCGAATTGGTATTACGATTTAAATGTCGAGCAAGAGATTGACTTTCTTGGTAGGTTAGAAAAGTCCGTTTTTGAATGTCATGAGGAATTGCTGCAAAAGTTTGATGGAGGAAATGGGGCTCCATCTTCGACGCTAACGCTTGTTGTGTTGCTTTGGCCACGTGCCTACGTTGTGCATGTTGGTGATAGTCGATGTTATTATTTTCGCCAGGATGAACTTAAACAACTGACAGAAGATCAAACCCTTGCTCAACAAATGATGGCCCAAGGTGTGGTGAGTGAAGAAAGGCTCAAAACATCACGATACCATCACATTCTCACCAGTGCCTTAGGTTCGAGTGTGGAGCCGAAGATCGGGCTTGTTGATTTAGAGCGTGGAGATACTTTAGTGCTTTGTACCGACGGATTGACGAATCATGTATCAAATGAAGAGATTCAGGAGGAAATGCAGAAACATCGAACGGCTCAAGAAAGTTGTGAGTACCTTGTTGATCTCGCATTAGAACGTGGTGGGACAGACAATGTCACCATCATCGTTGCTCGTATGACTGGAGAGGTCGAAGATGGATGATCTCTCGATGGTACGTCATGCATAGGTTCATCCTGGTTGTATAGAGAGTTTAGAGAACTTAAGGGGACGAAGTGCTTGATTGTCTGCGGTAATGAGGACAGCCACTTGTTGTAGCCGTCCTCATTACTCGTTGGCTAAATGTTAATGCGCTAACTATTCTAGATCAGTTTTATCGTTAAAGAGCATGGGAAGAGCAATGCTCCCGTGACCATTTTGTGGAAAATTTGCTGCTTGCCGATCAGCGGGATTAAGATTTGATGCTGTATCATCTGGTGGGAAAAGGACGAGTGATTGTAAAAATTCAATGAGCTGGGCTTGTCTATTTCCTGATAGACGAGCAAATCGATTCCGTGATGCTTGCGCCTCTCCGCCATGGCGCATAATCACTGCCCACAGATTAATGCTCCGGCCATCATGACCATACGGAGCTGTCGATCCTACTCCCCAAAGAGGTTCTGTCATAAATTCTTTGGTGATGGTGCCATCAAAGTTTCGTTCCCAGAAATTCGGTCCTAAGTCATGCCGTTTGAAATCTGCAAAAATATTCTTGACCACAAATTGTTTTTCGAGAGGCTTTTTCACTGGAGGATTTCCCGTGTTAGGTTCGTCTTGGAAGATCGGCGTCGCCACGGCAAAGAGTTGATTGAATGCTCCTTTCCGCGGATTGTGTGCTGTCTCTACATCTGCCACGCGTCTATCGCGTTCTATGGTTAGTGAAGGAATGTGGCAGTTGGTACATCGGATCTGTTTGAAAATTTTCCTGCCGGTTCGCACGCGTTGGGTTTCTCTATAGGTGGCAGGTTTAAAATAATTCAGCAGGTAAAATTCCAGGTGATCAACAAGACTTACCGGAATTTCGTTGGCGACTCCATCTAGGTCTGAGTCATCGCTGACACTCGACACTGGGGGAGTCTCGATTTTGTCAATTGAGCCATCTAGCACCATTCCAGCAGGAGTCGTCACCTTGTCTCCATTCGAAGCTTTCGCTAGATCGGGATCAAAAGCTTCGAGCCCCATTTCTCCATTCAAAGCTCCAACAACAAACTCTCTTATGGAAATGGTGCCTCCGTGATGGAAAAATGGTCGTACACGTAAGTCAGCATCTACTCCCTCAACACTTGTAGTATCGACTGACCCATCAGGAAGTGCTCTGAGTGATCCATATTTCATACCTTTGCTCACGAGTCTGACGAACACATTTTGACCGTTAGCTTGGGCACGCTTGATTGCCTCATCACGGATGGTGCGAAGATCCTGAGTGATTTCGTCTGCTAACATTTCAACAATCCCGAGCCCAAACAAGTGCGGGGCATCTCGGCTATCGGGGCGGGTGAAGACGTCGCCACCGAAGCCTGCTGAGCCTCGTGGACGTCCATGGCAAGCGGCACAACTGTCTGCTAAGCCTGCTCCCAACGAATTATCTGCGCTAATATCTCCAAACCCATCACCATTGCGTGGTCCTAATCCCTGGGCAACGGTAAATTTTCGTTGAAAGAGATTTCTTCCTCGACGAATGGAACGAAAAGGATCACGGTTAATTATATATATTGATGAATTGGGTGTATTGATATCGCCGCGTCCGGAACCAATTTGATCCTGTAAAGATTTTTGAATTCCCGCGTTAATGGAATTAGGGTGTTGGGTGATGTCAGTTTCTTGTGCATGTGCCGAAAAAGTTGGGATGAAAGCAAAAACGATCGCAAGTGGAAAAGCTATTAAAAAATGTGAATAATTCGTTCGCATGAAGGTCTCCTCGTTGACGTTGAGTATGTTATCTATGCGGTCGAAGACAGAGCACCACGGGTTGACCCGTGAGTGAATGAGCCCTCCTAAGTCCTGCAGGGTTTTATCAGCAGGGCTTAGGTCAGCTTCGAAGGAAGCTGTAACCGTAAGCACCTCGGGCATGCCCGGGGGAATCTATAAAAAATCACAAAACTCCTTGAGCGTACGCATTCGATCATCAAGAATGTCAACCTTAATCTGAGCTCAGACCAAGTTTTTGAGCAAGATCTATTCCAATAGTTCTATGCTCCTCTGGATACGGCTATCTCCATGGAAAAATCTCAATAATTCCCTATCAACACAGAGCAATTAAAGTTTCTCATGTCAAAAGCTTTGTAAATACTTTTAATGAGTGGGTGCGCATACAGGAACTGCGTAGTTTTGTATGGTTTGCCACACGGATTCCTCATGGCAGTGATGATTGCGGAACCGATTCTTCAGTTTGCAAGGTATTTGTTGATGTAATTTATTTGGGATAACTAAACGATACTCGTAGACTTTTATTAAAGATGGGGGAGAACCCGGAGTTCCTGATAGATATTAGCCAGAGTAGGGTACAAAAGATTGGGCATCAGTCATTAATAGGGTCTTACGCATAGACCTTTATTCCTGTGCTAACGGGTATTCGATCAGGAACATGGGTAGTCTCAGTGTTGACATGGTTGACGAAGTTCCTAATGCTGGTTGAAAGACCAGGTTTTTTCGGATTGCCAGTCATTTTTTCTGAAACTTCCTCCTCTCCTAACTATTCCTGAATATCCCAATAATATTTCGAGTAGCAGACGCCCTCAGTTTGATACTGAATTACCGTTTCATGGTTTCTGCATCCTGCGCAGTGCTGGTCAGCGATTACAGTGAAGTTGCGTAGGCGTGCTGACGGTTTCTCGGTCCAACGCTTTTCGTAGTATAGAGATCTCCTTTATGTAGATTGGGACCGTTCTTCCTGGCAAATGGCACGAAGTGAAAGAGGGGAATTCTCGAGAATCTTAGGCTTTGGAATGGTGCCATACCATTAATAAATTGGAATGCTTCATACGTGAGTACATTATTTGTGTGTAAGTCATATTTCCATTGTGTAGGCGGTGCCCTTCGTCTCTAGGACTCCGAATGAGCCATCTTTATAGTAATAAACTCCATGAATTTTTTGAAGAATTACGAATTTTTCTTCATGAGGATTATACATTGCATGAGTCGTTGGCGGGTAGGATTTGTGCGAGTGGCCAATCAATACCACTCCAGGAAAGTAACGTGGGAACAACAGCTATTTCTGGCAGGCAGTCATATCACAAGAGATTGATATTCAGCCAAGAGACCGAATTTTATCTACTTACATCATTATTTGATATGTGCCAGGGAGGTGTCGCGATAATCGTATATCGAATGGACTTCTTATTATCCAACACATAATCATGTGCCGCTGTGCGTTTAAATATACTCATACTTAATATCTGCTTTTAGGCTTCCTTGATGATTTACATATCCAGGGTTCGTGGAATTCCCAATAAGTTGGTTTTGGCGAGAGAGAAAAAGATTCATCGTTCTTCCACCGAATGTTGAAAGCAAGGAAAATTTCACAGCGCGGCGATTACTGACTAGAGTGAAAAAACATTCAAAAAGGAGTTTGAAAGATCTGCAATGTCATGCGTGATCTGAATGACGGAGGGGTTTCTGGCCGGCTTTATTCAGCGTGATATACTTTGTGAAGGAGTACGAAGTATTACTGAGTCGGTAAACGGCGGGGAAAATCAGAAATATGTATGAAGCTCCCATGAAATTTAATGCAACGAAACTTTCACTATTGGCGACTTACTTCATATCACACTCTTGAGACATACAGGTGACCTGTTTGAAAGGAGGCGTAACATGAGCCTTGTATCGACTTTGAAGCGAATGGTAAGTGGAAACCATTTAGCTTTGGAACAAGGGATCGCTGAAGAAAGACGATCTGGTCGTCCCCGGAAGTTATGGAATGAAGAGAATCTTAGCGAAGCGTTTAAGGTTCACGTAAATTGTGTGGCGACGAGCAAACAGCCGATTCTATTCTGGGAAGATGGAGGTACCGATCTGAGCCATTTTGCTGAGCGGGTTCACAGAAAAAGCCCCTTTGCGAAGCATCAATTTGCGGTTGTCTCTTGTCGTGTCAATCCCTTGGAAACATGGTGCAAGGCGCTTGCGCAGTTCTTCGCTTCCCATCAAACTCCGGAGAATACAGGTTCTGTGAGTGAGAGCATTTTCCCTCCGGGAGGAACGGTGTTTTTTGATGAATTAGAGTTTTTGCCACAAGAGTTGCAACACCTACTCTATGCGCAATTGGACCACGAAGGCATGATTCGTTTCATGGATAGAAATGCTCGAGGGGTAGAAGTCAGGATTATGGCAAGTTCTACCATGGATATTTGGCGGAAATGTCAAGAAGGGGTATTTCACGCCGACCTGTTTTGTCAAATGAATCGTTTAACGGTCCACTGTCAGTCTACGGCTGGGACTTTAGCCGATTCTTCTAAAAAAGATGGAAGCGTATCTCCTGCCTATGCGGCGGAATTGCAATAAGGTTGTCACTGTCGAAGTTGAAGGCAGGTTACTCTCTCAGTTGGATGAAAACTTCTCATGATGTTATATGGGGTCGTGAGTCCTAAGCATTCCCCATGGCGAAGAATTTGGTCAAGAAAAAATAAGTTTATATTAGACGAGATTTTCGAATGGAAAATTAGAGAAGAGCCCGACATAGTTATAGGGCTCACAAACGAGGTTTAGGTTTTCTCTCAATCCTTTGTTTGCTGTTCCGCTTCGTTGACTTCACGATGCAACTCCACGGCCTAACAGCTGTGGTCTCTCTTGTTACATGCGTCCCATGCATCGTACGTTATGTGGCTCCCTGCTCACACCACGACCCTCACAGGTGTGGTCCTCTCGCTTAAATAGATATGTTGTCAAACCCTTGCAAAAATTTCTCCCCTTCTTAGAGATTTTCCCTATCTGTAAGCGAACAAGCTAAACGTAATATCTTCATGAGCCTATTAGTCTGGATATGAGGTTTGAGAAGTTTGTTTTTCTGCATCTACGACGTAGCGTAATGGGCTGCCAGGTGCGATCGCATCAAACGGATAGCAGGTGATGAGAACCAGCTGTGGCTTGGACTCATCGTGGAAGATGACGGCATGACGAGCGTCTACAATTTTCATATCACGAACCGTATATCGAGTCCTGAACCCATTGGTTTGTTCGACGATCATGACGTCTCCCGTTTGAATCTTTTCAAGAAACGTAAAATGCGTATCGCGATGTCCATTAAGGATGGTCGTCCCTTTGGTTCCTGGCAGTGCGCTGCTGGACACATGTCCTGGTCCAAACGCCAGCGTCCGTCCACTTGCCCCAGCTAACACAAACATATCAATGTGATGTTGTGGGACCAACAGTCGTGCAATGGGCCATGTGTCCGCCCAGGGCCAGGGCGAAACATGTCGGTTTCCTGCTAACGTCTCCGTCCATGCTCGTTCCAAGAGATACTGAGCAAGTTCAGCTTTCATGTAAATCCATGCTCCGTGTCCCGTATGCCAGATGCCAACAATGAACACAGTGGATGTGAACACGATGAGAAATGAACGGATTATGATCGAGTTCTTGACCATTGATACCCTGCACTGGCGATCAGAAGAAAAAGCAATCCCAATGTCAGATGCCAGAGTCCTGGTGTCGCTCCGGCCGACAGTCCAAAGATTTTCGTGTAGTTTTGCCCATAAGGAAGGTTGGTCTTCATCGCATGGCTGGAGAATGTTTGATCTGAGGATCGGGTGGGGGTGACATCCACCGCAACGAGGCTGGTATAACGGCTCACTAGATGGTGACTCAGTGCGATGTCAATGATTTGTTCACGCCTAGTATTCTGTTCTCGCGGATCAATCTCGCTATCCATTAACGTCATAATTTTGTGTCTCGCCCAGTAGATAGCAATGCCTTGGCGTTGAGAGGCTGTATGAAGGGCAAGAGTCGTTTTCCATTCTCTTGCCCCGATTTTCCCTTTAACTGTTGCCTGATCGGGAGTGGCCGTAGATCGGATAGCCACCATCATTGGCTCACCCAAGTACAGGTCGGGTATCCGTTCAGGGAGAATCTCAGTGGGGCCTACTGCGGGAAGTTCAAGCTCAATGTCCGTGATGACGGGATGTTCGAGCTTTTGGAAAAGTTCATTCATCTTGTCCTGCACTTCAGCCGTATGACCAATGTACGTAAAGGTTCCTCTGCCGTATTTCGCGGCATTTCGCATGAAGTGACTATTCGGTGCTGATCCTATCCCCACTGTAAACAGCCGAGTGTGTGCGATATGTTGCTGGATGGATTGAAATAATTGGGCTTCGTTTCCGATTTGCCCATCGGTGATAAAAACAACTTGTCGCAAGCCTGGAGTGAATCCTTGACTCGGTAATGCTTGTTCTAGGGCCGGCAACATTTCGGTTCCGCCTTCCGCCACAAGACGTTGGACATACCATGTAGCTTCTTGAATGGTTTTTGACGTGACGGGTTGAGATGAAGAAAATAATGCGTGTGTCTTATCGTTGAATTGGATGATGTTAAATCGATCTTGCGATTTCAGACGCTCCAGCGCGAGTTGTAGGGCCAACGTGGCTTGTTCAATAGAGGTGCCATACATGGACCCCGACGTATCGATGACAAATGTCACATCCCGTGGCAAGGCCGCTTGATCAGCAAAGACGGTTGCCGGAGGCATCACCATAAGCAGCATGTACGTTTCTTTATTACGTTTTTCAGTAAACATCGCAACCTTCGGTACGTGATTTTGTGTGGGCTTCCATATCAATTCAAAATCTCGATCCGCCGGAACTTCTCCTTCTCTTAAGGCAATCTCGTAATGGTCTTCGCTCTTCTTTGTTCGTTGGATCGCATGATAACTCGAGCCAATATCAGCAATGGGAAATCCTGGCGCGAGGTCCAGGGTCAGTGAAATAGGATTGATGGGGCCGTCATCTGGACGCTGGACGGGCGGAGTGATACGTGACGCATCAGGTACTTGATGAGTATTGTTTGCCCATCCCTGCCCATCGGGTTCGGATATATCTCCACGTAAGCGTTCAGGCGAACCAGGAATGTATCGAGGTCCTACCACCATAGGGAAGCGTAAAGAAAATTGTCCATCTTCATACCGAACGATTTCTTGATATTCGATTTCTATGGTGATGCGTTCATTCGGTCCGATGTTCGCGACGGATGTCGTAAACATATTGGGTCGTTCTTGTTCAATCAGGCTCGTCTTTTTCCCTTCTCTTTTGGCTTTAGTGTAAGTCTTCCGCGCCTGAGCTCGTTCTTGGATGATCCCTTTAATAATCCGTTCTCCGATATGCATACGAAGGTGATCCACTGCGGCCGTTTCTGGGAGAGGAAAGACATAAACACCTTCGGCCCAATCGGTCCCTGGATTTTGAAACGTTTGATGGACAATCGTTCTCGCAATGAGACCAGTGACCGAGATATAGGCGTTGGTGTGAAGGGTTGGTGCAGGAGACAATCTCTCCTGTGTGGCGGTTCGGAGCAACAGTGTGCCTTGTGTCGCTTCGTTGATTGAAGTTGTCTCTTCAGCTGGCGAAGCCTTGGCGTGGGAAAGCGTATCCGTCCACAACACGAAAATCGTAATGAGCAATAGACCCAGAAAAACTGGAAAAGTTTTTCTGAATATTTTCGGAAATGTCGAATGCCGGGTTGGAATGCACAGCATGACTTCAATCCTTTTCTGGCGTATGAATAAGTCGTATGTCTGAGCGGCAATGAGCTCCCAAGAAGAAGCGAGCTGCGAAGCCGGATGGGGGACCAGTCCGCAGCTCGCATGAGGCTACGTCAAGGTTGGGCCTCCGTCTCAGGCGTGGATTCGCTTGATGCCATTCCTTCATCATTTTCAGTGAGTAAGGCTGTGGTAGGCGTTGAATTTTCCTCAGAGAGAGGTGAGGTAAAATTGTCCGATTCCACGGTCACGAGATTTTCCTGTTCTGTTGTCGTCGTTTCCGTCATGAGAGGAGTGCCAGAAGACGCTGAGAGTTGATCTTCTGTGACGATGACCTGGGCACGTCGATTTTGTTGAAAGCATTCCTCGGAATCTTCTGAACAGATAGAGTTCTGTGATCCCAAACTCTTGGTTTGTATGGAAGACTCCGGGATGCCTTGAGACACCAAATAGGTTTTCACCGCCTTAGCCCGGCGAAGCCCTAGTGCCTTGTTGTAGGTGTCCGATCCTCTTTGATCAGTATGGCCCTGTACGATAATGCTCTCACCCTGATTCTCCTTAAATTGGTCGACTTTCTCTTGAATCGAAACTTTGGCATCTTCGGACAGCGCGGCTTGGTCAAATTCGAAGTAGATGTCTACTCCATCAGAAGACCTGTGATCCCCTGAAGCGGAAGATTCTTGTTCCAGAGAGACCAGAGTAGCCGAAGAGGATGAGGCGGCTTCGTCCTGATCCGGTGACGGACTAGACGTGACGGGTTGAAACGCTTTTGACACCTGTTGCATATCGACGGCTTTTGAAGCATTTGCGTGTAATGGCTCATCTTCGGACACCATCCACATGCCGGCGATTCCCAAGGTCAAAACCAAAAGCCCGCCCACTAGCATGACCGTCTCTTTTGAGGAAGGCTCTGATCCTGACCGTGGCGTTGCCGGTTTCTCCTGTACATTATCTTTTTGAAAGTTTTGGCGATGTGTGTCGTGTTTCATGAAATCCTCCATAGGTTGTGATGAGTAGTCAGCGACCTGACAGTTGTGAATAAGTAGAACGATTGTTCAATGGGTCATCTCTTTGTAGCCGATTGTGCTCCATTCAACATGCTCACCTCCTTTCCGGGAAACGACCGGCTTCGCGAATGTGCTTGCTGGATTGAGCAATGAAGGTGCCAAGAGAGAATTTCAAAAACCATCAATGTTTCAATAGGTTATAAGATTGGCTGATGCGTGGATGTCGTGATAATGGAGGGACGTTTGATGGGCATGCGTGGCCATCCACGCATGAAAAGGTTTTATGTGATTGAAAGAAGAATGTGAGATGTGAGATTTGTTGAGAGGCTAAGTTGAGGGACAGGCAAGTCATACCCTGAGGCTGAGAAGGATGCCGTCAACCTGAAAAAAAGGTGCCAAACGAGTCTGACCCTATTTTTCCTTCTTCCCATTATCAGACCTTGACGAAGCGTACGTTATATCGTACGATTAAGAGTCAAAGGAAGTTCAGATGAAAAACAAGTCACCTACCGTTCTGTCAGTAAGTCAAGCACGATCTCAGCTCTATCGGCTTATTGATGAAGCAGCGCAGTCACATGAGCCGATTACGATTACTGGGAAACGAGCCAATGCTGTTCTCTTGGCCGAAGAAGATTGGAAAGCGATTCAGGAAACGCTCTATCTACTGTCAATTCCTGGAATGCGAGCATCGATTCAAAAAGGTCTAAAGACGCCAATTTCAGAGTGCTCCCAGGAACTGCGGTGGTGAAATGGCAAGTTGTCTTCACTAAACAGGCCAAACGCGACGCTAAAAAATTGGCGGCAAGTGGTCTCAAAGGTCAAGCACAAAAGCTAATAACTTTCCTCCAGGCTAATCCGTTCAAAAGCCCACCGCCTTACGAGAAATTGTTGGGAGATTTGACTGGCGCCTATTCCCGACGAATCAACATTCAACATCGACTGGTCTATCAAGTCTTACCAGAAGAAAAAGTGGTGAAGGTTCTTCGCATGTGGACCCATTATGAATAGCCTTGTGTTACTATGGTCTAAACGTCCGATACTAGACTCTACTTCTCTCTTCTTGGCAACTCTAATCACATGAACTAGCCACCATACGACTTAACCCTATTTTTTTCGGGTAGTTAAAAAGATTCCCGACCCCTTTATTCCTTTATTCATACACTTTGGAGCCACCTCTAACATCGTCGTACGACGATGTCTTAACGATGGTTGAGAGGTCCATTAACTTACTCAGTGTCCCCTAATCTCCACCTAATCCTTTGGAGCCGTCTTCCCGCAAAGACCGTCACCACTGTAGGCGATCGGAGATATATTATCTCGTCCCTGCCCGCTAAATAACATGCGAAGGTATGCAGTTTTTGGAGAAAAGGTAACTTTTGGAAAAGAGATTTGTCCTTTATGGCTCGTGAGCCCTTCAATCTCAAAATGACTCATCTGGGAATCCGGGGAGGGTTTATCGAAACCTAAAGCAAAGAGGGTTGCGAAAGGTCCACCATATTTCCTGAAGTGATAGCCTACTGGTATTGCTATGGGTTCCATCCCATCGGAAAAAGGCTGGATAGAATGTGGAACCTCATAGTGATGGTGGAGGCCAAAGGACTTGACGGTGAGCCTTTTGCCATCTTGAGTGATCAACCACGCTTTTGAAAGGTCGAGGGCAAGATCGAACTCTCGAGGTTGCACATCGATCGTCACCCAAAATTGATCAGGCTGACTCCGACCAAAAAATCCGAATATTTCCCAAGGAAAAATAGGAAAGACTAGGGGCCCTAAAAAAAGGTTCCAATATTCCGCACTTGGGCTTTGTTCTCTAACCGCAATGCAAGTCTCTGATATATTGAAGGCAATACCATCACCAAACCGAGAAGTTTTTATAGATGAATCGCTTAATGATGGAACGCTATAAGATACATATTGGAGCGTAGAGCATCCTGAGGAAATAAGAAGAGACAGCAATATAACTACTAGTTGAAAAAATAATTTTTGAAGCATTTTGTCATTTCATGATTTCTATCATTCCAATGCTTGTAGCACTACGTTTTGGTCCTATCTGAAGAAATCCACCTTAGTTCAGGGTCTGAAAAAGGGGTCGGGAGTCTTTTTATGCCCGCACTTGCTTTCTCTGATTGATCGCCCACAATTCCGCTATGGTACTCACTAAGAATATCCGTGGCTATGTGTAGCGCTTGACTATCAAGATGGGGTCTGTGTTTTTCTTGTGCAGCTATCAAAAAAGACGCCCGATCCTACTATGTTCGGACAATTTGCTCTATCGTCTGAATTGGTTCTAGACAAAAAGAGCCCTTGCTTTATGTTGTCAAGGGCTCTTCGATAAGAAATTCTCTCGTGTCTAGTCTACGCTTGTTTGTTTCCTTGTATTTCGCCGTGTATTCCACCGCGATGCAGCCAATCCCATAAGGCCAGAGCCAAAGAGCAGTATGGTACTGGGTTCGGGGATGGGGGCTAGTTCAATGCTGGCGATATTGACACATTGCCAGCGCCATCGAAAAAGCCACCCATGGTCCAATTGCCTTGGATGGGTGAGGGAATGTTCGGATCTCCCACGAACGGAGCAAATGATAAGCCATCGACAAACACACCGGAAAGACCATCATCTGAAGTAAAGTTTATTAAAAGATCCTGCTGGCTCGATGTTTGAAATAACCTCGCACTGCTTGCCGAGCCGCTGGTGGCAGTGGAGGGTCCCGACATGAATAAATTGGTATTGACTAATTGAATGTTGACCTTCTCCAGATCAAATAACCCTATGGATGTTGAAGGCGCAAGGTCAACCGCCTTAGTAGATAGTGTGAAGGTGCCCATGAACTGGCCGCCGTCTTCCAGTGTTCCATTCAAGTTGTAGGGAATTGTGGTCGCAAGTGAGGGAGATACCCAAAGAAAAGCTGCGATGGTAAAGACTGCACAGAAGGGTTTTATCGTAACTGTATTGTCACAAATACACTTCCCACCCGAAGTGAATGACATTGTTTGTAATTTCATAATGAATCCTCCAACTATAAGGTACCCTTCTCCATCCTTTCCGGCCTCTAGTTGATTTGTCTCTGAATCGAGTTCTCCTTGGATGCATAGGCATTAGGTATAGGCAAGTACTAGGTGTGGAGAAGAATTGTAATCTTTTAACTTTATTTGTCAACTTTTCAAAAAAATCTTTTTGAGAAAAAATGGACTCAAAGTGATTTGGCTTAATGAGGTTATCACCTCGAATCATTTGAGGCTCACATAGCGAACAGCCGAATGCCCTACTACGGTGGCGGTAATAGAAGATTTTTATAAATACGAGAAATATGAGAGAAAATTGGCAGATACCTTTAGATAGTCAAGTGTGACTAAGAGAGGTAAAGAGCAGTCTCGTACTCATCAAAGAACAGAACCTGACGATTGTTCTCCCGTTGAATGACATGCAGGGAGAAGCTCGGCGCAAAAAACCGCGGAAAGCGAGCCATTATGTGATGTGCCCCTTGGCTGAAATGAGAACGGTAGAGCGACAGACCCTCATCAAGAAATCAAGTCTAAGGTGGCTCTACTCCTTACTTTTTCCCGGTACAAAAAGAGACTGAAATTATTGAGGGTAGGAAGGATTAAGACTCAGAGGCTGGCGTAATCGTCTAGGATATCGTCAGGGAAGTCGTCATCCGGATTTGAGGATTTCATGTCTTTCCCAGTCCGATACATGGTTTCTAATCGTCTGACCTCGGTCGCTCGTCGTTGACGTTCTTCCAGTAACATCGACACAATAGCATTCCAGAAGGCCACTTCTTCGGCAGAGCCTTCCGTCAGCCGCTGGTCACGCCATTCAGTCGCAAACCGGGTATAGACTCGAATTTCGCAGTCGTCAAAACTCTTTAAGGATTTTGCAAGATCGCGAACAGCATTCATGATCGTTCCATATAAGACCAGTTCAATGTGACCATGAGCCCAGGCTGGCCTTTCTAACTATTATCGGCTTGGTTCCCTGCAAATCTTTACCCTGCGGTGGGAAGCCAAGAAATACGTTTGGTGCTTGTCATAACATGACATGATGGCTAGGCCATACTGAGAAAGATTCTAAATGTACCATGGATAACAAAACTCGTTTGAACAGAAGGAGGAATCACGTGATGAAACATCTGTGCATGACATGGCTGAAAGTAGGGTTATTGGCGCTGGCGTTAGGGGTCTTCTTAGGATGCGGGGAAGACCCTCAACAGTTGTTTGAAACTGCACAATTTGAGGAAAAGCAGGGTAATCGTACGCACGCCGCACAACTGTATGAACTCATCATTCAGATGAACCCGGAAAGTGACGTGGCCAAAAAGGCACAAGAACGATTAGCGAAATTGAAGAAGTGAGTGTAAAACTGGAATGAGCGGTGAGGGTTGGTTAGTATTCTTCTTCTTGCGGATCGAAGCCCGTTCGATACATGTACTCCAAACGACGAATCTCTCCTTCTCGTCGCAAACGTTCGTCGATACAAAGATTGACCACCGTATTCCAAAATCCAGCCTCTGCCATGGCTCCAGCCTCGAGCCGTTGATCCCTGAATTCCCCCGCAAAGCAGGTATAATGATTCAAGTCCACGTCGTTAAAATCACGCAGAAAGGCTGTAAAGTCGTTGGATGAGTTTATGTCTGAGTCTCTTGCCATAACTAGTTACAGGACCTTATCGGCAATTCTTTTCGAATTTCTTTAGCTTTCCGTGACTTTCAGAGGGGTAATCGAGGATACACGATCTTTCAAGTTTCTCTGCGATCTTCGGAGTCGTGTGCGGTATGTATCTGAATAATTGTCAGTTGAGTCATAATATGTACAGTTACTACATATTCGAGAAATTCCAGGTAATGCTCGTGTTTCATGATAGATCTTGGAGGTTGTATTGCCTACGATGCGAAACCAAAGTTTACAGGGATCTTGTTCCATCGTACGACTGCTCGTTTGTATACGGAATTTGATCGTGGACGAGAGGTGTAAGTCAGGAAGGAGCTAGTAGAAATCTACCATCGAGGCAAACATGTATGCAGATTGTACCGCAAGAAAAGGAATTGGCCCTCAAGGGTTCTTGTCTTTGGTGACGGTCAGAAGGGGTTAACGGATATCTTGAAAAAACGCAGGAGTGAGAGTAGGGAGTCCGTATTCGACATGCAGGATGATCAGCAAGACTCGTGTCAGACTTCTCCAGATTCCCATACGAAGAAACTTTCGGGCATCTGTGACAACAGAGGACTGTAGAACCTGTGGGACGGTATATTGCAACAGTTTGTCTCCGAACGCAATGTCTTCAAGAATGGGCTGATCCGGAAATCTTCCAATTCGTTCAAACAACCCTTGGCGTACGAAGAGCGCTTGGTCTCCATAAATAATATGAGATCTCGTGCAGCGGAAATTATCTAACCAGGAGATCAAGCGGAGTCTCCAGTCGTTGCCAGAAAATTGATGAGTAAACCCCCCGGCCTGGATTGACGGTTGAGGGTGGAGGCGATGTAACTCACTCAAGGCATCAGGTGGAAGAATCGTGTCAGCGTGAAGAAAGAGCAGCCAATCGTCACTGGAGTGTCTGCAATTCCATGCATATTCAGCCCCTACATTCATCTGCGAAGCTCGGCCTCTGGGCGCTCCTAACAGAGTAATTCGTGGATTATTGACGACGATTTCACATGTGTGATCCGTGCTGCCTCCATCAACAACCACGACTTCATACTCACCCGATTGATGAAACAGCGCTTCGAGAGTCGCCGGCAGAGCTTGTTCTTCATTGAGAGTTGGAATGATAACCCAGATCATTGACCGTTGCTCGTGAATCGTATCTCGTAAAATCAGAAGATTGCTTTTGATTAGCTGCAAAGCCGTAACGATAACTTACGGAGTGGGTTTTGCTAACTCATGTCGTTTTTCCTCACGATGATCATGATATTTGCAATCATTAAGAGAATAGTCAATGAATCCGTCCTACTATTTCATCATTACTATAGCGAATCCAAATACGTTCCAGAGGTTTTTTCTGACTTTCTCCCCGCTGTCTGGGGCGTCGATAGGAAGTTATTTGAAACGGCTATAGTCCATCTTGATCTACATATGGCTTCATGCTACGCGACCGCGTGGGCTGGGGACTCGCTTAGCCATCCCGGTAATGTATGGTAAAACTCGGTGAGGTACCATTCAGGATCTTCTGTCATCTCATGCAATAACTCTTGTCCGGTTGTGATCATCGACCTTGCCAAGAGCACGTAATCGTAGGCTCGCTCTTGAAGATAACGTTCTGATACCTCACCCCTCTCGATCGCTCTTTCAAGCGTTCTCGTTCCAAATCCATGGTGGGCTTCCTCTTGTTGCAGAAACATTCGTCGAAGTCGTTGTAGTGGAGCCTCTCGCTTTAAGAGGCCGGTTTCGAGTTTCCTGAGTGTGACTTCGCCTAGGCCTTCGAGAATGACTTGCTCGGCCAAAATGGTCTCGAAAAAATCCCCTCGGCGTAAAGCAGACTCGATGAGGCGCTGATAGTGAGCAAAGGGTCTAGAAAAAGGTGAGTCGCCGAGGTGTCTTGGCGCAATCCACGTAATCGTAGTATGAAAGATGTAGGCGTGAGCCGCTTCTTGTCGTGCTTGTTCTTTTAAGAATCGATGCGTGCCAAAATCTGGAGCTATGGCGGCTTGAGCTTTGGCGCACGCATGGGCGATTCGTTCACCGAATTCAATGAACTGCAACAGTCTTGCGAGGGGGAGTCGCTCGTCAGTTTGAAGCAACATATGTCGGGCTCCGGAGAAACGGTTCAACTCTCGTTGGCGTGAGCAGGGCATTGATTGGCTGATTCAAGGTTGCCCCAATCACACGACTGCAAAGCATGTTGCATGAAGATCGGTTTGAGCATTCTCTGATCGTATCTTGATCGAAACGTGTCAGAATTTCATCAAGGGATGATGTGCGTAAGTTGCCCGTATGTTGAAGGGCCAGACAAGGGGCTACGTTGCCTGAGGCGTCGATTGCTATGCTGTAGCGACCGGCATCACATTGTCTGAGGGGATCTCCGTTCAACCAGGTGATATTATCGCGCAAGTATTGACGGAAATAGCCACGAGGGACGAGCCCTGAGTTCAACACTTCTTGAAAAACGGAAATAGCGGTGCTCTTTTGATATTGGAGCGTTAAGTCCACTTTGCCATACCGTTCGATGTCCCAATGATAAGCGCCCACAACAGGAATGAATCCTCGATCACGAGCAAACCGAACGACATCTAACACATGCTCTCGATTGGCTTCGCTGACGATGCACGTGAGATATTTCGGATGTGGATAATCGGCTAAGGCCTCAAGGCCATTAAGCACGAGATGCAGCTGGTCGGCCCCCCGAATGTGTTTGTAGAGATTTCGATCGAGGGTATCTAAACTCACAGAGATATTCAGAGGATTTTTCGCTAATCGCTTGACGAGTGTTGGCGTTAGTTTGGTTCCGTTCGTAATGAGACTCAGGCTGAATCCAAGGTCTGTCAGATCGTTTAAGATTTCGGAGAGGTCTTTTCGTAGAAGTGGTTCACCACCTTGGATAAACACAAAGCGCACTCCTTCTTGATAGAGATGGCTGAACACTCGATGAATTTCCTGTCGGTTCATCTCGTATCGACCCTCATTGAGTGGGAGATCACAATACCCGCAAGCGGAGTTGCAACGGAGCGTGACTTCGAAGATGGCTAGGATCGGACGACCACGCAGAAGATTCAGTGTGGGTTTAGCCGTATCATGGATGAGAGGAATCATGAGAACCCATAAGTCCAAGAGCAGTCGGTAGGTTATGCAGATCCTTCAATGTGATGAATAATTCCCGTGTGCACCATGACTTGGAACAGTTGAGAGACTTGTGTTTGAGTTATGTGTGGAAATCGTTGGCTCGTCTCGTTGAGCGTGTCTTCTAATGTATGGTTCGCCAACAATTTTTGAAGGAGACAATATTCGACTTCCTGTAATTCATTCACGAATATCTGATCATGTTTTTTGTAGAGCAAAAGGTGTTGCTCGTGTGCCCAGTCAGCCGGTGGGTGTCCTTCATGGCACGTGTCACGAAGCTTCCAGATATCGTAGACGGCATACGGTGAAGAGAAGATCCGGACGGATGATCCGAATCGAAAATGTATTGTGCCTTGTTGTGCGAGATCT
Organism: Nitrospirales bacterium; assembly: GCA_965223675.1. Lineage (GTDB taxonomy): Bacteria > Nitrospirota > Nitrospiria > Nitrospirales > UBA8639 > JAGQKC01. Next base: position 1,855,502 of record OZ245013.1, on the reverse strand, counting down.
TGGATGGTTTTCGGGGAAACCGAAACATGTTGTCGTGTGTGGAAAATGTTTTTGAACATCCATTCGAACCTGGCAAGATCTGGCAGAAAGGGAAGATCTGGAAACGGACGTTCTTCTTGAAGAAAGTCTGCGAATTCTTCTCCGTATGAAGAGAGATTATAGGTGCGAGACGGATAGCTGAGAATAAAACTTTTCGCTAAACGGAAAAATTCCTCATCGCCTGAAATCCACCAAACCGCTTCAAATGTCTCTCCGAGGGCTTCCGTAAGTCTGACAATGTACCCATGTCGGTAGACTTCAAGCGCCTCGAGGGTTGTGAGGTCCTTCCCGGGCGTGACGGCGAGACGCAGGCGTTTGTCGGGCGCCTCGTGATCCTGTCTAGATGCTGTTTGCGAAAAGAGACGCTGATATTGATTCAGCGTGAGTGTGCCCATGATGGTACTCCCAAATTCTTGCGGCTTTTTGTGCTTCAGCTTCCAATACTGAAAACTCTGGAATGTTCTCGTCCCATTCCAGGAGGAAGGGAACTTCCGGAGCTCGAGCAATAAGTTTAGAGAATAATTCCCACACTTCTGGATACACGGGTTTCGAATGAGTATCAAAGAGGTACGTTCCCATGTCGGTGTAGCCGGCCAGATGAATCTGCCCGATCAATTCAGTCGGAATCGATTCAAGAAAGACTATCGGATCAAAATCATGGTTCCTCGCGTTCACGTACAGATTGTTGACATCAAGAAGAAGCTTGCAGCCGGATTGTTTGGCAAGCGCTGTCAGGAAATCCCACTCGGAATGGGTTGAATCAGGGAGCCGAAGATAGGTTGAAACGTTCTCTAACAGAATCTGACAGCCAAGCGCGTTTTGCACCTGGTCGACATGTTTGAGGATGAAGGCTAACGCCTCCTCCGTGTAAGGGATTGGCAAGAGGTCGTGTAAATTTGCCTCGCGGAGGCCAGTCCAGCAGAGATGATCGGACACGATAAATGGTTCAATGTGTTCTTTAAGCCGCTTGAGTTGTTTCAAGTACTCTGGACGAAGTCCCTCGGTAGAGGCGATCGAGAGCGAGACGCCATGGAGAGCAATTGGATAGTCTTCACGAATTAATTCTAACATTTGAAGGGGACGTCCCTCGGAATCCATATAGTTTTCACTAATGGCCTCAAACCAGGTCATGGACGTCGGTGGCCTAGCTTCCAGGTGAGGGTAGTGGGTGGGACGAAGCCCCACCCCGACCCGTGCGTGGCGTGAAGCCGTTTGAGATTGATCATTCATCAATACATCATGCTGAGTGAAGGTTAATGGGCTTTGGCGACGTACCGTCCACCTTTAGCGTCACAATCGGCTTTTGACATGCCGATCCAGCCTTTACCTTTGCAATCATTCTTGCCTTCGCACGAATGACCGGCTCCTTTACACTCACCATGGCCTTTACAGTCATTGACTCCATGACATTGGCCTTTGGCCATGTGAGATCCTGACATGCTGTCATGAGAATGGGCGCACCCCGATGCGATGAGCAGTCCTGACAGTGCAGCACCCATGAGTAACGTTTTGTTGGACATTGAGAGCCCCTCCTTAAATAGTAGGAATTGAGAAAAGAAGTGTATCATTCTTCACCTTCGCATAACAGAGATACACTTGTGTGTCGGGTAGTCTGTGGATATTGCTCAATGTTACAACGTATTCCATGAATTTTTGGTAAGCTACTTCACAAACGGCGCACACTTCCATTGGGCGGGTAGTCCAAGGGATAATTTGACATCGTTATCTGACACTAAGATGCGTCATTTGTTGGCTGAGGTTGCACACCATTGAGGGACCAGTCGTAGTCCAAGAAATCTATGATATACAAATCGTTTTCTAGTTCCTGTGCTAATTCGGGATCCTTGACGTACTGGGCTAGATATTTCCCGAGTGATCCCGAATGATCGACAAAATCTTCCGTAAACCAATCGAAGATTTTTGACAGATACGCGATTTTCTTTTGTCGGTCAAAGAGATTTCGGGTTGAATCATTGATAAATCGTCGTGCGCTGTCATTCAACTGTTGGTCGATCTGATCAGGGTAGAATGCCCGGGATCGTAGCTTGGGACATGATTGAGAGGCGCAGACGATTGCAAAATGAATACGAGGTTCCCGAAAATCGGGAATAAGCAATTCGCGCTCTAGGTCATAGAGATTAATCGTCTCACCGCCAACGGCGTATCGTTGGCTCACAAAGTATTGGTACCGACCAGTGAAGGTGCTTGGAGAGTACCCGTCGACAATACCTTTCATCGCAAAGGCATTGTAGGCATTAATCCAAAACGCGAGTCGATCATTTGGCGTCGGAAGCTGAGTCGGCGCGACGTGATTGAGTAGGTCTAGATAGTCTGTGAATCTTTGGTCTTTTGCAATGTTGGGATACTGCACCACCCCATCGGTGACGTGTGCTTGGAGGACCATGTCAAAAGCATTGTGTGAAAACTCTCTTGGAACGATTGATTGATCTGGCGAGAATGAGCGGGGAACAGATGAACAGCCATAGAGTAACGTGAGAGAGATGATTATTGGTAAAAATTTCATCGTTCATCCAGTTAGGCGGCAGCCATGAATTTGTGCTGATGAGGTTTCTCGATAGTCACTTAACGTCTCGTTCGCTCATGACGAATAAGAGGTAGTCTGAATAAGTGAGAAAACGTTACAGCCTATTCTATTGGCGATAGTTCTCTGCGAGGGTACCCAAAAGTCTGCAGCAATTCTCGTATTTGGCAATGAAGAGAAAGAGAAGATGGTGAGATTTTGAAAATTTTTAGGGATGAGCAAGGTATTAGATGGAAGAATGAAGGGTATTGACAAATATTCTACACGAAAATATCGACAAGACTTCCTGTGTCTCCGAGTTTGTCTTTTAAGTCAGAGTCGGCTTTTTCCAGTACGGCGATGACAGATTCAATGAGCCCATCGTCGGTGGTCGACGTCAAACCAAAGAGTAGTCTATTGACACGAGTAGGATTTTCTCGAAGCTCTGTGGTCAAGAGATTATGGTCGATACCAGACAATTTTAAATCAAAAACATTACGAGAAGTTGGCCTGAAATCAAAGTGAATTCCAAACTGACTTCTGAATCGAGGTCCGTCAGCGTTGAAAATGTCAGCAACGGTTGATTGAAAGTCGGCACGGAGTTGGTTCAAGAACGGTCCCGGATCGCCTGAAAACTGTCGGTTATTAAACAATGGATTTAAAGCTTCTCCGACCTCCCTCAGGGCGTTCACGAATTCGGCCGTTCTATGTGCCGAGACACCCTTTCGCACCGTATTCGAGATGACCGTCCCTTGCGTTGAGTTATACGTACCGTCCGTAATCTCAAGGTCCGCAAAGAAGGCAGTGCTGTTACTGTCCAAGACGAGTGAATCTTCCGAATCATTGGCAGTGATTGAAACACGCTGTCTTGTGCCATCGAAACTAGCAGTGACATCAGCCGCGGAGCTATTGATACGAGTAATCAGATCGTTGAGTGAGTCAGTCAGGACATTGAGAGAAATTGAGATCGAATTGATGAGAATCGAACCGCTGGTCACGGAGGAAAATTTCGCGACTTCGCTGAGTGCCCTATCTTCATCCTTGATCTCGTCCTGACCTTGAACAGCCGTTGCAGCGCTGAGTTTGGTAGCTGCTAAAAAACCTGATGTATCATTGCCAACCGCGATCGTGGGTGTTGCTCCAGATGTATTTTGTGTCAAGGTCACTGTTTCCGTACCTGAATCAAACGTAGCAGTGACCCCTGCGCTGGATTGATTGATTTTGGTTAAAACACTGTTGAGGGTATCGTCTGCGTCTACAGTAATCGAAATACCGTTGACTTCAAATGAACCAGCAGAAACGGACAAGCCACTGTCAGAATTGGGGTTGTCATTTCGGGTTCCATTGAAGGGGTTATCTGCGTTAACGGCACTGCCCGTAGAATCTGAGACGTCGACTGTAAATGTGTCACTCGCTGTGAGCGTTCCTGAGCTAAAACTTAATTCGAGCCCATTTTGTAACGTGTAGATATCATCAGCTTGATAAAGATTTAAGTTAATCGTTTCGACGAGTTGGTCGTGACTGTCTCGAACTTCTAATGCCAAAACTGGTGAAACCCCGACAACTCCTCCAGTCGTGACGGTGAATGTCAAAGTATCGGTTCCATTGTCTCCGTCGTAGATTCCGCCAATGGTAGCAAGTGAGGTTGAACTTCCTGTGAAGGATGGTCCAAATGGTGAAAAAGAAGTCGATGCCGTGTTGACCTCTTCGGTTGATTGTAAAACGGTAGACGTGGCTGCAGTCGTCGTGAGACCCAGATCACTGCTTGAACTTGTGGTTGCCGCCTGAATTCCAGATCCACCAGTTCGAAGGAGATGTGTGGTGGGTAGCGGCGTGTTGATGGATTGAAGACTTTTGAGTAACTTTTGAACTTGCCTCCGCGCAAAGACCAATTGTTCTCGAGTATCTGAAGCAACCTCTGGTTCAGGAGATAGTCTATTACTAGACGTACTGGTGATTCGAAATGAAATTTGTGAGGCAGTAAACGGATTGCTTGTTGGGGCGGTATTGACTTCCATGTGTTTATCTGAAACTTATCAGAACTTATTCAGTTCTGGTTTTGTGCCTCGCAATATGGCTGCTGCAGACACAGCCATCCCTTATCGTTTCTTCAAGAAAAATTAGTTTGTGATGCGTATCGAGAAGTGAGAAAGGAGCGAAGGCGTCGGCGGGTAGCTAGGGATGAAACCTGAAGATGCCTATGTGTTTGAACATATCCAGGTTTATATAGGAACGGTATAATATTCTGCAAGAAAGCCGGCGACCCCGCTGTCATAAGGAACATTCCTCGTAGACCGGTGATTTTGCGCCCCCACACTTTCGAATGGGATAGCCCCTTTCGTCATTCTCGTTCTATCTCTCTATCGGGTGAAGGAAGAATCGCTTGATGAGGGCGACTGTATGAAGCATCTGCCGATTGATCTAGAAAACGAAAGTGGATAGAAATTTGTGGATGATAGAACAAGTTATCCTACTGCGGCACATGATAGGTCATTCTGTTAGAGGATGCGAGAAGTCATGTATCTTATGTGCACGATTTGCGAAGGACAAATCAGTTTGTCTAGGTTGACCCAAAAATCATGTTTTTCTTGTAGTTTGAAAGAGAAGAGTGTTGAACGGCGCTTAATAGGTTTTAAGAGTATAAGCCTTCGTAAGGCGCTGCGGGTTTTCTTTTTCCAGAAATCCTATTCAGTTGTTCCTTTGACCAGCAACTGTAACAATAACCTCTTGTAATCCAGCAGCGCCATCGGGGAATGGTTCTTGTGCGATTGAGGTTTGGCGTTCTTCTGTGCCGTCTGTAGCTCGGACGAGTAGACGATGATCTCCAGCTGTGCTGGGTTCCCAGGCATGTTTCCAGAATACCCATGCATACGGAGAGAGCTCAGGCATCAGTGTCGCAGCAGTCCAAGTCTGGCCTCCGTTGGTTGTGACTTCCACCGATCGAATGCCACGAGTGCCAGCAAAAGCATAACCTTGCATTGTCTTAGGTAATCCTCTTTGCAGGGTATCTCCGTCTTGTGGATCACTGATCCACGACATGGTTTTGACGGTCGCGTTGTCGGACCATCCCTGTTTCTGATAGTAACCTTGATAGTCCTTTGCTACTAATTCTATTTCAGTCAGCCATTGAACGTTTTTCATCCCATAGAGGCCTGGCACAATAATCCGTGCCGGGTACCCGTGTCCCGATGGTAATGTCTCGCCATTCATGTGGTGAGCAATCAGGGTATCTCCAACCATAGCTCGTTCTAGGGTAAAGCTATCTGAATAGCCATCAGCAGCTCGAAAGACCACATCATAGACCTTTGAATCAATGCCTGCTTCATCGAGGATAGTCTTCAATGAAATGCCTTCCCATTCTGCTGTGCCAATTGCTTCTCCCGCGACTCCGTTTCCGACACATTCCAACGTCACTATTTCTGATACCTTGGGACGGGCGAGCAGTTGCGGATATGAAATCGTGATTGGATTCTTGACAAGCCCTTTGATCGACAAGGTCCAGTTCTCAGCAAGAATGAATGGGGGTGTTCGATAAGAGGTAATGTAAAACTGATCATTTGGAGTAATAGGTGAAACCGTTCGCGGTGAATCTGCAAAAATTTGACTCCACATGCTACCAAACGATCGTCGTGGAGCAGAAATCGTGGCTGCGAGTGCTAACGCACCGGCCATCTTGAGCATATCGCGACGCGAAAATTTTTTGGGATTCATCTCTGTCCTTTTAGTGAAAAGTCTCATAAAAGGAAGGAACGTTACAGGTTTTATTAAACGGTGTATTAGCAGTTGTGTGATACAGTATTCTCAGGCATACCTGGGAATCTATACATATTTTAGGATTTATTTTTTGGTCTTTGCTATAGATTCTTTGAGAGACGAGATATGGGAGATGAGGTCCTGGCTTAAGGCTGGTTGATTGCTGGCGAGAATGTTGGCCTTGAGGTGTTGAATGGATTTCGTCCCAACTAGGATTGAGGAGAGAGATTGCTGCTGTAAGAGAAACTGTAGAGCGACATCGGAAAGGGTTCGATCTTCCTGTCGACACATTTCGTACAAACGTTTCAGCTTGTGATATGACGATGAGGGCGTTCCTAGTTGATTGCCTGTTGTGACACTCCGTGTATTCGTTAAGAGTCCCCGAGCAAATGGCACACGTGCAAGAATGCCAGTCTTGGAAAAAGCCTGAGGTAGCAGATCTGTGGTGGCCTGCTGTTCAAGGATATTGATTGGGACTTGAAGAGCCGCAATGTTTGGAATTTGTAAACAGAACACCCCGTCTTGAATCGTATTCACCGAAATTCCGTAAAAACGAATTTTCCCTTCTTGTTGACATCGCGCTAAAAAGTGAAAGATTTCTTCGCGTTCTAAAATTGTTCGTGGTGGACTATGTAACTGATAGAGATCAATGTAATCAGTCTCGAGCCGTCTCAGACTGTTCTCGAGTGCCTTTTTAAGATATGAAACGTCAAATCGTTGGCGTTTAGTAGATATTTTTTTGAGAGAAGTTTTTTGCTTCGAGATAAGTGAACGAAACGGCCCGATGACCGGCAACACATATTTCCCGAATCGTGCAAGTGATGAAGGCAGAAATCCTCCTTTAGTTGCGATGATAACCTTATCTCGTTTTCCACGAAAGGCTTGACCAAGTAGACGTTCTGAGTTGCCGTAACCATAAGAATCGGCAGTGTCAAAAAAATTGACGCCCTGTTCCAATGCAAAGTGGAGGAACGATTGGGGATTAGTCTTGTGGTCTTCAAATACACTGGCCCCGAGACGGGAACAGCCGAGACCAATGACAGAGGTTTTCAATCCTGTTTTCCCTAAAGCCCGGCATTCCATTTTAAATAAACAAGTCAGAGAGAACCTTGCCGTCCATGATGTCGGGAATCGGTTCATGAAAAAGATGAAGAATGGTTGGTGCCACGTCCATAATGTGCGCATCCTCCAACATTTGATTTTCTTTGAGTGATTTCCCAGCGGCGAGCATGAATCCGTTGACCATGTGTGCGCCTGATCGTTTATCCGGCAAGATTCCAGAAACTCTTCCGAGTTTTTCAGATTCGAGGTGGTTAATCGGGGCATCTCCTTGCCATTGAACGATTAAATCTTGTAATTCATCGAGGTGATTCCCTTCATAAAGATCTTTGACTTTAATTACGCCGGCAACGGCGTGTTCACTTGTATCAGGATTGACGAGATCAAGAAGATCTTGGGCAATGCGGTCGCACAGCTGGTCGTATTCCTCTCCTGGTTCAACAAGTCCGTGAGGCTCTCGTCCCTTGAGATTGATGCGAATGGCTCCGGAATAATCAGATGGGACCTCAAAGGCGAGGCTTTGCTTCCAGTTATTGCCCATCGTAAGAACAGTTCGGGTAATACTGTCCCAGAGTTTTTCCGGAATCACTCGTTTCGTCTTTTCCATGAGTTTAGGAGAGACCATTGTCTCTATGCTCTTTATAGCGTAGTACGGGCCCCACTTCTGATGGGGCAGGAAACTTTTCAACCCATTTGCCGAGGGTTTTTTGGTATAACCAAGATGTTCTAATACTTGAGGAAGGAGATGTTGGCCGCTTAAATTTGGTCCCATGCCGGTATTGGAGACAATGAAGATCGTGGCTTCTGGATACTGACTTGCGAGTATGCCTATACCGTGATCAACTTCTTGATAAATGCGGAGAATGGCATCACCACAGGATTTTTCAAGTTCTGGATCATAATCAGGATGTCTCTTGTCAATGATATGCCAGAAGTAATGTCCGATCCAATGAGGCTCGGCGTAACCGATAACATAACAGTCCCACGGTTCTTGAGTGAGAAGCCATTTTGCGATCTGTGTACGACGACGAGTACCCTCAAGAAGCTTCTCTGTGAATTCTTTCCAGGCCGTTATCGTGTTGGGTCTCTCCTGATACCAGAATTCTAAAGGATGATGTCCAAACTGAGCAAAAATATCTTGAAGAAGAGTTTTTGGCCATGAATGTTGTTTGGCGTTCAATCCTTCTGCGCCCCACCCGACGAGCATAGCTCCATTAAGACTTTGGTTGACAAACGTATCCGGAATATCCAGAACTGCGACACGTTTCCCACCATGACTCAGCGAATCCCAGAAAGGATCTGTCGCTGTTTCGTCTGCGTATTTTTTCCGTAGTGTATACGTCCCAGGTTTCAGTTGACGATGATAGAACCCCATCCCATGTTTCGCGGGGTTGGTTCCGGTGATGAGGGAGGCCCAGGTGGCCCCGCTCGAAATTTCCGTCGTGGATTTTAAGCGTCGCCAGGATCCTCGTTTCATGAGGTGTTGTAATGTAGGAAGTTTCCCCTCATGCGCCCACTTTTCTATGAGGGTGGGCTCTGCGGCTTCGAGGCCAATGACGATGACCTGATTCTTTTGTGTTGGACTATTTCCCTGGATCATTTGACCTCCCTATTTATCATGAAGGGCTTGAGTGTGAGCATATGGCACGCCAAGCACCTCTTGCGTGTGCGGCAATGATGTTGCCATCACCTTGACGAACTAATTTGGTTATGAGGGCGAGCAATCGGAATGGAAGACATACGCCGATGCAGAGCAATTGCAAGAAATTGGCATGTTCTCTAATGAGATAAAAGTAGTTTCGGGCTTTGGTCTGCTCGTAGTGGGGTAAAGGTTTTCGCCCTAATTTTGTGCCTTTATGGTGAATGATGGCAATGGGAACGTAGAGTGTCCGGAACCCTGCTCGTTTGGCTCTGAGACAAAGGTCAACATCTTCCCACCCGTAGGGATTGAAGGCCTCTTTAAATCCACAGAGTTGGTCAAACAATGTGCTGCGTATGAATAGCCCAAAACATCCACAGGCCGAAACATATTGTTGTGTGTCGTGCTGTCCATAGTCTTCTTCTCCCGCGCCGATATCTTCAATGATTCCGGTATACAAGTTGGCTCGGATACCAACCGAATTGATGATCGTCGAAGGGTAACGGGTATAGCCTTTTCCGCATGCAATACCCACTGTTGAATCTGATCGAACGGCGTACACCAATGATGAGATCGCATCGCGAGCGATAATCGCATCATCGTCAAGAAAGAAGAGATAGTCGGCACAAGCATGTTCTTTGATATACTGCCATCCCGCGTTTCTTCCACTGGCTGCTCCAAGATTTCTGGGCATTTGAATCTTTAGAAGCGTAGGATAGGCATTCGAAATCGCTTCCCAAGATCCGTCTGTCGAGGCATTGTCTACGACGAGAACCTGAACGTTTGGATACTCGGTTGCCAGTGCACTTTTTATGGATTCGAGCACGTCCTCTCGTTTGTTAAAATTAAGGATGATAATGGCCACTGAGGGTAGAACGTGGCTCATGACCATGCTCCCTGTTTGACCGGTGCGAGAGTTCCTTTGGCTTCAACGAATGCTCCGATAAAGCCAAGCAACAGGGTTCGTGCGAAGAGAAGGAACGAAAAGGCTATGGCAGCAGCGGGAACAATCTCGAAGTAACCGAATAAAAAAATTAAACCCCCTTCGCGTACACCGAATCCTGAAATGGAGAGAGGAAACAGGAGTAGAAGACCTAGAATCGAACGTATCCATCCTAAGCTTTCAAAGCTTATTTCGATCCCGAGCGATCGTGCGAGAAGAAAATAAAAGGTACAACCAAGAATTTGCCAAAGACATGAAAGAAAAAAGATGAAGCCATGTTCGCGCCCTGACAATTTTTGATATTCCATTGCTGCGTGGATGAGCTTTGAGAGGCCGCGTGATATGAGAGTGGGAAGCAATTGAAACTTGGGATGGAGTGAGATATGTTGAAACGCACTCGACACATATTGGCTAAAAAGAAATATATAGAGGGCGAGTAACCCTAAGAACAACACGAGAAAGAATAGGCCATAGTAATCATTGGATATGATCGCGTCGTCATACGTCCAACAGATAAGTCCAAACAACGCCAGAGTCAGGGTGTTGATGACACGGTTGAGGATAAGTGCCGCCAAGGCTTCTGCTCTCTTCTTATTGTCTCTTGAGAGTTTGTGCCAGCGAATGGCTCCTCCTGCCAGGTAGCTCGGTAGAAAAAGATTGTAGAATTCCGTCGAAAAATTAATAGATAAAACTCTGGAAAGGGACACGTGCATGTGATGATTGTCTGTGAATACCTTCAGTTGACCTGCGGAAACGAGAGTCGAGAGCAGAATGATTGGAATCAGAATGAAGATTTCTGCCAGTTCTATGCTGATGAATGCATTCCAGATTGATGAGATGGGGATATGTGCAAAAATGTATGTCAGTATAAGGATCGTGATGATCAGTTTACATGTCCAAATGATTCTGGTTCTCATATTCTTTGATGGATTCAGATATGTAGAAAAACTTGTGGCACATGTTTCATTACAATATGCAGCACATAGGATTTTGCCGGCAATGGCAGTTGATGTCTTGGCCCCACGAATCGATTATTCACTTCAGACTTTGTCATTGAGATGAGAGGACTTGAAGATTTCCTCATACAGTTCCGAATATTGCTGAGAAATCGTCCCCCAGCCAAAGTGATCTTCGAGTCTTTGCCGTGCCAGTTTTCCGAGTGATGTACAGTAATCGATGTCAAAGACGAGACGTTTGAGGGCATCTTTGATACTCTCAGCATCTCGAGGCCTTGTGAACAACGCGGCATTGCCAACAACCTCCGCACAGCCAGTTCCTTCTGTCGTGATGATCGCCATTCCGGCGGCCATCGCCTCCAGCAGCACAATCGGAAAGTTTTCAGCCTCGGAGGGGAAAACAAAGATTCGTGATGTTTCGTAGAGTTCGCGAATTTCTTTGGATTGATTGTCAAGAAATCCCCAAAATTTCACATCAAGATTCTTTTCATCCACCTGGCCCTTTAATGTTTGTAAGTAAGGTCCATCCCCAACAATATGAACCTCATAGTCGTAATCGAGATTTTCAAGAGCTTTTAAGAGATATTGCACGCCCTTTCTTTCAAACATTCTTGTCACGATGAGCACACGATTTTGTTTGGGTCGACTTGGATTAAATTTATCAACATTGATACCATTTGGAATAATTCTTGTCTTGATCGCGGCGTGGGCGGTATGAATGAGATATTCGATTGATTCGCTTGGGCAAATAATCCGTTCGGCACTCTGGGCGACGAGTTTCCATAACGGGGCAAGAACCCGGTGTTGCATTTGAAAGCGGTCAGGGTTATATCCTGGTACGTCTGAACCATGCGCCGTAATAACGTATGGTACGCTACTCGCCATTTGAATGGTTTTGGCGAGAATCCCATCAGGAAAGATGAAGTGCGCGTGGATCAAATCGTATCGATGTTGTTTGATAAGGTAAAATGCCACCGAAACTGCCGAAACAATGTAGGGAATCATTTCAGGCGAATAGCACATGGATTTTCGAGTACGTATGCAGGGAACCCGATGGATAGTAATGCCATCCACGCTCTCTTGTTTCGGAAGCCCAGGATAGCCCATGGTCACCACGTCAACGGTATAGCCTCGGCACACGAGTGCTTTTGCCAATCCATGCGCGACTTTTGCGCCCCCACCTCCAAGTGGGGGAAACTCATAACACAGGGTAAGAATTCTCATAATCGCTGTACTTTCTACTGATCGTCGAGGTGAACCTATGTCGGATATTCTACGTAGATATGACGGTCTTATCGGTTACTTCACTCACAGAAATAAGTGTCTTCACGAAGTGATCCGTATGACTTGGTAGGTTAGGAAGTTTGAAAAGGTTTTAGTAAAATGAGGCAATGCGTCTAAACCGTAATAATCAGTGTGAGATGGGATGTTGTATAAGGAGGAGTTATATGAGGAACTTATACTCTCATGTCAGTTGGTTGAAATTGCTGGCATGTCTCATGTTCAGTTTTGTGTTCATCATTGATGCTGTCGCAAGTGAAAACGATGTGCCACTTCATGAAAATTTAGGTGACCATTCGTATTCCGTTTCGACATCCGTGCCGCTGGCACAACGATATTTTGATCAAGGTCTGATTTTGGCGTATGGCTTCAATCATGCTGAGGCGGCGAGGTCGTTTCGTGAAGCGGCGCGGCTCGATCCAAACTGCGCGATGTGTTTCTGGGGCGAGGCGTTGGTGCTCGGTCCAAATATTAACGCACCGATGGATGCCTCAGCGGTGCCGCAAGCGTATGCGGCAGCTCAAAAGGCTTTAATGCTGTCAGGGAAGGCCACAAACAAAGAACAAGCGCTCATACAAGCTGTCGCTACGCGGTATGGCCAAGATGTTGTTGAAGATCGAAGTCATTTGGATCAGGCGTACGCGAACGCGATGCGAAATGTTGCGAAACAATTTCCTAACGATCCGGTCATTGGTGCGTTATTGGCTGAATCCTTAATGGATTTGCATCCATGGAATTTTTGGACCAAACAAGGCGAGGCGAGGCCTTGGACCGCAGAAATTATCAATACCCTAGAAAATGCTTTACAGCAGGATCCGAATAATCCCTTGGCCAATCACCTCTATATTCACACGATAGAAGCCTCTCTACATCCGGAAAAAGCCCTGCCGAGTGCAAAACGGCTTGAGGCGTTAGTGCCGGGGTCTGGACATTTGGTCCATATGCCCGCCCACATCTATATCCGAATAGGTCACTATCGTGATGCGGCTCTCGCCAATCAGCAAGCTGTGAAAGTCGATCAACATTATCTCAGTCATTCGCATGCAGAAAGCATCTATACGGCTGCCTACGTACCCCACAATTATCACTTTCTTTGGGCTGCAGCCACAAAAACAGGGCAACGATCATTGGCGATGCAGGCGGCTAAGGATACCGCAGCCAAAGTCAATCCTGAAGCCATGCGTGACCCGGGTTTTGCCGGAACACTTCAACATTTCTGGTTGATGCCGCTTTATACACAGGCATTATTTGGGCAATGGTCGGAGATTCTCCGAGCGCAGGCTCCTCCAGAGGATTTGGTCTATCCCACATCTATTTGGCATTACACACGTGGGCTAGCGTTTATCAGAGACGAGAAGGCAGATGACGCACGAAAAGAACTTGCTGATCTTCGAAAGATGATGCAAGATCCAGCGGTTGCGACCTTGACGATCTTTGACTTGAATGATATTTCACAGATTTTATCTATTGCTGAGCATGTCTTATTGGGGGAGATTGAAGCGGCAGAAGGTCAGTTTACTTTAGCTATCAAACATTTGAAACATGCGGTAACATTGGAGGATGGGTTGAACTATACGGAACCGAAAGATTGGTATCTTCCACCTAGACAGGTACTGGGGGCGGTGCTATTGCAAGCAGGAAAGGCTGCTGAAGCAGAGAAGGTCTACCGTGAGGATTTGAAGTATCATCCACAAAATGGATGGTCATTGTTTGGTCTTGTTCAAAGTTTACACACGCAAGGTCAAGTTCTTGCAGCCAAGAATGCGCAACAAGAATTTAATAAGGCTTGGGCTGATGCCGATATCACGTTAGCGAGTTCACGATTTTAATTTTAGGCCTTAGCCTTTTTATAGTGAGAGCCGAAGAAGAGAGTAAACACGACTAACCTCAAATTCTTTGGTTCCTCCTGCATGCGAACGCCATATGCTTTCTTTGGACTGTTAGCTAGTCTTGTCCTTTTCTTCATCTACTACCTGGTCGTTCCCTCTCTCTCTGCTGATTCATCGCTCACGTATGTTCCAACATATCAGCTTGGCGAAGTGAATTCGTATTCACGCTATGAAGAGCCTCCCCATAGACCTCTTTATCTTGAGTTTGATCGTGAGTCTTCTAAAATTTTTACATCGAGAAGTAATGGAATCGTTGAAGAATGGGAATTAGCCGGTCGTTCGAAAGCTCACATGTACCAAACCAACCGTATTTTTTCCTATGTTTCCTCAATGAACAGTATTATTACCAAAAATGTGGTGGATAATGTCGAAATCTTCCATTTGGATTCAAAGCAAAAAATGCCTCTTGCGAGAGATTTCTATATTCATAGTGCCGTCGAGCAAACTGGTTCATTCCTGGCCCTTTCCACGGGTGGAAAATCTCTGGAAATGTGGAGCCTGGATAAGAAAATATTGACCAAAACGTGGGAAACGTATTTGCCGGTGAGAAACGGAGTGGCGATTTCCTCTGGCGGAAAGTATGTGGCTGCTGCTGAGGGAAGTTATGACTCTGTCGAAAATTTTCATCATACTTCCGTACAGCTCTGGGAATTAAACAATATGAGGCCTCGATTTTTGTATAACAATGGAGAGGGTTCTCGAGAAGCTCATGGGGTGTGGAGTATCAGGTTCTCCCCCGACGCCACTATGATCGCTGTGGACACACAAGTGGATCGTCATGCTGGAGTGACGGCTTGGGAGACCCGCACGGGTAAGCGAGCTTTACAGATAAGAGGACTGGATTCGTGTTGGGTGCGCGCGTTAGCTTTTTCTCCAGATGGAAAGTATCTCGCCACGGGTGATGAGCTTGGCCATCTAGTTGTTTGGAGCATCGATTCGCAAAAACAAGTGTGGCAAGGTCAGGTAAGCGAACAAGTGATCTACTCTATCGCATTTTCACCCGATGGACAACGCTTAGCGGCAGGAATTCAAGATTCGACAATTCAGGTATGGGAAATCGAGTTAATTTCGGATCAACAGGTTCGTTCTGCACAGAAAAACTGACTGGAAGAGAGAAATTGCAAAAGCCTCACTCCTCTCATACTTTCTTTTCTTATGAGTGAAAAAGGTTAAAACTTTCAAGTCATATCACCCACAGTTATTCGACCTGGCTAGGAAAGTATTTGAGATTAAACATTTTCGAATACTCTGTTCCATGCTCAAAATCGACGGGAAACTTCGTGTAGGGACTTATAGCATTCAGGAGATTGAGAACTCCCAAGGTGAATCTCACGAGATGCGTTGTGGAAGAAATGTCAAGGCAAGAGTGTGTCGCTAAGTCAAATTTCGTAATTGGAAAAAGTAGGGATAATGTCATTATCAATAAAAAGACCTCCTTCCTCATCTGAGTCTGAACTCATCGCGAGTTCAAGCAAGGAGCTATATAAACTGCTTTCGAGAACACTTTCACTTATGGCAGTGGTATATTCCAGATCTGAATCGGTGACGTTCGCGTCTACAAAATATGACCAGTCGACTTCGAAATCGATCGTGTAGCCATCCGTCAGAGAAAGATTGTTGATCCCAAGGATTCCCTGGGTCAACGCCAACGATACAGCTGTTCCAACAGATGCGTCACCCGTGGCACTTGCCTGTTGTGAAAGACCATCATTGAGGCCAAGGTCATTAGGGTCATTCCCAATGACCTTGGCCGCAGCAAATTGGTCAGCAAATGCGTTGCCGTCGATAATCGAATCTTCATCGACGACAAACGTATCTCCAGTGATGAGTAAGTCGCCAGGTTTCGTGCCAAGTGATCCTATACTATTGCTAAAGCCAGTGATGCTGAGATCGAAAAGGGTGATAGCATTATAGATCGTGTCGGCCCTTCAAATGATTGGGAAATTCATCACGAAACCCAGTGAGAGTATCGTGGCTATTCCCACCATCGATGCTCTGCTCGGTATTCGCGTCATGGTGAATCTCCTTAGGAAATATTGAGGGCAGCCTAAGCGAGTCTCTCCATTCCCAACATGTCTTTAAGATCGTTCTACAATGTCTTTTTTCATTGAGCCTAAGGCTCCAAGTAACTCTTCTTTCTCACGTTTCCCCACCTCGAATTTATTGAGAGTTGCGACCAGGTCTTCAACCAAAGCCCCGAACTCATCATCGGTGATACCCATTCCAGCATGTGTCGTTTTCATGTCTCGTCCAGTATAGGTGCAGGGACCTCCCGATGCCTGGCAAATTTGTTCCACGAGTTTTTCCTTTAGGCGCGGTATATTCGCATTAGCAAACTTCCCATTAATGCGATCATCTTTTGCCACTCGCCCAACAAAATCATCTACGACGGCCGTGATGGCTGGTTTGCCTCCCAAGCGATCATACAAGCTGGCGGAAGACGTTTTATGCTGGTTCATGTGCTCTGCACATCCTGAAAGTGTCAGGGTAAGTCCCAAAAAGGCTATTCCCAATTTAGTGCGTAGATTCATAATGCATCCTCCTTGTAGTTAAGATTTTTTCAGTACAATTATTCTAGGAAAAGTTCAGACTCCTCACTGGCCAATGGGTTGGTTTAATGAGCATTACGAGGTTCAAGATGACTTTGGATTTCTTTTTTGGATTTTTTGGGGAAATTTCTATTGCTTGAAAATCTTTGTCTGTTGATACTTGTCGAATTTCATTGAGGGCGCTTAATGGGTGTGATAGAGTATTTGGCTGAAAGATGACTAATATCAATATGTTGGATAGTTAGGTTGTCATAAGGATGAATCCAAAAGAGTGCTAGACCTCGTACTAATAGGATAGAAGCGGGTGTCTAATATAGATTTACAGGAGGGAGTTGCGAGTCGTATTGAGGGTCAGCATCTAGTCAGGCTGATTGCTGACATTGCGGAAGGAAAAGAGCAGGCACTCGGACTTTTATATGAACAGACGTCATCTCAAATCTATGGCCTGGCTTACCGGATACTGAATGACGCAACGATAGCCGAGGAAGTGACTTTGGATGTGTATATGCAGGTATGGCGTCAGGCTAAACAATTTGATCAGACACGTGGGAAACCTATCGTATGGTTGACGGTCTTAACAAGGAGTCGTGCGATTGATCGACTTCGTTCTGGGCAAAAGGAACGAGAGAGTCAACAGTCTCTTGAAACGATCAGTGAACAAGAAGACATGAAGGAGAGCCCTGAGGAGGCAAGTGCATTTAACCAGCAATGTCGTATTGTCCAACAAGCCTTGGCCTTGCTCTCGGTTGAACAGCGAACAGTCATAGAAATGGCATACTTTAGCGGGTTGACTCAAAGTGAAATCGCGGCCCGGATTGGAGAGCCACTTGGTACGGTGAAAACCCGAATTCGCCTAGGAATGATCAAGCTTCGGAATATCCTAAGTCCATTGAACGAGGGACTTCTCTCATGAACCATCAACATCCTAGTGATGAAATCCTTGAGCAGGCTGCCCTGTATGCCTTAGGGGCCTTTGAAGGTCCAGAGAAGGAAGCATTTGAAAAACTTGTCGCCGAAGGGTGTGCGACGTGCCAGGCCGTCAAAGATTTTCAAAATGTTGCAGGGTTGCTGGGCGCTGGAGTGAAACCGATGACTCCACCCTCTTCGCTTCGGGCAACATTGCTCGAGCGAATCGCAGCCGAGCGCGTGACCGAGTCAAAAGAGCCAGTCACGATTGCTGAGGTTTCTAAACAATCTGAGGATACAGGGTTCACATTCGTTCGAGCGCAAGATGATCGCTGGCGTGACATTGGACCTGGGATTCATGTGAAGGTGCTATCCTTTGATAAGACGCAAAGACGAATTACTGCTCTTGCGCGCATGGATCCGCATAGTGCTTTTACTCCACACGAGCACACGGCTCCTGAAGAATTTTATGTGTTAGAAGGGACGTGTTTTATTGGAGGCCAATTCCTTCAGGTGGGAGACTATCATCGGGCTGAACCGGGTACCTTTCATCACGAAACCTCGACGGAAGATGGCTGTCTGATGCTGACGATGTTCTCGCCTAGTCCAGAAATGCTTCAAGCATTAGCCTAGATCGTTCTCACTTACCAGAGTCCGATTGCCACAAGAAGAGTATGTATCGTTTGTCTACAGCCTCATTTCGAAGAACTGAAAACAGAAAGTCTTTTGACAAAATGAGATGTGAGAGGCTTGGCTTTTTCGGTGAATGGCTGGCAGAAATAGGCAGAGTATGTCGTAGGTGAGATGACTGCGTCATTGAGGTTGCTCATGAAATGCCGCAAAGTGCTGTTTAGCAAAATCGATTCGATCTTCTAGATTAGTCAGGTGTCGAGACTTTTCTTCGACCATGTGCAGTCTCGGCAAGAGGCCTGCTCGATTTGCAATTTGAATATTCAAGCCAGGGCGAGCATTCAGCTCCAGAATCAATGGCCCTTTGGTTTTGTCCAGGACGAGATCCACTCCTTGATAGCCGAGTCCTGTCAGTTCATAGCATTGCGCCGCTTGGTGTAAGAGGGTTTCCCAATGTGGAATTTGCACACCAATGATCGGTTGTTCAGTGTCCGGATGTTCTGTGATAATTTCGTTTTTCCATACCCCACTGAGCGTACGGCCTGTCGCCAGATTGATGCCTGCTCCAATGGCTCCTTGATGTAAATTCGCCTTCCCATCCGACATGCGAGTTGGCAAACGAACCATCGCCATGACTGGGACACCCAGAAAGACAATAATGCGAATATCCGGAATGCCCTGAAAACTAATGGCTTCGAATATGGGGTCAAACTTCACCCGATATTCAATCAAAACTTTGTCAGGATGGCCTCCGAGACTGTACAGACCACTCAGAGTATTTGACACATGATGGTCGAGATCTTCTTGGTTGATAAACTGGCCGCTGGCTTTTCGGTAACGGTTGCCACGTCGGCCGGTGATGACCACGATGCCGTCTCCTCCGCTGCCTTGAGCTGGCTTGATCACAAAATCATTATACGGCTTGAGCAAAGACGAAAGTCCACGAACCTGTCGTTCAATTTCGATCACGCCATAAAGCTTGGGAACTGCAAGCCCGGCCTCTTCAGCTAACCGTTTAGTGGTCAATTTATCATCGACCAGTGGGTACAGATGTCGGGGATTATGCCATAGCGTATACCTCGCATTGCGATCATTCAGTCCTAAGACTCCGCGTGTCGCTAATGTTTTAGCCAGTGCAAACATAAGAAGCTGTCTCTAGACACTCACTATTTGGCTAAGGCCTTAAAGCGACGAAGTTCGAGCAGTCGGAAGCCAGAGTATCGCCCCATCAATAACGTGCCTGCAAGGAGCAGTAACAACAACTCTGGAAAAACAAAAAGTAAATGTTCGAGATAGGGGATGGTCATCGCTAAATAGGTGAGTGACGCGACCGCTAGACTACCGAGCCCTTGCTGGATCGATTCGGTTGCGCCCCGTTCTTCCCACACAATGCACATACGTTCTATCGTCATGGTCAGAATGACCATAGGAAACAACGCAACCGAGAGCCCACGTTCTAGGCCGAGTTTGTGACTAATGACGCTCAACGCTGCCATCAATAGAATGACAATGATGAGGAGAGAGGCCAGGCGTGGAACGAGTAAAAGTTTCAGATGTTCTAAATAAAATCGTACAGCTAGTCCAAGTGCCACGACTAACGAAAATAGGACAACTCCCCAGACTAATTGAGTTTCCCGAAACGCTAAGGCCATCAGAATTGGCATGAATGTCCCAAACGTCTTGACTCCGATGACGTTGCGTAACACCAACAACAGGAGTGCCCCCATCGGAACCATCAGGAGAATCCGATATACGGCTTGCGCTTCAAGTGGAAGGCTAAAGAGCGAAAATTCTAACAGATTTGGAGTGGCAACCTGCGTGTGATACATGGCTGCACGTATGGCTTCTTCTTGATTGGGCGCAATGGTCATGGTGATCGAGAGTCTGTCGCCTCCATCGATTTCCATTAAAGGTCGTTGATCGTGCCACCACGTGAAGTAATTACTCGGAATATTAGGACTGCCAGTCTCTGGATCGTGAAATTTCCAATGCCCGTTATCAAAAATTTGCAGCCAATGTATAGTTTTTGCCTGTCGTTGAAATTCGATGAGTCGAACACCATGGACGACGCGACTTGGAATTTGCGCAAATGCAAGGATTTTTGTCGCCAATTTGAGCTTGTTCTCGGGTGAATAATTGTTATTGAGTAGCAATTGAAGGTTAGGGTCCGTTTTCGGATTTTTCAACCGAGAGAAGAGTTCTGCGACAAACGTAGCGGTATCTGCAGACTTTCCTTTGATATCAGAGAGCAGTGCTTGGGCGGCCGCAAGTTGGGCCCCTTCGAGATACGGCAGGATCACTTCCGGAGGATGAGCGTCTGCGTGTGGTTCGTCAACCTCTACTCGTCGAACGGTAGCTCGGTAGTACAAATTTTGTTTGCCGTTTGCTTTACGAATAGACCATGTAGCACGTCGGTTATCCTCATCTTTGACGGTGGTGAGACCATAGCCTTGCGAAATAAAATTCTCATCGACGATCGCATAACGACGAGTATTTCTTGGTAGAGCGAGAGACACCTTCACCGGTTTGTCCTTGGCAAAAAACTCTAGGTGGGCTTCGACAATCCAAAGCTCGGCTTGTGCTTGAGGAAGCAAAGGAAATTGCAAGACCAGTGACTTGTAGGCAAAGAGCCCTAGACCAAAAACAACTAGACAGAGAACGAGGATGTATAGATGACGTTTGCTCAAGGGTCCTTACTTCTTTGCGCAATCCGGTTCAAATTTATACGTCCGTGCTGAATCGACAACCGCATCGCGTTTGAGGAAATTTCTACCGATTAACATGTTATATTTAAAATTTTTACGGTCAGCAAGATTCACTTCCGTCTTTCGTTTGAAGATATTGCCTAAGCAAAGGTCAAATCGAACGACTGGTCTCCGCTGAGCGTGAGTCCCTTTGCGTTTGATTTTGACATGACGATGAACACGTTTCTTGAGACTGACGCTTTGTCCTTCTTTTGTTGTCACCGTAAAGGTCACCCAACGTTCAGATTCACGAACAATCTCATCAAGTTCGGATACATTCAGGGATGATGTGTCCGCACCCGTGTCGACTTTTGCATGCAGCAGAATATTTTCTGGAAGTATTTGGACTTTTTCGATCCAGCCTACGACAAGTTTAGGACTTTGATCTAACACCAATTCACCATAAGACCTGACGGGGAAGGTCGCAAGGAGAATGCCGGCAGTCAGCAAAATCATTCTGACGCATCGGGATAAATGCTTCATGTGTTGAACTATTAGTGCGGGGATGTCTTGACCGAAAACTTTTCTATATCCTTGTAGCCTCATTCGCCACTTGGTCATCGTCTGTGTGCAAGCCTATAACGGATTTTAGTGATTATCAAGTATTTATTCCTTCTGCCTGTCCATCAATTGCATTTGGATATGACGCACAAGCTCATTTTGGCGAACAAGAGTGAAATTCTGCCATTTTTACCAAACGTTCATGGTTCGACAAGCTATATCAGAGAATCGTGAATGCGCTCCCGTATCAATGATAGTTGCTGAGTAGCGAAAAAGCTAGATGCTTTTAGCTCAGGAAATGTAACGACATGATGGACTATGGATAGTTAAGGATGAATATAGTGTGTGATGCGCATACGTCGTCTGGGCATGTCGAAATGTTTGGATTACAATACATTGAATCTGTGATAGTCCTTCAAGGAGATCGCGAACGAAAGGATTCATATGAATACTGAAGAAGGGTTGGTTTTTGCGTGCATATTAAATGGAAACGGCGGGGCGAAATCATTGACTTGGGATGGGATTCACACGTGGTCTTCCGAGCAAGGCCCTTTGTGGATTCATCTTGATCGGTTGGGTAAAGACAGCCAACAATGGTTGCTGGAGAAAAGTGATCTCAGTCCCATCGTGGCTGAGGCGCTTCTAGAAGAAGAGACACGTCCGCGACTGATGATCCTTGAAGATAGTGTATTTATGGCGCTTCGCGGAGTGAATCTCAACCCAGGTGCCGATCCTGAGGATATGGTATCGATTCGTGTTTATGCTGAAGTCAATCGCGTGGTGACGGTGCGGCATCGTCGTTTGATGACCATACAAGATATACGTTCAAATCTGGAGACCAACAACGGCCCGAAAAATATTGGTGATTTTTAACATTGTTGGCAGATCTTCTCATGGAACGCATATCTCCTGTTATTGGCCAAGTGGATGAAGAAATTGATGATGTGGAGGAACAAATTCTTGAACATGTGAGTCACCAGCTTCGTAGTCAGCTTGGTGCCATTCGGCGACAGGCCATTTCACTGCGCCGATATATTTCTCCCCAACGAGAAGTCATCTCTCACCTTCATCATGCCCAACTGACTTGGCTGACCGCCACACATCGCGCGAGAATTCGAGAGGTAGCAGATCACTTGATTCGATACGTCGAAGATCTTGACGCAGCAAGAGATCGGATGGGAGTCATGCAAGAAGAGTTGACTGGAAAATTATCTGAACAGATGAACAAGACCATGTACATCCTTACCGTATTGGCCGGGATTTTTCTACCTATCACGTTTGTAACAGGACTTCTGGGAATTAATGTCGGGGGCATTCCAGGTTCTGAAGACCCAGGGGCTTTTGTCGCCGTCTGTTTGATATTAACTTCTGCGACTGTGATAGTCGTAGGACTCTTTCGTTGGCTACGGTGGTTATGAGCGTCCAGTTCTTTTCCACGATACAATCGTTTTTACCTCCCCAGTGCTCGATCCAGATTAAAAGCGGCGCTGATAAGGGCGAGGTGAGTAAAGGCCTGTGGAAAATTACCGAGAGCCTCACCGTGGTGGCCTGTCTCCTCGGCAAACAAGCCAAGATGGTTGGCGTAGCCGAGCATTTGTTCAAAAAGTAGGCGGGCTTCGTCGAGGCGTGCGCGGTCGACTTTTCCGGCTCGAGTCATGGCTTCCACCAACCAGAACGTACAGATATTAAATGTACCTTCTTCCCCATTCAATCCGTCGTAGGTTTCTGCGATATTGTAGCGATAGACCAACCCGTTTGAGACTAAGCCGCCATCTTCTGGTGATTGATTGGTCGCATCCAGCGTCTTGAGCATGCGGGGATCTGTGGGAGAGACAAAAAAGACCAAGGGGAGCATCAAATTGGCTGCATCGAGAGAATCAGCCCCATAGCGCTGAACAAACGCCTGCCGCTTGGCATCCCATCCTTTGCTCATGATTTCTTCATAGATCTGATCCCGCACTTGCAGCCACCGCTCCCGATCTGCCGGAAATGAGCGTTTATCTGCCAGCCGAATGCCCCGATCCAAAGCTACCCAGCACATGAGTTTGGAATAGACGAAATGTTGCTGCCCTCCGCGAACTTCCCAAATTCCTTCATCAGGTCGCTGCCAGTTGTCACATACCCAATTGATCAAGCGACGGAGGTGTTTCCACAGATCGTATGAGATGGGTGTGCCATACTTGTTATAGAGATAGACCGAATCCATGAGTTCGCCGTAGATATCGAGTTGCAATTGATTATAGGCCCCGTTCCCGACGCGAACGGGCTTTGAGCCTTTGTAGCCATCCAAGTGATCGAGAGATTCTTCAGTTAATTTGTGGCGTCCATCAATGCCATACATGATTTGTAGGGCGCCTTCGGGACTCAATTCGTGGCATCGGGCTTCCAGCCAGTGCATGAATTGTTCGGCTTCATCGGTAAACCCGATGCGTAAGAGACCATACAATGTGAATGCGGCATCACGAATCCAGGTATAGCGATAGTCCCAGTTGCGTTCGCCCCCAATGCCTTCGGGAAGACTGCATGTCGGAGCCGCCACGATGGCGCCAGTAGGTTCGAATGTTAAGAGCTTTAAGGCCAGGGCTGATCGATACACGGTCTCTCGCCACCGACCCGTATAGGTGCATTTAGACAACCATCGGCGCCAATAGTCGACGGTTTGTTTAAACAGGTCTTCGGCGTGTGTTTCGGAAATGACTAACTCTTCTTTCTCATCCTGATGAATTTCTTGCAGAGAAAAGTCGACTTCCTCGCCTTCTTTGAGAGTAAACTCGGCAATGACTCCATCGCCTTCCTGTTTGAGCATGATGCTCGTTCCTAAACGAATGGTGAGAGCGGAGGATTCAAAGATTGCACCATGCTCAGTGATGCGAGTTTTATGCGAGTCGCGGGCATAATTGAACGCGGGTCGGCATTCGATGCGGAAGGCCATGGTCCCGCGAATGGCCTGGACTCGACGAATGAGTCCATTGCAGTGATAGTCACTCGATCGAAATCCGACGGGCATAAAGTCAATCACTCGCCCGACTCCTTCAGGAGAGAGAAACCGTGTGACGAGTACGTTCGTATCAGGCCAGTAGTATTGTTTGTTGGTAACTTTGTTGGATGTTGGGTTAATAGAGAATTTTCCACCTTTTAGATCATCAAGAATCGATGCAAATATGCTTGGCGAATCGAAGTAGGGGAAGCAAAACCAATCGATTGAGCCGTTCATGCCGATCAAGGCCGTGGTTTGCATGTTGCCGATGAGCCCATAATTTTCAATCGGTTGATAAGGCATTACGCACTCCTCATTAGAATGAGCATTTCTGTAGTATCGGAGATTAGATGATCTCCCGTTAGGATAATTGTATACGGGAATACGGCTTCTGTCATAATCATCTTCTCATGCGGCTATACCCATTATAGTCTTTTCCTGTGTGATGAATCAGAAAAATTTGACAACACAATTGGGTTCGTAGAGATCCTTGATTAGGGAAATGGAATGTCAGACTGTCGCTATGCCCCCAAATACTGTCATAGAATTCTTAAAGTTTCTTTTGCTGTTGATCTTAGTGTTGGTGAAGGAAAAGACAGTATGGCAAAAAAGAAAAGAGGAAAAAGAGCAAAGCTTGGGAGGAAAAATTCAATTAGACATGAGATTTTTTTGTGCATTCAATATATATTAAGGAGGTCGAAATGAAGCATGTTTTTTGCCGCGTTATTAACCGAAATGTGCATGTCAGGGATCAGTTCTCTCTCATCAGCCCTTGATCTTAACAAAAAAATTACCGATAACGCAGAAGAAGCTAAAGAGGAAGAAACTGATAAAGCAAAAGATATGGCGGAAAAGTCTGAAGAAAAGAAAGATGAAGGTAACGACAAGAGTATGACAGGCGATATTTAGGTCAACGGAAAAGAAATGATTAAAGAGAAGATCGATGGCATGTGAGGGAAGGTGCTGGTAAATTCGACGCCTGCAGGTCTGTAAAAGCTACTTCGTCGTAAATTCGTGAAAGCCTGTGCGGGTGTCTCCTGCACAGGCTTTTTTGTGTTCTAAGTTCATGTATCAGTAAACAATTGAAGCCTTGCGTTCAGCCTTGAAATTACCACAACAACCTTAGATTTATTCCTCTTCTATCTGACGATCGCCAATTGGCTGAATTGGGCGAGCATTATGCCCAATAATCTCAATAAAATTGTCCACGTCTACTTTTGCTATAGGCATCGGTTCTTTTAAGACAATCCATTTCACTCCCTCGGTGCACGGTGGTGTTGTCAAAGATCCTAAATACGAATAATGATGTGTGTTGGTTGGAAGGATATCGGTAATACTTAATTCAAGAGGGAGGGAGACTTCTTTCCCCATTTGTTGTGGGAGCCACCTCCACAATTTCTTCAAAACAGGTTCACGTAAAGCAGTCTCCATCATCACAGCGACGACCAAAACATGACCCTTTTCGTCTTGGTGGACGAGGTGCATCTCCATCGGAAAACTTTTTCCTTCGATGTGATGTTCGCTTGGAGCATGATAATGAAATTGTCTAAGCTTATAAATCCGATCGTTCAGCTCTGCTTCGCAGCCTGATGTATGGGAGACTTGAATGGTATGTCCGTTATTCATTTCATGGATATGAGAAGGATGATAGCGAAACACGAGCGTGCTGTGGTGTTGCCCATGTTTAGCCGTTGAGATATTGATCGGTGATTGGCGATCTCCTGTTTCACAAGTCATGTATTTCTCAGTCAGCATCCCCCAATGTTCAGGACCTTCAATACCCATGTAATCCCAATGAGCCTGCATGTTCTTGTCAGATGAAGGGTGAGAAATCTTGTCCCGAGACTCGACTGGGTCAGCGTTGGCCTGAGAAAATGTGAGAAAAAGGAGAACCGCAGAGAAAAGGCTGAAAACGACGATCCGATTTCGATGAGTTTCCATAACTATCCTCAATCGTGAATGTGCTGTTGAACACGGTGAGGAGCACGTGTTGCTGTTGAATAGTACAGGTGACGAGGAATTTGTTACAAGAAAATGTATGATATCGTCAGGCTACTTTTTCATTAATTTTATCTGCGCATTAAGACCGCCAGTGTGAGCTGGTGGATGTAGCGCCGTATTTGTCTTCGTAAGAAGACAAATGCCAAGCGAAGCTTGAATCGTGATGAAACCGTCAGCGTAAGCTGGCGGAGATTCACCCTGCCTGTCGACAACTCACCACGGCAGCGGCAGCTGCGCGCGCGCGTCGTTGACGGCGCCGGCGCTTGAGAATCTCCATTTCCGATTCTGCAAAGGTTTGCCAATTGGTTTGTATATACTGATCTATCAGTTTCTCATGTTCACGCTTTTCAGCTAAGGGTGTCGAGATATTGTGGACTTGAGGTTCCATGGTCATTCTCCTTTGTGTGAGTTCGTGAAATCCGGTGATCATTTAGTAAGTCGTCAGCAAGGGTGATATGGTTTTAAAAATTTAATGCTCCTTTACTTCCTATAACTAGAGATACGAGGCAAACCCTCAAACTGGTTTTATGAGAACTTGTATTTTGGGGTGTTTGATAGGGTTGTGAAGCACAGAAGCACGGCACTGGAGTGATGCAAGAGGAGAAGTGTGAAAAGTAAATGGGTAAGGGCGCTAACGCAGGCGAAATGGATGTCGTGATAAGGGAGAGAAGGCCTTGTTTGGCTTTCTTCCCTTTTCACTTTCTGTTTGTAGTCATCAGCTCACTTATTCTCAAGGACATAGATAGCCTTTAAAAATGATCTCTTTCCGGAAGATAAACCTGGGACATCACAGGTTAGGAGATAATGTCCTGAACCATAGTTTGAACGATTGGGGCCAGCAAGCCACATGGATCCTTCTCCTATCCCGCTGCTACTTTTCTCAGAGGACTTAGCTAACTCCCTTCCATAGCCATCAAAGCTTTTCGTTTTGCATGTCACATTCCGTAACGAACTGTTGTCACCGTAATAAACACGTATCCCGTAAATGCCATTGCGGCTGCTGGTGTTATCACGGACGATGCCACAGCTCATCCTAACGGTACTAGTATTGTGTACTTCAATATGTCCATACTCATTCGCGGTGACGCGGCCAGAGTAGAATTTCGTCGCATCGCGACAGATAGACGATGCTGAATACACTTTCCATTCTTGTTTGCCACTCTCTGCAGCCTGACTCTCCAGAATGTTGCCGCCGAGGCTCGTAGCGGTTAAACAGAATGTAAGTATAAGGTTTTTCATCATATTTGGGTGTATGGGGATCATTGTGTTCTCCTTTCCAAAAGCAATAGTTGATGGATGAACAATTTGGGTTAAGAAGTATCAGTCGTCTTCTTCAATCACAATCGAATGAATCATCGATACTTTATCGGGGTCAAGGGCAGTGATCCCGTCCTTTGCACGCGGGACTCTGCAGTCAAGTGTGTAGTACAAATACTGTTGCGAAGTGAACGGTTTCCACCAATACATGTCTTTCCTTCCCGTTCCAACACTATATTGTTTGCTCGACAAAGCCTTGAGAGTTCCAGTCGCTGTTCGTGCGCTGAGTTGACAGCTCATGTCTTTATTCGAATTGTTGTCCGTATAGGCCACATGAACCTGACGTAACCCATTCATAGAATTGACTTGATCTTGCATGAAGGAGCAGATGACCTTCAGATAGCTCCCAAACTTGCCATCGATTCCCGTTACAGCAAGTGTTCCACCGCTTTGATACTCATAGTTGTTGTTAGAAAGTCTATCTTGTGGGACACAGACTGACGACGCGGCATAAATCTTCTCATTGCGCTCTCCTTTTTCAGCAGCTTCGACCTTCTCGATCCCAATATTGACGAACATCGTACAGACACTAAGTGCCAAAATACCGGATGTTTTTGACAGAGTTTGAGATAGCAGCATGAGTGAATCCTCCTTTTAGAATCTGAGTTTGTGTAATGTTTCTAGTGAATGCTTTCTTATTTTTCTTCCTCGACCACGATCGAGTGAAGATCGAAGGGTGTATTATTGTTGGGATAAAAATCGTCTCCTGGAATCTTACATTCGATCATATAAACCGTGTTTCCACGTTCTGAAAAAGTCAGGGGCCTAAAAAAAGAGATAATCCCACTGTTCGAGGCGTTGGATTTCCAACTCGTCGCCTGCTTCTGTCGTCCCCATAGATCGAGACGTTGGACTCGACAGGAGGCATTTTGTTGTGAGTGGTTGTCCGTCATTCGCACGGTTACTGACCGCAGACCGCTCGTCGTTTGCGTATTGTCGCGCATAGGTGCACACATCAGATGAAGGATCGCCTGTGCACCATAAGATGCTGGCTTGCGATTTCTGATCGATCCATTGTCCATAGGATATTGATAAGAGGAACTAAATCCACCGAACCGCTTAACAGGTTGACAAATTGACGCGGCCGAGTAGATTTTTTTTTCGACTTCCCCTTGGTCTGCTGCCCAGCCCGTAGGTGCTACCGACCCTAATAGCCAGAGGGTCAATCCAAAGGCTAATAAATAGCGTCGTTTAGTTGCTGCAAATAATACGTTCATTGCAAAGCCTCCTTATTTAAAAAGGTGATTGTGATGGTGATGGAATTGGTCAAAGCAGATGAGGTTGACTGCTACATGCAACATGTAAACCTACAACTTCTTTTCTCTCCTTTCTCCTCATCATGGTTTATCTTTTATTGCTCTTCTCGCTGTTGCATTTGGTAGGTCGTCGGTACGAAAGGAATAGTTGTAAGAAGTTGACGGAGCACGACTGCTTAAGGAGTGATCGTTCTTTTAGGAAGGCGGTAAAATCCAATTGGAGTCTCCACAAATTATCTGTGGTTAAATAGTGGAAACCTGAGGAGGGAGCTTAGGGTTATTGACGAGAAGACCGATAAGCGTCTCGTATGTTGGATACATAGTGAAACAATGTGTTTGATGTCAGAATTGTTGAGTTGACTTTTGCAACTGCGTGTGAAGAGTGGAGATAAAACAGAGAGAGCAAATGAGAGGATGAGTCATAAGAAAGGGGCTGCCAATTGAGATACAATTTGACACTGAAGAAGCTTAATGAGGTCAGTGGGCAGCCTGCCATTGGTACGGGACAATGTCACAAACACAGCCCTCTACTTTTTGGTCGACCCACATATCGAATTGCCCGTCTTGATCATCGTCATACCAATAGAAGAGAGGATGCTCTTTTGTATGAACAATGGAATTCCAATATTCGTTATATTCAGAAATGATGATTTGTCGTGCCGTTCGATAATCTACGATACCGTTATCGTGTAATGAATATTCTCGCGTATACAATCCATTAACGATATTCACATCCTCAGAGATCAGGGACTTCTCGTCCGGTTCCGGTGGAAGATCACCAGCAAAGCAAGGGGTAATCCACGTCATGGCAAACAGCAATCCTACAAGTATTTTCGTTGCTGAATATGGCATTTCCCCACCTCCTTGTTATGTAAGCCTATCCTTTGCCACGGCTTAACGATTGAGTGTTCTAATAGGTCAGTCGTATGGTTGTAGAAAAAGGTTCTAGTTCTTTTGCGGTTGGGGTGACTTTTGGAGGTGTAAGAACAAAGGCTTTGATTTCTTTAGAGAAATGATGAGTTGCTTTTCTTAATAACCATGACAGATGCCAGCATGTGTGCCAGGGACAGATGATGAAATGAATCAGGTAAAGAGAGGTTATACCGAAGGTAGAATGAAGAAGGGGCACTGGATAAGAACGATACGTGAACAAGGATCGGCAAGAAGGAAGTAGACATAACAGTGGAGCAGCAAAGACACGAATCTCTGCTGCTCTCATGGTCAAAATATCGGTGACTCACATCACATGTTTTTAGTACGCGTCCGCGTTCATCCCACCACGGACACACCAGACGAACCCACGGGCCTCTTTGCTCACGGCAAAGACCTCACCACGCACCAGTGATACTGTCCAATTTGTCGAATCGTTTTGCGCATTCGTGGTTGCGGATACATAGCCCTCTGACGATTGGATGTTTTGAAAAGGATTGTTAAGGGGCAAGGCAGGAAACGACTCATTGGGATCGACCAAACTGACCACTTCAGGAATCGAGGGCAACCGCCAACCTTTTCGTCCCGCTATCTCACGGTTGAGGCAGGTCAATCGTGCTTCAAACCAAGACTGGCGATCGTCTTTGTCTACACCAGGAATGCCATCAGTCTCACCAGGCGAACGTTCCCACACCAACTGCGTTTCTTTGTCTAAGACCGCTTCGTCGTTGAAATCGTTCAGGACTTTAAATCGTTTCGAAACATTGTCAATTTTGTCACCCCAATCCTGAAGGTCTCCTGCCACTACAGGGCTGGTTCCAAGTGTCAAGATAAGTAATCCTATAACCATGATCATCAGTGATGTCGATTGTGATGTCATCATAGTATGTTTCTCCTTTAGTATGTGGGTTGTAGTTGTACTGTTGTCGTCAGTAAGTCGTCATGATGCGAAAGGTGGTTGCATCTAGTTTTAGGGCGAGGTCAAGTGCGAAGAGATAATGAATCGGAGACCAACAAGCTGGTGAGCTGAAAAAGGAGACGAAGATGTAAAGTAAGAACAAGCCAAGAAAGTCACAGGAGAGCAGCAGGGAGCTTGACCCCTGCTGCTCTCCTGACTATAACCAATCGATTTCTATTGTGTATCTGCTCCCGGAGAACCACCTCGGACACACCAAAGGAAGAACACATCTATTTGATCCTCCGGTGTAATCCCCGTATCGTTAAAATTAACGGTAAATGCCTGAGAAGGATCAATTGCCCTTATAGTGGACGACCAGTAGGCTCTCACCGCGATGTTTTGAAATGGATGGCCATTGGGAAGTGACAGTATGCCGTCATCGGGATTTGTATCATTCGGATCAATCAAGCTTGCCAATTCGTATACGGATGGCAAACGCCAACCCATCCTTTCGCCAGTAGTTTTTCGAAGACACGATGATCGTGCACTTGAGGCGGGCCTCCTGTCGTCATTCTCCACTACCCCGTCCCCATTTTCATCACCGGGCGAGCGTTCCCACACCAATTGCGTTTCTTTATCCAACACTGCTTCGTTGTTAAAAGCCCTTAACACTTTGAACCGACTTGATGCCTTGTCGATTTTGATTCCCCAGTCACGCAAATCCTTTGCGACTACTGGGCTTACTCCAAGTAATAAAACCAACATTCCTAAAATGATAGTCGACAGTGTTGTTGCTTGATGCTTCTTCATGCTGTGTCCCTCCTGTATAGTGAATCATTGTTGTTAATCTGCTGCTGACGCTCAGTAAGTCGCCAAGAAGCGAGGGAGGGTTGCATCAAGTTTTGGTCGAATTTTATACGTTAGGTGAATGAAGAAATGAGTGAAAATTAGGGGAGAGATTGTGCGTTGAAATATTCCAACGGATGGGGAAAAGGTATGGAATAAGTGCAATCTAAATAATCAATCTTCAGTACATATGAGCAGCAGGAGGGTCTGTCTCTTGCTGCTCGTCAGGTCGCGAGGCAGTGGATAGTTAATATGCATCTGGTCCCGGAGAACCACCTCGAACGCACAAGGAAAAATGTTGTACTCCCTTAAAGTCTGTGTCTTGTCTGCCATTTGAGAAGTCCACGGTAAATGCGGTGCTTGAGTCAAATGCCGATGTTGTCGCTGTCCAATAGACGTCACTTTGAACGAGCTGAAAGGGATGTCCGGTTGGTAAGGCTGGGTCGTTTTGGCTGGGATCGATGAGGCTTGCTAATTCATGTAATGAAGGTAAGCGCCACCCCTTACGGTCACCAATTACGGTAGACATGCAGATGCGTCGAACAAAAGTCCAATTAGAATTACCAATACCACGTGTCGTCCTCTGCCAAACCAGCTGTGTTTCTTTGTCGAGTACCGCTTCGTTGTTAAAAGCTTTCAAAACTTTGAATCGACTTGAGGCTTTGTCGATTTTGACTCCCCAGTCGCGTAAATCTTTCCCCACTGCTGGACTTGTGGCTAGTAACAAAACCAACAATCCTAAAATAATAGTCGTGAGCGTTCTTGTTTGATGGTTCTTCATGCTGTGAGCCTCCTTTGTCGTCAATAGGTGTTATTTGACTGCCGTGTTCGTTCTGTAAGTCGCCAAGAAGCAAAGGAAGGTTGCATCAAGTTTTAGGTCGAGGTTTATGCGATTGGCGAATGAAGAAAGGAATGAAAATTCTAATGAAAGAAATTCGTTGTGAAGAATGGTAACAGTGTGAATTAGGATGTGAGTAAATTTTTAAAGTGGAAAAAGATGCTAGAAAAGCAAGGAAGAGTTAGGCACGTTTAGCGTGCCTAACTCTCTTAAAGCTTTCAAAAACTGGATACGCTACCTTTAGCGACTATTTTCGTATGCTTTCCAGGTGATTCCATGTAGCCCAGAGGCATTGCCGTTTTCAGACATTTGAGGAATCTCACAATACATGTAATAGACACCTGCTGTTGGGTTTTCGATGTACGACAATTCTTTGTTCTCAAAAGTGAGAAATCCATCACCTTCTGGTGTTTGGGCTGTTGAAGTCGATTCATATGGGCTTTTGCCTCCACCGGATCCATAGAATTTTCGTGCTCCAACCCGGCACCGCACATTTTTTGTCGGATGCCGATCAAAATAATGAACTAACACAAACAGTGGTTTCCTCGTTCCGTGGTAAATGGGACAAACAATACGTAAAGTATTGCTTCTATCCCTGTTTAGCAGTCTCCCGCTTATAGAAAAGCTGGGCTGAGCCAATGAGCTGAATGTGGGTTGACAGATTGTTCCAAGTGCCTGAGTAGTGGAGCGAAGATCATTTTCTTGATTTTCAGCGGCTTGGGCCATACTGGCACTCAGCAGTATGCCACTGGCCGATATGACTAAAGCAAGTATTTTGGTTGAATGAAAAGAAAAGCGTTTCATGATAAAACCTCCTTGTTGTGAAAAATTGTGAATGCCATTTCTATCGGTTGCCGTCTTCGATGAGTAAGTCGTCAGGATGAGAAAAAACGTTGTCGAAAACTCTGATGAGTGTTCTTTTAATCAAGCGAAATTCTTTTTGGGCTACTATGATTTGTGATGTGGTGAACAGGAAAGGGAGGTCAGCGCTTTCGCCGGAATCTTTATCGCATTTCAATCTGGGAGGGGACATGCAACGCTAATACATTGAGCCGATAAAACAGATCTGGACGAAATGTTTTCTGATCTTGTACATTCCAAAGTTCGATACTCGAGGTTGAGATGACACGGACCTCGACTCTTTGGCCATTGGTGCGAACAAATCGGATCAACCCATCATGATCGATTAAAGCTAGCAATCCACGCTGCAACTCCAAAGGTAGGGATGTGACTTCATTCATATAGAGAGTGCCCCCAGGCACACAAGTATCCATTTCAATCTCGGTTGAGATTTTCATGGTTTCGAATGCACCAAGAAGGTTCAATTGCTCCATAGCTTTTTCCCACGAAGACTGTGGATGCTTCTGGCAGGAAATTGTGATAAAGGGGTGCTTGGCAAATCGACTTTTCCTATGAACTATTCTAGCCAAATCTATCGTGAACGTGTTTGTATTTCTGTCCTTCCACAAAAATACGGGTGGATCAGTCACTGCGATGTGATTCAATTGGTCCAATTGGTCGTCACTTGCTCCAATAGCCATTGCCCCCTTCCAAGGTTGTGATGGCAAGATGAGTCTTCGATAGTTTTGGCTATCGCTGCTCATGTCTACCCTTAATCTGAACAAAGTTGTCTTGCATTCGATACATTCGCACGTGGTATTTCCCTTCATGTATTGACTCACGACTTCATCTCCACAGTTTTAGGTCGTATCGATGGGTAAGTCGTGGGGAGATTGGAAATCGTTGAACTTTTCTGACGGCTTTTGATTTGAATTGTTGAGGATGTAGAGAAATTGCGTGGAGGTAGGGGGACTTAGTCTAGACCAAAAACTTACTGAGCAATCGAATCGAGGCTTTCTTGATCAGCTGTCTTATCTTCACTAAGGGCGCTAGGGTTAATTGAGTTCGTAGCACAGGGACTTTCAGTGTCGTCCGCAGTGTTCTCTTCACCCAGAGAACGCATATGCTGCACAAACCACGGCAACAATTCATCGTTTTTGGTTTTGGTCATTTCCTTCTGTATCCGTTTAATTTTGCGTGGCAAAAACTTCATCACTAACCGACAGCCATGCCTGGCAAATGCTTTTCACATGACGGTGGTCTGTGCCGCAGCAACCTCCCAGTACATTCAAATTTGGAAGCTTTGAACGTAACAGAAGATATTCCTGCCCAAGCTCCTGCGGGTTGCCTTCATCAAGTTTTTCAGCATTGTCTAGTTCTGCATGGCTTATTTTTGAAGAGTTGGCGCGGATTGCATGAATACGTTCTACCCAAGGTTCGTCCGCCAGTACATCCATGAAATGCGTGGGGTGTGCACAATTGATCATGTAGTAAATGGGAACGTTTCCCGTTTCGCTATCGACCTCTTCAATGGCATCTTTGAGAGATTGCCCACTTGGAAGTTTTCCATCTGTCTCCAAGGTAAAGCCTATGGCCACAGGCATGCCCGCATTCTGTGCGGCGCGCGTGATGCCAATAGCTTCGTCTGCATAGCAAATGGTGAAGGACGTGACAAAATCAGCAGCAGTATTCTTGAAGGTATCAATTTGAATCTGGTGGTATTGTTCGGCTTCTTCTGCACTCATAAAACTGGAGGGATTGTATCCATCCCCCTGAGGACCTATGCTGCCGCTAATGGGCATTTTTGATTGCTCCGCTTCATGACGACCACGAATTTCCTCCATGAAGGCAATGGCCTTGCAATTTGCCTCATGCAACTCCTTTGGACTGTACCCAATTTTCATTGCCCAGTCGGGATTCGCGCGCCAAGTTGGACTTTCCAGCACAAACCCTAGTTCGTTTTTAATAGCGAGTGGAATATAACGGTCAAAATAGTTACGCATGGCTTGTCGCCCCTCTTCTGTTTCAAGCAGCGTAAAGGCAGCAAATGCCGGGAGGTCGAATCCGTTGTGGAAAACAAGGGTGGTTTCAAAACCACCATCTGTTAGAAATACGTTATCTGACAACTGTGGTAGGTTATTACGATATTTTGCTATCATGAGATTCTCCTTGGTTTGCATGTGATGGACATAATTCTCAGCGTTCTTTTCTGGTGCTCCCTATAAATCTTGCAGATGCATTTCAACTTAAAACCCCTCAATCTTATTTCATTCGTCTAGACATACAACGTTTTAGTGCTTGTTTTGCGTGAAACATTCGAGCTTTAATCGTCCCTTCAGGTCTCCCGACAATTTCGCCAATTTCTCGATACGATAAATCTTCAAAGAACGCTAAATGCACCACCTGCCGCTGTTCCCATGACAACTTCTCCATACAATGTTGTATATGATTCCCTAACTGCCTCTGACCCACGAGGGCTTCTAGATCAAGATCCGATTCATAAGATTCTGTGGTTTCAAGCTGTTCCATTGGATGTCGAGTTTTGCTTCGTATACGATCAATAATTTTGTGATGAGTAATCCCAAAAACCCAGCTTGTCACTGACGAACGACCTTCAAATCGGGCAGCGCCCCGCCAAACTTCCCACATTACGTCGTTGAGTAAGTCGGCGGCATCATGAGAATCGTTTAAACGAACTTGAACAAAGGCGTAGATCCTTCTCTCAAATATTCGATAAAATTCTGATAATGCTTCTTCGCTTCCTGTCGCCATTTTCTCGATGAGTGACTGGTAATGATCATTGTCAGTGTTTTGTTTATGGCCCGTGGGCTCGTGCAATGGATTCTTTGAGATCGATGAGGCTGGTTGGGGAGAAGCGAACATCTTTCTGATTCCCGATACCGTCTTGAATGAAGTAGACTCGGTTTTACTTCGTCATTCTTGATAATTGTGCAACATAGATGCCATAGGTAGATTAGTACGTTACTCGTGGTTCGTCGTTCGTACTTCATACCTCGTGTGGGAAAAGACGTTGCTTGTCGCTTGTCGCTTGTCTCTAGTATCTCGTTAAAGAAAAGTTTTTTAGTTTTTTGCGAGCAACTAGCAACGAACAACGAGATACGGTTATCTATTGATTGACTCCCTAGGGCCTTCTTGCTACTTTTTCTGACCATTCATAAAACATTTCTTACAATGTAGGCGCATTCCTTAATGTCACCTTCTAGAAAACAGGACGCCGCTGAGCTTGAAAAACGTGTTGCGGAACGCACAGCTGCGCTGAAAGAAAGTGAAAAACGGTATCGGTTTCTCTACGAACACACCCCTGTCATGATGCATTCATTGAATAAAGACGCGCAACTGGTGAGCGTGAATCAACACTGGTTGGATACCTTAGGTTATGAGCGAGAGGAAGTTCTGGGTCGACCGGTGACGGACTTTCAGACCAAGCCATCTGGAGCATTTGCCATCGATTATCACTTTAGAGAAAGATTTTTAAAAACTGGGGTGGCAAAAAATCTTGAGTTGCAGTTTGTCAAAAAGAACGGTGAGGTCATCGATGTGTTGTTGTCGGCACATGGCAAGTTTGATGAGAACCACGTGCTTATCCACACTCAATCATTTTTGGTGGATGTCACCGAGCGAAAGAAAGTGGAGCGGGCGCTGAAAGAAAGTCAGGAAAGACTGAATGCCATCATTACGACAGCTATGGATGCCATTATCACGGTCAATGATGATTTGAAGATTATTCTCTGTAACGAAGCCGCAGAAAAGGTGTTTCGCTGTGAGTGTGCAGTAGTTGAAGGTCAGTCACTCGATCAGTTTCTATCGGAGGAATTTCGGAGGTTGATTCACGATTATGTTAGTGACATGAAAAAACAAAAGGTCAAGAAACCACTGTGGGTTCCAGAGGGACTCACGGCCATTCGGAGTGATGGCGATGAATTTCCTATCGAGGGTACGCTTTCGATGGTCGATATTTCCGACCAATGTCTTATGACCGTTATCCTGCGTGATATTGTTGAGCGAAAGAAGGCTGAAGAACAACTCGACCGACTTCATACTCAAAACGTCTATTTGAGAGAAGAGTTGAAAGACGAGCTCAATTTCGGCGAGATTATCGGAACATCTCCATCCATGCAGCAGGTGTTCCAACATATTGAAATGGTTGCCCAAACGGATTCAACCGTGCTGCTGCTGGGTGAAACCGGTACTGGAAAGGAACTCATTGCCCGTGCGATTCATAGTGTGAGCCCTCGAAAAGAGCGCGTCATGATTAAAGTGAACTGTGGGGCATTGCCGGCTGGCTTGGTAGAGAGTGAACTCTTTGGTCATGAGAAAGGCGCGTTTACCGGCGCGACCACACAAAAGAAAGGGCGTTTTGAACTTGCGCACAACGGCACAATTTTTTTGGACGAAGTCGGTGAGCTGCCTCATGAAACGCAGATCAAACTGTTACGAGTGTTACAAGAACAGGAATTTGAACGCGTAGGAGGTGCCAACACGATTAAAGTGAACGCGCGAGTGATTGCCGCGACTAATAGAGATCTGCATAAAGAAGTCCAACGCGGAGCGTTCCGTGCCGATCTATTTTATCGATTGAATATTTTTCCCATTTCCATTCCTTCGCTGAGAGAGCGCAAGGACGATATTCCCAATTTGGCCAACTACTTTTTACGAAATTTTTCCAGGCGAATGGGAAAGCAAGTCACGAGTATTAGCGAGGCAGGATTGGATAGACTTCGAGGTTTTCAATGGCCGGGGAATGTCCGTGAACTGGCAAACATTCTCGAACGCGCTGTCATTCTCTGCCAGGGGCGAGTGTTAACGGAAGAGCACATTGGTTTTTTAACTGCACCTGAAGCCAAGCCCCAAGACTCGCCTACCTTAGAAGAAGCTGAGTGTCGTCTCATTCAAGAAGCCCTTGAAAAAACTGGGGGAGTCCTAGCGGGTCCAAAAGGCGCTGCTGCCTTACTTGGCATGAATCGCTCAACCTTGTGGTCGCGGATGCGGAAGTTGGGTATTGATGCGAAGAAGTAAACACAAACGAATGAACCCCATCTTCTACCATTTTTACACTCCAATTTCCGAAATATCAGCACTCTGCTGAAATATCAGTACTACTCATCCTCTCACTAGATACAGGTGCGTTCTATCGTGCACTAAACTTGAGTCAAGTTTCAGTGAGCAATCGCATCACTCATACTATTGACGCAACAGATAACAAAGACAATTGCAACTCATAAGGCCGATGAATCACCAAACGGAAGGCTGACTGAGGGTATGCCATTTTAGCCTTTAGCGGATGAGTAGCTATCTGCCAATCCGCTCACCGACTTTAGGACTGTACCTTAGGTTAAAAAACCTCAGTCAGGTTTTTCCGAGTGATGACATGTTCAACACTATTCGTTCACTGACTAAGGACGAGTGCTATCTGAAAGTGCAGATGACACATTATGTGTGAGGCTGATGAAGGGTATGCGTGTTTCGTTATTTAGCGGTTGAGTAGCTCTTAACCTAATCCACTCACCAATTTCAGGTCTATCCTCCATAATTTTACGAATTTATCCGTCTCTTGTTGCTCGTGCCTGCGCGCTGTAGTGCTCTGGCGCGCAAGCGTGTATCGTATCGCGTTGGGAAAAAGACGCTGCTCGTCTCTCGTTAAAGTAAAGGCTTTCAGTTTTTTCGCGAGCAACTCGCAACGAACAACGAGATACGGTTCTTACGAACGACGCTTCACGAAGTGTGAAAAGCGAACGACGTTTTTCAGAATTTGGCATGGGTATTGAAGAAACCCTTTGAAGAAACCTTGACCAGTGGTATGTTTGGAGGAATCTCATGTTTCGAATCAAAAACGTTTTTGAGAATACACAAACAGTACTCTTTAAAATAGAGGGTGAAATCAATGAGCGTGATATCGCTGAGTGGTCGAATTGGCTAGATTCGTTTAGCCGTCAAGTGGAGAAACAGATCATCATTGAATTTTGTCATCTGATTATTGTCGCGCAAACGGCGGTTGATGAGCTTTTTAAGCACATGTCAAAAGACATCTATCTTCTGAATAGTCCAACAGATGTAAAGAATATCGCGCACTCAGCAGGCTTTTCTAAAAATGTCTTGGAATAACTCCCGTTACTATTCGTCTACTCCAAAACTGTTAGTAGCTTCGTTGAACGAAGTGTAGACCTCACGCCCGCATCTATAAGGGATAAGGCCAGCCCTAATCAGTTCGATACAACTTCTCCAAATGTTCTCGAAGGTCCGGTGGTAAGTTAGCCAGTTCTTCTTCGCTGGGGAAATTTGGCTCAGCGGCAAACTCGTCATACTCTTGATCATCTTCTGAATCGGGAGCCTCAGGGTCGTCGTAGGTCTCACGTAGGATACTCGGTTGGGTCTGCGACTCGTAGCCAGCGCCGCTTGATGGTTGGTTTGTTGAGATGGCCAGAGACACGGGTAATGAGGATGAGTCGGTTCGTTGTGAAACAAGGTAGAGCGTGGTAATTTTTCCTGTCGAAGCATCCCGACTGATTCCGTAATTCCATCCGCTGAGCAATCTGTCTAGGCCAGCTTCAAGCGGAAGATTCCAAAACTTTTTGGTTATCTTCACGTTCCCAACCTTCGATTCTTCTAATGCAACAATTTTGAAATTTCCTTGGTCATGTAAATCAGCCAGGACATCTTTCATAGCGGCATCTTGAATGTCCACGGTGAGGGAATTAAGCGTAAGACGAACCTCAGCGTGGCATGATGAAGTTAAACTAATAAGTTCTAGTGTTAATAGGAGGTAGGCAGTGAATGTGGGCATCATGACTTCCTCACTCAAGCCGTGTAAAGAGGACTAATGCTGTGGCCCGCACGTGCAAGCCACAGCACGGCTCTCACATCTAAGAAACTAGAAGACGATAGCCTGAATCCGCTTTCGGAGTTTGTTATTTTTGATGTCGTCGATGTCTATTTCTTGCGCAGGGACTTGAGTGAGATCAAAAACTTGAATAGAACCGCCGGCTCGGTTTGTACAGACTAACGTTTCCACTTCTTTCAGATGTAGCGTGACGCGTAGACCGTTGTCGGTGTCCTGTGTCCCATTCTCAAACGAATCGGCAGCCGCGCGGATGAAAAACTTGACCAAATGATCAAGATCGAGAGCATCCAACGCAGCTTTTCCCCCTTCAGCATTCGATTCGTCAATCACTTCACAGAATCCAGGCGAATCGCTCACATTCATTAATGGAAGGTCAGTCGACGGATTCATAAAAATCGGGTCAGAGTCTCCCGTATCCGGCGTGCCTGGAAGGTCGACCTGAAATTGAATATTCCCGTTATCGCCGACCTCGCCGATTAAACCGAACATAACCGCATCCTTGCCGTTGCCACCTTCAAAGCGATCCGAACCATCTCCTGGGGCCCACATGAAGATGTCGTGTCCTTTTCCACCGAATGCGCGATCGCGATTGTTGGCGCTGAAGTCTTCAGTGCCGCCAATCATGACATCATTACCTCGGTAGCCCACGAGAATATCTGGCCCGAGTTTTCCAATAATCAAATCGTCTTTTCTTGTTCCCCGTAATACATCACCAAATAGCTGTGTTTGATCACGATCACCCCCAGAAAAGGCTGGATCCTGAGGTTGGACGGTAGGGTTAGCCTTATTGTTCAGGTCAGTGGCCTCAATAACATTCTTGACCCCCACTTGATGACGCAGATGCCTCTTACCCGCGTCAGCGTTGTCGATCATCGCCATGCCTGCCAACAACGCCATGCCTGTTAACACTGAAGTGAATGTTGTGCGCGTCATGCTATCCCTCCTTGATAGAGATGTTGAATGAAATGTGTTGTGCAGTATCTTTGGGTAAGTCGGAGGGGAGAAAAAATGGTTGCAATTATTTTTGAATAACTGCGAAAGATTGTAATGAAACAAAAGTTGAAGTCGAACTCATAGTTTCACACGATCTTCGTCAAACGGGATACTGTTAACTGTGAGAGAAAGATGTAGATGTTAGGCGGGATCGTCAGAGTGGTTAGAGACCTAAAGAATCCCGTGATTCTTTGCCCTTCGAGCTTGGATTCGCTCTTAAAGATTGAGTGTGGATGGACAAAGAGGTCTTGCGACAGGTATGTGGAATTTGAACCAGGCCCCATCCATATACTTCATCTTTGCCGGTTTTACCCAAGTCCACAGCTGTGTTAGCCAGTTGTCGGGCGACTTCTTCTGGTGTCCAATGTGGGTGTAACTGTTTAACTGTGGCGGCAGCAGTTGTGACGAATGGTGCGGCAAATGAAGTTCCAGACTGAAAAACGCCATCTCTGCCGTTATGTGGAATCCAAATATCCACGCCTGGTGCAGAAAAAGCTATGTATGAACCTCGACTTGCGTGACGATAGGGTACAAGATTGGCATCCAATGCGGTGACGGCTATGACACCGGGTTGTGCAGCAGGATAGATGGAAGGGCCATCGGGTCCTGCATTTCCTCCCGCTGCGATAATGGGGATGCCTTGCGCGAGAGTTTTCTCAATGGCATAAGAGAGCAAGGCGTTTGGTGGACCTCCTAGGCTGAGGTTAATGATCTGTACATCGTGTTCGACGAGCCAGTCCAATGCGCGCACAATACTCCATGTTGTGGCTTCCGTGTTTCCTGTATCAGTCCGACGAAAGGCTTCTGCCACATACAATGAGGCTTTCGGGAGTAAGGCATGATCCGTCGACTGAGCCTGTCCAATAAGGAGTGTGGCAACTGCCGTTCCGTGATGAGCCTGGGCTTTTGGTGCATTGGCCGGTAAGAACGATTCGGTATGAATCGTTCGATGATGAATCGGTAACCGAGTTCGATCAATTGGGGTATCGATCATCCCGATCGGCACGCTTTGAGCCGTGCAGCTGACGGCTTGTTCATTCCATTGAACCAACTGTTGACCATAGAGACGAGGATCGACTTGTAGATTCTGACCTTGTAGGAAGTAATGGTGGTTGGCATCAATAATTTGCGAAGGGAAGGCTTTTCGAAGAATCCCAATCCCTTGTTGTACGGTCTGTCCTGACGGGACAAGCAATATACTCATCACAAAACCGAGATTGGACAGTGTCCGTCGTTTCTTCTTCGTGTACCCGAGCGGTAGCACAAATTTATCTAATTCGTTGGCCTCGGCTTCGTTGACATTAATCACACAGACTTCTCCTGGCTCAAGTGTCGCCAAGTTGATCTCGCGATGATCTTGAATGCCTTGAGATCGTAGTCGTTCAAATTCAATCTTCGATTCCTTGTCATTGGGCAGCGAAGCAGAAGACTGCGCCTTCTGTTCCGACTGAACCTGAGTCGATACGGCGGGAGCCGTGGCGGTAGTGCAAGACATCCCAGAGAATAAAACTGTGCCCAGTGAAAACGTGACAGTGAGTTGCCTGATCTGGCGATACATATTGTTGCCTCCGTCTCTACGAATGTCTCGTGAATGAATTGACAACGTATTAATCGTCTCGTGCAACATGGTGAATGATGTCTGTGTGTTGGCGAAGTTGTTTAATCGTGTCATGGACGGATGATTGGCTAGACGCGATACTATCCAGACGAATGCGGTAGAGCCCTAGGGAACTCGGCCCGTCGATGAACGTCGCCTGTATATCGGTCATCAATTCTCGAATTTGGGCTTCAGTCGTGGTTGGCTCAAAGGTGACTTGTAGGACCACGCCATCTTTCTGAGGTCCAGCCAAGGGCGACATCGGTTTCGATAAAAACCATGCATCAAACAGCAATCCGGCTTGGACAAAAATCATTAAGGAGGCGGCGATGGCTAATCCTGTTTGCCACCCTCTAGACTGGGTTTGAGGGGTAACGCCCACACCTTTTTGTTTATGTCGAACCTCGTTCAAGAGTCGATTGAGCCCAAATTCTCCTGGAGACTGGACAGGAGTATCTTTGACCTCTGT
Organism: Nitrospirales bacterium; assembly: GCA_965223675.1. Taxonomy (GTDB): domain Bacteria; phylum Nitrospirota; class Nitrospiria; order Nitrospirales; family UBA8639; genus JAGQKC01. The sequence continues at coordinate 1,812,271 of OZ245013.1, read as the reverse complement.
CCTTATCTTTTGGAGTAGAGCAATCTCTTGTTGGCATTGGACGCAAGATTCAACATGCTGCTCGACTTCAACACGTTCTTCAACCGAAAGGGTCCCATTCACAAACCAGGGCAACAGTTCTTCTGGATGTGTTGTATGTTCTGTGGGGTTATGGCTCATAGCTTTCTCGTTTCGATCGTCACATCCGCCTCTGGAGACAACGCTTAAGCGCCTGTTTTGCGTGAAACATACGCGCTTTGATCGTGCCTTCAGGGTGTCCAACGATTTCTCCAATTTCCCGGTACGATAAATCTTCAAAAAACGCTAAGTGCACAGTTTGACGATGATTAGGCGACAGTTTATCTATGCAATACTGAATATGTTCTCCTATTTGTTTTTGCATGAGCATATCCTCAAGATCATAATCGGATTTTTCTGATGCTGTAGTTTCCAAAGGCTCCATCCGGTGTTTTCCTGTAAGACGTAACCGGTCGATGATCTTGTGATGAGCAATGCCGAACACCCATGTCGTCACAGATGACCGACCTTCAAATGATCCAGCTCCTCTCCAAATCTCCCACATGATGTCATTGAGTAAGTCGGCGGTTTCGTGAGAATCGTTTAAACGAATTTTGGCAAATGCGTAAATTCGTGATTCAAAGGCATGATAAAACTCCTTGAGTGCTGCTTCACTCCCGTGAGCTATCTTCTGGAGGAGGGAGCGGTATGTTGATTCAGGATTCTCTACAGCATGACTCGATGTGTCTGCGTGAGCATCTGGCGAACGGTGTGGATTGCCAGAATGGGGTGCCACGCAAAGTCTCCAAATGTGGAATCGAAACGCATACAGGGTAGTACAAACCGATGTCTTCTATTCAGCTTGCCGAGGAGGGATTTTGCCGTGTTTTTCATTGAAGGTCAATAAAGAAGTTGGTGATGAGTCGTATCCTGCAGAGCCTCATCGGTGTTCGATGAGGCTCTGAGGGGAGTGAGAGTCGTTGATAGCTACGGTTCGATGGGTGTGGTCACTTCGTGTTTTTCTTCTCCATAAGGCAAGGCCGGCAATGCCTGTTCCCAATAATAGTAATGTGGTTGGCTCGGGGACAGGTTGTGGCTCACTATACAGGAAGTCATCCAGAACGACGACATCAATGCCGTTGATTGGGTCATCGTTAGGTCCAATGGCTATGTTTCCAGCTGTGATCTGGACACGAGCAACGCGTTCGGTGCTAAATGTGGCTCCGATAAATGATAGCCCTTGCGGATTGGTGGGAGCGAAAAGCGACAGTAGGGAATCTCCGCTAGAGTCAAAAAAATCAAGCTTGGTGGTATCGGGAAGATCGACATCGGTAAAGATGGCTCCGAATCCACTCACTGTTGCTGGAATATTGTTTGCTGATTGGAAGAAGTTAACGTCTAGGACGTTCGTTTCAAATGGTGTGAACAAACGAGGGGCGCTAAACGTCGCAAACTCGTCAGGATAAGTAGAATTGATGGAATCAAATTCATTGTCGATGCCATCATTGCTTACTCGAAACTGAGATCCGCTTGATGTGTTGAAGACGGCACCACGGGTGACAGTCGCATTGAAAAAATCGCCAGGCATGTTAAAAGGTACAATGCCGGCGTCCCAGTTAATTTGTCGACGTCCGTTCGCGATTGGTCCCGGTGCATTTCCGTTATTGGGGTCCCCAAGTGCCGCCTGAAATGCTGCCACTGTATCGCCGATGTCAGCATCGTTATCCTGAAACGTAGTTGAAAGTGCACGTGCCGTTGAGGGAAAGAATAGAGCAAATGTGAGCAAACTCAATGCCGGAATGGTTAAAAAGTGCATGTAGAACCTCCTTCCTGTGTTGTGCCTCAGTATGCGACTGCATGAAAGAGGCCAAAAGCAAGCCATATGCCTTGCATAATGAGTCAAAGGCTTCTTGAGCTGACGCAAATCCAACTGGAAAATCAAAGAAAACGACGCCATCTTAATCGAAGAAAATTGCATCGACGAGCTGTTTCTTTTTAGCGCTTATTGGGTAAGTCGAGGGGTGAGTAAAAAAGGTTGCAATGAATTTAGCGTAGCGGGAATATTTTATTGAGGGCATAGCAAGTCAAGGAGGTGAGCATGAAGGGTAGAAGCAGAGTTCATTCTAAAAACAACTGGTTTTCAGATAGTTCTGAGCGATGGCCCGTGAGAATGCCCGAGGCTAGGTGGTAGCTGGAAGATGATAAGGAGGAGTTGTTGGTAAGGCTTATGGGGAGGTACGTTTTTGTGAATTAGCTTTTAAGAGAACTAAATATCCCCGTCGATTTAATGCATGACAGGTTTCGTGATCTTCAAAGCAGACTGGATGAGTATCTCCAAAAGACACCGGGATAAGACGGTCTTTTTCGATTCCTAAACTGACAAGGTAGTCCTTTATAGTAAGCGCACGTTTATCACCTAACACCAAATTATATCCTTCTGCTCCTCGATCATCACAGTGTCCTTCAATGATCAGCGAACTTTTCTGATTTTCCTGTAACTGCCTTGCTGTGAGTTCAAGGATATGCTTCCCTTTGTTGGTGAGTGTCCAACTATCAAATTCAAAGAATAAGCTTGGAACGTATTCAGGTATTTCTTTTGGTGGGTCGGGTGAATGGTAATACGAAGCCGGCGTGAGTGCCGGTAGAGAGTCTGAGGCACCCATGGGCTGGATAGGTTCTTCTTGTAATTCTTCCGTGTTATTTTTTTTTGCATCGACAGTCATGAATGGTTCAGACTGTAAGCTCGCAGAATCAAAGGTTTCTTGTTGAGATTCCGTGCTGTATTCATGCGTGACGATAGATTGACAAGCCGAAACATTGACGCACAAACTCAGGCAAAAGAAAAAAATGTTTCTCCCATTCAAAGACATCTTCTCTCCATCGTGTTTGTGAAGAATGAAGCAACGGTTTAAGTATGTTTTCGGGGAGAGTCGGTTCGTTCTTGAGGCAGTGGACCGCACCAATTTTTCTCTCGATGTTGGTTTTGTCTGTTTTTCATATTTTGTCCCTGTATAAATATTGGAAAGTGGTTCGTATTAGTGGTTGTTTTTTCATCTTCATGAATCTTGGCTGACTGTGTTTTAGATAAAGTTTTCGTTGGAATTGAGGCGTGCGACCTGAATGATATTCTTCTTTGAGCAATGAAGAACTGCTAAGTGCTCATGTTCGTAGGCAAGAAATGACGGGTATCTACGATTAAGAGGGCAAAAACAGTAGCCAGAATTCACGAGACGTAGGATAATACTATTAAGGAAGGGAGTGGCCTATGCGAAAAATTCTGGTGTTGGGTGGTGGGAAGATTGGTTCCTTGATCGCTGTCTTGCTTGCCGAGACTGGCGAGTATGAGGTTCATCTTGGTGATATCGATAAGGAAACGACTCAGAGATTAATCAGCGAGATCAAACATCCCAACTTTCATTCGCATGTCGTAGACGTCATGGCTGAAAAATCCCTGGCAGCACTTCTTTCTGAGACAAAGGTAGAAGGGATTATTTCGAGTCTTCCGTATTTCTGTAACCCCATAGTCGGGAAAGTTGCTCGCGCACATCACGTGCATTATTTTGATCTGACAGAAGACGTGGAAGTCACAAATCAGATCAAGCAAGTAAGTGAGGGAGGTCAACAGGCGTTTGTCCCTCAATGTGGATTAGCTCCAGGATTTATCAGCATTGTCGCGCATGATCTGATGACGCATTTTGATGCCGTAGATATTGTCAAAATGCGAGTCGGAGCGTTGCCTGTAAATCCTAGCAACGTGTTGAAATATTCGTTAACCTGGTCAACCGATGGGCTCATTAATGAGTATGGCAATACATGCTATGGGATTGAAAACGGGAAAGAAATCCCCTTACAACCTCTCGAAGGGTACGAGACCATCGAAATCGATGGCTTGTTGTATGAAGCTTTCAATACCTCCGGGGGATTAGGGACCCTGGCAGATACCTATGCCGGCAAAGTGCGAACCATGAACTACAAAACCTTACGGTATCCTGGTCATTGTGAAAAGATTCATTTACTCATGAATGACCTGAAGCTCAATGACGACCGGGAAAATCTCAAACGAATCCTCGAAAGTGCTGTGCCGAAGACCTTGCAGGATGTCGTGCTGATTTACGCGTCCGTCACCGGCACACGACAGGACGAATTGTTCGAAGAAAACTATGTGAAGAAGATTTATCCTCAAACCATCGCTGGGAAATTGTGGTCGGCCATTCAGGTGACGACAGCCTCGGGAATTTGTAGTGTCGTGGACTTGGTGTTCGATCATCCTTCTGCTTACCAGGGATTTATTACACAAGAAACTTTTAGCCTTCAGGACATACTCAAGAATCGATTTGGGCAATACTTTGCCTAGGATTGCGGTCTCTCCCTTTAAGAGAGGGGTAAAGTCTTCAGAAACAACATGATGATTGAAATGTATGTGAACCAAGGAATAGGTGATCCATGAATGTTCTAACAGAACTTGGTCTTCAGTCCACTAATTCTGGAGGAAGTACGGGTTCTCAAAGGTGGACGACGACCACAAATGCTGGCGTCTTGAGTTCCATTAATCCTGCCACCGGTGAACCTATTGCAAAGGTGAACCTGTGTTCTGAAGAAGATTACGACAGTATTGTTCAAGAGTCCTCACGTGCGTTCCAAGCATGGCGACAAGTGCCAGCGCCAAAGCGAGGAGAAGTAATCCGTCTTGTTGGGGAAGCTCTTCGTGAGAAAAAAAATGCTCTAGGAAGTTTAGTCTCGATGGAAGTTGGGAAGATCAAAGCCGAGGGTGATGGCGAAGTTCAAGAGATGATTGACATGGCAGATTTTGCCGTGGGCCAAAGTCGGATGTTGTACGGAAAGACGATGCATTCAGAACGACCGAATCATCGCATGTATGAACAGTGGCATCCGTTAGGAATTGTGGGTGTCGTCACGGCGTTTAACTTTCCTGTCGCTGTGTGGGCCTGGAATGCCTGCATTGCCGCTATCGCTGGAAACACCGTGATCTGGAAGCCTTCCCCTAAGGCACCCTTGACCGCGCTTTCCGTTCAACATATCTGTAACTCGGTCATGGAAGAGCAAGGCTATCCTGGCATTTTTTCGTTGTTCATCACCGATAAGAATGAGCTGGCAGAAAAGATGGTTACGGATACTCGGCTCCCGCTAATTTCATTCACGGGTTCAGTTCCAGTTGGGCGTCATGTCGCCGCATTAGTAGGGAATCGACTTGGCCGGACGCTACTTGAGTTAAGTGGCAACAACGCGGTGATCGTTGATGAAACGGCTGACTTGAATATCGCCATCCCGGGTATTGTTTTTGGAGCCGTAGGTACAGCCGGCCAACGATGCACCACCACGAGACGACTTATCGTGCATGAGTCTCGTTACCAAGATGTTGTCTCACGGTTGATCAATGCGTATAAACAGGTTCGTATTGGAAATCCTTTGGATGCCGGAGTGCTTATGGGACCGCTTATTGATCAACAGGCGATCAGTGGTTATCAGAGAGCTCTTGACGAGATTCAGAAATCGGGTGGCGAAATTCTTTATGGAGGGCATGTGCTGGAGCAACCAGGATTTTATGTTGAACCAACGCTGGTGCGTGCGCAAAATCAATGGGAAATAGTGCAACACGAAACATTTGCTCCCATCCTCTACATCATAACATATCGAACATTAGATGAAGCCGTCGCATTACAAAATGCAGTCCCTCAAGGGCTCTCCTCTTCGCTATTCACCCTGAATATGCGAAACGCCGAACAATTCTTAGCTGCGACCGGAAGTGACTGCGGAATTGCCAACGTTAATATTGGAACTTCAGGGGCGGAGATCGGCGGGGCCTTTGGAGGAGAAAAAGAAACAGGTGGAGGGCGAGAGGCTGGGTCAGATGCCTGGAAAGCATACATGCGTCGACAGACCAATACGATCAATTGGGGAACGGACTTGCCCTTGGCACAGGGGATCACATTCTCATTAGACTAACAACTAGAAAACGTATCCCGTTGCTCGTTCCTGCGCGCTGTAGCGCTCTGGCGCGCAAGCGTGAATCGTATCTCACAGAGCAAAAGACGTTGATCGTCGCTAGTCTCTCGTATCTTGTTAAAGAAAAGTCTTTCATTTTTTTGCGAGCAACGAGCGACGAGACACGAACAAAGAGGAGGACTCGCAATGGCATCCACACCTGAATTAGAGACAATAGTACTCACTTTCGTGGATGACTATGTCTCGCGCAATCAGGCTGCACGTATCTTTGCCGAAGGGCTGAATGAAATTGGTGTAGGTTTGTTTCCTGTGTTGGATCATATTACTGTCAGAACGTTGAACATAGACCAGCGAGCAGAAGAATTTCTCAAGGTCGGCTATGCCTATTCCGAGACGCTTCATTACGATGATTGGTACGCCAAAGTCTATCGTGCCAAAGGGTACCCCGCCTTGTTTATCGACCAAGCGTATGATGATGAACGAGGCAAGACCAGTATTATTCCCGGATGGGTCAACACCTTTGGGGATCGCACGCTTCACCATATTGCCATTCTCGTTCATGATATTGAGCAAGCCATGAAGGCATCTCAAGAGCGAGGATTGAGCTTTGCTGGAAAGGTCCTTGGGGAGCGAGGAGAAGATCTTCGGCAGATTTTCACGGTTCCCGAAAAAGTTGAAAGTCAACCGTTTTCAGTCCTAGAACTGACGGAGCGTCACAACGGCTATCAAGGCTTTTCGCCTCCACAAGCCAATCGGCTGATGCAATCGACAGTACAATAATTTCTCCCTTCTTCCTATTAGAAAGAGGGTAGGGTGAGGGTGGACACCTGCGAGTTCATAAAGAACGTGCGTACAGAGATCGTCAAAGGAATTATTAATGAATATAGATCTCTCACAATATCTCAGCGCCGGCTATGTTATTTCCAAACGCGTAACACGTCCTTCATACGTCTCAGATACATTGCTCCCTCCACAAATTTTTAGCATGTCTGAGTGCATCTGTACGTTTGTTCCAGATACCTGGTGTATTGCCTGGACAGGCGATGACGCAGAACGCCGAGATGAAAAAGCCAAGGTGTTCAATTTGTCACCTGAGTCTTTGAAGTCTATGACAACTTGGGTGACAGAACGCATGGATCATGAAATTGGATGGTCAAGCATCTGTTATTCCATTAAAACAGCCCACACGCTGACGAAACAATTTCTGACTCATGATTCAGATGTTGTGATTCTGGGACTCGGACTTCATCGGCGCTATCGAGATGAATTTTGTCATGCTGCCGAACCACCTCCCCAACAGAAAGGTTACGCACCAATAGGAAGGCAAGGCATACATACTGCCATTCTCAAGGGGCAAACACTTGAATCAGGAGGCAAGCCCTTAGGCTTTGAGCCTCTCGTGTTCAACCATTCCCTCTCTGATTCCTGGCTCTGCAATGGCTTAGAAGTCATCATTGAAAATCAATTGGGTATAAGACCGAATGAATTTGGACTTCTTGATGATTTCGAATCCGCTTCCAAATGTGTTGAGTTTATCTCTTCTGAAAAGGTTAACGCCGAACCTGGCCTCTGGCTGCCTTGGCTACTTGTGGAGTATTCAAATCCGAATCAGACCAATTAATCTGGCTCAAGATTACTTGTCTTCTATTTTTAGCTGTAATAAACCAGATCCGAACTGAGATATAGTGGTATGTCTCCTTCAAAGCAGACATTTGCGGTCTTTAATGACGAACGAGTCAAAACGACCCAAAGTCGTCATTCTTTCTCCCCCTATATCTTATTTCCTCATTTCGTTCCAGCAATGAGATTTTTCGCGTTCTGCGGTTCAGAATTAGGTTGATCTTATTCAACCTTTGTGCTGTCATTCGGAGCATTCAAATCAAATACAAATCAAATAGGGGGTCAAGTCTAGTTTTATAATTTTGGCATTTTTCAACTCGTGCCAGCATCATTTCGTTCATTTTTCAATGGCTCAAGATCGAGGTCACCATATTGTATATTCATCAGTTGTTAAGTCACTGTATGAGAAGGCTTTTAATTCTCGATGCATACCAGACGAACTGAACCCTCCTTGGCGATTAATGGGATTTCACCTCATTTTGGCAGTACAGAAGCATTGCAAGGCGTTTACTGGCGTGAAAGGAAATACGCTATTTATTTTTGACAACAAAGAGCGTGAGAAAATGAGGTTTACTGATCTTATTGCGCGTCCCCCTGCTTGAAGCAAGAATTACTACGGTAGAAATCCCAAAAAGGGGCCACTCGATAAAATCATTGATGTCCCATACTTTGGAGATTCGGAGGAAGTAGCTTTGATCCAGCTTGCTGATTTTACTTCATATTTCCTTCAGCGGTATGCAGAAATACAGGAAGGTGTTTGCAAGGAGAAGTATGATGATGAAACGGAAAGACTAAGTCAGTGGATAGAGATGTTTAAAAAGCGGAGTTTCAAAAGATCTACTATGTATCCGCGTCCAACGGGGAAGACGGAGGATATTTTTTATCAAGTTGCTCCTCCATCGATTAGGAATCTTGGGTAGAAAATTTAGAAAGGGAAAAGGGGACAAATTGAGGTGGTCCTAAAACCACAGACACCCAGTTAAGAGTCATCAGCTTCCTGCTCCTCCCTCATAAGCCGAACTAAGACTATCCATAACGATCAATCGACTGAACCTCATTTTCCCTTAGCTGGCTGAGGGGTTCATGAACTCTCCACGTATCTGTTTGTATACGAGATGTATCGGTTCGTTCAACGTATTCTGTGTTCTCTCGCCAGAGGATACGTGCTTCAGCCTTCCCATTCCTTCACAACTCGTTCTTCCGCCTAGAAAAAAGTTGTTTCAGTCATTTGAGTTCAAGCTTGGCATTTAGGTTGCAATTTTTATCAAGTACTGGCTCATCGTATGGCCTTAACAACAAGAGGTATCTCATGAATTCTCCTAGAACACCCAAAAGACTCATTATCAGTTGTGATGGCACCTGGAATCGTCCTGAACCGCAAGGGGATGAGCTCAAGTATAAAACGACCAACGTACTGAAGCTTATGCGGGCTATTCGAACCAGTGATGATGATGGCCGTCATCAAGTGACCTATTACGATACGGGGGTGGGGACGGATAGGGGGGTGTACGATAAATACATCGGTGGCATGATGGGGGTGGGGTTGTCGTCACATGTGAAGAAAGCCTATCGATTTCTTGCGAATAATTATGAAGAGGGCGATGAACTGTATTTCTTTGGATTTAGCCGCGGGGCCTATACCGTTCGAGTGTTAAGCGGCCTGATTGGTGCGGCAGGGTTGTTGCGTCCAAAGGACATGGCATATCTTCCTGAAGTGTTTTCCTATTTTCGTACTCCTCCGCATAAACGGGAGCGCTCTCGGTATCATCACCTCATTAAAAATCAATTGCAGACTCGTGATGCCGTGATTAAATTCCTTGGAGTGTGGGATACCGTAGGGGCATTGGGAGTGCCGATTCCTCTTCTCAAGTGGGCGACGATGTGGCGGGTTGGCTTTTTCAATGCAGAGTTGGGTGATCATATTGAATATGCCTATCATGCATTGGCGATTGATGAAAAGCGTCGACCATTTTCGCCGAATCTGTGGACCCAAGTAGATCAAAGAGACGATCGACCCCGGCAGACGAAGGATGTTTGTCAGGTATGGTTTCCTGGCGTGCATTCTGACGTCGGTGGGGGACATAAAGATTCTCGCCTGTCGGACGAAGCTCTTCTCTGGATGGCGAATCGCGCGAAAGATTGCGGTTTGGCTCTTGATTTTCACATCTTACCGAAAAGGGAAGATGAAGAACATCGTTATGCTGGAGACCTAGAAGAGTCCTTTACATGGGTCTACAAACCACTCGTCTTGCTGGGAATGCTACCCTATCAGAGACCAATCGGACGTTTGGAAAATCCGAATCCAATTCAAAGAATTCCTGCATGTTCGTGGATATGGAAACTGTTGGACTTAGTGGGCATCACACGGTATCGAGCTGGCATCAATGAGATGATTCACGAAAGCGCGACAAAGCGGTTAGATGCGAACCCCGTTTCCTATTCACCTCATAACTATAGTCCCAAGAATTTGAGGCAAGCTGTGAATCGTGTCCCAGTTTTTACCGAAGGCCAGTACAAGAAGCGGCAATATGGTCGTCAACGTGTCGACTGGGTCGCAGAACTTATCAATGGTGAAAAGAGAGGGACATGCAAGATTCTTGATTTTGACCCGGCAGGGGGCGTGTGTATTAAAGACCTTGCGAATATTGTTCAGGACACGTTGGAGAGAACGTTATCTCTGACTCTCCCACCCGAATCAGGCGGCGTTCGACAAGTGCATGCTGTGTGGAAAAGCGGCCAGACAGTTGGGCTAAAATTTGTGGATATTTCTGAGCAGAGCTCTTTAAGCTATCCTCGCGTAGCGTAATTGAAATTCGTTGAAAAAGTTTGATGGTTTGCACGGAGGTTGACGTCGTGAGATCGTTGACAACTGGGTTCGTGTAATTGCCATTGGATACGTTACGGGCACCTCTATAAACCGTTCTTTTCCACGGACAATAATGCCGTCAGCCTGGTACTCAAATCCTCATGTATTGGCCCATAACTGCGGTTTTCTGCGTGGGGCTTCCTTGTTGCCCTCACAAAAAAATCCTGATTTTTAGAGGTACCATTACAATATGTCAGTCTACCCTTCGTATCTCGAACGTGAACAAATTTGGTTCAGGCCTTCGTGCTTAATGCTGTTGCACGCTGGTGTATAAATCGTAAGCTTTCCTGCAAATCGTATCTCATTTCAGAAGCCTAGCCATTCAAAGAGCCTGTTCCCTTTACAAGTGATCGTTGAACTCATCACCGGACAATTCTTCAGTTGTGCGTTGAGGGCTTGACCTACCCCACCTGGGGTGGGATATAATGACCTTATGAAAGAGGAGCATAAAAAGACCGCCATGAATCGGTTAAAGACGGTACGTGGGCATATCGAGGCGGTCATGAATATGGTTGAAGAAGAACGGTATTGTCCCGAAGTCATGAAGCAGGTTTCGGCACTCCAAGGATCGTTAGAGAAAGTTAATCGCATTCTCCTTCAAAATCATATTGAAACCTGTGTCATGCATGCTGTGGAAGAAGGCCGTTCAGAAGAAATTGTTGATGAGCTATTGGAAACTCTTCGATATACGAACAAAGTGACCGGACCCAATAACAAATAATAGGAGATTCACCTATGGAAAATGTCACGCTTTCTGTTCCTGATATATCTTGTGATCATTGCAAACAATCAATTGAAGGTGCCTTGAAGGTCGTGGATGGTGTGAATACCGTCGAGGTCCATGTACCAGAGAAAACGGTGGATGTGAGTTTTGATGAAGGGAAAGTTCAACGTTCGGCTATTACGAAAACCATTGAAGACCAAGGATATACCATAGGGAGCTGACACTGTGAAAAACGTGAAGCGTCATTTGTGAGGCGTGAAGCGCAAGAAGTGTAAATGGAAAACGAAATGCGAACGACGATTCACGAAATCCATTTTTCTCATTGGTGAAAACTCATGAGTCAATCTGTTCTTGAAACTGTAAACTTTGCTGTAGAGGGAATGACATGCGCATCTTGCGCTGCTCGTATCGAGCGTGTTCTCTCGAAGCAACAGGGTGTCCATGAGGCGAGCGTCAATTTCGCGGGGCATGAAGCCCGGGCAGTCCTTGACCCAAATACTGACGTTGTATCTCTCCAAAGCGCCATAGAGAAAATCGGCTATGTTCTTCATCCCTTAGCTCCAGACGAAGAGCGAGAAAGCATTGTTGAGCGATATTCCCAAGAAGCGTTCAGCCAACGTCGCATGCTATTTCTTTCTGCGGTATTTACCATTCCGCTGATGATATTGGCGATGGCAGCCGACGAGTCTCCAGCAACTCGCGTTGGTCAATTGATTCTTGCGACGCCAGTGGTCGTTATTTTTGGCTGGCAATTCCACCGATTGACTGCATTACGATTAGCCACCTTCGATGCGACGATGGATACGCTGATATCAGTAGGCACGCTCACAGCTTGGGGATATTCGGTATGGGCATTGTTCACCGAAGAGGCTGTCTTTTTTGAGACCTCGGCGATGATTATTACGCTCATTCTTTTGGGCCGATACTTTGAAGCACGTGCAAAAGGCCGCGCGTCTCAGGCGATTGCACGTTTGGTGGAACTAGGCGCCAAAGAGGCTCGAGTGATGCGGAATGGCCAAGAACACATGGTGGATGTGAGCCAGTTAGGTGTCGGCGAACGACTCGTTATCCTGCCAGGAGAAAAAGTTCCAACGGATGGAAAAGTTGTTGCTGGAGAATCTTCAATCGATGAAAGCATGCTCACTGGTGAGTCGATGCCAGTCGATCGTAGAGTAGGGGACCAGGTATTCGGAGCGACAATTAATCAACAAGGACGGCTAGAGATAGAAGTTACCCAAGTTGGTCGTCATACGGTCTTGGCGAAAATCATTAGACTTGTAGAGGATGCACAAGCATCAAAGGCTCCAGTACAGAAACTGGTCGATCGCGTCTCTGGCGTATTTGTTCCAGTCGTGATTCTCATCGCACTTGTAGTATTTGCAGGGTGGTGGGTTGGAACTGGTGACATCGCGACGGCTATTCGCAACGGAGTCGCGGTGTTAATCATTGCCTGTCCGTGTGCGTTGGGACTAGCAACCCCCACTGCCATCATGGTTGGAAGCGGTAGAGGAGCTGAACTTGGAATATTATTTAAGAATGCAGAAGTGTTTGAACAGGCGCGTGCCGTGGATACGGTGGTCTTTGATAAAACTGGGACGCTCACGCACGGGGCCATGATGCTCACGGACATTGAAACCGATGAAGAAGAATCACGTTTTTTATATCTCGTTGGAACGGTTGAAGCGGCAAGTGGACATCCGATAGGAAAAGGTGTGGCCCTTGGTGTGGAACAACGTAATATTGAACTTGGCGTTCTGGAGAAATTGGAAAGTGTCACGGGAAAAGGTGTTGTCGGGGTTATTGAAGGAAGGGAAGTCGCGGTGGGAAAGCGAAAGTTGATGTTGGATCGCGGGTTAGATATCTCGGATCGTTTTGACACGGTTATGAAGAAATGGGAACAAGAGGGGAAAACGACGTTCTTTGCAGGATGGGAGGGACGCGTCCGTGGCGTCTTAGCGGTCGCGGATACAATCCGTTCTACGGCAGTGGAATCGTCGACAAGGTTACATGGTATGGGGGCAGACACGGTGATCCTCACAGGAGACAACCGTCAAACTGCTGAAGCGATTGCCGCACAAGTTGGAATCACCTCTATTATTGCAGAGGTATTGCCGGAAGAAAAGGCAGGCCATATTAATCGGTTGAAAACCCAAGGCCAGGCTGTGGCATTTGTAGGCGATGGGATTAACGATGCGCCAGCACTCAGTACCGCTGATTTAGGCATTGCAGTAGGCACAGGTACAGACGTGGCGATTGAGGCAGGAGATATCGTACTGATGTCTGGAGAGCCTTCATTAGTGGCTACAGCAATTCAATTAGCGCGTGCAACGTTTCAAACGATTCGACAGAATTTGTTTTGGGCCTTCTTTTACAATATTGCAGCTATTCCACTCGCCGCTGCTGGATTTCTCAACCCCATGATTGCCGCGGCTGCGATGGCGTTTTCTAGTGTTTCAGTTGTGACAAACTCGCTTCGGTTACGAAACTTTCAGGTTTCTTCTACAACTTCTTCCTGATCCAGACCTTTCTCATTGTTCACCCAACTCTTCGAGCCTGTTGCATAGTTTTACTCTACTCTCGTCTTGACTCTGTTGTTCATATCTTAAGTATAGGCCTAACAGGTTTGATGTGTTCTGTTCAGTAGATATCCCTCAAAACTTGCCTAGTCGCTTTCCTGTTTGAGTAGGTTGCAGTTCTGTGAGGTTAGACCGTCTTTCTGCTCGTTCCATCTTGTTGGTTTTTTGAGTACATTCTTCTCGTTTGTCTTTCCTCTTTTAGGATTTCCTTGTTGTTTGTTGTTTTTTGTTGATCGTCGTCAAGACGTTGATCACTCGGGCCGATTTATGTGTGGAAGACCACACGAGGGTGATCATGATGATAACGACGACCTCAAAAAACATTAGCGTTGAGAAATTGTGGGAACGTATAGCCATTCGTCCTCCTTATTTTGCTATAGAGGGCATAAGCCTCGATCCGAGTGGTGTGCTCTCGGCGCATGTGCCAGTCCAACACCGAATGGAGCAAGAGGATGGCCCTATTTCAGCTGCTGAGGTAGGAAGACATTTGGCAATCTTAGGGCTCTGTTCAATTGCATTGCAATGGAAGGATCCAAAGAAACATTATTATCTTGCACAACGAGCCCACCTCACCCGACGAGGATTGGTATCTGAGCTGGGGAATAAAGCAAGCTTATTGGGTTTGGCGTGGCCTATTGTGATTAATAAACGCAACGCTACGGCGCGTACGCAATTATTAGCTGGAAATCAGACGGTGTTGTACGATTTGACTGTACGGTACGCGGTCGTTGGTGCGCGACTTTTCGAGAGAATGTTCAGTAGATATCGACTTCAGGATATCTCTCTTGATGCAGGTGACTTCAATCCCTATACCAGGGCACTCCCACTCAAAAATGTGACAATCTCAGGAAGACGACTCACGGCTTTACTCCAGGTAGAGTCAGCACGACAATGTATAGGCCATTTTCCAAACTATCCGGCAATCCCTGTGGCTATTCTCATGCAGGCACTTGGTCGGGCGTCGGCCAGGTTGATTCAAGAAGTGCATGGGTTTTCAGACTTTTCATATATGATAAGTGATGCGGAAGTGCGAGCCGAGAACTTAGCCTTCGCTCATGAGGATGTGGAATTGGTCGTGGATTATCTCCATGGGATGGATGACATCCATGTATTGAGCTGTACTGCGACAACGAGTTCTCGGCAAGAGGTAGGTCAGGTCGAGCTCACCGTGCAACAGTGTTCTCGTAATGTGCGCGAGAATGTTCGCCGACATTTTCTTTCGAATGCCGGTGTCATACTTTCTTGAAATCTCGTTCTATATCTCCCATAAATTGCCTTCCATTTCCGCAAGTCTCACAAGTATAAAACATACATAGTTCCCATTACATGTTGAAGTCGATCAATAGATGGAAAGAAAAACTTGTTAGAATTGAGTGGTTGATGAAAGATCAGCGAATAGAAATTCTATGCGGTCGAAGACAGAGCACCACGGGTTGACCCGTGGGTGAATGAGCCTTCCTAAGTCCTGCTGGGTTTTATCAGCAGGGTTTAGGTCAGCTTCAAAGGAAGCTGTAACCGCAAGCACCGAGGGCATGCCCGGGGGAATCTATTTTTGCGTGTCATGCCTCTATGGGCCTGATGTATCGTAAAACCGCTTGTCAGAATATGACCTAAAAAATGGGAAGAGCATTTTGTTTTGGCGACTCGAATACGTGGAGGTAAAGCCAGGCACTGGGTTGCGCTACCCTTTTCGACATCGCTGTCCTGAGGTGCTTCAAATAGCACTGGGTCATAACTCTGTTGTCATCGAGGAAGGCTATAATGGACGGACGACAGTACTGGAAGGTCCTGAGAATCATCAATGCAATGAAAAATCTGCATTGAGCCAATGCTTGTGCTTTCATCATCCATGGGATCTTGTTTTAATCCTACTTGGGACCAATGATCGCAAAGCGATTTTTAACAAAACGGCTGAAGAAATCGCTCGGGAGTCCCAGAGTAAGGGTTACTTGTTTTAACGTATTGCAGATCATCAGTGGAAAAGTCACCGATTCCGTTGCTCATCTCTTATCTTGTTATCGTGAGAGATGCGGGTAAGGTTGGTTTGTTTCTAGGGACAGTCGAAAAATCAGGATTATTGGCCAAGCACTATCGAACGGTTGCTGATCGACTAGAATGCGAGTTTTTTTGATGCTGGAACGGTCATGAGTTTCTCTAGAGTCGATGGTCTTCATCGGGATCAACAGGCATACCAAACGTTCGGAAATTTTTAGCACAAGAGTATGGAAAAACTATTGCTGAGTGATCGACCTGCAAAAATATAAACCATAATAGTCATGAGTGCTAGATTGTGGTTAGCCGTAGTTTTTCACTGACTAATGTGGGTGCTTTGTGTTAGACGAGTAGTTGCGATAGGATTCCTGTTTCGTGAGAAACACAGCAAAGGCCAAGATGATAGGAATTATCTCTGATACGCATGGGCTTATGCGGCCTGAGGCGCTTGAGGCCTTGCAGGACTGTACAATGATTCTTCACGCTGGAGACATTGGCAGTCCTGAAGTTCTTGTGTCGTTGCAAGCAATTGCTCCTGTGTATGCCGTGAGAGGTAACAATGACCGTGATGCTTGGGCTAAAAAAATTCCGTTATCCATGGTGGTAGATGTTAGCAAACAGTCATTTTATGTGCTGCATGAGTTGGCTCACTTAGATTTTGATCCCACGGCTGCAGAGTTTCGTGCCGTAATCTATGGGCATTCTCACAAGCCACTAGCAGAATATCGAAAGGATGTGCTCTATTTGAATCCTGGCAGTGCCGGTCCACGCAGGTTTAAGCTTCCGGTTGCAGTTGCACGCCTTTACGTTGACGATGACAAACTTGAACACGAATTTCTCGAATTAAAAGTATAGGTTCCATGAATTCGAATCGTGTGCTTTTTCTCTCTTGTTATTTCCTATTTTCTCTACCTCCCCATTTTCCCTCTTTACGAAGGAGGGGGTACATGGACAATCACATAGGATTTTTCTAGTGGCTTTATTAAAGATTGCTCGCTTAGGTCATCCTGCTATTAGGGCAGGAGGAGAGATCGTTAATGCTGGGAAATGCGCTGATCCAACGTTTCAGGCATTTCTTGAGGATCTTGTCCAAACCATGCGTGACGCTGATGGCGTCGGCATTGCGGCTCCTCAGGTGCATATCCCACTTCGCGCCATTGTCATTGAGGTCGATCCCCAGAATCCCCGTTATCCGGGCTATCCCACAATTCCATTAACAGTGCTTATCAATCCCCAAATTGTTGAACATTCGGCTGAAACGGAAGAAGATTGGGAGGGGTGTCTTAGCGTTCCAGATTTACGTGGACGTGTACCCCGATGGCGTACGATTTCTGTTCAAGCGATTGATCGTCATGGAGGTTCTATGAACTTTGAGGCAGAAGGGTTCTTTGCTCGCGTTTTGCAACATGAAATTGATCATCTCCATGGCAAGGTATTTCTCGATCGTTTGCCGAATTTGTCCACTTTGACACATCTTCGTGAATACCAGCAATATTGGCAATCAGTGAAAGGGAAGAGCAGTAAGGCCTTAGATTCGTAGAGTCAGCATGTCGCTTTACTTTTCTGGCCAAAAGGAGCAGGATATATCATCAGATGTCTGGATAGAGGTAATCGTGGGGTAGGTGTCTACACAAGCTTCTTATAGATGAGTTCTCAAAAAACCCTTCGGGATGTATGTTCCTGAAGGGTTTTTTGTTTTGAGACGCAAGACATGCAGCGAGAATTTTTTATGATAGAAGCAAGATTTTTGATGGTTTGGAAATAGGCGGTGGCTGAAGTCTCTTACTTCAGTGCGGAACATGGAGGTGAGGTCATGAACGGAAGGTTTTTTTCAGTTAAATCTTGGTTTCTGACTCATCAACCATCCTTATGGGGCGATGCGATCTTGATCGCGTTGCTTTCCGGCATGGCCATAACTGTGGTGTGGGAAGGGGGTTAACGAAATTGACGACAGTTGTAGCGTAACTGAGCGATGGCGAAAGTTTTGCCTCAATTTTGAGGTTCTTGTTCTTCATGCAAAGAGTTGCTGCTCGTGCAACCAGTCACCGATCCAACAACGCCCTGCGCATCAAAGTTTACTTTAGTGGTTCCATAGGCCCAGGTATCATATCGTTCATTCGCATAGGAGTGTTTCTCTCCCGCGGGTTTTCCTAGAACATCTTTTACGTCTTTCGGAGACATCCCCGGAGAGACATAGTGGCAGGCCATGTTTTCTGTTTTCTCGAGTCGAGCCAGAATCGCTTGTTGTATTCGTTGTATTTCCGCTTCATTTTCCTGAATTTTCCCCTCTTCCGCTTTAAGTTCCCCTAATTTTTCAGTCTGTGCTTCGCCTTTAGTTTTGTATTGTTCCAGGAGTACATTCACTTGTTTCATCTGTTCGTCAATTGACGCAAACTTTCCCTCTAGGGCCACCTCAAGTTGAGTGATTTCTGCTTGACGCTTATCAATTTCTTGAGTTTTTTTGGTATAGGCCTGTTGTTTCTTGTTGATACGTTGAATGAGTGTGTCAATTGAAGCTGTCTGTTCGTCAATTGTCTGTTGTCTTGTGAGTAAAACCTTTCGCACCATGGCGAGATTTTTTTGTGATGCCTCTAGCTCCGCGGCCTGAGCTTTGCGCTGGACGTGTAAACGGGCTTGTGCTTCCAGTACATTGGAGGCGGGGATTCGCAGAAGCTGAAACACATTGACTGACCCATCAGGATTTTTCTCAACATACGTGTGCCGTGTCTCTAAGGTAAGGCCTTCCGCCCCTACTTCCGAGATTTGAGCAAAATTCATCAGTTCAAGTTTTCCGTGAATCAAAGCCTGTCGTTTAGCCTCTGCTAGAGACGTCATGTCGGAAACCGTCCCAACGACATATAAAAACTCGCCTTCGATATAGGACGGGGTTTTAGTCCAAAATGGACGGGCGGCATTTGCGAACTCAGCAGAAATCAAAGTGATCGACAGAATAAGAAATGTTGCTCCGAACAACCATGCGTGATGAAACCTGGAAATTGATATTTTTCTCATAATGACACCAGTATGAGTAGATGATTGGTATGAACGTGAGTGTCCCAACCTCAGAATAAGAATACCCTATTCGCCAAAAGATACAAAGGGGTATTCAATCTTATGAAAATGATCAATAATAAAAGGAAGATGCACGGTTCTCACAGTCTTGGGAGCTTGCCATATCCATAAAAAAGTGGATTAAAGCGGGATTTCGGGGGGAATCGTCATATCGCGATATGAGAGGATATGCCGGTGTCCCTTCCCGTCATCCTTGATGATTAATTCAAGAGCGGTGCCTTGAGGAAATTTCTTCAACTGTTCGAATTGTTTAGGTCCTATTGGGTGGACTGCAAGTGTAGGTTCTCCGGGGACAAATTTCCAATTTGTTGTGAAGAGGGGACGATCGTCCGAACGTTCTTCCCAATCAAGCCAGATCGTTTGTGCATCGACTTCAACATACCTGAGTTTTCCACGAATGCCGGTGGGTTCATGAAAGTCTAAAACTTGATCCAAAAAGGTATCTAGTGGATGGGGTTCGGTCTCGAAAGCGTGGGCAGGTATTGCTGTGACGATGAGAGACAGTACAATGAAGAGAACATCCTTATTGATAGGCAGCCTAGGAGAGGGGTGAGTCATTGACGTAATCCTGCGTCTGTGTTCGAGAGCAGTATTGCTGAGAATAGCGTGTTTTACTTTTTCATTAAATCATGGTTGTGAGTCAGAGTACAAGGTACTCTATAGATTTCCAACCAGGGTTATCCCTATTCACCACCTTTAGTGGGAAATGATTTGCCATGAGGATGTTGTCTAAAGATGTGGATTGGAAGGCTATAGCCCAGACGTTCCTGACCTCGGGATTTGCGAAACTCCCAGGAGTCGTCAGTATTAGAGATTGTGTAGACCTCAGGAACTGTTATGACAATGACCATATTTTTCGGAAGCGTATTGTTATGGAACGATACAACTTTGGAGTTGGGGACTACGCATATTTTTCGGAACCACTTCCCAAGCTTGTTACGCAACTTCGAGCGGAATTCTACAAACGGTTAGTTCCGATGGCCAATCACATGATGCAAAGTATGCGACGAGAACATCGCTATCCGCCTTCTCTAAAATTGTTTCGTAAATTATGCCAAGAACACGGTCAATCTTTACCAACTCCTCTAATGCTGCATTATAAAACTGGGGGGATCAATCGTTTGCATCGTGACCTCTATGGTCCGACAAGTTTCCCCCTGCAGATCATGGTGATGTTGAGCCAAAAGGGAAAAGATTTTGACGGTGGGGAATTTGTCTTGGTAGAAAATCGCTCGCGACAGCAATCGGTTGTCTCAGTAGTCAGTCCAGATCAAGGTGATCTGGTGATTTTTCCGGTTTTTGAACGACCAATTATGGGGAAGCGAGGAATGATGCGTGCGACCGTGCGGCATGGAGTGAGCCGGGTCCACTCTGGTGAACGCTGGGTTCTTGGAATTATTTTCCATGACGCCGAATAGTGCCTACGTAGTCGCTTGTTGTGCTCATGAGTGTATTCAAGCGAGGCTTTCTGAGACAAGATAGGAGCTAAAGAAGAAAGGGAGGCAATCAGTAAAATCTCTCGTACATATATGACTACGATGACTGTAGCGAGAGCTGTGGGAAACAACAGTCCGAGATGAAATATTTTATGGATATAGGTTGCAAGAGACACTTGTCCTATCTTTGAGCATCGCCTTCGATTGTTGTGAGGATGTCAATATTCTTGGATTCTTGATGAACAATGCCAATTTCGTTGAAGCGAGTGTACGAGAAGCCAAGCAACCATGATGGATTTCGTGTGCTAGTTGAGCGGCTGTGGCCACGGGGCATTTCAAAATCCCAGGCTCAGGTTGATCTTTGGTTGAAGGAAGCTGCGCCTTCGACTGACTTACGAAAATGGTTCGATCACGATCCGATCAGATGGAATGAATTTAAGAAACGGTATTTTGCCGAGTTAGATCAACAGCGCTCGGCACTAGAGAGTATGAGCCGACGAATAAAAAAAGAGCGGGTGACCTTTATTTTCGCTTCAAAAGAAGAACGATATAACAATGCGGTTGCTTTAAAGGAATATTTAGAACATCATAGTTGAAAGCGTAGTAGTCAAATATTTTTTGAATATCGATAAATGATGTGCTACGAGTGAGCACTGAATAGTCGGAGGTTTTATTTCCCAATTAGAGGGGATATGTATGCAACGGTTTCTTTATTGTCGCTCACACTGGATGCTCACTCTCTTTTTGACGTGTGCGTTTCCGATGCAAGGCTGCCTTCAGACTTCCAGAATTAATACAGATCCTCCTGGGGCACATGTCATGCTTAACGGTGCCCCTTATGGCAAGACTCCAATCTATTACACTTCTCGATCTGGAATCCCTAAAACTTATTTTTTAGAGCTTGATAAGCCTGGCTGCCAAAAAGTGGAGACAAAGATAGAGTCTCACTATCGGGCCGATATATCTCTGAGCTTATTGATTCCAGGCATTGTCCCGTATTTTTTCAGCGCGCGTTTAGAGGACGATTACAAGTATACCTTGTTGCCGGCGAGTGAAAAATCTAAATGTTAATGTATATTGTGATCGTTTGATTATGTGTCGGGAAGGACTGATAGTTCGAAGTACTCTCGCACGGGTGGTGGACTAGTGGCATACTCTGTTTTTGCGTATGGAACATTAGAAATTCCTGAAATCATGAGCACTGTGACAGGTCAGATCTTTTCCTCAGATGAGGCAACAGCACATAATTTTGATCGTTACCTCCTTAAGGGAAAAATTTATCCAGGAATGATGATTCAGGAAGGTGCTTCCACCGACGGACGAGTATATTTTGAATTGAATGAATGTGTCCTAAGCATCTTAGATGAATTTGAAGACGATCTCTATGAGAGGACCATGATTAGCATTCGCACTACTGCTGGGCAATCTCTTGAAGCGTTTGCCTATCTTCTCCCGAAGCAATGCCGAGATATGTTGTCTGTTCGCCAATGGAATAAAGACAAGTTTGTGGCGGAGCATTTTGGGGCATACGTTCAATCGTGTCGAACTTTTTATGCTCAGATGCTGCGGAAGGGGACCAACGGGTGATTTGAAAGAGTATGTGATCATTTGCTGGCGTTGTGTGTTGGGCTTTGCGATGAAAAGATATCGAGCAATAGTGGATTGAAAGATTGTCGAGTGAGCTGAAAGTGCTATGACCATGTTGTCTCTTCCAAAGATCCATCCAGCGAATAAGAAATACCGCTTAGTCGTCCTCCTTCTCTTTTTCGGCATGGTTGTCTTAGGTGTCGTGTTTATTCAATTAACGGAATCATATATCCAGGAACTCAAGCAATTATCTCAGGAATCTCCTCAACAGGCGATAAACAAGTCTGCCTTTCTGTTGGTCTTTATTGCGATGATGGCTGGCTTTCCAGCGATTGGTATCGGAACCCATTTACTTTATCATGGCAATCAAATCCGACTGTCACAACAATTCCCTTCACCTGGATCCCGCGTAATCGTTGATACCCCTATTGTTGAAGGGCCTCGAGCCGTCTTGAGAGGGCAATTGCTCATGTGTGGTGGCGGGCTTGTGATCATCAGTGGCTTGGTTCTACCGATTGTTGCTTGGTTGATGACTCAAAATTTTTAGGACGGCGAGTTAACTTGAGGTTCATACGAATGAAAATTCAGCAATAGCCGTATCCAGCATGTATGTTTCTTTTCTTGCTAGTCATCGGCATGTTGAACGTTGCCCGTGATGATGGAAGGGCAGTGTATGAAACAATGCAGAATGTCAAAGAAGAATAGTGTTTAGATGATCCGTCTAGAAACGGCCCGGAGTGCGGAGAGCGCGAACCGGACGATGTGTATGAACCCAAACGTCAAAGCTCAACTCATTAATTTCCGCTGTTTTATGGCTACACACAGGAATTCTGCTCATTCTGCTTGTAATTTCAGCTACCTGCCCCTTTGGTTTCTCCCCCTCTCCACTATTTAATCATCCTGCTGTAGGGTTTTTCCTCCACTTGAAGGTTGAAGATCTCTCGTACTTTTTGGTATTTGGTAAGTAGAACTATTTGGAATTACTTTTGAACATCAAAAAATACATTCACCCCATCTGTGGCAAGTTTTTTGCTCTGATACGAGGCTAAACGACATTCAGTGTTCCGCCATATGCTCAGAGCGATTCGTAAAAATGAGAGAAAATTCAGTTTTCAATCGTGAAAGGGGAAAATATGAATAAAGCTTCATTCATAATTATTCTACTGACCTTGGGAATTGGAGTCCCTACCTGGTGCTCAGGAGGGGAAGGGGATGCCATGTCAGGAATGGCTTCGAGCGGCATCGTGCGCCTTCCGCATTCAGGTATGGTAGAGGATACTTTTAGCAGAATGTATGGTAAGTCCCCAAATTCACGGCTCTACCGGAAATCATACAAGACCTTGCCCAGAATTGATGCCAAATCGAGACAAACTCCGAGTTCTGATCAGAATCTTCAAACTATTGAAGGTACGTTAATACAAAAAGTCGGCAATACCTATTTAATAGACACCCCAACTCGCGACGAGCCTGTTCGTCTTTTAGTGGATCACAATACAATATTTAAGACGGGTTCAAAAATTCTTGGTGACTCGATCAAGGCACAGTTTGATGTTGAACTTGGGCATGCGAAGATTCTTTGGTAGACATAGTCGGTATGAGAAAACATGTGCAGCATAATTAGTTGCATGTTTGTTTTTAGTTTTCAATATACGTCCGTTTCCTGCTTTTAATAGATCGCAAGTTGTTTTGATAGAGATAACTTCGTACTTCGAGTCAACGCATAAACACTAACCTCCTCCCACTATTACTTTCCTATTTCCCATTCTCTACAGGTTGTAGTTCTTTTAAGGATCTGTAACTTGTCTATGTCCGCTTGTCTGTTCGACAACATTCACCTTTCAAGGGTTTCCATCACTGAAACAGGAAGCGAGTTCCGTTGTCCCACACGTGTAATGTTCCAACCCGTCGAAAGACTCTTCTCTAGAAACTTGGTGATGTGCTTGGCACGTGTCGTTTAACTATATGGACGAACTGCTCCAGCAGACGCCCTACTTTAAGGAGTTTAGTATGATGATATTCAAATTGTCACAGCAAGTTTTCATGGTTGCCCTGTTAGCCGTGTTGGCTTCTCAGCCTGTATGGGCGTTTGATTTTTCGAAGTGGGACGGGCTGCTAAAAAAATACGTGGCGGAAAAAACGATTAATGGTGTAAAGCTCAATGCTGTCGATTATCAAAAGCTTGTAAAAGATCCGGCATACACGAGTTTGATACATGCTCTGAAGAAAGCCTCGCTTGCGGACTTGAAAACCTCAAAAGAGAGACTGGCCTTTTGGATTAATGTGTACAATGTGATGGCGGTAAAAATGGTGCTTGATCATTATCCGGTTAAAAGCATTAAAGATGCAGGCAGCTTCTTTCAGGCCGTATGGAAAAAAGAAGTGGGCACGGTGGGAGGGAAAAAGAGAACATTGAATGAAATCGAACATGAAATTCTGCGAAAACTTGGAGAGCCGCGGATTCACGTGGCGATTGTATGCGCCTCGGTCAGTTGTCCAGATCTTCGAAAAGAAGCCTATACGGCGAAAGATTTAGATGCTCAGCTCGATGATCAGATGCGACAGTTCCTCGCTAACAGAGAAAAGGGGTTGCGTACAGACAGTTCACAGCGAGTGTATCTTTCATCGATCTTTAAATGGTTCAAAGAAGACTTTGCCCCCAAAGGCGGGGTGATGAAGTTTATCACTCCATTTGCTCCGAAAAGCATCCAGGGAACATTAAAGAGTGGAAACCCTCGCATATCTTATCTTGACTATGATTGGGGACTCAATGAACTTTGAGAGGAAGTATTGGATGATAAAGACGGCTTCTTCGAAATGCGACCTGAGTTCAAAAATTATAGCTTATCACTAGGACATTTTTGAGAGCACCAACGTACTGTAGATGGTTTAAGAAGTTTGACCTATTAAACTGGGTTAAAGACTAGGAGGCACTCGAAAGTGCCTCCCAGTGGTGCGGATAAAAGACTTATTGGATGGAGATTCGGCGAGGTTTGGCTTCAGCACGTTTCGGAAATGCTATCGTCAACAGGCCATTGGTGAACGAAGCCTTTGCTTGGTCCCATTCTAGATTCGTTGGCAGTCTAAACGATCGCGAGAAGTTACCCATATCAAACTCCCGAACATGGTAGGATTTTGCGTTTTGGCCCTCTTCACTCATTGCCTCTTGACGTTTCCCTTCAACAGTCACAAATCCATTTTCAGCTTCAATCATCACTTCATCGGATGTCCACCCGGGGAGCACTAATTCTACTCCATAATGATCGTCATCTTCCCACACATTACATGCAGGGGCATATTCTCTTGCTTTAGACCCTAGAGATCGCACAGCATCACTTAACAGGCGATCAACTTGCGTCTCAAATGGCGTTAAGATCCGCGTCGTCATATCTTGACCTCCTTGTTTTGTGAAATTAATAGGTGATTAATTAATGAGGCCCTATTTCTCTTAACCTCATTATCTTGTCTCCAAAGAGAGATAAATTCGATTGAATAAAAGTCAAGACTCGGTTCAAAAAAATGAAGGGTCGAATAAATTTTTTTCCCCTACGGTCCAAAAAGTTTAATGCGAAGAACTTGAATTTTCACGATCGAAGATTATCTGAAAGAAACGATAAAGATTTTCAAGCAGCAGATAAGAAACAACAGAAGCGAGCTCTCCATGAAAAACTTTTTTTCATCATTACAGTGTGATGGAAAGACCATTGAATGGGAGTGTCGAGTGCCTTACTTGCAGCAGAGTCCCTATACGTCTGCTGAAAAAGATTTGCTCTTTTTTCATTGGCGTCCTTCGTTTTATTGGTACGAAAACGAATCCCATCTTTGTTTAGAATGGGACATTGAAGGATTGACTCCGAATGAACTGAAGTTTGCCGTTCAGCATCGCACTTTGGTCATTGAAAAACGAGGAATCATTGATCATGAGGAACTTGGTGAGACAAGAAAAGCCTGCCCTGATTTTACTCAAAAAATTCGACTACCAAAACATCTGCAATATCAAAAAGGCGAGGCCTCTTATCATTCCGGTAAGTTGATCATTCTTTTCCCAAAACTGTCCATATCTTAGCGACGGTAGACGTCTCTTGGGCTTTTGGGGGAGCAACTCTTTTCGGCCAAAAACCTATACCCTCCGGGATCAGTCACGCAATGATTATGGAAGGGCTTCTGAAGTAAGGGCGCCCGCTTGCCCCTTCCTCTATTACCTGTTTAAGGCGTAATTGAGAGAAAGATCGTGCTTCGTCCGCGCTGGAGTAAGACCAATATCCGCTCATTTGAGTCCAATTGTCTCGTGAGTCGCTGAAAGTCTGACACGCTCGCTACCTGTTCGCGGTTGATTTCGAGGATAACATCGCCCTTCCGAATTCCAGCCCGACTTGCCGCACTCGCTACTTTCACATCTGTGACTTCAACACCTCTATTTCTAGAAGACGGCTTTACGGTAATTCCTGCCAGGCCATGTTTTCCCCGCGCCTCATCGGCAGCCGATGCCAGGACTTCGAGATCTTCTGGTAATTCAGCAATCATGATTTTCAATTGATGCTCATCACCGTCCCGAATTACCTTAATCTTGACTGAAGTATCCGGTAGCGTTTCAGCGACTAGCGATCGTAAATGTCGGGAATCGGTCACTTTCCTTAAATCATACTGACGAATGATATCTCCACGCTTAAGGCCACCCTCTTCGGCAGGACTATCATCGACCACATCGCTAACGAGTACCCCATTTTGGTCGGGTGCGTTAAATTGCTCTTGGAGGTCAACGGTTAGATCTTGAATCGAAACCCCAAGCCACCCACGAACCACTTTTCCATGTTCGGTGAGGCTAGTCTGTATCGTTTTGGCCATATTACTGGGAATCGCAAATCCGATACCCATATACCCTCCGGAGCGACTGAAGATCGCCGTGTTAATTCCGATAAGTTCTCCTTGCAAATTCACTAATGCTCCCCCAGAGTTTCCAGGGTTAATGGCTGCATCTGTCTGTATAAAGTCCTCATAATCGACGATACCGACATTTGCTCGGCCGATCGCACTCACGATGCCCATGGTAACGGTTTGATTGAGACCAAAGGGACTTCCTACAGCCATCACGATTTCGCCAACTTGAAGCTTCCCCGAATCACCCCATGGCAGCACTGGCAAATCTTTGGCTTCGATTTTGAGTAAAGCCAGGTCAGTCTTAGGGTCGGTCCCGATGATCTTCGCGGTAAAATTTCGTTTATCTGCTAATGTCACTTGAATTTCGTCTCCTGCCTCAACAACATGATTATTGGTGATGATGTATCCATCTTCGCGAACGATGACGCCTGACCCGGTTCCCTGCTGCAGTGGAGATTCCGGCGCCTCGAATCTTCGCTCAAATTCTTCCCCAAAAAAACGCCGAAAAAACGGATCATCCAAGAAAGGGGATCTTCTTGAACTTTGAGATTTACTGGAAACCGATGTGGAAATGTTGACCACGGCGGGCCGTGCGCGTTTCGCGACATCAATCAGGGTAACACTTTGGGCCTGAATATTTGATTCACCTGTTAGAGGCAAGGCGGTGAGCAAAGGCTTTACCGATGAACCCTCAAACGATCTGGTATGTTCCGCGTTTTTTCTATCGACCCTCATATCTCCGGCGATTCCTAATCCCAGAAATATTCCAGTGATGAGTAGTACTACTCCGATGAGAGAAAAAACGGTATATTTTCGTCGATGAGTGTTGCTGAAAAAAGACATGGTATCCATCATTGTACCTCCCGAATTACTTCCCGAGATGATTTGCCGCGTTCCTAACGCTTATCCACGATTTTCAGTAACTAAAATTTTAAATAAGTAGAGTTTTCGGTATGTCAAGGTAGGAAGAACATTAAAATTCTTTAATGATGAGCTCACTTCTTCTCCAAGAATTTATTCAAAAAGACTGACGAACCATTTGAGGAAGAGAGCATCAATGAAGATGATAAATCCGATCACGCCAATCACCAACAATTCATACATAATCTACCTCCACTCTCAGAATAAATATCTTTTTAGAAAACTGTTTGCTCCTTAACAGATTCGAAACTGTATGCTCTTTTTCATATAGAGTCCAAGCAGTCTCTTTACAGTGAAAATAATGCCTCCTTTAAAGAAGTCAATGGGTTTGATTTTAAAAACCAATCTCTGCAAATGAGCGTTGATGTCATTTGTTCGTATAAGTATGAATCTTGACTCGAGAGAAAAAATGCTAATCTAGTACATAGCAGAGATAATGGGTTGCGAGATGACCGAATGCGATTGGTGAATAGAGGAAGAATGATGAGAGACAGAACATTAAAATGCGAAAATCCTTACACACACATGTATCAGGATTTTTTTGATGCGAGGGGTACGCATACTGGTTACCACTTTGGTGAGAACCCTAGTATCAATAAACCGCCTCCCGTCGCTACGTTTGATCAACCTCTCAAATGGTGGTCATTAAACCGACCCGAACGACTTAAAAAGATACGGCAGGTGCGTGATCAATATCTTCTGGATATTCTGATATTACATGATAAGCCTCAAACATGCACAAATAAGTTGCGAACCAGAAGAAAGAAATACAAGGGCTTGATCACTACAGGTAGGGCGAGAAGGAAAGACCTTTTCATTCCCACGAAAGACGAATGGGCAGCATAGTGCGGCATAAGTTTAGTATGGAGCGAACATGAGTTTCTGTTATCATTTATGAAGCTAAAAATTGTATCGAGTGACATATGAATCAAACCATGACTGATATCAATTATTACGACATTCTAGGAGTCTCAAAAATCACTTCCCAGGATGAGACTAAGGGGGCGTATCGACGCCTTGCGAGGAGATATCATCCTGATCTCCACTCCTCATCTAAAAAACATAAGATGGAAGAGAAGTTTAAGTAGTTGAATGAAGCATACGAGGTTTTAAAAGATCAGACAACACGTAAAAAATATGACCGATACGGTAAGAACTGGCAAGAAGCTGAGGCCTATGAACAGGCTCGTCAACACACGCGAGAAGGATCAAACGAATGGTTCACCGATTTTTCCCAGGGAGATGCTCCGCATTTTCAAGATATATTTGAGCAAATGTTTGGTAGCAAACACACGAGAGAACACGGAGCACCCTTTCGTGGTTTCGCAACGGCAGGTGCTGATTTAGAGACAACTGTTTCACTTTCACTTAGGGAAGTTCTCTCGGGCACGAGGCGACAACTTACGATACAAGAGCAGAGTGAATGCTCCAACTGCGCTCGTAATACGAAAATTAGAGGGTGTACCCTTTGAGGCGGACAGGGCATCATTGCCAAGCCCCGTTTTGTTGAGATCAGAATCCCAGCAGGTGTTTGGCATGGTGAACGCTTAAAGGTTCAGGGGAAAGGTTCGTCCGGTATCTGTTGATTCATCTCAAGCGTGATCAGATATTTCGTCGTGAAAATCAAAATGTGATCATAGATCTGCCTGTATGGCCCTGGGAGGCTGCGCTGGGAACTACCGTTGAAGTCCCCACTCTGGATGGGACCGTTAAAATGAGAATTCCTCCAGGCAGTAACTCAGGAAATAAACTACGACTACAAGAAAAAGGGTGACCCAATCGATCAGGAAAACGTGGTGAGTAATAAGTGATAGTGAAAGTCATCATGCCTTCCTCTCTTTCTTCTGACGAGCAGTATCTGTACCAACAGATGGGAAAACTCCCTCATCCAAATCCACGTGAGTTTCTCTTAAAGGAGAGTAGGTATGAATAATGATAGATACCGTGATGATTTTATGGCGGAATTTCTGACTGAAGAATGGATTTCAGAACAGGAGCTTTGTCGTCATCTAGGTATAGGCGGTGACGTCTTGAAATCCTGCCTTGAGTGGGATGTCATCTCTACCCCCACTATGAATAGCGAAGGTCATCCTATTTATCATTCACAGACGGTGGACCGTCTCGGGCGAGGTTTGCGCTTGCATCGGGATTTAGTCGTCAACTGGATTGGTGTTTCAATCATCCTCGACATGCTAGATCGGCTTGAATTGATGGAATCATACCTGGCAATACAGGGAAAGGAGCAGGAATTGTAAAACCATTTTATATAGTTTTCAGAAAATCCCTGTTATCTAAAGAGTAGGTAAAGCCTTACTCACCGTAGTTATGGTCGTCATGTATGCAGTACTATCCACTCATGACAGAAACTCGCCTTTGTGCCTCATGTTCCATTTCTTCGTCGACTATTGTGGAAATCCTATCGTCGATTATAGACCTTGACAATGGGCCACAGATGATTATTTTTTTTAGGAAAGGAAATTTCCTATCAACAAAGAAAAGACCATATGGTGACAGATAAATTGTATAGAGAACGCACAGGGCAATGAATCGAAAAAGAATATCTTAATTCTTTAGATTGAATGTCTAGAAAGGAGGGAATATGAACATTCATTCTTACATAAAATATGCCGTTATTGGCTTGCTGATGCTTGGATTAAGTATAGGAACCCTTACTGGAGCAGCGGAAACTTCTGAGTCAAAAAACAACGGGATTGTCAGCCAAGCAGAAGGTGATTCATCTGTCGCAACACAAGTAAAGTCTAAAGGCCAAAAGGAAGTGGATAAAAAGCGTGAAGCTTTAGTCGATGAAGCCTTCACCGCCCTGTCAGAGACCAAGAAGGCGCTAAAAGCTCTAGAAGACAATCGTCCACAGGATGCGCTCAAGGCCTTGGCCGAAGTGACGGGTCAATTAGAGATTGTCGTTTCACGTGACCCGGGTCTAGCATTCGTGCCAATAGATGTTGAAGTGGTATCACACGATGTCTATGCAAATTTAGAGACAATTAATAAAGCCAAAGAAGAAGCGGAAGAACTTCTGGAGGACGGCAAATTACAAAAGGCTCGAACTCTACTCTCTGGCCTTGCGAGTGAACTTATCGTGAGCACGTTCAGTCTTCCTCTGGCAACCTATCCTGATGCTATTAAGGCAGTGGTACCGTTGATCGATCAAGGGAAAATTGAAGAAGCGAAGTCTGCGCTGCAAGCAGCGTTACAAACTGTCGTCGTCACGAATAAAGTCGCTATCCCGCTGCCCCTCCTTCGAGCAGAAGCTTTGGTTGAAAGGGCGGATGAATTGGCTAAACAAGTGGAGAACCCGGAGTTAATAGAAGCAAAGAACTCTCAGGAAACGGATAAGTCAGACAAAATAAGCGATAGAAAATCTCAAAAAGAACAGATATTGACACAACTCTCTAGTGCTCGATACCAATTAGAAATGGCTGAAGCTTTAGGGTATGGAGTCAAGGAGGACCGTTATGAAGAATTTCAGAAGAAGATTGAAGCCATTGAGAAAAAAGTGCAGGATAAGGAATCCACGAAAGGGGTATTTGCTTCATTAAAACAATCGCTATCAGAATTTAATCAATTTCTGTTTAATGAATAAGTTGTCCTAAGAATGCCTCGCTTGTGTGGTTAATTCACAAAGCACACCAACCATCGCTGTCCCCTGTGCGTGCTGGGGACAGCGATAACGATGGAAGGGACGACCGTGTCATCAACGTACCATACAGCAATTCGTTCCGTATTTTCTTCTATTGAGTTAATTTTCGAAAGAGAGACCCCCCATTGGCGACAGACCCACAACAAAAGCGTACTCAGTTTTCAATAGTATATATACTGCTAGCCTTTTGGGCGATCATTCTTCTTCAGGAAGCGTATTTTGCTTTTCAGCACTTGGATGAAGTGCCCTATAGCCAATTTAAGACGTGGGTTACACAAGGTAAAGTTGATGAAGTTGCTATTACGGATCAGACAATCCAAGGAAAATTAAAATCTGATGAAGAAGGCGAACCTCCACGATGGTTTCAAGCTGTTCGGGTGCAGGACCCCAATCTCGTCGAACTACTAGAAAAGCATGGCGTGAGTTACGCCGGGGTTGTTGTCAGCACGCTGTGGAAAGATGTCGCCTCATGGGTCATTCCCATTTTGATTTTTGCCGGTATCTGGTATTGGATTTTTCGTAAGCTTGGCCAGGGACAAGGCGGGTTTATGCGTATCGGTCAGTCCAAAGCCAAGATTTATGTCGAAAAAGAAATTCCCATTCGCTTTTCTCATGTTGCAGGAGTAGATGAAGCCAAAGAGGAACTGAAGGAAGTCGTGGCTTTTTTGAAAACGCCTGAGCGATTTACACGAATAGGCGGGAGAATTCCTAAAGGGATTTTGTTAGTTGGCCCCCCCGGCACTGGGAAAACTTTGTTAGCTAAAGCAGTGGCTGGAGAAGCCGGCGTTCCATTTTTCACGATCAGCGGATCAGAATTTGTGGAAATGTTTGTAGGAGTTGGGGCCGCTCGGGTTCGCGACCTTTTCGAGCAGGCGAAGGGGAAAGCTCCATGTATCATATTTATTGATGAATTGGATGCATTGGGCAAAGCACGTGGGTCTGGTCCCGTGACACATGAAGAGCGTGAACAAACGCTCAATCAGCTGTTAGTGGAAATGGATGGGTTCGATTCCAATACCGGCGTGGTGATTCTAGCTGCGACGAACCGTCCAGAAATACTGGATCAAGCCTTGCAGCGGGCCGGACGTTTTGATCGACAGGTGCTGGTTGATCGTCCCGACCGCAAAGGCAGACGAGACATTCTTTCACTCCATGTGAAATCCGTGACGTTAGCCAATGATGTGGATCTTGAAAAAATTGCCGCGATGACTCCTGGGATGGCCGGAGCAGACTTAGCCAACGTGATCAATGAGGCAGCGCTACTGGCTGTGAGACGAGAACGCGAAGCGGTAACACAGCATGACCTTGAAGAAGCGGTCGAACGCGTCGTGGCAGGTTTGGAAAAACGCAATCGGGTATTGCGAAAAGCGGAGCGCGAACGTGTCGCGCATCATGAAGTAGGTCATGCCCTCGTTGCATTGTCTCTGCCAGGTTCTGATCCTGTGCAAAAAATCTCCATTGTCCCCCGAGGTATCGCAGCCTTGGGATATACACTTCAGCTTCCAACAGAAGATCGCTTTCTATTAACTCAAAGCGAATTGGAAGATCGAATTGCCGTACTCCTAGGGGGTCGGGCTGCAGAAGAGCTGGTATACGGTGAGGTCTCGACCGGTGCTCATGATGATTTAATGAAGGCTACTCAGCTAGCCAAGCAAATGGTAAAAGACTATGGGATGAGCGATCAGCTGGGCCCCGTTGCTTTAGAAGGACCCAGTCAACCCACATTTCTTAAACAGTTTGAAGGCGCTTCGCATGATGAGTATTCTGAGGAAACTGCTAGGGAAGTGGATAAAGAGATTCGCCAAATCATCGAAACACAACAAAAACGGGCTAAGGAAATTCTCCATACCCGGTATCAAGCACTCGTAGAAGCTGCAAAAAATCTACTCGATCGCGAAGTCATCACTGGAGAAGAGTTGCGTACCATTATCTCGCCATTTCAGGATCGATCAACGGTTTCTTGAGTTGTCGTAAGACGTAAGTCTCTATCGTCTGTCGATCGCATGTTGTAGCAAACTCCCACGATAGAACGAATTCGATGTCCCAGGTTATAGGCTTCTACCGCACAGAACTTTACATGTCCGTGGGTTCTTTGGAGAACAGCAGATTTCAACGATGAATTGGCTCAATTACCATCACCTGTTCTACTTTTGGATGGTCGCTCGGAAGGGAAGCATTAAAAAAGCATGTGAAGAACTTCATGTGACTCAACCTACGATTACAAGCCAATTGCAGGATTTGGAAGAATCACTTGGGCAGCAACTGTTCACCCGACGCCCCCGTCAACTTTTGCTTACCGAGGCGGGTCGTCTGGTCTATCGTTATGCCGAAGAAATTTTCTCGCTTGGTCAAGAGATGACCAATGCTCTTCAAGGACAGACCCCTGATCGTCCGCTTCGATTGAAAGTTGGCGTGATTGACTCTCTGCCTAAAATGATCGTGTACGAACTGTTAGAGGCAGCTCTGAAACTCGAACTGCCCGTACACCTCGTGTGTGAAGAAGGGAAACTCGAACATCTGCTGGCCGAAATGGCTATTCATGAGCTAGATTTAGTTCTTGCGGATACGCCAATTCCGCCCGCTGTCCGCATTCAAGCCTTTCACCATTTACTCGGTGAATCTGGAGTTCTTCTGTTTGCGACCTCTCCATTGGCGAAAGCCCATCGAAAGTCCTACCCTCGATCCTTACATGGCGCTCCGTTTTTATTACCAAAAGGCGATACTGGATTGCGACGTGATTTAGATAGTTGGTTTTCACTCAATGAGATTCATCCCAACGTCATCGGAGAATTTGAAGATAGTGCGATGCAAAAAGCCTTTGGGAGGGCGGGCCGAGGTATCTTTCCGGGATCCTCGGTCATGGAGAAAGAGATTTGTCGTCAATACCAGGTTGAAGTGGTAGGAGCAGTGCACAACATCAAACAACGATTTTATGCGCATACTGTAGATCGAAAGCTCAAACATCCTGCAGTCGTTGCAATCTCAGAGCTTGCCAAACAACGAACTTTTGCATCACACAGAAGTAAGAGATAAGGATGAGAACGAAAGAGCTGGGTACTGTATTATCTACCGTAAGCCGATTATATCCTGAGTGATACGTGACGAATCTCTCGGAGAGAGGGCTTCCCCGGCATACTAGATACCCAGCTCTATGCTCTTATATGTTAGGCGGCTTTTCGTTCTTCAATCCCGGTCGAGAATAAAACGATCTTACCTTTGGAGCCTTCTTTGAATGAGGCCCATACTGCTGCGCACGCCGCCCACATTCCACACATCAAGGTCAACATAGCGATACTGGCTTCCCATAACATCGTCTTTCCTCCTTTCACTTTAGTGGTTGTTAAAAGGTGTCGCTCAAGCCGCATGCGACACCGTGACTTAGGTATTCACACGGCCTTACGATTGGGACATCGTTCTCGAACCTGATGGGGCAGGTTCTGCCCTTCGAGCCGACCTCTGTTTAATCCTACCTTCCGTCTCTGGCGATTCGTGTTCCAAAGCCTGTAATCTTGAGGCTTCTTCACGATGCCAGGCCATTTGCTCACGCAGGGTTTTAATCTCATTCAATTTCGTACCTATGAGGAGCTTCAGGCCAGATCGACGAATCCCTTTTGTATCCAGGTACGGTTTCTTCTTAAACTTGTTCATTTTTTGGTCTAGTCTGATAACCTCTTCGGCCAACTGCTCAATTTCTTGTTCTAGGTTCTGAGCTTTGGTTAGATGATCTTGGGCGTTAAGCTGTGGCTGCTCAATGAATTCACTATGCCTGGATGAATCCATAAGGTCAGCCGACGCAGGGCTAACGGAACCAATCAAGAAGGCCACTGGGAAAAAAACCATCATGATATACTTCATCTTCTAACCTCCTTTCCTCATCTTGTTACGACACCTTGTTTTGTCCTTTCTAGTTCTAAGATATCCATGAAAGTGTAGATAGACAAATTGTTTTATTATTACCTATACATAGATTATATCTATGTATAAATATGGGCTAAACAGCCTCTTCTATCGAAAGCAAAGTGGCACGATCAAATCACGACAGAGAAGTGCGGAGGCCACGCGATCGTCAAACAATGCTGAATACTGAAAAGGGGATCAGGTCCTGGGAACTGGAGAGAGGAAACCCGGCACCTCCGTGGGTGATCATGATTCGGAGATGCCAGGTGATGCGGAGATATGCCGTGGAGTGAGCTAGTCTGAAGGCACGGTGAAATAAATTGCCCAGCTAATGGTGTGTGACATGAGCATTTTTCTCCAATGCATTAGGTAATCGTAATGTTTCGTGCCAGAGGTTTCGCCTGAGGATCCTTGTCAATCGTGATTGTGAGAACACCATTACGAAACTTTGCAGCAATCGTGTTCTCATCAGCATCCGTGGGGAGTGACAACAGACGTTGAAAGGAACCATAGGAACGTTCAATTCGATGAAATTGTTTGTCACGATCTTCTTGTTCTGTTCGCTTTTCACCGCGGATCATTAACGTTCCGTCCTCAAGCGTTATGTCTATATCTTTCTGATCAACCCCAGGCACCTCCACGGTGATAGTATACTGCTTTTTACCTTCTCCGATATCTACCTGCGGCAATATCATACTGCTCCAGGATCGACTCTTCTCTCTTCGAAATGGTGACATCGGAAAATCCTGAAAGAACTCGTTAAAGAGTTGGTCAACATCTCGATGCAGCCGATCCAACGGATTGTTGCTCGATGCTTCTCTATTCTGGTTTCGTACTGGGAGCGATTGCTCTTCTTCTTTTTTAAACCAATTCCATGGAGTGAGTAGTTGTTTGAGTTCCATCATTTCTACCTCCTTCTTTGAGAATGCCATAAACTTTTCATCAGCCATGAATTCCCATACTGTCTCTTCTATAGAGCTAACGCAATTTTCTTCGAAGTCAAGTTTCAAAACGAGAGAAAGAAAAAAGGAAAAGCCAACGAAAACCCAGAAGATTAAATTTTTGAAATTCCTCCTCTTGACATTTTTTCAAAACAGATTATTAAAAATAACAAACAGATTGATCTGGATGTTCAATAGACGCATATAGGAAAGGAGGTGAATGTTATGGGCGGCGTTGTAGAAGGCGTGATCGCTGTTATGGGTTTAATGGCGGGTGTGATGGTGGCTATCACGGCTCTATTGTCTGGCGATGCTCCAGGACAAGCGAAGCTCGATCAATCGCATCATCCCCGTACCATTCGCCTGCGAGAAGAGCGGATGGCTGCGTAATGTCTCGATGCCATTACCCTGTCTTTAATAGACAGGTCATACAGTACTCTCTCCTGTTCTTGGTTGTGCGGAAACCGAAAGGAGGAAAACATCATGAAAAAAACACTTATTATCGCCACGTTAGTTGTGAGTCTGTGCTTGATCGGAACATTAGCATTCGGTAACCCAAACTTACTGCCAAACCATCCGGGATATCCAATGGGAGAGTTCAAGGATCCTGTAATGGGAGTTCCCACGGCGAATGATCCTGGACAAGGAACTCCCATGCCCGATGAGGCGTTGAAACAGGCTGGTGAGTTTCATGATGCCCACGCGATTAACACCGCAAGAGAAAAACGACCTAACATCGTTCATAAGAACGACAAGAAGGTATCTGGATCTTGAACGGGGGTACAAAATGGATAACGGAAAACTCAACAATAACATTTAACAGATCGTCAACGATCGGGAACAGGAGGGATAAAAGGGGGGGATCTTATGATCCCCTCTCTTTTATAAGATTACTAGGGGTATCTCTATTTTCTGAGCCACATGAGCGTCCTTGTAACATTAATATTTTTTTTCGTGAAAAGGAATTCCCACTCTTGACTAATGTAATTTTGAATTTATTTCTATTGACATAGTTGAAGACATAGCTCTCAAGGGTATTTCCGAGGGAAAACCGATCATAGATTTATGGTCATAAGGTGATGACCTAATCGAAGGAGGTGTCCATGTTTATTCGAAGACTTGACAGATGGCCGTTCGAACATCGATCCAATGGGCTTTCTGAATTGCAGCAGTTGCAGCGTAATCTTGACCGATTACTCACTGGGCAACGGGAACAGGGGGAACTGGACACATCAGCTGGGGTGTATCCGCTCATGAATGTTTCTCACGACCAGGAAAATTTTTACATTCGTTCAGAAATTCCTGGTATGGCTCTCGAGGAACTGGATGTATCGGTCACTGGCCGGACTGTCACGGTCGCTGGAAATAGGAACATTCCAGCAGAAGACCAAAGTGTCCGCTATCACCGAAGAGAGCGTGAAGCTGGAAAGTTCCGACGACAGTTGAATTTGCCGACAGACGTCAATAGCGAACAGGTAGAGGCCAAATACCGACATGGCATGCTCATGGTCGTGCTTCCAAAGGCCGAAAGTGCAAAGCCAAGGAAGGTGGCGATCAGTAGCTAACATTCGGCGAGGTAGGGTCTGGTGTCTTCAATCATTGGATTTATGTGATAAAAGGAGGTCCCGTTATGGCAGCGCAAACACAAGACATACAAGCTCGAGAGAAACAAGAGGTTAATTCTACTTCTGAGCAAACAACCCCTGGTCGAGTCTATTCACCGAGCGTAGATATCTTTGAAGACGATCAAGCCTTGACCATTGTGGCTGATATGCCTGGGGTGCAATCCGAAGACGTGACGATTGATTTACGGGAGGATGTCCTCACATTAACAGGAGTTCCCTCATTCTCTATTCCGGGCGAAGAAGAGTCGATTCTACAGGAGTTCGACCTTGGAAAATATTTTCGACAATTTACGCTTTCTGAAGTCATTGATCAGGAAAAAATTCAGGCCAACTTAAACCACGGGGTCTTGCGTGTCACGCTTCCGAAGGTAGGCCCAGCGAAACCCCGCAAAGTTCAGATCACAGAAGATTAGTGAGACTGCCGATTGCAAGGGGAAAGTTTTAAAGACGTGACCTCTTTTTTATGATCGTTTGGTGTATCGAGTGGGCTGAGCTTGTAATGGGTCCTCTGGCCAATAATGTCTGGGGTAGCGACCTTTGAGCTCCTTTTTCACGTCTTGGTAGCCATTTTCCCAAAAGCTTGCGAGGTCTTGTGTGACTTGAATGGGCCGTCGTGCTGGAGAAAGAAGGTGCAGTAAGACCTCTCCTTTTCCTCCAGCGAGCGTCGGCGTGTCTCGTTGCCCAAACATTTCTTGAAGTCGGACGGCAAGAATCGGAATATCTTGAGAGCTATAGTCTAGCGAAATTCGAGATCCGGTTGGCACCGTCATATGGGTGGGGGCTTGTCGTTCAAGCGCCTGTTGTTGTTTCCATGTTAAGAGTGAATATAACGGAACTTGCAGCTTTATTCTTTTGACTTCCGAAAGGCGAGACATTCCATTCAGGTATGGTTCCAACCAATTGTCCATGGTGATCATGAGAGAGTAGTCGCTGACATCCGGCCAATCTGAATCTTCACCTTCAATCTTTCTAAGGTAAGAGACTCTTGCCTGCCACGTGCGCAGGTCTTTCGTCCAAGGCAAGCAATTCATGCCTGTTTGCCTTATGCCCTGGAGTAATGTTTCGGTGATGAGAGATGGAGATGCTTCTAGGTGTGGGGAATCGTCCATAACTAACTCCCCAAGGCGGCGTTGTCGGCGAGCACGCACGGCTGCTCGCTCATCATCCCACTCGACACAATCCACTTCACGAAAGAGTTCAGGGCAGTGTCTCTCGAGATCTTCACGTTTTACCGGGGCGGCAAGAAAAATACGAGCGTGAGGTTTGGTTCCATCCAGTTTCGCAATGGCAACAAATTTCTCTGCTGCGAGCGATTCGGATTCACAAAATATCGCGCTCTTGCCATTAGCGAGACGATAAAGTCCATGCTCATGGCTTTGGCGTTGAGCAATACGATCAGGATACGCAAAGGAGAGAAGCAAACCCGTAGATTCAGAAAGGAAAGGCCGACCCCGTGTTTTTGTAGGAAGACGTAAGAGAATTCTGAGTTGTTCCACGATATTCAGGACGCGTTGATACGTTGAATGGTTAATCGCCATGTTTTGTCTAGGTTTCCCAGAGGATTGCAGTAAATCGATTCGGAGGCGTAGATCTGCATTTGGCTCATAGGGATACGACTTCAGGAAGTCTCGCTCATTGAGGATTGCTGCGAGATCGCAGGCAAGTGGTCCCAGCTCTAATTCTTTCGCGCGTAAGACCATATGCGCTAGTCGCGGATGCAAGGGCAATTCAGCAACCCTTTGTCCATGCGGAGTAATTCGGTTGTTGTCATCGATGGCTTCTAGCCGTCTTAAAAGGTCTTGTGCCTGAGCAAAAGCGCCGGTAGGTGGCGGATCTAGCCATCCAAGCGTGAGTGGATTTGTGACACCCCAAGCTGCAAGTTCTAATGCCAGAGGTGTGAGATCGGCACTTAATATCTCAGGGAAGGTTCGTTGCAGTAATGTTTGCTGTTCCACGGCTGACCAGAGTCGATAGCAGGTCCCAGGTTCCAGACGTCCAGCTCTGCCGCGGCGTTGGTCGGCTGAATCTTTTGAGACCCTCACGGTAGCTAATCGTGTCATGCCGCTGCGTGGATCAAAACGAGGTACTCGCATGAATCCTGAATCGATCACGACGCGAATACCCTCAATTGTCAAACTTGTTTCGGCAATTGATGTCGCTAACACCACTTTTCGAACACCAGTGGACGGTAGCCGTATTGCCTGATCCTGAGCATCTAGAGACAGGTTGCCGAAGAGAGGAGTGATAATGACTTGGTGCCCTAGGTTCAGCTTTTCGAGTAATCGTTGAACGCGACGAATTTCTCTCGCGCCTGGAAGGAAAACTAAGATGTTTCCCGTTTCATTGATGAGTGCCTGCTTTACACACTTTACAACCGCTGGTCCAATATTTAATGTATGAGCATGCGGGACGTAGTGAGTTTCAACCGGAAAGACGTTTCCGTTGCAGGTGATGATCGGAGCCTTTTTCAGAAGGCTAGAGACAGCGTCGCAATCCAACGTTGCTGACATTACTAGAATACGAAGGTCGTTTCTCAGGACTTCCTGTGTCTGAAGACACAGGGCGAGTCCGAGGTCTGCATGGAGACTCCTCTCATGATATTCGTCAAAAATCACGAGATTATATTCAGGCAATGAAGAATCTTTTTGTAAGAGGCGCGTCAGTATTCCTTCGGTTACAACCTCGATACGCGTGGCAGGAGTTACTTGAGAGTCCATTCTGGTTCGGTACCCGACGGTCTGTCCAACCTGCTCGTCAAGGCTCGAGGCCATATATGTGGCTGCTGAACGCGCCGCTAACCGTCGCGGTTCGAGCATGATGATGCGTTGACCGTCCATCCACGATTCGTTCAAGAGCGCGAGCGGAACGCGTGTTGTTTTTCCTGCCCCCGGTAAAGCACTCAATACCACATTGTAGTGACTGGTGAATGTTTTTCGTAGTACCGGGAGTACGGTATCGATTGGTAATTGGAAAGGAGGCCGCATTGTTGTAGATCCGATAAAAGAGCGTACAATACCACTCATACGTCAACCAATAAATGGTCTGGTAGAATACCGTATGGGTTTTCCACGAAAAGATCAGGCATACGGTGACATTATCGACGTCAATTATCGTTCAATACATTATTGTATGTGCGCAATTGAAGTTCATAGATTGAAGGGCAACCGCTAGGCTAATGTCCGACCAGGTTATGATGTAGCTTAGTGGCATATTAGTAAGAGAAATAGAGTTCAAGAAGCGAATGATCTTTTATGCGTTGGATGATCGGAGGCACATATGAAGTTTATGATAACAATTGGGTGTGTTCTGATATTAAGTGTCTCCAGCATGAACGGTAAAGTTTGTGCTGAGACCAGCGCAAGGGTCACATCAGGAGAGGTGTGTCCGATGAACTTATCAAAGCTCGAAGAGAAGATGGAAGTGGTCTTGGGATCTATCATCAATGAGACATTCAAAAAGACTATGCAGAAATCGTTACAGGCTTCGATACCAGAAGCCATTCGACGAGCGGATGGAATCAACGCGCAAATCGCGTATTTGCAAAAGCAGATTCGTGAGCAAGACCGTTCCCAATCGTATGCCGAGAACGTGGCGAGAAAAGCGGCCAATAATATGAATGAAGTTCTTTTGGCTTGTCAGCCGGGTGAGGAGGGAAGCTATTGTGACGCTGTAGAGCAATATTACATTGGTAAAGCCTCTAACATCGCGAACCATGGGTTTCTTCATGCGCTGGATTGTTATAAAAAACAGGGGATTCAGTAAACCAGGAAGTTATTCGCGATTAAATCAGCGCATAAGTCGTGAGATGAACGTTTGAGGAGTCACTGGGGTTGAATCGAATATCTGCTGGAAACGTTCTTGCAAATGCAAATGTGTGCTAGAGGTTGACATCTCATAAGTTGAAGGCTCTACCAGAGCGACGAAGGATGTAAGGTATTCTCCTTCTCCTTTGGCCAGATCTTGTTGAAGGTTGTCATAATTTGTCACGACAAATGCGTTGAGTCTTTCGTTGGATTTTAATAATCCATCGACCGTGAACCAAGCTCCTGATGATGTTGAAGACAAAAAATTTGTCGTGACGTCGGTGACGGACTCAGTTGAGGCTTTCAGTGTGCAGCCAACCGAAAAAATAATACAAAGGCTCAACGTCGTAACATTCAATAATCCAGAGTAATGGGACATTTCGCCTTCTCCTTTTTAGTCCAACTTGAGGATAATCTTATGTGATGCTTAAGTCGAGTGGCAAGTCACATGGTTGACAGTGCGCAGGTACACAGAGCGTCTTAGGCCGTTTTTTTTCTGCCTTCTGCCGTTGCTAAATAGAAGTACTTGCATGTAAAAATAATTCCGCTATCCCTCTAAACGATATTGGCTAGTCTTTATCGCTTAAGCCTGTTCTTAAAATGGCCGATGATTATAGGGTGGAGCTTAAAACCCTCCCTGCTCTATCAAGATATCTTTGTCCATGGATAAGATAAGGCTATGAAATCGTCACTTCCCTCCTTTCGTGCGAGCCCGACGAATACCTTTAGTGGAATGTTAAAGGTGCTGATTGCTGATTCATCAGTTTCCGATCAAAAAAAACTTGAGAAGATCTTTGAACATCATGATGTCTCTGTCGTGACCTGTAATACTGGAATCGAAGCCTTTATGCATATCCAAGAGGAATCTTTTGATTTTATCTGTGTGTCTTTTCCGTTCGATCAAGTCACAGAAAAACGATTTCTTGGCTCGCTGAAGTCTTCTGAATGTAATCAACGAACCCCCCTCTTTATCTTCTCATCAAATGGAACGCAGACAGGAAGTGCTCACGTACATGATGGGCTAGTGAACGTATATTCGAAGCACGATCTCAATGGGTTTTTTCAATACATTACTGGGTTGATCGGGCTCATTCAAAAGAATAGTTTTTTCAAGGGACGAATTTTATACGTTGAGGGCAATACTTCCGCTGCACAGTCTATGAAAGAATCGCTTCAACGGATGGGATTACATGTGGTTCAGTTTGTCTCTGCACAGAAGGCCTATAACTCTTTCGAGGAAGAAGAATATGATTTAGTCGTCGTGGCGATAGGGGAGAAAAGTCCGTCACGAGACTTCGATTTAATTACAGCGATACGTTCGAGCCAAGGGCCAAAGGCCCAACGGCCTATTCTCGCTATTTGTCATTCCAAAAAACTTTCATCGGTCCCGGAAGCTCTGAAGAAAGGGGCTAACGATTACGTGGGGAAACTTGTGGTGGAAGAAGAATTACAATGTCGAGTTAGAAATCTTCTGCTCATTAAAAACCTTCTGGAAAAGGTTGATTCCCAAGAAAAGGAACTTCGGCAACTCGTCATGACTGATGAGCTGACATCTCTGTATAGCAAGCCGTATCTTCTCAACGCAGGAAATCAGCGCGCGAATGAAGCGTATCGGCATGGGTACCCTCTCAGCCTCGTGGTGCTGAGTCTCGACCATTTTGAACTTATTAATGATCGATATGGTCAAAGTATTGGGGACATGGTGTTACAAGAGATGGCCAAGACGCTTAAGACCTTTTCACGGAATGAAGATATTGTTGCAAGGACCAATGACGACGAATTTGCCATTGCGTTTCCTCACTGCAGTGAAAGCGATGCAGTGGCAAAAGTTGATCGCTTGCGAGAATTTGTTGAATCCGCGAATCCTGGCGGCATCCCAGTGACTGCCAGTTTTGGTGTCGTGTGTTTACCCTCGTCCTTTCCTTGTGACTTTGAAGATTTATTCTCTGCGGCCGATCGAGCCATGGCACAGGCAAAATTAGAAGGTCGAAACCGCGCAGTCATCAGTGAACTGGTCCCTTCTGATTCAGGTCTTCTCAAAGTTGTTCTCACACAACTCGTTACCTCATAGATACTTCTCCTTTCTTCATGAGGTTATTTGCCACGACCTTTCGTCGTATTCTGCTAAGAACCAAACTCAAACAACTTGATCAGTGGTTTTTCTTCTCTTGTAATCGGGTCGAAATCGGTGGTTCTTCCTGGTTGGTATCGAGGAAAGAGTTCGATTCGGCGACGGGAGGTCGTTGGTGATGAT
Organism: Nitrospirales bacterium; assembly: GCA_965223675.1. Lineage (GTDB taxonomy): Bacteria > Nitrospirota > Nitrospiria > Nitrospirales > UBA8639 > JAGQKC01. The sequence goes on along the minus strand of OZ245013.1, from coordinate 1,768,463 downwards.
GTGGAGTTTGGCGGGGTACGCCATCCTATTTCTGGTCGGGGTGGTTCTCTCCATGGTAATTCAGGTGCCGGAGGTTTCCGCCACTCAGATGATTCGAATATGGTGTCTGTGAAGTTAGAACGATACGAATCTTCCTCGGGTAGAACGAGATGATTTCCTGATTGTTCAAGGACGCCCGCCGCTAAGACAATGGGAATCGTCAACATCAGCAGCCAGTGAGATGTTGAGGCAACCCGTTCATCTGCGTCATGCCTGCAAGTCATTGTTTTGCACCGACCTCTTTTCTCCACTCTAATGATTGAAACCAATACTTGTGGGCCGAGGTTAGCCACGTGTCAGCCTCATGCGCGGTAATCCAGGCATTAAGAAAGTTAATGAAATCAGGATCGCCTTTATTGATCGCAAATCCTGCTTTGGTCGTGAGGAGTGGTTTGGATAAGGGTTTATCTACCTTGCCAGGATGATCAAGACTCAGAAAAGTGGGCAGTGGATTGTGCTCGATATAGCCGTGAACTTTTCCTGCCGTGAGAGCATCTATGGCATCATGGCTCGTTGCAAACGTCTTGATGGCGGCTTTCGGAAAGATACGGTGAGCTAGGTCATCTGCCACTGTTCCTTCTACCGCAGTAAGAGTGACATTCGAACGATTCAGGTCTTGAAGGCTAGAAAAAGACTGAGTCAATTCCATGTTGGTTGCAAGGCCAACTCCAGATTCAGCGTACGGTTGGCTGAAGTTCACCTTGAGAGCTCGCTGAGGGGTAATCGTCATGCCTGAAATGATGATGTCTATTTTCTTGTTCAGCAGTGCAGGTAGAATGTCGTTCCAAGCAAGCTCATGAAACTTGGGCTGGACGCCAAGGTCTTTCGCTAATTGCTTGGCGACATCAATCTCAAAACCTATGAGCTCGCCCTCTTTATTGATTAATGTCCATGGGGTGAACAACGAGACGCCGACTCGTAAGGTGCCATTTTTGATTATCTGGTCAAGTGTGCTGCTGTGAGTGTTGTGAGAGTTTTCTGCATTGACAATGGTGGGAAAGATTGCTCCATTCATGAATGAGATGATCAAGAGCAGTAAGAAACATACAGAACCAGGTCTTTGAAAAATTTTCATAATACCGCCATCAGTGGTTAGAGATGAACAATGAATAAATGTACCATAAACTCTGATTGGCGGACAGTAGAGAAACACATGAATCTGAGATGGAATCATGAACATGACCAGCCGGGAAATGTGATAGCTTATGAGACGTGATGGTGGGGGGACTACAGCGAGGGCCATTGCCATACTCGGTACCGGCTCTGATGTGGGGAAAAGTCTTATCACTGCGGGCTTATGCCGTCTGCTATATCGGACCGGTGTAAGAGTCGCTCCATTTAAAGCACAAAATATGTCGCTCAATTCTTTTGTGACTCTAGAAGGCGGGGAGATGGGACGAGCGCAAGTGTTACAAGCGCAAGCCTGTGGTCTCCAGCCACACGTCGACATGAATCCCGTCTTGCTGAAACCAGAAGCGGATCATCAATCGCAGGTTATCGTGCATGGAAAAGTCTGGAACACTCAGGATGCGCATGAATACTTTCAGAAGAAGTCAGGTCTCATGAAGGTGGTGGAGGAAAGTTTTCGACGATTAGCTGAACTTTATGAAATCGTCGTCATTGAAGGGGCGGGGAGTGCAGCGGAAATGAACTTGCGCGATCGAGATATCGTGAACTGGCCGGTTGTCGAGATGGCTGATGCCTCGGTTATCTTAGTAGCCGATATTGATCGGGGTGGGGTGTTTGCCCAAGTTATCGGGACATTGGATTTGCTAACTCCAGAAGAACGGCATCGGGTAATCGGCATTGTCATTAATAAATTTCGAGGCGATGCGACGTTATTTAAAGACGGCGTGAAAGTCATTGAAGAACGAACAGGAGTGCCCGTATTAGGAGTGCTTCCTTATCTGAGAAACCTTGAACTTGATCAAGAAGATAGTGTTGAAATTGATCGCGTTAGAACAACGCCGTTTCGTACGACAACGGTCAACATTGCGATTCTGCTGTTGCCGCACATGAGCAATTTTACAGACTTTAATTCACTTGCGGCTGAATCTGATGTCTCTCTTCGCTATATAAGCTGTCCAAAGGAGCTAGATGGTGCAGATGCTGTGATTATCCCCGGCAGTAAGACCACAATGACAGACTTGGAATACTTGAAGAAGGAAGGTTTTCAAGCTGTCTTGTTAGAGCAGTTACAAAAGGAAACTGAAGTCTTGGGTATTTGTGGTGGGTTTCAGATGTTAGGGAAACAGATTTCTGATCCGTACGGTGTTGAAAGGAGGGGTGAAATCGATGGTTTCGGGTTACTCGATGTGACAACTGAACTTGTTGCAGAAAAAAAGACACGACAAGTGATGGCGCATCCAACGTTTATGAATGCGAATGTTCGCTGTGTGGTCAAAGGGTACGAAATTCACATGGGCGTAACAAAGCAAGAGACCATTCAGCCATGTTTTGAAATCATTTCTGCCAGCGAGACTGCTGTTGACGGAGCTTGTTGTGAAGATGGTCGTGTCTGGGGGACATATATCCATGGAGTGTTTGATCAGCCGGCATTTAGGCGTGTATGGTTGAATCGGATACGTGAACGTAAAGGACTAATCCCTCTTGATATTTCCGTTTCAGAATCTGTGTCCCGTCGATTGTCTGACGCACTCGATCGATGGGCCGATCACATGACAAAGCACCTGAAGGTTGATCCCATATTGCAGAGACTGAAGCAGAAATAAGAATTCGATATTCGAGAAGCTTACGTCTGAAAGGAGGCACTGATGGCAAAATTTGACATTCTCCCAGGGCTCATGTTTGTCGATCGGAAAGGGTGGGGTGCGAAGAGTGCATTTTCTCGACAAGGTCATCGTGTCCCTCGGAACAAGCGGACGCATGTCATTATTCATCACACTGTTGTGACTGATAAGAGTGATACCTCTCCATCTGTGTGGGAAACACTCCATGAAGTGTTTCGCAACATGCGCCGGTTGCAAACGATTCGTCCGGACTTAGGTAATGATGTGCCGTATAACTTCGTGGTGTATCTGATGGCCAAGAACAATGGAATCGTGATCTGTGAAGGTCGAGGAGAAGATCGATCCGGGGCGCATACGAAAGGCCACAATACCGAAGGAATCGGTGTGGCCTTTGCTGGAAATTTTGAAGATGAAACGGTCGCTGGGATTGAAGTGAGTAAACGTTTGTACTTGCTCTCCGGTTTTCTGGGGTGGCTCAAGTATGATCCGAGTCATCCAAAGTATGGAACGTTTCGCGCGATGAAAAACCTGGGTTCTCTGCGACCAGCCGATCGAGCCGTATATTTTCATCAAGACTTTAAAAGCACGGCATGCCCAGGGAAACGAGCCATCCCTCATCTTTTTCAACTCGCGTTCATTAATCCGAATGACTATTAAGACTGTGCGATTCATGTGTTTCTTCTTCGGAATAGTTGTTTTAGCCTTGTCATGCGACCTTGTCGCTGCTGAGGCCGATGGCCCCGATTATTGGGCCGTGCAGGGTGTGTCCTCAACGGATGTTCTTAATTTACGCAAAGGCCCATCCACTCTATTTCCAATCATGGCTCGCATCCCTTCTGATTACGCTCATTTAGAAAACCTTGGCTGTAGTCCATCATTCACAATCGAAGAATGGAGTAGCTTTTCAGAAAGAGAACGTAGTGTAGCTATTTCATTACGATGGTGCAGGGTAAACTACGAAGGTCATGCCGGATGGGTGAAAGGCACGTATCTGAGAGAAGGTGTCCCACCTAAAGATTAACCGTAGTTGTGTTCATTCCAACTATGAACTCACATGGGACATGAGAAACGATCCAATTGGCCCCGCCAGAAGAGGGCCGAGGATGACACCAATTTGTGGCAATTGTTCACCCAACGTGATCGAGAAGTGGTTATCTTGTAACCAACGTCGAGGGTCTTGAATGGTTCCAGCTCGGTGTGCTTCTTCAGCGAAGTTCCGAGCTTGGGAACTGAGATAACTTGCTGCCGGTCCATAGGTTGTAATGAGCATAAGCGTAAATGTCGAGCCCCAGAACATCGTGATGGAAAGGACGGCTCCGGAGTAGGCCGACTGGACGTTTGGATCGAGTGTGAGGCCAGTTGGCCACCTGAGCCAGGCGTGCATGTTCAGTATGCCGCCAACAAGGATGGCTGATCCGGCATTTAGCACACCTTTGAGGTGACGCATTTGTGCTGTGAGATGGATGAGGTGATCCTGGTGAGGGTCAAGAGACGGAACAATGGTACTTGCGGCTGCGAGTAAGACGAAGCACGGCACGATCACAGCAAGTGCATTCGAGAGAGCCAGCAAGTGATCAATATGACCAAGAAAATTCGTCTCATAAAATTTCGTGTCCTGGAGCGTATGAAAGCTAAAGTGGTAGATGAGTTGGAACATGGCATTACGGGTCATTGCGCTATAGATCAAGCTTAAGATTCCCCCAATGATCAAGACAATTCCGACTGTTTTCACCAGGGCGAAGCGCTTGCCTGAGTGAGAACGATAAATAATAGTTCCACATAACGTAGCGGCATAAAGACAGACAATGAGGTACACGACTGTGGTTGCAAACCAAATATATCGGACCTTCATCTCGGTAAGGATAAAGGTGAGTGAGGCGAGGTCTTGTGAAGCAATCAGCGCTCCGATCTTCGTTGGCAGATCAAGGAGATTTTTGGTGAAGCTTAATTCAAAGAGAAGCGTCGCGAGGGTATAGACAAAGATGGGCGGGAAAATTAGGAGTAGATAACCGTGTTTCGTTAAAAACGTAAAAGAAAATTTTAGCATAGGCTGCCATAGAGTGAAGGAATTTTTCGTCTAGGTCAAGTGACATAAAAGCAATTGGTGTTCCACAGTTATGTCGAATATTAGATGCTATAGACTATGCCCATCTTGCCCTGAACTGCAAAACCTATGACATTCTTCTGTCTTCATTTTCTTCCTTAATTTTTTTTTGACGTCAGTGATAGACAGCTGGATGAGACCTACCGCGAGCGCCTGAATCCGTCAGCGTGCGTGAGTTGACAATCCTTTCGTGTCTAGCCTACAGTCGACCTTGACATATATTCGGAATGAATGAAGGGAAGCGGGTGGAAGTCCCGCGCGGTCCCGCCGCTGTAACTCGGCTATAGCCGCTTCCGATAACTTTCACAGCTTGAAGTATTTTATGACGCTGTGTCAGTTTAGGTGAGCTGACTGAGAAGTTCGTTGGATTCGCTATAGTCCAGAAGCCAGATTACTTTTTTCATTCCATGACCGTCTTTCCTTCGTGGGCTGAGGAAAAAGGTGAGGATGATGATACGGGTGCAATCCTCAGGGTCTGTCAGGCCTTGGGGATTTTTTATTTTGAAACACAAGCAGAGTCAGTCCGTTTCTCATTCGAGAACCATTAGCTGTTTTATTCTCATTCTTATAGGGATTGTACATTACTCGCTTTTGGTTCCTGGATTTGCCGAGGATTTCGAACCCATGAAAAAACGTCGCCAACAAGGTATTTTGACTGGAATGCCGTTTATGTCTAACTTGGCCCCCCGTACGTTTATTGATGACATGGGGCGAAAGTTATTTTTAGCCAAACATCCAAAACGGATTATTTCCCTGGCTCCGAGTATTACTGAAATGCTTTTCGCTATCGGATTGGATGACGAAATTGTTGGAGTCACGGAATTTTGTGATTACCCAGAGAAAGCACAGATGAAAACGAAAGTTGGGTATGCTCAGCCGAATATTGAGGCGATTGTGGCCCTTCAGCCCGACCTGATCCTAGCCCCCAAATCATTCATGCGTGTGGATCTCTTGAAGAAACTTGAACAGTTGAAGATTCCTACGTTTATTCTTGAGGCTCATACGGTTGAAGAGATTATGGCACATATCAAATTATTAGGCCGTATGGTCGGGAAGTCTGAGATGGCAAATGAGCAAACGACTTTATTGCGTTCGCAAATCGCGGCACTGTCTGAGCAGCTCAAAGGGCGTGGACGTCCGAGTCTCTTGTATATCATCAATTCGGAGCCGCTGATTACGGTCGGACCAGGAAGTTATATTCATCATCTGATTGAACTGGCTGGTGGTCGGAATGCAGCCGACCAAGCCACAACCCCATATCCTCGTCTCACTCTTGAAGAAGTGTTAAGACAAAATCCTGACATTCTCTTGTTTCCCGTTGGTCGTTTTGAGGGCATACCTCAGGCAGAACAAGACCGATGGAAGCGCTGGGAGACCATTTCAGCGGTGAAAGATGGAAAACTCTTTCAAGTACAAAGTGACTTGTTGAATCGCCCAGGTCCTCGAATCATTGAAGGTTTGAAACAATTAGTTCAGTTTCTTCATCCTGACGTATTAGTGGAAGATAGATAGAGTGAGTGCAAAGGCTTGCCATCCCATTGCAATGTTACACTTTCGCTAGGGCATATCATCAAGTGAGCCAACAGTTGTGAAATCAACCTTACATCCTCCTTCCTTATCGACTACTCATTCATCAGTTGCTCGTGTGGAGTCAGGGTCTGCTTCCCATTTCAAAAGTCCTCGACCAACGAATTTTCGTTCACTGACGTTTGGTCGTTGGTGTATGTGGGTTGGGTTGTGCCTTATGTTGGCCGTGTTTGTCTTAATGATGTGTCTGCGATATGGCACACAGATCATTGAACTTTCAACGGTGATAAATATTTTGCTTCAAAGTCTGACAACTGTTTCGAACAGTAGTATGGTAGCAGACTCGACGAACGTGATTCTTCTTCAGGTTCGGCTGCCTCGCCTCCTTTTAGCATTTTTCGTGGGTGGAAGTTTGGCTGCAGTTGGTGTGTCGCTGCAAGCACTGTTGAGAAATCCTCTGGCTGATCCGTCGGTGCTCGGGATTTCAAGCGGAGCGGCGCTGGGTGCAGCGGTGGCACTCTTATTTGGAGTAGGTGCGTCGATGTGGAGTCTATCGGCTTTGCCGATCTGTGCATTTCTTGGTGCTGTCGTTTCACTCTTGATTATTTACCGGATTGCCGCCACGCACTATGGGTTTTCTATCTATACCTTGTTGTTGGCTGGTGTTGTACTGAGCGCAGTCTTTGCTGCATTTATTAATTTTCTTACCAGTATAGCTGAGCCTAGTCGAGCGTTTGGCATGCTTGCCTGGCTGATGGGTTCACTCACTGGGCCGGATTATCCAACCTTGGGTATTTTGACTATCTATCTTGGTGTTGGGCTATTGGTATTGGGTGCACAGGCGCAGTCATTAAATTTGTTGACGTTAGGAGAAGAAGCTGCACGATCACTCGGGGTGGAAGTTGAGCGAGTCAAGAAATTGGTCTTTTTTGCCACGGCTTTGATAACGGGAGCTGTTGTGGCATTTAGTGGAGTCATTGGATTTGTGGGACTGATTGTTCCACATGCGGTTCGCTTGACGTTTGGCGCGGATCATCGTCTGTTGCTTCCGATTGCAGGATTGACCGGCGGGATATTTCTGATGGTGGCTGATACGACGGCCCGAACGCTGTTGAGTCCGGCTGAAATCCCCGTCGGAGTCGTGACGGCGCTTGTGGGAGGGCCAGTTTTTCTCTATCTCCTGATGAATCGTCGAGCTCAGCTAGTGTCATAGTATCACGTATTTGTGAGTTACCTAAGAATAGACAAGTTGATTACAAAAGATGACCAAAGAAGCGTAATATTCTATTTGCTACAGAGTTTTGGGTTACGACACTAGTGGCATGATGAACGAAGAAACTCCTCTGAATATTCCTGCGTTGTCTGTTCAGAACGTGACGTATCGTTATCGTTCGCGTTTTGTGAAAGACTCAGAAGCCGTGTTGAAAAACCTAAGTTGTAGGGTTGAATCTGGGAAAATTCTTGGCATTCTCGGTCCTAACGGGTCAGGGAAAAGCACCTTGCTCAAACTTTTGGCTCGAGTCTTCTCGGTTCAAGACGGAAGCATTGAGTTACGTGGTCAAGGTATGCAACAGCTTTCACAGTCGGACGTTGCCAAGACCATAGCATTTGTGCCGCAAGAGACTCAGCAAATTTTTCCATTCACTATTGGCGAGATGGTCCTGATGGGGCGATTCCCCCATCACGTCGGGTTTGGCGGTTGGCACTGGGAAGATTCAGAAGATCTGACTATTGCTGGACGCGCGATGCAGGATCTCGATGTGGCACATCTTGCTGACCGATTGATTACTGATGTGTCGGGAGGTGAGCGGCAACGGGCGATTATTGCACGTGCCCTTGCACAAGATCCTCAAGTCTTATTGTTAGATGAACCTACGGCATTTTTAGATCTCCATCATCAATTGGATATTGCGAGAATCCTTCGACGATTAAATCAAGACCGCGGTCTCACGGTGGTTATAGTTTCCCATGATCTGAATTTAGCGAGTCAATATTGTGATCAATTGCTACTGTTGAATCATGGGCAAATTGTGAAGAAGGGAACTCCAGAGACAGTTATCAGAGCTGATGTTTTAGAGCAGGTATATGGGTGTGCGGTCTTGGTTGATCGTCATCCGCAATCTGGCATGCCGAGAGTTTCATTGCCTATGTAACAGTTTATTGCTCGTGAATCGTTGTTCGTATCTCGTGAAAAAAGGTCTAGTTAAGTCCAGCTCTTCCTTATGAAATACGAGCAACGAACAACGAAGTGCGTTTTTTAAACTTATAACAAAAGGAGGAGGGGAACGTAAGGGACAACGCTGGTAGAGACGGGGAAGCTGGTGTGAATCCAGCACGGTGCCGCCACTGTAAGCGGGGAGCAACTCTGTAAAAGGCCACTGTCAAAGAACGTAAGACGTAAAAAGTAAAAGGTAAGGAGCGAGGCATTTCTTAATCTCTACTTCTTACTACTCACTTTTTACTTCTCACTGTTCGTAGATGGGAAGGCGCAGAGGAGCCGCGATCCGCAAGTCAGGACATCCAACTACCAGATCATTCCATAACACCCTTCGTGCCAAAGGGAGGTGGGTTCATGTGTTTCCGTTTTTACAAAATCGGTTTTATTTTTCTGTTATTTCTGATTTTTTCTACATTTTTGCTCCTACCCGTTACGCTGTACGCAGCCAGTGAGTTACATGAAGATGATAATATTCAGCAGCTCGAAACAGTTGTCGTGACAGACACGAAGACTCCTACCCCCATTAGCCAAGTCACCAGCGCCGTCGAAGTCATTACAGAGGAAAGCATTCTTCGTCGAAACGACAGAACTGTTGTGGAAGCACTAGGGCTTAGCCAGGGGGCCGCGATCTTTTCCACCGGCGGAGTTGGCGCGACATCCACGTTTCGAATTCGCGGTGGAGAATCTGGGCAAACCTTGGTCTTGATTGATGGGGCCATTATCAATAGTGCGACGTTAGGTGAAGCAAACTTTGGAACATTAACGACAGACAATATTGAATCGATAACGGTGCTGCGAGGTGCACAAAGTATGTTATATGGCTCAGACGCGATGGGGGGAGTGGTCGATATTCGAACGAAACGAGGGGAAGGGACGCCTGCCGCCAGAATTTTCTCAGAATATGGATCTTTTAACTCTATTCGTGAGGGCGGGACTCTTGCGGGGCAAGTTGGACCGGTTGATGTTTCAATGTCGTTGTCGCGTTGGGATATGGCAAAGTTTTCTTCTATCAATTTTCGTCGAGGGGCCGGAGAACGAGACGCGTTTCGAAACTGGCAAGGTTCTTCGCTCGTGGGAGTGAACATGCCGTGGGATGGTCGATTTGAATTTGCGTTTCGATGGATCAATCAAGATATCGACATTGATAATCCTAGTACGTTCGGCGGGCCATTTGATGTCCTGAAAGCCAAGTCTACGACCCGCCAGTACATTTACACTGGAACCTATATCCAGCCTCTTACTGATTGGTGGGATCAAAAAATTACGGTCGCTCATGCCCGAGAAACGGGAATTACGCAAGCTGGAACCAATCAATTAAGTCTGACGACAGGACTTACGAGTGTTCCGCCCAATTTTGGGAATTCCGATATTCGGACAAAAAGTAATCGGATTGAATGGCAAAGTAACTTTTATATTGGTAAACCGGTCACTGTGACTGTGGGATATCAATTTCGTGAACAACTTGGGAGAAATAAGGGGAACTTTACAGAGAAAAGTATTTCCAGTCATGCAGGCTTCGCGCAGGGCCAACTCAACCTGTTTGATAGGTTGTTTGCCACGGCTGGATTTCGTCAAGATTCCCACAATACGGCAGGAGATAAGACGACATACCGTCTGACTGGTGGATATCTATTAAAAGAGACGGGAACCAAATTACGGACGAGTTGGGCTACTGGCTTTCGAACGCCTGACATCAATGAGCTATTTTTCCCAAATTTTGGGAATCCTACTTTGGTGCCAGAAAAGAGCAAACACTTTGATGTGGCCATAGACCAGACGTTGTTTCAAAATCGCATCAAAATGAGCGTGGGGTATTTTTGGAGCAAATATAAGCAATTGATCGTCACGGCGTTTGATCCTGTCGGATGTGCGCCGTTTACGGTGTTTGGGTTTTGTGCGCAGAATGTGGGACGTGCTCGGGTCAAGGGTGTTGAGACGAGTCTCAATGTCGTGCTTGTGGAAGATGTACCCTGGATGAAACGACTGAATTTCGATGGACAATATACCTATACCTCAACGAGAGACTTAAATACAGGAACGCGTTTAGCGCGATGGCCCGTTCATCAAGCCAGTGCTTCTCTCACTCATCAGCCCCTCGCTTCGTTCAGTATCACTGGTACTTTTCGATACGTGGGATCACGGTTTAGTACGACTGGCAATCAGCGCCCTCTTCCAGACTTTTATCTTTTTAATTTGGCGGCGACGTATGATGTGACTCAGAATGTTCAGATTTACACTCGTGTTGAGAATCTTGCAGATAGAAAATACGAAGAAGTGTTGTTCTTTGGAACACCTGGTCGCTCTATTTGGGGTGGGGTAAGAATAAACTTTGAAATTCCTGTTCTATCTGATTCTGACACGAACGCATAGCATATGAACTATCCCCGATTACTAATTGCCGGTACCCATAGTGGGGTTGGCAAAACAACGGTGACGTTAGCGCTTCTGGCAGCATTGAAAGCCAGGGGGCATCGTGTGCAGCCATTTAAAGTGGGGCCGGATTTTATCGATCCAGGTCATCACAAGGCCGCATGTGGAAGAGAATCCTATAATCTTGATGGATGGATGTTGGGTCCTGAGATCAATCGGCAGAGTTTCCTGAGTGCTGCTCAAGATGCAGATCTCTCTATTATTGAGGGCATGATGGGCTTGTTTGATGGGAGTTCACCCGTTAGCGCACGTGGAAGTTCAGCCGAACAGGCCAAGCAACTTAAAGTCCCAGTTCTACTAGTCGTTGATGGGAGTGCGATGGCTCGATCTGTTGCGGCGATGGTTCATGGGTTTGCGACCTTTGATCCAGAACTTCAGGTCAAAGCGCTATTATTCAATCGCATAAAAAGTGATGGACATTATCAGTTGTTAAAAGCTGCAGTAGAACATGATACCAATGTCACCGTCGTGGGGTATTTTCGCCCAGACCCAGAACTTTCGATTCCTGATCGGCATTTAGGCCTTCAAACCGCTATTGAGGGAAAGAACGATGATTTTTATGAGAAATTAGGACGGGCTCTTTCTGAAACCGTGGATTTGGATCTCATCGAAAACCTAGCTCAGTCATGTCGTGAACTGACGTGTGAAGAGTCAACCGAAGAGAAACAAGTTCCTCAAAAGACAAAACGGTTGGTCAGAATCGGAGTGGCCTATGATGCGGCCTTTTGCTTCTATTATCGTGATAACCTTGACCTCCTTGAAGCTGAAGGTGCAGAGCTTGTGACGTTTTCTCCGATCAATGATACAACCTTACCTGATGTCGATTTGGTGTATTTGGGTGGTGGATATCCAGAAGTCTTTGCGCAACAATTGGAACGAAATGTCGTTATGCGACGAGCCATTCAGGCTTTTGCTGAGGGTCGTGGAAATATTTATGCAGAGTGTGGCGGGATGATGTATCTCACGTCCCATCTCCTTGACTTTGAGGGAATGTCGTATGAAATGGTCGGTGTGATTCCCTCTGTCGTCTCCGTGAGTAGAACAAGAATGACGTTGGGGTATCGCACTGTTGAGGTGACCGAGTCTTGCATCCTTGGCAAGAAAGGGATTACCGTGCGAGGCCATGAATTTCATTATTCGTCTTTAACTCCTCAAGGCGAGATGGCTTATATTGGAAATTTGACCGACGCGCGAGGACACGACTGTGGGAAAGATGGAATCCGGAGTGGTAATGTGATGGCGCTGTATACTCATCTTCACTTCAAGAGTCAACCGATGGTTCCTCGATCGTTGGTTCGGGCAGCAAGATTGACGGTTACGAAATAAAAGGAGTTCTTCTGAATGTCTGACCAAAATCATAAGGACCGCATGCAACGATTAAAGGCATCGGTCGATCAACGCATTGATGCGGCCCAGGAAGAGAAAGGTTTGCTGATTGTGTACACAGGAGCAGGTAAAGGCAAGACGACGGCGGCGCTTGGCATGGCCATTCGTTGTGTTGGCCATGGGATGAAGGTCGCGGTCGTGCAATTTATCAAAGGAGCGATTGATACGGCGGAAGAGCGAGTCTTAAAAGGTTTTGGTGAGCAAGTGACGTTTCTCCGTATGGGGGAGGGCTATACCTGGGAAACTCAAGATCGAGAGCGTGACAAGCACTGTGCGCAAGAGGCCTGGAGCTCGGTGATGGAATTTTTGCGTGATTCACACTATGGGATGGTCATACTTGATGAACTGAATATTGCTATTCACCATGACTATGTTTCGATCGACCAAGTGTTGTCGGGACTTCAGGAACGTTCTGCTATGATGCATGTCGTGATCACGGGGCGTGGCGCAAAAGATGAATTAATTGAAGCGGCCGATCTAGTTTCGGAAATGAAAATGATTAAGCATCCATTTCGGAAAGGGATTAAAGCTCAGAAGGGTGTGGAGTTTTGAGCGACAGTTGAAAATCTTCACCCACTGTGTTCTTGTCGTGCAAAGTCCTCGACGTATTCCTTGTACGCCTCGTCCTTTACAATTCCGGCGCACTTGTCGGATGGGAATAATGAACTGCCGATGAGTCGTAACTATGAACCATGAATTACGAAAGTTTTGTGACCGTTGTAGAGAGTCCTTGGAATGTGCATCTGACCATGGATGTTGGTGTAATGATATGTCGTGAACCCCCGAACAACTTCGTTGGATTAAAGAGAACTACGAGAATTGTCTCTGCCCACGGTGTCGGGACATTGTGAGTCAGGAAACAACAAATATTCGTTGAATGTAGACGTGGATGCATGATTGTCAGTTTTGTATCTTATGGAGAACTCTTTGTCAAAAGCGAGTAATATTTTTTCAATTGATGAACGGAAGGCTGTCTATCGCGCCATCTTTGAACGCCGTGATGTACGAAAAAATTTTCTGCGAAAACGAATTGCCAAAACGACGTTAGGGAGGATTTTAAACGCCTCACATCATGCAGGATCGGTGGGATTTATGCAGCCATGGGACTTTGTCGTCATTCGTGAGAAGAACACCAAACGCGCCGTGAAGCAATTATTTTCGCGAGCCAATGAGAAGGCTTCTCAGCATTACCGTGGAGGGAAGGCCGCATTGTATCGAAGTCTCAAGCTGGAAGGTATTGAGGAGGCTCCAATTAATTTGTGTGTCACCTGTACGAGGCAGCGGGGCGGTCAGCATGTCCTTGGCCGATCAACGATTCGTGAAGCCGATCTGTACAGTACGTGTTGTGCGATTCAAAATCTTTGGCTTGCCGCTCGTGCCGAAGGCATAGGGATTGGATGGGTGAGTATCATGGATTATGAAGCGTTGAAACGTCTCGTGGGGATTCCACGGTCAGTAAAGCTGGTGGCCTATTTGTGCATGGGGTATGTCAAAAAATTTTCACACAATCCAGACTTGGAGAAAGCTGGTTGGAGAAAACGACTTCCTCTCGAAGACTTGGTTCATTATGAAACGTGGGGAAATCGAAACGGGCACCTGGTTCTCAATGGTCATAATAGGAGAAGGTCTACGACGCCATACGCTAACCAAAAAATTCAGACGCCCAAGATAGATTGATGAGGGTTGAGGAGAATCTTCTATGCGCATATCGAGAGTGTATACGCGAACCGGTGATGCTGGAAAAACTCGTTTAGCTGGAGGGCAGGAAGTTTGGAAGGACTCGTTACGGGTGGAAACCTATGGAACGGTTGATGAATTAAATTCGGTCATTGGATTAGCACGTGTCTTTAATCGTAGTGAAAGTCAGGCTGGAGAAGCCGTGGCTCGATTAGAACAGGTCTTGCGCTGGATTCAAAATAAACTTTTTGATCTTGGAGGAATTTTGGCTACTGCGCCTGGAGAGACGTTTAAAAATATGCCAACTGTCACGGCAAACCATGTCCAGCGATTAGAAAACATGATCGATGAATGGCAGAAAGATCTGGAGCCGTTGAAGGAGTTTATTTTACCGGGCGGAGGAAAGGTGTCAGGGTTTCTTCACCAGGCTCGGACGGTATGCCGACGTGCGGAGCGTCTTTGCGTCACACTTGCTCGTGAGGAAGACGTCGATGAACATCTCGTTAAATTTCTCAATCGATTGAGTGATGCATTGTTTGTGTTGGCCCGGTGGGTTGCAAAAACGCAAAGTGAGCCAGAGTTCCTATGGGAACGGGAGACGGGATAAGCTGTGAAACATCAGGCGTAACAGGTCAAAAAATTTTCTGAAACGTGCTTTTTCTGACATTTAACCTTTTGCTGATTTCACGATGGCAAGTGTATTGACCAAGTCCACAAAGAAAAAAACTCTGACGAATAAGCGTCTTGATCTAGTAAAACGTAAGAATGAATTGATCTTCATCGTCGGAGGAGCGCGATCAGGAAAAAGTGATTTAGCCCTCAAGTTCTGCCGCACGTTAACACCTCGAGCATTTGTCGCGACAGCAGAGCCCTTAGATCGAGAAATGGCCAGCCGCATCCAGAAACATCAACGCCGTCGTCGAGGGCAGTGGACTACAGTAGAAATTCCTGTAGAAATCAGTCACTGGTTCCGAACAAAAGGAAGGAATTATCAGGGTGTGATCGTGGATTGTCTGACTTTGTGGCTGAACAACATTCTTGCGAAGAAGACGCTCCATAGAAAGTTTCCGTCGTTGCTGAAAGATTGGTTGCAGGCTGTTCGTAACGTGCCCGGTCGGGTTATCGTGATTAGCAATGAAGTGGGGTTTGGCATTGTTCCTGGAGACCCTCTCACTCGACATTTTCGAGATCTGGCCGGTCAAATGAACCAACGAGTGGCCTCAGCTGCGGATGAAGTGTATTTCGTCGTCAGTGGTATTCCGCTTCGTTTAAAGTAATCAATGAGATGACCATGAAGACCATTCTTCCGCTGGATCCAAAGCTCATCGCACAAGCCCAAGCCAAGCTAGATCGACTGACTAAACCACCAGGCAGTCTGGGGCGTCTCGAACAATTGGCAGCCCTGTATGTAGCCATTTCTCGAGAAGAGGAGAATCCAGTCTGTCCCAAAGCGAGAGTGCTGACGCTTGCAGCCGATCACGGGGTAGTTGTCGAAGGGGTGAGTGCCTATCCCAGTTCTGTCACTGCGCAGATGGTGAAAAACTTTCTCAGTGGCGGGGCGGCAATCAATGTTCTGGCTCGTCAGATGAATGTGGACGTCCAGGTTGTGGATATGGGTGTGGCATGTGATCTTAATCACCTTGATGGACTCATCGTGAGAAAAATCGGTTATGGCACTAAGAATTTGGCTTTAGAGCCAGCGATGTCTCGTGAAGAGGCTCTCCGATCTGTCGAAGTCGGGGTTGAATTAGTTGAGCAGGCCTTTGCTGATGGCGTGCGTCTGGTGGCGACTGGGGAAATGGGCATAGGCAATACGACATCGAGTGCCGCGATCGCCGCCGTGATGACGGGTCAACCAATCTCCAGCGTGACGGGTAGAGGAACAGGTCTGGATGACGAAGGGGTAAGTCGAAAGAGACGGGTGATCGAGCAGGCTCTTCGGATGACTGATCCTCAAGCTGATGATGCGTTTGATGTTCTCAGTAAAGTGGGCGGGTTTGAAATTGGCGGATTAGTAGGCATCATTCTTGGTGGAGCAGGTTGTCGCATGCCTGTTGTCTTAGACGGGTTTATTGCTGGCGCTGCGGCTTTGCTAGCGGTAGCGCTCGCGCCTACCTGTCGAGAGTATCTGATCGCTTCACACCAATCAGCAGAGGAGGGTCACCAAGTCGTGTTAGATCATTTGCGGTTGAAGCCCTTACTTGATCTTGAGCTTCGTCTGGGTGAAGGCACTGGGGCATGTTTGGCGATCGGGTTGCTGCAATCAAGTATTTTGCTCATGACGCAAATGGCCACCTTTGATGATGCAGGGGTCGATCAAGCCTCTCAAGAAACGAATCACCGATGAAAACCATGTGGACGTCGTTTTCACTGGCATGGAATTTTTTAACGGTCATTCCCTTACCGTTCAGCATTCAATCTCATGTTCAGCCACAGATGTTTGCCGCTTCATTCGGATGGTATCCATTCGTAGGATTCTTGCTTGGGACGATTTTAGTGTTTAGCGATCGCCTATTGATGAGTATTTTTACGGAATCTGTCGTCAATACGATATTGATTATTCTCTTAGTCATGTTAACTGGGGCGCTTCATCAGGATGGATTAGCTGATACGATAGACAGCGTGGCCGGAGGTAAAAATTCTGAGCATCGATTAGCGATTCTTCGAGATAGTCGCATTGGGGCGATTGGAGCAACGGGTCTCATTCTCGCGTTAGGGCTTCGGTATGTAGGGTTGGCAAATCTTCCTCCAGGCAGCCGCGAATCGTTGTTGTTATGTATGCCCGCGCTGGGCCGTTGGTCCATGGTGGTTGGGGCATGGCGGGTGTCGTATCCTCGGGTAGAAGGCGGCGTGGCGGCTGCATTTATTCAACATGTCTCATTCCGTGATGTATTCATGGCCACGATGATTGCGGGGATTGGTCTGTTGTGGGCCATTCATCCCTTAAATGCGGTGGTTCTGTTGCTGAGCGTTGTGGGAATTATTCGATTGTTGGTGTGGGGCGCTTCTCGCCTGTTTGGAGGTGTTACCGGTGACATTCTCGGTTCCATGAACGAAGTGACTGAAATAGCATTTCTTGTCTTTGCTCCTTTGATTATCGGAAAGGTCTCATAAGAATTGTGCTACAGATGAAGCGGCGAATTCCAAAGACCTGTGAGCGTTGTCAAAAAGAGTTCATTTGTGGTCTGTATGGTTGTTGGTGCACCGAGGTTTCAATCACGGACCAACAATATGCAGAAATTACAGAACGATATCATGAATGTCTTTGTCCTTCCTGCCTCTCCGAGTTGTCTGGGAAGCTCATTTCTCCGGAGCTATTGAAATTGAGCGCTCCCACCTCTGAAACATGCTTGTGAGCCTAAAAGTCTTGACGGCTTGTGGCCTTGATGTGCTCATTGGGGATCCACGTTGGTTTCCTCATCCGGTGAAGCTGATCGGGATGATGGTTCATTGGTATGAATCTGTCGCTCTGCGTTGGGTCTGCGGCAAGGTTGGTCGCTATATCGCCGGGGCTGTCTTAGCCGTGAGTCTTCCCTCCTTGTGTTATGTTAGCGCAGAATGGTTGATTGCAACGACGTCACAGCTCAATGAATGGGTTGGGCATGTCGTGTGGGTTGTTCTTGGCTATACGACTTTAGCTGCACGGGATCTGGCTGATCATGCCCATCAAGTCTACCACGCGTTGATGGCTGGTTCTCTAAAAGAGGCGAGAGCATCTGTGTCTCAGATCGTCGGGCGTGATACAGCAACGCTCTCAGAGCCAGAGGTGATTCGTGCGACTATTGAGACGGTCGCAGAAAGTAGCTCTGATGGCGTTGTTGCTCCGCTGTTGTATCTTGCCGTTGGTGGTCCGCCATTAGCATTGGCGTATAAGGCCGTGAATACCATGGATTCTATGATTGGTCATCGAACACAGAAGTACCAATATTTTGGTTGGGCATCCGCGCGAGGCGATGATGTGCTGAATTGGATTCCTTCACGATTGAGTGGGATATTTCTTGCCGTAGCTTCCGCGTTTTGGTTGAGGAATGGTCGTCGTGCCTGGCGGATTTTTCTTCGAGATGGTCGCAAACACCTAAGCCCCAATAGCGGATGGCCGGAGGCTGCGATGGCTGGAGCGCTACAGGTTCAGCTTGGGGGAACCAACTACTATAGAGGCGAGTGCGTAAAACGTCAGTTGATTGGAGATGATAGATCTTCCTTGATGCCACGGCAGATTCATGTAGCAATCCAGCTAATGCTGATCGCCTCTGGCATGCTTCTGGCCGTATTGATCGGAGTTCTTTCCTTGTGATTGCGGATGTTGTCCATGGTGGAGACATCTATCGGGTTGCTCGTGAACAGGGTCGACCAATCTCAAAGATACTAGATTTCAGCGCGAGTATTAATCCTCTTGGTCTTTCTTCCGCCATTCGCCGCTCGTTGGTAGGTGCGGTTCCTCGTGTTGTTCATTACCCCGAAGTCAATGCGTATCCACTGCGAAAGGCGCTGGCTCACGCCCACGATATTTCAGAAGATCACCTCGTTGTCGGGAATGGATCTGCAGAATTGATTTCTGTTCTTCCCCGGGCACTTGAATGTCGACATGGTCTTGTCATAGGTCCGACGTTTATGGAGTTTGAACGAGCCCTTAAACATGCAGGCGCGAGGAGCTCGTATGTTCACGCCACTCGCGAGCAAAACTATCAACCGCCTATTGATAAGGTTTGCCAAATACTCTCCAAGAAGAATCATAGTAGGCACAAACGAACTCATACGACAGACATTCACGCGACTGCGGTTGACATCATGTTCCTCTGCAATCCTAATAGTCCGACCGGACAGGCGTGTTCACGCCGTGAAATTCATGAGTTATTAGAGATTGCTCAAGAAGCCAAGGTGTACGTGGTTGTCGATGAAGCATTTGTCGACTATTGTGCTCATCGTTCGATCTTCAAAGATGTGAAAAAGTATACGCATCTCATAGTCCTTCGAAGCTTCACGAAATTTTATGCCTTGCCCGGGATACGGGCTGGATATCTGATTGGGTCTCCTGATGTTGTCAATGCTGTGCAGTCTCTTTTGCCTCCATGGTCGGTGAATACATTGGCGCAAGACGCCGCTCATGCCGCGCTTCTCGATACGGATTTTCGTCGGCGATCTTTGGAATTTATGAAGCAGGAACGAAAACGGTTTACTCAACGATTGAGTCGCGTGGCGGGTATACGTGTCTATCCATCTTCTGCCAATTTCGTCATGGTGGAGATTCCATCTGAATGCCATGTGCCAAGGGTAGAGACGTATCTTGGCAACAACGGTATTCTCGTTAGAGATTGTCGGAATTTTGCTGGAATATATGTGCCAACCATACGACTGGCCGTGCGTCGACCGAAGGAAAATGATCGGCTTGTCAACGCACTCGAATGCGCTCTCAAATGAAAAAATTAAGGAAGTCAGAGAAATGGATGACTTCTTATAAGGTTGAGAATAATACGCTCATTATTCCTTTTGCTTCCCCGCGTCGCGTGATTTCATCAGCCGTGCATGGAGGAGGAATTGTCAAAGCCCATGCCGTATTGAATCATCAAGTGTATTCCGATCCCATTGATCGCAATCGGGAGGGATGTCATTCAGATGTGTTGGAGGATCCGAGTCGCTATCTCGGAAAATTAGCGGAAAGATTAAAGATTCGAAAACCATGTGTGGGGTTGATGACTGCTGTGAATCTCCGCTGTCTTGTGCTCAAACGCGAAGAGACAGATGGTATATGGATAGAAGGATTTTTTACCGTGGGCGTCGCCAATGCAGTTCGAGCAGGCGAACCAACTCGGACGATTCCATCAAAGAACTCCCTTCCTCAGATCGGAACCATCAATATCATCCTTGTAACGAACGTAAGGTTTAGTGTAGCAGCAATGGTGTGCGCTGTTGGGGTGGCAACTGAGGGTAAGACTTCAATGTTAGCGGAAGAAAAAGTGCGGAGCAGTTCTGGTTGTAGCTTTGCAACTGGAACTGGGACTGATGTCATCGCAATTGTTGGGGGCAAAGGCCCATATTGCCGATATGGCGGTACCCATACCAAGATTGGCGAACTCATCGGGCGAGTGGTATCTCGCGGAGTTATGCAAGGCTTGAAAAATGATCGGAAATGGAAAACATTTGAATGCTCCGTTTGACTAACCTCCTATTAGAAAGTATGACTTCGAAATAATTTGCGTAAGGAGTCTCTTTCAATAGAAGTCGGCTATGCCTGATTTTATTGTTGATTGAATGTTGGATTCTCGTTTCTGGTAAGTTTCCAGGCCGTCTAATGCGATTGGCCGAGGTCAGATAACTTCTTGCCTAGCTTGCCGCTTGTTGATTTGACCTCTTTGCCTTGTCCACAAACCTGATTGTTCTTGTCTTTTTGATTTTTATTTTACGCATCATAGACCGCTCATCTCTTTAGTAGGACTATCCCTACAGCCTGTACGGGAAATCCTACAGTTTTTGAAAGGTGAAAGCCGTTATTCTGCCCTTTGGGTCGTGTCCACATTTTCTTTTGAATCAAAAGCTTATCGGTTGTGATGCGTCATATTGATCCGCAAGGCACAAATTGTGCTGGTGAAATACACGGATACGTTTATTTTCCAATTATCTCCATTTTGCAGGGACTTCAATTGTTGCTGAAGATATCTCAAAATGTTTCGCAAGTTCTTTAAGGATTGACTTTACTATGAAAGAGTAATGATGTCTTGTGAAATTTTGTTAAGGTAAATCGTCATGTTTTTATAGTACTTATACAAGGAGAACACCATGTTACACCGCTCTTTTACTATTGCCGTGACCGTCTCGCTGACGGCTATCATTACATGTGGAGTCAACCCTGTGCATGTTCTTTCTGCCATGTTTGTGCCTGGCCAGCATGTGAATGAGATGACTTACACGAAAGTGAGCAACACTCCAGAACCAGTAAAAGTCAAAGAAGAACCCATTTGTAGTCCTAATAAGCGTCCACATATTGATGCGGTTGAACCGGACGAAGTCAAGCCCGGTGATAAGATGATCGTAACGGGCCGTTTCTTTGGAGAGAAAAAAGAATGTCTCTATAAGGTGACCATTGGTTCAGAAGAAGCGGAAAACTCGACTTACATCAGTCAGGAAAAACTTGAAGTAACCGTCCCTGATTCTGTTCGACCCGGGATGAATTTTTTGAACGTCCAGTCAGGTGGAGGAGCAGCACGTTCAGCGATTCTTGTTCAACGGGATAAGTGAAAAAAGAAAAAAATTAGGGCATTGTTATTTTCGTTCTTGTTGATAAGCGAATCAGGACATGCGTGTTGGTGATATCTTCATGATAGAGACATTTCTTGTCCATAATCGACTTCATAATATTTAATGTATCTACAGTTGGTCTGAAAGTGTCTCCATCCATTACCCAGCCTATCAAAACCTCTATACCCTTACCTTAAGTCTCTAAGGCATTTTAAGTTTTCTCCACGTTTGCAAAAATGCCATCTCACCCCTGGAATGTGTCACGCCTGCCTGCAGGCTCATAGCCATTTTTCAAAAATGGCAAAGGACCACGGCTTTTAGCCGTGGGTGAATGCTCTTTTGTGCGAGAGCTACTGCAACGTAGTTAGGGTAAGTCCCACGGGCTCTGCCTGTGGGAATCTATCCGGGATCTTTACGGATATAGTGGTCCCCTGATATAGAGAAGGTACGTATGTCAAAACCAGTTATTTTTTTCATAGCTCTTGGTGCGTTGGGATTACTATGGTTCTATTCCACTCAACCACCCAAGGGTCCTCAATTACCAGACGACCCCAAAGCACTAGAAGCGTTGGAGCGGGTGAAAACCCATCGTGCCCGGGATTCGTCTACGATTGAGCAGTCAATGGTTAAGGTGATAGCTGACATCGAGTCACTTGGACATCCGGTGCGAGTTGGAAATTGGCGGGTGGCCTCTGCAGGCGACAAGAAAAAAGAGACCTATGTCGTGAGTCGCCTGATTCGTGAAAAAGGCGAGACGGGATGGATTGAGCGAGACTTTGCCTGGAGAGTGAATTTAAAGGAAAAGTGGATTAAAGTTGTGACGCTACCTGCAAGCAGCCTGATGCCTCTTTATGAGTTAGCGCCTCTTCCTCACTCAGATGAGATTTCTTAAGAAGTTTCTTGAGCAGGAGAGGGAAGTGCGACTTGGATAAGCCCATTAGTTTCACGCACTTCATAGCTTGCGACTTTCCAAGACTCACTGGGATTTTTAAGGCAGGTCCCAGTTGGAATATCGAATTTCCATCCGTGCCAAGGGCAGGCGACAAGGGTCCCTTCAACCGTCCCTTCTCCTAAAGGCCCCCCTGCATGGGGACACGTGTTATCAAGAGCATAGATTGTTCCCTCAATATTGAATAGGGCTAGGCCGGCTTCTTTCAGTTCGACAGAGCGACAGGTTCCTGGCTCGAGGTCTTTAGTGTTGGCAACGGTGATAAAGTGTTTTTCCATTCTTGCGTGTATTTTGAAAAGACAATAAGTGTAGCAAGGGAGCTTTATTGCATCAAGAGCTCTAAGGTGACATGTTGATTCCTTCTGGTGGACGATGCTATAGGAATGAATAGGCCCTTGGGATTGTGGAAGTGAAATACTCTCATTTGTCATCTCCATGGAAATGACGTTACTTCTTAATGCGACCTATGAACCTCTACGGGTTGTAGACTGGCAAAAAGCGATTACCTTGTTGTGGCAAGGCAAGGTGGAAGTACTTGAATTTCACGATCGTGATGTGAGGGGCGTATCAATTAGCTTTAAGTTGCCTTCCGTCATGCGGCTGTTAAAGATGGTCAAACTTCGAGGGAACTATCATGCAGTCAAATTTTCACGTATTAATATATTCACGAGAGATAAATATACCTGCCAATACTGCTATAAACGTTTTCGTACGGAAGAACTCACATTTGATCATGTGATGCCCATCGCGAAAGGTGGAAAGAAAACCTGGGAAAACA
Organism: Nitrospirales bacterium; assembly: GCA_965223675.1. Taxonomy (GTDB): domain Bacteria; phylum Nitrospirota; class Nitrospiria; order Nitrospirales; family UBA8639; genus JAGQKC01. Next base: position 1,745,372 of record OZ245013.1, on the reverse strand, counting down.
TCGTGACGGCGTGTTGGCGTTGCAATAATCGAAAAAGTGGTCGCTTACCGCATGAAGCGAATATGAAGCTATTGAAAAACCCTGTGAAACCCAGGTGGACGCCTCGACTCACCTTAATGATTGGTATTCGAAATGCGCCAGAAAGCTGGCGTGATTATCTCTATTGGAACTTGGAACTTGATGCTGACGGTTAATCAAATTTTTATGCAAGAGCAGGACTTCCTTTCTCCCCGTCAATCATTTTTTCGGTTTCTTCTTCGTACGTCACCATATCTGGATTCATAGTTTTTGGGCAGATATCCTTAATTCTCTTATCAACGTAACAGGGAATGCGGGGAGGACATATCTTGCCATTCATGTATGATGCGCATGACGACCGACGGCGCGTTTCAGTAGGGCTATAGCCGTTTCAAATAACTTCCGTGTTGTTCTCCGTCGTACCGCGCTGGGATTGTGGTATTTGTTGTTTGGAACTTATATGGATACGCTATAGTCATCGAACAGATGCCTGGTCTCGTTGGCATTCTCAAGCATAAATCGTAGAAGGGACTTCATCTTTATTATGTGAGCATCAATAGAATAAGTGGCCAAGAATCCCACGATTCCTCAAATAAAAATTCACGAGTGGCTGACGATAGATATGTCAGCATGGGGCCTAGGTAGCTCTACAAACGTGGTATGGATTTTAGGTACGAACGAGAGGGTTCGGTGCTTGTTCCGCTTGCTTCCGTCGACCACAATTAATGCAGACAAAAACCATCAGGGTCATTCCAGCTTCCATATCAACTTCACGATCTAAAATCATCGTGCCATCACATTTTTCACAACTTCGCATTGCTGCATTCCTTTCTGTATCCGTCTTAATGAAAAAATAAATCGGGCTATGAAAGTATGATTAAAACAAGTCTGAATATTTTTTTTGTCTTCAGTTTACGCCACGCTACCACAGACGCATACTCTTATGCTATAGCGGGTTGACGTCGATTTCGAGTGGAGCATAGAGGATTGCTTGACTTTATATTTTCCTTATACCCGAAGACGAAGGTCAGTAAGTTTACCATGTTGCCGATGATGTGAAAGGCGGTTTTTCCCCTGCGTGTTGGCTATATTTCATGAAGGTACAGGTCGCGCGTCGTGGTAGAGAACATTCATGAAGATTGCACAAGAATGGGCTGAAATAGAGTATGAGGGAACTTTGATCTACTCAATCATAAACAGTAAAGTATTTCAGGAGTACAGTGATCGTCTTTGCATAAGAATCCCGATTGCCTAGACCAACAAGAATGACGATGAAAGAAGTAACGAACGAACCGGAATGGGTAAATTGGTCTGATGAGCAATTACTGGAGTTGCGTCTATGCGATCTTCGTGTTCAAATTAAAGGGACACCACTTGCGAAGTTGATCAAGCAACTCCACAAGGAGTTAGCGGCCAATAAGTTACTCTTCCGCCCACACTGTTGGCTGTCGGATGATTGGTATTGTCCTGATGGTATTCCCGGCATCGCGATACCATTTTATATGAGTCATCCTCGATTGGCGAAGTTAGAACACAGTCAGATGCTTGAGGTCGAAGGCGGTACGCCCGATTGGTGTATGCGTATTCTTCGACATGAAGCCGGGCATGCCATTGAAAATGCCTATCGACTGCGACGCCGACATCGCAGACAGCAGCTGTTCGGCAGCACATCTGAGCCATATCCTGACTGTTACTTGCCCAAACCTTACAGCAAAAGCTTTGTATTGCATCTCGATACCTGGTACGCGCAGAGTCATCCGGATGAAGATTTTGCCGAGACCTTTGCCGTCTGGTTAACGCCTGGTTCCGATTGGCGAGAGCGCTACGCTGGATGGCCGGCACTTCGAAAGCTGAACTATATGGATAGTCTGATGGCAGAGCTTGCCGGGGTTGCACCTTCTGTCGCGACCAAGCGACGGCTGGATCCGCTCCCGGCTCTCCGCAAAACCCTTCGAGAGCATTACCAGCAAAAACGTGAGCGCTATGGACTTGATTATCCAGATTTTTATGAACGCGACCTGCGACGACTCTTTTCTGATTCAAAAGAATATCAAAGTCAGCCTACGGCAGCGAGCTTTATTCGGCGGTTTCGAAAAGAAGTCCGTCGAAAGGTTGCCGATTGGACGGGAGAATATCAATACACGATTGATCAAGTTTTAAAGGATATCATGGAGTATTGTCGAACGCGACAGTTACGCCTCAAGATTCCAGAAGATCAAGCGAAACTCGATTTCACGATTCTGCTCACCGTGCAAACAATGAATTATCTCCATGGAGGAGGCCATCGAGTCGCCCTATGAGAAAACTTCGCGTGCTCGCTCTCATGCATGAAGATCTCGTTCCTCCAGACGATCCTGGTGATGTTGATCTCGCGACCGTGGAATGGAAAACTGAATTTGACGTCACGACCACGCTGCGAGATATGGGGCATGAGGTACGAGTTGTGGGAGTGCGAAATGAACTGGAAGTCATACAAAAAGCCGTGGAGGAATTCAAACCCCACATTGCATTTAATTTATTGGAAGAGTTCAATGGGTTTGGAAGCTTTGACCACAATGTGGTGTCGTACTTAGAGTTAGTCGGCGTCCCGTATACAGGCTGTAATCCTCGGGGATTAGTTTTAACGCGTGACAAAGGATGGTCCAAAAAAATTCTGACCTATCATGGTATTTTGTGTCCAGAATTTGTGGTCTTTTCACTGGGTCGCGTGGTCAAGTGGGCCAACGAGATCCCTTTTCCTGTGATTGTAAAATCGATTTCTGAAGAAGCCTCTCTCGGCATCTCTCAGGCATCCATCGTTGATGATGCTGAAAAACTTGAGGAACGCGTCAAATTCATCCATGAAAGCGTTAAGAGCAGCGCAATCGTAGAACAGTTTATTGAAGGGCGAGAGCTGTATGTGGGGGTGCTTGGCAATAAGCAGTTGCAGGTCTTTCCCGTGTGGGAGCTTATCCTTGAAAATCTACCTGATGATGTTCATCGAGTCGCGACAGAGCGGGTGAAATGGAGTGTGAAATACCAAAAGAAGTACGGTATCACGTCACGAGAGGCCCAGGGACTGACCAAATCTATGACGAACAAGATTCAACGGCTCGCGAAGCGAGTGTATCGAATTTTAGGACTGAATGGCTATGCCCGCTTAGACTTTCGTCTAGATAAGGACGGGAAGCTGTATATTTTGGAAGCCAATCCCAATGCCCAAATCGCATTCGGTGAAGATTTAGCCGAATCAGCCGAACATGCTGGGATGTCATACGAAAAACTGTTGCAGCGCGTGTTGAATCTCGGGTTACGCTGGAAACCAGAAAACGTCCGATAATGTTGTTTCCTTCACCATCACACATCAAGTATCTCCTCAAATTCTTTGTTTGATAGCTCATTCCCTTTCATCCCATCTTCCGTCTCTGGGTCTATTTCTGACCCTCCTTTTCAGCAGTTCCTGTTCGATGGATCACTCAGTTAACGAAGCCATTGCCTTATAATTGAAATAGGTGTGGATATTTGTGTAGACGGAGGTCAGTCATGCCAAGCAATCTCGCACTTGACGACAAGCTTGTCCAAGAAGTGAAACGTTTAGGCGGCCATACAACTAAACGGGCTGCAGTCAATGAAGCTCTCCGAGAGTATGTTACTCGCCGCAAACAGAAAAAGATTCTTGAAATATTTGGGACTCTTGAGTGGGATGCTACTTATGATTACAAAGCTGCACAAAAACGGAAATGACCGTTTTAGTTGATACGTCGGTTTAGTCCTTTTGTCAAAGTCGCCAAACTTCGTCGTCAGTCGGCATCCAAAGGCCTGAGCCTCTCTACCCCCGACTGTCAAATCGCGACGGCGGCCATCAATCATCGCTGTCATCTCTTAACCTCCGATAAAGATTTTTCGAATATCGCGAAATGGGCACCTCTGCAATTGATCTAGCAAGACGTAAATCAATAGCCCGGAATCTGTAATAAGCTCGTGGAGGTCGAGTAGGCAGATCGACCAGCCTTTACACAAGCCCTCCTCCTTTTCGTGATTGCAAACCGACAATTCAAGGTCCACTTCCCGATCGACCAATAATTAGTCAACACAGGACGCGACCCCATTATCTAACTCTTTTTTCTTGCCAACCGAGCGAACTTCTTCTTCATCGCATTAACTTTTGCGAGATAGTTGGAGACGCTGTGAGCCCCGCATCGCTGTCGATTCGTTACTTTGAAGCCGCGTCTGACATAGGTGTCGCCGACTCTCGGGCCACAGAGGTGAATAATCGCAGCCAAGTTTTGCTTTTGCGGAAGTGTCGCCAAAGTAATTCGTTGCCGCTTCAGTGTTCGTCCCACATTGCGGTCAAGCAGTGCAGACGTCATTTCAATGGCGTGAGTCGGGAAGATGCGGGTGTAGAAGCTGTTGAACCAACACGAGTGCATATCGTGCCACGGCCCCTCTTCAATGACCCGGTGGTCATGAATACAATACCGTTTCGCCTGCTGGTAGGTAGTGTTGGTGATCTGGTACATCCCGACTGCGCTTGAGGCGGGTTGATACAGCTCGAAGGGGTTCCATGTCAGACGCCATCGCCAGTACGTTTGCGCGACGGGATTACCCGCGCCTTCCACCTGGGCGAGTGCAGCCAAAAATTCAGATGTAATGACCTCCGTCGAATGTTCGGTGAAGAGCGATCCATAATACTGCCATGTTTCGGAGGGAATTTTTTTTAGAGGGCCGCCTAGCGGAAAGAACACTTCGGTCGGCTTCTGATACACCTGATATGCCCAGTTGATGGCGTACCAGGCAGTCAATATACACATCACCCCAATCAGGACTTGGCCTGCCGGCGGCAACATCCGTATGGTCCGAAGGAGAGAGAGCCCGAATCGTGTTAGCCAGTGTCTGGAGGTTTTCCGCTTCGAGGTATTGGAACGTCTTTGGTGAGAAGCGCTTCTGCGACCGGAACGTGCCATGGCAGTATTGTACCAACATCACGCGCTGGTGTGACTGGAGATTGAACAAGTTCATACTGGGGAAGGGAAGCGTTCTCGGGCAATACGTCACCACGGAAAGGAGCGTGGTTTTTGATACATCGGTACAAATTGTGACAGGATCAAAGCCATAGGGCAGCAGTGTTGTGGTGGCAGTCCGTTGTAAGAAGGAAGCAGTCATTCAGATTTCTTGGGTTGAGTACATTATGCCTGACTCTAATCCATCACCTAATTTTTTCTCACTGTTTGCCAGCTAAATCCTTTTGACCTAGACTGCTTGATAGTCCTACTAAATCTGCGGAATAGTCCTTTATTCAACATTTCTACAACACACGACTAAAATCTCAATGGGAAGAAAACCAAAGAAAAGAAGGCTGGCAGCAAAACAGAGAAAGGGGAGTACTAAGCCTCAAAAGCCAGATGACTATTATCGATTTGGACCCTTTGAGATGATGCGATTCGGAAAAGTAGTTGTTCACCGCAACACTATGACTCCAGATCAATTTTCGGCAATGCAAAATGATCTAGTATCCCAATACCCGAAAACTTGCGAGGAAATTAATCAAACCGTAGAAAAGATTGCAGATATTGTTAAATCTGTATCACCTTCAGAATTGTTAAAACGTGCATTTTGGCAAATGGCAACCGAACATATGAAAGTTGAACGGGAAATCGACATTGGATTCAAGCAGGTACATGCGATGCGGATGATTGATTACGTGCAAAGTGTCATCGCGGCTGTGGTTCCGAATGAAAGTCAGGAAAAGGATGTGACGGAAGAGCGCTGGAAAGATTTATCAGATTTGGTGAATAGCTTGTTTTCCAGAATGCTACTTAAATATCAGATTAGCCGTAGTGCTATGAACCGAATGCAAGACTCAGATTATAACGAAGTTTTCGAGACCTACAAATTCAAAGCCCAAATGTATTGGTGCTCGGTTCGAGGACATAGATATTTAATGCATGAAATTCCCTTTTTTCGTGATGTTCTCTTAACTCATGAAGATGTTATCAAAGGACTGTATAGCATTACCGTAGATCAAATACTGGTTGCGATAACCCAAATCCATGAATCCTTAACTAGAGGGATAATGAAAGGGGTAGAAGACCTTTGGCAGTTTCAGCAGGCCATTACCGAAAAATATCAAGATAAATTGAAAGGTTTTCCTGATAACACCAACTCGGATACGCAAGAATTAATGTCTGAGGTTATAAGAGAAAATGGCTGGCAAGAATGGCAAGATGACATCTGTGGGCGATTTTTCCAATTGGATCTGTTTGACCTACAAAAAATAACTCAGCTGCCTGTTGCCTTACTTGATGAACTTGCTTGGTCGCCAGGTCAAGAAAAGGAGTTTTTCTCAGAAGGGAATTTTAAAGGCTGGCCTCTTAGAGTGTGGCCAATTTTTAAAAGACCCTTTCTCAAGTTGGAGGGTCGTTATTATTGCTTTGATTTATATAGTCTGAACGATAATTTTTACCGTGTGATTCAGCGACTAATATTTCGTAAAAACCCCGACTACAAAACTGAGTGGAATAGAAGACAAAAAATCGTCTCAGAATCTATCCCGTTTAATCTGTTCAATAAACTATTGCCCGGAGCCAAAATATTTCGTTCAGTGAACTACAAATGGCATCCTGCTGAAGGAGCCGTTAAGAATTGGTGTGAAACTGATGGCCTAATAATATATGAGGATCATCTATTTATCGTAGAGATCAAAGCTGGGGCTTTCACCCATACACCACCAGCATTGGACTTTGATGCATATGTGGAATCTCTAAAGAACCTGGTATTGAAACCTGCAAAACAGGGAAGGCGGTTTTTGGAGTATTTGAATAATGCAGAAAAAGTTAGCTTGTTTGATTCGCAACATAATGAGGTAGAAAAGATTGCTCGGAAAAATTTTTCTTATATTACTATATGCACCATAACACTGGATTCTTTTACGGAACTTGCTTCCCAAGTTAATCAGATGGCGGAGTTGGGAATAAAATTGGACGACATTCCCGTTTGGCCTTTATCTATAGACGATTTAAGAGTTTACACTGATATATTTCAAAACCCTTTAATCTTCTTACACTATGTGGAACAGAGAGTAATGGCATTGAAATCGTCAATAATTCGAACAGAAGACGAACTTGACCATCTTGGCTTATACCTAAAGCACAATGCATATGTGCGCTATGCAGAGAGACTTAGCACACAAGATCCAATTATGTGGAACGGATATCGTGCAGACATCGACAGAATATTTTATGAGAAATTGATTGATTCAACGCTAGAGATAAGACTCGAACAAAGGATGCCCCCGAGACTCCGCGAAATTCTGAATAAACTTTCGGAGCAAGGAAAACCAGGACGAAGAAAAGTTTCTAGTTCGCTTTTGGATTGTAGTGGAGAAAATAGAAGCGGTATTACCACTAGGATCGAAGAGGTACTAAAAGATCAAAAAATTTCTCGCCGTCCGAAACCAATATCTCTGTTTGGGGAATTTAATCTTACAATTTTCTGTTGGCAGGACGGAATCCTCCAGCGAGATGAAGAACTGGCAAGAGACCACGTGCGAGCAGTAATGATAGGTGTTGGCGAAAAAAGTCGTTTACTGTTAGAGATAACTTTTGATTCGTTAGGGTTATTAGACGATGTTAGTTGGGAATTTATGGATTTATTGGGACTAAGTGCAGAACAATTTTCAAAATTGGAGTCTAAAGCGACTCAACTCAAGCAAGCACGATTAGAGAAGGCTGTAGCCGAGCAAGGAAAAATTGGGCGAAATGAATCCTGCCCATGCGGAAGTTCGAAAAAGTACAAAAAGTGTTGCGGACGTTAAAGTTATATAATGATTATAAATACTTAATAATATTACTCAACTATAAAGATTTGGAGTCAATCTCCAACAAACTTTGCCACTTAAATCTTCGCTGTGTAGGTTTGGCTTGAAAATCCGGCCGAACATTTCACACGATTTTGTCACTTCGAACATCAATTTTGAGATGAATTAGGATTAAGAATTAAAAGGAGGAATTATGGCATGGAGAGCCAGACACATACTCGTTAAGGAAAAAGTTGACTGATTCTTCCTTGGAAGGGAATAGGCATTTCCCAAATAGGTGGCAGAAAAATAGAGTTAGATTGATCCGAATTCTCGACTAAATTTTTCTCGTCAAGAAGAGTTACGTCGGATCATCGTTCACTAGACCGAGTACTTTGTCTTCATAGGGTACGAATCTAATGGTTTGAGTATGAGAGAGCTCCTCGAGCGGGAGATGTATTTCTCCAATCTGAGTTTGTTTTGTCTTCAAGGTCAGTGTCAGACATTCTCTCACGGTGTCGGCAGTTTCAGGGGGTAACACCTCTTGGATATGTTTTCCGAGAAACCCGCATGGTCCAACAAAATGTTTAGATTGTCCGTGTAAATAGTAAAAGCCTCTGTAGATGCCATCGATATCCCACAGAAAAATCTTATCGGGAACCTTCGTGATCCAATGATTCATGAGGAACTTTCCCTACAAGAATCAGAGTCGCGTTTCAGAAAGAAGAAGGGGGAGAATGTGTGTGTAATTTATCATTTCATCCAAATCCAATCCAAATTGAGGATTCCGTAAACCTCAAATTTCCTGCATGCCCCTCAGGGCTACAAGGCTCAATTCCAAAAATTTCAACTTATGGCTAAGAAGCTCTTTGGTAATATCTTCCTTTCTTTTCTTTTAAAACAAGGTTTTGTCAAATTGACATCTGTGGTTCTGTCCAGTACGTTTCACCTTGATCATAGCGAATCCAATTATTTTTCATGTGCTTACTTAGGACATTCTAGGAGATAATATATACGTCAAACATGTGAGGATATGTGAATCGGCTATAACGCTGACGTTCAATCTCCTTTCCACAATCCCTTCTTGAACGAGAGCATGCATTTTCCAAACGAGTAGAACAATGGCACGTGCACTGGTGTTAACGGTCATCGGCAAAGATCGGCCTGGATTGGTCGAAGCGCTGGCGGATTTCATCGCCCACCATGAAGGAAGCTGGGACGAGAGCCGTATGGCGCGGCTTGCCGGGCATTTCGCAGGGGTCGTTCAGATTAACCTTCCCGAGAATCAGGCAGAGGGGTTCATTTCGGCACTGCCTACGCTTGCCGACCAAGGCCTTACCGTGAATGTCGTGGAGAGCGACTGGAAATTGGTGGAGGTGGACCACCGCAATACCTTGCATTTGGAACTGGTTGGACAAGACCATCCAGGGATCGTGCGAGAGATTTCGAGTAAATTGGCAGCTCTTGGGGTCAGCGTGCAAGACCTTCGAACGGTTATCGAGAGTGCCCCCATGTCAGGAGAACGGATTTTTCGGGCTGAGGCTGAGCTCGTCCCACCCGCCCAAACCAGTTTCGAACACATTCGTTCGGCACTTCACAAACTTGCAGACGACATCATGATCGACATTATTTTGAAAACAGGCTCGTAGACGATTGAGGAAATGTATGGAGCTGAGAGCCAGTTAAACCCAATTTTAGTTATAAAGTTTTTAAAAAACCGGCTAAAAAGGAATAATCCAAAAAAAATTGATGGGTCCCTTCTTTTTTCTATCAGCTTCAGTTTAATCGTCCTGAAGGAGCGCGGCGACTTTCTCATAGATTCCCTGTCGATGCCCGATGGCGACCACATGTAAGACCTTTGTTCGTCGCTCAACCGAATATACAATACGAAACCGTTTTACGCGGTACTTCCAATAACCATCGAGTTCTTTGATCAGGGGCACTCCACTCTGTGGATTTGCACTCAAAAGTCGCAGGGCTGATTTGATGCTTCGTTTTAAATCGGGAGGAAAATGACGAATGGATTCGGCCACGTGGGGCGGAATATCCACACGGAAGAGTTTCACGTCCGCCGCGATTTCTTTGGGGGGATCAGTGTCTCCCCAAAAACATCCTCAAAGGAGAGGCCGGTTTTGCCTTTTTTGTAGAAGGATTGGCTTTTGCGGAGTTGCTGCATGAGTTCGGGGTCACTTAAGACATCAAGGGTTTCTTTAAGGCGTTCATATTCAGAGAAATTGACTAAGACAGCGGCAGGTTTCCCTTTTCGAGTGACCACGACTTCTTCTTCGCGTTCCTCTACTCCGGTCACAAGCTCTGGGAGTTTGGCCTTGACTTCAGATATTGGAAGGGTCTTGGGCATGAGGGACTCCGTGTTTAATTGACCAGAATTTTGGTCAATTGAATATTACTGAAGGGTCAAACTTCTGTCAATAGGAGAACGAAAACTCGGGATTTTTTAGGATTCTTTTGAATTGAAGAATTTCTAGCGATTCATATTCTGTGGAGAGAGTCGCTTTCATGAATATTCTTCAACTTTTGCTTGATGGGGTATAGATGGCTAGGCCTGTAGGCTAACAACACAACGGGGAGTTGTTGGTAGGAGCGGTACTAATTGAATGCCAAAAACCGGTCGCAGCCGGTGATGATATTGGATAAGACGACCAATCCGCAGAAAGTGACTTCTTTGGGATACCCTTCCGTCGAAACTTTGTGTTGTTGGCAGCCATAGGCACAGACAAAAAATTTCACTCCAGAGGAAGCGAGTTTCAGGAGGGGAGGGTTGTGCAGGTTTTTCACCCCTTCATCTATTAGATAGAGATAGACATCCACGCCAGCGGCTAGGGCTTCTTCGCTGAGTCGAGTGACGGTATGGGCGTTGGGGTTTTCCGGTGGAGTCGACAGTAGGATACCCAGTTTTTTGTCTTTCACGGAAAAGTCGTCAGGGAGTGTAGGATCCATATATAATGGTACCAGTCTGAGATGAATAGTGAAATGAAGCGGATGAATCTACGTGGAACTCAGAGGGCTGTCAAGATCTATCCCATTGTACCTTTGCTTGACGGCGTTTTTGAGCCACTTCTATAATGGGGATGCTCTAACTAAATCTATGGTTGTTCAATGACTTAACATCATCTTTCATGGGGCTAGCGCAGGGAAATTCATGGCTGAATTGACTCACTTTAATGAATCTGGACGTGCCAGGATGGTGGATGTGACTCAAAAAGCCTCGACTGAACGGATTGCCACTGCCCAAGGCAAAGTGTTTGTGCTTCCTGAAACTCTTGAGAAAATTCAAAAGGGGCGAATTGCGAAAGGGGATGTGCTGGCCGTGGCTCAGGTTGCTGGGGTGATGGGGGCCAAACGAACTCCAGATTTAATTCCAATGTGCCATCCTCTCTTACTCACAAGTGTTGATGTTGATTTTAAAGAAGACTCTCAGCCTGATGTGTCCGGGCGATGTTCAATCTCTATTTTGGCGACAGTCAAGACTACTGGTGGAACAGGGGTTGAAATGGAGGCCATGACCGCTGTCTCAGTTGCGGCTCTGACCATCTACGACATGTGTAAGGCTATTGATAAAGGGATGAGCTTTGGGGATATCTGTCTTCTTTCCAAGTCAGGTGGAAAATCTGGGACATATACTCGAGCACTGTCGTAGAGCTGACTAATGGTTGCTGTAAAACTATTTGGAGTGGTGAAAACGCTGGCACAACACCAGAAGGAATTATCAGTTGAATTACCCAATGGCCAGAAAGTTAAAGATTTAGTTGAGGTATTAAAAGTCGAGTATCCAGAGATTGGTGAACTGGTCATGAATAAAAAAGTCTTGATTTCTGTGAATCAAGAAATTGCTCATCCAGATACAGAGATAGCTTTGACTGATGAAGTCGCACTTTTGCCTCCGTTTTCCGGCGGCTCTTGAAGCAAATTGAAAAAGCAAAATGAAAAATGCAAAAGTGTCAAGATAGATCAACAATTCTACAAAGCAACCCTCGTATTTTGCACTTTGCAATTTAAGGTTTTCATTGCCCTGAGGAGGAATTTTCACGATGGCTGTTGAAACAGAAGAGACGATGCTTGTGCGTGTGCAGGCCGAGGATTTTTCGGTTGATGAAGAAATCAACCGTGTGCGTGCACGCTCGACCCGCATTGGTGGGATTGCCACATTTCTTGGGACTGTGCGTGATCGATCAAAAGGACGTGATGTTAGATTGCTCACTTTTGAACATTATGAAGGTATGGCTCAGAAAAAACTTCGAGAAATTCGAGAACGGGCTTTACATGACTATGACGTTATCGAAGTTTTGATTTTGCATCGATATGGAGCAATCGATATAGGTGAGAATGTGGTTTTGATTGTCGTGGGAGCTGAACACCGTGCCGATGCTTTTAAGGCTTGTGAATGGTGTATTGATGAATTGAAGAAGATCACACCTATTTGGAAGTTAGAAGAAACTCCTGAAGGTGAAGTCTGGGTCGAAGAACATCCATAAAGAGTTAGTGAAAAGTGCTAAATGAAAAGTGAAGACTAATAAGTGGGAAGATGGCGAAGATGAAGACGGAAGCAAAAGAATCGGTGCCTGGAACCGTTGATACGTTGGGACGCCCTCTTCGGGCATTGCGTGTGTCGGTCACGGATCGCTGTAATCTCCGTTGCCAATATTGTATGCCGGAAGAAGAGTATGTCTGGCTGCCCAGGGAAACCTTGTTGACGTTTGAAGAGATTGTTCGACTCACGAATACCTTTACCTCTTTAGGAGTCGACAAGGTTAGGATTACCGGAGGGGAACCTTTATTACGAAAAAATCTTCCCGCCTTGATTGCGCTGCTTCGTCAGAATTCTAAGATTAAAGATATTGCCCTCACGACGAATGGCATTCTGCTCACGGAGCAAGCTCAATCCTTGTATGATGCTGGGTTACATCGGGTGACCGTGAGTCTGGATACGTTGAAGGCGGACCGGTTCAAAGCATTGACCAAACGCAATACATTCGATCAGGTTTTGGAGGGTATCGATACGGTAAGACAAATGGGATATCAAGACTTAAAACTCGATACCGTCGCCATGCGGGGATTTAACGATGATGAATTAGTCGACTTGATTGAATTCGGAAAGAACGTTGGTGGAGAAGTTCGGTTTATTGAATACATGGATGTCGGTGGAGCGAACGATTGGTCGACAGACAAAGTATTATCCTGTGCAGCGATGTTACAGAAATTAAGTGCGCACTACGGACTCATTGAACCGATTATTGAAGATTCCTGGGCGCCAGCAAAACGATTTCGGCTTCCTGATGGAACCACATTTGGTATCATCGCCTCAACGACTCTCCCGTTCTGTTCGACGTGTGATCGAAGCCGTCTGACTGCCGATGGTATGTGGTATCTCTGTCTCTATGCCAAAATTGGGATCGATCTTCGACAACCGTTGCGTGCCGGTGCGACGGAAGAAGAATTGCAGTCTTTACTTCTTTCAACATGGCAAGCTCGAACAGATCGTGGCGCGGAAGAACGAAAAGAACTCGAACCACTGAATAGCCGAGGGCGATTCGTCGAAATTGAGCGACTCCGTCAAGATCCGCATTTAGAAATGCATGCCCGTGGTGGATGATGTGAATGCGTCCACCTTGATGAGCAGATGACTTGTCAGTCATTCTCCATTTTTCTTTCCTAGAAACTTTCACCCTTTTTTTGTGATTTTAATCTTTACGGTCCTACCTGTGAAACTCTGTGAGAAGAAGTGTGAAAGCAAGACGTGAACAATCTCAACCAAGAAGTCACGAATCACCACATTCCACTTCCGCATTCTTGAGCTCTCTTCTCTGCGTCGAACTTTTTGCTTTTCACGAGAAAAACCTTGTTCCTTGCTGGGATGTTGGTCCTGTGATAAGGTTCACTCAAGATGTGGCTTTTTCAGATGAAAGATGGAATTCCGGAACGCGATCTCAGGTGACTAGTCCTGCTGATGAGTTGAATCATAGAGCATGGTGAATCCTGGATGATCGGTGAGTGTGTTGGGGGGTCGTGATGGGATGGTTTAAACGCCAAAAATCTTCAGAGGATGGAGAGAAGTCCTCAAAAGTTGTTGAAGGCATGTGGTTAAAGTGTAACGTGTGTCGAGCGATTATTTATGCCAAGGAAGTCGATCGCAATGATAAGGTATGCCCAAAGTGTGATTATCATTTTCCGTTATCTGTTGAAGAGCGTATCGAGCTCATGGCGGACCAAGGATCATTCATTGAATGGGATGCCGAACTTGTCCCTGAAGATCCCTTAGACTTTGTTGACACCATGTCCTATTCTGAACGACTTCATACCGCTCAGCAAAAAACAGGGAAAAATGAGGCCATTGTGATTGGCCAGTGTGCAATAGGTGGACGTGCTCTGGGGATAGGTGTGTTTAATTTTCGGTTTATGGGTGGAAGCATGGGATCGGTTGTTGGAGAAAAAATTTGTCGAGCCATTGATCGCTCCCTGGATGCACGTATTCCTTTTCTATTAGTGACGACATCTGGAGGGGCACGCATGCAGGAGGGGGCCTTATCACTCATGCAGATGGCCAAAACTGCTTCAACATTAGCTCGGTTTGACGAAGCACGTCTTCCTTTTTTTGTCCTGTTGACTGATCCAACATTCGGAGGGGTCACTGCCAGTGTCGCTATGTTAGGAGATATCATTTTAGCTGAACCCAAAGCGTTAATAGGCTTTGCCGGACCACGGGTGATTGAGCAGACCATAAAGCAACGATTGCCAGAGGGGTTTCAACGGGCGGAATTTTTGCTTGAGCATGGTATGGTTGATCGAATTGTTTCACGTAAAAATCTTAAGGCCGAAATGAAAGTTCTCTTAGATCAGGTAGTGGCATAACGGGTCCTGCTTCTTTCATTGTGTCTTCGGCACGCTATCCAATTTCTTGTCACAACATCAATCTCGACGTGTCGCTTCTCGACAGAATCCTTCTTGTTAAACAGCGGTCTTGTTAAGTGTTATGGACTATAAGGATACGATTAAGTTTCTTTATAGTCTGTATCGGCATGGGATCAAACTTGGGCTTGAATCCATTTCACTTGTATTACAAGGGTTAGGAAATCCACATCATCGTTATCAAACATTTCATGTCGGTGGTACGAATGGAAAGGGATCGACTTCGGCGATTTTAGCCAAAGTTCTTCAGGCCTCTGGCCAGCGGGTTGGCCTATACACGTCTCCTCATTTGGTCGATTTTCGTGAACGTATACGTGTGAATGGACAGCTGATATCAGAAACTCAGGTTATTCAACTCACCCAACAGGTTCAAGCTGCAAGTCCTTTCCCACTTACGTTTTTTGAATTTACTACCGCTATGGCTTTTCAGTATTTTTCCGAGCAATCTGTGGATATTGCTGTCGTTGAAGTGGGAATGGGAGGGAGGTTCGATGCGACGAATGTCGTCACGCCGCAGGGTGTGATTATTACCTCGATTGCACATGATCATGAAGCGTATCTCGGACGGACACTTGCAGAGATTGCCTTTGAAAAGGCAGGGATTATTAAGCAGGGCATCCCGGTGATTATCGGGGAAATGCCGATAGAAGCCGAAACCGTTATTCGAGAAATTGCGACGACTAAACAGGCGCCTTGCTATGGCTTGGGATCATCATTTCAAGTTGTCGAAGAGTCAGTCGAGCGATTCCGATACGATGGATTTGACCAACAGTATTCAAATCTCTCGTGTTCTCTTCTCGGATGGCATCAGAAAAAAAATGTGGGTTGTGCGATAGCCCTGCTTGAACAGGTGGGCATCAAGCGATTAGGCGTACAAGAATCAGTGATACGGTCCGTGCTTTCGCGAATGGTGTGGGAGGGAAGGTTTGAAACGCTTGAGAGGCATCCACGTCTCATCGTTGACGGTGCGCATAATCCCGAAGCGGCAAAGGCTCTTTGTGACACCCTGTTGCCACTACTCACCGAGGGTGAAGTGCGGCTTATTATGGTCGTGGGCATGATGCGAGATAAAGATCGTTCTCGGTTTCTGGAAGTCGTGTGTCCGCTTGCGAGTCATGTCATCTTGACAGAGGTCTCGGTGTTGCGTGCAGCAACGATCGCTGAACTGAGGCAGAGCATGCCGGTTGGATCTTTTACGGTTCATGAATCGCCTCAACCTGCCGAGGCCCTACAGTTAGCTAAACAGTTGGCGAAGTCTTCTGATATCATTTGCGCCACCGGTTCGCTGTTCTTAGCTGGCGAAGTACGAAGTCTTGTTCGAGCATCACAGAATTCAACTGCATGATAGGTGTTCGTGTGAGGTACGGCTTGAAGGATCATCAGTATTGGGTTCTCGTGATCGTGATATTCGCCAACTGTATCTGCTCTCCTGCCGTGAATGCACAGGAAATTTTGCCTGCAAGCCCTCAGTCTCCTGGCTCTGATAGTGATCCGGTGACGCTGAACGCCGACACTCTTGACTATAATCAGGTCACGGAAGTTTATGTGGCGGAAGGGTCTGTGATCATTACACAGGGGCCAGTTCGTTTAACGGCCGATCATGTCACGTTACACAAATTATCGGGCGATGTTAATGCGCGAGGACATGTGCATCTTCGTGATCAGGATACAGATGTGTGGTCCGAGCAGTTGGACATGAATTTAAACACAGAAGCTGGGATTATTACCGATGGTGAAATATTTTTGCGAGAAAAGAATTCGTTTGTGACCGGCAAGCGAATTCGAAGATTTTCTGAAACGCGCTATCGCGCCCAAGAAGGTTCGTTTACGAATTGTGATGCAAAAGACGGACAAGTTCCAGCTTGGAGGTTTACCTTTCGAGATTTGGACTTTGACTGGGATGATAGCCTCTATGGCGAAGGGGTCTGGTTCAATATCAATGATGTGCCGATCATTCCCCTTCCGACCTTCCGGTATCCGCTCGGAAGCAAACGCAAGACCGGGCTGTTGATTCCATCAGTTGGGATCGACAATGTCTTTGGATTCCGATACCAGCAAACGTTTTTTTGGGCCATCAATCCTAGTCAAGATTTTGCGATCTCTCCACTCATTCTGAGTAAGAAAGGCGGTGGAAGTGATTTTGAATATCGGTATATTATCGATCGACAATCACAGGGGAATTGGTTAGTCAGTACGCTGTATGACACAGATCAAAGTCGAGGACGCGCGGATATCAATGGGGCTCATGTGCAGCAATTTAATCGAGATCTGTCCTTAAAGTTGAAGGTGAACTATTCTACAGATCGGTCGTTCTTGCAAGACTTGAGTAATTCCGGAGCGTTAAGAGCCCTGCCCAGTCAGGAGTCTCTGATCAATATTGATCAACGGCTCAGTTATGGAAGTGTGTATTTACTCGGCCAATATCTTCAGCCGTTGGGAATTGGAGGGAAAACCACATTTCAAAGAGTTCCTGAAGTTGGGCACCGACTTCCGAATTACCCTATTTTTGGTAGTCCTCTTTCGGTAGGCATGGATTCTACCTTTGTTCATTTTTTTCGAGAACGAGGTTTTCAAGTGAGTCGCTTGGACTTGGTCCCAGGTGCGTCACTTAATGGTCTTCATCTTGGTCATGTCTTAGGGATCAAGCCACAGATAAAATTACGAGAAGTGGCTTATACACGAGGGCTCACGTCGAAAAATGTGCAGAATCGTGAAACATTTTGGGCAGCACTTGAAGCCAACACGTATTTGTCTCGACGATTTAGACTGAGTGAGGAAGCCCGCCTTCGTCATTCAATCGAACCCAGTGTCATCTACGAATTTGTCCCTCCGACGGATCAATCAAAGCTTGTACGCATAGATGCGACAGATGATCTTATCAAGAAAAGTCTTGTGACGTATTCACTAAAAACTCGTATAAGCGAACAAAATTTCCTTGAAGGAACAAGTACATGGCTTGACATGTTAATTGCTCAAAGTTATCACGTGGGAACTCCCCCGGCATTGGCACGTCGGTTTTCCGATATTTGGGGACTCGTGAGATTAAATAAGCCTGTCAGTTTTACTCCGGTCTTTTCTGATTTTCAGACGTCCATCGATGCATTTTACGATCCGAATCAATCAAAATTTAGTCAGTGGAATACCGATGCTCGAATTCTTGCTGGTAAATACTGGTATCTCGAAGTCGGTCAGCGTTTTGCTCGATCTGGTCCACGAGTCAGGCGCGGGGACATTTGGAATCCCATTTCCTTTAATGAGGTCTTAGCCCCGCAAGAGGAAATTTTCTTTTTAACGGCAGGAGGGGCTGTGCGGTTACCATGGGGCTTGTCTGCGGGAGCCAAGATCTATCGTGATATTCGGAGTAATGAAACCTCAGAGCTTGATATTGTCGGACTCTATCAGAACCCCTGTCGATGTTTCTCGTTTGGCCTGTATTATATCCAGTTTCCAGACCGTACTCAGTATAACTTTTTATTTAGTCTAACTGGACTCTGGGCAGGATCAGGGGTTGGGCAAGGACTGATGAATGAGATCTTGTCTCCATTGTTCGAGGGTGAGAGGGGAGTGCCATGGTCGAGGAATTAGATGGCGTGCCTTGGAATAGCAAAGCAAGAGTCTGTGAAGGGCTTAGCATTCGCAGATTGAGGACGATCGGATTGCTGATCTCTGTTCTCATCATTCCAGATTGTCCTGTATGGTCTCAAGAATCCATCACAGATCAAGTAGAGGTAACGGTGAATCAAGGGCGATTGTTGGGAATTCACAGCGGGGAGGGTATCGCCAGAATCCCTTTAGCGGCTGGTGAGCGTATTGTGCAAATTCAAGCAAAAGGCATTACAGGATTTGCTCATACTTCTTTGCGCCTCTTGGGATATTCAGGCACTCTCCAACGTTGGAGCACGGTGGAGCTTGATGTTTCTGAAAACGTACGTGAAACCTATGTGACCCCCCGGTTGATCCTCGTCGTGGCTGAACGACGCATCTATGGGTTTCAAGGAGAAATCGGTCGTTGGAAAACGCTAGAAATTCGTCCAAGAGAATCGCTCAAACAGATTATCGTAGAAAATCATGTTGTCGTTGTGATTACCTCGAATCAGGTATTAGGGTTTTCGGCTTTTACCGGTGGGTTTTTCTCAAAAGACCTGCCGCATTCTTTAGATGTGATCGAGAGTCAATCCAATGATAATATTGTGATACTCAGTTTGGATGACACGCAACTTATCTTTAGGTCGGGGCTCGCGATTTGGACAGAGCTGCGGTGAGCAAAGAAGAAGGCAAAATGAATAGTGCACAATGTACAAGGGAAAAATTAAAGTGGAAAATAAAGGTAAATGCGTTTTGTCTTAGTCCGACACTTTGCAATTTGAAATATTCATTTTGCAATAGGTTGTTTGTCTTCAGGCGTTTAATTCGAGGACAGGGTGCTGGAGGTAAGACTGGCCTGGGCTTGCGTCAGCCCGGGATAATCAACACCGATGGGACTGGTTGAGCAATGGGTTCCCCACCATTCGACGACTTCGTGTAAAAAGGGGTCTTCTGGACCGTCGGCGAAAAGATGTCCATAGAGATAGCCTGTTTTCGTATCGAACAATATAAAAATAGGCATAGACGTTTTGTCGGACATGCTAAACTTCTCCGATCATGAAGTACGAGACGAGGATCTCACGGGTTCTCTAGTCTAGGTAGTTCTTTCGGTATGTGCGAAAAACTTCTTTAATCCTGTTAATCATGGATTTGCTCAGAAGTGTCATAAAAAATAAATGTTTTCACAGTAACGGGACTATCACTGGTGGCGAGATAAACGAGGGGATAATGGGAAAATTGATCGAAATTGTCTGAGAATTCTATGCTTTGACTTGACCTTTGTTGCACATATAATGTTAGCTATCCCCCTAACATTGAGGTTTTCAGACAAACGCTTTGAGTATTTGGGAAAAAAGTCCAGCAAAAAGGAGGGTTTATGGGCTCTTCTGACTCACACGCGTCCTCTCAAGGTCTCTCGCATGCTCATATCTTGCTCGTTGAGGATGAGCAAGATGTTCGAGAAGCCCTTAGCGCGCAACTTCAAGACGAAGGTCATCAAGTCGTGGAGGCAGAGACAGGGGCAGAAGCGCTGTCTCTACTGCAGCAATCCCCATTCGATATTCTTCTGACCGATGTCATGATTCCGGGTATCAACGGTATTGAATTGGTTGAACAGCTGGCTGATTTACCATCTCAACCAGTGACGATTGTGATGACAGGCTATGGGTCGGTGGAGATGGCGGTCAAAGCCATTAAAGCGGGAGCATTTGATTTTTTACAAAAACCGTTTTCGGTTGAAGTCTTAAGTGCCACGATCGAGAGTGCGTTGCGTGTCAAAACATTACGAAATGAAAATGTTGAGTTACGTCGAACGGTCAAAGGTCAATTTGGCCTGGGTAATCTTATTAGTTCGAGTGAAGTCATGAAGGAGGTTTTTCGGCTCATTGAGTGTGTAGCTGATTCGGATAGTACCGTTTTAATACTCGGAGAAAGTGGGACGGGTAAAGAGCTGATCGCACAAACGACTCACTTTCATAGTACTCGCAGAAAAGGGTGTTTGATTCCCGTGAACTGCGGAGCGATTCCCGAAGCCCTACTCGAGAGTGAACTGTTTGGTCATGAAAAAGGCGCATTTACTGGAGCCGTGGCTACGAGAGTTGGGCGTTTTGAGCTGGCCGCAGGCGGGACGATTTTCTTGGATGAGATTGGAGATCTGAGTCCTCCTTTGCAGGTTAAGTTACTGCGTGTGTTACAAGAGAAAACCTTTGAACGTGTTGGCGGGACTCGTACCTTTAAGGCGGATGCGCGTGTCATTGCGGCAACGAACCAAGATTTAGAAGAGCTGGTTGCCAACAAACAATTCAGGGAAGATCTCTACTACCGCCTCAATGTTGTGCCCATTATAGTGCCTCCATTGCGGCATCGAACGGAAGATATTCCCTTATTAATTGAGCATTTCATGCAACAATTCAATGATCGACGGGAGTCGAAATTAACTGGAGTGTCTCAGGATGCTATGGCACTTCTCTGCAGTTACCAATGGCCAGGAAATGTTCGGGAGTTAGGAAATATCATTGAACGTATGGCCATCTTAAAGCGAGAGGGACAAATTGAGTTAGCGGATCTCCCAGAAAAAATTCGTTCACCTCATGCTACTCCAGTCCATAATATCCCTCCGGCCATTCCTGTCGCGGGTATCAACCTCTCTTCCACAGTAGAAGAATTCGAGAATCGATTGATTATTGAAGCTCTCGAACGAACCAATTGGGTCAAAAGCAAAGCCGCACAACTTCTTCATATTAATCGTACAACGCTCATCGAAAAACTTAAAAAGAAATCTCTGGCTGAGATTGTGGCTAATCGGGCGGGACGAGAGTCTGACCCTGCAGTGACTTCATTGTGAATGTTCACCTAGAGCTGCCTCTATGTTTGAAGCCCATCATTTTGGTTGTGTGTATTTGAAGATGATATTTTTGACCGAAACGTCAACCATTTGACGTTTCCTCCTACTTTTCCTACTTCTCATCCTCTCTCTATTTTTCCCGTAGATTCTTGGTAACCTCCCGCTCTCACTGATGTTTTGACCTCATGAGAATCATCGGTCTGGTTCTTGCTTTTCTCTAGGCTGTTGGAGAAGGACAGAGGACCAAAGCCGGTGTATGGAATCGTTATCGTATTAGGCCTTCTCATGGGGCCGGTTGTGAGCTATGCCTCACCTTGTTCAAATTTTGAATGGCACTATCCAACAGAAATAGTCGAACCAGAGATATTTCACAAGGCACGCGAAGCGATGACTCACGGAGAATATACAGAGGCAAGACAAGGCTTTCTTGCATACTTAAAAGATCATTCGGAAGGAACCCTGGCAGAAGCGGCACACTATGCTCTGGCCTCGTTGCCGGCTCAAGACGATTCCCCGGACAAAAAATCGTTGAATATGATTGAGCGATTGTCGACACAGCGTAATCGGGACCCTCAAAGTCCCTATGCCCCGTGGGCACTGTGTCGGATTGGGGAGCTCTATGACGAAGCCGGATGGACGTCTGAAGCTAATGCCATATTTGAGGAATTTTTGGAGACCTATGCCGACCACCCGTTAAGCGGAGGAGTTCTTCTGAATGCAGGCCAAAATTTTTTGAAAGAAGCACAGTATATTGAGGCATCTCTCGTTTTTCGAAGATTGGTCCACGAGCCCAAGTGGGCTCGTTATCATTTGGAAAGCGCACTGGGGTTAGCGAATGCGACGGCTTTTTCTCAGGCTTGGGACCAAGCGTATTATTGGTATCAAGTCGTGGATGTTGAAAAACCAGAATTGATCCGTGCCTCAGCTACTGCTGCGTATCGGTATGCGGAATCCGAAGCCAAATTAGGTGATCCGTTACAGGCAATCACTTGGTATCTCACGGCCTACAATCTACATCCCCAAACCCTCGAAGCTGGATATTCTTTAAATAAGATTGGCGATTACTTAATTGAGAATCACCGTGAGATGGCCGCGTTGTGGTTTTTTCAAGAAGCGTCGCTTCGCTATAGACAAGAAGAGCCAGGCCGTCGAGGCGAAGCCGCACTGACTCGATGGGTGGTTTCGTACTTATCCTCGGAGCATTCCAAAGACGAATGGAGAGTGTTGTATGACAGATTAAATGCACTGGAAATATACCTAGCGGTTTCATGGGATGGCGTAATCGAAACGTCCAGGCTATTGGCCCAGGCTCCTGAGTCGGATGTGGCAGAGGAAGCGCAATTCTATTTGGCCAAAGGATACGAAGAACTTGGAGATATAGAAGGTGCGATGGACGCCTATGGTCAATTGGCTCTCTCAGGACAACACGATCCGTGGAAAAAGAGCGCGCAAGAGATTCTCGAAGCGATATTCGTCGATCAATTTCGTACGTACGCGAAGCGTCATCAATGGGTAGAACTTCTTCGATTCTATGAGAAGCAGCAGTTGATGTTCAGCTTCCTCCCGAAAAACCCTGAATGGATGCGTATGATAGCAGAGGCGTATCGCCACATTGGTCTTTCCAGACAGGCAATGAGATGGTATGACGAAATTCTTAACCTCAATCCAGCCATGAAGCAAAAAGAAGAAATTCTTTTCGATTATGTGGTTCTTGCCAAAGAAATTCGTGAACCCGCGCTGATTCGCAAAAGGGCTCAAGCCTATCTCCAAGCGTATCCCCAAGGACAATGGAGAGAAGATGTCTCGTTGATTCAGGGAAAACTTGATGTCAGTGAGCAACATTTCAAGCAGTCTATTGAGCATTTAACTGAGGTGCTCGATCATGGTCATGATCAGAAAAAACAGACTGAGGCTCTTCGTGCAAGAGCAAGAGCCTACTATGAGCTAAAACAATATGACCTGGCCATCAAAGATTATCAACGGTTGGTTAATGGTCCTTCCGCAACTTTAGGAGTCAAAATCGCTTTAGCTGATCTGTTGTATGAACAGAAGCGGTATGCCAAGGCGATCGTTCTTTACCAGTCCATCGCAAAGTCTGCGTCTATCGCGGAAGCCAAGACATGGGCGCAGTTTCGCTTAGCCCTGTGCTATCAAGAGACAGGAAAGCCGGAAATGGCGAAGAAGTTGTTAGAAGGCATTCGACAACCTGGTCAAGATATCCAAGATTTAGAGATGACGATTCGAGCCGCCGCCGCGGCAGTAATCGATGAATTTATTCATACGAATAGTACATCCTAATGTATGACGACATGAATCAACTACAAGAAACTGAACAGCCAATGAATTCTCTGCATCAGTCTTTCGAGACCGTACATCAACATTTACTGGATAGGGTTCG
Organism: Nitrospirales bacterium; assembly: GCA_965223675.1. Lineage (GTDB taxonomy): Bacteria > Nitrospirota > Nitrospiria > Nitrospirales > UBA8639 > JAGQKC01. The sequence continues at coordinate 1,721,831 of OZ245013.1, read as the reverse complement.
ATACCTTGATCTAGAGTTACGAGCAGTTTCGACAGGCCTAAAGAGTAAGTTAGAGCGTATTTCTCTCATTCGAGATCAATTATCAAAATTAGTTGAACACCTTCCAATAGGCGCGATCTTGAGTCATCAAGATGGTCGCATTCAGCAGGCTAATCAAGTTGTTAAAGATATCTGTGGTATCGAAAATCTCTTGGTTGGAGGACAGTCGCTTGAACGAGCCTGGCAACGATTACGATGGCCTCCTGTCCCATTTACGAGCTTCTTGTATCAAGGGCGCGTGTTGAATTGTTGGGAAGAGGTGTTGGGAACGCCAGGAACTGTGCCTTGTATGACGGTGCGATTCGTCATTGAAGATCAGATGAATGCCGAACGAATTCAAGGTTTGCAAGAGCACCGTATGAAAGTATTAGGGGAACGTGTGGCCAAAATATCTCATGATCTTCGAAATTCATTAGCCAGCGTCGAGTTATTTGCATCATTGATCGATCGGCGATCGTGCAATGATACAGAACATCAGAAAATCGGAAGTCGTCTTTTGCAATCGGTACGTTTGCTCGTGGAACTGGTCAATAACTTGTCTGGATCTTCTAAGCCGCGTCAGGCGGTCCTTGGCACCCTAAACGTACATTCACTCTTCGACCAAGTCGAACTTCTTCTGACACAACCGCTCAGAGATCGTCAGATTTGCTTGAAAAGAACGGTCTCTATTGATGCGGAAGTGATTGAAGGCGATGGTGTGCTTTTGCAGCAAGCTTGTCTCAATCTCGTCAATAATGCCATTTTCGCCTCAACACATGGCGAGACCATTGAAGTAGAGTGTCGAAGGGTTCCACAACAGACATTGACAAAAGGGCAAGAGCAAGATGGCAGGACCGACATTCTCATCTGTGTGCGTGATCACGGATGTGGAATTAAAAAAGAAAATCTTTCTCAAATTTGTCAACCTTTTTTTTCAACACACAATGGTAGAACAGGATTAGGACTATCCATCGTCAAAGATGTCATGGATGCTCATCAAGGAACAATCAATGTCTGTAGCCAAGAGGGGCAAGGGACGGTGGTGTCCTTATGTTTTCCACAACAGAGGAGATCGGTATGACACAAATGGAGTGGTATGAAAAGCAACCCATCTTAGTTGTGGAGGACGATGTCCAATTGCAGATGGCCTTGTCACAAACACTAGGAGGACATGGATATGAGGTTTCGGTGGTCAATGATAGTCGTGAAGGTATGGAATGGCTTCAACGAAATGGGGCAAGCTTGATTTTAGCTGATGTCAATTTGCCAGGAAAAAGCGGCATAGATATGTTACGTGATATCAGAATGTCCGGCAATCAAGTTCCGGTCGTGATGATGTCAGCGTATGGTTCTCTAGAAACAGCAGTCGAAGCCGTCAAGTCGGGAGCCACAGAATTTCTTCAAAAACCATTTCCTACCGAGAAACTTGAGGAAGTTGTCTCTCGGATTAAAAATGAAGAATACAGCCAGAAATCGGATAATGCTGGAATTGGTACAAAGGATGCTGAATCAGTTGGATTTCTCACCCGTAATGAACGGGTCCTTGAAACATTGAAGACGTTAGAGACCGTGGCCGCAAGCCAAGCGACGATCCTTATTCAAGGTGAAAGTGGGACTGGCAAGGAAGTCTTGGCTCGCTATGTTCATCGAAACAGTCCTCGAGCGAACCAACCATTTGTGGCCGTGAACTGTGCCGCACTCCCGGAAGGTCTTTTGGAGAGCGAGTTGTTTGGGTATGAAAAAGGTGCATTTACTGGAGCGATGGCGCGTCGCTGTGGAAAATTTGAACTCGCCCACCAAGGCACATTGTTGTTAGATGAAATTGGGGAGATGACCTTAGGACTTCAGGCAAAGTTGTTGCGAGTGTTGCAGGAAAGAGAGGTTGATCGACTTGGCTCTCGAAATCCCATTCAAATAGATGTGCGTGTTATCGCGACGACCAATCGTAATCTCATGCAGGAAGTTCAGAGTGGACGTTTTCGAGAAGATGTCTACTATCGCCTGAGTGTGATGCCTGTGACAATTCCCCCATTGCGCGAACGGCCAGAAGATATTGAAATTTTGATCAAACATTTTGCTCATCAATCGTGTCAACGGAATGGTCGTCCAAGCGTCAATATTTCTGAAGAGGCGATGAATTACTTGAAGACGCGCCGTTGGCGTGGAAATGTTCGGGAACTTGAAAATGTGATTGAACGTGCGGTGCTGTTGTCAGATTCAGGTTCCTTGCGTATCCCGCATGTCACGTTTGAAGAACCTGTCGTCAATACGCCGACACCATTGCCTCAACCCACAGGCTCCATTTGGGAAATGGAACGGGATCTTATTTTTCGAGTATTGGATCGACATGGCGGAAACCGGACTCATGCAGCAAGAACACTCGGGATCAGTATTCGTACCTTACGCAATAAATTACGTGAGTATCGACAGTTAGGAGGCCTCAACGATCTTGATGTGTCATGAAGACGCATTCTCTTTTGATCAGAAAAAATCATGAATTGATGGAGCCTAAGTAGGCAAAGAATGCCACATAGGAAAAAAACACCTGAAAAAGAAACGCGGAACTTCTTCGACGTTCAATAACAGAATAGAACAGATGAAGGGAAAAGCATTCTAGATCGCAAAAATGAATGGTCTTCTCATGGTGAGACTGTACGATGGCTTGGCATCATGGTTGCTGGACTTTCATTAGCTAAGGCCCTGCCTGTAGGCAAAGGCACTGTTACAAACGGTCTACTAAACAAGGAGAGGGGAGATGGTGAACTCCATTTGGGATGGTGGAACGCGACTGTATGAAAGAGCACTTGATGTGCGGAGTGCTATTCATGAAACCATTGCAGCGAATCTGGCAAATGAAGAAACCCCGGGATACAAAAATCGGTCTCTCCCCTTTAAGGAGACTCTTGCAGCTGTTGAGAGAGGACAATACCCGTTAGACACGATGAAGTCTAATCCTCAGCATTTTCAATTGTTTTCCACGAAAAATCAGACGTTTCAACATACGAAAGTCATGAATGCCGGTGGTGGTTTGGATGGGAATACGGTGAACTTGGAACAAGAAATGGCGAAGATGGCCAAAAATACCATGATGTACATGGCCGTGAGCCAATTTTTAAAGGGTCGATTTGATGGCTGGAAATCTGCGATCGGTGAAGGGCGAGGGGGATAAACCGTAAAGCGTAAGAAGAGAAACGAGATGAAGAAAGAGGCACGATCTGTCGCTTTCGTCCTCACCTCTTACGTTTCCCGTCATGGGGTTCACGTGTGTTTCTCACTATGGAAAGGATGCCGATATGAATGTGGATCGATTATTTAATGTCGTGGGGTCAGCGTTGAATTCCCAACGACAACGACTCAATATCATTGCTGGAAATCTTGCGAATGCAGAGTCCACGCGATCACCCACTGGTGGCCCTTATATTCGAAGAGATGTTGTCTTTCGTTCACATGCACCGTCTTCTCCTTTTACCTCTGTATTCTCTCAAGCCTTTGGGCAAGCGACAGAGCCTCATGGGGTAAGAGTAGAGCGGGTTGTACTCGATCAACGACCTCTTCGGCAAGTTTATGATCCTCATCATCCCGATGCCGATAACAAAGGGTATCTGCACTTGCCAAACGTCAATGTCATAGAAGAAATGACCAACATGTTATCAGCTTCTCGCGCATATGAAGCGAACTTAGCCGTGCTGGAGACTGGCAAATCGATGACTATGCGTGCATTAGAAATGGGTCGATAATAATAGTGTGCCGCAAAGGATGACTGCATGGAAGAATTTTCAATTCGTGGATTTGATCCTATACTTGAATCAATCGCGAAAGATGCATTACGAGGGCCTGCGTCTGTCAACGGCCCAAGTTTCGGAGAACTGTTGAAGAATGCGGTTGAAGCCGTGAATCATTTGCAACATGAATCGGGTCGACTCGAGGATGCTGTCGTAAGAGGAGAAGATGTCAATATTCATGATGCAATTATCGCAGGAGAAAAGGCAGGACTTTCGTTTAAATTGATGATGCAAATGAGAAATAAACTTTTAGAGGCCTATCAAGAAGTTCTTCGAATGCAAGTATAAACTTAGAAGGAGTGAGGAGTAAGGAGTAAAAAGTTAAGATGAGTCGAGATACTTAGTTTTTTCTCGCATTTCACTTTTCACTTCTCACTTTTCACTTTTCCGATTTATGGCTGAACCATCCACGAGTTCCAAAACACTTCCTGATACCATTCTTCACAATTTCCAAGCACTGACCATGCCCCAACGCATCGGGTTAGTCGTCATGTTGGCTCTAGGGATTGCTGTTATTCCAGCCTTGGTCTTAACGGGGAAAGATCCGGATATGGGGGTGTTATTCGCCAATTTAGAGGGAGAAGACGTTCAGGCCATTGTGGCGAAACTGGATCGACAAGGAATTCCCTATCAAGTATCAGAAAGTGGAGATAGCATAAAAGTTCCAGGTGAAAAAGTTCATGAGTTGCGGTTGCAAATGGCCACCGATGGGTTGCCTGAGGCGAGTGGTGTAGGATTCGAAATTTTTGACCGTGTGGGTTTAGGTGTGACGCAATTCGTGCAGAAAATGAATTATCGACGTGCGTTACAAGGAGAGTTAGCCAGGACGATTTCTCAGATACGCGAAGTTGAACGCACGCGAGTGCATTTGGTTATACCTGAACGTCGATTATTCACATCGGAACAACAGCCGGCCCAGGCTGCTGTTGTGTTGACGTTAAAGCGTGGTGCGGCATTGACGCAAGGGCAGGTACAAGGTGTTACGCACTTGGTATCGAGTAGTGTGGAAGGATTGGACCCTGGTGACGTGACTGTTGTTGATAGCCATGGCCAAGTCTTAAGTAATACGGCGAGTCAAAAAGATTCGCCCTTAACGACATCCCAAGTAGAAATGCAACGGGACGTTGAACGAGATCTTGAACACCGCGTGCAAAGTATGCTGGATCAAGTATTAGGACGAAATAAATCCGTGGTTCGTGTTTCAACATCGCTTGATTTTCGTCAAGTGGAAGTGACTGAAGAGACGTATGATCCAGAAAGTCAAGTCGTCCGGAGTGAAAATCGTAGCCAGGAAAAAGTGATAGAAGAAAGTGGCCCGGTGGAGTCTGGTGTTCCAGGTGTTCGTAGCAATGTTCCGAATGACGGTGAGGTGCCCTCTGGTAGTGGGAGACCAAAAGAGGCAAAACGAAAGAATGAAACGTTGAATTACGAACTCAATCGAAAAGTGAGCAAAATTGTGGAGCCCACAGGGTCAATTCAACGCTTGTCAGTTGCGGTATTAGTCGATGGAACGTATATGCCAGCTGAGGGCGCAGAGTCAGAAGCCAATGCAGAAGAAGCCGAAACGAAGTACGTTCCACGCTCTGAAGAAGAAATGAAAAAGCTTGTTGATATTGTCAAAAAAGCGGTTGGGTTCTCTGAAGCTCGTGGTGATGAAATCGAAGTTGTGAACACACCATTTGAGGCGACACCATTAAAAGAAGGTGATGAACATGTCGCAACCGTTGTTCAGTCGTTCTTATCGACTTGGGGAGGGTTAATCAAGCCAGCGGTGTTCTTAATACTTGGCCTTCTTGTTTTGCTCTTTGTGGTACGTCCGATGGTCACAAGTCTGATAACACCTCCTCCAGAACCTGTACCGATTCCTCAAGATGGGTTGCCAGCCACAGTTGCCGACTATGAAGCAGAAATCACAGAAACACCAGAGGAAAGCGCCATCAAACTTGCTTCCGACAATCCGACGACGGCTGCACAAGTGATTCGAACGTGGATAAAGGGAGAGCAGGAAGAAAAAATGGAGAAAGCCTAAGATGGCTAGTGATCTCTCTGGATATGAAAAGGCAGCCATTCTACTGTTGGCGATCGGAGAAACTGCGGCTATTGAAGTCTTGAAATCCTTGGATCAAAAGGATATTCGGGCCATTGGCGCCTATTTAGGGGGAATGGTCAATGTTGGACAAGATGAACATCGCACAGTGCTAAGAGAGTTTGTTCAAAAGGCTGGAGCCTCTGGTCTATCAGTAGAAGGAAAGACGTATCTTGCAAAAATATTGAACTCAGCCCTCGGGAAAGATAAAGCTCGGAGAATCCTTAGTTCTCTCAATACCTCTGAAAATGCAGGATTTGAAACACTCAAATCCATGGATTCAGCCTCTATTGCCAACATGTTGACTTATGAACATCCTCAGACGGGTGCATTAATTCTCTCGCATCTTGAGTCAGATCAATCAGGGCAAGTGTTAGCTCTGTTGCCTGCTCACAAACGTGATGCCATCGTGTATCGAATGGCCACCACGGAAGAAGTCTCTCCGAACATGTTGGAGGAATTAAACGGAGTGCTTCAGGATGAGCTACGGGCTGGCGCATCGAAAAATGCTGTGGCGGTCGGAGGGACTGGGTTAGTCGCCGAAATTCTCAATACCGTGAAACGGAATGTTGAAGGTGAGATTATGACGGCGCTAGAAGAGAAAAATGCTGAAATTGCAGAAGAGATTCGTTCGAAGATGTTTGTGTTCGAAGATTTAGAAGATATCGATGATCGCGGAATGCAAGAAGTCTTACGTGATGTGAGTAAGGAAGAATTGATTCTGGCGTTAAAAGCAGTCGACGAAGGGCTCAAGGAGAAATTCTTGAAGAATATGTCTAGTCGTGCAGCAGAATCTCTCAAGGAAGATATGGAGAGCCGCGGTCCAGTCAAACTGAGTGATGTCGAGTCGGCTCAGCAAAATATTCTGAAGATTGTTCAGAAAATGGCCGGAGAAGGCAGAGTGGTACTTGGAGGTAAGGGTGAAGAGCAAATGGTCTAAGGTTATTAAATCAGAGAGTCGAGGCCTTGCCGTAGAGTCCTTTGAAATGGCAGAGCTCATCCCTCTTTTGCCAAGAGAGAGCAGTCAGCGACAGTCACACAAGGAAGAAGAGGAAGAGCATGAGCCACCGCATGACTGTTCGGCTCTCCAGCAGCAGGCTTTTGAAGCTGGTCGAGAGACTGGAAAAGCAGAAGGGATCGCGGAGTGTCGACAGGAAGCCGAGCGGGAAATACAGCGTGCTGTTGAGCTTGTGAAACAAATTGACGAGGCAAGAGTGAACATATTATGCCAGGTTGAATCTGATCTGGTGAAGCTAGCATTGGCCATTGCTAAAAAAGTTATCCATCGTGAAGTCTCCCTTGATAAAGACGTGGTGATCAGACAAGTTCAGCAGATTCTCAAAGATCTTTCAGCCTCAAGTGCTGTGTGCCTCAAAGTCCATCCAGATGAACTGGATCATCTTCAGGCTATGCAGTCAAATTTCGTCACACGCGACGGAGAGAGCTCCACAATTCGAATCGAAGGTGACCCGACAGTCAGTATCGGTGGCTGTATCATTCAGACCGATGGTCTGTACATCGATGCCGCGATAGAGCAGCAGCTTAATACAATCGGTCAATCTCTAGAGTTGCAAAATACGTCACATGAACCTTCAGTGCCTGCTTCCTCAGATTAACGCAACCAACGCTATTACCGTGTATGGAAAAGTCGTGAACGCGATCGGGCTCACGATAGAGGGGACTGGCCCGCAGGTATCTCTGGGACAAAGTTGTCGCATTCTTAAAGAGTCAGGGGAAACAATCACGGAGGCCGAAGTCGTAGGGTTTCATAGGGATCGAGTCATGCTGATGCCGTATGGAGAGACACATGGCATTAGCGTCGGAGATCGTATTCTCTATGCGTCTCGACCTTCTCAAGTGATGGTGGGCTCGCATCTGCTAGGTCGTGTGCTGGACGGATTGGGGAGAGCGATCGATGGTCTTGGTCCGACTTCAACATCGGAAACCTATCCTCTGTCGGGTAACATCCCTTCTCCGTTAGAGCGTGACCGAATTACAAAGCCCATGGATTTAGGCATTCGCTCTATGAATGCGTTACTCACCTGTGGGATAGGCCAGAAGCTAGGAATATTTGCAGGAAGCGGAGTTGGGAAAAGTGTATTGCTTGGCATGATGAGTCGTCACGCATCAGCAGATGTCAATGTCATTGCACTCATTGGAGAACGTGGAAGAGAGGTCAAAGAATTTATTGAACGGGAACTTGGGAAAGAAGGGTTACAGCGCTCAATCGTGATTGCCGCCACATCGGATCAATCACCGTTGATTCGATTGCGTGGCGCACTGATCGCAACGGCCATAGCTGAATACTTTCGTGACCAAGGCAAACATGTCCTTCTCATGATGGATTCCGTAACAAGACTGGCTCATGCTCAGCGTGAAATTGGTTTAGCCGTTGGAGAGCCACCGACGGCCAAAGGGTATCCTCCCTCAGTTTTTAACTTCTTACCTAAAGTATTAGAACGAGTTGGGCCGGCTCGAGGTGGTTCAATCACAGGGTTGTATACCGTTTTAGTCGATGGGGATGACCTGACGGATCCGATCGCAGATGCAGTTCGGGCAATTTTAGATGGTCATGTCGTCCTTTCCAGACAATTAGCAATTCAAGGACACTTCCCAGCTATTGATGTGTTGGGAAGCGTTAGCCGTGTTATGTCGGATATTGTGTCTTCTGAGCATACGAACGCAGCGCGGTCGCTTCTTGAAATGATGGCGTTGTACCAAAATTCAGAAGAATTGATAAACCTGGGCGCATATCAACCAGGAAGTAATATGAAACTAGATGCTGCGATCGCTATGCGCGAACCGATTCTTGAGTTTTTAGCGCAACGGCGAGAAGTTCGAGTGGACGTATCCGAGAGTCTTAATGCTTTGAAGACGTTATTGCAGGATGCTGCACGTGTATCTGCCGCTCATATCAATGGGAAGGGGAGCCAATGAATTGGTCAACGCTCTTGCGGTTCAGAAAGCAAGTAGAAGAGGTGGTTCGAGAAGAAGTCATGATGGCGGAATTGGAGAAAACACGTGAAGAATCAAGAACGGCGACCCTTCGAGCAGAAATGGATCACATTGCCGCTGACTTAGATCGAAGTCTTCAAACGGGTGTGAATACGGTGTTTGCGGAACAACGGTTTCGATGGTTAGAGGAAACAGGGAAGCGCCTTGAGTCGCAGTCCAGTCGACTGCAAGAGATTGATACAAAACTTGGAGAACTTCGAAGGCGCTTAAGGGCCGCTCATCATGCAAGGAGAATCGTCGAGATCGTCATCGAAAAAAAAGAATCAGCCTATATGAAGAAACTTGCGAAACAGGAGCAGATGATGTTGGAAGAAGCTGCTGCCCATAAGCATGTTGCTCTGCACCAAAAGGAGTCGAGCCGAAGGGGCTAGAGATGGTGCCGATCAGTAGGCACCCGTGGAGAAACACATATGGTCCTGTCAGCATGCTGAATGCAACATACTCCTACCGCTGATGCGAGGGGCTGAGGAAGTTGTTAGTGTGATGAGGCGAACAAGGAGTTGGTATGTGAGGAAGGTGATGTTCCATGAACAATTCGACTAAGACGCTAAGACATGATGGGAGTATGATTGATATAGAAGCGATCAGACGGGAGTATGGATCAGGTCGAGGGAGTAGTCATAAAAGACGGAGGGATTCAAGAGTAAGAAAATTAACCCCGTTGCTATCAACTCGGCGATGGATAGGGGATCGTCTGTGGAATATATTTGATTGGCTGGCCCCTTTCGTAAGTCTTCAAGAAAGGTCTTTGGGGTTAAGACAGCATGGTAGAGCGAAAAGCCAGCGAGGGCCCATACAAAATTCGCCTCGGCCACCGGCGGGTACAGGGCTTGACCTTCTGGGATTGGACTTTGGAGCCATGGGCAAAAGCAGGAAAAAGACCGTGCAAAATTCTCCTCGTCGACAAGCGGGAGTATGGCGAAACCTATTGGGCTTGGACCTTCAAGGACTAGGCAGTGGCAGAAGAGGAACTATGCAAAAATTGCCTGGGCGACAAGCGGGACAACTAGGACGGTTGTTGGAGCAGGGGTCTGACAAAATGAGGGCACAGGAGTTCAAAAACACCATGAAAATTTCGCCCAGTAGAACAATGTTGCCGCATTTCCTAATTTTGCCATGGTGGATGGTTTTCATAGTTCTGGGAGGGACTGCGGTTGTTTCTGTCTCATATTCAGAGGGAGAAGAGCATCAGGTGACTGAGGAAAATGCTCTGGAAAATCAAGGCGTTGAGGTCGAGAATTTTAATGAAAACCTGAGCGAAGAAGCATCACTGGTCAAACAACTGCAAGATCGACTGAAGGAACTTGAAGAGCGGGAACAACGTTTGCAGCAAAAAGAAGCACGAATCGATGGTCTTCAACGTGATGTTGAAGCGCTTGCGAAGCGCCAGGCCCAAGAAGCCGAACGTTTAAAGCAGAGAGCAGCTGAACTAAATGCGGATAACAGTGAACAGGCCGGAGAAGATCCTTCACTGACCCATTTGGTGAAAGTCTATAATGCGATGGATCCGGAGGAAGCTGCGTTGAGAATAGAAAAGATGGATGAGCGTTTAGCCTTGGAAATATTATTTGGAATAAAGGATAAAAAGGCCGCTGTCGTGTTGGCTGGGGTCAATCCAGCAAAGGCTGCAGCCCTTTCTCAAGGGTTGAGAAATTTTAAAATGGAAGCAAGGAAATAGTGATGATCGAGAGGATAAATTTCTGTAGGTAGATCATGGTGAGTCCCTTCCTTAATATCCTTGGACCTCCTCAAGTTGTCGGGCCGGGAACTTCCGAAACCGTGCAGAAAGGAGTGCCCATTGTGGATTCAATCCACAGTGAGTCCACTGTGGCGTTTGCAGAAGTGTTAGGAGGCACACAGAACGTGCAACAGGATGATGGAAATGCTTTGCCCCTTTCTTTAGACGATGGAAATGCTTTACCTCTTTCTTTAGAGGGTGAGAATCTCCTTCCTGAAACAGTTGCTGAGAATCTCAAAGTTCTTGATCAACTCACATTTCAAGGGGTAAATCTCAATGAGCCGTCTGAGAGGCCTCCCACTCAGCTTTCGCCGCCTGGTTCGACAAATCGTGAGCAGTTTCAGGATCCGTTCACTCTTGTTCAGCGACTCAGACATGGTGCTGGGATCGTTCAGGTAGGCGGTGGCGAGCAAGCGAGAGTCGGTGAGTCTCAATCTTCAATCGATCAGGTCAACATTCTTGGAGCTAAGGTTGGTCAGCCAGAACATCGTGCTCAGGCTGAAGTGAGCCGCGTGGCAACTGTGGCAAGCAGTACATTGCCAACGATTCCTCTATTGAGCCGTCCGAATCCAGAAACAGGCGTTGGCGCACAGCCGGTTATCAGTCAAGAATTACGAGTGCGGCCCCTCTTACATGAGAACTCTCGGTCTGTCGTTGTTGCGTTCCCTCCTTCTGTGTCTAGGCCTGCACCTCCAGTCGAGCAAGATGTCAATGTTCAACGTCTCTTCTCCGTCCTCGAGGGTACGGGAAAACATGCTAAAACTGATGCCGGTAGTCTTTCCTTGAGCAATGTGCTCCCTTCGGCACGTGAAGAAGTGACTGTAGGTCTCGTAAGAGCAGAAGGAGATGGGAAATCGGTTGGAAACATTGGATCCGTGCACAGTGGTGAGACAAGCTTTCACACATCTGGAGGAGGTCTTCCATTTGGAAATCACACCGGGAATGGCCAAGGCCCATTACATGATTCATCTCCGGGAATAGTGGTGTCAGCCAATCAGGGACAGGCTGTGGCTAAGGCTGGAACATTTGATGAGCGTCTTCAACTACTGAATACGTCGGTTTCGCAGCGGCTACAAATTGATGTGCAATTATCTGAAGCTGCGCGGGTACAAGTTGATGTTGGCGTTCAGCAACGACAGGTCTATGCAGGAGTACTCTTGGATAATCCCGTACTACGGGCCCTTGCTTCTCAAAATGTTCAAGATTTAGCGAGTCAACTGGGACAAGCTGATATGGAACTAGAAGAATTCGATGTACATGAGGAGAACGACGGTCTGAGCGAGCAAGCTTCGAATGACAACCATTGGGGAAGCAATTCTTCTGGTGAACTCGTCAATACACTGGAAAATTCATCCTCACATCAAGAACAGGAAGTTCCTCGAACGATGATTAAACAAGAACGAGGCTGGCACCTCGTCGCCTGAAAAAGACAAAAAGTCATTTAACAAGGAGATCTCATACATGGATGTCGTCACACCGATCACTGAAACACAACGGACCCCGGTCAATGCCATTACTTCGGAAAACGTTCAAGAGCTGGGTCGAGATGTGTTCTTGCAATTGTTAGTGACGCAATTAGAAAGCCAGGACCCCACGAATCCCGTGGAAAATGAAGATTTTATCGCACAGTTGGCACAGTTTACCTCGTTAGAACAAACGACGAATATCAATGAGAATCTGGAAAGTCTCATAGGACAAAATGACCAACAGACGAAACTGGATTTAGTGAATCTGATCGGCCGTGAGATTAGTGCGCAAGGAAATATTATACCGCTCAAGTCCTCTGGTGAAGCACCGTTGTCGTATGTCTTGGAGGAAAACGCATCAAACGTAGAAATTAATGTGTTAAATGAAAGTGGAACAGTGATTCGCAGGTTTTCAAACCTTGGGGCTCAAGAGGCTGGAGCGCACCAACTCGTCTGGGACGGGGAGGATCAGAATGGTGATCGAGTTGAAGCCGGGACTTACGCGTTTCTGCCAAAAGCAGTGAACCGGAGTGGCGGTGAGGTTCCAGCTACGACATTTATGCGTGATATCGTGAAAAGTGTCATGATTAGCGAAGCCCAGCCTTTGATTACTTTAGGAAGTGGGAAAACGCTATTGTCTCATGACATTCTATCAGTCCAGGCGCAGTAATGAGCTTTTCGTATCGTCAATTTTAATCTCGCAGTAGAAGGAGTCGACGAGTATGGGTATTACATCAGCATTCTTCACAGCCACAAGCGGAATCAATGCCACGAGTCGCGCATTGAGTGAGATTGGTAATAATATCGCGAACGCGCAAACAACTGGATATAAAACTCGAACGGTGACTTTTGGAGATCTCTTTGGAGCCTCGCTTGGTGGAGGAGGAACTACCAATGCTTTAGTCGAAGGTCGAGGTGTTCGTGTGCTCGGTATCGATCCGAGTTTTAGTCAAGGCTCTCTTCAAACCACCTCCAATGCCTTGGATTTGGCTGTAGATGGAGATGGGTTCTTTCAAGTGGTTGATTCCAATGGTGACAGTTTTTACACCCGAGCTGGACAGTTTGGCACGGACGCTTCAGGTAATATGATCAATCCCGCTGGTCTGAAGTTACAGGGGTTTCAGGCTGATAGTGCCGGTGTGATTACTGGAACGATTGGTGATATCGTTCTGACAACGACGCAACAGGTCGGAACGGTGACCTCCGTTGTCGACATAACTGGCAATCTCAATGCTGCGGCAACAGCCACCACGTTTGACATTGATGATCCGATCAACACTTCCGCGTTTAGTACGGGCTTCCAATTGTTTGATTCGCTAGGGTTTGGTCATGGCGTGACGATGTACTTCACCAAAACTGCGAACAATACCTGGCAATATAATATCGTCGGGGCGGCTTCAGAGTTTACCGTTGTTTCAGGGTCCACATCAACGGATGGGAATAGTGATTTAATCGCAACAGGGACACTGGGCTTTACCTCTGGCGGCTTATTAGATACTGAAAGTTCAGCGACGTATTACAATTCTGGGACTCCAACGGGGATTACCTTTACCAACGGAGCGGCAGACATTCTTTCTGCCAATCTTCTCTTTAATTTCGGCACGAGTGTGACAACAGATAGTGGTGCAGGTACCGATGGGATGCTGCAACAGGGGGGAGCCTCAGTGATTCTTACCCAATCACAGAACGGATTTGCCAATGGAACGTTGGCCGGGACTTCTATAGGCGAAGATGGGACTCTCTTAGGTCGATTTTCGAACGGTACCACGAGAAATCTTGGCCAAGTATTGCTGACTCGATTTAGTAATCCCGATGGGTTGCAACCGATTGGACGGAATCTGTTCATTCAAAGTGCAGATTCAGGGAATCCACTAGATGGTGCGCCAAGCACTGGTGGGTTTGGAAAAATCTTTGCCAATACCTTAGAAGCGTCTAACGTCGATCTTGGTGATGAATTGGTCAATATGATCACGATGCAACGGGGCTTTCAAGCCAATGCACGAATCATTACGACAACGGATACGCTTCTCGGTGAACTCGTGAACTTGTCACGATAATTATCTAAAACATAAGAAGTGAAAAGTGAGGAGTCAGAAGACAGGATTTATCGTCTTTTGACTCTTCATTGTTTATTGAGTGCATGAGAGCTGTCCTGCTCTCATATCCCGCCTGCTTTCTATTGACTCTCTGTTTTCATAACCCTTCATGTATTTCAGTAAAACATCTTATTTGGTGCCTAGGCAGGGTAGTTGTTAGATCGTGGGCGATTGTTAGTGGCCTTGGCTACGGTAGTTCTGTGACTGAAGGCTCTTGAGAGACAACCTATCTCGGTGTCTTCCCGTATTTGGTGCCTAGATTATAGGTAGCCTCGAACACGATGGTTGTTGGTTCAAAGGCTTCTGACGAAAGCAGTTTGTTGGATCAATGGCTGATTTACTGATGATTCGATTGAAGGTGGCCTTGACTAGGATAATCGAAGGCGAGAGAGCCATTGATGAACAGCCTATACCCGCATTTCACTTCCTTTGATGTATTGACTACAGCTAGTCAAGTGTCAAAGCCTCCTACGCTGCGAGGGAGGAATTGACAGAATGATGAGATACAACGCGCATGTTAGTAAATAGTTCCCAAGTGAATGCAAGGGTAATGAATACGAGTTTGAGCCACAAATAGCGAATTTACTGACGTTTATGATGAATTTTTACTCATGAGCGTGAATTTAACTTGAACGGGATTGATCATTTGAATACAGCAATGCTTGGCATGAACGTTGCTGACCTAGATGTTTGGGAAACTCGCTCGAATTGAAATCTGTGAGAGAGGATGAGCCATGGCTGATGAAGAAAAAAACGAAGAGCCTGATGTTGGTGGAGGGTCGAGTAAAAAACTTATTATTCTGATTGTTCTTGCTGTCGCAGTATTGGGTGGTGGGGGTGCGGCTGCCTGGTTTATGTTGGGCTCTGGTGGTGAAGAAGAAGCCCATGCGACAGAACAAAAACATGAAGATGATACGCATGATGAGCATGCTGGGGAACCTGGACCGATCGTCGAACTGGATCCTTTTGTCTTGAATCTGGCTGATCGCGAAGAACTCCGGTATTTAAAAATGACGATTAAATTAGAGTTGGATAGACCGGAAGAAAAGACGGACTATCCCAATAAAGTCCCCGCGATCAGAGATGCATTACTCGTACTCCTCTCCAGCAAAGAATCGCATATGCTACGAACAACAAATGGGAAACGTCGTGTGCGAGAAGACATTCTGACGCGTGTGAATGGAATTATGAAAAAAGGGAAAATTGCCAATGTCTTCTTTACGGATTTTGTTATTCAATAATTCCCGATAATCGGAAAACGAAAATCTTCATCGTTTCGCGTCTTGCGTCTCACGGTTCACATAAACAGATATGGAAAAAATACTATCACAGGATGAAGTTGATGCGCTGCTCAGGGGAGTCTCTGGCGGGGAGGTTGAAGAAGAAACTCCTGAAGTTGAAGAGCCTACAGATGGCCCGGTTCCCTATGATCTAGGAAATCAGGAATGGATTGTTCGTGGGCGAATGCCCACGCTTGACGTGATTCACCAACAGTTTTCTCGACTCTTTCGAATTTCCTTAGGAGAGGTGCTTCGAAAAACGATAGAAGTCACTGTGACAAACCAATCCGTTCTCAAGTTTAGTGAATTCACGCGTCGCTTACCTGTCCCAGCCTACTTGCAAATTGTGTCTTTGGAGCCGTTGCGAGGGTATGCGATGGCGGCGACCGATGCCGCCACCGTCTACTTACTCGTTGATCATTTTTTTGGAGGGATGGGGCAGACTCACGTAAAGCCTGAGGGCCAAGATTTTACGCTCATTGAACAACGGATTATGCGAAAAGTGATGTTAATGGGATTAGCTAATCTTGAAAAGGCCTGGGAACCAGTCCATAAGGTGTCGATCAAAGCCGTACGCGCCGAAATGAATCCACAATTAGCATCCATCGTTTTGCCTTCTGATATTGTCATTGTCGTCACCATTGGCATTGAATTAGGCGATGCGGTGGGTGATCTACACCTTTGTATTCCCTACGCCATGCTCGAACCGTTGCGTGAACGACTACAAGTGAGCTTTCAGAGTGATTTTTATGAAGTTGATCAAGGTTGGGTTCGACGATTTTCTGAAGGCATTCGGGAAACATCAGTCACGATGTCAGTGCACCTTGGCTCGACCAAGATATCGGTTGAAGATTTAATGAATTTTTCAGCAGGTGATGTCATTGTCTTGGAGCAAGCCACCGATGAACCGTTGATCGGGACGATTGAAGGTATTCCCAAATTTCACGGATTTCCTGGTGTCACAAAAGCATCACAATCATTTCAGATTTCGTCAATGATCGAATCCAAGAATGACTAATGTTCCTTGTGTGGAAACTCTACGTTGGAAACGGAGCGGTTGTGAACATGAACAGATTTGTCATTCCGAACAAGTCAGGACAGACTTTCTGAACTTATTATAAAAAGGAATCGAGCGTATGAGTGACGAAAACGAAGACTCTTTCGACCCAGAAATGGATGCTGAAGCTGAAATGGCTAAAGCCATGGCTGAAGCTGAGGCAGCTCAGACGACACAAGCGGTTCAACAACCAGAAGCACCTCCTCCAGCTGCTGGCGCGTTAGCGACATCTGATTATCACGAGCAAGGCGAGTCGAATTTGGATCGTATCTTAGATATTCCTTTAATGATCTCGGCTCAACTGGGGAGTGCGAAAATGTTGATTAAAGAATTACTTCAATTGGGCCCAGGTTCCGTAGTCGAACTGGATAAATTAGCCGGAGAACCTTTGGAAGTATTAGTCAATGAAAAGCTTGTGGCGAGGGGCGAAGTGGTGATGGTGAATGAAAAGTTTGGCATCCGTTTAACTGACGTCGTGAGTCAAGCCGAGCGAGTGAACAATCTTTCGTAAAAAGTTAAAGATAAAAAGGTGAAAAATAAGACTCGGGAACACTTCTTTACTTCTTACCTTTCACTTCTCACTTTTTACTGGTGAAGAATGGATTTTGCTGATCAGGCTTTGAAAATGGCCGGTGCCCTGGCGGTTGTTGTCTCGTTACTGCTTGGCGGAATGTTTGTGTTGAAACGACTGATGGGTGAATCACAGGGTTATCTCAGTCAATCAATTCTGCGCATGCTGGGTGGATTACGATTAGGGCAGGGCAAAACTATCATGTTGGTGGAGGTGGCAGGAGAAGTGCTTGTGCTTGGCTCGACTGCGCGAGAATTGACGCTATTAACGCGCATATCTGATCAGGAACGGGTAAAGCAGCTTCGAACAACCTCAGGAAATGCGATTGAACGATTGAGGTTGCTTCCTGGTGGTTTGTGGAGACGTGCAGAAAATCTTTCTCCGCCTTTACAAGAAAAAGAAAAACTCTCAGATTTACCTCTTTCTGCAAATTGAGGTACAGCGTATATTCGCTTTGGCTATGAACCTTTTTCGAATTATTCTCGCACGTATCAGTCGGGTAACAGCTCAACCTCGTTGCCTCGTTGGTATTCTCGTTTCCGTGGTGTGGCTATTCGGGACGAATGTCCATGCGCAGGTTGATAAAGACCCCCTTCTCAGTTTTCAACTATCTGGAGGTGAAGGTGCGGAGCCATGGACCATAGGGATCAAAATCCTTGTCCTGCTTACGGTCCTCTCCTTAGCTCCAGCACTCCTCACTCTCTTAACGTCTTTCACAAGATTGGTCATTGTTTTGGGGCTGTTGCGACAGGCCATGGGGACGATGCACGCTCCTCCAAATCAAGTCGTGATCGGGATGGCGCTATTTATGACCATGTTCATCATGATGCCGGTATGGGAGGAAATTCGTGTACAAGCGGTCAATCCCTATTTAGAGGAACAAGTTGATCAAGACGTGGCGATGGAACGAGCCATTACGCCGGTGCGGGCATTTATGATGCGGCAAGTTCGTGAAAAAGATCTGACGCTATTCGTAGAAATGGCGGGCGTTAAAACGCTCAATGGTCCCAAGGATGTGCCTTTGCATGTCCTGATACCCGCGTTTGTCACGAGTGAGCTGCGGACGGCCTTTCAGATAGGTTTCCTCATCTATGTTCCATTTTTGGTCATCGATATGATTGTGGCGAGCATTCTGATGTCGATGGGAATGATGCTTCTTCCCCCTGTCATGATCTCTCTCCCATTTAAATTAGTACTGTTTGTTCTCGCAGATGGGTGGTTTCTCATCGTCGGTTCACTCATGAAAAGTTTTCATTAACAACCCTTAACACACAAGGCGAAAAGTATGAAGCCGGAAGCACTCACTCTTGTCAGGACGTTTCACGCTTCACCCTTGACGCTTCACATTTAAAGATGACTCCTGAAGGCGTACTCGACATTGGAACCTCGGCTATTCAAACCATCCTCTTGGTGGCAGGACCAATGCTTGGTTTTAGTCTGGTGGTAGGACTGATGATCAGTGCATTTCAAGCGATGACCCAGATTAATGAAGCCACCTTGACCTTTGTTCCCAAGATCGTGACGGTCTTTTTGGTTGTGTTGTTTGGATTCCCGTGGATTTTACAAACGATTCTTGGATTTATGATATCCGTGTGGGGACAGATTCCGGAGTTCACGAATTAAGGGGAATAGTACGTGAGGCGAAAAACGGGAAATGTGATAGGGAAAAGAGTAGAAAGAATCCTCCGAGCAAACCGCCAATGTCCAAGGTTCTGCTGTCACCGCATGTTTTCATTCCTGGCTCTTTGCCTTTTACGCGTTTCGTCTTCCGTCTTCCGCTTCACGCTTCACGCTTCACGTTCTTCAGGCGGTCATGCTTAATTTTGAATTTGCCGTACAAGAACTCTGGAGCTTTGTTGTCGTTCTCGTTCGAACTGCGGCCATATTGTCCGCGCTTCCTCTCCTAGGAGCTCGTAATGTTCCCAGGCGTATTAAAGTCACGTTAGCCGCAGGTGTCGCGATTGTTCTGACTCCAGTTGTCAATATTCACTTTGTCCCCAATTGGTTGCAGCCATTAACCCTGTTAATGGGCCTCACGGCGGAGATGTTTATAGGATTGGCCTTGGGACTGGCGACACGGCTATTGATGGCGTCAGTAGAACTTGCCGGACAGGTTATGGGATTTCAAGTCGGTTTTGGTTTTGCCCAGGCGGTCGATCCTGCCACGCAATTGCAGACCCCCGTGTTTGGCCAATTACTCACCGTGTTTGCCACGCTTCTCTACTTTCAACTTGATGGACACCATCTCATTCTTTTAGCACTCGGGAGTAGTTTCGCTCTTATTCCCCCGTTTGGCGCGCATCTTCAAGCGCCCTTGTTGGTGGATATTGTTCAACTCATGCAAGGAACGATGACTACTGGCCTCAAGCTCGCGTTGCCCGTAATAGGGGTCACCTTATTGATCCATCTCACGATGGGGCTTCTTGGTCGTTTGGTTCCACAAATGAATGTGTTGATTACGAGTTTTCCGATTACGATTTCAGTGGGACTCTTGGTGTTGGGTTTTGGTCTCCCAATGATGGCGTTGATTCTGCAGCAATCAATCCTGGGAATGGAAAGTGTGCTCTGGGATCTACTCAAGGAGCTAGGCCGTGGCTGAGAATAAAGAAGGCCAAGAGAAGTCAGAACAACCTAGTGGCAAGCGTCTTGAGGACGCACGTCGCAAAGGTCAAGTCGCGACGACAAAAGAATTAGCTCCGATCGTGGTCTTATTTGGTGGAACGGGAATGATTGCCTTGTGGGCTCCTACCGCGTGGCGGCATTTTCAAGGTACGAGTCAGCAGTGGTTTGAAAGTATCGGGACTTTTCATCTGACTCCTGAATCCCTTCAACTGTATGTGTATTCTATTGTCGATCAAATCTTCTTACCGCTTTTGCCATTTGCTCTCATGATCATCGCGTTAGCGGTGACGGCCATTTTACTCCAGACGGGTCCGTTGTGGGTAGAACATGCTCTCCAGCCAAAGTGGGAAAAACTCAATCCCGTGAATGGCCTAAAAAAAATTGTCTCATTGCGTGGGGTGGTCGAAGGGATAAAGTCGTTACTAAAGGTGGGACTTATTTCGATCATTGTGTACACGATTGTCAAGGATGACCTTGAATCAGTCACGCTACTACAGAGTATGAGCGTAGGAGATGCCTTTTCAACGATTTGGGGGATTGGCCTCAAGATTATTCTTTGGGTTGGCGCAGTGATGTTGGTGCTGGCGGTTGCTGATTTTGTTTACCAAAAATGGCAAACCACTCAAGACTTGAAAATGACGAAACAAGAGACAAAAGATGAGTCAAAAGATGTAGAAGGTGATCCACAAGTCCGCTCGAGACGAATGAGCTTACAGCGAGAGCGAGCGCGGCAGCGAATGATGCAAGCGGTACCAAAGGCCGATGTGATCATTACCAATCCCACGCATATTGCTGTGGCTTTACGGTATGACTCGGCCACGATGGAGTCACCAGAGGTTGTGGCGAAAGGAGCAGGTGTTTTAGCGGAAAATATCAAGAAGATTGCACGTCATGCGGGTGTTCCCATCATTGAAAATCGAAGTTTGGCTCGCGGGATTTATCGTATGGTGAAAGTTGGGCAAGAAATTCCTGGCGACCTCTATCGTGCAGCAGCAGAAGTGTTGGCCTATGTGTATCGCTTGCGACAGGGGAATGAGCAAGCTAGTTAACAAAGAAAATGCATCTGGATACGGAAATGGCGCAATGGGTAATTTGTTCAAAATAATCATCAAGTGTCCCGAACGTCCTCAGTTTTCATGGTTCAGTTTCGAATGGACATGGTGTATTTCTCTATAAAAGACATTCATGGCGATTGACACAAAAGCATTGAAGGCCCAGCTGATGCCTTCACATTACGGAGATATGTTGCTCCCAGTGGGAGTCGTAGGAATTCTCCTGATCATGCTGTTGCCACTTCCCTCATTCCTCCTTGATGTCTTTCTGTCGTTCAGTTTGACGATCGCTATTTTGATCTTACTTGTCACGATGCATGCAGGTAGACCTGCTGATTTTTCAGTGTTTCCTTCTGTGCTCCTCCTTGGCACCTTATTTCGCTTGGCTCTCAATATCGCATCGACTCGTGTCATTCTCCTGAACGGTCATGAAGGAACTGATTCAGCAGGAGAAGTCATACGTGCATTTGGAGAATTTGTGGTCGGCGGAAACTTTGCCGTAGGGCTCGTGGTCTTTTCCATTCTTGTCATCATTAACTTTGTCGTGATTACCAAAGGAGCCGGTCGGATCGCAGAGGTGGCCGCCCGATTCACCTTAGATGCTATGCCTGGACGACAAATGAGTATTGATGCCGACCTCAATGCCGGGATAATTGATGAAACAGAAGCTAGAAAACGCCGAGAACTCATCGCACAAGAAGCGGACTTTTACGGATCTATGGATGGTTCCAGTAAATTCGTGCGAGGCGATGCTGTTGCCGCATTGCTCATTATCTTAATCAATATTCTTGGGGGACTCGCGATTGGAGTGTTAGATCATGGGATGTCCTTCACGCAAGCTGCACAGACCTTTACGTTACTCACGGTTGGTGATGCCGTCGTGGCCCAAGTGCCCGCACTGATTATGTCGACAGCTGCCGGTATCATCATCACGCGTGTGAGTACGCAAACAAGTCTGGGGCGTGATTTGACCGAACAGATCTTTTTTAATCCTAACCTTCTTGCCGTCGTATCCGGAATTTTTGTGTTTCTTGGAATTATTCCAGGCCTTCCACATATTGCGTTTTTGTTGTTGGGAGCTCTAGCGGGTGGATTAGCGTATGTGTTGTGGCATAAAAAGATGGCCGAAGAAGAAATGCCAAAACTCACCACACCCGATGCCAAAAAACCGCCAGCCGCAGAAGCGGAATCTGTCGATACGGTGACACCTCCCGACTTGTTGGAATTGCATGTAGGCTATGGTCTGGTCTCTTTAGTCGATACGGCGCAAGGAGGAGAACTCTTGGATCGTGTGCGGGCCATTCGTCGACAAACAGCTCAGGATCTTGGATTCGTCGTCCCATCAGTTCATATCCGAGATAACCTGCAATTAAAGCCACATGAGTATAGTGTGTTATTG
This sequence comes from Nitrospirales bacterium, assembly GCA_965223675.1. GTDB lineage: Bacteria > Nitrospirota > Nitrospiria > Nitrospirales > UBA8639 > JAGQKC01. Next base: position 1,699,649 of record OZ245013.1, on the reverse strand, counting down.
AAAGGCGTCCAGGTGGCAAAGGGGGAACTCGTTCCTCGACACCTTCTCGCCATTAACCCCGGTTCGGCCAAAAAGGGTATCGAAGGCAAGCCAGGCAAAGATCCATGCTTTGGCTTACCTGCTTTGTGGATACCTCCCCAAGAGAAAGAGCGGGCTCAAATGGATGGATATACGGTCGTCGACGGCGCTGCGGTGATTGCCACGCATCTGACAGAAATCATCAGAACAAGTGGGCATGAAATACTAGGTCGCCAAGAGGTCCAGAACTTGCTGGATAATCTCGCTAAGATGTATCCAAAGGTTGTCGATGACCTCATTCCGACACAATTGTCTCTGGGAGCTGTCGTGAGAATCCTTCGTAATCTATTACGTGAACGAGTGTCGATCCGTGATTTACGGACAATTCTCGAATCGGTAGCCGATTATTCCCTTCAGACCAAAGATCCAGATTTGTTGACAGAATATGCCCGGCAAAATTTATCTAGAACGATCACCAACCAGTATGCCACACCCGACGGACTGGTTCATGTGATTAGCTTAGAACCGATATTGGATCGCCGGTTGGCGGAAGCGGTGAGTCCTGGCCAGGGAGGCCTTCCCAATATTTCTCCGTCATTTATGAACCAGTTTTTAGAATCGGTCAGGACCGCGATTGAGCGAACCGTCAGTCAAGGCTACCAACCGATTGTGCTTTGTTCTCAGGCCATCCGGAGCTATGTGTATAAGATGATCTCTCCGGGATTACAGACCTTGGCCGTACTCTCTCCAAATGAGATAGATGGGAAGGCCAAAATTCAAGCCATCGAAGTTGTGAGGTTACCACATGAAGCTGAAACGGTTTGAAGCACTAACATTGCAAGGAGCTCTTCAGTCGGTTAAAGCTGAGTTAGGACCAGAGGCGGTCATTGTGTCGACTCGTCGTGTGCATAAAGGTGGTGGGCTCTTTGGATTACTGAGTCAACCCGTGGTTGAGGTGACAGCGGCAGTGGATCGAAAGCAAAACAAGAAAAAGACAGAGACCGCGATATTGGAACAGGTCGCAAGAGCTCATCAGGAGGCTGAACCTGAACGTCGCGATGTTTCTCCTCATGAAGAGCGAGTTTCGGAGAGGACGACACGCGATAATTTTCAAGAACAACTTCGTATGGCCACCATGTTAGATCCCTTCACTGAACAATTAACGGCTGTCCAAGAAGAGCTGAAACGATTGAGAGAGGAGCGTAAGGACCCTGAAGCCGTTGTTAGACCACTTCGTCAGGAACTCGAAGGTCTGCGGATTATCGTAGGAGAAGCTTTAGGGGATCGTATGCGGAAACAAGTCGACGCGTTGCCTGGCCATTTAACATCAGAGTACGAAGGACTTGTGTCTCAAGGGATTCAACCTCAATTGGCCCATGAACTGCTTCGAGCAGTCGTCGAAACTCTGGGTACGGTGGGGATCCAAGATAAAGACGTTGTGCGAGAGATCTTACAGGAACGAATGGAACAATCGATTTCGGTGTCCGGCTCGTTGTTGCCGACTGGCGGCTTCCAGAAGGTCGTCATGTTAGTTGGTCCGACAGGAGTTGGAAAAACGACGACGGTCGCGAAGCTTGCGAGCATGGCAACTCAAGCAACGCCGCCACGCAAAACGGTGTTGATTACACTCGATACCTATCGAGTTGCGGCCGTAGAACAGCTTCGAGTCTTTGCGAAAATCTTGAAGCTACCCTTAGAGGTGGCCATGTCTCCTGATGACCTAACGGCCTGTATCAATCGGCATCACGATGCAGAGTTAATTCTGATCGATACAGCAGGACGAAGTCCTCGAGATCGAACAGGGCAAGAAGAATTGAAGGCGATTGCACAACGGCATCATAAGATTGAAACTCATTTGGTCTTGGCGGCACCAACAACGGAATCGGTCCTTCATGATGTGATTCAGCAACATCGAACCATCTCGATTCATCGATTAGTGTTCACCAAACTCGATGAAGTGGCGGATTATGGAAAATTGTTCAATCTTCTCCACCATACGGGATTACCACTTTCCTACTTGTCAATGGGGCAGCGTGTGCCAGAAGATCTGGAGTTAGCAACGAGTCAACGCATGATTGCATTAATGAATGCTCGCTTCCAACAGACATCAATAGAACACTCTACATTGTTAGGAGTCTCTTCGTGATTGATCCGACCTCCCAACTCAGAATGCCCAATAGAACGCCCAGACTCAAGCCAGTTATTGATCAAGCCAGTGGGTTACGAGCTGTGCTGCAGTCAGATGTCTCTCATCATCGCCCCGTACAGGTCGTGGCTGTCAGTTCCGGCAAAGGTGGTGTCGGCAAAACCAATGTCGTGACGAATTTAGCCGTCGCTTGTGCAAGACAAGGCCGGGAAGTGTTGGTGATGGATGCTGATTTGGCTCTGGGAAATGTCGATATTCTGTTGGGGTTGGCTCCCACCCATACGATTGAAGATGTCTTTTCTGGGGATCGTACGTTAGACGAAGTGATTGTGAAGGGACCTGAAGGCATTGGGATTCTCCCAGCGGCATCTGGCATACAAGAACTGTCGAATTTGACGTATGAACAACAATTGCGGCTGCAAACAGGATTTTTACAATTGGATCATGCTCCGGATCTTTTGATTATTGATTGCGCAGCGGGGATATCTTCTAATGTCCTCTACTTCAGCATCGTGGCCCATGACACGATGATTGTTGTTTCGCCTGAACCTGGATCATTAACGGATGCCTATGCGCTCATCAAGATACTTTCAACCCGGCATCAACAGCGACAATTTCGTCTTCTCGTCAATATGGCGCGAAAGCCTCAAGAAGGGACGGAAGTTTTTAGGAAATTGAGTTTGGTCACCGATCGGTTTCTGAATGTCTCATTAGATTATGTGGGATCGATACCCTTTGATGACTGCGTTCCTCTTGCCGTCTCTCAGCAACGTCCAGTGCTTATAGCGTTTCCTCGGGCGACAGCAAGTCGAGCATTAACACGAGTTGGAGCGAAGCTTGGACAATGGAAGAGTGAGCATCCACTTAAAGGCGGTTATCAATTGTTCGGCGCGGCGGGTCTTGGATCGATACATGAAGAAATGGGGAAAACAGCATGAAGCGTGCAACTGTCGAAAAAACACCGGTGAAAACAAAGCCATCGATTCCGACAAAGATGATCTTAAAAACAGATGAACGTGAACAACTTATCCAAGACTTTGTGCCGGTCATCAAGTATATGGCGTTACGCTTAGCCATGCGCGTATCAAGTGGACTCAATGTTGAAGATTTGATCAGTGCTGGGACTGTGGGATTACTTGATGCCATCACGAAATTTGATCCTTCGCGAGAAATCAAGTTTCGAACCTATGCAGAATTTCGAATTCGTGGAGCGATGTTAGATGAAATTCGTGCGATGGATTGGGTGCCACGGTCGATGCGGGAGCGTATCGGAAAAATCCAACATGCCGCGAATGAATACACAAAGAGAAAAGGTCGGCCACCAACCGAAGCGGAGTTAGCCAATGAGCTGGGTATCGCAACGGAAGAGGTGGATGAGACCCTTTTGCAAGCCAAAGGGTCTGTCGTCTTGAGCCTGGACGATTTAGGAAGCAATGATGATGACTCCCATCCGATACTGGATGCCTTGGCCGATCGAGATCAGCCGAACCCATTGGAATCACTTCTTTCAGAAGATACGAGAAAAGTATTAGCCGAAGCGATTGATCGACTCCCTGAGCGACAGCGCTTAGTATTGACGCTGTACTATTTTGAAGAGTTAACCATGAAGGAAATTGGAGCCACATTGAGTGTCACGGAGTCACGAATCTGCCAACTCCATGCCCAGGCCATGATACGGCTCAAAGCTCATCTCCATAATCGATTATCTCGCTGATCGTCAAAATTCGTTTGATGGCAAGGCGAGTCTTTCTCACATACTACTGCGTATTCATGCTATTGCAGAACTCTCAAGCCACACGAGTCTGAAAGTCCTCTCTCCAGTTCATACCGAAAACTACCGAAAACTACCGAAAAGACAATGAATAGGAGCTATGTTCCTAAGACGACGTGTGTGTCGATCGTCATGAAGTTGAAGAATGCCAAAAAGGAATAATTGCAGATTCTAAGATTGACCGCTTGGGAAGAACGACAGAAACTCGAATGAGTCATAGTCCAAAAAACATCACATTATTGGCCGTCAGTGGAGAACAGGAAGCGCCGAAGGATCGTGCCACGATTTTGCTTGTCGAAGATGAGAAAGTCGTTCGAATGGTGAGCAAACGACGACTCGAAAAGTTAGGCTATCACATCCTGACTGCTGAGCACGGAAAGCAGGCCTTAAACGTCTTAGAGACTGAAATCGTTGATCTCATCATCACGGACTGGATGATGCCTGAGATGGACGGGTTGGCACTGTGTGACGCGATACGTGAAGATGAGCGATGGCACTCTTTGTATTTGATTCTAATGACAGCGTTCGATCAGCCCGCACAGATTGCGGAAGGGCTTGCCAGAGGGGCCAACGATTTCTTAACGAAATCTGCATCGGAAGAGGAAATTAACGCACGAGTGAAAGCTGGACTGCGTACGCGCCAACTCATCGAGAGTTTGGGGTACTCTCATGAGGTCATCTCACAACAAAAAGCAGAGATCGAGGCTGAATTGCAATCGGCAAGTGAGTTTGTCTTGTCGCTGTTCCCACCGCCGGGGAACATTGTTCCGCAAGTCAACCTCGCATGGGAATATCGACCTTCGGCCAGACTAGGTGGTGATTTGTTTCAAGTGACAAGATGGGGAGAGGAGTACCTTGGGCTTATGGTCTTGGATATGTCCGGTCACGGAATTGGTCCATCGCTTCGTGCAGTATCTCTTGCGATGACGTTTCGTGATGAGCATATGGCGAGGCGGCATCCATCGTATGACCCCGGTGAAATTGTTCAGCGCCTTAACGAAGAAAATCCACTCACGGATCAAGGTGAATATTTTACGATTTGGGTTGGGACACTGCATCTGAAAACCGGAGAACTTCGGTATGCGAGTGCAGGGCATCCTGGTGCGATTTTGACCAGAAACCATGGGGGAAATATGGTGTTGAGTGCGAATACCTGGCCGGTTGGATTTGGGCTTGGTCAGGCATATCGAACACAACACTGTACCTTATCAAAAGGCGATCGGCTTTATCTTTTCACTGATGGTCTCTACGAAGTGATGAATCCTGAAGGCAAGATGTGGGGGCAAAAGGGGCTTCAAGGAGCGTGTCATAGTGTGCATGAGAAATCCTTGGATGAAGCATTGTCTTGGGTTATTCAGCAAAGCCAAGATTGGCAGAGACAAGAGACCTTTGGAGACGACGTCGCCATAATTGGCGTTGATGTGCTTCAAATGCTGGAGGGTAGTAAAGGATAACCAATGTCTAACGATTTTTTGCGAATACTCATCGTGGATGATGATCATGTGAATCGTCAAATCTTGGTGGAATACCTGGAGGATCAAGGATATGCGTTTGCTGAGGCAGTGGATGGTTGCGAAGCGATGGAATTTTTAAAATCATATGGAACGACATTTCATGCCGTGCTGCTTGATCGCATGATGCCCAAAATGGATGGCATGGCCGTGTTAGCGAAAATGCAAGAAGATAAAGAACTCAGGACTATTCCAGTGATCATGCAAACCGCAGCTGGCTCTCCAATGCAGATTCGTGAGGGAATCGAAGCTGGAGTTTACTACTATCTCACAAAACCGTACACGCAAGAGATGCTCCTCGAAGTGGTTGGAGCGGCCGTCCGAAAGGCTATACGACTTCAACAGGTCCAAGAAGATCTTGAACGACAATCACGGTCTATCGATTATTTGCAAAGTGCGGTGTTTAACGTCAGAACTCTTGAAGAGGTACATGACCTTGCGGTGATGCTAGCGAGTGCCTGTCCGGAGCCTGAAAAAGTGGTGATGGGATTCAATGATCTTCTGGTGAACGCCGTCGAACATGGGAATTTGCAAATTACGTATGAAGAGAAGACACTTCTTCAAGAAGAAAGCCAATGGGAAGAAGAAATACGTCGTCGTCTTGAACAAGCAGAACACGCAAAAAAGTTTGTCGAAGTGAAATTCAAACGATACGAAGCAGAAATTCATGTGGTCATCACCGACCAAGGAAATGGTTTTGACTGGAAAAAATTTGAAAACTTTAGTCCCGATCTGGCTCTCGCCAGCCATGGACGTGGAATTGCCATGGCTAAAGCTTTGTGCTTTGACCGTCTTGAATATCGTGGGATTGGAAGTGAGGTGCTCTGTGTGGTTCGCACACCAACGGGTGAGTTGTAATCAGTAAACCGTCAGAATCCACGGCGTATCTTTCTTCTTCTTGCACCTGATCTTTTGCTTTTCCCGTGTGATTCATCCCTCCTGATTGTTGGTGTTTTACGGTTTCGTTCGTCACATGCGTCTTGCCGGATTCTTGAAATACATTCAATACGTATGAGCAACATGTGAAGACAATGTCGCTATGATCTTTTCAAGAAAAAAACCGATTCCGTGGTTTACCCTGAGCAGTTTTGCATTGGTCAGTCTGATTACAATCCTCTGTGTGATGGCAGGCTATTGGGTCAAAAACGATAGGATTAAGCAACAAGGAAAAGTGTTAGCTACCACCGCGCAAACATTGGGAAAACGTATCGATCGGATTTTGTTTGAACGACATGGCGACATTAAGGTGTTATCTGGCATGGTGAGCCGGAATGTTGAGGATGTGACGGTAATTACTCACACCCTGAATCTTGTTAAAACAGCATATGGGAGTTCTTATGAAGCACTGGGTGTGACTGACAAACAGGGACGTGTCACTGCGAGTACGGAGCAGTCAATGTTGGGAGAGGATATCAGTACCTTTCCATTATTTAAGAAAATTCGTGAGAGTCGCTCCATTCAAATGCAAGATGCTCAACCCATATATTGGGGTGATAAAAGATTGGCGGTCATGATCGGCGCTCCGCTCGTATCTCGAGATGAGACACAGGTATTTCACGGTATCGTGTTCGCCTATGCGCCCCTCATTCATGTAATTGCTGAATTTGAACATCAATCACAAGTTCTACATCAACAGATTTCACAAGCCTCGAATTTTGAGTGGCAGTTGCTGAATCAGGATGGAATTCTGATGATTGATTCCATCCTTGGAGAGAGCGGTAAGATCAATCTTCGTCTATTCAACCTCCCATCAGCAGTAGCGGTGTTTTCTGGGAGATCGGGGTATCTGGTGGAATCTCATCTCCGACGTGATGTCGAGGTCCTCACAGGCTATTCACAATTGACGGGTTTGTCAGAAATACCTGGTTTCAAGTGGGGTGTGTTACTTCGGCAAGACATGAGCGAAGTTGTGGAACCAGCGCTTGCGTTGCAACAGAAACTTCTCTGGTTAGGCCTGTCAATTCTCATTCCATTACTCGGAGTACTGCTTTGGAGTCGTCAGCAAATTCACCGGGCTCAAGAAAAAGAACAGGAAGCTTTGCAAGCCTTTCAGCGTGCCGCGGAACAGTCTCAGGCTGTTGTTGAAGCATCACCAGTGGCCATGCTTGTGATCACGGAGAGCGGCCGTATTGAATTCATGAATCATATCGCTGAACAGTTATTTCAATTTACTCACCATGAGCTTGTTGGAGAATCCATCGACCGATTGATCCCTGAACGTTATCGAATGTTAAATGAACCATCAGACTCTCACCTGCATGTATGGTGGTCTGATGCTAGGCCGGATCAACCCATTGAATTGTGTGGGCGTCGTAAGGATGGATCAGAATTTCCGATGGAATTACAAATGAACTCCACGGATAAGAAGAGCGCAACTTCGCTGAAGGGGACTGGAATGTCGAGGAACTATGTGATGAGTGTTCAAGACATTACTGAACGAAAACAGTCGCAACTTGTACAGAAACATCATTTGGCTCACTTAGAAGACATGGTGAAAACCCGAACCTCAGATCTTCAGCAAGCGAAAGAGATGGCAGAAAAAGCCAATCAGGCCAAATCTATTTTTCTGGCGAACATGTCTCATGAATTACGGACGCCAATGCATGCAATTTTAAGCTTTGCTTCCTTAGCGATTGAACGATTCGATCGTGTACCTCGGGAAAAGTTGATGACCTATGTGACGCAAATTCGAGAAAGCGGAACACGTCTTTTATCGTTAGTCAATAACCTCCTCGATCTTTCCAAACTCGAAGTCGGAAAAATGAACTTACATCTTGAAGAAGTTGACATCAAGGAACTGATTGATTCTGTCAAAAGGCAGATCGATGGGTTACTTCAAGAGAAAAACGTGAGACTTGAGATCGATCACTGGTCCGACGAGACGCGAGTGATGTGTGATCGAGAACAAATCACACAAGTGTTGTGGAATCTTGTATCCAATGCTGTCAAGTTTACGACATTCAAGAGCTGTATTCATTTGTCATATCGTCCAACAAGCATGTGCGCAGGACGACGAAGGTCTGATGTTGAGACTGTCCAGGGGCTACGCGTGACGATCCGGGATACAGGCCCTGGCATCCCAGAAAACGAACTCTTGTCGATTTTTGATAAATTTGTTCAGAGCACCACGACCCAAACCGGAGCTGGTGGAACCGGTCTGGGACTGGCTATTTGCCAAGAAATTGTAGAGGCCCATGGTGGACTCATATGGGCTGAAAACCACCAAGAAATTGGGGCCATATTTCATTTTGAAATTCCTTTGCGTCCAGTTCCTAGTACTTTCACTGAGCAGACAGAATCCGAGGCTGTGAAGTAGTCCAGTCATCGCGAATGCGCATCGTCCCGCAAAACAGAGACGGCTCTGAATCATAGTCCTTAAGTCTCTAACGTAAATACCGATAAATTTTTTGAATTAGATACGTACATCAGCTGAGCCCCCTCTCAGTTGGCTACAAGTCAAACCGAGTGGGATGTTCGTCTGAATACATAAAGAGACGAAAGTTGCTAGGAGTCGGGAATCTGGGAAACGTCCGCGGATATTTCTTTAGACCCTACCTCTGCGAAACATGTCTAGAGATTATTCATCCATGCTTGTTCAATGGAGTCTTGAATGGAAGTGAAAGAACAGTCAGGCGTGCATATCCTGCATCCAGAAGGCGATCTGACCATCTTTGAAGCGGCAGAATTTCGCGAGGCCTTGCTGATGTTCTGTAAGCATGACGGTCCTCTTGAACTCGAACTCAGTGATGTTGAACGTGTGGATACATCTGGGATTCAATTAATGGCCGCGGCCTCTCAAGATGGTCGGTTAGCCATTACAGGAATGTCATCTGCCATACGCGAGAAGCTTTCAGGTGTCGGTTGTGCTCATCTCGTCAAACACACTGAAAAGTAAAACAAAAGACAGACGAGGTCAAACGGACGGCATCTAGGAATTATAGAAATTGACAATGAACGATAACAAAGGTACGAGACACGTGCTTTCTGATGCTTCCTGCCTAATGCCTTCAGTTTCCCATTTATCGTTTTTCGTTTCATATTTTCTACTTTTCGATTCGGCTGGAGGTTGGCAATGAGTCCGAATTGGTGGTGGGTTCTTGGTGCGCTGTGTGTAGGTGGCTTTGCTGGATATTTCGGCAGGCCTCAAAAGGTCAAGGAAAATCCTAGTCACGACAAGCAAACATCAAATGAAGAACTCAAAAAAGAAATTACCGTTTCTCAGAGTTGGCAGGCCTTTGGCCGTGCGCTCACGCCACTTCTCCCTGTGTTCGTTGGACAAATGAAATCAGTCATCCAAGAGACCGGCGATGCGTGTGCTGGACTCATTTCTCGTTTTCAGACAATTTCTAAACGAGCGAGAGAACAAGCTATTGAGACAGAAACATTAATGAATACGAGTGAGAGTGAAGATCCCTCCGGGCAGGATACCTCTGTTGAAGGAGTGCTGAATGAAACAAAGAAAACAATGGATATGTTTGTTGGCCAGGTGACGACGACTTCGGAAATAACCATGAGTACGGTGTCGGTTATGGAGCGTGCCGTTGGTACAACGTCAAGGATTGCCAATGTGGTAGAGGAAGTGGAATTCATTGCCGATCAGACACGACTGTTAGCACTCAATGCGGCCATCGAAGCGGCTCGAGCTGGAGAACACGGGCGCGGATTTGCTGTTGTAGCAGATGAAGTGACGAAATTGGCCAATCGCTCAGGGCAAGCCGCTGAGCAAATTCGCACGTTAGCAACAGAAGTCAAAGATACGACAGAGTCAGCAATGACTGAATTGCAGTCGCTTTCCGCGATCGATCTCTCAGCTACCTTGGACGCGCAACAGCGAGTCATGGAGATGACTGAGGTCATGCTCGAGAAAAACCAAGCTCTTAAAGAGAACATGACTCAAAACAGCATGCGCTCAAAAGAACTTGAGGACGATATCGCACAAATCGTCATGTCCATGCAATTCCAAGACGTGACACGGCAAAAACTTGAACATGTCTATGAACCGTTAGAGTTGATCTATCACCCATTAAAAGCGATGCAGGGGCATGAAGGGGAAGCGTTTCCTGTGACGGTCTTGGACGATCTGAAAAAACTTGAGGGCTTGTACACGATGGAGTCAGAACGGCTACTGATGAGAGCTGCGCAAGGTGGACAAGAAGAAGCGGTGGTGGTGGGAACAGCGAAGAGTGAAAGTGAAGAAGATAATGTGACGTTGTTCTAGTGAACGGAAAAAGTGAAACGTGAGACGAGAAACGATTCAGAAGAATTTTCCCTTCGTTTTACGTCTACCATCTACCGTTTTGCGAACTGAACAATTCAAGGCATTATTAATTGAGCGAGGGCCAAACAATGGGTAAAACAGTCTTAGTAGTCGATGATTCAGTCTCGATGCGGCAAATGGTGTCCTTCACGTTGACGGGTGCTGGCTTTGAAGTTGTGGAAGCTGGGGATGGGAAAGAAGCTGTGGACAAACTCAATGGCGGTGCAAAACCTAACCTCGTCATCACAGATCTCAACATGCCGAATATGGACGGCATCTCGCTCATCAAAGCGATTCGAGGGATGGCAGCTCACAAGTTTACGCCCGTGTTGATGTTGACCACAGAATCTGCAGACGACAAGAAAAAAGAAGGGCAAAGCGCAGGTGCCACGGGGTGGATTGTCAAGCCATTCAACCCTGACCAAATGCTAGCCACCATCAAGAAAGTTCTTCCAGCATGAGAAGTGAAAAGTGAGAAGTTAGGAGTAAAAGAATGACGAGAGAAGTAACCAATTCTTACTTTTTTCTTACCTTTAACTTTTTACTACTCACTGTTACGAATGGATAAACCGCATAAAAGACTTGCTCTTTGGGAAAAGACGATGAGTTTGGTGGCAAAAATCTATAAGGCAACAGAGTCCTTCCCGAAGAATGAAGTATATGGTGTCGTCAATCAAATGCGAAGAGCGGCGGTGAGCATTCCAAGTAATATTGCTGAAGGTGCGGGAAGACAGACTAGAAAAGAGTTCATTCAATTTCTCTACACATCGCGAGGTTCATTAAGTGAGTTGGATACACAATTAGAGCTCTCTAAGAGATTCGGATATATCCAAGCCGGACAATTGTCAATGTTGGATGCAGATATGGTTCAAATTGACAAAATGCTAAACGGTCTCATTAAGCAACTTCGACATAGTGTTAAAGGTAAAAAATGAGAGCTGAAAAGTCTTTTTCGGTTTTGCACTTTCTTCTTTTTACTTTTCACTCCTTACTTTTTACTAGAGGTAATACTCATGGCCGTTGATCTTTCCCATTTTCAAGATTCCTTTTTTGAAGAATCGGCTGAGCATGTTGAAACCATGGAAACCGGCTTGCTCGATTTAGAGCAACGCCCCACGGATCTGGATTTGTTGAATCGCATTTTCCGTGCGGCCCACTCCATCAAGGGTAATGCCGGCATGTTTAATTTTACAGCAATCGGCGGGTTAACTCACAAGATGGAAAACATCTTGGATAAGCTGCGAAATAGTCAAATGGTGGTCACGAAGGACATTATTGACCTACTACTTCAGGCGCTGGATGGGTTAAAGACCTTGTTAGAGGTGGCACGTTCTGGAGAAGCGCATGACGAGGCGGCCATTCAAGTGATCGAAGAGAAATTGGTTGCATGCTTTAATGGTGGGGCGGTCGAAGCCTCGTCTGATCAAGCACGTTCAACACCTGAGGCCCCGAATGCGTCTTCTTCTCCGACTCAACGATCAGTATTGATTGCTTGGAAACCCTTGCCGGAATTGTTTCAGCGTGGATTGGACCCTTCGCAGATGTTCCGAGAATTGGAAGGACTCGGGCGCATCACGGAGTTATCTGCGCAGACTGACGCCCTGCCAAACTTATCAGAGATGGATGCAGAACGTTGTTATCTCACATGGACGATTGCCGTTGAGACGGATAAGCCTGTGAAAGACCTCGATGCTGTATTTGATTTTGTCCGTGATGGGAGTGAACTGACATTCACCGAAAGTGAATCGCAAACAAAGGATGAATATAAAACTATTGGTGAAATTCTCATAGAAGAGGGCGCAGCTTCCACTACCCAGATTGAAAGTGCACTCGCCAAACAAAAACCGTTGGGGCAAATCTTGGTAGAAGAGAAAACGGTGACTCCGCAACAGGTCAATCAAGCGTTGAGTAAACAACAGCAGATGAAGAAGACCGAGAGTGCATCGATCAGAGTAGACACGGAAAAAATCGATAAATTAATTAACTTAGTCGGAGAACTCGTGATCACGCAATCCATGATCACCGATCTTGGTGCAAAATTTACGATGAGTCAGTTGCCGATTCTTCAAGAGCGAATCATTCAATTGGAGCGAAACACTCGTGAATTACAAGAACGCGTCATGTCCGTACGCATGGTGCCGATTGGCGCTACAGCCTTTAACCGTTTTCCACGCTTGATACGAGATCTCGCTGCCAAAAGTGGAAAACAGATTCAACTTGTCATGTCTGGAGAAGATACGGAATTGGATAAAACCCTCATCGAAGCGATTGGTGATCCATTGACTCATTTAGTTCGGAATTCAGCTGATCATGGACTTGAGCCTCCAGACGAGCGTATCGCGGCAGGGAAGCCTGAGCTCGGGACTGTTCGTCTCAATGCCTTTCATGATGGAGGGAGTATCTGTATATCCGTAGAAGACGATGGTCGAGGGTTAAACAAACAAAAGATTTTAGCCAAGGCGACTGAAAAAGGCCTTATTGCCGAAGGGCAGCCGCTCACCGATGAAGAAGTCTGGCTGCTGATTTTTAGACCAGGCTTTTCCACGGCAGACAAAATTACGGATATCTCGGGGCGAGGTGTTGGGATGGATGTCGTCAAGCGAAATATCGAAGCCTTGGGGGGAAGCGTGAGTATCAAGTCGACGGAGGGAAAAGGATCAAAGTTGACACTCAAACTTCCACTCACGCTGGCCATCATCGATGGCATGACTGTCCGTGTGGCGCAAAATAACTATATCATTCCGCTCCTTTCTGTCACTGAATCGATTCGTCCAAAACCATCAGATCTTCAAACGATAGTAGGCAAAGGAGAAGTGTTTAATCTTCGTGGTGAATGGGTGCCGATGGTGAGACTCTACGATGTCTTTGGCGTTCAACCAGAGTTCACGGATCCTGCCCAAGCGCTCTTAGTGATCGTGGAGGCGGAAGGAAAGCGTGTAGCGCTCTTTGTCGATGAACTCACTGGGCAGCAACAAGTGGTCATTAAAAGTCTTGAGCAAAATTTTCAAAAGATCGATGGAATTTCAGGTGCAACGATTTTAGGAGACGGCCAGGTAGCACTCATTCTCGATATTCCCGGCGTCGTCCAGCTTTCAAAAATGGCACAAATGGAAGCAGCATAAGACGCGTGAAAAATAAGAAGTGAACAAGTCAAAAGTGAAAAGTCATAAGGCAAAATTGAGAAGTAGAGAAGAAAGTAAAAGGCAGATTAGTCTAACTTTTCACTTCTAACATTTCACGATTTTTGAAGGAGGATTTTATGTCCACAGCGACAGCAGAAACAACAGAAAATCAGGTTGAGATTGATGCCGATAGTCAACAGTATCTTACCTTCGATCTTGCAGATGAACATTATGGAGTGGACATTCTGAAGGTGCAGGAAATCAAAGGGTACACGGCAGTCACCAAAATACCGAACACGCCGGATTATCTGAAAGGCGTGCTGAATCTTCGGGGGACTATCGTGCCTATCGTCGATCTTCGGCTGAAATTCGGTATGCAGGCGACCGAACCAACGGCATTTACGGTCATTGTCGTGGTGAACGTACAAGAACGGGTGATGGGATTTTTAGTTGACGCCGTATCGGACGTCCTAGAGTTTGCGAGTAAGGATATTCAACCACCGCCGGAGCTCGGTAGCAAGGTGGACATCACGTTTGTATCAGGAATAGGAAATAGCAACGATCGTCTCGTGACGCTACTCGACATTGATCGAGTGATGACCGAAGAAGAAGTGGAAAAAGTCGCGCAAGTAAGTGAAGAATAAGACGAGAAAACTAGACACGTGAAACGAAAGACGAAAACAGAGATTGATAAACGGAAAAGGGTGGACGGAATAGAGATTCAGTTTTTCGTCTCACGTCTATGGTTTTCCGAAGTATAGTGATGCCGTTCATGAATGCGAGAAACTCGATATAGAAATGATCACAATGATCAAAGACCAATTGGTTGCCGGTGCCAAATAGGCCCCTGCTTCCTGGAAAGGCGTCGGACAAAAAACTAATCACAGTATTCATAAACACGAGGAGCGGCGAAACCGTTCGGGAAACGGGGGATCTATGAAACAGTATATGCAAACATTCATGAGTTGGGGGATTGCGGCCAAGTTAGTTACGATGTTCGCGACCTTTGGAATCGTTCCCATGCTGGCGATTGCCTACATGGCCTCGACGGCGTCTGAAGAAATGGAGAGAAATCAAGGGGAACGCTATACAGCAGTCGCGCGAGGGATTGCTGACAAAATCGACAGAAGTTTGTTTGAACGCTATGGCGATGTGCAAGCCTTTGCATCAAATCAAATCGTTGGCGAGAAATTCAACTGGTATGACTCCAGTGAAGGAAATGAAATTGCCCAGGCCATGAATGTCTACGTAGAAAAATATGGAATTTATGCGCTGACCATTTTCGTGGATCCTGCAGGGGATGTGATTGCTGTCAACAGTAAAGATGCTAAAGGAAATCCTCTTGACGTGGCCCCGTTGTATAAAAAGAACTATGCTGATACTCCATGGTTTCAAGCATTAAAAGCTGAGCGATACACGACCAAGATGCCATTTACGGCACCAGGCAATGATATCTCGACAGGAACATTCATCGAGGATATTCACGTGGATGAGGATGTCAAGGCGATCTATCCCGGTGATGATGGCCTCACGCTGGGTTTTTCGGCCCCCGTGTATGTTGGAAAAGATGTGGTTGGCTATTGGTCGAATCGGACTCAATTTGGACTAGTAGAAGAAATGGTGCACTCGACATATCAGGAGTTGAAATTAACGGGGATGAGTGCAGCCGAGATTACCGTGCTGGATAGTGAAGGTCGAATCCTCATGGATTATGATCCGACCACACATGGAACGGAAGATGTAACTCGTGATCTGGACAATGTTCTTCTGAAGTTCAATCTTGCAAAAAAAGGCGTCAATGTGGCTCAAGCCGCAGTGGCCGGAGGGACAGGGTTTGAAAAGACCTTTCATGCCAGAAAGCAGATCTGGCAACTGGGGGCCTACAGTCATTTACAGGGCGCCCTTGGATTTCCTGGTATGAATTGGTCAGTGTTGCTACGAGTTCCCAAAGAAGTGGCTCTTGCTGGTGCATTAGATTTTCAACGTAACCTGATGATGACCGGTGCGGTCTGTCTCGCACTTATCGTGGTGGTTGGTTTGTGGGTTGGGCGCCGCAGCGCAGCAAATGTGATTCAGGTCAGTGATGTTGCGAAAAAGGCAGCTGATGGTGACTTAACGCATCGTGTCGCCTTCACGAGTCAAGATGAGCTGGGACAACTCGCTACGGCCTTTAACACCATGATGGATAATCTGACACGAGTCGTCGGGGAAGTCCGTCAAGGGGCAGAACATGTGTCCACCGGGTCAACGGAAATAACTCAAGGCAATGAAGATCTCTCTCAGCGCACCGCTCAAGCCGCTAGTGCACTCGAAGAGACCAGCGCCTCAATGGAAGAAATGACCTCCACGATCAAACAAAATGCCGATAATGCCAAACAGGCCAATCAACTAGCGGTTACAGCCCGTGAGGTTGCGGAAAAGGGGGGAGCTGTCACGGAAAAAGCTGTGGACGCCATGGATGAAATCAATAAGAGTAGTAAGAAAATCGCAGACATTATTAACGTCATCGATGAAATTGCCTTCCAGACGAATTTGTTGGCGTTGAATGCGGCGGTGGAAGCTGCTCGTGCGGGAGAACAGGGCCGTGGATTTGCGGTGGTGGCCTCAGAAGTACGTAACTTGGCTGGCCGATCAGCAACCGCGGCAAAAGAGATCAAAGCCTTGATCAATGAATCGGTGCAGAAAGTCAGTGATGGCAGTGATCTTGTGAATCAGTCTGGTCAAACCTTGGACGAAATCGTGAACTCGGTGAAACGGGTGACGGATATTATTTCCGAAATTAGTGCGGCCTCACAGGAGCAAGCCTCAGGCATCGATCAGGTGAACAAAGCGGTCATTCAGATGGATCAATCGACGCAGCAAAATGCTGCCCTCGTAGAAGAAACGACTTCGGCCTCACAGTCTATGAAACAACAGGCGGGTGAACTGTTAGATCAAGTCGCGTTCTTCAAGACTGATGAGTCGGTGGCCGATTCATTAGGACGAACCGGCGGAGCGACGGCTGGACGAGTCGTGAGTCCAAAGCCACAATCAAAGACATCGATGAGTCCGGTTAAGAGTCAAAACGCTATGACAAAGCCAGCGTCTGCTCCAGTGCAGCCTCCGCAATCGGCTAATGCGGAGCCCGCTGGGGTGGGTGCAAGCAATGGTCATGATCGTCGACAGCAAGATGATGACTTTTTTGAGGAATTCTAAGAAGTCGTACAATGGGAAACGTATAAAGGTCAGACATACAGAGTAGATATATGCTTTTAACTTTCTTGTAAAAGGGGGGGCAAATGTTTCAGTGGAACCGTTTAGGAATTGGACCAAAAGTCATGATTGCCATGATGATCGCGTTCGCCAGTCTGTTGGGTGGTGGGGCCTGGATGTTGGGAAATCAATTGCAAGCAGACCTTGAACGCGTACTGGCCGATCAGGCCAAAATTGTCCAGAAGCAGATTCAGGTCACCAGAGCCTATGTAGCCAAGAACTTTGTCGTGAAGGCCAAGAAAAATGGCATGAAGACCGGGATTGACCACAGTGCCCCAGACACCATTCCTTTTCCTGCTACATTTACCCGAGAGACGTCTGAAACGTTGGCAAAAGAAGGCGTGTTTAATTCTCGAGTGATCAGTGCACAACCGTTGAACCCAAAGAATGCTCCTCAAGATGCGTTTGAAAAGGATGCTGTACAGGCTCTTGCTGCAGGAGAAAAGGAATTTGCCCGAGCTGAAAGTGTCAATGGCCAAATGATGTATCGTCGAGCCACACCAGACCTGGCTAGTGTCAAAGCCTGTGTCAACTGCCATGAAGGCAAACAAGTTGGGGATATGCTGGGGGCCGTGTCCGTACAGATTCCAATGGATGCGCCGTTGGCTCAATTGGATAGCAATCTCTCGCATGTCTATTTCGGAATTCTCGCAGTCGGCTTATTCATGGTCGGTCTCTTGTATCTTATGATCAATAAATTAGTCCTAACGCCAATGCACAGTCTTGAATCTGTCGCCTCTCAAGCGCGCGAAGGTGATTTAACCGTCCGAACACAGGTCATGTCGCAGGATGAAATAGGTCGTGCGGGAGATTCGTTTAATGCCATGTTTAATCGTGTGAACGAAGTGATGAAGCAGGTAAAAGATGCTGTGAATACGATCACGACTGGCACGAGTGAAATCAATGCCGGAACATCGGATCTGGCTCAGCGAACCTCACAGCAAGCTGGTTCACTGGAGGAGACCAGCGCCTCAATGGAGGAAATGACCTCCACGATTAAACAGAATGCCGACAATGCCAAGCAGGCCAATCAATTGGCCGTGGCTGCTCGCGAGGTGGCGGAAAAAGGCGGTTCGGTCACAGAAAAAGCCGTAGAGGCGATGGATGAAATCAACAAGAGCAGTAAGAAAATCGCGGATATTATCAATGTTATTGATGAAATTGCCTTTCAGACGAATTTGTTGGCCTTGAATGCGGCGGTAGAAGCTGCCCGGGCTGGTGAACAGGGTCGTGGGTTTGCGGTGGTGGCGTCAGAAGTGCGCAACCTAGCTGGCCGATCAGCCACCGCGGCAAAAGAGATCAAAGCCTTGATCAATGAATCGGTGCAGAAAGTTAGTGATGGGAGTGATTTGGTCAATGAGTCGGGCCAGACATTAGATGAAATCGTAAACTCGGTGAAACGAGTGACGGATATCATTTCAGAAATTAGCGCAGCGTCGCAAGAGCAAGCGGCAGGGATCGATCAGGTGAACAAGGCCGTGATTCAGATGGATCAATCCACTCAGCAGAATGCCGCCCTTGTGGAAGAAACGACCGCCGCTTCACAGGCGATGGAACAACAAGCGGTTGATCTTCGAGACCAAATTGCATTTTTTAAAGTCGAGGATAAGGCGAAGACTGGTGGAGCCAAAGTCGTGTCTCAAGCATCATCGGCGCGTTCTGGCACTGGAGGTTCACCGAAATCAGCGGTTCAGTCCAAGAGTCAGCCGTCAAAGCCGACAAGCTCAGCAGCTAAACCGGAACTCGCAACCGTTGGTGCTAGCAATGGACACGATCGTCGACAGAACGATGATGACTTTTTCGAAGAATTCTAAAAGATCATAAATGTAAAGCGGGAAGCGGCAGACATATGCGGCAGACATATGGTGTAAAGCTTATGTTTGGCGTTTCCCGCCTATTCTCCTGATTTTTCGGTATTTTCTCTTCAGTCGATCACCTAGCAGTTCACGCATCCCGTCCCTGGTCTCGCGTCAATCCCCTCCTGTATTCCATCCTTAATGATTGACTTACGTAGTGCTGTGAGCTACTGTAGCTTCGCAAGCATAGGAACGTTTCCTTAGCCATTATTATCATCGCTCTAAAGGAGGGGGTGTTATGAAGAGTTGGTTAGGTGTTTCGACCGGGGCCTGTGCGTTTGTGGTAGGAATGGCGTTAATTATTCCTTCAAGTCAAGCAGCCGACATGACGACGTCCAAAGCGGCTGAGTACATTTTGGCGACGGCCAAGGCTGCGCGAACGGTGTATGTGAAGGGCGTCATCGGCAAAGCCAAGAAGGGTGGAGTAAACCCTACGGAAGATTGGGCAAAGGCTGATCACGCAATCATGCTGCCCGCGCAATTTGTCAAGGCTGTAGGCGCCGAGATTAACGACTTTGAGCTAGGGTTGGTGGGAACCGATCCGCTTTATAAGTCTAATGCTCCAAAAAGCGATGCAGAAAAAAAGGCGCTTGCGGAGTTGGCCGGAGGCAAAAAGAAAGTGATCACCTTCGAGGATGGTGGGAAAACCGTCGGGATGTCGGCTGATTACGCGATTGTGGATGGCTGTGCAGACTGCCATAACAAACATCCAAAAACTGCCAAAAAAGATTGGAAAAAAGGTGATTTCATGGGTGCGATTGTCGTACGCATGAAATAAGTTCGAACGTCTTTTACATCGTGCTTAAAAAAGGTGCCAGGAGAAAATTCTCCTGGCACCTTTTTTTTTGCTTAGTAATCCTCGCCTGATGTGCAAGCTCAATGAGATCCTTGCCTTGTTGTTATTGAAGAAAATGCAAAAACAACAAGTATAAGACAATTCATCCATACACCCTTGTTTTGCTTCATTGGGCTTCCTGAAATCTTTCTTACTGTTTGCTCACTCACTCACTCACTCACTCACTCACTCACTGCTTAACCCTTTTGTAGAGATTGTTCATTATTCTACCCTACTGACCGATATAGCATTCGTATGCTAGAGCGGTGGATTGAGCCACCGTCAGCAAGCTTTGAGCAGTCAAAGAGTGAGAGTGAAACATGCGAACAATGCATTTCTACGTTCTTTGTTTTTTCTACTTCTGAGTATTTACTTTTCATCATTCACAATTTACGAGCGTTATATCACGAAAGACAACGAAGAATGAGTGCAACCATAACTGAAACCGAATATACCCAATTCCAAGCGTTCATCTATGAACAGGTCGGGATTACACTGAGTGGTGACAAGAAGACCTTACTCGTTTCGCGACTCGGTAAACGACTGCGTGCGCTGGAATTATCATCGTATCAAGACTATCTCGATTATGTACGTGGAGATGCTGGACAAGAAGAACTAACAAATCTTCTGGATCTCGTCTCCACTAACAAGACGGATTTTTTTCGAGAACCCGTGCATTTTGATTTCTTGCGAGACGAAATCATTCCTTCTCTTGAAGAGATGAAACACATTCGGATTTGGTCTTCCGCCTCATCATCGGGTGAGGAACCTTATACGATCGCCATGACGTTGTATGATGCGGTATCGAATCCGTCGCAATGGGA
Organism: Nitrospirales bacterium; assembly: GCA_965223675.1. Taxonomy (GTDB): domain Bacteria; phylum Nitrospirota; class Nitrospiria; order Nitrospirales; family UBA8639; genus JAGQKC01. The sequence continues at coordinate 1,679,057 of OZ245013.1, read as the reverse complement.
TTTCAAGGTATTGGCCTCTGATATTTCTACTCGAGTCCTCGCGAAAGCGGCCGCTGGTATCTATGATCAAGAACGAATAGCAGGTTTGGATTCAACGCTGGTGCGACGTCACTTTCTGAGAGGAAAAGGTGAGAGTGCGAATCAAGTAAAGGTGAAGCGGCATATTACTGATATAGTCAGGTTTCGTCGAATCAATCTCATGGATGAGAAGTTTCCTATTCGAACTTCCTTGGATCTTGTGTTCTGTCGAAATGTCATGATCTATTTTGACCGCGAGACGCAGTCCCGCCTTGTGCACAAATTTTATCGATATCTGAAACCAGGTGGCTATCTCTTTATCGGACATTCCGAAAGTCTCCAGTGGGTGGATCATCCTTTTACATACGTGCAGCCGACGATTTATCAGAAACAGTAAAAAGTATAGAGTGAAAAGTAAGAGGGAAGGAAGGTGAGGGAGGTTTTGCTTATGTCCGTGCTTTTCACTTTTCACTCCTCACTGTTTACTTGGAATTAAGATGGATTTTGGCCACATCAGACGAATGACCGATACTCGATTTCCGCATGAAATTGCGGTGATTTTGCCTGGGGAGTATTTTTTAAGTGATACCCCTATGGTGGTCTATACTGTTTTGGGATCGTGTATTTCAGTGTGTTTGAGAGATCCACAGGCAGGTGTCGGTGGTATGAATCATTTTATGCTCGCGGCACCGAGTGGGAAGAACGACAACGATAGCTGGGCGGAGTCTGGTCGATATGGTAGCTATGCGATGGAAATGTTGATTAACGGCATACTGAGTCGGGGCGGCCATCGTAACCGTTTGGAAGCCAAGGTATTCGGCGGAGGAAAAATCTATGATGGCAGCATGGACGTTGGAGCAAAAAATGCTGCTTGGGCGTTGGACTATCTCGCGCAAGAAGGCATGCCTCCGATGAAGGCCGATGTCGGAGATGTCTGTCCAAGGAAAGTGTATTATTTCACGGATTCAGGAAAAGTTCTGCTCAAGAAGTTGGACCGTGTTCAATCTCAGACTATCGTTCAACAAGAACAACAATACGAATCGACATTACAAACGACGACAACTGCGGGTGATGTCACGCTGTTTTAGGCGTGAGTGAAAAGTAAGAAGTGAAAAGTTAACGGTGAGAAATAAAACATGAAAAACGTCAAACCTTTTATGTCACGATTCACTTTTTACCTTTCACGATATTTAGGAGGTAAGGCATGAGTGGGAAAAAGATACGAGTCCTCATCGTGGATGACTCAGCATTAATACGGGGGGTTATGACAGAGTTGCTGTCGCAAGATCCAGGAATCGAAGTGGTCGGAGCTGCGACTGACCCATACGCCGCGCGTGACAAGATCAAGAGCCTGAATCCTGATGTTCTCACACTTGATGTTGAGATGCCCAAGATGGATGGCTTGACTTTTTTGCAGAAAGTGATGTCGGCACGCCCCATGCCGGTGATCATGGTGAGTTCTCTCACGGAATCTGGATGCGAAACGACGTTTCGTGCGTTGGAAATCGGCGCAGTAGATTTTATTACGAAGCCGAAGATCGATGTCCAACATGGGTTGGAGGAGCTAGCGGAGACGATCACGAACAAGGTGAAGGCCGCAGCGGCGGCAACGGTACGGAAGCGAACTCCGTCTCCAGTAAATCAAGATCGTATACGTGAGCTCGCAACACAGTCGTCGATGATAAAAACGACAGATACGATCATTGCAATCGGGGCTTCAACTGGCGGAACTGAAGCACTAAAGGAATTGCTTGAAGTTTTACCGTCGAGTGTCCCACCTATTGTGATTACGCAACACATGCCAGAGCGGTTTACAAAAACATTTGCGGAACGCTTAAATCAGGTCTGTCAGATCGGGGTCAAGGAAGCTGAGGAAGGCGATAGTGTTATTCCGGGGCAGGCATTGCTGGCACCAGGAAACTATCACATGGAACTTCGACGAAGTGGGGCCCGCTATCATGTGACGCTTAATCAAAATCCTCCAGTAAACAGACATCGTCCATCGGTTGATGCCATGTTTCATTCAGTTGCTCATTATGCCGGGGCTAATAGTCTTGGTGTCATCTTGACCGGGATGGGAAATGATGGCGCTGCAGGAATGCTCGAAATGAAAAAAGCCGGGGGGTTTAACCTTGCTCAAGATGAAGCGTCATGTGTGGTCTTTGGTATGCCAAAAGAGGCTATCAAGGCTGGTGGAGTCGATAAAATCTTGCCTTTGTCAGATTTGCCTTCAGCAATGCTCACGCATTTAAAGACGGTCTCATAGTCTGAGAGCCCTCCTATAAAAGCAAAAGAAAGAAGGTGTGCCTCAGCCTATGCAAGGTACACGCATACCAAGAAATGTCGGTCCGTATGAGGTCTCACGTGTCTACGTCTTGCGTGGCTACGTGGTAAGTGTTTCGTTACATAAGAGATGACTCCTGAATCTTGATTGGGCGAAGTTGAGACCGTGATCTATACATAGCGTGTTAACAGCGTCGTGCTACAGAGCGTTCGAGCATGACTTTTTTTCACATAGTGTTTTTTGAAGGTATATACTCGTCCGGAAATCCTCGCAATGCCACTCGGCAACTCTTGCCTAGAGACTCTAGAAAGTACTATCAGTAGGTGATGTTGTTTTCTTTTTTTGTGAGATTCTTAACTTTACGTAACTTTTCTCCGATAGATGCTACAGGCTCCTAAATTTTTAGGAAGTGGGTCCATTTTTAAGAAGAGCTTCTTGGATCGCTTGGTCATGCACGTCTATCAAGCGCTAACTTTGGGTTGGCATGACGTCTGAATGGTACTACCAATATGTGTGATATGAATACAGCCGTCTCAGAATTTTTAGTTGAGAGTGAAGAAGTCCTGATTCAGCTCGAACACGATATCATTGATCTCAAGGATAAATCAGATCAGAGAATACTCTCTAGAATGTTTCGTGCAATTCGTACCATCAAAGGTTCCAGTATGTTTCTGGGGTTTGCCAAGCTGGAAAGCTTAGCGCATCGAAGTGAAGCTCTTCTCAGCGAAATAGATAATGGTGATCTCATCCTGAGTTTAGAAATGAAAAACGTTCTCGTAAATATGGTCGAGGCATTCCGACATATGTTTACATGTATTGAGCGAGATGGAGCTGATGGGGAGCAAGACTATCTTGATCTTAAAGCCCAGTTGACGGCTGTGCAGTTAGGCAAGAGTGTTGCTGCAGAGCTGCCAGAAGCTAACCATGAAGCATGTTCACGTCATCACCAAGATTTTTCCGCGTCGATTGCCACGAATGCACACTATGGAGATAGAGTCCGGGAGGATGTAGTGGCTGAGTCGGACTTATACGAGGCCGTGGCGGAGTTCCTGGAGGAGAGTATGGAGAATCTTATGCAAGTCGAGCGTAACTTGATGAACCTAGAGCAAACGCCAGAGGAAAGGACACTGTCTAATATTTTTACAACGATCCATACAATCAAAGGCACCTGTGCATTCCTAGGATATGAAAGTCTCGAAAGTCTAGCAACGAGTGCTGAGACATTGCTCTGTCGAATTCGTGATGGCGAAGTTGTCTTAACGTCTTGTAGAAAGGATGCGCTTCTTAACATGGTGGATGCCATACGAAAGATGTTGGAGAGTATTAAGCAGAATCGAGATGATGGTAGCGATGACTACAGTCAGCTTAAAGCTCAACTTACTGCACTTTCCCAAAATAGTGCTGGGATCCAGTCAATGAAATGGGGGCAGGCCGTGTTTTCTAATTTTACCGATTTGAAAACTGTTCCTAGACCAGCCTGGGTGGGAATATAGAGAAAATCAAACGGATCCGAACTCCAAGAAGAAATCATGAAAACGTGTCTACAACCAGTTGGGAGTGGATGGAGAAAATTCCCTTGAGATGCTCAAGGGTTTGCTTTGACATGTGAGGAAGAAAATCGCATTAAAACGGAAGGTAGAGGGACAGAGTCGAAGAGAGCCCGTCATGATCTTGCTTTTTAGAACTGCCATAGTGCGGCGATTCATCTTATCTGAAAAATGTCTGATAGAAAACGTCAGAGAAAATATCGTGAACCGAAAAATTTAAGAAAATGATCGATGTATGTATCGTTCCTTATCGACTCTTTCTTGTTTAACGTATCGTATTGCTCTTAAGGGATTGGTTTGATGTCTAAAATTCGAGTGCTGGTAGTGGATGATTCCATGGTGATTCGTCACATCCTCTCTAATGAGTTATGTAAAGATCCGATGTTGGAAGTCGTTGGTAAGGCTGCCACAGGAAAAATCGCTTTATCGATGATTGAACAACTGAAGCCTGATGTGGTGACCATGGATATCGAGATGCCAGAAATGAATGGTCTGATGGCTGTGAAAGAAATCCGAAAGTCCCATACGTCTCTTCCTGTCATCATGTTTAGTGGCTTGAGTCAACACGCAGCGCGCGAAACACTCGAAGCGCTATCCTATGGTGCCAATGATTATGTGACCAAGCCGACAAACATGAAAAGTGCGGCATTGGCCATGCAGTGCGTTCGTCAAGAGCTTATCCCGAAGATTAAAGCGCACTGTTCTATCCGTTGTGCTTCTCAGGCAGCAGATTCTTTGTCTGTTCCAACAAAAACACAGAGAACTTCGTCGATTGCTTCAAAAGTCAAAGGTTTTCAGGCTCGCATCGATGTGGTCGCGATTGGTGTGTCAACCGGAGGGCCTAACGCGCTCGCGGAAGTTCTTCCGTTGTTCCCAAAAGATTTTCCGGTACCTATTGTCATTGTTCAGCATATGCCTCCAGTCTTCACGAAATGTTTGAGTGAACGACTATCGTCAAAGAGTCAAATTCCTGTTCATGAAGGTGTAGCGGGAGCCACTCTTCAGCCTGGACAAGCCTGGCTTGCTCCAGGTGACTATCATATGGTTGTTGTGAGAAAGAGGAATCTCATTCAACTGGAGTTGAATCAAGATCGTCAGGAGAATTCTTGTCGTCCTGCGGTGGATGTGCTGTTTCGGTCGGTTGCTCAAGTCTATGGAGATCGTGCGTTAGCCGTTGTTCTGACAGGTATGGGACAAGATGGTCTGCGTGGTTGTATGAGGATTAGAGAAAAAGGTGGCAAGGTTATCGTACAAGATGAAGCTAGTAGTGTGGTTTGGGGGATGCCTGGTGCTGTCGTCCACGCTGGATTGGCAGAGAAAATCTTACCCCTCTCGAAAATTGCGAATGAAATTCAACGGCGAGTTTGTATTGAACGGGTCGCCTCAGAGGTTAGTGCATAACTGGATTCATATCCGCTTATAATTTTTTGAAGAGAGGATCTGTCTGTGGTGCTTGCGACAAATGAACTCAAGTATATCTGTGATCTTGTACGAGAGCGATCTGCCGTTGTCTTAGAACCTGAAAAAGAATATCTGGTACAAGCTAGGCTTGAGCCAATCGCGAAAAACGAAGGGGTATTGTCGCTGACGGATTTAGTGCTCAAGCTTCGTGGAACACCATTTGGAAAGTTACACGAGCGAGTGATCGAAGCAATGACGACCAATGAAACAAGTTTTTTTCGCGACTTAGCACCATTTGAGGCATTTAAAAATTCGATTCTTCCAGAGTTGATGGAAAAGCGGTCGTCGACAAAGAGCTTAAATTTTTGGTGCGGGGCAAGCTCGAGTGGTCAGGAGCCCTATACCGTGGCGATGTTGATGCGGGAGCAGTTTCCCGAGTTAACCTCATGGAAAGTCAAATTTGTTGCCACTGACCTTTCAAGTGAAATGGTGAATCGTTGCCAAGAGGGCCAATATACCCAATTGGAAGTCAGTCGCGGTCTTCCGCCCGCTTTGTTGGCGAAATATTTCACGAAAAAAGGAATGTCCTGGCAAGTCAACGAAGACCTTCGTAAGTCTATAGAGTTCCACCAGATGAACCTTATTGGTACTTGGCTAAACTTTTCGAGATTAGATGTTGTGTTTTTACGAAACGTGCTCATCTATTTTGACGTGAATATCAAAAAACAGATATTGGGAAACGTTAGAAAAAATCTCAGTCCAGATGGATATTTATTTTTAGGTGGTTCGGAAACAACTCTCAATCTTGATGATGCTTTTGAACGAGTTTCAGTCGGTGGAACTTCGTGTTATCGGTTGCGAAAGACATAGGGTGAAGGGGATTTTGCAGTACTTCTAAGAAAAATTGTGAGAGAGGTCAGAAGTCACGTGCAATCAATATTGGACATCGATATCCGTGCCAGCCGCATCTCAACATCGCTTCTGGTCACGGAACAGTTCTTGGTTGGACAGGTTCGATACACCTTGACATCGAATGCAGGACAAGGTCTGAAATATTGGCTCGTCAGTAACGGATGCATCCTTTAGTAAAGGCCCGTACGTTTTTACTAAATAAGAACAGATTGTTCGCGAACTATTTTGACTGTCAAAAGGCAACCTAGGTATGCCACGGTTTTAGCGATAACAATCATGACACATATCCCAAAGGAGAGTGAATTCTATGTCTGGACATGAACGTCGTCGAGAGTTTACTCGAGTGCAGGTCAAACTCAAGGCCGAATTACGAACAGGTGGAAATGTGCTGATTAAAGGACAGCTGGGCGACGTGAGTTTGAATGGCATGTATTTGCTCTGCCATGGCGCTATTCCGTGCGGAGAAACCTGCTCAGTCATGATTAAGCTTGATGGTGGACAAGGCATGTATTGCATTCAAGCCCGAGGAATGATTACTCGTGTTGATGAGACCGGAATGGCCATACAATTTACAGAAATACTGGGTGCCGAGAGCTTGGGGCATCTCCGTAATCTCGTGCTCTTGAATAGTGAAAGTCAGGTTGAGCAAGTCGAGCAAGAATTTCATGGTCACGTCGGGATTAAGGCGGTAGATCTAGGTAGTGAGAGCTAAAAGGGCAAAACATACAGAGGTCAGAGTCTTCGATTGTGCCTTCTTGCCTTTTGATTTATGACATTCTTGATTCTTATTTCTTGCGTTTTTCCTTAATTGTTTTATTTTTTGTCCGATAACTAATGATACAGTCTTACAAAGTGTAGGAAGGTGAAGTCGTCAGGCTCATGCGAGTTTAGGTCTTCTTGTTTTGATCACATAGATGTCTCTCGTGTTTAGAGGAGGTTAAGATGCAAATTACTGAACAGAATGAAGATGGTGTTGTTGTTCTTGATTTAGAGGGTCGATTTGATTTTGGTTCAAGGAAAGTCTTTAAAGATACCATTGAACGTGCGCAAGGGAACGGTTGTTCTCACATCATTATCAATATGGAACGCGTCTCTTTTGTCGACAGCTCTGCCTTAGGCTTGTTAGTGATTGCTCATCAAAATCTAAAAATTAAGCAATCGCAACTCAGTCTCGTGAATCCTCAGCCCTACGTCCGGCAAGTCTTAGATCTTGCCAACGTACCGAAAATGGTCCCACTCTTCTCGACGATTGATGAAGCCAAGAAGCATTCGCTCAGTCCTGCCCCTGTGAGTCAATGATTCGGTGTACTCGGTTCTTTGAGTAATGAGACGTATTCTCTAATTTTGCTCCTAGTGCGTCTACGCGTCTATGATGAAAATACCTTCTTCTCCTGTTCGTTCTTCCTCTGCCTCTACTAGGAAACGAATAGCCACGCACCAGCTTAAGCCTGGCATGTTTTTAGTCGGTGTTTACCAATCTTGGTGGAAATCCCCATTTTTTAGACATCATCGGTTATTGAAGGATCAGAAAGAAGTCGATTTGCTTCTGAAGTCTGATATCAAAAAGGTGATGATTGATATATCACGAGGGTTGGATGTGAGTGAAGGAGAGCAGGCATTCCAAGGAGCAAACACGGATGAGATCATCCAAGAAGCTGGTGAGATAGAAGAAGATGGGGAAGATTCAGGGCCTCCTATTTTATCGAACCTCTCTCCTCAGGAGGCGGCTGAACAGGCAAGACGTGATGCTATTTTGGCGATGGAAAATATTTTTGAGGGGGTCAAGACCGGTGATACTATTGACCACCCTAGACTTCAACACACCGTGCAATCCTTGCTGCAGCAGGTATTGAGCCAAGGAGAGGCAATGGTTGAAGCGATATTGATCCAAAATCTTCGACAATATGATAAAGCGCTCTATGGACATGTGGTCGACGTTGCGGTTCTCTCGATCATGGTAGGTGTGCAACTAGGCCTGGATGAAGAATCCTTGGAATTTCTTGCTTTGGGCGGATTGCTCCACGATGTTGGACATGTGCGCATTCCACGAAATTTACTAAGGCGCAAACACAATTTGGTAGGTGATGAGCAAACTCTTTTTGAGCGCCATGTCGAACTTGGTCTTGCCATTCTGAAGCAGTGTCCCACGATTCCTCTCGAGGTACATCGAGTGGTTGCTGAACACCACGAACGGCAAGATGGCTCTGGATATCCAAGTCATTTAACAGCCGATGGTATCTTAAGTCTGAGTGATATCGTTGGATTTATCGATCAGTTTGATGGTTTGGTGAGTCAATGGGGAACACCTCCTTGTGTGCCGACGGCTTTAGCGATACGGAAATTATACCAGGAAGCAAAGTCGGGACAGCTCCGAACGGTGACAGTGGAAGCTCTCATCCGTTGCCTTGGGGTCTATCCTCTTGGAAGTCTTGTCAGCTTGTCGACAGGGGAGCGAGCCGTCGTCGTAAAAACGAATGCTCTTGAACGATTAAAACCCACAGTGAAAATCTTGTCAGATCGTGAAGGGAAACTCTACGACAACCCCATCACGGATGATCTCTCGGTTGCCGATTCATCAAAAGGCGAACGGACTATTCGCGATATTCTCAATCCTATAAAATATAAAATCGATGTCGGAAAATATTTTGAGTAGAAAAGTGAGACAGTAAGTGAGAAACCGAAAACTCTAGGCAGGGAAAAACAGCGAGATACGAAATACGAGTAATGAGATACGTTTAATGAAAAATTCAATGAGCCAAAACCCAACTCATGCAAAGCTTGAACAGGACTATCGTCGACAGGTGACGATTAATCAGGCCCTATTTAAGGCGTTAGCGGTTGGGGTTTGTATTCTCGACGATTCCGGGCACATTGTCACATTGAATCATGCCGGAGCACGAATGTTAGGGTGGAGCGAGGCTTCTGTGCAAGGGGAAAAAGCGCATGATATTTTCGAATGTTGGATTCATGAGTCAGATCATGAGCCTGCTTTTTGCCCTATTACCCAGTGTGAGCAGTCTGGTTCCATGGTGTGGTCGCCTGGTGTAAGGTTGCGAACACGTCATGGTGATTGGTGCTGGGTAGAGTTGTCGAGTATTGTATTGGATGATGTGGGTGGGACCGGCGTCATGATGACATTTCGTGATCTTCGTACCGAGATGCAATTGCGTCAAGAGTCTCATCAGCTGGCTTCTATCCCAGAGGAAAGCCCATTTCCTATCATCGAAGTCGATGCATCAGGCAACTTACTGTACGCCAATTCTGCAATGACACAACTGATGCAGCAAGCGGATATCCGATCTTCAGGTTTCTCAGCGGCCTTTCCCCCTCATTTTCTGAATTTGATTAGAGAATGTTTGAACAAGAACGTTATTCGACGCGACATTGAAGTTGATGTTGGACAGCATCAGTACGCTTGGCTATTTAGCCCACATCCTGAACTTGGATTGGTGCGTGGATTTGGTATGGATATTTCCGAACGAAAGTTAGCGGCAGATGAATTAGCTGCGTTTGCTAGCAGGCTGGAAGGTAAGAACCGCGAACTTGATTGTGCGCTTGTGAATGCAGAAGCTGCCACGAAAGCCAAAGCGGCGTTTCTTGCCACGATGAGTCATGAAATTCGAACCCCACTCAACGGTGTCATTGGTATGACAGACATGCTAATGGATACGCCGTTGACTCCAGAGCAAGTCGAATGTGCGACATTAGTACGATCGTCTGCAGATGCGCTTCTGAGCATTATTAACGATATTCTCGATTTTTCAAAGATTGAAGCTGGCAAACTTCATCTTGAAAATGTGGCCTTCGATATTCGTCGTCTTCTTGAGGATGTTCTCGATGTGTTTTCCGAACGAGCTTACAAGAAAGGGCTGGACTTAGGAGGTATCGTCCATTTGAGTGTTCCGAAAACTTTAAACGGCGACCCGAATCGACTCAGACAAATTCTTACCAACTTCATTGGAAATGCTATTAAGTTTACAGAACAAGGTGAGGTCGTCGTAGAAGTTCAAGAAGTAAAAAGTGAGATGTCAGGCGAAAAGCATAGTGGGGAAGAATGTGAGAGTCCCGCGTCACTCCTTACGCCTAGCTTGGTCTTGAAGTTCTCAGTCAAAGATACTGGTATTGGTATTCCTGAGGAGTCTCAACAGCGACTGTTTCAAGCCTTTTCGCAAGCTGATGTTTCCACGACACGAAAATACGGAGGGACTGGTCTGGGCTTGGCGATTTCTCGTCAACTTGTCGAGTTAATGCAAGGGGTGATTGGTGTGGACACAACAGATGGAGGTGGGTCGACATTCTGGTGTCATATTCCGTTTGCGCTCACTACAAACGAGATAGAACGAGAAAGAGATGTTCCTGTACCCCTTCACACAGCACGTGCGTTATGTCTTGGTTGTCCATCAGCGACCTATCGAACATTACAGGGTCTGTTCCAAGAAATGGGCATGTCCTGGTCTGAGACAGCAGATTGCACAGAGGCACGCACGTGGTTGCGCGAGGCCGCGAATGAGACTCAGCCATACACGATGGTGTTTGTCGATTCCCTGATTCCTGAAATGCATTTACAAAAATTTCTTCAAGTCGTAAAGTCTGACCCTCTTCTACAGCAGGTCAAGATGGTACAGCTTGTTCCGTTAGGGGCACGTGTGCCTGAACAAAAGATAGAGAAGGCGTTGATGGATGGAGTACTGAGTAAGCCTGTGCGCCGAGCTCCCTTACTTCGATGTTTAGGAAGCACTCCAGAGGATACGTCGGCTGGTCAACTTGTCCAAAAAGAACCCATTCAATCCTCAATTTTAGATTCTTCAAATATTAGGTCAGATACTCTTGACACGATATCGACCTTCCAAAGACCATGTATTTTAGTGGCTGAAGATAATATGGTGAATCAAAAAGTCGTATCCTGGGCACTCAAGAAGTTGGGCTGTCAGGTGACACTAGTTGAAAATGGTCAGGAAGCATTAGAAGCTAATTCGAGTGAAAAATTTGACATGATTTTTATGGATTGGCAAATGCCTGAAATGGACGGCCTGGAAGCCACACGCGCAATAAGAAAACATGAAGCGTTTGGGGTGAAGCGAGAAGCGCAGGCAGAAAACCAGGAACTGGGGAACGGGCGACGAGTTACGAGCGACGAGCAACGAGGAACGTCTCGCGTGCCGATCATCGGCATGACTGCTAATGCTATGAAGGGTGATGAAGAGCAATGTTTGAACGCGGGCATGGACGACTACATGACGAAACCTATTCGTACCCACAAACTTACGGCAATGTTAAAAAAGTGGGTGCCCCAATATTTTGCCTACTCTACTATGAGAGCCGAATCTTCTGGAGTTTCGGCGAAAGAATCAGAGTCGGCACATGCCACCGGTAAATGTGTATCTCCGGATAGGCGAGAGCCCAAGAGCTCTTCTAGCCATGATGTCGCCTACGATGTCCAAAAAGCTTTGCAGGAGGTTGAGGGAGATACAGATCTCCTCTGGAGTCTTATTAAAATTTTCCTCGACTCAGGTCCCCAGTTGATGATGAAGATTCAAGAGGCGTTTGAGTCAAAAGATTATACTGCCTTACAGAAACATGCGCACCAACTCAAAGGATCCTTAGGAACGTTACAGGCAGTCGAAGCAACAGAAGCATCTGCTCGATTAGAAAAAGTCGCACGTTCACAAGATGTTGAGGCATTACCGCATGCCTATGCGGAATTAACCCAGCAGTTCTCACAGTTACTCCCTTCGCTTCACGCCGTGGTGTCAGGGGAGTTGGCCTCCTCATTAGAAGGTCACACTTCAACTGTTACCTCATGAGTTGGTATTTGGTGCGTAAGAACAAGTAAGAATGTGGGACTATCTATGAATACAGAACATTCTCCAGAACGAATACTTATCGTTGATGATGAAGAATCGATTCTTGATGCCATGGCTGAGGCGATACGTATTTCGGAATTTTCCGTGAGCACGGCCAAAAATGGGGATGAGGCTTGGCAAAAGTTCGAGCAAGAAAAACCCGATGTTGTCGTAACCGATGTTCGGATGCCGAATCGTGATGGTCTTACGTTAACGACTCAAATAAAGGCAAGTCGACCGTCGTGCCCGGTCATCGTCGTCACGGGATTTGGTAGCGAACAGGCTGCAGTAGCTGCCTTGAAGGCCGGGGCTTCAGATTATCTTGTTAAACCCTTCCAGTTGAGTGAGCTTCGTAATGCCGTTGATCGTGCTTGTTTCCTCATTCGTTCACAAAAGGCTGACGAATATGTTGTCCCTGTCCTTGACTCTATCACGAGTACGTTAATTATTGAGAATTTTCCAGAGAGGCTTGGCAGTATTGTGAATTTAGTTCTCAAAACACTGACGGCGTGTCTTTCAGACAAACAATTATTGAGTCTTCGCGTGGCCTTACAGGAATTGCTCATCAATGCTATTGAACATGGAAACTTGAATATATCTCCAGAGGAAAAGACCAATGCGTTGATGGAAGATACCTATGATCAGTTACTAAAGGCACGACGAAATATGCCAGAATATGGTCGACGTCGAGTGCGGCTCTCTTTTTCTCACGACGTGATCCTTGGTAAGGTCGAGTTTGGTATTGTCGATGAAGGCAGAGGATTTGATTGGGCCAAGTTGTTAGAGCAGGACATCGGCCAATTGCCCAAGGCGGCAGGGTCAGGGCGAGGTATTTTTCTGGTCCGGACTCTTGTCCCCGATGTCAGGTACCAGGGTAAGGGCAATGAAGTGACCCTGAGCATGACACATACAAACGTTCGATAATAAATTCACATAATAGTTTTGTATTTTCTCGTAAAAGCGCTCAAGTTTATGAACAACCACTCCGATACGAAAAACATTAGCAACCATATGTAACGAGGTGTCTCCATGAATGATTTGCTTACATTGCAAGAAGTTTCAGCATTTTTAAAAGTCCCGAAGTCTACGATTTATAAACTCGCTCGCGAGCGACGACTTCCTGGACACAAGGTCGGTAAACATTGGCGTTTCGTCAAGGAAGAAATTGAGACTTGGGTTCAAAATGCTGGGATTGAAGAAGCTGTAGGAGCTGTTCATCAGAACGGTTCACATGATCGATTTAGCTTAAACTAAAGAGACCACGATGCCTTTTTCTACTGTTGTTGGGATGAGACAGTGAATCAGCTAACAGTCTGAATGGTTTATCCTGCCTTACGTCTTCATAAATCTTTCAAGTGGGGGCTCCGCCCCCGCTGACTTTTCTTTCCTGCATCTTTTAACGATTCATGAGTTGACAGAGATGTTCTAGCGGGAATGCTGCGTCCCGTCGATATCATCTGATCGTATTTAATCTTTTTCGAGCTATCGATGTTTCCAGGTGTTGAAAGGTTTTTGACTTTAGGTCTCTTGGGATGAATGCCGACAATTGGATGTGGGCGTTTTGTCTGCATGTCTTAAGAAATGGATCGCGAATGATTCAGCCAGTCTCAATTCATCATGAGTGATAATGATGAATCTGATGCCCAACGGTAGGAAAAGATTGTCCTTCTAGATTATGCACCCCTAGGCATCAGGTCTTCCTAGACGGACAAAGGGTGACAAGAGAACTCAAAGTTAATAGGGAATACTAGATGAAAGCACTTCTTTCGAAGGACATGTTTGAAAAACTGAAAAAGTATATTTATACCCATCTTGGTCTCCATTTCCCAGAGAATAAGAAATATTTATTGGAAAATTGCCTGCAAATACGGCTTAATGCTGTCGGATGCGAGTCATTTGAAGACTACTATCAATTCCTTCAATTCGACCAGCGTCATGAACAAGAACTCATCGAATTGACGAACAGTGTGACAACCAATGAAACGTTTTTCTTCCGTGATCATGTGCAAATAGACTGTCTTCGGTCACACCTGCTTCCAGAAATCATCTCGCGGCGAGAGCGGCAAAAGTCGTTGCGTTTATGGAGCGCGGGCTGTTCGTCCGGTGAAGAGCCGTATACATTGGCCATGTTGCTGGAAGAAGATTTTCCGAATCTTTCGAGTTGGCGGATTGAGATTCTTGCGACAGATATCAGTAGGGACATTCTCGCGAAGGCAAAAGCTGGTCGGTATAGCAATTATTCGGTTCGGAACATATCAGAAGAATTGCTTAAAAAATATTTCATATTTGCCGATGGTCAATATGAGGTTCAAGCGACCTTACGAAAGAGGGTCAAATTTTCAACGGTGAATCTCTTTGATCAGAATCATATGCGATCCATACGCGATGTGGATCTAGTGTTATGCCGAAATGTTTTGATTTATTTTGATGAACAGGCTCGTCGACAAATAGTGTCAGGGTTCTACGATGCCCTTCGTGAACAGGGTACCCTAATGATTGGTTTCTCCGAATCGCTTCATGACATGAATCAATTGTTTCATGCAATACCCTGGAAGCGTACAAATATCTATTCCAAGGAAGGGTCCCATAGGGCATGTAGCGTCACAGGGCATACACCTTCAAAGGTAGATATACCGCAGCCTGTAGGAGCAGGTCTAAGCTATAGGAGGCCAAAGGCAACGTAAGAAAAGAACACAGAGCTGTCTGTTTTTGTCGCCAGTCTAGTGGTGTGAGTGAACAAGAAAAGTTTAAAGATGACTTATAATTTTGGCCGTATTGGCCGAAAGATGAAGAATAAGGCGGAATCGTGGCAGTTGGAATGTCGACGATGAGAGCCATCGATGTCAGGTAATATTGAAGTGTATTGGATAATTCAGTGAGTGATATCCAAAACCTGCGTACAGTCTGTTCAGGATATTGCGAGTTAACGAAGGAGGATTGAAGTCATGTTAGACACGAGTCTGAAGGTGTTAGTTGTTGATGATATGTCAACAATGCGGCGTATCGTCAAAAATGTCCTCAAACAAATAGGATACTCGGACATTATGGAAGCTGAAAATGGGCAAGATGCACTCACGAAACTCAAGGCGGGAGGATTTGGGCTTGTGGTTTCTGATTGGAATATGCCTGTCATGCCGGGGATTGAGTTATTGCGCAACGTTCGTGCTGATGCTGATCTCAAGGCACTCCCTTTTCTCATGGTGACGGCTGAAGCTCAAAAAGAGAACATCATTGAGGCTGTCCAAGCTGGCGTGAGCAACTATGTCGTCAAGCCATTTACGGCCGATGCTCTTCAAGAAAAACTCGAGAAGATTTTTTCGAAAAAATAACATGTATTAACCACCTATTTGTTCAGATGAAGGATGTCGGAGGCAACAAAGGAGATCCTTATGTTGGTAGATCGAGGTTTTGAAGAGAATGGTGACGCCGTGACGGAAGAACCAAATCAGTCCATCTATGATGAGTTAGGAGAATTGACCAAGTATGTGGAAATGATGACTCGGACGATCGGAGAGATGGAAGTGCCTGTCTCCTCCACTTCGGATCAATTACCCGATGCGACCGCTCACCTAGGAGAACTGGCCACGATTACCGAAGAGGGGACCCATAAGGTCATGGCCATCACCGAAGAGATGACGGAAAGTCGAGCCAAAATAAAGAATCTCTTACAGGCTCTCTCAACAAAGTCAGGGGATGAACTGGCAGCTGGTGTCAAGAATGTCACAAATTTATTGGACGAAGACGAATCGAGACTGACGAATATCACAGTCGCGCTGGGCTTTCAAGATATTGTGGCACAGCGAGTGGCGAAGCTTGTGACTGTGCTTGATGAAGTTCAGCATAAACTCTTAAAGCTTGTCGTTGTTTTTGGATTACAGAACAAAAAGAAAGATACAAAGAAGGAAGGCCGAGGTTACGAAATGTTAGAGCAACTTGAATCCTCGAAGAATACTTCGCTCAAACAAGACTTAGTGGATGATATTCTTTCAGAATTTGGGTTCAACTAATATGCGTGAAGAGTGTACGTTTAACTGAACGAAAAGGTTTCGTGCTGTACGCCTCACGCTTCACAGTTATACGGAGTTATCCATGAATGATGAGATGAAAGAGATCTTAAATGATTTTCTTGCCGAGGGTTCAGAAATGTTGGAAGCCTTGGACCAGAATTTTGTGCAACTAGAGTCAGATCCGAACAATGCGGATCTGTTGAACGAAATCTTTCGTTGCATGCATAGCATGAAAGGTTCTGCCGGTTTCCTTGGCTTCACGAATTTGGTGGAAGTCGCTCATCAAGGGGAGAGCCTTCTAAATAAACTTCGGCAAGGAGAAATGGAAGTTTCTCCTTTTATCATTGACATTATTCTGGAAGCGGTCGATGCCGTCAAACTCTTGCAAGAAGATATTCGAGACACTGGAGAGGATACGCACGTTGAAACGAGTATGATCGTGAACAAACTCACGCTCGCGATGGAAAGTGCTCCAGCGCTGGGCGATGGCCCAACCGAAACACAATCGAATAGTTCGTCGAAGGAAAACTCATCCGAATCGACTTCAGAGGCTTCGTTGTCGGCAGAGTCAGAAACTCCTGCGAGTGATTCTTCACCCGATGAGTCCACATCAGAAACGTTACCTGCTTCTGCCTCGGAAGACACGACTGAGGTCGAAGACGCTACGGTTTCAGCAGCTGCACCTCAAGCAGATCTTTCTGCCTTGCTTGGCAAGATGAAAGATGCGGCCGCGCGTTCTATCCAAGCCACAAAACCTGCACAATCCAAGGCACATGCGGGGAAGGAAGAAGATCAGACGGTTCGGGTGGAAACACGTCGTCTCGATCACGTGATGAACCTAGTCGGAGAATTGGTTCTGGGTCGGAATCGTTTGATGAAACTCGGTTTTGGTCTTGAAGAGCAGTTTGAAAATGAGCCTCACGTGAGGGAGTTAGGCGTCACGTTGGCTCAGTTGAATCTTGTGACATCTGATCTGCAGCTTGCCGTCATGAAGACGCGCATGGTGCCTATCAGAAAAGTGTTCGCTAAATTTCCTCGTCTGGTTCGCGATGTCTCCAATAAGCTTGGAAAACACGTTCGTCTTGAGCTGATGGGCGAGGATACGGAGGTTGATAAGTCCGTCGCAGATGAATTGGGAGATCCATTGGTCCATTTAGTGAGAAACTCAATGGACCATGGCCTAGAAACGGCTTCGGAACGACAAGAAAAAGGGAAGTCTCCAGAAGGCTTTGTTCGGCTAGCCGCTTCGCAGGAAGGGAATAGTATTGTCATTCGCATCGAAGATGATGGTCGAGGTCTGCAAGTCGAAAAAATTAAGAACAAGGCACTTGAAAAGGGATTAGTGACCGAAGCTGATTTAGCGACGATGGGGCCGCGGGAAATGATGAATCTGATTTTTCTTCCTGGGTTCAGTACGGCAGATCAAGTCAGTGATTTGTCTGGTCGCGGTGTCGGTATGGATGTGGTCCGAACCAACATTAGCCGAATGAACGGGAGCATAGAGCTAGATTCCGAGCCGGGGCAAGGTAGCCGCGTGACCATAAAATTACCGTTGACGGTCGCCATTATTCAGGCTCTCATGGTTGAAGTTGAATGTTGTACGTTCGCCATTCCATTGGCGTCAGTCATTGAAGCGGTCAAGGTAACGAAGGAAGAAATCAAGGCGATCAATGGACAAGCGGTCTTGAACCTGCGAGAGCGCATTCTTCCTCTACTCCATCTCTCAGAAAAATTCCACATTCCCATGAGTACGGAAGCAGAGGAATGTTATGTGGTCGTCATTGCAATAGGAGAACGACGTTTTGGCGTTGTTGTTGATCGCTTACGAGCTCAGGAAGAAGTCGTGATCAAATCGCTTGGGGAATTCTTGTCTGAAGTCCAGGGTGTCGCAGGAGCAACGATTACCGGTGATGGCAAAGTCGTCCTGATTCTTGATATGGCTGATCTTGTACAAGAGGTTCGCGGAACAACGATGGTGATGGGATAAAGGCGAGTGTGAAGCAGCAGACGGGAGATGATCCAGTCACAATGATGAATACTATAAAAATTTCCTTTTCCGTCTCAGGTATTCCGTCTCACGTTTCACGATTCTTATAGGGAGAAATATCATGTCGAATTTGATGGCGGAAATAGATCAACGGACGGGATTGGCGGGAGCCAACAAGATGGAATTGTTGATGTTTCATCTTGGAACGGACGAGATCTATGGACTCAACGTATTCAAAATTCGGGAGGTCATGAAAATCCCGCCAGTGACGAAAATTCCTGATTCTGACTCACGGATCCTGGGTATCGTCAATCTTCGCGGAGAAAATATTGCGCTCGTAGATTTAAAGGAAGCCATTGGGTTGGGGGCGCTGGATCGTGAAAATGCCAAGTTAATCATCACGGAGTATAACGATAAGAAGCAAGGATTCCTCGTTGCTGGCGTCGATCGAATCATTCGGATGTCTTGGGAACGTATTCATATTCCCCCGCCGATGGTGCAATCCAGTCGTCAAGGTGCGGTGACTGCGGTCACGAAACTTGATGATGGTCGTATGGTCTTAATCCTTGATGTCGAAAAAGTTTTAGCTGAATTACATCCAAAGTCTGATGACGAAATCTATCTAGGGATAGAGGTATACGAGGGTCTTAAAGGGAAACGTCTCTTGATCGCTGATGATTCCATCGTCGCACGTAAACAGATCTCTAAAACATTAGAACGATTGGGAGTGAAGTGGGAAGAAGCTTGCACCGGGAAAGAAGCACTCAATCGCTTACGCTTATTCATGCAAGATGCAGAAGAAACAGGACAACCAATCACGAAGTACGTCGATGGTCTCTTGACTGATATTGAAATGCCGGAAATGGATGGATTTTCCCTCACCAAGCATATACGTCAGGATCCACGTTTTGCTGGACTCCCAATCCTGATGCATTCTTCATTATCTGGGAGTTGTAATGTGGATAAGGGTAAGTCAGTCGGAGTGACGGACTTTGTCACAAAGTTTGATCCGAAGGTACTGAGGCAAAAACTCATTCAACATATTGCGACGTCTGCTGACTAGGGATGTAACGTTGTCGCTGCGAGGTAAACGATGAAGCACTTGATAGAGAATATTTCACGATGGGGATTGACGCCAAAGTTGGTGGCGCTCTTAGTCGTCTTTGCGGTTGTGCCGATGGGAATTGTAGCGTATATAGGGTTCGACGCGAGTCATGAAATCGCTGCCACGGCAGGAGTCCGATTTCAAGTCGTGGCAGAGAATATCGCGGATAAGGTCGATCGTAATCTCTTTGAACGGTATGGCAATGTTCAAGCATTCGTAAAAAATCGAATCGTGAACGAACGTTATAATTGGTATACCCCAAGGGCCGACGATAACGAAATCGTACGAACCATGAACGAGTATGTCGCCACCTATGGCATCTATAGTCTGACCATCATGGTTGATCCACAAGGCGATGTAATTGCGGTGAACGATAAAGATGCAAATGGAAGCTCCATTGACACTGCTCACTTGTATAAGAAGAACTATAAGGAAGCTGAATGGTTTCAGGCACTCGTGAATGAAACCTACACGACCAAAATGCCTTTCACGGCGCCTGGTAATGATATATCGACTGGAACCTATATTGAAGACGTACATGTTGATAATGATGTTAAAGCAGTCTATCAAGAAAATGATGGTTTGACATTAGGCTTTTCCACTCCGGTCTATAGCGAAGGTGGCGATGTCATTGCCTATTGGACGAACCGAGCTAAATTTTCTCTTGTTGAAGAAATTATTCAACAGACCTACCAAGAGCTCAAGATATCTGGATATCCCGGTGCTGAAGTGACTCTTTTAGATAAATCGGGGAACGTTATTGTTGATTATGATCCCATTGGGCATGGGAGCGAAAACGTTGTCCATGATATGCAGAATGTCATTATGCAGTTCAATTTAAAAGAAGCGGGAGTGAGTGGTGCTCAGGAGGCGGTTGCCGGTAAAACAGGTTATGGTGAATCGTTTCATGTACGGAAACAAGT
Organism: Nitrospirales bacterium; assembly: GCA_965223675.1. GTDB lineage: Bacteria > Nitrospirota > Nitrospiria > Nitrospirales > UBA8639 > JAGQKC01. Next base: position 1,659,030 of record OZ245013.1, on the reverse strand, counting down.
CACACAAATAGGTGGATATTCTCACTTTAAAGGTGCCTTAGGATATCCTGGCATGAATTGGTCTGTGCTCGTCAGAGTTCCGGTTGATGAAGCGTATGCTCAGGCTACTTCGATTCAACAAAAGCTGATGCTGGCATTATTGATTTGTACAGCGCTCGTGGTTCCTATCGGCATCTTTATGGGGCGACAGGTCGTGAGTAAATTGAAGCCGGTTATGGAAGTTGCGGAACGAGCATCTCAAGGGGATCTAACTCATCGAGTAACAGTGTCAACCAACGATGAACTAGGACAAATGGGAATGGCATTTAACGGTTTCTTAGATCACCTTAATCAGATGTTGCAACAGATTAATCAGGTCGTTCAAACGGTGGCATCCTCCTCTGAAGAACTTTCGGCCAATGGCAAAGAGGTGGCGCAGGCTAGTCAAGAACAGTCCACTCAAGCCACACAGGTGGCTACAGCCGTCGATCAAATGTCGGCGACCGCAGGAGAGATGGCGAAAAATGCACAAGTCCTTGCAGGTAATGCACAAGAGGTCAATCAGTCTGCGGTCAAGGGTGGAGAGATTGTCGCCCAATCGATTCGAGGCATGGAGACGGTGACGACGACGATGCAGGCTTCTGCGGATCGCATCAACGCCTTAGGCCAACGTTCTCAGGAAATCGGTGAAATCATTCGTGTCATCGAAGACATTGCCGATCAGACAAACTTGCTCGCGTTAAATGCTGCCATCGAAGCCGCTCGTGCCGGCGAACAGGGTCGTGGATTTGCGGTTGTCGCTGATGAAGTGAGGAAACTTGCAGAACGAACCGGCAAGGCTACGAAAGAGATTGCCGGTGTGATTGAAACAGTTCAAGCGGGAACAATCGAAGCTGTCCAGTCGATGGAAGCTGGAACGACCGAAGCGCAGCATGGCATGCAGTTGGCCCAAGACGCTGGCCAACGTCTGAGTGAAATCGTCGACGGTGTGCAACGAGTCGCTGATATGATTCACCAAATAGCCGGATCCACTGAAGAACAATCGCAAGTATCTGATCAAATCGCCCAAAGCATTCAGACTGTCGCGAGCTTGAGTCAGCAGAATGAGGGAAGTGTTGGTCAAGTCGCGTCAGCCACAAGTGATCTAGCCCGGATGGCCTCCGAGCTTCAGACATCGTTAGGGCGTTTTCGATTGCAATGATAACGAATGAGAATGGTCTATTTTGTTTTTCTAGTATGAAAGGAATGTGTCGATGAATAGCTTGAAGATTGGAATGAAGTTAGTTGTATCACTTGGCTGTATTGCTGCTGTCATGATCACGGTTGGACTTTTCTTTCTCTTCAATCAAGAACAAAATCGATTAGAGTCTTTACTAGAAGAGCAAGGTAAGATGATTCAAGCTCAAGTTGAGGTCACTCGCGCGTATATTGCTAAAAACTACGTTGGAAAGTTGAAGAAATCTTCACTCGGGTCGGACATCGTCGTGGCTCGTGAGCATGGGACCGATCCACAAGCTATCCCATTTCCTGCCACGGCGACCCAAGAAATTGGGAAGAAGCTTGGTGAGAGAGGAATTTTTCAAGCTCGACTCGTGAGTGATCAGCCGATGAATCCGGCGAATGCGCCTAAAGATACTTTTGAACGACAGGCCATGGCCGCGATTGTGGGCGGTGCCGAATCCTATTCATCTCAAGAAATGGTCAATGGCGTATTGACGTATCGACGGGCCAGTGCAGACAAAGCCTCCGTGCAAGCTTGTGTGAATTGTCACGTTGGCAAACAAGTCGGAGATTTAATCGGTCTCTTGTCCGTCTCCATGCCAATGACCAATGCACAAGAAGGTATGATGGCATCGATGATGCGGACTGGGGGGCTCTTGGCCGCGACGGTTATAGCTTGCTTAGTTCTCGTCTACGTCTTGATACAAAAGTTTGTTCTGACGCCGTTGACGAGTCTGACCGCTATTTCTCGAGATATTGCTCAAGGTCAAGGTGATTTAACCAAGCGAGTTCCGGTCGTGAGTCAGGACGAAATTGGAGAACTCGCACGGTATTTCAATCTCTTTATCGAAAAAATTCAAAAATCGATGTGCAGGGTTCTCGAAGCCACCAATCGAATTGCCTCATCATCCGCGGAATTGTCGGCGACATCCGAAGAGTTGTCTCAGAGCGCAGAAGGTCAAAACTCTCGTATGGTGCAATCAGCTTCTGCTGTCGAAGAGATGACCATGACAGCCGGTGAGGTTGCGAGAAATTCAACGGAAGCTGCCAGAATTGCGCAAGATACGTCTGAAACGGCTCGTACGGGTCATGAGGTGATGGAACAGACAGTTCATGGTATGCAGCAGGTCTCTGACGCGGTAGGACAATCAGCTAATATCATTATGACGCTAGGGAAATCTTCTGATCAAATAGGCGAGATTGTACGGGTCATCGAAGACATCGCCGATCAAACGAATTTACTCGCATTAAATGCGGCGATTGAGGCGGCACGGGCGGGAGAACAAGGTCGAGGATTCGCTGTGGTGGCTGATGAGGTCAGAAAATTAGCAGAGCGTACGACGAAAGCCACGAAAGAAATTGGCGATATGATTAGACAGATTCAACAGGATACCAAGAGTGCTGTGGCCTCAATGGAGGATGGGACTCAGCGGGTTATGGGAGGTGTTGAGTTAGCCAATAAGACTGGTGAAGCCCTGGAGAGAATTCAGTCTATGGTCAATCAAACAACTTCCATGATCCAACAAATCGCTGATGCCGCTGAAGAACAATCATCCGCGACACGACAAATTGCGAGTGATCTTGAAGCGGTGGCCCAGAGTTCGAAAGAAGCTTCAGGTGGTGTGAATGAATCTGCCAAGGCCAGTCATGACCTGAGCGTGCTTGCCTCAGAATTACAGGCTTTGGTTGGAACATTTCGAGTCTAGATGATCTCAGAGTGAGCAGCATGGATAATGCCGCTCACTGAGACAAGCACTTTAAGAGGCATTGGGATCGGATGGACAAGGCGAATCAGGAGGAGAATGTGTTTGATTTTCCTGACGTCTGTTCACGGCCTGCTCGAGTACAACGACCGAGTCCTTGAGAAGGTCTGCTGCACAGGAGAGTGTCACGTGAAGTTGCTGCATGGCATCATCCCATCGACCTTCTTTCTGTAATTCCTGAAAACGACGATGCTGTTCTTGAAGAATAGCTTTCTTGGCGTCGAGCATGAGACGTTCGGCTTCGGTACTAGGGTGACGGTTCATAAGTGTTTCCAATCTTTGTATGTAGAAAATGTATGATGTTAGGCAGACTATCAGAGCAATCGATGCGCTTTCAAGAATTCGTTCTCGCACGTTGTGTCTTCTTAATGATGGTTCGTGAAGAATGCTAAATGACATTTGGAAAACAAGGTAGCAATGACTACATGTATTCGTGTGCTTGTTGTTGATGACTCAACATTTATACGTAACGCTATTACAGGTATGCTCAAAAAATCACCTGAAATTAAAGTGATTGGTCAGGCACGAAATGGGGAAGAAGCGATTAAAAAAGTAGCGGAATTATCACCTGATGTCATGACTCTGGATATTGACATGCCCGGAATGAACGGATTGGAGGTTCTTAAATCTGTGATGAAGCACAGCCCTCTTCCAGTCATCATGGTGAGTTCATTGACAGAGGACTCAGCAAAAGAAACGATTCATGCCCTTGAGTTGGGAGCGATGGACTTCATTTCTAAACAACTCAATGGGTCGATCTTTGATATCTCAAAGATTGAGAAACTTCTCGTTGATAAAGTGAAAGCTGCGGCTTTGTCGGGAGGCAAAATCACCGGGCTTGCAGACGAAAAAGTGAGGTTGGAAAAGAAGAAATCTGCCTCTCATCCTTATCAACCTGAGGTTGCCCATTCGAAGTCCATTTCTGGAAACGATTGTGAGCGTTGCACGGCGGTTGATTCTTTAGTGATTATTGGATCTTCCACTGGTGGTCCAAAAGTGATTCAACAGATGCTTGAAGAGTTTCCTTCGACTCTTTCATCTGCAGTCATTATCGTCCAGCATATGCCTAAATACTTCACCAAACCCTTTGCTGATCGGCTGAATCAACTATGCCCTTTGGTGGTTTGTGAGGCGAAGGATGGAGATTTACTAGAAGCTGGAAAAGTTTTTGTAGCCCCAGGCAGTCGGCATCTTCGTCTTGAAGCCACAAGGGCACGACAGGTAGCCATACGAGTCTCACCAGATCCAGCCCATTTGCCCTATCGACCGTCTGTAGACCTGGCTATGGAATCTGCAGCGAAAATTTTTGGATCGTCTCTTATTGGGGTTGTACTGACAGGGATGGGAAATGATGGAGAGGTTGGGATGCATGCGATTAAACAAGCGGGAGGATGTACGCTTGTCCAAAATGAGGAAACGTGTATGGTTTACGGTATGCCGAAAGCCGTTATTGATGCCGGTTATGCCGATGCAGTCTTACCCATTTCATGGATGTCTTCTGAGGTCCTCAATCGAATCCAAAAGATGACGGTACCGGGGAGTGGGCTACCGTTGGAAGTTCATACTTAAGCGTATTGCTTATGGGCGGTTTGCGTCCACCATTGATCTACGGAGGTTTTGGCAATGTCAGATGTACAAATTCAAGGAACGAATATTCTTGATGAGTCTACTGAAGACAGTGGAGCTTTACTTCAATTAGTGAGTTTTCACGTCGGCGATGAGGAATTTGCGATTGATATTCTAGGCGTACAGGAAATTATTCGGATGGTTGAGTTGACCACAGTTCCCAATGCCCCGTACTTCGTCGAAGGAGTGATTAATCTACGTGGAAAAGTGATCCCGATCTTGGATCTTCGTTCTCGCTTTGGCCTTCCTCCCGCAGATCGAACCAAAGACACGCGAATTATCGTGGTTGAGATCGCGAACACTGTTCTTGGTTTCATCGTAGATTCTGTCGAAGAAGTCCTCCGATTGCCAGAAAACCTGATCGAAACGCCGCCGAGCACTGGAAAAGGTGGCAGTGCTGAATTTCATAAAGGAATTGGTCGAGTACATGGTCGTCTGTTGATGTTGTTAGATCTTGGTCAAATTCTTGGTGTAGCCGCCTGAAGTTCATTCAGAAGAGTAACGTCTTATGGATATTCTTACAATTGCTGGGCTTGTGATTGCCGCGATTTCGATCCTGGGCGGTCAGGTCCTGGAAGGTGGACATATCAGTTCGATTGTTCAACCCACGGCGGCATTGATCGTGTTTGGCGGAACCATAGGCGCCGTCATGATTAACTATCCCATGGCAGTTTTTATGAAGGCGATGGGAAGCCTAGGGATGGTGTTTGGCAACGTCCATGTGGATCAACAGGGGATCATCGCAAAAATTGTCGAATTAGGAAATGTGAGCCGGAAACAAGGTCTTCTTGCCCTAGAGGGGCAAATAAAAAGTTTAACGGATCCCCTTATGGCTAAAGGTGTGCAGCTCGTCGTCGATGGGACCGAACCTCCAAAAATTCGAGAGATTTTAGAGGTTGAAGTCGAAATGTTCGAGGAAGAATATACGCTAGCTGGAAAAGTGTGGGAATCCTTTGGAAGTTATGCTCCCACAATTGGAATTTTGGGTGCGGTGATGGGCCTAATTCACGTCATGGAAAATCTGGCTGATCCCTCTTCATTGGGAGGTGGTATTGCTGTAGCATTTGTCGCCACAATTTATGGAGTCGGTGGGGCTAATCTTATTTTCCTTCCCGCTGGTGGGAAAATTAAATTGAAAGCCAAAGAATTGATCATAGGCAAACTGATGGTGATTGAAGGACTTGTTTCAGTGGCGCAAGGTGAAAACCCTCGAATGATCGAAGAAAAACTCAGTGGGTATCTTTCGGAAGCACAGCGAAGTAAGAAGGCATAGAACTATCCATACGAAATAGACGAGGTCCTCTCGTTGAAAAAGAAACACGAAGAGCACGAAAATCATGAACGTTGGCTGGTTTCATACGCTGACTTCATCACTTTACTCTTTGCCTTTTTTGTCGTGATGTATGCCGTCTCATCCGTCAATGAAGGGAAATACCGAACGCTGAGCGAGTCGATGGTGAGCGCATTCAGCAATCACAAACCAATGGGAAGCCTTTCGATCATCAAATTGCCATTTGAAAAACGCAAAGAAGTGCTGACGACGGACCCACCAAAGGTGAAGGATAATGTTCGAGCCTATGTCAAGATTGCCAATGCCATACAGAGCATTAAGCTGCCGAAGGGTGTGTCGGTAAAGTCAGGGGCTCGAGGACTGAACATTCGAATTTCCGACGATGCCTTATTTGAAAGCGGCAGTGCGAGTCTGAGCCAAGAGGTCAAAGAGTTCTTAGACTTGATTGCCAGTCTTGTGAAAGAATTACCCAATTATATTACGGTAGAAGGACATACGGACTCCGTGCCCATCAAAGCCGGGCCGTTTCCTTCCAATTGGGAATTGTCTGCTTCACGAGCCAGTATACTTGTTCGGTATTTTACGGAAATTCGTGGACTAGACCCTAAAAGATTTTCTGCAACAAGTTTTGCTGGACAACGTCCGGTGGAATCGAATGAGACAGCCAAGGGCCGATCTGCAAACCGCCGAGTTGAAATTATCATCCTTCGTCATACTCATGCCCCTCCCGTTCAACGAAATCCCTTCGTGAATTCTTAACAAGAAGTTAATCGTAAGTGATGAAAGTCCCATGTCGGAATTCCCTGACTTTTCATCATTATCTTCTCACTGTTTTGGTCTTACATTGCACTGCCCCTTCTGGTCGATAGGCAAAAACCAGAGATGCGGCATATTCTTCCGTTCTTATGCCCAGAAATTCTAGATCCGTAGAGGAAAAATTTTCCTGACAACTGGAAAAACCTTCCTGGAAAATTAGGTTTACTCAACAATTGTGTCGTGTTGAACTCGTTCAGCCTTCTCTTGTGACTGTTAGCCTTTTATTTTTCCCCTATTGCATCCTTGGCATGTCCGTTGCTTTTCAATTGGTTAGACTCATTTTATGAGGAGAAGACTATGAATCGAGGTATTTATCCTCCTTTGGCTGGGGCCATTTCCTTTGAACGACGCTTAGAAGTTCTTTCTCATAACATCGGGAATGTCAATACCACAGGGTATAAGAAAGATAAGCCTGTGTTTGAAACAATACTTGGTTCGGCTTCTGGAAGACCCTTAGCCGGCATGGATTTGTTTCCTCGTGTCGGCAGAATTGTTCCTGAGATTGCGCAGGGAGCTCTTGAACAAACTGGGCGAACATTGGATGTGGGGCTCAATGGTCCAGGGTTTTTTGTCGTAAAAACCGCCGATGGGGATCGACATTTTCGAGGAGGGCGTCTCTTTCAAAATGAAAAGGGAGAGTTGATCACGCATAGTGGTGATCCATTGATGGGGAAGAAAGGACCGATTATGGTCCCACCTGGAGAGGTATCCATCGATGCCAAAGGATCGGTCAGCGTCAACAATACAGTGCTCGATCAGTTACGTATCGAAGATCTTCCTCCATCAGGTGTTCCAGTAAAAACTGGCGATTTGTATTGGCAAATTCCAGACAGGGTTGAATCGGCTCCCAACACGACAGTTCAACAGGGGATGTTGGAAAGATCAAATATTAATCCGGGAATGGATCTTGTGGAGTTGATTAAGGTGACTCGTGCATATGAACAAATGCAAAAAGCTATTACGACCATGGATGAGCTGGCAGGTCAAGTCATTCAAGTCGCACGTGTCCAAGGCTAGAAGACATGAAGGATCAAGCGTGGGCAAGCCATAAAGGGACACATGTTATCAGCGACCGTTGAGTTTGACGAAACGGCTCACAATGTCATTGAAACGTATATATTTCTATATGAATACTCAAATCAAAAGACGCAGAGAGGTTGACTCATGATTCGTGCAATGCATACAGCAGCAACCGGGATGTTTGCTCAACAGTTAAACATCGATACGATCGCCCATAATTTAGCGAACGTGAATACTACTGGGTTTAAGAGGGGACGCGCAGAATTTGCAGACTTGCTTTATCAAATATCTCGTCTCCCTGGATCAAGTGCCTCAACCGTCGGGGTGTTCCCGGTTGGGATGCAAGTGGGACTAGGTGTCCGCCCCGTGACTGTTGCAAAAGAGTTTATTCAGGGAAACCTGAAGCAAACCTTTAATGAGTTGGATATGGCAATCGAAGGTCGGGGGATGTTTCAAGTGACACGTCCTGATGGGACGACGATGTACACACGAGGCGGGTCCTTCAAACAAGACAATACCGGAAATATTGTGACTGGAGATGGTGATACGCTTGTTCCCACCATTACCATTCCTTCAGGGGCACTGAAAGTTGATATCGGCTCAGATGGCACGGTGTCGGTTCTTCTGCCTGGGGTGTCCACGGCTACACAGGTTGGACAAATTCAGCTTGTACGATTTGATAATCCGGCAGGTCTCGTTGCGCAAGGAAATAATCTCTTTTCTGAAAGTGCGGCATCAGGTGCTGCTCAACAGGGGACTCCAGGATTCTCGACAGGATTTGGCCTCATTCAACAAGGGTTCTTAGAAACTTCGAACGTGAATATTGCTGATGAAATGGTGAATATGATCATTGCTCAACGGAGCTATGAGTTAAACGCCAAAGCGATTCAAGCATCGGATGACATGATGCAAGTGGCGAATAATCTAAGGCGGTAAGTGATGAAGTACATGATGATGTTCAGTCTAGTCATTAGTGGGGTGTTAGGGGTGACAACTCTGACTCCGGTAGACGTGTCATTAGCCAAGAGTAAAGAGAAAAAGTCATTACAGACGCAAGTGATAACGATTCCACAACTTCATCAGAGAATCATGGAGGAATTACGAGAGCGGATCGAGTCTCAAGATTTGAAGTTGAGTGTCAAAGTGTTGTTTCCTAAAACTCCTATTGAGGTGCCAAAGGGACAAGTGGTTTTGGAAATACCTCCTGATCGATTTGGGAATTTGACCGGTCGACGCGCCTTTCGAGTTCAAGTTTCAGTTGATTCTCAACTGATCAAGACCGTGAGCGTTGTCACATCGGTCACCGCTCGTGCAGAAGTCATGACTCCCGTGCGTTGGATTAAGTTTCACGAAGTGTTGCAGGCCAATGATTTGGTTAAAACGTCGGTTAATCTTCGAACATTGAATCAAGATGTCATCATGCAGCCTGATGATCTCATCGGAAAACAAGCTACACGGTCTCTCGCGCCCTATCAACCCATTCGTCCATCGTACGTGACTGATCCTCCGCTTGTGCACAAAGGGGATCGAGTGATGATTGAGGTCAGGCGTGGCGGTCTGTTTGTTCAAACCATCGGAGTGGCCAAAGCCTCCGGGCAATCAGGTGAGCTGATTCCTGTGACGAATCAAACTTCGGGGAGAGATATTCTCGGGACGGTCCTCGCCGCAGGAGTGGTTGAGGTCCGGTTTTGAAGAATTGGCATTCGTCGATGGATTGGATGTGGAGTGTGGTGCGTATTCTGTGTTTGTTGATCATGTTATACGGGTGCTCCACCCCATCCCAACCTATCAAGAATGTCGAAGAAAAACCTTTCGAACAGCCACCACTATCGCTTCCTGAGACGACGGGCTCGCTGTGGCAAGAAGAAAATGGCCGTGCGTATTTATTCGAAGATCGCCGAGCAAGCCGTGTTGGTGACATCGTGGTAGTCCAAATAGTCGAGCAGCATAGGGGGTCAAAATCAGCCAGCACCACGGCTGATCGTGAATCGACGTACAACAACTCCATCGGAGGTTCGCTTTTTGGGTTTAATAATTTTGCAGCGTCTTTCACCGATGGCTTGGGCATAGAGGCAAGTACCGAGAATGAATTTGAAGGCACGGGCTCGACGAGTCGTGAAGATACGTTGACCGGAACAATCGCCACGAGGGTAACAGAAGTGCTGCCAAATGGAGACCTGCGGATTCAAGGAAAACGAGAGGTCACGGTGAATAGTGAAAAACAGACGATGATTTTAAAGGGAATTGTCCGTCGAATTGATCTTGACACGACCAATAGCGTTCTGTCTTCTTCTATTGCGGAAGCCAAGATTGAGTATACCGGGCTTGGGGTGGTGGATGATGTGCAGCGTCCTGGTTGGTTAGTAAGGATTCTTGATTGGATTATTCCATTCTAAAATAGTGAGGAGTGAAACGTGAGAAGTAAGTTGACAAGATCCGGCTCGACTATTTTAAGAGTTTCTTGTGGTCTCCTCACCCCTCACCTTTTACTTTTTACTCTTATCTGTGTCCTGAGTCCGGTTTCTGGTGATGCCGCACGCATCAAAGATATTGCCTCAATCGAAGGCGTTCGAGATAACCAACTGATAGGCTATGGGTTGGTCGTTGGTCTTGACCGAACCGGTGATTCAGTTGTCGGCGGACAATTCACGGCTCAAGCTATTATCTCTATGCTTAATTCGATGGGTATTAATTTGAAGGTGGATCCCATTCAGCTGCTCACGAAAAATACTGCGTCTGTTATGGTGACAGCAAAATTGCCGCCATTCGCTAGGCCTGGGATGAAATTAGACATCCAGGTCTCTTCGCTAGCCAATGCTAAGAGTCTCAAGGGTGGCACATTGCTGCTCACTCCGCTTAAAGCACCCAATCAACAAGTCTATGCCGTGGCGCAAGGTCCAATTTCTACTTCAGGATTTGAAGCCGGAGCATCTGGATCGACAGTCACGAAGAATCAGCAGTCGGGAGGGATTGTACCTGGGGGGGCCATAGTGGAGAGATCGGTGGATCTGAATATCGAGAAATGGAACTCATTTTCTTTGAGTATTCGGGAGGCGGATTTTACGACTTCACTTCGAGTGGCCGAAGCTATTAACACGCACTTTGGGGCAGGGGTGGCCTCACCGGTTAGCTCGGGGCAAGTGAAAGTCGGCATGCCTAAAGCCTTTCAAGGAAAGATTGTTCAATTGATCGCCGCGGTGGAAGGGCTTGATGTGAATGTTGATGTGCGAGCCAAAGTGATCGTGAATGAACGGACCGGGACCATTGTGATGGGAGAACATGTCCGATTGTCCAATATGGCCATATCCCATGGGAGTCTGACGATTAAAGTGAAGACAAGTTTTGATGTCTCGCAACCAGAGGCCCCTGGTCTCGTTGGTAATGCAGCTGGTGAAACGGTCGTCACGTCAGAATCGGAACCAACGGTTGAAGAAGATCCAGGACGAGTCATCCAAGTTGATAAATCTGTGACGCTGGGGGATTTGGTGAAGGCACTGAATTTTATTGGCGTGGGACCACGTGATCTTGTTGCGGTATTGACTGCGGCAAAAGCGGCTGGAGCCCTACAAGCTGATATGGAGATGATTTAAGGACATGAATTGTAAAGTGTGAAAGGTGAAGCGAAAAAACAAGATATGAACGACGAGCAACGAGGATCGAATAAGTGATTGACGGATTTCTCAGCCCTACATATATTTCTCCGATTGACGCTCTTGGAAGTGCTCGACTCGAGAAGATTGAACGAACACAAGAATATGCTGATGTTCGAAAAGCCGCGGTGGAATATGAAAGCTATTTCCTTTCCTATCTCATGAAGGCGATGCGGACAACGATTCCCAAAGGAAGTTTAACCTCTAATCCTATGGGAGAGGCCTTTTACTCCTTCTATGATGAAGAAATTGCGAAGCGTGCCGCCCAATCCGGAGGGGTCGGATTAGCTGATTTTGTGCTTGCTTCTCTGGCCCAAGAGCCGACTCCTCCCCCGGATCAGACCTCCCCCAAGAAGTAGCTGTTATGTGTTGTTTTAAGAAGACCTGTTAAGTTCTAGCAGATAGCCTCCGATAGAGTATTACAGAAGGAGGCAAGGTATCTCATGACAATTTCTAGCCTAGATCCCAGCGGTGAACTAGGTCGGCTATTTTCGGCTATTCAGCCAAAAGCGGTTGTTCCTCACGACCAGCGTCAATCAAGTCAAATTTCAACAAGCCGCACCCAGGATGATGTGGCTCTCTCAGGGTTTGCCCAAGAAGTACGGGATCTGACGACGCGGGCGGTTCAAGTGCCTGATGTCCGGGATGATCGAGTGCAGGCGATTCGTCAAGCGATCGAATCCAATCAGTCTTTGGCCAACTCAAAACAGATTGCCGATGCCCTCGCGCGCGACACGCTACTCAACGCACTGGCTCTATCCTAATTTTCAGGATTGAAAGAGGATTCTCTATGGCATCTACATCTCTCTGGAAGCAACTCTATCAACTTCTTCAAGATGAGTGTATTGCGTATGAGCAACTTGGCCAGCTACTTCATGAAGAATGGTCTGCGCTCCGAAAGTCAAACTATCAAGAATGTGTCGACATCGCCCGAAGAAAAGAGGACGTGTTAACGCATATTCAACGAGTTGAAAAAGAACGCGTGGCCTGTGTGAGGGCGCTGAGTGAGGGGCTCAGTCAAGAGATATCGCTGGACTGGGTGCTTAAATGCTCGCTTCCGGAATCTGTACCGGCAAAGCATACGCTAAAGCAGCTCATATCGGTTGGTCAGCGTGTAAAACAACTCAGCGAGAACAACGCTGGGTTGATCAGCCGTGGCCTTCATGTTGTCCGTGAGGCAATGAATGTGGTCCATGGAGGTCTAGGGTTTCAACCGATGTATGGGGAATCTGGAAGTTTGAAGTTTCCCTCGGTATCGACTTCCTTGAATGTGGAAGGATAGGCACTAGTGGCAGGGATAGGACAGATTTTTGAGATTGGGAGAACGGGGATTCGTGCCCATCAGCAAGGCCTCGCGACCACATCTCATAACATTAGCAATATCGAGACGAAAGGCTATTCTCGTCAGGAAGTTGTGCTCGAGACGGCTACGCCAACCAATGGGCAAGATGCGGCAGGAGTTCGCGTCAATGACATTCGACGGAATGTCGACGTGTTTTTAGAGCAACAAATCACGAAATTGAAGGAAGATGTCGGTCGACTCGATTCCCGACATAATTTCCTCATACAAGCGGATGGGGTATTTACTGAAGGTGAAAATAATGGCATTAGCCATGGTCTGACGGAATTCTTTAATGCCGTACGAGATGTGGCAACGAATCCGGAGGGAACAGTACAGAGAACAGTTCTTCTCGGAAAAGGCAATGCATTGGCCGATGAAGTGAATCGTGCTGCAGGTTCATTAGAACAGATACGACGCGATGCGGATGGTGAGATTGGTCGGCATCTCACCACGATTAATAGCGTTGCCACGAAGATTGCCACACTCAATGACTCTATCTTTCGTGCAGAGGCTAGTGGTGGCGCGGCTCATGATCTTCGGGATCAGCGTCAACTCCGCGTGAACGAGTTAGCGGAGCTTGTTGATGTTTCTGCAGTTGATGGGAGAGACGGGTTAACCATTAATGTTGGGGGACATTTATTAGTTTCTGGAAACACGGCCAATACACTCGTTCAGACTCCAGATGTAGATAATCCACCACTCAATGATATCGCCGTTGTTCGTAGCGACGGAACACAGCTCGTGATTACTCCTCGGATTGCCGATGGAAGGGTGAAGGGTCTTCTGACTCTTCGTGATATCGACATTGTGGGGTTTCAAGATCGGTTGGATCGAACGACCGCTGTCCTGGTGAATGAGTTTAACCAACAACACGATGTTGGCTACGATTTAGATGGTGATACGAACAACGCCTTCTTTACCGCTCTGAGCCCTGACGCTCCGCGAGCAGATGATGGGAATACGGGTGGAGCAAGTGGAACGTCTGTTGCGATCTCAACGGCTAGTTCTCTCACGTTTAGCACGTATCAAATTTCATTTACCAACGCCACGACCTTTGATGTGCTCGATACGACGAACGGAACGACGGTACTGAGTGGTCAATCATATACCTCGGGAAACAATATCGTGTTTGATGGAATTACCGCAGTGATCACGAACAACACAGGTGCCCCTGCAGCCGGCGATATCTTTACGGTGAGTGCTCATAAAGATGCGGCTGCTGATTTCTCCGTGGCGCTTACTGATACCGATGATATTGCTGCGTCTTCTACATCAGCGGGCGTGCCTGGCAATAATATCAACGTGCTTGCGTTAGTAGATATTCATACGACCAGACAAAGTACCCTAGGGAGTGTCACGCTGAACGACTATCAGACGATTACAGCCGGAAATGTTGGAAGTACGACTCGTGAAGTCAATTTGTCTCTTATCGCGAAAGAAGCGGAGACTCAGCAAGTGGAATCATTTCGAGAAGGTGTCTCAGGAGTCTCATTAGATGAAGAATTAACTCATCTTTTGAGTTTTCAGCGTGCATTCCAAGCTTCAGCACGTCTGATTACGCTGGCAGATGATCTGCTTGAAACCGTTCTTGCTCTTGGCCGGTAGACGGGAAACGGAAAACGTGTAACGAGTTGTTAAAGTGTCAAACGTTGCATGCAAATCACAATAACCGTGTGAACTGTCAGAACCGAGAACAAGATTTCGTCTTATATTTTTTCACGTTTTAGGATGGGTTCATAAGTAATGAAAGTCACTGATCGACAACAGACGGATGCCTTGTTGAGGGCAGTGCAGAACATCCGAAGCCATATCTTTGACCGACAAGAACAAATTTCTTCCGGGAAGCGTGTGAATCGACCTTCCGATGATCCTGCTGCCGCTGAGCGCATCAGTCAGTTCAAAAATGTCATCGCCACGACGCAACGACGCCTCTTTTCGATCAATGAAGGAGTGGGAAGACTGAATCTTTCTGATAGCACATTTGCGAGAGTTGGCAATGCTGTCCAACGAGCGAGAGAACTCGCCATTCAAGCTCGGAATGATACGAACTCAAATGTTGAACGAGCCAATATTGGAAAAGAAGTCAACCAGTTATTTCAGTCATTATCTGGGCTGGCCAATACTCAACTAAACGGACGCTCAATCTTTGCAGGTCATGAGACACTCACTGATCCCTATGTGTTAGGTACGGTGACGACTTCAGTTGGCACGAACAATACTGGGACTGGAGCTATTTCGGGGGTGGTTTCCACGTCATCGGCCCTTGAGCCCAATCTGTATGAAGTGCAGTACAACGGTACGAACTTTGATGTGCTGAACCTGACGACTGGAGAAAGCGAAGTCTCAGGAGGGGGTAGCCCTCTGACGTTTGACGGATTAACCGCTACAATCACTGGGTCGCCGGCGACTGGCGATGTCTTTTATGTCCGAACAGGATATACCTATCAAGGTGATTCTAACGACGTGGCTGTTGAAATAGGTGATGGTAAGTCAGTGAGTACCAATGTTCCTGGCAGCCGTGTCTTTTCGGGGCCGACGGTCAATGTGTTTACCGTGTTTCAAGACTTTCATCAAGCGTTGGCGACGAATGACGTAGATGGAATTGAGACGGCAATCGCGAACTTAGATAGTGCATTGAGCCAAGTGAACAATGCGCGAGCTGATGTGGGCTCTCGAGTGAATCGCTTGGATACGGTGAAAGAAAGCTTAAGTTTGGTGAATGTAAATATCGATACGCTTCGATCAGACTTTGAGGACGCTGATCTTGCTAAAGTGGCCTCAGAACTCAGTACGTTACAAGTCAATCTCGAGGCATCCCTGTCAGTCTTAACTCGCCAGTTTGAAACAAGCCTTCTGAATTTTCTTCGTTAGATTCTCTGTGGTTTTGACGTTTTTCTTCTTACATCCTTTAGGTTTCCCTGACCAGACCCGATAAGACCGATAAGAGTATGTGATGTTTACAGCTACGATAATCCGATGTCTGTATTCCTCTCCATTCATACTAAACGTGTCCCAATATTGTCATGATTCGTAGTCTTATACAATTCAAAGATCTACCTGTAATTTATTGACAGGCACTCTCCTTAGGTAAAGAGAACGAATATGCGAGTCTTAGTTGCTGATGATGATCCTCTCACACTGCATATGGTTGTCTATCGGATGCGTCAGTGGGGTCATGAGGTGGTGACTTGTACTGATGGTGAAGCCGCATGGAAGATCCTACAAACAGAAGAGTTGCCTCAGGTGGCGATTCTTGATTGGATGATGCCAGGACTCGATGGCCCTCAAATCTGTCAAAACATTCGAGCGCAATCGAATGATCCATACGTGTATGTCATTTTGTTAACAGGGCGTGATGATACCCAGGATCTTATCGCTGGTTTGGAAGCGGGAGCCGACGATTACTTGTGTAAGCCTTTTCATCTTGGAGAACTTGAAGCTCGACTACGTTCAGGAAAGCGTATCGTGGATTTACAGACAGAACTCATCGCGGCCCGAGAAACACTCAGAATTCAAGCCATGCAAGATCCACTGACCAAGTCACTGAACCATGGTGCGATCATGGACTACTTGCACCGAGAGTTGGCTCGGGCTCTACGGGACGGTCTTCCCTTGAGCCTCATTATGGCTGATCTTGACAACTTTAAAAAAGTCAATGATCAGTTTGGACATTTGGCAGGTGATTACGTTCTTGTGGAATCGACTCAGCGAATGCATGAATGTCTTCGTCCCTATGATGCGATAGGGCGATATGGAGGAGAAGAGTTTTTGATCGTTCTTCCTGGAAGTGATTCCTCGACGGCCATAAAGCAAGCTGAACGTATCCAGGCAGCACTTTCTGAAGAGCCAATTCTTATTTCTGACTCAGCGATAACCATGACCGCGAGTCAGGGAGTTACCACATGGGAAGCTCCGTTCTCTGACGATGTGCGGGCGCTCATTAACGCTGCCGACAATGCGCTGTACTTAGTGAAGAGCAGCGGAAGAGATGGTATTGAGTTTATCGCCTATGACTATGACCGGCAAGCCGAAAAACTATTCACGCCA
This sequence comes from Nitrospirales bacterium, assembly GCA_965223675.1. GTDB lineage: Bacteria > Nitrospirota > Nitrospiria > Nitrospirales > UBA8639 > JAGQKC01. The sequence goes on along the minus strand of OZ245013.1, from coordinate 1,642,275 downwards.
AGACGTGAACCATAATGGCTGGCATCTTAATCATCAATCATTGTCCGCTCCAGTTGTCTGTGTGGGGGACACTTCTCCAACAAGATGGGGATGCTGTGGTGTACTGTCGTAGCGTCAAAGAATCGTTAAGCGTTTTCTGACTGTTTCAACCCACTATGCTGAGGGTGAGGCTGAACATATCAGCGCAGAGATTCACGTTGATGAATATCTGTCTCTTCCAGTAAACCCTCAATGATTGAGGGAATGTGTTCGAGGTCCTATACTTGCCCTCTTCGAGTCGATGACAAAAGACGAAATCTCATATTGCTCTGTAGGCAAGATTGATCTACATTAGGTATAGTCGAACATGGAGCGTGAGAGTTATTGTGCTAAACTTCTTCAAATAATTAACCGATAGGATTACTGTGAGGCTGCTTGCAGGAGAAAGGTGAAGACACATAAGATCGCCCTTTGGTCGATTGAATTTTGTAAGGAACAACCATGAAAGTTTCCACCAGTCGTTTTGGCAAAGTTGACGTTGCTGAAGAGTCGATCGTGACGTTTCCCACTGGGCTTGTTGGGTTGCCGACTCACACGAGGTATGTCGTGTTCGACGTTGAGGAAGACTCGCACTATCAATGGCTGCAATCAATTGAGGACGAGACTCTGGCTGTCGTGATTGTGCCTGCCGATGTCATACAGTCAGACTTTTCTGCGAATATCTCTGAAGAAAGTGTGACTGAGCTGGAGATCAATGATGATGATCAAGTGTCAATATCTGTGATTGTAACGATTCCGCCGGGAAAGCCTGAGCAAGCGACTGTCAATTTGCGTGCGCCTATTGTTGTAAATCTGCGCACCCGAAGGGCCAAGCAAATTATCCTCCATGAATCGATTCCATTACAGGTTCCGCTGACGGGAGAGACACGGGGTGCTCAAGAAGAGGTCATGTGCTTGGAGGGAGTGATGAGAGGTTGATGTTTGTCAGACTGCGCTAGGGATCGGGAGCATAGAACGTTGACCTCTAGTGTTCGTGGTTTGTGTAGGAACACCCGGGGTTGACAAACTACATTGCCATGGAAGGCTTATGTTAATACTCACACGAAAAAAAGATGAAGCCATTCGAATCGGTGAGGATATTCGAATCGTTCTCGTGCAAGTCAAAGGGGGCCAAGTTCGGCTTGGAATCGAGTGTCCCTCCGATGTGCGCGTCCTACGCGAAGAACTCTATGAAGCCGTTCGACAAGAAAACCTCAATGCTCTGTCTGTGAAGCCAGAACAAGCTCGTACACTTCCAAAGCCTGGTCATGTCTCTCAAGGAAAAATTCCTCCTTCCTGAATATCCTCCGAATTCTTCGTTCCTTACTCCTATCCTATTGCCATATTTTGTTATCTGTTGATCCTAGGCTCTCTTCCTTTTTATTGCTCATTTCTTGCCTACCCTCCCGGCAGTAATTGCCAGGGTTGTTTTCGTCTCTTCTCTCGCAACCTCTTCAATGCAGAATGCAAGCCCTTTTAACACGTGCATAATGGCATAGGACTTGAATTGTCTTGGGCGAGATGATGCGTCGTTCATATGATGTCATAATTATCGGGGGCGGAATACTCGGTTGTGCGATCGCACGTAGCCTAGCTGCACAACGCCGCAACGTCTTATTATTAGAGAAAGAACCGGCTGTTGGCCTGCATATGAGTGGCCGGAATAGTGGCATTGTGCATTCAGGTTTTCATGAAAAACCGGGAACATTGGCAGCGCGTCTTTGCGTTGAAGGAAACCATGCGATACGAAAGTATGCTGAGTCTCGCCGTATACCCTTTGAGCAAGTCGGCACCTATGTGGTGGCTACGGATGAGACCCAAGTGCCTGTCCTCGAAAGATTGAAAGGATGGGGGGATCGAAACGGTGTGCAGGACATCGCGTTGCTTCCCATCGCGAAGGCACATGTCAACGAACCGAATCTGAATGGACATACGACACTGTATTCTCCCACAGGAGCCATCATTGATTCGAGGGCCTTCACACAGGCCCTGACGAATGATGCGATCCAATCGGGAGCTAACATCCGCTATTGGCAAGAGGTCGTCGATATTCAGGAATGTGCTGATGCCGTCCATGTTGCGACACTTGATTGTCAGTATACATCTGAGATTGTCGTGAATTGCGCCGGATTGCATGCGGATCGTTTAGCGCATTTGATGGGAATTGGTGGGGAGTATCTCATGGTGCCCTTGCGGGGAGTCTACTTTACTGTCACACGTCCTGGCCCTCCACTGATTCACTCGATGGTCTATCCCATTCCAGATTTGTCGTTGCCATTCCTGACCATGCACGTCACGCGTACGATACATGATTCGGTTCTCGTGGGACCGAGTATCGTTCCTGCTTGTGGTCGAGAGGCCTATCTACTCATGCAGAAGCGTGTCGGCGCGATGGTCAAGTTAGCGAGTCAGCAGGCGATCTGGAAAGCCCTATTCCGCAACCGGAAACTCATGCGTCTAGCTTGGCACGATGAAACGCATAGCATGACTCATCGGTATTTTTGGAAAGAAGCCTGCAAAGTTGTCCAGGGATTACAACTTCACGACTTGTCCATCGGGAGTCGAGTTGGTATCAGTTCACAGTTGATTCGATCAGATGGACAATTGGTAGAAGATATTGTGGTTGAATCAACCGATCGCAGCATTCATGTTTTGAATATGGCTTCACCCGGAATGACCTGTGCGCTAGCCTTTGCAAAATGGTTAACCGGTCGCATGCAAGGATCTGGACAAGGAGCGAAATTCAAAACTCCCTCATTGGCGAGTGTCTCATAGCCATAACACATAAAGAGGCAAGAAGGGATTAGTATATAACTAGGAATAGGGTTATCTCAATCGTGAGTCACTTTCGGTGTTTCACTTCGTACTTCTCACTATTGCTTTCCAATACGTAGGAGATGAAAGAGAGAAAACAATGACCATGAAAGTGTTGGTGACCGGTGGGGCCGGGTATATTGGATCAGTCTTAGTTCCTGAGTTGTTAGGTCAAGGATATCAGGTCACAGTGTTAGATAATTTTTTGTATCGACAATCCAGTCTTATGGATTGTTGTGCCAATGCCAATTTTAAGGTGCTTCGTGGCGATTGTCGTGATGAAAGAGTGTTGGGTGATCTCGTGGCGTGTCATGATTGTATGATTCCTCTGGCGGCGTTGGTTGGAGCTCCGTTGTGTGAGCAAGATCGTCTTGGGGCTCAATCTATCAATTTTGATGCGGTGCAGCTTCTGTGCAAACTGGTTTCTCCATCGCAAATGGTGTTGTTTCCTGTGACGAATAGTGGGTATGGCATCGGTGAGCCTGGAAAGTACTGTACGGAAGATTCTCCATTGCGTCCGCTCACTCTGTATGGTGAGTCAAAAGTTAAAGCTGAAAAGGTTGTTCTTGATCGTGAATCCAGCGTGACGTTTCGGTTAGCGACTGTGTTTGGGGCATCTCCTCGAATGAGGATGGATCTGCTTGTGAATGATTTTGTCTATCGTGCGGTTCACGACCGTGCGGTCACGATTTTTGAAGGACATTTCAAACGAAACTATATTCACGTTCGGGATGTCTCTAGAGCGTTTCTTTACACGATTCAGCATTTTGATGCGATGAAGGGACGTCCATATAATCTGGGTCTCGATGACGTCAACTTTTCGAAGATTGAACTGTGTCAAGCGATTCAACAGATCTTCCCAAAATTTGTCTACTTAGAGGCACCAGTTGGAGAGGATCCGGATAAGCGCAACTATATGGTCTCGAATGCACGAATTCTCGAAACAGGATATCGCCCTCAATGGTCATTAGACGCTGGGATTCGTGAGTTAGGAAAGTGCTTTACGATGTTGCGCAATAATCACTATGCCAATGTCTAATGATCCCGTATTCTCTAGTGTGTACCCGGAGATGTTTGCACAACATGCTGTCGGTCCTGAAACCATGATTCGGCTTGGTGTCGGGGTTCTGATTCGCGATGAACAAAACGGGATCCTTCTTGAGCAACGAGCCGATTGTGGCTGGTGGGGATTGCCAGGTGGCCAGCTGGAAGTCGGGGAAACGATTCCTCAAACTGCCATTCGTGAGGTGAAGGAAGAGACAGGCTTGGATATTGAGATTGTCAAACTCATTGGAATTTATTCTGAATTGGAAGAACGTATTGTGACCTATCCAGATACAAAACATGGATTGCAAATCATTGATGTCGTCCTGGAAGGAAAGATTCTATCCGGTCAATTAACGTGTAGCGAAGAAAGTTTGGAACTCCGGTTCTTTTCCCCAGATCATCTTCCGGCCGAACTCATTCCACCCTGTCGACAACCGATACAGGATGGTATTAGAGGAGTGAGTGGAAAACTCGGCTAAACGAATTGAACACGACATGGGCTTATGAGGATGTAAAAAAGCAAGCATTACGCCTCTTATGTTTAGCCATAGGAACATCTGGTGTGAGATCAAAATAGAGAAGTGATGATATTTCCCCAAAAAGCTAAGAGGTAGTTAGCTAATGAATTGATACTGTCTTGAGCACATTCCCGAGCACCGGCGTATTGCCTTGGACCACAATGTATTTCAAGCCTAGGTAGAGTAAGGCTTGCATGGAATACTGAAGAGTATCGATTTCTGACATCGGTATACTTGCTTCTCGTACAGGCGAAAAAATGTTTTGATCAGGTATTTCACATGCACAATTTGACAATATCTTTATGAGGCCGACGGCATGAATTGTCGAGTATGTGATTCCGTCAATTTAGAGCTTGCCATCGATTTACAAGAACAACCTTGGTGTAACAATTTTCTTCGCGCCGAAGATATCGGAACGGAACCCTTCTATCCTTTGCGTGTTGTGTACTGTCATCATTGTCACACTCCTCAGTTGGACTATACGGTTCCCAAAGAAGTGATGTTTGGGAACCATACCTATTTGTCAGGAGTGACTCGGACTCTTAATGCACACTTTAAAAATGTTGCAGAAGAGGTAGATAAACGTTTTTTAAAAAATCACAAACACAAACGAGTGTTAGATATTGGGTCAAACGATGGGACCCAACTCAAACACTATCAACAGTTAGGTTATGAAGTGTTGGGGATTGAGTCCTCGAAAGGCACGGCGGAAATTGCGAATCAGAATGGAGTCAACACGATACAGGCTTTTGTGAGTGGCGAATTCCTTGGACGATTGCCTGACAAGTTTCAAGTCATTAACGCGGCAGGGGTTTTTTTTCATTTAGAAGAACTCCATGACATTACCGATGGAATCCGAACGGTCTTGGATACGGATGGCATATTTGTCGTTCAGTTCCTGTATATGAAGCGCATCATCGAGAATCTGGCGTTTGATCAGATCTATCATGAACATTTGCTTTACTATAATTTGGAGACGATTGAGACATTACTGAATTTACATGGGTTATCCATGTTCGATGCATACCTTTCTCCTATTCACGGTGGGTCTATTGTCGGGTTTGTGGGACCGATTGGGAGGAACATGCCTTCTCAACGACTTCAAGAGCTTCGAAAAGAAGAATCTGTTCAACACAGTAATGAGTTTTCGACTTATCAAAAGTTCGCCGAACAGATTCAATTGATGAAATCGTACAATCGAGAATTCCTGGAGGTCGCGAAGGACCAAGGAAGAACCATTTATGGATTTGGTGCTCCAGTTAAAGGCAATACACTATTAAACTATTTTGAAATCGGTCCTGAGTATCTGGATTGTTTGGTAGAAAAGAATGAACTGCGCCGCAATCTGTATTCTCCGGGACAATATATTCGTATTGTTATGGAAGACGAGTTAGCCGTACCACCTGACATGTATTATGTCTTGGCATGGAATTTTAAGGAAGAGATCTTGGCGAATAACCAAAATCTTATTAAGGAAGGTGTTGAGTTTTATTTTCCCATTGATCCGAGTCTCGTCTTATCATGAAGATTTTGGTTACCGGTGCAACGGGATTTCTTGGTCGGGCATTGTGTCGCCGTCTGTCTGAAGCTGGTCACACGGTCGTAGGGTTGGGGTCGCAAGATGCAGACCTGACCGACGCAAAGAGTCTGTATCACTATAATCGATATCACTATGACTATGTGTATCACCTTGCGGCCTGGACTCAAGCTGGGGATTTTTGTCTGTACCATTCGGGCGAGCAGTGGATCATTAACCAAAAAATCAATACGACGGTGCTTGCGTGGTGGCAAGAATGTCAGTTCCAAGCCAAAATGGTTGGAATCGGGACAAGTTGTTCCTATGCCCCCAGCCTGGATACCAGCGAAGAACACTACCTCGAAGGGACTCCAATCGACAGTTTATTTTCGTATGCTATGACGAAACGAATGCTCTATGTGGGATTGCAAGCGATTCAACGCCAGTACGGTGGCTCATTTGTCTATGTTGTCCCCTCCACTCTCTATGGACCTGGATACCATACTGATGACCGACAACTGCACTTTGTCTTCGATTTGATCAGAAAAATTCTTCGTGGAAAGTATTATGGGGACCCCGTTGTGTTATGGGGAGATGGAGAGCAAACGCGTGAGCTCATCTATCTGGATGATTTTATAAACTCCCTACTTGCTGTGAGTGAGCAGTGTGAGAATGACATCGTGAATATTGGGACTGGGGAGGCCTTGAGTATCAAGCATTTCGCTCGCAAGATTTGTGAAAGAGTGGGATATCCCTTTGAACGCATTGAGTTCGATCGGACGAAGTACGTCGGAGCACGGTCAAAGTTCTTAAGAATTGAAAAGTTACAAAAACACATTCCCAACCTCAGGTTTACAGCTTTAGAAGATGGACTAGGCACTACGATTGATTGGTTCCAACAACATATGCTGTGGGATAAGACGCCAATCATTGCGAGCGCGTAATACGATGATCATCACCCAAACACCTGTACGTATAAGTTTCTTTGGTGGCGGGACAGACTACCCTGAGCATTTCACGACCTATGGGGGAGCCACCTTAGGTGTCTCGATTGATAAGTACACAACGATCTCAGTCACACCATTGACCAAGTTTTTTGATCATCGAATTCGCGTCAGTTATTCCCGGATGGAACTCTGTTCTTCGATTGACGAGATTCAACATCCGTCTGTTCGAGAATGTTTGCGGTATATCAATATTGAAGGCGGTGTCGAAATGAGTGTGGTGAATGATCTCCCTGCCCGGACCGGTCTCGGATCTTCCTCATCGTTTACGGTTGGACTTCTCCATGCGCTTCATGCCTATAAAGGCGAATTAATCAGTTCTGAACAACTCGCCAAGGAAAGCGTGTATGTTGAACGAGAATTGATTAAAGAGCGAGTCGGACTGCAAGATCAATACACCTGTGCGCTTGGAGGGGTTGTCAATTTAGAATTTCGCGATGGTGATACCGTCACTGTAAAGCCAGTGATTGTTCAAAAAGATCGGCTGAAAGCCTTAGAAGACAGATTGCTCTTATTTTATACGGGGCTGCAGCGCACAGCTCACGATATTCTTGAGAGTCAAATGTCTCGAACAAAAAATGGAGAAGTGGCCCCACAACTCAAACATATGCAGACTCTTGTCGAACAGGGGACAAAAATCTTATGTAATGGTCGTGATCTCAGAGAGTTTGGTGAATTGCTTCAAGAAAGCTGGATGTATAAACGGCAATTGTCTGATTCGGTGAGTAATCCATTCATTGATGAAGCCTATGAACGCGCACGTGATGCGGGAGCTATTGGGGGAAAATTGTTGGGAGCTGGTGGGGGTGGGTTTTTACTGCTGTATGTCGAACCTTACAATCAGCAGGCCGTCAGGAAGGCTCTGGCTGGTATGCCGGAAGTCACCTTTCACTTTGAGAACCAAGGGTCACGGTTAATTTTTTATCGTCCATGAAGTCCTAATCCATCGTGATGACTAGTTATCTATGTAAGAGAGTGAGATTGGTCTAAATATTGCTTCATGAGTATTGATTCCAGGCCACGAATAAAGAGAACAGCCAAGGACGTGAGTGTGAAAGTCAAGAAGAATCATTCTGTGAACGATATGCGATTTTTAGAAGACTATTTTTCGCATTATCGTGATGTGTTAGAGAAAACTGACCTCTCAAGAGAATTAGTGGAGTTAAAAGAGATGATGAGCGATTGTCAAGCCACTGGCAAAAAGGTCATCATTGTCGGTAATGGTGGGAGTGCAGCCATTGCCAGTCATTGTTCAATCGATTTCAATAAAACAGCGGGAGTCCGTTGTGTGACGTTTAATGACTCATCCCTCATCACGTGCTTAGCGAATGACTATGGCTATGACGCGTGGGTGGCCAAAGCCCTTGAGTTTCATGCGGAACACGGTGATGTCGTTATTTTGATTAGTTCAAGCGGAAAATCTCCTAATATGGTTCGTGGCGCTGAGCATGCGCGTAATCGAGGGTTACGGCTTGTGACGTTTACAGGCTTTTCCAAGAACAATCCGCTAAAAGCTCGAGGCCATATAAATTTTTGGATCAATAGTAAAAACTATAATATGATCGAGTTGTTTCATCAGCTTTGGCTGTTGTCCGTTTGTGATCTGATGGCAGAAATTCGCCAAGATACGGTACGTCCTTCCTCTCGTCACATTCCGAATATTCAGCCTGTTTCAACCTCTGTCCCCTCTGCCGCGTAGTCGCCCATTGTGCTGACAGCGTTGTCAAGGTTTTGACACGACTCCACCAGGAATCAGAGCCCAGTCACCTCTCCTGAAGTCGATTCACACTTTTTTTCATTTTCCAGTGAGAAAAATAGCCTAGATCTTAAGGTCTAATATTTGCACAGTCTTTAGATCCATGACCATCGAGTAAAACACGACCACCACATAAGTGCAAAAAATATCTAATCGGACTTAAGAAAGAAGTTATGAAACATGTTCTTGTAACCGGGGGAGCAGGATTTATTGGAAGTCACCTAGTTGAACGACTGATTAAAGATGACCACCACGTTCGAGTCCTCGATAATTTTTCGACTGGTCGTCGAGAAAATCTGGCTCATTTGAGCAAGGAACCTAAATTAAGTGTGTGTGAAGGTGACGTCGCAGATCACAATATCGTGGAGGAGGCGCTTGCCGGAATTGATTGGGTGTTTCATCTTGCCGCTTTAGCTGACATTGTGCCATCCATCGTCAATCCCTTAGCGTATTATCGGGCAAATGTTTCGGGGACCGCCACGCTGGTCGAAGGTGCAAGAAAAGCAGGAATCAAACGATTTATCTATACCGCTTCATCGTCATGTTATGGAATCCCAGATATCTATCCGACTCCGGAAACAGCGGCCATTCAACCCCAATACCCCTATGCCCTAACCAAGTATCTAGGCGAACAACTGGTGATGCATTGGGCGCGGACCTATCGTTTGCCGGTGGTGTCCCTTCGCCTCTTTAATGTCTATGGGCCACGTGCGCGAACCTCAGGTACTTATGGCGCCGTCTTCGGGGTATTTCTTGCTCAGAAACTCCAACAGAAACCATTGACGGTTGTCGGAGATGGTACGCAAACTCGCGACTTCACCTTTGTGACGGATGTGGTCGAAGCCTTTGTGAAGGCAGCCGAATCTGACTGTTCACAAGAAATGTTTAATATAGGTTCGGGAGGAACCTATAGTATCAATCAACTCGTGGAACTTCTTGGTGGAACAGCCGTCTACATTCCCAAACGTCCGGGAGAGCCCGATTGTACATTCGCAGATACTAAGAAGGCGCAAAATATTCTTGGGTGGATGCCGACGATCTCCTTGGAAGATGGTGTGAATGTGATGCTTGAACAAATCAGTGCTTGGGAAGGGGCCCCAGTGTGGGATCCTGTTTCCATTGCGACAGCTTCTGCGGATTGGTTTCGGTATTTGGGTCGAGGCTCTGATGAACCTGTGGCGTGTGAGGCCTAAATATGGCAAGTGTAGCCGTCCTGAGAAAAGCACAATCCCTTGAAGAGTTAGAATTGCTTCTTCAAGACGCTCGTTGTCGGGGAAAGACCATTGTGCACTGTCATGGAGTCTTTGATTTACTTCATGTCGGTCATATTCGTCATTTGGAAGAAGCCAAAGCGCTGGGAGATGTGCTGGTCGTGACGGTTACGCCCGATCGTTATGTGAATAAAGGTCCTCATCGACCTGCATTTCAGCAAGATTTGAGAGTTGAAGGTATTGCGGCCTTGGATGCGGTGGACTACGTCGCCATTAATCGCTGGGAGACAGCCGAGAATGCGATCAAAGCCTTAAAACCAGATGTCTACGTGAAAGGGCCGGACTATAGCCAGGATCGCCCCGATTTAACCGGTGGACTTGCACGGGAGCAGGCTGCCGTACAATCCGTTGGCGGACGTCTTGAAATCACCAATGACGTGCAGTTTAGCTCCACGAGTTTATTGAACCGTTATGTTCCCTTGTTTCCGCCAGACTTGAATGGGTGGCTGACAAAATTTCGAGAACAGTATAGAGCAGAAAACATTATTGAATACCTTGAGCGCATGCGTTCTCTCAGAGTGTTGGTGATTGGAGAAGCGATCATCGATGAATACGTGTATTGCCATGCGTTAGGGAAATCCTCTAAAGAACCTATCCTCGCTATGCAGTATGCCTCAAAAGAAAAACAGTTAGGTGGTAGTTTGGCGGTTGCGAACCATCTTGCAAGCTTCTGTGATCGCGTGGAGCTCGTGTCGTACTTGGGGACGATGCACCCGCACGAACGATTCATCCGAGAAAATCTAAAAACCAATATCGAACCGACCTTTATCTTTAAGTCTGGCTCTCCCACCATCGTTAAACGTCGATTCATTGAGCAATATCAATTTTCCAAACTCTTGGAAGTGTATGAGATGAACGATACGGTTCTTACCGATCGAGAAGATATGGAACTGCGTGACACGCTGAAGGAAAAACTCGCACATTGCGATCTGGCGATTGTAGCAGACTTCGGGCATGGGTTACTGTCGCCAGCCGCAATTCATCTTGTGGGGGAACATGCCCCGTTTTTAGCGGTGAATACTCAAATTAATGCTGCGAATATGGGGTTTCACACAATCTCAAAATATAGGAAGGCTGACTACATCTCCATACAAGAAAAAGAGATACGGGTGGATCGGCGAGATGCTCGTGGAAACTTGAAGTCTATCGTAAAAAGTCTGTCGAAGGATTTGAGATGTCCGTCCGTCATGGTTACCCAGGGGAATAAGGGAACGTTGCTTTATCACCAGCATGATGGGTTCTTTGAAACTCCCTCTTTAGCGGTCAAAGTTGTTGATCGAATTGGAGCAGGAGATGCGTTGTTTGCCTTAACTGCTCCGTGTGTGGCGATGGGGGTTCCTTCAGATGTCGTTGGATTAATCGGAAATTTAGCAGGGGCTCAAGCTGTGATGACTGTGGGAAATCGTGCTTCTCTTGATCGAGTTCAACTGCAACGAAGTGTTGAATCACTGTTGAAGTGAACGGTAAGGAGTAACAAGTGAAATGTATTGAGGAGAATGTTGTGACCTACTTCAATCTTCTTACTTTTAACTTTTCACAGTATGTCACGAGGAGATAGGACTTCATGAGTGCTCAAGGTTGCAAGACGGTGTTGGTAACTGGAGGAGCTGGATATGTTGGCTCAGCGTTAGTGCCTCGATTACTGGACGAAGGCTATCGAGTGAAGGTTCTGGATCTCTATCTCTATGGAGAGTCAGTCCTTGAATCGGTACGAGGGCATCATAATCTCGAGGAAGTTCGCGGAGACATTAGGGACCATAGACTAGTAGAGCAGATAATTCCCGGATGCGATGTCATGATACATTTAGCTTGCATTTCAAACGATCCAAGTTTTGAACTGAACCCATCTTTGGGTCGTTCGATCAACTATGATGCTTTTTCCGGTTTAGTAGACCGAGCTTGCGAGCTTGGCGTGAAACGTTTTATCTATGCTTCGTCATCTTCTGTGTACGGTGTGAAGAAAGAGGAAAATGTAACAGAAGATCTTCCACTGACCCCTTTGACGGATTATTCCAAGTACAAAGCGCTCTGTGAGGAGATCTTATTGAAAAAACAACGTGCGGGATTTGAAGTGGTGGTCATTCGCCCTGCCACGGTCTGCGGCTATTCTCCGCGACTGAGGTTGGATCTGACGGTGAATATTTTGACGAATCATGCAGTCAATAATCGAAGGATTACTGTGTTTGGCGGGCAGCAGAAACGGCCAAACATCCATATTCAGGACATGGTGGAAGTCTATACGCAATGCTTAAATTGGCCGTCTGAAAAAATAAATGGGGAAATTTTTAATGCCGGATATCATAATCATCGCGTGTCAGACATTGCAGAAATGGTTCAGAGTAAAGTTGGGCAGGATGTCGAGATTATCCATACGGAGACCGATGATCATCGTTCCTATCATATCTCGTCAGAAAAGATTGCCCGCGTATTAGGGTTCACTCCTAACCATTCGGTTCGAGATGCTATTGGGGATCTCATCACGGCTTTTCAAGAAGGGAAAATTCCAAATTCCTTCGATGACAGTCGGTATTTCAATATCAAGCGTATGAAAGAAGTCGAACTGATTTAAGCAAGAAATTGAAGCCCTACGTTCTGTGTAGAAGACGATGAAAACTACTGATCACATGACACGCATCGATCGATCTCTTTCTTCTGATCTGCTGCGATATCTTTATCTTGAAATGCTTCGAATCAGGATGGTCGAAGAGCGAATTGCTGACCTGTATACCGACAAGGAGATGCGTTGCCCGGTACATTTGTGTATTGGGCAAGAAGCGATTCCGGTTGGAGTCAGCGCAACATTAAGGAAAAATGATGTGGTCTTGAGCGGTCATCGCTCTCACGGACATTATTTAGCCAAAGGGGGAGATCTCAGTCGGATGCTCGCTGAGATTTATGGAAAGGAAAGCGGATGCGCCAAGGGAAAAGGTGGGTCGATGCACTTGGTTGACCTGTCCGCTGGATTTTTAGGCGCGACCCCAATCGTCGCGAGTTCAATTCCAATTGCTGTCGGCGCGGCATTTGGTGCTCTGTTGAAAGGACAGCCTATCGTCACCGTCGTGTACTTTGGAGAAGGAGCTACCGAAGAAGGGACATTTCACGAAAGTGTGAACTTTGCCGTGCTGAAAAACCTGCCAATCATATTCGTCTGTGAAAACAATTTGTATTCGGTGTATTCCCCTTTATCAGTTCGGCAACCTCATACGCGTGATGTCATGCTCATTGCGGAAGCGCATGGATGTGAGGGTAAGCGACTAGATGGCAATGATGTGCGTGCCGTCTATGAATCAGCTTCACAGGCGGTACACAAAGCACGGAACAGTGGTGGCCCAACATTTCTCGAATTTGAAACCTATCGATGGCGAGAACATTGCGGGCCAAACTTTGATCATCACTTAGGATATCGAACGCTGTCGGAGTTTGAAGAATGGCACACAAGGTGCCCAATCGAAAAGACAAAACATGTTTTGTCTCAGCGAGGCGGGTTTGATGCGTCTTGGGAACGTGGTCATGTGGAACGTCTCTCGTCGGAGATAGAGGCCGCCGTACGATACGCCCAAAAAAGTCAGTTTCCACCGAAGGAGCAGTTATTTCAACATGTGTATGCTGTGCATTCCGTACCATCCAGAGAAAAAGCCGCATGACTCGACAACGAACATACGTTGAAGCCATCAGAGAAGCTTTGGATCTTTGCCTGGAAAAAGACCCCGCTGTGTATGTGATGGGGTTGGGCGTTCCGGATCCCAAAGGGATATTCGGGAGTACGCGAGGGTTAGAAGAAGATTATGGTGAAAATCGAGTTATGGATATGCCCACCTCGGAAAATGCAATGACCGGCGTGGCTATTGGTTCCGCGTTAATGGGCATGAAGCCCGTTATGACTCACCAACGTATGGATTTTGCTTTATTAGCTGTAGAACAAATGGTGAATCAAGCGGCGAATTGGCAGTACATGTTCGGTGGCCAGCACAGTGTTCCCTTAGTTATCCGATTAATGATCGGAAGGGGGTGGGGACAGGGCCCTCAACATTCCCAAAGCTTACAAGCCTGGTTTTCGCATATTCCAGGGCTCAAGGTAGTCATGCCGACAACGGCCTATGATGCTAAGGGATTACTGATCGCGAGTATCGAAGATCCTAACCCTGTGGTGTTTCTCGAACATCGCTGGCTGCATGACACGATTGATCATGTGCCAGACGGTCTCTATCGAGTTCCTTTAGGGACGAGTCGAGTGCTCAGACAAGGTTCTGATGTGACGATCGTGGCGACTTCTTATATGACACTCGAAGCCATGAGAGCGGCAAACATGCTGGCAGAAGATGGGATTGGGGCTGAAGTTGTGGATGTTCGGAGTCTGCGTCCTTTAGATGACTCGCTCATCGTGAAATCAGTCTGTAAGACCGGACGTCTCGTGGTGGCGGATACTGGGTGGACCTCGTTTGGTGTCTCGGCAGAGATTGTTTCTCTGGTCGTGGAACATGCATTTTTCGAGCTTAAATGTTCTCCGAAGCGAATCGGGTTGCCGGATTGTCCTACGCCGACTTCTCATGCGTTAACGGAGCATTATTACCCACGCGCAATCCAAATCATGAATGTCGTCCGGTCTTTAATGAATAAAAAAGAGATAACAGAAATCGATTTGGAGCACTCTTCTCACCCGCTCGATGTTCCAGATCGAAGCTTTGTCGGTCCATTTTAGAAAGGAACTTCATGAATATCGGAGGACTAATCACTAGTTCGAATACGTTACGAAAGATTGTCGTCATTGGAAGTAATTCTTTTTCAGGAAGTGATTTTATCGATCTACTCTTGGAAGACCCTCGCAATACGGTCGTTGGCGTGAGTCGGTCGGCAGAGAAAAATGGGACCTTTCTTCCGTATAAGCGGCATGACCGATCAAAATTTACCTTTTATCAAATGGATCTCAATATTGATGGTGATCGAATCATTCGACTCTTGGATTCAGTCAAACCAGACTACATCGTCAATTTTGCTGCGCAAAGTGAAGTCGCACCAAGTTGGCAGCATCCAGAGCATTGGTTTCAAACCAATGCTGTGGCACTGGCAAAACTCACGAATGCCCTCAAAGAACGAGAATATCTCAAGCGATATGTCCACATCTCGTCTCCAGAAGTATACGGAACGTGTGAAGGCCGTGTGACCGAGTCGGCTCCACTGAATCCTAGTACTCCCTATGCCGCCTCTAAAGCGGCAGCCGATCTTTATCTCTTTACATTAGTCAAAAACTACAATTTCCCACTGGTGATGATTCGGGCAACCAATGTGTATGGTCCGCATCAACAGCTTTTCAAGATTATTCCTCGAACGATTATTTCACTAAAAACAAGACAGAAGATTCATCTACATGGCGGCGGGAAAGCCGTGAAGTCCTATATTCACATTCGTGATGTCTCGAGAGGTGAGTTGTTGGCTATGGAGCACGGGAGTTCTGGAAAGATTTATCATTTCTCTCCAGAACGTGGAATTGCCGTAAGAGATGTCGTGAAACAACTGTGTCTCTTGTTCGGAAGAGACTTTTCGGAGTCAACCGTTACCGTTGAAGAACGACTAGGACAGGACGCGGCGTATAAAATCGACTCAAGTCGAAGTCGGTCTGAGCTTGGATGGTCCACGCAAATTTCGCTTGATGAAGGCTTACGACAAACTGCAAGCTGGATCGACAAGAACTGGCAGGTGATATCTAACTCTTCTTTAGAATACCAACACGCGGCGTGAGCGTAATAGTGGATGAAGCTACTCACTGGCTGATGAGACTCAGGCAATGATGACAAAGACTTCTGACTCAGTCGCATATTTTCTCCAGAATGAAGATGCTAAACGTATGTTCGAAGATTCAGTTGGATAAGGTAAGTGTTCAGAGTCCTGATAATTGATTTCTGTGACTATGTGAAAAGATTGCTTTCTTCCTAGAAAGACATTATGGCTAACGCGATAACATTGGCTGTCATTATGCCAAATTACAATGATGCTGAAATGATCCCTCAGGCTGTAGAGGGTGTTTTAAAACAAACTCGGCAACCGAACGAACTGATCATCATAGATGATGGATCTACGGACAATAGTCTGGAGGTGATCAAAGCCGTTGCTGCTCAGTATCCTCACGTCCGTGTATTAATCAGCGAACGAAATCAAGGCGTCGTTTATGCTTTTAATCGTGCACTTAAAGAGATCCATTCCGAATATGTGGCGTTTGTCTCGATGGATGACTCGAATGACCCGAGCTGGCTCGAAAAATCTATGGCTATGCTAGAACGACACCCTGAGGCAGGGATCTGCTGTAGCGATCTGTATTACCTGCACTCTTCGGGTGTTATGACAGAATCACGAAGTCATTGGTCAGAGAACTCGTGTTTTTTTTCTGGAAGAGAGTTCGCACATGTTGTGAATGGGCACTGGATTTCTGGAACGACGGTCGTGGTCAAAAAACAACCGTTCATGGATTTGGGTGGTTATCGCCCAGAATTGCTCTGGCACAGCGATTGGTTTGGGTGGCTTGTCGTTGCGATGCGCTATGGGGTGTGTTTTATTCCTGAATGTCTTGTCACCCTTAGAGTTCGCGATACCTCTCATTCCGAAGTAGGCCGAAAAAATTGGAAGCAGCAGTCCATCGTGTTGAAAAATATTTTTAATCTTCTTAACTCGCCTGAATTTCAGGATATTGTTCCGTCTTTCATCTGGGGAAACATCATGAATCATTTTCAACATGAAGCAGTACTCGTTATTCTTCAGAACCCAGATCTGTGGAGCCAGAAAAACTTTATGCTTGTTCAGCAGATTATTCCAAAATTTAACGTAAGTGGATCGTATTCTCTTGTGAATACGTAGAGCGATTATGAGTAAAGTGACACTAAAAACAGTAGAGCCACAGTACAGTCGTTGTATAGACGTTCAGGAGCAGTATGGTTTGACACAGCTCGGAATTATGAGTAACCAGACCTGGCATGACGATCCCAAGCGACTGGTGTTTTTGCTTGCGCGCTATAAGTTCGTTGCCAAGATGCTTCAAGGTCGGAAACGTGTTGTTGAAGTTGGCTCAGCCGATGCATTTGGAACTCGCATTGTGCAGCAGCATGTCGGGCATGTGACGGCTGCCGACGTTGATCCAGTTTTTGTCGAAGATGTGAGAGCACGAATGAATCACGATTGGAAGTTGACGGCCATTGAGCACGACATCTTGGAGAGCCCTTTCGATCAAACATTTGATGCCGCCTACTCGTTAGACCTACTCGAACATATCGATCCTGAGAATGAACATGCCTTCATACGAAACATTCAACACTCATTGGATCCATACGGAGTCTTGATTCTCGGATCTCCCACTATTCATTCTCAACCCTATGCGTCTCCACCAAGTCGAGCCGGTCATGTGAATTGCAAAGATTATGAGGGTATGAAAAGTTTGTTAGAGGAATATTTCTATAACGTCTTTATTTTTTCAATGAATGACGAGGTCGTTCATACTGGATTTTCTAAGATGGCCAATTATTTTTTAGCTCTGGCATGCGCGATACGCCGCTGATTATTGGATGCCATAGCGTTATTGGCAGCGCTCTTTTCGAGCTTTTTAAGGCGCGTGCTACTCAGGTTGTTGGAACGACGAGACGCAAGGGGACTCAGCATCAACTATTAGATCTAGACACAGAGTTAGGGCGATGGAAGATTCCAGATTTTGTGTCAATTGCCTACGTATGCATAGCCATTACTAGCACCAAAATCTGTGAAAGAGAACGTGAGAGAACTTGGTATATCAATGTCGAACGAACACAACGTCTCATTGACAGACTCTTAAAACAAGATATCCACGTTGTATTTCTTTCAAGTGATTTAGTTAACGATTCTGGTGCCGAGTATGGATCACAAAAAAAGGAAGTAGAAGAGTATCTTCATGGTAGACGGGCTACTGTTGTTAGGCTGGGGAAAGTCATCAATAAAGAAACCGGTAGATTAGCAAAATGGGTCAATGAACTGGAAGCGGGTCAGACAATTGAACCGTTCAACGATTACTACTTTGCTCCTGTCAGTATGAAACATGTTCTTGGTGTTCTTGGCGATCCTGAATTATTGAAGACCAGTACCAACATTCTCGTATCGGCGAATTCACAGCTCACGTATTTTGATGCCATTGACCTCATCGCGGACATCCGTGGATTAGATCGATCTCTCATTTTCCCCAAACCTTCTTGTCGTCCAAATATGGATGTATTTGATACTCCATCAGGCGAGAAAGAGTTTCGTTATTGTGTCCAACAGACCCTCACTGACGTTTTTGGGTGTAACGCAGAATACCTATGAAGATGCCTAATCGAACGCCGGTGCCAAGTAGGTTTCATTACAACTTCTATCGAACGTTAGGCTGTTTACAGCATCCTAAGCGATTGTGGAACTATCTAAAGTTCAAGTCATCGCGATTTAGCTCCCACGTAAAGTATTTGCCCCTGCTCTGTGATATCGAACCTAATCAAGTCTGTAACTTTAAATGTAAGATGTGTGATCCTTCAGCCTTGTTTTCCGTGAAACGAAAGCAAATGTCTTTCGAGCATTTCAAGCGTTTTATCGACGAACAGTATGGGCTGATTGAAGTGAAGATCCAAGGAGTGGGTGAGCCACTCATGAATAAGGACTTTCTGAGAATGTGCGAATATGCCCTTAGCAAAAAGCTTTGGGTGCGCACCACACTCAACGGGTCGTTTCTTCATAAGGAGGATGCCTATAAGCATCTTATCGACATGGGGATTCATGACATCAATCTTTCTTGTGACGGGGCATCGAAAGAAACGTTTGAAGATATCCGGCAAGGGGGTGAATGGGAACTCTTTTTGCGGAACGCCAAGATCTTGAATGACTATAACACTCAATTCGGCCATGGCACGAAAACGCGGGCCTGGGTTGTCATTCAAGAGGGGAACAAACACGAATTTTATGATTTCCCAAAAGTGTTTGCAGACCTTGGCTTCAAGGAAATGTGTTACAGCTTTGCTATGCACAACTATGGGCGTGAGGACGAGAACTCAGAGTCGACACCTTTTGATTTTTCGAGTGAAGATCTTCAGCGGGCTATGGAGATTGGCCAAGAGCTGGGAATCGACGTGTTTTGGTGGCAGCATCCTTCTTTCACCAAAGAGCGTTTCTGTCAAATTCCCTTCCAACGAGTCTATCTTACGACTGATATGCACATCGTGCCTTGCTGCTACATTGCGAATCAAGAGGTAGTTGACTTCGGACACTACGATGATTTTCAGAATATTTGGTTCAATAAGTACACATCCTTTCGGGATGCAATGAAAGATCCAAACGTTGAAGTTCGTGATTACTGTAAAGATTGTTACGGAGGCTGCTCATGAGTAAAAAAGCAATAATTCTTGGTGGTGGATTCTCAGGATGCACGATCGGATACTTGCTGAAACAAGAAGGCTGGGATTGCACCATTGTCGAAAAAGAGAAGTATCTTGGAGGTGGATGTCGTACGTTTTTCTACGGCGGTCATCCCTACATGAATGGTCCTCGAGTGTACTATGGCTATAGTGACAAGATCTTTGAATGGGTCAACAAATTCATTGAATTGAAGCAACTTGATTTTGAGCTCAATAGTTATGTTGAAAGTGAGCAAAGATTTTTCTCTTATCCAATTCATGAAGACGATCTTCCACGGATGCGCAAAGAAAAACAGATTCGAGAGGAACTGGCGGCTCGTGACCTCGAAAAAGTTCACAGTAACTTTGAAGATTATTGGATTGGAAATGTTGGAAAGACTCTCTATGAAATGTTCGTGAAAGACTATTCAGAAAAGATGTGGATGATCAGTAGTAATAAAGAATTGGACACATTCGCGTGGTCTGCGAAAGATAATCCGATCAATACTGGATCACGAATTGCCTATAAAGGTTCGCACTTGGCCTATCCTACGGCTTACGATGGCTACAATTCATACTTCAATAAAACGACAACTGGTCTTGAGGTTATTTTAGGTGAAACCGTCAGGAACTTTGACCTCGATCATAAGGCCGTCATCCTCCAAGATGGCACCAGACTCGAAGGAGATATTATCGTCAGTTCGATTCCTATTGAAGAAGTCTGTCAACACCGCTTTGGAGAACTTCCTTATGCTGGGCGTGATTTCATCCCGTTTGTGCTCCCCTGCAAAGAAGTGTGTCCGGATAATATCCGCTTTCTCCACTACACTCAAAAAGAAGCCTATACTCGAATTGTCGAGTACAAAAAACTCACGAATTACGAATCGCCAGATACTTTGCTGGTTATGGAGATTCCATCAAAAAACGGGAAACTGTATCCCTATATGATAAATAAATATCTTGATCGGGCAAAACAGTATACGGAATCCCTTCCTGATGGTGTGTATACCACAGGACGTCTGGGCACATATCGTTATTCAACGATTGAACAAACGATTGCGCAGGTTTTCGATATTTTTACTAAGATTACAGGTAAATCGATCAACGGGATGGAGAAGGAGTTTTATCAAATCGGCGATAAGAAGATCGTGAAAGATCGTCAAGGTGCCGATTCGAATGCTGCAACGGTAGCGGTAGACACCTTAAAAAAGACGGCGTAAGCACAGGTCTGCGTCTGTCACCTCATTTTCAAATGGGTTCATAACGAACCGTGACTGCAGCATAGACATATGCATAGACAGAATTGTTGGCGTGAAGGAGGCTATCAATGGGGGAAGTGAATCTTTTAGATCGTTATCCTCAATCAAAAAGACCGATTGATGAGCGTGGGGCTCTTATCAAAGAGAAGCACCGTCAGGTCGCGAGAAAGTTTGGGAAAGAATACTTCGATGGTGATCGACTGTATGGGTACGGGGGATACTCCTATCATCCTCGATTTTGGCAGGAAACGGTCAAGCGGTTTGCTGAATTTTACGGATTGACGAATGAATCGAGTGTGCTAGACGTTGGCTGTGCAAAAGGGTATATGCTCCACGATTTTAAAGAATTGCTTCCCGGCTTAACAGTAGCTGGGGTAGATATCTCCAACTATGCCCTTGAGCACAGTCTTGAATCGGTTCGACCGTATCTTCAGCTTGGCAATGCCAAAGACCTGCCATTTCCAGACGATTCTTTTAATTTAGTGATTTCTATCAATACGGTTCACAATCTCAATCTTGAAAATTGCAGGCAAGCCTTGAAAGAAATTCAACGAGTGTCGAAAGGCCCAGCGTTCGTGACGATGGATGCCTGGAGGACGGAAGAAGAACGTGAGCAGTTATTGAAATGGAATCTGACAGCATTGACCTACATGGATGTACGGGATTGGAAAAAGGTATTTCAAGAAGCTGAATACACTGGTGACTATTATTGGTTTCTCGCAGCGTAATGGGTCCGTGAGGAATGGGAACGTCATTGATTGATCAGAAGAAGGAGCGTGTATCTGAAGGCTTGAGGAAGGTGTCAACGACTCAAGCCGCCGTGTTATTTGAAACCGGTGAACCACTTTCTCTCATCACCGTAACTTTACCTCCTTTGAAACCCAAACAGATCCTCGTTGAGGTGGCTTACAGTGGGGTCTGTCGGACGCAATTGATGGAGATTCAGGGCCAAAAAGGTCCTGACCCGTTTTTGCCTCATACATTGGGGCATGAAGGGTCAGGAATTGTACGGGAAGTAGGATCTGCTGTTACGAAGGTAAGGCCTGGCGACCATGTTGTCTTATCATGGATCAAAGGGAAAGGGGGAGAAGTTCCTGCGACACAATACAAGAGCGAAAAAGGCATGATTAACTCAGGTGCCATCAGTACATTCATGTGCCATACCGTTACCAGCGAGAATCGTGTGACACCTATTCCTAGAAGCATGCCATTGCGTGAGGCAGCATTGTTGGGATGTGCTATTCCAACCGGAGCTGGCATCGTATTCAATACAGCTCGGGTACAATCGGATAAGAGTGTGGCTGTCTTTGGACTGGGAGGAATCGGGCTGAGTGCTGTGATGGCTGCGGGCTGTCTGAAAACTCAAAAGATTATCGCAGTTGATGTCTACGATCACAAGCTTGAACAAGCTCGTTCAATTGGAGCCACTCATACTTTGAATGCACGATTAGTAGATGTGACGAAAGAGATATTAGAAATTACCAATGGCCACGGGGTTGACTATGCCATTGAAGCGGTTGGAAGTCGTACAACAATGGAGAACGCATTCAGTGTGGTGCGTACGAATGGTGGACTGTGTGTTCTAGCGGGAAATGTGTCGTATGGAGAGACCATCGCAATCGATCCATTTGATCTGATCAAGGGAAAACAGCTGATAGGAACGTGGGGAGGGGAAACGGTTCCCGAACGTGATATTTGTCTGTATGTTGAAAAATATCTCAGCGGTGACCTTCCTTTAGGTCAGCTCATTACTCACGAACATCCTCTTGAGGAAATCAATGAGGTTGTACGTGCTATGGATTCAGGAGAGGTCGGGCGAGCATTAATCAAAATGAATCATGTTTACTCGTAAATGCGAACTGATCAGTAAGACGACGTAGGGGGTGTGATTTTTTGTAAGGAAGCGAGATCATTATGAGTGCATATCCTAAGATTTCTATCGTGACACCGGCGTTCAATTGTGCAGACTTTCTTCCACAATGTATTGAAAGTGTTCTCGCCCAGAGCTTCCAGGATTTTGAGCATATTATTGTCGATGGTGCCTCAACGGACGGAACAGTGGAAGTTCTCAAAAAATATTCTCATCTTAAATGGATCTCTGAGCCTGATCATGGAGAGGCAGAGGCACTCAATAAAGCTATTCGTATGGCTACCGGCGACATCATTGGCTGGATCGGGGCCGATGATCGGTATTCGAACGCAGGAGTGTTTCAGCAGGTTGTTTCGAAGGCAGCAACACTATCTGAATCATATGTTTTGTATGGAAAAGGTTTGTTTATTAATGAGAATGGTGACGCCCTTCGACTGCATATTCCTAAATATCCGATCACACATTCAGTTGTCGCTCGGTGGTTTAATGGGCACGGTCTTTTTCAGCCCTCCATGTTTTACTCGAAGTCATTGTTAGATGAAATGGGTGAATTTCGGGAAGATTTGCCATATGGAATTGACTATGAGTTCTGGTTAAGAATCACGTCACATGGGAAAGTCTTCCATTACATCGATCATATACTTGGTGAATCAAGGGAAGGAGGTCGAGCGGAGTCGAAATCTGTCGTGGCGCCGTTTGAAACACGTGCGGATGAATGGACCAAAATTTCTGCCGCGCATCAATCGAAGCTTTCTCGGTGTGAACAGATTAATTTTTGGAAAGATTATTTTGTCTATCGAATAAATAGTCAGAGCCAGTATAGTCGCGGTATTGATATTCCCGAACAAGAATGTGAACTGTTAGGCCTTGCAAGTGCCCTGGATCTGTGCAATCACATTGAAGGACTTCATGGAGTCTATGACCGAATCGTTCAACATTATCCAACATGCGAAGAAATATACTGGCTACTGTCTAGCTGTCTCGCCCGAAATGGCAAGTCTGAGGAGGCAGGTAAGATTCGTCAATTGACCCAACGTCACACAGGAGGGATGTCTAATCAGGAGCTTTTGAATCAGGAAGGGTCAGAAATGAAACATTTTCGTGATAACGATCAGGACAATTCTTTGAATCCTCTTCAAAACAGTCTTGGGGAGAAGGAGTATTCTTTTATGGAACAGGCGTCTCCGGATCTATCACCTGACGAAGTTTCCGCTAAAGACCAGCCGATGGTTTCGGTGATTATTCCCACGTTTAACCGTCCAGAACGCCTCGTCGAAGCCGTGAAAAGTGTTCTTGCCCAGACCTATGAATCTGTAGAAGTGATCGTGATTAATGATGGTGGGTGTGATGTGGAAACGCAACTCTCATCACTCTCCGGTTCAGAAAAGATAGTATATCTTCGTCTTGGTGCAAACAAAGAACGGTCTCATGCACGAAATATGGGCATAAAACTCTCTAAGGGGAAATATATCGCGTATCTTGATGATGACGATCGATTTTATGAGAACCATATCGAGACCCTTGTATCCTGCTTAGAAAACTCAGATTGTCAAGTGGCGTATACTGATGCGCATCGAGTTCTGCAGATAAAAGAAAACGGCCAGTATATTAGGAAAGACCGGGATGTGCCCTACTCAGTGGATTTCAATAAAGAGGCGATTCTCCGACAGAACTACATCCCGATATTATGTCTCATGCATGCAAAGTCGTGTGTGGATCGTGTAGGTGGATTCGATGAGACACTTTCCACCCATGAAGATTGGGACTTAATCATTCGTCTCTCTCGGTGTTTTTCTTTGCATCACATAAAGTCTGTGACAGCTGAGTTTACCTGGCGCACAGATGGCACATCGACGACCAGTCAGCGACCTGACGATTTTCTAAAAACTCAGAAGATTATTCATGAAAAATATCGAACGTATAGGCGTCATCCGAATGCTACACAAAAGGCTGGAGATGTAATTAATCAAAAAGAGAATCCTGACTCCTTTCCATATGACTGTTCAATCATTATTCCAGTTTTTAATAAGGTAGAATTGACCCAGCAATGTCTTATTCAACTGGCGAAGGTTACAGATAGTGTGAGTTATGAAGTGATTGTCGTGGATAATCATTCTACCGATGGAACGCACGAATTCTTAAAAACCCTCAAGGGGGATGTGCAGATTATCTCGAATGAAGAAAATTTTGGGTTTGCCAGGGGCTGCAATCAGGGTGCACAGGCGGCTCGAGGAAAGCACCTGGTCTTTCTGAATAATGACACAATTCCGCAGGAAGGATGGCTAAAGTGCTTGGTAGCAGAAGCTGAATCCAGCAATGACATTGCGATTGTGGGCAGCAAACTTCTGTTTGCTGATGGCTCTCTACAGCATGCAGGGGTGGTATTTAGTCGGAATCTCTTAACGCCCTATCACATCTATCGTGGGTTACCCAATGATGGAAGAATTGGAAATCGTCGAAGAGAGTTTCAGGCGGTGACGGCCGCTTGCATGCTGGTGAAGCGTCCTTGGTTTGAAAGCGCTGAGGGATATGACGAACACTACAAGAATGGATTTGAAGATATCGATCTCTGTCTAAGGATTGGAGAACGAGGAGGGAAGATTGTCTATCAGCCTAAAAGTTGGATGTATCACTTAGAGAGTCAAAGCCCGGGAAGAAAAAATCATGAAAGCCACAATGTTGAACTGTTTCTGAAGCGATGGGGGAACACGATTTGCGTCGATGAAGATTTTATGGCGTTTGAAGATGGGCTTAAATTAGAAACGTCAAGTGAGGGGGGGGTGGGGAGATATATCTACAGGCTTCTTCAGACAACTAATGATTCGCAGGAAAGCAAGAACGTTGCTGATCTTCAACGTCTTCTTTTTCGGTGGAAAAAGAGTGGAGCAGAAGCCAGTTCAGGGTTAAAAGACGAAATTGATAAACTCTTGAGAGGGGAGAGGGAGTGGCCGGACGACTCTGAAATTCTGAAATGGTTAGGTGAGACCTGTGCGAGTATGAACCTGGGCCGAGAAAGTGAAAGCTTCTTTCAACGTGTTCTTCAATCAAGAGAGGATCTTGATGTGCGGAAAGTACTCGCAAAATTGGCATTGAGTCGGGGTGACATACACTGTGCACAGAGCCACCTCGACAAGGCATTTGTCTATAAAAACGATGACGGAGATTTATGGAATATTCAAGGTGTTTGTCATATCCAATGTCAAAGGTTTGTCGATGCCGTTACAGCATTTCAGCGTGCTATTCAAGATGGTGACAATTCCACAAAATCCCAAATGGGATTAGGAATGGCGTACGTAGGTTTAGGGAAAACGAAACAAGCGTGGAACACGCTTAAGATAGCCTGGAATCAAAATCCTGATGATGTGGAAATCATGAACTGGTTAATTCAAGTCGGTACTGAATTAGCTGATTGGAATGCGTTAGTGACATGCCTCACGAACTTTGTAGAGCGGAATCCAGCGAATTGTGACATGCGATATGCATTGGCGGGGGTTCAGGTTCGTCGAGGAAATATTTACGAGGCCCAATCACATTTACAAACTCTACAACTTCTCAGCCCAGACTATGAGGGACTTCAAGATTTGGAGCGTGCCATTGAGAATGGCGAAGTAGATCTCAAGGCTGTCGCAAATTCTTAGCGTAAAGCCGATGATATCAATAGAAGACTCAATAGAGCCTGTTCTTCAGAGATATTTAAATGAGTCGTTAGACCTCATTCTCTATGATCTCTATGGTACCGCCTTATCGACTTTTTCTCGACAGGATACACTGCGTGTTGCCGCTATTGGTGTCGATGATTCAGTATTCGAGAACGCCGAAGCCATTCAAGATTTTGGATTATCAATCAAGGGATATTATGCAGGTCGTCCTCATGATATCTTTCATCCAAGTCAATCGATTCAAGATCTTAGTAGCTCCGATTACGATCTCCTACTCGTTGGGGCCAATTCACAAGCTGAAGAATCTTTACTTCTTCAACAATTGAGTGATTATTTTTCTGGTGACAATCGTTTAACTTGTCCGGTCCTCTTGATAAGAAGGTTACGTTCTGGCGTAAAAAATGCCTTTTCGAAAGTCAGCCGATTGGAAACCTGTTTGAACATGAGAAAACTTGGGCTTGTTGCTCAAGCTCTACTTTCCACCTACGACGGATGTATTTTAGAGTGTGGATCATTTAAAGGTGGTACGACGGTGTTCATGGGTCTGCTCTTGAGGGAATGGGGCGATGTTAGGCAAGTCTATGCTTTTGATACCTTTTCCGGCATGCCCAACCCAACAACCTCTGATCAGGAAACGGTTTTTCAAGCCGGGACGTTTATGGAGACATCATTAGAGAGAGTCACGCATTATGTTCAAGAGCATGGTTTGGCTCAGCATACGACTTTAGTGAAGGGACTCATACAGGATACGCTTCCGAGGGTATTGTCAAACGAGCAACATGTATCGTTTGCATTGGTTGATACCGATCAATACCAAGGAACCTTGTCGAGTCTTAAACTCATTGTTCCGAAACTTCAAGAAAATGGGATCATTCTCGTTGATGACTACAATGTCGAGGGTGTCAAAAAGGCTGTTTCGGAGATACAGGACTTATACCCCACCATCGGCGGCGCGGAAATGTCTATGAACTTTTACATGCTTTGGGATCGGACAAATTCCTATTTTTTATCGAGTTGTCAGCCCTGCTGAATTCGATCAATTCCAGTCTTTACTCTTCACAATCTCTTCTCGACGTATCAGTTTTTCCCTGTTTCTACTCTGTCCTCAAAGTTGAATATTATCCTCATTGTTCCAAACGGACTGTATCACTGATCAAAACAAATTAAAGAAATGAACAAGAATCGCCGACAACGAGGAAGAATATGTCGAATCGTCTTGTAATCCAATTGGCTAGGTTGGGGGATCTTGTTCAAACCCTACCGGCAGTGACTGCTCTGAGATCTTTACCCCCAGATAATCGGATTGACCTTTTGTGTGCTGCTCCTTTGGTTCCAGTAGGCAAACTTTTCCCAGGAGTGGAACGAGTCTTTCCTTGGGATGGAACTGAATGGGGAGAGATGGCGAAAAGTTGGTCATTTAAAGCTGAAAACGTGTTGTCTCGAGCGGCGAAGTGCATGGAAAGATATCAGGCAGACACGTATGAGATGGCCTATAACTTGAATAATCATTCTCGAGCGATCTTCGCCGCACATCTTATGGCGACTAACGTGAGTGGTCCTGGTTGTTATGGACCTCTTTCGTCAGAGCTTCCCAGTTGGGTGAAGTATTTGAATCTTGTGGGTGCACATCGAGGAAATAATCGGGTGCATCTTGCTGACGCGTTTTGTGGCCTTTGTGGGGTCAAACCTCCAAGTCATGTTGCAATGTTGCAATTGTCTGAAATGAATTGGCCCCGTGAGCTTGATGATTTTATGACATCTGATGGCATTCGAGTGGGCATTGTTATCGGATCGGGTGACGCTGATCGACGAATCCCACTTCATACGTGGGAACAATGGATTTCTACCTTTCTTTCAACATCCCCTCAAGGTCGTGTCGTCCTGATTGGAGGGACAGGAGAACGGGAGTTAACGTATTCACTTTTAGATCGGATCCCATCATTGCTTATGGGGCGGATTTGGAATATGTGTGGACAAACCACATTTCCCCAATTGGCTCATCTCTTATCTTATTGTGATTGGGTTATTGGTTCGGATACGGGACCTCTCCATTTGGGTGTGGCATGCGGCGCAAAAACACAAGGCTTGTATTTTTCTCGTGCGCGCGTCCATGAAACAGGACCCTACGGCAAAGGCCATTGGGTGTGGCAGGCCGAGCGGAGCGTGAAACGTGAAACGTTAAACGTGAAACATGCGGAAGTAGGGGGGAGGCGTGAGGAGTTAGGGGTGAAGGGTAAGGAAGGGAATGAAACTCAACGTGGGAATGGCAAAGTGAAAAATGCCAATGAGGGGGTTAGGCCGGAGTATTGGCCGGTCAGAGAAAGTGTGGAGCTTTTGTTGACGGAAACATGTTCGGTCATTCCTGAAGGATGGAGCCTCTGGAGGAGTCAACAGGATCATTACGGTGCTCATTTCGTCCAGTACGGTAACCCCAATATGGGGGCTGGTCGTTATCGAGAACAATTATGGGAGAAGCTTCATGGTCGTGAGAATGTTGATTGGGACTCAGTTGTAGAACTGATGAATGAATCTGAATTTTCTTACGCCTCGCAGGGGTTGATATGAACGTACTTTTATTAGGGTTTCCTGTACTGAAGGGAGCTTTTCTCCAATGTGGACATGACGTATTGACGTGTACGACCGATCAAAGTGGAGATATTTGGATCGATGAATTTCCTGTCTCTATCAATAAAGTTCTTCAAGCGTTGCCGAGTGATTGGAATCCCGATCTTGTTATGTTGATGGATGAGAGTACGGAACCCATGTTTTTGGGATTAGAGCGTCTCGATGTCCCGCTGGCATGGTACACCATCGATGCCCATCTCCATTTGGATTGGCATAAATCCTACACATCCGTGTTCGATTTTGTGTTTGTCGCTCAAAGAGATTATCTCCCTGATTATGAACAAGACTCTTCTCGGCAGGTTGTGAGATGGTTGCCGCTCTTTTGTAATCCTGAGCGAGATCGCTATTTTCCATTACCGAAAATATATGATCTGAGTTTTGTCGGCGTTATTGATGAAAGATGGAAACCTAAGCGGAGTCGCTTACTCAATGCAGTGATGGAACGAATTCCGATGTATACGACGACTGGCGAATATGTGAGCGTGTTTAATCGCTCACGGGTGGTCTTCAATGAATGTGCCGCCAATGACGTGAATTTTCGAGTGTTTGAAGCGCTCGCCTGTGGGAGTCTTTTGCTGACAGAAAGAGTAGGAAATGGCTTCGAGGATCTGTTCCAGGATCGTACGCACCTCGTGATGTATGAAAGAGACAATATCGATCAGATCGTTGAATTAGCTCTGCACTATATTAGGCATGAGCAGGAGCGTGAAGAGATCGCTCATGAAGGAAGAGAGCGAGTTCTCACATGTCACACGACTATGCATCGAGTTCGGACAATCGTCGATATCGTTCGGGCTGCGAACGCTCACGTGTTGGTCAAGAGTAGACAATCCAAGCTAATTGAAATCAATCGTCAGTTAGATCGTGTCTACGAGCATGCTGCCAGTGTGTATGAGGTAACAAGTCGTCGTTATAAGGATTTGCCTTCACAGTTTCACGAATGTGTGCGTACGTCAGCGGCATTCCAGGAGGCTCGATCGAAGGTTCTTCATAACTTAGGCGAAGCGCCGTGTTTGAGAATGAGAAGTTGATGAAGATTTTACTCCTTGGGTTACCAGCGTTGAAACCGGGGTTTCAGGAATTAGGTCATGATGTTTTGACCTGTCCAACAGATAATACCGGTGATATCAAAATGCCTGAATATCCCATTTCGATTGATCGACTATGGCAGCACTTACCCACAGGATGGAATCCTGATTTTGTGTTGTTGACCGATGAAAGTACTCATCCTCTATTTTTAGGGTTGGAGCGACTACATATTCCTGTTGGTTGGTATGCGATCGATTCGCATATTCATCATCGATGGCATCAAGCCTATGCTGCAATATTCGATGTGATATTTGTCGCACAACGAGATTTTGTCTCGGGTTATGTACGTGATCAGTCCAGGCAGATTGCACAGTGGCTTCCCTTATTTCCTCCGACTATTCCATCCTTAGATGATTGTCATTCTAGAACGTATGATTTGAGTTTTGTAGGCAGCATCAACCCGACTCTCAATCCGGTGCGGTATGCATTTCTAAAAACTCTACAAGAGGCTTATCCTCTCTATGTTGGAACCGGTGACTATCTCTCCGTGTTCATGCAATCCAAAATGATACTGAATCAATGTGCAGACAATGATGTGAATTTTCGTACGTTTGAAGCCATGGCTTGCGGAGGCATGTTGTTGATGGAGCGGGTTGGGAACGGATTAGAGGATCTATTTCAGGACAAGACCCATTGTGTAATGTATGCGAAAGGGAATATCGAAGAAGTCCTTCACATCGCACAATATTATGATGCACATCATGAGGAGCGGGAAGAGATCGCTTCTCGCGGACGTTTGGAGGTGGAGAAGAAACACACTGGAGTTCATCGTGCACAGAGTATTCTCGATACGCTAAAAACCATTGATTCACAAAGTGTTCTTCGCCAACGTAGTGATCGGCAAGGAGAAATTCTTTTCCTGCTGGCACCAGTCTATGAATATGTTGCCTCCCGCTATGAGAACAGTGCTCATCGTTCTCTCAAGAATGCTTCCTTGTCTAGCAAATACAATGCAGTTGGGAGGAAATTTCGTGAACTCAGTCATCAGATCCATCATGAGTTAGGTGTATGAAGAGGAATAGTATTTGATGAGCATACTTCAGGAAAATCTTCGCGTTATTCGTCTTCAAAATCCCGGTCTTGCGGAAAAGCTTTTTGATGAAGAGGGTGGAGCCTTCACGATTCTCGATGCAAAGAATGGAATGCCGACTGCACGTGTTCAAGAGCAATGGCTTCATAGTGCCTATGATCCTATGAAAGAGGCGTATACCTGGGCAGAAAGGGAGATGCACGAGCCTCAGGCAGGAGAAGCGATTCTGATTATTGGAGTAGGACTCCTCTATCATATTGAAGCGTTGAAAAAGAAGATTCCAGATACGCAATCAATCTTGGTGTTAGTCCCAGATTTACGAGAATTAGTTGATGCACTTTCAGTGAGGGTTCTTGATGGATGGGGCGAACATATTCAATGGCTCTGGGGAGAATGCAAAGAAGTCGCCGATTATGTCAGCCAGTCATCTTCCCGGATTCATATGATTCGCCACGACCCCTCGGCCGCTATTCACGAACAGTACATCAGAGAATTTCAAGACTGTCTACGTGAGCGAGTGTCTCAAAAGCAAGGGGGGCGTCTCCATGTTGCAGTGGTGGGACCAATCTATGGAGGCTCTTTATCGGTAGCACTCCACGTTGTTCCAGCCTTGGAGCATCTTGGGCATCGAGTCAGTTGGATTGATCATTCCATCCATCATCCAGGATATAAAAGTTTGGAAAATCTTCGTGATCCCCAGTTACGACTGACGATGCAGAGCCGTTTTGGCGAAACACTTGGGATCGTCAGCCTTGCACATATCGCAGACGATCCACCTGATCTTGTGCTGGCGATGGCACAGGCGCCTTTAGCCATGCCCGTATTGGAACAACTACGCAAAAAGAAAGTGCTGACAGCCATGTGGTTTGTGGAAAATTTCAGACATCTCACCTACTGGCAGCAGGTGGCAACGGGATACGACTTTTGGTTTGTCATGCAGCAACGAGCTTGCATCGATGCATTATCCCATGCAGGAGCCAAGCATGTAAGCTATTTGCCGTTAGCGGCGAACCCAGAGATTCATCGACCCCTGAATTGTACGTTTGAAGAACAGCAAGAATTCGGTGCCGATGTTTCTTTCCTCGGTGCAGGATATCCCAATCGCCGGCTTTTACTTCAATCGCTCCTGAATCATAGTTGGTCATTCAAGCTTTGGGGAAATGAATGGGAAGATCCCGGTCCGTTGGGACAAGTTTTGCAGCGAAAGGGCGCTAGGATTGATGCAGAAACCAGTGTCAAGATCTTTAATTGCACCAAAGTGAATATCAATCTTCATTCGTATACCGGTGAAGGGTTTGATCCTCATGGTGATAGTCTTAATCCAAGAATGTTCGAACTGGCGGCATGCGGAGCTTTTCAAATCTCAGATACGAGAGAGCTTCTCTTCGAGCATTTCGATCAGTCAATGATGGGTGTGATCAATAGCCCCGAAGATCTGACTTCGACGGTCGATCGGTACGTGAAAGATTCAGACGCACGTCATGATATGGCTGAGGCCTCAAGACAACACGTATTACGTCATCATACCTATGTTCATCGTA
Source organism: Nitrospirales bacterium (assembly GCA_965223675.1). GTDB lineage: Bacteria > Nitrospirota > Nitrospiria > Nitrospirales > UBA8639 > JAGQKC01. The sequence continues at coordinate 1,609,887 of OZ245013.1, read as the reverse complement.
TGAAGACCTTATTGAGTGAGATAGGACTTCATCAGCCAGATCGAGTTGGTGCTGTGTTGCGCGGTGAACGTAATGCATCTTCGTTAGTCAAAAAAAGTCAGGAATCACCTGAGTTGTTACCTCTCTTGCAGCCGTTCCGAGATACTGAACGAGTGGAATTGGAAGATGTGGCTGCCAAGATTCGGGCTAAGGGTCCTACAGCTGTCTTAAGCCGGAATGAGTTGCTTATCTTGATGATGGATGAATATCGGCAAGAAACTAGGGATTTTGTGTGATCGTGAAACGTAAGACGCTAGACGAGGAATTGATTCAAGACTCAACTTCGTGTTTGAGGAATCGACCACCTCAAATAAATATTTCAATCTACCAAAGCGTTCAATATTTTCTTATATCGTTTCTCGTTTTCCGTCTACCGATTTTCGGGTGTGTTAATGAGTAAACAAGTCCTCATATTAAATATCACTCGCATGGGTGATTTAGTTCAGATGACGCCATTGTTGAAGCGATTGGAATACGAATGGCCAGGTGTGGAGATCGACCTGATTGTCGATAAGGAATTTTCTGAGATAGCGAAACTTCTTCCTGGAATTCGTCATGTTCTGGCTCATGACTTTCAACTACTCATGGATGAAACACGAGTGCGGGCTAGAGACGTCGTTGCGTTGTATCAGGATCTTGCAAAGTGGGCGAAACCTCTTGTTGAGAATGGATACGATCGGGTGATCAATCTCACGTTTAATCGACGAAGTGCCTATTTGACGGGTTACGTGGGAGCTCATGATATCCGAGGACTCACGACCGCGCCGGATGGAAGTGTCATCGTCAAAAACCCCTGGATGACGTATTTTCTCGATATGCATACCTATCGAAAGTTTAACCGCTTTAATCTTGCTGATGTCTATGCTTTGGGAGGGAGTCGTCTGGGTCCATTTGCACCGATTGAGTTAAAACAACATACGATCGATCTGGAATGGGCAAGAAATTTACTCGCGTCGTCTGGCGAGACCTCCGCGTGGTTAGCGGTGCAAGTCGGGGCAAGTGATGTGATGAAAGCATGGCGCCCAACCTATTTTGGTCAGACGATGGCCTTGCTTAGTCAACGGCTTAACGTTGGATTTGTGTTGATTGGGACAAAAAAGGAACAACAGGCAGTACAGGAAGCGGTGCAGAGCTATAAACATGCTGATGGGGTTGGTCCGCTTTGTAATGCCATTGGAAAAACAAACCTCGAGCAGCTGTTAGGACTGTTGTCTCAATGTCAGTTAATGCTCACGAATGATACGGGGCCTATGCACTTGGCCGTTGGCGTAAACCTGCCGGTTGTCAATGTATCTGTCGGTCACGTTGATTTTCGAGAGACAGGTCCCTACGGAAAAAACCATTGGTGCATCCAGCCAGACATTGAATGTGGACCATGTGGATTTGACCAAGTGTGTTCTCACCAGAGCTGCAAGGAACGACTCCTGCCACACTTAGTGGCAGATGTGTGTCTGCATGTCTTGGGGAAAGGTGAGTTGCCAGGTTTTTCGATAGGAACGCGTGTGTATGAGGCGGGAGTTGATGAAGACCAGCTTGGGACGTTTCGCCTTCGTGTAGGAGTAGAAGACCCACTTCAGCAATGGTACGGAGAATTCTGGAGGAAGTTTTGGTATGAAGACTGTACTGGGCAGATCAGTCGCATGTCAGGACCACACGGAAAACCTCCAGATCTGGATCACGTGATAGAAACGTTCGCAAAACTTGATCCTCTGTTAACGTTTCTGTGTGATACAGTAAACGAGTTCGTTGACTTAACCTCCCAGGCTTCCTTGTCAGTCCACCGGATAAAAGCTTGCCATGAGCGTTTAAATCAAAAAGCTCATGAGGCAAGAGTACTGGGACGTATGTCGCCAGCTTTTAGTCCGATTACCTCTGCTTGTTTTCGAGATACGTACAACCTGAGTCAATCCGATCTTTATGGTATGGCCTGTGAGCATGCGAAAGCATACGCAATGTGGAAACGTCGCGCATTGAATGTGGTGCGGAATTTGAAAATCGATCATATACCAACAAGGAGGGTCGAATATGCAAGTTCAACTCGATGAAGAGACTTGGGAGATGGAGGACACCGTGAAACTCGAAGAAGTGATTGCGCGCTTGAGTGATACGGCTCATGCAAGAGGCTGTTTAGTCACCAACTTGAAGGTAGGCCAGCGATGTTTTACGGATCGTGATCTCGTGCCTTCAATTCTTTCCCAGGAAGCTGGTCAAATGGGCAATGTAGTCGCAACCAGTCGACCGCTTCAGTCGATCGTCGAAAGTGGGGCACCGAGTGCTCAAGAATTTGGTGCAGCGCTTAAGGAAGACGCAGAAAATTTGGCTCGTGCCTTTCGTCGTGGAGAAAAACGTCTGCGTCAACTCGACGATTGGTTTGGGAGGCTGGCTGATTATGTCGAATGGGCTGAACTCGCCAGGACAGTTGGAACCTCTCAACCCCCGCCTGATTCAATGGTGAATTGGCTGCAAAGGGTCATTGCGGCGCGAGAACGAGTTGATATAGTCGAAGTCGCAGACCTCTTGGAATTTGAAATTGTTCCGCGCCTGCCATCGCGTGGGTAGAGAGCACTGACAATTGCTGAACAGATAATCCAGAGAGATGTCCTATGATCTTTTTAGAGGTTTTCATTCGTTACTGTTGGTTATTTTATCAGCTGTAATTTGTCCTCAAGTCTTTGTGTATTCCTCCGATAGATATGAGCGAAATCCGAAGTCGATTATCCATGTTTTGGAAAGGGGGCTTTGGGCCAAGTTCACCACTAATCATTCTTCAGAGTACGGATACTCTGAAGTACCAACATCAAGGAGGATTTTATGGCACTTGTCGTAAACACCAACATCGCGTCGCTTAACGCTCAACGGAATCTTGAAGTTAATACAAATTCGTTGAATGGATCAGTCGCGCGTCTTTCCTCAGGACTTCGAATTACTCGAGCGGCTGACGACGCTGCCGGTCTGGGTATTTCGGAAACTCTTCGTGCTCAAATCAGAAGTATTAATCAGGCCGCTCGAAACGCCAACGATGGTATCAGCTTGTTGCAGATCGCTGACGGTGGTGCTGCCAATATTGGTAATCTATTAGGCCGACTTCGAGAGTTGGCTGAACAATCAGCAAGTGGAATTCTTGGTGCGACGGAACGGTCTTACCTAGATCAAGAATTCGTTGCATTGCGATCTGAAATTGATCGTATTGCCTCGGTGACTGAGTTTAACAACGTTAAATTACTCAGTGGTGCGGACAATAACAGTCTTTCGATTCAAATCGGATTCAGAAGTTCCGCGAATGATACCTTGTCGATCGCCCTTAATGATTTGACGACGAGTGATCTTAGTTTGAGCTCTGTCAATGTATCGACGTCTTCCGGAGCTTTGAGTGCGCTGTCCAATATTGATAGTGCAATTAGCGCGGTGGCGAGTGCTCGAGCCACAATAGGTTCATTGCAGAATCGTATCGATGCTGCCGTTCAGAATTTGCAAGTCGCAAACGAAAATATCACCGCTGCAGAATCACGGATTCGTGACGCGGATATTGCTTTTGAAACGTCACAATTCGTGCGAAATCAAATCTTGGTGCAAGCCGGGACATCGATTTTAGCTCAGGCCAACACCTTGCCTCAGCAAGCGTTGGCGTTACTGCAGTAAACGATGTAAAGAATGGGCAAGGTCAGTTGAAGGTCTTGCCCATTCCTGCTCCGTACATTAACGGAGGGAGGATACTATGATACAAGGCGTTCCAGAATCATCAACGCTGGCTTTGTCCGTCGGGCAAGGAGTGCGCGAACGTTCTGGAGCCAAGGCGACTTCTGAAACTCATGATGTTCAGGAGAAAAAAACTCCATCTCGGTTATCTGCTCCGTCAGAAGATCGCAGTGATGCTTCAGATCCAAAGGTTCTCGAAGAAACAGTGGCACGAATCCAGGATACCGTGAACCAGATCGACTCTCAGATTCAGTTTTCTGTTGAAGAAGACTTGAATCAAGTCGTGGTTAAGGTGGTTGAGCGTGATTCTGGTGAGCTCATTCGGCAGTTTCCTCCAGAGGAGGTCCTTCGTGTTCAACGGTTTTTTGAGGAACAACCAGGAATTCTTCTAAAGGAAGAGGCGTAATCAAAAGAAACTTCATCGCCCAAATGAGTAAAGATGAAGCGATTTGTGTGTGAGTCAGGAGTCGATTGTTAGTGCAAGTTTCCGCAACAGGCAGGATGCGTCTAACTAACAGGGAGTGTTTGAGATGAATATCAGTTTTGGTGGACTTGGGAATGGTGTCGATTTTGGACAAATCGTTGAGTTCCTTGTCCAAGCAGAACGAATTCCCATTGATCGATTGACTGAAAAAAAGCTTGCCTCTCAAGAAAAGCTCACCGATTTTGGGTCAGTTGGAACCAAGTTGCTGAGTCTACAAAGTGCTGCCAATAGTCTTCGAACTCGAATTAGCTTTGACAAGACCAAAGTCGATGTCAGCACGGCGAGCACTCAAAACGTATTGACGGCGACGTCATCTTCCACGGCTACCGCGGGCACCCACACCGTGACGGTCAATCAATTGGCCACCGCCCATCAAGTGGCTTCTAAATCAACGACAACTGTGGCGTCAACGACAACCGATATCGTCAGCGGTTCATCCGCGACGTTTTCGTTTACGGTTGCAGGAGGCGCGACTCAAACCGTCAACTTATCGAGTGATGCGACACTTGACGATTTAAAAGCTGCGATTAACGATCTGGGTGCTGGCGTAAGTGCCTCGACTCTCAATACTGGCAGTGAAACAACTCCTGCCTATCGGTTGGTGCTGACATCCAACGATACGGGGGCCGCTAATACTATCGCGATTACTGCTGACGATACGACGCTCGATACGGTGACATCAGGAGTGGATACACTGCAAGCTGCACAAGATTCAGAGGTGGTTCTCGGGGCGGCCGGAAGTGATCAGGTAACCCTTCAGCGTTCGTCTAATACACTTTCCGATGTGATTACAGGCGTCAGTCTGAATCTTCAAGGAGTCGATGCGAGCAATCCCGTCACGATTGCTGTGACGCAAGATGTTGCAGCAGTGAAAGAAGGTATTACCGCTCTTGTTGAAGCTTACAATGATGTAGTGTCCTTCATTGATGAACGGACGGTTTTTAATGTTGAAACAGAGGAGCGTGGCATTTTTGTCGGTGAATCTGTCGTTCGCACGGTCCTCGATAAAATACGTCGTGCATTGTCTGAGCAAGTGAGCGGACTGTCAACTATCACAGCCGCGGGGCAAATTGGGTTTCAAACGCAAGCCAATGATGGAACCATTGTCCTTGAGGAAGCCGATCTTGATGCACGTTTAAGTGATTCATTCGACGAAGTTCGAGAGCTCTTTATCGATAATCCGACAAATGGGACAAGTGGGATTGCTGAACGTTTGGTGGATGCTGTTGATGATCTAGACGATATTGAGTTTGGGGCCCTTGCTCTCAGGCAAGATTCGCTTACAGATGAAATAGATGATTTCGACGACCAAATTGATGTGCTAGAAACTCGTTTGGAACAATTTGAAGAGCAACAGCGAATTAAATTTGCTAATCTGGATGGATTGTTGGCGAGTTTGCAGTCGCAATTAGATAGTTTGAACTCCTTAATATAAACACAACCTAGGGAAGGGTAGGTGGTATGATGCAAGGTGCGCAACTGTACGCCAAAACTGAAGTTCAAACAGCTTCGTCTGTGCAAGTTGTGGTATTGCTGTACGACGGCGTGATCCAGTCACTGAAACTCGCGCAAGAAGGCATGCTAACGAACAATATGCAAGATAAGGCTCGATTTCTTGATCGAGCGCTGACGGTTGTCAATGAGTTATCGGCTTCACTCAATATGGAACAAGGTGGGACGATTGCGAATGATTTACGCCGTTTGTATGAATACGTTCAACATGAAATTACACAGTCTAATCTTCATCATGACTCGACACGATTAAACAGCCCCATTAAGTGTTTAGGCATTGTTCGCGAGGCCTGGGTGGAATTGGCAAATCAAGGGTCAATGGCCGAAGCCGTTGGAGTCTGATGGGTCTCTATGACATTCCCTGCCAAACATCCGATCGAAACTTTAACTCAACAAGCGCTGGCCGCAGCTGAGGCGGGACATTGGGGGCATGTTGCCCTTTTGTATGAACGTCGAACCTCTCAGTTTGATTTGGATAAAGTATCGCCCGCAGTTGCCAAACGACTTATCCATATTGATCAGGTTGTCCAAGAACGTGCAAGAGTGGTTCAAGCCGCGACGCAGCAGAGCCTGAATGACGCGCAAGAACAACGCCGGAAGCTACGTCAGTGGCAACAACAGTGGAAACACTCGCTTTCTCGAGGCGGGCGTCTTATAAAAGCTGTCTGATATATTCGTGCGAAAAGTAAAACTCCTGTCAATAAAATGACATTTCTGGTCAGTAGAATCAACGCCTCTTCTTGTTATTTTCAATAACTGTCTCTCACTTAGTCTCATATGAGTTTGTAGTTCTGTTGTATTTCAAGGATTACGCGATTGGTATAACAATTGCTGTCTAGATGCTTAAAGAGGAAAATTGTTTGACGATGACGAACTGAGAAGGCTTATGCAAAAGAGTTTTCTTCCATCAAATTCTGACGACCTTCAGGAACGATCTATACTTTATCGTGATCAGGATGAAATTCGACCGCGAATGCATATGCTAGCAAATAAGTTGTTGCCCATTACCGTGTTTGCCCAACTGGCTGTTCGACAATGTACCGAGCCTCAAATCCTTAAACATTTAGAGAAGATTCAGCATTCGGCAGAAGAAGCGAGATTGCTTGTGGCTGAGCTCCAACACTTAGTGCAGGCTGATGTTTCTTCTTCGGTCGTGGAATCCGTATCGGATGAGTCCTCACCAACGTCAACGATATGATATACGCCTGGATTTTCAGTTGTACAAGGTAACGTATGAGCGTTCTTGATAGTGATGAGCGTCGAAAAGACGTTCGCGGATCAGTTCATGCGTCTGTCTCTGTAGACGTTCCCCTTGCGCTTTCGTGTGAAACTGTCGGTGCTGATGGGACGCAAATGTCTCCATGGCAATGGGATGAATTAGCCATATCTCCTGATCTGGTTCGGGCCATGGTTGATGAAAAAGACCTCACCATTAAAGATCCATTAATGCTTCAAATGTTGACTCGTATTGATTGGCTGCTCACATCTGTCTTAAAGACACTCGCAAAAGATAAGCGTTTGTCAGAATCGATCCCGCAGTTTATGAATGTGAATTTGAGTGGTTCGGGTATTCGGTTTGCCTCGGAAAAAGAATTTCCGGTTGATGCTGTGCTTGTGCTGCGATTGATTCTTCGTCCTTTCATTCCCATACAAGCTATTGGAAAAGTACTGCGTACCTCCCCATCGAAAACGCCAAGCGATGTCCCTAAATTTGAGATAGCTGTAGAGTTCACTAAGATTGCGGACGATGACCGTGAAGCCATCATTCGCCATATTATACGGTCGCAAGCGATCATGCAGCGTCATCGCCAGAGTCAATCTCAAAGCTGTGTGCTTGGCTAACAAAAGTTTGATCCTTCAATGTGGTCTTCTGAGTATGGCCATGTTGTGCTTGCTCAGTTGTTCCGCGCCTTCCTCTTTTCAACCTTCGACTCTTCCCATCTCTTCCATCGCACAAGAACAAGACCCTTTGCCTGTACCACATTCTTTAGGCGTGTTGCCGTTTGATTATCATGGAGAGTATTCAGGGTGGGAATGGTTGCGGCAAGGCCTTTCTGATATGCTCGTGACAGATTTAGCCGTGTGGCCCGGGATAGATATCGTCTCTCGTCAATCGTTGGGGGCCGTCCTGCGTGAACAATGGCTTCAGCATCGAGGAACGTCTGATCCAGGATCTTCAGTCAGGCTTGGGCAATTGAGTGGGGCTCGATATTTATTAAAAGGGAGTTTTTTTGTCATTGGGCATCGATTAACCGTCGATGTTCATGTGCTTGATGTAGAACACGGATTTGTCGTACGAGCGACAAGACTCTCTGATGCTCTCGAAGCTCTTCCTGCCCTCACACATCAATTGGCCAATCATATTGGAGGGTTCTTTGGTCCACTATCAGAAAAGCCTAGACAGCCGATAGCAAATGATACCTTGAGATCTTCTGATGCCTCCCAACCTTCGCAGGACATGGTGCGTCAACGAATATTGCCATTTGCCCCGACGATTAACAAACAATCCTCTCCCCAATCGCACATCCATCCTGCCGACATGCCTTTGCGTCTTCTGCAAACCCAACGGAGACGAGAAGAAGCCTGGCATGTTGCCGATGAGGTGTGGCAGCAAGGGTTCACTATTGAGCTTGGAGCCCCAAGTTTTAGTGGGACGTCGATTTCTGATGTCTGGGGACATAAGCAGGACTTCGTGTGGGTCCCAGTAACGTCGTACTTTGTGCCCGAACGTCTTCGCAATATTCATCGATTGGTGAAATTTTCTTTGCTGGAAAATCAGAATAATGACGACGATCGCGGGATCATGAGATGGCAAGACGATAATGTAAACACGAGTCAGTTATTCGTGGAACGATTTCGTACTCCTCGGCGTGTGTTTGTACGGGCCATTTCTAGCTCCGGTGAGGTTATTGGAGTCGCTTCTCCATGGTCTTGGCGGACTGATCACGCTCTTGATTCGTCTGAAAACAGAGTCACGGAAATTCCAGTCTGGCCGACTCCGATGATTGTAGGTGATGTAGCGTTCTCAGCAAAGATGCTTGCTCATTATCAAAACATTAGCCATTTTGATGCTGTGGTTGTTTCGGTTCCAGGTGAACATCGTATGATCTCGGTCGAAATGATAGAGCCTGCAGAGGAACAAGCCAGTTCGATTTCAAGGTTGCCAGGGTTACAAGCCCAGATCCTCGATCAGGTGAAACACTGGTTGTCGGATAATTGGGAGCCATACATTGCGGAGTCTCTGCCTGTCCATGGATACCTTCCGGGGAATCGACGAACTCTTCAAATGCGAATAGCCGGACGAGGCGGTACCGTGGATGGAGCTGAGATGATACAGCGACCTGATGAGGAAATGTTAGGTGTAGGCGGGGAGCAATTGGTTCGACGATTGATTGGTCAATGTTTCGGCGAATGTGAAGCAATAGCAAAAGAAAATTCTGAAGACAAGGATGTGTTTCACATGCGCGTCCAACTGGATTTAAGCAAAGACCTTCAGCATGTTGGTCTGGGGGCAAAAGTAACCAAATAAGACCAAATATACCACTGTAATCTTAGGGAGAAGACTTTTTATTCGGGCATTTGTGGTCTGCCCATTATTTTTCCCTGAGCACGAGCTTTGCCGCGTGGGTAAGCTCGGCATCTGCTTGATGGGTATGCGTGTAGATGCGGAACTGTACCATCCTGGCAGGAAGATGTTCTAAAAACGTATTCAAACTTTCCTTCGCGACATGTTGAGTTGAGGGTTCGTACACGAAAATCTGGAATCCTCCCATATTGAGGAGATTGATGGGACGAGTATCTTGATGAGCCATATCGATTCGAAACTCGAGTTTCTTGAGATGTTTCGGTAGCACGTGGCGAATTTGAGTTTCCAGTTGAGACGATTGAAATCGGCTTTGCGCATGTGGTGTCGGAACAATCGGTAATATCGTATTATACGCCATTTTCCACTTAATATTTCGGTTCAAGATACAGGCCCATTCTTTTCCGAGCCGCTTCTTCGTGCGGTTGTTTTCTTTTATCCATTTTCGTACGGATTCAATAACACTCCAGTCAGTTAGGTGGAGGTATGTGTCAAGTTGATCAAGCGGATTGTACGGATAGAGATACCGCATTGTTTGTGAGAAGATTTCCTGCAAATGAATATCAATCGCCCTGGTCGTCCGGTGATAGTACACGTTGGAGTATAAATAATGTCGGGCATTCAAGAACATTTGAAGGGCTGGTAGACCTGATTTGTGGATCGTGAGACCTTTTGGAGTAAAAAATGTGTAGTGTTTTAGGCGCTCGATGTCTACTGGGCCTATGGCGACACCGCACATGTAGGAGTCGCGAAGCACGTAGTCGCAGTTATCCGCCGTAAAGACGCCACCCAATATGGGCTGTAAGGCTGTCAGCCATTGTGGGTATCCTTGAGTCGGTTTATGTGGATCTTTCAGAATGAGAAATGCAATATGGTCGGGATTCAGTTGTTCACCTGATTCAAAAGTGCCTGATGGGCTCCGACCGATATTCTTGATGATTGAGGCGAGTTGTGTCCGAACAATCGTTTGTCCGATTTGTTCATGAGTAAGATGATATCGATTCAGGAAATGATGATCGAAGAAGTGACAAAATGGTCCGTGCCCGATGTCATGGAGAAGTGCGGTGACACGAAGTAATTCTTCGATATAGGGTTGGGAGGGAACATTCTGAAGGGTTTTAGAGAGTGTTGGGTAGAGTTGATTGGCAAATTGCCCAGCGAGGTGCATGGCACCCAATGAATGCTGAAATCGAGTATGCTCGGCTGATGGATACACCCAATGTGCACTTTGAAGTTGGTAAATGTAGCGTAATCGTTGTACCCATGGGGAATCGATGAGATCTTTTTCAGTTTGTTCCCTTGATTGGCCGAGAGACAATGGGACGGTAAATGTAATGTACCCATGAATTGGGTCGGCAATAAGAGAGGTCCCATCATGGGGGAGTCGTGGGTCGCTACTCATGGGTCAATGAAACCTATAGCTGACGGTTAGTCCAGGGCACGCTTGTTCTGAAGCTTACTTGCTAATGAGGTGTTTTTTTCGGAAATATCATTGGTCTTCGTGTCAGGGATTTCTTGTTGATCGATAACGATAAATAATGAACAACATGGTGGGATAGGCCAGCAAAGCTCCGATCAACCCTAAGATACATCCACCAAGCATAAACGGAACTAAATAAGGCGTGAGGGATTCAAAGAGATTATCGAGGTGAAGGTTGGATACCTCGAATGTTGGCACTGGTGATGTCCCAAAGAAAGTAAATCCTGTGTAGAGTGTGAGGCCTAAGATTGGAGCGAAGGTCCAGGGATTATTAAGTAAGGCTCCCATGAACACTGCCAAATAGTTTAACCGAAAGGCCCAGGCACAAAACACCACACTGACCGTATGAAATCCATAATGAGGAGCAAAAGCAATAAAAACACCAAGAGCAAAAGCGAGGGCGGTTCGTTGTGGTGATTCTTGAAGATGAAGAATTTGAACGAGTTGGTTGCGGATAGTGTGTAAGGATAACACGCGACGGCTTTAGTGCTCGTATGGAGAAAAATGATCGTAACTGTGTTGGGCTATCGGTTGGCAGGATCCATCAATTTTCTTGATTTGAATGCCGTGCTTATGACTTTGGATGAATCCAATGTGTGTGATCTTCTGATTAAAACGACTGGCCATTCGCTCAAGAAGCTTTTGTGTGTGTGGTGACGTCGTAAAGAGGAGCTCGTAGTCTTCGCCACTATGCAGTGACAAGTTCATGACAGATTCCTTGGTATATTTCGCATAGCGTGCACACTGGCGTGAAACTGGAATGTTGTATTCAGCAATACTGGCCCCCACTCGATTTGCATGACATAGATGGTGAAGATCCCCTGATAAACCGTCAGAAAGATCAATGGCAGCCGTAGCGATCTGTCGTTCAGAAAGCAGACTACCGAGTTGAACTCGCGGTGTAGGTTGAAGATGACGTTTTATAAGAAATCGTACGACAGACTTAGGAAGTTGTCCAACAGTCGTATGAATAGGGTTCTGCAGGAGTCGAAGCCCTGCCCCGGAATCTCCTAGCGTCCCTGTGACATAGATATGATCTCCAACCTTGGCTCCTTCTCGACAGAGTGCTTTCCCGCGTTTAACCTTCCCAATAATGGTCAGGCTGATAAACATGTTTGTCCGCGATACTGATGTGTCCCCACCGATTAATTTCACGTTAAATTCCTTACAGACGGCATTCAGGCCACGGTAGATCGATCGAATCTGCGAGAGAAGCGTCGATTTAGGGACCGCAATGCCCACCAAAAGGAATGTGGGAATTCCACCCATGGCCGCAATATCGCTGATATTGACCGCAGCGGCCTTATACCCAATTTCTCGATAAGATGAGAATTTCGGGTCAAAGTGAATGTCTTCAATGAACAGATCTTTGGACACAAGCCATTCATGGTTTGGAGCCGGTCGAACAATGGCCGCATCGTCCCCAATGCCGCGTGGAGAGGGAAGATGACAATCAGATAAAGTATTTTTTATCAGGGTGATCAACTCAAATTCACCCAGATGAGAAACAGATCTCCGTGAGGGAGCACGAGCCATGTTATTTGCGAGACGGGGACTTCCTGGCGATAATTTTTTTTGGTTGTGAGGTTCGCTTTCGAGGGACCGTAGCGACTTTTCGTCGAGACGTAGGAGTTTTTCCGTTTAGAGACTGATGGAGTGTTCGTGGTTTTTCTTTCTTTCGAAGAGAAACTTTCAAGACGTCTGCCATGGATTCGACGAAGACGAAGTCGATATGTTTAAGAAGATGTTTGGGAATTTCTTCTATATCTTTTTCATTGCGTTTGGGAAGAATGATGCAGTTGAGCTTAGCGCGTTTCGCCGCGAGAATTTTTTCCTTGAGCCCCCCAACGGGAAGAATGCGGCCTCGTAGGGTAATTTCTCCAGTCATGGCGATATCGCGACGAGCTGGGAGACCGCTCAGACTCGAGGCCAAGGCCGTAGCCATTGTAATGCCTGCCGAAGGACCGTCCTTTGGAATAGCTCCTGCAGGAACATGAATGTGGATGTCCTTTTTAGAAAAGATATCTTGCTGTATGCCTAGTGGTTTAGCTTGAGTCCGGATATAGCTGAGGGCGGCCTGAGCGGATTCTTTCATCACATCGCCTAATTGCCCTGTCAGAGTAAGTTGTCCTTTTCCTTTGATAGAGGAGGCCTCCACATATAAGACATCTCCTCCACTTTCAGTCCATGCTAATCCTGTGACGACTCCAACTTCATCATGTTCTTGCTCTTGGTCAGGGAGAAATTTCGGTACACCCAAGTATTTGTGAAGGTTTTCTGGGTTGACGGTAGATCGTTGAGAGCTTCCTTCCGCGACACGCTTGGCGATTTTTCGCATCACATTGGCGATTTCTCGTTCAAGATTCCGTACACCGGCTTCTCGCGTGTACTGTGAAACGATTTGCTTCACGACTGGTTCAGTGAGCCGAAGGTGCTTCTCCGTAATTCCGTGTTCCTCTAACTGACGCGGGATGAGATACCGCTGAGCAATGCCAAGCTTTTCTTCTTCAGAATACCCTGGAATTTCAATAATTTCCATCCGGTCGCGTAGAGCGGAAAGGATGGGATCCGTTAAATTGGCCGTGGTAATAAACATGACATCACTAAGGTCAAAAGGCACAGCGAGGTAATGATCGGTAAATGCATGGTTTTGCTCTGGATCCAATACTTCGAGTAATGCAGCGGATGGATCGCCGCGAAAATCCATTCCGACTTTGTCAATTTCATCAAGCATGAATACCGGGTTGTTGGTTCCGGCTTGCTTTAATCCCTGAATGATCCGCCCGGGCAGCGCCCCGACATAGGTGCGACGATGTCCCCGTATTTCCGCTTCATCCCTTGTGCCTCCCAGGCTGATTCGAACAAATTCTCGACCGAGAGCGCGGGCGATAGATTTACCGAGTGAAGTCTTGCCGACTCCAGGAGGACCAACAAAACAGAGGATCGGTCCTTTCATTTTTTCTTTGAGTTTTCGAACGGCGAGATATTCAAGGATTCGATCTTTGACCTTTTCCAAGTCATAGTGGTCTTCATGAAGGACCTTGGTGGCTTCTTTGATATTTAAATTATCCTTTGAGCGGTGGCTCCAGGGTAAATCAACCATCCATTCTATATACGTCCGGACTGTTCCAGATTCGGCAGCATCAGGATGCATCTTTTCTAAACGTTTCAGTTGCTTTTCACATTCTTTGAGAACTTTTTCTGGCATGTTGGCATCTTGAATACGTGTCCGAAACTCAGAGGCTTCTTCAGCGCGATCATCTAGCTCTCCTAATTCTTTTTGAATAGCCTTGAGTTGTTCACGCAGAAAGTATTCTCTCTGGGTTTTGTCCATTTCGCCTTTGGCTTGGGCTTGGATCTTTTGCTGCATTGACAGGACTTCATGTTCCTTCGCGAGAATGTCTTGAACCCGTTTGAGTCGCGTGATTGGGTCTTCAATCTCCAATACTTCCTGTGTCGTCTCGACCTTGAGGCCGAGGTTTGACGCGATGATGTCGGCCAATCGCCCCGGTTCATCAAGATTTTCAATGACCGTGATGACATCAGGCATGATTACTTTGCCAAGGCTAACTAATTGTTCGAGTGATTCTTTTGTGGTTCGCATGATCGCTTCATGCTCAAGTTGAGGCGGGGAGACTTGCGAGTCCACGATTTTCTCGATATTGACAGTATAAAAGGGTTCCGATTGCGTGTAGTCGAGAATCCGTGCCTTTGCGAGGCCTTGAACCAATATTTTGATGCGTTCGTCTGGGAGTTTAAGCATACGCATGATCACTCCCACCGTGCCAACCGTATGTAAGTCGTCAGGTTGTGGTAATTCAGTATCTTGTGTCTTTTGTGTTGTGAGGAAAATCATTCGATTATCCGCCAGCGCCGATTCAATCGCCTTAATAGAGACATTACGACCCACAAAAAGCGGTAACACCATGTATGGAAACACCACAATGTCTCGGACGGGTAGAAGCGGAAGGGAAGCGGGTATATCGGTTTGAGGACGTTCTTCCATAGTATTCTATATGACTTTAGCAGCGAATCGAGAGTATCAAAAGGGCTAGCAGTGATGCATGCAAAACGTTTGACTATGACCTGTGAGTGTCAAGAGAAAATCTGTGGCCATTTGTCCACCATCGAAACGATACTAGGAGAAGGGGAAAATTAATGTCAAGATAATCTCATACAGGGATGTTGTACAAAGTCTATTCAGCCGTACACTTTACAATAATCGCGTTTTAACTATATAATTCAATGTCTTCCAGAGATTATTCAATTCTTACAAACCGTAGAATTCCTATCCTACCGTTGAGCATGTCAACTTGAATCATGAATGCTCCTCCGTCGGGTATGGCCAGTCAATAACTCTTGTCTAGAGCTGTTTTTTTAATCCAGTGTTTTCATGTGAGTATTCACTCCGCGCAAGGGAGTTTGTGTGCTCATCGAACTCCAAATACCGAAAAACGGAACGGTGAATGAAAGACGATCAGGAACGATTTTTGATTTCGTATGGTATTTGGAGAAACTCTATAGAGAAACGATTTTTTCGGAAGTCGTGCCTTAGCGTTATAACAGCATTAATATTCTTGACGCTTCCCGTGTTTGCAGCGGAAGATGAACTGCACATTCGTTCGATTCATGTACAGGGAACACAACATATCGAAGTGCAGGCTATCGAATCAAAGCTTACGTTAAAACCGGGAAGCCGTTTTCTTCAAGAAGCAGTTCGTAAGGAAATTCAGAATATTTATGAAATGGGATTTTTTGAAGATGTTCAGGTCGATACGAAGAGGGTGAGCAATGGGATTGACCTTGTGTTTATTGTTCGTGAAAAACCTTTTAATGTAGAAACGATTTTTGATGGAAATGATGAATTATCTGAAGATAAACTCAAGGAAAAAGTTACGGTCCAGAGTCAGGTGTTTTTGGATCAAGAACAGGTGAATGTCAGCGCAGAAAATATTCGACAAGCCTATCAAGAAGAAGGGTATTACCATGCACAAGTGATTCCTGTTATTGAAGAAGTCGAAGAGAATCGAAATCGTTTAACGTTTTTTATTCAAGAAGGTCCTCAGGCGCACGTAAAACACGTCACCTTTCAAGGTCGAAACGTTCTAGAACGTGATGAACTACTGAGTGGAATGGCCACTCGTGAATGGTCTCTCCCTTGGTCGTGGTTTACCGATGCTGGGATTCTTAAGCAGGATGAAATTCCTAATGATGTCGAACGAATTAAAGAAGCTTACATGAATAGAGGATATTTGGATGTGAAGGTCGGAATGCCTTCCATTGACCTCGATGAAAGTAAGGAATGGTTTGAGGTGAATTTTCCGATTGTCGAGGGCGAACCCTATATTGTCAGTCGCGTGTTCATTAAAGGGAATACGATCTTTACGGATAAAGAATTGAAGGAAGGGTTCTCGATTCACCCGGGAGATGTTTTTCAGCGTGCGAAAGTGAGAGAGGAAGTCACGCGGCTCACCGATCTGTATGGTGAAAGAGGCTATGCGTTTGCCGAACCAATTCCTTCAATTCAACCTGATCCTGAGAGTCGAAGTACGGAGGTTGTGTTTACCATCAAAGAAGGAGAGTTGATTCGAATACGAAACATTCGAATTACCGGCAATGATAAAACCCGAGATAATGTTATCCGTCGTGAATTACGAGTCGATGAAAGAGATATGATCGATTCCGTCGCCATGAAACGAAGTTTTGAACGGCTCAACAATCTGAATTTTTTTGAAACCGTGGAAATTCTTCCTCAAGAAATAGATGAAGGCCAAGTTGACCTGGAAGTGAAAGTCAAAGAGAAACCAACAGGTTCGTTCAGTATTGGAGGGGGATTTAGTACCCTCGATCGGTTTACCGCTATCGCAGATATTACAGAGGGTAATCTTTTTGGACTGGGGTATACTGGGAGGATTCGTGGACAGGTAGGAGGTCGTCGAACGTTGGGGGTTGTCACGTTTCGGAATCCCGCATTAAATGATGGCTTGACATCAATGCAGATTGACGGTTTTCAAACAAACACAGATTTTTTGACCTATGAAGAGAAAAAGACGGGTGGCAATGTTACGTTTGGTCGATCATTTTCGGAATTTATTTCTGGAAGTCTGACCTTCGTCGCGGAACGAATCAAAATATCAAATCCTCGGTCGGATGCTCCGGAGCTCATCTTAGACCAGGTCGGGACGCAAACGACGACAGGAGTACGGGGAGCTTTATTCCGTGATTCTCGAGATTATTTCCTTGACCCACGATCAGGCACCCGAGTGGGGGTTAATGCAAGTTTTGGAACAGAAGTGTTGGGTGGAACAAATGATTTTTATTCACTCGCATTTGATGCGTTGAAGTATACACCATTGCCTATTTGGGATCTCCGTATCGCCACACGTGGGAGAGTGGGGTTAGCCGAAGGGTATGGTGGGGATGACGTTCCCTTGTCAGAACTGTTTTTCGTTGGAGGTATCAATACCGTCCGAGGATTTAAATTCGGACGAGCTGGCCCTGTGACGGCGAGCAGAACGCTGGTCGGAGCCACCAAACAGTTAATTTTTAACGTAGATTTGATATTTCCTATTCTCGCGGAGGCTAAGCTGAACGGAGTGGTCTTTTTTGATTATGGTGAAGGGTTTTCGAAAACAGACTTTTTTGACATTTGTTGTAATCTCCGGCCGGCGACAGGATTCGAGGTACGCTGGATTTCCCCATTTGGACCGCTTCGTGCTGCCTATGGTGTCCCTTTATCTCGGCGGAGCGGAGAAAAGAGGGGAGTATTTGAATTTTCAGTTGGATCAGTATTTTAGAATGGAACTCATTCATGAAATGTCATCTATTCAGTAGTTGTCAATTCTTGTGTTCTCACATTGTATGGGGAGGGGTTCTGAGTGTGTCAGTGGTATTTGGAGGAATGCTTGGTTGTACGGCGACGGCCCCATCAATCAAAAACACCGATGATATTGCTGTCGTCGATGTTCAACGTATACTGGAGGAAACACAGGCTGGGAAAGCATTAAAAGAGTCTTTTGATACTTTTATGAAAGATCGGCAGGTGTTGCTTGAACTTGAACAACAAGAGATTAAGAAGATTCAAAATGACCTGGTGAATCAAGGAAGTGTCTTAAGTGAAGCGGCGAGACGGCAACGAGAAGAAAAATTCCAACGACGAGTACGGGAATATCAATTGAAAGAAGCGGCTCTGTCTCGTGAGCTTCAGCAGAAGCAGCAAGATTTGATGAATGATTTTCGAGCAAAGGTGAAACAAATCGTATCAGAAATCGCCCAAAATCGTGATTTCTCTGTGGTGATAGAACGAGGACAAGGTACCTCGACACTGTTTCATCAACCTCAATTAGATATTTCTGATGATATCATTCAGCGAATGGATGGGGATGAATTCTAGTGCTAGGGCTTCTTTCGTGGTTCGATGATGTTGGAAGTGAACATGCTGCGTCAGCGTAAGCCCATGAGTGCGCAAACGATATCTTAATCTATCCACTTTTACGGAAGGAGAGTAATTGTGGCTGGTCTTGAAATCACGTGTCAGGACATTCAATCCATTTTACCTCACCGGTATCCATTTCTTCTGGTTGACAAGGTTATTGAATGTGAAGCCGGTCACCGAATTGTCGGCATCAAAAATGTCACTTGCAACGAACCATATTTCCCTGGACATTTTCCTGGTCAGCCGGTCATGCCTGGAGTGTTACAGTTAGAAGTGATGGCACAAGTTGGAGCTGTGCTTGCGTTGAAGGGCGCGGAGGGGCCTGGACGTCCGATTGTGTACTTAGCAGGCGTTGACAAGGCGAAATTTCGAAAACCTGTATTTCCTGGTGACCAACTTCGAGTTGAAGTTGAAGTGCTCAAGCACAAATCTGCATTCTGGAAAATGCAAGGGAAAATTATAGTCAACTCCATTCTCGTGTGTGAGGCGGAAATGACAGCTATGGTGACAGAAGAATCGGCTTCATGACTGGGCTATTCTGCCCCTGGAATTAGCACGATGAATATTCATCACACTGCCATCGTTCATCCAAAAGCTGAAATCGAAGAAGATGTGCGCATTGGACCCTATTGTATCGTCGGTGAGCATGTCCGAATACGGCATGGTACAGAGCTGATCTCGCATGTCAATATCGAGGGTCATACTGAAATTGGGCAGCGATGCAAACTGTTTCCCTTTTCATCTATAGGGTCTCCTCCACAGCATCTCCAGTATAAAGATGAACCGACCAAAGTCGTGATCGGCGACGATAATATTTTACGCGAATATGTGACAGTGAATCGTGCTACAAGTTTTGGTGGAGGAGTTACTCGTCTTGGTCATCATAACTTTTTGATGGCTTATGTGCATGTTGCGCATGACTGTGAACTGGGTGATCACATCGTGATGGCCAATGCGGCAACTCTTGCCGGGCATATTTCCATTGGAAACTTTTCCGTCATTGGTGGATTAGTTGGTGTTCATCAGTATGTCCGAATTGGCGACTATGCAATGGTTGGCGGCTGTTCTGCTTTAGGGCGAGACGTTCCACCTTTTCTCCGAGCTGCTGGCGGCTATCGTGCGCGGCTATTTGGGTTAAACTCGCTTGCTCTTCGACGCCATAAGTTCAGTAGCGAACGCATTGCGACCCTCAAAGGTGCATTTGATGTGCTGTTTCGACAGAAACATCCTATCAGTGAAGCCACAAAGTTAGTTCGCACTCAATATGAGCATAGTGCCGACGTGTTGAAGCTCGTGACATTTATTGAAAGTACTCGTCGAGGAACTTGCCGAATTGCATCGAGAGAATTAGATGCCGAAGAAGTCTAATGTGACGTTGAAGAATGGACGAATTGGATTAATCGCAGGGAATGGACGATTTCCCATTATATTTTCGGAAAAGGTTCGCACGCTTGGCTATCAGGTGTCTGCCGTGGCGCATATCGGAGAGACATCTCCTGAACTTGAGCACTCCGTTGAATGGATCCATTGGGTAAAAATCGGCCAGTTTAATAAAGTGGTTCAGGCTTTTCGGAAGCACGACATCCAACAGGCTGTTATGCTGGGAGGCTTCAAAAAGACTCATGTCTTTTCCACGATCCGTCCCGATCTTCGAGCCTTGACGCTCATGAGCCGGTTGAAGGATTGGAAGGATGATGGAATATTACGCGCTGTGGCTGAGGAACTTGAACGAGAAGGCATTCAAATTATCGATTCGACTTTCGGCTTAGATGAAATCCTTGTCGAGGAAGGAGTCTTGACGGATAGAAAGCCTACTCAGAAGGAATGGGAAGACATTCAGTTTGGTTGGGAGCTAGCGTACGACATTGGTCGTTTAGATATCGGCCAATGTCTGGTCGTGAAGAGTCGAGCGGTCGTCGCCGTTGAAGCAGCGGAAGGAACGGACGAAACCATTCGGCGTGGTGGGCAGTTGGTGCAAAAAGGTGCTATCGTCATTAAGCGATGCAAGTCAACCCAAGATTTACGTTTTGATCTTCCTGCGATAGGGCCAATCACGATTGAAACTATGCAGCGAGTCAAAGCCTCTGTGCTCGCGTTGGAGTCTGGACGTACGGTTTTACTCGACCGAGATCTTGTGCTTAATCAAGCAAATGCTAGTTGTATTTCCATCGTCGGAATGACGGCAACTCGGCTTCCTCCTCTTCCGGAATGACACACGATTAGAGATTGTGGAATCAATGAGGAGGCAGTCATTCGAATCCTGGCGTTTCTCACGTTTTAATGAAAGTGATCAATAAGGGATGGGGTCACTCAGGGTCGGCGTGATTGGAGTTGGTCATCTCGGTCAACATCACGCTCGTATTTATTCTGCTCTTTCAGAATCCACACTGGTTGCTGTCTCGGATATCGACCAGTTCCGTGGAGAATCTATCGCTTCTCAATATCATGCGCACTACTGCGAGCAAATTGGTAGATTATTGTCGATGGTAGACGCGGTTAGCGTAGCGGTACCGACTTCTCAACATTTCTCTATTGTGTGTGCTTGCTTGGAAGCAGGAGTCCATGTCCTCGTCGAAAAACCCATTACATCTCTCGTGGAGGATGGACATTTCCTCGTGAAGTTGGCTAAGGACCGAAACTGTATTCTTCAAGTGGGTCATGTTGAGCGTTTTAATCCTATCGTCGAGCTTGTGCGACCCTTGATTCATAATCCTGGATTTTTTGAATGTCATCGATTGAGCCCTTTTCAAGCAAGAGGCATTGATGTCGATGTTGTGTTGGATTTGATGATTCATGATCTTGATATGGTGTTATCGTTTAACCTTGGTTCGATTGTCTCGGTCGAAGCTTCAGGGTTAGCCGTCTTAACTGACCAAGTCGATATTGCCAACGCACGAATAGAGTTTATCAACGGCAGTGTGGCAACGTTTACGGCGAGTAGAATCTCGACAGGACGGCTACGGAAATGCCGAATTTTTCAACCGCAATCTTATCTTTCCATCAATTATCAGGATCGACAGGCAGTGATTCATCGTCGAAACGGAAGGGGAGGAAACGGTTCAAATGTTCAGACCGATCAACTGATTGGGTCTGAAGATGAACCCCTTCAACGTGAACTACTCTCATTTATCGATGCAGTCAATAGGGGTACGACACCACTTGTGTCGGGAGAGGACGGGGTGGCTTCATTAGATTTGGCTCATCGAATACTCACGAAAATCCATTCGACAGTGACGACTTCATGATTGTGTTGCCTGACACAGTGGTAACCTGAGTTAATATCTGTGACACCTACACCACGAATTCTCATCGTGACCGGAGAGGCCTCAGGTGATTTGCATGGCGCAAATTTGGCGAAGGAGCTTCATGGCTTACACCCTCAGATTCATATTGATGGTGTTGGGGGGCAACAGATGATGGCGGAAGGTGTCCGGTTAATTCCGGGGATAGAGCGCGTCGATGCGATTGGAGTGCCAGGTTTTCAGCAATTATGTCAGGGATTACAAATATTGCAGCGTTTAAAGAAAGTCCTGAGACATGAACGCTATGATGCTGTTGTCTTCATCGATAGTCCTGGCATGAATCTTCGTTTGGCCAAAACAGCTGCTAAAGCAGGCCAGCATGTCATTTATTACATTGCTCCCCAAATTTGGGCATGGGGAAAACGACGTCTCAATGTGATCAGGCGAACAGTTAGTCGCGTAATTGTGATTTTTCGGTTCGAAGAACCCATATATCGTCAAGCTGGAATCCCATGCAATTTCGTTGGTCATCCACTTCTAGATGCAATGCAGCCTGCGTATGACAAGTCGACGGTTCGCAAGCGATTAGATGTGCCAGAGGATTCCCGTGTGTTAGGTCTTCTTCCAGGGAGTCGAGAACATGAGGTGGAGCGTTGTCTTCCGACGATGCTCGAATCAGCTTGGGAAGTGAAGAAGGCGTTTCCCAAAATGCATATCATCATTGCTAAATCACCCTCGGTGTCAGAAGCGGCTATTCATGGTATGGTGAATGCTTACAAGAGTTTACGGGTCTCTGTTATCGACGGTCAGCCGAACGAAGTGATGGCGGCGTCTGATCTGTTATTTGTGGCTTCCGGAACTGCGACACTTCAAGCGGCTATTATTGGAACGCCTATGCTTATCTTGTATCGAGTTTCCTGGTTAACGTACGCCATAGCCCGGAGTGTCATCAAAATTCCTTATATTGGATTGGTGAATATCGTGGCAGGTCGCCTCATTGTCCCGGAATTGATTCAACATGAAATGACGGTCAAACGATTGGTTCCCGAGGCTCTAAGGCTCTTACACAATCCCCAGTTTCTTGATGAAATGGCCGTTCGGTTTGGAGAGGTTCGAACAGCTCTTGGGACTCCAGGGGCTTCTCGGCGTGCTGCCGAACAAGTGTTGGCAGAGGTTCAGCGGTGAAGATTTTTCTACGATTACTCCAATATGTTCATGTGTATAGATTTCGGCTTTTGGTGGCATTAATCTGTTCTATGGGGGTGGCAGGCTTACAAGCTGTGTATGCGTGGCTGGTGCAGCCGCTGATGGACGATATTTTTATCGCCCAGGATGAGTATCTATTCCGCATTCTGCCTGCCATTATTTTGGGAGTGGCTGTGTTGAAAGCCAGTTTTGCTTACGGTCAAGCGTACTATATGAGTTATGTCGGCAACTGGATTGTTGCAGATGTTCGACACCAGCTTTTCGTGCAAGTCCTGCGGTTACCCGTGAGGTTTCATGATACCAATGCCTCGGGACGATTAGTGGCCCGCGTGATCAATGATGTCAATGAAATGGCAAATGCCATTCCAAGTGTCATGAAAGATCTTTTTCAACAGGGCTTGACGTTTGTCGCGCTCTTAGGTGTGGTGTTTTATCAGAATTGGAAGCTGGCGACGATCTTGCTCATCATCATCCCAGCTTCGGCTTTGGTGATAGTTCGAATTGGAAGGCGATTGAGAAAATTAGCCACTCGTGGCCAAGAGAGCATGGGTGATATGGCGACGGTTCTCAAAGAGGCATTTACTGGAATTCGTCTGGTCAAAGCTTACGGGCGAGAGGAGTCAGAAACTCAGAGATTTGAAAAGACCAATCGTGCCTACCGATCAGCAAGTCAAAAGTCAGCCCAGGTTTCAGCCTTATCTTCTCCTTTAATGGAAATTATTGGAGTGAGTGGTACGGTTGTCATCACATGGTATGGAGGATATCTCATTGGTATAGGAGCCATGACGCCTGGAGAGTTCTCCTCATTCTTCGCGGCCATGTTTATGGCCTATGCCCCGATTCGGCGTCTTTCTGGAGCCAATCTAGCGATTCAACGAGCTCTAGCAGCATCAAAACGAGTATTTGATGTCTTGGATTTGGAGAATGAATTTGATAGAGAGCAGGGAAAATTCACTCTACCCGCAATTGCGCAATCGTTAGAATTTCGTGATGTGACATTTTCGTACGAAAGCAGCGAGCCGCCGGCAGTCGAACATATCTCACTCACCGTTCAAGTGGGAGAGGTCGTGGCTTTAGTCGGAAGCAGTGGGAGTGGTAAGTCAACATTGGTCAGTTTAGTTCCACGATTTTATCGACCGTCAGGTGGGATGATATTAATTGATGGTCGCGATATTCGAGAGGCCAGTCGAGCTTCGTTGCGAAGACAAATCGGAATTGTGACACAAGAGACCATCTTATTTGATGATACCATACGAAACAATATTGCGTATGGACGTCCTGAAGCTCGTGAGCAAGATGTCATTCATGCTGCAAAAGCCGCCTTTGCCTGGGAGTTCATTGAGCGATTGCCAAATCAGCTCCATACGCTTGTGGGCGAAGATGGTGTAAAACTTTCTGGCGGTCAGCGGCAACGTCTGGCGATTGCGCGAGCTCTTTTGCGAGATCCCCCTATTTTAATCCTTGATGAAGCGACTTCAGCGTTAGACTCAGAGTCTGAAAAACTCGTACAAGCAGCACTATCAAATTTGATGAGTCATCGAACGACCTTAGTGATTGCACACCGACTGTCTACGGTCCAACATGCGGATCGAATCGTCGTGTTAGAACATGGCCGGATTGTTGAGGAAGGAACCCATGCTCAGTTGCTTAAACGCGATGGTGTGTATACGCGACTCTATCATACGCAATTCGAGCACACTCTGATGGACACGTTGGAACCAAATACGGTTTGAATCGATGACAATTCGTCAATGGGTCAAGGTCCAAATCGTTCCTGTTTTAGGGTCAGGAATGCTTCGATGCCTCAATCGTTCGTTAACGATATCGAAAATCGGGGAAGAGGTTGTTCAGATGCTGTACCAAAAAGGCACGTCTATCATTTTTGCGTTCTGGCATGGTCGGCAACTCATGATGCCTTTCGTCTATCGAGGAAAACGAGCCTATATTTTAATTAGTCAACACAGGGATGGTGAGATGATTCATCGAGTGATTCGTCAATTTGGTTTTCAATCGGTGAGGGGGTCAACCACAAGGGGCGGAGGACTGGCCCTTCGACAGTTAGTTCGATATGGGCGACAAGGAGCTGATCTTGTGGTGACGCCAGATGGTCCGAAGGGACCAAAATGGAAAGTCCAAGAAGGTGTGATTCATCTCGCGAAATTAACGGGATTGCCAGTTGTTCCTGTCACCGTGGCCTACTCAAAAAAAAACTTTTCTCTAGCTGGGATCAGTTTATGATCCCATATCCCTATGCGAAGGCTTTGTATATCTGGGGGGCGCCTATTTGGGTCGAAGCTGATTCTTCTCGTGACACCCTTGAGAGGAAACGGCTTGAACTTGAACAGTCATTGAATCAGATCACTCGGACAGCTGATGAAACTGTTTCTCAAGAGAACATATGACCATGAGCTTATTGGTTAATGGCATGTGACATTTTTATATTTTGTTTTCTCAGTGAATGAGGCGTCACGCGACAATTTCGTTCAATATGTGAGGGGCATAGTGTGGCACATCTTGTACAATGGGATTCTCATGATCGCCTCTCCATTGATTGTGTTGATACTTATCGCGAAACCCCGGTGCCGTCGCGGCGTTCTGCAACGTCTTGGTTTGCTTCCAGCCCACCTTCGAAATCTTGAGTCTCCAGTCATCTGGGTCCATGCTGTTTCGCTTGGCGAAGTTGTGGCTGTTGATCCCCTCGTGAAAGCCTTATCTAAGCAGTATCCTCATTGTTCTCTTGTGGTCTCTACCGTGACTGAAACCGGGCGAGAAGCTGTCGAGCAACGATTGGCGGGCTTTGCGACTCACTGCTATTTCCCATTAGATTTTCCTTGGGCTGTTCGTGCGTATGTGCGGTGTTTGCAACCCAGTCTTCTCCTTGTAGTTGAAACAGAGATATGGCCGAATCTTTTCAAGGCACTTAGTCGTCTCCGCACACCGATCATTCTCGTGAATGGTCGTCTTTCGTCAAATTCGTTTAAGCGTTATCGTTATATTCGAGGATTTATGAAGCACGTGCTCTCTTCCGTGACGATGTTTCTCATGCAGTCTGAGCGTGATGCGCAGCGAATCATAGAGCTTGGAGCGAATCCTGAGATCGTATCTTGCAGCGGAAATATGAAATTTGATCAAGTGAGCGATGAAACTGTCGTCGATACAACCATGGTCTCGCGTGCGATAATTGATTTAGCGGACGATGAAGAGTTGCTTGTGGCGGGTAGTACCCATTCAGATGAAGAAGATCAACTCTTACGTTGCTACAAACGCTTACGTGAAAAAATCTCCAATCTTGTTCTTCTGATTGCCCCTCGACATATTGAACGCGTTCAGAAAGTCGAAGAGAAAATACGGAATTATGGATTATCCTGTTCGCGTAAAAGTCAACTGCAGCTCTCTCAAGATATCAACAAGCACAGAGAGAGAGGCTGCGTCATTATCCTTGATACCAGGGGAGAGTTGGCCTCCATGTATGCGTTAGGGTGGTTGGCCTTTGTGGGGGGGACCTTAACGCCAGTCGGTGGGCACAATCTGTTGGAGCCCGCCCGTTGGGGGATCCCTGTTCTCTTTGGTCCATATACTGACCATTGTGCTGAGGTCGCTACACTCTTGTGTGATGCTGGTGGAGGGATAGCCGTCAAAAACGAACAAGAACTCTATGAACGAATCATGCAGGCGTATCATGATCGTTCCTGGACCCAACAGGCTGGTCAGGCAGCCAAAAAGGTTCTCCTTTCGCACCGGGGGGCGGTGGAAAAAAATTTTGAACGAATTTGTTCTGTGCTAGAGTCTGGTAAGCCTAACCCTGTTGGAACATCAACGTGCCGTACGTCAATCGCTTCTCCATAGCCAGTTCTTGGTGATATGAGTTGTCTATCATGGTGACAGACGTTGAATCTTCAACAGATAAAGATCTTTCCTGGTGTCAGAGTTATTGCCCATTCCTGCTCAATGCTCTCACCGTTCCGTATGGTTTACTCATTCGAGGCCGAAACCAATTGTATGAACACGGGTGGTTAACACAGCATCGTCTTCCACGTCCGGTCATCAGTGTTGGAAATCTTACGGTAGGAGGAACTGGAAAGACACCGATTGTCATGTGGGTAGCCAATTGGTTACGGGGTCGTGGGAAACGTGTTGCGATATTGAGCAGAGGATACCGTCGAAAACATGCCAGTGAATTTCTGCTTGTCTCAGATGGCCAGAAGTGCCTCACGAGTCCTGCTGAAGGTGGTGATGAACCATTTTTAATGGCACAACGCTGTCCAGAGGTTGTGATAGCTGTGGGGAAAAAACGTTACGAATTAGGCCTATGGGTACTCAATCAAGTCGATGTAGACTGTTTCGTGTTAGACGATGGATTTCAACATTTACGACTCCATCGCGATTGCAATCTTCTGCTTGTTGATGCTTTAGATGAACGAGGATTAGCCGGGATGTTGCCGGTCGGCCGGCTGAGAGAGCCGATCTGTGAGGCACGACGAGCCACGGCTATTCTTTTGACTCGAATGGACCAGGCATCAAGGCCGTCCGCCGTGCTGAATACCTTGCAATCTGGGCTTGGAAAGAGCATTTCTCCCATTCATGTCCAATTTTTTCCATGTGAAGTGATAAATGTGAGAACGGGTCAGGTTCAATCTGGAGATTGGTTTTCTGGGAAACATGCCGTCATTGTGAGTGGAATCGGGAATGCTCTGTCCTTTCGGCAAACCGTTCAACAAATGGGGGTGACCATTTTAGAGACGTTTGCGTTTCCTGATCATTTTTCCTACTCGGATGATAGTCTTGACGCGATAAGGCGCCAGGCTCAACGACGGAAGGCTGAAATTATTGTGACGACTGAAAAAGACAGTGTGAAACTTACTCCGCTCCTCAAGGAAGATAAAGATTGGTGGGCCATTCGTTTAGAGACCAACATTCAAAAGGGTGAAGAGCAGCTGTTAACAATGTTAGGACGTATTTCGATGGGTTCGTAAACTGCGCGGAACCATGTATGGTGTTTATGGTTCGGTCTGACCGAGAGTGTTTGTGTTGAGTGTCGTAGTGAAATGGATGACCAAGAGATTTCAGAAATTGTTGTCAGGGCTCCCAATTGGATCGGTGATGCTGTGATGTGTACGCCGGCCTTGATGGACCTACGAGAGTCCTATCCGAAAGCCAACATAACGTTGTGGGCACGGCCAGCGATTGCAGATTTGTTAAGAGATCACCCAGGAATCGATAGCGTTCTCGTCTATCAATATCAACAGGCTCATGCTGGACTCTTCGGGAAGTTCAAGCTTATTGAGCAATTGCGCCGCCATCGTTTTCAAATTGCTATTCTATTTCAGAATGCGTTTGAAGCGGCCATTCTTACCTTTTTCGCAGGAATTCCACATCGCTGGGGATATGGAACGGATGGAAGGAGTTTTTTGCTTTCCAATGCCGTGACGGTTTCATCTAAACAACATGACGTGCATCAGGTTCAGTATTATCAGTCTTTGATTCACCGGGTTGTAGGACGAAGTAGATCTCGTGGGCTGCAACTTAAGATTTTACATGAAGATGAGACAAATGTGAATGAACGATTTCCTGAACTCGTTTCACGAGAAGATGAATATATCATCGGCCTGAATCCTGGAGCCGTGTATGGGTCGTCAAAGAGGTGGTTGCCTGATCGATTTGCTGAGCTGGCAGATCGTATCATGGAACATGTTCCAGAGTTCGTCGGCTTTAATGCGAAAATAAAATGTGTCATTGTAGGAGGGAAGGATGAAGAGTCTCTCGCATATGCGATTGCTTCGCGGATGAACGTGCACCCCATCATCCTTTCTGGGAAAACAACTCTTCGAGAACTCATGGTGATCATCAAGCGATGTTCCCTCTTCGTCACGAATGACACGGGACCTATGCATATCGCTGCGGCCTTTAAGGTTCCTCTTGTGGCCATTTTCGGATCAACGAATCCACGAGAGACCGCACCCTTTGGTATGGAAGACGCCGTCGTTCAGCATTCCGTGAGATGTGCTCCATGTTTTCTGCGTTCCTGCCCCATTGATCATCGCTGTATGTCGCAAGTTTCGGTCCAGCAAGCATTTGATATGGCAATGCGTCAATTTCAAGTAAAGGGAGCGGGTTAAGATGCTTCTTGATGGCATTACCGTATTTGTTGATCGGGATGGAACGTTGAATGACGATCCCGGCTATTTAGCAAGTCCCGATATGTTGGTATTGTTTCCTGGAGTGGTAGAGGCTGTCGCCAAACTCAAGCGAGCTGGTTGTTGTGTGGTGTTGGTGACGAATCAGTCCGGGATCGGTCGATCCTATTTTACCAGAACTGACTTGCACGCTATTCATGATAAACTTCAAGTGTTGTTACGACAGGGTGGCGGAATGTTGGATGGTATATTTTTCTGTCCTCATCTCCCTGAAGAGGGATGTGCATGTCGAAAGCCAAGCCCCGGACTTGTTCATCAAGCCGTTGAGACATTAGGGGTTCGAGTATCACGCAGTTACGTGGTTGGTGATAAACGGAGCGATATGGAATTAGCCAAAAATATTGGAGCAATTGGCGTGCTCGTTTCGAGTAGTGCAATAAGCGAAGAAGCCGTTCAAGCTCATAAAGAAGGAGTCCTGAATATTGAATGTTTTACATTAAGTTTCGGCCAGGCTGTCGAATGGATTCTTCAAGATGCACCAAAAAGAGAGTGGACGATGTGAGAGTAGAGATATTGTGTTCCTCGTCGTAAGCCCTTGTGAGGTTTTGACTCTGCCTTTCTTAAGAAGAATTTGTTGCATGCGAATTGAAGCCGACATTTGCATGACAGATACATGAGTTCCACATCTAAACGAATCCTTATCCTGAAGCCAAGTTCATTGGGCGATGTTGTACATGCGCTCCCAACTCTTTCGGCATTACGACGGCTTTATCCTTCTGCAAGGATTGCCTGGCTCATTAAACATGAATGGGCAGAAATGCTGGAAGAGAATCCTGATCTTGATGAAGTCATCCCTGTAAGCTTTGGCCCCCGTCATTGGCTGACTTTAATTCGGCGGGTGCGAAAGGGAAAATTCGACTTGGTCGTGGATCTTCAAGGTCTATTTCGAACGGGTCTGTTAGCGCGGCTATCGGGCGCGACCGAACGAGTTGGTTTTGCAGCAGCAAGAGAAGGCAGTCCATGGTTTTATACCAGGCGAGTCGAGTTGCCTCTTTCACGGAATCGTCCTTGGCGTTTATTAGACATGCACGCCGTTGATCGAAACCTCTCTGTTGCAGGGTATCTTGGAGCGGATATTTCTGATCCGACGTTTACTATTCCGGATTTAAAATCTGATCAAATAGATATCGCACGACGTTTTCGAGAGGCTGAGGTGCAACCTCATGATCGACTCATTGCCATGGCCCCATTATCCCGCGAAGAAGTCAAGTGTTGGCCTCTCGATCGTTTTGTGAGCACAGCTCAAGAAATTTGTCACTGGCCCAATTGTAAAGTGGTGATATTGGGGTCTCTGTCTCAAAGGTGGATGATGGAAAAGTTTTCGCACATTGGAGGAAAGAAGGTCATCGATATGGTAGGAAGGCTTCGCCTTCGTCAGCTAGGAACGCTTTTGCGTCTTACCAATTTGTTAATCGCGAACGATTCAGCTCCGATTCATATTGCGGCAGGGGTGGGGGTTCCGGTTCTTGGTATTTTTGGTCCAACTCATGCTGTCGCGACCGGGCCCTATGGATCTGCAGGTCATCGTGTGCTGAATGTTGTGCTTCCTTGTCGTCCATGTGGAAAAACTGTCTGCCATCATGTCAATCAGAAGGAATGTCTCACGGCCACTTCGGTTCAGGACGTATTGAGTCATGCGAAAGAAATGCTGGAACAGTCGAATGTTTTCTCAACCCAAGCATGAGATTGAAGCCAACGACTCCTGTTGAAAACGCGATCGATGTCATCGGAATCTCATAGGGTGTCTGCTGTTGTCATTGCCTATAATGATGAAGCAAACATGCGTGCATGCCTAGAAAGCTTGTATTGGGCCGATGAAATTATCGTGGTTGATTCTTATAGTACTGATCAAACAGCTAAAATTAGTCTGGAATACACGGACAAAATCTATCAACATGAATTTCATGGGTTTGGGCGCTTGCGGAATGAAGCCATGGCCCACGCCACGTACGATTGGGTATTGAGTTTAGATACGGATGAACGAGCGACGCCTGAACTCTATGAAGAAATTCGTCATAAGCTATCTCATGCTTCTGATGTCCATGCCTATTTTATTCCCCGCCTGAATTACTTTCTTGGCCGATGGATTACCCATTGTGGGTGGTATCCCGACTATCGTCAACCTCAATTTTTTCATAAAGCACACATGCGATATCGAGAAGACCTTGTTCATGAGAGTTTCGAAGTCTCGGGTCCTGTGGGATACTTTACCAGCCATGTAAAGCAATATCCATTTCGTGATATCAATCAGTATTTCATGAAAATGGATCGATATTCGTCGTTGATGTCAGAGGAGATGAAAAAAAGAGGTCGCCGATTTTACGTGCATCAACTTCTGTCTCATCCACTCTTTACATTTTTTAAGATGTACGTGTTACGCCGTGGGTTTCTTGATGGGAAGCCTGGTCTTATTTTATCCGGATTGTATGCCTATTATACATTCGTCAAGTATGCAAAATTGTGGGAATTGGAAAGGGACGTTTCCCTTGACTCTTCATAACGAAGGTGTAGTTGTTGATGATCTTGTGTCTGTGACTAGGCATGAAGCTTCTTGTCAGGAAAAACGATTCCGTATTCTTCATACGGAATCCTCAATGGGCTTGGGAGGGCAAGAGCTTCGTATCCTTCAAGAAGCGCGGGGCATGCGGGCGCGAGGTCATTATGTTGTGCTTGTCGCACAGCCGAATAGTCAGATCGCTCAACGTGCACACGAATACGGGATTGTCACTGAGCTGGTAAAAATGGGTCGTATACGTTGGGTCTGGTTAGTGTGGGTCTTTTTACGGCTCGTATCAAGGCATGCCGTCGAGATTGTGAACACCCACGGTTCCATTGACAGCTGGACGGCGTCGATTGCAGGTCGATTATCAACGTTTCGCCCACTCGTCATTCGAACACGGCATAAATCGACGCCAATATCGGATACATGCCGGCATCGTTGGTTGTATGGGAAGCTACCACATGCGATCGTAACAACCGGGGAGGCTGTGCGACAGTCCGTGAGTCGTCAAATAAAAGTATCACTTAATCGTATCGTATCAATTCCCACAGGCATTGATATGCAGCAGTTCTATCCGACGCCTGGAGATGTCGCGCGGCGAAGAGATCTCGGGGCTCAGCCGGGTGATTTAATCATTGGAACTGTTACATTTTTGCGCGACTATAAAGGACTGGAGTATCTCCTGGAGGCCGCTATGTTAGTCTCCGTGGAATTCCCGCAAGCGCGGTTTGTGATCGTTGGTAGTGGGCCTGAATATGTAAAGCTTCAGACTCGAATACAAGACCTCAACCTGTTGCATAGCATCGTCATGACAGGCCATCGCGAAGATATTATGGAACTTCTTGCTTGTATGGATGCTTTTGTGCTGACGTCAACAGGTGGTGAGGGTGTTCCACAAGCATTGGTTCAAGCGATGGCGATGGAACGAGCCGTGGTGGCAACAGATGTTGGAGGCATTCCGGAACTGGTGAAACACGAACGAACTGGGTTGCTGGTGCAACCAAAGGATGCCGTGTCTCTAGCCAGTGCGATTCGTAGGTTGCTTCACGATGAAAAATTTAGGGAAAAACTCGGCCAAGCCGCACGTGCTTGGGTTCAACACTCGTTTGATATTGAGGGAATGCTGTCACGCACAGAAGCTGTCTATGCAGACTTTCGCGATAGGGTCTCATCTTCGCCTTCATCGCAAGAAGTGAAAAAGTGAAAATCAAAAGTGCGAACTTGAATCATGGGATCATGGAGCAACGCTGGCCCCAAGAAACATGAGCGTGTTGGATTATAGCCAATTCAATCAATTTCCGTGCCCTTGAAGCGTGTGATCCCGCGTTGAGAGCTTGGACACCTTTGATCACCATGTCGGTTGGTTTGCTGCTTCAATCTCGAATGTGGATCGAGGAGCCCGTGGTGCTCTTCATGATCGTGTCCACGCCTGATTCAACTGGAACGTACGTGGATTCGCTATAATTACGGGAAGCAGACCTTTCACTCCTCGTCGAAATTTTGGCTACCCCGTGGATTTTATCATAAGATGATGTAGCTAGGGGGTAAAGAATAATGACCAGTCTACATGCGACAATTGCTGTTGTTGTCATTACGAAAAACGAAGCTAAAAATATTTCAAATTGTTTACAATGTCTGAATTGGGTCCATGAGGTCGTTGTCGTCGATGCTCAAAGTACGGATGAGACCGTGGATATTGCCAAGAAATTTGCCGAGAAAGTTTTTGTTCGACCTTGGCCTGGATTCGGTGCGCAAAAAAATTTTGGTATTGAACATGCCGCCTCTGATTGGATTTTGATCCTTGATGCAGATGAGCGAGTGAGTGAAGAACTGGCAGAAGAAATACAAAACATCTTGACGTTACATTCACCAACCACTTTTCATGCTTTTCGTATTCCACGGCGCAATTACTTTTACGGGAAGTGGATTCAATGGGGTGGGGCATATCCCGACTATCAAATTCGTCTATTTCAAAGAGGAAAAGCTCGGTACAATGATGTCGCCGTGCATGAAAACTTACTCGTCGATGGGTCGATCGGGACCCTCTCACAGCATCTCGATCACTACACCGAAAGACGCATTACCGATCATTTTCGAAAGTTTAATCTCTATACGACCTTAGCGGCTTTAGAAAAGAGTAAATCTAAGAAAACCGTCTTTTGGTATCATCTCGTCTGTAATCCATTTGTGATATTTTTTAAGACCTATGTGTTAAAAAAAGGATACAGAGATGGCACGCGGGGCGTCATATTCGCTGTGTTTGCGAGTATGTATACTTTTGTTAAATATACCAAACTTTTTGAGGGAGAAGTGGCTGAACGAAAGAAGTGACCTTGAGATGCGTTGATGCGTAAGGTGGTCAGAAACGAAGTGAGGGTGAGTTTGAGAGCATGGCAGCCCTAGGGAAATAGCTTGTACTCATGAAAATCGTGATTGCTGCCTGGCATGTAAAAGATTTTAATGTTGGCCTTGGTCGGTATACGCGAAATTTGATTGAAGGTCTTGGTCGAGTTGATAGAAAAAATGAATATGAAATCTTGATGCCGGTCGATGCATCTTCTTTTACTCTTTGGCCGAATGTTCGTTATCGAGTTTGCCGATTCCCTGTTTTCAAGAGACGATTTTGGGAACAGATGGCCACGATGTTGGTGGGGAGCCATGACCTTCTGCATTTCCCTTATGATTCATGCCTTGCCGTCAAACGTGGAAAACTTGTGACCACGATTCATGATGTCAAACCGTTGCTATTTCCAAAAGCTAAAAAACGCGTGAATGTTCACGAGTTAGTCAAGCAAACCCTCATTCCCGATCCTTTGCAGAAAATTGATCATATCATCACGGTATCAGAATGTTCACGGCGGGATATCATCAAGAATCTAAACGTGTCGGAAGATTTGGTCACTGTGATCCCCCAGGGCGTTGAAGGTGACAAATTTTTCCCTCGATTGGCTGAATGTCCTCTTGATTCAGAGACGACTCCCTACGTGCTGTGTGTCGCAGGGGCAGATCCCACAAAGAATATTCAATCCCTCATCATCGCCTTTTCCATGTTGCCGGAACACGTTCGAAGCCATCACCAATTAATACTCGTTGGAGATCTCGATAGCCAAGGAGAACTTCAGCGATTAGTGAGGCAAAAAGGACTTGAGCAGTTGACAGTGTGTCCTGGTATTGTGTCAGACCAACAGTTGGTACAGTATTATCAAAACGCCTCAGTGTTTGTATTTCCTTCCTTATATGAAGGCTTTGGCCTTCCTGTGTTAGAGGCCATGGCTTGCGGTTGTCCCGTCATATGTTCCGACGTGTCTTCCCTGCCTGAAGTCGTTGGTGACGCGGCAATAACGGTGAACCCCACGGATGTCTCTGCATTGGAAGAAGCCATACAGCATGTTCTGACAGATTCAATGCTTCGGTATCGTATGCGGGAAGCTGGGCTTGAACGATCTAAGCAGTTCTCTTGGGATCAAACGGCGTCAAAGACGACAGAATTGTATGAACGTATCGTGAGTTCTTAATGTATAGGATGGTTGGTCAATCGACATCTTGGGACCAAAGGGTAAACGTTGTCACTCCATGTTGAACCATAGCCCACACCGCCTGCTCGTCGTGTCCATAAGAGCCATTGGCGATGTGGTGCTTATTACTCCAGTTATTCGGCAACTTCGAAAGGCTTATCCGGACTTGTACCTTGTCGTGCTCGCCGATGGACCGAGTGCCGACATTCTTCAACATAATCCACACCTTAATCGAGTGATTGGGAGCGATCGACATGCGGCGAAACAACAATCTAGACTATCCCAATTCGTGAAGTGGAGACAGCTTGTCGGAGAAATTCGGCGAGAGCAATTTGATACAGTCATCGATTTATTTAGTGGGCCAAGAAGTGCTCTGTTGGCTTGGTTATCTAGGGCTACACATCGATATGGCGAGGACGTTCGGAGTCGAATTCGAGGTTATCTGTACAATCATTCAGTTCCGATAGCTCGCGACGCACGTCATCTTGTTGATCAAAAATTTGACTTAGTTCGTCCATTGATAGGAGACGTCAACCGCCAGGACCTTCACTTAGAGGTATGTCTCTCTTCTGCGGAAAATCAGAAAGCACATGTGTTGCTGTCTGAAGTGCAATTAGGCGCTCAGAAGATCGTGGGACTTGTCCCTGGTGCTGGTTCTCCGTGGAGAATTTGGCCTTCGGAACGATTTGCAGAACTTGCCGACGCCATCGTCAACCAATACCACGCGAAGGTTGTCTTGCTTGGTGGAGAACAGGATCGGCCAGTATGTCAGCGAGTTCGTGAAATGATGCAACAGAGACCTTTAGATTTGTCTGGACAAACGAGTCTCCGAGAGTTAATTGCCGTGTTAGCAGAACTCGATTTGGTGATTTCCAATGTGACGGGACCCATGCATATTGCATCGGCATTATCCAAGCCGAAAGTCATTGGCCTCTATGGAGCGGCTGATACTATACAGTATGCTCCCTGGGGACAACGTGCCACGATGTTGACCAAAGGACAACCAGAAGAGGCGTATTGGCAAAACGTCGATTATCAACATGATCATCGGAGATTGTTAGAAATTACGGTTGATGATGTCCTTCAAATGACTTCCCAGGTCATGGAAGAATGGGAGACGGAACTTCATGAAGCCCAAATAAAACACGTCGATAGCTAGAAGACGCTTATCGAGTAAGAATCAATAGTAAAAAAGTGACTGTGAAGTGTGAGGCCGTTGTCTTGAGATGATGCGGCCTTAAACTTTTGTCAGCCTTTCTTTTCGAGGAAGTTCAATCATGAATCGCATTCTTGTGATTAAGCTTCGATATATAGGAGATGTTGTCCTTACCACGCCGGTGCTGCAGGGGTTACGACAGCAATACCCTGATGTGAATTTGGTTTGCCTGGTCAATCCTGGCACTCAAGAAGTTCTGACACATAATCCGTATATCGATGAAATTTTAGTCGTTCCTCGAGAAAGTCTGAGAGAGCAAATCCAATTGTGCTATGAGCTTCGTGCAAGACAATTTGATTGCGTTATCGATTTGACTGATGGAGACCGGTCAGCTTTTCTTACGTGGATCTCGGGTGCGTCTGTACGAATTGGATTCGATGAGGAGAAACGCTGGCGAGGCCTGCTCTATTCTGATTGTGTTGAACCTGAAAATGCCAGAGTTCATATGGTAGAACATCATGCACAGGCTCTTAAATTGTTAGGGATCAATGTCTTGAATCATGAGCCCAAAGTGTATGTTCCAGATACCTATGAATCATGGGCTGAGGCGAAACTGAGCGAATTGGGGCTTGCACGACAACCTTGGGTGATGATCCACCCCACGGCACGATATTGGTTTAAGACGTGGCCTGCGGAACGATTTGCCATGTTGAGCGATCGCCTTGCGGAAAAGGGGATTGCTGTCGTGCTTGCTGGGCATGCCCAAGATGAGATCGTCGCTGAAAAGATACAGGAGCTGGCCAACAAATCATTTATTTCCATAGTCGGACAGACTAGCGTATTGGAATTGGCAGCGCTGATGAAACATGCCAAATTATTTATCGGTAACGATACAGGGCTTATGCACATTGCTGCGGCAGTTGAATGTCCAGTGGTTGGGCTATTCGGGCCGACAGACCCTTTGGTGTGGGGGCCGCGGAGTAAGAGAAGTCAAGTGATTTACAAGGAATTAGATTGTCGTGCATGTTTTCATCCAGGTTGTTTGCGTGGGGATGACAACTGCATGAAACAGATTTCCGTGGATGAAGTCTATTCGGCAGCGCTTGTGTTGCTTGACCCCTTGAAGGTCGAAATGTAATGAGGGGAGCACGATTGCAGGAATGTTGTCGGCAGACCGTCAGGTGACTATTAAGGAAAGGCTGACAGAGGGGAGTAGGTGACTGGTTTCCCAATCAGGGTTTCTAGCCATTCTGTTGTTTCTTGTGGATTCATTGGGTATCGGTTGAGTCTCGCCTCAATCTGAAATTGTCCGTTATTCGCGACGACTCCGATGATAGCAGCTGAATCGTGTTGATTGGGGAGGATGGTTGATGTCTGAAATTCGCAGAGGGTGGAATACAGACGGCCAGATTCTCCCAGAAGGGCCAGAAGTTCTGGGAGTTCGTTCATGACACTATGAACGGAGCATCGATACACCGAGCGTTTCGGGGTATCAAAAGAATCAAAGTGATGAAGCTGTTCTTCCGTAAAACCGGTCAAGTACGCCCGTATAGAATGAGACTGTTCTTGAGAAGTTGCCGCTAATTGACTTGCCGGAACAAGAAACTCAAACGCGTCAGGAGAGTTTAACTCAAATTGGCAAGGACCGAAGGCATCTGGCCAGGAACAAAATAGAGGGGTATCTGGGCGAGGGGTTTGTACCCGGACTTGTCGGTGATCAATGACAGCTTCGAGGGATAACCCCAGGGTTTTGATTGCCATGTTGAAGGCTGATTGTCGCTCTGTTACCCACATGGGACGTTGATGATCAGCCCAGGTCTCGCCGGGTGCGACGATTTCCGTGGTATGAACTCGAATCCGGATGAAAGAGTGTGCATGTCGAAATCCCAACCAAAGCATCGCGTCAGGGAGTAGCGTGACCATGTATTCTTCAATATGCCATGGATGACAAATCGAACAATACGTATTCACAGATTGGTAGCGCTGCACTACGGTGTGATAGTGCCCAGCGAGTAAGAAAAAATCTCCGTTCCAATTATCTAAAATATGAATGAGTGTGACGTCTTCTAATGGCCATGGATCTAATATTCGAATATCTTGAGGCCCCGATACCAGCCATTCTTCGATATAGCAAATAACATCCTTTTCAGAACGAACAGGCGTTAATCCTGCCTTGCCGAGTTGATCTGCCGTAAGAAGAATTTCATCAAACGTTAAGGGAGACGGTGTGACCCAGCGATGTTCACGCATAATAATTTAGATACCAGTTAATGAAATGTTCTCTGATGGTCAGATTCAGATTGTGGCAGGGAACGAACGGGAAGAGCAATTGGTTTGCGAGTATGACGTCTAGAGAAATAAACTGGCGGAGAGGGCGGGATTTGAACCCGCGGTAGGTGTTACCCTACGACGGTTTAGCAAACCGTTGGTTTCAGCCAAACTCACCCACCTCTCCGCGTGTTCTCTCTATTGAATGGTGATGTTGTAGTGATTAACAGGCCATTTGTCAATCTATTATGTAAAGCTCACTTCATAATGAAGAGGGCATCGAGAGACAATGAACTCTGTTGCTGTGAGATTATGCTTGCCCTTGTGGTCCTTCTAAGGACTGCTCAGCATTTTCACTGTTCACGGTATTGACCATATTTTCCATAATGGTCGCAAGCTTTTGATACTGGGGGTGGTCTGGAGTTAATGGATTGCCATGCTCATCCCTCATGAGATCTTCCATGCCTGCGAGTATGTCATCCATTTCCGGGAATGGTGAGTCAGATTTACTTTTCTTACCCATGGTCGAATTCCTTGTTGGTTAAGAGTATTCTTGAATAGGTTCGATCTTAAGAATTCTTATCTTGTTCAAGAATACTGTGGATGATAGTCTTAAGATTTTCTTCTGTTAAATTCGCAACCCGTATATTTCCATCAATCACCACGGTGGGGGTATGAGTGACCTTGATGCGTTCTCCCCAGGCTTTCCCTTTTTCAAGAGTTCGGAACGGAGCACCGCTGGCCAAGCCTCTTTCAAAAGTCTCCACATCGAGTTTGAGTTTTTTCAACAGGAGGCGTCGAATGGTCTTGTCAAATACTTCTATTTTTTGCCCATGTATCGATCCAAACAGTTCCTGTTTCATCTCAGGCCCTTTCCCCATTGTGACGGCCTGTTCATACATCTCAAAAGCCGTCGGGAGTTTACCTGGCATAACCGGAAACCCAATTAATCGTGCTTCTAATTGATCCCCGAATTCTTCTTTAAGCTTTGTGACAACGATTCGTTCAAACATGTGACAATGGGGGCAATAGAAATCAGCAAACTCAAAGAGAATAACCTTGCCTTTTTCGTGCTTAGAAGGTTCGTCAAGTAGCTCATATTCTCCCTGGATGGTATTGTTTGCAGCCCAGACCGGAGTGAAAAAAGTTATGGATAACATAAGGACACAGATGAACCAAGTAGATAGAAGGCGTATGGTTTGCATATATATCCCTTTCATTGACCAGCGTATTTCGAGTGCCTACATCTAAAAAACTCTCTATACCAGGCTACCATGATGAGTGGGGGGGTTCAAGCCGGTAAGTTGAAGAAGCCTGAGCGATCTTTCACGAGTCATGAGTCAAGGCAGTGTATGGAGACGAGCATATTTTATACATTTTCGATCAAGGAGGTCATGGGACATGAAGGTAGTGAATCTTGACGACATTCAAGAGTTCTCGAAGGAAAAGATGAAAAAGCATAATCTTTTCCAGTCTCAAAGATTTTTTTGTGATGTCTATTGCCTTGAGTCAGGTCAGGAACAAAAAGGGCATGTTCATGCTGACCAAGATAAAGTCTATCTGGTTATTGAAGGGACAGGAACATTTCGAGTCGGACAAGAGGCCCAGGTCCTGGGGGTCGGGCAGGGAACGATGGCACCCGCAGGTGAAGAGCATGGAGTCATGAATCAGACGGACAAGCGACTTCGTGTGTTAGTTTTTATGGCGCCGAATCCTTCTTGAAGACGAAAAAACGTAAAATGCGAGACGTAAAACGATTAGAAACAATAACGTCTACTTGTCTTCTTCGTCACACGTTTCTCGTTTTCTGTTTGGCGAATGTGGCTTACATGACTATACGAAATGCTCCATCATTCCGCCTGGTGTGCATTGAAGATTTGTGGGTTGTCCTTGCCTGTAGCCGAGAGAATTCCCAACGCGCCTTTTGCGACACGAAAGATACTATGGTCTACGAGGAGGTAGGCTCCGGGAACGTCTACGTTAAATTCGACGATGACTGATCCTGCCGAAGGGACCAGTGTGGTTTGCACGTTGTGATTGATTGTGCCGTCGATGGCTCCATCAATATACACGGTATCAAAAATCTCACCGATAATATGAAACGACGAGACATTATTCGGACCGATATTTCCAAAATAGAGTCGTACACTTTCACCCACTTCGGCTTTCAGTTCACCATCGCCCATCAGCGCCCCAGCTTTTCCATTAAACACCACGTGATCTGGGTGTTCGGCCAGGCCTTTTTCCATGGAAAGTTCATAAATGCCTTTTTCTTGACTTGGCGTCGTAAAAAATTCGCTTTGGACAATAGCATATTCATGGTCAACTTTGGGAAGACCGCCTTCAGGTTCAACGAGTATCATGCCATACATCCCGTTCGCGATATGTGCTGGGATATTGGGAACAGGTGATGCACAGTGATACATATAGAGACCGGGATTCAAAGCCTTAAACGAAACTACGCCTTCTTGCCCAGGAGCTGCTAAATTCGCACCGGCTCCACCGCCTGGACCGTTGACGGCATGTAGATCCATGTTATGCGGAAACTTACTATTTTTTGCATTTTTCAGGTGAAGCTCAACCGTATCACCGACTCGAACACGCATCATCGGACCAGGGACGGTGCCGTTAAATCCCCAGAACTTATATTGCACGCCATCTGCTAAGGTGCCGACATATTCTTTCGCTTCAAGATTGACGATGACATGAGCCGGTTCCGAACGGTTGGTTGGAGCTGGTACTTTTGGTAACGTGGTAAGTTCAGCAGTGATGGGCTCCATTGCTTGTCCAGGAACCGGGAAAAGCAGCAGAAACCCAAACAAAACAACTATCATAGGTCTGAATGAATATTGGGGACAAAAAATTTTCACACGATCCTCCTGTTGAACATAGTCTGTTGAAAATAATGGTGAGAGAGATCATATCGAAGGATCATCTAGAAATCTATGATCTAGATCAATGTCAAAGGAATTCTTGAAAATTGAACCATGTTACTGAGACCGAAAGAAGTAAGAAACGTATTGTAGTCAAGACTGATGAAAGAATTGGTTTTGCACATAGGAGATGCCACAACGCAAGGAGCGTTGGGTACGATCTTTCAAGAAGTTCGGCGAGCGGGGGGACGGGCTTTGTTTATAGGAGGATGTGTGCGCGATGCCATACTTGGTCAGCAGGCAAAAGATCTCGACATCGAAGTCTTTGGCGTGCCTCCTGAAAAGTTGAAACAGCTTTTGGCGACTCATTTTCAAGTTGATTTGCTTGGTGAGGCGTTTGGAATCATGAAAATCCGTGATTTACCCATTGATGTCTCGATTCCTCGTCGGGAATCTAAGGCTGGATTAGGTCATAAGGCGTTTGACATTCTCTCTGACCCGACGATGTCACCGAAAGAGGCGGCAGCACGTCGGGATTTTACCGTTAATGCAATCGCCTATGATCCGATGACAGGGGAATTGATTGATCCCTTTTCAGGTGTTTCAGATCTCAAGGATCGCACGCTACGACACGTCGGTAAGCAATTTTCTGAAGATCCGCTCAGGGTTCTTCGTGGACATCAGATGGCTGGACGGTTTTCTATGGAAGCCGAGGCAGCAACTTTGGAGCTTTGCCAAGACTTGGTCAACGAATATGACGCTCTACCAATTGAGCGAGTATGGGCTGAGTGGTACAAGTGGGCTGCAAAATCCGTAAAACCTTCTGCAGGGTTACGTTTTCTTCATCAATGTCAGTGGCTTCAATTGTACCCAGAACTGACTGCCCTGCAAGGTTGTCCGCAAGATCCTCGGTTTCATCCGGAAGGAGACGTATGGGTGCATACATTATATGTCGTGGATCAAGCTGCAAGAATTGCGGGCCGAGATCATCTCAGTTCTGATGATCGGGCCGTTCTTGTCTTCTCCGGACTCTGTCATGATCTTGGAAAACCGGAGACGACAGAAATTTTGAGCGATCGTATTCGGTCTCATGGACACACGGAAACTCTTGAAACGTTTCAACGGTTTTTACAACGGATTGGGATGCCATCAGGTGTGATGAAACGAATCATGCGGCTCTGTCGCTATCATCTGACGCATATTGATTTTAACGGTTCTTTACGACATGTGCGACGAGTCGCGGTGGGGCTTGGTGAAGTGGGGGAGACTTTGCAAATGTTGGCGAGACTGATCGAAGCCGATCATAGTGGACGCCCGCCTTTACCTGAAGAACTTCCTGAACCTATGCATGAGATGTTGAGAGTGGCTCAA
The DNA here is from genome assembly GCA_965223675.1 of Nitrospirales bacterium. Taxonomy (GTDB): domain Bacteria; phylum Nitrospirota; class Nitrospiria; order Nitrospirales; family UBA8639; genus JAGQKC01. Next base: position 1,567,333 of record OZ245013.1, on the reverse strand, counting down.
GAATTGGCTGTACAAGATCAAGCGCCGAAGCCTCTACTTATGGGAAGGCATTTATTAGAAATGAAGGTTCCAGCAAGTCCTAAGATGGGGGAATTACTAAAAGCGGCTTTTGACGCACAATTAGAAGGAGAATTTCACACGTTAGAGGGAGCTCGTGAATGGGTACGGCGACACTACCGTCTATAGCTGGCTGTATATCAAATCTGAGGTCACTTGTTACGTTCGCCATTGGTCGTCTTGGGAATTATACCGTAAAACGGGAAACGGCAGGCATGAGACGCAACCGTATTTCGGTTTTTCCTCTTCCATCTTACTTTTCAATTCTTGCCTCTTATGAACTGGTTGCTTCACTAGCGAGGGCTTTCAGGCGAGTCACATCACGTACGATCAAGCGGCGAGCGGTTCCACTCAAAAGATTGTCTTTTTTGAATCGACTCATAATCCGGCTCGTCGTTTCTAAGGTCAGACCGGCCATGTCGGCAAAGTCCTGACGGGTGAGTCGTACGTTTAATCGTAATCCTTCAGACTCTGAAATTCCGGCTCGTTCCGTCAGGTTGACTAATAGAGAAGCTAAGCGACGTTCAGCCGAATCAAGCGCGAACGCTTTCGCACTATCTTGCGCTTCTCGTAGTCGATCCCCTAGATATGTGATGATTTGAATCGCTGTTTCTGGATTGCGCTGGATGGTGTCGAGCAATGTTTTTCGGCTAATTTTAATGACTTTGGCATTTTCCATCGCCTGAGCACATCCAGGGTGTGAGGTTCCATTAAAAGCTGAGGCTTCGCAACAAAACAAATCGCCTGGCAGGAGGACTTTGAGCGTGACTTCTCGTCCTTCTGGAGAAGATTTGACGCATTTGACCGTACCTTCCTTCAGAATATGAAACCATTCTGCGCTATCGCCTTCCCGAAAAATAAATTCATTTTTGTGACATGGTTGTTCTACAGCGTGTTTTTCAAGCGCTTCCCGATCGGCATCGCTTAAGCAGTGAAAGAGTGGCAGTGTGTGGAAGACGCTTTTTTTGTCAGCCATACGGTGTGGGGGAAGACTCAAACCAGTCGTTTAGCGGTTTCGACAATGATACGGGCGCTAATACCATACCGATCGAGTAATTCGTCTGGTTTGCCGCTATGGGGAATTTCTCTGACGGCTAATTTATGCAAACGGATACCTTCTCCAGATAAGGCATTCAGGACAGCATCTCCCAACCCGCCGTGAGCATAGTGGTCTTCAACGGTCAGAAAAGTATTGGAGGTCGCGCGAGCACATTCAAGAAGTGTCGATGAGTCGATGGGAACGATACTATACAAGTCGACGATTCGCACGTTGATACCGGCGGTAGCTAATTCATCGTAGGCTTTCAAAGCCTCAAACAGGGTCACGCCTGCGGTCACGATTGTGAGACGATCTTGGTCGCTTTGTCGAAGAATTTTTGATCCACCGATGTGAAAGATGTCATCGTTGTTGTACAGAATCGGAGTCTTGGGACGGCTGGTTCGTATGTAAACCATGCCTTCATGCGAAGCAGCCGCTTGGACTAAATGATACGCGCAGACGGCGTCAGACGGGTACAGCACGGTGACGCCGGGTTGCGTGGACATCATTGCGATATCCTCTAACCCCATCTGTGATGGACCGTCTTCGCCAATGCTGACGCCGGAATGTGATCCCATCAATTTTATGTTGGCTTGACTGATGGCGGACATGCGGATGAAGTCATAGGCACGCGTCAGGAAGCAGGCAAACGTGGCGGCAAAAGGAATTTTCCCACAGGCGGCTAAACCGGCAGCTGCGCCGACCATATTCTGTTCTGCAATAAAGTTCTCAAAGAATCGAGATGGAAAGCGTTGTCCAAACTTGTCAGTAAACGTCGAATTTTTCACGTCAGCATCCAAGACGACGACTAACGGATTGGCCTCTCCTAAATGGACCAAGGCTTCGCCGAACGCTTCACGCGTGGCGACGGGCTTTTGCGCATCATATGCCGGAGGCGCGACCGGCAATATCTTTGGTGGGGTAGAGTCAAAAGGATGAGGAGGTTGGATGACGGTTTTGTCAAGTTTCGGATTCAGAAATTCCGAGAGTTCGGTAACAGCCTTTTGCGCATCCTCTGGGCTAAGGGCTTTACCATGCCAGTTCATTTTATCTTCGGCAAACGAGATCCCTTTGCCTTTAAAGGTTTTGGCTAACAAAACCGTGGGTTGATCGTGTGTATTGGCCGCTTCTTGAAAGGCTTCTAGTAGAGCTGTGTGATCGTGTCCATTAACGGGGATGGTATGCCACCCAAACCCTTTCCATCGAGCTTGGTAGCCGTTTATGTCATGTTCAAGAAGCGTAGGGTCAGATTGCCCCAGGCGGTTGATATCGACGATCGCACATAGGTTATCGAGTCGTTGATGTCGAGCAATTTCAGCGGCTTCCCATACAGATCCTTCAACTGATTCTCCATCGCCCATCAGCACGTAGACTCTGGCATGGTTTTGATCAAGATATTTATGGTTCAGGGCGATTCCAACTCCACCACAGAGTCCTTGCCCCAATGAGCCTGTGGCCATATCGACAAAGGGGAGACGGGGAGTGGGATGACCTTCTAAATCAGAACTAAGCTTGCGTAAGTTCAAGAGATTGCCAGATTGAATAAATCCTGCTTCAGCCCATGCGGCGTACAAGAGAGGGGCGGCATGTCCTTTGGATAGCACAAATCGATCATTGCCACGATCTTGAGGGTTGTCTGAATCGTAATGCATGACTGAAAAGAAGAGGGTGGCCACGATGTCTGCGGCTGAGCAGCAACTGGTCGGGTGTCCACTTCCTGCTTCGGTGGTACTTTGAATGCTGTAAATGCGAAGCTGGCTCGCGTAATGTTGCAGCGATTGAACTAACTGACTTGTGGCAGTAGATGACACGGTAGACTCCAATTGTTGAGTGAAATCAGTTGGGCTCAAAAATGCTAGAAACCGTCAGGACCAATTAACGTAACAGACCCCTTTCAGGCAGTCAATTTAAGGGTGTTTCCTTACGAGTTATTTGCATTTTTAGAGGCTAGCCATGACTTTTTTTAAACTTTCTGCAATCCTGTACAATTACAACAGGAACGATCACATTCTAAAAGACTGAGGGAGGAATGCGGAGATGGATACTGATTTGGGAATCATCGAAAAGTTAGACCGACAGTATGGAAAGAACTTGCAACGTGTTCGAAAGCCTGGTCAATCGTTTATTTTGGGAGTTGTCGTCGTGCTGAGTATAATGTGGTCTGTCGGGTGTAGCTCACCTCCCAAAACGACTCCACCTCCCTCAAAAGAAAAAATACAAAGCGATGCCGACCGTTTTTTCGAAAAACTAGAAAAGGAAAAGCAAGGTAAGCCAGAAGCTCAGCGTCAGTAAAGTTCACATTCTTATATTCTTATAATTGAAAAATTCGAGCTGAGCCACATCAACACCCTAACGTTGACTCCAGACATTATTTTGACGGTCGTATTGAACTTGCCTATTTCTCCTTAGATCTGCGGTTTCATCGTGCCGCGCTTTTCCCGAGTAGCATTAGTTGATCAACCGGCTCCTTTCGTGTGAGGCTTGAAAGTTTCATTTAGTAGTCAACTCGAATCATCTATGTCTTCCCTTCTTGACGATAAGGTCTTTCTGCTCGATTATCGCTCAGCCGCTTTTCTCCCGCTCGAGTTTTGCTAATATAGTCTGTTTCTCGAATCCAATACTCTGATTCTCAGGGATAGAGATGTCTGCCCAACCATTCCGCACCACACCCTTATCGACTGATCGGATGCCGCCTGGCATTTTTCATTTGGTGGCAAATGAAGGGGCCGAGCGTTTTAGTTTTTATGGCATGCGTGCCATCCTGGTCGTATTTATGACCGAGTTGTTATTGAATCAGGAAGGCGCTCTTGACGTGATGACCGATGCGGAGGCACGGGCGCATTTTCATTTGTTTACGTCAGCGGTGTATTTCTTTCCATTTTTGGGGGCCTTGTTAGCGGATGGCTTTCTTGGAAAATACAATACAATCATCCCTCTATCTCTTGTGTATTGTACCGGGCATTTTGCCCTGGCCGTGGATCAAACGCGTATTGGCTTACTGGTAGGGCTCACGCTTATCGCGATAGGGTCTGGTGGGATTAAACCCTGCGTATCTGCCGTATTGGGCGATCAATTTGGTGTGCGGAATCAAACCCTGCTCTCTAAAGCCTTTTCCTGGTTTTATTTTTCCATTAACTTTGGTGCGTTTGTCTCTACGTTGTTAACTCCGTGGTTGTTGAAGCATTACGGTGCGCATGTGGCGTTTGGTGTGCCTGGTTTATTGATGTTATTCGCTACGTTCATATTTTGGTTGGGTCGTTATGAGTATGCTCATATTCCTCCCGACCCTCGGCAGTTTTTATCAGAATTGAAAAGCCCCGAGGCTTGGCACTCGATTCTCAAACTCTCGGGCATTTTTCTGTTTGTCGCATTCTTTTGGTCTCTATATGATCAAACCTCTTCTGCGTGGGTTTTGCAAGCCAAAGAAATGGATCGACAATGGCTTGGGATTGAGTGGTTACCATCGCAAATTCAGGCGGTCAATCCCGTTCTCATTATGATCTTTATTCCGATCTTTACGTATGGCATTTATCCCGTTCTTGATCGGGTATTTCCCCTTACCCCTTTACGAAAAATTTCTATCGGGTTTTTCGTCACGAGTTTGGCGTTTTTAATTTCCGCGTATATTGAAAATGAGATTGCTGCAGGACTTCGTCCTAATATCGTGTGGCAGTTGTTTGCCTATGTCGTGATCACCGGGGCAGAGGTGATGGTTTCAATCACGTGTTTGGAGTTTTCCTATACGCAAGCACCACTAAAACTGAAGTCTGTTATTATGTCCTTATTTCTGCTTTCCGTCTCATTAGGGAATGCCTTTACGTCACTCGTCAATTATTTCATCCAAAATCCCGATGGGACGACGTGGCTCAACGGACCCAGTTACTACTTTTTCTTTTCAGGGGTCATGTTTGTGGTGGCTCTTCTCTTCATTATGGTAGCACGGACCTACCAAGAAGAGACTTACCTACATGGGAATATGAAGCATGCGTGAATTGAAAAGTTATTGGATGGAAGCCAGAACACTATAGGGAATCCAAATACGTTTCCTATGCGCCCTCATGATGTTCTTCGCGGTTTCCAAGACGTTAAACCTTGGGAGGTGATAGCGAATCCCAATACGTTCCAGTTGAACTATGCTTGGGCACGATCATGAAGAGCACCACTGACTCCTCGATCCACATTCGAGATTGAAGCAGCAAACCAACCGGCATGGTTCTCAAAGGTGTCCAAGCTTTCAACGCGGGCTCACATGCTTCAAAAGCAAGGAAGATTATACCCGCTTGGCGTGACTGCACACTATTGACATGTTGAATGACGTAGCGATTGTCGGAGCGAAGCCACGAGGAGTGAAATCGATACGGCATAACTGAATCGGCTATAGTGGCAAAATACTGCTGATTCTTGAGTGTGGATAACTTGTGAGCGATGTGAATGATCCTATTTAATAAGGGGAAAAGAGCGGTGACCAGTATATTCTAGGGAAATCGTCAAAAAATATTTCGTGATATTCATATAAAATATTGTAATTTAAGGATATTTTTCCTTAATTTTTTTTGAATTTTTATTATATTTTTTCGACGTTCACTCTCAAATTTCTCTTAAAAAACTTCTTGATTTTTCGTCTGTGAATTGCTAGGGGATAAGTCTCTTAGGCTGGAATTCTTAGCTACTGGTTCTCCAGGATCCCGAGGGTGAGTCCAGATGGTGAAGAAGTGGGGTACAAGGGTCATCCCAGTTTGCCCTTATTATTCTTGGGTTAAATAGAGTATTTGGTTTACACGAAAGGCTTGTTCGTAGTGCTCCGGTTGAATGTACTGCGAATGGAAGCACCGCCCATCAAAAATCATGAGTCGATTGGGTTTCATCTCAATGACATGAATCAGCTCCCAGTATTCGTTCCCATCGTTGATATATTGATTGTCAGGGCACGCAAAAAGTGGGTTAAAAATCATACTATTCTGAAAGTTTTCATATCCTTCCTGACTCTTCAAAAATTCATCACTCAGTTCTAAACGATCGGCTAGCGTCCGAATTTCCTCGTTCGGTGTTCGCGGTAGTCGCTCTAAGTTTGTCGGTTTATGTCGAAAGAGCCCTGTGCCCCCGGCACAAGACTCTTCTGGGTTGAGCCACACCATCGCGGTAATATCCTGGTCGATATGAGGTTGGCGCTGTCCGATGTTTAAGCGATAGTTCTGGTTGGTAATTCCTGAAAAGACAACCGGTTGCGGATTGAAAGCCGACCGTAAAGAGGCCTCCCAAAGCTTGCCGACTTCTAGGATGAGGGGTTGTGTATCCACATTGACGGAGGCACGCACTCCTGGAAAGTTTCCAACGATCTCAAACCGACTCGTGTACGGAAGCTGAAGCGCAAGGTCGAGCACTTTTTGGGGGTGTCGATAAAAGTGATCAGCGGTGATGACTTTGTGGTGACCTTTTCCGACATAGTTGACTTCAACATGATAATCAGGATTAATCTCGAAAAGATCGTGGGCGACGTTCATGATAGCGAGTGCCGTAATGAAGATATGTGGATAAATTAAAAATGACGGTTTGTGCCTGCATAGTGCCCATCTCTTTGGTGAGAGTCAATTCCTGTCCTGATATGAGTGAATTGTAATAGAAATCTTTCGCAAATTGATGCGAACGATAAATTGTGCATAGAAGCTCCCCCATCTCTTGAAAAAGTTTCCCCTTGGACGCATCAGCCTCCATGGGCCTAGAGTATAAGGCATGATAAAATAATGAGATGGAATTTTTGTCCTGTGTCCTATCTGAACAGTCTTTGAGAACTCCGAGAAAAGGAGAGATGTATGGTTGCTCCGTACCGTACCGTTCTCGAGCAAATTCGGCTTGCATTCCCTCAACCGGTGTCTGATCGAGTCCATGACTCATATTTTGTTCACAGCATTATGCGTGCCATCGATGCTGTGGATGCACTGAAGAGCGAGCGACCTATTTTAGGAGAACGGACTCCTCTGGATTATGAAACAGCTCGTCGCGCCACGATTCCAGATCGCGGCACGAGTGTAGAGGATGTGACGGCCGATCTCGTGACGTATTGTGAAGGGTTAACGCTCTGGGGGCATCCACGAACGCAACAAAATGTGGTGGCGCCTGCGACGATTTCTTCATTAATCGGTGTTCTCCTCTCTTCGATGTACAATCCGAACTTGGCATGGGATGAGTATAGTCATCGAGTCGCCTTGGCTGAAGTGGAAATGGTTGCGATGATGTCGCGGTTGGTGGGGTATTCTCCTGAACAGGCTTCCGGGGTGTTTACGTTTGGCGGAACTGGCACCACGTTCTACGGAATTAAGGCGGGGCTGGAAAAGGCCTTGCCGGAGTCGATGGATCAAGGTATTCGAGAAGATGTCGTAATTTTTGCCAGCGATTGCAGTCATTACTGCCGTTACAACATCGCAGGATGGTTGGGAGTAGGGTCGAAAAATCTGTTGACCATTCCGACAAATTCTCGTAACGCGATGGATGTCTCGCAGCTACGAGAAAAAGCATGGGCTACCATCAAGAGCGGTAAAAAAATAGTGGCCATTATTGCGACGATGGGGACCACAGATGCATTTGGACTAGACGATTTGAAAGCTATTGTCGCCTTGCGCGATGAGTTAGTGACGACGTTCGATTTGCCATACTCACCTCATGTGCACGCTGATGCCGTCATCGGCTGGGCGTGGTCGGTGTTCAACGATTACGATTTTGAGTTGAATGAATTAGGTTTTCGGCCAAGAACAATCCGTTCGTTAGCCGGAGCCTGCCAGCACATTCGGCATCTTCCTCTTGCTGATTCTATTGGCATAGATTTTCACAAGCCGGGATTTACTCCTTATATTTCGAGCCTGGTGTTATTCAAAGACGGAGAAGACCTGATCAGATTACGCCGGCCTCAGGAACAAATGCCCTATCTATATCAATTTGGGGAGCATCGACCTGGGATGTATACGATGGAGACTTCGAGATCAGGCACAGGGGTGTTGGCCTCGTTAGCCAACATGAAGTTGTTTGGGAAAGAAGGGTTGCAGGTAATTTTGGGACACATCGTGGAAATGGCGGAGTTACTGAGTGAAATTCTTCAAGGCCATGCGTGCACGACCGTCTTGAATCGTGACAATTTTGGAACAGTGACTCTGTTTCGTGCATATCCTGAAGATGTTGATACCTTTCGAATTAAGGATGATGAAATGAAGGATCCTACGTTTCGTGACAGTTTGTTGAAACATAACGACTATAATCGAAAGATCTATCAATACGTTCATGAGGAGGGAATGGCGGGGCGAGGAGCCGTGCTTTCGATTACCGACTGTTATCGTCAAACGGATTACGGAGAACCGGTCGTCGCGCTCAAGTCGTTTATCCTATCCCCGTTTGTTGACGAAGACAATGTCCATACGGTGGTTCGGAAAGTTCTGGAAGCGCGTGAATTGGTACGAAAGGGAAGAACCACCTAACTATTGTGGCCGACTCCAGAAATTCGTGCGTAGGTGAGAGAAAATTTTTTCACTGAAGAATAACATCTGTGCATCGTCTCTACTTTGATATTTCTGCCCAGGCCTTTTGGTAGTCCTCAAACGAATCGACATCCAGCCACCCCTTATAGGTCGGGACAGATTGAACTTCTTGTCCTTTATCGATTAAATCTTGGATCAGATCCGTGAGCGTGGCCTGTTTGAGTCCTACCGATTCATGAAATCCTCCTGCTATCTGATTTTTCTGAGCCTCTCGGTAGGCCTGTTTAAACAGTTCTGTCCCTTGGGATGAGAACATGGCCAAACCGATAAATTCTCCATGAGCCTGATCATGAGGAATATGGTGTCCAATTTTGATGATGTGATTGGCTTCTTCCGGGGTCACATACCGATAGCTCTTTTGGGGGGGCGACTCAAGAATGACAAGGTCTTTACTGGCTTGGAAAGTCGAAACTTCGGGTACCTGGCGGTCTTGCCAAGATATATCGACGACGAGAGCAAGATCAGCGGGACTTTTGAGGAGTTTTTGCAAGATGGCTGTATCAAAAATGATGTCTCCAAATAACAAGAGACAGCGTCCCTTCATTTCGTGTTCCGCACAGAAAAACGAATAGAGTTCACCGGTTTCCTCGTAGAGATCATTATCATAATACTGAATATTCGGCAGTGTAATCGCAGATTTTTGATACCCTCGGATCAAAGTGATATCTTTGATATTGCTTTCATTTAATGTCGCCACTTGTCGTTCTAGAATACTTTTCCCTTTTATATCCAGCAAGCATTTAGGACGGTCTTTGATGAGTGGAAGCAAGGGTTTCTCAAACCCGGCAGCCGCAATGATGGCTGTCACGGGCTCCCCACCGGGAGGTAGAAACCGTCGTTCATCTTGTTTCATTTGAGAGACACCCACAAGATCGTACACTTCCTGTAATGGAACAATATGCGGTTTCACGGCTTCGGCATTGCCATGTGAGAGAATATCAGCCAAAGTTTCTCGCATGGCCTTGATAGCTGAACGGATAGCTTGATTGGCATAGATCACCATTTTAAATCCTGTATGCTCTAACTCGGTCGCCGTAATGCCATCATACGTCGTAGGGACGGCGACCAGGGGCATCTTAAGGTAGGCACAAGATTGTGCAACATCTCGTAACTCATCAAAAGTGGGTTCTTTGGAATGGATCAGGATGGCATCCGCCCCGGCTTCGGCATATGCCCTAATGCGTTTCAGGGCTTCGTCTTTCCCCCAACCCGCAATCAAGGCTTCTGTTCTTGCGATGACCATAAAGTCTTGAACCGTCTGGGCAGATTTGGCTGCTTGAATCTTTCCGCAATGTTCATCAATTGAAATCAGTTCTCGTCTTACGCCCGCATAAAAACTACAACGTTTCGGGAAGACGTTATCCTCGATGCTGATAGCGGCAATGCCGGCCCGTTCATGATCGTTCACCGTTCTCATGACATTGAGGGCATTGCCGTAACCAGTGTCGCAGTCTGCCACGATGGGAATATCTATCGCTTCAGCCATATTGCGCTCAACTGAGACTTGCTCACTTAAGGTGATAAAACTCGCATCGGGAATACATTTGAAAGCCGCTGAAATGCTGAAGCCTCCAGCCCAAACAGCATCAAACCCTGCTTCTTGAACAAGTTTTGCACTCAAGGCATCGTGAGCGCCCCCGACTTTTATTATGCCATCCCGAGAGAAAAGTTCTCGTAGCTTACTTGCTGCATGCATGGTGCGCCCTCAAATTTTTGTTGTCTGCAATGTTACGTATCAATACGTCAGGAAGCATTAAAACAATTGGTCGGAGACCTCATTCAATAAGCCAGCAGCTAATATGCGGCTTTGAACTGAGATAAATCCGCGTGCTGTTAGTCCACGATATGTCATCAAAATTTCTGTTAGTTGGCCGCGCCACGAGTATTGTTGATTTAATCCGCGCATCATAGAGCCAGGTGATAGTTTGTTCTTGCCATACGTAGATTCTAAGTGGTCAAGAAGAGATCGATGGGTTTCTTCTCCTTGATAATAAATAAGAGCTTGAGCAAATTGATTATTCAACGTCAAGAATTTAATAGATTTGACAGGAATTCCCCAAGCATCTGGCTCTGATTTTTTTAAACGATAGGAAGCAATTTTGTTTTCAACATCTATCTGAATAAATTCTTGACGTGTAATGAGCGAATGTCCCCACTGAATGCCATAGAAGCCTTGAGGGTCATTGTTAATGGTTCCTGCAATGGACCATGATGCAAGCCCGAAGAGCAGTAAAGACCCCAAGAGAGCAATAATTTTCTGATAGAAACAATGCATGTTCAAGGACCTCTTTTAGGAGGGTCAACCTAGCATGTCATTCCCGGGAAGGCAAGAATACTCTATCGCCGATTCAATGAACTTCCTCATTAAGTAGGTTGGGGTACTTAACAAAGGGTGCCATATTATCAGGCTCTCCGATGCGGAACTATCGGATCCAAGATTCTCTCGATTGAGACATATTTGAATTCGGTATCGTCCCCCAGCGTATTCATCTCTAGAGTGGTGCTAGGCGAAATATAGGCAGTTGGAGAGAGTTGGGAATCAATTAGTGTGGAGAAAGAGCCGGTGGAGAATGTGGAATAGCAGCCATCTTTGACGCGTGGACAGGTATGGCACAAGGGATGGTGTCCGTTCCCTCCCGATCACTGTTTAGCAGGATCCAGGAATCGGGATTAGACAAAATGGCCGAGACCAATTCGGCATGGAGTTGATGGCCAGCTCGCTCGGCCACAACATGTCCGATAACTGGCAGGCCTAACAAGGCGAGATCTCCGACGAGGTCTAGGATTTTATGTCGAACACATTCATCTGGATGTCGAAGGCCAGTTTCATTCAACAACTCTGTATCTGAAAACACGAGGGTATTCTCGAATGATCCTCCGATGCCCAATCCTCTTGACCAGAGCCCCTCGACTTCCCTTTTAAAGGCAAAGGTTCTGGCATTAGCAATGTTCCGTTGAAATTCAGAGGGCGTGCAGTGATGGACGTAGGATTGATCCTGGATTAACGGGTGCTCGTAGTAGATGGAGTAAGAGATTTTTTGTAAAGGTGATGGATAAACAGCTATCAATTTTCCGTTGTTTTCGATTGAAATTGGATGAACGATTTTTACATACGTACGAGGAACAGGCAGTTCAGCAATCCCTGCATCTTGAATCAATTGGGCAAAAGGCTCGGAACTGCCATCCAGGGCTGGGACTTCATTGCCTTCGAGCTCAAGATAGGCATTGTCAATTTCGAGACCTGAAAGCGCAGAAAGAAGGTGTTCGACAGTTTGGACTTGAAATCCATTATAGCTGAGAGTTGTGCACAGGTCTGTTGGATAGAGGCACTGAATATTGGCGGGACAGATCTCTGGAATTCCTTCAGTGATCGTATAAAAAATCAACCCGGTATCAGGAGGCGCCGGGTGAATTGTCAATTTAGTTGGTTCCCCTGAGTGAAGTCCTAAGCCAGTTGCAGAAATAGCCTTGCCAATCGTTCGTTGAAATTTCATCTATACCCCTCAATGGATTGAATTCCCCAGGACAGGGAACATTGTGAGCTGTTAAATGAGCAATAAAGATGCCGAAGTAAGATTGGATAAGAACAATTTCAATATGAGCAAATGTATAATGATGGTAACGCGTTTGCCGGTAAAGGTCCAGTAAAATGTTGCGTATATGCTGCACCTGTAACTTTTTTCTGACGGAGAATTTATGACATATCAATAGGCAAGAAACTTCTAGTTGGTCCTCGTGAATAGGGCACATTTATCATCATATCGTATAGCCGTGATGTTACTGTGTTGCTGAGAAAGATTTGTGTTGTGTGTAGATATTGGAAAATCATCGACCTTCAAAAGAAGAGATCGTCAGGTGAGTGTTTGGTGATATGAGCGTGTCTATTTAGTGAGAAAAGCCCGCGTAAATGCTAAATATTCCCGGGGAAGATCTTGATGCTTGTTCGACCGGACTAATCCTCGAATGATCCCATGATGTTTTTTTGGCAGTCCAGATTCTTTAAAAGCTTCTTCAAAAAGTGCCCATTTCAATTGAAGGTGAGTCGTCAGTTGTTCCCGTTCATCTTGAGTTTTTTTCTGTATGGCGGTTGTTAAAAACCGAATCGCTTTTTCAACGCTATTGTAGGGAGGAGCTAAGTGAAGAAAGGCATAAAATTGTTCGAGATGATAGCGAAAATCCTCACGGAGTGATTGGGTCAACTCGTCTGGACGGGTTTTCATAAACGTATTGTGAGCTGGAACATGCGGTTGAGCTTGTTATAGTAGAAGAATCTGAGGGCAAGCTCAAGGATAAAGTGGGTCAGTCCAAGGTGAATGTCTAAGAAGATAGTTTGCTCGTACGAGTCGATCAGTCTATTTAAGAGGGAGTACCCCGCCTGTCAGGGTAGAGGGAAGTGAGTTAGGAGCTGCGATGCGGCTCATGCGGAGCATGTACCAAAAGAAACCACGGCTGTTAGGCCGTAGAGTTTCATTTGATCGCAGCTAATAATTGCTTCATGTTTGGTTCTTTGAGTTTTTGAAGCGCTTTTGCTTCAATTTGACGAACTCGTTCACGTGTGACGGACATAGTCTGTCCGACTTCTTCCAAGGTCCACGGTTCATCCTGCCCAAATCCAAATCGTAGGCGAATGACCATCTGTTCTCTTTCAGTCAGTGAGCTCAGCACTCGTTGGACCTGTTGATTGGTTTCTTGTTTGGCAATAGGACAGTCAGGAGAGGCGGATTTTGAGTCAGCAACGAAATCGGTCAATAACGTCTCTCCATCACCTATCGGTGTTTCGAGCGAAAGAGGATCTTGAAAGACTTGGACAGTTTCCTGAACTTTGTCAGGGCTCATATTTAAGATCGTTCCAATATCTTCCATGCGAGGTTGTGCCGCATATTGTTGAGTTAATTTTTTCGAGATTCGAGCGATTTTGTTTGAAACCTCATTCATATGAACAGGAACGCGAATCGTACGAGATTGATCTGCGAGCGCTCGCGTAATGCCTTGGCGAATCCACCAGGTTGCGTATGTACTGAATTTAAATCCCTTACTTTGTTGAAATCGTTCAGCGGCTTTCATCAAACCGATATTGCCTTCTTGAACGAGGTCTAAGAAAGCGAGGCCGTGTCCTGCATAACGTTTCGCGATATCGACGACTAGACGTAAATTTCTTTGAACAAGTTCTGTTTTGGCTTGTTCCAGTTGTTGAGCCGCCGTTTGTAGTTGATGGCAAAGGTCCTGAATGAATGTCGAGTGTGCTCCATGGTCCTTCTCTAGAGTGATCAGGGCTTTCCGCACTTCTTCGATTGCGGGCGCAGAAAGGCCACTCAATTGGGAGACTTCCTTGAGTTTGTCCATGACTTGTTGTTGCGAATAGGACTTTGAGGTTTTTTTTGCAAGCTGAAGCCCCTGCTTGACGGTGCTTCGAATAGATCGACTGGCAAGATCGATACATTTACCTAATTCTGCTTCTGAATTCCGATCGAGCAGGGGTTTTGGTCCAAAAGACCGGAAATATAGCGACTCCAGTGCTGGAGAATTGCTGCCGGCAGTTGGGGAATAGGTTCGACCTTTGCGTGTCGACGTGTCTTGAACGTGATCGTAGGTTATTGGAGTTTGTGCATTTTTCATGATCGAAGTTTCCATGGAGTATGTGGTGATGTATTCATGAGTAACTCATGCTGTCTGCTTTGATAATCATGAAAAAGCAAAAAACAAGCCACGAATGTCTGTCGCTTCCATAATGCTGTGAGTAACGCTGGTTTGTTTGCCCCGGTGCACTCTCATCTTTAGACAGCTGGGTACTTTGATCATCACACTCAGTTGCTAATGCATGAGTGCGTATAACCAATTGAAAGAATGGAGAAATCCATTTGAGATTCCTATTTCGTTCAAGGAATTTTGCGAAGGAAAAGCATCTGTAGCATTCTTTCCAAAGTCGATATTCTCTTACTATATTCGGATAAATAACGGATTCCTGGAGTACAGAGGAATAAAATGGTTGGAATATCTGACTCAGTGCTGCAGTATTTGACAGTTTTTTGACGAAATGATCTGAAACCTGTGACGAACTAGAAAAGATATGCACAAAAAGAAGCAGGGCGTATTTTAAGTGGGCTTTATCGATAGATCCAGAGTGAAGATTGATCGCAGATTGTTAAAATGTACGTAGGGTTACGAATGAAAGTGTTGTCGGAAAATCTTGTGTATTCGTTTCATCCTGCGCTGAGTTTCTTTCTCGAGAGCGACGGCTCCATCATTCCAGTTTTTTGTGATAAAACCTAAGCGTCTCGCAAGAAAAATCAGGCTATCCGATCCTGGCTTGGGGAGAATGAGGTCTTGCGCATGGCCTCGAACAATTCGAAGTGCGTCTATCAAATGGCGAAAAAACAGATAATCATCATGGAGAACTTTTTCTTCTTTCTGTTGGAGAATCTTTCGTTGTTGAAGTGTCTTGAGTGCTTTCAGTGTGTTCGGGGTACGAAGCGATCGAAGGCGATGACCGTGTATAAGCTGGAGATATTGTACGAGATACTCAATATCAATAAGCCCGCCAGGGCTATATTTGACATGAATAGATTTGGCTGGAATGAGTTCGTTGATTTGTCGATTGCGTAGATGCAAGGCGATATCCAGTGGCCAAGGTTCGCGACTATACACAAATTGTTCACGATGACCTTCGACTTTCTCCCCTAATTTTCTGTCCCCTGCAATATGGCGTAACTTGATTAAGGCTTGTCGCTCGAAAGGAGCTGCCGGACCTTTGGGAGCGTAGTAGTTGACAATTTCGTCAAATGAATTGGATAAAAGGCCTTTTTCTCCGTAAGGGCGCAGACGTGTATCAATGTGAAATATTCCTTCGTGTTTCGCTTCAATCCACCGTAATATTTCTTGTACCAGTTGTTCGAACAAGTCTGATGAAACAGGTTGCTTGAATGCATGGCTGGATTTGTTGATGGTGTAAACGAAAAGAACCTCAATATCAGAAGCATAACCAAGCTCTGCTCCTCCTAATTTCCCCAAGCCAAAGATTGCGAACGAATAGATCCGTAAGAGGTCTTTTGTGGATATGCCCAATTGGTGGGCCATCACGATTTGAGCTTCCTGTAAGGCTTGTTCCAGAATAACCTCAGCCAAATTGGTTAGGGCCTGCGAAAAATCCTGTAACGACGTTTTTGTGAGCATGTGTTTCATATCGATTCGAAACAATTCCTGATCCTTAAACGTATTGAGACATGTTTTTCGATCATCAATAACCTTGTACCGCTTAAGTTGAGAGTTAAGCGTTCTTGTCAGTTCGCTTTTTTTGCGGATAATTGAACCTTCCTGAAATTTGACCATAGCCGGCAATAGATTGGCATGTTGGCGACGAAGAAGATCCTCCCAAAGGAAGTCGCTACTACCAAATAGCTTGGCGAGATGCCCGAGAAGCGGTTTTTGCTGGAGAAGCGAAAACGCGAAAGACTGTTTGTGGCTGTTATGTAACTCATCGAGAAGCTGATCGAAATGATCCAGGGCCTTTCCTGGATCAGGAGCCCAAGTCAAATAGTGTGAAAATTCCTTAATAAGTGCCGCTGTGGAAGTTAATTCCTGTTGTTCTTTGACATCATTAATTTTTCCTCCTGTTCGTCCTCGTACATAAAACTCGTTATGAACAGTATGTCCCCTGACTTCAATTTTCGCTTTGGAAATATAGACCCCCTGCATGGTCAAGGCATTAGCAAAGGTATAAAGAAATGCCGGGGTGTCGGTCGACCGAATATCCATAGCCGTCGCGTCAAGGAGTCTTTCATTATCAAACTGAATTTCCACAGGATGAACGATGTCCGACACGTGGGATTTGATTTTTCCAAGCGTTTCCACAAGCGCTCTATTGACGTGGCGTCGAACCTCCCGAAAGTGACGAGCGTCGAGGAGTTGGAGCATATCCTGTACAGATTGCTTGAATTGTGTTTGTTGTGTGGGTCCAAATGCACAGCCTGATAACAGCTGAACATTGAAGACATCGACGACTTTTTTTCGAAATAATCCGAGTGGTTGTTTGGCCGGGCGAGTCGGCCAATGACGGATAGGCGATTGGCGACGAACGAAGCTTGATGTATGGTCTGACGAAGCTCTTCGTTCGGCAAAAGTGTAAATGACGGCGTTTCGAATATCTAACCCTGCGGACGATAGGAGGCCGCACAGTGCGGCGAACTCTGAAAAATAATCATAGGAGACGATGGTGAGTTGAAAGGTCTTCGAAGATTGCGTGTTGATGTCAATGGCGCAAGGGAGGTCAGGAGTCAGCGAGCTGGCCAATGTGAGATGTTTGATAATCACGGTTGGAGTGAAGTGTTCAAAGTATTCCGTGTCCATTCGATCGACAAAGTCTTGGACAACCTCCGGCTTCAGCTGTGGGCACGCTTCTTGGAGTTGGCGTATGTGTTTCTGACGATCCGGCATGACAGCAGTATACTGAAATTCCCGCGCATTGTAAGGTCTGTATCGTAATCGTATATAATGGCCTTCCACTATGAAAGCAAGATCGAAACGAACGAGTAGGAAGCGAAGTTCTACGATTGAACGATCAGTTTCTGATCCGACTCCTCTTTTACTTTCCTCAAAATTGTCATCGGACAACGTGATTCGGCTTTTGACTCCCTACGGTGTTGAACACCCACATCAGGCCGATGCCAATTTGCAAGCGATGGCTGGTAATCCGGAAGAGCGCCGGGCTCTAGCTGCGATTCTCTCGGATTTGTTGTCATCAGTCGCAGAAACAGCTGATCCTGATCAAGCCTTGACCGCATGGGAACTCTATATCGCATCGGGAATCCAACGTCGTACATTATTTCCATATTTAGCTCAATCACCAAGAATGTTGCATCACCTATGTACGATTTTTGGGAATAGTCCCGCGATGTCAGAAACACTGATTCGCGATCCCATGCTGATCTATTGGCTTGCAGAAAAACCGGTCGATCTTCATTGTTCTACCATGAAGCAAATGGATAAATGCTTACGCGATTCGTTGGTGCCTTTTAAAACGCATGAGTTGAAATGTGACGCGGTTCGACGATTTAAACGAAGAGAAATGTTGCGTATTGGCCTCCGAGACTTGTTGCGTGTTGCTGATGTCACCGAAACCGTTTCTTCTCTTTCGAATCTTGCCGCTATTCTCATTCAAACGGTGTACGAAATCGTGTATGAAGATTTATGTGCCCAGCATGGCATTCCCCTCCATCGAGATCGGAAAGGCCGATGGGTAGAGACGGGATTCGTCGTGATGGGTATGGGGAAACTTGGAGGAGGAGAGCTCAACTATAGTTCTGATGTTGATCTGGTCTATCTCTACGAAACACGAGAAGGTTACACCCAAGCGACAAAAAGGCAAACATGTCTATCGCATGAGGAATTCTTTGAGAAACTTGCACGGGAAATGACCCAAATCTTGATGGACGCAACAGATGAGGGAGCGGTTTTTCGTGTGGACTTACGTTTACGTCCTGAAGGAGATGTTGGTGCATTGGCTAAATCGCTAGATGATTCTGTGCACTATTATCGAACCCGCGGGCGAGATTGGGAGAGGATGGCTTTTATTAAGTCATATCCAATAGCTGGGGCGAAGCCAATCGGTCGCTTGTTTCTTCGTCGGATTCGTTCGTTTATTTGGGGAGAGAAAAATGCACCTCCTCAACAAATTCTTCAAACCGTTCAAGCCCTCAAAGCTAAAATTCATAGAAAACTTCTTCAGAAGGGAGAAGACGCCCGACATGTGAAATTGGGTGTGGGTGGTATTCGTGAGATAGAGTTCCTTGTTCAAACCTTACAACTCTTGCACGTCCATCAGTATCCCGAGATTATGGAACGAAATACGTTAAAAGCCTTGGTCAACCTTAAAGAAGCCAACCTGCTTTCTGGGCGATTGGTTAGACAGCTTGAGCGATCATACCGATTCCTCCGTGATCTCGAACATAAACTGCAAATGGTCAATGATCTTCAAACCCATGTCCTTCCTCGTGACCTTCAAGAAGTTGCCAAATGCGCGGTGCGTATGGGTTTTGATAAAAGAGAAACGTATGCCGAGACTGCCAAAGAGTTCTTAGATGTATATAATCAACACACAGCAAAAGTTCATCGTATTTATCAAAAGAGCATAGGTGAGGGATCGTGCTTTACCACCGAGTGATAGGCTTTTATGAAGTTATAACTGCATTGATCACGTTTGGAAAATTACTCGTCTGGCAATGAAATATCTCGCGATGTCATAGTCAGCAGTTTCATGAGTGCTTTTGCTATATACGGATCACTTTGACAATTTCCTAAGTAGAACGGTTGGTCACAATTCACTTGCCAAGCTGTCATTCTTTGTCGAGTCAATGAGGGGCTCGTGAATCTTGGGGGTCTTGATTTTTCTTGATACGTGGTTATCTAAAGACAACGTACATGAATGAGGTATTTGATGAGACGAAAAATCGAGGAGTCAAGCGATGGATATGAATAAAATGACGATCAAGCTCCAGGAAGCTCTCCAAGCGGCTTCTGGGATTGCCATGCGAAGAAATCATCAAGGAGTGGACGTTGAACATGTGCTTGTTGCGTTACTTGAGCAAGATGGCGGGTTGGCGAAGCCTATCCTTGAGCAAGCGGGGATTTCGCCTGTTGCTGTTCAACAAGCTGCGGAGCAAGCACTAAACAAGATTCCTCAAGTGCAAGGAGGCGGTGGTGGGCCAGGTCAAATTCATTTGACACCACGGATTGCCACTGTACTATCTCGTGCTGAAGAAGAAATGAAAGGGCTTCAGGATGAATATTTGAGTATAGAGCATGTGCTTCTTGCGATGGTGGAAGAAGGTGGGATCTTTCAACCATTGGGCCTCAAACGCGATAAATTGTTGGCAGGTCTGCAACAGGTTCGAGGCAATCAACGTGTGACGAGTCAAGACCCCGAGGGGACTTATCAGGCTCTTGAAAAATATGGAAAAGACCTGACGAAGCTTGCTGGACAAGGAAAATTAGACCCAGTGATTGGTCGAGACGAGGAGATCCGTCGAGTCGTTCAAATTTTGTCACGAAGAACGAAGAATAACCCTGTGTTGATAGGAGAACCGGGAGTCGGGAAAACCGCGATCGTCGAAGGGTTGGCGCAACGTATCGTGAAAGGTGATGTGCCTGAAGGACTCAAGAAAAAACGTGTGGTAGTGCTTGATATGGGTGCACTCGTTGCGGGAGCCAAATTTCGTGGAGAATTTGAAGAACGTCTTAAAGCCGTGCTGAAAGAAATTCAGGCTTCTCAAGGTCACATTCTTCTTTTTATTGATGAATTACACACAGTGGTTGGGGCGGGTGCTGCAGAAGGCTCGATGGATGCGGCCAATTTGCTCAAACCGATGTTAGCGCGAGGAGAACTTCACTTAATTGGGGCAACCACATTAGACGAATATCGAAAACATATCGAGAAGGACGCGGCGCTTGAACGACGATTCCAAACGGTGTTGGTCGATCAACCGTCAGTCGAAGATACCGTTTCCATATTGCGAGGGTTAAATGAACGCTATGAGGTGCATCACGGTGTTCGTATAAAGGATGCCGCGCTTGTTGCCGCTGCAAAACTCTCACATCGTTATATAGGTGATCGGTTTCTTCCTGACAAAGCCATTGACTTAGTCGATGAGGCTGCTGCTCATTTACGCACGGAAATCGATAGCATGCCAACCGAGATGGATGAACTCTCTCGAAAAGTGATGCAGCTTGAAATTGAACGCGAAGCACTGAAAAAAGAGACTGATCCAGGAAGTCAGGTTCGGCTGGAGAACCTGAATCAGGAACTCACAGAAAAGCAAAAGGCTCTGGAAGAACTCAAAACTCAATGGGATACTGAAAAAGCATCAGTTGGACGGCTCCAGGATCTTCGCCAGCAAATGGACGACGTAAAGCGAGAGATTGAACTGGCTGAGAGAAATTATGATTTGAATCGTGTTGCTGAGTTACGGTACGGCTCGCTTCCTCGGATTGAGCAAGAACTGCAGGCTGAGAGTGAACATCTTGGACAGAAGCAGGGAGAAAGTCGTCTGTTGAAGGAAGAGGTGGATGAAGAGGATATTGCAGAAGTCGTGAGTCGATGGACAGGAATACCTGTGAGTCGTCTTTTGCAGGGCGAGGTCGAAAAGTTGCTGCGTCTTGGAGAAGTGCTTCATGAACGAGTGATCGGTCAAGAAGAGGGCGTACGAGCCGTGGCAGACGCGGTATTGCGAGCGCGATCTGGCCTCAAAGATCCTAACCGACCAATTGGGTCGTTCCTATTCCTAGGTCCAACTGGAGTGGGAAAGACAGAGCTTGCGAGAGCCTTAGCCAGTACCCTATTTGATGATGAAGGGAATATGATTCGTATTGATATGTCTGAATATATGGAGAAACATACGACGGCCAGACTCATTGGTGCTCCTCCTGGCTATATTGGATATGAAGAAGGGGGACAACTCACTGAAGCGGTGCGACGTCGACCATTCTCCGTCGTCTTGTTCGATGAAATTGAGAAAGCTCACCACGATGTGTTCAATGTCCTGCTTCAAGTATTAGATGATGGTCGACTGACCGATTCTCAGGGGCGTACGGTCGATTTTAAGAATACCGTTCTGATCATGACTTCAAACTTGGGCAGCCAAGAAATTCTTGAGGCTCAAGAGCAAGGACTTTCGTATGATCAACTACATGCGTTGGTGATGAGAGAGGCCAAACAGCATTTTCGTCCTGAGTTTCTCAATCGGGTTGACGAGACGGTGGTCTTTCATCCTCTTGGCACAACGCATTTGAGTCGTATCGTGAATATTCAGTTAGATAGACTTCGTCAACGACTCGTAGAGCGTCAAATCAGTTTGAATGTAGCTGAATCGGCTATTACTGAATTAGCTTCACGAGGCTATGATCCTGTGTATGGCGCTCGTCCGCTTAAACGATTGATCCAACATGACATCGAAACCCCTCTTTCACGATTAATTGTGAAAGGTGATGTGAAAGACGGTGACACAGTGAACGTGAATTTTGAAGACGGGAAAATGAATTTTTTGGCTGAAAAAGCACAGGTCTGACAGACGGCGACTTGGTCGCTGAATGATAACTCTCAGTATAGGATGTTTAGTCGATAGCTTGAAGTCTCAAAGAAACGTTTTTTTCTTTACCTTGACGGCGAATGTGTATGGTCACCCGATCCCCAACTTTATGCCGATCAAGAATAGTAGCGAGGTCATCGAGGATTTTCACGGGTTTCCCGTCAACTTTTGTGATAATATCACCTAATCGGATACGGCCTCCTCGAATTTCTCTAGCACTTTGAAGTCCTGCACGACTGGCTGGCCCTCCTGGTTCGACGCGTGCAATCACGAGTCCTTTGATTCCCCACCGTTCGACAATTGAGTCGGGTATGAGTGTCACCCCCAAGCCTGGTCGAATGACTTTGCCAAATGTAATCAATTGTGGAACGATACGGTTAATTGTATTCACAGGAACGGCGAATCCAATTCCAGCAAATGCTCCGCTTGGACTAATGATCTGAGTATTCACACCAATTAAACGGCCTACACTGTCGAGTAACGGTCCTCCTGAATTTCCTGGATTGATGGCAGCATCAGTTTGAATAACTCTTTCGATCGTTCGATTGTTCACAGACTTGATTGTCCGGCCCAAGGCACTGACAACACCTGTTGTCAGTGTGTGATCTAATCCAAAAGGGTTGCCGATGGCGAGTACACGTTGTCCGACGCGTAGATCAGCAGAATTTCCCCTGCTGATGGGGACAAATGGTTTCTTTCTCTTGCGCACTTGTAGTACTGCAAGATCGTGATCAGGGTCAACTCCGATGACTTTGGCTTCATGAATAGACTGGTCATCCATGATAACTTGGATAGAATCAGCTTTATAAATGACATGAAAATTTGTGACGATATGGCCTTGTTCATCCCAGATAAAGCCTGACCCTGATCCTTGTGGAACTTCAAAGGTGTTCAATGACCAGAAGTCACGTCGAAGGGCCGTGTTGGTGATGTAGACGACTGAGCGTCGAGCGTTCTCGAACACATCAAT
The DNA here is from genome assembly GCA_965223675.1 of Nitrospirales bacterium. Lineage (GTDB taxonomy): Bacteria > Nitrospirota > Nitrospiria > Nitrospirales > UBA8639 > JAGQKC01. Next base: position 1,544,668 of record OZ245013.1, on the reverse strand, counting down.
GGTGGCTAATTCTTCTTTGCTTAATATCGTTTGTTGACGTTCCGCTGTGAGAATGATGGAAGCTGGTTGAAGAGAGGCCTCCTGGACGGGTTGAGCTGAGGCTGTTATCTGCGCCCCAATGACACTAAGCAATGTAACTAGGTATGGGATAATGCCCTTGGATTTTTGTAGGTTCAAGGCCATAGTGTAAACAGTAGGAGAACCGAAGAGGTATTGTGGTAGGCAAGCTTTGCTTGATCCTGGTGGCACATCAGTAGTACATTCATGCCTAGTGTGATTATTTTATTCGCCGATCATTTGAAGAACAATGTCTCGAGGGCGTGCACGAGTATCAAAATCTATAAGAACAATTTGTTGCCATGTGCCCAGCGTGAACACTTGATTTACAAAAGGAATGGTGATGGAAGGGCCCTGAAGTTGACCACGAAGATGACTATGGCCATTATCTTCGCCTGGATTCATCATGTTATGTGCCCATGAAGGTTTGGAAGGTATTAAATGGTCCCAAATATGTGCGGTATCAGTTCGGATCCCAGGTTCATCTTCGATGATCATGACCGAGGCAGTTGTGTGTTTGACGAATACGGTTATTGTGCCTGATTTTAGCCCAGAATTGTTGAGGGCACCTTGAAGAAGTTGCGTGATATTTTTAATGTGACTGTTTCCCTTCATGTGGCACTGAAGGGATTCTGTGACTACTGGCATCGTACAGAGTCTTTCTGAAGCTGTTCGATATAGCGTAACTCCCGCCGAGTGAAGTTCTTTCCACGTGCATCAATCAACAATTTTGTAAATGACTGATGAGTCATGAGCATGCGAATCGTCGATAAGACTTGCTCGCTAATGACCCCTTCGTTTCGTAATCGTTCAAGGTATCGAAAAGCTTCTATTAAGCTTTCCTTTGATCGTGCATAATAATCCCGTCCTCGAAGTTGATTGTTGTAGGCCTCCAATTGTTCGCAGGCGACTAGAATTTCCGCTAATTGGCGAACCCATCGAGACGCACAAATAAGCTTTTCAGGATAATAATAGTATAGCATTACGTGTTCCATCCAGGGAGTCCAGTGAATTCCCATAGTTTTCAGCTGTGGTTTAATGATTCGTAGTTGTCTTCTCAAGCGTCGTGCAAACCCCAGCCGCATTTCTATTTGTGCTTTAGTCCAACTATCCAGCGAGATACCTTGACGTGCAAGCTCTTTCCCATATAGTTCAAGAAAGGCTTCCGTTTCTTCTCCGTATAAGGTTTTCGGATGACGAGTTCGCCATTCTCGAGGCCGAGTTGGAATGCCCTGTCTTTTTGCCCATGACCAAATTTTCCCGAATAACTGTTGATCCAGCCCTGCGCGTCCTAAGTCATGCAAGAGGCAGGCAATTTCATACTGTCTGATACGATGTAAAGGGTGGTCAAGCCGTTTAGCCACGGCAATGCACATCGAAGCTGTTCTGCGCGCATGGGCGATATCGTATCCCTCTATGATGACATGAGGCCTCTGAGGATGAGGATAATCATAGAATCGAAGTAATGTGTTCCTGAGGGATGGTGAAAGGCGACGTGGTACATGAGCGTGCCTCGAATGCTGGGATTGATGTGGTTTGGTCTGAAACCGCGATCTTTTAGAAGGGGATGTGGTAGGCATGATGAGTCAAACTATCTGTGCCCAAACTGCAGCACAATATCGGTGACCTTTGTGCATGTCAAGTTGAGAGAAAGCCGATGGGATACTTTTCCACATTCCCGACAGAGAGGGCAAATGGTCCAGTAATCCATTAATTTCATTGGGTGCCTAGAGCTGTGTTTAATTATTTCCGTATAATAGTAAAAAGGATTTTACCACTCTCTCTGGATTGAACAGTACAAGTATGGAAATTTCTCTAGGCGTTTAAACTAAATGAAATGTTGTTCGTAAGAAGACTCTCGTTGTATTTCTTCCTCTTGCTACAGGTTCATTTCTCGCTTGGCAATCTCCAAGATATCACAGATAAGCCCTGTCATGAACATGATAAACTCTAGATATACAGACGATATCTTTTTCTTCATCATCCAAATGTTTGCCTGCAGATTGGAGGAAAAGTGAAACGTCGTTGGAGTCGTGTTTTTTTTGGCGGTCTGTTTCTTTTGGGAATCATCTCCATTGTGATTATTGTGATTCCTTTTTTTCTGAATCCCACTTACTTTAAACAAATGACCTTTAAATATATGCAGCGGACTTTGGGCCCAAACATTAGTGTTGGGCAGACGTACTTATCCCTCTGGCCCTATCCACATGTGGAGGTGTCCGAGGTGATCGTGAAAGAACATCCAGATACTCATGCGTTCTTTCGTGCAAAACATATTAGTCTTGATCTGAAAATCCTTTCCTTGCTGAGCCAGGAATTTGCAGTTAAAAAACTCTTCATTGACCAGCCTGAATTGGAAATTAAACGTAATCGTGATGGAGAGTGGTGGATATTTCGGACAGAGCAACATACGTCAAATGATTCTTTTTGGGCTGGGTTGTTCTTGATAGAAAAAGTCGTCGTTTCCGATGGTCGCCTAATTTTTATCGATGAATCGCCAAGAGAAGAGGTGCGAGGCGTGGTCATCGAAGCGGTGAATCTCTCATTCGTCAGTCTGGAATCTAACCTCTCATCAATAGCGGTAGAAGTGTCTGGACGAATTAGGCAAGCGTCTACCGCATCGTCTTTTCTTTGGGATGGCATGGTCAGTCTTACCCCGGAAAATCTTTCTCAGACTGACGAGAGTGTTGCAGATCTGAATCAAGTTGTAAAAATGAATGGCCAGATCAAAGTTCAAAATTTAGATGTCGGCCAGGTTGCTGAATTTTTCTCCGTACAACCCGCGTCCGTCGAAGATTTGGGTCTTGCCGATATTGATGGCCAGATGACGTTGATGCCAGGTCGGGTAGGATATGAATTAAATATGCCGGAGTTAAAGATTGATGGTCATATGGGATCAGTGGCCGGGAGTGCCAATGTCTCTGGGTTGACTTCTGATGACTTGACGATGTTTGCGAGTTTTCAGTCGTCTCCTGTTTCCTTGAAGAAGATCAAACCCTTCATCCCTGAAGAGAAGTTGCCTCCTACTCTTTTTTCTGCCTGGAAGCAAGCAGAGATTGGAGGGCGTATTCAGGTTATACAAGCGACCGTCGCTGGCTCAACTCGGTCCGATGTTGGAATGTCAATCGTGGGAACCTTTCAACTGGATCAGAGCTTTTGGAGACATAAAACTCGAGAGCCAGTTCTAAAGAATATTTCAGGTGAAATCGTCGTTGAACCAGACCGAATCCGTTTAACCAATTTTAGAGGATTGTATGATTCGCTTCCCGTACAGTCAGCTGATGGATTGATCATCTTTAAAGAGTCGGGTCCATGGGTTGAAGTGGGTCTTCAGAGTAAGATTTCCGCAAATCAGATTGTCGAAGTGCTCACACGGATTTCTCCTTCCAAGCGCACTCCTCTCTTTTTTAAGAAGTTTTCAGCACTCGAGGGAGTTGGTGATGTGCGTTTGCAGTTTGCTGGACTGTTAGGAGATGACGAAGGCGTAGCGTTTAAATCCGGAGAGTATGTGGCTCAAGGCTTAACAGTACAGGTCACAGAACTCGAGGATCCAGTGTTTATTTCGAAAGGAAAAGTTTTTTTCTCTCCAATCGAAGTGGAATTTGATGATGTTCATGGGAACATTGGCGAAAGTGTGTTTCGATTGCATGGATCCATAGATATAGACAAGCGCCCAATCTTTAACCAACTGACTATTCAAGCGACACTGAAGGAGAATCTATGGAAACGTGAAGTGAGCGAATCTTCAGATTTTCATCACGTCGGAATTCAAGGGGTTGTTTTGCTTCAAGCTGTTGTATCTGGCCTTGTCGATTCCCCTGAACTGAGAGGAGAATTCGATCTTCATGACTCCGCGCTTGACTGGTCCGGAGTGATCAAAAAACCGAGAGGTGTTGATGGTTCGTTTCACTTTAATGTAGAAACCGATGAAAATGGACACGTGACGGTGAATCGAGCTGAACTTGCCATTCTTCCATTCCGGCTATCTGTTCGTGCGAAGGTGCGAATCGACCCCACGTTTCAGATTCATGCACGAGTCAATACTGGTCCTATCAATTTGGGACTTTTGCCTCCAGGTGTGATTGTTGGAACTCAAATTTTAGATGCCGGTATCCTAGAAGTTTCTTTAGACATACGAGGTCGCGGGTTGAATTGGACTCAGTGGAATCCAAAGGGATGGATTGCTTTGACTGAAGGGGCAATCAACGTCAATGATCCGCGAACCCCTGTTTCAAACCTCTTTCTTCGTCTAAAAGTAACCCCGACTTTCGCCGAGGTTAAACGATTAGAACTGAACATTCAGAACAGTGATGTTCATTTGACCGGCACCGTGAAAAATTGGAAGAAAAAACCAGAAATTGATATTGTTCTTGAGTCCTCAAACTTTGATTTTGATCTCCTCATTCCTGACGAGAGCGGATCCTTTCTTCGAAATTGGTTTGCTGATCTTGCAGGAGTAAGTACCGTGATGGGCAATATCCATATTGCTCAGCCGACCTACAAAAAATTAAAAGGCAAGAATTTTTCGAGCATTCTGAAAATTCGTGATGGGTTAGTGACTCTTGATCGAATACGTGGCCAAGCCTATCGGCAGCCCATAGCGGGACGAATTTTTATCCATCTTCCGAAAGAAAGACCTGCAGCCATACGTTCGTCTTTTCACGTCAAAGGGTTACCGTTAGAGAAAATTCAGCAATCCATAGGACATGAAAAAAGGCTCGTGACTGGTCAGCTATCTGTTCGAGGGATGATCCAGGGACATGGGCGGGATTCAAGAGGAGTGGTGTCAACATTAAACGGAAATATGGATGTTCTCATTGAGCACGGGCATGTGAGAAAAGGTACCGTCATTCCGCGGATATTAGCTCTGTTAAATCTACCAGCCATATTAGGGAAAAAGGTCAATCTCAAACATGATGGGTTTCCATTTAATAAAACAACGGCCACCGTAAAGTTCGAAGATGGGGTGATGACCTCTAACGATGTCGTTGTCGATAGTTCTATTATGAAAATGACTAGCGCTGGGAACTATGACATGGTTACAGATCAGTTAGATTTTGTGGCAGCGGTAAGTCCCTTTGGGCGCTATTCGGATTTTTTGAAGAAAATCCCGCTTTTTGGTCGAATTCTCGCGGGTGACCGTAAAGGGATAGCGACTGCAATGTTTCAGGTACAGGGGTCATTAACAGATCCGGACATTCGTTATATGCCGCTGAAATCATTCACGACCGGGTTATCCGGTTTATCACAATTGGCGTTCGATGTATTAAAAAATACTATTATGCTCCCAGCTGATATGTTGACGTCTGATAATGATAACACTGAAAAGCGGTCCACACCCTGATATAAAGGTGTGAGAATTTCCTTTTCACGAGAAATTTGCTCAGTCAGTAAAGGAAGTGAGGACTATTGTTCTTTTGATATGGGTATCACAATAATGGATTACTGATATGATGATCATTGAAAAAAGGAAACATGAATGATTCCGACAGTAGAATGGGGAAGTGATTCGGTTAAAATTCTTGATCAGAGTCTTCTGCCAGAAAAAGTCGAAGTGATGCGGTGTTACGATTATCAAGCGGTGGCACAAGCTATTCGAGAACTTCGAGTACGTGGAGCTCCAGCGATTGGCGTGACGGCGGCCATGGGTCTGGCTTTAGGGGCACAACGTATTAATGAGCCGTCTTTTGAAGGGTTTCGGCAACAGTTTGACCTAATGTGTGAGTGTATGAGCGGGGCACGTCCTACGGCTGTCAATTTGTTCTGGGCTATAGACCGCATGAAACACGTACTCATTCGGGAAAAAGACAAATCTCAAGAATGGTTGAAGCAACAACTGGTTAATGAAGCACAAGTCATCTTGCAGGATGATATTGCCATGAATAAAGCCATTGGTGATTTTGGGGCAGAACTCATTCAGGATGGACAGACGATACTCACCCACTGTAACGCTGGGGCTCTGGCAACGGCAGGGTATGGAACGGCCTTGGGCGTCATTCGTTCTGCTTGGAAACAAAAAAAAAGAATTCGAGTCATTGCGGATGAAACGCGTCCCGTACTGCAAGGGGCTCGGTTAACAGCTTGGGAACTCCAGCAAGATGGTATTCCAACAACCTTGATCACGGATAATGCTGCCGGAGCCTTAATGCGGCAAGGACGAATTCACCTATGCGTAGTCGGTGCTGATCGGATAGCTGCCAATGGAGATGTTGCCAATAAGATTGGAACGTATTCCGTAGCCGTTCTGGCAAAGGTGCATGGCATTCCATTTTATGTCGCGGCGCCATCATCGACGATTGACGTGAATATGCCATCTGGTGAAAACATTCCAATCGAGCAGCGATCTTCAGATGAGGTGACCACCTTACACGGTGGATGTCCCATAGCGCCTCAAGGCATCGATGTGCTGAATCCGGCTTTTGATATCACGCCAGCAGAATACATCACAAAAATTATTACGGACCGCGGTGTGGTGATCCCGAAAGATATTTCCACGGTCATCGACTCAGATTAGTTGAGGACATCACGTGAGCTCTTTTTATATCGCAAGTAAGCGATTCAACCACAAATGAGTTTTTTTAGGAGAGGATGCGACTAAGGACTTTTGAAAGGTCTGAGAGATTGTAGGGTTTTGCGATCACTCCTTTGAAGCCAAAGTTTTCCGGATTCGCCAAGACTGGATCGTTACAATATCCACTCGATACGACAGCTAGAACTTGAGGGTCGATTTTCCGAAGTTGACGAACGGTTTCTTTTCCTCCCATTCCACCCGGTATCGTTAAATCAATAATGGATAGGACAAATGGCGTCTGTTCGTCTAGGGCTCGTTGATATTCTTGGATGGCCTCGTTGCCTTCGTTCGCGTAAGTCACGGTGTATCCTAAGTGTTGGAGCATTTTTCCAAGAATATCGCGAATTTCGACTTCATCATCCATGATCAATATACGACCTGTTCCGGATATCAATACCTCTTCTACAGCATGGGTATCAATAGTCAAGGACTCGGCTGCAGGTATGAACAGGAGAAATGTCGTTCCGCTGTCTAATTCAGAGTTGACGGTGATATGTCCATCGTGACGTTTCATGATAGAATATGTGGTGGCGAGGCCCAGGCCGCTTCCTTTTTGTTTGGTGGTAAAATACGGGTCAAAGATTTTGCTAACGCATTCTGGCGCGATTCCTATGCCTTCGTCTTTAACCTTGATCACGACATATCGTCCATTTTTTAGTGGAAGGTTTGCACTTTGTTCGATCTCTGTGTTGCGAGCCTCTACCGTGATCACCCCACCATCTGGCATGGCCTGATCAGCATTGATAATCAAGTTCTGTATGACCTGACTCATCTGACCTTCGTCCACCTCAACCGCCCACAAATTATCAGGAAGGTTTAATTCACATCGAACGTTTGATCCGCGTAGCGCAAATTCAACCGTATCCGTGATAAAGGTCGAAATGGAAGCGATATTTTTAATCGGAGCTCCCCCCTTTGCAAAAGTGAGAAGCTGTTTGGTTAAATCTCGAGCCCGCAGACAGGCTTTTTCTGCAGCTGTCAATCGTTCGACAATGCTCACATCAGAAGGGGTTTTTACCTTGGAGGCAAGCATTTTAGAAAGACCAACATTCGCAAAGACAGAAGTGAGAATATTATTGAAGTCATGGGCAATACCTCCTGCTAACACGCCGACGGACTCAAGTTTCGTTGCTCGCAACCGTTCGTCTTCAGCGCGTTTTCGCTCTGTAATGTCTCGTGCATCAATGACGACGAGAATATTGCCTCCTGTCGTTCTAAATGGTCGTGTGTGACTTTCGAACCAACGCCATTCTCCCGTGCGAAGGTGAAGACGGCATACCATTTCTCCAGATTCCAGCCTTTTGACTTTTTGTTCAAAGTCATGTGCGAGGTTCTCGCCGTCTTCCGGATGCACCAAATCAAAAAAGTTTTTTCCTAAGAGTTCCTTAACTGGATAGCCCAAGACGTTCACACAATTGGGACTGAGGTATAAACACGTTCCGGATGGAGTCGTCTCAATAATGAGGTCGTAGGAGTTTTCGACTATGGCTCTGTATCGCTCTTCGCTGTCTCGTAGGGCTTCTTCGGCACGCTTCCGTTCGAGTTCACTTGATGCCCGGACGGCGAATAATCGAATGATGGATTGCGCGACTTGAATATTGCGTAGAGGCTTTCTCCCTAAGGCAACGACCAGTCCGATGATTTGTCCTGTTGACCCTATCAGAGGGTTTCCGATGTAGCTGGAGATATTCCATTGTGAAAGTAGATGATCATTAGGGAATTCTTGTTGGGCCATGTTTGTCCAATTGGAAAATCGACTTGTAAGAATACGGCTTCCAAATGTATCAGATAGGTTCCATGAATAATTTTCCAGGAATGTCCCATGAGCCCACGTCGCGACAGTTTGAGCTTGGTTTTTGTTTGTGCCTGGAAATTCTGCAAGAATGGCATATTCGACATCGAGAGCGGTCGAAAGATCTTTGACCAGAGACCGAAAAAACGCCACGCTGCCGGCTGCGGGTGCTCCTTGCGCAATATGGCGAAGGGCTTCTTCAACACGCTTTTGCTCTGTAATATCTTTGACCACTGAAATGACTCCCCACTGCTCTCCTTCCCGATCACAGAGTGGATAACAAGACACTAAAAACCAACCGTTGAGGCAAGGTAACCATGTTTCCATCACGACTGAGAGCGCTCCGGCAAGAACGGTTTCCCAAGGCGGTGGTTCCTTCAAATTGATGGTGCCGTAGTATGGAATTCGATAGTCCAAACCGATAAGACTGGTGTGGCTCTGTTCAAAATAGTCTGCGACAGCTTTATTCGCCCATAAGATGATCCCTGAGCGATCTAAAATAATAATATGATCGGTGAGTGCATTAAAGGCCTGTTCCCATTCTTCGCTCGTATTGTGTTGTTGGAGAAAGTCTTGATGTTTGCGCTTCGAAGAAAGCGCAAGTTTTTCTTGCTGTGTGGTGACGTTCCGAGACTTCTGACGCGGGTTCTTTTTGGGATTGTCTATCTCTTTCATCGCACTCTCTCGGCTCGTTAGAAGGTTAGGGCCTCAATCAATTTCTCAATTTGGATGAAGACCTGACCATCTCCCATCTACACCTAAGCCTGCTGGTCTGTATGTGACTTCGTAGTGCAAGGACTATCCGTTACCACACCACGTTTGCGAATAAATCAGCTAATCTCGGATCAATCCCTTTGCCAGCTTCTAATCGTATTTGTTCTCGGGCTTCAGGAATAGCAAGAGGGTCTTGATTTGCATGTCCAACGACTAAATGATCGAAAAGATTCGCTAATCCGACAATTCTGGCTAGGAATGGAATTTCTTCGCCAACAAGTCCGTCAGGATACCCTGTTCCATCAAATCGTTCATGATGTGAGTGAACAATTTGAGCGACTTGTTTGGGGAACGGTAGAGACTGAATCATGCTTTCGCCTATCACAGGATGAAATTTTAGCGTTTCAAAATCTTGTTGCGATTGTGGAAGATCTCCTGATATCAATCGATCATGGATGCCGAATTTTCCTATATCGTGAATATAGGCTCCGATTTGAATATGCTCTTTTTCTTCAACGGACAATTGTAAGTGTTCTGCGAGTAAAGAGGAATAAAAGTTGACTCGGTGGGAATGTTGGGCCAGTTCTGGACTTTTGGCTTCTAACAAGGTCTTAATATTCTTGAGAGCAGCATCAATATTCTCTTCGCCACTCCATAAATTCCCAAAGGCTTGCAACGCGTCCTGAAGAGAAGTGACTCGACGTTTACGTTCGAACGTTTTGTCTACGACAGCAAGAAGCTCTGCAACATTAAAAGGCTTGAGAATGTAGGCCGCCACGCCATGTCGGATGGCCTCCATGGCTGATTGCAACGTTCCATACCCCGTAATGATAATTACTTCAACATCCCGTCCTTGTTGACGAATCGTTTGAAGGAGGTCGATGCCCTGTTGCCCTGGAAGTTTTAAATCTAATGTTACCAGGTCGATTGGCTGGCGTTTGATCACTTCTAAGGCGATCTCTGCGGAGTCGACTGTGATGAGGTTGAAATAGGGCGCAAGCACCATCTTAATGGATTCGCGAGGGCCCTCTTCGTCTTCAACGATTAAGATTGATGGCTGGTTAAAAGATGTAGGACTGGACGTGCGTTCCATCGAGCTTCTCCAATTTGTAGTTTCACCATGTAGATGGCAGTCGCAAATATAGATGAAGACGAGGAAGTATGAAAAAATTTACGATTCATGATAGAAGCACGCGCGAACTGGGTCAAAGCATTAAGCTCCAAAAATTGTGGAACACAAATTTGAGTATCAAAAAGAAATGCGTCAATAATATAAAAAATGAATAATTCTTCTTCTCTCCTTGTAATGGCTCCTTTCCCTAAAATTGAAGAATAAGTTCTGAGGTCGTATGCACAGACGATAGTTAAGTACTTGAACGGAGATGAAAGGCACGGTCTTTGACTGTGAGGTCACGGAAGAGCTGATCAAATAATTCTTTGGCGACTTCACTCGTCAAATCCTCTATATCTTGTGGGTCAAAAAAAGTTACCGTGTCAGATCCGTTGGATCCCAGAACTGTGCGAACGGTACTTCCATCACTCATATTTTTTGCTTCAAATCTCACTTGCATGCGTACGTCAATATTCGTAAAGCCAAAACCACTTTTGGCTTCTGACTCTAATTTCAGCACCTGACCCGAGAGAAGCACGTCCGAGAAGTTCTCTCCTGATTGGCGTGAGGCTTGCCATGCTTTTTGTTGAAGGTATGAGATTGCTAGATCAGCCATGCCTTCACCGATCTGACCATTCCAGACATTGAATTGGGTGGTACCACCCCACAAGTGAGTGCGCCTGCCTATCCGGGCTGTTTCTTGCCGTTTGTCCTCAAACGGAGCGACTGTGATTCGAAGAGTGTCGTCATGCTGAGTGCTAACAACCTTTGATTTTGTCGGCATGGGATGAAGGTCAAAATTTATCATTTCTCCCGTTCCTTGACATCCGGCTAAGGTGCATAAGGTAATCATCAACAAGATAAAGGTTTTGTGAAGTGTCACTAGGCGTTCCTCCTCTCGACGATATGAAGTGAATGTACCGAAAAGAATTTTATGATTGTTCGTGTCCTCTAAGTCAACAAAACCACTTATTTTTACTAGGGTAATGTAAATGAATGCTTATTTCTAGACTTTATTTTGTGTCTTGCAATATCAGGCTCTCATAGGAATAGCGCTCAACGAGAGACGATTATCAGGTCTATGGGGTTGTAATTGGGCCATCCATTTCGTCATTACCTTGACTTTTTTAGGAAGTGCCTGACAGTATGCCTTCCGGCTGAATGAGGAGGTGAGGTAGGCTTCGATGTGGAATCATAACTTTTTATTTCGAGCAGATGAATCGACTCCAATAGGTCAGACAGAAAATGAACTTTTCCATGAAACTGATCCTGCCCTAGATAGTTCCGGCTTGCAGATGGAAAAGTATATTTCGGTGTGGCTTCAGGGTGATGGCGAAGAGGGCGCCCCTTCGGTTTTTACCAATGTCTACGTACGAACTGCGACCTTGGACCCTGTCAAACAAGTAGGATTTCTTCAGCCGCTTCAAGGACGGTCTCACCAGATAAAGAAAATGTTAACCGCAGAACAGAAGTTATACCTTCAGGCATGGCTACAGAAAACGTACCCTGAAGCATGGGAAGAAGCGGGAGAACATTTTCATGATATTTTTCAGTCCGAGTAAGAATCCTTATTTTTCAAACATCTCGAAATGAATAGTCGTTTCAGCGATTATGGTGGGACTGAATTCCTGTACTCTCTCTGGAACAGTTGTTTAGGGGTGGTCACGTGGATGTGGTGAAAGATGTCATCATTGTTGGAGCTGGCGGAGGTGGAGCTATCCTGGGGATGAGTTTGTCAAGGAAGCATATCAGTGCGGTGGTGCTTGAACAGGCATCGGGGCCTCCTAAAGGGCTTCGCGGAGAGATTTTGCAACCGAATGGGCAACGTATTCTTGATAAGTTTGGATTATTAGAGCAGTTGCCTACTGATGCGGTGAAGCCAGTTCGGTTCTTTCATTTCCGTCGAGTTGGAGGGAAACGTTTATGCACCGTTGATTATGATATGTTACCCAAACCATACAATCGAGCCTTGGTGATGTGGCCAAATATCGTACAACAGACAGTGCTTGAGGCACTTGAAAGAGAAAGCCCCGGAATGGTGCAGTATGGGGCAACATTTAAACAGTTGTTACGAGATAAAAACGGAATATGCGGGGTTGAGGCTGAGATTCAAGGTCAGTCTGTTCAGATTGGAGCAAAACTTGTAGTCGGTGCTGATGGGCCATTTTCTGTGGTTCGTCAAGCGTTAGGGATTTCAGCGAATTTGTATCAATATGAAGAGAGCTATTTGATTGCTATGCTCGAGGGGCAGGAGCGGTTAGAAGAGTCACAATACTTTGTCGGGAAACGAACGATTTTAGGTATTTTCCCAGCCGCAGGCAAGAAGGTCTATGCGTTCTATATGATTCCTTCTGGAACATTGACTGCCATGAAACAAGAAGGTACGAGAGCATTGTCTGATCGGTGGACGTCAATCTATCCTGACATGAGTCGCACGTTTAATACGCTAAGAGATTGGAGTCAAACCGCGTACATGGGCACGGGACGAGTGCGAGCGAAATCATGGGTCGCCGATCGAGCAGTGCTAATCGGAGATGCTGCCCATGGCATGAATCCCCATGCATCGCAAGGGCGAATGCAAGCAATGGTGGATGCAGATCTACTCGGAGATCTCATCGAAACTTGCGCAAAAACAGATGATTGGTCGGCAGCGGCATTGAAGCCATTCGAAACTCGTCGTCGCCAACAAGTGACCATGCTTCAACGATTAGCAGATGAGGAAGTATTTTTTTGGAACACGGGGAATCCAGTACTTTCGTATCTGCGTGATAGAGTATTTACGACCATCGATGGCAATCCACGACTTCAGTACCAAGTATTAAGTGCAACAGCCGGCTTACGAGAAACTCCTCCATTTACATGGCTAGACCGAGTCAAGGCGGCAGGCTTTATTCCAGATCCACAAGCTCAACGTGTTCCCAATCATCCATAGTTTCGGAAAGTGGACAGGGGATGGTTTCCTAAGAATGGCTCGTCATTAGGAAATATGTGGTTATGACTGTCATGCATGCGTCTTGGCCTCCGTTGCCAGAAGCGGTTCAGCGGGTCTTGAGAAACTATCTCAAGCAGTTGCGTAAACCGTTAGGGGATCAATTAGAAGGCGTCATTCTCTATGGAAGTTCTGTTAGAGGAGAATATGTAGAGGGACATTCGAATATTAATCTCTTACTCACACTTCAAGAATGCTCATTAGAAAATCTTCAGTGTTGTGGTCAATTAAGTGAAAAATGGCAGAAGCATGGGGTTGTTTCGCCTTTGGTCGTGACCGAGGCAGAACTTCGACAATCCGTTGAATATTTCCCTTTGGAATATTTTGAAATAAAGGATAACCATGTGTTGTTGGAAGGAAGAGATCCATTTCTCACGTTGCATATCAGTGATCAAAATCTCCACTTGCAATGTTTACAAGAATTGAATGGGAATCTCTTACGAGTCCGCCAAAGGTTTATCGAAGGACATGGACGTCCAGAAGCCATTCAGGCTTTACTGCCGCTTTCACTCATGTCGTTACTTCCATGTCTTCGAGGAATTTGTCGAGTCTTAGGTCACCCTTCAGGTGGAACCTCTGAGGCTTTTTTGTCTACGCTTCCGAATACCCTAAATGTGGAGGAGTTGGTGTTTCTCGAAGTTCTTGAGGTCAAGCAGGGATTACGTAGTCCCGGTACCTTAGCGTGGCCTCAACTTTTTATACGATACGTTCATGGATTGGAGCAGCTCATCGATCAAGTCAGAGATTCTCGACCGCAAGTATAAGTAGGATGAATAATGAATAGAAGACGTTTAGGTATTCTTGGTCTTGTCTGTCTATGGGGACTTGGTCTGATGTCTCCCGAGGTTTCCGCTCAGTATCCACGACCAAAAGCAAAGCCAAACCTTCCAACGCCCTTAGGCTACGTCAGTGATTATGCAGAAGTCTTGTCGCCTCATTGGTCGAAGCGTATCCGCGCAGTATGTAAGGAGCTTGAACAGCGGACGGGTGTGGAAATGATCGTCGTGACCATGCCCAAGGTAGGAAACGTCTCAAAGGTGCAAGCTTTTGCATCGTCGTTATACGAGGGATGGAGGATTGGAACCGCGCAACAGCAGCGAGGCATCTTGTTGCTCGCGTCCATCGAAGAAAAAAAAGCTGTGGTGGTCTTAGGGCGTAACTTGTTGTCTGTGATCACACGACAACAACTTGATGAGCTCTCGATGGAATTTCTGGTTCCTATGTTCCAGCAAAATGAACTTGGCACTCATCTCTACCAAGCGACTGTTCGGTTAGCCGCTGCTTCTGGTGAAGTCCAGTTATCGGAAAAATCTGAGAAAAAGTCTTCTCATGCTGGTTTTTGGATGAATCTGACTGTGGCATTCGTGATGCTATATATACTTTGGCGGTTTACTCGTCCAGAGCGACGTCATCCATTTCAACGTTGGCGGCGAGGAGAATATTGGAGTACAGGACAGGGTGGATTTGGCGGGAATTTTGGTAGTTTTGGAGGAAGAATTGAAGAATAAGGACCAATGTTTTTATTCTCATTCTTGCTTATTAGGGCAGGTTTATTCTATCAATCCTGGGTCTGACGATGTGGGTAATGCATTGGGTGGTTCTATCTTAATGAGGTTTTTAGAATGCACCGGTTTTATTTGATGGATGGTGTAGCGAAACATTGGGTGATGTAACGTTTCTCCATTTTCTAACATTGCCACAAAGTCTAATGTACCTTCTTTTTCTTTGAAGTTTTCGACGCGAACAAAGTCTCCTTTTTTGGCGCGAATCATAGAAAATTCTGAAATAGCTGGGGTTAACCGAACACGAGTCTTTGTAGACTTTGAAGACCATCCATTCATGAATTGCGATAGTTGTTCCTTCATGCTTTGTTGATGACCTCGTAAGATAATCTTCTCCGCATTTCCGATAGCTAGTTCAACATTACTTACCGAACCTTTCGCCTCAATCTGCATGCGTGTCCAATTGGGACGATCAAAGCAAATTTGTCCGTTTGATTGGTCCATGGAAACACAGTCTCCTGTTTCCCAACCAAAGAGCTCGATGCTTCCAATGTAGGAATTGGGGGAGTGGACTATTCCAATTGGCACCTTTGTCCGTACATCGTTGAACTCGAGTAGGAGAAATACTGGCTCCTGGTCAGAAAGGGCATAGGCTGTTGGAATAATTCGGAAATTCCTATCACCTGTGATCCAAAGAAGGCTTGTAATATTCTCTTCAGCGAAATTTAGATCCTCATCATAGGTCCATGGAGGTTCTCCTATGCGATGTTTCATGAACGAGGCTACTCGATGCCCGTGCATCTCTAAGCTTCCTGACTTTATGTTATGCAGAGGAGTTCTCTGTGTGGCATGAGTATCGGTAGGCATATGGGTGTCAATGGTGAGGACTTTCAGTAGATCTTGTCGGTCTTGCACTAAGAATGCATATAATTCAGAGGCTCGTAGCTGATTGCCGAGGGCGCTCATATGAGTGCGCGGAGCGGTATAGAGAAATCGAGCAGAAGCTACGTATCTACGGACCCGGCTCTTTAAAAAAACGGGGGCCTTGGTCTTGACTCTCTTTTCTACATCACACAGCATTTTTCGATTGCATATCACGAGAGATTGTGTCTTTGTGTGAGCAAGCTCCTCAAAGAGTCGCGCGTAGGTCGTTAAGATCTCCTCATCCGGGTCGGATCGCCGATAGTAAAATGGGTTGACAGACAATGTTCGGCTCATGGGTAATAAGGTTCGCAAAAAGGCGGGAGGTTTGTCATCGTAGCGGATATAGTTCCATGGGGGTAGAATTGAATTGTAGATCGCACCAGCCTCTTCCCTGGTCTCCCCAATGACAGGGAGAAGTTCAAGCGAGTCGTTGACGAGTATATAACGAGCATGGATGGGCGCAAAGTTGTTGTACAGAAAGATAAAACTTCGATCTCTTTGCCGATGAAATTCAAGAGGCATGAAAATCGTATAATCGAGATCATATGATTTTCCAATGAATTTCCAGAGCAAAAAAGCTTGATGAACTCCATAGCTATGCACCCCAAAGTTTAATACTTCAACGTTAGTGTATCCATTATCTTTAAATTGTTTTTGGAGAAAACTCGGGAAATCAAATCCGTGTTCAGCTTCTATCCCTTGAACAAACGAATCTCCAAAAATTCCAATTCTGATCGTTCCTTTAGATTTTTCTTTTGTGAAGTGAATATACGAACTTGTGGGAGCTTTTGAAGGGGTGTGAGCCCAACCTAAATTCACACTTTGTTGGTGTGAAAGGAGGGGAAACTCTTTTGGTTCTTGAGAGGTCGTCACGAATTCCTCATACATTGGCAATCCTTGTACGAAAAAATGGTGCCGGAGAAAAAACAATGATCCAACGATCAGCATGAGTAAAACATAGACTGCAACGACTTTTTTAAACATGAATTCTATGATGCGAGGTTTAGTGCCAATAATCCATGATGTACCTGAGTCTCGGCATCTTTGAGATAACGAACCAATGCCAAGATTACAAGAGAATAGTGTGATATGTGCATTCTTGCAAGGCTAGACCTTATCAAGTATAGCTGGGGTGAGAATTAGTCTTTCCTGTTGTTTAAAAATAAGTCCTACATTGTTATTGCCTTAGTCGAAATTATGGAGATGGATGCGCGCGCAGTGCAGCGCCAAACCTTGCGTGTGTTGACGCGAGAAATACATTTGTATAAAGGTAATATTAAATTGACATTATGTAGTTTATTATTTACTATTAATGCTTGGCCCTTGTCTTGTTTTTGACGTTGATTAAAAGGTTGAATTTGTGAAAAAAACGTTGCTGAAAGGGGTCTGTGTGAATTTAGTGTTGATATGCGCAGTGCTGGATATGTGGGGTATGGGGAAGATCGCTTCTGGGGCATCAGAGATTCTAGCCCATCAAAAAGTGAGCAGGGGTGAAACTTCTGTTGTCCAAGAGGAGAGTCTAGAACAGAAACACAATGATACAACGAGACCTTCGATAGAACCTGCCGACGCAGTGTTAATTCGTACCAAGGAATGGCAATGGAATCGGTATCTGCGGAACATGTTGAATCTTCCCGATTGGGTTGACTTCGGTCTTGAACATCGGACTCGCTTTGAAGTGTATGACCATCCTTGGCGATCCGCACAGCCGTTAGGAAGAACCGATCCTCAGATTCAACAGCGGTCGCGAGTCCGATTTGGTATGAATGGAGAAGTGCTGAAGTTTCTTTTCGAAGGACAGGATTCGCGAGTCCATCTGGATGATCCTGGAGATTTCGTGACGACAGCCACCAGGAATGAATGGGACATTTTACAGATATTTGTTTCTGCGACAGTTCGAGATGTGCTCGGAACTCGTCTTCGCACCGACTTGCATGTTGGAAGACTCACGATGGATTTTGGACGTCGTCGATTAGTGGCGAGAAATGATTTTCGCAATACCATCAACGCGTTCGATGGTGTCCATTGGCAGTTGACCAAAAACAAGTCATGGCGCGTTCGCGCATTTCTCGTGGAACCGGTCTTGCGAGATCAGGTTCAGCTCGATGAACAGTCCAAGCGAAGTGTGTTTTGGGGAGTCTATGGCGAAAGCACCCAACTGTTGAGGTTGCATCTTCATGCCTATTATTTTGGTTTAAATGATCAGCGCAATACGGCTATCAATATGCAGAGAACCTTCTCCACATTTGGATTCCGCTTCTTTCGAACCCCCCACACAAGCCAAATTGACTATGAAATCGAAAGTGCGTGGCAGACGGGGAAAAGAGGCAATACTGACCATTTTGCACATTTCCAACATTTCGATCTTGGCTATACCTTTGACCTTCCATGGGTGCCACGATTGTTAATTTATTACGATTATGCCAGTGGAGATCGGAATGCGAACGATAGTCAGGATTCTGCATTCGATACGCTCTTTGGGGCCAGACGTTTTGAGTATATGCCCACGGGCAATTTCGGTCCGTTTTTCCGAACCAACATCAGTTCCCCGGGATGGAGGGTAATATTCGTTCCAGAAAAAGGCTGGGAAGTACAGCTGAAGCAACGATTTTGGTATCTGGCGAGCTCACGCGGTGCCTTCGCTCGTAACGGATTGCGTGATAGCACGGGTGAATCGGGAAATGTCCTGGGGCATGATGTTGAATTGCGAGTACAGTGGATGATCAATGGCAATCTAGAATTTGACGTAGGCTATGATCATTGGTTCAAGGGAAGCTATTTTGATCGACTTCCTGCTAATGCGGGGTTGCCACCTGGCGGAGAGAAGGATACTGATTATTTTTATGTACTTACCAAGTTTAGACTATAAAAATGAACGATCTTCAAGCAGAACTCACATGATGATCTTCAAAATTCATGCATGTGCGTTCATTCTCTTTTTTCAAGTTTTCTTGGCCATAGCCATGGCTGAAGAAGTGCGGGTTGCAGTTGCAGCTAATTTTTTGACTACCGTTAAAGAGATTGTCATTGGTTTTGAGGAGGACACGGAACATACTGTTCTTGTGAGTTCAGGGTCGAGCGGAAAACTTTATGCGCAGATCAAGCACGGTGCGCCTTTCGATGTATTCCTTTCTGCAGACGTCGAACGTCCAAGGTTGATGGAAGAAGAAGGACTTACAGTACAGGGCAGCCGGTTTACATACGCAGTGGGTCGACTGACCTTGTGGAGTTTTGATCCCACGCTTGTTAAAGGGAATGGTAAAACCGTGTTGTCCAATGGCAATTTTCGTCATCTGGCGATCGCCAATCCTAAGACGGCCCCGTATGGCGCAGCGGCAAGAAGTGTTCTGCAAGAATTGGGAGTGTGGGAAAACATTACGGATCGAATTGTGCAAGGTGAGAACATAGCGCAAACGTTCCAATTCGTGTTTTCGGAGAATGCAGAACTAGGGTTTGTCTCGTTGTCTCAAGTCCTGGATTCGAAAATTAACGGGTCTGGTAGTCGCTGGGATGTGCCAGAAAGTTTGCATGCTCCCTTGCGTCAACAGGCAGTCCTGCTGGTCAATGCGCAAAACAAGAAAACTGCCAAGGCCTTCTTAGAGTATGTAAAAGGAGCAACGGCACGAAAGATTATTGAACGATTTGGCTATGGGTTAGCAGAAAGACAAAATGAAAAGTTCAAAATGCAAAATAGAAAATAAGATGAAGCATGGGTAGACTATTTTATCTTGAAATTAATCTCTCGCTTCACGTGAAAATCATTTTTAGCATTTACGAAATACGCGATACGATTCACGAACGACGTTTTTCGCTCATGATACTGGGAAATTATTTTTACACTTCAAATGGGATTTAACCAATTATAGGCGAAGAGTAAAAATGAGCATGCAAGAAATGGATTGGGGACCATTGTGGCTGACCGTGCAACTCGCAGGAGTCACGGTCATGGTATTGCTCATCGTGGGAACTCCTTTGGCCTGGTGGTTGGCTTTTACGAAATCGCGATTGAGAACTCCGGTCGAGGCGATTGTGGCGCTGCCTATCGTCTTACCTCCAACCGTTCTGGGGTTTTATCTTCTAGTTGCTCTTGGTCCAAATGGTCCGATTGGTGGACCATGGAAAGAGTTCACTGGGTCAGCACTATCCTTTACGTTTACTGGGCTGGTCATCGCCTCAGCATTTTATTCGCTACCTTTTGTTGTGCAACCACTGCATGGCGCATTTGAGGCTGTCGGGAAAAAGCCTTTGGAAGCAGCGTGGGCTTTGCGTGCTTCGAAGCTGGATGCGTTTTTTACCGTAGCCTCCCCCATGGCTATTCGCGGATTTGTCAGTGCCATCGTGTTAGGCTTTGCGCATACCCTTGGTGAGTTTGGTGTCGTACTCATGGTCGGAGGCAATATTCCTGGTGTCACGAAGGTCTTATCCATTGCCATCTACGATCACGTTGAGGTACTCGAATATACCCAGGCCCATTTTCTCTCCGTTTTCTTGTTGATCTTTAGTTTTCTGATACTCACGGTCGTGTATACGGTCAATAGACGTCTCCCCATCCACGTCTCATGAGTACGCTTTCAGCTCAATTCGACGTCCAGTACTCTCAGTTTCTGCTTCAAGTAGAGCTCGCCCTTCCTTTAAATGGCGTCACGGCGGTTTTTGGTCCATCTGGATGTGGAAAAACTACCTTACTTCGCTGTCTGGCTGGCCTTGAACGATCGCCGTACGGAGTCCTCCGTCTAGGCGACACGGTATGGCAGGATGAAGCGCAGGGCGTGTTTTTACCGATATCCCAACGTCCTGTCGGCTATGTCTTTCAGGAGCCTCGTTTGTTTCCGCATCTCACCGTACGTGCCAATCTCGAATATGGGTTTAAGCGGATAGCCAAAAACGAACAGAAATTATCTCTGGAAAAGATCGTAGAAATTCTTGACCTTCAAGATCTGCTACATCGAAGACCTCATAGTCTTTCTGGTGGGGAACAGCAACGTGTAGCTATTGGGCGGGCAATACTCACAAGCCCGGAACTCTTGTTGATGGATGAACCGTTGAGTTCGCTCGATCTCACACGCAAGCGAGAAATTCTGCCCTTCATTCAACGGTTGGATACGGAGTTGCACATTCCTATTATTTATGTGAGTCACTCCATTCAAGAGGTGCTGCAACTGGCAACGACTTTGGTGATGCTGAAAGATGGACGAGTCACGGGGCTTGGCCCTCTGCGGGAAGTCTTTTCGCAACTCGACTCAAGGACCTTCATGGAAGAAAGTCATATCGGCGCGGTGATTGATGCCAGGGTCGAAGCCCATGACACAGAGTTTGGCTTGACGAAACTCGCGTTTGGAAAACGGCATCTGTATGTCCCGCGTCAAGAGCAACCGATAGGGCAGCAACTGAGAGTGCAGATTCTTTCGAGAGATGTGAGCATCGTGACTAGTGCTCCGGTC
The DNA here is from genome assembly GCA_965223675.1 of Nitrospirales bacterium. Taxonomy (GTDB): domain Bacteria; phylum Nitrospirota; class Nitrospiria; order Nitrospirales; family UBA8639; genus JAGQKC01. Next base: position 1,523,567 of record OZ245013.1, on the reverse strand, counting down.
TTCCAAAGTAGTGTACTCAATATTCTTGAGGCGACAGTCACTGATATTGGAACTGTTAGTCCTGAGCATCCGTTCGTGGATATCAAATTGGATATTGGCTGGCCTCTCCTGGCCACGATTACCCGAAAGTCTCTGGCTAGCTTAACCCTTCAACGCGGTCAACAAGTCTATGCTCAAATCAAAGCCGTCGCGTTCAGCCAAGACCATAATCTGTAGTGCCCATGTGCGAGGTTTTGTCTAAATAATAAACTACGAGTTACGCTTAACGAGAGACGCTACTGGGGGACCTTTTTAAATATCCCATTCACCAGTTCAAGGATTTCCCAATTTCAGTGAGGTCATATCCGCCCAGGGCTTGTAATTCCTGTCGAAAGGGCCGACTCACGATGGCATCAAAGAGTCGGTTGATCATGGGATGTGACGCCAAGACATCTTTACGCAAAATGAGATCATAATGCTCTTCGCGTAATGGGATGAATTTCAGCCCGTAATGTCGGGCGGCGGATTCCACCCCAATACCCACATCGGCCTGCCCATCTCGAATGAGTCGGGCGACGTCCAAATGTGATCCGACTTCATAGTCATATCCTTTCACCTGCTTGCTGGCGATACCTGATTTCTTAAGAAGTGCGTCTAATAGAAGTCTAGCCCCCGAACCAACTTCTCTGTTGACTAATCGGACATTGCGTTTTATGAAATCGTCCGCATATCGAATCTGCTTGGGATTATCTGGTTGTAGCAAAAGACCCTGCACCCATGAGGCGAAGCGTACACCCAGAAAATCTTTTCCGCGTACATGCCGTTTTAAATAGGGAATATTGCTCTCTCCAGATCGTGTGTCGACTAAATGGACCCCCGCCATATGTACTTCCCCGTCGAGAAGGGCCTTTACTGCGTTAGTACTGCCCATCGTCCAATTGGTCACACCAGCCAGCGCATGATGCTGACGAACATGTTCGCCAGCCAAAAATAAGGAAGGGTCACATCCAGCTATGACAATCTGTTGCTCGATCTCTTGCCGACCATGAAGAAGATTGACCTGTACTCGCGAAGATTTTCGACTCTGTTTCTTTTGAACGGCGCTGGTCACAATTCCGTCCGCAGGTACCACAAAATTCAACATATCTCCCAATTGCGATATGGGCCTAGCAATTACACGATCGCCCACCTGTGAAACTTTAACGCGTAAGGGATTTCCATCAAATGATGTCGCTCCCAATAATTCAGCTTCAATTGCTTGGCTGTCCTGTGAAAGCGAAAAAAGATCTTCGACCGTGCACTCCAAGGTCCGAGCCAATCGTAAGGCCATCGAAGTGTTAGGGAGATATTGGTTGGCTTCAATGGCATGCATGGCTTGACGAGTCAGGCCGACCCGTCCAGCCAACTCAGCTTGAGTCATCCCTTTAGCCTTTCGCATCTCTAGGACAGCATTCCTGGTCAGTTCCTTGGAATGCGGAGACTCTCTTTTTGAGTCTTGATTATTAGTTGATGATTTTTTCTTCTTATGCATATCTCTGTCCCCATGCTAACCAACACCATGGAGGAAAGTACAGCAAGGTACTTAGGCCGATGAGGGCTCTAGCTCGAATGGCGGATACGTCGAACTCGTTGTAAAGCGAAAGGCTCAGTTAAGTGGTGAAAAGTCGAGGGCAATCTATCATGGTGCGAAATGTTCGGTGAAGTTCTGCCACGTGAATGATAGTTTCACTTGTGATGCAAGCGGGGCACTGGAGCTCAGCTCTTCCTGACTTGGTTGATGAGCGTGGATATTTTGATTGGATGTCAAGAAGATCTAGTGGCCACCTTCGTAAAGCTTTAAAAGTACGAAGACCTACCAGGAAATAACCGGAATGGTGCATTCAAGAATTGATAATTCGACCATATTATCGACAATGACACGGGTCCATTGAGAAGGTAGGGAGAACGGAATAGTGTGATCATTCGTCGAGTGAGTATGCTGTTAGACTCCAATTCGTTGAGACTATTCCCGTACAATTTTAATTGTCCCTATTCGTACTGTTGCAGGCTTCGCCATTTTTTCGATCATCTTTTGGCCTGATGGACTTTTGGGCCCTGTCTTGATAAAGGTTACATCTACCTCATCTGACCATTGATTCATTTTTTTCAATTTTTGCTCCACTTCGGTGAGTGAAAATTTGAATGATCTTGAAGGAGTCGTTTGAGCGTCCGTTTGAGCAGGTCCGAAGAACGACATATTGCCAACGTAGTACTCACTCTTATAGTTAGGCTTCTCGTCTTCGGGTAAATTCACATAAATTTCATAATGACCAATAGGTAGCGCGTCGACTTCCACACCCTCAAGGTCAAGCATGAGATTCCCTTGGGTCAATCCACGTTTTTCTCTTCTAAGTTGTAAAGTAATCGAAAGAGGATTCTCTTGAAGCTCCATCCCGCTCATGTCTTTTTGTGCAAGTAGAATTTGACTCATGTGACGAGGGGATACTTGCTCCACTTGAGCGGGTTGATCGTCATACCGATAGTTCAATTGCTCGATCGTATTGATAATCTCCGCACCAGTCAAAGTCACCGTTGCTCCATTTTCATCGAAAAATATAAAGTTTTCATTCAGCCAAGGGTCTCCCTGACCTGTGGTTGGGTTTGACCGACCATTTTCCTGTGCGAGCCAGGCTTCCCACAACCGGTCAATATTTGTGTGATGGAGCCAGAACACCGGATCGCGAGCAGCTCGTTCAAATGATCCCATCCATCCACCAATATTGACATGTAGGACATCGTGAGGCGTTCCCTCGAAGACACTGTGGGGTCCAAGGCTGTGCCCTGGTCCCGATCGTTGACCACCAAAGCTCTGTCCGCTGCCTGCCGGTGAACTAAAGTTTGTCAGAGCGAAGGCCGCAGAGTGGTCGACGGCCGATTCCGGTAGTAATCCCCCGTTGTTCATGATTGAGCTTCTCTCGCTGACGTAGAGCCGGTTTTCATCCACATTGGATGGTTGTCGATAGGGCAGTGGGATTTGTCGTGCATTCGGGTTGTTGGTATCTCCATAATTCCAATATGGAAGCGTCAGGTTGGGGTCTCCAGATGCTTGTCGCAATATCCGCTCGAAATAGTATAGGTACATTCTGTGCCATGCGAGAAAATGCCAACTGCCATGCTGGCACGAGTTCCATGCTGGTTGAGGAGTCCCGTCCTGGTCAAATGCCCCATGAATATTAGCTTGATATATCCAACTGGTGGGATCGGTATCAGATCGACTTTGCATCACTTCGATTCCTGTTCGAAGAGCATTAAGTTCCTCATCGGAATAATCTGAAATATTACGTCGAACCCGCACCGGAGTCGTCGATACATCATTCGAAGTCAAGGTCACGTCGCACTCCCTATCTCGAAGATTGACGTAGACACGAGGTGGTGGGGCTTCTCCTCTCGGCTTGGCAAACCAGATACGATCGAGCACATTCTGTAAGTTCGCGGCGCAAAACCCGTAAATCCGTTGATCGTTATGGTCGAGAATATCCAGCCAGGTACGAGAAGAATTGGTATTATTTCCGCAAGCTGGAAGTTGCGGTGCCGGTGCAAATAGTTCCTCTGGGTATACTGAGGCATTTACTACGCTTAAACGATAGCGTGTGAACTCCATTCCTCGAACTTCATAATCTTCAGTACGTTCGAATGTCAGCTGGGGAGATGGTAAATCGGGAAAACAGGCAGCGAGGGTTTCTTGGATAAAAAAATGGAAAACCACAAAAACTATTATGGTGAATGTGGAAAGATAGCCGTATGATTTTTTCATATATTATCTCCCGGTTATATAGATAGTTAATTGTAACTTTCATTAACTATAAAATGGAAATGTCAATACGCATGCTAAGGCGAAGTTGACGTTATAGGTGGTGGAGGGAATTCCCCAGGCCGAGACTCCACATTCTCTACCCAAGGCATGCTGTGCGGAAAACCATTAGGCTTTGGCTTTTTCCCAGGTGATGAGTAATAGATGCTAGGGCTTTTTGGAACACGTGCGCTGTAACTCAAGACAGGCATCAGAGAGTTCTAGGGCGAGGAGCAATCGGGCTTCAGCAGGGAGACGCTGGGCGTTCGAGAGTTTTTCCTGAGTCAGACGGTCACCAAGTTGGCTGGGACGGCGGCCTGAACCATTGCCGGAGGATGAATCATATTTGGACATGGCCATATTTTACCGTTATCTCGTTTAAATTGGAAAGATAATGTGGTGGTCACAAAAGACTAAGTAGTCTTTGGTAATTTTTGAGCTTTGGACAGTTCGACCATTGTTTCTAGGCGAACGAGTCGTTTATCGACGTCGAGTACATGACCATTCAGTCGTTCAATATCCCGAGTCAGTCTTTTGACTTCATCAGTGAGCTTCAGTGTATCGAGTAGTAAGTCTTTCCAGCTTGCCATCATGCAATCCCTAATGTTTTAAGGGTTTTGTCTAATTTCTTTCTCGTTGATTGCGTGTCCTGAATGGCTTCTTTAAGCTTTGTCGAAACCAATGCCATCAGTTCTGATTCGCCAACAGCGTCAAGCCCTTCGGGATCGTAGGCCTCAATCGCTTCACGGACAATGGCCGTGGCGGACGTGCCTTTTCTTTTGGCAATGCGTTCAAGCTTCGAAACGTTTTTTCGCGAAACGAGGTATTGTTTGCGTACTAACTTCAGTGTGTCAGTAGACATCGTGAATTCTCCTAGCCAAAATGTGTATCATTATACATATACATCCTATAGTGAGCAACTTCAAATATACGTTGAATGCTAACCAACTGATTTAAAGAGAGAGGATAGTGGGATAAGGCCAATACTTAATCGGGTCTCAATATTGAGAGCGGCGAGCGAGATCTAAGAAGGTGGTGAGGTTTGAGGGACTACTAAGGCGGTGGTCTCCGGTCTTCAGGGGCAGTTCAATAGGATACTGTGGATCTTGTGTCAAAAGATGTTGTGTCATCTCCCAGCTGCCGACGGGAAGAATGACAGTATCTTGCAGTCCATGCAAAATCGTCGTAGGCACTCGTCGCGGTTGTTCGACTCGCTGAGCCCACAAGGTCTCGCTTTCGACGACCCATTTCCACGATAACGGATAGTCTCGATGCAGAGCATCATCATCCCATGGCATCCGGCCGGTCTGTTGCCATTGAGCACGTCTTGCAGGAGTAATATCATTCGCACGTTTTCCCATCATGTTAAAGGCGGGAGCTAGGAGCAGTAATTGTCTCACTTGTGTACGTTCCTGCCCAAGCATCCATGCAAGCCATCCCCCTAATGAAGAGCCGATAATGGTCAGTGGTGGACCATCGGCGATCATCTTCGTGACGCACCGGGCGTCCTCAAGCCAATCACACAGCGTGTAGTCGCTGAAGTTTCCCTCCGAGTCTCCATTTCCACGAAAATCAAAACAACAAAAGCTCCAGTGGTGTTGCTAACACAATTCGGCCAGGGCCTTACTTTTATTGCCCCACCGTTTTGACAGGAAGCCGGTAATAAACAGAATTTGCCGTTCCTGACCCTGGATACGATCACCCACGATCATTTTCGAGTCTTTTCCTCGTAGCTCAAATCGAGAGGTGTTAGTCACTAGGACGCCTATAGTTGGCATGTTCACTACGGTTGGGGAAGATCATACAAAGGAAAGATGTCAGATGCGAATACAATTTTACTTTACCGCGTCCTAGGCATCTGTAGCAAAGAGAGTGGCTGAAGGATAAAGGATAAGGCAATAAATAAAATTAGATTGAGCTGAATTGGTATTTGGGTCAAAGCTTATGATTGCCTCAGGCTTAAATGGGATACATGGGAGTAAAAATTAGTTAACACAAGACTTGACCCTCATTTGTTTTGTTCAAGACTTGACCCTCATTTGTTTTGTTTTTGAGCTGGCGCGAGGTCCTCTTGAACCTGAAAGCGCGGGGGCTGACCGCCCCGAAGTTGGCCATTGGTGATGGGGCCATGGGATTCTGGGCAGCTTTAGAGGAAATCTATGCGATGACCCGCCAGCAACGGTGTTGGTGCCACAAGACGCGCAATGTGTTGAATGCGTTCCCCAAGAGTGTGCAGCCCAAAGCCAAACAGGCGTTGCAGAATATCTGGGCGGCCGCCACCAAGGGGACAGCTGACCAGGCCTTTGATAGTTTTATCAAGATGTATGCGCCGAAGTATCCGAAGGCGACGGCGTGTTTGCAGAAAGATCGGGAGGAGCTCCTGACATTCTACGCATTTCCCGCAGCCCATTGGCAGAGTCTCCGGACCACGAATCCGATTGAATCCACGTTTGGCACGATCCGACATCGGACGAAGCAGACGAAGGGCTGTCTCACCCGAGACGGTATGCTCTATATGATGTTCAAGTTGGGGCAATGTGCGGAGAAGACGTGGCGCCGGCTGCGCGGGTTTCAGCAGCTCTCGAAGGTGATTGTCGGAATGCAGTTCACAGATGGCATGGAGGAGACGACCAGCGACCCAGTCGCTGCGTGATCAACGACTCAAACACCAGATTTGACTATAGCTCTCACAACAAATGAGGTTCCCAAAGTTGCTGTTATTGGTGGTTCATGTGTTTATCTGTTTGTATACAACACTTATCCGAATGGATAAGGGACTATGTTGGCTTCCTGAACAACTTCAATATCTCAATCCGTCTGCCTTCCTAAATATCTCTATAAAATCAAAAAGATTTAATAGCACACTAATCTATAATTTTCCTGCAGAAATCTTAGGCGTACTTATTGCTTTGCTTGGATAGTCAAAGACAGGGCAAATCGTAGAGCGAGAGTGCCAATTCAAGCTGCAGCCCAGGAGTTGGCTAGGAATTGCGATGCGCTGTGTCTTGTCAAAAGATTTCGATCGAGAGGTTTATACTCTCAACCGTTGTGTGCCAACAATGAAATAAAGGAGGAGTGCAATGATTAAGCGTAACATACAACATGCAACGTATGTTTTTATCTCACTTGTATTGATGTCTAGTCTGGCGCTTGGACAAGAATCCCTACAACTCGGGAACCTTAGTTATTCAAGATCACCAGCTCCTGTTCTAACTAAGCCTGTTACACGTGGTGCATCGTTTTTCCGAGCAGTAGGGGGAGTCGCATTTGAGGGTGTTGCCGTTGGGAAAGATGGTCTTGTTGTCGAAAACCTCACCTACGATAAAACGAAGCCAGATAGTCAACGACTTATTGTGACAGTAAAAACATCAAGCGGCAAAATTAAGAATCTGCAAGCAGATATTTATGATTGGGAGCTTGTTCCAATAACGAAGTTTGCAAACTACAAAACAGGATCTGCGATGACTTTATTTGGACATTTAAATGATAGGAAGTTGCAAGACGAACTACAACGAAATGGGGGAAGAGCAATAAACTACCACAGAACACTAGATAATACGCTAATAGGGTTGCGTATGATGCAAGCCGATATAATGCTTTTTGATCATAATGCAACGGACTTACCAAAGAATCTGGGAGGTTCCTATGTGCTCGGGGCTGGAGAGCGTGAACCAAAAGTTGAGAAAAATCGTAGGAACTTCAATATAGTGCAGCAGCTTCTTAGAGAAGAGCGTCAGAAGGGAAATCGATATAGGTCATATGTGGTTGGAGATTTGAATCAAACTATTGTATTCAGTGATCGGAACGGGCACTTATCGTTTAAAGGGGACCCCTTTTGGACCATGTGGAGCTATCCTTCCGATGTAGAAGCGGCTTACGAAGATCTACAGTTATTCCAGGCTGCAAGAGAGGGGGATTCTGTTTCATTGAGCTTACTGAATTCCCGGTATGTTTCTGAAGAGGAGTTGGTGCGTAGATTCAGGGAAATAGATAACATTCTCTCACAATGGGAATCTCAGAGTGAAAGTAACGAAGCAATTCAGATAAATAGTGGGCTCAGTCAGCGAGTCTCGGATATCGTTGCTGAACAGGGTGGGATAAATCCTGTTGTTTATAATGCACTAAAGAAAGTTATGCACTATCGCGCATTATTTCGACATTTCAAGAAAAGAAATAAGACTAGGTTCTTGACGTTCTTAAATTCAGTCAGAAACATTTCAGTTAATCCCAAAGTTCAAACGCCAACTGTTCAACGTACTGTGAGTTTACATTAGTTTGCGATATCCTATGTTATCCAGGTTGTACGACAAAGACGCGGAAAAAAATTTGCGCGTCTTTGTCTGCTTTTCTTCTCGCGAAGAAATTGTTGCTGATTTCGTCAGGCTCCTATGGATAAGATTGCAGGCGCAACCATTGAGGGTATTTAACTACGAAACACGTGATGGTGAAATTCCAGCTGGAAGTTCAATTGAAGAAACTTGCAAACAAGAAATAGAAAATTCCCATTTCTTTTTTGCCGTTATTTCAGATGAATCGATAAAATCGTCATGGGTAAAGATGGAGGTGGAACATGCTATTATACTCAACAGGAAGAATTTTATATTCCCAATTATTTTAACATCCTCAACCAGTTGGGATGGACCTCTGGAGAAGCTAAATGGTCTCAAGTCGCTTTTAAGAATCAGTGAATTGGAACTAAGCAAATCTAGGGTTGAATTAATCGTAGAAAATATCGTCCGCGATTTTTGTTTTAATCGTGAAATTCAATACTTTCCTCTAGACTCAGATATTGACCGGCTCCCACTTAGGAGGAGGTTATTTGAAGAGTTGATCGGCAACCGATCACTTAAAAATCATCGAAAGGCACAACAGATTCAGGACTTATTTGAGGACTGTGATGAATTTGTATTGTCATATAAAGATGGCGATCTAGAAGAAGCTTCAAATATTCTTTCTGCAATGTTAAGAAAAATTCGAAAAAATTTTTCAGAAGTAGACATATATTACCCTCGAGTCGTCGAATCAATTATTGAGGTCAAAAAGTCGAATGATAATCCTATCTCCTTACAAGAAATACTGAACAAACTCCAACGGCTAGAGCAAGAGCAGAATAAATGGAAAGATGCGAACGTTTTTGGAATGCTTGGCTATATAAGTTTGCTTTTAGATCGGCCTGCGGCGGCGCTGAACTATTATGGTGAAGCTGAAAGATATCTAACTACCAAAGATCCTGCCCTATATCATAATAAACTCCTGGCAGCTATTTTGGTAGATGATCGAGGAGAAATTGGCGCTATCTGTCAATTGCTTAGGACATTTGAACAGGGGATGTTAGTTTCGAATCCTGGAGATTTAGTACGAATCAAACTCATTCAGTCCATTGCTCTCTCAGCTCTTGGTCAAACAGATGCCGCGTTTGATATTTTAGATGAACTTGAGGAAATTCGTGAAGAAGACTTTGATCTTATTCGCCAGCTTTTTGACATATCAAATTCACTCGCAGTCAAAGCAAAAGATAGCCATATAGCTTATCGGCTCAAAGAATTAATGTTTGCACTGGAGGAGGTAATAAAACATTTTTCTCCTTTAACTCAGGTTTCTATAAAACAACGACGAGCATGGTTATTATACGAACTTGGCGATATACAAGCTGCAGCAATGCAATTCGAGCATATCCTTGAAAATACTGATTTCAAGCACTCGGTCAAGTTGCTTATCGAAGCGGCTCTTGTTTTTCTAGACGCAAATAAACATAGCCGATCACTGTCATGTCTGACATATGCACTGAGCGAACGTAATTATGAAATGCAAATTCCAAGAGTTTCGAAGATTGAGTTCGAATACTATCTGGGATTGGCTGCATGGTTAAATGGCGAGGAAGAAGTTGCGCAAGAGTGTTATAGGCGTTCAGGTAATGGGGATGCAGGAAAATGGTACAGTAATGAATCTTGGTGGCGCTTGGCCAAAGAGGAGCTGAGTAAGCATATAGTAAGGTAAATAGGCTTCGTAATAGATCAGCACTTACCGTATTGTTCGAAAGTGAAAACGAGATTTAGTGGTTTTTGTCTAAATGGTTTTGTTGTATGAGGTTTGTCGCTTGTTCTCGCTAATATTCTCAGCCTGCATAGAAGGAGATTCGCTGTCAGTTTTTTGCTGAATCCTTGTCATGCTACCCAACCCTTAAAAAAGTACAGATAACAATTTGCGTGATCTCAAGACGCCTAAGATTGAAACCTACACAACTATGCTTCCTTTGATAGTGCTTTACCTCTGTTGTCAGAAGGGCTAGGATGTCGGTGACTATGGATACTACCGCCCTTTCTTTTTTTCATCCCATCATCGCTGACTGGTTTCGGTCGCAAGTTGGTGAACCGACGGATGTGCAAGTGGCCAGTTGGCCGGTAATTGCGTCTGGTCAGCATACCTTAATCGCGGCGCCCACGGGATCAGGAAAAACACTAGCGGCGTTTTTGACCTGTATCGATACTCTCCTCAAACGAGCCCTGAATTGTGAATTAGCCGATCAGACGCAGATTGTCTATGTGTCGCCGCTGAAAGCCTTGAGCCATGATGTGCAGAAGAATCTGCAAGAGCCGTTAGCGCAGATTACGCAATGCGCGTTGTCAGCTGGTTACCTGGTTCCATCATTGCGCGTTGAAGTCCGAACAGGTGATACGCCGGCTGCGGCCCGACAGCGCATGCTCACCCATCCTCCGCATATCTTGATCACCACACCAGAGACCTTGTTCTTAATGCTAACCGCTCGCAAGAGCCGGGAGATTCTTCGAAATGTCAAAACGGTGATCGTGGATGAAATTCACGCTGTCGCACCGAATAAACGGGGTACGCATTTAGCGCTGTCGCTTGAGCGGCTTGCTGCTCTTTGCCATAAGCCTCCAGTCCGTATCGGTTTGTCGGCTACGCAACGACCTCTAGAACTCATTGCAGATTTTCTCGTAGGTGGGGAAACGACGACGAATGGGGCAGGGCAAGGAAGTTCATCAGTGCCGCCGTATCAGATTGTTGATGTGGGGCAAAAACGCAAGCTCGATCTGATGATTGAGGTTCCCCGTGATGAGTTAGGGCCCATTGCGACGAATGCCATGTGGTCGGAGATCTACGATCGGATTGCGGAGTTAGCTCGTGAGCATCGGACGACCTTAGTGTTTGTCAACACTCGGCGTTTAGCTGAACGCGTGGCCCATCATCTTACTGAGCGTTTAGGTGAAGAGAAGGTGATGGCGCATCACGGTAGTTTGTCGAGGAAAATTCGACTGTCTGCAGAAGATCGATTGAAAACGGGACAACTGCAGGTCATGGTGGCGACGGCCTCGCTGGAACTGGGGATTGATATTGGGCATGTGGATTTGGTGTGTCAGATTGGATCCCCTCGTGCCATTGCCACTTGCATGCAACGGATTGGACGCGCAGGGCACTGGGTTGGCGCGACACCGAAGGGTCGCCTGTTTTGTACGACGCGCGATGACCTTATAGAATGTGCGGCTGCGGTACATGCGATTCGTCGTGGCAATTTAGATCCGGTGACGATTCCTTCAGAGCCTGTCGATATCCTTGCGCAACAGATCGTCGCAGAAGTGGCGGCACAGGAATGGTCCGTAAATGACCTCTACCGACTTTGCACGCGAGCGTATCCTTATCGACAGCTCACCTGGAAAACGTTTGATGAAGTGCTGCATATGGTCGCAGAAGGGTATGTGCCTGGGCGCCGCCGTCAGCAAGCCTATGTGTTTCACGACCGGGTCCAGCAGATGATACGCCCAAGAAGGGGAGCGCGGCTTGCAGCCATTACTTCCGGGGGAGCCATTCCTGATACCGCGACCTATGCGGTCATCGCCGAACCAGAAGGCAAGGTGGTGGGATCGGTTGATGAAGATTTTGCCGTAGAGAGCTTAGCCGGAGACATTATCCTTCTTGGCACCTCTTCATGGCGTATTCGAGGAATTGAGACCGGGAAGGTGCGTGTCGAAGACGCGCACGGTGCGCCTCCAAACATTCCCTTCTGGCGCGGTGAGGCACCTTCACGTACTGCTGAACTTTCCAACGAAGTGGCACAACTTCGAGAACAGGTGAGCCGCTTACTTGATAAACCTGTCCCGAATCCACAAACCAATGCTCAAACTTGGCTTCAAGCAGAGTGCGGCGTTGATGCGGCTGGGGCAATTCAAATCATTGCCTATGTTCAAAATGGAAAACAGGTACTCGGGGCCGTGCCGACGCAACAACGGATTATCGCCGAACGGTTTTTTGATGAAGCTGGTGGTATGCAGCTGGTCATTCATTCGCCTTTTGGTGGGCGGTTGAACCGGGCATGGGGCTTGGCACTTCGCAAGCGATTTTGTGTGAATTTTGACTTTGAATTACAGGCTGCCGCAACGGATGAAGGGTTAGTTCTATCGCTTGGTGAAAAGCATAGTTTTCCTCTGGATGCCATCTTTTCTTTCCTCAATTCGAAGACGGTGCGCGATGTGCTGATTCAAGCCGTATTGGCTTCACCGTTGTTTGTGACACGGTGGCGATGGAACATTTCACGCTCTCTTGCATTGTTACGTTTTCAAAAAGGGAAGAAGGTTCCTCTTCATATCCAACGCATGCGCGCAGAAGATCTGTTGGGTGCGGCATTTCCGATGGCAACGGCTTGTCAGGATAATCATCTGGGAGATGTTCCTATTCCCGATCACCCCTTAGTTCAAGAAACAGTTCGTGATTGTCTCACGGAAGCCATGGATATCGATGGCTTAATCCAACTTCTTCAACGAATGGAATCTGGTGCTGTGCAATGCGTGGCTGTAGAGTCTCCCGCACCTTCACCGTTTGCGCATGAAATTTTGAATGCGAATCCTTATGCGTTTTTGGATGATGCACCGCTTGAAGAACGTCGTGCTCGAGCGGTGAATCTTCGCCAAGTTCTTCCAGGAGATATGAGCGCAGAGCTTGGAGCGCTTGATCCCGCAGCCATTGCAGCGGTGATTGAAGAGGTATGGCCCACGGTTCGTGATGCAGACGAACTTCATGAAACGCTTCATCTTTTAGTTTGGGTTCCAGAGAAGCTGGGTGAGCCCTGGAAAGCCTATCTCCCTGAGCTTCTTGAGTCTAAACGTGCACTCGTAGTGAAGGTGCATCAGACGGATAAAAGAAAAATGGAAGTCACAAAAGGATGGGTGACGACGGAACAATTGCCGATTATCCAAATGCTTTTCCCTTCCGTCGAGATCCTCGCTCCAGAACAATTGGAACTCCTTCCTATTGTTCCAGGCCTGCCTGCGACTGAAGCAGAAACTGCTATGCCTCTTATCGTTCAGGGTTGGATGGAATCTTGTGGCCCTGTCACGGCAGAGGAATTGTCGAAGGCATTGCATGTATCTGAACAGACAGTGAGTCAAGCGCTTCTACAGCTTGAAGGACAAGGGCAAGTCTTGCGCGGCCATTATCGAACAGCTATGTCTCCGTCTCCATTTGAAGAAATTTCTACCTCCTTGGTCAAGAGAGAAATGAAAGAAAAAGTTGAAGAATGGTGTGACCGCCGATTGCTGGCTCGTATTCACCGACGAACTGTAAGCTCACTTCGACGAGAGATTGAACCTGTTTCTGCTGCAGGCTTCATGCGGTTTCTGTTTCGTTGGCAGCACCGTGCGCCAGGTTCGCAATTGCATGGTGAAACTGGCTTATGTGAAGTCATTACTCAATTAGCTGGATATGAAACAGCCGCATCCGCATGGGAATCTTCGATTCTTAAAGAGCGTGTGTCAAACTATAAGCCAGAACTCTTAGATATGCTCTGCCTGCGAGGCGCAGTCGCCTGGGGCAGACTTGCACCACCCTATAAGGAACCAGGCGTCTCGACTGAAAGGGTGGAGAACGGCAAGGAGAAGTTTTTTCAGGTTGAAGATCGACGATCACCGTCTCGTCGTATTAATCCCACGAGTCTTGCCCCGATCAGTTTCTTCCTCCGAGAGGACGCGTTGTGGCATATGGCATTGAATCGGAAAAAAATGAAGGATGGCAATGTCGGTCTTCGACAGGTATTGAGTGCTGTGGCACAAGATGTTCTGAACGCCTTAGAGGTAGGTGGGGCAAGTTTTTTTGCAGACCTGACCGCGAGTACTGGACATCTTCCTTCGGAAGTTGAGCAGGCCCTTTGGGAACTCGTGGCTGCGGGCCTGGTCACGGCAGATGGGTTTGACAATCTTCGTGCCTTGATTAACCCAAAACGTCGAAATGCAGAAGGCAAAGAACGGAAGCGACGGCCACGACATAGTGCCGGTCGATGGGATTTATTGTCTTCGCCGCGTCATAGTCATCTATCAGATCAGTTGACGACGGGTCAGCTGCATGAAAAATGGGCGGAGCAGCTTCTCCATCGATATGGCGTTGTCTTTCGTGATCTGTTAAAGCGTGAATCGCTCGCTATGACCTGGCGAGAGCTCTTGATGCAATATCGGCGAATGGAGTGGCGAGGTCATATTCGTGGTGGCCGTTTTGTAAATGGATTTACTGGAGAACAATACGCCTTACCCGAGGCCGTCGAATCTCTTCGTGCCGTCAGGCGAGACCCTCAGGCTGGTGCGCAAGACATTAGGATTTCCGCAGCCGATCCGCTTAATCTTGTCGGTATCATTCTGCCAGGAGAAAAAGTCGCTTCCAACTCTTCAAAAAGCATTCTCTTTCGAAACGGCGTTCCCGTATCTGATGAAGCTTCGGTGGTCGCCATCAGTTAAGGGTGTTCCTCTTCTGCACCCTCCCAAATGTCTTTCTTTAAGAAGAAAAAAGCTCGCGAAAGTATGCATTCAACATGCGATCTTTTGGATCGAATTTTTTACGCTGGGTCTCGAATGTTTGAACACGATCACCAAATGCTTTGTCGACTTGTTCCCGTTTCAGTCCATAAGTTTGATTGAACAATGGACGCCCTCCGCGTTCACTGGCGAAGTCGTTATAGGCATGTAAGAAATCGATCCACCCAGGATTGGCCGTGGAAACTGGATCGATGGTCAGAATGTTGCCATCATGGGAATAGGAAAAATGAGACTGCTGATCATGGGCAATACGATAGCCAACATTTGGGAGATTGCAGCGATATCCAGTCTTTTGAAAATAGTCATGGCTAAACTTGAAATATTCACGTAATACTTTAAGGTAAGATTTTTCAGGAAATGCCCACAAACTAAACGTATAGCGACTCGTATCGGAAACATCTGGATACCGAATCATTTGATCGGGCGCCAGAGTATCGTCATCTTTGATCAGTGTTGTTAGCTTAAATCGGAGTACTTCATGAAACTTGTCAATGACACCATAGCGAGTCTCTAGATCATCAATTTTTTCCGTGACGTCATGAGCGAATTTTGGCCCGGCAGTTTCCCACGCGTAATTCCGTAATTTCCACGTTTTGCGATCTCGAAACCCCTTAGCGGTCGGATTGTACTTTCGGAATTCCACAGTCAGTTTACTCTCTAACGGAAACATATACATCATGATCGACTCTTGTCTGTTGACCAGTTCTTGGTATTGTTGCTCAAACTCATCAAGGGTGAATGTTTCATGATAGACGGACATGGGCTCAATGGGTCTGATTCGAAACGTGACCTCATATACAATGCCAAACAGCCCGTAACTGGAACGGACGAGTTGCATGAGTTCTGGTTGGGCTTCCTCTGTGACTTCGAGTCGCTCACCTGAAGGCAAAATCATCTTGACGCCAATTGCATAAGAGTTGACTTGACCAAATTCACCTGGCATCGAAGCATCTTTCGTGCCGGCACAGGCTGCACTACCCAGTGTGAGGTTGCCTATTTCGGTATTCACGTGTAGTTGTTTGCCTTGTTTTTCTAAAGCTTCTGCCAGATCAATATACAAGACTCCGGCTTCTGCGGTGACGGCCTCTTCAGTGATGTTGAGAATATGGTTCATCTTTGTCATATTGACTAATGTCCCACCGGTCACCACGCTGCATCGTGTGACGGAATGATTGGACCCGGTGGCACGGACAGGGGACGGATAACGTTCTGGATTAGTCAAAACAGCCACGATGTCTTCGGGTGAATGAGCTTCAACAATTTCAGCGGGATGAGAAGCGATGTCGCCAAACCAATTTCTGACTTCCGTTTGTGCCATACGTGTGCTCCAGCATGAGTGAAATAAGAAATAGAGGTGTTGGTAATTTTACCTGAAATGATAAAAATTGCCTATGAAATTCAAGTATGAGATATTTACATTCTGCTCGAAAAGCCAGAATGGATATAAATTTAATGTACTAGAGAAGAGGAACACGATACGATACGGAAATGGGAAATCCGAAAGGAATGAGAAACAAGAAAAAAGAAAAAATCGCCGATATTCTTTGGTTTCTCCTTGGTGCGGTGATTGGGCTCTTTTCTTTGATTGGACTGTATGTCGTTGCCATGAATTTTCTGTAAGGGAATGTTGAAAAAAAACGTCAGCTGCGTTCTCGTTGCTCAAAGGTTTCACCGTAGGTGAGGTGTCCTTGGACACGATAGGTCTACAATGTTCTAGTCATTGAGTATGATAAATCGTTGGGATCTAATGTTTTTGTGAAGTCTCGAATACAGGTGTCCAAGTTTCGCTGTTTGCGGCCTTGCTGAGCGGATCTTTTTGAACATTCCCCTTAACTTGGTGATGTAATGTTTCTTGATTCTCGCAAACTTGTTGGATAATATCTGGACATGCCTAGACCACCTTTTTCTGGAACACCTCCACCGATCCCGCCTGGGATGCGTAGGCGTCGACCTATGCCCCCCTCGACTGAGCAAGAGCAATTTAGAGCGCTTCGCGCCTCGTTACTTTACTGTCCCAAGTGCAAGACAGCCACTCCTGCACGAGAGCGGCTGCTTCTGGTCTTGCCATCTGGAAATCTCTATGAGTATTTGTGTTCCGAGTGTGGGACTACGACGGGTGAGAAGACAGATCAAGACCAACAAGACGTTCAGCTATTCACGCCGTAACCCGCAGAAGTGCAAATTTTAAAATGAAAAATGAAAAGTTGATAAGACGTAAAATTTCTCATTAGATTTTACATTTTTCACGTTACATTCCTTCTACTTCACTTCCTTATTTCTCTCTTTCAGGAACAGGAAGTCCTTCTTGGGCCATGATCCGTAAGGCGTTCGTCGTGGGGCAGGGGCCTGGTTTTAACTGATAGTCGAATTGCAACTTACCTTTATCAACGGTTTCTTGAAAGTGTACGTTACTCACCTGTGAGCCATTGGTCTCAAGTTGTGCCAGTTCCAGGTCATGTGTGGAAAGAAGGCCAAGGCCGTTGCCTCTTTGTAGGGCTTGAATGAACGCTTTGCTTCCACCTAAGCGTTCGCGATTGTTAGTTCCCTTGTATATTTCATCGATGAGAAACAACACGGGGTGACCGTCAGTCTCATGAATGGCATCTAAGATGACTTTGAGTCGTTTCACTTCAGCGTAAAAGTACGAGAGCCCTTCGGCCAATGAGTCCGTCACGCGAATGCAGCAAAATATCCGTAACCACGCCCAAAAAAAACTCTGTGCGCAGACAGGTGCCCCTGCTTGCGCCAAGCAGATATTAAGGCCGATGGTGCGTAAAAAAGTGCTTTTCCCAGACATGTTTGACCCGGTGACGAGCAAGACTTGTCCTAACTCGTGAAAGCCCAAACTGTTTTCCACGCGTTGCTGAGAGCTAATGAGTGGATGCCCTACGCTTTTCGCCGTAAAACCGGTATCAGCTTGAGGAGAAGATGGTTGTTGTCGTGTGGGCCATGTGTAGTCCGGATTCAAATAGGCAAAGGTGCCTATTGAGCTTGTGGCATCAAGCGTAGCCAATCGGTCCATCCATAGAGGAAGCGTTTCCTTTAATCGGTTGCAGGCCTTGTCAAGTCGATAGGCAAAACTCAAATCCCATGGTATGAATGCATTGATTAAAATGTGCACCAATGGATGAGCTTTGACGCTAAGACCATTACAGACTTGCGCCAACCGTTTAATGAGCAAGCTAGGCCTATTTTGGTCAGAAATAAAGGGTAAGCATAGGTCTTTCAATTGAGGTTGATTGGTGAATTGACGGTTTTCAAGCAGTCGCACAAGCGCAACGAGTTTTTCAAGTTCATGATGGAGGTCAAGGACTCGCCCATATACTGGAGCGACATGTCCCGCAGAATAGAAATACAGAATGACATACAATCCAAAAGATAGAATCCAATAACCAGGAATGCCGAAACCGGCCGCTAATAACCCTAACACTATGGTGCTGATACACAGCGTAGTCGAGCCGATGAGTCGTTGCTTGAGGTGAGGTATCTTCACTCCATGCTCGAGTAGTTTCTGAATGCGGGTTCCATCCAAGGGCTTATCGCTGACTAATCGAGCTTCTAGTGTCATCCGGTCTCGTAAGAGTGAGAGGTGGGAAATTTCTATGGCAAGAGTTTGTCGTTGAGACCAATCTGAAAAATTTAATGGATGGGCATTTTGATCTAAGAGCCAGTGCCCCAATCGGTTTTGACCTGGGAGTGAGAGAGTCGTGTCGAGTAAATGAAAAATAGATTGTGGGCCGACAATATCCAAATCGTTAGCGTAAGGATGGTCTGCAGGGGCCGGAAATGAATGAGGAGGAATTTCTTGCCAATCTAATCGAAGGCGCGCTAGGTTTGTGTGCTTAATTTGTGTCCATTGTATGAGTCGATGGAGGCGACTCTTCAGAGTACTATGAAAGTAGGTTACGGTTAAAAACAGGGTGAAAAATCCCAGTAGGGCAAGATTGCCTGTATGAAACCAAGCAGCCTTATACAGGGCTAAACATGTGAAAAAAGCCGTGAGAAATATAACAAGCCGCCATCGTGTGAACGATGTGCTGGCTTTGCTTCCGATAGCGAGAAGATGCTTACCCTTCGCTAAACCTCGTTTGAGGGTATGTTCTCGTTTTTGGCTCAATGTGTCATTCATATCGCGTGCCGACCATACCGCCAACTCACTTCTTCGTCAATCTTAATGCAATCCTTTATTGACGTGCATATAGCCCTTCCTGTTGATGCCGCTGAATTAGCGGGTTTACTTGTCGATGAGGGCATGATGGGTGTTTGGGAACAGGATGGTGTGATTCATCTCTATTGGGATGATAGCACTTGGGATGAGGCTCTGCTTGCAACAATTCGAGAAAGTCTTAGGCAATTAGGGGTGCAGCCTAATTCAGAGCAGATAGCGGTGCGGAGAGTGCCTTGGCAGGACTGGAATGCCAAATGGACGGAATTAGTTCAACCAATTCGGATTGGACAGCGAATTTTGGTACGGCCGAGTTGGACAACCGTAAATCTTCCTGAACATGACATTGAACTTATTCTTGATCCCAAACAAGCGTTTGGAACAGGGCATCACCCTACAACACAGATACTGTGCGAATGGTTAGAAGAAAGTATTCAGGGTGGTGAACGAGTGTTAGATGTCGGGACAGGTAGCGGTCTCCTAGGGATGGTCGCATTACGGCTTGGAGCAAAATATGTTGTAGGTGTGGATGATGATTCTGTGGCTATAGAGTGTGCTAAGGAATATGCCCGAATGAATCACTTTGGTGCAGAACTTGACCTTCGAACATTGGATGTACGAAATTTACTGAATGATTCGTTTGATCTCATTGTCGCAAACATTGATAGACGGACACTGTTAGCGGCATGTCGATGCTTAGCCAACTTGTCGGATTCACATACCGTGCTGCTCATGACAGGTATTCTTATTTCAGATCAGCAGGAAATCATTAATTGCTACAAGAAAGTTGGCTGGCGATGTGCAGAAGTACGAAGACAAGATGAGTGGAGTGCATTGCAATTTCAACATGATAACAAGAACAGTGGCTCATGCGCTCGGTAATGAGCTGATAATCCCTTATTTCAGCTTAGTAGCTGAAGAACGATCCGAAGGAAAAGTCGATGATGAAAAGTCAATGATGTTGAAAATGCTCTTATCTGCTGGAACCTGGCTGAGACCAGTTACGTAGATGGATAGACCTAGTAGTTGGTGAGTGGATTAGTCTTCCGGTTGATGCTCTAAATAATCAATCAGGGCGCGATACGTCAGTTCACGAGTTTGTGCTTTAGAGGGTTGTTCTGAGGCAATGTTTGTTTCTAGCCACACAGTATCAGTAATGTGCTTACGCCCTTGATTGCACAGTGTCCACATCTGATGAAGAAACTCCACATGAAGGCCTACCTGTACTCCTTCTGATTCAATGCGATCATCTAAAATCGCTAGTAAATCTGAAATCGCCTGATCAACATGATAGGGTGGTGAAGTATACCCAAAGGCTTGGGAGGCTGCTTCGTCTTGCTTCGCCTGTTCGACCAGGTCGTACATGTACTCTTTAAGTAACCCAATGACGCGCCCGGGTAAACGCATGATGAAGGTGCGAGGCGGTGAGAAGCTTGTCCTTATTGTGAAATCAATAAGAGGTAGCATGATTACGAAAGAATTTCAATTCAAGGATATCCTTTTGCAACATTTCGCTGTATTCGATAATAATCGTATAAAATTGAGAGAGATATGTAGAATACAAGATATTTCAAAAGAATGTTTTCTGTACGTGACATATCTGTGCAAGGGGAAAAGCAGGTATTTCTGGAGTTGAAAAGTGTCTGATTAAATACTTTGACAAACGGGTGTATTAGGTTGAAAATAACTAGACATTTGGGTATATAATAAATAACCCTCAAGTTAACCTTTAGTATTTCTTGTACCATTTTTATAGAAAACGCTTAAGTTCTAGAGAGTCAGGAGATCGTCCTCATGATAAGAATTTGTCTATTTATTTTGGTGAGTGTCTCATTGCTCGGAACAAGCGAAGCGTTGGTCTTGGCTGAACAATCGACTAGTGAAGAACCGGCCGATCAAGTAGAACAAACAATTCAAGAACAACAATCAGCCGAAGAGCTGAGTGCCCTTGCGCTGGAAGAATGTCAGAAAGGCCGGGAAGCTAAAATGCGTGATGTTCGCATGGGTCATTTTGAACGTGCCGAAGCAATCGCGGAACAAGCGATTAAAGCCGATGAAAAGTATGCGGAAGCACACTTTGCTTTGTTTTGTAGTCTTGGAGAGCAGATGCGAATTGATGGTGAACCATCCTTGTCTGCAATTTTTGGGTATAATCGGATGATGGATGCATTGAATCGAACTCTAGAGCTGGATCCTGATCATATTGATGCGCTCTCTTCTAAAGGAACCTTACTCGTGAAATTGCCGGCTATGTTAGGAGGCGATTCAGAAAAGGGGGAAGAACTTCTTCGAGAGGTGATCAAGCGGGAACCCACCGCAATCAATGCACGATTAGTTATTGCTGAAAATTGTGCGGGTCGTGGACAACATGAGGAAGCCCTTAGCTTAGCTACAACGGCATTGAAATTTGCAAAAGTACAGAATCGAAAAGATCTTATCCCTGAAGCCGAAGAAGTCCTTTCCAATCTCCGAAATGGCAGCAATGGGCACTCTGATGAGTATTAAAGAGTCATTGCAGTGTCCTACCTGACTGATGTCTTTCGGTCTTCTTGAACTAAAGTTCTTTCCCTAAATTTTTGTCGTTTTGGGTCTATGCTACGTGAGTGAGATTAATAGGGTAAAGTCATTACTTGATTTTGCTCTAGCCCCAGAGTTCCTCCAGTCGTTGATCACGTCCACAACTGTATCGATAAAACTTATAACGTACGGGATTTTTTTGATAATAATCCTGATGATAGTCTTCGGCAGGATAAAACTCAGTAACTGGAGAGATCTCGGTGACGATGTTATCTGGAAACGACTTGGTGCTCTCAATCTTTTTCTTTGAGTCTTCTATTAATCGTCGCTCTTCTTCATTACTATAATAGATTGCCGGACGATATTGGCTGCCGTGGTCACAGAACTGTCTATCGGATGTTGTTGGATCGCTATTCTTCCAGTAGACTTCCAAGAGTGAAGCATAGCTAACTTTGTTAGGGTCATAGAGTATCTCAATGGCTTCCGTATGCCCAGTTACTCCAGCAGAAACTTCTTCATAAGTAGGATTAGGTTTATGACCGCCTGTATACCCAGAGGTTGTCGAAATCACACCATCTATTTTGTCAAAAGGTGGTTCCATACACCAAAAACATCCACCCGCAAAAATGGCTTTCGCATATTGGCCATCAGGAGTATTACTGTGAGATGGCTGAGAGTGGGTTAATAAGAGCACTGTACTCAATATCACTGTTCCTAAGATTCCTGTGTATTTCATGACAATCTCTCCTTGTGATTTCCTCATGATATTTTATGTTGAGTAAATTAAGGTTTCTACATCAACCAATTATATGTTGTACTACCCTAACTCAATCCCTTTATCTCCTCACAACTTAAAGTCTATCAGCTAGTTGATTTGTTACACTACTCAGACCCCATCTAAAGCCATGATCGTTGCTTGACCATGAATCAACCTCAAAAAGTGTGGCATGGAGTATCACAATGATCAACATCATGTATATCGCATGTACGGAGACAACCCAACCCTTATGGAGGTGGTATAGGATACAGGAGCGAAGCTTATGCTCAAATACACCTCATTCATGGGGTATTAGTAGCGAAAGCTAACGCCTCTAACCAGATACAGTCATATGGCCAGTCATCAGACCCTTCCAGATTATATCAAACCAGGTTTGGACATTTTATTTATAGGGATCAACCCGGGCGTTCGATCGGCTGAGGTTGGTCATCATTATGCGGGCCATTCCAATCGATTTTGGAAGTTACTCAATGAGGCAGAACTTGTCCCCAGTATTGTCACTTATCATGATGATTGGCGGCTGCCGGAGTGGGGGGTAGGTCTTACCAACATCGTATCTAAAACAACACCTGGTAGCGGTGGCCTGATCAAGTCAGACTATGTAGCTGGCAGGGCTGCACTCGTGGGGAAAATTCAGCAATATCGCCCTCGCATTCTTGCTCTGCTTGGTATCACACTCTATCCGATCTTGTTTGCTCATGGCTCTCTCCATGACAATCATCCTGGAGAGAAATCTCGAAAAGTCAAAATAGGCTTACTTTCCAACAGTTTTGAAGGAGCTAAAGTGATGCTCCTACCCAATCCCAGTGGTCGTAATGCACATTATTCTTATCAAGACATGTTGAAAGGCTATCGTGAATTACATAGGATCAGAAAAAGTTTGGATGACCCTTGATTTGTTCAGTCGAGTGTTAGTGTAGCTTCAAAAAGGAGTTCAGAATGAGACTTTCATGGAAGCAAGTGCCAATTCATGCTGTGATATGGCTGATCGTGACAACCAATACAAGCACTAAGGCTTGGCCATTTCAATCTCCTGAATCTATAGAAAACGCTAAACAAGCGACGGTTGGAATATTACAACATGCTGCTGATTCTTCTTATCAAACGATTTACTCACAGTTTGCCATACGGGGCTCTGGGGTCCATTTGGGAAAAGGATATATACTCACAGCTCGTCATGCCGTAGAGCGTCAGGAGGGTGGTAAGACCAAAATTCCTCAGACGGTATATGTTATCACCGGCGGACTTACGGAATTTTCTGCACGTTTGGTTGGTATCAATGGGTTCCACGATCTTGCTCTCTATCGTATTGAATCAGAGAAGGCAACAAATGAGCTTTCCTTCGTATCATTTGGGAAAAAAGAACCTCAACAAAGTGACGAAGTTTTTACGGTAGGGTATCCGCTTGGTTGGGGGCCAGCACTTGCTTTTGGTCGCCTCGGAAATCCGCGGACTTTTTTGCCGACGGCTCAGTCGCGACTTATGCAAGTTGATCTCTCAGCCTGTAGTGGCAATTCTGGCGGTGGTCTCTTTAACTCAAATGGAGATCTTGTTGGCCTTATTCATGCAATCATCCAAACAGAAACCAAGGAGAATGAGCGTCGCTGTAGTCGCTTTGCCTTTGCTATTCCTGGACTAATCGTGCAGAAAATAGTCTCTGCATTACAGATTGGAAAGTCTCCCAAATTTGTTAAGCTAGGCATTCGTATGACCGTAGTGAAAATTGAGCAACAGTGGAGGGTCGCGGTTGCGAAGGCGAAAGGTCCTGCCCGTAAGGCAGGGGTTCGCAAAAACGATGTCCTCTTGGCTATCGATGCGATGCCAATAACTTCAGCAGCGCAATTAAAAAGCTACTTAATTGAACACACAAATCCTGGACAGATCATTGAGCTTCGTGTTCTTCGAGAACAAAAAGAAAAAATTTTAAAGGTGATTTTAGGAGATGCTTAAGCCTTAGCTTAAAGTCTGAAGAAAGGCTTGCATTTCTGGAACAAGATCGCCTCCTCCGTTCGAACGGCCAGAGGTCGCTGCGGCAATTCCCGCTGTCAATACTGATTTCGCTTCTTCATGCTTTTCTAATCTGCCCAATACTCGTCCTAATATCCAATGTGAAGAGACATGGCTAGGGTCAAGTTCTACCGCAACGCGGAGATTCTCTGCCGCTTCGTCAAGATTTTCACCCTCCTCGAAAATCTTTTTACCGAGGCCATAGCGTCCAAGAAATCCTTTTGGGTTTTTCTCAACCATCATTCGGAATGATTCGATATCCATATGATCCTCTTTAGAGATGTTGAAGAAGTAATCATCTGACCATTGTTTGAATGAAATTTACGAAGTGAGTAGATGAGTTGATGCGTAAAAATCAGAATCTTCTAGGCTCAACTTTATTCAATAATTGGTTTCTTACGATTTGCATGTCCGTTGGACATTCGGCGATGTATTCTTGATACATCCGGGATGCGGGATGCTGAAAACCAAGAACTCGTGCATGGAGCATGATCCTTGGTATGGTGATTTCTTCGATTTGGCAAACTTTTTCTCCCCCGTAGAGTGTATCTCCTAAGATCGGGGTATCAAGTGATGTGAGATGGACGCGGAGTTGGTGTGTGCGACCGGTGAGTGGATGTAGGATAATATGTGAAGCAAGGGTTCCATATCGATGTATAACGTGATACTCAGTGGTAGCCCTTCTGAGTTGTGTGGTGTGTGTTGAATGTTTTTTTGGCTCTTGAATGTCTCGACCGATGGCGAGGTTCACTATGCCATCATGATGTTTGGGTATTCCCCATGTGAGTGCTTCATAGGTTCGTGTAATCGTATGTTGTTCAAACTGATCTGAGAGTGCGCGATGAGTTGAGTGGTTCTTGGCAATAACCATGACCCCTGAAGTGTGTTTGTCTAGCCGATGAACCAGCCCCGGTCGGACTTTCTCATGAGGGAGATCTTGAGTTTGTGAGGTTTCTTGAAAATGAGCGAGGAGGCCATTTAACAGTGTGCCTGACCAGTTTCCAGATGTAGGATGGACCACAATTCCAGCTGGTTTATTGATGACAAGGAGTATTTCATCTTCATGGAGAATGTCTAGTGGGTGTTGTGCGCCCTTGATTTCTACGATGCCAGGTTGAGGAACATCCATCGTGACGTGGTCGCCTGGTTTAATCTTTTTGCTGGGTTTCACTGTTTGGGCGTTCACTTGAATCCTGCCAAGTTCGATTAATCGCTGAAGGCTCGAACGAGAAATCTCCGGTTCACGATGAAGCAGAAACGTATCAAGACGCTTTCGCTTTTCTCCGGCAGTGATAATAAATTCGGTAATCATGTGTGTAAAAGCATTCGTCCGAGTCTTTAGGATATTACCGTATGGTTATGTGTTTTCTTATCATTTAATACGCAAGCGTTGACTTACATCATGGAATAGAGAGGGTTTGTAGAATGGAAGGTAGGTGATCGTGCATAATCGTAAAAATTAGGTTCAATGTTATTCCTGACAATGCATTGTTATTTTAATGAAGGAGAGAACAATGGGAAAGTGCTACAACTCTGTCGTAGTGAATGCGCCATGTGAAACCGTATGGGAAACTATTCGAAATTTTCATGATCTGTCTTGGGCAGCTGGAGTAGTGACGCAAGTCGAAAAGGTGGGAGAGTTGTCAGGTGATCAAGTTGGTGCCAAGCGTGTCCTTAATGGTGTGTTTCATGAAACATTAGTGTCGTTGGACGATAAGGAACGGACATTCATGTATCGTATCGATGACGGCCCAGGTCCTGTGGCCAAGGATGCGGTCCAAAATTATATTGGAGCGGCTAGAGTCCTGTCGATTACTGAAAATAACACGACTTTTATGGAGTGGCAGTCAACCTACGATTCGCCAAACGACACGGCAGTCGGGGAGTTGTGTAACCCCATCTATCAGGCTTTACTGAACGCGCTCAAGAAACATTTTTCTTCATGATGTTTCAGAATGATTTGGTCTGAACAATCTCAATGTCAGGTAAACTGTCTGCGACTTCTTGATACGTCCGTTTACTCTCTAAGACTGATACAACTTCAGTGAGTGGTTCTGTCCATATCTCTGGTAGATCAACTTCTCCTTCTATCTTAACTGAATACGCCAATCTCTCTAGAGGCGGGCAAAAAGACGACTCTATTCCATCTTTGTTGCCTCGTGCATCGACTCGGTACCAACCGAATTTTTCCAAATACACAGCATTGAGTCCATGTAAGGAAAAAGGTGGAACATTGTTATTGATCGTCAGTCGTTGATAACAAAGCCCTGTTGGAATGTTATTGGCCCTCAGCAAGGCAGCGAGTAAATGACTCTTTGCATAACAATAACCTGTTCCGTGTTTGAGAACATCTGACGCCTTACAGGTTACAGGGTTGAGTGCATGGTCCCAACTGTGTTTGATGTTGTCTCGTACAAACTCGAAACAGGCTTTGGCAATATCTGAAACGTTCTGACAATTGTTGGCCAGTTCACGAGCCTGGCTCTGAACGTGTGGAGTTTCCCAATCGATATAGAGGCTTGATTCTAAATATTTCTTCATGCTGTCGGCTCTCGGTGACAAAAAAATAGATTCCTCCGAGACACTGGAGGAATCTATTTATAGGACGATAGTATGCCTAGCTTCAATGTCGATGTCTTCGATACTGTCTCTTGCCCCTAAAGTGGCCACCATGCTTATGACGTTTCCAATAATGTCTGTGCCCATAATTATGCCTGTAAAAAGGCCTGGAAGGTTTAAAATAATGACGATGACCGAAATGTCTGTGAGAGTGTCCATAGGCTCCACGGAATCCATGTCGATGCCTCCCAAATCCTAGATGAACACCGCCTCCAGGTCCAATGTGAATTGAAAAGCTTGTACGCTGAATTGGCGCGCCGTTACCGGTCAGGAATGCTCCTGCCCACGCAGATGAGGCCCCACCCAATGTAAGGAGTAGTATGCAGGCTGCGATGACCGTTAGACGCATACTGCTTAGACGTTTTTTATTCAATGTTAGGAATACGGTACGACCAGAGGTTGAATGGCCTACATTCATGGTACACCTCCTTTGATGAGAATGATTGAAACCCAAGGAAGAATAATTGAAGAGACATCTGGCAGTATAGGAATAATCATTATACATGTCAATATGACTAGTTAAATGAATTCAAAATGATCAGTGTAAATATAATAATATTAGTATAAACAACAACTTGCATATTGACATAATACGTATTTTGTATTAGTATTTTATTGCTTGGCAGTCAATCTGTGAATTTAGTCACTTGGTCATTGCAAAGGAGTTTTCAAATTGAAGCGATTTTCTGATAAGGAAATCATGAGATATATTGAGGCTGTCAACAAAGAAGCTGCACAAGAATGGATTACGGCATTTGCGAGAGAGCCGAAACTTCAGCAAAGTTACTATTGGACATTGTTTTCAGAATTATTTTTAAAGCAATTGAGAAAGATTCCCGTGTCAATGAGTGATGCAGAAAAGATTATTCCCCAGCTTTCTGCCTCACAGGCCAGACGTGCTATTCAAAATGCTAAAGATGCCAAGTATCTGGAGGTCAGAGCGACCACTACGCGCACAAAATATGTTCGGCTCACTTCAAAAACAGAGGATATTCTCAGAAGGACCAGCTCAAAAGCGCTAAAAAGTATGGAGGATATATTTCGATAGTCGAAGATGACACTAAAGTGCTTTGCACCTGAGACACGTACCTGTTGTTCAAGACTTTCACAACGTGATATCCTTAATTCGATTGAACGAAGGAGGAGGCTATGTTGAATATACCTTTCGTTTCGTGTAGGCATCAGTTGTGGAAATATCATCTTCTTCTTTGTGGAGTGGCCTGTGGTTTTCTACTAGTCTCTTTTCCAGTGGTGGCTGCTGAACCGTCCATTCCTTGGCAATGTACGTCGTACACATATACAGGTTCTTCCCAAGCTGAATGTATCGAGTCCCTCTCTGATCCTCAACAGATGAAAATCACGGAACTTGAGAGAATGCTGAAGCGTCAAGAGATAGTCCTTCATGAACTTACGGATAAACTGGATCGACAAACACGACGACGCAACCGGGCCTTTTCTGAAATTTCACCCTCTTACCCACTCGTTTCCCAACCATCGCCATCGTGATTGATTGACCCAATGCGATGGCTCTTTCCGGCATTGTATCTTTCTCTGGCCTCACTTTAGACCGTCCATAGAATAGTCGAACGTCACATCGCGCCTCTTTCTATTAAGTCGAAAATATGAAATTTCTACTGTGTGGGGAGATTGGGATGTTCCAAAAAGACGGACACGGGGAATTTTGCTCCAGTTTTGGTGTGTCGGAGAGTCCGTTTAAGGACAAAGTCGAAGAGGAGGGGGTTAAAGTCATAGATTTCATTAAGTGACTCTCGTTCTTCGGGGGTAATGTATCCAGCCGACTCGAGCGTTCTGGTCTGAATAACAATATTGACAGCTGGTAGTGGATAATCGCTGCCATTAATCAAGTTTGAGTGAATCGCCTCATTTTCAAGGACCTTATCGAGATTGTCTTTTCGATTATCCTGCGTCAACGCAGAGATATCAGCAAACAAGAGATTTTGATACTTAGGGTCTTCCAACATCCCAATCGCAAGATCGATATACGGGATTCCAGGTGTACAGAATTCAGCATCCGCTTCTTTACATTCTCCCAAACTTGCGACATGGGCCATGATCACTTTCACTCCCATGTCTAAGGGCTTTTTTAAAAATAACGGATTGCCGAAATTTTGAAACTCTTCTGCTTCCGTGGCTTTCTCGTCACCCGTATGTGTGATGAGCGCCATCTCATAGTCATGCATGACTCGATAGTATGCTACAAGTCGATCATTCATACTTTTTGAAGCAGGGTGAATCCCCATTGCATTCGGCAACCATTTCACGAATCTTACACCTTCTTTTGCATAATAGATCAATGTGTCTACGGCGTCTTTTCGGTATGGGTGTATTGAAATGATGGGAAAGAACAGATTTGGATGCTCTTTCACTTTTTCGATGACATAGGTATTAGGTACACGAAACGTGCTGAGCTCTTTAATGGGATTACCTTCTTCATCGTGGAAATAATCAAAGGCCATGATTCCGAATTTTCCATGTTGCGGCATGTATTGGATGAGATTTTTCAAACGAGAAACATATTGTTCATCGGCCTGTTCGACATCGGTGATGCCCGCGGCACTCTTATAGACTTCAAACTGAATGTAATGGATTAACCCATGAAACGGTGATTGCCAGCCTTCATTCACAAAGTTTCCATTTTGCTCTGTGTTCACTCCGAGCATGTGCGTATGATAATCACGAAGTTGTGAGGCATCAATGCCTTCAAAGGCTTGCTCTATTAATGCGCGTGCTTGCGGGCTGATCTTTTTTTCTAGGTCCTGAGGCTCATGTTCAAAAGCCCCACCGATGAGATTGCAACCGATGAAGAGTGTACACATTGCGGTCAGCGTTAATAAGGAAATATATGTCTTTGCGAAAGTCATTGTGCCTCAGATGAATTGGTCGAATGATTCGTTTTCTGAAAGAGGACGCCAACCTGACATCACACAGCGTTGAGCAATCAAGGGCACAAAACTTCGAATGTCATTGGCTATGACATTCATAAAGCTTTCAGCAAGATTCTGGTCTGTGAAACATTCATAAATATCGTCAAGAAATCCTCCTCTCAATAAAGGGTGATGGAGGAACGCCTGTCCCGGTTCAGTTTCAACCTCCAGGGGGTGTTCATTGACCTCTACACGTTCCAAGCCTATTTCTTTGAGCCACTGTTTTGCATTATTGGCTGATGGTCGTTCTTCTCGATACTCCGTCAAGGCTTGCCTTTCTTTCAGGAGGCCTCGCACGGTCATTTCTTGATCTACCCGTTTCCACAGTGAATCAAATGTGCCAAGCGAGGGAAATGTTAAAACTAACTGGCCTCCAGGTTTGAGAAACTGGACTAATTGTTGAAGCGCTTCTTTTCGATTGGGCCGAAAGAACATGAAGGATAAATTGCCAGTGATACGATCAACTTGCTCTAGGTCAGCAGGAAGGTTTCGAACATCTCCATGACGAAATTCAAGCCACGGAAAATGTGACCCTTGATACGTTCGAGCTCGTATGAGTTGCGATTCGCTAACATCTAACCCTATCACTTTACCAGTCGGTCCTACATGATTAGCTAAATAAAATGTGGGCAACCCGCTCCCGCAGGTCACATCTAAAATTGTGACACCCAATGGAAGATCTAATTGGGACAGTAGGCTTTCTGCGAACGGTGTCGACCAGTAATCTTTCTTTGGAAGTGCACAGAGGTATCGTGGTGGGTAAGGGTTTGAGCGTGATGATGGGGTGATCATAAGGAAACGTTTGGGGTCGTATGACGTTATTGACAGTCAGGTGTGCTAAGTGTTCTCAATCATTTTTCTTAAAGATATCTTTAAGTATTGAGCCCACGGGCAAACATCGTTCTAACCGTTGAATCTATCATCATTACGAAGTCTCTACCAACGGCAGGCATCTCCATGTTTCTCTTCATACTCTAGGTAATTGTTGAAGAGTGAATCCAGGATTTCAGATTCACCGTCTCGTTTTCGTACATGCAAAGAACACTATGCTCAGGATATGATATGGACCGTAAATATGCAATAAACCGTCGCATGATTATAGCGTGGATAAATTGAGCTTAAATCCTAAATGGTGCCATCAGATACTGTCCCCATTAAATGGAGTGTATTTCTGAGCGTATATATTCCACTGAAACTTACTTTCTTATCCCCCCAAAAGATCACAGATCCCTCACTCATTTAGGAAATCTATTACCTTTTTCTTTACCTCTTCCATGGGTTCATTGAGTTTGTCGGATTCATCTACAGGGTCATATTTCTGAGCCGTCACTGGTTGCTTCAACTTATTGATAAGAGGGTGATGCTATTTGAAGAATATGCTATGACGATGAAATCGCCAGCCCTATTTCTTTCGATACAGACTTTGCCGGTAGAGTATTTGGGGCTGTGCCTTTTTTCATCTAAGAAAACGCGATTTGCTAACTTCATTTTCACTCTCATCCTCATTCACCAGGATGAGTCGAAACCCATCGTTTTCTTTATAAATTCGTAAGTATGTATGACGAATCGATATGCCTATACAAAAGTTTAAGAGGAACAAAGGTGAATGCCTTGTTCCTCTTCCACATATTGGATGGTTTATTCGCCCTATGGTATTCTGCCTAAGGGATAGAGGGATGAATTGTTGACTTTTTGCGAGGAGGGCATCAATGGACATCGTGAGAAGGTGGCTTCAAACAATTGGTTTAGTCGGTGTTGTGAATCTATGTGTGTGGACTCCTGTATTTGGAGAAGAAGACTCTCGTTTAGAAGAGATTTTAGATGTTCTTCAAACAATCAGCCAAAATTTAAAAGATGGAAATTATGGAACGGCTTCCGGAGACTTTGACTATGTCTACGAGATATTTAAAGAGCAAAAAGGCACTTGGTTGCTTGGGTGCTTTGCCAAAGAGCATCAAAAATGGGTTCAGGCGGGAGAAGGGACACGAGAGGTCGTTGGCACAGCAGCTTTTGGTGGAGGCACAACTATAAAACACGTTTATGTAAAAGATGAGAAATCGGTAGAGGCTCAGATCATGATTTCTCCTGTGGCGTCCGGGTTAGGTGCCCTTCTCAATAATCCAGCATTTCGAGGAGGGGGAAAAGGAAAACAAAAACGGCTTCGAAATGGATTGACGGTCAATGTGCAATCCAAGGAAGTGTCTGGTGCGACGGGTGGTGCGCTCCTGACGTGGAAGGTGAAGAAAGGTAAGGTTTCTTCTTCTGAGTTGGAGAGTCTTGCCGGAGGAACCATTAATGTAAGGTGTGTGAAGGAATTGGTTGGAGGGCAATAGGCTCTGACTTCAGGTGCTATGAGATTGTAGAAGAATATTCAGCTGTTTTATGTATGACAGGGATGCATTTTGTAGCCGTATGATATATTGAGTGTATTTCGTAGGAAAAGTTGTTCGCCAGATATTGCTTAAGGTCGCAAGATATATGGCTGAAGTGGTCTAATAAATGTGGACACTCGTTTAGGTGATAAACTACAAACCAAACGAGGTGAGCAATGAGACGAGCACGACGGAGCTTTACGACGGAGTTCAAACGTGAAGCGGTAGCACTCGTGCGGCAACAGGGGTATTCCGTAATGCAAGCGTGTCAGGCGCTCAATATTGGAGATACAGCGTTGCGACGCTGGCTGGCACAGGTTAAGGCCGAGGTTTCGGGAGTTCCCCCAACGGGCAAGCGTTGACACCAGAACAGCAACGCATCCAGACACTAGAAGCCTAGGTGAAACGCCTGAAGATGGAGAAAGCCATTTTAAAAAAAGCGGCCACGCTTTTCATCGAGACCGATCGGCTCGGTATGCGCTGATGAAACAATTGTAACACGACTATCCCCTCACCGTAGTCTCGCAGGTCTTGGGAATTCGTCGGAGCGGATATTATGCGTGGCTCAAACGTCCGAGGCCCCTCCCCCGGCCCTGCACTTGCAGCACCAAGCTCGACAGGTGCATCAACGAAGTAGGAGGGCTATGGGTTCTCGCACGATGGCCCACGCATTGGGGGTGAGTCGGTGGCGAGCCCGTCGTCTGATGCAGCTGTATCAGTTAGTGAGTAAGCAACCAGGTAAGCCGAAGTATCGCCCGGCTCAGCCAGAGACCCTAGTGACTTCCAACCAGCTGAACCGCGCGTTTTCCCCGACGGCGCCCAATCAGGTGTGGTGTGGCGATATCACATATGTACGGATGGCGGGCCAGTGGACCTATCTGGCCGTCGTGCTCAGTCTCTATGCCCGTCGGATCGTGGGGTGGAGTCTTTCCACCACGCCGGACACCGCCTTAGTCGCTCAAGCGCTTCGGCGAGCGGTTGAAACACGACGGCCCCAACCTGGCCTCCTCTTCCACTCAGATCAAGGTGTGCAGTATCGAAGTGAGCGGTATCGTCAGCAACTTGCCCAGCATCAGATTCGACAAAGTATGAGTCGGAAAGGGAATTGCTGGGACAAGGCTCCCATGGAACGAATCTTTCGGAGTCTGAAGACTGAATGGGTTCCAGTCGACGGCTATCACACCATTCAGGAAGGACATTACGATATCGGGAGATATCTGATGACCTATTACAACCAGGAGCGGTTTCACAGTTATAATCAGTACAGGACACCAGAGGAGCAAGAGGCCCTCTGGCAATCTCCTAAGCCAGTGTCCACTAATACTTGACCACTACATTAGCTAAGGAGCAAACACCGGAGCAAAAAATAAGCTTATTGGATTTTATGGATTGGAAGACCTTTCGAGAAAAGAGAAAACAATTGAAATATTAAGTTGAATATTGAGAAGGAATTTTTGAGAGGAACGGTAAAGTGGCGACTTCATCAGAACTTATTTATGCAATCCTGGCAATGGACTCATACAATCGAGGCTATAATCAGGGAATCCAATTGGAAGGCAACTTTTATTGGGACAGCCAACATTTCTCCAAGAGAAGCTTTTACAAGTGATACTGAATATGTCGACTGGCAAGCAGCCGGATTCTATGCCGTGTCCTATGAGTAGAGCAACCCGGAGATTGGCCTCTCGGAGGTCAGCATTTTCGATATCGGGGACAGACATTCACGTAAGTCCCTACTTTAAAGCTGTTTCGTAGAACGGGAGGAAGGTTGTGTTAACACTTCGAGCTAGTAGTTCTGATTAGTTGCAGTTTGGAAGGAAGGTGTTCTTCGAGTAGCCGGATTGCAGAGAAAGTCAAGGCCCATTCCCAAAGCAAGACTCCTACGAGTCCTCCAACGGTATCGGCCATGAGATCCAAGCTCTCCATTCGGCGAAAAGGGACAAACAATTGGTGTAATTCATCGGATAGGCCAAAGAGTGTTATGGTGATGACCGTGATAAATGCCGAGACGGGCCCGAGTTGTTCTCCCCACGAAAATCGAATGGCGCGATAGGTGAGTAAGCCTAATACCGTATATTCTGTGAGGTGATACATTTGATCGCTGACCCTGGAAAAAATATTGCCTCCGATCGGATTGAGGGAATTGACGGTATGAATGAATGAGTGAAAATGATGTTCTGGCGATGAGAGTGATGAGACATACGCAATCGCCCATGCAAAGGCCAACACTGGCATCCAATACCAGATAATTCCTAGATATACGTTTTGTTGTCCCTCGTTGCTTGACTTTTTCTTCACTTACTTCCCTTTCTTCTCTGCTCAAATTCTACATGTTTACAGATGCACGTTTTGTATCGGGTTGCTCCCTTGCTTTCTGAAATATGGATATCACCTTTCGAAGAATGTTTGCAAGAAAAGAAAGATTTTTCTCCTGCATCTCTTTGCTTAGGGTAGAGTATTGAGTGTCATGGGAAATGTCTTAGGCATAGACGGGTAAGAGAAAGCGGCGTTGATAGTTGACGTCTTGCCGTTCAGCTGTCACCTCCAGTTCCCAAAATTTGGCTGGCCGTTCACTGGGCGTCGATGAGAAGGATTTATCGTCTGGAAGCCTCCAGGCGATGTGCAGATCCCCTCCAGGTCGAAAATTCCCTCGTTCAATTAATTGTGTATCTTTATATATCTGGTAGCAGACAACGACGGATTTTTTATTGTCTGCCGTCCCGTGCAGTTTGTAGGCTTCTTCTATACATCTCAGGTTGAGTTGAAGAGTAGAGATATCTGTAGGGACATGTTTCAGTGTCAGGGACATTGAGTTTCCCAAGAAAAACGGGAAGTCGTTAAAGAGTAGTTGAGCATTTCCAAATGCCAGATACTGTTTGAGATTGCTAAGGAATCGACTCCCAATTCCCACTACGATGACCATATCGAGGAAGCCAACGATTCCCTGCCAAAAAAATGAACTGTCTTCCCGAATAAACGCGACCCAATTAAATGGAGCAAGAAACACTCCGAACACGATGAGAGCCATAAGACTGTTGAGTACGCTCTGAAGCTTGTTGTCTGTGATGCCCTGGGCTTGCCAGGGGTAATCCCACAGCCAAGGTTTCGTGGGCAACTGTCGTTTGCCATGTTCCATATTCCAAATGCGTCGCCGGCCTCGTAGCCCATGTATGACTAGCCATAGACCGCCTCCCACAAACGTGCTTCCGGCAATTCCGATGACCCACAATGGGGCGTGAATTGAATTTTTGGGATAGTCCATCCACTCCATTCCAACGAAAACAATAGGTATGCCGGCAAGGACGAAGAGAAGTCCGAAGACCACAGCTGGCCACCCATGGATAGTCGTTCCACTCAGGGGATCGTGTCCTTTGAGAAAGGTGCGTTCTGTTGTTGGTGGTTCGAGTTTCATTTGTTACTTTGTTCAAGCAGTTGAGCTCAGGCTGCTATCCTATTTCGCTACTGCCTATTCGGAAGAAACGACTATTTTAAAAAGGGGGACAAATCTTAAGCAGAGTAGTGATTATTAAGAAATGACAAACAGTCGGAATGGTTAACGAGAATTGTCTATGTGTTTAGGGATGGTGGTTGATTCGTATAGCTTCAGGTAATGTTGAGGCATCTTTGAGAAACTGATTAAGGATATTGGTGAGGGCTTGGTTGTAAGCGGTGATTGCCGCGTTAATGTCGTGACTCTGTGCCGGCTGTTCTTCATAGTAGGTACGAAGCAACACTGCTTCGCGGTCTCGCTTATGGGTCAATCCCAGCTCTAGCTCCACTACTACTCGAGGTGAATTAGCCAGTACCCGCTCCATCTTTGTGACTCTACAGGTAAATTGATAATCGGTTTTGACTCGAAGCTCCGGTGTTACGACTTGTTTAGCAATACCGGCTTCACGTAAATACTGGGCAATTTGTTGTTGTAAGATCAGCGTAGGCGAATCGATCCAACGATGATATGCGTGACGATGAACTTGGGAGGTTTTCGTGTGTTGACGGTACAAAAGATGTCGCTCACTCGTGAGCGCATCCGCCCTGGGTCTGGTGATTTGGAGCGTACCCTGTAACGGAGGAGAATGAAATTGCGCCCTGGCTTCAGGGAGTTCCAGTCGATAATAACGGTCTTGGGGAGCAGGACTTCCTAGACATCCGCCCAACACCATTGCCAAGCTACATGAGAGAAGCCATCTCCAGTTCTTCATGATTGTTCCCACCGTGTGCATTAATTGATGATGTCCAGATTTTCTTGGAAGTCTTTTCCTCGAATGATGACTCCAGGATTTCGTCTGATTTCTGCAGTGAGTTCGTTCATATTTCGTGTGGTGGCTTCCAAGTTATAGCTGATTTCTTGTACATGGTTCGCTACAACTTCTAACGTATGATGTAAGTCGCCGATTGAATGATCGATGTCTTTTTGATTCTTTGAAACAAGCGTATTCATGGTGAACAGCAGTTTGTCGAGTCGTCTCGAGGTTTTCCGAAAATCCGTGGTAAGGTTTGAGACGTTGCCCGAAGCTGTCTCGACATCAGTTAAAATCATGTCGACGTGTCCTCCGCTTTGCTCAATGAGGGTATTGAGTTGATTGCTCGTCTCATTGAGATGGGCTGTGAACATTTTGAGATTTGCAAGAATCACTGAAGCATCTTGCGAGAGAGTTTCCAGCGATCCGGTCCCATCCGTGAGATTATCCAACAGCGGTTTCAAGCTCGTATTGGCTAATTCTCCAAGCTGGGTTGCCACTGATGACATGGTGGTGAGAATATTGGTCGCACCTCGACTGGGAATGCGATCACCGGGATTGAGCATCTGTCTTGAATGGCCTTCGTGTATGTCGATGACGACGGCTGACAGAAATCCTGCCTGTGTGATGACGGCCAAACTGTCTTGAGGAATGGTCCATCCGTCTCGAATCGAGACCTCAAGTCTATACACGGAAGTTTCAGGTCCGCGGGTGAGAACGATGTGTTCGATCTCTCCAACCGGATATCCTTCATAGAGAATCTGTGCTCCTTCTGTCAGACCCATGACATTTTCAAATTCCATCACGTAACGATTCGTGGCAGTGGTGATGCCAGACAACATGCCAAGCCAGACAATGAGGGTGCATAGGAGGCCTAAGAGAAAGATGCCGACGATGAGGTAGCTCTTTCGAGAATCTCGCATAGGTAGTCTTGCCCTGCTGCTGCTTGCTAAACGGGTCCTCCGGTTAGTCGTGCAAGATATTCATCTGGCTCAAGGGTGTCTTCCTCAAACCGTCGATTGAGTAAATCTTGAATTCGCTTATTCTTGGATTCACGTATTTCGTCAACGGAGCCAATGGTGAGGACTCTTCCCTTGTCCAATACGGTGATCCGATCGGCTATCCGAAATGCACTCTCCAGTTCGTGTGTCACGACAACGATAGTCATGTTCAGGGCATCACGAAGTTTCAAGATCAGTTCATCGAGTGATGAGGCCACGACGGGATCAAGACCGGCAGATGGCTCGTCACAAAAAAGCAACGCGGGGTCCATGATCACTGCCCTGGCGAATGCTGCCCGTTTAAGCATGCCGCCAGACAGTTCTGAGGGCATGAAATTTTCAAATCCTGCAAGATTGACCACTTCTAACTTGATGCGTGTCATGATTTTCATCGTATTCTCATCAAGATTGGTGTGCTCGCGAAGAGGCAGCATGATATTTTCACCGACAGTCATCGAACTGAATAATGCGCCTCCCTGAAAAGCGACTCCCAGTTTTCTATAAAATCGTGTCAGCTCATAATCGTCCATATGTCCTATATCTCTGCCGAGAAGCCTGATGCATCCAGCGCTGACACGCTCCAAGCCAATGAGATGTCGCAATAACGTACTCTTTCCCGAACCACTTCCTCCCATCACGACCATGATTTCTCCAGGGTGAACGTTGACGTTTACTTGGTCGAGGATTTTTCGGGAACCGTAATGGGTTACGATATTTTTAACTTCAATGATTGGCTCGGTCTTTGTGGTTCGTGTCGTCATATGTCTAGCTATCGCGTCAGCAAGAAGACGATGATTAAGTCGGCCATGATGATGGCCAATATCGAATGAACGACTGAATTGGTCGTGACTCGTCCTACGCCTTCAGCCCCGCCCGTCACTGAGGACCCATTGACGATCCCTACCAGAGTAATGAGCGCGCCGAAGGCTACGCTCTTTACCAAACCATGAAGGACATCACCTGTATTTAGGAATAGGACAGTTTGCTGCATGTATCTCCCAATCGTGATTCCTAGATCCGTGCTGATATAAAGCCCGGCCCCACCAAGTGCAATGAGGTCTGATAGCAACGTTAGTGCAGGAAGCATAATGAGCATGGCGACTAAATTGGGAGCGACTAAAAATCGAACAGGGTTGATTCCCATAACGCGCAAGGCATCAACTTCATGATGAATGGTCATCGTACTGAGGCGGGCGGCTAATGCAGCTCCAGATCGACCGGCCACTAAAATTCCCGTGATGAGTGGTGAGAATTCACGAACGACCGAGAGGGCCACGCCAAGGGTGACTTGTTGCTCCGCTCCGAAACCTTTGAGTGCGTGAATACCTTGTATAGCCAACATGAGTCCAATGGTGAGAGAAACGAGTGCAATAATCGGGATCGCACGGATACCGATCTCCATCATTTGTGAAACAACAGGTATAAGATGAACTGGCTGATTTCGTCGATGACCCAAGAGAAGCCAGTACCCTGCTTGATATAGCAGAGAGGCTCCAAAGCCAATAGAATCGATAAGTCGTACCGTGTTTCGACCGAGAGCTTCAACTTTTTGAATAAGCGGATGTGTCGAAATTTCAGACGCTGGCATGACGCGCATTTTCCAAGTTGTCGTAAACGGTGAACACTTTGTCTAGCCGCGCCATATGTAAAACTCGTAAGACGGCCGGGCTTACGGAAACAAGAACGAATCCCACGTCATTGTTCTTGGCTTGTTGATACGCTTCAACTAAACTCGCAATGCCTGAGCTATCCATGTAGGTGACGGCGGTTAAGTCCACCAGTATTTTTTTTGCCTGCTCGACAACCTCTAGCAAGACTTTTCGTGCCGTTGGCGAATTTTCAAGGTCTACTTCTCCACTCAAGGCTACAATGTGATTGTCTTCGTCTACTGTTACGGTGTATTCCATGTTTTTCCCTCAGATAGAAAATTCACGAGATCTGCTTGACCATTCGAAGGATGTTGCCTTCTCCATCTGCAGCAGGCTCAACCGAGATGTCTTCCATGACCTGCTGGATAAAATGACATCCCAATCCGCCAGGCCGAATATCTTCTAAAGCTCTGAGCTTCATGCAGTCAGAACCTACAGGGGGCGCAAAATCACGCAGCGTAATCGTCAACACGTTTTCTTGACGCTGAATTTGTAAGACAATTTCTTTCTCAGTTTCCTTGCCATAGGCATGTCGAATAACATTTTGACAGGCCTCATCTATGGCCAAGACAATATTCTCAGTAATATCGGATGAACATCCACATTGCGTCAGTGTCGTTCTGGCTTTCGCCCGAGTCTCCCCTAAAAACTTTGCCTGAGAAGGAAAACGGTGGACGAGTAATTCTTCGTTATTATTCTGTATGTCTCGATCGTTCACTGCTTCACATCGTTATGATCGTGATGTCTAACTTCACTCCGTATCAGCATCGTTGCTTAATCCCGGTTTGAATTCCATCGCAAGGATCGATAGGTCATCATG
The DNA here is from genome assembly GCA_965223675.1 of Nitrospirales bacterium. Classification (GTDB taxonomy): domain Bacteria; phylum Nitrospirota; class Nitrospiria; order Nitrospirales; family UBA8639; genus JAGQKC01. Next base: position 1,483,831 of record OZ245013.1, on the reverse strand, counting down.
AACCTGACCGTTGTGTGCCCAGTTGGATGCTGAAGACGCAATGGTATTCACACTCTCTTGTAACGCGACTCCTTGAGTGGATTCGATGATGGATCGTAATCGTGTCTCTCCGAATATCTCACGATGAGGATTCATAGCTTCTAGCACTCCATCAGAATGCAGATAGATCCGAGAGTGGGTTCCAAGCTCAATCGTAGAGTTCTCATATTGTTCATTCTCAAAAAGCCCAATCGGCAGATTCAGGGTTTCACAGACTATAGGCTGGCGGTCCTTGATGAAGACGACGGGGGCAGGATGTCCTGCGCAGACGTACTGAAAGGTTTTTGCCTGTGTGTCGAGAATTCCATAGAGCAACGTGAAGTATTGGTGTGCTCCTTGGTTCATAGGAAACATGTGGTTTAATCGCGTGGCAACTTCAGCGGGCGAAGCTATAGTTCTCTGTCCATTTATTGTGTCTTGCCGAATTAGCAGACAAGAAGGGTCACTGCGAGGAATGAGTACTCGACTCAAAGTTACCGATAGCAGGGAGGCAGGCACTCCATGTCCTGTGACATCTAAAACATACATCCCAATCTGATAATCGCTGAGCGAAAACAGATTCAAAGAGTCCCCTCCCAATTCAGCACAGGGGCGATACGTCCAGGCAAATGTCAGTCCAGGGATTGTTGGCGTTGTTTCAGGTAGTAGGGCCTGTTGCACGCGGGCTGCCGCTTCTAAGTCTCGCCGCATGCGTTCTTGAGCTTGTTGCGCATGCAGCATGGCTTGGTGGGCTGTTTCCTCGGCACGTTTACGTTCGTCCACTTCCTCTTGTAAAGTTAAAATTGTCTCTTCGAGCACTTTCTGTAGGTTCCGTATCTTTAAATGTGCCGTGACTGTCGCTAACGTCTCTTCTACCTGGATCGGCTTATTCACATAATCCACGGCTCCTACAGAAAATCCTTTTACTGCACTGACATGGTCTTCATGAGCTTTCATGAAAATGACGGGGATATCTTTGGTCTTGGTATTTTCCTTCAAACGTCGGCAGGTTTCGAATCCACCGATGTCTGGTATCATGACATCCAATAAAATGAGATCAGGAGGCGCCAATTCACTTTTTTCTAGGGCTGTTTCCGCATCATGGGCGACCGTCAATTCAAACCCGTAGGCTGAAAAACATTCGACTAAGGTCTCCCAGTGATTTCGCTTATTGTCCACGAACAGGATATTGCCTAAATTTGACATAGGCATCGGCCTAGGTTCGAGATCAGATAGAAGAGAATGTGTCATTAATGGATAATGCTGTCAGTTATGGCCTGTTATCGGATGATTTTTTGTTACACCGCTTTGGGGTAAGGTTTGACTCACTCCGTGATATATTTTTCGGACAAAACTCTTCTTTTAATGATATGTAATACGCATGATTCACTTTCTGGCGTATTGTTAATGAGATGATTGGTAGTGAAGTGACCTAGCTGATGTGGTTACGGGCTCTCGCAGATGTTGTCTTGGTCATTCATCTTGCGTTTATTGTCTTTGTGCTTTTCGGTGGATTGTTGGCATGGCGATGGCGCTGGATCTCGTGGGTCCATCTCCCTGCAGTACTCTGGGTTGTTGCGCTCGAGTTTGGTGGGTGGATCTGTCCTCTTACTCCGCTGGAAAACTGGCTCAGGCAGGCTGGTGGTGATGCTGGCTACACTGGCGGCTTTATCGAGCAGTATCTGTTGCCTATTCTGTATCCAGTTGGTCTGACTCCAACAATTCAATGGGTTCTTGGCGTGTTTGTCCTTCTGTTAAATATTGGAGTCTATAGTTTGATCTATATTCGTAGAGCGAAAAAGTAGAGTAGGTTAACATGGAAAAAAGGAGAAAATTCGAGAATTATTCTGGTACATTGGGAGAGACAAAATGAGGAGATTCGCATTGAAAGCATCAACGTTTATTCAAAGGGTTCTGTTGATATCACTATTAGGCGCTAACTGGATAGCAAATGGTCCAGCCCATGCCTATGAAGAAATCACGGTACAGAACGGAGCGACGATAAGTGGAGCTGTGACTTTATTGGGGACTGCACCTTCGCCCTTTTCTTTTAAAGTCACAATGGGGGCTTATCCACAGCATTGTGAACCGATTGCAGACAAGGATGGCAATGTGCTCTTACCCCGTGCGCGTGTTTCGAAGGCGAATGAAGTGCAGGATGTGGTGGTGTTTCTCCAAAGATTGAAGCGAGGGAAGGCTCCTGCGGCGCAAGGTCCTACTCTTACCGTGAATCGTTGCCAATTCGATCAGTTGGTGATGGCGGGCATGGATGGATCATCTTTGCGCATGCTGATGAACGACACGGTTCTTCATCCATTACGAGGTTGGGAAATGTTAAACGAAGGACGAATTCCCTTGTTTCATTTTCCCAACTTAGAAACCGGAGAAGAGAAGTCGACGAAACTGACGACCAGACGTAGTGGAATGGTAAAAGTTGAATGCGATCAACATCGATTTATGCAGACGTGGATTCTCGTGCCGCTTAATCCTTATTTTGCTACGACGAATGAAAAAGGTCTTTTTGCGATCGACCAGATTCCTGCGGGTTCTTATACCTTGAGTGCATGGCATCCTGCTTTGGGATATCTCGAAAAATCGATAACCCTGGAAGACAATCAACGAAAAACACTGAGCTTTCAGTACCAACCATCTTCCTCTAATGTCCAATAAGCCTTTATATTTCAAGAAGAAATTGGTTCATAAAAACAGCGCAGGATCCCCCTCCGCTTGCTGAGGGGAGGAATGCGCAAATGTGATTAGACAATACATTTAAAAGATGCCTCCAGCTTGCTGGGGGAGCTTCATTGGATCGAAGTTTATTTTGAAGAAAACCATCTCGTTCAAGTCAAATAGGGGTAAGTCTTGAGTATGAACAGTGTGAGAAGAAAATCAAGAGTCGTGTTGATTGGCGTGATATCTCTACTATTGCTGTTGGGTTACATATTTGCCTCTGCGACTCAAACGCTCTCGTCTCCTAATAAAATTACCTTTGACAATCAGTCTGGACAAAATACCGTGGTGAAATTGATTGGACCAACTTATGTGGTGTCCAGGTTAGCGAGGGATCAAAAGCGAACGGTTCGCGTCAGTAAGGGAGATTATTACGTTCTGGTTCGATACGGGAATAGTCCTAAGGAGTATTCCTATACCAAAAGCGCTTTGTTTTCTGTGGATCAACCTGACGGTCAAATTTCGATTATCACGTTTACCTTGCATCGACGGAGTGGAGGGAGTTTCCAGTCTCACCTAGTGTCAGGCGATGAGTTTGAGGGAATGGACAAGACAAATATGGAAACTCCTTCACCGTAACGTGCCGAGTTAACAGGGCTTCACTCATGCCGAGACTTATCGAGCAACCTTGTATCATTCCGCCAGCTGGAAAGAATCCTAAATTAATTGAGGAATATGCTGGACGGGTGGCAACTGAATCTGAAGGAATGAGTGTTGCGAGGATTGTTTGCCCAGCTGGGTGGCATGAAGTTGGGCAGCAGCCTGAGTTCACAGAGACTAAGCTGATATTAAAAGGAATGGTACGCGTGGAGCATGAGCACGGTGTGTTAGAAGTTCGTGCCGGTCAATCAGTGATCTGCAATCCCGGGGAGTGGGTGCGTTACAGTTCGCCTGAACCAGATGGCGCTGAATATGTCACCGTCTGTGTTCCAGCATTTTCTCCTAATACGGTCCACCGTGATCCGGAATAGTTGCTCTCCCGTATTCCTTGAATGTGTTGAGTATTCAAAGAGGTAATTACTACATATGACCTTACGAATGCATGCGCAGGCGTTGTATGACGGATTACGCTCATTACTGGGGAATCATGACTCAGGCCAGGTCCAGGCAAAGTTAGAAAAAGAACTTCGCCACATGATTCCTCATTGGAGTGATTCGCTGCCAGACTGTCCAGGTTGGTATTGGTATAAGGCGCCAGGCGTGAGTGAGCCGCAATTATTACAGGTCAGCCATGGTCGAATAGATACGAAATTGATGGCTGACTTAGGTCCGCCGAATAATCTTGTCGATGTGCAACGCGTGAAAGGTCAGTGGGCAGGGCCGCTACTTCCTCCTACCTGAACGAGCAAGCAAAACGAAGCAGAACAGAGGAAAGCTTCCTCACGTCTCAAAGAGGTTTGATTTAGAAAGCACGACTAGAGAGAATGCGTATTTCGGTAGTAGCGAAATCCAAAAAGTCCTACAAGCCCTGTGCCGATGAGAAGCACAGTTCCTGGTTCAGGAACAGCTGTGAGTTGCCCTCGAATAACTCCTGCGGGGTCATTCACACTATGGAGGTTGAGGTAGAGCGGGACATCATCACCTGGCTGTGCGCTTTGAAGAGCGGGTAAAAAATCAACAAGTGAGGCTCCACCGTTTCCTTCATCTTGATCCCACTCTCCTGTGACTGTGGTGGTCCCGTTTGCGTTGACGACTGCCGTCGTATCTCCATCCATATCTGAACTCGGTCCAAAGATCCCAAATACGATTGGCCCATTGAGCCCTCGGTCGTTGTTATGGAAATGAAGGGCCGTGATTATTTCTCCACCCACTGGATTTGGTGCGTTGAAATTCTGAAAATCGAATCCACTATCGAATGTGATCATGAATGACAATGAAAAGACTCCCCCCGCTTGCGCTAGATCAAGTTGTGCCGAGCCTGTAAGAGGGGAGCTGGAAACTCCTCCAGGGAACACTTCTTGTGCGCTATCTAATACTGCTGTAAAGGACACCGCTTTGACTGAAGTTACTGTCCCGAAGGAGAGCAGAATACAGAGAGTTCCAATAACAGAGAGCCGGTGGGTTTGAGGAAGTGTTCTCTTCATCATTTCTGGCCTCCTTGGAATGAAGTCGTCAGACATGAATGGATGAGAAGTTATGCTTATGATAGCGTTTAGCGGAATGATGCGCAAGGCAGGTAGCTATAGAGTCGTTGAGGAAATCATTGGGGATATAACCGTTACATTTTCATGACATTGATAACTCACTTCTATTTCTTTCTCAGATATTTCAAAGAAATATTGGCGCAAAAACAGATCGCATGTGTTTCTATGGTTATGTATTTTTATGTAAGGATGCTATGTCAATGACAAAACGAAAGCGGACATCTCCGCTGACCACGCGTTCGTAAGCTTCATTGATCTGTTGCATCGAGATGACTTCTACATCGGAGGTGATCCCATGTTTTGCACAAAAGTCTAGCATCTCTTGTGTTTCTCGTATCCCGCCAATTAGTGATCCCACTAGCCGGCGTCGTCGTAGAATGAGTGAGAATGCACCAACGGATAGAGGTTGTTCAGGGGCTCCGACCACAATGAGCGTGCCATCGGTTTTTAGTAACTCCAGATAGGCGTCAATATCGTGAGGCGCAGAAATCGTATCGATCATAAAATCAAATTTTCGCGCATAGTGCGTCATTGTGCCTTCCTGAGATGTGGTGCCATAGTCTGTGGCCCCAAGTCGCTCGGCTTCTTTTTGCTTTTCTTCAGATCGACTAAATACCGTCACATCAGCACCAAGGGCTCGCCCAAGTTTGACGGCCATATGTCCCAGGCCTCCAAGTCCAACAACGGCTAGTCGATGGCCTTTTCCGACGCCCCATTGTTTAAGAGGCGAATAGGTAGTGATTCCTGCACACAGAAGTGGAGCGGTGCCTTCTAATGCGAGTTCTGGAGGAACTCGAAGGAGGTAGTGTTCATCTACGACGATTTGGCTTGAGTATCCCCCATACGTAGGTTCGCCATTTATGTCATGACCGTTATAGGTTAAAATCATGCCCTTGTCACAGTATTGTTCAAGTCCATGTTGGCACGAATTACAGGTACGACAGGAGTCGACGAAGCAACCGATACCAACCGTATCGCCTTCTTTGAATTTCGTCACAGCTGTCCCGATTCGCTGAACGGTCCCGACAATTTCATGTCCTGGAACCATTGGGAAAATGGACCCACCCCATTCATCTCGAGTCTGATGAATATCTGAATGGCAGACACCGCAATAGCGAATCTGAATTAAGACGTCCTGATTTCCAACGTTGCGACGTTCAAAGTTGAATGGTTCTAGAGCTTTTCCTGCTTGCGCTGCTGCATATCCTTTGGTCGCGAGCATCAAGGTTGTCCTCCTGACTGTAAGTAAAAATTTTGAAATTGTTTGTAGCTGAAAGTTAGAGTTGTCCGGATGCTATACCGTGCGATGGTATATGGGCTTGCGTTTGCTACAGACGCCATGATGACATAATAGAGAGCGATTCGTCGAGACATTGCCGTCTGTATCCCGATTAGATCTTAGTCTTCGTGATAAAGATTTTCTACAGAAATTACATCATAATGTTAAAGGAGATTGTCTTATGAATTATGTGCATCTTGGGCGGTCTGGGCTGAAGGTGAGCCGCCTTTGCTTGGGTACGATGAACTTCGGGCCAGAGACAACAGAGCCTGAGAGTTTTACGATTATGGATCGTGCACTTGAGCTTGGGATTAACTTTTTCGATACCGCGAATGTCTACGGCTGGAAAGTCGGGGAGGGACTCACCGAACAGATCGTGGGCCGTTGGTTTTCGCAAGGAGATGGTCGTCGAGAAAAAGTTATCTTAGCCACCAAGGTGTTTGGTCGCATGGGGGAATGGCCCAATCAGTCTCGACTCTCGGCCCATCATATTAAACGAGCTTGTGAGGACAGCTTGCGACGGTTACAGACCGACTATATTGATCTCTATCAAATGCATCATGTAGACCGGGAATCACCATGGGAAGAAATTTGGCAGGCTATGGAGCAATTGTGCAGGGAAGGGAAAGTCCTGTATGTAGGAAGCAGCAATTTTGCTGGTTGGCATCTTGTCCAAGCTCAAGAGATGGCTAAAAGTCGGCATTTTCTTGGTCTTGTGTCTGAGCAAAGTCTCTATAATTTGAACGATCGAATGATTGAGCTCGAAGTCATTCCAGCTTGTGAAGCGTATGGGATTGGGCTTATTCCATGGAGTCCTGTTGCTAGGGGATTACTTGCTGGTGCCTTGAATCCTGTTACAAGTGGTCGACGAGCTGATGAAGAGTTACAAAAAGATGTGGAAAAATATCGACCACGGTTAGAAGCATATGAAAAACTGTGCCGTGACGTGGGTGAGGAGCCGGCGATTGTGGCATTAGCATGGCTACTTCATCAAAAGGCGGTCACGTCGCCAATCATTGGCCCACGAACATTGGATCAGTTAAACGGCACGATGCGGGCGCGCGAAATTACTCTCTCTGAAAACATACTTCAACGTTTAGATGAGATTTTCCCTGGACCCGGAGGGGCAGCTCCTGAAGCCTACGCATGGTAAATGGATCAATCCACAGAAGTGAGGCAATAGAAGTCAGCAGTGTTAAGGGTTGCCATTATTCTTACACACTTGTGTCAACAAGAGTCGTTCTTTGCATGAGCTTTGTGGATATGGACGAATACGTGTCGGTAGCCAAAGAGGTTCCCTAAGGCCACCGAATCCACGTTTCATGTGAACTTATTTATGCGAACGTTTCTTGTAGCGGAATACATTATCGGGAATTTCATGCGTAACCGGCGTATTTCGACGGATAATATCTGCAAGAGTCGTCTTCTCTAGACGGGTAATACGATTCCTTGAAAACGAATTTTGGTACCAAAATCGATCCCCGTCTCTTACTCGTTCGAATTGGTCCTTGAGAATTGAAAAGAATAACTCTCCGACCATGGCTTGGTGATAATGGTCTTCTGCTAAACCTCCTACCCAGATGTCCACGTCTTCTACGGAAACATAGGCATCAGAAAATCGTTGTTGCAGGTCATTGTCAGAGGTGATGTCTGCGAAGGATGTCGCAGGTTGCAAGCCCATGGCGATGCGCGCAGCGTTATAACTCGGAAGACCATGATCTCGACCACGTTGAATATTGAGTGCCGCAAGATCAAATCCGCCTGCTCCAGGAGGACCGAATAGAAAATTTCTCACATCGTCAATGATATAAGGGTCAACCTCTTGTGCTTGTTGATGTGCCAATCCGCGAAGGATTGGTGCAATACCCTGTTCGTTCGTAATGCGCCAAGGTGCAAAAAACGCGTCTCGAAGTGGGAGGTTTCCTGCACGGATCGACTTCCCATTCTTTTTTAAGCGAAGGAGCTGAGGCGAAAGCATGCTATGGCCCAACCGATACGCCGCTGTTGAAAAGATGTTCGCAATGCTCGGATTCACCCAAGGCTTATATCCACGATACGGTTGAAGTGCGTTTTTCCCGAGTAGGATCGGAAGAAACTCCTTATAGGTAATCACTTGAATCAGTGCGCCGACTTTTCGACGTGCTTTCTCATAAATTTCATCTCCGGTGAGTGTCCCGTTTCTTTTTCTAATTTGTTTTGCAAGACGATTATGCTCTCGGACGAAGAGGGTGTGCATAGCAATAAGGCCTACCTGTTCATTCGCTCTGACATCACCGGCCAAGAAAAAGTTTGGCGTAGGGCCACCAGCATTCGGAAGGCCATCCACATTGAAAGGAAGCAATCGACCGGCACTCATTTTCAGCATGCCAGTCTCGTCATTCGTACGAAGGGCGTGGGCACGTTCGGCATCTGAGCCATAGACCATCGAGGCGTCAAGAAATGCGGTAATGTGATTCACCTGTTGCCGAGGATTCGCTTCAGGCGTATAAGCCGAACGAGCAAACGGTATCATTTTGGTCCCAGTGGCACTAGGATCAAAGTGGATGTCGCCAGCCGGGATTGCAATAGCAAATGGCTCGACGGGGTCGGCACCTTCTGTTAGGTCGATGTCATGGTCGATAAATTGCCCCCATTGCCAGAGAAAGTCTGTAGCCCGCTTCGAGTTGTAGGTTGATTGTGTTTGAGTTGCAACGATGTTTGAAATCGCACGCGCACTTGGCCGTGTGGCCCCAGATGGGGTTTGTTGTCCGTCTGCATAGTCAGAATCCATCAGTCGTATGAGCGGGGTATTCGTGCTTCCCCATTTAGGGTTATGAAGATGATTCTTCGTTCCGTCTATCGAACGGGCTTCAAAGGCTTGGAGTTCGGCCGTGCCTAAGCCGAACATAGTAAGCACGGTGACCCCTATGAGTAAGATCCGCATGGGAACAGTCGTGATTAAACCAAACGTTTTCTGTTGCAATGGCTGTCTTTGGGGTAACATGAGATTGTCCTCCTCTCGGTATTGCTTATTCGATCCGACCGCATGGGTCTGCTGGTGATTGATGAGTGTGGGCACGTCGCACGCTAAAGTGGTGATGTCACACTGAACCATTATTCTTAAAACTTGGACTACGGTAGGCAGTTGAAATAGGGTGTGACTATCCCTCAAAAGAGGGAGTGGATGGCAACTGGCATGTACTGAGAGGACAATGCATCAGACAAGCGAAAAGACACGAAATATTTTTGTATAAAAGAAATCTTAAAGAAATGACTGGAGATAAACGGCAAGATACAGGTATGTATTCTTCTGGTCAGAGTATGATCAATGTGTGTTAGCTATCTGTTGGGAAAGGAAGATTTTGTAATTTGGAAGCAATAATTAGCCAGTTTCCGCAGATTTCGTTGTCGTTAAGTTGTTGTTACGTGATCTTTGCTTCTAATTCAGCCCAACGTGCATAAAGATTTTCAACAGTTTTTTCTGCGGATCTGAGTGAATTGATTGCATCATGGAGTTTGATGTGATCTGTGACGATGTCAGGCTTTTCAGCTTCAGTGCGACAGACCTCACGTGCTTCCTCGGCCTCGAGTATTCGTGTCTCCATCAAGTCGTATTCTCGTTGTTCATTAAAGGACAGCTTCTTCGGTTTCGTCTTTTGGATCCGGTGTTCATCTGATTTTTCCTGCTTGCCTACTTTATTTCTTTTCGTTTTCAGGCGACGAAGCCACGCTTCCCATTGTTGATATTCTGCAAATTGTCCAGTTGACCCATTTCCATCCAGTCCAATGAATCGCGTACATACCCGATTCAACATGTAGCGATCATGGGTGACGAGTACCAGGGCACCAGGAAATTCAAGCAAACTTTCCTCTAATGTTTCTCGTGTTGGAATATCGAGGTCATTAGTCGGCTCGTCTACGATTAAGACATCTGCTGGTCGCAACATGAGACGTGCAATGACCGCTCGGGCTTGCTCTCCACCTGACAACACCTTGATAGGGAGATCCAACTGCTCGCGCTGAAAGCGAAAGCGCTTCGCCCATCCTGTTATATGAACTGTGCGTCCGCGATATTCGACCGATTGTCCGGTATCTGACAGAGTCCGTCGCAATGTTTTTTCTGGGTCAAGGTGATCGCGATTTTGATCAAAGTAGACGATTTGTAGCTTTTCGGCATGTTTGACTGTGCCGTTGTCAGGGTCTAACTCTTTTGCTAAGAGTTTCAGGAGTGTCGATTTCCCTGAGCCATTGTGTCCTAATATTCCCATTGCCACGCTCGGTGACAACAGTAACTCTAGATCCTGAACAATCGTTCGAGGTCCGAAGGCTTTCGTAAGACCTGTGACTTCTATGAGGAGCTTAGTTCGACGGCCGGAGGAAACGAAGTCAATCGATGTTTCACCCTGTCGTAAGCGTGTTGCGGTCTCCGCGAGCTCGGCCTGCAGTAAATGTGCGGAATCAGTTCGATATTTGGCCTTTGTTGTGCGAGCTTTAGGCCCTCGACGCAGCCATTCTTCTTCACGGCGAACTTTGTTTTCTAAGGATTGGGCTTGTTGGGCTTGTGTCTGATGGTGGTCTTCCCGTTGTTGCAAGAATTTTTGATAGGTGCCAGTAACAAGGAAAATACCATCGATATATCGGGCGTTGATTTCAGCAATTTTATTCGTTGCATGTTCAAGAAACCAACGGTCATGGCTGACCATGATCCATGGCCATGTCGTTTGTGACATCGTTTGTTCCAGCCATTGCAGACTTTCGAGGTCAAGATGGTTAGTTGGTTCATCGAGTAGCATGATGTCTGGATTTTGGACAATGCCACAAGCAATCGCCAATCGCTTTCGCCAGCCACCCGATAACGTTGCGATTGGTTGGTTGCCATCTTCGAACCCAGCTCGTCCTAATGTTTCTTGGGCACGGACCGTCGCTTCATGCATGTCGATCCCAGAGGCAATTGCGGTTTGTTCCATTTCTTCTGAGATGGTTGCGTTAGGAGAAAAGTCAGGTTGTTGAGGCACGTAGGCAATTCGAAGATGCTGTCGCCGAGTCACTGTTCCTTCGTCTGGCTGTTCAAGACCCGCAAAAATTTTAAGGAGTGTGCTTTTTCCAGACCCATTTGGTCCAATAATGCCAATTCTGTCGTTATCGGATACGCCAAGCGTGAGGTTCTTAAACAGTTGTTTGACGCCAAAAGCTTTGGAGAGTTGATGCCCATAGATGAGTGCAGCCATGAAATGCCTGTTGAAAAGAGAACAAATAATGCGTGGAGGGAACTGTGGGAAAAGGTGTTCCTTATTGTTGGCGTAAGAATCTGGGGCGATCTCTAAGCGCTATCATTCGTATAAGATCTCTGACAGACAGTATTCCCACAATTTGGCCATTTTCCGTAACGGGCAAGTGGCGAATCCATTTTTCTGCCATCAGATCACTCGCATCATGGACGGTTCTATTAATATCAATGCCGATAAGCGGTCGGTTCATGATTGAGCTGACGTAGGCATTGTTAAAATTTTGATTCTGGGTCATCACTTTCTGAATCAAATCCCGCTCTGTCACAATCCCGATCATTTGGGTATCTTCTGTAACAAGTAAAGAGCCAATTTGCTTATCGGCCATACGTTTCGATGCCGTGAAGGCGGTTTCTTTGCCCGATATTTGTTCAATCTTTGTACTCATCAGCACGCTGAGCGGACGATAGACGTTGTCGAGTTCGCGAATGGGTCCAGCGTTCGCATAGACGAAATGTCTCACTAAATCGCGCATGGAAATGAGCCCAACGATTTCTTCTCCTTCAGATACGCAAAGATGTCGCACGCCTTGTTGTTCCATAACATGACTGGCGTCAAGCATAGACCGATCTGAAGCGATCGTGTGTAACGGACTAGACATGATCTGGCCTACTGAGGGTATTGAATCGGTTTGACCCTGTGCCATCACCTTCCGAATCAAGTCCGTTTCTGAAACCAGACCAATGATGGGTTGCTGTTCAGAGTCAGGCCCTTCTTCATGGACGATCAAGCACCCAATACGCTGTTCGCACATCTTGATGGCGGCATCTATCGCGTTGGTGGTGTCACTTACCGATGCAAGATCTCGTTCCATAAAATCCGAAATGAAGGCTGACGGTAAGTCACTCATAAATCCTCCGATTGTTTTGCTGGGTGAGAGTGGCCACGCACATGATTGAGCGGTCGTGGTTTAATGTAATCTACCAATAAACTCTATAGAAAGTACTGAACCTTTCAAACTTTTGCAACTATATCACAAGGGCTTAGGCCCGAGGTACGAAAAGATTTAAAGAATGTGAGAGGACTCGTGTGTTATAGAAAGTTGAGTGGAAGACTGGCTGGAGCGCATTCTGAGAGAATACACGGGGCTAACGTCCTCGGACAGACAAATGAGAAGGACTTGAAAAAATAATGGTTAGTTCTGGATAGACTATCAAAGGCAACGCTGAGGACCACGGGCGTGAGCCCGTGGGTGAAAGCGTTCTCCACTGAAAGTGAGAGGAAGCTCTTGCGAAGCAACGTGAAACGAACGACACTAGAGCATGGAAGTTCGGCTCAGTGCTCATGGGGCGTATTATCATCAATATCATGTGGTGTGGATTCCGAAATACCGGAAACGAATTTTGCGAGGTGGAATCAAGGGGTTGGTGGAGGCGAATTTGCCACAAATTCAGCGATATCATCCGGAGATTGAAGTCCAACAATGGAGTATTCAAGTGGATCATATTCACGTGGTGCTGGTCATTCCTCCGAAGTATGCCGTGTCAGATATTGTGGGCAAGATGAAGGCCAACCTCAGTCGGCAACTGCGCCGCCGTTATCCAGGTCTCAAGAAGACGTATTGGGGAGCGGTCTTATGGTCTTCGGGGTTCTTCTCTTCGACGGTGGGGCTCAACGAAGCGGTCATACGACGGTATGTGGAACACCAAGAAAAAGTCGATAAAGGTCAAATCCAGCTCAAGTTTGAATTTTAGAGTGCCACGGGCGTGAGCCCGTGGTTATCTACTTTTTGACGAACTGAAAGTGAACGTTTAACGTCCCTTGAGGGGTAACGGTAACCTCTTGGTGTTGTGAGCCAAGCACAGGGTGCCAGGCAACTAAGTCGTACTGTCCAGGTGGAATTCCCTCAATGCTGAACTGTCCATTCTCATCGGAGATGCTGAAATAGGGAGAGTCAACCACGTACAGCCAATTTTCCATGAAGTCGTGTCGGTCACACGTGACAGCTACCACACCTGGCCTCGGTAATTTCTTTTCAGTGAATGTCTGTTCTATCGTATCTGCAGGTTGGATCCCTCGATTATGGACAGTCTTGAGGACTGTGGCTTTCGTGCCTCGCCGGACGTAGGTATGGAGTGTGTGCTTGATTGAATCGTGATTTGAGAAACGGATAGGTTCGTTTCTAGCCAATACGCCGGTATACGGTCCAAAGTTACAATTATTCGTTCGTACATCGAGGGCGAGTTTTTCTCCGGCATGATAGTAAAATTCCCCTTTGTCAGGGGCAGAGGCCTTAAAGCTTTTTTCTTCAAACGGTTTGCCTTTGGAGATGCCTTCCAACATCACAATTGTTCCCTTCAACTTCCCGTTTTGGACTGACACTTTAGTGAGAGTTCTTTGCTCCCCACAGACTTCAGGGTTTTTTTCTACGACAAAAGTTCGTGGGGCCGGGACTTTGCCAACGAAGCGAATCTCACCAGTGAGCATGCCTGGATTGTTGACCTCAGCTATCTCATAGGCCAATCCAAGATTACCTGTTCCAAGAATGACAAAACTCACAATAAATCCAATGGAATATCTCGTTGTCATTGTCTGACTCCTTTGAAAAAGTCCTAGCCCGTGTGAACATCAAAATTAATGATGAGAAATTTAATGAATAACTTGCCACCCGACTGTCACAGTCCAGTCTGTTTCGAGTTGTGGGCCGTCGAGGTTCTGATAGATGGGGACCCCGCCTTCAACCCCAAGCCGATGTTCCAAGCCAAGGAATTCAGGGAGTAAGAAGTTGACACCTCCCAAAATGTCGAGGCGTTTTCCGCCTCGCAGGTCCGGATCAGCAGTAAACACAAGTTGCTGTGCTTGCGGTCTGGTGATTCTTGTGTCTTGTCCGTCGTAATCGAACCAATGTTGCCACTTAAATCGGACTGAGTTGCTGATCCAATTAGTCCAAGCATAGGCTCCATAGGCCCCAACTTCATACGCATCACCCTTCGAGTACCCTGCCTTATTTCGAGCGATCCGGTACGTTCCGAGGGCTTGGAGCCCCCAAGAGGCATTCCCTTTTATTCCGCCATAGGTTACGCCGGGAATAACATCCACCGTGCCAGATCCTAACTGCATGGGATAGGGCAATCTGATATTTCCGGTGGGAGTTTGATCTTTCTGCGTGATATCTCCGGTCGGTAAGCTAACCGTAAAGTTAAAATGAAAACGATGGGCACCAATGCTTGGCGCTTCGAAGGCATACAAGCGCCAAAGCGATCCGATCTTAAGGTCTCCCGCTCCTGTGCTCCGAGTTCTAAATTTGACCGCACCAAGTGGCATGCCTGCAACATGGTCCATACTATTGCGAAGATAGGGCAACATAGCCGTCAGGGTCAGTGTATCGTTGACACCGTACATGGCCCCAAACATATGCATTTCCATTCGCATGAATGTTGGCACGACAGCAAAGCCTTGATTCCGCACATCCATAGGAGACAAGCTTGATGTTCCGTCTCGGATGCCATCCATTTCCATCTGCATGTATCTGTAGGAGAACATGAGTTCTCCAATATTATGAGTATGATCTCCCATCATGCCGATCGGGCCGTGAGAGTCAGCCCTCTCTGGTGTATAAAAATTCCCGATGGTAAGTTTTTCACCTTTTTGCGCTAGTTTTTGTGATAAAGATTCTTCGAAATCGTCGAACATTCCATCAAGCAAGGCTGCTAATGATATTGTTGGTCCTCCAAGTATCAGGAAACAGCTAACTAATAGAGCCCATAGTCGTGAACGATTGGTATCCGCATCTTTCCACTGATGAAACATGTACAACTCCCTCTAAAGCCATAATTGATGTATAAGGCCATTATAAAAATGTGTCTAAAGTACGAGCCCATTCCCGAAATGAGGAAAAGCTCATGTCAGCATGTGGAAAAACCCACGTGCTTTCATTCAATATTTTGAGAAATGAATATTAGCCGAGTAACGTGGAAGAGGAAGGCGGACCCCGAGAAGGGGGAGACCAAGCTAAAACAAGGTCTATTGAGAATGGAGAACTAAGCTCAAAGACAATATAGGTTAAGACCGGGTTACTCAATCCAAAGTGAAATGTTTGGAGGACTTGTCCTGCGGCGCACATCCATGAACAAATGTTGCTTGCGTGTGTAGTGGCTTTATGATGGGCGTGATGGGTGCTATGGGAGGCTGCTTGGATGGAGTATGCGCCGGTCACAAACAAAAAGCACGCCATGACGCCGATAGCAAGTGCCTGATTTTGAAGCCGTTTCTTGGATGCAGGGCTCATTGAAAGTTATTCTAGGTACGTGTAAGAATGCCTGTCAAGATATTCTCCTGCGACTCGAATCTTCATGAAAGAATTTGTGCGAGAAATGTTTCCTGACAACGTATGCTACAACACATGACTATCGTACTCTCTACATGGTAAGTCAGAGCAGTAGTCCTTCCCCGGCTTTACAGCCAGCGATATATCCAGTGGACCAAGCCCATTGAAAGTTGAATCCACCGATCCGTCCATCGCAGTCAAGCATTTCTCCAGTGATATAGAGCCCAGGAACTTTTCGAGAGCCCATCGTGTTGGCATTGATTTCTGTCAAGGGAATGCCTCCAGCGGTGACTTCTGCATAATTCCACCCGCGAGATCTTATAATGGGAAGAGGTAAACCGGTTAGGAGGTGTGTCAATATGCGTCGATGCGGACGTGATAGCTCGCCGATTGTGGGTGAACTACGATCTGCTATGACTACCTGATTAGTGGGGGGTGCGAATGTCGTTGTTTGAAAATGAGAGCACAAAACCTTGGCCACACTTTGAGGAAGTTTCTGAGAAAGGTAGGATGAGAGGTTTTTTCTTCGATCCGGCATTGATCGGGTCATGAGCCACTGTTCTACTTCTTTGAACGTCTGTCCTGGCAAAAAGGAGATGGAGCATGTTGTTTCTGACCCTTCTTCATGAGCTTTTACCCAGAAGCGACTAGCATCCATCACCACTGGACCACTGACGCCAAAGTGCGTCCAGAGTAAACTCCCCGTTCGGCGATCAACGATTTTTCCTTCAGTCGTGGTGGTAATCGTGACTTCGTGTGAAGTACCGGATAGCATTTTGTGGAAAAAATCATGATGAAGAACGAACGGGACCAGTGAAGGATAACATTCTGTCACCGTATGGCCGAGTTGACGAGTGATATCCCAGCCTGATCCATCCGATCCAGATTTTGGAAGGGACTTTCCGCCTGTGGCCATAATGACACGATGTGCGGTGATCAACCCTGAATCAGTTAGAATACGAAATCGTTGATTTTTCTTTTCGATTGTTGTGACACGATGTCTAGTTTTAATCGGAATCCTTAGCTCATCACATCGACGAAGAAGAGAATTAAGCACAGAACGGGACTTGTTGGTGACGGGAAATATCTTTCCCAGGGGTTCTTGTTTTAGTACGACTCCTAAGGATTCAAGCCATCGTCTTGTATCGTGTTCGGTAAACCGTTTGAGAATTCGTTCCACAATTCGCGAAGGTGCATGGAAATCTTTGGATGTCACAGCAGCATTCGTGACATTGCATCGTCCTCCGCCAGACACCAAAATCTTCGCCCCGATGGTACGGGCGCCATCTACGAGAACAATTCTTAGGTTAGAGTAGTTTTCTGCCGCAAATATGGCCGCGGCTAATCCTGCCGCACCTGCTCCAATGACGGCAATATGACAGTCAGATGACATGGCGTGGCGCTTAAATTATGTAAATAGGAAAGTGTTGCAGTGCACAGTAAGTTGTCTCTGATGTCAGAGGTAGCCGTATGGCTTCAGTGTTCTCCAGATCTCTGCTTTGAGATTTCCACCCTTTTAGGTTAGCGTTTCTGTAGCCTCACCTTCGGACTGTTTTTTCGAATAACACCACATCCTTGCCGTCAAGGGTCAGGATTGCCATCCACTTCTCTGCTAACCACTGAAACGTTGAATGTGAAAAGAAGCAGACGTGAGTCAAGTCGTTTTTGTAATGCCATCTTGTAAATGCCTCGCGATTGTGAACGCGCTTCGTCATGATGCCTAAGATGCCTCCCGGCTTCAGAATATTCCAGAGTCTCTCTAACTCTTGTTGAGGATGATGAAGATGTTCAACGACTTCGGATGTGGTGATAAAGTCGTATGATTGAGTCAACACTCTGGGATTATTGGCATAAAAGTAATCATAGAGCGCGACAGAATGCCCGACTTCTTCAAACATCTTGGACAGGGTAGGGCCAGGCCCCGATCCGAAGTCTAGGCCACGGCTTCCTGGATTTAATCGTTTATGCATGGGAATGAAGAGTCGGCTTAGGAAACGCCGATATTCCTGATCCTCAGAAGAGTTTTGGTGAAGATCATAGGCTGCCTTTTCATGCTCAGTAGAGAGGAATTGTTCTGGCGGAACGAACACTAATTGACAGTGAAGGCACGCATAGAAGTTCCTGCGGGAATCATTGAAATAGGCCGTATCAATCTGGCTTGAATGACATAATGGACACATGGAGTCTTAATGCTTTTTGAAGCGGTGGGAAGACGTGGATATTATTTTTTATCTTGATTGGCACAATTGAAACATAAGAGAACGGTGGGGTCGAACTCTAAACGTTTAGGATGAATTACGTCTTCGCAACGCACGCATAGCCCGAATGATTCTTTCTCTATTCGTTGTAGGGCTGTCTCGATGCGTTGTTTTTGAATATTTCTTCGTTGCTGTGATTTCTTCGCCATGGCCTGCCCCTGAAGCGCATCCATGCGCGAAACGCGACCGACCTTAGTTTGATCAAGTTCTACTGTCTGAGCCGCTTTATCCCCTGAGCGTTCGATTTTCGAGATTTCATTACGAAGATTTAATAACTTTTCACGATAGTATTCGACAGCAATGTGAGTGCGATTCAAATGATACTCTCCATGCTGGGATTTCGTTTCAAAATCAGAACAAGAGAAGAGGTTTAGCAACCAACGAGTTCATCTGTTCCACCATTTCCGCCTATCTTTAATGAAAACGTCAGATGTCCGTTTGAAAGTTTTGAAAGTTCTATGTGAGTAGGTTTGTGCGAGTTCGTTTCATCGACGTCAATGATGATGCCGTTGCCTTTTTTTTTCACATTGCGGACATCCCAATTTCCCAGTTGCATTTTTTTATCTGCTGCGTACATTTGCATCCCGCTATCCTCGATGTGCATATAATACTTGGCCTCACTACATCCTTGGGCTCCCCACATGCCATGATATTCCTTAGAAATCGAACCATTGGCCGCCCATGTCGTGTGGTGTACGGCGAGTAATCCTATCATCGTGACCATGACGAGAATTTTTTTCATAAACTCCTCCCATGTAAGCCATTCATGACTGGTTGCCTTGTTTTTATAGCTTAACTTTTTTGATATTACATTTGTACAAAAACTAGTCAATCCTCTTTCCACCTTCGAGTTGTCTACAGTGGTACTGGTGGCTTGCATCGTGAAAGTGCGGTGTCAAATTGTGATAGTAGTATATCATCACTCTGTCTCTCAATATGAAAGACCACATAATTCGAGGCTGATTTATAGTAGTGACATCATAGTTCTTGTGAGACTCTTTTTTCCTTCCACTGAAGCTCCTGCTATATGTCACGATGCTTGTGCTTTGCAAATGAGTGCGGGGATGGACTATGATATTTTCCCTTCCCTTTGTGAAAGACTAGAAAAGGCTATGATATGTCATTGTTCTCTGAGGAGTCTATCAGCGAATAGGTGCCTCAGTCGAAAGTGCTTAGCCTGTTTACTATGCGAATATGGATTCGACTAAGAACTGGAGTAATTCATAGAGCAAGGGTGATCTGGCACGTGTTACTCGTATTAACGATATAGAACGATATGAATGGAAACCGTGGGTAGGCCCTGTCACTAGGTTAGAAGCAAGAGGAAGACTTGCATTCTATCTATGACACCCGAGACGTAAATTTTTCTCCGCGATGTTTGCAGGAAATATATGGGTGCGGCAAACCGAGTTCCTAAGAAAATGGAGTGCTAATGACTGAAAAGGCAACAATCCATTCTAACCATGAAATGTTTTTGAGGGACTGTCTACCAAGGCTACGAGGACTGTCTCATAATCTTTGGTGGAGTTGGACTCCGAAGTGTCGTCAACTCTTTGAGATATTAGACCAGACGCTGTGGCGGCTTTCGCACCATAATCCCGTCAGGCAACTTCAGGAAATAAAACCTGAACGGCTTCAGCAACTTGCTGAAGATGTCGTTTTTCGTCGCAGATATATCGAGGCCTTCAAAACTTTTGATGAATATATGTCCGCGCAAAATCATTGGTTTGGGACGAAACATTCTGCTCTTGGCAATGTGCCGATTGCCTACTTTTCTGCAGAATTTGGGCTTCACAACTCAGTGCCTATCTATAGCGGAGGGCTTGGCATTCTTGCGGGTGATCATTTGAAGGAAGCCAGTGATCTTGGGGTGCCCCTGGTCGGAGTCAGTTTTATGTATCGTCAAGCGTACTTTCGCCAAGTAATTGGACCGGATGGCTGGCAGGAAGCCGTGTACGAAAATCTCGATCGAAAGGCCTCACCGATTCAGCCTGCCATGATGACTTCTGGAGAACAATGCCGAATTACCGTAGAGCTGAGTTGTCGTACTGTTGCGTGTGTGGTGTGGAAAGTTTTTGTCGGACGTACGTGCCTTTATCTTCTTGATACCGAGGTTCCAGAGAATTCGCCTGAGGATCGCGTGTTGTCTGCACGTCTTTATGGCGGCGATAAGGCTGTCCGATTAGCACAAGAGATGATTTTGGGTATCGGCGGGGTTCGAGCATTGCGGGCCTTGGGAATTCATCCTCGAGCGTGGCACGCCAATGAGGGACATGCGGCATTTCTACATCTGGAAAGGCTTCGGGAGTCAGTCGAGAAGGGTTTACCCATTTCTGCGGCACTTGAAGAGGTTCGGCAAAGTTCCGTATTCACGACTCATACACCTGTCGAGGCCGGTCACGACTTTTTCTCCCGTAGTCTGATTGAGGAATACTTTGCTGGCTTTTGGGAGCGGTGTGGTCTTTCCAAGGATGCATTCTTTGAGTTAGGCAAACACCCAAATGCTTCTGTGGATCACTTCCACATGACTGCGTTGGGGATTCACATGTCTTCCCTGGTGAATGGTGTGAGTCTTGAACATGGTCGAGTCTCTCGACGCATGTGGCATTGTTTATGGCCAGATGTCCTCGAAGATAACGTTCCCATCCATAGTGTCACGAATGGTGTTCATGTCCCGACTTGGGTGGCCTCAGAAATGAACCATTTATATAGCAAACACCTTGGACCCAATTGGATGATGGAGTCTGACGATCCAGCGATCTGGCATCGAATTCTCGATGCCCCGGACCATGAGATTTGGGAAGTTCGGCAATTCCTTAAACGGAAATTGTTGAATTTCATCCGACATCGAATTCGTTCAGGGTGGACGTGTAGTCGATTGGAAGCCAATCAAGTCCTTGCAGGAGGAGCGCTGCTTGATCCTTATGTGCTCACAATTGGGTTTGGTCGAAGGTTTGCGACCTATAAACGCGCCAATCTCTTATTCCGTGATCTGGAGCGCCTCCAACACATCCTGCAGGATCGCTGGCGACCCGTACAATTTATCTTCGCTGGGAAAGCTCATCCCGCTGATGAGCCAGGGAGGCAGTTGATCCATGAAGTGTACCACTATTCTCAATCACGCGGTATGGGTGGCCACATCGCATTCTTGGAAGACTACGACATGCATGTCGCGAAGTTTCTTGTACAGGGTGTAGATGTGTGGCTGAACAACCCACGGGCTCCGTTTGAGGCCAGTGGTACGAGTGGGCAGAAGGCCGCCTTGAACGGTGTGCCAAATCTGAGCGTATTAGACGGTTGGTGGAAAGAAGGATATGACGGTGCGAATGGATGGGCTTTCCCAACAACATCAGAGGAACTTGATGAGCAAGCTCAGGACGACCATGACGCCAATGCTCTATATGACGTGCTGGAGAAAGAAGTGATTCCCCTCTATTACAAACGTGATCAAGATGGCATTCCTCATGGATGGGTGACGATCGTGAAAAATGCGATTCGTACCAATGCGCCGCAGTTCAGTGCGCGTCGGATGCTCAAGGAATATGTCGACAAATTCTATGTGCCACTCCTTCTCTCGAATGCACAATCGTCTAAATCTCTGAACACGATCGAATCGGTGGGCTAACGATCTCTTGTGGGAATGTGGATACGAGCGACTTGTGAGACTGGAGCAAGAAGGCTATAGCCATTCAGATATACCGAAACAATAAGGCACCATCTTGCTCAATGTTGATAGCCACGACGTCATAGATAACATCAATCATTCGTCAGGAGAGCCAAGTGGGTTTATACCGATTCAATAAATTTCCGTACCCTTGAAGCGATTGATCCCGCTTGAAAGCTTGGACACCTTTGAGAACCATGTCGGTTGGTTTGCTGCTTCAATTTCGAATGTGGATCGAGGAGCCCGTGGTGCTCTTCATGATCGTGTCCAAGCATAGTTCAACTGAAACGTCTTTGGATTCGCTAGAGAAACGAATGCCAATTCAAACTGCAGCACAATGAATGAAAGAAAAAATCATAAGCAGTTGGTTCGCTCACGAATTCATCCTATATCTTGAGGGCCAAGTCTATAGGAACATTACAGTTACTATCATTTAATGGAATAGTACGTCACGGGTACCCAAGAGACTAAAGCACACTTTCTTTGCCTTTCGGCTTCCATTCTTTTGCTAGTTGCTTCGCTTCTTCAATTTGAGCAGGCGTCATTTCGTTTTCCAGGATCATCAACGCTTGAATGGCTTGATCAAGCCCCTGTGCTGCAGACAGGGTAGCCCATTTATACGCCTGAACATAATCTTGCTGGATGCCCTCACCTTTATAGTACATCAATCCGAGGTGGCTTTGGCCGCCGCCATTTCCTTGTTCTGCCGCACGATGAAACCACTGGAACGCTTCTTTAAAGTCTTGGATTCCACCAAGGCCAAGTCGGTACATGACCCCCAAGTTATTCTGAGCTTTGGCATGGCCTTGTTCAGCAGCTTGTCGATACCAATGACGTGCTTTCTCATAGTCTTGTTCTAGTCCCTGTCCGTAACGGTACATATATCCCAGCATATTTTGCGCATGCGCGTTCCCGCGAATGGCTAATGGTTCCCAGTGCCGAAAAGCCGTTTCGTAATCACTGTTGAGGTATGCCTCTTCACCCGATTGATAACTTGCGGATGCGATGGAAAAGAACATGAGGAGAATGACGATCTCAATCGCGAGAGAAAACCGAAAACCGTAAAGACAATTTCATCGTATTGATTTTCACTAGCATTGCTAACCTCATGTGCCTATATAGTACTACGAAAGAACGTGGGAAAACATCTAATCCGAAACTTGTTAAAATCCTATTCCGATGCCGATTCCACCTCCTGTACGGGTGCCGGTGCCTCCACCGCCAAAGATGCTCCACCGTGGTCCATGTTGTTGCGAAGATTCGTAAAGATCCGTTTCCCAAATGTGCAAGTCTTTAATCTCCAGCATTGGATATTGGTAGTCCATTTCATCGAGAGGCCCGATCCGTGAGCCCATGATTTCCCCCACTATGGTCACACGTGTCTGTGGAGGAAATGTCGCGGGGTCTAAAAATTTCTTATTGAGAGCCAAAAAACGACCGTGTGATGCTGTTCGTTCTCTCATGGGTTGATGCCATTCATCCAACGGTAGTTGAAGAACTTCCAATTGGGTGCCCTCCTGTAGCCCTTGAGCCCACTTGAGCCTGAAGCACTTCGCCTCCAACAAGGACTGATTATCGGCGTGAATTTGCCTTTATGGAGGTCTGGGGATTGGAGGACTGCATGAAATGGTAACTGATTATCAATTCGGGGTTCTAGCGTTTCTGGGACAGTATAAGACGAGGATGCGCATCCCTGCATAAAGAGAAAAACAAAAAACATGGCGAAAAAGATAAGACGCGTCAATATGGGAATACTATAGCAGAACATAAATTTATCTGTCTGTTGGGTTCCTTTTCAAGACTATATAACATGGTAGAATGGTGGCAAGGTAGCCGGTGACGTTACCGTTCGACTCTATTGTAGCGAGAGTATCCCATCTGTCAGGGTGGGGGTGAGAGCTGGGAGGCGCAACGCGCCTCATGCGAAGCATATAGCAAAAGAGACCACGGATGTTAGGCCGTGGAGTTTCATTTCAGAGGTAATTGCGCTTCAACTTCTTTCGTTTGTTAAAAGAAGAAGTGTTGAGGTGCGACGGTCAGACTCAGTAAGGCACGTCTAGCGCCTTACGTGTGTTAAGATATTGCTATGAAAATGTGGGTTCTTCTTTTCACGTTTCTCATTGGTATCGGCATCGGTCTTGGGGCTCCGTCTGTCGCTCCCAGATATCTGAAACCATATTTCCCAAAAGGGATAACGGCCGCTCGTTCTGGTGTTCAAGGGATTGTCGTAAAAAAACAGTTAGAAGAAAATCGTCTCTTGTTAACCATTTCTGCTCCAGATGGAGCGTTACTTGCGACTTTTCAGAAAAAGATTCCTGAGATTACCTTACTTGTCGATGAAGGAGATGCGGTGACCCTCGACGTTCGGGGCTATGCCCCATTTGTGACGGATCCACCGATTCTTCGTGTGAAAAAGCCTAATGGATTTTCATCAACCCTTGTAGAGCCTGATCTAAATGATTCTTCTGCCGAAATATCTCCCACAGTTCCTCAGGCCGATTCCATACCGGACAAGGCCGATTCCACGCGTGATGATTCCGAAGAGCCGATGGTAGAACCTGAAGAATCCATCACTGAATCAGAGCCGCCACTCTAGAATCATCTAAATTTCCCCGTGAATATTGTGTTCTCTGAGTTTTTTCCTTTTGTAATATACTTTTCCTGGTGTCTTTCTCTCAGGTAAGATAGATTTCCCTAGATTTTTGAATGGAAAGGACAAGAGCTATGGATTTTAATGCTGGATTTCAGGTGTCTTTGAATGTGGAGGGCCGGTCTTGCCTTGTGCTGGGCGGAGGTGAGGAAGCGGTCGAGAAAATTGATCGTCTTTTAGATGCTGGGGGAAAAGTGACCGTGGTGAATCCGACCCTGCATACCATTCTTCGCAAGTACACAGCTTCCGGAAAAATTATTCACCGTGGCCGAACGTTTCGCATAACAGATGTACAAAATGGCGTAACTCTAGTGATGAATACACAGGTTGGTGATGATGAGCTGGCAAAACAGTTATATGATCTTTCAAAAACTGAACGGTTTCTGGTGTGGTCAATCGATCAACCAGATCTTTCAACGGTCACCATGCCGGCTCTCGTCAAACGGGGACATTTACGGGTCGCGATTAGCACAAGTGGAGCGTCACCGTCTTTAGCAAAAGCCCTTCGCGAAGATTTAGAGGGTATTTTTGATGAAGAGCTGGGCGAATGTTTAAACTGGCTTGCTGGTGTACGCGAAAATCTTCGAAAATCTGAACCAAGTGAGATGAAAAGACGAGAGCAGCTTCAACAGATGATCAAGGGATTTCACCTGATAGGGAAACTCGAGTATCCCAAAGGATGGCAAGAGTTACAGATGGCTCAGCAGGTGAAGGAGGCTTAACTATGGTACTGTTAGAATTTAGTATGTCGCCTCTTGGAAAAGGGGAAAGTGTTGGGCAATACGTTTCACGATCTCTTGAAATTATTGACAAGAGTGGAGTGGATTATCGTCTCAATCCCATGGGCACGGTGTTAGAAGGGGAGTGGGACGAGGTCTTCGGCGTGGTGAAGAAATGTTATGAGCGAATGAGAAAAGATTGTGGACGAGTGTCTTGCGTGATTAAGGTAGATTACCGTCGCGGGAAAAAAGGTCGACTTGGCGGAAAGGTGGCGAGTGTAGAAAAGCGACTCAAACGAAAACTGAAAACCTGAAATTTGGCATTCTGAGGCATTTTAGAGGCCTAAAGAGGTTCATAGACGTGATGGGCTCGAGTTCCCATATTGCATAAGACCTCATACGGGATGGTTCCTAGACATTCAGAAATTTCCTCTGCTGTGATTTCTTCTTCTTCTTGACGTCCTAATAAGACAACTTCTTCTCCAAGGACTACCTGGGGAAGATCCGTAACGTCGACAAGCGTCATATCCATACAAACCCTCCCTACAACAGGAACCCGCTGTCCCTGAACGAGCACAATGCCTCGGTTGGAAAGACTTCGGGAATATCCATGAGCATATCCAACGGGCAAGGTCGCAATTTTCGAAGGTCGCGTTGTCCGATAGCTGCAGCCATATCCCAAGACCTCACCCTCGGCTACGGCTCGTACCTGGACAACGTGTGAAGAGATCTTCATTGCTGGCTGCAACGCGATGTCGACGTGCGGAGTCTTTCTCGTTGCACAACCGTAGAGCATGAGGCCTGGACGTACCATGTTGAAGTGGGATGTGGGGTGATACATGATTCCGGCGCTATTAGCGGCATGAAACATAGCAATGGAATGTCCAGTGAGTTTGATTTGGCTGATCAGCGATTGAAACTGTTTGAGTTGACTTTGAGTAAATGTTGAGTCCAGATTATCGGCATCGGCTAAATGTGTCATGACTCCTTCCACATGCAGGAGATGCTGAAATGGTTTCGTGTCGAGAAATGAGAGGACCGAATCTGCATTGAACCCAAGCCTTCGCATCCCTGTATCGACTTTGACGTGAACAGGGTAGGGTGAGAGGTTCTGATCGATCAGTTCAGCAAGGAGGTGAGTGATCTCGTCATTCGACAACACTGGGGTTAATCGATGTTGGATGAGCTCTTGAAGTTGGTTCGGAAGAAGACCGCCCATCACAAGAATGGGTTGAGTAATCCCATGCTGTCGTAATGTACATCCTTCTTGAACGGTGGCGACTCCCAAACGCTGGACACCTAAATCCACCAATGACTTGGCAATCATTGTCGCCCCGTGGCCATAGGCATTGGCTTTCACCACGGCAAGAATGTCACACGATGGGCTGATACAGCGACGAATTTCTGAGAGGTTATTGGCTAATGCTGAAATCTTGATCGACGCTGTAAGAGGAGACAAACCAGATGAGGCGAGCGCGTTGGGAAATGTCGGTGGCTGTATCACGGAACGTTCCTAAATTTCGAGTATTTCCTCCTCTTTTTTCTTTAACAAATCATCGACCTTATGTATATACGTATCGGTCAATTTCTGATTTTCTCCTTCTGCTCTGCGAAGTTCGTCTTCTGAAATGTCTCCTTCTTTTTGAAGACGTTTTAATTCGTCATTGCCGTCTCGACGGAACCCTCGAATCTGGACTTTTGTCTCTTCGCCATACTTTTTGCACAATTTAACCAATTCTTTTCGTCGTTCTTCACTCAGTGGAGGGATCGGTAGACGAATGATTTTGCCGTCGTTTGATGGTGTCACGCCTAATTCTGACGCCGTCACGGCTTTTTCAATATCTTTGATGATTGATGGGTCCCAGGGTTGAATATGAATAAGGCGACTTTCAGGAACGGACAAGTTCGCCACCTGCTTTAAAGGAGTTGGTGTGCCATAGTAATCAACGGTAATATGATCCAAGAGCCCGACGGAAGCTCGTCCCGTGCGAAGAGTCGTAAATTCACGTCTTAGGTGCTCAATGGCCCCTTCCATGAGTTTGGTGACTTTTTGCAAGGATGGATGTGCCATAATCTGTCATCCCTTTTATTGAATAGTAGCATCTTGGGCCACTAAAGTCCCAATCGCTTGTCCTTCGAGAAGGCGACGAATATTCCCCGGTTTGGTTAAATCGAAGACAATGATGGGAAGATTATTGTCCATACATAATGTGATGGCGGTCGCGTCCATCACTTTGAGGTTTTTATTGAGCACGGACAAAAACGGTAATTGGGTGAATCGTTTTGCCTCTGGATGGGTCACGGGATCTGCGTCGTATATTCCATCGACCTTGGTGCCTTTGAGAATAACATCTGCTCCAATTTCCATGGCTCGCAATGCCGCTGCCGTATCAGTCGTAAAGTAGGGATTTCCCGTACCTGCTGCGAAGATGACCACACGCTTTTTTTCTAAATGGCGAATCGCTCGACGGCGAATATACCCCTCTGCTAATTGTCTCATTTCAATAGCTGAAAGTACTCTTGTCGCAATGTCTTTGGCCTCCAGAGCATTCTGAAGCGCCAAGGCATTGAGCAGCGTTGCTAACATACCCATATAATCAGCCGATGCTCGTTCCATGCCAGAAGCGCTAGCCTCCAGCCCTCGAAAAATATTGCCGCCCCCAATGACGAGAGCCACTTCTATGTCCATGGTTAAGACATCTGAAATTTCAGAAGCCAAACTTTCAAGGATCGAAGGTTGGATGCCGTAGCCCTGATCACCAGCTAACATTTCTCCACTAATCTTGAGGAGAATGCGCCGATACTTCGGAGGGTTCATTCCTGTCCCAACTGATAGCGGATAAACCGAGTGACAATAATATTCTCACCAAGTTTAGAAATTTTTTGTGTGAGCAGGTCTTGAATCGAGGTGTTGGGGTCTTTGACGAAACCTTGTTCGAGAAGACATTGTTCTTGATAAAATTTTTCAAGTTTTCCTTGGACAATTTTGTTCCAGGCAGCTTCAGGTTTTCCCATCTCTTTGGCTTGTCCTTCGTAGACAGCCTTCTCCCGGTCTATCAGATCTGAAGGAACATCTTCTCGCTTCACATAAGAAGGATTGGCGGCGGCAATTTGAAGGGTTAAATCCTTGGCAAGAGCAGAGAATTCCTCGTTACGAGCGACAAAATCTGTTTCACAATTAATTTCAAGCATGACGCCAATTTTAGATCCAGGATGAATATACGCGAAAATGAGTCCTTCTTTTGTTTCACGTCCGATTTTTTTTTGAGCTGCCGCTAACCCTTTTTGTCGTAAATGGTCAATGGCTTTTTCAATATCATTTCCGTTTTCTTGAAGAGCTTTTTGGCAATCGAGGATACCTGCCCCGGTCTTGCCGCGAAGCTCTTTCACCAAGGCAGCAGAACTAGCCATGAAAGAGTTTCTCCTTATTTGATGTAGTAGGTGTGAATCGTTGATGCTTGTGCGACAAACCGGACACGAATTACGGAGTCTGTACACTTTCAATATTGTCAGTCGAAGTTCGTACTGAGAGCATTTCAGCCATGATCCCATCATCGCCTTCTGCCGATTGTTCCTGTTTCTTACGTAGTTCGAGTCCTTCTAGGCATGCATCCGCTATACTGGCTGAAAAAAGCTTAAGCGAACGAATCGCGTCATCGTTGCCAGGAATGGGATAGTCAATTCCATGCGGATCACAATTCGTGTCAACAATGGCAATGACAGGAATGCCCAAGCGGTTGGCTTCTTTGACGGCAATATGTTGAATGCGGGTGTCGAGGACGAAAATACAGCCTGGCAAGTTGGCCATCTCCTTAATGCCGTTGAGATATTTTTGTAACTTCGTGCGCTCCTTCTCCATTCGAACGATCTCTTTTTTCTTCAGTCGTTCATAGGTACCGTCTGTTTCGGCGGCTTCGAGTTTTTTGAGTTGGCCGATGCTTCGTCGAAGCGTTTGAAAATTAGTAAGCATTCCTCCCAACCATCGTTGATTGACGTAGAACATTTCACACCTTGTGGCTTCTTCTTCGACGATATCCATGGCTTGGCGCTTCGTTCCGACAAAAAGGACTGACTCTCCTGCTGCCACCGTATCACGGACAAATTCAAAAGCTTTGGTGAAGCATCGAAGCGTAATCTGTAAGTCAATAATATAGATGCCATTTCGTTCGCCGAAGATATATGGTTTCATTTTGGGGTCCCACCGATTTGTTTGATGCCCAAAATGCACGCCAGCTTCCAGTAAACTTTTAATCGTGACCATAGTAGAGCTTTTCCACTCCTTTCATTACGATTGGAAAATCTTTAGCCGTCGTCGCAAACAGTGACAACATTCATGCCTCGGGCACTAAACTGAAAATTTGTGTTCGAGAAAGAAAAGCTCTCGTGACCGAGAAATAGAAGATATTCAAAAAATACTTTTACATTCACAAACTTAGAAAGATTAGCATAGAGATCTCATTAATTCAAGCAGACTGAAATCGGGGTGCTGAAACGAATTAGTTCATTTTCAGTGGTGTGGAAGATATTCGGTGCTTGTGTCTGTTTTTGACTCCCTTGTTTATCCGTCGGTATAGTCGAGCCATGATCTTCAACATGAGTCGTTGTGGTGTATGAGGAGGTTACAGAATAGATGGTCGAAATCCCAGTAAAAATATATGTGCAAGAGCTAGCGAAAAAGGCAAAAGAAGCCTCACGGCCTTTGGCGCGACTCTCCAATCAGGTCAGAGTGAAAGGTCTTGAGGCTATGCTCCGGGCATTTCTGGATAACAAATCAGTCTTTCTCGAAGCCAATCGTCAGGATCTTGAACAAATTTCCAAAGATCAGGATAAGCAAGTCTATCGTCAAATTGTCGAGCGTGTCAGGATAACGGAAGAGTCATTGGATCAAATGGGTGAATGGTTGAAACGTGTTGTAGAGTTTCCGGATCCTATCGGTGAGATATCGAAAATGTGGATGACGGCTGACGGCTTACAAGTCGGGCGTGTGCGAGTCCCTTTAGGGGTCGTGGCGGTCATTTCCGATATGGCCCCGCATGTGACGCTTGAAGCGTTTTCGATGTGCCTAAAATCAGCCAATGTTTGCGTGTACCGAGGGGGAACCGAATGGTTGCATACCAATAAGGCCGTTGCTGATTGTCTCCTGAATGCGGCCACAGAGGCAGGAGTCCCAGAGGGAGCCATGACATTTCTCGATCGGCCTCAGCCAGAAGCGGCTCTTGAGCTTAGCCGATTGGTGAAATACGTGGATGCAGTCATTCCCCGCGGAAAAACTCGGTTGCGCAAGGGAATCGTGGAGCAGGCAAAAGTTCCCGTGCTTGGGTACGACGGGGGGATTTCCCATGTCTATGTGGATGGAGAGGTTGATATTCCGTTGGCGCAAACGATTGTGGTGAATGCCAAAGTCCAAGATCCTGAAGCCTCGAATTCCGTTGATACCGTCCTCATTCATCAAAAGGTCGCGCGTCATATTCTTCCTGGACTCATGCGACGGTTGCTTGAAGAGTTTAAAGTGCAGTTGACCGGTTGTCCCAAGACCGTTTCGATCATGGGAATCATGGAGATGACTGGTCACTTAGGTATTAAGGAGGCAACGACGAAGGATTGGAGTGAAAAGTATCAATCAATGGAGCTCAATATTAAGGTCGTGAATAGTCTTGACGAAGCGCTTGCGCATATCGACCAATTTGGGCCTGGGCATACCGACACGATTGTCACGAGAAATTATCAGACGGCTATGCGATTTGTTCAGGAAGTGGATTCAAGTGCGGTCATGGTAAACGCATCCACAAGGCTTCACGGCGGAGAGCCGTTAGGGCTCGGGCCTGAAGTTGGAATGAGTACGACTCTTTTTCACGCACGTGGACCATTAACGTTAGACACACTCACAACGGAAAAGTTTGTCGCTCTCGGGACTGGTCAGTTGCAGCAACCTCATCCCGTGCCACCGACCTATCAAGATGCGATGATGTTATCTGCAAAGTTTTGATGGTAAAGGTGCATCATTTCTGTCGTTAAAGGTCCTGGAATATTCCCTTCTATGTCAAAGAAGCCATTGAGTCTTCTGGGGTCTCGTTTTGTCTTGAAGCCTGTCATCTGTCAGTTGCATGTCGAATTATTATTCGAATTCAGAGCTTTCTCGTTTGCTTGAGGCGCATTTGCATTCGTGGGGCCTGAAGCGATTTCAAGATGAAGCAGCCTATTATCAGTGGCAGAAAGACGCGCTCTCAGCATCTGATATTTCTTCCCTCCAACAACTCGCTCGGTATCGCCAGACCCCGGGAGATTCCTCAGCAGACATTCGCTTTTACGATCTTGCGGCGACTCCAGCGATTCTTCCCGTTTTATATAGTCAGCGATATGACTTTTTTCACGCAGCGGGGATCGCCATCTCCTCACGCTTGTCTTCCGTGGAGCGAGTATTAGACTTTGGATGTGGTGTTGGTATTCTCACGACGTTTTGGGCGACCATGTTTCCGAATATTACTTTTGTGGGCATTGACCGTTCGTCGCAATCAATCACGATGGCTTCGCAGCAAGCCTTGCAGCGACAGTTAAACAACGTTCTTTTTGAATGCTGTCAGGTTCCTGATGAAGACATGACCGGAGAATTTGATTGTCTTGTCTCAACGCAGGCTTTGTTTCAATCTGAACATTCTCCGGGATTGTGTAGTGCTGATTGGAGCACATTTTCAAGAATTCAGGACTCCACCCTTCAAGAAAGAAGTGAAAGTCAGACGGGAATCAAAGAAAGGTTAGATTCACTGAGTCGAGTGCTGACACCTGATGGGAAATTGCTGTTGTGTGAAAAAGTCCAGCACTTAGGTCGACGGATTCTTCTACAACGGGCATTGGCAAGCCGAGGGTTTAACAATATAAGCGAGCCTCAATGTCTGACGTACAACTCATTTGGAGAATATGTCAATGATGGACCGCTCTACGAGGTGAGTCGTCGGAGTGTGGAGCAAGAATTTCCTTGGGATGAAGAACCCGATTGGAATGTTGGGCAGAGTCTGTATGCCTGTTCAGGAATCGCCGGCGAACATCTGTGCTTGGCACTGGGTATTTTTCGAAAAGCCTTTTCCACCGTGGTGGAGCAACACGAGAAGGTTGGGGCATGTACCTTACAGACTGGAACGTGGCGTACGGTCATCGCGTATGGATATGTGTCGATCGCTAACGAGTTTCAGGGAATACTCTTGGGAAGCATTCGAGATGGATCGATGATTGCCCAATCATGGGCTCGATTGAAGAACATGACCGAGCAGGAAATCAAGGCATCCATTCCAGAAATCTGGAGGACGCAGGAAATCAAAAACCAAAAGCATATTCCTTGCTATGAAAATCACACTTTAGGGGCGCAATACGTCTGGGAATCTTTACCGGATCGATCTGTGACAGAAGAGAAAACGTTTCGTGAACATAATGGCCGTGCCATGCATATTGAACTGGGGATCGCTGGGCCCTTTACGTATGTTTACCGGGCTAATACCTATGATCAGCGTCAATTGGTGATGGTCGATTCTCATCACGCAGAGTGGTTGGTCGAGTTCTATCGAGAATCCCTTTCCGATATGCAAAATGCCGCAACGCTCTAAATTTTTCTAATCTCACATCCTCACTTCCTAAAAAATAAAATTTTCTCGATGGAGAAATCTGCTCTGAATTCAAGAATGTGGGACTTTAGGGATGGTGAACTTGTGAGGGGCTGATGTGAAAATCCACGTTCCTATCTTGGGCAAGACATTGTAGAGAGTGATACATGCGTTTTTTCGATCCGTTGCTTAACGATTGCCACGCAGGAGATACCGTTATTGACAGCATCGTTCCATCATTATGTATGTGAGTGATGATGCCATCGATCATACTTTGGAATAGTTCTTGTTCGGTCTCATGAGGTTGACAATGAAGAGACATCGGTTGTGCGTCAAGTTGTACGGGAACAAGCTGAATAGACAAGGTCCAAGCAAGGAGTCCGATAATTCCGCACACAAGGGATTTAGTGAAACGAGGCATTGTGTTCTTTTCTTGTCGTATCTATGAAAATTCTAGTTTGGCGAGCTGACCTCTGTAGGGTAAATACCTCAAAAGAAGGGTTGAAGAAGCAGTTGTGTGTCGTTACTAGAAATTGAGCGTGCTTCTTAAACAGATGACTTGACCCTCGTCAAGCTGAGCGAACAATTGTCCGAGAAAATACGGTTAACCTGATTCATGTTGAGAGATAAGTCCGGCTACAAGAACTGGGAATGTCCTGGGAGATTGTTTCGACTGGTAGCAAATTAAGGCGCATCTGAGATGATTGCAACTATTATTCTTTCACTGGCGATTGTACTCAATGGATTGGCAGCTCTTTTTGCTTTACGACTGGTACGAACAACAGGGAAAACTCTTCCTTGGGTACTCATTGGTGGAGCACTATGTCTCCTGGTTGCACAAGGAACGATGCAGTTGTTCGATCAGTCCCCAGGAAGAGAAGGGCAAGTCCTGACCCTCGTCCACGCCTTAGTCAGTTTTAGTATTTCTGCGTTGTTGGTTGCTGGCGTGGCTTTGGTTGCCCCATTACTGCAGGCCTATAAACGAAACGAGCAGTTTCGTGAAATCTTGAAAGATCGGACGATGGTGGTGACACAGCATCATGAGGACCAACTACGGTCCCTCAAGCAAATGCATGTTGCCCTAGAGGTCGGTAAGCCTGTGAACATGATTATTGAACAAGTGAATACCCTTACTCATTTGGTGCAAGAGTTTTTAGAAAGTATGAAGTCTGGACTCGTGGTCGGGGATAATTTTGGTGTGGCTTTGCAGGCCTTGATCGAAGAGATGTGTCAAGGTTACGGGTTACCGATTCAAGTCAAAATCGACTCAAAGGTTGCAGAGCATCTTACGAAAGATCAAAGTCTCCAATTAATGCATATTACGCGAGAGGCCGTCAGAAATAGTCAACGTCATTCGCAAGCCAAAAAAGTAAGTGTGACCTTAAAGGGGAATGATAAAGTTGTGGCGTTAGAGATTGTCGACAATGGTCGGGGTTTTGAAGTGGATCTCGTTCAAGCACAAGGCAATGGGCTGGGCAACATGGTGGCGCGTGCACGAAAAATTGGAGCGAGACTCAAAATCAATAGTAAAGCGAAACAAGGGACCCATGTTCATGTTGAAATTCCAATTGCTCAATCCCAGATATCAATCGATAGATGAAAAACTCTGAGCATCTCTACCCCTATCACATCACGAACAGAATCAAAAGTCCCTACTCAGACGATAGGTTTCCCTCCATATATCTCATCATTTTTTCCGCTGGTTCTTCTAACCCAGAGAAGGTTAGAGCCCATTCAGTTGTCCCGAAACGATAACGCGCCAACTATAGCGAATTCCAATAAATTCCAATCGAGGGAATCTTGGAGACGATGGTTCCGTATCGGGGAGCCTGATGAGGTGGCACCCGTTGTTGAGTACCCCAATCTCGTGATGAGGTTGCTCCCAGGTATCCACGCTCACCCTGCGTCATTCCCCATTTCAACCATGAGGACGTTCATTGAATTGGCTATCGCTCAATGTTGAGATCCACGACGTCATATCAAACATCAATCATTCGTCAGGAGAGCCAAGCGGGTATAATCTTCCAAAGCTTGAAGCCTGTGATCCCGCGTTGACAGCTTGGACACCGTTGATAACCATGTCGGGTGGTTTGATGCTTCAATCTAAAATGTGGATCGAGGAGCCAGATATTAATTAGCTCAGATTTGACCCACCCGGGGGTGCTTTTTATTTGGGGTAGGCGGGGGCCTAAAGATCGACTCCTTGTGTTTGGAAAAATTGCTGTACACCTATCCCGTACTTGAGCAAGACAGGACTCGAGTTTACAACGATGGGACCTGTTCTCTGTGTGCACTATCTCGGGAGGCTTCTCGCTCCGCTCGGCCTCGTCATTCAAGTGAGGTTTGCCGGGAGCTTATAGGATGTTCTACACGAGCCGGTTAGTGAAACTATTCACATCTAATTCAATTAGGGACTCTCGGCTGCTTTCAACTTTGATTTGAAAGACTAATACTAGATAAAAAATACTGTAAACTTGTAGACAGAAAAGCATGCTGCTTGAACCGACTACCCAAAACACAACGCTTTCACCAGTGTAATCAACCGATAGAAGATCTATCAGAACACTTTGTTAGACTTCCTCGCTGCATTTATCGTATCTTGATATTTGATTGCACCCATGAAAAACTTGGCATCATCTTGACAGTTTCAATAATTCAGAATATGAGGGTATCGGTATGACAGCGAAGAGTCTCTTGTGGTTTTGTTTAGCAGTGGTTCAACTCATGGTAGTTACAGTGGCATGGGGGCTTGATCTCAAGAGCTGGGATGAACAGATTAATGACAAGACGCGCTTTATCGTATTGAAAGAGTTTAGCAATGATGCGGTATTAGATAAGGAAACAGGTCTGGTCTGGGAAAAAACTCCATCAGGGAGTAGTAATTTTCGAGGTTCACCGGTTAACTGTAATAGCAGGATTGTTGGTGACCGCATGGGATGGCGAGGCCCAACTGTGGCGGAACTAGCCAGCCTCATCGAGCCGGATAATTCCTCACCAGCTCTGCCCAATGGGCATCCCTTTGAAGATGTCAAATCAGCAAAGTATTGGTCAACGACAACTAAACCAGACTTTTCGATGAAAGGTCTTACGGTGAACTTCGCCGGGGGAACTGGCTATCAAATTGTCGATTCGACTGTCAAAACTGAAAATCATTTTTTTTGGTGTGTCCGAGGCGGTCATGGTCTCATCGGCTCCGATGGTAACTAGGCTTCAAGATGTGATGTGTCAATAGTGCAGAAAGTATTTCTGATGATCATCTCCATTGTCATGTGCGTTTCAGGGGGGACTGATTACATAAAGGCATAAAGCATCCTAGAGGCCTGCGAGAACCTCTGGGATAATCTCTTAAGAACCCCGCTAGACCGAAAGGAAAGGCGGGGTTTTTGTTTGTCGACTTGATGGGGAAGCTTACAGAATCTCCCACTTCAGTGAAAGGAAAGGTGCCACGTCTTAGAAAGATAAGGCCAACGTCTAATTCAACCGAATACTAAATTCTTTTAAATGTATACGTAAAGAACCCTCCAGCAAGCTGGGGGATATCCCAGAGAAGATTTTTATGAATTTCAGCCGAGCGACGAGGTGTCAGTGGAGCTTTTTAGCCAGTGAGGAGGAGTACCAAAGAAATGGAGTCCATATCATCACTTCTATGAGTAACGGAGGGCACAAATCTGAGCACATGCATAGACGTTATAACCACGTATCTGAATCCGACCTGCTAACAGCTGCCTCTAAAATTAACACTTATGTAACACCTGCCCAATCTTTCGAAACTTCCATAAACCACAAGTTGTTGAAAACAATGGTGGCGGTGGAGGGTCTCGAACCCCCGGCCCGCGGCTTATGAGTCCGCTGCTCTACCACCTGAGCTACACCGCCACGTATATGATGTGTTACGATCAAGTATTATTTCGATTGGGGCCCGTCTCATCTATACCATAGCGAGAGGCATTCGCTCAATTCTGCCCCATGTCATTATTGATTAATCGTTCAGCAGTCTTCATGTTAAAAATTTTATCTCTCATGTACATTTTGTGTATGAGCTTTTCATATGTCTGTCGAGTTGAGAATTTAATAATCATGCTCGTATCTCCGTTTTGTAAATGTTATCGGGTGATTTGTTCATTTTTCTCTCTCAAGCCATGGGTTTTCATCGCCGATAAAGATTCACGATAGCTTAAAAGGCAAATGTATAAAAATTAGGTATTTATAACTATTTGTGTTAGGACTTTTTCTTTGTCATTTCGTACATGTCTAAATGTCTAACTTCCGATTTCTCTTTGAACGAAAGATCTTCTAATCCATGCCCATAGCAAATCCAGCTTCTGTGAAAAACACGACGGCACTCGTGGGTCGGCAGCCGATCTATGGAACAGAGGTCGATGTGTTTGCTTATGAGCTATTGTACCGAGGGGGAGACTCGAATCAGGCTAATTTCCTTGATGGTGACGCCGCGACAGCCAGTGTCATGATGAATACGATGCTTGAGATTGGCCTTGAACAAATTGTGGGTAATCGACTGGCGTTTATTAACATGACTTCAAATCTCATTCTCGGACAGTTGTGTCAGACGCTTCCCAAAGAGCAAGTGGTGTTAGAGGTTCTAGAAAATGTTGAACCGACCGATGAAATTATTGAGGTACTCACGGATCTTTCCAAGCAAGGGTATACCATTGCGCTAGATGATTTCATCTATCATGACTCACTGCAGCCTCTTGTGGAGATTGCCAATATCGTGAAAGTCGACGTGATGGCACTTTCACATGAAGAAATTCAAGAACATGTTCTCTGGCTCCGTCAATATCCCATCAAACTCTTAGCGGAAAAAGTTGAAACCCATGAAGACTTTGAGTTTTGTCGAGGCCTCGGGTTTGATTATTTTCAAGGATATTTTTTTTGTAAACCAAATGTGGTTTCCGGAGCAAAGGTCCCGGCCAATCGTGTCGCGATACTCATGTTGCTGGCGAAACTCCAAGAGGAAGACATTGAGATCTCAAAGATCGAGAGTGAGATTAAAAGCGATGTTTCGCTGAGTTATAAGCTGTTACGGTACGTAAATTCCGCTCATTGCGGGTTACCGAAAAAAGTTGATTCCATCGGGCAAGCGGCCTGTATGGTGGGAATCGACAAACTCAGAATGTGGGTTACGTTGATGAGTTTGGCCAGCATGGAAGATAAGCCGTATGAATTGTTAGTGACAGCCACGGTTCGTGCTCACATGTGCGAGCAACTTGGTCGAGCACTGGAACAGGAGTTCACTGATCAGTTTTTTACGATTGGCTTATTCTCTGTGTTAGATGGATTTTTTGATTGTGAGTTATCGGAAGTCCTTGATTCTCTCCCGTTATCCTCCGAAGTAAAAGGTGCGTTGTTGGACAGGATTGGATTGTTAGGTGAAGTCTTACAATGTGTGATTGCCTTTGAGCAAGGTGAATGGCAAGATGTGAAATGCGTCCACATTGACCCGTCTGTTATTCAAAAAGCGTATATACAAGCCATTGAATGGTCTACGCAAATTCTGTCCAGCATGAAGGGATAAACGCAATCTGACGTGAAACAATGAATGGAAAGAATATCAGGTAGTTTGAGAATGGCCGTCGCGGCTAGTTACGTCGTTTGTTATCAAGTTCGCCGACCAATTTTTGTAAGACCCCCAAGGCTTCTTCGCTGAGTTCCCCGGTTTCTTCTGGTTGTTCTGGTTCAGGAAGCTGTTCTGCCGCTGTCGGAGAAATAATACGAGATTGTAGCTCTTCCTCAATCGCCTCGTCCGAGAGATCAATTTCTTTGAGTATGGCCGAGAGTTTCTGTAATGAAAATATTGACCGTTCATGCGAGTTCCACATGCCGGCATGTTCACTGTCATGTTGTTTGGTAATGTTTCCCCAAAAGCGTGTCTCTTCCTCCTCAGTCATTTGTCGTGTGGCGAATGCTTGAAGTTTTTCCATGAGGGTCTCTTCGCTCCGTTCCTGCCCAGTATAGGAGACGACTGACCGTTCAAGAGGTCGCGAAGACAATGTTCCGAGCGTTTGCTGCCAATAGTCTGGGCGCAGGTCTGCTGAAGATTCTGTTGCCGAATTGTCAGAGTTTCCATTACTCCTTCGTAGCTGTACTTGTAAGTTGGTGAGATATTGGTGAAGGGCTTTGACTTTTCTCGCGGCCAAGCTTCCAAGAGGGATGCCCCAGATATGCGCAATTTCGTGATCTTGCAAAGGGGATTTTCCTGCCATTTGAAATTCTTGTTTAGCCATTTTGAGACGACGCTTTTGGCGTTCTTGCCTTCTGATGAGCAGCTGATATTCGAGGAGCAATCGTTTGGGGAGATACTCATTCTCTGAAATCTCGCCCTGTTCAACCGAACGATCGAGCTGACGACGAACTTGTTTGACCAAGGCCGTCATAGCCTGGGTTTTATGTTGGTTCTGTGTTTCCTGATCAATCTCAAGATCTGTCAACATAAGGCGTTCGGCAATTTTGATTTCCTGAGCCGTATGGGCGATGAGTTGCTCGAGACATTCAATTTGGAGGCCAGGCCGTTCACGTTTTTGTCGAAGTAAGACACTGTATTGCTCCGCTCGACTGAACACATTATCAACCGCTTCTCGTGTAAACCGTTTATCTTTGGGTTGCTCGCCAGCCATAAAGCGTGAATCAGGCTGATCAGCGGCCATATACTCAATTTCATCTTCAGGTAGATTAAAATATTGAAGCAAAAGTAGTCGAACCATTGTCCGGTTTTGAATGGGCAATTCATTCAATGATGATTCAATATGGGTAAACGTTAGAGCTGACATGTAGTTATCTTACATGGATGTAGTCATCATTGAGAAGTTCATGTGTGTTCAGTTAAGAACCTTTTGCCTCATCCAGGGATTCGAGGTACGTTGCGGCGTGTTCACGAAGTTGTTGGACTGTCCCGGATACATAGAGCTCTCGGGGAATTGGTACGGTGACCAGTTCGGCTGGATCAGCCCCACGTTCAATGGCCCAGTCTTCATCCGCGTACAGAGTGATCGCACCGTCCTTGTCCCTCCGAACAAGGAGGCTATTTTGTTCTTCTTCCGCCATAAATTAAAGCCCTATTCAAGACAATTTTAGATACCATACCTACAGAAAGACTGTCAAAATCTCGGCAAATCAGAGGAGGATATGAGGCTTATTAGCTTCTAAAACACTGCCGTCTGTAGAGTATGTATAGAGTAAAGCCCACGAGCGTGACGAAAAATACCAGCCGGATTCGCCCATACCCTTCGCAGGCAAAGTTTACGAGGGCATTGGTGAGTCCATAGCCGGCGTAGACGAGATAAGCAAAGAGTCCCCACCGCAGTAATCGAAGAAATCCATACCCGATGACAACATGAAAGAACGGAGATTGGAGCTTGACCAGGGTTCCGATCGTCCCTGTAGGTCTTATGCAAAAGACATGCAAATGATAGTCAGGATTCATAAGGATGATAGAGAGATCCATCATCGCAGCAAATAAGAAGAGTCCTCCAAGATATCGTATATCATGTCCTCGTTCCCAAATACGTTTCCAGGTAGGAATAATGCCCTGTGGCGATGAGAGGGAAGCCTGAAAACTCTGAAAGACCCACCATGGCAAGAAAAAGAGTGTCCAAAAGAAGACTTGTGAGCCAGGACCTCCCCAATGACCTACCCACCAGCCTCCAAATCCCAGCAGGACGCTAATGATCAGAACGGCGGAAGCCTGTTGAGGATATCCTCGTAGAAATAATCCAAGGCCTGGCAGGGCCAGTGAAAGGAAAGCTGCGCTTCTTGGTGAGGTATCAGCATTCACCGAGTCGGTTGTGAATGGTGAAGAAAGGAGTGATCAGCGAGTGATAATCAAGAGCGAAAGTCAGCGTATTCACGAATTGAGTGAGAGAAAAGAGACCTGCAACTATCCCCCTAACGTATCAACCACTTCTTTTAAGCTTTTCATGATACAGGTGAAAATGGGGATATCGCGTTTGGTGTACCGACTGCCTTCGGCTTCTCTCAGAGCCATCACTAAATCCAAGAAATCTTCAGGTGAGTCAGTCTCAAACGCGACGACAAATTCTTGGTCGTCCAGCCCAAAGGAATAGGTCGTATTGAGCTTAACGGAAGGGTAGCGATGTCCAATTTCAATATGTTCATCCATCATCCCTTGCCGAGCAGCTTTTGTGAGAAGGTACCAATCTCGCGTTTTTTCAAATGGATACACGAAGATATATTTTGCACGACCTGGAGTAATTTTAAGGCGTCGACTCTCTTGGCCTTCGTGAACATGATTGTCCACGTACACGGATCGTTTAGTCATCGAAAGATAAGAATAAGGAGTCGTTAAGTATTTCCCAAGGCCCGTCGCCAGCATTTTGGAAGACATTTCTTGGAAGAGTTCTAATTCATAGCTAATTCGCCAAAGGAGAAAGTCGCAGTCGCCCCGTATTCCAACAGTAGTGTAGGGCACCACGATGACTTTTCCTGCATATTCTTCGATAGAACGAATAAACTCTTGCTTGCCAGCGTCTCGTTCATCTTTTGGGAGACGACGCCATTGCGGATCGACTTTGTAATAGGCAAAATTTACAAATTGGCGCTTGGGTGCTTCTTCGCTACTGGCCATGAGGAATCCTCCGACTCGTCTGTCAGGATGCGGTTTAGGAAATTAATCGCGTGTATAGACAGGGCCTATCTAGCACCTCTTCATTAAATTTGTCAATGTTTTTCCGGCTTTTGAGAATATTGATGATTGTATGATTTGTATCTAATCCAAGTGAATCTGGTTGAAATATTTTGAAAAATCTGATTGCTTAATTAATATTTTACTTTAGGTATAGTGCTGGCATGTTTATTGACAGTCGCGATGATATTTGTTACCCGCATCGAGTTGTGATTGTAAGGTGTTGATTCTTTTTCTGAACAATGTTCATTCTCGCTCAACTTTGTGCCATTCTTGCTCTAACATTCGGCTTATCTCTTTCGTCTTCTGCCATTGTCGTGAGCCCCACGGAAGAACAGATGCAACAAGCCATAGCTAAGGGAAAGGCTGCCGCTCAATCAAAAATTCCTCCTACACAACTCTATTGGCGATTCGGATCTACGGAGAATTTACAACCTCATGGGATTGTGATGACAAAACTCGGCGGGATCGCTGTCTTATCTGCGCATTTTTCATTCCGTTCGGTCACACCTTCCGAAGAAGAAATTCGTCGAATAATCGAAGATGGGTTCTTACAAGTGAGTGTCACAATTTTTGGGTTAACTCCAAGTTTTGCTGTTGATAGTTATGTACTTTTAAAACAAGGCGAGCGCTTAATCAAGCCGGAAAAGGTCAGATCCGACGCACATGCGCATCGGAGCGCAGTATGGCCAAACGATCCACCGTTCAAAGCCAAGGTCGTGGCTTCCTTTCCGTATGGATCGTTCGATCCGCTTTTGCCAACGACTGTTTCGGTGTTTCCTGGGGAAGGTGGAGAAATTGATTTTAAATTAGATTTTTCTACAATTCAGTAACCTACATACTTTGTACTGCGTTGCATGCAGTTGTCATTAATCATCAGAATCTAAATAGACTCTCAATGCGACTCAAACACCCCAAAGCGGAAATTATTGCGATTGGCACAGAGTTTCTTCATGGTGGCCGGACTGAATCTAACTCTCATTTTTTAGCAGAAGGATTGGCGAAATGTGGGGTAGAAGTCGGATGGAAAACCCTTGTTGGTGACGACTTAGATCACATCGCTTCTGTATTAAAGACAGCAGTTCGCCGTGCGAAAGTCGTCGTGCTTACGGGAGGACTGGGCTCAACTGTTGACGATTGTACGAGAGAAGCCGTAAAGAAGGCGACTGGACGCGCGTTACATTGTCGCAGCAGAGCATTAAAGGCCTTAAAAGCTCGGTATGCATCCCGTGGAAAAAAACTGACAAAAACTCTATCTCGTCAAGCTTACCTCCCGGTTGGTGCCGAGATGCTTGAAAATCCCGTGGGTTCGGCTCCTGGCTTTCTTCTTGAATGGAAACGTTCTCTGATTATGGCTTTACCTGGGGTATCCAAAGAAGCCCTGGCCATATTTGAAACACAAGGGCTATCACAATTAACAAACCAGTTGCCGCAGTCAACGGTGCTAAATCAAAAAATATTATCGACCGTTGGGCTGACAGAATTAGAAATCGATGGTCGTCTTCAGCCGATGATTGAGCGATCGCCATCCGTTCAATTAAGTCTGCTCGCATCGACTCTAGGAG
Organism: Nitrospirales bacterium; assembly: GCA_965223675.1. GTDB lineage: Bacteria > Nitrospirota > Nitrospiria > Nitrospirales > UBA8639 > JAGQKC01. The sequence continues at coordinate 1,441,022 of OZ245013.1, read as the reverse complement.
TCACGGTGGTCTTGCGAGAATGGATTGATGTTCATCAATCAAAGAGGGATTCGGGAGAAATCAAAAATCTTCTTCCTCAAATTCGAAGTGTGCTTGGAGACAGCGTCTACTCGGAAGATCATCAGTCAATGGAAGAGGTTGTTGGAAGACAACTTCAGTCCGCATCATTCACGGTCGCGCTAGCAGAGTCCTGCACGGGTGGGCTTATTGGACATCGCCTCACGCAAGTTCCGGGAAGTTCAGCGTATGTTGATCGAGCGTTTGTATGTTACAGCAACCAAGCCAAGCAAGATCTGTTGGGAGTTCCCAAGAATCTTTGGCAACGCCATGGGGCGGTGAGCGCACCTGTTGCCAAAGCCATGGCTGTGGGGGCGCGAAAGCGGGGTGGTACGGATGTCGCACTCAGCGTAACGGGAATTGCCGGGCCGGGTGGGGGCACGGCACAAAAGCCGGTAGGGCTAGTCTTTATCGGTATCGATGGACCTCATGGAGCGAGCGCAAAGAAATTTCGATTCTATGGAGATCGGCAGGATGTCAAAATGCGGGCTTCTCAAGTTGCTTTAAATATGCTGCGGCTATATATGTTGAATGATTCCAAGGGCTAGAGCACTGCCATGTCTATCCGTGCCTTTCTTGCCATTGATTTGAATGACTCGATCCGCGAAGCAATAGACGGATTCCAGGGGCAAGCAAGCTCGATTCTCCCTGTTAAGTGGGTCTCGCCTCAATCGATGCACCTGACCGTGAAATTTCTCGGTGATATTGAAGAGGGTCAGGTGACGGTTCTTCAAAAGACTCTTCAAAAAATTACCAAGGAGACTTTGCCATTTTCACTCACGATCAACAGTCTGGGAGGGTTTCCGTCTTTGCAGAGGCCGCGTACTCTGTGGGCCGGAGTATCAGGCGAGGTTGACCATTTGGAGGTATTGGTTTCTTGTGTCGAATCGGCGTTCAGTTCTCTTGGTTTTGCGCAAGAAGAAAGACCTTATCATCCTCATCTCACACTTTCCCGAATTAAATCGAATTCCCGCGAGATCGGAAAAATGATTGAAACTTCTAATCTGTTCCAAAAAGAATGGGTATTCGGTGAGTTAACCGTCGATCGCCTATATCTAGTTAAGAGTCAACTCACTCCTACAGGGGCAATTTATTCGCAACTCTGGGAATTGCCGTTTGAGCAGCTGCATCACTAAACATTTATCCTTTTTCTACATGTATCATTCAATTTCTACTCCTTTTCCTTTTAATGCGGTAGCCAATGGGTACCATTGAGAGTAAACCTCGGAAATTTTAAACTCTATACTCTTTCTGCTAATTCTCCATTTATGAGGCCCAATCCTTTGTGGGAGTGGTACAAAATATCGTGCTCCATCAACAAGGACGAATATGCTGCGCTTCAAGATTGTGTTGTTATAGCGGAGTTCCACGTAAATGCTTGAAGCATTGGGGTCAGGAAATTTTTTGGACCATTCCTCTGAAAACCTAGGATGGACTTCCCTTCCTCTAATTATTGTGTACTCTGGAAAATCACGGTGGTACAGGTACTCATCGCCATCCATTCTCACCCAAGCAGTGGGATCATCTAAGAGCCGTAGCATTCTAGTAAGTGGAGGAAGTCCAATCCCAAAACGTTCTCTCCACATTAGTTCAATCTGATCTTTAGGCGCACTTTCCTTTAAAGGGACATTTGTGTCACCAATTCTCGTATAGATCACTCCAGCGCGTATCGTATTTTTACCATTCCTCTTGTCTTTGGTGAGAAAAAATGGCTTGTCTGGTCTATTAGTTATCTCAACGACATCAATCTGAACACTGTTGATACGTTTGTGAGTTTTTACTTTTATGGTTGGCATTCTATTGAAGTTATATTGTCTCAATAGGTCTTGTAGTTCCGCGCTTCCCTTTCTATTCGGATCATTTTGGATTCCTGGTTCTGCTTTGCTATCAGAAACTCCAAATACTAAATATCGGTCTCTATCCGTAGCAGTGTTTAGCAAACAAAGGATATCGTGAACCAATTTCACATTGTCAGAATGATAGGTTTCTTTGAAGTCTAACCATTCACATTCGTCTTCTTTTAGCAAGTCATCTATGTTCATAGCATAGTCCTCGGAATTAAACCGAACTGACAATAGTATTCATACTTAAGATTCTGTCATACTGTTATTAGCAGCTTAAAACCTGCTCTAAAAATGATCAAACTTGCGGCCTTTGGGTGGCTTGGGTAAGAAAGGCCAACGACAGTTGTCAAACTCAAGCCCAGCGTACTATTTACCTCCTGTTTGGGGTTCGGTATGATAACCAATTGTATGTAAACTCTGGGAAAAGACGTCATATTCACCAAAGGAACACAATGAGTAATCAGACAGCTGAAAAAGATGGGAAAAAGCGCGCTCTCGACCTGGCCCTAACGCAAATTGAGAAGCAATTTGGAAAGGGGGCCATTATGAAGCTTGGGTCGGGAGAAGTTCAGGCTGATGTGCCAGCCATTCCCACTGGTTCGCTAGGGCTGGATTTAGCCCTAGGGGTTGGAGGTTTACCTCGTGGACGTGTGGTGGAGATTTTTGGCCCTGAGTCTTCGGGGAAAACGACGCTCTGTCTGCATGTCATTGCACAGGCTCAAAAAGCTGGAGGGGCCGCAGCCTTTGTGGATGCTGAACATGCGCTGGATATTACCTATGCTAAGAAACTTGGGGTGGAAACGGACGATTTACTCGTGGCTCAACCGGACACCGGAGAGCAAGCCCTGGAAATAACCGAAACCTTGGTGCGTAGTGGCGCGCTCGACATCATTGTAGTCGATTCAGTGGCTGCCTTGGTGCCTCGAGCTGAAATTGAAGGGGAGATGGGCGACTCGCACATGGGTCTTCAAGCTCGATTGATGTCACAGGCTCTTCGAAAACTCACGGGTGCCATATCCAAGTCGAATGCGACGGTCATTTTTATTAATCAAATACGTATGAAGATCGGTGTGATGTTTGGTAACCCGGAAACGACGACCGGCGGGAATGCTCTAAAGTTTTATTCGTCTGTTCGACTCGATATTCGACGGATTGAGACGATTAAAGAAGGGCAGGAAGTCATGGGCAATCGTGTCCGTGTCAAGGTTGTGAAAAACAAGACGGCCCCGCCCTTTAAGCAAGCCGAATTCGATATTATGTTTGCCGAAGGCATCTCAAAAGTTGGTGAGCTTGTAGATTTGGGGGTTGATCGTAAGATTGTTGATAAAGCCGGAGCCTGGTATTCCTATAAAGAAGAACGGTTAGGTCAGGGTCGCGAAGCCGTCAAAACATTCTTGAAATCCAATCCTGATATCGCAGAAGATATTGAAAAACGCATCAGAGAATCTGCAGGTCTTGTTGTCGTTTCTGAGAATACTGGGCCTATGGAGGCCGAATCTAGGGGGGGCGGTAAAAAGACTGTTGGGAGTAAGGGGTAAATTCAAGGAACGGGAGGCTGTATACTTTGACGGACTTCCTCACATTATCCATTTAGGTATTTTGCAGCCGATTCGGTAAGGTCTATACATTGATATTTTTCTTACGTTTTATGGGTGAGAATGGATCGGCTAACAATTAATGTACATCTGCCACAAACATGACGCTCTCTGCTCATGAACTACGTCGGTCCTTTCTCGACTATTTTTCCGAACGCGGGCACATCTCTGTTCCCAGTGCTCCGTTAATTCCGCAGGCTGACCCCACACTGTTATTTACCAACGCGGGAATGAATCAGTTTAAGCGGGTTTTCCTTGGTGAAGAAACCCGTGCGTATACAAGGGCAGCAAGCGTTCAGAAATGCATGCGTGCGGGTGGAAAACACAATGATTTAGAGAATGTGGGATACACGAACCGGCATCACACATTTTTCGAAATGCTCGGTAATTTCTCTTTTGGAGACTATTTTAAGGAGGAGGCGATTGTCTTTGGTTGGGAATATCTTACGCAGGTTGTGGGCCTGCCTCCCGACAAGTTATGGGTGACCGTCTTTTGTGAAGATGACGAAGCGTTTAATCTCTGGCAGCAACGTATAGCCGTCCCGGCGTCTCGTATTATTCGTCTTGGCGAAAAGGATAATTTTTGGCAAATGGGAGACACGGGACCTTGTGGCCCGTGCTCGGAAATCCATATTGACCAAGGAGAGGCACTGGGGTGCGGCCAAGCATCCTGTGGCGTTGGTTGTGAATGTGATCGGTATTTAGAGATTTGGAACTTGGTCTTTATGCAGTATGACCGAGATGCCTCAGGGATCCTACACCCTCTACCTAAACCCAGTATTGACACAGGAATGGGGTTGGAACGTTTAGCAGCCGTGAGTCAAGGAGTACTGTCCAATTTTGATATCGACTTGTTTCAGCCTATTTTTCAGGCCATAGGCGAGAGAACCAAGAAGACCTACGGTGAGGAAGCAAGCACAGATCGATCGATGCGCGTTATCGCTGATCATCTGCGAGCCATGACTTTTCTTATTGTCGACGGGATTTTGCCATCCAATGAAGGCCGAGGTTATGTCTTACGTCGAATTCTTCGACGGGCATCTCGACATGGTCGTCTCTTGGGTTGCACCGAACCGTTTCTGCATGAACTGACCAATACTGTCGTCCAAGAGATGAAGGCTGCGTATCCTTCTTTAGAACATGGTGCTTCTATTGTGGTCGAAGTCGTGCAGCGTGAAGAAGAACGATTTATCGGCACCTTGGAGCAAGGGATCCCCATTCTTGATCAACTCGTGCGTGAGGCAAAAACGCAAGGTCGTAGGACTCTAGAAGGCGAGGCGGTGTTTAAATTATACGATACCTATGGGTTTCCGTTAGATTTGGTTGAAGATGTGGCTCGAGAAGAGCGTTTACAGTTAGATCATGAGAGCTATCAGCGTGCGTTGGAGTCACAACGAGAACGAGCCAGAAAGGCCGCGACGTTTTCGGCCACCGAGTCGAAGCCCTATGTGAAAGACCTAAAAGAACTCGCTTCCCCTACGACGTTCGTCGGCTATGAAGCTTGCGAGGGACAAGGAGTCGCTCAAGCAATTCTTAAAGATGAGAAATTAGTACAGCGCGTCTCTCAAGGCGATGAAGTCGAGATCGTCTTACAGACATCTCCGTTTTATCCGGAAGGTGGTGGGCAAGTCGGTGATCAAGGAAATTTAGTTGGTCCCAATGGTCGTGTGCAGATTCAAAGCACTACGAAAACTGATGGAGGATTTTTTCTTCATCAGGGTCAAGTTGTCGAGGGAAGTGTCCGTGTTGGGGATCCGATGAAAGCTCGTGTGAATATTGCCACACGAAAAGATGCCGCGAGGAATCACACGGCCACGCATCTGCTGCATGCGGCACTGCGTGAGCTTTTGGGGCCGCATGTGAAGCAATATGGTTCCCTGGTCGCTCCCAATCGTCTACGGTTTGATTTTGCGCACTTTAAGCCTTTGTCCTCCCGAGATATTGATGATCTTGAATTTCTAGTGAATGAACAGATCCGAGCGAATACGGCTGTACAGACGAATATCATGGGGATTCAGGATGCGATTGATGAGGGTGCCTTAGCGTTCTTTGGCGATAAATATGGGACCGAGGTCCGAGTTGTCGAAGTCGGATCCTTTAGTAAAGAGTTGTGTGGTGGGACGCATTGTCTGCATACGGGAGAAATTGGAGTTTTTCGAATCGTCTCGGAAGCTGGCATCTCTGCAGGAGTTCGACGTATTGAGGCCCTAACAGGTGCGGGGGCATTACGCCATGCAAAACAGGTTGACGGGCAATTACGAGAGCTTGTGGATTTGATGAAGGTCAGCCCTAGTGATTTGATCTCTAAAACTCAAAAAACGTTGGCGACTTTAAAAGAAACCGAACGTGAGCTTGAACAATTGAAAATGAAGTTGGTATCAAGCGAGCTTGATAAGGCCTCGATAGATTCGCGAGTCATTGATGGTGTTCAGGTCCAGACTCAACGTGTTGATGGCCTGACGATGGCCGAATTGCGTTCGCTTTCTGACAGAATTCGTCATACTGTTCCTCGCGGGGTGTTGGTCCTTGGCTCTTCCAAGGATGAGAAGGTATCGTTGCTAGTCATTGTCTCGAAAGATTTGAACAATCGTATTCAGGCTGGTGATATTGCCAAATCGATTGCGACACATGTCAATGGTTCTGGAGGAGGTCGCCCGGATATGGCTCAAGCAGGAGGAAGCAAGCCAGACGGACTCCCTGAAGCTCTTTCCAAAGTCTTTGAAATCGTTGAGAAACGTACTTCATAAATCTCATTCTGAAAGAATAGGTATGGGGAAAATATCACGACTTATGTTAATTTGTTCTCTGAAGTACCGAAAACTACTATATCGCTTTCCCCTCGTCAGTAGTGTTCCCCTTGGTCTTCGAGATTCCCTAAGGAGGAATTTCATCGAAGAAAGATAGAATATTTTCACTTATTTATTTGGTAGGTGTGAAAACCTCGAGTGAAAAAACTCTCTTTCATAGCCATGGTTCTTGTACTTGCTGCTCTAGCAACTGCCTTGGTGTTTAATAGACCTGCCGGCCATTCAGCCAAGACACAAATCGTCTATATACAACCTGGAATGTCTTTGGGGAAGGTTGCTGAACTCTTGGAAGAACAACAGCTCATGACAAGTCCACAATGGTTTCGAGTGATTGGCAAACTTACTCAGGCCGATCGAAAAATTCAACCAGGAGAATATGAGCTGCATGATGGTTTAACTCCAACGGAAATCCTCACTCGTCTGAAAGAAGGGAAGGTCTATTATCATTCAGTGACCATCCCTGAAGGATATACGGTCCGTCAAATTGCGACGGTACTTTCAGACAAAGACCTTATTGATTACGAGAAGTTTATTCAACTGACTCAAGACAAAAATTTTATCAAGAGCCTTGATTTAGACGTGCAGCATTTGGAAGGGTATTTGTTTCCCGACACGTATTTTTTGGCTAGACTGACTCCCGAAGAAGAAATAATTAAGACTTTTGTTCATCGTTTGCGTAAGGCGTTTTCTCAAGAATTGCTAGATCGTACTAAAGAAATTGGGATGTCGGTCCAGGAAGTATTGACGTTGGCGTCGGTCGTAGAAAAAGAGACGGGTTTGTCGAAAGAGCGGCCAATGGTCTCCGGAGTCTTTCATAATCGCTTGAAAAGAAACATCCCTCTTCAAAGTGATCCCACGGTTATTTATGCGATGGAAACTTTTGACGGAAATATACGAAAGCGCGATCTGTCCATAGAAAGTCCATACAATACCTATCAAGTGCGTGGTCTTCCCCCCGGACCTATTGCCAACCCTGGTGAGGCCGCCATTCGCGCGACATTATACCCAACTCCATCAGACTACGTGTACTTTGTTTCACGAAATGATGGCAGTCATCAATTTTCCGTGACTCTGGCTGAACACAATCGAGCGGTCGAAAAGTATCAGAAGAAACGACACAAACGCGCTTCCTAAGACTTCTCCTTGCTCATGACCATCGACGAAAAGTTGACGAAACTGGGGATTTCACTGCCACCGGCCCCCAAGCCTGTTGCGACCTATGTTCCAGCCTGTTTGGCGGGCGACCTACTGTTTGTCAGTGGCGTGCTACCCTTTGAAAATGGCAAGCTCACTATAACAGGAAAGCTTGGACAAGAATTGAACATCGAGCAGGGGTATCAGGCCGCAAAGATTGCGGTCCTCAACGCCTTGGCGATCGTTCATCAGGAAGTGGGAAGTTTGGATCGTGTCAGACAGGTGGTTCGAATGACTGGATATGTGGCTTCAGCTTCGGGATTTTCTGAACAACCGGCTGTCGTGAATGGTGCCTCTGACTTGCTCGTAGAGGTATTTGGAGAACTGGGGCGACATGCCCGATTAGCGTTAGGCGCGGCAGAACTTCCACTTTCTGCCCCTGTAGAATTAGAGCTGATTATGCAAGTAGCCGTGTAAAGAGCCACATAACTCGATACGAATATACTCAACAGAATTCCAGTATTTTTATCGTTCTATCTCACCCCTTCGTCCTGCAAGAGGGCACGTTGTTTGACTCCCTAAAACACCACTTGATATAGTCTTTTCAGGCTGTTTATCCTTGTGTGTGTGTATGAATTTGAACTGCATGGTTTCCGCCTACGAGTTGCGGGATATCCCATCGTAATTTCTTCACCTCCTGGATAAGTAAATACGAGTAAAGATCGCTAATTGCAATTTCAACATTTACTTTATAAAGGTGTCGTCGTGATAAAGAACACATCCCTTATTTTAATAGCTGGATTCCTAATTGTTGCGTTTTCATCGAGTCGGGGCTTTGCCGAACTTCTTCCCGCGTCAGGTCCGCATGGGTCGACCGTGACGATTAGCGGTGGAGAATTCGGGGATTTTCAATCAACCCAAAACAATCGTGTTGAATTTAATGGGGTTTCGGCTCTTGTGCAACAATGGGAGTCAGACTTCATTATGGTTAAGGTACCTTTAAAGGCAACAACCGGTAAAGTCACGGTGCTAAATGGAGATTCAGTAACGGATGCCGGGACATTTACTGTTCAAAAAGTCGAAATTACTCGTGTTGAACCGGAAGAAGCAGAAGCAGGGACGACACTGACCGTTTACGGCAAAAATTTTGGAAATACTGCAGGGTCACGCGATCCCAATACGATGTTTGGGGTTAATCAAGTGACGGTAAATGGCATTCGTGCCCAGGTTCAAAAGTGGCGTCCAAATAGAATCGAAGTGGCAATTCCAGCGAATGCGACTACGGGCGATGTCGAGGTACGATTAGCTTCTTCTGATCCATTACCTGATGGGTCCTGCTGTTCGCCCGTCGAGTACATCGTGAGTAATGGGGTTCCGCTTAACGTCATTCCTCCGATTTTTATTCAACCAGCTAAAGGACCAGTGGGCAGTAAGGTGGTCTTATCTGGGCAAGACTTTGGGGATAGTTTGCCGCCAGATGGTGCAGTACAGATTGGGGGGCAGCGCGCTGGAATTGCTCAATGGTCAAATCGCACCATTGTGATTCATGTTCCCCTTAACGCTGAAAGTGGCCCTGTGACTCTCACCAATCGCGGTGAGACACGAGAAGTAGGCCATTTTACTCTGCAGAAGAGTGAAGTATTGAAAATTGAACCTCTGCGCGGGCCAATCGGCACATTAATCACGATTAAGGGAAAACATTTTGGAATCTTATCTGAAGGGGGATCCACTGCCTATGCCTTTGATTTTGATACAGGAGCTAACGGTGTGGAAGTTGGAGGAGTGCCTGCGGTCATCCATCGATGGTTAGAAAATCAAATTGATGTGTGGGTGCCTTTTAGTGCTAAAAGTGGAGAGGTAGTGGTCAAAAGAGGTGCAACCATTCCTAAGGCAGATGGGACCTGCTGCGAAAAACAGGAAGTACTCAGACTTATTGCCGGTAAGTTTTCTGTAGAACAACCAACGGTGACGTCATATTCTCCAAAAGCTGCTGGCTTGGATGAAGTGGTTACGATAAAAGGATCGGGTTTTGGAAGTTTTTTGAAAGGCCATGAATCAACCAAATTAAGCATGCATCACCGAGGTCATAATTGGGAAAATTATCGTTTAGGGGCTGATGTCTCTCGGAGTGAAGTGTTACTCAATGGACTCGCTACACAAGTTGTCTCTTGGACAGATAAGGAAATACAGGTTCGCGTACCTCGACGACAAGTGTTTGGGGTCACGAATCCTGAAGGAATAGATTTTGACCTTTTAAAGGGAGAATTGATCGTGAAACGTGGTTCGTGGGATCTTTTGGAGAATGGGGAATGTTGTACTCCGAAAAGGTGGCTTTCAGCCCTGGCGGGTCCATTCACCATTTTGAAACGCGGGTTGCCGGATCCTGATTTTTCTAATTTTGAGATTCCCACTGACTAATTTTAAAATATGCTGAGAAGGAAAATGTGATTTGAACGTTATGCGTACACGTATGTTTCGTTGGGGTTTGATAGGAATATTGGTCTTAGGGCTTTATCCGCCTTTAGGGTTAGCAGCTAAAGAACCGGTTGAGACGAAAGTGCAAGATAGTGGAACAAAGGTGACGCTTCTCGACACCTATTTTCAGGATACGAGTACAGGATGGGCAGTGGGTGCCGGCGGAACACTCTTGCGTACACAAGATGGAGGAGATACCTGGGAGCAACTTCCTCGGCGTACCAATGTACTCCTCACTGTGGTTACGTTCGTAGATGGGCCGCATGGGTGGATTCTTGGACAGAATGGGATAATTCTCCATACAAAAAATTCAGGTAAAACTTGGCTTCCACAGGTGAGTGGTACGAGTGCAACCTTATATGGTTCCTACTTCCTTGATTCAAAAAGGGGATGGATTGTTGGGGCGCGAGGTACGATTCTCTTTACAGAAGATGGGGGAGAAAATTGGGATGATCAAGGAAGTGAAACGACTGCAGATTTATTTGGGGTGAAATTTGTTGACAAAAATATAGGTTGGGCAGTTGGTGCTTTGGGTGTTATTTTGGCTACGAAGGATGGCGGAAAAAGTTGGGGAATTCAACAAACGCAAAGTCCCGCAACCTTTTTTGATATAGAGTTTGTCGATAACAATATTGGATGGGCGGTGGGAACGCAAGGTGCGATATTTCAGACCTTAAACGGAGGGAAGGTTTGGAATGATCAGACCCGACCCTGTGGCGCTCCTTGTATTAAACCATCCGATCTTGTCAAAATTTATTTCATGGATACGGTCAATGGCTGGATTATTGGCGAACGTGGCATACTTCTTTTTACAAAAGATGCAGGGTTTACGTGGACCGAATCCGAACCTGTGAGCTCTGTTTCCCTGTACGGACTCTCATTTCCTGATGAAGTGAACGGCTGGGCTGTTGGCGATCAAGGTATGATCGTGAAGCTCACGCAAGCTGGTTTGAATCATCAGGAAAAATAGCTTGGAAGGTCAGTTGATTGAGTCGTTCTTGTAACATCACCAATCCGGTGATCGCAGCAGTTTCCGACCGCAAAACTTTTTCACCCAGGGTGATTTTTGTAAATCCTGTGATTTCAGCCTCTTCGAGTTCCTTTTGATTCCATCCTCCTTCGGGGCCAACAGCGATAACGATATGATGTGTCGTTTGTGGTTCCTGTCCGAATAAGACTGAGTGATCAGAACTGTTTCTCTCTCGTTCAGTTAAAATCAGCTTGACTTCGCTTGAAACGTGACTTTGGAGAAAGGTCCGGAAAAATTGTGGATCGAGAATAGTTGGAACGTCCCAACGTTCTGATTGTTGTGCCGCTTCTAGTGCAATCTTTTGCCATCGTTCTTGAAAGTGTTTCATCGAGCTACTCTCAGCTCGGCTTTGTACTCTTTCTGTAATAATTGGAGTAATGGTATTGACTCCTAACTCTGTCGCTTTCTGAATGGCCCAAACCATGTTTGGCCCTTTGAGAATCGATTGAGCGAGAGTGATGGAAGTGTTTTCCTTCGGCGGGGCGGACAACGTTTCCTGAATTTCGCCGATAAGAAACTTTTTGGTTATTTTTGTGATCCTAATCGCATATCGAAGTCGGTGTTCGTCGCAAACGCGAATGACCTGTCCAACTCGGACCCGTAAACTTTTTGAGATATGAGTGTAAAGTGGATCTTCCAGAGTGATGCTGCGGCCCTGGATTGTTTTAGAGGAAATGAAAAATACCGGCATGAGTGTCGATGGCCGGATAATGAATAGACAAGGTTAGTCGTTACTCAAATAAGTTCTTAACCTTGTCAAATAATCCTTCTCCATCACCCAGTTCTGTTGAGATCTTACTTTCCTGGGCGAAGGCCATGAGGAGTTCTCGCTCTCGCGGTGACAGTTTGGTTGGAATTTGAACTTTGATACGAATTAGTTGATCTCCTGGTTGACCACTTTTGACACTAGGAATTCCTAATCCTTTGAGGCGAAGGACTTTGTCTGGTTGAGTCCCTTCGGGTATTTTGACCATTGTGCTGCCTTTGAGTGTAGGTACCTCGACTTTACCCCCAAGTGTGGCAGTGACAAAATGAACCGGAAGGTCATACAACACATCATTCCCTTTTCGAGTAAAGTATTGATGAGGTTTGACGGTGATCGCGACGTAGAGATCTCCTGGAGGACCACCATTAGATCCATGTTCTCCTTCGTGTGCCAAGCGAAGTCGCATCCCCGATTCCATGCCGGCAGGGATTGTGACCGACAATGTCCGCTCTCGATAGATTCGTTTCTTGCCTCGACATTCACCACAGGGATCAGAAATGATTTTTCCGGAACCTTGACATTCACCACAGGGACGATTGATCGTAAAGAATCCTTGTTGAAGTCGGATTTGTCCCACACCTCGACAGGTTGAACAGGTTTTTACTGACTTTTCTGACCTCGCGCCGCTTCCATGACAGGTATCACATGTTTCCCATCGTGGAATCTTGAGTTTCGCCTCTTTTCCGTTAACGGCTTCTTCAAATGAGAGTTCAAGGTTGTACTGAAGGTCGGTGCCAGATTCGGCACGAGTGCGCCCTCTTCCCCCACCGAAAAAGCCTTCAAAGATATCGCCAAAGACATCCTCAAATCCGCCTCGGCCAAAATCAAACCCTTCAGTACCAAACCCTTGTGGTCCCCCTGAATGCCCGAACATGTCGTACTTTTTTCGTCGCTCGGGATCACTAAGAATTTCATAGGCTTCACCTGATTCCTTAAACTTCTCTTCAGCAGCTTTTTTTTTGGCTGGGTCGCTCTGGAGATCAGGGTGGTGTTGTCTGGCAAGCTTTCGAAAAGCCTTTTTTATTTCGTCATCTGAAGCATTACGGTCCACACCGAGAACTTCATAATAATCTCGTTTTCCTGTTTGTGCCATTAGAGTGGAGTTAGCCCCATGTAAGAATCAAGTGTATTTTGTGCGTCTGACTTGTAAAGTTCACCCTTCTTTCATTCTATACTATTTTGCTTCTTTGTCGACTTCTTCAAATTCCGCATCGACGATTTTTTCATCGGAAGAATCGGAAGCAGTGGATTCACCACTTGCTGTTTCTCCAGTACTGCTTTCGGATGCTCCAGCGGAAGCCGCATCTGTTGAAGCTTTCTTATACATTTCTTCGGCCAGTTTATGGGAAGCGGTCGTAAGGTTTTGCATCGATGATTTGATAGTCTCCGCTTCTCCACTTTCCAAGGCTTTCTTTAAATCTTCAACGGCAGCAGTAATTTTTGTTTTTTCTTCCTCGTCGATCTTGTCACCATGTTCCGTAAGGTTTTTCTCAGTACTATACATAAGTGTGTCAGCTTGGTTTTTAAGTTCAACAAGCTCGCGTTTCTTTTTGTCCTCTTCGGTGTGAGCTTCTGCATCTTTGACCAGTTGATCAACTTCCTCTTTACTTAAGCCGCTTGATGCCGTGATTTTAATGGATTGTTCTTTTTGAGTGGCCATATCCTTGGCCGATACATGGACAATTCCATTCGCATCGATATCAAACGTAACTTCAATTTGAGGGAGTCCTCGGGGAGCAGGGGGAATACCCACAAGATCAAATTGCCCCAAGAGTTTATTATCAGTGGCCATTTCACGTTCCCCTTGAAAGACCCTGATGGTCACAGCCGTTTGATTATCTGCAGCTGTTGAGAATATCTGGCTTTTTTTAGTTGGAATCGTGGTATTGCGATCAATAAGACGTGTGAAAACTCCACCTAATGTTTCAATGCCCAACGAGAGTGGCGTGACATCGAGGAGCAAGACATCTTTGACGTCACCTTTGAGTACTCCACCTTGAATAGCTGCGCCAATCGCGACCACTTCATCTGGATTTACGCCTTTGTGTGGTTCCTTGCCAAAAAACTCTTTCACTCGTTCAATCACTTTGGGCATTCTCGTCATTCCACCGACGAGAACAATTTCATTGATATCACTGGCTGAAAGCCCTGCATCGGATAGAGCTTTTTTACAGGGTTCAATAGACCGGGTGATCAAGTCATCGACGAGTTGTTCTAACTTTGCTCTGGTCAGCTTGAGGACCAAATGTTTCGGTCCACTGGAATCAGCAGTAATGAACGGAAGATTAACCTCTGTTTCTTGTGAAGAAGACAATTCAATCTTTGCCCGTTCTGCAGCTTCTTTGAGACGCTGGAGTGCCATGCGGTCTTTTTGAAGATCAATGCCCTGATCTTTCTTAAATTCATCCACAAGCCAATCGATAATCCGAAGATCAAAATCATCGCCTCCGAGAAAAGTATCGCCGTTGGTTGATTTGACTTCAAAGACACCGTCGCCGATTTCGAGAATCGACACATCAAATGTTCCACCACCCAGGTCATAGACAGCGATCCGCTCATCTTTTTTCTTATCCAGGCCATAGGCTAAAGAGGCGGCCGTTGGCTCATTAATAATACGAAGGACGTTTAATCCTGCAATCTGTCCTGCATCTTTTGTGGCTTGTCGTTGACTATCGTCGAAATATGCTGGAACTGTAATGACAGCATCAGTGACCTTTTCTCCGAGGTAATCTTCTGCCGTTTGCTTCATCTTTTGGAGAATCATAGCGGATACTTCTGGGGGACTATGGTGTTTGCCTCGAATCTCTACCTCGACATCCCCGTTGGAGGCTTCGACAATTTTATAGGGAAGACGTTTGATAGCATCTTTGACTTCGGCTGAATTAAACTTTCGTCCCATGAGTCGTTTGACGGAAAAAATCGTGTTTTCCGGATTCGTGATGGCCTGCCGCTTGGCGATTTGTCCGACTAAGCGTTCATCCTTGTCATTGACCGCAACAACAGATGGTGTTGTGCGACCTCCTTCGGAATTCGCGATGACGCTCGGGTCTCCACCGCTCATCACCGCTACGCAAGAGTTTGTTGTTCCTAAGTCGATCCCAATGATCTTGCTCATGCTCTTATCCTCCTTCAGTACAGCCCTGTTCGCTGTTAGTAGTCGTTTCTTGATTCGTTTGTTGTTTGGCTACGGTGACCATCGCAGGCCGAATAATGCGTTCATGTAAAAAGTAGCCCTTTTGATATTCCTCGATAACACTGTTTGATGGCGCTGTTTCTGATTCAACCTGTGCGACAGCCTGATGCTTGGATGGATCAAACGGTTCACCAAGACTTGAAATCTGTTGTAGTCCGAGTTTCGTCAAGGTTTCAAGGAATTGCTTATGAGTTAAGACAATACCTTCCAATAGGGGGCCAGTTGAATTTTGCTCCTGAGCCGATTGAATAGCCCGTTCAAGATTATCGAGAGTTGGCAAAAGATCTTTTATCAGCTTTTCATTCGCGAACTTGATTGCGTCACTTTGATCTCGTTGTGATCGTCGTTTGTAATTGTCGAATTCAGCAGCTAACCGTAGGTATTTATCGTTTGTAGTACGCGCTTCTTCAGATTTGACTTCTAAGTCATGCCGGAGAGTATCAAGATCTTCAGCTCCGAACGTATTTTTTATATTATCTTCTGTCTTTTCATCGGGAGAAGATGAGTCATCCCCTTCGTTATCCGCATTTTCAGTCTTCATTGAGACATCATCTTTACTCATAACCTACTCTTTCTCCTCAATTTAATCTGGACAGACCGCTATGTATTCCAGATAGTCACGAACAGAGGCGAAGTCAACCCATATGGTTTAAATTTCCAATATTTCTACAGTAGGATGGAGCAGTGGAGGTTATCCACAATGAATTTGAAGGAATTAGGAAGTTATACGCCGGTAGAGGAGCTCTAAGCCTTCAAGGGTGAGATTTGGCCTAACTTCTTGAATGCAACGGGAAACTTTAGAAATGACAGGAGCAAGCCCTCCCGTCGCAATCACATAGGCCGCTTGGCCAATTTCGTCCTGGATTTTTTTGACTAATGCATCAACAAGACCTGAATACCCAAAAATAAGCCCAGATTGCATGCTCGTAATGGTATCAGTGCCGATGACCTTGGGCGGTTGTACTAAATCAATGATTGGGAGCTGGGCAGTTTGAAGATGGAGGGAATCAGCAGAACTTTTTAAACCTGGGGCAATGGCGCCGCCCAAGTATTCGCCTGTGGCCGTGACTGTGCAAAAAGTAGTGGCGGTCCCAAAGTCAACTATAATTAACGCTCCTTGATATCTATCAAAAGCGGCTGCCGCATTCACTAAGCGATCCGTGCCAATTTCTTGGGGATGCTGATAGCTCAATTTGAGTCCGAGCGGACTCTTGAACGATACAAGAATTGGATCTTGTCGAAAAAATGTTTGAACTACGGACTCAAAGAGAACGGTAATGGGTGGAACGACGCTTGAAATAATGCTGCCTGTAATGTTGGAGGGAGAAATTCCATGAGAGTCTAGTAGGGAAAGGGTGAGAATGCCATATTCATCAACGGTTTTGGTCTGATCCGTGGCAAGCCGCCAGGCTGCTCGTAGATGTTGCTGCTCAAAGATTCCTCCAACAATATGACTATTTCCAATGTCGATCGTTAGTAGCATAATTCAGCAACGTCTATTGGTGTGCTGTCTATTCGTGCCTTTGATTGTACTCTATTCGCACACAACGTTATCGAATGTGAAGAATGTCTCCAGATCGTATAGCTATCGGTGTTTGAAGAGGATCATTAGTAGATGGAACCACATGCAGTTCTCCTTCGTTGCCAATATCTACTGCCACCCCTTCTAACAGATTTCCTTTGACAAACTGTACTTTGATCGATCGCTGCAACGTTGTGCAACGTGAGATATACCGGGACCGTAAGGCGCAAATATCTGAGAAAAATTGTTCATAGTGTGATTCGAAGTTTGATAAAAACATAGCGAGCAAGGTTTGTCGATCGAAGTGCTGATGGCTTTCGAGTGTCAAAGATGTCGCAGTTTGTTGAAGTTCCTCCGGGAAATCATCTTTATTGCTGTTTATATTGATCCCGACTCCAACAATAATAACCTGGCTCCCATTGAATTTTTGCCTGCCTTCGCATAGTACTCCTGCTAATTTCTTGTCATTGATCATGACGTCGTTTGGCCATTTAAGGGAAATGGGTAATCCAGATATCAATTCAAGGCTTTCGGCTAAGGCTATCCCTGTTATTAAAGGAACCCATGAAACGTGAGATGTTTGAGGTATTTGACTTAGTACAATTGAAAAATAGAGGTTTTTTCCGTAAGGAGAATGCCAAGTTCGTCCCAACCGACCTTTTCCGGCAGTTTGGAGCTCAGCAAGAATAACTGTCCCATGTGAAGTATCTGCTACAGCCCCCTCGAATCCTAAAGTATTGGTTGAAGTCACTTCTTTATAGACAATTGTTGGACGGCCAATTTTCTTAGTACGAAGAATCGCTTGTATTCCCTCAGCAGATAGGGGAGGAGTGTTGGTTAGATGATTCATAGGATTATGATCGACGAGGATCTGGGTTATGTTTTTCCAGGGGTATGAGAGATAGGCTCAAATCCATGGCCCTGGCAGAATGCGTCAACGCGCCTATTGAAATAAAGTCAGCACCGACTCGGGCCATTGATTGAACATTTTTCAGAGTAATTCCACCGGATATTTCAATGAGAGCTCGACCGTTAATGAACTGGACAGCTTTTCGGACCATTTGGGGTGACATATTATCCAATAGAATAACGTCGGCCTTCCCTTTAATGGCAGCTTGGACTTGGGCCAAGGTATCGGTTTCAACGCAAACATTAAGACGGGAGGGTGCTTGGTTCTTGGCTAATTGACATGCTTGATCAAGGGATATGCCTTGCGATTTTAATATTGCTAGATGATTATCCTTGATGAGGATTCCATCTTTTAAGGATTGTCGATGATTTTTCCCTCCACCAAGAGTGACGGCTTGCTTTTGCAAATAACGGAGCCCAGGGGTAGTTTTACGAGTATCAAGAATTTTTGTTGCTGTCCCTTTCATATGTTGACAAAATTGTCGAGTTAACGTGGCGATTCCTGATAAGTGTTGAAGAAAGTTCAAGGCTACTCGTTCCGCTTTCAGCAATGAACGAGCGTCTCCCACGATCGTACAGCAGATTGTTCCTGCTTTAACGGACACTCCATCTTTCCTCATTAGTGTGAACTTAAGAGAACGATCTACTTGTGAGAAGACCTGTTTTGCTACGTTCAATCCGGCAAGGGTCAGGTTTTCTTTTGCGGTGATGATGGCTTTTGCCCGAATCCGAGTCGGAAATAGAATTTTCGTAGTGATATCACAGTCCACATGGTCTTCTCGTAAGGCGGACTGTATGAGAGAACGAATATGCGCTTGAGGTACGGACATAGCAAGACCGGGGATTTTATTGAAGGATTGATGAGACCTGGCGTTCACTGCTTTCAAGCAAGCCAAGTTCTAGCGTCAAGGCTTTGAGGCGATTTTCTGACTCTCGGATCACACTTGGTTCAGCTTTAGCCGTAAAGTCTTTAGAAGAGAGTCGTTTTTCAAGACGAGTGGCTTCTTTTTGCTTTTCTTGGACCTGTTTGTGTATTCGATCTAACACTCGTTTTAAATCAATATCCTGAGCGATTTCTGTTCCGACAGTGATGGAGCCTACCACAAGACGAAGCACATTGTTGGTCGACCAGTTATCTGTTTCGGTTAATGTCACTGATCCGCGGGTGAGATGTGTTAAATATGGGTTCAGGTTGTGTAGGGTGGCGCGTTCCTGTTGGTTGGTTGCGGTCCCCCAAAAGACCATCGGTTGAACGGGTGAACAATTGAGGAGTGCTCGGCTCGTACGCGTTGTATTCACGAATTGTTCAAATGTCTGGAAAGCTTTTTCAGTCTCAGCCGAATCCCATTCTTTTTTAGCGGTAGGAAAAGGCTGGATAACGATTGATTTTCCGGAGTGTGGGAAAGCCTGCCATATTTCTTCACTCAGAAACGGCATGAATGGATGGAGGAGGCGTTGAATAACTTCAAATGACTCAAAGAGGGTATGCCGAGTTGATTGGGCTTCTTCGGAATTCGGATCCTGAAAAACGGGTTTGATGAGCTCAATATACCAATCACAATACTCGTGCCACAGAAATTGGTAGATAGAGGATGTAGCTTGGTCAAATCGGTATTCTTCTAAATATTTGGTGCAGTTGCCAATAGCATGATTAAGACGACTAAGAATCCAACGGTCTGCAAATGATCGTTCATTAGCTGGAAGAGCTTTATTTCCTCCCTCACTATAGAGCAGGATAAACCGAGCCGCATTCCAAATTTTGGTGACGAAATTTCGATTGCCTTCAATGCGTCCTTCGGCGAGCTTAATGTCTCGCCCTGGGGATGCCATTGATGCAAAGGTAAATCTTAGCGCATCGGTGCCATATTCCCGCATCTTGGTTAATGGGTCGATCACGTTGCCTTTGGACTTACTCATCTTCTGGCCTTCGGCATCTCGAACGAGTGCGTGGATATAAACATCGCGAAAGGGGGCTTGTCCCGTGAATTTAAGGCCCATCATGATCATTCGGGCGACCCAAAAGAATAAGATGTCTAGCCCGGTCACTAATGTTGAGGTTGGGTAAAAGGTCTTAAGATCAAGAGTGTGCTTTGGCCAACCCAATGTTGAAAATGGCCAAAGGGCAGAGGAAAACCATGTATCAAGAACATCTGGATCCTGAATCAAGTCTTTCCCTCCACAGGTTGGACATTTTGCAGGTGGAGTCTTTGAAATTATGGGTATGGCATCAGGGGCGATGAAGCATGACATTTGTTTTGCAGTAAGATCTTCCTGATTGTTGGGTTGACCACTGGGTGCAGAGTCAGAAAAAAACAGATGTTCACTATTACATACTTTGCAATACCAAGCTGGGATTTGATGTCCCCACCAAATTTGTCGTGAGATGCACCAATCCTTCACATTCCGCATCCATCCAAGGTAGTTGTTTTTCCAACCATCTGGAATAATTCGAATGTTTCCTGATTCAACAGCCTCAATAGCTGGATCTGCCAGTGGTTGAATTTTTACGAACCATTGTGGAGATGGGTAGGGTAGAATGACGGTTTTGCAGCGGTAGCACTTACCGATAGCCATTGAATGATTCTCAGCTTTGAGTAGTAAGCCCTTTTCTTTGAGTGCCTCAACAACAATACCGCGCGCTTCATGTTCAGATTTTTGGTGAATCTGGTCTTTGAGTTGTGTGTCGATATCCCCATCTTCAAAAAGACTGATATCGATTCGTGCTTGATGATCAAAGATAGGTTTAGATGGAAGATTGAGGCGTTTTCCGGCCTCTTCATCGTTGAAGTCGCAGGCTGGTGTGATTTTTACTGCGCCGGTTCCAAATTCCTTATCGACGAGTATGGAATCCCCTACGATAGGAATGGCTCGATTTGTGAGGGGTAAGCGAATAGACTTTCCGATGAAATGCTTGTAGCGTGGATCTTCTGGATGAACCGCGACCGCTGTGTCGCCAAGCATGGTCTCAGGGCGGGTCGTGGCTATGGTCAGGGAAATACCTGTCTCTCCCTCTACAGGGTACTGTATGTCATAGAGCTTACCTTTTATTGTTTCATGTTCAACTTCTACGTCTGAGAGTGCCGTGAGGCATCGAGGGCACCAATTGATTAATCGTTCCCCTCGATAGATTAGCCCGTCCTCGTACATTGATGTAAAAACTTCAAGTACAGCTTGAGATAAGCCTTCGTCTAAAGTAAATCGTTGGCGGCTCCAGTCGCATGATGCTCCTAGTTGTTTAAGTTGGGTAATGATGATGTCGCCAGACTGTTCCCGCCATTTCCAAACTCGCTCGATAAATGCTCGACGGCCGATCTCTTCCCGGGAACTTCCTTCGGCCATGAGTTGTCGTTCGACCACATTTTGCGTGGCGATACCCGCATGGTCTGTCCCCGGAAGCCAGAGAGTTTGATACCCCTGCATCCGTTTCCAACGAATCAAGATGTCTTGCAACGTATTATTAAAAGCGTGTCCGATATGGAGAGACCCAGTAACATTAGGTGGAGGGATGACAATGGTATATGATGGGGAAGATTCGTCTAATTTTGGCGAAAAGAGTTCTTCCTGGATCCAAAAGGATCCCCAGCGTTCTTCTACAATCTGAGGATCATACGTTTTTTCGAGCTGTTGTGGGAACATGAAGTTGAGAGAACGAGATTGAAGAGCTAGAATCTTATCATGTGATCTACTGTGCTTCAACTAATAGATACAATGCTTGTTGGATTATGCAGGGTTATGATATAGAACATAAACATTACGTACTTGAAAATAGGGGGAACTCATGCCAAGAGGCCGAGAAAAGGATCGCGATCTTCGAAAAAAACATCGAAAAAATAAAAATCGTTTAAAGGCTTTAGAGCGTGACAGAAAAAGTAAAAAGGGGAAATAATACTAAGCCTAGGCATTCTCTTTGTCAGTATTTTCGCACTCCTAGTTCCTCAACCCCTAGCTAACACGTTTCTCCCCGCGTTCCACTACCTTTTCTAGCGGAGACCTTTGAAGTATCAGTCGGTTAGAAACGGCTCCAAAGGTTAGAATTAACCTTGAAGATTAGTTGAGGTTATTCGTAGCTAACTTTGACAAGTAAATCTTGAAAGCATGGCTCATTCTCCTATAAAAGTCGTGTTCTTTGACGCAGCTGGAACGTTATTTCACATTAACGGTTCAGTCGCGGATATCTATCTTCACTACGCGAAAAGTTATGGTGTACAGGAGTCTCCCAAGTTAAAGGCTGCTGTTAATGCAGCGTTTTCTGAGGCATTCCGGCAGGCGCCGCCTCCAATTTTTTCTATTGCTCAACCTGAAAAATTAAAACAGTGTGAGCGATTGTGGTGGTTTGATATTGTTCACGCCGTGTTTTACCGAGTTGGAATGTTTGATGGGTTTGATGATTATTTTGATGAGGTTTTTGATGCCTTCGGCCGTGGTTTGCACTGGGATGTTGATCCTGAGTTACCTCCTGTCTTAGCCGAGCTTAAACGCCTTGGATATGAATTAGGAGTCATCTCAAATTTTGATACTCGTCTGTTCAAGATTCTCCAAGATCTTTCTCTCAAGTCATACTTCGATACCATTACAATCTCTAGCTTGGTGCAGGCAGTAAAACCCTCCAAACAGATTTTTCGCTATGCGCTCGATGAGCATGCCATTGAGCCTCATGAAGCTGTGCACATTGGAGACAATTTTAAAGAAGATTGGGAAGGTGCCATACAGGCCGGTTTTCATGGGATCTTGTTGAACCCTAGCGGGAAGTTTCCAAGGGAAGTTCTTCGCATCCGGAACTTTTGCGAATTACCAGAAATTCTCTCCAAGATTTGCTAATTTACCTACATGCCTCTTTGCGATACAGTAGTGCATTTGAGCTAAATCTATCGTTACTTCACATGAAAAAGGTCTATATTCTTGTATATCATAGACTATAGAACAGACCCGCCCTGCGCCTCCCACTTCGAAACCATTAAGTAGTGGCTACTTGACCTTCTTGTGTATCTTGCGTACTGTTTATGACAAATCTTTTCGATTACAACTAGTTATCTGGTAAAGTAGGTCATTCGTCCAACCATCAAATTTTATCAAGGGCCTACTTAAGGAACCTGACTAGCGATGGATTTTTTCGCCATTAGCGGTCTCTTAAATGGAATTGCCGCGATAAGTCTGGCTGCTCTTGTTTACTCGCGCTCTCCGAGAGATCCTCGTCATTGGTCATACGGGTTACTTGGGCTTAGCATTGCTGTCTGGAGCTTTGGCTATTTCTTTTGGCAGATTGCTGACTCGTCGGATCAGGCTCTCTTCTTATGTCGATTCCTGATGGCAGGAGCTATATTTATCCCTGTGACACAATTGCATCATGTTCTCTACCTGACCAATGAGGCAAACCGTTTAGGAACAGTCTTAACGAGCACATATTTCATCGGCGGGTTTTTCTTGCTTGTCGATGCCACTCCTTATTTTATTTCTCATGTTCAGCCCACCGATTATTTTCCATTTTGGCCTCAGCCTGGACCGGTTTTTCATTTCTTTTTACTGTGGTGGGTAGCTGTCGCTTTCTATGCTTGCTATTTATTAGCCTTGGCTCATCTCAGGGGAAAAGGGCTACGTAAGAAACAATTCTTGTATTTGTTAGTTGCCTCTGGACTTGCGTATGTCGGAGGAGCAACGAATTTTCCCCTCTGGTACGGAATTGAGCTTCTTCCTTACGGGACTATTTGTTTCACATTTTATGTTGCCCTAGTTGCCTACACATTGTTGCGCTATCATTTAATGGATTTTTCTGTTTTTGTGGAGAAAGGGCTTAGTTATCTAGCTGTTTTACTCTTAATTTCCCAACCGGCCTACCCTGTCTTATTACTCGCTCAAAAATCTCTACTCGGTACGATTAGCTATCGATTCTCAATGGTCCAACTGTTTGTACATCTGCTCACTGTGGCGGGTGCCTACCAAATGAGATTGGGAACTCGTCAAGCGATAGCCCGTTCGGTCATGAAAGGACAAGATTCCAGTTTGAGAACGCTTTCGCAGTTTTCAACGAATATTTCCACTCTTCAGGATATGAAGTTATTGGGGAAGGAAATTATTGGGGCGATGAGCAGAGGTATGCGGGCTCAGACTGCGATGCTTTTTGTTTTAAATAAGGACCATAGCAAGTATATACAAGTTTCGGATTATGGATCATCCGTACATTCTCCGGCGAATTTGTCCTTTGCCGTCACAGAGGATCTTCCTCGTTATTTAGCTATTGTTAAGTCACGAATTGTCTGTAAGGAACTGAAACACTCTTTCCCCGATCAATGGAAAGAAACAGTATTTAAGGATTTGAAAAATTTGAATGCGGATGTATGCTTTCCGTTTATTCGAAAGAATCGTTTATTGGGGTTCTGTTTACTCAGCCCCTGTTTGCCAGAGTCACTTGATGCGGCTGAATCAATCGGGTTTATACCAACCTTGGTTCGTGAGGCTTCGTTAGCACTTGAGAATGCTATTCTCCGCGAAGAGGTCATCCGTTCTCAGACCATCATGAGGCATATGGATCGGTTGCGATCTCTTGAGACGATGTCTGCAGGTTTGGCTCAAGAACTAACAAGTCCACAATCTTCGATCAAGGCCTTTGTTCAATTAGCCCAACTGCGAAAAAATGATGAGGAATTTCTGAAGCGGTTTAAAGCCGTCGTCTCGTCAGATGTTTCACGAATTGAACAATTGACAAAAGAAATTCGAGAGTACGTCACTGATGAGTCGACCAATGGTCATTCCTATGAGAATATTAATGAGCTTATTGAGTCATGTGTTTCCTTTGTTTCGAAAAATCCTGAATTCCAACATATAAAAATTGAACCAAAATTAGATCCTGAAATACCTAAGATCCTGTTTAGGCGTCAAGAGATGCGACATGTGGTGTTTAATTTACTTCTTTTTCACTTAAGCCGTGCTTACGATAACGGAAAATATCTTTTTATTAAGACTCAAGGCTTGACGAGTTCGACGGGTGATCGGTGGATTCAAGTAGAGATTTCCGATAAACAAGAGCAGCATTCTTTAGACCTATTGCCCATTCCTCTCTATTCTCAAGGGGACTACCTCGCAAAGTTGGAAAGCACTGACCTTGCTGATCAAGGGATGAGCATCGCCAAGGAAATCGTGAACGCCTATGGTGGATTTATCCAAGTGTATGGGTCGAAAGCGAAAAGTTTGAAGTGTGTGTTGAGTCTTCCCAGAAATGAAAATGCAGAATTTGGTACTTGTGAAGAACGTTTCCAAGCTGGTTCACTTGATCTACAAAATCTAACACCACCGATCCACGACCAGCAGAGATAAATGGATGGCGAACAAATCTTTGTGGAATCTGTTGTCCTAGTACACATGAGTGTACGTCTCGTTAGAGTGCATAGCCGACAGTGAGGCGGCGAAAGATAGGGCTCTAGCTGTTATGAATAAGCTGACAACTTTGACTCAGGATCAATACCGCTTTCTTGTAGAGCACATTCCCGCTTGTACGTACACCGCAATTTTGGATTGGGACAATTTAACCTTTACGTATCTGAGCCCACAACTTGAAATTATTACAGGATTTCACCCCTCGGAATGGGTCAATGATTTTACTAAATTCATGAAGCAAGTCCATCCAGATGATCGTGAACGAGTAAGGGGTGAGTATGCCGCCTCGTTTCAAACTCATGATCCGTTTCGTGCCGATTATCGTGTTATGGC
The DNA here is from genome assembly GCA_965223675.1 of Nitrospirales bacterium. Classification (GTDB taxonomy): domain Bacteria; phylum Nitrospirota; class Nitrospiria; order Nitrospirales; family UBA8639; genus JAGQKC01. The sequence goes on along the minus strand of OZ245013.1, from coordinate 1,415,989 downwards.
GCATAATGGTCGCATGTTATGGGTTCACGATGAGGCCACGGTCACAAGAGCTCCAGACGGAGTGTCTTTAATCCTCCAAGGAATCATGCTTGATATTACTGAGAAGAAACGTCTAGAAGAAGAGTTATTTCGATGGGATGAAGAGGCGCGCGTCCTGACAGAACATCTTCCAGATATGATTTCGCGCCTAGATGTACATGGCAAGTTTTTATATTTAAACCGCTGGTTTGATGTAAGTCGCGATATAACACCAGAATCCTACCTGGGTAAGAGGCCTAACGAACTCGGATTTCCTGAAGCTATCTCACTGGCCTGGAACAATGAACTTGAGCGTGTTTGCCTTGAACGAACCGCATCTGTCATTGAATTTGGGTTCACTAATGAAGAAGGTCAAAAAGTTTTTGAGTCCCGTGTAGTCCCTGAATATGGGAGGACAGGGAGAGTGAGAAGTGTCCTTGTCGTTACCAGAGATCTCACTGAGAAAAAGCAAGCCGAAAGTAAACTCAGAGAGAGTGAAGAACGTTTTCGACAACTTGCGGAGTCGATTGCAGATGTATTCTGGTTGGTGGACGCACAGTCGCAACGGTTTATCTATGTTAGCCCTGCGTATGAAAAATGTTGGGGGTGTTCCTCACACGAACTGTATGAAAATTCTGAATCTTGGGTTGGAACAGTACATCCGGAAGATCGAATGAAGGTAGAACGGAGTTTGTTTCAGAAGCTTTCAGAAGGAACTTTGGATGTTGAGTATCGAATTTTGCACAAAGACGGCAGTATTCGGTGGATTCATGACCGGGCATATCCAGTCAGAAATGAAGATGGTCAAGTTTACAGAATTGCTGGGATGGCGGAAGATATTACGATTCGCAAACAGTTTGAGGAAGAACGATTACGTGTGAGCAAATTGGATTCTCTTGGGCTCCTTGCGGGAGGACTTGCCCATGATTTTAATAATCTGCTCACAGCTATTTTAGGTCAACTATCACTCGCCAAGTTTTTCATCGCGTCTGATAATCCTCTTTTCCAACGATTGAATGAAGCCGAACTCGCTTCATTGCGTGCGCAAGACTTAACTCAGCAACTGTTGACGTTCGCAAAAGGCGGGGCGCCAATTCGAAAACCTGCCTCTCTGAGTCAGATTGTGGAAGAAAATGCTCGTTTTGTTTTAACAGGGTCCAATGTGAAGAGTGAATTTCGTATTGTGAAAGAACTTTGGACCGTTGATGTTGATGTTGGACAAATTAGTCAGGTTGTGCAAAATTTGGTGATTAACGCCATGCAAGCGATGCCTGATGGCGGGGTTATAACTGTCTTGGGGCAGAATCTTACTATTGATAGTCAGAGTTGTTTAGCCCGCTTGCCTCTTTCAATCGGTCATTGGGTTAAAGTCTCGTTTATGGATCAAGGAGTTGGAATTAAGAAAGAGCATCTGAGTAAAATTTTCGATCCCTACTTTACAACGAAGACAAGTGGACATGGGCTGGGGTTGGCAACCTCCTATTCGATTATAAGACATCACGGTGGGGAGGTGGTTGTTGATTCTGAAGTCGATGTTGGGACGACCTTTACGATATTTCTCCCGGCGTCGAGTGAAAGTCAGGTGTTATTGGAGAAAAAAGTTTCACAAATACAACGGGGAACTGGAAATATTCTTATTATGGATGATGAGGCACCGATCAGAAAGGTGTTGAGCGAGATGCTAGAAGTGTGTGGATATAATCCTCAAACGGCAAAGAACGGAGAAGAAGCCCTAAAGTTGTTTGCTCAAGCTCAGGAAAAAGGCACACCATTTGATGCTGTGATACTGGATTTAACGATTCCTGGCGAAACGGGTGGTCGAACCGTTGTTCAGAAGTTGCGTAAAGTTGCTCCCTTGGTCAAAGCCATTGTTGTTAGCGGATATTCAAATGATCCTGTCCTCTCAAGTTTTAAAGAATTTGGTTTTCATGGAAGAATCTCTAAGCCATTTCGGCTTAGCGAAGTCAGTGAAGTCATCCATACAGTCCTTTCGTGTTAGCTTGGCATTAGACGTTCCTTGACCCTTTACCTACTTAACCCCACCAAAGCCTCTTGCACCCCCCCAATCTTATAGAAGCTGTAGTCTTCTTAGAAATTCTGATTATCCATCTTCATAAAACTTCCAGAAACATTTTACGTAGATCCTATGTTCCTCAGTGCTGTGGAGAGAATAACGTTTATTGAAAACCGTAGATACTTACGCTTTTACTGCGTGGTGCTTTAGGAATTCAAGTTATGCTTGTTCGGTGGCCGTCAACAGAGGCTCTGGAACTTGTCTCTCCTTCTTACCATTTTTCCAGTACCGTCATCCCATTCTAGAATGATGCTTTTATTGTCACCACCGCAAGACCACGGTATGAACCCGTGGAGGAAGTGGTTCCGACAAAAGAGGACAAGCAGAGCTTGAGAGCTATGAAAGATACTACGGGCGTAAGCCCGTAGAGGTTCATTTAAAAACGTATCATCGCCTAGCTATTTCACATATTCTTGTCTTAGAAAGAATAAGTTCGGTCCCTCTCAAGATCGTGCTCGAAAAATGACTAGACCTTGATGATGTGTAGAAATAAATTCACCCCTTCGGGTTCCTGTTCTATCCACATATTTTCAGGCGACACGCCGCATTCAACAGCAAGTGTTTGAAGAGCCTCCGGGCTACGGTGATACAGAACCCAATCAAAAAAATCCATATAGCTTTGAGTCGGATTGACATTTGAAAAATTTCCTATCACGAGTTTCCCATTTTTCGCTAATGCAAGGAGAAAACGTTTTAGCATTCTTTTAAATAACGCATCATTAAAATAGTCAAATAAACCACCTGACCAAATAAGGTTATAGCTTTTCTTGGGTGCAAAACGACAAACATTACGATGAATAAAAGAAATATGTTCAAGGTAATCTTGACATAGGGACTTAGCATACGTAATGGCCGTTGAATCCTGCTCAACACAATCGATATGAATGTTTGAATGGCCGACGACCCGAAAAGATTCAAGCATATCTCTCCCAGGGCCACTTGCAAGATTTAGGACAGATGCACCTTGCGGGTAGGCCATTTTTAAATCCCAGATTTGTTCTAAAAAGTAAGAAAGTCTATTCTTAACGGCTTTGAATGCACTTTGATTGTGAACAAACCTATCCCAATTTTGAAGTTCTGGTTTTGGTGAAAGATAGTTTTGGTAGATTTTATCTATGATTTCAAAGTCGCCTGCATACCCATGAGGTTTCAGAAATCCCCAACCTTGAATCGTCGCTGTCGTGAGAGATTCCCCATACGCATCAATGATTTGCCGCATCTGTTCTTGAGAGTAAGATTTTGATTTTCGAGCAACTGCCATGGTGTACATCGCGGCATTTAAGTCGTCATAGTCTGAGGGAGTAGGGCCTCCTTTACTTACCAGCTTTTTGATGTACTCAACCAAGGTATGAAAAGAGGCCTCCTTGTTGGTAAAAGGATGAGCAGAAGGAACTTCACTGATAAACGAACTTTTAGTGAAAGAGATGATGGACATATGACCCTCCTTGGTAATACTAGCCCGTCCAAAGAATTTTGAATGGAGCTATGAGTAAGTTGTGATGAAATAGAAAACTATTTGAACAAGGATTGCGTAAGGCTTGAGGGAGTGGGGAGGTTATGGAAGAAAGAATAGTGAGCTCCCTCCATCTTAGAGGTTGTCTAAGGAAGGAATGGTAACTCTTGAACCTGCCGCACGATCAGGGTCGAAGATGAATGTAAAATGTAATATTATTACATTAGCTTATGAAAGATATGACGCATGAAGTTTGTAGGAAGTATTAACGCAAGTGTTTATGTTATGAGTAAAAATATTTGCCAATATTGTAAACAAGATTAGCCTAACTCTTCTAAGGTTGTCTAGTTGCGAATTTATCCGATTATTTGAAGTAAAAAATTTTAAAGTTCTGTAACTATATGAAGACACGAAGAAATTCATGAGTTCATTTTCTATGAATTTTCTATGAGAGAGGAAAGAAAATGGTTTAGTGTGTTGGAGACTAATACAAAGAGATTGATCGTCCGCCCCAATACTGATGTCTTATTCAAGAATTGCTAAAACGAAGATGATCTTTTGGATTTCTAGAAACGCCGATTTCATACATCGGATACGATTGTCCGGCTTTCCGTATTCCTGTGTTTACGAGCTGTAGCTTCAATGGGTAAGTGCGAAAGCGGGAAATCTCTGTGTTCTAGATACTCCCTGATCTACCTGAGTATGAGCTCAGAGACATCTCATGAAGTCATATTCAGATAATAGTCCAACAGTATCTGTATGCTGAACGACAAGCGGCACATCACGGCACATTTTATGGAAGAATATACTGAACTCCATCGATTCGAACAAAGGGTAAAATCATTCCTTGGTCTGAGTTTTCATGAGAGAAGGCATACATGAGTGATTCATTAGGAGCTAAAAAACCTGTGAAAAGTATATGAATTTCTATCTTTTCACCGCGTGTGATCTTCTCACTCAATGGTTGAACCAGTCTTTTGCCTGGGACGGCAATCATTTCACTAGGAAGATTTACTGGTTTGAATCGCACGGTTCCCCATGGGGTTTTTGTACGTACGGGACCCATGGCTACTCTAAATCCTTGGTGTTCAGAGTCGAATTGTCGCAAAATTCCACTCCAAAAAAATGCGATATGTTGTTTGAGCGCAGGATGATTAGCTCTTGCATCATCTCGTGCGCGGTTGAACGCAAAGAGACGAGTGCCACGCTCTTCTCCTGGTTGATCATGCAAGGTTTCCCATGTTGGAGGAGACTTCTCTATTTCGGTTAAAAAAATCACCTGGTCTTGTCCCGTAATGAGTAGACGTGTTGAGGAGGGAATCAGCGTCTCGACGCTACTTTTTGATGTTTCAAGAAGTGGTTGGATGCCTATAGATGATTGTCCTAAAACATATTGAGGACTTGTTCCTATCATCCAGATAAGTAGAAGGCCTAGGTCTCTTAATGGCTGCCCTTGAATAGTCATCTAATTCACCTATAATTTATTAATCAAATGTGACAACAAGTCTATGGGATGATAGATGCAACTCGTCGAAGGCACGAGAGGGCTATAGAGATTTTATTGCATATTCGAGTTAACTTAACTCATCTGTAGATAGTAGATTCCATGGTACGTAATTGTTTGTAATGCACCAATAACTCAATAGTCATAAGGGTAGTGATGGAAGACGAAAAAATCAAAGACCATCCCTGGGAAAATTACCCACGAGTCATTCTCTTTGATGGCGTGTGTAATTTCTGCAATGCCTCAGTAGATTTTGTGATCCAGCGGGATCCTCAAAAAAAATTCATGTTCGGTACCTTACAGTCAGAGCCAGCACAACAAATTTTGATGAATTTTAATTTCAATACACAAGACTTCGAAACGTTTCTTTATCTGGAAAACGGGCACGTATTCAGTAAGTCCACAGCCGCATTAAAAGTGGCAAAGGAACTAACAGGCCTCTGGCCACTTCTTTATTTGTGTATTTTCATACCCCGAACAATTCGAGATGGAGTGTATCAATTCATTGGACGTCGGCGATATCAGTGGATGGGAAAGCGGGAGAGTTGTCGCCTGCCCAATGAAAGTGATCGCGCCCGATTTGTCTAAATGCCTCACCCGTTGTAGAAGTCCTTGCAATCCCCTAGAGCTCCCCATACAATCATCATCCACAATGAGTCGTCCTCCCACGTCATCCGCAAAGTCTTCCTTAAAGCGAAAAACTTCCAAACAAGACAAGAAGAGGCCCAAGATATTAGAGGCCAAAGTTAAGCGAAAATTTCAATCCCAACTGTTACGGTGGTATGAGGAGTATGGTCGGGATCTTCCATGGCGAAGAACGAATGATCCGTACAAAATTCTTGTTTCAGAGGTGATGCTTCAACAAACTCAAGTGGATCGAGTGGTTCCGAAGTACCATGAATTTTTGCAAAAATATCCCACGGTTTCTGCTCTTGCTTCGGCTGAGCCACGACAAGTGAGGGAGACTTGGTACCCATTAGGGTACAACATTCGTCCGTATCGTTTGCATAGTATTGCTTGCGAAACCGTTGAGCGCTATGGCGGAGAGATTCCTAAGGATCCCGATGATCTCTTGTCGTTAAAAGGAATTGGTCGATATACTGCCGGCGCCGTGCGAGCATTTGCGTTCAATGAAGATGCTCCTATCCTTGATACGAATGTCATGCGTGTCTTACACCGAGTTTTTGTGGGTGAGGGGGATCCCAAAAGCCAAAAAACTAAATTGTGGGCTATTTCGGAAGAGTCGATCCCAAAAGGTAAAGGATATGATTTCAATCAAGCTTTAATGGATTTTGGGGCTTTGGTATGTACGGCTCGAAAGCCCTATTGTTTATTATGCCCAATGCAGAAATTTTGCAAAACCTTTCCTTTTAAACCTTCCTGACTTTTATATAATAATGAAGCCTCATATACGGGTGAGTGCCGCTCTTATTAGACAAAATGGACGATACCTTCTTACACGTCGGAAACCTCAAACCCACCTTGGTGGTTTATGGGAGTTCCCTGGCGGAAAGTGTGAGGCTGGAGAGTCATTAGAAGATTGCGTCTGTCGAGAAGTTTGGGAAGAGCTTGGTATTAAGGTGAATCTGCCAGTATATGCGATGTCTCACTATCACGAATATCCGGAAAAAACTGTTGATTTGACTTTTTTTGAATGCACGACATTTGAGGGGGAACCGAAGGCAAGGGATTGTGCTGACTTTCGATGGGTGAGTCCGGATGAATTTTGCGAATATGAGTTTCCACCAGCAGACGTCCCAGTCATTCAAAAAATTCTCAGACAGAATGCTATGTAAGCGGGCGTACCCGACCTCTCAGGGTAGGGAAATGTAAGCGAGGAACTGCAATGCGGCTCATGCGAAGCATGATAAGAAAAGAAGCCAGGCTGTTTGGCCGTGAAGTTTCACTTGTCCTAATTGATAGGTGTCTCTAATAGAACTCGGTCCTACCATACTAATACTCAGGCCGCCGTTTCCTGAACGAAAGTTATGTGTGAAATGAAAGTTGTATTAGACATTGAAACTATCCAGGCTCCAAGGGAAGAATGGGCGCGGCTGGCCGGAATCGATTCGGTCGCGACGCAAGAATGTTCGGATGAACTTGTTTCAGACCTCTTTGCCCATGCCGACCAACGGGAACAGCTCAAACGGGAAGATGAGCTCTATGAACGCTCATCTTTTGATGGAACGTTTAGCCGAATTGTGTGTATTGGCGTGCTGGTCTTTTCTCAATCAATGGTCCCACAAAGTGCTGTATCATGGTATGGAAAAGATGAAAAGGAACTTCTTCGACAATATTGGGATCGAATGGCTGAGCTTCGTCCCTCACTATTCATCACACATAACGGGCTTGGATTTGACCTGCCTTTTATCAAAAAACGTTCAATGATTCATCAGATTAAGCCATCAATGGAAATCAGCCTCGCTAAATTTCGTCATGAACCGGTTTATGACACGATGGCGATGTGGAGTAATTGGGATATGCGTGGATGGGTGAAGCTCGATGTGTTAGCGAGAGCATTAGGCGTAGAGACCAAGTCGGGTAGTGGAAGCCAAGTCGCGAAAATGTGGGAGGATGGAGACGGAAACGCCATTGCTGAATACTGTTTGCAAGATACGTATGTCACCTATGCCTGTTATCAGCGTATGACCTTTCAGCAGCTGTTGCCTAAAGAACGGATCTTAGAGAATATGCAATTAATAGATGTTGGATAAATCCTGCCGGTATAATTTTTTCAACCATTCAATTTCGAATTTCTGTTCCCCAAGTCGTTTCGTAAAACTTTCTATTGAAAAGATTGTTGCAGAAAATCAATGACACACAATATTGTCATGATAGGATTGCAGAACGATCAGACAGAACAGTATTAATACTGTGTCAACTCTTGGCCAGATACGTTTTTTCCCGAGATGAACAAGAGAGGTAAAAATGGGCAAGTTTCATGTGAGTTACTGACGTAGGCCGCATGCGCGCGCAATACCATCTTGGTACCGGGACCATTGACGTAAGGCTTCTTCCATGTGGTGCAAGAGTGTTTGTTGTTGTTCGACTTCCACCGTATGATGAATAACCATGTCATATATTGCTCGACGATTTACTGGCTCGACAATCTGCTGGACCCGTACATAGTCCATATATTTAGGTGAGAGACCATGGTACTGGACTAATGGATGTTTCATGATGATGTCTTCGATTTCGGCTGATGATTTCGGTCCCTTTGGATACATGACATCTTCAGGGTCCATCGGGGTGCCTTCAACGAAAACGGTTAACACTGTCGCGCCTATAAGCCAGTCTTCTTCTTGACATAGCTGATCTAACCATTCCCGATAGATTCGACTGCTTGAAAGAAGTTTCACATCTCGGAATCCTGACCGGTCAAAGCCTAGACCTATCATCATTTGTAAAAATAATTCTTGATGTGGTTGATGAAAAGACAGCCCTCCCGTTTCCTCTTCGTAGATGGTCGTGGCAAGTCGTCGTCGAACTTCCCATGGCGGATTTTTCCCAAGAATGCGAGCAAGTAAGACGGCAAAGTCACGTATATAGACGACATATTCTTGATGATAGAGCCGATGTAGATGATTATGAGTAATGGTGTTGCCGTTGAAATATGAAGAGGCCCAATGTTGTTTACGACGAAGCACGTCAAACAACTTCTCGCGGAACTGATCAGGAGAAAGAGTTCGCATGATAATCCCGGTCAATAAGCAGGCTCAGGAAGAGAGGAGAGTGGGGGCGGAAATATATGAGATACATTACGGATCATTTAATCTTGTAATCGAATTGCTTTTTGTCTCGTGTCGTTTATAGAATACCACAGTTTTGAGGCAGCTGTAAGTCTATGGAAACTGTAAATTTAGGCGATCCAGACGAGATATTGCAATTATTATCTGAGGTGTCACTTCAAGGAAAAGGATTGACGACAGATAATCTGATGGAATATGCGTTAGATGAGGGCTTTACGGAACCCACCTATCTTCAAGCCAAAGGGGAAGACGCAGACGCCTATTATAAAGGGAAACCCAATGCTTGGGCGGTTTACCAAATTCGAGAATGGAAACGGGTCTTAATTATTAGTGGAGGAAGTGGGCGAGAAAGACGTGCTCAAATTACAGAGACACCATAACACCGGTCATAAAGAAGTGTAGTGGAGTTCTAGGCCGTAGAAGTGTGATTAAGATCTGAATGGATGTTATCTCCAGCCCCCAACGAGACGGTTTTCTTCAAAATATAAGTACCGATGAGTGACGGTACCAGCATCTAACCAATCTTCATACACCCATTCTTCTCGTCGGATTCCCTTAGGCGTATAGCTCACATTCATTTGATACGGAGAGCCCCAAGCCTTCATGGCCTGCTCCCGGGTCATGCCGACAATGACTTTTTTGTCTTGGACATGTTTTTCGAATGTGGGGTCTAACAGTGGGGGAATGAGTCCCCAACCAATCATCCAGAGGCAGAATGCAGCTATTCCGGCATAGAACACCATTCGCACTGGCCGGCGGCAGGGGAAAGGGATGGGGCTGGATTGTGAAGAAAGTGAGTCGTTTGACAAGTTACTCGATACTATGCTGGTAATGTAATAAGGTAACTGACGAATATGGATGATACGCGATCTGCTGATAGCATGAGATTACTGCTTAAAAGTCTATCAGCTTAGATTTTTAAGGGTCAAGAAAGGACGGAGAATGTTCGTAGAAGTTGAAAGTAATCCAAACTGTGAAGCGTCCGTCTTCCTTCGTTTTAAGGAAATGGCCCCATCTCAGCCTATTTCCCACATTAAGCTCTATGATCGTTATCCTCAAGGCGAATGGTGCACAGTCACAGGATGGGGGGACGATCCAGAGCAGCCAGTATGTGAGGTCTTTGCCCAAACGGTTGAAGATTCTGGGGCAGGCATGGCGACACTCGTGTTTGGCGGAATTTATGGGATAAGGCTAAAACCCGAACAGAATACTGAACCTTGGGACTTGGAGAGTCAAAATCAATGGGGAGAAGCGTATTTATTGCTGAGTGGTGATGGGGATGTCAGATATTCGGAAACAAAAGCGGAAGGCATAGATTGAAAATTTCAAAATGTAAAGTGAACAATTAGTGGGATTTCTTTGCTTTTACACTGTTCACTTTGCAATTTGGATTTCAACTAGTCGGCATATTGGGGACGGGGAATACTTTTTCTTTGTTGATCTGATGGTGGGGGGCGATTCGCAAATTCCTGGGAATAGGGGTTTAATATTGGTTCATGAGTGAGTTGTTGACTTTTTTCGACTATCTCCAGGCTTTGTGTTGCAATCTCCATCCGATTTATTGTCGTGTCGAGTGTCAAATGGTTGGGTATTCCATTGATCGCAAACATTTGGTAGGCCAAGGACCATGGTAAATTTTCCCTGCCCTGCTCTTTCACGATAAAAGATGCGTCTTTTGACGGGGCGCCTTTAAATATCAAGATCCAGAGGTTTGATCGAAAGACCGACGCGCCGGCGTCAGTGGGTGGGGAAAACTCAGGCACTAATTTAGGAATTTGTTCAATCGTCACGGCAGGAGTAAATTCAATTTCAACGCGCCGAACGTAGAGCGTGCGAAAATCTTTACCTTCATTCAGGTCGGGAATATAGACAAAGGAATAACGGACTTGGATGCCCTCTCGGGTATAGGTGTATACATCTTCTCCGTTTTCCGGAGAAACGAGCTTGCTAAAATACTTTTTCCAATCTTGAAACGTATAATAACTAAACACTCGCAATGCGGCTTTTCGGGATCGAACAGCCATGGGCGTCCCTAATTGGCTATGCACTTCTGTTTGAGTTAACCCTAAAAATCCATCTTCAAAATAGGGTTTAGCGAAAGAAGGAGTAGGACTAGCAAATTCAGCGAGAAAAAAAATAAGTCCGAGAATTGTGGTGGTGATAGAAAGGGATTGCTGGTAATTGGGCATGACGAAGGTTCCTATTGGCCATCGTATTTGTTACGGTCAAAAGAAGTCAAGAAAGTTCTCAAGAATGAGGCTCTGTGCTTCAAACGTGCATTGGGTGGATGCTGCAAGTAAAGATATTTGTTTGAATGACGAGTTATAAACATTGTTTTCTGAGGAGAATGGGTGAATGTCAAATTTAGAATCGTTGTTAGGTGATCGAATAGTGGTGATGGATGGGGCGATGGGCACCATGATTCAAAAACATGCGTTAGAAGAAAAAGACTTTCGAGGAGCAAGATTTGAGAATCATCTCTGTGATGTCAAAGGCAATAACGACCTCTTATCGCTCACCCAGCCTCATATCATCCAAGCGATCCATCAAGACTATATGGAAGCGGGGGCCGATATTATTGAAACGAATACATTTAATTCCAATGTGATTTCCATGGCTGATTATAAGATGGAGTCACTGGCGTATGAACTGAATGTCGCAGGAGCTCAAGTGGCACGGGAGGCCGTGAAGGCGGTTCTAGCAAAAGATTCGAGTCGTCCTCGGTTCGTGGCGGGCGCCATGGGACCGACGAATCGTACGGCGTCGATGTCTCCAGATGTGAATGATCCGGCATTTCGAGCGGTCACGTTCGAGCAATTAGAACAGGCCTACCATGAGCAAGTTCGTGGGTTGGTAGACGGTGGTGCGGATTTGTTATTGGTCGAAACGATTTTTGACACCTTGAACGCCAAGGCTGCGTTATTTGCCATCGATCGATACTGTGAAGAGCAACAGCGAAAGGTTCCCATCATGGTGTCTGTGACGATAACCGACCAAAGTGGGCGAACGCTTTCCGGGCAAATGATCGAAGCCTTTTGGAATTCAGTCTCTCATGCCAACGTATTGAGTGTGGGCATCAATTGTGCCTTGGGAGCCAAGCAAATGCGCCCCTATGTAGAAGAGTTGTCCGGCATTGCTCCCGTGTATATCAGTTGTTATCCCAACGCGGGACTGCCGAATGCTTTTGGTGGTTTCGACGAGACACCGGAGCGCATGGGCGCTGACCTTCAAGATTTTGCCAGTCAAGGGTGGTTAAACATTGTTGGAGGCTGTTGTGGCAGCACTCCTGATCACATCAAGGCCATCGCACAGGCTGTATCAGATTTACAGCCACACCAGAGGGTAACGAAAGCTCCAGTTACAAGGTTGAGTGGCCTCGAAGCCGTTTCCATCAAGCCAGAAGCCAATTTCATCAACATTGGGGAACGAACAAACGTCACAGGATCTCCTAAGTTTGCGAAACTCATCTTAAACGGAGACTTCGAAGAAGCCTTGTCCGTGGCTCGCCAACAAGTTGAAGGTGGCGCGCAAATCATCGACGTGAATATGGATGAAGGGATGTTGGATTCAGAGAAGGCGATGGTGCATTTCTTGAATCTTATCGCCTCGGAGCCGGATATCTGTCGAGTTCCGATCATGATTGATAGTTCAAAGTGGTCGGTGATCGAAGCCGGGTTGCAATGTGTTCAAGGAAAAGGGGTGGTGAACTCCATCAGCCTCAAAGAAGGGGAAGAAAAATTTAAGGAACAGGCCAGAATCATCCGACGCTACGGAGCGGCCGTGGTCGTCATGGCGTTTGACGAGGTGGGGCAGGCCGATACGATGGAACGCAAGGTCGAAATCTGTACGCGAGCCTATAAGATTCTGACTGAGGATGTTGGATTCCCACCGGAAGATATTATTTTCGATCCCAATATTTTGACCGTGGCCACAGGCATCGAAGAACATAACAACTACGCCATGAATTTTATCGAAGCCACTCGGCAGATTAAAGCCACCCTGCCTCACTGCAAGGTCAGCGGGGGCGTGAGTAATATTTCGTTCTCCTTCCGTGGAAACAACGTCGTGCGAGAAGCGATGCACACGGCCTTTCTGTATCACGCCATCAAGGCTGGCTTGGATATGGCCATCGTCAATGCCGGGCAGTTGGGAGTATACGAGGAAATCCCGAAAGATTTATTGGAATTAGTCGAAGACGTGCTGCTGAATCGACGTGAAGACGCGACGGAGCGCTTGGTCACTTTTGCCGAAACGGTCAAGCAAGGTGGGAAAGCCATCGTCAAGGATGAGGCCTGGCGTAAAGGAACAATCCAAGAACGGCTTTCGCATGCTCTCGTCAAGGGCATCGTCGAATACATTGACGGCGACGTGGAAGAAGCCCGGCAACAGTACGACAAGCCCCTACATGTTATCGAGGGGCCATTGATGGATGGCATGAATGTGGTTGGAGATCTTTTTGGGTCGGGGAAAATGTTTCTTCCACAGGTCGTTAAAAGCGCGCGCGTGATGAAAAAGGCGGTCGCGTATTTGTTGCCATTCATGGAAAAAGAAAAACAAGAGTCGGGCGGAAGTGCGCAGGGAAAAGTGTTGATGGCGACGGTGAAGGGTGATGTCCATGACATCGGCAAGAACATCGTCGGTGTGGTGCTGGGCTGCAATAATTACGAAGTCATTGATCTTGGCGTTATGGTGTCCTGCGACAAAATCTTACAAACCGCCCGAGATGAAAAGGTCGATATGATCGGTCTAAGTGGATTGATTACGCCGTCTCTAGATGAAATGGTACACAATGCTAAAGAAATGAGTCGGGAAGGGTTCGACATTCCGCTGTTAATCGGTGGAGCGACGACGAGCAAAGCTCATACAGCTGTGAAAATTGCACCAGGCTACCAAGAGCCGGTCGTGCATGTGCTTGATGCGTCATTAGCTGTGAACGTAGTTCGACAGTTGCTCAGTCCCGACGGAAAAGCCGCGTTTGTGGCGAAAGTCAGACAGCAACAGGCGGAGACGCGTGAGGCTCATGAGAGTAAGAAGACGACCAAGAAATTGCTCACGATCGACGAAGCAAGAAAGCGACGAATAGATATTGAATGGCAGTCATCAGAAATCGCGAAACCCAACTTTCTTAAGACTCGTACGATTGATGATATGCCCTTGTCAGATTTGGTGCCCGTCATCGATTGGACTCCGTTTTTTCACACATGGGAACTGAAGGGCCGTTATCCCAAAATATTTGAGGATGCGACAGTTGGAAGCAAAGCCAAAGAATTATATGACGACGCACAAAAACTTCTTCGAGAGATTATTGAGAAAAAACTTCTCACGGCTAAGGGCATCTATGGATTCTATCCGGCCAACAGTTTGGAAGATGATATTCAAGTCTATGCCGATGAGTCACGAACCAAGGTCGTCACGACGTTTCATACGCTTCGCCAGCAGATGGAAAAGCCGAAAGGTGATCCGAATCTTGCTCTCGCCGACTTTATCGCGCCAAAGTCAACTGGGTTGGCCGATTACATCGGCGGGTTCGCCGTGACCGCAGGAATTGGAATTGAAGCGCTTTGTGAACGATTTGAAAAAGACCATGACGATTATAATTCCATCATGGCCAAAGCCTTGGCCGATCGCTTGGCGGAAGCTTTTGCTGAATGGCTGCATCGGGAAGCTAGGAAGGAATGGGGATATGGCAAGGATGAGAATCTCTCCAATGAACAGTTGATTCGGGAAGAATATCGAGGTATTCGCCCGGCTCCAGGCTATCCCGCCAGTCCTGATCATACTGAAAAGCAAATCCTATTTGATTTGTTGGAAGCTGAAAAACATACGGGCATTACACTGACGGAGACCTACGCGATGTTTCCTGCTGCCTCCGTCAGCGGTCTCTACTTTGCGCACCCGCTAGCCAAGTACTTCGGTGTTGGCAAAATCAATCGGGATCAAGTTGAAGACTACGCAGCAAGAAAGCAGATGGAAGTCTCAGTCATCGAACGTTGGCTCTCACCGAATTTGATCTATGACCCGGAATGATGTAGGACAATGCTGAATGAGAAATAATAATGGCTGAATTTTAATTTCAATGGTGATTGCGGAGTGATGAACGATAAGTTTTCGAGGGAAGAAGTTTCTAATTAGGAGATAAGTTCTGCTCCAAAGCTCTTTGAATTTTCTTGGATGCCAATAATTTAGCATTCATCATTTAGCAATTTGCCTTTGCCTCATTATGGTTAAAAATTCCAAACTACTCGAACAATTTGAACGAGATCAAGTAAAGAAGTCTAAACCTGACTTCTTTCGGAATTTGAAAATTGTAGAAGCTCTCCTTGAAGAAGCTCGAAACCTTGGTGCCTTCCCCCCCAAAGATCCTTTAGAAGGAATCGACGTCGATATTCGTGTCGCGAAAGCCTTCAATGTTCGAACAGCTTTTGATTATAGCGAATCGAAATAAGTCTCAATTGAGCAATTATAACTTACCCTGCGTAAGTAGCCACTTGAAACGTTGGAAGTTAACTGAATCGGCTATAAGATCGCAAAAGCACTCAAATAATATCGCATCTCGTTTCAGGAATGCGATCTCCTAATCCAAAGTATCACTAATTGTTATCGATCCGAAATTCTCCCGTAACGGCGCGGCGTAGTCATCGTCTGTGCCGACGGCTTTGACTTCTCCTGTGACAAGCCTTGTCACTTTAAAGCGTACGCCGATGGGATTATCTTCGGGGAATGGCACAAGCTCCCCCGTCTTGACGGCGAAGGCATAGGGTTGCTCACTTTCCACCGCGAGTGTTTCCTCAGACTCTTTTTTGTATGTGAGACCGACTTTTCCCTCGATAGGGATGTTGCCAACGGCCTTGGCTTCGAGGCTTGGAGCGATGTTCTTGCCCTCGGCTGACGAAATCGTGAGACGTTTAGCCCTGTGCACTTCATAGGCGACAAAGGCTTTGTCGCCATCAGCAATGGCATGAAGAACTTCTTGAACCACTGGTTTCGATGTACGGCGACCGAGAAATCTCTGCAAGTCAGGGATCTTGATCTTTTCAAAGGTTGAATCAAGCTGATCGATTTGGACCTGCCCAGTCAGGCCGAGATCGACTGTGGGACCCAATTGAAACAGGCTTTGGAAAAAGGTCAAAGCGATGGACGCGTCCATCGACCGTTCTTCTTTATATCCGCTCAGAATGCCTTGACACTGTTGTGGTGTACCGCAGTTGTCTATCGGGAGATTCGCTGAATCATGGTCTTGCTCGTCCAGATAATCCACTAAGAGTCCGGCTCGATGAGCTGATCCGTCCTTCCCTACCAGGATGAGTGTGCCTGGCTGGATGTCGGTTCGCAGAATCGCTAGCGGGTTCAGGCCCTTCTCCGCAAAGTATTGTTGGATGGCTTCTTCAGGATTGCAGGCTAACAAGCTGCTGCTGACAAGCAGTAATAGGATGGCATTGGCTAACCGTAGTGTACTTTGATTTTGGCCTAAACTCGGCGGTCTCATTTACCACACTCCTTAGCGTTAGGGGTATTTTTTGATGGACTCTTATTGAGCATTCGGCACTGAGCATTGATCATTTCGTCCTCCCACTCCGCATTTAACACTTCGCATTCATCAATCATCGTTCCGTATTGGTTTCCGCTTCTTTCGCAAATATTCCAGGAAATGCGGTTTGGAGATCAGGTATCAGCGGAATGAGCTTGTCTTGAAGTTCGGCCTTCATCAAAAAGTCCACATAATTATTCAAAACGGTTTTGGTATTCGGATGTTCAAGTCCTAAGCTGACCTTAAAAATCTTATAGGCGCGCTGGTAGAGGGGCTCGGCCTCGGCGTACTTTCCTTGCGCTCGAAACAGTTCCGCCAGGTTGTTGAGGCGAATCGCGACCGAAGGATGATCTGGTCCTAAGGCGATTTCAGAAATGCGTAAGGCGCGCTGGTAGAGGGGCTCGGCCTCGGCGTACTTTCCTTGCGCTCGAAACAGTTCCGCCAGGTTGTTGAGGTTCAACGCGACTTGTGGATGCTCGGAGCCCAAGGCCTTTTCGTTGATGGCTAAGGCGCGCTGGTAGAGGGGCTCGGCCTCGGCGTACTTTCCTTGCGCTCGAAACAGTTCCGCCAGGTTGTTGAGGTTCAACGCGACTTGTGGATGCTCGGAGCCCAAGGCCTTTTCGTTGATGGCTAAGGCGCGCTGGTAGAGGGGCTCGGCCTCGGCGTACTTTCCTTGCGCATCATAGAGGCCCGCCAGGTTGTTGAGGCGAATCGCGACCGAAGGATGATCTGGTCCTAAGGCGATTTCAGAAATGCGTAAGGCGCGCTGGTAGAGGGGCTCGGCCTCGGCGTACTTTCCTTGCGCTCGAAACAGTTCCGCCAGGTTGTTGAGGTTCAACGCGACTTGTGGATGCTCGGAGCCCAAGGCCTTTTCGTTGATGGCTAAGGCGCGCTGGTAGAGGGGCTCGGCCTCGGCGTACTTTCCTTGCGCATCATAGAGGCCCGCCAGGTTGTTGAGGTTCAACGCGACTTGTGGATGCTCGGAGCCCAAGGCCTTTTCGTTGATGGCTAAGGCGCGCTGGTAGAGGGGCTCGGCCTCGGCGTACTTTCCTTGCGCATCATAGAGGCCCGCCAGGTTGTTGAGGTCAGTGGCAAGTCCAGGATGATCAGGACCAAGAGCCACTTCATCGATTTGGATGGCGCGCTGGTAGAGGGGCTCGGCCTCGGCGTACTTTCCTTGCGCTCGAAACAGTTCCGCCAGGTTGTTGAGGTTCAACGCGACTTGTGGATGCTCGGAGCCCAAGGCCTTTTCGTTGATGGCTAAGGCGCGCTGGTAGAGGGGCTCGGCCTCGGCGTACTTTCCTTGCGCATCATAGAGGCCCGCCAGGTTGTTGAGGTCAGTGGCAAGTCCAGGATGATCAGGACCAAGAGCCACTTCATCGATTTGGATGGCGCGCTGGTAGAGGGGCTCGGCCTCGGCGTACTTTCCTTGCGCTCGAAACAGTTCCGCCAGGTTGTTGAGGTTCAACGCGACTTGTGGATGCTCGGAGCCCAAGGCCTTTTCGTTGATGGCTAAGGCGCGCTGGTAGAGGGGCTCGGCCTCGGCGTACTTTCCTTGCGCTCGAAACAGTTCCGCCAGGTTGTTGAGGCTGATGGCCAAGTCTGGATCGTGGGGCGCTAAGGATTTCTCGCGAATGCTCAACGCTTCGGCATAAAACGGTAAGGCTTCCTCATATTTCCCGGCCCGGTCCCAGGCTTGTCCGAATTCATTGAGGAGGGTTGGGTCCTTAGTTGGTTTCAGCGCCACCCGTTTCTCATACCACGGCAAGGCATCTTTGTAGTTGCCTGCATAGGTTTCATTGCGTCCGCGCGCCAGGTAAATTTTGGCGAGTTTTTCCTTATGCTCCTCCTCTAGTTCTTCGGCTTGCGCAAATAGCCTTTTAGCATCATCGAGACGGCCTTCGGCTTGCGCTTTGATCCCTTGGGCATAGGGATCGTTACTCTTTGGTGTGAGCTGTTGGGCCAGGAGTTGGGCTTCTTGCGGAATTTCTGGTTTTTCTGATTTGTCCGAGACATTTGTCGACATGGCCGGAATGAGGCTTCGTTCCACCGCCACCAAAGTCAGCGCCTCTCTGGTACTGGACTCCCAGCGTTGAACTTGCTCTCTGTTATACGCCAGAATGACTTCTTCGTGATGACCGCCAACGAGCTGAGGCCGCATCTGTTCTTTGATTTGCTCTTGTCTATGCCATTTCCTGAGTTGATTAAAGCTATAGGTCTTCACTTCGCCAAAGCGTAGGATGCCGTCTCCATTATCGTCGGCCTTTTGCCAATCCGGTCCCAGCGCTTGGAGTACCGTATGGGTAAAAGCGCTAAGTTTGATTCCGTTATCAAAGGTGATGGGGTAAGAATTCTGAGTGGTCGAACTCGACGTAAAGACCGTCGTTTTGGCGCCAACTTCTTTCAGCGTCAAGGCGCCAGTAAAGGCCCCGGTGCCGCTAAAGCAGGCATCGATGATCAAGTGTAACTCACCAAGATAGGTCGTGTGTCTGGCGGACTCAATCAGGTCTGCGACCTTGATGCCCAAGCCATAGTCCAGGTCATTTTGCCCTGCCAGTTGAAGTGAAACATCTTTGTTATTCGGACTCGCGATACCGTGACCGCTGTAATAGACGACGACGGAGGCCCATTCTGGCAAATCTCTGATGCGTTTAAGCGCGGCATTGACGTTGGCCCTGTTCGCAACCGTTCCGATCAATGGTTCGTTCACTAAGGATTTGTAGCCAAGCGCTTTAAACTGTTTGGCCACCTCCTGTCCATCGGTTACGGCGAATGGCAATTCGGTTCCTGGCACGCCTGTTTGATCCACGGCGATGACGAGATAGTACTTGGCTTTTTCTTTCCAGATCAGGAGTGGGCCGTCGGCGTTTTCAGGGATGGGCGTTGTCGAGGCCGCGGCTGGAGATAGACTTATCCCTGACATCAGAAGGCACAGAGAAAGAATGAGTATGCGTGCAAACCTGAGTGCTATTTTCTGTCTTGGCGTTTCACCCATCCATGGCGCTCCTCTTTATCAGGCAGGTCAGTGCAGAGCAGTATAGCGAGTAGAGCTTAAAAAGCAAGAAGAGCCGTGGAGGAGAGCAATCTTTTGAAATAGGAGAAACGACAGCTCATTGTATATCCTTGAACCGGCCCGCATGTTAAGTTCATCACATCGTAATATTTTTCCCGTAACGTTCCTGTGGTTTTTTCTTGAAAGGCCATGTCTTGTGTGCTAGACATAGCGATCTTTGTGTTCTTAGGTCCTTCGAATGAGTACTATCCGATGTGTAAGAACGATGGCTTCTTGGGAAGTTTATTCAGATGAAGTGTGTTTCGAGTTGTCTCAAGAACGATTCGAAGGTAAGATATGAATTGTCGCCACATTTATAGGTATTTGATAAGCGTACCAGTGTGTAATCGTTCCATCCTTTTTCCGTTCCTACCTGATTCCTAAGATCCCCTCTTTGGAACATCGGACATCATCGAATCGACCTGTGTGGAGTCATGTGCGCTGTCATAACCGATGAGTAAAACGTTCATGAAGGTGTGGAAGAATTTGAATCGTCGTGAATGGCATGTACAGCCAAAAGATTCTAATGGTCCCGTGCGCAGAAACGCCGATGGCGAATTTGAGCAATTGCGAGTTCTGATGTCGCTGTCGATTTTCGATGAAATAATCAACGTTCGGTCAAGAACGTCACATGATCAACCGAGATGGATGCAATTGACTTACTATCGAGCTAAGCATGAGCGATTCAATTGTTTATTGAAAGGATAACGCCAATCACAAATTCTATGAAATATATGCTCATAGGTTTAGGAAGTCTCGTTGTTGTCAGTGCGCTGGTTTGGATGGGTACGCAAAACTACTCGACGGTCGATCAGGCTTTGGTTGATAAGGATCCAGAGGCAACGGTTGAAGCGAATGTGCCGAAACTTGATATTCCTTCGATAGCCGTCGCTCATGGTTCGGGAGTAGACGCCATGGATCATGCTGTGACGATCTCCGATGGTCCCGCTGTTGATGTTGTGTCTGCCGTACCTATGGATGAGTTAATGAAGGATGTCAGTGAAAAGGCTGTCTCCTCATCGGATTGCGAGGACTCTGGAGAAGGATCTTGTGATCAATTACAGGCTTCTCCTGATGAGCCTGCTGTCGATCGTAGTACGGATCATATGAATAAGAAGGAGCATGGCAAACCAAAGAAAACTTTGGTTGTCGGTGTACCTACCGAGCCCTCTTTTGTGACGGTAAAAACTGGAGACCAACCACCTATCGAGACGGGAAGAGATGAGTCAATCACTCCTGAAATGGTTGCAGCGGCGCATGAAGATTCACTCAATGCGGAACAGTTCGCAGATAAGTCCATTTTAAAGGGAGTTTCAGAGCCAATGGTCGAAGACTCTGTTGAGGGACCAATTGTCCAGAACGAAGCCCCTGCCGAAGAGTTGGTTGTGGAGGAATTGTTGGCTCTCCCAACCAGTCCGAATCCTATGGCTGAGGAAGTTCAAGACAACCGTGTGAAAAATCCTATAACCTTGTCGTCTAAAGCTGAGCCAGGAAGCGCAGAGCCACAGATGATGGCGCAGTCTGAACCGGGAGATGAGCGCATGACCTCCGATAAGCAGCAGGAGATAAGTAGAGCGAGCGGCGAGGATGACAGAGGTTATAGGTTGGAAGTGATCGGCATTCAAGGCGGGTTTAATGCCAAATATGTGGCGATTCCACCTACTGAAAAGGAAGATTTTGAGCACATTGCCATCTTTGGAGCCATGAGCTTTCCAAAGCGCTACACGTATGATTCTGGCTGGGAAATTCGATTCCGCATGAATGGGTCTGCTGGCGTGTTACATTCGTCTGGAGATCTAGGATTTATCGCAACACTCGTTCCTGGCATCGTGTTTTGGTATCCCGAGTGGAACATCAGTATCAACGGCGGGCCAGGGTTGGCCTATGTCAGTCGAGAAAAGTATGGTGATCAAGACCTCGGAGGGCCGATACAAATTGTGGGACAGGGTGGTCTCACGTATTATGTGACCGACCATATTGGGATTGGCTGGCGCTTTCATCATATCTCAGATGCCGGCATGTGGGGGTCAGACAATCGAGGGGTCGACGTAAATTTGTTTGAACTGACATACAAATTCTGAATGCCCTAACCAAAGAATGGCATCATTTATCTGCGTATCGCTGTCCATCACTTTCCGACCAACGCGTGAGCCCTACCTCTTGAGACTCCCACATTGCTTCGAGCTCCTGAGCTGCTAATTCCGCTTCCTTTTCTTTTTGTTCAGCTGATAGACCTTTTCCGACTGGCCGAGTAATGGCTTCTATCGTTGGCGGGCCTTTCCCCCGTGCGGAATTCTTTTTTAATGCATTGATGGCCATAATCCTTCCCCACAATAATGGTTGCAACTAAGTAAGTAGCTGTATGATACCCTATCGGCAGTTGACTTGTCTCCGTCTAGGTCTCGGCCTACAGATTCAAAGAAGTAGGCTAAGCAGAAGATATTTCCTTCCGCGATGAATACGCCGGCTCATGTCATCGTCAATCTTGCTGTTCTTGGCAGAAAGGAATCTGTGAAGACGCAAGCGGCGATTCTTATCGGAGCTCTTTTGCCTGATGCACCGATGTTTTTCTTTTACTTTATCCAAAAAGTTGTTCTTAGGGTGCCGGAATATCAGATTTGGGTTCATGAATATTACAGAGAATCATGGCAGAACTTCTTTGATTGTTTTAATTCTCTCCCCTTCATGGCCGTGGGGTTGCTCGTGGCCTGGCGAGTGCAGTCTCAAGCTGGTCAACTGTTCTGTTTGAGCATGCTGCTCCATGTGTGCGGTGATCTTCCGCTGCATCATGATGATGGTCATCGGCATTTTTTTCCGTTCTCTGACTGGCGTTTTGAAAGTCCCGTGTCGTATTGGGATCCGTTGCATTATGGTCACATTGTATCCGGGTTAGAAGTGTTGGTGGTTCTCATTGCTGGTTTGATAGTTTTCCGGTATTCAACGTCTCCTGTCACGAAGAGTATTGTTGGAACAGTTGGGGTCTCGTATGCGGTCTACTTTGGGTATGCCGTCTGGGTTTGGATGTAGATGTAATGACGAGCAGCCTGATTGCACATGGGAACAGGAGACCCCAAAAAGTCAGCAGATGCTTTGGGACGATGAGCAAACAGAACACGCGCTTTCTCATTGGAAACTATCAGAAAGCGCGTTTCTCTATCGCAGGAGAGGCCGAAGTTTATGACGTATGCGCGAGAACAGGTTCTTCGTGTGTGGCTAATGCGTGATTGGCGGTACTGCTGATGCTTTGCAGGGCTTGAGTAATCCACTGATATCGCTCATCTGCCCATTGATTAAACGTGGAGTCTGAATCAAAGACAAGCTCCCAAGCGGGGGCCGAGTCAAGTAGAAGTAGTTGATGGGGCTGATTCTTGCCCGGAAAGTAGACGACCAAGACTGCAGACTTTCCGATGAGGCTAATATCAGTAAACATGTGAATCATGGCTTCATTGGGGATGTCGACTGTTCGGGACGCGGCTTCGACAATTGGCCCGTAGACGCGATGTAAAAATAGCTGGATCGCTTCATAAGGGGATTTCGAATTGTGTAGATGTTGATTTGGAGAATCACCGAGAAGGTTTGCGGTGAAATAATCGAGGGCTTCCCAACTTGGAAGAGCGCCTGAATTGACCAGAGAATCGATAAGATACGACATCCAATGTTTTGAGTTTGTTTCGGCACAGTCCGTCATGGTTCTTCCTCACATGTTGTCCCTTGGAAAGGGTCTGTTTTTGGGATAAAAAATCGAGTAGAGAAGGCGGGAGTCAGACAAGAAACATACCTGATGCTCAGCCAGCCACGAACCTTCATGATATAGAGATCCGATGATTCTGTCAATAATTTCGCCATTATCTTAAAGAGTCGTTTTCGGGCCTTGACCACAGATTTTAAGGGGGCATAGAATGGCACCTCCGTAAAATTCTGAATTGGAAGGACTGTTAGTGTTACAATTCATTGTTTGTTGGATCTTGCAGATTGGAATGTAATCTAAATTGTTGTCTTATAAGGATAATTTATGAGAATCGATTACAATAAAGGGGGGCTGCTGACCCCTGAGTTGATTCAGCCTGCACGCACGGGAGACAAGTCCGGGCCGGAGCGTAAATCCAAAGTCATGTTGGTATTCCCGCCAGATTGGTTTCCATCCGAGCCGTATTTAAGCCTTCCGACACTCACCGCATTTGTTCGTGCGGCAGGTCACGATGTCGTACAAAAAGATGTCAATCTTGAAATGTACGATTGGTATTTTAGCGGTGACTTTTTACGACGTGTGTTAAAACGAGTGCCTCAACAGCTGGACCGTCTCAAAAAACTCTCGCGTGTTCGTGATTTAACCGAAGCCGAAGTCGATCTTCAGATGGCGCTCTGTGAATGCACGCGATCGCGCATTGGTGAAATGACTGAAAAAGCAGAGGAAGCCAAACGAATCGTGCGGAGTCCGGATCTGTACGATATCGAAAAGTTGGAATGGGCGATCAATGTTTTCCGTGAGGTGACTTCCACCATTTCCTTGGTTTATTCGCCGGCCAGAATTTGTATGCCGCCGATGGAAACGGATTTGTCGTACAAAGTGTTCATGTCATCTGAAATCCTTGAGGCAGTGGAAGATACGCAAGTCAATGTGTACCGGGATGTCTTCGACCACATTCTCAAGCCAGCTATCGAAGCAGAACAGCCAGAAATTATCGGAATTTCGATCGTCTTGCAGCAGCAACTTTTCTCTTCGATGACGTTCTGTGCGATGATTAAACAACAGTTTCCGAACATTCATGTGACGATTGGCGGTAATACCGTCACGCGGCTTCGTGATGTTTTGCCGCAATCGATAAGTCTATTTGAATTGTTCGACAGCGCGGTCGTCTATGAAGGAGAGACGGCTTTTCTTCGATTAATTGAAACGATCGGAACAGGCAGCGAGCTCTCTGAAGTGCCTAATCTCATTTATCGTGATTCCAAAGGCATTCATGTGAACACTGCGACCTACGCCGAAAACATGGCCGAACTTCCTCCTCCAGACTTTGATGGCTTGCCGTTAGAAAAATATTTTGTTCCTGATCGTGTGTTGCCGTACCTGGCGACGCGTGGATGTTACTGGGGGCGATGTGAGTTCTGCGATCATGGCGAAGGCTATACGGCAGGGTATCGCACCAAGAAAATTCAAGAAATTATCGAAGAGGTTTCCTATCTCAAGGACAAGTATCACACGCGTCACTTCCATTTTACGGATGAATCGTATCCGCCGGCCTTGTTCAGAAAACTCACGAACTCTCTCGTGGAACATAAGATGGATATCGCGTGGACGACCCATATTCGTTTCGAAAAAAGTCTGCTTGATGACGAAGTATGGAAGACGGCGCAAAAGTCTGGATGCAAATATTTGCACATGGGTTATGAATCAGGGAGTGAGCGAGTGCTCCAATTAATGGATAAAGCGACAACCCGGGATGTGATCCAGCGAAGCTTGGAACTGTCGTCACGCCACGGAGTCTGGAATCATATCATGGGATTCTTTGGGTTTCCTGGAGAACGTTATGAGGATGCCAAGGTCTCCACGCAATTACTTGAGGATAATAAAGAGCATGTCCACTCCATCGGATTTGGAACCTTTGATCTCAGCAAACATACGCCGGTTGCCAAAAACCCCGAGAAATTTGGGGTGACCTTTTATAAGAATCCAGAATGGGACCTCGCATTGGATTATTATTTTACGGTGAAAGAGGGACTGGGGGTCGAAGAAGCCGAGCGGGTATTCGAAGAATTTGAACGGGAGCATTATGAAGGGTGGGACCTGAGGATTTTTATCCGCGAATATGTCTTCCTGTATGTCGCGCATTTTGGCACGAATAAGATTCCAGCGCTGCAATTTAAAATCGCCTCCCAGGATAATCCGCCAGCTCTGGCTTCCGTTTCATAAGTTATGGTGAGTCTCATTAAGTTCTGGTCGAAATAAGTATGACATGTTCACTTATTTACTCTCATCAAGCAATGGAATTTCATTGAGTTGCCTCTAATCATCTTAGGTCGTACACCATGTCATCAGGTTTAATCCAAGTCGATACGCCTACCCTGACTAAGGAATCCCGAAAAAAATTTAAGATCATGTTATTGTTCCCGCCGGAATGGGTTCCAACGGCGCCCTATTTAGCCTTGCCGAGCCTGACTGCGGTCCTTCGCGAGAATGGCCATGAGGTCATACAAAAAGATGTCAATATCGAAATGTATGATTGGTTTTTTAGTGATACCTTTTTGATTTGGGTCAAGATCCGAATGGATCAACAGCGAAAGACACTTGAGGAGAAAGAGCGATCGGGAGGTTTGCTTTCGGAACAGGAACGTGCCCAACTTGACTGCCTTCTTGCCCAAGCTGAAGTCGACGTCATGGATTTGGCTGATCGCGCGGAATGGGCAAAGACGGTGACACGTGGTGAGGAGTTTTATCAAGCGGAGAAATTAGAGCAAGCGCTTAATGTATTTCGTGAAGTCATGCATTACATTTCTGCTGCCTACTATCCTGCCTCTCTCGTGTTTTATCCGATGGAAAGCAATCTTGGATACCGATCGGGTGTATCCAAAGAAGTATTTGCCTGTTTGGACGATGAGCAAGTCAACGTATACCGAGATGTCTGTCAGCAGTTAGTCCTCCCATCTGTCAGTAAAGAACGTCCAGATGTAGTCGGGATTTCCATCGGCACTCAAATGCAGCTCATGGCAGGCCTCACGTTCTGTAAAATGATCAAAGCCGCATTTCCCCATATTCATGTGACGGTCGGCGGGAATGTGATTACTCGCCTACAGGAAGAGATTCCCAAAAAAGAAGAGTTTTTTACGACTCTATTTGATTCCGCCATCATGTACGAAGGCGAACATGCGTTACTTTGGTTATTGGAGGCGTTAGCCGGCGAGCGAACGTGGAGCCAGGTTCCGAATTTAATGTATCGGGATGAGGGGGCCGTAAAGGTTAACGAGGAAATCTACACGGAAAAAACCACCACTCTGCCTCTTCCGGATTTTGACGGACTTCCACTCGATTCGTACTTTGTTCCGGTCCGGATTCTTCCCTATCTGGCCACTCGTGGTTGTTATTGGGGGCGCTGCACGTTTTGCGATCATGGGCAGGGATATTTTGATCAGTACAGAGGGAAGCCTGCCGCAGATGTGATTCGTGAGGTTGCGGCATTAAAAGAAAAATATCAAGCGGAACATTTTTTGTTCGCCGATGAGTCCTATCCACCGGCATTGTTTAAAAAAATCATATACTTGCTAGACGAGCAGGACGTGGGGATCAAGTGGACGACCTTAATTCGGTTTGAAGAAACGTTACAAGATCCAGAAATTTGGAAACAGGCCGTGAAAGCAGGGTGCTGTACGCTGTATTACGGGATGGAGTCCGCTAACGAGCGGGTTCTCGAGCTCATGGACAAACATGCCAGAAAGAGCGTCATCGAGAATAATCTTCGGGAGGCGGCTAAGGCCGGAATTTGGAATCATGTGATGGCATTCTACGGTTTCCCTGGTGAGACGCGTGAAGAAGCTGAAGACACCCGCCAATTTTTGATCGACAACAAACGATACATTCATTCGACGGAACTCTTTTATTTTGTGGCCTATCGCCATACGCCCATGGTTCGGAGTCCAGAAAAATTTGGGATTACCATACACAAACAGGACGAATACGACATCCCTTTGGACTATTACTATACGTTGAATGAGCAGACTGGGATTAGCTGCTTAGAAGCCATGAAACTCTGTGAAGAATTCTATCAGAACGATTTCGATCCCTGGGCTGTTCGAGTCAATGCTCGCGAGCATGTGTTTTTGTATATTTCCAAGTATGGCACTAACTCGCTTCCTCAAATCTACGCAACCAAAGCCGGACAAGAGCTCCCGCGAACTGATGGAGTACAGGGCCTCATCACCTGGCCCATGGCCAATGCTGAGTCATCTGAAAAAGATGGGGAAACGGGGATGAGTCGGGTGGTCAGTCATGCGACACCTTAACGCGGAGTCTGGTATTTCTATGCAGAGGGTTCTTTTGTATTCTCAAGACGATCGATAAGAACCTGATAGGCGGAATGAATGTCCTTGGTTTTGGCTTCACCTTTTTTGTACATTTCCATATACTTTTTGGGGTTATTGGTTAAACTGGCATAACGCGCAGGGTGCCAGGTGTGTAAGAGCTTTTGGTAGCGAGCCTGCAGATCTTCCAAGGTATAGCCCTCTGGCAGTTCGAATAGAGAGAACGCATCTTGGGGATCAATGTCTGGCATGGGTATTTCTGAAAATGTTAATCAACAAAAACTATCTGTGCCAGTGGTTGTACCATGTTTGTTTTCCCATTGAAAGCAGATTAGCACGGGGTCCAAGGTGAGTCGTATCCTACCAGTGTTAGAGCAGACCAAGGTGCTTGAAGGCAAGGACTATCGAGAGGTTCTAAGAAGAGAAATGGATGCAGGAAAAATTCCCATAAGTCTTGGGAAGAATTGTCCGGTAAAGTGCGAGTTCTGCTATGAAATCGATCATTCGTATCGGGAAACATTGGATCCTCCGAAGACCACGCAAGATGATTGGGAGTTTATTCTTAACTATGTCAACAGCAAGCCAACCAATCCGATGCAATTTTGGTGTCTTGGTGGGAACGAATACATGGAATGGACTGATCTCTTCTTACACCCCAAGGCGATGGAATGGGTCGAAGATTTTTTGAAATACACGGATAAAAGCATTCAATTTTTTACAGTCGGATTTGTGCATGTGCCCAAGATTCATCAGTTGGCTGAACAATATCCTGGTCGAATCAACTTTGAATTGTCCGTGATTACCTTGAGTGAATATCGACAGCAACTGATGCCGCATGCCCCTTCGCTGAAACATCTAATGAAGGTCTTGGATGGCCCAGCCGTCTCATCTGCCAATTTCTATGCTTTCGATGAACATACGATGTCCAAAGATGCAGCAATGATTTCCAAAGTAAATCAGCAATGTGTCTTGTGGATGGGGTGTCTCACTCCGGTTCGCGGGCTTAAAGATTCGACAGCAGATCTCATGCGAAAGGGAAGGCAATATTTAGGCGTTGAAGCCGAGCGTATCTATGACGCCGGGCTTCCCAACCTCACCACGATTCATACCGAAGCGTACGTGACGGCGTTTCTCAATCGCAAACGAATTGTCAGTCTTTTTGATGCGCTCGAATTGGAAAAGAAAGATAGCGTGGTAATGGCCGGGAGCGTCTACAAAATCCTGAATACATTTCGAAAAAAACGCGCGCGATATCTGTACGTGCCGAACGCGATGCTTGGCGGTGATTCTGACTGCACGGTCCTCCTAACCTTTGAGGATATAGCCAAGCGACTCACCAACGAAAAGATGATTCACATCCCCAAGTCGGTGATGGAATCGGGTCGTGGTCAGAATATGGATATCACCGGTGTGACATTGGAAGAATTCACGAAAAAAACGAACGTGAAGGTGAAAGTGCTACATAGGATTGACACCAAATTTGCCAATGCGCGTCTGTATCGCAATGGGTCCTTGAAAAACTTTGTAGAAGATTATGTCAAAAATCCGATGGCCCAGTCTTATGAGGCTTTGCCCCTCTCTGCCTAATTCTGTATGATACTCATGCGCCAACCTATTAGAGGACTGTTCCTTGACTCGGATGGCTTAGGCACGATCGTTGATGAGGCTTTAAATAAATGATTGGTCATTCTCATTAAGTTGATGAGGTGCCTTTCCAGCATGGGCTTTACAGGTGCCTAAGCAAACAGGTTCCAGCGAAAAAACTCATACCCGATACGATTTTTTGGTTGATATGGTCCGATGTTCTAGCTCTTGATTGCCAACAGTCCTTGCAAGAGAATGACTGACATATGGGTATGCGTGCCTTGTAATTGAATCGCGTATGAGTAGTGTCAATGACGAGTCTCTATTCCCTATAGTGCGCGTGTAGAGGAGTTGTTCTCATAAACCTCTCGGTCCAAGATGGACTTGACTACCCGCAACCTTCCTTTTTATCAAGCCGATGTCTTTACAGATGTTGCCTTTGGCGGCAACCCGGTTGCGGTGTTCCCGCATGCGCCGGATTTATCGAATGGAGAATTTCAACAAATTGCCAGGGAGATGAATCTCTCTGAAACGGTATTCGTTCAACCTCCAAGCCAGTCTGACGCGATAATCAAGCTACGCATCTTCACGCCAACCCATGAAATCCCATTCGCCGGCCATCCTGTTTTAGGAACATGCCATGTGTTGGGTACGTTAAAACATTTTCCAATTCAAGAACCAATCACGCGGATACAATACGAGTGCAATATTGGGGTATTTCCGGCTGAACTGTATGTGTTAAAGGGGGTGATTGATCGGGTCGTGATGTCGCAGCCTGCTCCACAGTTTATCGACCTTGTTGAGAATGTGGAAGATTTATTCGATATCGCTAAAGCATTAGGACTCAATAGGACTGCTATTGCTAATGCTCCCTTTCCGGTTGAAGTGGTATCGACGGGCCTGCCGGTTATCATTGTTCCGATTCGCACGCTCACCGCTGTGAAGTCTATTTCCCCCAATCATGACGCCATTGCCGAAATTTGTGGGCGCTTAGGAGCCAATGGTCTCATGGCCTATAGCACGATGACCGTTGAAGACTTTTCGACTGTGCATACCAGAATGTTCGCCCCCCCAATCGGGATTGATGAAGATCCAGCAACAGGCAGTGCCAGCGGAGCACTGGGGGCGTATCTTGTTAAAAACGGCGTGGTTGAGGTAGGACCAACGACAGAAATCGTGGCAGAACAAGGCTATGAAATCGATCGCCCCTCACGTATCATCATCCAGGTCTTTTCAGATGATGACATGATTCAGTCAGTGAAAGTCGGCGGTCAGGTCGTGATGGTGGCGGAAGGAAAGATCATGTATTGAACGAACCTGTCTAATGGTAATACCACCTCCCTTCTCCCTTTCTCCTGTTTCGCTTAAAAATTGTAAAACTTTCTCTTGACAAATAAGGCAGTAACTTTACGATAGTTGTTGCCAAAGGTGGAACATTCGGAGTCTCGAATGACAATTATGAGCAAAGAACCAAAGGCTCATAACGAGAATTGCATCGGTAGGTCCACATCAGGCGTCAATAATGAGAAAGTCAATATTCATGCCTGACCCCAATTCGACCTTAATTCGAGGAGTAACAGACAAAGACCGAATTGAAAGATTTCTTGACCTTTTAGGAGAGAATGGCTTAAGGCTGAGTCAGTATATTGTATATTCAAGATGGGAACAGCCGGATGGGACTCTCAGACCCCTCTTGTAGTCTTATTCAGATATTACCCCTCCTCAGCTCCATTTAAGTGCCCTTCTCCTTCAAAAGCTAGCAGCAGAGTCAAATTTTGTGAATGTAGAACTGGCTCTACAGAAGTCTCATTGGTCTGTGATTGGTCCTGAATTATGGCGATTGCAAAGACTGTTGGGGCCTATACCTGATTCCCCTGATGAAAGTAATCATCCTTGGCGCTGCTCATATCTCCTACCATTGGGAGTTTGATGGACTCTTTGTGGGTTGATCATACTAGGAAACATACCAAATGAAACAATTCGAAATGATACCTTTGTACAAAAAATATGGAACGTAGGTATTGCAGGAACCTGACTCTTTTCTCATAACTTTCGTTCCTGCTTGACAATTACTTAAAACATGTTCAACCGTATGAGTATCCGAGGTCGGAAGGGAAAAATGTGAAGGAAACATTCAGGGTTAGGACAAGAAGTCAATAGCTTTGCAAAAAAGACTGGAAAGTATATGTCTGTGCTCATTCATTTTTTGTGAGACTTGGGGAGTTTTCTCATAGGATCGTGTAAGCTTGCACCATTCATTGAAATTCAGACGAAGCTTTTGTGAAAATCGTTTGTAGTCCCGAGTTGGCTGTGATAATAAAGGTATTCCAGTTGTCATTTCTTGGCTAGAACGGTACTATATCACTATGAACTACACAGACATCATTACCATTGAGCCAGGAAAGCGCAGCGGAAAACCGTGTATACGAGGGCTGCGCATTACAGTCTCTGATATTCTAGAGTATCTGGCATCGGGAATGACCGAGGATGAAATCATCAGTGATTTTCCCGAGCTGACAAAAGAGGATATCCACGCTTGTCTTGCCTTTGCTGCCGATCGTGAGAAAAAACTTTCTGTGGCTAACGCATGAAACTGGTCTTTGACCAGAATCTTTCATATAAACTCGCCCTCAGCCTCAATCAACAATATCCAGGTTCGAAGCATGTCAAAGATTTTGGCTTGACTGGTGGAGATGACGAGACCATTTGGAAACTGGCCTCCGACCAACAATTCGCTATCGTCTCCAAAGACGCTGACTTCTTACACAGAAGTCTCCTCCATGGGCATCCACCCAAAGTTGTTCAATTACGAATTGGGAATTGTTCTACAGGACAAATCCATGATCTGTTTATGCGTGAAGAATCTGTTATCAAGGAATTTCTGAACAATCCTAACGAGGCTCTGTTGGTCATCACGTAAGCGCCATCTCTAACAGAACTATCAGTAGACAGATCCTGGATCTTCTGTTGCGGGTAATTGAAACCATGCCAGGAGTAAACACTCGATGGATGAGAAATAGTAAATTTTCTCATATGTAAGTTAGAAGATAGGGCTAGATCTGATTGGGAGAATTTAATCTACTAGTAACTTGGTCCAAAGGTCTATTTCCGCATTTCGCCGACGATATGGCCTATCTCTGGGAGGATGAGTTCTTCCATCGCAAGCTGCACGGCCCCTTTTGACCCTGGGATAGAAAAAACAACTTTTCCTTTGTAGAGTCCGGCTACCGCACGGCTAAGTATGGCTGGAGAGCCGATTTCTTTATAACTCAAATAGCGAAATATTTCACCGAACCCATCGAGTCGTTTTTCTAACAGTTCATCAATAGCTTCATACGTGGCATCTCGTCGTGAGATGCCAGTTCCTCCATTGATAATGACGATTTCTACTGAATCATGAGCAGCAGCTTCTTTGATAAGCCGTTGGACTTCTGCTGGTTCGTCCTTGATGATTTCGTATGCAGCCACCTGATGATGGCGTTGATTTAAAAGCTGTTGAATCAGTTGGCCGCTGGTGTCGGTTTCCGGCGTACGGGTATCGCTACAGGTAATGACCATACACCCAATTTCCTGAGGCCCTTTATCTTTGTGCTCTATGTGGGAAGGTTGTGGATGAGAAGAATGAGTTCCTGAGTCATGTGTGTGGTGGTGTTCTGACATATTCAAAAGTTGAAAAACTCATCAACTCCAAACGGTGTCGGGTTTGAGGTCAGCAACTGGTTGGCCCCCCTTGATGTGCTGATCAAGAATTTTTGCGACATCATCTTCCTTAACCTGGGAATACCACGTTCCGTCTGGATACACCACGACTGTTGGACCTTGCTCGCATGGTCCAAGGCAAGTGGATCCTGTGACGAGTACTTCACTAGGCTGAATCCCTCGTTCGATCAAACCCATATTTAAAGCCATGAGCAGGTTCTGTGACCCTTGAGCTCCGCAAGATGGTTTGGGATGGCCCGGGGGGCGTGAGTTGGTACACACCAGAATATGATATTTAGGTTTTGGCATGAAGGTATCCTCCTTTGTGTATGTCGTCAGATGGATGGCGACGTATGAATGGACGTGTGAAATTCTCTATTGAGTACTAGAGGAAAAGCTAAGTTTCCGACATCTAGCGAGGGCGGAACATTTGCCACATTTCTATGCATTCGTCTGGGAGTTTCCAATGTCGAACGCCTGTGAGAATCCAATCTAAATAATGATCTTTGGCTTTAAACTTTCCGATAGCATGGGCTGAATGGGTCAACACTAATTCTTTTTGATCATCTTCTTTGACGACATTCACTTCTAAATGTCGAAAAGCCCCTTCAGGAAGATCGTCTTCAAATTTATCTAGTTCTTTCAGGTCTTCTTCTGTGATGTCTAGAACCACGCCCCAAACCCGCTCGCCTTGGGATGGAGCGATAGAGGCCAACCCGCAGCGCCATTGAGAAGACCATCGGCAAAACTGAATGGAATGGTCTTGCAGATAGGCGTTATAGAGAAACTTGTGCTCAGGGGCACGACGCTTAAGCTGAGTGGGGTTGAGATTATCGGCATAGATAAAAAATTTCATAGTCCCTAATCATGGCTCGTGATGAATAAGCTGATTTCGCTATTGTCTGCGTGTGGATTAGTAGTATTACCATAGAGCCTTCTGGAATTGTCAAGAATAGATAGGGCTTGAGGTGAATAAACGAGTCAGATTGTGAGATTCACAGAAGAATGAAGGAAGGAAAGTTTGGAATTGATAGGCAACAACAGCGTTTAGGATTTATCTCGTAGAATCAATCTTCCATTTGATTGGTCGAGCCGCCAATTGAAACCGTCAAGAAAATTCAGTCCAAGCAGCCCGTCAATGCCTTTTTCCGACTGATTCCCAAAATCAATGACAGCGACGGGGACATTGGTTCGTTCAGCATCTCCCACCCGAATTGATTCAACATTAGCGACCCAAGCTTCTATTTGACCATTGGCGGTGGTCATGGGAAGTTTGGGCAAATGCGGTGAAGGAGTAAGGCCCAGGTCAAACGCTAACTCACTCGATAAGGTGGTCATCGTCGCGCCGCTATCAATGATGAGTTTGGCATCATACAAGTCGTTGAGTTCTACCCGGGTTGACCACACTCCACTCCAATCTAACTGTACGACTTGTTCTTCTTCGATGGCTGTCCAGGTCGGTTCGTCTCCTGAAACCAAAGTCGACAGGGCCGCATTCATTTTTTGGGGGTCGAAGTCTTTAAAAAAATCCCAGGAGAACTGTTTCAATAAAAAATGTTGTCCAAGAATGAAGACCATGAAGAGGATGCCCCATTTTACGAGTGGTTTCGTCATGAAAATGTTTCCGACATCATAAAAAGATCATTGCTGATGAAAAGGAATGTCGTTCTGAGAATCCTGCCTATTACTCGGTGTATTTGAGGTCGTGCTTGATTGGCGTATTTCAACGGTCTTTCACATTGTTACAGAATGTACAAGAACCATTCTGATGCAACCAAGACCCAGGTGATGAAGCATGGTTACCTTCAGTTCGTGAAAATTGCCTGGCTATGGGAAAATTTTACCTAGTTCTCTCCTTTTCTTTCAGTTATTGATAGTTCCTGCTCTATCTTCCACGGGCTCTCAGTTTTCGATCCTTGGCACAAAGTTTGAACACTTGAGGCAGAAGACTCTAAGAGTCCTTGCGAATGCTCATGCCTTATGCAAAGTGGCGTTCCCTATTCAGTAAATTCTCGGGAAGGATTTTGAAAAGTAGCTGGCGGCGAGCAGAGCACGAGACAGAAAAAAGTAAAACGTAGAGAAGAGGACTCCTCGACTCTTTTCCAGTAGTAAGTACAACGTGGCGATGATCATAAAAGAAAGACGGGTCAACCGGGGCCAGAGAGGTTCAGTCCTGGTTGAGTTTTCTCTCATAGCGGTAAGCTTGTCATTACTCATTGCTCTGGTGGTTGATGTGGCGCGCATGGTCTTCATCGCGCAAGTGCTACAAGAAACGGCGAGGGTTGCGGCCAGAGAACTTTCTCTTGTCCCTTTATCACCTGCCATCACGTTTGAACAAGCCCTTCAACATCCTCGAGTCAAACGTCGAATCTATGATCCTGCTGCATTAGTGATTGAGATGGATCAATTTGAAGATTTGGAGCATCTAGAGGAATTTATGACTGCCTTACCTATTGTCAATCGTATGCTTCGTCCTCTGATGGTGCGTGAATGGATTAGACACGATGGTCATAGGCAAGAAGTCCTTCGGTTTCCCGGAGTGCTCATGCAGGAAGACACGGATAAAGCTGAACAATCTTGGTCTATTGCGGTGCCAGGCACAGGCATGACGGGGTTGTTGAATGCCTCAACCGTGAAGTGGATGTCAGTACTCGAAGAGATTAGGGAAAATCCCGATGATCCACGGTCAGGGTCATTTAGTCTGCACGGTGCTCAGCACGGTTCACTCTCTGGACTCATAGCTTTGCGAGTGAACTATCCTCTCCGACTAATGTTTATGAACTGGCTTCCGTTATCAGCTCTTCCTGAATCTGTTGCGATCTTGTCCGTAGCAGAACCCGGTGCACACGCAAATGTTCAGCTACCAACGGATGACACGTCTTCTGGAAATGAGATCACTCGATTCATTTCCAAAAAGATTGTTGCTGATTCGTCGATGGATTATCACCAAGTACTCTCTGCTCAAGCCGTATTTCGGCGAGAGATATTTCAGTAAATATGGGGCTGTCTCAATGAAGTGAAGAGTTGCCCCCGCTGTCATACATTTTGCCGACGTTCTCATTGTTTCAGTCCATGCCACTGTTCGTAGCCATCATACGAGTGTAGTGAAGACGACAGTATTATGATTTTTTTTCTTCTCATATTTCTGGCCTGGTCGATCTTAGGTATTGGAATGCTCGGAATCGACTGGGGATATGCCACATGGTCACAAGCTCGCTTGCAGGCGGCAGCCCAGCCATTGGCCTTAGCCTCATTTTGGGGAGATCCCTATCAAGGAGTTCATGAAACGATTATGAACAACACAATGAGATTGCACTCCTCGACGAAAATCGAGAAGACTTTTTCTGTCTCAAACGCAGTACATGTGCAGATCTCCGAAAGTCTTGCGTTGCCGCTCCCGTCGTTTTCACTAGGGAATCATTTTAATGAAAAAGAGTTTTCGAGAGACGTTGACCTTTCAACGGCAAAAAATCGTTCGTCTTCTCGAGTGATGTCAGAACGTCAATTTGAGGTGGTCGGCGCAGCAGAAGCGAAGTTGCATCCTGCCCGTCAAGTAGGAATGTCTCGTGCCGGGCGAATTGCTCTCAATGGGGCGATACCATGTGTGCTGGCGCGAGAATTCTGGGAAATGATTCCGGTTGATGAAACAATCATGGTTCCTGTCGATTCTTTAGGGCAAATGATCGGTCAGGACAGGAAAATTGGTCAGTTTAATCAGATCCTGACCTCTATAGGACAAACAGTCGACGCTCCGAACCTTCTTGATACCTCTAAGGTTCATCTTGAAGGGTACGTTCCAATTTTTCAAACGGTTGGAGGACGGGATCGTGTCGTAGGATTTGGACGTGTGAACATTGATGGCACGAACCGGCAAGTGGCAATTACGAAACACGTGACGAAAACGAGCAGTCAAAATGCTTCGACCCAATTAGTTGGAGACATTTCTGAGTTGAATCAAGAAGAGCTCGTACAAGTGTTTGCTCTAAATCACACGCTTAAAGATGCGGTCCTTGCCTCAACCCTCATGTAAAAGGAATCAGCCAATGGATCAGAATGTACAAATTTTAGTCGTCGGTGAAGACGCGGGACTACAGGGAGAGTTTGAGTCAGCCCTTCAAGGAATCACGAGTCGTCATTGTGTCATGTCGTATGCATCGGATTATCGGCGGGCTGAAGAAATGGCGTTGAGTCGGCAGCCCAATCTCATTTGCGTGGACTTGGAGCGAGACTTTGACTGTTTAAAACGGTTTACCCAAGAGATTCATCAAAGACTTCCTGAAACCACGGTGGCTGCCATGTATCGGGCAGATCAGTTTGGCTCGGATCGCTCCGAAAGTGCTGTGGTCATCGATGGTATGCGAGCCAATATCCAAGACTTTTTACGGCATCCACTTTCCAGCACTGAGCTTCGACAGCTTCTAGATCGATTGTATACTCCTCGGCAAGCCAAACCTGCTGCTTCAGGGAAATTAGTGTCATTTGTGAGCAACAAAGGTGGGGTAGGGAAGTCGACCTTAGCCGTGAATGCCGCCTGTCTTCTCGCGACACGTTATCCAGGACGAGTGTTGTTAATTGATGCATCCCTTCAACTGGGGGTGTGTACGGTCATGCTTAATATCGTATCCAACACTTCGTTGGTGGATGTTGTGAGGGAAAAAGATCGTTTAGATGAAACGTTACTTCGCCAGTTAACTATAAGTCATGCCTGTGGACTTCATGTATTAGCTGCGCCCAGCGATGCAGTCGAAGCGTCAGTCATTGATGATGAGTCGATATACCGCATATTGAATTTTTCACGCCGCGCATTTGACTATATCATTGTTGATACAT
This sequence comes from Nitrospirales bacterium, assembly GCA_965223675.1. Classification (GTDB taxonomy): domain Bacteria; phylum Nitrospirota; class Nitrospiria; order Nitrospirales; family UBA8639; genus JAGQKC01. The sequence goes on along the minus strand of OZ245013.1, from coordinate 1,378,485 downwards.
TCCCGATTCTTGACAGTACTGTTCTTTCGATATTGGATCTTTCCGATCTTGTATATATTGTGATGCAGGGAACGGCCCCAAATGTCATCGCGACTTCAAAATTGCTCCCAATTTTTGAAGGTCTTGGAGTTCCCGCTGAGAAGCAACGTCTCCTTCTCAATCAAAATTATCGTTCATTCACCGGAAATCTCAGCCCCGCCGACATAGAGGAACGAGTTGGCCGACGATTTGATCATGTCTTTCCATATCAAAAGAAATTGCTTGCGGCTGCAAATGCCGGGGAACCCTATAGTTTAGGTCGGCCGACTCAGTTTGGATTCTTTCGAAGTCTCACGCGCATGGTTATGGAGATTGAAGCATTAGGTGCAATAACGAATCAGCCAAAGCATCAACAAAAATCTGAGTCCTTCTGGAGTAAACTTGGAAAAATTTTAGGAGGATGATGGCGTGAATAAATATGATGATGGTGACAATCGAATGGAGAAAAAGTTCTACCGTGAATGTTTGAGCCGCTCGTTGACTTCAGGTCTGGAAGCACGATTGCGAATAGCGCAGAGACATTTTTCTTCGAATGTGCTTATTGAAGGTATGGACAAAGATCGAAGGCCTTCCGATCGTCCAAAGGCAGACTACATCACGATCAAAGGCATGCTGCAGGAACGTATGTTGCTGGAGATTGGAGAACAAAACCTCTATGGCGGCAGTAGCGGAGAAGTTTCCCGTGCAGTGCAGGAATTCACCTCTCGAATTCTTACGGAAGAAAACATTCCGCTCAACGAGGAAGAACGTCGACGGCTTGCCGATGAATTGACGGAAGAAACGATAGGGTTAGGCCCCCTCGCTCCATTGTTAGCTGACCCTGCCGTGACAGATATCCTCGTCAATGGTCCCGAACAGGTCTATGTTGAACGGTTTGGGCTGATCGAAAAAACGGATGTAAAGTTCTTGAATAAAAGTCATATCGCCCGCGTAATAGAGCGAATTGCCGCACAAATGGGAAGAAGAATCGATGCCGCGTGGCCTATGGCGGATTTACGCCTCACGGATGGAACGCGAGTGAATGCGACGTTGCCGCCAGTTTCGACCGATGGGCCGACCTTATCCATCCGACGGTTTGGACGCCAACGCTTACGGAAACATGATTTACTCACGATGGAAGTCATGTCTTCCGAGATGGCGATCTTTTTAGAATTTGCCGTCAAGGCGAAAAGAAACATTCTGATTTCCGGTGGAACCGGTGCGGGTAAGTCAACATTACTCGGAGCCTTAACTGAATCGATTCCTGCACACGAGCGAATCGTCACGATCGAAGACACCGTAGAGTTGGGGCTCGACCAAGAGCATGTCGTTCGACTTGAAAATAGACCTGAGAATGTTGAAGGACGGGGGAGGATCACTACGCGCGACTTGCTGATTAATACGCTTCGCATGAGGCCTGATCGTATCATTGTTGGTGAGGTTCGAGGTGAGGAAGCGGTCGACATGTTACAGGCGTTAAATACCGGCCATGAAGGAAGCATGAGCACGATTCATGCGAATTCACCGCCGGATGCTTTGTCCCGCTTGGAGACGATGGTCATGATGGCAGGTTCGGATTTACCATCGTTTGCGATTCGAGAGCAAATCGTTTCCGCCATTCATCTTGTCGTGCATGTGCGACGTTTTGAAGATGGGTTACGTCGTGTCGAGCGAATTTCTGAAGTGGTCGGTCGTGAAGGGACAAAAATTCTTATGCAAGATATCTTTCAATATTATCGTCCCGGCGTTCAAAATCCAGGTGGACGGGGATATTTTGGATCCAGTGGAATTGTGCCTCGAATGATTTTAGATTTTCAAGAATTAGGGATGGACGTTCCCTTTTACCTGTTTGAAGCGAGAAATCATAATGCAGTGGTATGAAGCCGGTTTGATTTGCATCTTTATGGTATTAGCTTCCGTCGCGAGTTATGCCTGGTGGGATATTCTCATCAGGCGAAGCTATGTGCAGCGGCTGGAAGATTTACTGGCCTCTGTGTCTGAGAGAAGTCATCACAGAGTTCTTCGCCTGTTTCCTCGGCAATATCGATTTTTACCTTTGATGCTTTGTGGGGGAGTTTTGATGTTGTTGGTTCAGTTTGGGGATGTTCCACTTCCGTTTGCGGTTGCTGCAAGCATCTTGTTAGGAGTGGTGAGCTATTTGATTGAGGCCCATTTTGTCCGAAGGCAATTAGATACGATTGAGCAACAACTGGCCGACTCCATTGATATGATCGTCGGCCTTCTACAAAGTGGGATGGCCTTACCAAAAACGTTAGAAATGGTCATGCATGAAACGGAACAGCCACTGAAGCATTACTTGACGGATATGGTGGGACGCATTCACTTGGGCGATGATCCCTCGTCGGTGATTCAGCAGCTTGGGAAACAGATTCCTCTTGAAACTTTTCAATTATTTTCCTCAATACTCTCAGTGCAATGGTGGAGCGGGGGAAGTCTTTCGTCGACTCTCGCCAATGTCAGCGCGGTCGTGCGTAGTCGTATGGAATTAGATCGACGCATCAGAACGCAAAGTATTGAGTCGCAGCTGTCGGTTCTTTCAATTTTACTCATCACGTATGGCCTGTCTATTATGATGTGGTATGTCAATCCAACCAGCATGGAGCATTTTTTATCTACAACGGCAGGAGTCTATCTTGGTGCAGGCGCGATTATGGCTCAAGCGATCGGAATTATTTGGATATCCAAATTGAGTGAGATTCATTTTTAAGGAATCGTCATGACTCAATATATTATTCTGTTGACACTTTTTCTGTGTACGCTGATTTGTTGTGCGGGTATTCTTTCCTTATATCGTCGTCAGCAAAGTTTGAAGCGAATCATCGAATTTGCTGATTCGTCGAGAGGAGTCGAAGATCTACTCCCGAGAAAACGACGAAGTTTTGTGCGTCGTTGGCTCTTCATGGCTGGGTTCCGACATCCCTCTTCATCACTCATCTTTCTTGGTTCTATGGTGTGCTCGACATGGATTGGATTGGCGTGTTTTGCCTTATTGAATTACTTTGGGATCATTAATGATCTCGTGATAGCACTCGCAAAATTTCCAGGAACATTCGGGCGGGCTTTAAGTTTCTCTGGGTACGCTATTCCATGGATTGTGTTTTGTCTTGTCGGGTGCATTCCGATATTCGTGGTCAACCAAATACGTCAAAAACGTATCGCGTCGGTCGATCAGGATCTTCCGTTATTTCTTGATTTACTGTCGACCCTTGCCGAGGCGGGAATGAGTTTTGACGTGGCACTTGCCAAAATCTTGAATTCGCAGCCTTCTGGCCGTCCCTTAACCATGGAGTTTCGAACTTTTCAGAGGGAAATTTCTTTAGGGATTTCTCGACTGAAGTGTTTTAGACGTCTTTCCCAACGATTGGCGGTACCGTCGATAGCTCTTTTCGTTTCAGCTCTTATGCAAAGTGAACAGCTTGGAGTCAATGTGGCACAGACTCTTCGTCGTCAGGCCACTGACTTACGACATCGTCGACAAGAAAAGGCGCTCCTTCACGCGCAGGGACTCTCTGTGAAACTTGTCTTCCCCTTAATTCTCTGTTTCTTGCCTGGCATTTTTCTCGTCACTCTTGGTCCTACAATTTATCAACTGGTGAACATTGTTGGTGGTGTGATGGGAGCTTTTTAGCTTCTTTGTCACACCCAGTTTTCACGCTCTTCTCTTTCTAGTAAAAATGAAAGCGCAATGTCGAAATAAGTTTTGCAATCTATTTGCAATAACTTGACAGCTCGTTATGGCTTTGCTAGGTTTTGTGTGTCATGATGCCTCATAAGTATTTTCTTCATCGAGACGCATTAAGAACGTTTGCCATCGTCATAGGTTTGACAGTTTTCTGTCTTCTTCCTTTTTCAGGTGCTCTTGAAATCCATCATATTTTTGCCGAAGTCGATCATGATGGTCATGAACATTCTGACTTCGACTTGTGTCAGTGGGTGCAGCAGCACTCGAGTAGCCTTTTCGTCTTTGAGAAGCCATTATCTGAGGTTTTACCCCTTGAAATTGCTCGGGGGAAAGTGGTTCACAAGCTAGTATTCGTTTCGTTTCTTGGGTTGTCCGTCCAGTCACCTCGTCCTCCGCCTTTCTCTGATTTCTTTTAGTTTTTACCAATCAATTTCATTCTTCGTGTACACAGAGTTTTTCTGTGGGTGCGACTTATATTCGTACGCGAATAGATTGGCATACCATGTTGGTTTAATATGAGAAAGGACAAGACATGTGTTTGGGAAGATTTAACAAATTGTTGCATGTTCTCGTGTGCGCAGTGGGCTTCACGGTAATATATTGTGTGTCTATGCCGAGTTTCGTCTTAGCTGAACGATCTTGGCTGTTGTTCGATAAAGTAAGTGATGTTCTTGAGCATACGACAACTGTCAATCATGTTCAGAAGAGGCATAGTCGAATCGAGAATCGCTCTGCGTTGCTGGCGGAAGCCAACGCATCTAGTGGAAATGAAGGGGCTATTGAACAGCGGATTCCAGGGGCAGATGTGAAAAACAATCCAAAAGATCTAAACCCCCGAACAGGGGGTATGCCAATGCCTGTTTCTCCGGGCGCTGTGGAAGAGAAAGAAGCAAAGTCGTCTGAAGATCCAAGAGCGTCTGCCATTGAAGAACGGATTCCGGGTGTAGAAGTACAGTCCGACCCCAAGGACTTGAACCCCCGAACTGGTGGTATGCCGATGGAGGTTCCACTGGAACTCGATCAACCTTCTGATCAACGAGAAGCCGCAATTCTCCGACGGCAAAAACTTCTAAATCGATTTAATCCCGCTATTGGCTTCGTGTTTGAGACTATTTATGGATATACCCAACGTCGTCAGCGATATGTAGGTGGCGATGGAGACAATGCTCTTGGAGAAGTAGGGACGAGACTACCTCCAAATTTGAGTGCGGCTCTTCGAACCATTGAGTTATTTGCGTCGGCGGAGGTAGATCCCTTTGCCAGAGCGTATCTTATTGCTTCTGGTCATGCAGAAGGCATTAACTCCAAAGGTAGTGAAGAGTTTGGGAAGGCTTTCTTTGAGATTGAAGAAGCAGCGATTCAAACGACCTCTTTGCCCTACAACTTGTCAGTTCGGGGAGGACGTTTTTTTGCGGACTGGGGGTTCCTCGGTCGTCGTCATGCACATGACCTTCCGCAAATTGATGTGCCGCCTTCCTTAGCACAAATTTACGGCAACGGGAATCGGACGGATGGCCTAGAATTAACCTGGCTTGTCCCCGTTCCCTTTTATCTTCAGGTAAATACAGGATATGGGTTCAATTTTGGTCTTCCTGGAGAAGGCCCATTAGCAGGTCTTCAACGACAGGTCATTAATGGGAGTGTCGTATTTGGTTCAATCCGAACTTATTTCGATATCAATGATGACAACAATATCGAAATTGGGATCTCTGGCCTCTTCACTCCCCAGTCACGTGTACCAGGTGCCATGGATGATGCCCTCCTTGCTGTGAGCGATGACAATCCCATCGATCGCCGTACGCTAAATATGGATTTTCATTATCGATGGTATCCGTTGGGTCGAGGGGTGAGGCAAAGTTTCGCGCTTCATGGAGAGATTCTTTATGATTTTGGACAGGGGCGACGGGATATTTTTGGCAATACGGTTTCGCGTGGTGCGTGGGGAGGATACGCGTATCTTGAATATCGATATAGTAAACGCTGGCGGCCAGGCTTTCGATTCGACTATCATCAGTTGCCTAGTGAACCGGCCTTGGTCACCAATCCCATCTCCGGTTTGGCAGGAACGACAGTTAATGCTTCAGGAAATCGCACAGATGCGATGACCTTTTCACCCTACGTGACCTTTTACCCGAGCGAATTCCAGCGTTTCATCTTACAGTACAATCATTCAAGTTATGGGAATACGTTTGCACGCAATAACCAGGTGTTATTTCAATGGCAGGTCGTAATAGGAAGTCATCAACATGGATTCACCGAAAGACAATAACCTTAGCGTAAAAGTCTTAACGTCGAAAATGGCAAGAATCGTGTGTTTGTTGTTCTTGATTTTTGTTAATCTAGGAATGGCCGAACGGCCACCCATGGAAAAGGGTGGCCGTCTTCAGATTGTCGCCTCCATTCCAGACCTTGCCGATCTGACAGCAAGAATTGGGGGTGATCTAGTCGCAGTGGAGAGTCTAGCTAAAGGCCTTGAAGATCCACATGGCGTGCCGATTAAACCCAGTTTCCTTCCGAAATTGAACCAAGCAGATGTGTTGGTGGTCATGGGTTTGCAAAACGAACATGCCTGGCTCACGGCCTTGATCGATGTTGCACGAAATCCAGTTATTCTTCCTGGAAATCCAGGGTACATCGATTCTTCCGTAAGGATTACTCCCAAGCAAGTTCCTGAAGTACTTTCTCGAAAAGAGGGCGACTTGCATCCACTCGGGAATCCGCATTTTAATTTAGATCCCCTTAATGCCAAATTAATGGCACAAACTATTGCGGAAGGATTGGCTCAAGTGCATCCCGCGGGGACAGGCGTGTTTCAAAAAAACTTGATGCAATTCAAAAGTGCAATCGATGAGCGAATCGTGAAATGGCAAAAGCTTGCGGCTCCACTTAAGGGAGTTCCGTTTGTTTCCTACCATCAGGATACCATCTACTTTGCAGAGCGGTTTGGCCTCATTGAGGCGGGGCAGATTGAAATCAGGCCAGGGATCGAACCAACACAACGGCATTTAGTGAAACTAGTCGAACGAATGAAGCGCGAAAACATTCAACTTGTTTTGAGGGAACCCTATTTTAGCGACCAACTTCCCAATTGGATCGCAGAGCAAACAGGTGCTCGGGTGGCGAAGTTTCTGATTATGGTCGGCGGGAGTCCAGAAGTGAACACGTACGAGGATTTAATAGAATCCAACCTCCGTTCCATCTTAGCTGCCGTGAAATCAAAACAGAAGCAGAATTAGTCTATTATGGAAGCCCTGCTTTCCTTACAGCATGCCAATATTGGTTACGGCGATAAAGTGGTTCTCTATGATGTTTCCCTTGAGATCCATCCTGGTGCATCCATAGCCTTATTAGGATCTAATGGTTCGGGAAAGACCACGTTTTTGAAAACCTTGGCAGGAATTCTCCCTCTTTTAGAAGGGACGTTGCGACTGAGTAAGCGGGAAAATGGACGAGCGGTTCAAGTTGGCTATATCCCACAGCGTGCGATGCTAAACGGCCTCTTTCAGTTAAAAGCAGAAGAAGTCGTCGAGATGGGAACGTATGGAGCGCTTCGACCGTGGCAAAACCTTGGTCAAGAACAACGCAATCGCATTAATTGGAGTATGCGAGAAGTTGATGTGTTTAATCTTCGGAATGAACCATATTCTTTTCTGTCGGGAGGACAACAACAACGTGTGTTGATCGCTCGAGCGTTGGCATCAGCTCCGGATATCCTACTGTTGGATGAACCGCTGGCTAGTCTTGATCAACCATCCATTCAAACAATGCTGAGACTATTTACCAAATTACAATCTGATGTCGATTTGGCTCTCATTTGGGCGGATCATGCCCTTCCCACATTAGGAGGTGTGCTACGAGAGGCCCTGGTCATTAACGATGATGGGCTTTATAGGAAAGAGTATGATGTCGCAGTCTCGACCAGGACATCAGTTTCTAAGGTTGAAAAGGAATCTTATTTTGAGTGATCTTTTTCAAATTCTCGATCCTTCATATGTCTTGAGAAATGCCTTGTATGGGGGGATTTTGAGTGGGATGGTACTGCCGGTTGTCGGTGGACTGATGTACGTGCGACGAATGGTGTTTCTTGGCGTCACGTTGCCTACGCTTTCGGCTGCCGGAATTGCGATGGCAATCTTTTGGCATGCGACGTTCCATCCGGATACGCAGCATAGTGATTTTGGGCTTGCGCTCTTAGGCTCTACGGTATTAACGACTGGCACCATGATTCTTCTAGCGGCACTGGAACGAAAGGGGCAAGGGATCGTCGAGGGAAGAATCGGTGTTCTCTATGTTTTTGCCGGTGCGTTGACGATCTTGCTGCTTGCTTCTGACCGAATTCCTGAAGTTGGAGCATTAAGCGTTCTTCAAGGTCAAATTCTCGCTATTTCTAATGCTGATCTTTTTCTGTTTATCGTGTGCTTGTCTATTGTCGTTGGCTTGTTGTGGTGTTTCAGAAAGGAGCTCTTGCTCGTTTCTGTTGATCGGGATTTGGCCATATCACTCGGTAAGCAAGTATGGGTCTGGGATCTGATGCTCTATGGAGTTGTCGGGGCGACGATTTCTTTAGGGGTCCTGATGGTCGGACCATTGGTGACGTTTGGTTTTTTATTACTTCCTCCTATGATCGCCATGCGAATGAAAATTGGGATTTGGGTAGCTCCTGTTCTTGCGGCAGGAGTTGGGGTGGTGATTGCTTTTAGTGGATTTCTGATGTCGTATCAGCTTGATTGGCCAACAGGGCCAACAGATGTGTTGTTAGGGTGTACGTTGCTCGCAGTGGTCAGCATTGGTCAATGGTGTGTACAAAAACTTCGATCTTCCAAAGTCATATCCTCTTGATGATCGTTCCTGAATTTTTCATTTGATGGTCTTCTCTTCTAATTGCTTTTCAAGCTGCTTGAGTTTATTGTTTTGCCCCTCGAGTTGTTGTTGAAGTTCTTTAATTTCTTCTCGTAACATCTGAGCATCGTTTTCTTTTCCGTCTTGGTTTTTAAGACTTGGATGGGAAGGGACCTTTTGTTGCAGTGGAGTATTTTGTGGTCGATTAACACGTTCGGGGGTGTTGAGGGCAATAGAAACTGAACCTAGTGGAGCCCGAATGAAAAATATATCCTGCAAATTTGTTTCTTGAGGCGTTGCGGCAGTTGAAACAAATTTCAACGTCCATTGCTTGACCTGTGTTGGAGAAAAACTGGCTTTTGAGGACAACCGAGTGTGCCGACTACTTTTTTGAAATTCTATGACGCCTATTCGCAGAAGGTTATTGACGTGGTACATGACCCCACTTGTCGTGTTGAATTGCGATTGTTGCTGATTGATCGTTTGAAACCAGATATATTCCTCAGGAGTGGCCTTGTGAAAGGCATCAATGAGAAAGGGAGTTAAAAACTGGATTTCTTGTTCAGTAAAAACAGGAAGTATCTGGCCCTCACCTCCTATAAGAGAATCCAGTAATCGTTTCTGCTCTTGTACCCGAAGTCCCCTTAGAGTCGCTTTTAAAATTTCTGGCTCTAAGACAGTCGGGTGAGATGCCTTGGTTGAGGACTCAGGAAACGTTTTGAGGATTATGTGTCCTTGAGAGTCCTCGTGAATTGGTGTTTCAATCTGGGGAACTGACATGCATGACGAGAGGATTCCGAATAGTCCCCACATGATAGTAAAAAATAGTACGAAACGGTTTCGATGATGTAAGGGGAAATGCATCATTCCTTATCTGGACTCAACATTTGATTCCTTGCTCCTCCTTGCCAGATCGACATGTCTTGGTCTTGACAATTTCATATCGTGGAGCGCCGATGTTCTCTCCTTTGCAACGTGGGCAACGACTAGGACGCGTCAGTCGTGTTCGAGCGTGAAATATAAAGCGGCAATCTCGACACATCGCTGGGTGTAAGAGGAACGTTTTTGTTTGAGCTCTAGCTATCGTCTTTACGATATGGCTTAAATGGTCTTCTACCTGTCTTTCAGGTAGGCCAACTATTGTACTGAGTTCATGGGTTGAGGCTTTTTGATGTTCTAGTAGAGCCATGATTTGCTGTCGAAAGGTTTGTTTTGAATATTCCATAACCCAAAAGATTAGGACATATAGTCGGTAAAAAGCTATGCGACTAAATTATTCTACGTGTATTCTTGGTGTATCATTAACAGGCTCGTAAAAATAGAAAGTTAGATAGAAACCCTAGGTTTTTATGCTGAAAAACTCACAATCATTGACTCTACAGGCAAATCGGAGTAAAGAATAGAGTTAGGCGGCAGTGAAATTTGCCTGAAGAACGAATGGGCTGCTTTCCCATCTTACTGTTAGTATCTTGAAGAAGACCATTTAAACCTTTGATTCCTCTTTTGGAGTTGATCGATGAGCTGGAAAACAACAGAACCCCCACTCAATCTTATACATATTCTTCCCTCAGAACGGAAAAAATCTAAATCCAGATCGCCAAATGATCGTTCACTACATTTGAGAATACAAGTTGGGGATGAACCGCCTTCCGTCGGTATGGAGTTTTGCGCAAGGTCTGTGTCCATGGTACGCGAAAAATTGAAACGTGTCGGCCAAAAGGTTCGTTCTGCGCTCACACTTTGTCAAGGTGGTCTTACGAGAACCGTACGGGGTGTTGTTTCGTCCGTGGTAGGGGTGCTTGGATTTGGTAAGAAGATTGCCATTGGGTGTGTCAACCTGGTTGTTGGATTAGCGACAAGGGCAAAAGAGATGTCTTTGCAGTTATGGGGTTGGCTGACGAAAAAAAGAAAAAAGTCGAAGAGGGCGGTAGATGTTCTTCCGACTTCAATTGACCGTCAGGCAGTTGTGTCTTCTAAATTTGAACGACCTGTCAAATTAGAACGTGACGAATTATTGTTGGAAGTGCATGCTCTTCGTGATCAGCTTACTGGCCAACGAAGTGAATTGACGAGAGTGAATGCTCAAATTGGCGAATTAAAGGCCCTGGCCTTATCTCAGCAACAAGTCCTTTTACACCTCGGGAAAGAAATTGAATCCATCGAATCCAAAACTGTTCGGCCTGAAAAGACTCCTTCCAAAAAGACCAAAACAAGATCTGCGAGGACGTCAAAATCCAAACCGGTTCCTTCTTCCACACCGCCATCGACTGCACAGAAAGCATTGCGGAGCATGACAGAAAGACATCGAGAAGAATCCATTTCAAAAGTGGTTGATTCACGATTGGAAGATCGCCATTCTCCAGCGCAGCCTGCAACTAAACCATCATCCACTGAGTCTTCCATTCGTTTAGATCCGCGTCCGTAACCTTTCAGCAAAAGTTCAATGAGCACAACTGTTTTGTTGTCGCATCTTTTTGTGTATTCTATGACCTCCCGTCGCCTTGTATAGCATTCCCCTCTGACTCAAGTTTCTCGTGTCACTTTAAAAAACCCAGAAATACTCCGATGGGATATATGATGCCTTGTGTGACAATGTGTATTTCTCAGTCCCCTGGGTGTCTTCGGACGTAGAGACAAAGGATTCTTTCATGAGTAAGCCTCTTACGAAAGTGAAATTCCGTGATCAATTGCTATCCATCATGGATCAGAAAGATCATTGGGCTTGGTTGAGCTTTTCTGGGAATAAAGTCACGAAGGCTCAGCTAAAAATTCATTTTCAACAAGAATTTGGCGTGTATGTTCGGGACTTTCCTGTATTTCTCGCACGTATCTACGGACAAAACCCTCCACCTGAGGTTCGGGGAATGCTTGCTGAAAATATTTATGAAGAGGATACGGGTGGCTTGTCTTTAGGTTGTGCACATCCTGAGCTTTTTTTGAAGATGATGAAGGGGATGGGTTTTAAAGCTCGAGGATTTTCGAACATTTCATTGTTCCCGGCTAGCCGACAATATCGCCTGTGGTTAGAACGTGTTTCATCACATCATCACTGGACGGTGGGAGCCGCAGTGCTCACGATCTTTGTTGAAGGAAGTAAGAATGACCGTCAAGAGATTAAAGCAGCGGCAACTCCCTTGACGCAAAAACATCTTGAAAGACTCGTTCGACGTCATCCTTTAGTCCAGTATCACGGAGTTTCTCCCGACTGTATGGATCTTACCAGAGCGCATCAAATGGTCGAAAACGGCCATCGGCATGATGCCTATAATATGGTCGTCACGCATGCAGTCACGCGTTCTCAACAAATGGTGATTCTCGAAGCCATGGAGAAAACATTGCGACTATGGCTTCGATACCGCGACAACATTGCCCGGGCCTGTGGGTTGAAACGTCTTCCTTAAGTAGATGCTGAAACTTTCTCTCTCTTTTTTCTCTAATTATTCCCTTCTGTAAATATGTTGCTGTAGTATCGTGGCGTGTTCTTTGGCCGATCTGTCGTTCGGTAAGACGATCTTTCGAAGTTCTTTCTGTTTTTGACTGACCACCAATCTCTTTTCAGTGTTCCTCTTGTTGACATGGCTAGTCCAGATTTGGTAATTGCAATAGACTTGCAATTAGGAATATACTACTTATGAAGACGAGAATTGATGAAGACCTGCGAGCGGCTGGGCATCGATTAACCAGGACTCGTCGTGCGGTGTTAGGGGTTCTTGAGCGAACAAAATATCCATTGACAGCTTCCGAATTGTTTGATCGTTTACGACGAAATAAGATCTCAATCGATTTGGTGACCGTGTATCGGACGCTGACAGTATTACGCGAACTTGGAGTGGTATCTCAAATTGAACTTCATCAGGAAGGGCAAGCTCGATTTGAAATTCGTCATGGGCGTGAACATCACCATCATATACGATGTCAGGGCTGTGGGCGGATAGTTGATTTGTTACTGTGTCCGCTAAAAAAATTAACGGCGTTTATCGAAAAAGAAACTCAATTTGTCGTGAATGAACATACTTTAGAGTTCAGTGGGCTGTGTCCTAAATGTCAATAGTCTCATGAAAACCATTGGTACATCACTGTCCAAAGCCGGATCCATTGCTTCCCTGCTCTGTGCCGTCCATTGTGCCCTCACTCCACTTGCTTTATTAGCCCTTCCGGTCATTGCTGCGCACTCATGGGGAGGGTTGGACGTTATGTTGGGCGGGTTCCTCGCTGATACAACCGAATGGTTTTTTGTAGGAATTATAGGGGTCCTGGCTGGGTTTGGCCTTTTGGCCACCTATCCGTTACATCGGGATATACGTCCGGCACTCGTGACCGCTATGGGGCTATTTTTACTTATTGCTGCCCATGTGTGGATGGTCCCCAGTAGTGTTGGAGAAATTGCTCTTGACGTGTGTGGTGCCTCATTAATCGCATTCGCAGGATTTTGGAATCGTCGGCTCTGCCATTGTCTTGGGTGCCATACTCATGAACATGCAATTGAGTCTTCTACTCATACATTTGATCAGGTCATCGATCCATCCCCGGGAAAATAGTTTACGCTCAATTGAATTAGAAGGTGACAGTCTTTTCTTTAGCAGCTTGGATCAGCGCCTCTTGTAATTCATAGAGTAAATCTTCTGTTTCGTTCCAACCTAAACAGGCATCAGTAATAGACACTCCGTAGTCTAACTGCTTACCTATTTCCCACTTCTGATTGCCTGGATTTATGTGACTTTCCATGAGAAGTCCCATGATGGCTTCTTGCCCTTCGCAAAGTTGTTGAAGGACAGATCGAGCAACATTTGCTTGTCGAGTATGGTCTTTTTCCGAGTTCCCATGTGAACAATCCACCATAATTGGTCTGCTGATTTTTTCTTTTTCTAACGCAGCGGCAGCATGGGTGATATCTGGAGATTGATAGTTCACTTTCCCGCCCCCTCCACGAAGGACAATATGACGGTCTAGATTGCCATTGGTTTTAATAATTGACGTCACGCCATCAACATTGATTCCAATAAAACTTTGTGGGTGTCGTGCAGCAATCATCGCGTTGAGTGCCACTTGAAGACTTCCATCCGTGCCATTCTTAAAGCCGACGGGCATGGATAGTCCGCTCGCCATTTCTCGATGCGTCTGGCTTTCAGTTGTCCGAGCTCCAATGGCTGACCAACTGACCAAATCAGAAATGTATTGCGGAGTCACAGGGTCAAGGAATTCGGTTCCGCAGGGAACACCCATGCCATTGATGTTCAAAAGAATCGTTCTTGATAATTGAAAACCAGCATCAATATCGCAACTGCTATCTAAATGCGGATCATTAATGAGGCCTTTCCAGCCCACCGTTGTACGTGGTTTTTCAAAATAGGTTCTCATGATAATGACAAACTGGTCACGGGTTTTTTCTATGACACTTTTGAGTCGTTCCGCGTACTCATAAGCCGCTTGTGAGTCGTGGATGGAACATGGTCCTACAATGACCAGGAGACGATGTCGATCTTGTCCGTTAAGGATGGCTTGTATGGATTGACGAGTTTGACGAACAAGGGCTTCGGCGTAATCAGTTAGTGGGAGTTTCTTCTTTACTTCTCGAGGAGTCATCAAGGTCCCAATATCAATAATGTTACGATTGTCAATTTGTTCTGTCATAGTAAAATTCCTAACTTTATGGCTATGATGGCTATAAATGAGCGATCAACGTTTTAGTGCTTTTGCTTGTTCAAAGAGGCTCTCAAGAGGCCTCGCAGTAAAAACTGATGACTGTAGGATCGTCATCCTAGCAATTGCTACGTACTGTATGGATTGCATCATTGTAATTAAGCGTTGGGGCGTACGCAAGTGACCACAATGAAGGAAAAGAATGGATCTGAGATTTCGTAGTGAAGCTATTCTGGTCCCGGATAATGGATGAAAGTCATTAGGGTATTAAACCACTGTATTAATGAGTTTCGCTTGTTGAGAAGTAAACCATTGGAGTAAGTCTTGACGAGCCACATCCTTCTCAGCCTGAAACTGAAACTGTAATCCAATATGAAGGTCAGGGGTTGGGTCAATCCATTCAATTTTTCCGGAAAATTTTGATTTATGGGAAGAACCTGGGAGCTGACAAGTTAAAAAGAGCTGCATGCTTGTGACTGTCGGCCACGTATTCGCTGGTGCCGTCAATTGACAGCCTGTGGGGCATAAGTCACTTATTGTCACTGGGAGGACCGCCAAGACTTTGGCATGATCGCTCAATGGGCGAACGGTTCCTGATAGATCCACCGACAGCCGAGGGTAGACTCGTGCAGCCTGGTGAGAGATTTCGTTAGGAGGTTTCAATCGAAGGGTATGAGAAACCGTCAATATTTCTTGGACAGTTGTTTCGAAGTGATATGTCTCTCCATCAAGCAAAGAACGACCTTTACACAACGTTCCCGGTACAAGGTCTGTAAGAATAGGGTCATTGGGAAGGGCACATAACAGAGAATGGTCTGGTCCTAACCCTAATAACTGTGATCTGATAATAATCGAAGTAGGCCCAGCCTGAAAGGTGAGCCAGAGTGTGTTGGAACTGGAGGACAACAGAGTTTGATGCTGAGTGCTCATCGAATCTAAGATTGCTGTATCATCTCATGAAAACGTCTCTTGCGTGTCATTGAGTATGATCAGAAGGTTTTTCTATTGTCGGGTCAACGCCTATGAAGATGAGTGAAAATTGATGGATCTCTACTTACTCTTCGGTTAGTTGAGTGGGAAATCTAAATGAGATACTACCCCACCCGTCAAAGGCAATTTGGGGTCCGCTATATAAAAACCGACGAAAGAGCAGGAGATGAGCGTCGAAAGAATTACTTTGATTTATGAGTTCTGTTGGCAACAGTATCTTGAATGATACGATCTGCGATCTCTTTACTGGGAATCCGATACTGTCCAGCTTCGATGGCTTTACGGAATTTTTCGACCTTCTCTTGGCGAATATCAGGAACTTGTTTGATCGCATCAATGAGATCTTCAAACTCATTTTGTCTATCTGAAAGATTGATAGGATCTCCTGTATTCTTTGATTGAGAAGTCGATGAAGCTGAGGAAGAGTGGGCCACAGGAGCATTGCTGTTCGGTCGATTAGACGGTTTAGTGATATTCTCTGAGGGAGGAATTGGATCTGAGTTAATGGGATTGATAGCCATCATGTGTACTTTCTAAGGTAGCAGTATAGTCAAAAATTATAAAAATGGGAATAGAATATTTGCGAGCGGTTCTATGTTTCACGCTTATGATTGGAATAATGTCCTATGTCTGAACTTGTTGTGCCGGCCCATATTTCTAAAGTGACAACTCTGGATCCCGGTGAGGTTCGAATTATCGAATTATCACTCCCTAAACAATTGGAGATAGAGCATGTCGTATACCCTGTGCTTGATGTCATGCGCCCAGGGACGGCATTCCTCGCCAAACCATGGGGAGAGCGCACGGATAAGTGGCGTCGACGAATGTACACTCGTTCCAATTCGGCACTAGAGTCACCGCATAAATTAGAGACCATCATAAACTTTACGCATACTGATAAGTCTGATACTTCGGTGTGGTGGCAAACTGAAGAAGTTGTGGCATGGCAGCAGTCTGGCAAACCTCTTGATGTACGAGTGGAATGGAATAGCGATCACTCTGCATTCATGGTCTATGAAAACAGTCGAAAGTGCCATGCCACAAACCTCTACCTGGAGCCGGACGGGGAGTGGGAGCACATGAAATTTCTCGCCCTGGCCTTTTCCACGGGCATAACTCCGTTTCTGTCGTATCTTCGGTATATGCGGCACTATGAATTTGGTCAGTCGCGAACTCATCCAGGGGTAGTGTTTCAATTAATCGTCAGTGTGCGTCATCCGCAGCAACTTATGGCACATGAAGAACTCTTAACCCTTGAACACCAATTCCCCAATAACTTTCGTTATCATCCTGTCCTGACAAGAAGTTGGCCTTCTGACTGGCCATTTACCACAGGGCGGGTGATTCGAAATAGAGAAACTTCAGAAACTGGCGACAGAACTGACATCAGCCCACTTGTTGCACTTGTACCTGATATCGATCAATATCATGTTCGGTTTTGTGGGAATAAAATTGGACGTGATCAGCTTCTGCAGAGTTTTCAACAGAATGGCATAGAGCCACGCAGTGTGCGAGCTGAGGTCTGGTAGTAGGGTGGCGCTGCCGGCCGCGCTTTAAACTCTTGAGCAACTAGGATCGACTAGGCAGATTGAGCATTCTTGAGTGATACTGGGCTCGGGATTTCAGGACGGCGTATGAGTCGGACGACTGGTTTCCCGAGAAATGCATGATGTCCACAAATTAAGCAATGTAAACTTAACGTGGCGAGAAGCTCTTGTTGAAGTTGTTCGAGGTGAACGGTTCGTGAGCCACATCGTGGGCACCGTGGGAGTTTCGAGGCAGAACGGGTAGGAGTTGTCATGCGAGAGGTTGTCGATTTAGATGTCGTCCTTTTTGCAGGAATTGGCTTTCGTAAGCTTCGTGGTTTCTTTTTCATCATTGTTTTTGTAAAGGGTTTTTTATTCATAAGAGCTAATACATAACAAGTTCCATGCCATATTTCCTGACAGAATTGCCGTCTCACAAGTCTGAAAAACGAGTAATAACACGATACAACACGCAAGACAGGGAAAAAGAGGTCGGCAACACTTACCTATGTGCCTAGGGAGAAAATAGCCTAGGGGGTAAGAATGAACACGTCTATCGATTAGTGGGGACGAGGGCTAGATGAGGAGTTTGAAGAGGAGTTTGCGAGAATACCCGCAGCTCGTGAAGATAAATTTTCAGCTTCCGTATAGCGTTTGGCTTCTCGCAGTAAGTCAGCATAATTTTCGAGAATGGCGACAAGATCTGGGTGGTCAGGCCCACTGAGTTCTTCTTTAAGCTGCAACGCTTTTTTATATTGTACTTCGGCCTTGTCGTATTGGCCTTGTGACCGGTAGTAGGATGCAAGGCTGTATAGGCTACTCAGGACTAGGGGATTTCCCTTTCCTAAATTTTCGGCATGTTCCATAGTTTTGAGGAGCTGTTTCTCAACGTGTGTATGCGAGCTTGGCTGTTTCGATTGATCGGAAATTGCTGAAGAAGGACTACGCGTGGATGATTTTGTGCATGCTTGGGGCAGAGAAAGGCTTATACACGTTCCCACTATGAGAAAGAAGTATGAATATTTGGGCCATTCTTGTGTGAGATGTATTGCCATACGTTTGCGTGTGTATCTCGTGTGGTTTCTAGACCAATGAAGAAATTGTAGAGAGAACACTTCATGAATGACAAGAGACGTGAGAAATATTTCTCGGTCGCCAAGGATTGAGAGGGAATGGCATGCCGGTGATTTGGTGTTCAATTTCTGGGCATGGTTTTGGGCATGGAGCGCAAATTGTTCCTGTTCTCAATGAATTAGGGAAACGTGTTCCAAACCTTCGAGTTCTTCTACGTACGAGCATTCCCAAAACATTTTTTCAAGAGACGCTCTCGATTCCCTGGGAACATTCTGTCTCAGCGCAAGATATTGGTTGCATCCAAGATGGCCCTCTCTTCATTGACGTCTCCAAAACTTGGGAGGCCTATGAACAACTCCACAAAAATTGGAACGCACGAATGAAGGAAGAAGTCACGGCGATTCGAGCTGTAAAGCCTGATCTGGTTCTCTCGAATATTTCTTATTTGGGTCTTGCTGCCGGGGTTGCGGCTGACTGTCAAACCGTGGCGTTAGGTTCATTGTCTTGGGATCAAATTCTCACCGAATATATTATCAATGGCAGTGCGAAACAGAAAAAAATCGTGAATGAGATTCGCCAGGCTTATGGAGAAACACGTTTATTGATACGTCCTTTACCAGGAATACCCATGATAGCTTTTCGAGAGGTGAGGGATGTCGGTCCTT
This sequence comes from Nitrospirales bacterium, assembly GCA_965223675.1. Taxonomy (GTDB): domain Bacteria; phylum Nitrospirota; class Nitrospiria; order Nitrospirales; family UBA8639; genus JAGQKC01. The sequence continues at coordinate 1,360,030 of OZ245013.1, read as the reverse complement.
TACTCTCTCCCCCTGTGTCACCACAAAGAACGATACGGCGCAGATTACAAGTCGATCCCCAGGAACGAGTAGTTTTGGTGGCCTTCGGCGGGATTCCGTTATCATTTCTTCCACTGGATCAACTTGAAATGCTAACAGGGTATCGTTTTGTGATCAGTGGTAACTTCGATTGTCGTGGGTATAGTCGCGTGGTTTCGACAAATGAATTTGGTCTTCCATTTCGACAATTCTTGGCCGAAGCTGATGTGGTCATGACAAAACCTGGATATGCAACGATTGTCGAAGTTGTTCGATTACAGAAACCACTTGTCTATGTCAGACGTTATAACTTTGCCGATGAACAGCCTCTTGTTGACTTTGCTCATCGATATGGTCGTGCGAGAGAGTTATCTTTAAGGGAGTTTGAGTCCGGACAATGGCATGATGCGTTGGAACAGGTCCTGATGCTTCCGCGTTCAAGCAATCCTATGCCAGCAGAAGGAACAGGGGAGGCGGCTGATCAATTAGCCAAAATCCTGAAATAACCGAAGGTAGCATTTATTTGATGAATCGTGATGGAGCTATGTGCGGTCAGGAATCAATGAAGGGTAGGGTTTGACGGTGATGGCTTGAAGGTTATTCTCAAAATGATACTTATGTGCAATACGATCTTTCCAAAATATTCCAGTAACTTCTACAGTGTTTCCCATGGCAATAGGACTGTCGCCTTGAGTTCGATCATGTCGACCATAGACGACGAGGGATCTCGTCCCCTCCTTTAAGATAAAAACAAAATCAAAGAACAGTTCAGTGCTGTCGAGATGCATTTCAGGTTGCGCAATGCGACCTCGCACTGTCACCGTTTTTTTATGAAAGAGTTCAGGGGAATCGAGTAGAGTTTCAATTGAGATGAGTGTTGTAGGTTCTGACTGTGTTGCCTTAGCAACAAAAGACCACGATTGAGACCACGAGATTCTTGCTGAGCAATCAGTGATCGAAAGTGGCGAAGACGTGGATCTTGGGTCCACGATGTTTTGGCACTCCTTAGTGGGCAGTATCAGTGTGAAGAGCAAATTGAATAGGAGGAAATTATGCATTTGATGAGTCCAAAATGTATAAAGTATTAGATTAAGTATTGGCACATAAAGTGAAAGTAATTATTTAGATATTTGTAATATTTTTAAACTAATCAAAGAGATTGGAGAAGAATGTCTGATGGAAAACATCGTAGGTGAATATGCATAACATGTTGAAAATATTGGAAAGTTGAATACATTTCTTTAGATTGGTTAAGATGTTTTTAGATATGACTCGTCAAGAACGCTATCAACAACGGCATAAGGCTGCAGGGCTTTGTATTTATTGTCCTCGAAAAGCCATTAGTGGATGGTTTTGCGCTCATCACCTGCGAAAACGTCGCACATCGATGAGAGTTCAGAATGGAAATCGTCCCTGGCATCCTGGTGGCCCTGGTCGTCCTCCCCTTACGCGACGAGTTCACTGATCTTCATAATCTTCTCTGTTAAATTCCGGTCCAACCGCAAGTACGGTTCTTTTCCAAAGCATTGAATTACTTTTACTCTATCAGTATGACTTCTAGAGAATATAGCGCACAAGACCGTAAAATGAATCGGAAGTGAGCCTGGCTCTTGTATAATTTGAGGAAGTATTCAATTGGCACGTCTTGATTATTATGCTGTTCTGGAAGTCGAACCAGACGCATCAGATGATCACATTAAAAAAGCCTACCGAAAACTGGCTCTTCGATATCATCCCGATCATAATCAAGGAAAGCAAGATGCTGAATTAAAGATTCGAGAGATCAATGCAGCTTACGAAGTCCTGAATAATACCGAGAGTCGGAAAGCGTATGATCGATTGCGATTTGGTGGGTATCGTCAGCAGGTTGATGGATTCGGCGCAACAGCAGATACAGGCCCTGATCCAGGTTTGGCTTTTCAAGCCATGGAGCAAACGTTACGAGAGGAAGCCAAAAGAGATGTGTTTGCGGTTTTAATGAAAAATCAAGATCGTATTCAGCAAGAGTTGGCAATTATTCGTGAACGGGTTGTCGCCAAACAAGGATACGATACGTTTCAAGAAGCATTTGTCGTTCAACGAGCCAAAGAAGTGGTTCATACCCTGGTTTCGAAAGATTTGATTGAACGGCGCGAACGGCTGTTAGATGTCGCACACCAAATGCTTCTTTCCCAAGGTGTGTGTGAAAGTCACCATGAGAAAGAAGCCAGGGCATTACGCAAACAACTTGAGAAGTACTATGATGAAGGCTGGATTGAAGGCTATTCAAAGGCTTGTGAGTTGTTCTATGTTAGGCGTTAGGTGTTTGTCTTCGTCAACAAGAGAAAGGGGGCTATACCCCTTCGTGGGAGGAGGGTGTATGGTCCCTGCTCCTTGGCTCTTTCTCCAAAATGATATCTCTGGAAGTTGAGTCTTCTCTTAGTTTTTATCTAAAAGAGACGAGTTGCCTTCTGATTCTTGTTGTGACGAGAACGCGGATTGTGAAAGAGCTTGAGCTGCTCGTGAAATTTCAACTTTGACCCCTTGTTCTTCGGGGTTTCCCGTCTGCAAAGGACTTGACTCCTCCTTGGCCTTTTGCTCTTCGCTCTGAACAGCTGTAGCTGATTTGCTGGCGGAAGAAAGAGCATTCGCTACTTGACCTAATGGTCCTTGGCCCTGCTCGATACCTGTGACATTCATCTTTGCACCCCCTTCTAAATATGGAAGATAAGTGTTTAAGCGTTGCCTTGTCTTACAATTGTCGGCTGGTTTTCAATTCTCTTGAATTCCTGAGGCGGGCAGCATAACAGTCAAACCAAAGCGCAAAGAATATGTGGAAAGGTAAAAAAATAGAGCTCGGCAATGTCCCAAAATCGTACTCGTTAAAGGTGGTGATAATTTAAGTCCTGTCGAGTTGAGCGTTATTTATGGCGGAGAAGACGAGATGAGAAGTAATGTTGGACGTTGGATGGTATTCTTCTAATTATAGCGAATCCAAAGACATTCCAGTTGAACCATGCTTGGGCACGATCATGAAGAGCGCCACTGGCCCCTCGATCCACATTCGAGATTGAAGCCTCAACCCAACCAACATGGCTATCAAAGGTGTCCAAGCTTTCAACGCGGGAGCAAACGCTTCAAGGATACAGAAATTCATTGAATCGGCTATAAGCGAAAGTTTACCGCCTGTGAAGGCGGGGGGGAGAGCTAAATCCGGTGCCTCCGATTCTTGGGCACCGGCAAGCGCAGCTTGAATGTTAGGAAAGATACCACGGGTGTAAACCCGTGGAGGTTCATCCCGCATCGATCAGCCCCTGTTTGACTACCTGAGGTGATTTTGGGGATCATGGTCGAGCTTTCGGAAACATCAGTTATGATTAGTGATCAGACAGTCTCAAGAAAGTACGCCCTTTTTGCTCAATTTATGTGTGTATGCAATTATCGCAATAAGGATAACCCAGCCGATCAGCACCCCCAGTATTGCGGAACTATCAACTGCTTCGATCCAGTTTCTTTTCATCACGTTAAATACCGTGGCAACCACATTAAATAGTAAGGACAATATCAAAAAGAGTTACAGCAACTTGTCGAAGCAGGAATAAAGATACCGCTGCACTAGTACCAAATCCTGCGATGGCTACGATCAAAACCCAGTCCACTCCTGTTAATGATTCATAATATGCCTCTTGAACAGCTGGCAATTTTAAGGCTCCGCTGACAGCCAGGGTGACAGAAAGTAGTGACAAGCCAGACATTAGTGCATAATAAATTGATATGATCCACACACCTATTGGCCGACGACTAACTCTTTTCACCTCAGTTGTACTATTGTCGCCTTGCATTCTGATATCTCCGTTCAGATGATAATTACCTTGACCTAATTTGACTATAGATAATGCGAGCAAATTCCCAGTCCAAATACAGCTTTGTGCTTGTTCCTTTCACTCTCACTTAAATCTCGAGGCAACCGAGCTAATGACTTCTTGTACGCATCGTGATCTTTGCAGTTTGAGAAGTCTCTGATGTATCGTTTGAGTCGGATGTCTGCTGCCCAGGCTTGCGTCGTATTCATCACGGCGTGATCAAGGCGAATTGGGAACGGTACAGAACTTCTCACTTGTTGTTCTTTCTCCAAGGCTGATTCTATCCCACTATATCTAGATGCTCAGAATTTTCCATAGCTTCTTCACTCAAACATTATTAAATTCTTAGATGTTGTTGCTAAAGACTGCATATTACTAATTCCAATACTTCTTTTGTGGGATGTCCGTTTCTGCAACGATCTGAACACCATGAGTCAGCACTGGCTATTCACCTTGCAATAGGAGCGTGCTCATCATGGAATCTTTTCATCTTTTACTGACCATCGCCGGATGTATAGTTTTTGGTTGGGTCTGGATCATGACTGTTCAAGGTTAAAAACAAGCAAGGTGTCCATCTACTTTTAGGGTGGCTAAACATCTGCCAGTGACGTCCTCCGTCATAGTTTTTAAATCGTATCCAGAATCTCCTACTTAGATAGGATACCTTTTTTCTCTAACAATTCAATCAGTGCAACAACCTCATACATGTTGGAGATGACGAGTTATTCAAGTGTGACTATGTCTTTCTGATCGCCAATTTCAAATTTCAGCAATGACGGGAAAGCATAGCGTATATGGCTTATTCGTCAAGGTAGGTGAGGTAAAAAAAGAGCCCTACCCTTTGAGGAGTAGGGCTCTTTTGCAGTGTCTAAGTTTTTTGGTTGCGAAGATATTTTCGAAAAATCGTATTTGAATGCATCGCCTGGAAGGGCAGGGTTCTTTACTCGTCAGCGTGCACAAAGCTCTTACTTTAACATAGCTAGGTAGCAGAGACCCCATGGAACTTGAAGGTCGCCTCAAATCTCGAGATTTTGCCTATTGTTTAGAATCATACGATTTACCTGTCAGTATTGCAGACCTGGCTCTTCATGACATAGGCTAAACGAATACTTTCAGAAAGAAAAGATTACAAAAGGTTACACTGGGCAGTTTGTCTGATTGGGCTTGGGAGGAAGGGAAGACACAACCTCTTGATTTGTATGGCGGAGGGGGTGGGATTCGAACCCACGGTCCCGTGAAGAACTCCGGTTTTCAAGACCGGCCTATTCGTCCACTCTAGCACCCCTCCTCAAGTATAGTAATAGACGATTTGCGATTTGTCTATGAGAGAAAGCCTGTGCTGAGAAGTGGTGCAATGAAAATATGTAAATTTCTGGAAACGATCTTTGACGAGCAGAGTGAGGCTTTCTCATTCAATAGGGGCAGTCGATCTCATCTGGCAAGTCGTGGGTGGTAGGCAAGGAACTTTCCGAGCATCATAGATCAATCTGGAATTGTTTCTTCTTTGGATTGAGAAGGGTAGTCATTGACAATGCCTGAAATTTTGTCTTCAAAGGGTAAGAATCGAACAACGACTCGAAACAATTGTTGCTGCATGGTTAATTCATAGTGTTCGACAAGTGGCTGTTGGAGGTCGAGCGTTTGAAAGACTGAAGTCAGCACGCTTTTGGCCATCGGTTTTGGCAAAACTGCTGTAATGCGTTTGCCCAGTAAATTGTCTCCACCGATATAGTGGTACTGGACAGGGTTAGGGTAGTGATAGTCAATATAGATGCCTTTGGAATCCCAAAGAAATAATTTTTGAGGTGTGATGATCCATGATTGATTGGAACCAAAAAATTCCTGCATCATGAGATTCCAAGCACGCTCAGGCAATCGGGACTGTTCCATATGCTTTTTCGTGTGGCGTTTAGATTTGGTGTTTGTTCGGGGTGATCGTCTCTGATCCAGGCAAGTAGGGTTGAAGGACATCAGGTATCTTCACCGAGCCGTCTGTTTGTTGAAAATTTTCCAGAATAGCCACGATGGTTCGCCCGATTGCGAGTGCGGACCCATTTAAGGTATGAACGTAGTTCGGTTTACCTTGCTTGGGGCGATAGCGAATATTGGCTCGCCTAGCTTGAAAGGCTTCAAAATTACTGCATGATGATACTTCTCGATAAGTCTGTTGCGAAGGAACCCACACTTCGAGGTCATAGGTTTTCGAAGCTGCAAACCCGAGATCTCCAGTGCAGAGAGCCATCACGCGATATGGAAGGCCGAGAGCTTGCAGGACTTGTTCCGCTGACCGAGTCAGTTCCTCAAGCGCATCATATGAATGTTCTGGACTCGAAAAGTTAACCAGTTCTACCTTGTTAAATTGATGGACTCGAATCAACCCACGAGTATCTTGTCCATAGGACCCCGCTTCTCTTCTAAAGCAAGGAGTGTGAGCAACATATCGAATCGGTAAATTATTCTCGGCTAGAATTTCATTTTGATAAATGTTGGTAATGGGGACCTCAGCCGTCGGGATCAGAAAGTAGTCTTCATTAGCCAGATGAAAGGCGTCGTCTTCAAACTTTGGCAGTTGCCCAGTCCCGGTCATGGTGGTTCGATTAACAATAAAAGGAGGCAAGACTTCTGTATAGCCATGTTCTCGGGTGTGGAGGTCTAGCATAAAGTTGGCCAGGGCACGTTCGAGCTTTGCTCCAATGCCCATCGAGAGTGAAAAACGTGCTCCAGTCAATTTACTGGCTCGTTCAAAGTCAAAAATACCGAGGATCTCTCCAAGTTCATCATGGGAGCGTGGTGTACAATCAAATGTGGGGATACTTCCCCATCGACGTATTTCCACATTCTCAGTCGCGCTGGAACCTTTTGGGACAGATTCATGGGGAACGTTGGGGATGCGCAGTGCCTGGTGTTCTAGTTGTTCTTCGGCTTCGCGCAACTGTCTTTCTATTGTCTGAATGCGGTCCCCCAGTTCTCGAAGTGTTGCTGTTGCGTCATCGGTGGGCAGCTTGTCTCGTTTGCGTTTGGCCACGTTGTCGGAGCCTTGCTTCAGCTCTCGACGAAGTTCTTCAACGGATGTGATTAATTCTCGACGTTGTTCAGTTAACTTTTGAATCAGAGACCATGGAACATCAGTCCCACGTGAACCTAATCCCTCTCGCAAGTTATCAAGCTGATCTTTTAAGAGACGGAAATCGTACATAGGCTGACATTCTTAGGGGTTCGGGCGTTGTTTTGAATCTACCACTAGGTGAAATTGTAGTCAACGAAATTGGGTCGTTGACACTGTCGTGTGCTATCCAGGCTTGCTCTCACATTACGATTCGATGCCGTATCTTTTTCAGAATGAAGACCTGTTTGTCTGGGGAATTAGTTTACTCATTTTCGTCTTACTGGGAGTGAGATACATTGTGGTCCGACGACAACGGCACATTCATCAGAAACACGTTTCAATAACAAAAAAGTGATCTTTGCAGGAGTCCTCGGATCGTTTGTATTTTTAGCGAGTGCTCTCTATAATCCGTCTTCTTTTCACCCAGGAAATTTCCTCATGTCTACATTCTCTAAAAGATCTGATGGTCGAAAGCCTGATGACATTCGACCAGTCAAAATTACTCGTTCCTTCACAAAATATGCCGAAGGCTCGGTCCTCATTGAAATGGGTGAAACCAAAGTCATCTGTAATGCGACGATTGAAGAGAAGGTTCCCCCGTTCCTCCGTGACAAAGGACAGGGCTGGGTAACGGCAGAATATGGCATGCTTCCCCGTTCGACGCACGATCGCATGCCACGCGAAGCGAATCGGGGAAAGCAAGGTGGCCGAACTCTTGAGATCCAACGATTAGTCGGGCGTGCTCTTCGAGCCGTTACCGATATGACAGCCTTAGGCGAGCGAACCGTTTGGATTGATTGCGATGTGATCCAAGCCGATGGAGGAACGCGAACGGCCGCGATCACCGGTTCATTTATTGCCCTTGCTGATGCCATGACAAAACTGAAAGAGAAGCAATTAATCAAGCAACGTCCTCTGAAAGATTATCTGGCTGCTATTAGTATTGGAAAGATTGGCAGTGAAATTCGGATTGATTTGGCCTATGATGAAGATTCTGTCGCTGATGTAGATATGAATTTAGTCATGACGGGACGCGGTCGTTTGGTTGAAGTGCAGGGGACTGCTGAGGGCACACCATTTGAGAAAAAAGATCTTGATGTGTTTCTTTCCCTTGGGTGGGTGGGAATTCAAAGTTTGATAAAAATCCAAAAAGATTTAATAGGAACATTAGCTTGAATGGTGAATGGCGAAGAAAAAATGTGCTCGTGCTGGCGACCGGGAATCAGCATAAAGCACAGGAAATCCTGGCGCTTCTTCATGATATTTCTCTCACAGTTTTAACGCTCCGTGACTTTCCTCAGGCCCCGATCATTGAAGAAGACGGGGGCACGTGTGAGGAGAATGCGATCAAAAAAGCACAAGGCATTGCCAAGTACACAGGACATGTGACTTTGGCAGATGACACTGGATTGCAGGTTGATGCTCTAAATGGACGTCCTGGTGTTTATGCCGCAAGGTATGCAGGAGAGAAGGCAACGTATGAAGATAACTGTCAAAAACTTCTTCAAGAACTTGCAGGGGTGCCTACTGGACATCGACACGCTCATTTTCTTACAGTAATAGCCATCGCAGATCCTTCAGGAGTCGTCGATGTCGTGGAAGGGACACTGAACGGGGAAATATCTGAGCAAGCTTTGGGCTTGAAAGGATTTGGGTACGATCCGGTGTTTTTTCTTCCCGATATAGGAAAGACTTTAGCTGAAGTGGATCTTGACTACAAAAATACGATCAGCCATCGAGCCCGTGCGTTACAGAAAGCCAAAGGTCTGTTAACGACGAAGTGGATTCCGCAGATACTGTCGGGGCGTAGCGCAGCCCGGTAGCGCGCCTGCTTTGGGAGCAGGATGTCGGAGGTTCAAATCCTCTCGCCCCGACCAATTCTTTCAAGTTTTCCTCTGTCCTCGCGCATTTGTTGATCATCTTTTCAATCTGCCACAGGCGCGTTCTTGATGCTAGATGAGGGAATGGCCAATATTTGGTTACTCGTGTCGTCTGGCTGTAACTCCGTAAAACTTCTGTGGTAAGGTTGGTGCCTTCGAAATTCTACTTCATCCCACTATTTAAAGGGTTATTGTAAGTGGTCCATGTTGGAGTACGTCTGTTGTTGAGGAAATGATTAAGGTATTCGATCTTTGGTTGACTTCTCATATCATGATTAAATGGTAGACTTTAGTGCTGTATCATGACTGTATCTCCATATTTCTAGGAGAAATCACTGTGAAAAAATCTTCACGAGTGAAGTTTACATATTGTCATGTCTTGCTCTTTCTTATGTGTTGTGAAATATTTTTGCCTACCAAAGGATGGACTCAGTCATTTGCCGATACAGGCACTTTCTCTTTCACCGGAAGTCATCAACCCATCAATCCTATTTTTAGTTTTATTGAATTTCGTAAGTTTCTGCCAGGAAAGAATCTTAAAGCAGGTCCGCTACTTTTGCATCCATTTTTGGGAGTAGCCGAAGTGTATACCGACAATGTATTCAGTAGAAAAACGAGAAGACGAAGCGACTTTCTCACGACCTTAGCTCCAGGGATTCAAGCCTCGTTGCCATTTGGTGGAAAGCATTCACTATTACTTGATTATCGAATGACACAATTTCTCTATGAAAAATTCCCTGAAAACAATGCACTAACACAAAACGGGTTGGGACATCTAACCTTAGATTTTCCTGGCGGGGTAAAGGTAGATTTTCAAGCAGATCATACAGAGGGATTTGATGCTAGAGGTTCGGAGTTCGATATTCAACGACAGGATATCACGACGTGGAGAGCGAATTCCGTTCTGTCGCAGGCTGAACTAATAGGTACCAACCTTGGAATTCGTGTAGGCGTGCGCTTTGTACGATTACATTTTACAAATAATAGTCAGGCTGCGCCGCGAGACCAGAAAAATGTTTCTGCTGATTTGACGTTAATTATCCCCGCAAATGTTGGTGCTTCGGCCCTTTTGGGTGTTAGTGTATCAGACTCAAATTTTGATAGAAATAACCAGCTGGACAGTTTTTCTTATGGGGTATTTACTGGATTTAGGTTGGCACCGAGCCGACAGCTAGCGGGAGAATTTAATATTGGGTATAACGTGCTAAACTTTAACCGGGCTCCGGTAAGTGAACCTGCTGAAATCACGAGGCTAATGGAAAGTGGCTTAAGTACCGGAGGAAAGCAGCAACAGACAATTTTTATGGCAGGTGATCTGACGTGGAGACCTACGACTCGATTAAGGATTCGTCTCCGCCCCTTTCGACTAATCCTACAGTCAGCAGTTTTTAATACCTCTACTTTTACACAGACAGGAGTCGGGATTTCGGTGAACAAAACGCTCTTGAAGCGTCTACAAACGAGGGGGGCATTTCTCTACTCAAATAGTGATTTTGATGGAGGAAGACGTGATGACCGATTTCGTTGGAGAATTTCATTAGATTACCGAACAGTCGATTGGCTAGGTTTCCAACTTTCGTATACATTCCAGCGAAGATTTTCAACCCAAAAAGTGTTTGATTTTTACAGTAATACAGTCATGATGTCTGTTCAGGCATTTCTTTAGATAAATAGTGGAGGGGCTATACGAAGGTAATCTTTTTTCAGTTTCAGCCGAACGGCTTCCTTATCTCAACGAACCCCTGTAGGCTCAAAAGGCTCTATCTCGACTCGTTCCTGTGCCTTGTACTCCCCCCGGACATATCGGCTGCTTAACCACATGTCCACGAGTTGTGGAGAATTTCAGCTTTCAACATTGGTTGTCTTGTCGAGGATGATAAAGAGAAAGAATATGAGTTAATGGCTATGAACTTAGGGTTCAGGGTTGACTCTGCTTCTGTTGCTCATCCTATACTAATCAATATGTCTTGTTCGAGTTCGAATGGTAGGAATCATTTTCTAGCTCTTTGAGCAGGTTTTTAGATCTCAGGTCCTTTTAAAAGAGAACACAACCAGTACGATTGATTCTCTAATTCTCTTCTATATGTTTGTATGTAGGTAATAGATAATTTATGGTTGTTTTAGAAACTCTCACACTTCAGGATTGAATAGACGACAGTATTGAGACATGAAATAAAGATAATGAACCAAACTAGATGAACCGTAATTGGTACCTTATTCATACAAAAGTTAGACAAGAAAATGTGGCAGAAATCAACTTGCAGCATTTGGGAGTTGAGACGTTTTGCCCATGTATTGAGAATACTCGGTCTACTAGCTCCCAAGGTAAAGCTAAAAAAAACAACCCATTATTTCCAGGCTATATTTTTGTCAGGGTAGATATATCAAGGGAATTTCGAAAAGTTTCCTATTGTCGCGGCGTAATAAGAGTCGTGAAGTTCGGATTGACGCCAGCAATTGTAGAAGATGAAATAGTAAATACTATTAAGACTAGGGAAAAAAACGGGTTAGTAGTCATTCGCCATCCTTCTTTTAAACGCGGACAAACGATAGTTATAGATAATGGTCCGTTCCAAGGGTTTAATGCAATTTTTGAGCAGGAGCTTAACGGTCTGCAACGAGTCGCTATACTTTTGAAAACTGTGTCGTTCCAGGGACGTATGGTAATAGATCGAAGTTGTCTTGCTCTCTGCGAAGATCATGATTAGCATGGTTTAGTGTCAGTCTATTGTTATAAGATTAGCTGGATAGTAGTAGTCCGAGACACTCAAAGGGAGGTGGGTATGTCCTTGGCTTCATGCAGCAGTAAAATCAAGTTGCCCCCTCGATCTATACGGACAATACGGTGATCCGTTAAGGGCGGCAGCCCGCGTTTTTTAACCTCAGCGTAAATTTTCCATCAAAGTTTATCCGTATCTTTTCACTTCACAAGACCAGACTAAAGTCTGGTCTTGTGAAGTGAAAAGTAAAGTGGGTGCATTTCTAGTTCAATAAATTTAACGTAATTGCTTATTGCTTTTTTCTGTTAAGTCTTACTGCCAAAATTACTTTTCGTATTGTTCCTTCTGGTGTATCTTGCGTGACCGGAAGGCTAGGCAAGTGTCGAGCTCCGCGTTGAAGTATGTAAAGACTTCCAGTGAAAAGATGGAGGTTGGTCATGAAGGTTTTAGTGACAGGTCACAATGGTTATATTGGAAGCGTATTAATCAAGTTGTTATTAGCCAAAGGATATGAAGTCGTAGGACTCGATACAAATCTTTTTGCTGACTGTCTATTTACAAATGAAAGTGTGGATTCCATCCATTCAATGAATGTAGATATACGCGACACGGAGGCAATAGCACTAGAGGGATTTGATGCAATTATTCATCTGGCCGGTCTTTCAAATGATCCACTTGGCGACCTTGATCCAACTCTTACGTATGAAATTAACCATGCAGCTTCTGTGCGGCTCGCTGAAAAAGCAAAAGCTTCGGGTATTTCCCGCTTTCTTTTTTCTTCGTCTTGCAGCAATTATGGGGCTTCTGGAGATGACTTTCTCACCGAGACCTCAGCATTGAATCCCGTTACGCCTTATGGCCAATCAAAAGTTTGGGTAGAACGAGATGTTCAAAAATTCGCTGATGATACTTTTCATCCTACCTTTTTGCGGAATGCGACTGTTTACGGCATCTCACCTCGACTACGAGTCGATCTGGTGCTTAATAATCTTATGGCATCTGCGATGACGACTGGTCGTGTATTCATTAAGAGCGATGGCACTCCTTGGCGTCCCATTGTCCATGTTGAAGATGTTTGTCGAGCATTTTTAGCTGTGCTTGAAGCTCCCATTGAAGCTATTCATAATCAGGCCTTTAATATTGGACGCACACAGGAAAACTATCGAATTCGTGAATTAGGGGAAATTGTTAAAGAGACAGTCCCTGCTTGTGAAATAGAATATGCCGAGGGTGCCGGTCCGGATAAGCGTTGCTATCGAGTGGATTGTAGCAAAGTCAATCGTATGCTACCTGGGTTCAAACCTCAGTGGGATGCACGAGCAGGCGCATGCGAAATCTATGAGGCCTTCAAGAATGCTCGCATAACCAGGGAATTATTAACAGAACCGAAATTTGTCCGTCTAAATCAATTGAAAAAATTAATGAAAGATGGTGCAGTAAATGAAAAGCTTGGGTGGAAGGAGCAGAGAGAGAACGATATAAAATACTCATGAGATGTGTGATTCATAGACATCGTTTCAATTATGATGAGGTTGTGACCAGAGAAGTTCAGATGTGACTTGGATGGGCGAAGCTCTATCAGGAGATTAAAGATGCCGATATGTGTGTCGACGCTGTGGCATTTCACGTCCAACTCTTCGGAAATGGGCTACTCGTTATGCTGTCTCTGACCTAGAAGGACTCAAGAGTTACAGCAAGGGACCCCACCACGTTCCTAATACCAAAGTTAAGCTACCGAAGAACGTTTGATCTTGGAACTGCTAAAATCGGGCCAAGGTTGATCCAATATACCGCAGTCGATGATTGTACTCGTTACCGGGTCTTAGCGCTCTTTCCGTTCCAAACCGCAGCCCATACCCTGCAATTTCTCGAACAGGTTGTTGAGGAAATGCCGTTTCCCATAAGCCGAATACAGACGGATCGAGGCCGTGAGTTTTTTGCGGTCAAAGTACAGCAGACATTAATGGACTACGGAATCAAATTTCGACCAGTGAATTCCGATTCTGCTCATCTAAATGAGGAAGGTCGAACCTCCACAAAAAACTGATAAGGATGAATTATAGGTGATGAAGACTTAAAGGAACGTTCAGAGTGAATGGCAACAGCATTAGAACTGGGAACATCCCCACAGTCACGATTATAGCAAACACCTATGTAGAAATACTTTGAACGCAGTGAGCAGATTCCTTTGTGTTAGGACGTCCATCACAATTATGATCTCTCCAAAGAAAGAATCCAGTTGCTCAATTATCAAGAAGATTTATAACTGAGAAAATTGAAACCATCTCTGTGAATCACACAATTTAGCGCTATTTTCACCTAAGATTAGATTTCACATCAACATGATGATTTAACGAAAACCATTGACGTCTCGCCGACTTCTAGCCCTAAAGACCACTACCTTCTTTTCATATGTCCTCTCGTTCTTGACCTTTTTTAACAATTTTGTGAAGATCTTGAGCGGTGGCTGGGTCCAATTTCCTCCAATTTTCAATGAAATATAAAAAAAGAAGACCATTTTGGTCTTGCTTTCTATTTACAGACTACATTCATTAACAAACATCAATCGTTCATAAATGCAAGCTTTAATTAAAAAAGTTGGCGCAAGCATTCTTATTTTGAGTTTGTGGCTCTTCATAGGTTCAGCAAGTGTATATGCCCAAGCTTTCGTGGTTCCGTCATCCGCGACTGTTCAGCCAGGAGATCAGAATACATTTGCAGGCAACGGCGGTATAGCCCCGTACGCGTTTAACGTAATACAGGACACAACAGGTGGGGCAACCATAGATTTCTTGACAGGATTATATACAGCAGGTCCACACTCAGGGACTTCTACCATACATATGACAGACTCGACTGTTCCGGAACTGTCAGCAAATGCGGTTGTTACCGTAGTGAACCCCATTCCTGGTACAACACAGGCTGAAAATTATGATGGCGGTGGTGAAGGTGTCGGATATCATGAACTGACTCCCGGCAATACTGGTGGTCAATTTCGTTCTGACGATGTTGACATTGAGGTTTCAACCGACGCCGGTGGTGGGTTCAATGTTGGTTGGGCATGGCCAGATGAATGGTTGGCCTATGAGATGGAGATTGCCGAATCGGGAACTTACCTTTTAGAGTTGCGTGTGGCCCGCGGTCAGCCGACACCCGGATTCATGCATTTGGAGGTAAATGGAGTCGATGTGACGGGTACGGTCACCATTCCTTCGACTGGTGGGTTTCAAAACTGGACAACAGTTTCTATTCCAGGTATTGCGCTAACTGCAGGTACGCATGAATTTCGTGTCGTCTTTGAGATTGGTTTTAATTTCAATTGGATGCGATTCACTCAGACAAATATACCCTTGACGATTACACCACCGGTGGTGACCCTCGGGGTGGGAGGACAAATCACCTTTGCCGGGGTAGACGGCGTTCCCCCTTATACGTACAGCGTAGAAGCGGACACGACGGGCGGGGCGACAGTGAATGCGACGACGGGATTGTATACGGCGGGTCCGAATGTGGGGACGTCGACGGTGCGGGTGACGGACAGTTTGGCAGCGACGGCGGATGCGGTAGTGACGGTGAATGCGGCGCTGACGATTACACCACCGGTGGTGACCCTCGGGGTGGGAGGACAAATCACCTTTGCCGGGGTAGACGGCGTTCCCCCTTATACGTACAGCGTAGAAGCGGATACGACGGGCGGGGCGACAGTGAATGCGACGACGGGCCTGTACACGGCGGGTCCGAATGCCGGGACGTCGACGGTGCGGGTGACGGACAGTTTGGCAGCGACGGCGGATGCAGTAGTGACGGTGAATGCGGCGCTGGCGATTAATCCCGCGACGGTGACGTTAGCCGTGAGTGGTACGCAAACGTTTAATGGTGTCGGCGGGGTGGCGCCGTACACGTATAGCGTAGAAGCGGACACGACGGGTGGGGCGACAGTGAATGCGACGACGGGGGAATACACGGCGGGTCCGAATGCCGGGACGTCGACGGTGCGGGTGACGGATAGTTTGGCAGCGACGGTGGATGCGGCGGTGACGGTGAACCCGGCGCTGGCGATTAATCCCGCGACGGTGACGTTAGCCGTGAGTGGTACGCAAACGTTTAATGGTGTCGGCGGGGTGGCGCCGTACACGTATAGCGTAGAAGCGGATACGACGGGCGGGGCGACAGTGAATGCGACGACGGGATTGTACATGGCGGGTCCGAATGTGGGGACGTCGACGGTGCGGGTGACGGACAGTTTGGCAGCGACGGTGGATGCGGCGGTGACGGTGAATGCGGCGCTGACGATCGACCCGGCAGCGGTGACGCTTGTTGTGGACAGTAACCAAACGTTTAACGGCGTCAATGGGGTCGGCCCCTACACGTATAGTCTGGAAGCGGACACGACGGGCGGGGCGACAGTGAATGCGACAACGGGATTGTATACGGCGGGCCCGAATGTGGGGACGTCGACGGTGCGGGTGACGGACAGTTTGGCAGCGACGGCGGATGCGGCGGTGACGGTGAATGCGGCGCTGACGATCGACCCGGTAGCGGTGACGGTTGTCGTTAACGGCACCCAGACATTCAATGGCGTCAATGGGGTCGGTCCCTACACGTACAGCGTAGAAGCGGACACGACGGGCGGGGCGACAGTGAATGCGACGACGGGATTGTATACGGCGGGCCCGAATGTGGGGACGTCGACGGTGCGGGTGACGGACAGTTTGGCAGCGACGGCGGATGCAGTAGTGACGGTGAATGCGGCGCTGACGATCGACCCGGTAGCGGTGACGGTTGTCGTTAACGGCACCCAGACATTCAATGGCGTCAATGGGGTCGGTCCCTACACGTACAGCGTAGAAGCGGACACGACGGGCGGGGCGACGGTGAATGCGACGACGGGGGAATACACGGCGGGTCCGAATGCCGGGACGTCGACGGTGCGGGTGACGGACAGTTTGGCAGCGACGGCGGATGCAGTAGTGACGGTGAATGCGGCGCTGGCGATTAATCCCGCGACGGTGACGTTAGCCGTGAGTGGTACGCAAACGTTTAATGGTGTCGGCGGGGTGGCGCCGTACACGTATAGCGTAGAAGCGGACACGACGGGTGGGGCGACAGTGAATGCGACGACGGGATTGTATACGGCGGGTCCGAATGTGGGGACGTCGACGGTGCGGGTGACGGATAGTTTGGCAGCGACGGTGGATGCGGCGGTGACGGTGAATGCGGCGCTGACGATTACACCACCGGTGGTGACCCTCGGGGTGGGAGGACAAATCACCTTTGCCGGGGTAGACGGCGTTCCCCCTTATACGTACAGCGTAGAAGCGGACACGACGGGCGGGGCGACAGTGAATGCGACGACGGGATTGTATACGGCGGGTCCGAATGTGGGGACGTCGACGGTGCGGGTGACGGACAGTTTGGCAGCGACGGCGGATGCGGTAGTGACGGTGAATGCGGCGCTGACGATTACACCACCGGTGGTGACCCTCGGGGTGGGAGGACAAATCACCTTTGCCGGGGTAGACGGCGTTCCCCCTTATACGTACAGCGTAGAAGCGGATACGACGGGCGGGGCGACAGTGAATGCGACGACGGGCCTGTACACGGCGGGTCCGAATGCCGGGACGTCGACGGTGCGGGTGACGGACAGTTTGGCAGCGACGGCGGATGCAGTAGTGACGGTGAATGCGGCGCTGGCGATTAATCCCGCGACGGTGACGTTAGCCGTGAGTGGTACGCAAACGTTTAATGGTGTCGGCGGGGTGGCGCCGTACACGTATAGCGTAGAAGCGGATACGACGGGTGGGGCGACAGTGAATGCGACGACGGGGGAATACACGGCGGGTCCGAATGCCGGGACGTCGACGGTGCGGGTGACGGATAGTTTGGCAGCGACGGTGGATGCGGCGGTGACGGTGAACCCGGCGCTGGCGATTAATCCCGCGACGGTGACGTTAGCCGTGAGTGGTACGCAAACGTTTAATGGTGTCGGCGGGGTGGCGCCGTACACGTATAGCGTAGAAGCGGATACGACGGGTGGGGCGACAGTGAATGCGACAACGGGATTGTACATGGCGGGTCCGAATGTGGGGACGTCGACGGTGCGGGTGACGGACAGTTTGGCAGCGACGGTGGATGCGGCGGTGACGGTGAATGCGGCGCTGACGATCGACCCGGCAGCGGTGACGCTTGTTGTGGACAGTAACCAAACGTTTAACGGCGTCAATGGGGTCGGCCCCTACACGTATAGTCTGGAAGCGGACACGACGGGCGGGGCGACAGTGAATGCGACAACGGGATTGTATACGGCGGGCCCGAATGTGGGGACGTCGACGGTGCGGGTGACGGACAGTTTGGCAGCGACGGCGGATGCAGTAGTGACGGTGATGAATGAGGGTGTCACCATCAATCCACCAACCGTAACGTTAGGGGTGAACGGGACACAAACGTTTAGCGGTTCAGGCGGAACCGCGCCGTACGCGTTCGTGATAGACAGCGATACGACTGAAGGTGCAACAATAGGTTTCCTCTCTGGACTTTATGCCGCCGGTCCGCATACAGGCACGTCGACAGTGCACATAACAGATTCTACGGTGCCTGAATTGAGTGCAGATGCGATAGTTACAGTCGCTAGGTCTATACCTGGTAGGATAGAGGCAGAGGACTATAATGGAGGTGGTGAAGGTGTTGGTTATCACGAGTTCACTGCAGGAAACACAGGGGGCCAATATCGAACCGACGACGTTGATATTGAAACAACAACCGACATTGATGGAACTTATAATGTTGGTTGGGCATGGCCTGATGAATGGTTAGCTTATGAAGTTGATGTAACTGCTACTGGGACATATTTACTTGAGATGCGCGTCGCAAGGGGCCAACCAACGTCAGGGTTTATGCATTTAGAAGTCGATGGTGTAAATGTAACTGGTACGATCACCATTCCTTCGACTGGAGGATTCCAAACCTGGTCAACAGTTTCGATCCCAGGTATATCTTTGACGGCAGGCGTTCACCAAATTCGCGTCTACTTTGAAATTGGATTCAATATAAACTGGCTGAGTTTTACACAAACAGGAGGGTCTTTAGCGATTAACCCAGCGGCGGTGACGGTCGGGGTGGGGGGCAATCAAACGTTTAATGGTGTCGGCGGAGTGGCGCCGTACACGTATAGCTTGGAAGCGGATACGACGGGCGGGGCGACGGTGAATGCGACGACCGGGGAATACACGGCGGGTCCGAATGCCGGGACGTCGACGGTGCGGGTGACGGACAGTTTGGCAGCCACGGCGGATGCGACGGTGACGGTGAATGCGGCGCTGACGATCGATCCAGCGGCGGTGACGGTCGGGATGGGGGGCAATCAAACGTTTAATGGTGTCGGCGGGGTGGCGCCGTACACGTATAGCGTAGAAGCGGACACGACGGGCGGGGCGACGGTGAATGCGACGACCGGGGGATACACGGCGGGCCCGAATGCCGGGACGTCGACGGTGCGGGTGACGGACAGCAATTTAGATACGGTGGACGCAGGAGTCACTGTCCAAAACACATCAAATAGTCCAATCGATCAGTCACTTTGGTCTCTCCAGTTTGTGAGCAGTGAATTATCCCCCGCTCGAGGTGGGACAATGGCCTTTGATGGCGATCCGGATACGGATTGGACGACGAGTCAAACATCTACTTCCACCCCGCCACACGATCTTCAAATCGACTTGGGCTCAGTTTATGAGATCGACGGGTTTAGGGTATTAACACGCGTTCCCAGTAATGGCATCATGACCTCGTATTATGAGTTTTTCGTCAGTGAAGATGGTGTTGCTTGGGGCGAGCCTGTGGCGAGTGGAGAATTTCCTCAAGACTTTAATGAACATGAAGTGCTCTTTCCTCGAGTAGCTGGTCAGTATGTGCGAATCACTCCACTTGGAGAGCACAACAATCGCAACTTCATCATTCTCGCAGAGTTGAATGTTTTGGGGAATGTATTTTCAGGGAATAATCCGCCGAATGGAACCATTGATGCTCCAACCACGGATCTTGTGGTGAATGCAGGGGACAGTGTCTCATTTAATGGAACCTACTCGGACCCTAACGGACATGCAGCTATCAGCTACCTCTGGAGCTTTGGTGATCCTATGATCCCAGACTCTAATGTTGAAGATCCTGGATTAATTACCTTTAATAATCCGGGAACCTATACGGTCACGTTTATGGTCACGGATAGCTTTGGACTTACCGATCCGTTCCCGGGGACGGTGACGGTTAAAGTGCTAAATGGCCCCAACTCGGTGTTGAGTCGTGGCGATTGGTCAATTGAGTATGTGAATAGCGAAGAAGTGACAATTGCCCCAAAGGCGGCAGAGAATGTCCTCGATGGCAATGTCAATACCATCTGGCAAAGCCAGCAAAATGAAGTGGGTCGTCCTCATGAAATACAGATCGATTTAGGGGCAGCTTATGCTATAGATGCGTTGCGTTATCTACCGCCTCAAGCTCAAGTCGATGGTCGCATTGATCGGTATCATATTTATGTTAGTGCAGACGGGCAGGACTGGGGACCACCTGTAGCCATTGGCAACTTTATTAATAGTGCGTCAGAACAACGGGTGGCGTTTTCACCAAAGATGGGGCAATTTGTTCGTCTCGTAGGGATTACCGAAGTCAATGGAGATCGGTGGTCGGCTGTGGCTGAACTCAATTTGGAAGGGACATGTGAGACACCGTATGTACGGCTGATAGAGCCGTTGACCAAGGAGGTCCAGAGTCGACCGGATCTGATGGTTAGGGCAGGGGTGTGTTTAGCGCAGGCTACACATACGGGATGGGGTGTGAAGTTCTCCATCGATAGTGGAGCCCAAGAACAGACCATCACTTTGCCGGTGGATGGAGTTATTCATCCGGATACGTTCGAATGGGTGGTTAGTGGATTAGTGGGGGATAATCATCAAGTAGAGGCGTTTATTGTGGACGATCAGGGGATCGAGGTTTCTGGTGCCAACACATATGACATTGTGACAGATGTAGGCCTTGGTGATGTGTACACTGCCGTGGGGGATAGCACGACCGTTGGTGTTGGTGACGATGATCAGACGGATGGGACATCCTTAGATGGGCGAAATACGAATACCGGAGTGGGATATACGCCAATACTAAACAATATGCTGACCGCCGAGCTCGGGTATCCCCACGATGTGCTCAATGAAGGCTACAGTGGCGGGACCTCGACGGATGCCTTGCTGCGCCTCCCAGCTATTGTCAGAGCTCGTCCGAAAGACACGGTTTTCTTAGTCGGCCTCGGTCTGAACGACGCTGCGACGGGATTGGTTCCTAGTGGCAAAGGGTTAAATCCTGGAGATCCAGGTTACCCGGGTACGTTCAAGGCTAACATTCAGGCAATTATTGACTTGCTCGAGAATGCCAGCCTCGGGCGTTCGGTGTATTTGGCCAAAGTGTCGTGGAACGGCTTTACGTCACAACATGCCGACATTCAAGACTATAATATTGTAATCGATGAACTGGTATCATCCAATGGGATAAGTGTGATACCACCTGATTTGTGGACATACTTCCAATCAAACCAAAGTGAACTCAGGGAAGATATGCTACATCCGAACGGAGAGGGCTATAAATCGATGGGAAGGCTTTGGTGTGATGCCATTACGGGGACGTCCTGCCTGAGTCCATAGAGAGGGTGCGTCATGTATAAGGAAAGAATGTTTAAAAATATAGGAGTAATAGCGGTGTGGATGTTATTCATCAATCTCATGCATGCCGGTGTGTTCGCGCAGATTGGTGTTGAAGAAGTCAGCCAGGCAGAACGGGATCAGATTGTGAATCAGACCGTGGAACCTTTTATTCAAGCGTTACAAATAGGAGATGTGGTAGTGCTCGAGCAACTTATTGAAGGCAGACTTGGGAACACGTTGGGCAAGCTGTTGAGGCAAAACCAAGAGTACCCCAATTTTTTACGAAAGAGGTATGGAGGAACAAGTGTTGGGAAAACAATTCAGGTATTTCATCAAGATAATCTTACTGGCACGTCGTCATTAGACAAAGAACTTAGGATAGCCGTTGTGCAGCTCAACAAGCCTGAAGGCCCACAAGAAAAGTTTGAACTCAGTTTGGAAAAAAATGCGCAAGGAGCTTGGAAAGTCGTTGATAAGAAGATGACTCGTTAGCCCAAGTTTTTTGCTCGAATAAGAACAGCCTACGAAGTCGTCCAATATTCCATCGTAAGTTCCTGCATCTTAATCTATCTTTAGATCTCTTGTGATTAACCCGTTATAGCAGTCTATATCACCGAAAATTCTCCTACTTCCTGGCGCCGTAATTTTAGGTGCTCTTTTTTGTTTGTGATGATAATGCAAGGCCTAAGCTCATGGTTTTGAGCATAGGAATGTCTTATTCCAAATGTGTCAAAATGAAGTGAACGTTGTCGAGTATGTTATGAACCTAATAATTTTAGGTTGTTGCATGAAAAAGTAACAGAAGGATGCGAAACTTCTTACGCTAGATTATAAGTGATGACAGATTTCTCTCAGGAGCGAAAAGGGAAAAGATGAATGAATGACTCAACTGTAGCTGAAAATTCAGTGCATATCATTAAGTCCCACTCGGGATGGTCTGTTTCTGATCTAAAGGAACTGTTTGACTACCGTGACCTGTTTTTTTTCCTCGTCTGGCGAGATATCAAAGTCGTCTATGCTCAAACAATACTAGGATTTTCATGGGCTATTCTCAATCCACTTCTACAGATTGTGATCTTTACGATCATCTTCGGGACAATTGCGCAGCTACCAACAGAAGGACTACCCTACATTGTCTTTTCATCAGTCGCGATCATTCCGTGGACTTATATGTCCCAATCGATGGGGAATGCAAGTCAAAGTCTTGTTGCCGGGAAGGCTATGCTAGGTAAAATCTATTTCCCAAGGTTGATTTTTCCGCTTAGCGGCGTGTGCGCGAAATTAGTAGATTTTGTCATTTCATTTATCATCATTATTGGGATCTTGATATATTATGGTATTACTCCAACATGGAACGTTCTCTTCCTACCGGTTTTCTTTTTGCTTATGGTACTCATTCCAGCGGGAATTGGAATGTGGTTGTCTTCACTAGCCATTCGCTTTCGAGACGTCAGATTTGGTATGCAATTCGCTATTGGAATGTTGATGTACTCCGCCCCCATTGTTTACTCAGCGGCAACTCTGAAAGACACGTGGCGTTTTTGGTATTCGTTGAACCCAATTGTTGGTGTGATTGAAGGGTACCGTGCCTGTTTACTTGGAACGCCAATACCATGGGAATACGTATGGCCGGGAATGTTAATCGCCCTCATCATTTTTCTGACGGGAGTTCGGTACTTTAAGAGAATGGAATATATGATGGTGGACGTTATTTAAGTGTTGAGAGAATTGGACAAGAAAAGAATAGGTGTATATGTGGAGTCCGAAGAACTAGCAATTAAGGTCGATAATATTACCAAGTGTTATCGTATTGGGTTGAAGGAAGAAATGAACGAAAGTTTTGTGGGAAGTGTAATGGATTTCATTAAGAGCCCAATAAAGAACTTTCAGAAATATCGCTCGCTCTATCAGTTTGATGATGTTGATTACGACTTGGCTATGTCAAATGAGCAATTGGACGATCTTTTCGTTGCCTTGAGGAATATCTCGTTCGAGGTTAAGAAGGGAGAGGTGTTGGGGATTATTGGAAAAAACGGTGCCGGGAAATCTACTCTGTTGAAAATACTCTCCCGCATCACCTTCCCTACGAGAGGACAGATTGAAATTCATGGGCGAAGTTCGAGTCTTCTGGAAGTGGGGACTGGGTTCCATCCTGAGTTGACTGGACGGGAAAACGTCTATCTCAATGGCACGTTGCTTGGGATGAAAAAAACTGAAATTGACAAAAAGTTTGACGAAATCGTTAAATTCTCTGGGGTAGCAAAGTTTCTTGATACACCAGTAAAGCGATATTCCAGCGGAATGAATGTCCGGTTGGCTTTTGCCGTTGCGGCGCATCTGGAACCAGAGATTCTTATAGTAGATGAAGTGTTGGCAGTAGGAGATGCTGAGTTTCAAGCGAAATGCCTTGGAAAGATGAGCAATGTGGCAAAACAAGGGCGGACGGTTTTATTTGTGAGCCACAACATGGGTGCGATTACCCAACTCTGTAGCCGTGTATTATGGATTGATCGGGGTCAGCTTCGAGAAGATGGACTTCCAACAGACGTTGTCAGTAAATACTTGTCAGCTGGGGTGCAAGGGGTCGGGAATTGGGTGCGGCCAACTGATGAGCCGTACACAGGACGGTGGGCTTGGCTTAGGCGGGCCTGCATCTTCACAGCGAATGATAACTGTATTGATATTCTCCCTCTCGTGCATTTTAATCAGTCTGCGAGAATCGAGTTGGAGTATGAAATTATTAAAGGAGTAAAAGATTTTAGTGCGTATTTGTTTCTTAGAGATGCGTTTGGCAATCTGATTTGGGTTTCTCATGATAACGACTGCACGTTTAAAGTTGGAGACGTTCGTGAGCCGGGGGTGTACCATTCGACATGTGAGTTTCCCGAAGGACTCCTTAATCCTGGACAGTATTTCGTCTCAATTGGTATTACAGGCAAACCACGAGAAGCTGTGCAAAAAGAGTATTTTGATATTATGAATTTTAATATTTCAGAAGCTGGGTACCCATTTAAACGCAATAGGCTCGGAATTATTTCCCCAGCATTGAATTGGACAGTAAACTGGCAGCAGAAAGTTGTTTCCACATCCACCTAGCCAATAGTACCATGCATTAACCAAAACAAAGGAAGTCTATTCACAATCAATGGTTGTGCGCGACCTCCTTGGCTTGTCACTATGAGGTCTCGATTAATCACACATGTAGAAACGTCACAGCCGGTAGTAGCTCTTACGTTTGATGACGGTCCGCATCCGGTCTATACACCGCAAGTCTTGCAAGTGCTTGAAAAGCACGGAGCGAAAGCGACGTTTTTCATGGTCGGAGAAGCTGCGGCACTATATCCGAAAATCGTGCACGATGTGGCAGCGAAAGGGCACGTTATTGGTAATCATTCGTGGAATCACCCGTACATGCCACATATCGCATCACGTTGGCGTCGTTTACAACAACTATGGTCTTGCGCGAGAGCTATAGCGCCTTTTGGTCAACGACTATTTCGGCCTCCGTTTGGTGCACAGAATAAGGAGATATTATTCGATGCACTTCTTTTTCGCTATCGAGTGGTGTTATGGAATGTTTCTGCACAGGATTGGGTACCGCAGACGGCTAAGGAAATCGCGTCAAAGATGATAGAGCGTCTCAAGCCAGGAGACATTTTTCTTCTACATGATGCGATTCGGGGAGCGGAATTGACAGCTGCAGAGACGAATCGAGAAGCGATGCTTGCCGGACTCGAACAAGCGCTCACAGTGCTAAAGGCGCGACTTCAATTTGTCACCGTGCCTGAACTTCTCCTATCAGGTAAGCCAGTTGATGCTTGGCCCTTAAACACGTCTGTCCCAATCTAATGAAGCGAGAGTTCCCCGGCTGTGAAGGCGGGGGGAAGAGTAGAATCCTGCATCTTTCGTACACTGGGATGGGTGAAACTACACAAAGCAGCTCATACCGTTTACAAAACGTCGTACCGCCGTGTGTGGGGGACCAGATTTCGCCGGAAGAGCCTTAGTAATGATGTGACAGACTATCTCAAGTTGAAATTGCAGGAAGTTGGTAAGTTTTATCCGGATTGGCATCTGACAGAGATTGGGATAGAGAAGGATCATGTGCATGTGCATATGTTCATTCCCCCGAAGTACAGTGTCAGTTTTGTGGTGGAGACGCTCAAGAAAAATACCAGTCTGAAACTCAAGGTGCGGTACAAATTTCTCGCCAAAATGTACAGGGATCGAGGTGGCATCTGGTCAAAGGAAGCTTTGTCTCCACGGTCGGGATTGATGAAGCCATCATTCACCGATATGTAGCCATGCAAGGAAAGGAAGACGCAGGACAAGCGCAGCTTGGATTTTTAGGAAAGATACTAAGTGTGTAAACCCGTGGTGGTTGTGCACCAGGCATGGTGAGAAACTAGGAGGTGGAAGTCCTCTATGGGCCGTGGAGATCGGAACCGCTAGTCTAGGCCAGAGTGCCGAGAGTGATCTTAGATCTCAAGGGAGCTGATGACAAAGCGAGGCGACTACGAACAGAAACCGGATAGGAGGCCGCTGCGTGCGAGTAAACCCGACAATGAACGGATACCCGCTAATCGACCATGGCAGCGTAGCGGTAGGTCTGGCGTGGCCTCTGGAAAGTTCTCACCTTACCCCGAGAGATCTCTCGGAATGCCGAGGTGATTCCCGACTTCCGCGCTGGTAACAGTGCGGGAGATTTCGGGAGAAGTCAGCCGCGGGCGTAGTACTCGGCTTGTTGGAGGAAGGCACAAATCGTGAGAAGCAAGGAGGGGTGAGAACCAACTCGAGGGGTATGGAGTCGCGACAACGTGGGCAGAGGAGCTCACCCCACGGTCTTGGCGGCGAAGGCAGCTCGTGACCTGCGGGATGCGAGGCGCGGCAAGTCCCGGCGGCGAAGGTTCCCTCACCAACCTTGGCGACAGAAAACCTGATGGAGCAGGTGAGCAGCGCTGTCAATCTGCGTCATGCCTATAAGCGTGGGCGGGCGAATGGTGGTGCAACAGGCATCGACCCGATGCCGGTTGAGGAGCTCCAAGACTGGCTTGCGGCCAACCAGATTACGCTGGCAGCTTCGCTGCTAGACGGCAGAGGAGCGACCCTATACGGTCGCTCGCTTTCTGCAGAGTCTAGGCGTACCCGTGCAGCGAGCCTGGTCGGTGGCCTGTCAATGCCGTTGCCGGTGAAAGGCCTCCCAACATCCTGCCATGGAAGGGGGGATGAATGTGGCGTGGTTCTCGGCCCGGGGGTTAGTCAGTCTGCAGCAGCAGTTTGAATCGCTCCAGTTTCAGGAAATCGCCGTATACGATGAGTACGTAAGATGGTGTGGGAGGACAGGGTACGTGAGTGCGCCTCCTACCCAATCATAAACATTTTTCTTTAAAAAAAGGTAAACGTATTTCTCCTTAGCGAGAAGCTCGAGATGAATTACAAGGTGTCCCGTGTACAACATTTATGACTCATTCATGTGCCGATTTTTGCGTCGATCCAAGGGCCTTATCCGAGAAGTCCAGCGAGAAATCCAAGAAGCACAGTTACCAGAAAGGCAAGTTGTTCACCTTCGTGCCCAAGGGCGAGCCCGTGGGGCTGTGTTGTTCTCCTATATTATTGGAGGATTTTTCCTCGGTCCAGATAAACAGATTCCTCACCAACATACAAATATTTGGCAATCGCAGAGAATGGCTCAAACGTTTGCAGAACTTGGTTATGACGTTGATGTAATACATTGGACGAACAATCAGTTTCGTCCTGAGAAAGACTACGCATTCTTCGTTGATGTTCGGCACAATATGGAACGTTTGTCCCCACTTCTCAATCATACCTGTGTTAAAATCATGCACCTTGATACAGCACATATCCTATTCCACAATGCCGCAGAAGCCACGCGTCTACTCGCATTGCAACAAAGACGAAACATTACTCTCAAACCACAACGTTTCGAGATGCCAAATCTTGGGATTGAGTATGCAGATTATGCCACCGCCACCGGAAACGATTTTGTAACTGGCACATTTCAATACGCGAAAAAAATGATTTTTAAAGTTCCTAGTCCGTGCGCAGTTAGTTTCGGCAAGTTAACTCGTTCATGGGATTTCTGTCGGAGGAGGTTTCTCTGGTTTAGCAGTAGTGGGCTGGTTCATAAAGGGCTCGATTTGGCCTTGGAGGCTTTTTGTGAAATTCCCAATTGTCAGTTAACGATCTGTGCCCCAATTGATGAAGATAAAGAATTTGTTCGGGCTTATCGCCGTGAGCTGTACGAGACCTCGAACATCAAGACGATTGGATGGATTGATATCAAGAGTCGAGAGTTTCATGATATCGCATCATCCTGCATTGCAATGATACATCTGAGTTGTTCCGAAGGTGGTGCGCCATCAATTAAAACATGTATGCATGCAGGACTGATTCCAATTGTCAGTCGAGAATCAGGCGTTGATGTCAACGATTTCGGATTTTGCCTAATGGATTGTTCTATTGAAAGTGTTAAGAGTATTGTTAGCAAGGTTTCTAAATTGCCTGATGAAGAATTGGACAGAAGGACATCTCGAGCTAGAGACTTCGCAAGCCGAAACTATACAAGAGAGAACTTTTCGATTAAGTATAAAAATGTAATCACTGAGATTATCAAGACCTCCAGCGCATGAGCCGAAACGGCATTGTCATCAAAAGTAAGGTGACAAGACGATGCAGTGTTTCAACGTCAAAGATCCGTGGTTAGACGAAACCAACCTCGCCCCAATGGTATTGGAGGCGCAATCGAGGTTTTGTTAAATGTACAATCTCTCAGTAGTGAGGAATTACAGCTTTGTCTAATATCTTCTTGTTTTTGTTGGATCAACATGGAGGACATCGTTGAGGCTTAGTGTGATCGTGCCTTGTCTCAACGCTGAAGCCACATTGGCCTTGCAGCTTGAGGCATTAGCCTGCCAAGAATTATCAGACCCATGGGAACTCATTATCGCTGACAATGGGTCGACTGATGCA
The DNA here is from genome assembly GCA_965223675.1 of Nitrospirales bacterium. Classification (GTDB taxonomy): domain Bacteria; phylum Nitrospirota; class Nitrospiria; order Nitrospirales; family UBA8639; genus JAGQKC01. The sequence continues at coordinate 1,331,791 of OZ245013.1, read as the reverse complement.
TCAAGAGAAATTGCTAGAAAGTTTGAAACACGTTTCGCACAGATGCGGGTGATCCAAACTCAAGGCTCACGTCGTTTAGCCGCTCGTGCAAGAAATGCAGGAGTTCAAGAATCCCAGTCTGAGTTTCTCGCATTTTGCGATGCTGATGATGAAATTTCACCAGGTTGGGTGGCCGCAATGGTTCGCGCACTATCACAGCATGAGGTAGTGTGTGGACAATTTCGATTTGACAAATTCAACGATCTTCGAACTGCCATGGAGTTGACCGATGCTTGGAAGGACGGGCTTTTTAAAGGAAGGTTCTTGCCAGGCGGTGGAAGTGGGAATCTTGGGATCCGCCGCCGTACCCATGACCTGATTGGAGGTTTTGATGAGTGCCTTCCTCATGGCGAAGATGCGGATTATTTCTGGCGGTTACAGCTTGAAGGGTTCAAGCTCTATGTCGAACCGAGAGCGATTGTACAAGTTCGGGTGGGCCGCGTTAACCCATCGATGGCCTCTACATTTCGACGCAATAAAAATCGAGTTGCGTCGAATCTTTGGAGTTATAAACGTTATCGGCGTTGGGGAATGCTGCCACCTCCAACGTTTGAGGACTCTGCGAGGAAATGGTTTCGTCTAATAAGAGGGACTTTCTCGGCAGTACGCCGCGGTCGACAACAGCGGACAATATGGCTGGAGCAGATGGCGTATCAAACTGGTGATCTGGTTGGACAGTTGCAAGGTCGTCTGACGAATCCGTGTAAACCTTATGAACCGCGAACAGTTTCGAGCAATTGATATGTCTCTCAAAGAGAGAAGGCAAACCAGGGGAATAATTCTCTAAGCCAACCAATCACGTGATTGCTGCACTGACAACATAGCATATTAGATTATTATGAGCACAAAATTAGTTACAGGGTCACATCTTGATGCCGGCCAACTTGAGATTGCATCGGAGGTGGAGCGTGGATTCGCGACAAAAGGAATGACCTTATTGCTTCTAGGGTTGGTCTTCTGTGTGAGTGGTGTCTCCGCGTTGTTGTATCAGGTCGCATGGCAGCGAATTCTCGTTCTTCACAGTGGTGTGGGGATGTATTCGGTTGCCATGATTGTAGCGGCGTTTCTTGCCGGCCTGGGAATCGGAAGTTATTGGGGAGGAGTTCTGAGCAAGAGGACCTCTCAGTTGACGGCATTGCGAATTTTTGCGTGCCTGGAATTGGGCGTCGGCGTCTTTGCTCTTCTTAGCCCGTACCTGTTCTATGAGCTCCTCTATCAGCAGTATCCCTTCTTATTCGCTAACATTTGGAGTGCTGGGTTCCTGCATTTCTTGCTATTACTGGTGCCAACAACAATGATGGGGATGTCGTTACCCTTCATTACCCGCGGTACAGTATTCAATCCCACGACCGCATCTCAAACGATCGGGTATTTGTACGGTATTAACGTGCTGGGGGCAGCGTTGGGAGCATTGCTTGCGCCTTGGGTTTTTATTCGACTCTTTGGAATCGATGGAGCCATCTATATTGGGGCAATGGGAAATCTCTTTGCCGGTGTCGTGACGCTGGTGTTAGGCAGTCGAATCGTACCCGTCGAACAGGTCCACCATGTGGTTGGGATTGACGTACAGCCCCCTGTCGGGGTAGAAGACCCCAAGAGTCATGCCTTTAGCCTGTGGATGGCGCTCTATACCATGAGTGGGTTTGTGGCGGTATCGCTTGAGATTATCTGGTTTCGGCTCATCGATGTGGCGGTAAAGGCTTCAGCCTTTACATTTGGGACAGTCTTGGCAATCTTCCTGCTTGGGTTGGGTATTGGTAGTCTTGCGGGAGGATCTCTCGCTCTTCGGATGAGACGGCCATTACGGATGTTTCTGTTGTTCCAGTGCGTGTTGCTCATTTACTCCGGCCTGGCAGTCTCCGCTCTGGTGTTTTTTCCCCCAGAGTGGCCACTCTACAGTAAGTTAGTAGCGTATTGGTTTGATGCAGAAGGTTTGCCGCTTGGCCCCAATGCGTTTGCAGCGCATCCCCGGTTGATGTTGACTCTCTATGGAGTACTGCCGTGTTTCCTGTATGGCATCCCGACGCTGCTTATGGGCTTGTGTTTTGGAATTCTTCAGCGAGCGGTCCATGATGACCCGAAGAGTAGCGGATTTAAAGTTGGCATACTCCAAGCGGGAAATATTATCGGAAATGTGGCCGGCAGTCTTGTTGCCGGCCTCCTTCTACTCAATTTTTTGGGAACGGCTGTGGCGCTCAAGTGTATGATCGCGATCGGTTTGATTTTTGCCGCAATTGGGATTTTTTTCTATGGTGGTCGATGGGTCTTCAGTGTCGCAGCTTGCACGTTGATGTTGCTCCTGTTCGTGATGCCTAGTGGCAGTGAACTCTGGCATAGGCTCCATGGTCTGACAGATGTTCAAGCGATGGTGAGGGAAGATGCAGTAGCGGTGGTAGCGATGGCGCCTAAGGACAACGAGTCCTATCGAATGACGGTGAATGGAAAGTCACACAGCTATCTACCCTATGGAGGCATCGCTACACTTCTTGGATCTGGTCCGGCACTGATCCATCCCTCGCCACAGGACGTGGCCGTTATCGGATTAGGGTCAGGAAATACGGCGTGGGCCACAGCCTGCCGACAAGAGACGCAGAAAGTTACAGTCTACGAGATTGCCGCTATGGAAAAAGTATTGCTAGACGACCTGGCAGCTGCCCCCCCATCGACGAATCTTCGAAGATTATATCATTTGCTTGAGGACCCGCGAGTCAACATTATCGCAGCCGATGGGAGAAACGCGTTGGCGCTCGATAACAAAAAGTATGACCTCATCGAAGTAGATGTCCTAAGACCCTGGACGGCTTATAGCGGAAATCTCTACTCAGTGGAATTCTATTCATTGCTTGCCAGTAAATTGAAGAAGGGCGGCATCGTACGAAGTTGGGCTTTAGGAGAACGAAACCGCCAAGCATTTCGATCCGTGTTCCGCTACTACATCGAGTTAAAGCCAGGGCGGGTACTTGGTTGGGGATTTGATGCCACAGCGCTCATTGGTAGTAACGAACCGATCACGCTCGATACCGAGACCTGGCTTGCGCGGCTTGCCGACCCGCATGTACAAGAGTATCTTGGAGGGGAAATCGTACAACAGGTGACGGAGTTGATTCATACGGCGCAACTTCCGTCACCGATTCCCGATCCGGGGTTGTTACCTAATCGCGATTTGTTTCCGCGTGATGAATTTCGTACACCGAAACACCGTTAAACTCTTAGGAGATCAGCACAACGATCAACGGTGTGATGCGAAAGTCTCAGAATGATTGCTACCCATAGTTGTGAGAGCCTACTATGAAAGAACTTATTAAAGCAGCGATTCCAGCGTTCATTAAGGACGACATCCGTGCGCGGCGCCAACGTGCGAGGAGGCGCAAGAAGTTCTTAAGTGGACTGCGACAGACTGATACCTTCCTGGTCGGTCATCCCAAGTCGGGCAACACCTGGCTGGCCTATATGCTTGGCATTGTCCTACAGGGAGAGAATCACGATGCAGTGAACTTAAAGAACGTGTCCCAGTTCGTTCCGACTATCCACACCGCCGATGAAAAGGTCAGTGAGTGGGGACAACTTAGTTCCCCTAGGGTCTTTCGAAATGAGGGACCCATGTTTCCCGACGACTATCCTCGAACGCTCTATATCGTACGTGATCCACGAGCGGTCCTACTATCCTACTATCATCATTGGCTCCATACGAACCGTGACGATCACGGAACGCTCGAAGAGTTTATTGATGAGATCGTGGAACATGGATGCATTCGTCGGTGGGACCCATGGTTGGTCGGTTGGGATACGCAAGTCCAGGAATGGTCTGATCGGGTGACACATCAACGCGTCATGATTGTCCGATATGAGGATCTGATTCAGGATCGCCGAGCTGCCTTTCAGGCGGTCCTCGACTTCTGCGAAATACCCTACACCCAGGAATCGCTGTCAAATGCTGTGGAGCGGGGTGGTTTTGAAAGCATGCGCCAAGTAGAAAAGAAGTATGGCGCGGAATCTTACCCGGACGAACAAGGCGAAGAAAAGGAACAGAAGGGTTTTTTTGTTAGAAAAGGTGTCGTTGATGGTTGGAAGGATGAAATGTCGAAAGAGGCAATTCAGAAAATTGAATCCGCTTTTCAAGGCATCATGAAGCGGTTCCACTATCTTCCTGTGTAAGCAGTCATGAATCAGGAATGCAAGGCAGCGTCTCGTTTCGACCTGTTAGGGATGGCGACAGTGTTATGTGAAGTGTTGGCTGTGAGAGCGGCCAATGCTTAACGAAGATCGACGCGTATGCGAGCATGCATATCGCGGATACACAGTATGGGTTTTGTTGGAGCGTTGACCTATGGCGCTCAGCTTTGCAAGTCATATCGGTCGGGCTCGGCGAGTCTCCGGATACTTCCGGGAAATCTTTCGGTATCGTCTGGCCATAACCGAACGCACAGATCCGTTGACCCGCGCCACGGTATTCATTCAATCGTGCGTCACGTTATTCTTCAATCGTAAGAACGTCCTATTCTTCCCTGATCTACCACAACACTTTTTTGTGATCTACAAGATTTTTATGTGTCTAGGATTTCATTTGACCACTGATCCAACCGCAATGTGTGACATAGCGGTTAAATGGCGGAATACCGTAGGAACGGGAGACCCTTTTTTACCACCGGAACAGGAACTCGAAAAGATTGCTCGTTCTCGTCCACACGTGCCGATCGTGAATATGGATTGCCACGATGTTAGTAAGGAGCGAGTGAGTGCCGTTTTTCTGGAAACGTTTGGGTACTCCCTTTCCGTTGACCCTTCTATGCACATAGGGAAGTGCGTGATGAAGTCGAACTGGAACGGGCTCCATGAGGGAAAAATAATCGATTGTCCGACTTCTGACCGTCGGGATGGATTTGTCTACGAACGGTTGATCAATAATGAAGTCGAAGCAGGCCTCGTCGAAGATATCAGGGTTCCCGTGTTTAAGGATGCGATTCCTTTCGTTTACCTGAAGTATCGCCCTGTGCTTGATCGCCTCGTTGATCGAAGCCATATTAATACCAAAATCGTGATGGCGGAGGTGTGTGACGTGCTATCTGACGGGGAGATAGAGGCCATTCTCATGTTTTGCCGAAACATGGGTCTGGATTACGGCGAAATTGATGTTCTACGCGATCGCGATCAACAGCGGATTTATATCGTTGATGTGAATAACGATCCTGCTGGTCCCCCCTCTCCGTTGAGTAGCCAGTACTCACAGTTAGCGATTGTACGTTTAGCAAAAGCTTTTGAGGAGCGGTTCATCTCCGCATAGTCCTCTGCTATTGATGGAACGTGGCGGTGTGGCACGGTCTGGTGTACCGAATAAGGATGGAGGATTGCGGAAACAAGGAAAGGCCGATTGAGAGCTATGATTGTGGTTGGGACGGCGTGTCGCGTTCCGACGAATCACAATCGGCGGGATGAAGAAGGATGGTGACACTGTGAGCATCGTCAACAGGATTAAGGGGCTTGTGAAACGTCATGTTCGGGATGCTGAAACATGGTGGATGAGCGATCCGACCGCGATTGCGATCAAAACCAAACTGGGAATACCTGCCCGGTTTCACAGCCCGGCTCGCTCGGTGCTAGAGGAAACGATCCTCCCGTACTATATGGAGAAGAACGCAAAGTTGCGTCTGTTATTTGTTGGGAGTGATTGGTACACCAAACATTACGAAAAATGGTTCCGACACTATCAAGAATATTGGACGATCGATCCAGATCCGAATCAGAAGTCCTATGGGGCGAAGCATCACATTGTTGACGTCCTTGAGAACCTGCGTCAGTATTTCAAACCGGAACATTTTGATGTCATCATTTGCAACGGCGTGCTCGGGCATGGCATCAATGATCGCGAAGCGGTCGAAAAAGCGTTTGGCGCCTGTTTTGAGTGCATGACTCTAGGTGGAACGTTTGTGCTGGGCTGGGGTGGGTCGCCCGATCTTCTCACCTTTCCCCTTGAAGAATCGGAGAGTCTTCGGCAGTTCACTCCGTTCGAATTTCCGCCGTTCAAAGCGACGAGCCATACCACGGTTCCAAAGTATCAGTATGTGTTTAACTTCTATCAAAAAAGTCCACGACGTAGCGATGGGCATTAGCGGTTAGGTAATGCTTTATGAATATGGACGTACTTGGAAAATCGATTCTGGTTGTGGCGCATCCTGATGATGAGATTCTATGGTTTAGCTCGATCCTCACCCACGTTGACCACATCATTTTGTGTTATCTTGGAGAACTCGTCAATCCTCCGTTCGGTGAACAACGAAGAGCAGTACTCGATAACTATCCGCTTCAAGACAAAATGTCTTGTCTGGAAATCGTGTCGTTAGGTCTTTCGCGCCCTCGTAATTTCGATAGCCCGCAGTTCTCCCAGTTTGGGATAGAATTTACGGATGATCGGGATGTCGAGCCGCGGTTCATTGCGCAGTATCAAGAGAACTACGTTCACCTGAAATCGAAATTGGCCTCGCAGCTTTCGGGTTATGATCACGTCTTCACACACAACCCGTGGGGAGAATACGGACATGAAGAGCACGTGCAGGTGTATCGTGTGATTCAAGACCTTCAGAAAGATATGGGGTTCGGGCTACTGTATTCGAACTATTGCAGTACGAGAACGGTACACTTGACGTCAATCCTTGCCGATCGACAGGAAGTGGGAACGTGGCCATCCGATCCCTCAATTGCGCAGACCATTCAGGATGTCTATGAACGAACAGATACATGGACATGGTACGACAATTGGACGTGGCCAGCACAAGAGACGTTTTTTCAAGAATCCCCTTCGTCATCTGCCAGTGTCCCCCCAGGTCGGTTGCTTTCAATCAATATGGTGGTGATGCCGGCACTGCCACCGAAACGCAGAGGCCAGCCGTCTCGGGTTGCACGCCTCAAGCAGTTTCTCGGAGTTTAGAAATTCCTCTTAGCATTGCTGAACGACCGTGGACCGATAGGCAACCATCATGAACGGTAACTTTAAACGGGGAGCGTTATGAAAGCAGTGATCCTAGCAGGGGGTTTGGGTTCGCGGTTAATGGAAGAGACGGTGGTCCGACCGAAACCCATGGTTGAAATTGGAGGAAAGCCTATTCTTTGGCATATTATGAATATCTATGCCGCGCATGGGATTGAGGAATTTATTATTGCATTAGGATACAAGGGACAGTATATCAAGGAGTATTTTATTAATTATTACGCGAACGATAATGATATTTCAATTGATTTGGGAACTGGAAAAACGACGATCCATGATGGAAATCAAACAAACTGGAAGGTTCACTTAGTCGATACGGGTCTGCATACCTTAACGGGCGGTCGTTTGAAGCGATTGAAGGCATGGCTAACTGAGGACGAGCCCTTTATGTTTACCTATGGAGATGGAGTGGCGGATCTCGATATTCAAGCCTTGCTGAAATTTCATCAATCGCATGGAAAACTCGCAACCGTGACGACGGTTCATGCTCCGGCCCGATTTGGCAGAATGGTGTTTGATGGAAGTTCAGTCACCAGCTTCAATGAAAAAGTGATTGGTGATGAAGGATGGATTAATGGCGGGTTTTTCGTGCTACATCCTGGCGTGATCGACTATATAGCTGGTGATGAAACAATCTGGGAACGAGAGCCCGTCGAACAGTTAGCTTATGATGGACAGCTCATGGGGTTCAAGCATCAGGGGTTTTGGTCATGTATGGATACACTGAAAGAAAAGACGATGTTGGAAGAATTATGGAATACTGGACAGGCAAAGTGGAAAGTATGGCCTTGAGAAACATTGAATTGTAAGATAGACCGGATGCGTTCATAACAATTGTGGTGTCATACAAACTACGGGGATGCTGAAAATTTGATCTATCAGGAAACGTCACTTATGGGTGCGATGGTGCTTGAACTTGAGGAAATCGGAGACGAACGAGGGTTTTTTGCCAGGACGTGGTGCAAAGAAGAATTTCTCACCCATGGCTTGGACGTGAACCTTTCGCAATGTAGTGTGTCGTTCAACTATAAAAAAGGAACGATTCGAGGGATGCATTTTCAAGTTCCTCCGCATGCGGAAACGAAACTCGTCCGTTGTACAAGGGGCCGCATCTTTGATGTGATCATCGATCTCCGTGCATCTTCACCAACCTTTCGGAAATGGACAGGAGTCATACTTTCCTCGGAAAACCGTAAAATGCTGTATATTCCAAAGGGATTTGCTCATGGGTTTCAAACATTAGAAAACAACAGCGAAGTTTTATATTTTATCTCAGACGCTTTCTGTGCAGAATCGGCTCGTGGAGTATGTTGGAATGATCCAGTCTTTCAGATTGAGTGGCCTGAAGAAGACAAGCGAACTATTTCTGCCAAAGATCAAAGTTGGCCATCATATCACCAACAGCAGCCTCCGTGGTTTACTTAGCGAATTCTAGAATGTTGGCAGTGTTTGGAGGACGAATAAGTTGGGCGAGGCTGGCGAATATCCAACAAACGTGATTGGTCTCATCCCTGCTGCAGGTCAAGCTCTGCGTCTTTCTCCATCCCCATGCAGTAAGGAAATCTATCCAGTTGAGTTAAAAGAGCTGACACAGGATGGAGCCCGAAGAGCAAAAGTTGCCGGGCAGTATCTTCTGGAGAAATTTTCGTTTGCACAGGTGATGCGCACATTCATCGTGTTACGAAAGGGGAAGTGGGATATCCCGCAGTACTTTGGTGATGGCTCAGGTTTTGGGATGGATCTGGGCTATTTGATCATGAGTAATCCCAATGGAGTGCCGTTTACACTTGATCAGGCGTTTTCATTTGTTGAAAACAAAACCGTCGTTTTTGGATTTCCTGACATCTTGTTTGCTGAGCGAGAGGCTTTTGTGGCTTTGCTCCGAAACCAGGTAATCACCCAGGCTGACATCGTACTTGGGCTATTTCCTAGCGGCGACGTCTGCCGCCCGGATCTCGTGAATGTTCGAGAAGATAGTTGGGTGTCCAGGATTGTCCCACGTTCATCGTCGTCACCACAGTCGTATACATGGGGAATTGCTGTATGGACATTCAGGTTTACAAAGTTTTTGCATGATTTTCTCGTTCCACTCAAAGTGCAGGGTGATCTTGACTTTGAATTGTCCTTAAGTGAGGTCATGCAGGCATCGCTTGAACAAGGCCTGAGAATTTACGGATTCCGGGTTTCTGATCGTCCATTTCTTGATATTGGGACTCCGGAAGGGTTAGTCAAGGCTGGGCGTTTTTTGCAGAGTATGTGAGCAACCAATGTGAATGGCCATAATTTGGCTTTCGATATGTGGGTTGATGTGTGGCCAAAATAAGAGGAAATATTGGATTACATGGTAGTTACAATTGGGTGTCGAGCCAAAGCTCATTTCTGATTGGGAGTCTTGAGCGATGAAAGCTACATTGAGCCGTTGCCGTTTCTGTCAAGATCCGCTAGAACATACGTTTGTTGATTTGGGAATGTCGCCACTAGCAAACTCTTATATTCCCAGTGACCAACGCAATAGAATGGAGCCGTTTTATCCACTCCATGTATACATCTGTGGAAACTGTTTGCTGGTCCAATTGGAGGAGTTTGAAAAAGCGTCAGACATTTTTGGTGACTACGCCTACTTTTCTTCGTATTCAGACTCGTGGCTTCAGCATGCCAAACGTTATGTTGATATGATGACGGAGCGATTTGGGTTGAGTTCACAAAATCAAGTCATTGAAATTGCGAGTAATGATGGCTATTTGCTTCAATATTTTCAAGAACAGGGAGTGCCGATTTTAGGGATTGAGCCGGCAGCGAATATCGCGAGGGTCGCATCTGCTAACGGCATCCCAACGGTCGTAAAGTTTTTTCATGCCGACACGGCTCGTGAACTCCTAGCGCAGGGGAAACAAGCAGACTTGCTGATTGGCAATAATGTCCTTGCCCATGTTCCTGCCCTCAATGATTTCGTGGAAGGCATCAAGATTATTTTAAAGCCTCGCGGTATTGTCACCATGGAATTTCCGTATCTCCTGAGGCTGGTCAAGGAAAAGCAGTTTGATACGATTTATCATGAACATTTCTCATATTTCTCTTTTCATACAGTTGAGAGAATTTTTGCCAAACATGGATTAACTCTCTTTGACGTAGAAGAAGTGCCAACTCATGGCGGTTCCCTGCGGATTTATGGACGTCATGATACGATGGAAGAATTCTCTGTGAGTGATAGTGTACGAAATCTCAAGAAAGGGGAGGAGGAGGAAGGGTTTCTGGGATTGACGAGATACTTTTCGTTTGCCGACACCGTTCGGGAGACGAAACATCAGTTGCTGGAGTTTCTGATTTCTGTCAAACGTCAGGGCAAGACAGTTGTCAGTTATGGCGCACCGGCGAAAGGTAACACGCTGTTAAATTTCTGTGGAGTTGGGAAAGATTTTATTGACTATACGGTGGATCGAAGCCCGCAGAAACAGGGGTGCTTTCTGCCTGGGACTCATATCCCAATTTTCCATCCTGAGAGAATTGAGAAAACAAAACCCGACTATGTGTTGATATTGCCTTGGAACATCAAAGACGAAGTCATGAGCCAGATGTCGCATATCCGTACGTGGGGCGGTCAATTTGTAACGCCCATTCCAGAGGTCAAAGTGTATTCCTAACGAAGCTATTACCTCGCATGATTAAAAAAAACGAAATGCAAATTCAAGGAAATGACCTCTATACATTGATTGAGGAACTCTACCCTATATGCCGGAGTATTACAGGTGATGGGGTGCGTCAGACTCTCAAAAAGCTCATGCAACATATCGCTCTTGAGATGCACGAAGTGACAACGGGAACCCCGGTATTCGATTGGACTGTACCCAAAGAGTGGAATATTCGCGATGCCTATATTAAGAATATGGCGGGAGAAAAGATTGTCGATTTTCAAAACTCCAACTTACATGTCATGAGTTATAGCGTGCCGGTGCAGACAACCCTCTCCTTGGCTGAATTGAAACCCCATCTCTTTACTTTGCCGGATCATCCCGATTGGATTCCTTACCGGACTTCTTACCACCATGAACAGTGGGGATTTTGTCTTACCCACAAACAATTAGAAGAACTTCCTGACCAAAAATACGAAGTGTGTATTGATTCTTCATTGGAAGAAGGAGCTCTCACGTATGGAGAGTATTACTTGAGGGGAGAGGTAGAAGACGAGATACTTATTTCCTGTCACATTTGTCATCCGTCACTCTGCAATGACAATTTGTCAGGTATTTCTCTAGCGACATTTCTTGCGAAATATCTTGAGACACGAGAGCGGCGTTACTCGTATCGATTTGTATTTCTTCCTGGAACTATCGGACCGATTACATGGTTGGCGCGCAATGAATCACAAGTTCGTAAGATTAGGCATGGACTTGTGTTGGCATTACTTGGTGACTCTGGTGATACGACGTATAAAAAAAGTCGCCAAGGATCGGCGGAGATTGATCGAGTGGCGAAGCATGTTCTTGAGCATTCTGGTCGTGCTTACAAGATTCTAGACTTCTCTCCTTACGGGTATGATGAGCGGCAATACTGCTCTCCAGGGTTCAATCTTCCCGTGGGTAATCTCATGCGCACCCCCAATGGGTGTTTTCCTGAATATCATACTTCGGCGGATAATCTTGAATTCGTGCGGCCTGCGTTTCTGGAGGATTCATGGATGAAATGTCGGGCGATTGTTGAAACGTTGGAAGGTAATAGGACCTACGTTAACCAAAATCCTAAATGCGAACCTCAACTGGGGAGGCGTGGGCTCTATAGAGCCATTAGTGGTCAAGCAGAACGAGCCCAACGTGAGATTGCGATATTTTGGGTGCTGAACTTTTCAGATGGCCAGCATTCTCTCTTAGATATTGCAGAGCGTGCAGCGATTCCATTTTCGGTGATTAAGGATGCCGCCGATGCTTTGGAAGCTCATCATTTATTAAAAGAATTGTCTGTTCCACACTGACGACCAAATGTTCACCCTTCTGGTTAGAGTGGCGTGAATGTTAATGGCAATATAGCAATATGGAAACTTTGTCAGGTCAAATAGCGCTCATCACTGGGGCGACGAGTGGGGTGGGAAAAGCCATTGCTCTTTCGTTGGCACGAGAAGACCTCACTCTTTGTTTGACTGGACGGAATGAAGCCTCGCTTAAAACTGTCACGTCTCTCGTACGCAAAACTTCCTCAAGAGTCCTATCATATCAGGCGGATCTCTCGGATAAAAATGCTCTCAATGAGTTGATCGAACGGTTAAAGAGTGATGTTGAGCACATCAATCTCTTCATACATTGTGCTGGTGTTTTGACAGTTGGTCGAATTGAGGAAGTCATGACTGAGGATTTGGATGTGCAATATTATACGAATGTACGTGCGGCTTATGCGTTGACTCAGGGCTTGCTGCCGATGATAAAACGTTGTTCTGGACAAATTGTTATGATGAACTCGAGTGTCTGGCAACAGGCGCGCGCGGGGTTAAGTCAGTATGCAAGCATGAAATACGCACTGAAGGCCTTTACGGATAGTCTAAGGGATGAAGTGAATGATGATAGCGTACGAGTGCTGAGCATGTTTCTCGGGCGTACCGCGACGCCGATGCTCGCGGCGCTTCATCGGCAGCAGGGAACTCCGTATCATCCGGATCTTCTTATTCAACCCAATGACGTGGCGACAACGTTACGTTGCCTACTCTCGTTGCCTTACTCTGTAGAAGTGACGGATATCCACATGCGCCCCATGAGAAAATCTCCAACCGAAACAAAATAGCAAGAACGATAGGTCGCATAGCGTCCCGTGATGATTTCATGATGATCGACCGTGGGGCCGAGGGGCGTGTTAGATATTGATGATTGTTGCGGGAGCAGGCTTGCCTTGGAACTCAGTATTTTAGCGAATCCTAATAATTTCCATATGCGCCATCATGACGTTCTGGGCGGTTTTTAATACGTCAAACCTTCGAAGTTTTTCAGAATAGGCTATAGTACTGGGGTAAATACATGGAGCGTTCTTTATGTTCACCACGCTTGACCGGTTTATCGCAGCCACGTTAAGAAAGATCGCTATACTGGTTGCCTGTCATTTTGAAAAATCTAAGGCCATCGTGGCAAAGAAATTGTTGCCGAAATTTGGCAACAGCCCTCGAAATGTCAATATAGATTTGCCAAGAAATATCGTGAATCCCGATCGTATCTTTCTAGGCAACGATATCTATTTGGGTCCAAATTGTTTGCTGATCGCACTGTCAGGATACCCTGGACCTACAATGCAGCATCCTAATAGACAGGAAACAAATCAAACATTTCTGTCAAAGATTTCAATTGGCAGCCGAGTAACGAGTACAGGCCAATTACAGGTGGCCGCAATGGGTCATATTACGATTGAAGATGATGTGATGTTCGCCACGAATGTGAATATCACTGATGGGTTTCACGGCTACACTCGCATCGATGAGCCATACAAGTATCAGGACATCACTCGAATTCAACCGATTACTGTTAAGCGTGGATGTTGGATTGGCCAAAACGTGGTTATTTTTCCAGGGGTGACCATTGGTGAAATGAGTATTGTGGGTGCAAATAGTGTGGTCACGAAAAGCATTCCCGATCGATGTATTGCCGTTGGTGCGCCAGCACGAGTAATTAAAAGATGGAATGAAAAGAGTGGGCAATGGGGCTCGGCATCTGAGAGTAAGGAGGAGTATATAGATGCGGGACCCTCTTGCTAAACACGGTTGATGCAGTGAGCTTACACAGAGAACGGATGAAAGATGAGCGGTGCATGATTCAAAATGAGAATACTCTATATTTGTGATAATCTTGCCACATTTATCTTTAACGAAATCCTCCAGATCCAGCGTCGAGGACATGAAATCCTGATTCTTGCAGAGGGAACAAGTCGCATTCATCAGGCAATCAATGAACCGATCCTGCTCGAACATGGGCTTGATAAGACGTTCTATCGCTTTTCCAAATTTTCCTCCAGAGGAGAAAAATACCGTTCATTTATTCCAGCTCTGTTGTATGATGCTCTCATTCACCCCCTCTTGACTGGTAGAGCTTGTTATTTTTTCTTCTCCGGATATTCCCATCCAAAATATGGGGTTGTCGACTATGTTGATATTCGGCAGTTTCTTAATGAGCGTCTTGATCTTATTCATGCGCCTTTTTCGATCCCGCCGATTATCGATAAAGTTGCATTCTTAGCTAACGTTCTTGACATACCGTATACTTTGTCGTTTAAAGCGCATGATATCTGGCAAGGTAATCACTTAACAGAAGCTCGAAAAAGAAGGAAAAAGATCGTTGGTGCAGCGAGCGTGTTTACTATTGCCAGACATAATCAGGAATATCTTCAGACGCAGTTACAGCTCGACGGTCCCATCGAGGTGATACATGATGCCATTGATGTTTCGTATTTTGCTCCTCGGAAACCACTCAACCGTCTACGAAACTCCATTTTAGCTGTCTCGCGACTGCATCCGGAAAAAGGACTTGCTTATTTGATCCGTGCATGTCACCTTTTGCAGCAACGAAACATTGCATATACCTGTACAATTGTCGGAGAAGGTCCGGAACGACGCCTTCTTGATCAATTAATTGATGAGCTACAGGTGCCAAACATTTCTTTTGCTGGATTCTTGACGTATGATCAAGTTCGCCGAGAGTTATCACGAGCAAGCGTGTTTGTGTTGCCGAGCATCATAGACTCCGACGGATTGGGTGATGTGTTACCGAACGGCGTCAAAGAAGCGATGGCCATGCAGGTTCCCGTCGTGACATCAAACATTCGTGGAATCAGTGAACTTGTTGAAGATGGGGTGAATGGACTATTAGTGCCGGTTAAGGACGCTAGCGCGATTGCAGATGCGGTCGAACGAATTTTCAAGGACTCGCACTTCAGTCGATGCTTAGGGCAACATGGAAGAAAAAAAATTGAACAGGACTTTAATGCGACGATCGAGGTGGGGAAGATCGAAAAAATTTTTTTAGAAGCCCAGCATACAGATGTCTCTAAACTTTAATTTCGTTTTACTCATGACACAGATATGGATAGGTTGAATTGTTGTGACATGATGGTCATGTCAACAAGAAGTCGGAACATTCGTATGGAGTCAGTTGAAGTGTTCGAAAGGATGGCCGTCCAGGCAATTTTGTTCTCCCAGGTTGTTCACAATAAGAAATTGTAAACGAAGCATATGCGTAAACTGGTGACAATAGGTATTCCCACGTATAATCGTGCCAGTAGCTTCTTGCAACAGGCTCTCGAAAGTGCAATGGCTCAAACGTACCAAAATCTTGAGATTATTGTGTCTGACAATTGTTCTAGTGATAACACAGAGGAGGTTGTCCTGCAGTACGAGGATCCGCGAGTCAAGTATGTCAGGCATAGGGTAAATATCGGTCCTCTTGGTAATTCCAACTTTTGTCTCAATCAGGCAAGAGGCGATTACTTTTTACAACTTCATGATGATGATGTAATCGATCCTGACTTTGTTGAGACGTGTATGAATGCCGAGCGTCGGTTACCGAATGTTGGCGTGATCAGGACTGGCGTTCGGGTTATCGATGCCTATGGAAACGTGATTCATTCTCATCTCAATACAGTTGACGGATCTTTATTGAAGGACTTTTTCCTCGCATGGTTCGAGAATAAAACTTCCTGGTATCTCTGTAACACATTGTATCAAACCAGAGGATTGCGGGAAGACGGTGGTTTTCATTCAAAACGCCATCATGTCAGTGATGGCGTTGCTATCGTTTATTTGGCCAAACAGTATGGATGGTTTGATATTAAAGATGTGAAAGCGAGCTTCAGAAAACATGCGGAAGAGATCACGGCTTCAGTCGCAGTTATGGATTGGTGCGTAGATTACAAAGCATTGTTACAACAGATGTGTGAAGCAACGAACAATGATAAAGAGGTGAAAGCAAAGGGGGGCCAGTTTTTTTCAAAGATGAATTATCAACGCGCAGATGCGATTCCCTCTGGTAGTAAACGATTTTTAACATTTTTGAAAATTTACCATATGTTTCACTACGCGTATCCGCCTGATGCGTATGTGATGCCAAATGGGTTTTGGAATGCACTGCGTACAGTTAAGCGAATATGCACCCAATAGGCGTGGACCAAAGCCGTCAGCGCATGGCCTGTTAGAGAGCAGAATCATGTCGGCCACATTGAGGGGATTTTTCGAAGTTGTTGATAGCTGAATGACCGTGACTATGGGTCTTGTGCTATGATTCGGATTCATTCTCGTCAAAAAGAATTAACGAACTGACGACGTTTCTTAGTTTAGAGTTCTTGTTTTGTCATGAAGCAATCAGGACGTCATGCTTGTTACGACGTCGGTCCATCTCCTAAAGAGAATTGAAGACGCATACCTGGGGAAATTGGAATGATTCAATTCATGAAAAGAATGGTTGCTCCCACCATTGTGGGAACATGGATGCAGTCGTCAGAGTATCATCTTAAGAACCGCCTGATGCGTCTCGGCGCAGAAATTCCTGCCAAAAGATTGAGCAAATCTTGGATGAATTCAACGTTACAAGTGCACAGCCAAGTTGACGAAGCGATACAAGTCGTGAAGAATTGTGGCTTGATTCCTCATGGTGATCCGCCAAAAAATTGGGATGGTATCAGCATGTTAGACGAAATATTACAGCGAACTGATAATCAGGCCAACATTCTCGAAGTTGGTGCGACGTTGTACTCGACGCTTCTTGTTTGGTTATTTCAGTATGGTTATCGAAATCTGATGGGAATCGATTTGATATTTGATAAGCCATTGCGTCGAGGACCGATTCGGTATGAACCGGGTGATCTTACCCATTCTCGCTTTCACGACGAGTCATTTGATGCCATCGTCAGTATGAGTGTTATAGAACATGGAGTAGATATCCATGCGTATTTTAAAGAAATGTTTAGACTGTTGAAGCCTAATGGAGTGTTGTTAACTTCGACAGATTATTGGAAAGATGTTGTCGATACAAAATGCCAAAAAGCTTTTGGGGTGCCAATCACAATTTTTAACGAGGATGATATTCGAAACATGTTGGATTGCGCACACGGTTATGGATTTCAATCTTGTGGAAACATAAATTTGAATTGCGAAGAGCGAGTAGTGCATTGGAAGCAATTCGACCTTCGGTATACATTTGTGTGTTTTGCCTTACAAAAGGCCTAATGAAGTTGTCTTCTTTACTCCGGCCGTAATTCGTATCGTGTGTTTTTACCTCATTGCTCTTTCAACTTTTCTTTGAATGGTATATACCTTTCCTAAGGAAGAGCGTGAAGAGTAAGAGTTCTTCTCCTCCTAATTCATCTATCGTGAAGGTTCGGATTTTTACCCGGCATTAAATCTCGAGGTTTAAATAGGTTTCTGCTTAGTAAAAATCCGAGTCTTTAGAATGAGAAATGACAGGGTGCGGTCATAATGGCAGGCTTGGTTTTTTTTCTTTCTTTGATTTTTGTATCGATATTGGTAGTTATTAAGCGAAATAATTTTTTTCTCGTTGTATGGTCTTTTGTTTTTTTGTTTTTTATGACCGAACTTGTCTTTTGGGTATATTATGAAGCAATTCCAACGCCAGAATGGAAGTTTTCGTCATCTGTTCCCTATAAGATTAAAGATCCGATTCTAACGTATTGGCATAAACCCGGAGTCAGAACATTAAGTTCGTCGTTTGAAGACGAGTCTGTAATTTTTAAGGATGTCGTGTACGACTTTGATGAGAAGGGCAGGAGAAAGTCATTCCCTGCTCGTGAAGATTCCATCAAGCACGCATTATTTTTTGGCGGCTCTTTCACCTTTGGCGCGGGTGTTCCGCAAGACCACACATTGCCATCAAATTTCCAACGAAGTTCGAATCATCAATACCGTTCATACAACTACGGCGGAGATGGATTCGGTCCGGGGGCCATGTTTGTTCAATTGGATCGTGATGAGTTATTTGACGACATTACCCTCACTAAAGGAATTGCAGTGTATTCATTTATCGTCGCCCATCTAACCAGATCGACTGCGTATGAGCTGGAATATTATCGTATTACCTATGAAAACCCATTTTTCTTTATCGATGAACAAAATGGTCAATTACACGGACCAATGGCCTACAGTCAGAAAGACGATCTTCGCCGGATTTTCTATGTATATCGAAATCTCTGGAAACATTCGTACTTGTTTCGATTTGTTTTAGGGAAAATTAATCCAACATACATATCAAAGGATCGTGCAATGAGAACTACGGTCAAAATACTGATTGAATCGAAGAACAAATACAAGCGACGATTTGACGGGGACTTCTATGTGCTTCTCTGGCCTCGACGAAACCATCTTTTGGATGCTGATTCCAAGTCGCTTATGATCCAATTACTCACCGACGCAGGTATTCGTGTTGTGGATGTGCCTCCCATGGAAGACGAAAGTATGGCCATCCTTCATCCCCTAGACCATCATCCGAGTGCTGCAGAATATCAATGGGTAGCTCGACATCTCTATGAGAAGATACGGTGATACGGTTTACGTCTTGCCGCCTTGTTCCGGATCAATTGGGACCTTGAGCCGCGATCTTCGCTGTAATGTTCCATTAGTGTTTACTTAACAATCTCTGGTTGATCTGCCTCGTGAGCAGTCACAACGTTCGATGGAAAAGTCTTGGGTTGTCTGGTTCAGCACAGTGCACAATTTATGAAAATTTTAATTGTTTCCAGAAATTTTCCAAGCGATTTTCACACGAAAGTTCATGGCGCCTTTCAACGATTGCGTATGTTTGTTGATAGTGCGAAAGAAATTGCCGAGATCGATATGTTGTTTTATGTATCTTCAGATCTTGCTCACGATGTCTCATACGTGAAAGACATTCAAGAGTCGTTCTTGGAATTTTGGAACGTCAAGCTCACCTTGTTTCTTTGCCAAAGGCGGAAGCGCCATTTTTCATCGACTCAGAGAGGAAAGTTGCTCGATTATATGAGGGAAAGTCTGAGGTTTTTTGATCAACCTGGATATTATGAGGTGAGCGGTCAGGAGCAACTTGACGTATTTGAAGCCTGCTTAAACCGACGTCCGGATGCCATAGTCGTTGATCGCCTGCAGGCGATGTGTCCATTATTGAAGACAACGTGTGCGTTACCTCCAATCTTCTTGAATCTTGATGATATCGATCATGTAGCATTGATGCGTACCGCCCGGAGCAAGACACCGTGGCATTCACGATTTCTACTGTATCTGCGTATCCCCATGGTTTTATGGGCTGAGCGACAATCCATACAATTGGCTCGTTATACGTTTGTGTGTTCAGATGTGGATCGTCGATATCTTGAACAATATTGGCGTTTACCGAATGTCGTGACGATTCCCAATGCTGTGAGAATACCGCCTCATCATCCGCTAACTGATGAACCGACGTTGCTGTTTATTGGTTCCTACACGTATTGGCCTAACATTGAAGCTGCAGAATTCTTGCTCGAGCAGATTTGGCCTCAGCTTCAGAAAGAAATGCCACATGCGCAGTTGATTATTGCTGGAGCGCATCCAGAGCAAGTGAAAGGGTATACTTCACATGGGACGAATATTGAGTTTCCTGGATTTGTTGAAGATTTAGACGGTCTCTATCGTCGGAGTCGGGTTGTGTGTGCGCCAATTTTTACTGGTGCAGGAACTCGAGTGAAAATCATCGAGGCGGCAGCCCATGGAAAACCAATAGTGGCAACCCGTATTGGAGCTGAGGGGATTGAGTTGTGTGATGGTCGCGATGTTTTACTTCGAGACTCGGCCCGATCTATCGTTGATGGGTGTTTGTTGTTATTGCGGGATAAGTCCTTAAGTGACAAACTTGGATCTAATGCTAGAGCGCAGGCTATTCGGTGTTATGACCGCTCTAACGTGGTGCAAAAAATACGATCGTGTCTTTCTCAAAAATAGATGGGTTTCTGTGAGGTTACTTGTCAACTATGGGAGTGGCGATTGGAAATATGGAGGTGAAGCGAAGTCGACTCGGGTTTCCTTCCATGAAAAATTTTTTATGTCTACTGTCGATTGAACATGAAATGAGAATGCTAATTCCTGTGTGCTGATATATTTATGGTGTACCTATTGAGGTGTGCGATCTGATTTTTTCTCAATTGTCGTGAAAAATCGACTGATGCGTTGATGATAGAGCTGCTTGTATTCTTCTCGAGAAAACAATTGGACCTGAAGGCCAAAGCTTTTTAAGTCTCCATTCAATGTTGATGTGATTTTGCGTTGGACAAAGGGGAAAAAATGGCTGCCATCGTAGGTATTAGCTGGATTGCTTGTTACAGAGCTTGGAATGGAAAAGTCATACATAGCATCAAGGAATTGTGAAATCGTGTAGATCCCATCAAGGAAAAAATTTAGTTCCTTGTCCGTTTTTGATGCAGTGATCCATGAAGAAACAGGAGGAACGTACCCGATTATGGTCACATCAGGAAAAAGATTATGCAATTCTTGGTAATCCTGTACAGCTTTGTGCCTGACGGTCCGCTCAATTGTCTCGATGCGTGGTGTGTAGTCCGGAGGGTTTTCTACAACAGTTCCTATGAAATCGTGATTGTAAATTTTCGGATTATACTCGTCATGGAGCAGTAGTCGAATGGTCATGAAGAGAGCGTCGAGCGATATATAGCTGTAGAACATGCTTGGAGGAAGAGTCTGAGATTGAATGAAATCAGGAACATTCAGTGGAGTCTGTAAGTTGAAAAAATTAAAATCATCGATGCCTAGGATCAGATAGTCTGGGATTTCTCCCCTTTGTTTTAGCCATTTACCAAATGCAATAAACTCCTCGATGCGTCCACCAGAGAAAGAAAAGTTGAAGCAGTGATATGGTTTTTTCAAGAGGGACTCATTGAGAAGTGTCGTTCTTGAGCTTCCAAAGATTATGCAGTTGTACTCTTGTTGAGGATAATGTTTAAGGTATTGATTCGTTTTAGAAAGCCGCTCGTCGAACATATAGTTGAGGCCTTCCAGTTGGTTGCCCTGGAGATACCATAAAGGATCAAGTAAGGTATTGAGAAAAAATACGGCACCGCAAATGGCCAAGGAACTTCCAAATAATATAAGCATATATTTCAGATGTTGTTTCATTTACATGTCATGGGGCATTGAGGAAGTTTTGAGTCGTATCATGCGGAACAGAAAGTGCCTCCCTGGGACCGTGTGCAACATGACTGTTTAAAATTGAAAATAGAGAAATTCTGTCGCCGTGCCCAATCCGAGAATAGACAGACCAAAGAGAAGGCCAATACCAACTGCCCAAGAAGAAGTATTATTCCACACTATTCGAGTGGCATGTGGTTCATGATGTAAGACTGGGCTGTAGTGACATAAGATTTGTGCGACGTTTGGCATGAACCACACGATGCCTCCAGCGACGAACAGCGTGAGTATACCGTGAAAAGCCCAGGGAGCTGTATTATTTGGAAACATACCATCAAAGACGATCCACTGAACTGGCATCCATGTTTCGTGCGCACCGATGGCATTTCCCAGGAGTTGAGGAAGAGATACGCCATGGATGCCAGCCATGGACTGCCAGAGACTGACGGCTGTTTCAAGATTTTCGGCACGGAACACGACCCAGGCTATAACAATCATCAAAAACGTCAACGTTTGTGCGAAGACTTTTCCAATTCGTGTAGGTTTGATGAAGCGAGTGAACGCGTACCGACTATACACCTGGTGCCATGCATGATTGGATGCCAAGAAGAGTCCATGGAGCGCCCCCCAAAGGACAAATGTCCAACCGGCACCATGCCATAACCCGCCAAGTAACATTGTGAGGAAGAGGTTAAGATATCGGCGTAACGTCCCTTTTCGATTGCCTCCCAGGGAAATATACAGGTAGTCTCGCAAGAATCGTGAGAGTGTAATATGCCATCGTCGCCAAAAATCGATGATATTGACTGCTTTGTAGGGTGAGTTGAAATTCAACGGTAAGCGAATTCCTAACATCCGTCCAAGGCCGATGGCCATGTCTGAATAGCCGGAGAAATCAAAGTAAAGTTGAAATGTGTAGGCGAGGGCGCCACCCCACGCTTCAAAAAATGTTAAGGTGACACCCTGATCAGCTGCGGAAAACACCGGAGTGGCATACTCGGCCAGCGTATCCGCGAGGATGACTTTCTTAAAGAGACCCAATATAAATATTGTGAAACCTACTAAAATGTTTTCCGGATTGAATATGCCTATCACCCGTTGTGCAAACTGAGGCAGTATTTCTTTGTGATGAACAATCGGTCCAGCGATCAATTGCGGAAAAAAAGCCACAAACAAGCAATAGTGGAGAAAACTATATTCCGTCGTTTCGCCTCGATACGCATCCACGAGATAGGCAATCTGTTGAAAAGTAAAGAATGAGATGCCTAAGGGAAGAATAATCGTCCCGAGATCATAGTCTGATCTGAGAATATGATTAATATTCTCTAGAAAGAAGTTGGCATACTTGTAATAGCCGATAAGACATAAATTCGCACTAATGCCAAGACCTAGCAGAACTTTTGCTTGCTTGCGGTTGCGATGTCCTCCGAGTGTCGTTCCAATCTGATAGTTCACGAGAATTGAGGCGATGATAACGACCACATACGTAGGATTCCACCAACCATAAAAAAACAGAGACGCGATGACTAGCCAAGACAAGGCTAGTCGATGTAGACCGTATCTTCCAATCGTGTGGAACACCATTATGGTAATTGGGCAGAAGAGAAATATGAAAATGTACGAATTAAAAAGCATAGAGTAAAGTAGAAGAATTGAAGATTTTACAATAAACGACGACGAAGTATGATGGTATCTATCGGGATTTCGGCATTATAGACCCTACTCCACGAAAAAAAGTACCCTTGCGGAAAGGTACGCAGATTCATCTAGAATGTAAATCTCGCATTTATTCTAAGAAGAACGATAGTTTCAGTAGAAGACAGTGTGGGAAATGAACAGAGAAAGCTCCTCAGAGCAAAATTATGTTAGTCCAGAAGAACCATGTCAGTCCCCAATGATCAGTTCCCTACTGTCAGCGTAATTATTCCTGCCTATAACGCGGACAAATTTCTTCCTGAGGCTATAGAGAGTGTACTGAATCAAACGTACCAGTCGTATGAACTCATCGTTGTTAATGATGGCTCAACCGATAAGACAGAAGAGATTTTGCTGACTTTTAAGGATCGTGTTCTGTGTAAACATCAGAAAAACCGTGGTCCATCCGCTGCGAGAAATGCTGGGATTGAGATTGCCCAAGGTAAGTATATTAGTTTCTTAGATGCTGATGACCTGTGGACGCCCGACAAACTTGAAGTCCAAGTAGCGTTTCTGGAAATTCATCCTGACATCGCCTTTGTGTGTGCGGATCATTTGGATTTCAACGCAAGTGAGGTCGTTCTCCACTCATTTCTTGAAGATAAAAAGAAAACATTTGGAGAGAGTCTCGTGACTGAGATCCCTATTCAAGATGCGTTTGGGAAGTTAATTCGCGAAAATTTTGTTTCGACGCCCACTGTGATGGTCAGAAAATCATGTCTTGAAAAAACTGGGCTATTCGATGAAAGTTTATGGTCAGTCGAAGACCGGGACTTATGGTTTCGAATAGCTGCGAAATTCCACCTTGCCTGTTTGCCCAAGATTCTTTGCAAGAGACGAATTCATCATGACAATATTTCTCGTCAGTCAATGCTTGCCCTACAGGGGCGAATTACGGTCCTCGAGAGGAACTGTCGTGCGTTCCCGCATCTAGTTGCCCCTGAGATATGGGATATGGAGCTCGCTAACCACTACTGCCAGCTCGGGTATCTTTTCCTGGAAAACCATGAGAGAGTGAGAGCCTTGCAAGCAGGGTTGAAAAGTCTTATTTTTGCGCTTCGGCAAGTAACAAAAAAACAAATGTTTGCTTCTTACTCCTGGGGTTTGGGCATTGGGCTTATTCCAGCAGCGTTACTTGGGTGGAGGATTAGTCGTCTACTTTTTCGGCCACTGAAGGAACTACGGATAGGAAGATAGCACGACAGTTTTTGAATCAAGGACGTCTACGATATATGATTGCTCGAAGTATTAAGTGATGAAGACCATTCTAATGATTGCGTACTTTTTCCCACCTGAGGGAAATGCGGGGACTTACCGTCCACTACGATTCGCTCGCTCTTTGTCACACATGAGATGGCGGGTAAATGTTCTGTCAGTCGATCCCTATCAATATGAAAGATATGATCCCGAGCTACTCGACGCAGTACCAAAGGATGTGAACGTGTTACGTGTACGAGGACGTGATCTATGGCAAGAGTTTCATGCTCGAAGAGGTAAGAAGTTGAAGGCAGAGTTATCCGTTGCACCACAAGAGAAGTTAGAGGAGATTTATAACACACACTATGCCCCGTTTCGTTCACGTATGAGAGAGATTGTGAGAAAACTCGAAGGGTGGTACTACTTACCAGATCGAGCGAAATCGTGGATTCGTCCAACAGTAAATGCATCCATTCAATTATGTACTTCTGCTCAGCCCAATGCCATTTGGGCGACTATAGGGCCAGTCTCCTCAGGCGTAGTTGCGCAAGAAGTTTCTGAGCAAACAGGAGTGCCGTACGTCTTAGATTTTCGTGACCCTTGGGGGTTGAATTACTATGAGACTGATTACCTACGTCCAAAAGTGTTAGCCATGATGGCTGGTCGCACCATGTATAGAATTCTTAAGCAAGCTCAGTCCGTCGTTTTTCTTTTTGACACGATCGCAGAATGTTATCAACGTGCGTATCCCGGGGCACTAGAAGATAAGAAGATTCATATTATTCCGAATGGTTATGATGGTTCGCTTCAAGATTTTGATATTCCCAAGAGTAAGAAATGCACAATTTTATATGCAGGGACGTTGTCGACCTACAGATATGACACACTGCTGCAAGCGCTTTTAGACTTTAAATCCATTCTTCCTGAGCAAGCTAGGAAATTACATCTACGTTTTGTGGGTGATAGCACTGAGCGGTTTCAGCGAGATGTTCAACAGTTAAAACTTTCTGACATGATTGAGATCAGACCGTCTACTTCATATGCGAATATACTCCGTCTTCAGAGGGAAGCTCATGCATTGCTGATACTAGGACGGGGGGCAGAGAGGAAGGGCCATGAGCTCGTGGCAGGTGCTAAGCTTTTTGAATATCTCAAGGCTAGACGTCCTATCATCGGTGTTCTTCCCAACGATGAAACAAGAAAAATTCTAGAAAATGCTGGAGTCGTGACGATTGCTGATGTCGATGCCCCACACAACATTCTCTGGACCTTTCGAAAAGTATATGATGAATGGCAGAAAGGAACATTGTCTGACCTTCTGCCCAACCGCACTGTGGCCGAATCATACTCGGGAACAAGTCAAGCGGAAGCACTCATTCGTGCATTGAACGGAGAGATGGCGAAACAGCCCTTTATTTCTGGCAGGGTCAACATTCCGCCGAGTTTGCAAGAGGATATGGTGTCATGAAAATCGTGCATATGAATGATGTGGTGTATGGCTATGCATCTGGTGACCCATCGGCGAATGGTGGTGCGGAACGATATGAGTGGCTTTTAGCTTGTGCCTTGGCATCCAAAGGGTGGAACGTCACAGTGGGAGTGAGAAATGGATTAAGACCGCAAGAACGTAAAACAATTCATGGTGTTCAGTTCGTTGGAATGGGAAGTGGAAATATTTTTCTGTTGTGGTATCGATTTTTGAGATCAGAAAATCCAGATTGGTGGTTTTGGCAATGTGCCGACTTGTGGTTAGGGCCCGGGGTGTATTTAGCGAAACTGCTGGGAGTGCGCACGATATTTTCTGTCATGCATGATCGGGATGTCTGTCCTCGAATGGCTCTATATCGGCGTCCTCGGTTATGGCCACTCTATGCATCAGGGCTCATCGGAGTGGATCGAATTTTTGTTCAACATCAAGGCCAACAAAATCAACTTCCTAGGAAGCTGCGCGCCAAATCAACATACTTGCCCGGTATTGTGGGGCAGGGAATAACTGGAAAACCACATTCAGAGCGACAACGTTATGTTGCCTGGGTCGGGGTACTCCGTCCATTAAAAAGAGTAGATTTGTTGATTGAAATTGCTCGTAAGGTGCCTCATGTAGATTTTGTTGTGTGCGGAGGACCCACCGCGTTCATGTCACCACCTGGCTATGGAGAGCACTTAGTCAAAGAGTTGAGTGCGATAGCCAATATTCGGCATCTTGGGCACGTGGACCCGAAGAAAACCTTAAACGTGATCGCTGAAGCTTCCATTTTACTTTCAACCTCCGATGAAGAAGGGTATCCGAGTGTGTTTCTGGAGGCATGGTCGGCTGGGACTCCAGTTGTCAGTCTAACTGTTGATCCTGATGAAATCATTAAGCGAAAAAGACTTGGGATCGTTGCGGGAAGTGTTGATCGAGCGGTGAAGGAGCTGATCAAGCTTTTGAACTCGCCCGAGGCCCGTCAGGAGATGGCCGATCGAGCTCGACAACACATTATGACTGCACACAGCGAAGACGCTGCAGTTCATGCCTTTCAGCGTGCAGTAAACGTGTAGGAGTCCACATGGCGTTGCTAAAAAATCTTACTCGAAAAGTCGGGCGATTACCGTCTGTGGCCTTCACGTACTCGACTATTGTCTGGCGCTATCTTCTCTATGTCGTTTCGTGTCGTAAATTCTACTCGGGTTCACTGCATGAATTTTCTCAATTGCTGGTATTCTCGTCACGCTTACGAAGCCTTCCAGGTATGACCTCTGTGGAAGAGCGGGCTTACTTTCAATGGTATGCCCAGCACATTTTCGAGGGATCTGGTGCTATTGTCGATTTGGGATGTTGGCTAGGGTCTACGACCATCCCTCTTGCAGTAGGCCTTGAGAATAATCCGAAAGTGAGCGGGTCAAAAAAGTTGTTACATGCTTATGATGAATTTATTTGGCGAACGTATATGGAAGATTGCGTAGTTGGAACTCCACTGCAAAGTAAACTTGAAGAGGGGAAAAGTTTCCTGCCTGAATTTAACAAGAGAATAGATCCATGGAAGGATCGAGTAAAAGTCCATGTTGCGGATTTATCGACGGAAATATGGAACGGCGAAACAATCGAGTTTCTCTTGATTGATGCGATGAAATCATGGGAACTCACGAATAATATCATACAAAAATTTTTCCCAGCTTTAGTGCCAGGGAAAAGCTTTATTCTCCACCAAGACTTCGCCCATTGGTTTACTCCATGGATTCATCTCACAAATTTTCGCTTTCGTGACTATTTTGAATTTGCGTATCAAGTCCCTATGAGTTCGAGCGTGGTATTCAAATTGTCAAGGGCGATCCCTTCTGAGTTATTGTCGTCCACATTTGCATTGTCTTCATTTTCTTCAGATGAAATAGAGGCGGCGTTTGCTTATTCTCTTAGCCTCGTCTCAGGAAAAAAACGCTCAAATGTCGCTGCAGCCAAAGTGATGACTTTCGTCTATTTAGGGGCATGGCAGGAAGCGAGACAAGAACTCGAACGATTTCGCTCGCAAGGGCTAAGTTTCGATTCCGATTTGTCGAGTGTTGAAAATCGAATTTCTGCACATGAGACAGCGATTCAGTAGGTTTATGCGTTATCATAAGAGAAACATGTGAGAAAAGTTTCTTGACTCTTAATGCATCAGAACAGACGCTAAGAGGGCTTTCTCTGGAGTCGGCATGAATACAAACAATACATCGCACGATTCTCCTTCTTACCTATTAGAGTATGGGTTTTATGCCGTCCTGCTGTACGGAATGCTGGGAGATGCATGGGGCATTTCTGTTCGATTCGTTGGCGCGGGTCTACTTGCAGGGCTTGCGGTCTTGTGCCTGATGCATGCCGGGCAGCGTGCTGCCGGAGTGTATCGACCCATAGTTTTTGGTCTGGGGTGCGGAGTTTTTATATTACTCATTCAAGGGTTGGTCCATGGTGAGTCCTTAGCGCAGACTGATATGCGAGGGACTGTGACATGGATTCTTTCTCTTCTTGTAATTCAAACACTCTCTTTTCGAAAAGGGTTCCTTCATCGATTTGCCATCGTAGCGTTTATGATCGGATGCGGTACGCTTCCCTACTTGAAAACCTATTTGGCTACGGAGGAATTGGTGCGTGTAGGAGTGAGTAGTAATGTAGGCTTGTCCAACCCAAATGCATTTGGAATGTGGTTCGGATTTTGTTATGTCTATTTTTTAGTGAAGGGGTTGGAGACCCAACATTTTATTTTTCGTATGGCTTCGTGGTCGATTGCGTTACTATGCGCTTACCTTGTTGCGATTACGGTGAGTCGAGGACCTCTCTTAGGTATGGCTATCGCAACGGTACTGGCATGTCAAAAGGTTCTCAAACGGAGTTTCCTCCCCATTCTAGTACTGCTTGGAATGGGATGGATTATTTATATGTCCGGATTATTGGATACTCTCATCGGGTACTATACATCACGTGGTAGCAAGGATACGGGGAGGCTCTATCTTTGGACCGAGGCGTTAGAACGTTTTCTGAACTCATTCGTGTTCGGCGTTGGCTTTTCGAATACGGTGATTACTCTTCCCATTAACGAATATGAAACGGGTCCTCACAATTCAGCATTGTTTATCGGCTTTTCGTCTGGAGTTGTCCCGTTTATCCTCTTCTTTCGCTACCTGCTTCGTGCCATGAAAGGGGCGTTAGCTTCTCGAATGCGGCGAACGTATGATGCCCCCTTTCTCCTGCCAATGGCCGTTTTTGCCTGCCTGGAGATGATGCTCTTGAGTGAAGCATTTATGTCTCCATGGTGCATGATCGTGTTCTCAATTAGTGCAGGGTCTGGATATCTCTCGCATGCATCTGTCACCGTAAAGAACTATGCCTCAGCCACCATTTCCGGAATGCAGAAAACGCGTAACGATGTTAGCGATCAATCAAGTGTCCGCGTGTCGTAGTTGTTCTCTTTTTTCTAAAGGATGAGTATTATAAAGAAACAAGAAAATAAAGCATGTTTGTCGGTTCAGGAAAAATATAGACCCCGCATTCTTTATGTCGTTGGAGATTTGGGCACAGGTGGTTTGGAGCGTCAATTATACTACTTACTCCAAGCCATGAATCGAGAGCGATATAAGCCTGTCGTTGTCGTATGGAATTATCATGAGCAAGATACGTATGTGCCATGGATCCGATCACTTGATGTTCCCTTAAAGTTTTTCCCTCAGACCTCTTCATCAATGGGAAAACTTGTTGCTTTTTGTCAGTTAGTCCATAGTCTTAAGCCTCAGTTGGTACATTCGTACAGCTTCTACACCAATTTTGCTGCTTGGTGTTCGACATTGGGGTCGACGAGGGTTTCAATTGGCTCATTTCGACAGGACTTTCTTACCGAGCGGCGTGTCTCGGGAAGACTGCTAGGCCCCTTAAGTGGCTGGTTGCCTCCAAATCATATTGCAAATAGTCATGCTGCGAAACAGAATGCCGAACAGTTTTCTTGGTTCTCAAAGTTTAGCAACATATACATCGTGAGAAATGGTATCGATATCAATCAGTATTCGTTCCATCCTCTTAAGAAACAGCCTCCCCTTTTATTCGCCGCAGGAAGGCTGTTTCCTGAAAAACGTTGGGATCGCTTACTCATCAGTATTGCGTTTATCCTACGTACAGGAGAACTCGAGTTTTCTCTTCATCTTGCAGGTGAAGGCCCCCTTCGTAAAACTCTTGAGGAACAAGTCAAGGATTTTGGTCTAGAGAGGCACGTTCACTTTCTTGGACTTCGCCAAGATATTCCTGAGTTGCTTCAACACTCAACATTCCTAGTCCACGCCGCCGATGCCGAGGGATGCCCCAATATTGTGATGGAAGCCATGGCCTGCGGGCGTGCGGTGGTTTCTACTGATGCGGGGGATATTCCATATCTTGTTGATGATGGAGAGACGGGGTTTGTCGTGCCGAGGGGTGACGATGAAAAGCTAGCCAATCGGATAATGCAGTTAATGAGAAATCATCAATTGTGTGAACGTATGGGGAATGCCGGTCGTGTGAAGGCTGAACGAGAGTTTGGTGTCAACCGACTTGTACAGGAAACTTTTACGGCGTATCAAGTGGCGGGTTGGAAGGGCGGTTGAATATGTGTGGTATTGCCGGGTGGTTAGGTATGCTGAAAAACAGCGACCTCTATACGAGATGCTTAGTCAAGGCTCTTCATCACCGTGGACCGGATTCTGCAGGTATTGAGACCTGGGATCGGGCGGGTCTCGTACATACTCGACTCAGCATTATAGATTTGTCTCCAGCAGGTTCCCAGCCAATGTCGAATGAAGATGGTAGCGTTTGGACTGTCTTTAACGGAGAAATCTACAATCATAAAGAGCTTCGTCATTTTCTGCAGGCTCGTGGCCATTTTTTTAAGGGGCATTCGGATACAGAAATTCTCCCACATCTCTATGAGGAGGAGGGGGCAGATTTTGTGAAGAAGTTGCGTGGTATGTTTGCGTTGGCTATTTATGACAAAAGAACACAAACCCTTATTCTGGCGAGAGATCGGTTCGGAATTAAGCCGTTGTTTTACGCACTCGGGAATGAGCGACTGGCCTTTGCCAGCGAAATGAATGCGCTTCTAGAAATTCCTGGGATCAACGATGAACCAGATAGACAAGCAATCTACGACTTCGCGACGCTTTTTTACATTCCGGCTCCCGCAACCTTTTACGTAGGCGTCACAGCACTTCAACCAGGTGAAATCTTGGAGGCACGTCTTGAATCGGAAGGAGTGTCATGGAAGACCAGGTTTTTTCATCGGTGGTCCATCACTCCTGATCCGGGGTTAACGCTCAATCAGGCCGTAACTAAAGCTGACGAATGCATCGTTGAAGCCGTTCGCCGGCAGATGGAGAGTGACGTTCCGCTTGGTTCGCTCTTAAGCGGGGGGATTGATTCCTCTCTGATAAGCGTCGCGGCCCAAGAAGTCCTAGATCGAAAACTTCAAACGTTTAACGTTCGTTTTTCAGAAGAAGAATTTGATGAGACTTGGGCAGCAATAGCCGTGGCTAAAGATATTGAAAGTGACCATCGTGTTTTGGATATGGATGGGATTCAAGGCACGTGGGATCATGTTACGAATCTCATGTTGCATGCCGGGCAGCCGTTTGCGGATACGTCTGTTTTCGCCGCGAACGCCGTCTGCCGAGCCATGCGACAACACGTAACTGTTGCGCTATCCGGTGACGGGGGTGATGAGGGATTTGGGGGATATAATTTGTATTGGCAAATAGCGAGAATTGCTCGCTTGCAATTCCTTCCACCTGTGATATGGCGACTTGGCGCTTTGGCCATTTCACCACTTTCACGTTTGGGATTGACGCCTTCTTCCATGCCGCAGCGGTTACGGGACCTTGCTGGTGCGGATGATACGGCTGTGATTCAGAATCTCTATTGTTGGTTAAGGGAATCTGATCATCGGAGCCTTTGCCGAGACGATCATCTTCTTCCTATTCGTCGCCTATTCGAGCCTCAATGGCAACATGCTCTACCCGCTAACGCTTCTCGTTTAGACCGACTTTCAGCGCATGCGACGGAAGCGAATCTTCGGCTAATTTTACCTGGTGATTATCTCTTTAAAGTCGATATCGCAAGCATGAAGGAAAGTTTGGAGGTTCGTGTTCCCATGCTTGATGAGGACTTGTTCGCTCTTGGCCTGACGTTGCCTCACGACTTGAAGGTAAAGGGTAGAACCTGCAAACAGGTGTTGCGTGCTGTTGCTGCAAAGAAATTACCGCGCTCGGTCGCAAGTAAGCCAAAAATGGGTTTTGGAATCCCTGTTGATAAATGGGTGGATCAAGAGTTTAAAGAACGATTGCGAGATAGCTTACTCGGACCATCGACGTCTTTACCGGAGTACTTCCGGCCTCATGTGTATGCCCCTATGATACGCGCATTTTGCGACGGGCGTCCGTTTCCTGGTATGTCCCGGCAAGGACTCTATCAATGCGTAATCATGCTTCTATCTGTACACCTTATCCTGAACAAAACTCGGAAGCGTGCTTAGGAAGTTGGGATTATTGAGTAATCTGGGAATATTGAGGTACGCAGAACTTATTGGGATTGTAGACCATGTAACTCCTTGTGGCTTATTTAGCTGGAGATAACGTGCTTCAATTTTGGAAAACCTCGCATATCATTAAAGGCATGTTGACAAGGGTGCCTCTCATAAATTCCTGGCGTCTACGACGGGCAACCACACAAGGCTCAGACTCTCCCCGTTACTGTTATTCTGTGTGGTTTCGTCACCTCGTGACGCTTCATCGATATGGATTCAACATTGTTGGAGCAAGGATAGGTGAGTTGGGTCCGGGAGATAGCATTGGAATAGGTCTCACGGCATTGTTGTCTGGGGCAGAGCAGTATGTTGGTCTCGATGTTGTCCCATTTTCAGCCAAAGCTGATCTTGACGCCATTTTTCAGAGTCTGGTGCAGCTCTACTCTAAACAAGCATCAATTCCTGATAACGATGAATTTCCACGGTTACGTCCACAACTAGATTCCTATTCTTTTCCTGAGGATCTTGTCGCGAAGTCTGATGTTTCTCAGAAAGTTTCTGATATTAATCTGGACATCAAGAGGAGCATTACTACAGGGCGATTCATAAGCTATCAAGCTCCGTGGATGTCGCGTGATGTTATTACAACCAATTCGCTTGACCTTGTGTTTTCTCAAGCGGTTCTCGAGCATGTCGATGACTTAGATGAAACCTATGAGGTCATGTATGCTTGGCTTAAACCAGGAGGATATGCGTCTCACGTCATTGATTTTGGGGCTCATCATTTGGCGCCGTATTGGAACGGCCATTGGGCCTACTCTGAATTAGAGTGGAAGCTTGTGCGAGGGCGACGTGAGTATCTCTTAAATCGTGAACCTTTGAGTGCCCATCTTACTTGTATTGACAAGATTGGCTTTGAGGTGTTGTCGTTGGATATTAAGCGGGGTACGGGAGGACTTCCGAAAACAATGCTCTCTTGTAAACATCAACAACTCGATGAGAGAGATCTTGCGACAAGGGGAGCGATGCTCATTCTTAGAAAACCATTAGACTAGTCAATAGTCATATCACTGGCCAAAAACTTTTTTCGTTTCCGCCACTCTCTTAGACAGTTTATGGCAGAGCATGGGACACGTAAGTTTTTTTACAGTAGCCATTTATGATTTGTCCCTCGACTTTTGGTGTTTCGATCTAGATGAGTTTGTTCATCTTTGGCCTTGTGAATAGTGCAATAAGTAGGGGTATGCGAGTTTTGACAGTCACAAACATGTATCCTTCTTCAAACGACCCAACATCGGGTACGTTTGTGGAGCAGCAAGTCAAAGGTCTTTTGGATATTGGCATAGATGTCCAGGTCTTATTCGTAGATCGAGCTCGTGGAGGAATGCGAGAATATCTTAAAGTGGCTGAACGAGTTAAGGCAGCTTGTTTGGAGTTTCGCCCTGACATTGTTCATTCGATGTATGGAGGGGTCATGGCTGATGAAGTGGTTCGAGCAGTCAAGAATACACCAACCGTGGTGTCATTTTGCGGATCAGACGTTCTGGGCGAATTGTTGTCAGGCACTATTCGAAAATTAATATCACGGTGGGGAATTGTATGCTCTCGACGTGCTGCGAGACGAGCCACTGGAATCGTAGTTAAATCAAGAAACTTACTCAATGCATTGCCAAATGACCTGAATCCTACAAAGATCAGAATTATCCCCAATGGAGTTGATCTTGAACGCTTTAAGCCGAAAGACCGTGATGTCTGTCAGAAAATACTAGGATGGCATCCGGACACTTTCCATATTCTCTTTCCGACGAACAGCGGAGATCCGAGAAAACGTTTGAGTTTGGCGACGGCAGCTACGGAAGCGGTCAATCGATTTGGGATAAAAGCCGAGCTACATCAATTACAAAGCGTTCCTCACCAGGATGTTCCTGTTTGGCTGAATGCCAGTGATGTTGTCTTACTGACGTCTCTTCATGAAGGTTCACCAAATGTCATTAAGGAGGCACTTGCATGTGACGTACCCATAGTTGCCGTAGACGTCGGAGATGTTAAAGAACGGATAGGAAGAGTGAAAGGGTGTTACATTGCTTCGTCAACACCGACAGACCTCGCATGCAATCTTAGGCATGTTCATGCAGGCCCTCGAAGAATCAATGGTCGAACTTTCATGCAAGAACTGTCTTTGGAAACGGTCGCCCGTCGTCTTGTCACATTCTATTGCGAGTTGGGTAAGACTAACGACAAAGGTAGTTCAAATAAAGCATTGTCAGTCTCTGACGACGAATTGCTATGTTTCTAACTCCCAAGAACCTCAATAAGGCAAGACGCTGCCAGAATTTCGAGACTGCTTGAAATTACTAGTGATGATAGCGTGTTGGCTCGTGATTTTGTCGTTATCTATCTGATCCTTAAAAAGTGAAGAAGTAAGGATATTAGTAGACCAAGATGCCAATTGGCGCTTTTGGCGCTTCTGTATCCGTCTCGATGTGAGGAGCTTCATACGCTCCAATGTCAGGACCTTCACCTTGATCTCGTTTGAGTCCGTCATAATCGGTTGTCACTACATTAATGGCCAGGCCAGCATCAATGGCAGGACTTCCTTCCTTAATGTGAAAGTCCTTTGCGACGGCATTCATAAACTTTGGGTCATTCGTCAGATTATGAGAAAGGATTGTCCCTGTCTGCTGTTCGGGTTTAAGGAAGATTTGGTCCACAATATTTTGAAAACTAATATTGTTTTGTACTTTGGAATTTTTTGCTCCATCGCCAACATAAATGCCGAAACTCCCATTTTGATGGATAGTGTTGTTGTAAATTTCTGATCCAATGTTTGAAGGCTCACCTACATGAAATCCAGATATAGTATTGTTGTAGGCGATATTATTGTAGAACTGTGTTGCGACTGTTCGATATAGGCTGCAAAACCCGATAGGATTTCCATAAGCGATGTTGTTATATACGGCATTGTTATCGCCAGAACTGATGAGGATCCCACAAGCCCACTCGCGTAATTTCCCGTTATTATATGCTTTCGTATGGCGCACAATATTATGATTGGCGGTGTTGAACTGACTCATATAAAGATGGATGCCAAACCCAGCATTATTGTACACTTCATTTTTTTCGAATAGGTTGTAGCTGGTTGAAACATAAAAACCGTGGTCAAAACCAGAAGAGCCATTATCATGAACCTTCATATTGATAAATTCGTGATATGTATTTTCTGGTAATCCTGAGGTTGCTGCTCCAGAAATCAAGGTTACTAAGATTCCTGAGTCTGAAGTATTCATAACTTCGGTATTGGTGATGCGGATAAATCGTGTATTATCACTAAACTTGAATCCGTGCATTGCCTTGTCTTTTCCGTCAACGATAAACCCATTGATGATTAAATATTTGGCCTTGCCATCTTTAACCCAAAAAAAAGCGTGACCAGAAGGGGGTTCGATTCTAACCGTATCACCAGGATTTGCTGAGACAGTCACTGGGTTCTCCCAGGACGTTCCATTTGGGATGGGAGTTTGCCAACTAAGAATGGACTCATAGTATGTGCCGGCCTTGACGTAGAGCGTATCTCCGGCCGATAGTTTACTGACACCATGTTTGATATTACGGAACGGAGAGTTTGCAGTGCCTTGATTTGAATCGTTTCCTGTTTTTGCAACGTAGTAGGTTGTGGCATGACTTATCCCAGAGGTAAGCGTGACAAGGGCTACGATCAGTCCACTAAGTAAGTAGGAGACATATTTAGGGTAAAATGAGTCTCGCATGACTTTTCTCCTCCGCGACAATTAAAAGTATACAACACGTTTGTGGCTACAGTCTTATCGGAGGGAAAACACAAAACTAAAGGGCTGACACATGATGATCGGATAAACGGAAACCAAACGCAAAAAAGAAAAATCATCCATACAGGTTACGAAAATAATTCAAAGATCATCTTAGGCAGGCAATGATTTGCGTGTTCGTTCTTGATGGTCTTTAGTGAGAAATAAGGAAGGAAGCGTGAAGGCGCTAGGCTTCGAATGTAGTCCGGAGTTGACCACCCTTCTGGAAAGGCAGAAGGGTGGTCGATATTGACTATGCACTTTCTGTCGCTGAAGGTGTTTATCCACCGCCAACGTTCATCGTATAGGTGTGGTCTTGTTTATCCCAGCCACTACTCCGACGCGTCCACCACCGCACGTAAATAGTGCCGCTCGTTGGGAGTCCTGACACGTTGCGTGTATGGGCGGTGCCCATCGTCCCAGACTGGAAGAGGTTTGCGGCTCCGACACTGGTTCCAATTTCAAGCCAATGTTCTAAATCTTGGCTGGTGTGGCCGCCGGTAAAGGTAATCGAGCGACTGGTCAATGTCGAGCCGGGGGATGGGGTGCTCATCGCAGGGGGGAAAGATCCGCCGCCACCACCACCACCGCCACCGCCAACGTTCATCGTATAGGTGTGGTCTTGTTTATCCCAGCCACTACTCCGACGCGTCCACCACCGCACGTAAATAGTGCCGCTCGTTGGGAGTCCTGACACGTTGCGTGTATGGGCGGTGCCCATCGTCCCAGACTGGAAGAGGTTTGCGGCTCCGACACTGGTTCCAATTTCAAGCCAATGTTCCAAATCTTGGCTGGTGTGGCCGCCGGTAAAGGTAATCGAGCGACTGGTCAATGTCGAGCCGGGGGATGGGGTGCTCATCGCAGGGGGGAAAGATCCGCCGCCACCACCACCACCGCCACCGGAACCGCCACCAACGCTCATCGTATACGTATGGTCTTGCGAGACCCAGCCACTACTATTACTGAAAGTCCAATAGCGCACATGCAGTGTGCCTGAGGAGGGAAGTCCTGATACCGTTGCAGTATGACCGGATCCCATAGACTGATTATAGATATTTTCGCCACCGACCGAGGTGCCAACAGAGAGCCAATGCCCCTCATCTTGACCGGTATGCCCACCGGTGAAGGTGACAGAGGAAGTGGTGATGGTTGAACCGGGAGCGGGTGAATTCATTGTTGGGGGATAAGTCCCACCCCCGCCACCGCCGGAACCGCCGCCGCCGGAGCCTCCTCCACCAGAACCGCCTTGAAATTCATATGCACCAATATCAAAGTTACTACCCTGAGGTCTGGAAATTCCATCAAAGTCCGTCCCAATTCCGCTGATCGTCAATCCAGTATCGATGGCAGGACTTCCTGATTGTAGATGGAAATTTTTTCCTCCAGCGTTTACAAACAAGGGGTTTGCCGTCAGGTTGTTTGAACTGCTAGATCCAGTGAGACCAAAATTTATGGAATGTGATCGAGAAATGTTGTTTCGTACGTTCGCATTAATGGCTCCGTCCCCGACAAAGACTCCATATACTCCGTTGTTATAAAGCGTATTATTTTCTATCCTTGATCCATTGTTGGTATTTTTCCCGACGTAGATACCATAATTGTCGTTTTCATACGCAATATTGTTGTACATGTGCGCGTTTGACGTTCTATTCAGGGTGCAAAAGCCAGCAAAGTTTCCATAGGCCACATTATTGTATGCGACGTTTTGGTTTCCGGAGCTGAGCAGTAATCCACAACCCCACTGGCCGGATGTGTTGTTGTCATGAAATGAACTATTACGAACAACGTTATTGTTCGCCGTGTTCGTAGAAGACTTGTAAATGTGTCCCCCATAACTTGCATTGTGATGAATTTCTGATTGGTCAATTAAATTGTGACTGGTCGCAATGTAAATCCCATGGTCAAAGAAGTTTATTCCGTTATGATGGAGGTTGAGGTTAATGAATTCATGAAAGCTGTTATTTTTGTCAGAGGAGGGGTCGCTGACTCCCGTTACAAGGATTCCTGAAAACTTGGCGTTTTTGATCTCTGAGTCGGTGACTCGTACATACTTGCTTCCACTTTCAAATTTAAAACCGTGATTCGCCGTGTGTCTGCCATCCACGACGAAACCTTTCACGATGAGGTATTTTCTTTGTCCATCAGCGACCCAGATAAACGATGAATTGGTGTTAGGATGAATGGTCACTGTATCACCGGGGTTCACCGCAACTGTAATGGGGTTGTTCCACGATGTGCCATTGGCAAAGGGGACACGCCATGTGTCAATAGATTCTGAATAGGTTCCTGATTTGACATAAAGAGTGTCACCAGCCGAAAGGGCCATCATGCCTTCTTTTATCGTTCGAAACGGTTGCGCGCTGGTCCCCGGGTTCGAATCGTTTCCATTTGTTGCGACGTAATAAATCGTAGCATTGGCTACATCGAGAAAGAGGGTTCCCAAGCAAACAAATCCGACCAGCATGTAAAACATTTTTTTAGCATATCGTGTCATTTTCATAAGTTGAAAACTCCTTATTGATGTGGATAGCAAAATAGTAGATTGAGTTTTATCTGGAGGAACGTGAGATGCACTCTATGCCTTACTGCCGTGTTGTCTGAGGATATGGCGATTGTTCTTTAAACTGTTTTGGGTTTAGGAAGGAAGGAATTTTGATCGATATGAATGCAGACGCAATCGATGTCTCTGGATGTAACAACGTGTGCAATGTAATCTTTGATTGGATTCGTTGAGTAGAAAGTTTTTGGGATGATAGAGATATTCCGGCTGTTCAGAGGGAGCAACTGAAGCTGTTTGCTGAATGTCACCCTCGAGACGCCCAAAGTCAGTCAAGCAATACTCGTACCACAAATGTGCGTGCTGAGTTAGACATGCTTCTAAAAAAAACAAAAAAGCTGCTCAGGGAATCCTTCGATTTACTATGAAATAGTAAGGAAAGTGCTCACTTTCTCTCACATCTCTTTCCATGGTTAATTGTGAAGCGTACGACTATTCTTAGCGCGTTTCCATCAAAATTTACTGTAGGCATTTCCATTCACATTTAGTATTGCTTGTGGGTAAAAAGAATCTAGGGAACATTTGTTTGCCGTTGACCCTTTGATGAGTGCTGGACAAGTTATCGGAGTCTCCATAATCCTAAAGGGTGTTGATATCTGGTTGGAAATGAATGTCTAAATAATGGTAAATGCAAGCCTTCATGGATGGTAAATTGGGATATCCGACTTTTACGCTTTATTGGTGACTGTTATTTGCTGGAAATTCATTAGTTCAAAGAGGGGTGTCATCAGGTGAGTCTGAATAAAGTTGAGGCAAAACCCTCTGATTCATATATGGTTTCTGTCATCGTCCCATGTCGAAATGAAAAAGACTATATCGAAGATTGTATTCGTTCAATCTTAGGTCAACACTATCCCATGGGCGAACTAGAATTTATTGTCGTGGACGGTATGTCAGAAGATGGGACCCGCGAGATTCTGGAGCGATTAATGAAGGAGGACCTTCGTTTAAAAGTGGTCGACAATCCAAAGCGAATTACACCCTGTGCAAGGAATATAGGAATTTGTGAAGTGCGTGGTGCATACGTGGCCATCTTGGATGCTCATACGATCTATGAATCAAACTATATTTCCACTTGTATTAGTCTGTTTACAGAACATCCTGAGATTTGGTGTGCGGGAGGGCCCATTCTCAGTCTGGGAAAAAGTTCTTTTGGTCGAGCGACAGCTGAAGCCATGTCCCATCCTTTGGGAGTTGGCAACGCCAAACATCGATTCCCGAGTTATGAAGGCTATGCCGAAGGTGCTTGTTTTCCTGTTTTTCGAAAAGAAGTCTTTAACGAGGTAGGATTATTTGACGAGGATCTCGTTCGCAATCAAGATGATGAGTTTAATTTTCGTATGGCGCTCCATGGCGGTAAGGTCTATCTTTCACCTCGGGCACAGTGCACGTATTATGTTCGGGAAACGCCAACAGCTTTATTTCGTCAATTTTTTCAATATGGATACTATCGTGTTGTCGTGTTGAGAAAACATAAACTCTCGATTTCTCTTCGCCATTTTGCACCCTTTATACTGTTTTCAGTCATGGGGGTTTCACTCATGGGCGGTCTCATGCTTCCGGGTTGGTGGGCACTAATAGGAGGTGTGTTGCCTGTGATGTATGCCTTGGTGTTATTTATTGGAGGTATGAGCCTTGTGCAAAAACGGGGTTTGAAAGTCGCCCTACTGTTCCCCCTTGCTACGTTGGTCATACACTTCTCATATGCCATCGGTTTTGCGTGGGCAATTATGAAAGGCATACAAAACAAACACATCGGACGAACAAATGCACAGCCATTGGTATAGAAAAAGCTTATCCGTTCAGATTGAAATAATGTAGAGAATATGTCCTTTTTACGAAAATACCTTCAACGTCCTATTCGATATGACACGTACAATTCATGTGAAACAATAATTACTCTCTTCCCGACCCATTGACTGGGGTAAAAAATGAATGCGATGAAAGCCAAAATTTCGTGGCCTGAAGGAAAACGTTTCGCTTTTACAGTGTTTGATGATACCGATTATATGACGTTGCAAAATGGTCCTCCCATCTATCAGTTTCTCTTTGAACGGGGATTTCGCACGACAAAATCCGTATGGCCCCTAAAAGGAACGCTAAAGCCGAGGGTTGGAGGTGCGACGTGTGAGGATCCGGAATACTATCACTGGGTTCAACAACTCAGAGAACGAGGTTTTGAAATTGCACTGCATAATGTCGCGTATTGTACATCAAAAAGAGACCAAGTAGCGCACGGCATTGAACAGTTTAAAAAGTATTTTGGCGAATATCCCAAAGCTCACGTGAACCATACTGGTTGTCATGATGGTATTTATTGGGGAGACGCACGTTTAGGAGGCGTAAGAAGATTATTATATAACTTTCTCACACGATACAGGAATCATCTAAAATTTCAAGGCCATGTTGAAGATAGCGAATTATTCTGGGGAGATATCTGTCGTGAAAAAATTAAATACGTCAGAAATTTTGTGTATCCAGAGATCAATACCCTGAAGGTCTGTCCGTATATGCCATATTTCGATAACAAACGACCATACGTGAATTATTGGTTTTCTTCATCTGAAGGACCTAAGGTTGATTCGTTCAACGAGACGATTTCTGAGCGCAACCAGGACCGTCTTGAGGAAGAGGGTGGAGCCTGTATTATGTATACACACTTTGGAGCAGGTTTCTTCTCTAATGGAAAAATTAATCCACGGTTTAAGCAACTTATGGAACGATTAAGTAAGAAAAACGGCTGGTTCGTCCCTACCTCTACACTTCTGGACTACCTGCTCGATGCTCGAGGATCTTATAGCCTTTCGAATGTGGATCGTTGGAAATTAGAATGGAAATGGATGCTGGGGAAACTCATAATTGGAGGAACGACTTAATGCCGGTGTATTGTCGCCTCATGACGTTAGAAGACATGCCCACACTGCTTAACCTGTTCGTACGGGTTCGAGCCAGTATTGCGCGCGTATCAACAAAAGTGGTGTATAAAGCTATTCTCTCCGAGAGCATAAGAGCCAAGAACGTCCTGTGTCTTGTCGCTGTTCTGAATAATGCCATTGTTGGCTATGTCCTAGCAGTGAAAAATTGGTCGCGCTTCAAGATTACGTTTCCGTTAAAGCATCCGGCTGTTGGTTTCTCGGTGATTAAAGAGAGACTGAAAGTGCGAAAAGTGCGGGCTGAAACGGCGCAACCAAAAAGAATCGATCAAAACGCTCTTGACGTACCATCTCCCTCAACTTCAGAGATTAAGGATAATGAACCAAGATGGGAAGATAACATTGCCACATTTGCGAAGGTGATACACATTGGAGTAGACGAAAGCGCTCGGTCGCAAGGAGTTGGTTCAGCACTCTATGCTGCTCTTGTCAGATATCTTGCACAAGAAAACTTTCGACTGCTTGGTGCTCTTATAGACGAAGGCAATCTCCCTTCTGTTCGGCTCCATATGCGGATGGGATGGACTGTCACAAAGCGTGCTGATGGATTTTTTGCCTTCATCAAAATTCCCATTTCTGGTGGACATGATGGCTAGCCTCCGTTTGATGAAAGTCGAATTGCAGGATGCCCCCAATCTAGATTCTTTTTCTGACCGCACAATCTATCA
This sequence comes from Nitrospirales bacterium, assembly GCA_965223675.1. Classification (GTDB taxonomy): domain Bacteria; phylum Nitrospirota; class Nitrospiria; order Nitrospirales; family UBA8639; genus JAGQKC01. The sequence continues at coordinate 1,289,783 of OZ245013.1, read as the reverse complement.
GACAATTCCATGGTTGCAGTTCGTGGCATCAACACAAGGTGCAGAACCCATTGTCGCGGTTGTTTATGAAGGAACGCACGCCGTTGGTCGATTCACTGGTCTCATTGTAAGAAAATATGGAATGCGAATTCTAGGGTCTCCTCTGCCTGGATGGTCAACGTCGTATATGGGGTTTAACCTCTTGCCATCCCTGTCACGATTTGATGCGCTTCTTGCCTTACAAACTTTCGCATTTCACGAGTTAGGCTGTTCACATTTTGAAGTGATGGATCGACGGCTAGATGTTAAAGAGGTTGCTCGGCAGGGATATCACTACCGAATTTTATCTGGGTTTGAAATCGATCTGAGTAAGGAAGAAGATGAGCTTTTTGGTGCCATGACTTCTGCTTGTCGTCGTTGCATTCGCAAAGCCACAAAAGGTGGAGTTGTGATTGAAGTAGTCAATGATGTGTCTTTCGTCGATGATTATTATTCGCAGCTGCAGGATGTATTTGCTAAGCAGAAGCTTGTGCCAACATACTCAAAACAACGTGTTCTAGCTTTAGTCAAATATTTACTCCCAACAGGTCAGTTACTCTTGCTGCGAGCACGAGATCGTGAAGGTTTTTGCACCGCGACGGGGATTTTCCCTGCAATGAACGATACGATGTCATTCTTTGGGGGAGCCAGCTGGAGATCTCATCAAATTCTTCGTCATAACGAGGCCTTGCAATGGTTTGCCATGCGTTACTGGAAGGCACGAGGTATTATCAAGTACGACATGGGTGGTGGAGGCGAGTATAAAAGGAAATATGGCGGGAAAGAAATTCGCGTTCCATGGGTGAGAAAGTCTAAGTATTCAATCCTTGAGAATCTGCGAAATGGAATAAAAAACATCTATGCCTTTCGTCAACGAATATATGGGCTTAGTCAACAATAAATGGCGAAGGGCGCTATGACAAGAAGGTCAGGTGTGCCTTAGGTACCTGAGGATTGTGTGGTGAATGTATCGAGAGGGATGACAAACGAAACACGGCAATGAAGAAGTCCGTCAATAAACAGAAGAATAACTCTAGAGGTGCTAGGTGTGTTCATGACCGACAATACCAATAGTTTTCGCAAAGAGGAGGCACGAATTCACGAAGCCTATAAGAAACGAACGGGAAGCGCTCTGTACTCTTGGTTCAGTCCTGGTCACCTGTTTTTAATCCAAGAGCGTGAAAGAGAGATTCTCTTGATGCTGCGTAAAAGAGGGATTCAGTCCTTTAGTGGAAAAACGATCTTAGAGGTGGGATGCGGAACAGGTTATTGGATCCGTCAATTCATCAATTGGGGTGCGTCGCCTCGAGACATCGTTGGCATTGATTTGCTTTCTGATCGAGTGACGGAAGCTAGACGGTTAGGTCCCGAGACTGTCAACATCGAATGTAGAAGTGCTACCGATATGAGCTTTGCCGATAATACTTTTGATTTCGTTCTCCAATCGATGGTTTTTTCGTCTGTGTTAGACTCTTCGATGAAGCAAGAAATAGCCGCAGAAATGTTTCGCGTTGTTAAACCGAATGGCCTTATTCTTTGGTACGACTTTCACATGAATAATCCCAAAAATCCAGATGTTCGGGGGGTCAAAAAACACGAAATTCATCATCTCTTCCCAAGTTGCCGTATTGATTTTCGGCGGATCACCCTTGCTCCCCCACTGGTCAGAAAAATCGCTTCGTATTCCTGGTTGGCTTGTTATTTGCTCGAGAAATTGAAGATCTTCAATACTCACTACCTTGGGATCATTCAAAAGTCTTTGCCTGTTAAGTAAGGTGTGTGAGTCCTAAACTATTAGTCTAGTCTCTTTCCCCTTTTTGAGTCTGTAGATCAAGTTTTTTTGGTATTAGCGTGTTCTCTTCCTACTCGACACATCCAACATTGTTCACTATTTTATACAACCGACTATAGTGCTTCAGGCTTTCACGCTAGAGAATGAATAGTTGTTGAGTACTCTTTCATGAGCAATGACGGAGCGTGGCCCTGTGGCCTGCACATGTTTAAGATCTGAAGCCCTGAGCTTTTCCCCAATTTATACCTCTCCCAGTCCTCGGCAATATCATAGGCATGAACGCATCGATAAAGTGATTCCCAGTCCGATTGATCGTTTGTGATAAGATGCGCCGATAGAAGGTGTGAGGCTCAGGGCCATGAGGTCCAATCGGTCGTAGATAGATCACCATTGGACTACCTGTAGTGAGTGCCCTTTCCCTAGGGGGTAGGTTAGCCTCATATGAAGCTGAAGCCCTTAGAGCACCCCGGACAAGTTCGGGGACACTATGTCTGAAATTACTGAATGAAAGTCGGAATAGACAATGGATACATTTATCCCGTTTCATCTCCCTGATATTGGTGAGGAAGAAATTCGTTCCGTCGTCGAAACTCTTCGTTCAGGTTGGTTAACGACGGGGTTAAAGACTAAAGATTTTGAGAAAGCATTTGCAGAAAAGATTGGAGCGCCACATGCGGTTGCCGTCAATTCTTGTACGGCAGCATTACATCTTGCATTAGAAGTCGTTGGCGTTACGGCAGGGGATGAAGTTATCGTGCCGACTATGACATTTGCTGCGACTGCGGAAGTTGTGCACTATTGTCGAGCGTTGCCCATTCTGGTTGATTGCACACGTGACACTCTGAATATGAGTGTCGACGCGATTGAACGAGCGATTTCTCCGCGAACTAAAGCGATAATTCCCGTTCACTTTGCGGGCCATCCCTGTGAAATGGACCGTATCTTAGAGTTAGCGCGATTACACAACCTCACGGTGGTTGAGGACGCAGCTCATGCTCTTCCTGCCAAGTATCGTGGAAGAATGGTCGGGACGCTTGGTGATATCACATGCTTTTCTTTTTATGCCACGAAGACCATGACCACGGGTGAAGGGGGAATGGCTACGACGGCCAATCTTGAGTGGGCAGAGCGGATGAGGGTGTTGAGCTTGCATGGTATCACCCGAGATGCTGTCAACCGGTATACCCCTGAGGGAGCATGGTATTACGAGATTTGTTGTCCTGGTTATAAATATAATCTGACGGATATTGCCTCGGCCTTAGGGATACCACAGTTGAAAAAATGTCAATTTTTTCAAGAAGTTCGGCACCGATATGCCATGCTGTACAATGAAGCCTTCAAAGATATTCCGGAAATTATTATTCCGCATGTGAACGAAGATATTGAACATGCCTGGCATCTTTATGTCATTCAATTGGACCTGAAACGCTTGAGAATTGGACGTGATGAAATGATTAATCTTTTGAAGCAACATGGTATTGGGACAAGTGTCCACTTTATTCCCCTGCACCTCCACCCATACTACCAAAGTGGTAATACGTATAATAGAAATAATTTTCCAGTTGCAAACCGAATTTTTCAGAGTATAATTTCCCTTCCCATTTATCCAAAAATGACTGAAATGGACGTGCGACGTGTTGGTGAAGTCGTCACGCGACTCATACAAATGTATCGGCGTTAAAGTCGCGTCGTATTGTTCACCTAAGATACGACCTTCGATAATGAAGGTTGGGACGCTCCCCCTCTTTTGGGTAATAGAGCTATTTGCTGAGGTTGTCTAGAATAAGCCCCCGCCAATTTTGGTCGGAGGGTGGAATAAGTGTAGAGGCTGGAAAATCCAAGATGATGAAACGTGTTTTCGATATTGTGGGCGCAGGATTTTTGCTGATTTTATGCGCCCCCATCTTTTTCCTGATCGCAATCCTCATCAAAGTAGATAGCAAGGGGCCTATTTTGTTTAGGCAAATTCGTTTGGGGCAAGGATTTCGTCCATTTTATCGATATAAGTTTCGTTCCAAGGTCAATGGGGAAGAGCCACAAGACAGGGATGGGCCTTATCACTTTACGCGAATAGGACGAATTTTATGTCAGTTTAAACTCGACGAACTTCCTCAGCTCTTCAACGTTTTGAAAGGTCATATGAGTTTGGTGGGGCCGAGACCCGAAGTTCCATATTATGTTGAGAAGTTTAAAGATGAGTATCGAAAAATTTTAACCGTGCGTCCAGGGCTAATCGATCTTGCTTTTCTCACGTACAGCGATGACTTGACTTTATTAGGTAAGCCTGGAGTTAAACCTCCTATTTCGGAGGACAAGTATATTGGTGAAACCCTGCCGGAAAAAACTCGGCTTGCCAAATTGTATCTTGAACACTCGTCTTTTCTCTTTGATTTGGCTGTGATTGCACAGACATTTTTTAAGCTGCTTGGCCTACGATCTGTCTTCTTATTAATGAAAGTGCCGGAACGTTCAACCGAATTTGGTTTTCTTCAAGATTCTGAAGTATTCAAATTTATCCTTCGTCACCGTCGTATTCTAGTCGTTACTTTTGATTTGAGTCTTATTGTGTTGGCGAACTACTTAGCCTTCTGGCTGAGATTTGATGGGAAAATTCTTGCCCACGATTTTCAACTGTTTTTGAGCATGTTGCCGTGGCTCATCGTGATTCGCGGAGTTTCGTTTGTGATGCTTAGGCTCAATGAGGGTCTATGGCGATATGTCAGTATTTGGGATGTGAAGAAAATTGTCGTAGGAGTGCTGTCTGGGACAGTGGTGTTTTATGGAATCGTTGCATGGCTCATTGAGGTTCCCGGTTATCCACGTTCTATATTTATTATTGACAGTATCTTGTTAATTGGATTTCTTGTGGGGATCAGGCTGGGTGTACGGCTGTTTCGAGAGCGGAAGGTCCTGAGTCAAATGAAGCGTGTGCTAGTCATTGGAGCCGGTGATGCGGGAGCAAAGATTGTACGAGAAATGCGAACTCATCCATCCTGTTCATACCTGCCCATTGGGTTCATTGATGATGATCGCGCCAAACTTGGTAAACGAATCCATGGAGTAAAGGTTCTGGGTACTAGGCAAGATCTTCAAAAAGTTCTTCGTACATCTAACCCTGAGGAAGTGTTAGTTGCGTTGCCTGCGGTAAGTGCCGCTGTCGTAAGGGAAATAACCACGGCCTTAGAACCTTTCAAATTACCCATTAAAACGCTTCCTAAACTGGAAGACATTTTAGGCGGTAAAGTTGCCATTCATCAAATACGCCCGCTTACCATTGAGGATTTGCTCCAGAGGGCTTCTGTGGACTTAAGTCCTGATCCGGTAAGCCGTCTCATAGAAGGAAAACGAGTGTTGGTGACTGGGGCGGGTGGTTCTATTGGCTCGGAACTTTGTCGGCAGATTATGGGATTTTCTCCAGAAGCTCTAGTCTTATTTGAACGACATGAGAATAGCTTGTATGCGATCGAGCGCGAGCTTGTTGATCAAGGCCATTCTTCTTTTGTGCATCCGGTTCTTGGAGACATTACCGATGTGCATCGGCTTGAAACTGTTATGACAACGTACAGGCCTGATATTATTTTTCATGCAGCAGCGCACAAACATGTGCCGTTAATGGAAGTGAATCCAGGCGAGGCAGTGAAGAACAACGTGCTCGGAACACGATTGATCGCGGAGGCTTCGAGAAAATTTAATGTCGAGTACTTTGTCTTGATTTCAACCGATAAGGCCGTGAATCCATCAAGCGTGATGGGGGCGACCAAGCGGGCAGCGGAATTGGTCATTCAGCGTTTAGCGCAACAAGGGTCGACATGTTTTCTTACCGTTCGATTTGGAAATGTATTAGGAAGCAATGGCAGTGTCCTTCCTCGTTTCCAGCAACAAATCAACGCGGGCGGACCTGTCACGGTTACTCATCCTGAGGTACGTCGATATTTTATGTCAATTCCTGAGGCGGTGGGCCTTGTTTTACAGGCTGCTTCACTTGGGGAACAGGGGGCAATATATTTACTGGAGATGGGTGAACAGATCAAACTTGTCGATCTCGCTCGAAATCTTATTCGACTCTCCGGATATATTCCTGATAAGGAAGTGGCTATTGAATTTATAGGACTTCGTCCTGGAGAAAAGTTGAAGGAGGAACTGGTGGGTTTGGGAGAACAAGCCATTCCTTCATCATCAGATAAAATTCTTAAGGTAGGATCGGTCAGTTCTCAGGACTCCACATTGTTCGACAAGATCAATGCATTAGAGCGGTCTTTACGTGATGATCCTCATATGGTTTCCCGATATCTACAACAAATTGTTCCCACCTTTTCTCCGCAAGATATTATGGGAGAGCGTCCATCTGGGATTGAAAGTGGTTTGATACAGAATCCCAGTTTTTTCACTCACAAAAAACAGATTCTTATCGTGGATGATGATGTCAAATCTCGGTGTGCCGTTCGGCTAATCCTTGAGGCGCGCGGGTATTCCTGTGCAGAAGCTGATCACGGTGCTAAAGCCTTAGAGTGGCTGAAGACGCGACATGCAGACTTAGTAATCACGGATAATAGAATGCCAGTTTTGGGCGGCTTCGAGTTTCTGAAACGTCTCAAACAGAGCAAGCAATTATTTCCTAATCCTGTCATTGTTCTCAGTGGTCATTTAAAAGACGACGATAAAGAAAAGGCCCTAAAATTAGGGGCCTACGCAGTATTTGATAAACCAGGGGAATTCAGTGTTATCTTGCCTGTCATTGATCGAATTCTTAAAGATGCATAACTAGCATTGGTCAATGAGTGCGAATCACCAATTCGTTTCCCCTTCTTGAAATATTCTTGTCTACAGATTCCAAATTACGTTTACGATATGTTTCCATGCACCTTTCATGCGTCTTCGGAACAGTCAGAGGAGAGAAAAATGGCGTATACTGAAAATTACAATGCTGCTGGAATTTCTTGGTTAACGCTTCTATAGAAGAGAAACTTTCATTGATACATCATATGGACATGGCATGTCTTCCATATGACATAACATAAGGGAAAAATATGGCTGGGTTCTCAAGGGCATCTCAGAAGGAAGTGGCCGCTCATATCGGCAATATTGTTCGGTCTGAAGTCAACAAAAATGCTGACTACAATTTGGAGGAGTGGATCCAGACAAAAGTTCGCCTATCGAAGGGCGAGGCTGTGTTAGACGTTGGGTGTGGCAACGGAAAGCAATTGGCTGTATTCTCTGACATCGTCGGCGACAGTGGGAAAGTGATAGGAGTGGACATTTTTAGCCAAGTTCCTGGTCTTCTAGATAATGCTCGAGAGAAGTTATCTGATAAAACGAATATTGATTTGTTGGATCATAGTGCAAGTCAGCCGTTTCCTCAGAATGATCATACGTTTGATGCCATTACGAGTTGTTATTCAATTTATTATGTAGAGAATATTCATGACACTCTTCAGGAGTTTAAGCGGCTATTAAAAAAAGGCGGGCGTTGTTTTATCGTCGGTCCGGCTTGGGATAATTCCAAGGAATTTTACGATCTCAATAGAGAAATTACAGATCAGGAGCTTCCCAAAAATTTTTCAGAGCGACTATGGCGGATCAACAACGAAGTGATCCCGGCATCGTATGAGATTTTTGGTCGTGTAGAAGTCTCCCCTTTTGTCAACCGTGTGTATTTCGATGGAGAAAAAGGGATACAAGCAGTGGAAGAATATTATCGTTCGACCCTGCTGTTTCAGGAAGATAGTGAGCGAGAGGACAGGCGGGAGCAATTTGCAAAGGAATTTGTGAGACGTGTGAAAGGAGAAGTTGAAAGAAATGGACGATATATGATTTATAAGCGGGCAATCGGATTGACTTTGTATAAGGAATGACGTGAGTGAATATTCTTGTGGTGAGCGCACATCCGGATGATGAGGTATTAGGGCTAGGTGGGACGCTGGTGCGGCATGTTCAACAGAATGATGTAGTCTATCCAGCCATTTTCGCTGATGCCTCTCAGGTTCGTTATTCTGAAAATCAACGGGAAGGGTTGAAGAATGCGTGTATGAAATCTTGTGCAGAACTTGGTGTTCAACCGCCTGAGTTTCTAGGGTATCCCGACCAAAAACTTGATACCTATTCTCAAATTGATCTCACGAAATCAATCGAAAAACTCATTGAGAAGTATCACTGCGAAGTGGTGTATACACATCACTTTGGCGATATCAATCGAGATCACCAGCTTCTGCATGAGGCCACGCTCGTAGCCGCTCGGCCCAAACCCGGTGGAATCGTAAAACGTATTCTGAGTTATTCCGTCCCATCCTCCACAGAATGGACTCCTTTTTTGTCTGGGAGCACCTTTTTGCCAAATTGGTTCGTAGATATCTCGTCAACACTACCACAAAAATTGCGAGCCGTAGCTCACTATTCATCAGAAATTCCCCCCTATCCCCATCCCCGATCTCTAGAAGCAATCGAGAATCAGGCAAAATTCTGGGGAAGCAGCGTTGGTTTTGCATATGCAGAGCCCTTTGTGCTCATGCGTAACCTTGTTCATTAACTTTTAGTGAAACGGTTAACGGATATTCTTATAGGGATCATCGGGATTCTCCTGTTTCTCCCGTTTGGCCTTGTTATTTCCACCCTTATGATGGTTGTCGATCCCGGCCCGATTTTCTACAGACAAGAACGAGTTGGGAAGGATGGAAAAAAGTTTCGACTATGGAAATTTCGAACAATGCGAGTCCATCAACCATTGGAAGGCAAACAGATTACTCATGGCTCAAAAGATCCGAGGATTACTTCACTTGGCTACTATTTGCGGATGCTTAAATTAGATGAAGTGCCACAGTTGCTGAATGTCATTAAGGGGGAAATGAGTTTGGTGGGGCCACGGCCAGAAGTCGAAAAATACGTATGTTTGTACAATGATGAACAGAAACGGGTTCTTCAACTACGTCCTGGTTGTACGGATATTACTGTGATTCGAGGACATTTACATGATGCGGCATTACTTGATCACCAATTGGAAGATCCTGAACGGTACTATATCGAAAATCTTATGCCACGAAAATTAGCCCACAATTTGTTCTATCTCGATCATCAGTCATATTGGCTAGATTTGAAAATATTATTCGGCACGATTCTGTTACTATTGGGAATCCGGAAAAATCGACCAATGAACTACAGTATTTGAGAATAAAAGAACTAATCGTAGGGGAACGAGCAAGTCATAAAACAGAATGTTTATGTACATGGCCTGGAAGGTCGTCTCGATAGAGAAGCCCGAAAAGGGTTGAATACCTGAGGAAACTTGAACCGATTGGTTTTTGTAGGGTATTATTCGTAGTTTGGCGTAAGTTGAATAGGGGAGTGGTGTCTGCGTATAACTAGGAGTTAATGAATTTTCAATGGAAACATATGTTCTCATGTAAGATGAAGAGGGTTCGCGCTATTCTATTGGATTTAATGACAGTAAAGGATGCCAAAATGCAAAGGCTTGTTTTTTGGGGGTTGGCCTTTTTCTTATCTGCGTGTAACTCTTTAGGGTCAGGAGTTGAGGCTCTCACAGCTTCTGATCTAGGAAAAGAAGGTTTGCCAAAGTTTTCTGTGCGTGGGAATGCGGATAAGGCAGTATCGAGTCTTAAGCACGATGAACAGTATGTGATTAAGCCAGGTGACAAACTGAGTATTAAATTCTTTTTTAACCCCGAACTCAATGAAGAAGAGTTAATCGTCCGGCCCGACGGTCGAATTTCTCTTCAACTCATCCATGAAGTTGATGCCGCTAATTTGACAGCGACTCAATTGAGGGATCAATTGAAAGACCGATATGCTGGGCAAGTCAAGACACCAGAGATTGCAGTCATTGTTCGTTCGGTGAAAGAACCTCCCATAGTCTATGTTAGTGGGGAAGTAGAACGTCCAGGAGAATTCGAAATTATTGGTTCCCTCAGTGTATTACAAGCCACGTCGCGCGCCGGGGGAATTATAGAAGATACCGCTAAAAAGGATGAAGTGATTGTCATGCGGAAAGATCCGAGTGGTCAAACGTTTATTATTAAGTTGGATTTGACGGCAGCTCTTAATGGCACGGACTTGACTCAAAATATTCGTCTCCGTCCATATGATTTTGTTCACGTCCCAAGATCGTTTTGGTAGAGCAGGAGAGACTCTCAGATTCATTCTAGTCGGGGGAGTCAGTGGTATGGGCGTATTTGGAATGAGATATGTCTTGGTCAATAAAGACTTCTAGCAAGAAAGCCTTGGAGTTGTAATATGTGTGCGACGAGAATCAATGCTCTGCGTTCTCTTTATTCATCCCTTCTCTAAAAAGTGACATGATTATTTTTATATTTTGGGCGACGGTCATACTCCAGAGTGGGTATATTCATCATGATTATGTGTACGCAAGTTCCCAGTCGATATCGAATGGTCCAGATATGCAAGATCACAATAAGGCTGATGAACAAGCGTTTTCAATAATGCAACAACAACTTCGAGCCTATAGGACGAGACTCCAGGAATCGGAACGTCATTTAGAAGATTTTCAGCAAAAGCATAGCATTATTTCCTTAGAAACGCAGATCAATTTGTTGCTCCAGCAGCGGAGCGGGTTAGATGATTCGCTCAAGAAGGCGAAAAATGTCGTGATGGGTTTTAAAGAAAAGCTTGCGTGGGTCAAAAGTCAAATTAGTCAAGTTCCCAAAGAAGTTCCGCTTTCGGAAACGAGTAGTGAGCAAGGCGTGATCGGTGCGGCCAAGAACAATTTACTAGGTCTTCAGTTAAAGGAGCAACAATTGCTTACGAAGTATACTGAGGCGAGCCCTCATGTTCAGGCGGTCCGGCAAGAAATGAATGTGATTATGAATTTTATCAAGGAACAGGAAGCAAAGCTTGCAGGGAGTGTCACGCGAGGAAAGAATCCCTTGTATCGTGAGATGGAAATGCAATTATTTCGAACTCAAGCCGATTTAATATCAGCAGAAGCCCAAAATGACGTTATCGTACAACAGATTGCCGAGGTCGATGGAGAACTCGAGAGACTCAGGAGTTTGAAGCCTGGCCTAGATGAGCTTCGACGCCAAGTGAAAGCAGATGAATCAAACTACTTAAACTACTTAACAAGAGTAGGGTCGTCTCCACCACAGGACTATAAGGTTCAGGTTGGTGATCAACTCGATATTAAGTTCTTTTTTAATCCTGAATTGAATGAAACCGTCGTGGTTCGTCCTGATGGACGTATTGCTCTCCAATTGGTTGGTGAGATTTCTATTGTGGGACACACGGTACAAGAGATTCGTGAAATTCTTGTAAAGAATTATACAGGCCAACTCAAAACACCTGAGATTGCCGTCCTACTCCGATCCTCTCATGTACTCGTGGGCGAGGTCGGGGTCCCCTCCACCAACAAGGCAAATAAAGGAGTGAGAGGTGGAAACTGAGGTTACGGTCGAAAAGGAGTTATTGCCGTATCCGTTTGGAAGTCCGCGAGATACTTTAACAGCTTTCTTTCGGCAGAAAATAAAAATTCTGATTATGTTTATTGTGATGTTTTTATCGGTCGCTGGATGGGTCTACTCTAAGGAATCACTCTATGATGCGCACGCGACGATTATTCTGAAGTTTGGACGAGAGCATATTTTTCGACCTGAAATTGGCGATACGGATCAAATCGTGAGGTACAATGAAATTGCGGCTGTGAGATCAGAGCAAAAAATTCTCGAGAGCAGAGATTTAGTCAGACGAGCTATTGAAGTGATAGGAGTGCAAAATATTTATCCCGACTTAATGGGGCCAACGAACGTTGTTCAAGAGTGGCAAATAGAAACTGCCACTTCAAGATTTTTGGGAAATTTAACGTCTACCGTCGTAGAGGGAACCAATGTGATTGAAATCGAATTTCTACATCGGGACCCAAAAGTCGCGGCAATGGCCTTGAATGCGTTGATCGATATGTTAAAAGAAAAACACCTTCAGGTATTTAGTGATCCAAAAGCTTCGTTTTTACTTCAGCGTTTTCAGCAATATAAAAAAGACTTAGAACGTTCCGAAAGTCACCTTCATGCATTCAAGCAAGAGCATGATCTTGCATCTCCACTCGAAGATCAACAACGACGACTGTTAGATCAGCGTTCTCAACTCGACACCAATCACAAGTCGATTAATAATCAACTGCAGGGATTACAGGGGAAAATTATATCTCTTGAAACTCAGATGAAAACTCTTCCAGAACAAATTCCCCTCTCGACGACAGAGGCTGGAGGAATGATGTCCAAGGCGAAAGATGATTTATTTGAGCTGAATCGGCGTAAACAAGCTCTCTTGTCAAAATATACTGAAAGTAGTTTGCCAGTTAAGAACATTCAGAAAGAAATTGAATTGGTGGAAGATTATATCAATGCGCAAAAAAACGCTGAGAGAGACAAAAGCGTGACAAGTGGAAAGAATCCAGTCTTCCAGAACCTGGAAATTGCGCGTCTCGCCGCATTGTCTGAATTAAAAACTCTTCAAGCGAGTAACGATGTCATCATTAATCAAATCGCCGACCTTGACCAAAAAATTCTGAAACTCGACGAGTTGAGAGAGAAATTGGTTGGTCTTGAAAGAACGAGAAACACCGCTGAGGAGAATTACAAGATCTATGTCAAGAAAGTTGAAGAAGCTAAGGTATCTGAAGAAATGGACCAGCTGAAAATGTCCAATGTCAGCGTGATTCAGGCCGCAGAGATCCCGAGGAAGCTAGCTGGAAGGCCAAAACACATCACTCTGTTATTAGGCGCAATCGTTAGTGCGATTATGAGTATCGGTCTTGGTTTTGTGTTCGAATATCTTCACGGGGGATATACTCGACCTGATCAAGCAGCTGAAGATTTGGGCCTTCCTGTCCTGGCGGCCTTTGGTCAAAAGCGATAAGAGTTTTTATTATGTATCTGGCTTATTACGGTCTTAATCAGGAAGCATTTCATACTACACCAGATCCGAATTTCCTTTTTTTGAGTACGAGTCATAAGGAAGCATTGGGAGCGATTGTCTATGGCGTAGAAAAAAGAAAGGGATTTATCGAAATTGTTGGAGAAGTCGGGGTAGGGAAGACAACGATTATTCGTACCTTTCTCGAAGCACATTGCGACCCGAAATACAAGGTTATCTATATCTTTAATCCGGCCGTTTCGTACCATGGTCTTCTTACCGTAATATTTAGAGAGCTTGATCTTCTTCCAATTCACGATGATGTCCCTGAAATGGTACAGCAACTTCAGGAAGCATTGATTGAAGTATACAAAGAACATGGTACGGTCGTTCTGATTATTGATGAAGCCCAAAATATGCCGATTGAGACATTGGAGAGTCTGCGCATGTTGTCAAACCTGGAAACCTCGACTGACAAGCTCATGCAAGTAGTGTTAGTTGGGCAACCTGAGATGGAGACGTTACTACACCGGCCAGAGTTAAGACAGTTTCAGCAACGGATTGCTCTTCGAGCAAAAATTTGTCCTCTGACAGAAAAAGAAAGTCAAGCGTTAATTCTTCATCGAATTGCCGTAGCGTCAACTCCTGGCAATCCAGTCTTTACCACAAAAGCCCTTCGGCTGATTGCACGAAAGGGAGGAGGAATTCCTCGGCGCTTAAATATTTTGTGTGATAATGCACTCATTACGGGTTTCGGCAGACAAATCACCCCCGTGCCTGTGAGTGTCGTCAAAGAAATCCTTTCTGATGTCGATGGTGCTCATTCTCCAGTTGCGTGGAAGTGGGCTGCTCTAGTCGCGGGTTTTGTTTTGTTACTGGGATTAAGTCTGATGGTTCTGAGGGGACCATTGAGCAGTTATATAAACAGTGAAAGATTACAGGCTGTCAATCTTGATAAAAATGATGACCTTACTAAGGATGGTCGTTCCACAACGGATTCTTTGACGGGTGGAAGCATGTCACGATCGAATATCATACAAAATTCTACATCCAATAATTCTTCTATGCAGAGTGCCACACGATCGAATAATGTAGGTAGTGATCATGTGCTTGAGAATTCTTCTGAAGTCGTAAAGAGCCAATCCGAGAAAGACACAGATAAGACTCTGAGTAGAATTTCTATAGATCCGTTAACCTCGCCATCCTCAAGCAGTCAATCACAGGCAGACAGTGCACTCGTTCGGAGTGTGGTGACTAGCCGAGGAGTCCAGGCTGGCAAGGGACTAACAAGCAAGGAAAAGAGCATTGATGCTCAATCTGCTCAAGCTTCAACGAATATCAAAGATGACTCTATTCATCATAATTCAGCGGTTCGGTTTGAATCTGATACAACGGAGGTAACGTCTTCTCCTGCAAGCGGGAGAAGACAGACGCGAGCCGTTCAGGATGGAGAAAGTTTGAGTAGAATTGCCAATGAGGCTTATGGGTCAACAGATATAAAATATATCGATTGGGTGAAACGTCATAATCCTCAAATTGTTGATCCGGACATGATTCTTCCAGGTCAGAAATTATGGTTGCCAGAATATCGTAAGGACGACAATTCTTAATGAGTAAAATATATGATGCATTGCAAATCGCTCACGGAGAGCGGTTTGCGGAAACTAAGGAGCAAGATAATGTTTCGGCAACCGTTTCTTTGCCTTCCACCTCAAACTTAACGCACGACGGCCTTGCTCCTACCCTTTATCAGGTATCAGAATTATTAGGATTAGCGCAAAGTATTTCTGCCTTGCTACCTAATCCTGAAAAAAACGTGATCCAGTTTATCGGGTCTCTGGAAGGAGAAGGGACATCTACTCTGGTACGGGATTTTGCGATTGCTTCGGCACAGAAGAGCGCAAAGCCTGTTCTGCTCATCGAAGCTGATGGGAGCAATCCCTGTCAATATCAAGCATTTGACGTGGAGTCAAAACCTCCCATAGACCAGTTACTAAAAGAAGGACTGACGCTTGATAGAGTTGTTTCTGAGGTGGAGAGAGCAAATTTATTTCTTGCCACTCTTTCTGCAAATCTTCAATCATCGCTCACTCGACGAAATCAATTTAGTTCTCCGGACATGTGGAAGACAATTAGGGAAAAATTTTCCCTCATCCTCATTGATTCCTCTCCAGTGACTGTGGCTAAAGATAGTCTTGCGATTTCGGAGACAGTAGATGGCATAGTACTGGTAGTAGAAGCTGAAAAAACTCGATCTGCTGTAGCAAATAGCGTGAAAAAGCAAATTCTCATGAGGGGTGGTAATTTGCTAGGTATTGTGTTCACCAAACAGAAGTTTTATATTCCGAAGTTTCTTTACAAATTCCTCTAAAATCCCCGCCATGCCCAATGAAGAAAATCGCAGCCCCTGCCCGCGGCCCTATTGACGATTTTCTTCAGCCCTCCTTTGTTTTAGTTTCATATACAACATTCGACTGTCCGTATTGAAATTGAACTATAGGCCCCAGTTTGCCTATTCGGTTATTAGATATGGTTCGGTGGATTGGGTATGTTTTCTGCTTGCCGACGATCTGTTCAGTGTTAAAAGCCTCTCTAGCCGATTCAGTTATCCCGACACGATAAAACGCCAACTATCGCGCATCCACATACGTTCCAATCGAGAGAATCTTGGAGACGATGGTTCCGTATCGGAAAGCCGTCTGATGATGTGGCACCCTTTGTTGAGCACCCCACCTTGTTATTCTGTGACTCACAGGTATCCCAGCGAACGCCACGTCATTTCTCATTTCAAACATGAGGACGTTACTTGACTCGGCTATCGCTCAATGTTGATACCCACGACGTCATAGACAACATCACTCATTCGTCAGGAGAGCCAAATCGTGATGAGTGTATTCGCGCTCGTGTGATCAATGATCGAGTATACACGTTTCCCCTTGCTTCAAAATGCCTCCCATCGTCGCTTTCCTAACTGTCCCTCCCTGTCCACACTTGCCTGTTCAATTTTTTTTATTCATGACCCTTCCATCGTTTTCCGCTCTCTGGTTTAATCAGGCTTGTGAACTATCGTTTCCCTAATAGCCAGTAAGAAGGCAGAGTTTTAGAACGGTATTAATCTAGCTCGGGTATGTGCAATGATGATTTAAGGGAGTAAAAAATCAGATATTGCTGATGTTCCTTGTACGCCTTCCCGTGTAGAATGGTTTATATTATCTCGTATACCAATGGAGCACAATAAGGAGGAATGATGCCTGGTTCTGACAAGATGTCTGAGTTTGGAGAAAACGATCCTCTGTGGTTTAAGGATGCCATTATCTATGAGTTACACGTTCGCGCTTTTCATGATAGTAATGCTGATGGCGTTGGCGATTTTCGTGGGCTTGTGGAAAAGTTGGACTATTTGCAGGACCTTGGCGTCACAGCCATCTGGCTGCTCCCGTTTTGTCCATCGCCATTACGCGATGATGGGTACGACATCGCTGACTTTACGAACATCCATGCCTCGTACGGAACTCGTCGAGATTTTCGAGCATTTGTCCGCGAGGCCCATCGTCGAGGTCTTCGGGTGATCACAGAACTCGTTGTCAATCACACATCTGATCAGCATCCTTGGTTTCAACGGGCGAGAAAATCCCCAATCGGCAGCAAGTGGCGCGAGTATTATGTCTGGAGTGAAGCCGGAGAAGAGTACAAAGACACGCGGATTATTTTTAAGGATACGGAAAACTCCAACTGGACATGGGATCCTGTGGCGAATGCCTACTATTGGCATCGATTTTTCTCGCATCAACCGGACCTCAATTATGACAATCCTGATGTGCAACGTGCCATCTTTGAGGTCCTAGACTTTTGGTTTGATATGGGTGTCGACGGGCTTCGGCTCGATGCCGTCCCCTATCTCTACGAACGAGAAGGCACCAGTTGTGAGAATCTTCATGAGACGCATGTGTACCTGAAAAAACTTCGAAAGCATGTCGACAAAAAATACAAAAATCGAATGCTGTTAGCCGAAGCCAATCAATGGCCGGAAGATGCGGCGGCCTATTTTGGAAATGGTGATGAATGCCATATGAATTTTCACTTCCCGCTCATGCCGCGCTTGTTTATGGCCATGCAGATGGAGGACCGCTATCCCATCATCGATATTCTGGACCAGACTCCCGATATCCCAGAAAACTGTCAATGGGCGCTCTTTCTTCGCAATCATGACGAACTCACGCTCGAGATGGTGACCGATGAAGAGCGGGATTACATGTATCGCATGTTCGCGCATGACAGCAAGGCTCGGATCAATCTTGGCATTCGGAGACGACTGTCTCCTCTCCTCGGGAATGATCGAAAGAAAATCGAACTGATGTATAGTCTTCTGTTCTCCATGCCGGGGACTCCAGTGATTTACTACGGCGAAGAAATCGGGATGGGAGATAATTATTACCTCGGGGATCGCAATGGCGTGCGCACTCCCATGCAATGGAATGCGGATCGCAATGCTGGTTTTTCAAGAACGAATCCACAGAAGCTCTATCTTCCCATTATCATCGATCCGGAGTACCACTATGAAGCGGTGAATGTGGAATTGCAGCAAGATAATGCCCAATCACTACTGTGGTGGATGAAACGAATGTTGTCTATCCGTAAGCAATTTAAAGTGTTTGGGCAAGGAAGCATTCAATTCTTACAACCAGCCAACCGCAAAGTGCTGGTGTATCTCCGGCAATATGACGAGGAACTGGTGTTAATCGCCGCAAACCTTTCCCGCTATGCGCAATGTGTCGAACTGGACCTTTCAAAATACAAGGGCATGGTGCCGACCTCAATTTTCGGACATACGAAATTCCCACCAATTGGTGAGTTGCCCTACTTTCTCACATTAAGTGGGCACACATTTTATTGGTTTCAACTCCAAGCGTCTGTATCAGATGCCACCCCGATGCTCTCAACAGATTCCGGAGATATTCCCACACTGACGACCACACGAGATTGGGAGCATCTACCGACGAGTCGGGATAAGGTGCGCCTGCAAGCTATCTTGCCGGATTATCTTCGAGGTTGTCGTTGGTTTGGAGGAAAAGCTCGAATTCTTCAGGGCGTCGAAATTATTGAAACCGTTTCTGTTCCCAATGAAGATCCATTAGTTGTACTTTGTTTGTTCCGCGTTGAATATACCGAAGGAGAACCAGAGACCTACTTCTTCCCCCTTCGTTTCATTACGCCGGAAGAAGCCAGAAGTTTACAGGATACTCCGGCACTCTTGGCGGAAATCACGATTAAGCAAAAAGGGCAAGAACGTCACGGAGTGTTATGCGATGCGGTCTGGACGCCACCGTTCTTAACTCACTTGCTTGATAGCATGACGCGAGGACGCCGATATAATGGTCCTTTGGGAGATTTCGTGGCAGGATCTGTGCGAGAATTTCGACGTCGACTCACGACACAACGCCCGCATTTACTCCCGACTATTCTTCGAGGAGAACAAAGTAACAGCTCTATTGCATTCGGAAGTGAGTTCATCTTAAAGCTGTATCGTCGTATCGACATTGGAGTCAATCCAGATTTGGAAATTGGACATTTCTTAACGGCCAAAGGGTTTCCGCACATCGCTCCTGTTGCTGGCCAACTGGAGTATCAACGAGACAATGGAGAGACAATCTCAGTTGGCATTCTTCAGAAATATATGGTGAACGAAGGAGACGCGTGGCGATATACCCTGGACGAATTAGGTCGTTACTACGAAGCAGCATCGACTCATCCGACAACCATGACGTCTTCGATGATTCCGCAAGGCCATCTTTCGACATTACTTGAAAAGGAGGTTCCCCAACTGGCCCAAGAATTTATCGGTCCCTACCTCGAAGAAGTTCGATTGTTGGGTGTTCGAACCGGAGAGTTACACCTGGCCTTAGGGTCTGAGACGGAAGACCAAAGTTTTACCCCTGAATCGTTTACGGATTTTTACCGACGCAGCCTATACCAAAGCATGGTGGGATTAGCGAATCAAAATCTTCCCTTGCTGAAACACCGTCTCAAAACATTACCTGACTCCATCCAGTCGACGGCAAAAGAGTTTCTTGGCATGGAAACGATCTTGAGAAAACGGTTTCTGCCGGTTCGCGATCAAAAGATTAAAGCTATGCGCATTCGTTGTCATGGCGACTATCATCTCGGACAAGTGCTGTACACCGGAAAAGACTTTATCATTATTGATTTTGAAGGCGAACCTGCGCGGCCGTTGAGCGTTCGGCGTTTAAAGGAATCACCCCTTCGAGATGTGGCGGGCATGCTGCGGTCCTTTCACTATGCAGCGTATTCCAGCCTTGTAGGACAAGTCGCAGGTGTGCGACCTGAGGACTATCCCGTGCTGGAACCGTGGGCAAGATTCTGGCAGATTTGCGTCAGTACGACGTTTCTTAGCGCGTATTTGTCTGTGACGGAAGAGGCACCTTTTCTTCCACAGGACCGTGATGAGCTTTTTGTCCTGTTGGACGCCTATATTATTCAGAAAGCGATCTATGAGTTGGGTTATGAACTCAACAATCGCCCTGATTGGGTCGGCATTCCATTAGATGGGATACGGCAAATTCTTGAAACAGAATAAGAGAGCTGTTTTTTATTTGAGTGCTAATCTTCGTCCACTCGAGTGAGATAGTAAGATTTTCGTCGACACTGAAGCTTAAAACACTTTGAGTATGAAAAGGAGTGCACGATGCACAAGTTACCCAAAACGCTTCATCCAATCGTTATTGAATATGTCGAACCTGAACTTGACGCTGGGCGATATCCGATCAAGCGCATCGTCGGTGAAACGTTAGAAGTCACGGCCGACATCTTTAAGGAGGGTCATGACACGCTCACCGCCAGACTGCGCCACAAAGTCCACGATCAAAAAGAATGGTCAGAAACTCCCATGCATCATGTGGATAATGACCGATGGGCGGGTTCGTTCGTTCTCGAAAAAAATACTCGATATGTGTATACGGTTGGAGGCTACGTCCAGAGTTTTGAGACTTGGCGACTCGAACTCAAGAAAAAACATGGCGTACAGCCTGATTTGGCAAGTGAACTCTTGGAAGGCGAGGCCCAGATCAAGCTCGCGATGTCGCGTGCCAAAGGTACTGATAAGTCGCAGCTCAAAAATTGGTTAGAGCAATTCGCATCCGCGTCGGATCAGGAAGCCAAAATTACTGTAGCATTGGATCAAACGTTAGCCAACTTGGTTGGCGAGCATGAACCAAGATTCGCCTGGACCACGTACGCTCGGACATTGGAAGTTGTCGTGGACCGAGAGCGTGCGCGATATGGTGCATGGTATGAGATTTTCCCTCGCTCTGAGGGCATGGTGGAAGGCAAAGGGGGAACATTTCGAGATTGTGAAACACGTCTTCCTCTCATTCGCGAGATGGGGTTCGACGTCTTGTACCTCACCCCGATTCATCCCATTGGAGAAACCAATCGCAAAGGCCGTAATAACAGCCTCACGTCCAAACCCGGAGATCCTGGAAGTCCTTGGGCCATCGGAAGTGTGCATGGCGGTCATGATGCCATAGAACCTGCAATAGGAAGCCTTGATGATTTTGCTCACTTTCAAGAAGCGGTTCATAAACATGGGATGGAAATTGCTTTAGATTTTGCCATTAATGCAACTCCTGATCATCCCTATGTGACGGAACATCCGGAATGGTTTAAGCAACGTCCTGATGGCTCTATCAAATATGCCGAAAATCCTCCAAAAAAATATGAAGATATCTACGCCCTAGATTTTTATTCTGACGCCTGGGCAGAGATATGGCAGGAAATGAAGCGTGTCGTGTTATTTTGGGTTGAACGTGGGGTAAAGATTTTTCGCGTTGATAACCCTCACACGAAACCGGTGATTTTTTGGGAGTGGCTCATTCGGGAAATTCAATCGGATCACCCCGAGGTGCTGTTTCTGGCAGAAGCGTTCACTCGCCCCAAAATGATGCGGGTCTTAGCGAAGTCCGGCTTTACGCAATCGTATACTTACTTTACGTGGCGTAATACCAAACTGGAAATGACCGAGTACCTCACGGAATTAACGCAGTCTCCCATGAAAGACTATTTCCGCCCGAACTTTTTTGCCAACACTCCAGACATTCTTCCCGAAGTCTTGCAAAAGGGAGGACGGCCTGCGTTTAAATTTCGATTCGCGCTGGCGGCCACGCTTTCCCCGACATACGGCATCTATAATAGTTACGAGTTATGCGAAAATACGGCCATTGCTGGAACCGAAGAATATCGGGATTCTGAGAAATATGAAATCAGACACTGGGACTGGGACCGTCCAGGAAATATTCGAGATTACATAACGCAGATCAATCGCATCAGGCGAGAGCAACCCGCGTTGCACTCGTTCACCAATTTACGATTCTATATCTCCGATAACGACCATATTCTTTTCTACGGGAAAATGACGGAAGACAAAACGAACATCGTGCTGATTGCCGTGAATATGGATCCGTATGCTGTACAAGAAGCACGGCTCACGATTCCCATCAAAGAAATGGGCATTGGAGAATTTGATAACTATCACATGCATGAACTCATTCAAGACTACCGTCATAAAGTGATGGGGACGGAATATATCATTCGTTTAGATCCGAATACGGAACCCGTTGCCATTTTTCTCGTTGAGCTTTGAGCCGAAATGGCGGAGTCCGAGAAGCTTATAACGTATTTCCATCAGAAATCATCGATTGACGTACGAGCAGCAATCCGCGTTCATCCCTCAACGCATGAGTGTGATTCCGTCGTCCCGAGAGTGTACTGATCGAGGTTTTTATTGAATCGATTCGTCGTCGCCAAAATATTCAAAGGAGCTGCAAAAGAAAATTTTCCGATTCTTCTTCCCACTTTGAGTAAGCCTACCTTGCAGAAATATTGACAGTCCCGACTACGAAAAACCGGTGATCAATGGAATGACTGACCTGGTTCCCTGGTCACTCTGAATGGCAGCGCCGTATGTTTTCAGGATGGGTCGATGTGACGATATGCTCAGCTCAGTTGTCTCACTACAATAACTTAATAGGTAGCAGAGGGAGAACATGACGAAAAATTTTTCCGAAAATGGCGCGTATGCGCTAATCTGCACATTCAACTTGTTGTTCTATGACGCTGATGAATAAGAAGAGAGCCAGCCACAAGGAAATGGTTGTTCAGTCGGGTTCAACGATTCGAGTCTGACGTTATTATGCAGGCGCATGCTACTGACATGGGCATCCATGATACCGACGATGACAACGCCCTGATCGATCTTATCGTCCAAGGCGATCTCAAAGCATTCGAAGCTCTCTATGACCGTTATGCGTCGAAGGTCTTGAAACGCTGTTATTTCATCTGTCCCAATGCTTCAGATGCCCGGGACTTGATGCAAGAGGTATGGTTAAAAGTCTTCCTGCGCCTTCACGGTTTCAAGAAGCAGTCGACCTTTTCAACTTGGCTCTATCGTTTAACCACCAATCACTGCTTGAATCACATCAAAGCCAAAACCCGAATGGCCCGCTTGTTAGAGAACGTGGAAACAGAAAAGAAAACTGCAAGCGATCCGAATCATGCTGCCGAGGCTCACCATCTTCTGTTGAAATTATCTATAGAAGACCGAACACTCCTCGCCATGAAATATATGGGTGAGTATACCTATGAAGAAGTTGCTGCGGCTTGTGATATAGGGGTCAGTGCGGTCAAAATGAGAGTCTCACGGTTAATGGTGAAACTCCGAGAGGAGATGGAGCATGATTGACGACGAACAACTTGTATTTGAACAAGTCCTGGATGCGTTGGAAATACCCGAGCCTGATCATGTGACGAAAGAGCGTATCATGAAGGCCGTTTTCTTTCTTATCGTCGCGAAGGAAATTGGAGCATTTTATATGTCGCTCCCGGGAATTTTACTGGATGATTCAACCTACGAGTGAGAGGAGATACATATGGTTGGCACTCAGAATGAAGTCAAGGAGTGGGGAATGGTCGTCTGGACCTTTTTTCAAAGTTTAGTTGAGACTGTTGGGGCATACTTACCCAATATCGTTGGGGCCGTTCTTATCATTCTCATAGGGTGGGTGGCAGCCAAACTCCTTCGTGGATTGACGGTCAAGTTGTTACGTGTCATTGGGATTGTCGCATTGGGAGAGAAGATCAACTTTAATGAGACGTTAAAAAAAGTTGGAATAGCCAAAAATCTTGATCAGATCATTGGGGGCCTGGTCTATTACATCGTCCTCTTGGTGTTTCTTGTCTCAGCTTCCGAAGTGCTTGGTCTCAAGGTCGTCCTCGATACCTTAAACAGTTTTATCGCCTACCTCCCCCATGTCCTGGGCGCCTTTCTTATCCTCGTGATCGCTCTCTACCTTGCCAAGGTGATAAAAGACGCGGTGGCCTCGACATCCTCAACCCTGAATATTGCCTACGCCGGTGCATTGAGCTCATTTCTTGAAGTGATGATTATTGGGTTTGGAATCATGATGGCGCTGACAGAGCTTGGGCTGGATATGACAGTCTTTACGGCCAATATTACGGTCATTATCGCCGGAATGGTCTTGGCGATCGCTCTCTCCATAGGGCTTGGTAGTCGCACGATTATGTCGAATGTCTTGAGTCGATATTACATCTCTCAACTCTACCGTGTCGGGGATCAAGTTTTGCTTGTTGGACAGAAGGGCACAATCATCAAGATTACGCCGGTCTCCGTTGTCTTAAAAACTGAACATGAAGAGCCAGTACACATCCCACACGAACAAATTATTGAAGAAGGCTCGAATAAACGACGACTTGGAACACAGTAACTCACGGTCCAGTCCATTCTGCTAACTTCTTAACTTCATATTCTGGTTTTTTGCCTAATCCCAGTGCAAATAGTGTCCGACTGTACCTCACGATTGAAAGCCGTCGTCCCCTCCATCAGGATTTTAAGCAGTGTCTTTCTCACCCCGCAGTTCTCCTCCCTCCTCAAGAATACGACACGCTGTATATTAACACAAAAAAACATGTGACGATTTTCTTATCTCAAGTGTCTAAATTATCAGAACAGTCAACTTGCATAATGGGAATGAGTGACAAAAGAGGGAAAGACGATTATCGCCGATGAAAATCAAATAGTTCTGTGCACCTTGTTGGAAAGGAGGCTAAATGGGTGTGAATCGGTAGCCATACAGATTGAAATAAGGGGTGTGTCTATATAGACATCTTAAGAAGAGGCGCTTGGTTTACTCATATTGGTTTACTCATAGGTGTAAAATCCAAGGAGGGAATTTTATGAAACAGTTTACTCGCCTAATTTCCAATTTAATCGTTATCAGCGTTTTTTCTGTTCTGACAACCTTTGCCGAGGAAGCTGAAATTCCGCAACCGTCCGGCACCGTGATGCTGTCAACCACATCGATCGCCGCGGGAGTGGGGATCAATTGGGGGACGGGTACGCTTACTTTTGAAGGGAAAGATTATCCATTTACTGTCAAAGGGTTGAGTGTCATGGATTTGGGTATTTCCACTGCATCAGCTGAGGGAAAGGTATTTCATCTGACTAAGCTGTCCGATTTTTCTGGGAAATATGCGGCCGCAGAGGCTGCGTATGCTGTAGGAAAAGGAAAAGCCGGAGTCACCATGAAAAATACGAAAGGCGTAGTACTGAATCTCCGAGCAGCTACTAAGGGTGTTCAACTGACGCTAGGCGGTAAGGGACTCAATATTGAATTGCAAGAAAAAGAAGACATAGACCAGTCAGAGGAGGAATAAAAAATTCCTACATGCCGTTAACAAGAAGCCAACCTCAACAGGTTGGCTCCCCTCCTCTTTTCTTGAGCGACGAGCTAGAGGAGGCCCTTTGCATGCCAGTGTTAACAACAGGCTCAGAATCATCCCTTTCTCGACGGCATGTATCTAATTTCTCAACCATTTTAATCGTAGAAAATGCCCCAGCACCTCGCGGTCTTTTAAAAACCACACTCTGGAACAGGCTGGATATACCTGCATGCAAGCTGAAAGTGGCCAAGAAGCGTTATCGATCATTCAACAGCATTCGAATATTTGCCTGATGATATCTGACTTTCACATTCCGACCATGAATAGCCTTCAGCTCTTCTATTTGCTGAAGCAATCTTCGTACATGAAGAAAATTCCGATGTTCATGATCACGGAAAATACGTCTTATGCTCTACGAAGGCAAGCCATGCGGGATGGGGCAGTGGCAATCCTCTACAAACCTTATACTCAACATGAACTCTTCTATACTCTCAATCGCGTCTTTTTCTATCAATTAAAAATCTCTGTCTTGGCAAAACATTCTACATTGAGAGGAGGGACAGGGTGAGTTGTTAAGGATCAATGATCCCATTGTTCTATCACCTATACGAATGGATTGCACACCCAAGCAGCTCTTACCATGAATTATTGCTTGCCGCGTGGGTGTGCGGCAACCTGGAAGGAGTAGGGTGTAGTTCCGATCATCTGGCCAAGCCATCTGACTGTTCTCGTGAATACGCAGCCGAAAAAGCTGGCGCGTGGTGGTAAAGGAAAAAGATATGGTAGCCTAGGTCTGTGCTGTGCATAAGACTACACATCATTAAAAAGGAGGCCTTCATGGATACCAGTAAACTCGTAGAGTCGTTGCAGGGAACTCTCGGCGAAACGCTGCCGACCGTTTTTGGGGCCCTGGCCATCCTGCTTGTGGGATGGGCGTTTGCAGTCGCCATTAGAGGCGGAGTTCGAAAATCTCTTGAATACTTAAAAGTCAATGATCGCTTGCGTACGAGTACGGGGACTCAGATGGATCTCGAGTCTGGGGTGGCGACGGGGTTGTATTATGTCATTTTGCTACTTGTCCTCATGGCCTTCTTCAATGCCCTTAAGCTCGAAACAGTGTCCGGCCCGCTTCATGGACTTGTTGGGCAGGTCTTTGAGTTTATCCCCAAGCTGGTGGCAGGAGGGGTGTTGTTGCTTGTCGCGTGGGTGTTGGCCACGATCGTGCGAACCCTGGTAAGCAAGGCCTTGAGTGCTACGACCTTAGATGAAAAACTCACGACAGGGGCGGGCATGAGTCCCATGAGTGAGAACTTGGGGAATGTGCTGTACGGGTTGATCTTCCTGTTATTCCTACCTGCGGTGTTAGGAGCCTTAGAACTCAAGGGGCTTCTGGATCCGGTCCAGGGGATGGTGAATGATATTCTTTCGATGCTCCCGAATATTCTCGCGGCGGGCATTATCGGGTATGTGGGCTGGTTTGTCGCCAAGATCCTCCGAGACTTGGTGAGCAATCTGTTAGCCGCCTCTGGGGTGGACCGGCTGGGGGAGAATGCCGGCCTCCGAGGGACCATGAGTTTGTCGAAGCTCGTTGCGTTGGTCGTCTATATTCTGATTTTGGTGCCGGCTATGGTGGCAGCCCTGCAAGCGCTCAAGATTGATGCGTTGACGGAACCGGCTATTGAAATGTTGAACGCGATGATGACGGCCATCCCGAATATTTTTGCCGCGGCGATGATTCTGGCAATTGCCTACTTTGTGGCAGGGTTGGTCTCGTCATTGATGAGCAACCTGCTGGGAGGCATCGGGTTGGATGGGCTGCCCGAAAAATTGGGCATGGGGCAAGCCTTTGCAGGCGAGACGACTCCGTCTCAACTGGTGGGGAAAGTGATCAGCTTCTTCATTATGCTTTTTGCGACCGTGGAAGCGGCAAATCGTTTGGGGTTTCACCAAGTCTCGGAACTGGTGGCTATGTTTATTCAGTTTGGTAGTCAAGTCTTGCTCGGTGGGGCGATCATCACGATTGGCTTTTGGCTCTCGAATCTGGCGCATGGGGCGATCAGTCGGGCGGGATCAGCGTCGGTGGCCAGTATTGCCCGCTTTGCCATCTTAGGGTTGATCTTAGCGATGGGCCTGCGGGCGATGGGCCTGGCTGACGATATTGTGAATCTGGCCTTTGGGCTCACGCTGGGGGCCATTGCGGTGGCGGTAGCGTTGTCGTTTGGTCTCGGGGGGCGCGAAGCCGCGGGCCGCCAAATGGAACATTGGCTCAGTCAATTACGCGGAGATCGGTAGTCTATTCACAAACCTCCAGAGGTCTGACTGTTAGGAGTTCTGGAGGTTTGTCGCGACTGATGCTGCCCATCTACCAGCATGCAAATGTCACTTCCAAAAATGGAAAGCGCATGATAATTACGCAACGTCCAGTCTATAAATCAAGGAGGAGCACATTGCCGGTCATAGAAAAGCGACAAGTTGACGACTGATGTCTAGCGGTTGGCTCGAGAGACGAAAGGCCTTGGAATAGTGGATATTCTGACATTCATGGTCGGCGTGCTCATTGGCATCGCGAGCATGGCTTTCTGACATAACCATCTCCTATTTTGACTAGGCCGTCGTAAGAAGGACATAAGAGGCGTGGTATGGAGTTCTTCGCATTAGCTATTGCGCTTGCGGCCTTTGTTCTCGCTATGAATGCATTTCATCGAACAGGCGACATTCAGAATTTTCAACGACAGCTAGACGAATTGAACAAAAAAATCGACTATATTTCCAAAGGGGCTAACGAGGTGAATGATGACATACATGATGCGGTTGCGGAATTCATCAGGAGTCTTGAAAACCATCGTCGTTAAGAGGTGAATTTTCCACTTTCCCCTATATTCTCAAGGAGAAGTTAGAACGGCAGTGCTAAAGCAACATGTCCAGACCCACGATGTTTAACACTCGCGACCATAGCACGATCCATCGGTCTCCGTTACACTACGAAAATTACGTGTTTTTTGCTATCATACTCAGAACCGCGCATAAGCCTGCCAGACTTAAACAGTGAAAATGCTAAATTCCGGTAATGGAACCCTATGCCATACCGTGTCAAGAGATCTCATTATCACTAATTGTCTACTTTGTGTTGTTGGCAATCATCATGCGCAGGGAAATGCAAAGTCCATGAATGCAATCCCAGGATGAAATTATGAGACTCCTTAATAATCTAATCTTGTTGGCTTGTATCTGTTTTTTTCTAACAAGCTGCGCTGCTGCCAACACTCTGCCGGAACCAAGTTCGCCAACCATGATCGAGCAATTACTCATGGCTCAGGCCGTTGAATTCAGCTTAGAACCGAAAAATCCTCCCAGCACAATCCCGATTCCACCTGAATCATCTCTCTGCGTAAAAGCCACAGGCTTGAGGACAAATCAGCAATTTATGATCGGAATCATCAGTAGCTGGCTTGGGAAACAGGGCTTTATCGACACACAAGACTGCGAACTGGCTACCTATCGTGTCCAAATTATTATTCAGACTTTGGGGACCGAACAAGCTGTCTCTCTTTTTGGTATGCCTGAGGTTCAAGGGGGAATACTCCCATTTGCTCTGCCAGAACTGGCCATTTATAAAGTAGCCTATCAAACAGGATATACCCGATTCGCTCTTGAATTCTATGAAAATTCGACTGATAAATTTCTACGAGCTACCCCATGGTATCGTGCCAAAACGTACTATAATCAATACACCATTCTATTTTTTATTGAATATCAGACGACCAACCTCATCGAAGGCCCATTAGAAATAGAGCCTTTTAAACACAGCGAGTCTGTAGACAATACGAAAGACGTGAGCCCACTCCTCTCACCAAATCGTATAGGAGAATCACAGGAAACAGAACCCTTGTAGTACACACCACTTCGAGACATACTCACGCCATTTCACATCGATGTGCAGAGTTTTACAGAATATATTCTCGGACAAAATGTAACGATGAGGATAGTCAAGTATCTTTGCATTTTCATGATCGCTGCCATATTTCTATTGGCTGCAACACTTGCCGTTCCTGTTGTATTCTCTGATTCCGAACCTGTGAAAGGCTATCTTTTGCAAAAAGTCGGAGATGCCATCGGTGGGTACGTTACCGCGAAACACTTGGAACTTCAGTTGTTTGCTTCCCCAAAAGTTAAACTGAATCAATTGGTGCTTAAAGAACACGAGAAGGGACGACTCTTCCTTCGATTAGAAGACGGCGATTGTGAATTCGAATTCCGCGCATTGGCGATTGGCCAAGTTGTGATCAATCAATGCACGCTCATTGATCCAGATATAACACTCAGACGAGGGAAAGACGGAGCATGGAGTTGGTTTATCTTTCCTGAAACTGAAGAGGATTCAGGCATGTCGCTCGTGAAATTCGCAGGATTAAAAAACTTTGGAGTCACCAATGGCCGCATCACGATGATCGATGAATCAGATCCACAGCATCCACGATTCATAGTATTCTCTCATCTCGAAGCCATAATGACTATGAAGTTAGAAAGCCATCAGATCAATGTTCAAGCATCTGTAGCGCCTCCCGATACCGGGGGGAATCCTTCAACGCTGTCTATTGATGGTCGCATACAGATACCAGCACAGGTTGAGAGGTTTTCCGTTCAACATGCGACTGCCAAAATAAAGGCTAGTGATGTTGAGCTCCGTCCCATCCTGGAATTTTTTGAACCAGGGATTGAGTTCACTGCCCAAAACCCAGAGGCTAATCTTCAGACCACTCTCTCGTTCTTTCCCGATCAGGCAGGCTATACGCTTGTGGCGGAGGAACTCTCTACTCGAATAGGGGAACTAGGTATTAATGGAAAATCAAGCGTCACAGGATTGTTGAGCCAGCAGCCGGCATTTCTTTTTACGGCAACAGTTCCGAAGTTCAGGATTAAGGCGTTAACGCAACTCATTCCGTCCCCATCGTTACCCGAGGGCATTCAGGACGCCTTAACCCAATATCAGCATGGGGGAAATGTCCAAGTTGAACACATCACCGTCTCCGGGCCAATGACTGATGACACAGACCTTTCAGTCATCGGAAAATTTATTGTATCCAATGGGTGGGTGAATTTTGACTCGTCTTTTCCGACCCTCCAAAACATACATGGTTCGGTAGTACTCAACCATGATGAGCTCTCCCTGAACGACGTCTCTCTAGAATATGAATCATCAAAAATCTTGAATGCTCGGGGACATATTGAGTTGAACGAGCTGCATCCTTCGCTGACGTTGACCGCCAATGCCAAGGTTCTTCCAGAAGATGTACTAAAAACAGCTCGACGCTACTATGAAGGCAAACAAGACCCTCCAATCTGGCTCGACATGCAAGATGTGGAAGGAGACGCAGATCTCACATTAACAATTGGTGGTCCGTTGACTGATCCAGAGCAACTCAACGTTCACCATGGTGAGTTGGTAGTACGAAATCTCGGCTTTCGACCGAGAACGTATGCTTTAGCGGTACGCGCAATCTCGGGACATATGCGTTTTAATCAAGACCATCTCACGATAGACAGTTTTTCTGCTGAATACGAAGGCTCTCGAATCCTTCAGGCCAGTGGCCGCATTGAATTTCGAGAACCGCACCCAATGTTAATCATGTCCGCCAATGCCAATATCCTGGCGAAGGATATTCTAAAGACCGCACATCAACTCGACGCGATCAAACACGACCCTCCAGTGTGGCTTGATCTTCAGCAGGTAGAAGGCCATGCTCTTGTTGACTTGAAGATTAAAGGACCGTTGACGGAGCCTGGAGAACTCAAGATTGATCAAGGAGAATTGACTGTGCAAAATCTTGGCTTTGAAACTCCGGCATTTCCTCTTGCTGTACAGAATCTCTCCGGGGAAATTGGGCTTGATCAGGACCAGGCCGAGATCCATGTGCTGAGAGGAAACGTAGGTGAAAGCCGGACAACGTTACAGGGGGCCGTGTCGTACGGACAGCAAGATAAACTAAAAGACGTCAGGCTTCAAAGTCAGATTGAGCTTTCTGATCTGCAGCGTATGTTTCCCGAAATTTTTCAAGAAAGTGGTCTGTCAGGTGGGCCGATAGATATGACCATGGCTCTTTCAGGCTCTACCGAACTGCCAGACATCAAGATGAGCGCGGATCTCACGCCGGTAAAAATATCCTATCCTTCCATCTTGCAGAAACCTGCTGGCATTCAGATGGGGCTCAAGTTCGATGGTGCACTCATGCCAAACCACGTATTGAACATACACCAATCCACACTCGAAATATCTCCGTTTCATCTGGACATAAAAGGCAAGTTCTCTGTTGGTGATTCGAGAATCGTTGATGTCACGCTGACTACAGGACCTGACAATGGGTCACGTTTTCCAGTTGACGTGGTTGCGGGACAGGAACAGTTAGGGCTACGGCATATGATGGCGAATGTGAGCATTAAAGGTTCAGGAAAAGATTGGATGGCGTGGAAAACGAGCGGGATCATTGACCTGAACAAACAGAGTTCAATTGCTGCGCAGACATCGACAGATCCGAACAAGACCGGCAGAGTTCAATGGACTCAGGAGGACAATAAGGCAACCCTGCATGTCCGCACACAAGACTTTCCGATGGAAGCCATCATACCCAAAGAGAATTCCAAAGAGCCTAAGATAACAGGCAACCTGACAATGGACATTTCATTGGAAACGGCTCTCTCTTACTCACAACCCCTCACGCAAGCAATGTTAGGCAAAGGAGAATTTCAAATTCGTGATGGTCACGTCGTTCAATCGCCAGTCATTTCAAGAATCCTAGGTCTTCTCAATCTTCCCAACCTCCTCATGGGAAAAGTCAATCTCGCCAAAGAGGGTGTGCCGTTTAACGCCTTGACTGGCACGTTTACTGTGACCAATGGACGTGTGACTTCGAATAATCTTTTGTTGAATAGCCCAGTGATTAAAATGACAGCGGCCGGCAATTATGATCTGCCAACGGATCAACTCGATTTTATCGTTGCGGTCAGCCCATTTGGTGAATATTCCAACCTCTTGAAAAGCATTCCCCTGTTTGGTCGACTTCTTAAAGGGGAAAGAAAAGGTCTCACAACCGCATTATTCGAAGTTAAGGGATCGCGTGAAAAACCTGACGTGACATATCAGCCTTTAAAATCTTTCACAGAAGGGTTGCAAGGTGTTGCTCAATTTGCAGTGGATGTCTTAAAAAATACGATTACATTACCCAAAGATTTGATAACTGAACCAGAAGAGGAAAACGTATCTTCACAGTAGTAAAGAGTTTTATGGCAGTACGTTTTAGACTTTTTATTGTTGGCAAATGTGGATATTGACCGAGATTGAGGAGGACCATGCATGGACAACTGGAATTTTATGACGACGTTAGAAAGCCTGTTCACATATCAACTGTTTTCAGTCAATCAAACCCCCGTGACGTTGTCTTCTCTTATGGTGTTTTGTTTGGCGATGCTTGGAATTTTCATTTTAAACGGCATCCTTCGTCGTGTGCTCTCAAATCGTCTCTTACAACATGTCAACCTCCCTGTTGGTACTAAATACACCCTCACCCGTATCGCTCAATACTTGCTGTGGGTGCTGGGCGCCATTATCGCATTTCAACTTATAGGTATTGATCTCAGCGGGCTCGCGGTCATTTTTGGATTCTTGTCAGTCGGAATAGGATTTGGGTTACAGAATCTGACTTCAAACTTTATTTCAGGGATTATTCTGTTGTTTGAACAGCATATAAAAGTGGGAGATCGCGTGACTGTCGCGGACACAGAAGGCGACGTGGTGGAAATTAACATTCGCTCTACCACGATCCGTTCGCTCAATAATATTGCCATTGTTGTTCCCAATTCGGAGTTTATTTCAGCGACCGTTGTCAACTGGTCCCATGGAGACCCGAAAACACGTTTAGAAGTAGACGTGGGTGTGTCATATGGCTCTGAACTCGATACGGTGATTACTTCTTTACTCGAGGCAGCAAGAGAACATCCTGAAGTCTTATCACACCCTGAACCCAAAGCATGGCTATTGGGGTTTGGCGATTCAGCATGGAATATGCGTCTTTTAGCATGGGTCGGAGATCCTCAAGGTCGACGTCAAATCCACTCTGACATCAACTGTGCGATTGTCAAAAAGTTTCGGGAAAACGGAGTCGAAATTCCATTTCCACAACGAGATTTACATGTGCGCTCTCCAGTGCCATTGCCACTGATGACCACCACACCTTAAGAAAGTTCCTCGGTAGCGGGATGGACAAATGAACGTGTGGTGTATGATTTTGATGAATATGGCACTGGATTGTTCTTCTCACTCAATGTGAATGTCGGAATAACAGCCGAGCAAATTTCAGATCCTACTCATTCAGGAGGTATTCTTGTGGATATTACAATTTGGACTGCACCGCTAGAGGAATCGCTCAAAGCCAGCTTTACTCTCTTTATGACCTTTCTCCCTAAAACGCTCGGTGCCCTCATGCTGTTGGGAGTCGGGGTGATTTTGGGAAAACTCGTTCAGGCCGGAATCGGTCGTCTGATGGAACTCGTCGGTGTCGACCGATTACTGAGTGGAACAGGTGTGCTGTCGATACTTCAGAAAACGGGGAGCAAGAGGACCCTATCTCAAGTTGTTGGGTCCGTGGCATTTTGGGTGATCTTTCTTCTGTTTCTCATTTCTGCGACTGAAACCTTGGAATTAGCCCTCTTGTCTCAAGCCCTCACTGGCCTCGCGTATTATTTGCCGAAAATTGGATTGGCGACGCTCATTCTTGTCTTAGGGTTGCTTGCCACAAACTTTATTCGAGAGCTTATTGCATTGGCTTGTGACTCCGCGGGGATTCGCCAAGGCACCGTGATCGCACAAACGGTGTATGTAGCCTCGACGCTTCTTGTGCTGGTGACGGCCATTAATGAATTAGGAATTGATACATCTCTCCTGAATCAAATCATCGTGCTCATTGCTGCCGGACTCATTGCTGGAGCGGCGTTATCGTTTGGGTTTGGATCGAGATCGGCGGTAGGTAATCTGATTGCCGCACACTACATTCAACCTATCATTCGAATCGGAGAGCAAATTCAAGTCGGCCCACATTACGGCACCGTGACCTCGGTCACACCGATGGTTGTGGTTCTAGAAACTGAACGAGGCCGTGTGGTTGTGCCTGCTGCGCAATTCACCGAAGTGGCCAGTGTTATCTCTCCGGCAGCGGGCTCATAACATGAGACTTCAACAGGACCTCATACAAACCTATATACGGAAGCACCCAATGGATGTGGCCCGTCATCTTGAATCTCTTTCGTCACACGCGGCTTATGACATCCTGAAAAACTTGAAGAGTGAAGATGTCGCATCAGCGCTTGAGCATTATTTGCCTACACATATGGCGGAAGTGTTGAAGCATTTTCCACCAGACGTCAGTGCCACAATCATCAGTCGTCTTTCTACTTCCGCTGCTCGAGCCGTACTTCGGCAGTTCGACACAGCAACCCAATCCATGATCTTGTCGAATCTTGATCCCGCAATCGCTCCATATTTGCGTAGGACGTTGACTCATCCGGAACATACGGCAGGGAGTCTTGCTGACCCTCGTGTCTTGACGCTTCCACCCAACATCACTGTGGGGCAGGCATTGAAACGCATTGGCCATAAATGTCGTCAAGCGATCTATTACCTTTATATTATCGATCATCAGACAACTTTACTTGGAGTTGTGCTGATGAAGGAACTGCTCGCCGCACCTGCAGAAACATCTCTTCAAGCCATCATGAATCCAAACGTTAAGATGATTCCAGCGTCTGCCAATGCGCAGGATCTTCTTTTACATCCAGCATGGCAGGTTCACGATAGTCTTCCCGTCGTTGAGCAAGGAAAAGCATTTGTTGGCGTTTTACGCTATCGTGCGCTCAAAAAATTTCTGGAGGGCCGCACCCATACACGAGAGCCGGAATTTCTTTCGGATGCACTCCTTCAACTTTGGGAAGCGTATTCGCTTTCTGGTATTGGATTGATGACAACACTTGGAGAGGTGCTTAATGCAACACGAGATCAACAGCTCTCCCGAAAGCAGGAGGAGACACGATGACATCCATTACTCCGTCAAGCTCTCTGCATGAGGCGTTTCTTTCGCAATATCCTGAAGAAGTTGCTCAGATATTTGAATCCTATCCTATTGATGAAATTCTTGAAGTCCTTCATGGTGCGTCTGGACGTGATATCGCCAAAATCATTTCTGCCATGACGCCATCCGTTGCGGCAGAAATTCTTGAAGCTATGCCAACAGAAATACTAAAGGAAACACTCTCGCAAGTTGAACCATCTGTGTCTGCTTCGCTTTTGCGAAGACTTTCTGAAGACAAGCGTCATATGGCATTAGAAGCGGTAGCGCAAACCGTCGCGACTGAGATTAGAGCGTTTTTAGAGTATCCAGAAGATTCAGTTGGCATCCTCATGGATTCACAATTCTTCGCCCTACCCCAAGATTTAAATGTTGATGACGCGATTAGTCAGATTCGAAGACGTGCGCCGCGTGACCTGCACGAAATCTATATAACCGATCGCAATCAGACTTTGACCGGGATCCTTCCTCTTCGTGATTTATTTCTGGCTCCCGCGCAAGAGCAACTTCAATCACTAATGAAGCGGGAGTTGCCAACCATTCATCCACTTGAAAGTCAAGAACAAGTCGTAGAAGTCTTCGAGGAATGGAAGGTGCTCACGATTCCCGTTACTGATTTAAGTGGTCGTTTACTCGGGGTCATCAGGAATCAAGATATCATCGAGGTCGAAAAAGAAGAGGCCACTATTAGCATGCAGACCATGGTCGGGGCTAGCAAGGACGAGCGTGCACTTTCCCCCCCATTCTTTGCTGTTCGAAAACGACTCCCCTGGCTGCAAATCAATCTGCTCACTGCTTTTCTCGCCGCATTTGTCGTAGGTTTATTTGAAGATACGATTGCCAGGTTTACAGCGTTAGCTGTGTTGCTCCCAGTCGTGGCAGGACAATCAGGAAATACCGGTGCCCAAGCTTTAGCAGTCGTCATGCGCGGACTGGCGCTTCGGGATATACGCCCAGCTCAGTGGATCCGTGTGGCAACCAAAGAATCATATGTGGCATTCGTGAATGGTATTGCCGTCGCTGCGACCACATCCGCCGCGGTCTATGTTTGGAGTCAATCATGGGGACTGACGATGGTCATTGCCATTTCGATGGTACTCTCTATGGTGATGGCAGGACTTTCTGGAGCCGTGATCCCGATCATTCTGAAAGCGCTCAATCAAGATCCCGCACAATCATCATCTATTATTCTGACCACCGTGACTGACGTCGCGGGGTTTTTGAGTTTCTTGGGCTTAGCCACCATGTTCGCAAGTTTGCTTGAATAGGCTGACTATGAAAGGGCATGTAATAAAAGGACTCCATCAAATTTCGTTTGGATACAACGGGAGAGCAATAGCACAGAATTTCCCCTCATTTGTAAGGAAGGGGTTTGGAAAAGTAGAAACTCGAGTGGGCTTCAGCCCTTGGTCTCAGGCTGAGTCTTGCTCGTTGCATGACAGAAGGTAGCGTTCATGATGGAATCAGTATTAATGTGGGCAGGAATTTTTACCTGTCTTGCCGGCTCAGCGATGTGCTCCGGCTTAACTCTTGGATTCTTTAGTCTGAGCCGCATTCATCTTGAGCTTCTGGATAAGCAAGGGGATGTTGAAGCCAAAACTGTTCTCAAGGTACGAGAAGATGCCAACTTTCTTCTTGCAACTCTTCTCTGGAGTAATGTCGCAGTCAATGTGCTGTTGACATTACTGTCAGAAGAACAAATGTTGGGTGTGTGGGCGTTTTTTTTCTCATTGTTTGGGATTACGCTGTTTGGAGAAATTCTTCCTCAAGCCTATTTCTCGAGAAATGCACTCAGACTCGGAGCGAAGTTCGCACCGATCGTCACAGTGCTACAGTTCGTGTTTTATCCAATGGCCAAACCATCGGCTATGATTCTTGATCGAATCGTCGGGAAAGAAGGAGTCACGTGGTTTAAAGACCACGAGTTGGACACGCTCTTAAAAATTCATGCCCAGACCCCCGAGACGGATATCAGTGAAGTTGAAGGACATGGGGCGGCGAATTTCTTAAATCTTGATGACATATCTTCTCTCGAGGAAGGTTCACCCCTGCATCCTCAGAGCATTATTCAATTACCCTTTGATGGACAGAGAATCGTCTTTCCGAAAGAAACCCCATCGGTATCTGATCTCTTCGTTCAACGTATCCATCAATCAAAAGAAAAGTGGGTCATCATTACAGATGAAGAACAAACCCCTCGTCTTGTGCTTGATGCCGATGGGTTTTTACGAGAGTTATTAGTCGAGGAACGATACAAGCCTTTTGGGCATTGTCATCGGCCTATTATCCACGATCACACCAAAATTCCCCTTGGAGAACTCCTGACTCAATTGAAGGTCAACCCAGAACATGTGGAAGATGACGTCATTGACCATGACTTACTACTCATTTGGACTCCGGAACATAAACGGATTATTACTGGAGCAGATATTTTAGGACGTCTATTACGTGGAATCGTCAAGCGGAATCCATTGGTTAATTTTTATTGAATGTTGAAATTGTACATAGCCTTGGGACGGATCGTGATTCTCTACACATTCATTAGGAAAGAGGAGATATACCAACCGCATGAATAAACCCATCATCGGTTGGAGGGAATGGGTGGCTTTCCCTGAGTTAGGCGTTGATCGCATCAAAGCCAAAATTGACACGGGCGCGCGAACCTCAGCGCTTCATGCGTTTGATATTCAGTTGTATGAAAAACAAGGGAAGAGTTGGGTTCGTTTTGCCATTCACCCTTACCAGCGAAATGACACCGATATACGAACCTGTACCTGTCCGGTTGTAGAGTCCCGAGTGGTCACGAATTCAGGTGGAGCGCAGGAGGAACGCTTAGTCATTGAAACCTTCTTAATGTTGGGAGAGCAGTCATGGCCAATTGAAGTGACATTGACGAATCGAGATCAAATGGGATTTCGAATGTTGCTGGGACGGACAGCTGTCAAAGGCCATTTTCTTATCGATCCTGGAAAATCATTTTGCATCAAGACTTCAGAACCAAAAATCTCACGACTACGTCATTCATTCCCTGTTCATTTTCAAGAGGAGGAATAACACATGAAACTTGCCATGATGGCGCGTAACCCAAAGTTGTACTCGCACATAAGACTTGTGGAAGCCGCTGAGAAGGCCGGTCACAAGATCGACGTCATCAACACCACCAAGGTGTATGTCAATATCACATCACATAAACCTGATCTTCGTTATAAAGGAGAAAGCTTAGAAGGTTATGATGCAGTCATTCCAAGAATTGGAGCCTCCATCACCTTTTACGGATTGGCCGTGTTACGACAATTTGAAATGATGGGCGTATGGCCTCTCAATGAATCCGTGGCCATCGGGCGATCTCGAGATAAGCTGCGTTCTCTCCAACTGTTGGCGCGAAAAGGCATTGGACTCCCCGTGACAGCTTTTGCGCATTCAGACGATTTTGCGGATGATGTCATTGAAATCGCTGGAGGAGCACCGGTTGTGATCAAACTACTTGAAGGCACGCAAGGCATTGGCGTCGTGCTCGGAGAAACCCACAATTCCGCCAAATCGGTCATTCAAGCTTTTCGAGGAGTCAAAGTCAATATCATGGTTCAAGAGTTTATCAAAGAAGCAGGAGGATCCGACATCCGATGTTTGGTCATTGGTGATCGGGTCATCGCCTCGATGAAACGACAAGGAGCGAAGGGCGACTTTCGCTCCAATCTTCATCGAGGTGGCAGTGCCGAAGTCATCAAAATTACACCGGAAGAACGATCCACCGCCACCCGGGCTGCGAGTATCATGGGGCTCAATGTCTGTGGAGTGGATTTACTTCGTTCCAAACATGGACCAGTGGTCATGGAGATCAATTCGTCTCCAGGCCTTGAAGGCATAGAAAAGGCGACCGGAATCGATGTGGCCAAAGAGATCATTCAATTTATTGAAAAAAATGCCAAACCAAACAAGACAAGGACTCGAGGTCGTGGCTAAAACCCAACGTCGAGCATTTGAAATTGGTGGCACCACGGTTAAGCCAGGGACACGACACACCACCAACTTGTCTTTGAGTGTGCTCTCTACCCATACCCCTATGGAGATTCCCATCCATGTTATCCACGGCAAAAAGGAGGGACCATGCCTTTTCCTGAGTGCAGCGATTCACGGCGATGAATTGAATGGGGTAGAAATCATACGACGAGTCTTGCAAGTTCCTCGATTGAATAAATTACGGGGCACACTCATCGCGGTTCCGATCGTTAACGTGTTTGGGTTTTTGGCCCATTCTCGGTATTTACCTGATCGACGAGATCTCAACAGAAATTTTCCGGGAAGTGCGAAGGGTTCCTTAACGTCTCAATTAGCGTATTTATTCATGAAGGAGGTGGTCCTACGATGCACTCATGGCATTGATTTGCATACGGGAGCCATTCATCGAAGTAATCTTCCCCAGATTCGGGCTGATCTGACCGACCCGAACATGGAGGTTCTGACCAAAGCGTTCTCAGCGCCTCTTATCCTTCATTCCAACCTTCGTGATGGTTCTTTGCGCAGGGCAGCAACCGATAAAAAAATCCCCACCATGCTCTATGAGGCGGGCGAAGCTCTTCGCTTTGACGAGTTTGCGATTCGCCTCGGTGTGCGGGGTATTCTTCGAGTCATGCAAACACTAGACATGGTTGGAAAACTCCAACCACCGCGCCAAACCAAGAGCGTCGTGTCCATGGCCTCCTATTGGTTAAGGGCTCCGTCAGGGGGAATCCTTCGATCTCTACACCCCTTAGGCACAAGAGTCAAACGGGGAGACAACGTGGGAACCATCGCAGATCCACTTGGCGAAACCGAAAGCGCGGTCATAGCTGGAGAACCTGGAATTCTCATTGGCCGAACCAATCTACCGGTCGTCAACCAAGGAGATGCCTTGTTCCATGTCGCAAAGGTCAAGAACGTCACCACGGCCGAAAAAGTTGTTGAAAAGTTCCATGAAAAAATTAAGGAGGAAATACAACTTGATAATCAAATAGGGGGGACAGGGTGAAGAGCGTGAGTCGATGACAGATCAATAATCATAGTATTAGCTGGAAAGGAACACATATTGTAGAGATCGCTGAGTGTCGTTGTTATTAAATAGAGTACTCACGACCATGTTGATGTCATACTTTTTGTTCATTTTAAAAGGAGGAAAAGATCATGTCCGAAGAAAAATCCATTATTGTGAAGGCGAAGGAAGGTGTTGTAGAGACAATCAAAGGTACTGGTGATGTCACAAATGCCGTTCTTGATCTGCTCAGCGGTTCATTACTCACGGCTCTGAAGGGAACGAAGGCTGTTGGGGCCGAAGCCGGTAGTTTAGTGAAGGATACAATTATTGGCTCGGTTAAAGGCCTAGCTGAAGTAGGGGGCGAAACTGGATCTGCTGCCAAGGGGGTGATACTTGGTGTCGTCAAAGGTACGAAGGAATTGACGACGGACACACTCGAAACGATTGGAGTAAGCACCTCCACACTCATCAAGACCACCTCAGAGGTTGGCGGTGACCTCGCAAAAACGGCCAAAGGTGCTGTGGAAGGAGCCATCGTCGCCACCAAGGATTTAAGCACGGAAATCGCAGATGCCGCTGCACACTCTGTAAGTGCCGCGATAAAAGGGGTGAGTTCCGTTGGAGGACAGTTAGCCGACACAGCAAAACAAGCAGTCATTGGTGCGGCACAGGCAACGCAGGAGGTAGGTGGAAAAGCTATGGAAACCATCAGCTATACTGCCGGAGCCGTTGTCAAAGCCACGGTAGAGGTCGGTGGGGATCTGGCTTCGACCGCCAAAGCCACGATGGTGGGTGCACTTGAGGGGGCCAAAGAAGTGGGAGAGAAAGCCATGGACACGGTGAGCGGAACGGCCAGCTCCATGATCAAAGCGACTGCACAAGTCGGTGGAGATCTCGCAACGACAGCCAAAAATTCTGTCGAAGGAGCCATTGAAGGAGCCAAAACCATCGGCATCGACACTGCCGAGGCGGCATCTGCCGCAGCGACGGGGGCATTCAAAGCAGCTGGCGAAATCGGCTCCAGCGCTGGTGAACAGGTGCGAAGTGCCGTGACGGGAACAATTGGAGGTGTGAAAGTTGTGTTAAAAGAGCCATTCAAAAAGTAGCATCGTGACGTTTCAACAAGTCTCTTAGTATTGTCGAACACAAAATGAATGGGAGGAGTTTGTTAGAGAAGTTTGTTATTTTTGTTCAATAACTAAATAACTAGATATGACACAGACAAAACTTATCGCAATCTTGACTCTCTTTGGATGCGTCGTCATATTTGCCGTTCAAAATTACGAAGTTGTCGTATTGCGCTTTCTGCTCTGGAAACTCGATATGTCTTGAGCCCTACTGGTGTTTTTCATGTTTGGCTCCGGGGTCCTGATCGGTTGGCTACTTCGGGGCGGAAAAAGAATCAAAGAAAGAGATCGCTCCGAATGGAAAAAATTCGACGTCTGAGTATAGTGTGCTTGATGGCGGTGAGTTTGTCTGGCTGTTTATCACCATTTGCTCTTGATCATGCGGTCACGGCCTATGATCACGCCGTGACCGATACCTTGACGGAGCAACTGCTTCTGAACATTGCACGGGCTCATAATCATCAGCCCATTCACTTTACCGGCGTAGCAAATATTGCCGCAACCTTTGATTTTCGCATGACCGCTGGTGCCACACCTCCGTTGGGAGGTGTGGAAAGCGGCGTACTTCTCTCTCCGATTTTTGGTACAAGTATAGCCGAAAACCCAACAGTGAGTATTGTCCCAATTGAAGGGGAAGATTTCACCAAACGCTTGTTGACCCCGATGCACGAAGGTAACCTGACTCTCCTTTTGCGACAAGGCGTGGACATCGATTTGCTGCTTAGATTGATGGCTGCCCAGCTACGAATACCTGAGGGCAGGACAGAAATCGTCTACTACAATCGACCCACGAATCGGCCTTCCTACACAATTTTTCGGCAAGCCGTCTTGCACCTTTCGACGTTACAAGATCGTAACCTGATATATGTGGAACCCATGATCTTTCAAAAAAGCTGGACACTTCCGATTACTGATATGTCAGGGGAAGATTTCCGAGTGCTCGAACAAAACTATCAAGTGAAAATGGACAAAAACCATCAACGCTATATTCTTAAAAAACGAATTACGGGTCGAATACTCATCACCAATTATGATCCTGAAATTTTGCCAAATGAGGAACGAATTCATCTTCACAGAAAGGCTGATCGATGGCCTCCAAACGATATTCTGGTTGATATTCGATCGGATTATCCTGGTGGAGAATATCCAATTCATGGAAAGTTTCGGCTTCGGAGCTTTCACGCGATTCTCAATTTTCTTGGGCGTAGTATTCATGATGAACCAGAATATGATGTGCAAAAAGATCCACGCACTCCAACAGTCAAGGAAAACCCTATGCAGACACTATCCATTTTGGAGTCAGACTTACCACTTCATGATGCCGAATTATCGGTTAACTATAATGGCGAATACTACAGTATTCGTGACGATCCTCAAGATACCTGGAATCGAGAAGCCTTTCGTTTACTGTATCAATTGTTCCAGATGACGGTGACTGAGGTCCCCCGCATTGGAACTCCTAGCATCACGATAGCCAAATAACATACGTGAGTATGTCTCTCAATGATCTGATATCTCACCAAACCATGAAAGCATACATTCTCTGCGGATTTTGGAGTTTCCCTCAAAAATCAGATATACAAAATTGGAGAAAAGAATGGCTTTAAAGACTAAACCCAATAGGCTTGTGTGTACACACGGCGGACTGAATTTTCTATTTCGCATCGTATTCCGTCATTCTCTCCTACCACTGTTGTTGTCCATATTTATCTCCTCTTCGCAGGGAGAGAATGTGTTGGCATCAAAGCCTCAACAAGTTGTACAGCAAGTCGATGAGCGCAAATCCGTAACGGAGACGTCGATTCTCTCTCGTGACTTAATACAGGTGGCTCAGCAAGCACATGAATCCGTGGTCCATATCATGATCAAAGCAACATCCAATAGTGGGCTAGTTCAGTACGAACCGTTTCCATTCTTAGAAATTCCGTTTCCACGACGCGATTTCGAGCATTCCATGATCCCACAGGATGAACTGCCTCTTGCGGACAGTCCGGAGAGCAGAACCGCATCTGGAGTCATTATCCGTCCAGATGGCTACATCATGACCAATTATCATGTGATCGATCAGGCGTATGATATTCGAGTCCAGCTTGCTGATCATCGAACTTTGCCCGCCAAGGTTATTGGCCAGGATCCGCAAACTGATCTGGCTGTGTTGAAGGTCAGCGCGGAAAAACTTCCTGTTCTTTATTGGGGTGATTCGGGACATCTTAAAGTTGGAACGATCGTCGTTGCCGTTGGCAATCCGTTCGGGCTGAATCAAACCGTTACGATGGGTATCATCAGCGCCATAGGACGAGCGAATTTTGATCATGTCGACTTGGAAAGTTTCATCCAGACCGATGCGACGATCATTCCTGGAAACTCCGGAGGGGCCTTACTGAACCTGAAGGGAGAACTGATTGGGATCAATACTGCGCTTCTTCGTGAAAGTCGTGGCGAGATGGGTATTGGCTTTGCCATCCCAAGCCAAATGGCCAAGACTGTCTCGACATTGTTAATTCAACATAGAAAAGTCACTCGTGGATGGATGGGAATTGCCACACAGAAACTCACTCCAGACTTGGCGAAACAATTCAAGGCCCCGGCTACCGGGGGAGTTGTGATCACAGATTTGGCCAAAGACGGACCTGCTGGCCGCGCCAAGCTTCAGCGTAGGGATATAATCCAAACCTATCAAGGAACGCCCATTATTGAGCCCAGGCAACTGCGATCCTTGGTCGCAGAAACTAAACCTGGAACATCAGTTACCATCACACGACTTCGAGACGGGCAGGAAAAGAACATCACTGTGAAGATTGAAGAATTTGTGCTAGAGACAACCTCTCCTTCTCGGATGAAACCGGTCAACGAAGCTTACCTCTTAGCTGGAGTGATCGTGGAGCCTGTTCCCAAGGACTTCGCTCGGGGCAAAGACGGCGTCTTGGTTAGTACGGTTGCCCCGGGTAGCCTGGCTGATAATCGTGGGCTAGAGGAGGGTGACGTGATCCTGGATATTAACCAGGCCACGATGCGTTCGGTTAAAGACTTTAAGGAATTGCAGGGCAAACTCGGCCGGAAGGATAGTGCTCTACTCTTGCTTCGTCGTGAGAGCGCGACGATGTACTTGTCCATTCATCAGCCAGGGTAATCGAACTGC
The DNA here is from genome assembly GCA_965223675.1 of Nitrospirales bacterium. Taxonomy (GTDB): domain Bacteria; phylum Nitrospirota; class Nitrospiria; order Nitrospirales; family UBA8639; genus JAGQKC01. The sequence goes on along the minus strand of OZ245013.1, from coordinate 1,245,958 downwards.
CAAAACTTACTTGACTGGCGAGAAAAGACGATGTAGCCATGATGAACCGTGTGATTGTTTCTATGGGGTGATTGACGATGAGCACTTCCTCGAAATTCAAGTTTGATTATGATCTTGTGTGCATCGGGAGTGGACCGGCTGGACAACGTGCGGCAGTACAAGCAGCCAAACTCGGGAAGAAATCAGCCGTCATTGAAAAAAGACACGTCGTCGGTGGGGCATGCCTTGGCACTGGAACAATCCCCAGTAAGACCTTCCGTGAGGCCGTCCTGTCCTTCTCTCGTGGCCAAACCTATCTCCAAGAACACGACCTACCTCATTCGGTGCGACCTACGGCCATTCAACTTTTTTCTCGAGTTAAAGAGGTTATTCGTGTAGAAGGGGAGGTACTAGAGGATCAACTGTTCCGAAACGATGTGACAATGATGAGAGGAGATGCATCTTTTGTCGATCCTCACACGCTCCGTATTGTCACTGATCAAGAAAAGATACAGATCACATCTGAAAAAATTCTCGTTGCGGTCGGCACGGTTCCTGCTCCTCCACCAGGAGTTCCCGCAGATGGCAAGATGGTAGTGAATAGTGACGGAATCATGAGCCTTGAGCAATTGCCCAAAACGATGGCCGTCGTTGGAGCAGGAGTGATCGGCCTTGAATATGCGTCTATGATTGCGGAATTAGGGGTCGAGGTCACGGTGGTTGATAAACGAGAGCGCCCTCTGGAGTTCCTCGATAACGAAATCGTGGACGAATTGATCCATCAGATGCGAAACAAAAATGTGGTGTTTCGATTAACTGAAGCGGTCGATCATCTTGAGATTTCTTCCGGCCCTCGAAGCCGTGCAGTCCTGCAACTTGAATCGGGAAAGCGCTTGGTTTCAGACGTAGTGCTGTATTCTGTCGGTCGCCTAGGGGCAACTGAAGCTCTTAACTTAAATGCTGCCGGTCTAGAGGCTGATACGCGAGGCCGTTTGAAGGTCAATGAACATTTCCAAACAAACGTTCCTCATATTCTTGCGGCTGGCGATGTCATCGGATACCCCAGTTTGGCCTCAACCTCCTCCGAGCAGGGCCGGTTGGCTGCCTGTTATGCTTTTAATGTTTCTGTGAATCGTATGGATGCTCACTTTCCTATCGGCATCTATTCCATTCCGGAAATCTCTATGGTCGGAAAAACCGAACAAGATTTAACCCGGGACAAAGTACCCTACGAAATGGGAATCGCTCGATACAAGGAAATTGCAAGAGGGGTTATGCTTGGTGACAATACTGGCTTTTTCAAAATGTTATTTCATCGGGAAACTCATCGTCTCTTGGGAGTACATGCGATTGGTTCCGGTGCCACTGAACTGATCCACGTTGGCCAAGCCGTGATGGCTATGGAAGATGGATTGGAGTATTTTCTTAAGACGGTGTTCAACTACCCCACCTTGGCAGAATGTTATAAAGTCGCGTCCCTAGATGCCTACAACAAACTTTACAACTGATTGAAAATCATTTACTCCGTCTGTCCTACTCGAACAGTGAATAATGAGTAACTTACTTGCCGCGAGATCCCTCATGGCGATGTCCTTGGGGTTTCATATCATCTTTGCGATGGTGAGTATGGCCATGCCGCTGCTCATGGTCCTTGCGGAATGGCGCTGGCTGAAAACCGGTCAGGAGGTTTATCTCACGATCGCCAAGCGTTGGGCAAAAGGCACGGCGATCTTCTTTGCTATCGGAGCCGTGTCCGGAACCGTGCTGTCCTTCCAACTTGGACTCCTATGGCCAACGTTCATGGCATGGGCAGGGCCAATCATCGGATTGGCCTTCGCCATCGAGGGATTTGCTTTTTTTACTGAAGCGGTCTTTCTGGGTATTTACATGTACGGATGGAAAAAAGTCAGTCCACGCACCCATCTGGCAGCAGGGGGAGTCGTGGCATTTAGTGGAATCATCTCAGGTGTGGTCGTGGTCATGGCCAATGGGTGGATGAATACACCCAGAGGCTTTACGATCGTGGATGGCGTCCCTGCTAGCGTCGATCCTCTTGCGGCACTCTTAAATCCTTCAGGCCTTTTGCAAGCCCCTCATATGATTCTGGCTGCATTTGCCGCAACGGGGTTTGCTGTGGCCGGTATACATGCGTTTCTTTTGCTCCGCCATTCGAATAATCCGTTTCATCAACATGCATTCAACATTGCCTTGGCCGTGGGCTGTGTGAGCGCGATTCTTCAGCCTCTCAGTGGAGATTTATTGGCTAAACGTGTCGCAGAACTTCAGCCTCTAAAACTAGCCGTCTTCGAAGCCCAGGTACACACGCAACAGGGAGCACCCTTTCGGTTGGGTGGATTGTGGAATTCGGAAAAGGAATCGTTCGACTATGTTCTAGAAATTCCTTATGCCCTGAGTCTGATGATCCATCTTGATCCACATGGTGAAGTGAAGGGATTTAAAGATTATGCAAAAGAAAATTGGCCACCAATCGGCGTGGTCAGATCAGCGTTTCAAATCATGGTGCTTATTGGGTTCCTCATGATGTTTCTTGCTCTCTGGGCGGTATGGATCAGATTCAAAAATCGAAACATCTTTCAATCTAAACCCTTTCTACGAGCAATGGTCTTCGCGATTCCGCTTGGATTTATCGCGACCGAATGTGGTTGGGTTGCGACTGAAGTTGGCAGACAACCCTGGGTGGTCGTCGGCTTCTTGAAGACGGCGGAGGCCGTCACCCCCATGCCAGGTTTGGCTGTTCCACTGATGTTTTTTGCTGCACTGTATACGTTTTTGGCATTTATCGTGGTATGGCTCATGCTCCGGCATGTCTCTGCTACACCTGAGCAATTCGATATGGTCTCTCCGACTAAGCCAGCATGATTGAACTCGAAACTATTCTAGCTATTATTCTTCTTGTGGCTTTGACCTTTTACGCATTGATGGGAGGAGCTGATTTTGGAGCAGGGGTGTGGCATCTTTTAGCCCATGGACCTTCTCGTCGAGACCAGCATCATTTGATTGGGCAGGCTCTTGGCCCTATTTGGGAAGCGAATCATGTCTGGCTCATTCTCATCGTGACAATTTTGTTTTCAGCATTTCCCACTGCCTACGCACAAATTTCCGTCACGCTTCACATTCCTCTGACCCTTTTAGTCATTGGCATTGTCCTCCGAGGTTCGGCTTATGCCTTTCGGCATTATGATATTCAAGATGATGAAATCCATGTCCGTTGGGATCAGTTATTTGCGATATCCAGTTTAATTAGCCCGCTACTACTCGGCATTATTATAGGAACCATCACCGCGGGAAATTTTTCTATAAACCCCGATAATTTTTTCGAAGGCTATGTCTCGTATTGGATTCAACCATTTCCGTTACTTATGGGGACTTTGGCTTTGGTGTTGTTCGCTTATTTAGCCGCGGTCTATTTGCTGCTTGAAACGAACAATGTCTACCTACAAGAAATCTTTAGGAAACGAGCGATTGTCGCTGCACTGTTCACAGGATTGCTCGGGGAAATCGTTTTTTTTCTGGGGAAATCAGGCGCTCCTTACTTGTGGGGTGGAATCACCAACAGCGTATGGGGAGGAGTTATTATTCTGGGGACTGTCGTATTCACCTGCGCCGCCGTCTGGTTTCTGTCCGTTCGACGCTACTGGTGGGCGCGAACCTGCGCCATTTTTCAAGTCATTCTAACCATTTGGGCCTGGGGTATTGCACAGTATCCGTACTTAGTGCCACCGTATCTCACCATCTACAATTCCTCTTCCCCAGAAATCACTCTGCAGTTAGTCCTCTTAGCCTTAGTTATTGGTGCGCTCCTGTTATTCCCCTCGCTGTATTATCTTTTTCGAATATTTAAGGGTGTATCCGTTTTTGGTCAAGACCAGGAGAAGAGATAACATGTGAAGTCTGGAGCTGCATATTCAGATTGCCAACCGAACTGGGTCATTGACGTGTGTTATAGACTGCCTCTGCTTCACCCATCAAACTTTTTCCACGTTCAACAAGCTTACGTTCTTTCGTGATGGTTTTCTGTCCGGCTGCCGCTTTCTTCATGCCTTCGTCATATTGGTCACTAATTTGCTCATACGCTTGGCTTTCTAAGTACGCAATTTTCACAAGACCACATCTGTAAAACTGTGATGCTTTTACAAAAGTACCAAGCATGATCGTTAGCAAAATTTAGAGTTTTCTTGTGAAATAAGGAGTCATGAAAGCATGAGAAAACGACACGGCTACTCTTTAGGCTCTTCTTCATCGTTCATAAGCCGGCACAAAGAGCTTGAAATTCGACCAATGACGAACCTTCTAATAACACAGAAGGTACTTAGTCCAATGCGCCTCGTTTCAAAGGCACCAAGTAATACCGTAAAAGCAAAGAACTCCGCCTTTCCAGGCGGAGTTCTTTGCTCAAACGGCGGTAAGCCGAAAGCCAGGAGGAACAGGATTAGGAACGAAGATCATCAAAGACGTGATTGATGCGCATGGTGGGACAATCACAGTCGATAGTGTTGTAGGCCAGGGAACCACATTCCATATATGTCTCCCCAAAGATGGCCCAGCATGACAGCGTCATGAATCTCTATTGCTTTACCTCTCTGGTATCTTCAAGGATTGAGAGATGGAGTTCGCTCTTCTTTGGTTGCTTCTCTCGAAAAGAAATCGGTGAAGGTTTAGTGTCTGTCTTGTGAGGAGGTTTGCGCTTAAGGATGAGCCGTTCCGCCTCGAGCCAATCATTCAGATCATGACCATGTGTTCGACCACGCAACTCATACAATTCATATGCCTTTTTAGCGATCACATCATGCAGTGTCGTGCGAATGGCCGCTTCGATATGACTTAATTGAATGGTACATGGAACTCCAAGCCCTTGAGGGTTCCCAACCACCTGTTCAACTCCTAGATGGTAGGCCTTTGATATCAGTGGGCTAATGGAGCTCCCGCCAAGTAAGACAACTTTTCCTTTGAACCCGTGCGCCCGTAAATCACGTAACACTTCTATCCCACCCGGGTGAGTCACATACATATCTAATAATAGAACCAGCGGTTGCTGCTGACTGGCCATAGATAACACGTCTTGCCGGTGGGATGGAGTGCACACGTCATAGCCTCGCTCGCACAGATAGGAGACGAGTTGCTGACGCAAGTCTTCTCTGAATGTGCAAACCATAATCATACTAGTAACATTTCCACACTCGTCCCCATACTGTCAAAATTTTGCATGTCTCTTTTTCTATGTATGCAATTCACTAACCAAATTAGAGATGTGATAAAACCCTGAAATTTTCATCATATTTCTGTTGTGGGGACTGCATCAGTATTTAGAGAATTGGCGTGAATCATGAGAGAGTGAAAGAAGTTGAGGCAAAAGTCCACATTCGGATAGATCCATTGGCCAACTATTCCACAACAACACTCGTATTGCCTATAGTGAGGATGTCTCAAACGAGAACTATCTGAATTAGGTTCTAACGAAGCTTATATTTTAAAGAAGAGAATCTCTTGATTTAATCAACAGCAAGTGGGAATGACAAAGACTACTACCCAATTTTTTCTACCTAACTTTGTGGACTTTCATGAGATTCGTGCCTGTTTGTTTTTTATCATGTTCTCCCGAAAGGATCACAATATGGTTGCCAGATTTTACTAAACGGTTATGTTTCAAAATCGTTTCAGCCATCTGAATTCGTTCATCCGTGTTCGAAATATGTGGCATGAAGTATGGGGTAACACCCCAAAAGGCCTCCATACGCCTTAGTGTGGCCGTGTTTGGGGTCAGTCCTATGATTGGAACGCTGGGCTGCTGTTTAGACATCAGGAGCGCCGTGGTTCCCGAGTCGGTAAAAACCACAATGGCTTTGGCCCCAATAACAGTAGCCGTCGAATCTGCGGCCACACATACTGATACTGTGACTGAGTCAACAGTGTCTGTCTTTCTTTTCTGTGGTTTCCAATCTCGAACGTTGACTTTTTCAGTAAAGCGAATGATGCGATCCATCACTTGAACAGCTTGGACAGGATGCTGCCCACTAGAAGTTTCCGCGGATAACATCAGAACATCGGAACCATCAAGGACTGCATTGGCCACATCTGAGGCTTCAGCGCGTGTGGGATGTGGGTGCTGTGTCATAGATTCCAGCATTTGCGTTGCCATAATGACCAGCCGATGCCGATGGTTGGCAGCTGCAATGACCTGTTTCTGAAGAACGGGAACAGCTTCAAGTGTCATCTCAATGGCCAAATCGCCGCGGGCCACCATTACCCCATCAACATGGTCTAAGATATTCTCTAGGCGATTAACGGCCTCAGGTCTCTCAATTTTTGCGATCACGGGTATCGCCAAACCATGTCTACGAAGGGATTGTTTTAGTGCCAAGATGTCTGTTGTCGAACGCACAAAAGAGAGAGCAATATAGTCTACTTTGTTTTTGACAGCGAAACGAATGTCCTCCTGATCTTTTTGTGTTAACGAAGGCATACTGAGAGACGTGTCTGGAAAATTCACGCCTTTGTTGGAAGTCACTGTTCCACCTACGATAACCGAACAAGCCAACTTCTTTTTGTGAACCCGTTCTACACGTAATTCAATGAGTCCGTCATTGATAAGAATTCTATGGCCAGTCTTGATATCTTTGGACAAATTTTGATAACCGATTGGAATCGTTGGGGACTTGGTGTTACCTGATTCCTGGATATGTGACCGTCTAAGATCAACAGGAATCAACGAAACAGAATGTTCTGTCGTTAGAGATACGCCCCTTTGGGGAAGAGAGCCTACACGTATACGAGGCCCCTGCAAATCCAGCAAGATTGGCAGAGACACTTTCTGCCGCTCTTCAAGGGATCTAATCCTTCCAATAGTTGTCGCATGCCATTGTTGGGTGCCATGAGACATGTTGAGCCGAATCATGTTCATCCCACTCTTCAGCAATCCTTCTAACGTCTTTGGAGTAGCACTTTTTGGTCCGATCGTACACAGAATTTTTACTCGTCGCATGACTTAGCCATTTCCCTCACGATGAATCGTCTCTAGTCTACATGACTCCAGCTTCGGGACATTTTATCCATTCTTGCAAGATCTTGTTCCAACTTGATATTCACACATAGGATCACAAAAAAATCTAAGAAGAGCCGAGCGAAGGAGAAAAAATGTGAGATCCAAATGGGGTGACAGTGATGGGTGCGCCATCTTTTCGAAGATCATGATGAAAAGACCATTCGTGATCCCTACTCAGTAAGTCTCTCCATTTAAAAACTGCTTCATCGTTGGTCAATGTAGTTGGGAGTGAATCAAAGACGATTCGCCCTTGAGACAGTCCGGGACTCAAATTCACGATCACGATGTATCGTTCATCCCCAAGTTGCCAAGAATACGCGATGAGGTTTTTGTGGGAATCATCTTGGTAAGGCATAACCGTTAAGAGGGTCCACATTCCATCATGAAAAATTGGTGTGTCGTTAATTTTTAAAATCGTTTTATACCATTGGTAAATTTGTGGGTTGGTTTCTTCTGGTTGGATTGTTCCGAGTTGTACAGGGATGTGATGACGGTCGCCATCAAGTTGACCTTGATGGTACAACCGCATGCCCGGCAGTGTACTCATGAGTGTCAGCACTGCACGGTGTTGTTGACCTTCGAAGGTGGCCGCACATCGAGCTTCATCGTGGTTTTCGAGAAACCGCACCAATTTACTCTGAAAGGCTTTGGAAGCGGTGAGATGATCGCGTATGCCTTGAGCATTATTATGACGAAGGCGGTCGTAGAGGCGTTTATCGTAAGTAAAGTCAAACCCGAGCTGTTGAAGCTCCCACTCTAAATCCCAATACACTTCGGCAAGCAATATCAATTCAGGTATCGCTTCTCGGACCTCGTCCCAAAACTCTCGAGACGGAGCGGAAAAGTCCTGAAGAAAGGGTCCCCAAGTTTGCGACATGATACGGTTCAAAATCAGCATGGCCATGTCACAACGTACTCCATCGCAATATCTCTTGATTTTTTTGAGTTCGCTGAGCAAGGCTGTTCGAGTATTAGGGTTGAAATAATTGAGTTGAGCCGTATCCGTCCACGGTGGAAAATACGGGTCCTTGCCATGAGCGATAAACTGAGCCCCGTTATGAGTGGAGGGTTGAAAGAATTGTACTTGGGATTGAGCAGTCACTTGATCAGTGTTCTGAATATAGAAATGTGGACAAGTTCGTACCCAGCAATGGTCCCGAGCCGTGTGGTTGGGGACAAAATCTAAGATGAGGCCTATCCCACGCTGATGTAATGTTTCTCGTGTAGCCTGAAGATCTTCCCAATCTCCGATTCTAGGATCGGGTTCATAAGCCTGAACCGCATAGGGCGAACCAACAACATTGCTTGCCCCCCATCCAGGCAGTGCACGCTCATAGGCCGGAAATAACGTTTGCTCCGTTCTTGCAATCCGCTGACTCTCAGGGCTTCGTTTCCACACACCCATCAGCCAAACCAGATCAAACCCATGTGCCTGAAGGACATCCCATTCCTCATCAGGAATGTCTTTGAGCCTCACTTCTTGTCCTTTTTTGTGAGACAGAGTTTCGAGCCATACCCACGTATTCATTTCGTATAGATGAGGATATCGACGAATGGGGAACATCATTTGGCTAGACCAAGAGAAATTAAGCCGAAGTGCACGTGTGTTTGCTATTCACTATAAAGGCCATACAAGACAAGTTTTCCGATTTTTATTAAGATTCCTCACCTACTCTCAATCGAAGGCCTCTATTTCCAAACATACGTCGCGTTGTTATAGTACACACACCATAGATATCATGCCATAAGGGAGAATTTTTCGTGACACAGTATCAGAATTCAATCGGAACGCGGAAGATTTTCCATACACTGGGAATTGTCGCGCTTGCCTTGTTGCCAGTCGCAACTCACAGCGCAGTGCTCTCCCCCTCAGAAATCGTGAACTTGTGGATTCAAGTCTATCCGAATGATCTCAAGGCTGCCGTTGCGTTAACGACTGACAACTTTCGTAAGGGACAATCAGCGCAACAATGGATTGAGACACGAAAAAAAGATTTGGCCGGATCACAGTTACAGTATTTGGGGGGGAATGTGACCTCCGAAACCATTAAGGGCAACTCTGCAGTCGTGGGGTTCCACGCACATATTTCCTCACTGGCAGGTGAACTCATCCTGGAAGAAGAGTACCATTTGCAGAAACAACCTGAAGGCGGATGGATTATTGACGAGGTAAAAACCGATGAAGAACACCCGTTTGGGTATGATTTGTAAATTGTCAGGCTCAAGACTTCTAATCGTTAGGAGTCATTGAACGTCTAACAGACATGAGAACTGGTGTGAGGTTCTTTTCTCAAAACTCACAGTTATCACTCGAATGGACTCACCCTAGGGCCAAGAGACAAAAATTTTGTTCCACGATAATGATGCTTTTCTGAAACAGTCATCCTAGGAAGATTGGCATAGCCTGAGATAGCGAGTAGAAGATTCTGATGAATGTAGAAACACGGAATGATTATTTTGACAATGCGTGCTTTTGAGCAAAGTCACGCGCAAACATATCCAGAAGCTTATCCAGCGCGTCAAAAATTTTTTTAGGCCGCTTCGACCCGCCGGAGACGCTAAGACTGTCACTCCAGGTGATGGCTTGTGTTGAGTGGCGATTGTGTGCAATCGTCACCTGCTGATAGAGCCTGAGCGTCACAGTGACAATGCCAATCGTTGTCGCGCCAAACAGCGCCGAATCTTCTGTTCTTTTCATGTGAATTCCAAGTATCGGAATCTCACTGGACCTCTTATCGGCCCGTTTCCTTTTTTTACTTTCATTACCCGGCAATCGGTTGATATTGTTTACGGATATCCCTGCCTTCTGAAGTGTCGTTTCGATGTGGCGTATCAGATCTGAAGGCGTGAGCGAAATCTCATCCATGTTTTCGTAGGAAAGCATTTTAACTGAGATAGCTGAGATTCCTGCAAACGACTGTCGATCTGGAAATTTGTGAGGTTCAGAAAGGGCCAGAGAAAAGAACGCCAGGCAGCTCGAGAGTAGGACAGCCCCATGTAGCAAGAATCGCCTGGTCATTCAGTCTCCAGAGTTATTGAAGCTACATACTCGGAATTTTAGAATGCTCTAGCTTGTTCACAGAAGTATAATATTCGCCATCTCAAAATTTGAAAACGTATATCGTTGGTCTGAGATTACCAAAACTCTTGTCCTTGGGTAAATGCAATAAACCCAGACAATCGTATAGCTTTGTCTGAACTAGCAGCTCATGGAGGTCTTTGCCTCTGTTAGTGCATGAGCCTTCACATGTTTTAGCATCTCATCTGCTATAGCCTTTTTTAAACGCCAACAACCTTTTTCCCTTGTTTGACCAAGTGCTCAACAGTGTCTTTTGCGTCTTCGGTCCATTCGTCCACTCGTTCTCTAGCGTCCAGCGCCTTATGATGAAGTTGACGGCGTGTACGCATGCCTGATTGAGGGGCAAGGAGCAATCCACAAACGAATCCCAGGGTTGTCGCTGATAAGAGTGCAATACACTTTAACATTATTCGGTTTGTTATTTGAGTCGTCTCACCTTCCATTTTTATGGACTCCTTATTGTTCATATAAACACCCACTTCGGAAATTTTTGAAAAGAGGCCATCAGGATCGTTGAGAGACCGACCCTGATGTCTCGAAATGCGTTAGTGAGTTTTACCGCCAGGTTTTTTAGGGGTAGTTTTCAGCCCCGGCTTATTTAATTTTTCTGTAACCGTTGGCTTGTTGCGACCATGCTTATCATCCCCTGATCGATTCACGTTCATGTGTCTTCACCTCCTTTTATTGTGAATTCGTGAGTCTTGTATTCCATATTCCATTTCCAGGCGACGAGCCCAAGAATCCCGGATCCTACCAAGATGACAGCTGATGGCTCGGGCATTTGTGTAGTGGTGAGACCGCTGGCTTCAGTATTCGTAAAGGAAAAGATCAAATCATTGTAATCCCTGTCTCCACCACCAAGAAGATCTTCAAAGCTCACTAACGTCTCATTGTTGCCAAAAGTGTCATCAACAAACGCATGGGCAATGCCGTCACTGTTGTTACCCGCACTACCGGAATAAAACGTGTTGGCTGTATTGTGAACTTCAAGCCGAAAATTAAGTTCCGTACCAGCGAAAAAATTTCCTAAATCGAAAGTAGACCCTCGTGCTTGGGTCGTCGTAAATATCTTGGTATCACCCAGATACAGAGAACTGATATACGCGGCATTGCTACCTTGAAACGTTGCTGTGACATTGCCATCCCGTTGGACGTTTATGCTTCCTCCTAAGACTGATGTGGCCAGTGAAATAGTAGGAAAGAATAAAAGTCCGCACACAAGTAATACTGACAATAATATTTTTTTCACTGTATTCGACATCCTCATTGCTCTAACCTTTCCTTTATGAAGGTATGAAGGGACAACTATTATTAAACCATGCTGCTGCTCTCGGCACGATTGAGAAAACAGGTTATGGACATAAATTTCGAGGTCGCCGGTGATGGAATCTTGAACCATGCACCATCCATTTGTTGTTCGTATTTTCAAATATTTTTGATCCATTTTTAGGTTGGGGGTTATCTTGATTGTTTGAACACATCGGTTCGTTCCAATTATGGTCATTATTCCCTGTGCCAATGCTATGCATCTGTCATCTCTTCCTTTCTCTCTGTCTTCCTCTAATGGCTGCTAAAGACATAGACTCTCAGTGCAACCAATGTGCCAATTCCCTTTAAAATTATGTAAGCAAGATTTCTCTATTTTCTCAAAAATAAGCGAGAACGACTGATCCGAACTCATATGAATTAAAGACACTTTGTCCACATAAAAGACAAAGTGTCTTTGTCGAGACCTGTGAAATTTGGCGTTTGCTCATCAAAGCGAAGAAGTAAGAACGCTAAAATACAGGAAGTCACTCTATTTCTGATGTGAGCGTTAACTAGATGCCTTTCTCGCCATACCTTTCTGAGGAATGTTGCTTGCATGGTTAATCAACGGTAGTTTGGAATATAACAGCTCTTGGAATAGGCAATTCGAGGAAACGAAAAAGGAAATCTTATGGAAACGATACTCATTGTTGATGATGAGCCGCATTTGAGAGCAATACTGCGTCAAGTCCTGGAGAATGAAGGGTTAGAATGTGTGGAAGCGAGTGATGGGGATCTGGCGTTGCGAATATTATTTGATCACCCGTCGATTGCATTGGTCGTGACGGATTTTCAGATGCCGCGAATGAACGGACTACAACTCCTGACTCGTATGACGACTCATCCTACTCTATGGAACATTCCGAGCATCTTCGTCACAGCTCAGCATTCTGCTGACCTTCGACGGGAAGCCTTTCGAGCAGGCGCGCATCGAGTGCTGTTCAAGCCGTATAACTTTACTGATTTGAAGGCATGCGTGTACGGGCTTCTCAGGTCACTTCAAGCAGCTTGAAAAGTCTCGTGCTTTTCTTTGGAGCTGCATGAGGGGAGAAGGCATCTTTCCAGCTATGAGTAATCTGTCCTGTTTGGTTTCCCTACAGCATTCAATAGCACTGCGAAAGACGGGTAGGGTAGAGACGACATGAGATTCGAAGATCATCGTGTCCGTCGAGCGGGGCAAAATGCCTTTGAAGTATTCACAGACTACTGAAGACTAGGAATGACGATTGCATTAGTTATAGATTGCACACCATCAGAAAGAAGCCGCAGATAAAAGATTGTATTCTTGATGGACGTGCAAGGAGGCGGAGAACGTGGACACCATACTCATTGTCGATGATCAGCCAGATTTGCGATCTATCCTTCGTCAGGTCTTAGAGGATGCAGAATTTGAATGTGTTGAGGCGAGTGATGGCGATATGGCTCTTGAAATATTACGAGATCGACCATCTATCGACTTGGTAGTGATCGATTTTAAAATGCCGAGAATGAACGGTCTGAAACTCTTGGAATCCATGAAAGCTCATCCAGTCCTGAGGAATGTACAAACGATCTTTATTACAGCTGAACATTCCGACGATCTTCGCACTCGGGCCATTCAAACTGGGGCCGACCAAGTTTTGTTCAAGCCTTTTGACCTTAAAGAATTCAAAGGTTGTATTCACCGCCTGCTCCCCGCGCTTCATGTGCGTTCTGGGCTATGACAATCATTATACGCTCTGTGCAAGGATTTCAGGAGTACTGAGGCCAGAGGACGAGGTATTCTAGTTAGGCTGGTACGCGTCTGGAGAACACATTGGGTACAATCAGTTAGGCGAGATGCTCACGAGTCGGCATACCTTTTTCAAGTAGATTGGATTTCTGTCTCTCATGAGAACTATCGATGGTATTCTGAGCGGAAGGTGTCTGGCCAAAATGAAATTGACTGAGAAATTTCTTGAGAATGGCTTGTTCCAGCCTGGCTGGAATGGTGGTGGGACAAGGGATACGCAACAATAGATTAATATGTCCTGATTCAGGAAGTTGGATCGTCACCCGTGGTTCCACAGATGGGGCATCGAGCCAAACTTTCCCTTCTAACGCTTTCATTTTTTTCTTGGCATCTTCGATGTACGTGTGACATTCTTCATTTGCGGTCTCTAAGAGAATAGACTCTGCTAATTTCCAGTCATCGTTGATACTTAAAGGAACCGTGATGATGTGAAGCCGATAATCCTTCAGATAGGTTTCGTTTGTTAACGAATGTCGAAGGAAAAGGCTGTTTGGAATCACCAGGGCCCGACCCGTATATTGATGCGATGTTTGGCCAGGTCCGATCTCCAACAGAGTCGTGGTCAGAAAATTATGATCCACGACATTCCCACGAATACCATTGATTTCAATGCGAGCCCCAATGGAGTACGCGCGTGATGCCGTGCGAAACATCGAGCCAATCAAACAATCCAGAAGGTCCTTGGTCGCAATCACAAACGCCAGGGCAAAAGCGAGGAACGATACGGCGACGGTTTGCAGGTGAGGGGCCCAGATAAAGACGAGACCCCCAATCGAAAGCAAAATCAGGGTGTTTCTGATATTGACGGACCAACGTTGTCGAATTGCGCCTGTTAATTTTAAGTCTTCAAGAATCGAATGGTGTAAACCTGCATGCAGAAAGAAGATGAGGACAAAAAGAATAACTGTACTTAAGCCATAACGAAGCAATGGTTCGAGAGGAAAAGTCGTGAGTTCTTCCATGCGTGATTAGCGATCTGCAAGTTGTACTGGATGGGTAAATGGATAATATATGCTATAAATATCTATGTACTTAAGAGGAAAGTTTCAAGCAATAATATAGGAAACCAACTTTTTCAAGTAATCTGAAGTCAACTTGTCAACTCAGTTGTCGGTAGAACTAGCATTCATCTTTAAAGAATGTCTTGCGCAGCCTTACTATACGTTACATGAGCTATCTTTGATTTCTATTAAACAGCAAAGTGCATGCCAAGATGATATCGTCAAAATATTGCATAGAGTGTCCTGCGTGACTGTAAAAAATCGAATTTTAGCACTTTAATAGAATTTGACCAAGAAATTTTCCTATCGCCTTGGACAATTTTTCTGTCGAGTGGACAATCTGTCTCGTGTCGTCTGGCTTGATCAAGAATAACGTGTTTGTAAAAAGGATATTCACATATGACACCTCATTCGAGTATGAAACGCAAGGTCTCAAAACAGAAAAAACAACGCCTGAGTTCAAAGAAACAGATGAACATGACCTCTGAAGAACGGCGGCTGAATGAATCAAAGAATCGTAAAAAGCATTGGAAGCGCTGGGGCCCATATTTGAGTGAACGGCAGTGGGGAACTGTCCGTGAGGATTATAGCCCTGATGGATCAGCCTGGGAGTATTTGCCTCATGATCATGCGCGCTCGCGCGCTTATCGGTGGGGAGAAGATGGCCTTGGTGGCATTTGCGATCGACACCAATATCTCTGCTTTGCTCTGGCACTCTGGAACGGCCAAGACCCTATCCTCAAAGAGCGCCTCTTTGGTTTGACCAACTCGGAAGGTAACCACGGAGAGGACGTGAAAGAGTATTATTTTCATCTCGATTCGACACCCAGCCATTCTTATATGAAATTTCTTTACAAATACCCGCAGCAAGCGTATCCCTATCAACAACTGATTGAAGAAAGTCAAAAACGAGGCCGTGAAGACAACGAATTCGAATTATTAGATACGGGTATCTTTCGAGAAAATCGGTATTTCGATGTGTTTATCGAGTACGCCAAGGCCAATCCGGAAGATATCGCGATTAAAGTCACCGTCTTCAATCGGGGACCGGATCTCTCCTCTTTAACTCTCTGTCCAACTCTGTGGTTTCGCAATACCTGGTCGTGGGGATCTGTGACGGATAAGCCGGTCCTACGGCAACACATCTCTTCGCTTGACTCTATTGCCATTGAAGCGGAACATACCTATTACGGAAAACGTTGGTTGTTGTGTGACGGTGAGCCAGATCTTCTATTTACAGAAAACGAGTCTAACAGAGAGCGGCTATGGAACGTCCCAAATCATTCCCCCTATGTGAAAGATGCGTTTCATCGTTATCTCATCCAGAAAGAACTGCAGGCCGTGAATCCTGATAAGGTCGGTACGAAAGCTGCGGCCTGTTATCAGTTACGGATTCCTCCGGCTTCTTACGCGACCGTCAAGCTTCGTTTGACCTATAAGCTGCCTAAGGAAGCCGCATTTGGGACAACGTACAATGCAATCTTCGCCAAACGAAAATCGGAAGCCTATGAATTCTATGCTATGCGGGCTCAAGATTTATCTCCCGACGAACAAAGCATTCAACGACAGGCGTTTGCTGGTCTTCTGTGGTCAAAACAGTTCTACCAATATGATGTTCGGACATGGAGTGAAGGTGATCCTGCTGGTCCGCCGCCGCCTCCTGGACGAGGCGAGATTCGAAATGGTGGGTGGACTCATCTGTATAATGCCGATGTCATCTCCATGCCCGATAAATGGGAATATCCATGGTATGCCACCTGGGATCTTGCGTTTCACTGCATTCCGCTTGCCCAGATTGACCCGGATTTTGCCAAGGAACAGCTTCTGCTATTTCTCCGCGAATGGTATATGCATCCGAATGGCCAGCTTCCAGCCTATGAGTGGTCGTTTGACGACGTCAATCCTCCAGTCCATGCATGGGCCGCGTGGCGAGTCTATAAAATTGAACAGCGGGTTAGGGGAAAAGCCGATCGAAATTTTTTGGAACAGGTCTTTCACAAACTGCTCCTGAATTTCACTTGGTGGGTGAATCGAAAAGATCCTAACGGGAAAAATCTCTTCCAAGGCGGGTTTCTTGGTCTGGACAATATTGGGATCTTTGATCGCTCCAAACAGCTACCAACTGGCGGGCATTTCGACCAATCCGATGGCACGAGCTGGATGGGAATGTATTGTCTGAATATGCTGGTGATGGCGTTGGAGCTCGCGAAAGAGAATCCAGCGTATGAAGGCGTCGCGAGTAAATTCTTCGAACATTTTGTGTATATTACCTACGCGATAAACGGGAAAGGTGACGAGTGTCTTGATCTTTGGGATGAACAGGACGGATTTTATTACGATGTTTTACACTTTCCGAATGGCGACCATCACAAAATGAAGATCCGCTCTATGGTCGGGCTCATCTCGCTCTTTGCCGTCGAAACGCTAGAGTCCGAGGTCATTGACACCTTGCCTGAATTTAAGCGGCGGATGCAGTGGTTTCTAGAAAATCGTCCAGAATTTCAACGGCATGTCGCCACGGTGACGCATAAGGATGGAGAGGTACGTCGGATGCTGTCTATCGTTGGCGCAGATCGTCTGTCGCGTGTGCTTCGGACCTTACTCGATGAACAGGAATTTCTGTCTCCGTATGGTGTTCGCTCATTGTCAAAATTTCATCAAGATGCGCCATTTGTCTTTCATACCAACGGGAACACCTATCAGGTCAGGTATGAACCCGCCGAATCGACTGTTCCAGACTTTGGTGGCAATTCCAATTGGCGTGGTCCAATTTGGTTCCCGGTGAATTATCTACTGATTGAGTCCCTTCAGAAATATCACCATTTCTTTGGAAACTCTCATAAGGTTGAATGTCCAACAGGATCGGGCCGACACCTATCGCTTTGGGACGTCGCAGGCGAATTGGCTCACCGTCTCATAAAGATTTTTCTTAGGGATGAAAATGGTCGTCGGCCTCTGTATGGCCCTATCCCTCAGTTCCAGCATGATCTCAACTGGAAAGAACTTATGTGCTTTCATGAGTACTTTCATGGAGACAACGGAGCCGGTCTTGGCGCAAGTCATCAAACCGGCTGGACGGCGTTGATCGCAAAACTCATGGAACAATATTCAGCGAAGTGATGACTGCCTTAGGGACAACCATTCAATTTTACCTGCCATTTCCTTAGTCAATCATGAGAAAGATTCACCAATGCTAGAGAGTCGATCATTCAACGATCAATTCAGCAGGTAAAATGGGGAATTCTGATAGAACATATTCCACAGATAGAGACTGCCTGATTGAACGACCATCAGTTTGACCCTTGCTCCAACTTTTAAACCTTTCGACATTTCTGACGAAAAATGGTTGTAAGCTTTCACCTAACGCCTTTAGTAACTCACTTGAATATGTGGAATCTATTCGAATCTTTGAACTTGACGTTGATCTTCAAATTCTTCCGATGCCGTCTGCCATAGTGAGTGCTTGCTCATCTCATTTTTGGGTTGTTTCTGCGTGACCTCTTCTTTTTGGGAAATGTCAGAAGAGAATCTCGCAATCGCGAGGAACACGCCGACAGCAACAATATACGCAGTGAACCAGGAAATCATGATGCCATCGCAGAGATAAAAGGATTGATCGGAAGTTCACAGGGGATGAAAAAAGCCCGAGTTAAGGTAGAGGTTTGCCCATCATCCCTCACTTGGCAATACACATCTTCTCCCTGATGGGCCTGACCATTGCCGAAAGTCCAGTTGTCAGTCATCACATACCGAGTGGTTCCGTCCTTTAAGCGAATAAGGTAGTTGTCTCCATTGACCTCGATAACTTTTCCACACATCAGTAAATCGGTGGCCATTACCTGAGTCCTCCTTGCTGAACCGAGTTTTTTCTCATAACCGCATTACTCATAATTTGGTAAATACACAACTTACGTGCCATTTTAGTCCTTATTCATGCCCAAGAGATAAAACTCGAAAACGCAAGTACATTGACTCATCTCGAGAGGGTCGGGTTTCCAATTTGCGTGATGATCAGCACAAATTGTCCAGGGGAAAGTCGAGATGAGACTTGAGGAGATGGAGATTTGATACAGGAAATGAGGCTTTATGGTTCTTGGGGAGTTCTTCGTGTCACACACGCGAAGAAAGTCTATTGCCTACCGTACTCCTTTAACTTGCGCTGGATGGTCTTGCGGTGCACGCCGAGTACCTCCGCAGCCCTCGCCTCATCGCCTTGATGTGCTTCAAGAACCAAAAGAATATACTCTCGTTCGAGTTGTTCTAACGTCTTCCAGCCATTCGGCGTTATGGGCTTGGGGGAGCCATGGATCCCAAGAGCTTCAGGAAGATCCTGAGGCATGATCGTCGTCTGTCCGGCCATGACGATTGCATGCTCAATAGTATGTTCAAGCTCCCGAACGTTACCTGGCCAGTCATATTGCATCAGTAAAGCCATGGCTTGCGAGCTGATGTTGGTCACCTGTTTTGATCCCGTCTTGCCATGTTTTTTGATGAAAAAATCTACGAGCACGGGGATGTCCTGAAGACGGTCCCTTAGAGGTGGTAACGGAATGGTGACGACATTGAGCCGGTAGTACAGATCTTCACGAAATTTTCCTTCTTCAACCAGTTTTTTCAGGTTCTTATTCGTGGCCGCTAAAATCCGGACATTCACCTGGATCGACTCGACCCCTCCAACCCGTCGAATTTCATGTTCTTGAAGAACTCGAAGTAATTTGCTTTGTAAAACAGGAGAAATGTCTCCAATCTCATCTAAAAAACAGGTGCCCTGTTGGGCCGCCTCCATCAAGCCTTTCTTACTGGATATTGCTCCTGTGAAGGCCCCTCGTTCATGTCCGAATAACTCACTTTCTAGAAGATTTTCTGCCAGCGTGCCACAGTCTACCGCCACGAATGGGCCATTCTGACGCAAACTATTGGCATGAATCGCACGTGCAATAAGTTCTTTGCCGGTACCGCTTTCTCCGTGAATTAACACGGTAGAGTCAGTCGATGCTACCCGAGCGATGAGTTTGTAAACCGCAACCAACGCAGGACTCTTACCTTGTATGCTGCTTAACGGATTCGACGGCGTGATCTGATCACGACGTGTGAGATTTTCTTCTAGTAATTTTTTATGATCCACGGCTCGTCGAACGATCGTTCGAATTTCTTCCAACACAAAGGGTTTGCTCAGATAATCAAACGCTCCAGCTTTAATGCCTTCAACGGCGGTATGTAAGGAGCCATAGGCAGTTAATAGGATGATTTGCACGCCTGGATGGTGTTCATGAACAGCCGTTAACAATTCTATTCCGCTCATTTCAGGCATCTGTATATCAGTGAGGACCACATCAACAGATCGCGTTTTGAGAAGATCCAATGCCGCCTGACCGTCATGGGCCGTCTGTACCTCGTATCCTTCCTTTTCCATGATTTCATGGAGTAGCGATCGGGTTTCAGCTTCATCATCGACAATGATCACACGAGCGGATGACATGAGGTTTTCTCATTCCATGATGGAAGCCACAGTGAAAATGTGGTGCCTTGACCTGGTTCACTATGCACCGACAATGTTCCATTATGTTGGTGGACGATTTCGGTGGCAATAGCCAGGCCTAATCCCGTCCCTTGCCCAATTCCCTTCGTGGTAAAAAATGGCTGATAGATCGATTGGAGAAGGTCTTCCGGAATCCCAGAGCCCGTATCATGGATTTCGATGCCTATTCCGGGCTTTTGTTTACCCGTTTCTCTCATCAGTTGAGGGTTTGCGCTCACGATCAGTTCTCCTCCATCCGGCATCGCATCAATGGCATTGTCAATAAGATTGTTCAAGACTTCCTGAAGTTGTAAAAAGTCTGCACATGCGAAAGGCAACGAGGAGTCATAGTGCGTCGTCAACTGAATATGTTGTTTCACAAGTATTGGGGTGAACAGCTGGAGGGACTGATCGATGCAGCGAGGAACGGAGACGGGCTCAAGGGAGAGAGTGGGAGCTCGGGCAACATTCAACAAATCTTGCATCACGGTATTGAGCCGGTCAGTCTGCTGAAAGATAAGCTGAATCCTCTGATGAACGTCGTGCGAAAGGCGTGAGTCTTCGAGTAAAAGTTGAAGATGTCCGGAAATAGCGGTTAACGGCGTTCCAATTTTATGGGCCATGGTTGCGACAAGCTTGCCAAGTACGGCTAATCGCTGTAGCCTGAGTAGTTCACGCTGGTCTCCTGCCAACCGTTCATTGACTAAGGCAAGTTCTTCGTTGCGCTGCCTGAGTTCTTGAGTCGAATCCTGAATAAAAGCCTCCACTAGCAACGAGAGAGCCAACTTGGCTTTCTGTAAAGCACCTCTTCTTTTCCCAGGTATTTACTCTGACAAAAATCATCTCTTTTGTCTATACGCGTATTCCTGGGTTGATATCTGAGTAAAGAAAGGCAAAAAGCCTACCCAAGTGTCCTTCTTAGCGAGACACACAACACTGAGACTTTTCGTAACACATCAAATTTCGACGCATCCGCTAAGCTGCGACAGGTGTTCGTGGGGGTGGGGTAGGGTAGTCCCGCTTATTCCGAAAAGCAAGTTGTCGGGCCACGTCATAAGAGCAACGAGGACACAACTCATGTTGGATGGTTAAGTCATAGATGGTCTGAGAAGAATGCTCCCCACATGATTCACAAATGTTACGCATGACCCCTCCACGTTGAATGTTGATGTTTGTTTCGCATCACGAGGTTATTCAACTGTGAAATGTCTGAGAATATCTGGTTTAGTTATAGGGTTCACTAATCCTGTCATTTGCCATGCACTTCATCCTTCCTCTCATGTCCTTCACATGGCTTGTCTGTCGTATGTTCATCGACCAATCGTCCAGATGCGTAACCTCGACTACCAAGACAGAGGGTCCGACTTGGATATGCTCCTCAAGAATCCTAATAGTTGGCCACGGGAAATACTCTCGGGCTCTTGAGTGAACGAATGTTCATCTTGCGGGATCTCTGTCTTATTTTTTCCTTCGGGACAATCTGGTTCAGGAATGAGTGCTGGGAAGCCGGTGTCCATAATTGTTCATCTCCATAGATTAATCGGGTGTACGTAAAATGAGCGTCTCGATTCTCAGAAAGTGTTTCATGGCAACTAGCAATCCATTAACAACTCCTTTCTTCTGAACGCTCTACTCCCATGCCTTTATACTGCGACGATGGGTACAGGGGTAACGTCCGTATCGCCAAATTGTTCGATCTTCAAACTTGACGTGTTCTCGTGCTCACGGGGGTCTACGATTCCGGGAGCCTCTTCTCGGAAGGGCTCTTCAAGTGGAGGAGGTCCGTTCGAGGGTTTTCCGCAGCCGCCCAACGACATCATAGAAATAAGAGCTGTGCTGAGTATGAGCTGTTTTGTGATATATCGTCCCTTCATTGATCTCTCTTCTCTCCCATTTGATTGAAGGCTACTGGTAGTCTTGTCTTCTACAGTCTTCTTTTGAGGATAAGCAAGCTCAGTGCCAGATCACCTCTCAAGCTGATCATTCAGCAAGCCCGAACGGCACGATGTCCATTTCATCTAGTAATGAATGGCAACTAAAGTGTAAGAGGGTACGACTCCGGTCATTCTTGTAAGAATGCCGTGATCTGTTTTGTCCCTAAACGAAAAGACAAATTGTTTCGTCTTTGGACAAGTTGTCTTGAGTGAAGGCTCTAGACGTTGGTCAGTCTGGGGGGGATTATCTATCTGCTAGGGGAGGATTGGGCTTTCCTTATCTTGGTATTAAGCATTTCCACGCAACAGGAAAAGGCCATGGCAAAGTAGATATACCCCTTCGGGATGTGCATATCCAGTCCTTCGCCCATTAACATGACACCAATCAGCAGGAGAAAACTCAGGGCCAAAATTTTAATGGTCGGATGACGATCGATAAATGCACTAATCGCATTAGCTGATAGCATCATCACAAGGACCGCAATGACGACGGCGAGCGCCATAATTACCAAGCGATTGGCCATGCCGATAGCCGTGATAACTGAGTCTAGGGAGAACACGATATCGATGAGGCCTATCTGAACAATCACCCCGGCGAATGAAGCCGCAGCACGCGTGGTGCCATGAGAGGCTTCTCCTTCGAGTTTCTCATGAATTTCCAACGTGCTTTTCACCAGTAAAAAGAGTCCACCAGTTAATAAAATCAGGTCCCGACCCGATAGCTCGTGGCTCAAGAGTGTGAACAACGGTGTCGTCAAACTCATCAACCATGACAATGAAAACAGGAGGAGGAGTCTCGTCGCCATGGCCACGCCAAGGCCAATCACGCGTGCGCGCTCCTGCTGGTGCGCGGGAAGTTTGCTCGCAAGAATGGAAATAAAAATGATGTTGTCGATCCCCAGGACCACTTCTAAGGCCGTGAGTGTGGCGAGGGCAATCCACGCCTGCGGATCTACTAACCAATCCATATCATTACTCGAAGGGTGATGGGGAATAGGAAATTCAACAACAAGATGGACGATGGCCGCAGCTTGAAGACTCTAAAAAGAAAAGTCAATGTATTGCAAAAGCCATCTACCGTGGATACAACTGACTGAATTTGTCGTTTCAAAACAATCTATGTTAGACGACAGGTCATGTCATACATTAGAGAGAAGCTTGAATGGCAAGAAATCTCATTGTCAAGAAAAGGCTAAAGATAGGCAGACATAGTGAGAACTATGAGAGAGGTGAAATCTGTAAAACGATCACAGCCCTAGTGCTGCTGAACTTGTGAAACTTGTGGTTTCGAGTGAGCTTCTAACGTCAAAGACGTTTCCGAGTAACCAGGAGTTCTAAAGAAAGCTTGGGCGACGAGATTGGAAAGTTCGTCAAGTTGTTCCAAGACCTGCCCTAAAAATTTCGACAGCCCGGTCGAATACACTTCCTCGAGGCTGCCAAATTCTAGATCGGCAGCAAGCGCACCGGCTAATCGAATAGTCTGCCGTGTTCCCGAACGTCGAGCGGTACCGGCGAGAAATTCAATAAGCTCACTCGCTTGTGTGGTGGTGAAACGAACCGAACGGGGAAATCTGTTATGGAACAGCAGAAATCGAACAATCTTCTTCGGTACTAACTGCGCCGAATAAAACTTTCGATAGGCTTCGAACGCACTGGCTGATTTTAAAGCCGCGAGACATTGGTGATATTCAGAAATACGTTTCGGCTCCGTCGTCGGATCACTCAAGACCGGGATGTCGATCAGGCGAGCAGTTCGACCTCCGCGTTCAATATTTTTCCCTAATCGATAAAAATTCCATCCGTCATCGCGCACCATCGTGCCTCCCATGACGCCATCCAAGGTGTAGCACGTATTCCGCACATGGTTCAGCAAATCATAGGTATCAGCCCACAGATCAATGTCCGTCTTACCTTTTAAACTGAAATAAAAGTCGTTCATGAAATGCCACACTTCACTCGATAATTGATCTTGGATACCACGAGCGTTGTTTCGTGCCGCCGCAATGAGATTCGTCAGCGAGTCCGGATTATCACGGTTCAAGGTGACAAACTCCATGACCGATTTGGTGAGCACGGCATCATAGAGCGTTTGATAGACTTCGAGTTCTCCAGTATCCTCAAGGTAACGGGTCCAAATATCTGCCTGATCTTCACGCGTGGCGATCTCGGTCAATAAATGGAAATGTACATTCACGAATCGCGCCGTATATTCAGCTCTTTCAATGTAACGACCGATCCAGAAAAATGATTCCGCTGTGCGACTTAACATGAGTTATTCATCACCATAGAGGACCCACGTGTCTTTACTGCCTCCACCTTGGGAGGAATTCACGACCAATGAGCCTTCCTTTAAAGCCACACGAGTGAGACCACCTAACGATAATGTAATGTCGTCCCCCCAGAGCACAAACGGCCTCAGGTCAACATGTCGTCCCATCAACTGAAGTGTGGTATCCCCAGCAATGAGACAAGGGTGGTGCGACAAGGTGACGACTGGTTGAGCAATATAACTTCGTGGATTGGCCAGAATTTTTTCCCGAAATTCCGTTTGTTGTTTTTTCGTAGAACTGGGGCCCATCAACATGCCATAGCCACCGGATTCGGCCACGGCCTTCACGACCAAATCCTCAAGGTGCTCCAACACATATTGCCGGTCTTCGTCAATGCCACACCTATAGGTTGGCACGTTATGCAGTATTGGCTGTTCACTGAGATAATAGTCGATCATCTTTGGGACAAAGGTGTAGACGGCTTTATCATCGGCGATGCCATTGCCAATTCCATTAGCCAATGCGACATTACCGGCGCGATACGCTCGGACAAGGCCGGGGACCCCCAGGACTGAATCTTTGCGAAAGATTTCCGGGTCAAGAAACGCATCATCCACTCGTCGATAAATGACATCAATTTGTTCGAGTCCTTGAGTGGTTTTCATGTAGACCTTGTCTGATTCAACGACCAGGTCTCGTCCTTCCACCATTTGAATACCCATTTGCAAAGATAAAAAACTATGTTCGAAGTATGCCGAGTTAAACACTCCGGGCGTCAGGAGTACGACCGTCGGATTCTCTTTGCCGTGTGGCGCTAGGCCTTTGAGATTTTCGAGTAATTGAGTGGGATAGTGATCCACTGGACGCACTTGCATGTCGGCGAACAAATTCGGAAATAATTGCTTCATCACTAAGCGGTTTTCCAACACATATGAAATGCCGGATGGCGTGCGAAGATTGTCTTCCAGAACATAATATTGCCCCTCATGATTTCGTACCAAATCGATACCTGAGACATGGATATACACTTCCTTGGGGGGACAAAATCCTACTAGATCTTTTTGGAAATGCTCAGAGCTCTCAATGAGTTCTCGAGGAACGATGTGATCATTCAAAATCCGCTGCTCGCCGTACAGATCGACAAGAAACATGTTTAACGCTCGAACGCGTTGCTTGACCCCGTCTTCGATCATCCGCCATTCGGTGCTGGGAATAATTCGAGGCAACAGATCAAACGGAAAGATTTTTTCGGTTTGTTGCGGGTCCCCATAGACTGTAAATGTGATGCCTTGTCGTAAAAATGCTTGATCAGCCTGTTTCCGTTTTAACGCTAAGTCTTTAAAGGGGAAGTTTCCCAATCGTTCGACGAGACGACGGTAATGTGGGCGAGGGACACCGGAGGATTCAAAGATTTCATCGAATCCTGTTTTCATCTGATACTGGTCAAACAGTGACTTCACCGATCAAACCTCTTCTACGGGTAGTGTATTGACAAATTTAGTAGAACATACAAAATGCGAAGTCTAACATATTTTTGGGAGTCGATAGCAATTTGAAACAATCCTCAAAATCGAAAAGCCTCTCATTCTTCACTCATAGGCCTGGGCCTGTAGGAAAAGTCTGGCTGGCGATGCTATGATGAATAGACCCACTTCCTGAAATTCTCGTTCCATATTGTATAGTAATTTTTTGATCACTGATTGACGGATCGTCGAATGGCTCTTCACGTCGCACTCAACCATCAGACGCATTATCGATATGACCGCCTCATCCACATGAAACCTCATGTCATTCGATTGCGACCGGCTCCTCATAGCCGCACACCAGTCTTGAGTTATTCCCTAAAAGTCGAACCCAAAGGGTATTTTCTCAATTGGCAACAAGACCCTCATAGTAATTATTTGGCGCGAATCGTCTTCCCCGAAAAAGTTCGTGAATTTCATGTCGAAGTGGACCTGGTGGCCGACATGGTTATCTATAATCCTTTTGACTTTTTCCTCGAACCTGAAGCCGAAACGCTCCCGTTTGTGTATGAGCCTGTAGTCAAACGGGATCTTCTCCCGTATTTGGACATCGATCCTCCAGGTCCTCGTCTCAAGGACTGGCTGAAAAATTTCAAGTCACCCCAGGCTGACCCCACGATCCCGTTTTTGATGGACTTGAACGGGCAATTGCAACGGCAAATTGAATACGTGGTTCGCATGGAACCTGGTGTTCATACCCCGGAAGAAACGCTTGAACTCGGTCGCGGTTCTTGTCGAGATACGGGTTGGCTCCTTGTCCAAATCTTACGAAACATGGGCATTGCCAGCCGCTTTGTTTCTGGATACCTCATTCAACTTGTAGCCGACGTGCAATCATTAGATGGACCGTCGGGTACCGATCGGGACTTTACGGATTTACATGCGTGGGTCGAGGCGTATTTACCAGGTGCTGGGTGGGTGGGATTCGATCCGACATCCGGTTTGCTGGCTGGGGAGGGACATATTCCATTGGCCTGCACGCCGCATCCTCTGACTGCCGCACCGATTAACGGTGTGATCGATCATTGTGAAACGGAGTTTTCCCATAAGATGTCGGTCACACGAATCGTTGAATCACCACGGGTGACGAAACCCTATACTGAGGAACAATGGCAAGCCATTGATCAATTCGGACAACGGTTGAACCAAGAACTGACGGCAAACGATGTGCGCGTCACGATCGGCGGAGAACCGACGTTTGTCTCCATTGATTATCCAGATTCTCCGGAATGGAACACTGAAGCGGTGGGCCCCAATAAACGCCGACTAGCGACAAACCTCATTAAGCGCTTACGCGATCGCTTTGCGCCCGGCGCACTCCTGCATTTTGGACAGGGCAAGTGGTACCCGGGTGAGCAATTGCCACGATGGGCCTTGGGACTGTATTGGCGAGAAGTCGGAAAACCAATCTGGCAGAACGATCATTTGATCCCAGAAGAACCACCCAAGACAGAGGCGTCTCATGAGGATGCACAACAGTTCATAGAAGGAATAGCCCGGCGTGTGGACGTGGGGGTCGAGACAATTTATCAGGTATACGAAGATCCCTGGCACTTCATTGGGCAAGAACGCAAGTTGCCCGAAGAGCTCAACCCAGCCACGAATAACCTGGATGACCCTATGGCTCGTGCCCGGCTAGCTAAAGCGTTCGAAAGAGGTTTGGGAACCCCAGTAGGCTATGTGCTGCCTTTGCAGCGCTGGCACTCCCGTGACGCTCAACGCCGATGGATGAGTGAACCATGGTCGACCAGGACCAAACACCTGTTCCTCGTTCCCGGCGATTCTCCGATTGGATTTCGACTCCCCCTGCCGTCCCTGCCCGTATTGGCGCCAGGGGAATATCCTTATATTATTCCTACTGATCCTTTTGAGGAGCGTGGACCTCTTCATGAACCGGATCCAAGCCGGCAGCCCTTTCTACGTGGTCAAGCTGGCCAGGACCACCATGCTGACCATGCACAACGTATCCATGGACAGGTGATAGGTTCCGGCTCGAAAAGAGCCGTCCGAGCGGCGTTGGCCGTTGAATCACGAAATGGACATTTGTGGGTATTTATGCCTCCAGTGGAATCGGTCGAAGATTATCTTGACTTGGTGGCCGCTATTCAAGATACGGCGGCCGAGTTGAACCAGCCGATCCATTTGGAAGGGTATACGCCTCCGTATGATCCACGTATCAATGTCTTGAAAGTGACTCCTGACCCTGGCGTGCTTGAGGTCAATATCCATCCAGCTGCAAGTTGGAAGGACATGGTAGCCATCACGACTGGCATCTATGAAGAAGCAAGACTCTGCCGTTTGGGTACAGAAAAATTTATGTTGGATGGGCGGCACACTGGAACGGGAGGCGGAAATCATATGGTCGTTGGCGGGAAAACTCCGGCTGACAGCCCATTTCTGCGTCGGCCAGATTTACTGCGTAGCTTGATTGCGTATTGGCAACGGCATCCCTCTCTCTCGTATGTGTTTTCAGGATTGTTTATCGGTCCGACCAGTCAAGCTCCTCGGATCGATGAAGCCCGACATGATTCTCTCTATGAATTGGAGTTGGGATTTTCTCAAGTTCCGGCTCCCAACGTCGATCACCCTGCTCCGCCATGGCTCGTGGATCGCATCTTTCGAAACTTGCTCATCGATGTGAGCGGGAACACTCATCGTACAGAAATTTGTATCGATAAACTCTACTCGCCAGACGGGCCAACCGGTCGGCTCGGTCTCGTCGAATTTCGTGCTTTCGAGATGCCCCCTCACGAACGAATGAGTCTAGTCCAACAACTGTTGCTCTTAGCCTTGATCTCCCGTTTTTGGAAAACGCCGGACAGCGGCGAGTTAGTGCGGTGGGGGACGCAACTTCATGATCGTTTCATGTTGCCTCATTTTTTAGAGCAGGATCTTCATGATGTTATTCACGATATGAAGCATGCCGGATACGATTTCCAGAAAGAATGGCTTGCTCCCCATCTCGAGTTTCGCTTTCCTCTTTATGGTTCAATCAACCACAATAGCGTCGTGATGGAAGTTCGACAGGCGCTTGAACCCTGGCATGTCATGGGAGAGGAAGGGGCTCCTGGCGGGACTGTCCGGTATGTGGACTCTTCGGTCGAACGGCTACAGGTTAAACTTTCAGGCTTGACCGATACTCGGTATGTGGTAGCCTGCAATGGAAAACACGTGCCGTTGACCCCTACAGGCCGGCAAGGGGAGGCAGTGGGCGGGGTTCGGTACCGTGCATGGCAGCCCCCGAACAGCTTGCACCCTAACATCAAGATTGACGCACCCCTGACATTTGATATTTATGATCGGTGGGCTGAACGAGCGGTCGCAGGCTGTACTTATCATGTCGCTCACCAAGGCGGACGCAATTTTGAACAATTTCCAGTCAACGCCTACGAAGCGGAAAGCCGTCGGCTGGCAAGGTTTACCCCGTTTGGCCACACTGCTGATTCCTATGTTGAACCAGTCGACTCTTCTCGTCCGGAATTTCCGTGTACACTTGATCTCCGATGGCCAGGATAAGGACTATGAGTCGACCATGTTGCTTGGCTATAGTATGGCGATGGATCAACCCTTCTTACGCCAATCTATCTTGTGAAGTTCATGAAGACCTCTCTGTTGCCTGATTCGCCAAACTCTTTTATGTCTTCTCACGCACATTATCCACCACAACCGGATACGTTTGATGAGCTTGTCGGTCAAGATGGATCGGTACGGCCCCATTGGCAGGAGTTTTTGCAAGGTTTTACAGCCCTAGATCCTAACGAACGGCGATTGGCTCAAGAAACTGCCGAACGAATGTTGAAGGCTGACGGAGTGACCTATTTTGCAAGTCAAGATGGTCAACAAACCGATAGACCATGGCAGTTGGACCTCTTTCCCTTGCTCATAAGTCAGGAAGAATGGCAACAACTAGAAGCTGGTCTTATTCAACGCGCACGTTTGCTCAATCATATCTTGAGTGATTTGTACGGTCCCCAACAGTTGCTGAAAAACGGCACCCTGCCTCCTGCTGTGGTATTCGGCAATCCGCAATTTCTGCAGCCTTGTCACAATGTTGCAGTCCAAGGTGGAACCCATTTGCATTTTCTGGCATTTGATGTGGCCCGTGCTCCCGATGGACAATGGTGGGTGCTCCGAGATCGTACTGAGGCACCCAGCGGTGCAGGATTTGCTCTGGAAAACCGTATTATCGTGTCGCGGGCCTTACCTGACCTCTTTGACGCCACACATGTGCAACGGCTCTCCTCGTTTTTCCAAACGTTCAGCCAAAACTTCTTAGCATTCTCTCAACGGGACGATCCCTTAGCCGTCGTGTTGTCGCCTGGCCCGCAAAATATGGCCTATTTTGAACATGCCTATTTGTCACGATATCTGGGCTACCCGGTCGTGGAAGGATCGGATATGACGGTTCGTGATGACCGGCTTTTTTTGAAAACTGTCGATGGCTTAAAACCCGTCGATCTGGTGTTACGACGAATTTATTCGGATCTCTGTGATCCACTCGAATTGTCGACTGAATCGGTTTTAGGGATTCCTGGGTTACTCCAATGTATTCGGTCAGGACATGTCACTCTGGGGAATGCCCTTGGGAGTGGACTTGTCGACAGCGAAGTCCTGTTGAGTTTTTTGCCAACTCTCTGCCAATTCTTTTTTAGCGAAGGGCTCAAAATTCCTAGCGTGGCGACCTGGTGGTGCGGGCAGGCCAATGAACGTGCTCATGTTCTTGAGAATATGCAGCAATTAATGATTCGTCGTGTGCTAACGCCCAGACGAGACTTGAGCCACAGTCGTTTGTCTTCTTTTGGACTTGACCTCAGTCATCAGGAGCAGGCGGCCCTTGCACAAGCGATCGCTCGGCGGGGACATGAATACGTTGGACGGGAAATTGTTTCTCCTTCCACGACACCCTTCTGGGGGGCAAGCGATCACCTGAAACCGGTTCCTATGACCCTCCGGCTCTACCTCACGGCCACGAAAGACGGCTATACCGTCATGCCGGGAGGACTGGCCCGGGTGTCGGTTCAATCTGATCCGCGTGGACATTGGCATGAACCAGGTGATTTCAGCAAAGACGTGTGGGTAAAGGGGAGTGGTCTTCTCGATTATTCAGCCGTCGTCGCGCCACCACAAACGCTTCCCCTTCGGCGTGGAGGACGGGATCTTCCCAGTCGGACTGCAGACAATCTTTTCTGGCTTGGACGGTATATCGAACGCGCAGAAGGGGCCATTCGTCTTTTACGAAGTCTGTTTTTACGGACAAGTGGGGAGGCCGGGCTAAGCGATGAGCCCGAAACGCTCTCGCGTTTGGTTTCTTTGTTGGTTATGCAAAAACATCTGTCATCACGCCGAGCCAAACGCGCGGTTGACGGTGGAGCCGATATGGTCGAAGCAGAACTCCGCACGATTTTGTTCGATCCGGATTCGCCAGATGGTTTATCGAAAATACTCCAAAATGTCCGGCGCACTGCCGAATTGGTCCGGAATCGTTTGTCACAGGATACGTGGAATATTTTGATCGAACTTACCGGCGTACCGAAAGAATGGGCACGGACCAAAGGGCAAAGTATGGATGATGCGATTCGGCTCCTGAGTCGAATGATTCAGCATTTAGCGGCCGTGAATGGGATGGTCATGGAAAACATGACGCGTAGTTATGCCTGGCGATTTTTGGAAATGGGGCGACGCTTGGAACGCGTTCGACACCTGTCGAAATTGATTCGACATCTTGCGACACGAGGAAATCCTGAGGCCACGGGAGCCCTTACCTTGCTCCTAGAATTAGCGGACAGTTCTATCACCTATCGAACGCGGTATAAGGCAGAAGCCAAACTGGCCGCCGTCTTGGATCTTCTCTTAGCCGATGAGACCAATCCTCGTTCGGTGATCTTTCAATTTCTCATCTTCGATGCCCACTTGAGTGATTTGCCACATGAGGAAACGTCCGCGTCGCTGAATCCCGCACAAAAGATTACGACTCGCATTTGCACGGACATTCGCTTAACAGACATGGTTCAAGTCGCAGCACTCATCAAAACCAAAAATGTGAGGGGCAATCTTGTTCGGTTGTTGAAACAATTTGATCAGGGCGTCCATCAATTGTCGGACATTGTTGCCCACACCTATTTCAGTCATTCCATGGCGCAACGAATTTCTGGACCTCAATGGCTTGAGAGCATTCCGTGATATATCAGGTCACTCACCGAACCACCTTTACATATACCCAGCCGGTTGCGATTTCCCATCATGTTCTACGATTGGCTCTACGACCTCATCCGCGACAGCATAGCTTGAGGTCAACCCTCAGCATTGATCCCAGTCCGTCAGTACGTTCCGATGGAAAGGATTACTTTGGGAATCCCCTTACTCATCTCACCATTCAAACCCCTCATTCCGCCCTCATTGTGGAAGCTCAGAGTGTCGTTGATGTAAAGAAACCCGAACCGATCCATCTGGATCAAAGTCAACCCTGGGATCAGGTCATACAACAGTTACAAGGCTTCACGGATACGACGATATTAGACGCGCAGCAGTTTTTATATGATTCTCCGTATGTCACCATAGACGATGCGACCTATGATTTTGTTCAGGGGTGTTTTCCACCAGGACGACCAATCCTCGCAGGAGTCATGGATTTGACGAGTCGAATTTTTGGAGACTTCACATATGAAGGAGGGGTGACGGAGGTTTCCACACCGGTTAAAGACGTACTGATCTCACGGAAAGGCGTATGCCAAGATTTTGCACACTTGGAAATTGCCGCGCTACGCAGTTTGGGGTTGCCCGCACGCTATATCAGCGGGTATCTTTTGACACATCCACCAGAGGGACAAGAAAAACTCGTCGGGGCTGACGCTTCTCATGCCTGGATTTCGACATGGTGTCCAGCTATCGGCTGGGTGGACTTTGATCCTACCAATAATTGTATTCCCAGCGATGAACACATTACGTTGGCCTGGGGCAGGGATTACGGAGATGTGAGTCCTATTAATGGCTTCATGGTTGGTGGGGGACAACATACCCCATCTGTTTCTGTGGATGTGGCTCCAGCTACTCTTCCTTCTATCATTTGATGACCTGATTTCTCCATTTCCTGTTTTTTTATCGTGAATTGGGTAACAGGAAGATCAAGAGCCATCTGTATTCGGTATGGCGCTTTTCAATGTCTAGGGTTTTGGCCAGGTCAGATCCTTATAAATTTCCATTAGGGTAAGACTCAACTACTCTGAAAATTCCTGATTATAACTAACAAAACGGTTCAATCATGAACAACAGGAAAGAAACATGCCAAGAAAAGGTTGATCAACTCATACAAGAATAGACTGCACAACTTTGATCGTATACAACGAAATTAGACCATCTGAAAGTTAAAGCTGAAGGACTACAACGTTTGGCCAAGTTCGAATACCTGACAAGCTCAAGGTTGCCTTTTGATGACCCACGCCTTACCCAACTCCCGTGTTCAAGGCCACACCCCTTGGACACCATGGACCGCAGCCCCTTCCGTCCTTCCCATGCATACGCTGTTGGTGACTCAGCGATCTCACTAATGTATTTATTTTCAGTGTCCACGTCACTCTTTCTGAAATGACACAGGCTACGTGTCCGAAGTACATTGACATGGCTGTACAGTTCAACCGATTTACTGAACGTGGTCCCAACCCTTTCACTCTTGTCCGGTGATTAAAATAGCTGAACGGGCTGCTCCGCCACCGGACTGAACGTTTACAAAGGTCATACCTGGGTGAACAGAATCCGGAACCGTGACTTCCACTTTTTTATCGTTGATATACGTGGCATTTTTCCCGACTTCAGAGCCAATGGTAATACTATGCAGGCACTCTTTTTTCTTTCCAAAAAAACTGCCAGTTATAATGATCTTGTCGCCTGACCTTACAGTGTCGGGCTTGACATCCTTGATCTCTGGTCGCGTACTTGAATCGCAAATCGGGTCCTTCTTGACTTTTTTCTCATCAAAACCCTTAATCGCTTCCGGGATGACCACCTCACCTAAATATTCTTCAGGTGCGATGGTGGTTGATTGAGATACGGCATGATCAACTTTCATGATGACCATGATACATGTGAGAATTGTTATCATTGAGATAAAGACCGATTGACGTTTCATGATATTACACCTCCAAGGGCAGAGTGGGTATGGGTTTTCTCTATCTCGTTGCATCAATGTGCTAGAAAGTTTTTGTTGCTTCCAGATATTGTTTTGCGGGAACGTAGATCTCTCGGATCCTAGATTCCAGTTCTTGCCATGTAACCTTCCGAGATCTGTTATTGCTAATGTTGCGTTCTTGGTAATATTCCGACCTTAATGTATTCAATTCTGATAAGCTGACAATAGTTTGACACACCATACTACCTGCATTGTTGTACTTGATCAATTGTCATTGGCAGACCTTCCTTTATGACAAACCTATTTCTTCAATGCCTGGCTGAATCATCGCAGGATGTGCCAATAGGATTCGACCTGATTGCCGACGAGCTGTTGGCGGAATCTTGTTAGCTCCGCACCCCCGTGAAGCAAACTTGACACCTCTCTTCATTCTGTGCAATTTTTGGTTTCAGAATCAGGGCTTACCGATGTGCGCCCGTAGCTCAGTTGGATAGAGCATCGGCCTTCTAAGCCGAGGGTCGCAGGTTCGATTCCTGCCGGGCGCGCCATTATCACTCTTTGATTCCTAGACGATACATATGCCGAATGCCTTGGCTCATTTTGGAATTCAAGGGGTCTTGACTCGATTTGCCATTCCCACCGCTGATCCCAAAGTTATCTTTCTTGGTTGTTTGCTTCCTGATGTTCCTTGGGTTCTTCAACGGGTCATACTTGGTATGGTCCCAGGGATCAATCCCTATGACCTTCGTCTTTATGTGATCGTTCAAGCGTCTTTATTTATGACGTTCCTATTATGCGGTTCGCTCGCTTTTCTTTCAAAGACACCAGTGAAAGTTTTTGTCATTCTTTCCCTGAGTAGCATCCTCCATTTAGGACTTGATGCGTTGCAGACGAAGTGGGCCAATGGAGTCCATTTTTTTGCACCAATATCTTGGGAACTTCTCAATGTTGGGTGGTTTTGGCCTGAAAGCTTGCCCACGTATATTCTCACAGTGTTTGGGTTAGGATATGTGATCTGGACATGGAAGGATGCGACCCGGATGCATCCTGGTTTCTGTTCATTATTTTCATGGAGAAGTCGCGTGAGTGTCGGGTTGTTATTCGTGTATTTGGCTTTGCCGTTTGTCTTTATTGATGATGTCCTCAAAGAAGACAATCATTTTGTGAAAACTCTACAGGCCAAAAGTGAACGTATTGGTCGTCCAATAGAGTTTGATCGAAAGCCCTACGTGAAAGGTTTAGAAGGAGATCGTCTTCAGGCGTTCGGGGAACGACATCATGTCAGGGGAGTACGGTTGGATCACAATGCTGTGGTTTCGATTCGAGGTCGATTTGTGACATCTGATACCATTGAACTTTTGGATATTCATGAGCATGCCAATTGGTTGAGGGATGGCAGTAGTTATGTTGGGATCATATTACTGATCGTGATATGGACAGTCGCGTTGTTTCGACCCTCTCGTCTTTTTGATAAAGAAAAATTTGGTGCGTGAGTTTTTTGATAGGATAGAGAAGAGACTGATGCCTCATAATCCTGCCTTTGAACGTCTCACTCGTCGAGCCAAAGACAAAATACAGGAAACATCTGTAGCTGTGGTACAGGAACAGTTAGATCAAGGAGTTCCTCTCTATTTTATCGATGTGAGAGAGGATCATGAGTATCAGAAAGGATATGCGAAGGGGGCCGTCCACATCGGACGTGGTATTTTGGAACGGGATATTGAGGATCAGGTTCCAGATAAAAATTCATTGATCATACTCTATTGTGGGGGAGGGTATCGCTCGGCCCTAGCCGCTGCAAATCTTTTGGAAATGGGCTATACGCAGGTCCGATCAATGGCTGGAGGATTTAAAGCCTGGAAAAAGGCCGGGTATCCTATCTCGCAAGTCGAGCCATAATGTCTCAAGAGTGACACTCTCCGGTATCTTTTCAAGGCTGACGTTTTCGGGACGTCTTTTCTTATCTCAGTAGTAGTAAAATATTTCTGATCATCAATGCCGGAATGCCGTTTTGCTATTTATACCGTTTATCAAATTCCTTCACCACTTCATTGGTAATATCTAACCCACGTTGGCTATAGAGAACAATTTTTAAAGTCGTTTCACTGCCTTTATCGATCACTAGAGAAAAGCCATGACGTTTGGCAACGACGCTCGTCGCTGTTTCAATTTTTTTCATATATTCTTGGACAAGTTCCTTTTGTTTCTGGCCTAGTTCTTGTTGATATTCTTGTCCACGTTTTTGGAATTCTTGGAACTTGCGGGAAAAAGCCTCTTGTTTGGTTTTGAGGTTTTTCTCAGAAGACCCTTGTAATTTCTTTAACTCGCTCTGAAGGCCTTCCAGTTCCTTTTGATCAGCCTTTAAGACATTCTCTCGAGCTTGGGCATGCTCTTTGAGCGTGGCAAGGGCTCGGCTTCCGGCTTTTGATTTCTCGATCACTGATTGGGGGTCAACGACGGCAATTTTGAATGTACCTTTGGCTGTAGCTATGGCGCTTGACCCAAAAATTATGATGCATGCGGTCAACATGATGCAGAGTTTTGGTGTGGTCACACGTACGATGTGCATTGACGGTCTCAGCCTCCTCATGGTTGTATTTTCCAAGAACATGTGTGGATTGACAAACGATTACCGGTATACTTGAGAGGTGAAAAATTGTTGTGTCTAGATTTTTCCTGCGAGCGATACTCAAGATAAACAGCAGCTCATCTTCGCGTAAGTCGCTTGAGAGTAACGATGGTGATCGTTCGTGTCAAGCGCTATTCTCTCTTTCCACAGGACAAATGCTGAAGCGCCTTACGATCGGGATATCGTTGGCTCAACAATCATAAAACTTGCAAAATACTATGACGATCGTCTGCTTTGGAGACAGTTTAACCGTGGGATTTCAGTCTCCAACTTCCCAAGTTCCCTATTATCATTCTACACCCTATGGTCAATTTCTGCAGAAATGGCTTGGAGAGCAAGGGACGGTCTTGGTTCGGGGTGTCAATGGAGAATTCACAGGAGAAATGGTAAGGCGTTTTGCTCGTGATGTTCTTCAGGCTGAGCCTCGGTATGTCATCATTCTTGGGGGTACCAATGATCTTGGGGCCAATATTCCGCCGAGTCAGATTTTTCGAAATTTGGTGAATCTCTACGATCAGGCACAGGCAGCCTTCATTAATCCGGTTGCCGTGACCGTTCCTTCATTGCGAGTCACCGATGAGATTCAGGAGGCTGAATTCTTACGGACACATGTTGCATGGCGTGTTGAACTCAATCACTCAATCCAAGACTACTGTCGCACATCAAATATCCCTTGTGTTGATCTTTTTTCGAACACCATTGAAGAGGAGAGCTCAATGTTATTGGCTCAGTATTCGAATGACGGCGTACATCTGTCCACTCAAGGATATGAACTCTTGGGGCAATTGTTGTGGGATAGGGTGTGGGTTAATGAATATGGAGCGCGGCCGTAGTGTCACACGACTTCAAGAATTGACAGGGACTCGGGTCCTAATCTTTCTTTAAACAATTATTTATTTTTCTCGCCACTGGATGGACTTGGACTTGAAGATGAAGGGGACGAAGTAGAACTATTTGATGATCCTGAAGATGAAGTTGAACTGGTCGAGCTTGGGGAACTTGCACTGCCGTCTCCAGTTTTCGTTGATTCAGAGGAAGCCGTACTACCTTCTGTCTTTGCCTCGGCCTTGCCTTCTGCTGGTTTTCCCTCCGGTTTCCCATCCTCTCCGGGACGTTTCGGTTCCTTCAGTTTGTCTGAATAATCGGTGACATACCAGCCTGACCCTTTAAACATGATGGCCGGGGACGAGATGAGCTTTTCAACAGGTTCGCCTTTCGGACAAGAGAACTCTGCACATGACGTGATTGGTGGGTCAGAAAATTTCCGTTGAACTTCAAATTTTTCATGACAGGCTGTACAGATATATTCGTAGATCGGCACGACTCCTCCTCCTGATGAACTTTCTAGAACGCAGACGTTTGATTTTATCAGGTAACCCTGAAATACCAAAAGTCAAGATTTATATACCTTGATTTTTTCTATTGTAAGGCCTTAAGAGTTTTGGCAAGACGTTCCATCCCTTCTTCAATCACAGAAACGGGAGGGGTATACGAAAGACGAATATGTTCACGACTGCCAAAGGGCTCTCCTGCCACACATGCGACATTTCCTTGAGTTAGGAGGTAGTGAGTGAGATCAGACGGAGATGTAATGGTGCCAGTAGCGTATGTGCGTCCAAACAAGGATGAGACATTCGGAAACGCATAAAAAGCTCCTTGAGGGAGTGGACACCTGATTCCTGGAATCGCATTAAGGCGATCGACCATGATTTTCCGTTGAATGTTCAATTCCTGCGCCATGTCACGAACGCACTGCTGATCGCCTCGTAATGCTTCAACTGAGGCTTTCTGAGAAATAGATGTTGGATTTGACGTGCTTTGACTTTGTATTTGCCCCATCGCCTTGATGAGGTCCTGGGGACCAGCCGCATAGCCTATCCGCCAACCGGTCATGGAATAGGACTTTGAGACTCCGTTTACCACGAGTGTTCGCTTAGCAAGTTCTGGTCCTAGCGAGGCGATGCTCGTGTGCTGCAGGTTGTCATAGATGAGATGCTCATAGATTTCATCGGACACAATGAGCAAATCATGCCGAAGCGCGATCTCAGCGACGCTTTCCAGAATGGTGCGGTGGTAAATGCTTCCTGTTGGATTGCACGGGCTGTTGAGAATGATGGCCTTGGTTTTTTTTGTGATGAGGGATTCCAGCTCTGCGGGGTCGATGGCATAGTGTGAAGATTCTTGGGTTTTGAGAAACACAGGCGTGGCATCTGAGAGGACAATTTGATCGGGATAGGAGACCCAGTAGGGACTTGGAATAATGACCTCATCGCCGGCTTCCAGAAATGCCTGTGTAAAGTTATAGAGTGTGTGCTTGGCGCCACACGAAACCAATATCTGAGATTTATCGTATTGAAGTTGATGCGTTCGTTGTAAGGTATCAATGATGGCTTCCTTCAATTCGTCAATTCCCGTCACCGCCGTATATTTGGTAAAGCCGGCACGAATAGCTTCGTGAGCCGCTTCTTTTACCGAATCAGGTGTATCTTGGGCGGGCTCACCTGCGGCAAAATCAAAGACGTTGATGCCTTGGGCTTTCATTGTCTTGACGGTCGCGGCCATCTGTAAGGTGGGCGAAGATGCGATTCTTGTCGTACGTACAGCCAGTTTCATGTTTGGTGAATCACGCTGGTGTTTGAAATCGAGATTGTAATCGTTCAGCGACTTCGGGGTGTAAAAAGTCCTGTAAGGGACCTCCGAGCAACGCGACTTCCTTGACCATGCTTGATGTTAAATATGAATATTCTTCACTAGCCATTAAGAATACGGTTTCCACTCCTTCATCGAGCTTGCGGTTGAGGAGGGCCATTTGAAATTCATGTTCAAA
This sequence comes from Nitrospirales bacterium, assembly GCA_965223675.1. Lineage (GTDB taxonomy): Bacteria > Nitrospirota > Nitrospiria > Nitrospirales > UBA8639 > JAGQKC01. The sequence goes on along the minus strand of OZ245013.1, from coordinate 1,206,937 downwards.
ATCCGAGACGGCTCGCATGCCCCGAATAATCGCTTGAGCCCCGCGTTCCCGCACATAGTGAACGAGAAGGCCATTAAAAGGTTCAACCTCCACGTGAGAAAGATGTTTGGTAGCTATTTTGGCCAATTCAACTCGTTCGGTCAGATCAAAGAGCGGACTTTTTTGAGGATTGGGCGCCACGGCCACAATCACGCGATCAATCATTCGAAGACTTCGTGCGATAACGTTGGCGTGGCCAAGCGTGATGGGGTCAAATGTTCCTGGATAAACGCCGATTCGCATGAGAGTGAAGAAACTGTTGATAAAAAGTTAAACGGGCATCTCCGTACCGAGCGTGTCGCCTATATTCAAGGGATCCTACCTGTTGAGGTAACTCGGTTTTCCAGAAGTGTTCGACGACGATCATGCCATCATGAGAAAGAATTTTCGGGGTTCCGATTTGCTCTAGTAGTGGTCCAATCTCAGTACGTTGATATGGAGGATCCACAAAGATAACGTCATAAGGGGCTTGTTGAAGAAGTTGTGCGTGTCCTCCCACGTTCCAAGCGTCCTCACGGATGATGGCCACATTTTCTGGATTTCCGCACCGTTTTAGATTATTCCGCAGTAGTTGTAAAGAGTTGCGATCGTGATCGACAAACACCACGTGTGAGGCTCCTCGACTCATCGCCTCAAGTCCTATCGTGCCCGTCCCACAACACAGGTCTAACACATGTGCTTGGGGGATGCGAGAATCAAGAATAGAGAATAACGCCTCACGAACACGTTCAGAGGTTGGTCGAATCTGATTTCCGACAGGAGTTTTGAGGCGACGTCCTTTGTGTGCGCCAGCAATCACTCTCATAACATTCCGCTTTGCAGCATAGCCTTAGGGCTTTGTACCGTAGCATACCATTTTATATCTTCACAACATAAGAATTTTTCAAGAATTTTGACGCATTTCTTTTAATCTGCGTATAGTGCGTGAATAACGAAAAAAAGTGAAATTGCAACATTTACTTTAATTATTTAAAAGAGAAGATGGGTATTCAAACTTGGCCAAAATCTGAACGTCCGCGTGAGCGCTTATTGCAAGATGGGCCGGAGGCGGTATCAGATGCACAATTACTGGCCATACTCTTGCGTGTGGGACGGCACGATACCACTGCCGTACAAGTGGCGATGGAGTTGCTTCAACAGCTGGATGGTTTGCAGGGTCTATCAAATAGGAGCCTTGAGGAGTTATGTGCTGTTCCGGGTGTGGGGCCAGCAAAGGCTGCACAAATTATGGCTGCGGTAGAATTGGGAAAACGTGCACTGTCAGTTCCGCTAACAACGGGGGGACGAGTTGGCGGTAGTCGCGATATATTTTTGCATTACTATCCACGTTTGCGTGATCTCAGGCATGAGGTCTTTAAGGCAATTCTCCTCGATGCGAAGCATGTCGTGATACGTGATGTGACCATTTCTGAAGGGAGTTTGACGGTTAATATTGTTCATCCCAGAGAAGTATTTAATGTCGCCGTGCGAGAGTCTGCCGCCGCAGTTGTCGTTCTCCATAATCATCCAAGCGGTAACCCAGAGCCAAGTCCCGAAGATTATGCGTTAACTCAACGCTTAGTCACGGCTGGCGACATCTTGGGCATACGAGTACTGGATCATTTGGTCATCGGTGATGGTACATATGTCAGTTTCGCAGACAAAGGGCTTATGCCCTCTCCATAGGACTCTTCTATTTACCCTCGCGACATTTCAGGATCTTTCCTTTTGATCGGCTAAGATCTGTTGGTGGATTTTCCTTTGGAAACATGCTAGAACTAATTGTGAATAAAGGGTTTTTATGAACCATCCCTATGAAACGACAGTCGTAAATTTTCGAATAGCACCAATCGAATCGCAGTCGAGACGGTTATGAAAATCAGTCAAGCGGAAGTTGAACATATTGCCTCATTAGCTCGTTTGAATATTGCTGAAGGGGAGAAAGAGATATTCAGCGAACAACTCAGTCAAATATTAACGTTCATGAATGAATTGGGGAAAGTCAATACAGAGGGTATTCCCCAGACGGCAACCACCTCGAGGCTATTGAATGTCTTACGAGAAGATGTCTCCTCTCCCAGTTTGACGGTCGACAAGGCGACGGCCAATGCTCCTCAAGCTGAGGCGGGGTTTTTTGTCGTTCCCAAGATTATCGCAGATCGAGAGTAAGTTTGACGAAGTATCCATATTCTTTCGTGCGCCTGTTGAACAATTTGCCTCACAAAGCCGCTGGGGATTGACCGAGCGGAACGTACGGCAAGTACGTAACGACCACCAGGCCCTAAAAACCACGTGGGCGGTCTGTTTCAGGGTTGAAAGGTTCTTAATGATGTATCGACAACTTCTCCGTGCCAAAATTCATCGAGCGACAGTGACTGATTCCAATTTGGAGTACGAGGGAAGTTTAACGATTGACGAAGATCTCATGGATTGTGCGGGAATATTACCGTATGAACTTGTGATGGTTTCCAATCTGAACAATGGCGAACGGTTCTCGACCTATGCATTACCCGGCTTACGAGGAAAAGGAGAAGTTATTCTGAATGGTCCCACTGCTCGAAAAGGGGTGCTTGGCGATAAGGTCATTATTTTTTGTTATGAATATTTTAATGAAGAAGAAGCCAAGGGGCATTCACCTAAAGTCATTCAGGTTGATGCTCGTAATCGTATGCTGGAACCTTTGTCGTTGGAGAAGCCATAGCCCATTCTGATTATTAGGATTTCGTATACTGTATGGCCGTCTCGCTCTTTAAACTCAGTCTGAAGGAACTCCAAGATCTCTTCACGCAGGGAGATATCGGAGCGCGTGATATTGCCCGTTCCTATCTCTTGAGGATTAGTCAGGTAGAGTCTAAAGTGAAAGCCTATATTTCTCTGCGGGACCGTGAGCAGGTCATGGTCGAAGCCGAAACGATTGACGCAGATCTGAAGCAATGGCGAAAAACCCTTCCGTTGATGGCCATGCCCATCGCGATTAAGGACAATATTTGCACAGAAAGTATGAAGACCACCTGCGGCTCAACGATGCTGGAACACTTTACCCCTCCGTATGACGCGACCGTCGTGGAATCATGCCGAAATAATCGGTTCTTGTTGATGGGCAAAACGAACCTCGATGAATTTGGGATGGGATCTTCTACCGAATATTCGGTGTTTGGGCCGACACGAAATCCGTGGAATCTAGACTATATTCCCGGAGGTTCAAGTGGAGGTTCTGCGGCTGCGGTGGCTGCTGATGAATGTGTTGCGGCATTGGGAACGGATACAGGGGGATCGATTCGGCAGCCGGCCGGATGCTGCGGGGTGGTTGGGTTGAAGCCGACGTACGGTCGCGTTTCTCGTTATGGCTTAGTGGCGTTTGCTTCTTCATTAGACCAGATTGGTCCTATCACCAAAACGGTCACTGATTCAGCTCTGTTGATGAATATCTTGGCGAAACACGATCCACGAGATTCGACTTCTTCTACTCAACCCGCTCCTGATTACACAAAGGCTGTCAAAAAAAAAGATGTCAAGAAATTAACGATTGGCGTACCCCAGGAATTCTTTGCGGAAGGTCTGGATGCTGAAGTTGAACAGCATGTGCGAGCTGCGATCGAGGAATTTCAGAACTTGGGGGGGAAGATTAAAGATGTCTCTCTTCCGGCGACCGATTGGGCCATTGCCGCGTATTATATCATTGCAACAGCAGAGGCAAGTTCTAACCTGGCACGATATGATGGCGTAAAATATGGGTATCGGACTAAAAATCGAAAAGATCTTTTAGAGATGTACCAACACACTCGAGCTGAAGGTTTTGGGGCCGAAGTCAAGCGGCGAATTATGCTAGGAACGTATGCGCTCAGCTCAGGTTACTATGAGGCATATTACGGGAAAGCTCAATCCATTCGAACGTTGATTACTCGAGATTTCGATTCAGTATTTGAAGATGTCGATTTTTTGGTAACGCCAGTCATGCCGACCCCGGCATTTTCTCTGGGAGAAAAACTTCAGGATCCGCTGCAAATGTACTTAGCAGATATGTATACTATTTCTGCGAGTCTCGCGGGTATTCCAGCGATTTCGCTGCCATGTGGTTTTAGCCAGACTGGATTACCGATTGGCTTGCAGTTGATGGGGCGTCCCTTTGAAGAAGCCACCATTCTTCGGGCTGCCCATGCCTATGAACAAGCGACTCAATGGCGAAAGAAACGCCCTCCCATTCGTTAAGTAGGATAGAAAGGAATCGTTTTCTATGATCGATTTGGCTGTAGTTTCCGTGGCCATCGCGTTCGTCGTACTTGTGGCCTATCTGATTCCAACCATTTTACAGATCAAACGAACCGTGGCCCAATCAGAGCGAGTATTAACACGGGTGAATAATGAATTACCGGGATTGCTCAAAGATATCCGAGGGACCAGTGAGAACGTACGATCGTTGACCGATCAAGCCAAATTAGGAGTTGATCGTGCATCGACCTTATTTACCGCCATAGGGGATATGGGCCATACGGTCCAACAAGTGCATGGAGCGGTTCGAGGCAAAAGCGGCTCATTATTTTTAGGGCTCACGAGCGTCCTAGCTGGAATAAAAGCCGCATCAAACAGGATGAAACATCGTGTCTCTAAAGAAGGGGGGGAATGAGTATGGGAAATAATCAATCATCAGCATCTGCCGGATCTGTGGCCTTAGCATTTTTAAGTGGTGCACTTGTGGGGGCCGTCGGGGCATTTCTCCTCGCGCCACAGGGCGGTCGAGAGTCTCGTGAAAGAATTGTTGGATATGCTCGACGAACAGGTGAAGATATTCGTGATCTCCGAGATAAGGCTACCGATGCCATAGACGAAGCCGTGATGAGGGGCAGAGATTTTGTGGATGAAGCTTCCTCAGCGGTGAGAGAAGCGATTGACGCGGGGCGTGAGGCGATGCGTCGTGAACGTGATCAAAATACTCACGACTACACCCACTGATGTAAAGACTCGCACCTGAGAATGATGTCGTACCAGGTCGTCATCGGGGTAGAAGTTCACGCACAGCTTCGAACACAATCGAAGTTATTTTGTTCGTGTGGGACGGAGTTTGGACTTTCGCCAAATTCTCAAACCTGTCCGGTCTGCTTGGGAATGCCAGGGTCGCTGCCTGTCCTGAATCGGCTGGCTGTCGATATGGCGATCCGTGTTGGCTTGGCTCTCAATTGTTCTATTCGCACAGACAACCATTTTGCGCGAAAAAATTACTTTTACCCTGATCTGCCCAAGGGCTATCAAATTTCACAGTATGAAGCGCCAATTTGTGAAAACGGGTGGCTCGAGATTCGCCCAAACGAATCTGTGAAGCGCATTCGAATTCGACGTGCGCATCTCGAAGAAGATGCAGGAAAGAATGTCCATCAACCTGGAGGGCATGAGAGCCGAGTGGATCTCAACCGTACGGGAACGCCATTGCTTGAGATCGTGACAGAACCGGACATGAATTCCGCTGAGGAAGTCGATGCCTATTTGAGATCGCTCAGAGATATCCTCATGTATCTAGATGTTTGTGATGGCAATATGGAACAAGGAAATTTACGATGTGAACCGAATATCTCCTTACGAGCAATTGGTGACGATCGATTGGGCACGAAGGTTGAGTTGAAAAACATCAATTCTTTTCGATTTGTTCGCGACGCCATTGAGTATGAAGTTGTGAGACAAACGACAGTCTTATCGGAAGGCGGGACGATTCACCAAGAAACTCGGCTATGGGATGAAGCACAAGGGCAGACGATGGTGATGCGCAGTAAAGAGGAAGCGCATGATTATCGATATTTCCCTGATCCTGATTTATTGCCGCTGCACCTCGAACCAGAAATGATTAATGAAGTCCGTGCGACTCTTCCAGAACTTCCTGCCGCTCGCAAAGCGCGTTTGATGTCAACATATCAATTATCGGCTTCAGATGTGGAAATTCTGACGTCTTCTAAATCATTAGCCGATTATTTTGAATCCAGTGTCGAGGCATTTCCTTCAGCGAAGACGGTGAGTAATTGGGTGAAAGGAGAATTACTGCATGAGCTTCATGAAAGCGGTGTTTCGGCCCAAGAATCGGCTATCAGTCCTGAACGATTCGTGAAATTACTTCAGTTGGTGGAGACGGGGACGATTAGCCTGAAAGTCGCGCGCGAGATTTTCTCTGAACTCTATGCGAGTGGAAAAGATCCAGAAGCGCTTATTCAGGAAAAGGGCTTGAGTCAAGTTTCTGATGATGAGGCATTGATGTCATTCATTCGTGAAGTTATCGCCAATCATCCCGTTCAGGTGAATCAATACAAGGATGGAAAAGAGGCAGTTCTCGGATATTTGGTGGGGCAAGTGATGAAGGCGTCTCAGGGTAAAGCGAATCCTGGAAAAGTGAATGCTTTGCTTAAATCAACATTATCTGATGAATCTTAATCTAGGCTAATTCATGATGGGTACGATTCACACGATTATTCCTCGTATGATCTTAGATTCACGTGGAAATCCCACGGTTGAAGTGGAGGTAAAACTTTCCAGCGGAGCCTGTGGCCGCGCCGCTGTGCCTTCAGGAGCCTCGACAGGTGCGCGAGAGGCGCTCGAGTTACGGGATGGCGACAAAAAACGATGGATGGGAAAGGGAGTCAATAAGGCTCTCACGAGCGTGAAAAAATCATTGGCTCCTAAACTGATTGGCATGAATGCGTTTGATCAAGTCGCGGTCGATTCGACCATGAGCGCACTTGATGGAACGAAAGGCAAGTCGCGTCTTGGAGCGAATGCCATATTAGGCATCTCGTTAGCCGTCGCCCGAGCGGCAGCGACAGAGCTTGGACAGTCGTTATTTCGTTATATTGGTGGAATTAATGCACGAGAGCTGCCAGTGCCGATGATGAATATCATTAATGGCGGCGCTCATGCTGATAATGGGCTGGACTTTCAAGAATTTATGATTATGCCTTTGGGGGCCACAAGTTTCAGCGAAGCGCTTCGTATGGGTACAGAGGTCTTTCATCATTTAAAGGCTTTATTGAAGTCGAAAGGACTTAGCACGGCGGTTGGTGATGAGGGCGGGTTTGCGCCGAGTGCCGCGTCTCATGAAGAAGCTCTGGAACTTATCGTCCAAGCTATTAAAAAAGCCGGTTATCGGGCGGGCCAAGATATCGTCTTAGCCCTGGATGCTGCTGCGAGTGAATTTCATCAAAAGAATACGTACACGCTCAAGAGTCAAGGGTCCACCCGATTATCGTCAAATGAGATGATTCACTATTATGAAACGTTGACGCAACGCTTTCCCATCGTCTCGATCGAGGATGGATTAAACGAAGATGATTGGAAGGGTTGGCGAGATCTTACCGCAAAACTGGGAGACCATGTCCAATTAGTTGGGGATGATTTGTTTGTCACGAATGCGCAATATTTATCTCGGGGCATTCGTGAACGTTCTGGGAATGCGATTCTCATTAAACTGAATCAAATTGGAACATTGACAGAAACCATAGAAGCCGTAACATTAGCTAAGAGGGCTGGATTCGGGGTCATCGTGTCGCATCGTTCTGGAGAAACAGAAGATGTGACGATTGCGGACTTGGCTGTGGCGTTAAACACCGGACAAATTAAAACTGGATCATTGTCTCGAACAGACCGGTTGGCCAAATATAATCAATTATTACGAATCGAGGAAGAACTCGGTAAAGCCGCCATCTATGCTGGTAAAACCTGCTTGCCGATGAATTGACGCGTTGAAATGGGAAGAAATCGCAAACGAAAAAAGAAGAAGCCAGGCTTACTCGGTGAGATTAGCCATCACTTCCCCGTTGTGGCCGGTTTGGTCTTGGGTGGGATATTTCTTGGGTATCTTTTTTTTACTGAAGGTGGGATTCCGTCATACTTGAAACAGGTCCATGCTGCTGAAAAATTAGAGCGCCATATTGCGGAAATGCAAGAGAATAACGAGTATTTAGTGAACGAAATTCGTCGTGTCCAATCTGACCCTCTTAAGCTTGAAGAACTTGCCCGTAATCGGTTAGGCATGGTGCGAAAAGGAGAGAAAGTCTATCAATTTGTTGAACCTCGTCTCGGGGATTCCCAAGCCCTCCCGTAATGAACCTTGCCGTTCGCTTTCTTGGCCTCTAACGATTTCTCCCACGTAGTTTGAGCACGGCTTCATCACGAGGCTCTTCCTTTGTAGGATATATGAAATTTGGCACCCTCGTTATTGTTGGACGACCAAATGTTGGGAAATCGACACTCCTCAACGCACTGGTGCGACAAAAGATCGCCATTGTTTCTGATAAACCACAAACCACCAGGACACGTGTCCTAGGGGTCGGACATTTTCCTTCGGCACAACTTGTTGTTCTTGATACTCCTGGGCTACATAAGCCTAAGCATCAATTAAATCGAAAAATGGTCAAGACGACGTTAGACTTGCTTCCGGATGCTGACGTGATTTATGTGATGATGGATGCACAAAAATCTCCAGGTCCAGGGGATCGGTTTGTCATGGAGCAAGTAGAGTCGGCTGTACGAGCACGAGCCTATGCGGGAGTCTTTCTTTTATTAAACAAAATTGACGAAATGGGAAAAGCGAGATTGCTGCCGCTTATTGAACAATTTCGGCACGTTCGAGAGTGGACAGAGATTGTCCCAATCTCGGCTAAAAATGGAGAGAATGTTGAAAAATTGATTCAGCTGACCCTCGCGAGTTTGCCAGATGAACCACATCAGTTCTATGAAGATGACTTTCTCACTGATCAATCCATGCGACAGATGGCAGTGGAAATGGTTCGCGAGAAAGTCTTACATCATACTCATGCAGAACTCCCGTATGCGGTCGCCGTGTTGCTTGATGATTTTGTTGAGGAAGGTTCACGAGCCAGCATTGCCGCATCTATTTTAGTAGAAAAGTCTTCACAAAAATCGATTATCATCGGCAAAAACGGCCAACGATTGAAGACGATAGGCACAGAGGCAAGATTGGACATGGAGCAGATGTTCGGGATTAACGTGTTTTTAAAGCTTTGGGTAAAAGTGCGAGCGGATTGGCGGAATAATGATCGATTATTAGTTGAACTGGGTTACTAATGCAGACTGGAAAGTGAAAATGTAAAATTTCAGATAGCTGTTAGGGATTCTACTTTGCACTTTACATTTTGACTTTTACAATCAATCTCTATGCCACTCTACAAAACCAGAGCGATCATCCTGAAAAGTCAGCGTTGGGGAGAGGCCGATCGAATTGTGACGTTTTATACAGAACAGATGGGGAAGGTGCGTGGAATAGCCCGTGGGGCGAGACGAATGAAAAGTCGATTTGGAAGCGCTCTCGAACCGTTCAGGCTAGTCGATCTTTCTTTCTTTGAAAAAAGTGCTGAGACACTTGCACGAATTAGTCAGGCTGATATCTCGGAATCCTTCGGAAAACTTCGTGAAGATTTAACAGTCATGACCGCTGCGGCACGTATGGTGAATTTCATTCAAGCTGTTACCCCAGATCGTGACCCCAATTATGCGGTGTTTCAAGCACTGAGCGATGGATTATCAACGCTGGAGTCCGGAAACGATCCAGGATTATGCGCGATCTTATTTCAGATTCATATACTTGGGTATACCGGGTTTCGTCCTCAACTTGATCACTGTGCAGAATGCGGGAGGAAAGTCGTTGCAACAATGGTCAAGTTTTCTCCGCAAGCTGGGGGTGTGCTTTGTCTCTCGTGTCAGGAGAAGAATTTTAACCGTGGGCTTGCGATGTCCCCAGGAAGTTTGGCATTTATTCAACAGGCCAAACGTCTTCCTTTTACAAAAGTCGTTCGACTCCGCGCGGGTGGTCAAGTTCGCCAGGAAGTCGAGCAAGCGATTGAGTCCTATGTTCAGGTTGTGATCGGCCGGTCGCTCCCTAATTTGAAACTCTATCTAAGTGGGAGTTCCCCGCCTATCAGGATAGGGGTGTGAACCAGGAGCCGCAAGGCAGTTCATGCGAAACCTGTCACAAAAGAAACTACGGCTGTTAGGTCGTGGGGTTTCATTCATTGTAGTCTGTCTCTCTCGAGAAACCGAGTACGTAAGGAGTCGCAATGGGACAAGGGGCATTAGAACCTCAGGATATGAATTGGCTTGAAAACGGAGTACTTGGCATTGCCTGGAGTGATGGGCATCAAGGGGTTTATCCTGTACGCTACCTTCGTCAACATTGTCCTTGCGCGGCCTGTACAGACGAATGGACCGGAGAATTGCGCCTGAAGCCTGAATCTGTACCCTTGCTGATCCTGGTTCAGGACATTGAAGCGGTTGGGCGGTACGCTCTTCGTTTTAAATGGAGTGATGGTCACGATACGGGTATTTACTCTTACACCGCTTTACGGCAGATGTGCCAATGCGATATATGCCAACCTGACAAACCTCAAGAGCCTCGAGGAAAGGTCCTTCTGTAGCAAACGTATTGCCGGTTCGTTGCTCGCAAAACCCAGCTAGCATATGCGGCACTGTATCCGTAGAGGTGCTGGGATGATACTCAGGAGAATTTTAAAACTCAGTCAGGAAGAGCAGCATTGCGGAAGGAAGGGACCTGAAGAATGGTGGAACGGGCTTGAGAAACATAGTAGGCATATTCTGCTTCCGGATATTCATCGATAATGGATTGTAGCAAGTCTTGAGCAAGAATGTAGTGCCCAGTTTTCCAAGCCGTTGTCCCAGCTTGTAAGGCACATGAGGCGGCCATGGCCCTTGGATCTACCGAAAGCCGAGACCCTCGATTCGAAGTCCAGTTCTTCAAGAATCTTGGTAGAGGAATAGGGGAATGGTGAATGGATATCGGTCGAGGAGCGTCAGTGAGTTGGAGAACATATTCCTTCATGTGAAGAGGGTCTTGGTCTACAATACAGTCATTGTAAGTCGCCCAAAGACCCATAAATTCTGCATCCGGCAGACTCAACTCGCCTTTTTCGATAGGTTGCAGGCTTTGGCATCCCGAAAGCAATACGAGTGCTGTCAACCCTATGGATAAACAGAGGTTTCTATGTTTAATTCTTCCCATGCTACTTCTACCTTCGGATGTTTTCAGAATTCCTTGCAAAAAGATAAAACTATACGAAGAAAATCTAGCAATACCAATGCTAAATTGATTTTTGATCATAACATATTGAAACATTTAACTAAATAATGGTCTGTTTTATTTAGGTTTCACCGAGTGTGTTGTGAATGTGCAACATGAGTGTGATATTTGACCTACAGCCCCTTTCGCGTCTATCGCTTATGACGATGTCCTAAGATATCATCTTCGTACTGACTTGACAGTTGTTTGGTCTTAGGGTGGAAGCTATATCCTTGCCCTTTGGTGATATCGCGGGATCGGAATAACGGGCAGAGCTGTCCATTTGGATGGAGATAGGCCCCTCGTAAGGGGACCGACCTGTTTTGGTGGTGTATCAAACGGCATGGCGTTGAGCGAATACTCGTCAACCAGGCTGCAAGATCCTCTGGGTTTCCGATTGAGGCTGACAATAACAGTAATCGTGCTTGACTTGGACAAAAGATCATTGTTTCCTCCCAAACCACCCCGCGTTCGGGATCAGCCAGGTATTGTGATTCATCTAAAATAACGAGTCCAAGCGTATCCAGTCGGACATCGACCTCCCCACTAGCCGCATCATAAAGAAGATTTCGTAAGATTTCGGTGGTCATAATTAAGAGAGGTGCGTGAACATTATCTCGTCTGTCCCCCGTGAGAATTCCTACCTGATCATTCCCGAACAATAGACAAAATTCCATGTATTTCGTATTCGAAAGCGCTTTGAGGGGAGAGGTGTAGATAACGGTCTGGTCCTGTTTTAGTGCATGTTTCATCGCTTCGACTGCGACATAGGTTTTTCCACTTCCCGTTGGGACGCTCACGACGACATCCGTGGCCGCCAGATGTGCGACGGCCTCCTTTTGCCAAGGATCAGGACTAAAATCTTGAGATGGAGGCACCCCGAGTCCTTCTAAAAGAGTGGAAATGGTGATGGGCGGCTCCGAGGGCCGATGAATGTGCTTCCCTTTAATTTTGGGTGTAGGGGACTTCGTCATCCGTTCCTCGGAAAAAGATCTGAAAGGCCGTCGTTCCGGACTTTTGGCGCTGTGATTGATCACCTCCGCCTCTAAGCCCTCACGGGATTCTGGAGGCAATGCGAGTAATAATTCAATCAACCGTCGTTTTCCCAGTCGAAAGTGGCGGTGCACTCGTCCGCGAGCAAGATGATGAAGGTGTCGAAGAGAAAGAGCATCAAGAAGACCTGTGAGTTCATCATTCGTCATGTACAAAACCTCTTAGGGGAGTTCTTCCAGAACTTCTCGTCTCATCGTGACGATCGCCGTGCTGGCCGTTTCAGCTAGACTTGGATGGGAATGTTTCAAAGTTTGAATTTGAGAAAGAAACTCAATGGTTCTGGCAAACAGTCGGTAGACATCACCCTCAGCCATTGCGGTCATACGGACGAGTGTGGCCCATTTGAGATCCAACTCACGGACCCACTGCTCGGTCAAGGCTGCTACGTCTGTCCGTAAAAGAGGCGGACTTTCGTACGAAGCGAGAGAGTTGGCGACAGCACGAACATGATGCAGCATCGTACTGAGGCCTGGACTCAATCGAAGAAATGAGCCTGGCCGGTCATCATCATGGGCAATGCTGGCCATGATCGCCGCTAAGAGGGCAGGTTCGATTGCGGCGAACGCTTCCATTCGAATCAGTTCGGTGATGAGGAGCGAATGATCAATCCGAATAAGCCTTGCCCATTCGCCATCTGAGGTGAGTTCAGATGTGGCGGTTAAATAGCCAAAGTGGTGTAGGGCATCACTCTTTTCTTGAAATCGATGCCAGAGGCCGGTCCGAAGGGCTTGAATGGTTTTGGTGAGTCCTTGTTCTTTTTGCCGAAGCCGTAAAGCGACGCCATGATCTTTTCGGCAAGCGGAACGAGACGGACAGGTCGGGCACGGGAATTCATCATTGAGAACAGCGGTGAGTTGTGTATCTTCTTCGAGAGCCGTGTCGACAAATACCGGCAGAACGGGCAAGCATTGGGGTAGTTGATTGAGTTCTTTGGCCAGGCGAGAGAGGGTATTGGCGCTGCACCAAGGAAAAACTCGAAGCGCCTTAAATTCAAGGAGATGATCATAGATATCGGTAACCATCGTGGCAGGACATTCTGTGATCATACCTTTCGCTCGTAAGATTGAAAGCATGGGATACCGCTGTCTGCGGCTTCGGTACTGACGCAGCACGACGGCAAAGCCTCTTGAAACCTGAATCACGCGTCCTGGCGTAAGAAACGGAAGACGTGCCGTCATGGCAGGGGAGTCGCGCTGAGATGTTGGGCGGCGTTGAAATTTTTGTTGTTTCGCAAAACTATAGGTTTGCCATTGCGTGATCCAGTCAGTACAGACGCGAGGTCCGTACGGCTGCATGTCTTCGTGAATGGTATCAAGGTGATTTTGATGGATTTCAGCTCTGCGGTTTAATTGGAATTGCGCAAAACTTTTTGCCAGAATTCCCTCAATATGGTCCAGTGGATGAGCCTTCAAGAGATTGAGGACCATGGGGTAAGAAATGACAAATTGACTTTCAATGGGCTCAGGAAAACCTGTGAGGCCTTTCCCTAACACATGGAGGTCAATATACGGAGATGGAGTGATGATCACAAAGCCGACGAAATCTTTTCCTCTTCTTCCCCCTCTTCCTGCCAGTTGTTGAATCTCACTGACGGTCAAATCCGAAAAGTCCCGTGCCTTTCTGATGCTGGATTGTGTAATGACGACAGTTCGTGCGGGAAAGTCAACGCCTGCCGCCAATGTCGTGGTGGCAAATACGGCATCGAGATGCCCCTTTCGCATGAGTTCTTCTACCGCGATCTTCCAAGAAGGCAGGTGTCCTGCATGATGCGCGGCGACACCACAGCGAACAACCGTCGGCAGAAGAGGGTGGCCGGAAATACTCGGATAATCTATGGCTAATTGATCAAAGAATGTCGCAATCGTTTCTGTGCGATGAGGCGGAAGTTGTGAAAGACCCCGTTCGAAGGCATTGATGGCATCGTCACATGCACGTCGAGACGTTAAAAAGACGATCGCAGGGGTTAACTGTTTTCTTCGAAGAACATCAACTAATTCGATTGGATGAATAGCAGGTGGCATGAAAGACGTTAAATTCTACCAAGATTCGACGGAAACGTGAAAGAGAAGACGTGTGATGACAATTCTTGACGTATTCGCGTCACTAAAAAGGAACTAGGAAGCCCCGCCCTTTGGGCGGGGATATTTACTACGCTCTTTGGTCAAAAAAAGTGAGAATACAAGAACCAGAAGCAAGAGACAACAGATGATGAGAGCCGCAAAGAATGTGTCTTCAAGGCATGATCAGAAGGGACCGATACATGTAGTAAGAGGCAATATGGTTGACGTTATCGTACGAGGGGTGAAAGGGGCGACCGTGATAGACCTGCATGGTCGTCTAGATATGAATGCACGGTGGCATTTTAAGGCCATCATGAATCAATGCTGTTTGAATGAATCTGAGCATCTGATCATTAATCTCGGTGGGTTGACGTTTATCGATAGTGCTGGACTCGGGTTTCTGATTACCGCATACATGCAATTTGCCAGTTTGAAGCGACGAATGACATGGATTCAGCCGAAAGGTATCGTGGCGACATTTCTCGATGAATTGAAACTTCGTGAACTCGTGCCTATCTATGAGTCTGAAAAAGACGCGATTTCGGATACCTAGTGTTTCTTCTCTCCTCATCCTTGTCTGCATCCCGCTGCTACTGCTTGTGGTTCTCTCAAGTGTTCTCTTAGTTGTCTCCTGCGCGCATGCTTTCCCCTACAGAATGTTGCAGACATTGAGTCGAGAGCGGAGGGGCATATTGAACCCCATGTCTTTTACTTAGGGCTTAGATCGTCTTGTCAAGATGATCAATCGTTCCTTAATCTTATCTTTGAAAACCTTGACGCGAACATCCCAAGAATCAACATAAAATTGAGTCTCACTTATTTCCTGATTGAGATCCGCCCGGATGCCAGGGGCTTTGTGAAGTTGAAGTAATTGGGTTGGGATCGCACTCCGATGCCCGGAAATGAGAAAGCTAATGGCACAGATCACCATCGCATAGGTTCCAATTTGAACGCCGAATAATTCAAGAGCCAACAAGACAGCGGTGATAGGTGTGTTGACGGCTCCAGCCAAGAGTCCGGCAATGCCTAAGGCGGCAAAGAGGCCGGCGTCGAGATTAAGAACATGGCCGAACAACGATCCCGCCGCTGCACCAACAAAACAAATAGGGAGAATTACTCCACCGCTGCCACCAAAGTTTAAAGTGATACTGGTCAGCACAATTTTGAGAAAAAACGCATACCAGAAGATTTCGTGACCAGCAAGCATGTCTTGAATGACTTCGTCGCCTAGGCCCAACAAACGGGTGGAAGAGAGCGATGCAATCCCTAAAAGGGCAAATCCTGCGAGAAAGCCTAGGAGAGGAGGCGGAAGTTTTGTTTGAAAGGCGACGTGTTTCCCTAACTGAATGCCTTCGATGAGGAGTAAGGCACACAGACCAAACACGATACCTGCAAGAACAGACCAGAGAAGAACGAGATGATTCACACTCGCAGAAATCTCTAGTGAACTTGTCCAAAATGAGATATCAAAAAAAAGAGTAACCTGATAGCCGACAATCGCGGCAATAACCGAAGGCAGCAATACCTGGTAAGAAAGGGCGCCGACAAAAAGAGCTTCAACTCCGAAGAACGCTCCGGCAATTGGTGTCCCGAGGACTGAGGCAAATCCCGCACTGATCCCACAAATGACCAGCGTTTTTCGATCGTCATCAGAGAATCGAAACATTTCGGCAACCCAGGACGCGACCCCGCCGCCGATTTGTGCGCACGGACCAACATTGCCTGCCGAACCTCCCGTGCTGATGGTGAGAAGTGTTGCGACAAATTTAGCTGGAATAACTTGTGCCTTAATATGTCCGGATCGAAGATGAACGGCTTGAATGACCCGTTCAACTCCTTGCCCTCCAGCTTCGGGTGCCAGAGAATTGGTTATCCACGCTGAAGCCGCTAATCCAAATGGCAGAAGAAGATGATGATAGGGCGGCGCAAGGGCAACATAGGTCGTGATGCTATGGAGGGCCGTTAAGAAGATCGTTGTCGACAGCCCTACTAAGAGCCCCACTCCTGTTGCGAGAAAGAGCCATTTGGCAACATTCAAGGCTAGAACGAATTCTTCGGTAACGCGTTTATGCATCGTTGAGGCTTCAGATAACGATATACGGTCTCAAGTGTAACATCTCGAGTCAAGAATGTGGGTCGAAAACGTGTCGTATAAAAAATCGTGGTTTCTGTACCTTCTCTATGTCATTCATGCCTCTTTTGATTGACATGATTGACACCGTCAAAATTTTGATGCTACTACTCCGCTAACCATTACAGGTCTGTTCATGTAACATGTAAAAGGACTTAGCCAGGTTTCCGCTGTGCAGAATATGACCGTCATGATCGACCTACCAATACTGAGGATCATGGCCGACGAATCATGTGAAAGAATCAATGAACACGAGGCTGATCCAAGAGTATGGGTGTCTCTGATTGCTTAGCGGATTGGTCGTCTGTCATCGATTAACGCCACTTCAAAATTCTCTTCAACCTTAACTAAACCTTTTCGAACCGTATGGGTCCTTCACGAATATTTGGGCTACTCTGTTCGGTCGCGTTCTTTGGATTTGTCAGCTATGACTTGGTGCGTCGACCCGTTCTCGCGCTGTTCGCGGAATCTTTGGGCGCCACACCGATTATGGTCGGTATCGTCGTCGCGGTCTCGACCCTGACGGGAGTGTTTCTCAAGCTTCCGGTGGGAGTGATGTCTGACTTTCTCAATCGACGAAGACTCATGCTCTGTGGAGTCCTGGCCTTTGCACTTCCCCCGTTCTTGTATCCGTTAATCTCAGATTTGACGACGTTAGCAATGCTTCGTCTTACGCATGGTTTGGCGACCGCCATGTTTACTCCACTGGCTTTAGCCATGGTCGCGCAAATGTTTGCGTCACGACGTGGGCAAGTCATGGGCTGGTATACCGCGGCTGCTCAAGGCGGGGGCCTCCTCGGACCGATGCTTGGAGGTGTGCTGGTCTACGCTGTGGGATTTGTTCCCTCATTTCTCATCGCCGGCGTGATTGGTGTGTTGAGTCTTGTGCTGTTTGTATATATTCCACATCCTGAACAGCCTAAAGCAACGTTGAATCAATCGCATCGGGAAGTACTGGAAGAGGTGAGACTAGGAATTCGCGAGATCCTAAAACATCGGGGGATCCTCACCACGAGTCTGACAGAAGCGTCCAAAATGATGGCCAACGGGACGCTCATGGCTTTTCTCCCACTCTACGGATTGTTGGTTGGATTAAACGCTGCTGAGATCGGAATGCTATTTGGGGTTCAAGCCTTGACATCATTATTCGCCAAACCGCTCATGGGGCGGGTGTCGGATCAGATCGGGCGCCAACCACTCATTATTGCAGGATTGTGTTTGTGCGGCATAACGCTCATCTGTCTTCCATATTTTAAGACGATGCTGTCTTTACTCGTCGTCTCTGCCTCTTTTGGCTTTGGCGAAGCTGTCATCACTTCATCGTCTACGGCCTTGATTGCAGATTTAGCACATCATGAATCTCTGGGGGCAGGCATGGGCATGCGGGGAACGATCATGGATATTGGGCATGCCAGCGGGCCGGTGATCGCCGGGTATCTTATTGGACTCCTCGGGTACAGTGGTGGCTTCACCGCTATTGGTATTATTCAGTTTATTACGGCTTTCGTATTCGGTATGATCATGGTGAGGGCCCAGAAGGATGCCATGATATAGTGACAACGCATCACAATCAAAACTGGTTCTCTGCTCAATACTAGAGTAGACGAGTGAACTGGATTCTGGCAGTGTGTATCATCTAGCGATATCACACATCATGTGACGCACGCATGTGTGACTGAATGATTTCTTCCATAGAGGTAAGGAAATCGCATTTCTCTGGAATGCGAGTGTTTGGAAAGGAAGATCAGATGAGAGAGGGGATGGGAACTGGCGATGTCATCGTTGGAGTGATTGCGGCCCTCGGAGTAGTCGTCATGATCGTCGTGTTTATCGTAGTCGTCAAAACGGTCTTGTTGAAAAAAGAAAACGATAAGGACTAGCGATCATTTTTACTCTTTTTTACTCCTTTGAATAATGTTTAGTGGAATTGTCGAAGAGATGGGAGCTGTCAAGTCTGTCCAAAAAGGACTCGCAGGGGCTCGTGTGTCTATTCTCGCTTCGAGCATTCTTAAAGATTTAGCGATCGGGGAAAGTGTGAGTGTTTCCGGCGCTTGTCTGACCGTGATCGACTGTGGAGCAGAAGACTTTGCCACGGACGTCTCGACCGAAACCCTCAATAAGACTACGCTTGGCTCTGCGATTGCCGGGACCCCGGTTAATTTAGAACGGGCCATGAAACTTCATGAACGTATTGGGGGACACCTGGTCACAGGCCATATTGACGGAACCGGGACGATTCGACGAAGAGACCAAGATGGGAATGCCATTCAGTTTACGATTGAAACCTCAGAAGATATTGTTCGATACTGCGTACAAAAGGGATCCGTCACGGTTGAAGGGATTAGTTTGACGATTAATGACGTTGCGACGCATTCATTTACAGTGGTGATTATTCCACATACGGCGAAAGTCACCACAATGGGATTGAAGCAAGTGGGTGATGCGGTGAATCTTGAAACTGATCTCATCGGGAAGTATGTAGAACGTCTCCTTCAAACAAGCGGGACTATTTCAGCGAAATCGACTCCTGTCATTGACCGCGATTATCTTCAAAAACGCGGGCTCCTCTAAATACACCTCTTCCATGCTCCACGACCGTCCACTTCTTCGCTTATTTCTCTTTATCACCGTCTTTATCATCATTGTGCCGATTGTCTTATGGGGAGCCGTACAATGCTATGAAATTTTTTGCGCCTGGTGTGATTGTTGTGAAGGATTGCCAAGGCCTAAACGAACGTGAGAAGAGCTGCTGTGCGATTCATACGCACATGAAAGAGAATTTCGTATTTGTAGCCGTGACGATAAGGAGGAGATGTTGCCACGTGATGACATAGAAAATATTGACTGAAATGAGAGGAAGCCATGTGATCCGGGTAAGCCCTGTTGGTTTAAGTCACGACCCAGATGATCGGATAGTAGAAATTTTGGTGTGACAAGAAATGGTCGGAGTATTGTAAAGGGTACCCGAAGCTGGAATGGGAAGATAGTATGTGGCTTAAAAATCTCTAGAAAAGGTTAAAGAGACTTCCGAAGTTTTCGAGTATCATGACGCCACCTGGTAGCACAGGCTTGAGAATATTCAGTCGCCTGTTGATATCTCGCTTTTTCTTTTTCAGTCAGTCGAGCGGGCTCAATGATATCAACGAGTCTTTTGTATCGTTCAAAGTATTCCTGACAGGTAGGATAGTCCCTTTTATGAAAAGCGATGTAGCCCATATAGACTAACGCATTGTAGTCGTTGGGCTTTATCGCTAAAACATTCGTGTAAGCAATTTCTGCTTCGTTCAACTTTCCCAGCTCAATATTGATCGTCCCTAACCAGCTTTCAATTTGGTAATTGTTTGGAGCTAATTCGCGCGATCGTTCTAAGTGAGTGAGGCTATTTTGCCCGTTGCCCACATGAAAGTAGGCCTCACCCAGCATCAGGTGCACATGGGGATCGTCTGGTTTCAGCGAAGCGGCTTGATCCAGTTTTTCAATCGCTTGAAAAAACTTTCTATCAAGCCCAAGTAATCTTCCTTCTGTTTTAAGTTGCTGAAAGGTTATGTCGGCTGGTTCTGTTCGAGTTGTCAGTTCATTTGAAGTGGTACATGACAGCAACGTCAGGGCAATGCTCAGGGTAAAATAGATTTTTACAATATCAAACATGTTGACCTCTTGATTCAAACAGATACAGCGTCACGTGTTGTAAGCATGTATCTTCGAATGGTGAAGGGAGAAATCAATTGTCAAGTATTACACAAGAATAGATTGGTTGCTGACGTGATGGCTATACCCCATTCGGATGGGTGCAGAGAGTTTATAATCTCAATCAGTTCTGAGAAACACAAAGTAAAATTGAATAAAGAGAAGCAGAACGAGAATGCAGATTCCCATGGACGGTTACTTGTCGTGCACAGTCAAGAGAACGTCAGCCAGGATATGAGCGCGCGTCCTCTTTTTCACCGAGTTTGTGCAGTGGAAAAAGAGAATGCATATTTATGGCGATTTAGATATTCATTTTCTCAATGCCTAGAGATGAAGAGAGCATGATGTAGGCCAGTCAAGAGATAAGCAAACTAGATTTTAACTCATGACAATGATTCTAAAGTGAACCTTCTCAGGCAGGATTTACGTAAGCCTGGTTTTTGCTCCGCCTATCTGTAGGAAATTGCTCTTTATCCGTAGGCTCTTCCCTACGATTGTCGTTCACTGGGTGAGACCAGTATCTCGAAATCCCTTGATCGAAAATCCCAAGGATCCACCATAAGTTACGTTATTTAAGAATGATCATTGGTTTCTCCGTAGCTGGTCTGGCCTGTCTTTTGCGTCGATTATTTGGTCCACGAAATTACGGGAAATGTGATGAAAGCGTTTTAGGAGAACGTGAGGTATCAAAGGGTCTAGTGTAGCCGATATATTTCGACAGTATAGGGATTTTCCATCATTCATGCCTCGTACATACAAAGGAGAAAAGTTATGAGAGCCATTTCAATCACTCTTAGATTATTGAAGGTCCTGTTATTGGTTGTTATCGCATGGGGTTTGGCGCCTTTAGCCGTGTTGAATGCGCAAGATGTTGAACCGGAGTCTCTTCAAAAAGAACTGGCAGAGAAAAACCTTAAACCCTTTGCGGGAGCGTACAAGGAAGTCAACGAAATCCATAATACCTATCAACAACGCATTGTTGAATCAACGAGTGAGCAGGCTCAAGTTGACGCGCTCCAACAAGAGGCAAACCACAAGATGAGTCAAGCAGTCACGGCTCATGGTTTGTCTATTGAAGATTACAACGCAATATTCAAAGCTATCCTCAATGATCCCGAGCTCAAAGAAGAATTTATGACAGTCCTGAACAAAACACCCTGAAACAATATTATTGAGATCCAGAAAAATGATGTTGCCGCCAGGCTTCGTATGCCACCACTGCGACAGCATTACTTAGGTTCAAGCTTCGGGAATGAGATTTCATCGGGATTCGCAATCGATGGTTCTCCGGTAAGGATTCTAAGACTTCTGGGGGCAAGCCTCTTGTTTCAGGGCCAAAGATGAGGGTGTCGTTTGCTTGGAACTTGACATGATCATAAGAGCATGTGCCTTTCGTGGTGATGCCAAACACTCGTGATGGCTGTCGTTCTTGGATATAGGCTTCAAAAGTTACATGAAGTTTAACGTTGACGAGTTCATGATAATCTAACCCTGCTCGTTGAGCTCCTTTATCCCCCCAGCGAAATCCTAAAGGGCGAATAAGGTGTAGATTAAATCCTGTGTTTGCACACAAGCGAATGATATTGCCTGTGTTAGGAGGAATTTCCGGTTGAAAGAGGACAATGTCAAGCATCGGGAACGTCGCTCATGAGCAAGAGATAAAAAGGAAGCCCCTGTCCCGCACGGATGAAGGAAGGGGCTTACGAGTTTTCAAGAGACATGTTGTATGACGAATAAGACCAGAAAAAATCATTCCTCCAATGTTGAGATATCGCCAGGATCCTGGCCGAGTTCTTTGGCTTTCAATACGCGGCGCATGATCTTACCTGAACGGGTCTTCGGTAACGATGTGACAATTTCAACTTCTTTAGGAACGGCAATTTTACCGAGTTCTTGTAAGACATGATCTTGAAGATTCTTGATCATATCCGACGTTTCCGCCTGACCTTGTTTTAAAATGACAAATGCTTTAATCATCTCGCCTGCCGTTTTGTGCGGCTTTCCAATCACGGCGGCTTCTACCACGGCTTCGTGACTCACGAGTGCACTTTCCACTTCAGCGGTACCGATTCGATTCCCCGCAACTTTGACGACATCATCAGCACGTCCCATAAACCAGAGATATCCATCTTCATCTTTATGACAGACGTCGCCAGCGGTATAGAATCCTTTGATGGTATTCCAATAGAGCAGATATCGATCGGGATCGTTGTGGATGGTGCGCATCATGGAAGGCCATGGCTTCTTGATGACCGCGAATCCACCACCATGTGGAATGCTTTTCCCGTCACGATCCACAACATCAGCCTCAATACCGAGGAATGGCCGAGTTGCTGAACCAGGTTTCAAGGGAACGCAGGGGAGGGGAGTGACGAGAATACTGCCTGTCTCTGTTTGCCACCAGGTATCCATAATTGGTTTGTTGCTGCCGGTCACGCGATAAAACCATTCCCACGCTTCTGGATTGATCGGTTCTCCGACTGAACCGAGAACTCGTAACGAAGAGAGATCATACCTACCGGGCCATTCTTCGCCATACTTCATCAGTAAGCGGATGGCCGTTGGCGTCGTATAAAAGATGGAGACTCCATACCGTTCGATGAGATTCCACCAACGTCCAGGGTCAGGGTAGTCCGGTTTTCCTTCCGCTGTGAGAATCGTGCCGCCATTGAGTAAGGGTCCGTAGACGATGTAGCTGTGCCCCGTGACCCAACCTGGATCGGCAACACAGAAATACACATCATCATCTTTGAGATCGAAAACATACTTGGTCGTGATGTAGGTGCCGACCATGTAGCCACCATGGACATGGACGACGCCTTTGGGTTTTCCCGTCGTTCCTGAAGTGTAGAGAATGTAAAGGGGTGCTTCAGAGTCTAGCTGTAGAGCTTCGCAGTGAGTGGATTGATCTTTGAGCCAATCCTCCCAATCAATTTCTTTGTCTACAGAAAGCGCAGGACCAGTTTTCTCTCGACGAACTACGACGACCTTTTCCACGGTCGGACAATTCGCGACGGCCTCGTCCACAACTGGCTTGAGCGAAATTGTTTTTGATCGGTCATAGCCAACATCTGCAGTGATCACGAGTTTGGCTTCTGCGTCTTGAATGCGGGATTGGAGTGCCGGAGCACTAAAACCTGAGTAGACTACAGAATGAATGAGCCCGAGTCGGGCGCAGGCCAGCATGGCCACGATCTGTTCCGGAATTTTAGGAAGATAAATGGTGACACGGTCGCCCTTTGAGAGCCCTAATCCTTTTAGCGCATTCGCGCATTTATTGACCTGACGATAGAGTTCGGCATAGGTGAAGATACGTTCTTCTCCCTCTTCACCTACCCAGATGACCGCGACTTTATTTTTCCGCCACGAGTTCACATGTCGATCGAGACAGTTATAAGAAATGTTACAGGTGCCACCAAGAAACCACTTGGCCCAAGGATAATTCCATTCCAACACTTTATTCCATGGAGAAAACCAGTGAAGCTCCTTGGCGATACCTTCCCAAAACTTTTCAGGATCGGCAATCGATTCTTTGTAAGCTTTCTCATAATCTTGAATATAGGCCTGTGCTTTGAGTTCAGCCGACGGTTGAATGACGCGACCGGATTTTTGCAAGGTTTCGATGTTTTCTTCCATCAGATCACTCCTCAAATTCGTCTCAAGATAAATTGGTGGTGTGTATTATGATCAGGCTCAGATTAAGAAGGCAATGCTTCAGCCACATTATGCTTAGCTGGAACTGCCTTCGCAAGGCCTATGCAGGCTGATGCTCTGGTCGGAGAAGATCAAATACGGTCTTGACGGGATTAAACGTGGGGGCCGGCACCTCCACAAAAACCGTATTCCATGAAGCCATGGCTCCGTTCCAAAGTCCAGGAAGTTCCAGAGCCTTTAAATCCCGCCCTTGATAAGACTTCATGGAAATAAATCCTGTATTGGGATCAGAAAAATTAGGCAAGTCAAATGCCTTTCCTTGATAGTCTCTAACGCCACAGACAAGGTCAACAGGATTAAAATGGGTTGAAGTTTTCAAGATGGCTTGTTGTTCTGTTATGTCAGGATCGACTTGTGACGATTCAACGATTTGGAGCGATCGGGAATCATCCTGGTGGATCACCCAAAAAGGTCCGCCACCTGGCTCTCCAGTATTAGGAACCATGCCGCAAACTCGCAAAGGCCGATTCAATCGTTCAATCAAAAATTCTCGTTGTTCCTCTACTGATTGTGTGTGTAAGTCTTTCGGAATTGTGATGCCGAGTGTTTCTTGTGCGTACTGGTAAATCGTATTGAGCATCTTTTCTTGAACATGTTCGCTTGAGAGCGTTTCCATGTATGAAAAGAGTTGGTTTTGAACCGTGATTAAGTAGCCTCCTAAAGCTTTTTTGTAAAGATTTGGCTGATCGGTCAACCGTTCGGGTACGACATTATCAATGTTCTTGATGAAAACAATGTCGCCTTGCAGCGCATGAAGATTGTTCAGTAGCGCTCCGTGCCCACCTGGACGGAACACGAGCTGCCCACTCGAATCTCGAAATGGGCGGTTCTCAAGATCAACAGCAAGAGTGTCGGTTGATGATTGTTGATGCGAAAAGGTGATGTCGAGCTGAATGTCTTGGCTTTCGATTCGATCGAGTATTTGAGAAAGATGTTGTTGTATCAGTTGTTCGTGTTCTGGCGATACAGTGAAATGTATTCGGACAGATCCAGAGGAATCCCGAACATAAGCGCTTCCTTCAATAATGTGCTCTTCAATAGGCGTTCGAGAATGATCGGTATATTGATGGAACTTCAAAAGACCTTTAGGAAGTTTGGAGTAATTGAGTCCGGGAGAAAACAGGAGTGTTTCTAACAGTGCTCTTCCGTGACTTATAGTGTTCGTGTTGCAAATACCTACTTCCTGAGCTTCTAGTTGAGTTTTGAGATCACGATAAAACGCAAAGGATTCTAGTTGCAGAAAGAATTGTTTAAGTGTTGCTGCATCCTTGGTTCGACAGAGAAGTTCTTGAAAGGTTGTACCGGCTTTTTGTTCTGGGATCTGTTCAAGAAAGGAAAGCAATGTTTTAAACATTCGAGTCGCGGCACCTGAAGCTGGGACGAATTTTGTTGCCCGGCCAGAATCCATGGTTTTCTGAAAAACGTCTGCATAGTGAGCAAGATCTTCGGAGCTGAACTTGATAATGCCATCGTCAATCGTGCACGGGCGGTCAAGAGTCGTATAGGGAATGCCCGTGCGAAAGCTTTCAAGCTGTTGGCCGATGATCTCAAGTGAGATGCCCTTGGCTTTGATCTGTTGTAAATCTTCTTCTGTCAGCGTGAGCATAAAAACAGGTATGTGTTAGTTGAGGAAGTTACGAAATCGAGAAAAGGTTCGAATCATTTAAGAAGATAATCACCTAATCTGATTTTATGGGAAAGGTGACGAGTTGTCGAGACATGGTTGAGAGCACGAAGTTATCAAAAGGCAGGTGGTTTCAATGTTAAAAAAGGTTCAATCCTCCGCCCCCCCTTTCATATATCCCAGGCCGATTTTAAGGGCTCGGCGTGTGATCTCGGTCCAACGATTTTCTGGGTATTCCGCTAAAATTTTAGCGGCATGCGGATCCTGAACGATGAGATCAGTGATTTTGATCATGCCATCCTCAATTTTCACATCAGCCACACATCTTCTCCTTTTTTGGTTTCTGATTTACGCTGCCAGTCGTGATCATTCAAAGGGGGTTTATGAGTGGTTTTCTTGACAGGCTTGAATGTGAATGATAGCATTTTTTTGAGCCAAGACGCGAATTTACATCAATTTATTGCCTTTGAAGAAAGCTGTTTCGTTATATTTTTTCTAAAAATTTGCTAGTCATGAACTTTTCAATTCGTCAGCAGTTAGCAATTCGCCTGTATAGATGTTGTGCCGTGCTTCTCATTCTGAGCCTTCCCGCCTGCGGAGGGGCTCCGACGTGGGTCAAGGAAGGGTCTGGAACGTTTAACAAAGAAGGTTCTAAGTCTATCTATGGTGTCGGTTCGATCATCGGTGTGAAAAACGAGCCGTTAGCTTGGGAAGCTGCTGAGAATCGTTCGCGTGCTGAGCTAGCGAAAACTTTTGAAACCTACACAGGCTATTTGATGGAAGATTACACGTCATCGACTAATGCAGGCGATTTCAGCAAGTCTACAGAAGAGCAGAACATCGAACGGGCCATCAAAACTGTGACAACCGTCACGTTACATGGCGTACGCCCGATTGATCGTTATAAAGATGAGGAAGCCAACAGCTATCATGTTTTAACGAAACTGTCCTTTAAAGAGATGCAAGAGGCATTACAAGAAGCTAAAGAATTGAGTCGAGAAGCGAAAGAGTATGTGAAAGAAAACGCACAGCGCCTCTTTCAACAACTCGAAAAAGAAGAAGCCAAACGTTAAGTCCTGTATCCCAATCGTCAGGGAGTTATAAGAACGATCAACATGATTATCGACAAATCATTATGATGAACGATGACTTACGCTATGGGATGTTTGTGTTGCTCATGCTCCTATTTTTGCCCTTTACTGGTTGCGGATCTGAAAAAAAAGTCACTCGTGTTGATACAGGAGTGGTAACAGACTTTAGCGGAAGGTGGAACGATACTGACTCTAAGATGGTTGCTGAGACTATGATCAAAGAAATGGTCTCCCGGCCTTGGCTAGAAAACTTTAGTCGAAAGAATGGGCGGCGACCTGTGGTGATTGTGGGGTCGGTACTCAATAAAAGTAATGAACACATCAACGTCCAGACGTTTATTACTGACCTTGAGCGTGAAATGACTAATTCACAAAAAGTGACTTTTGTGGCGGCAAAGACTGAACGAGATGAAATTCGAGAGGAGCGGCGTGATCAGGCCGTGCATGCACGAGAAGATACGCAGAAGGGTCCCGGACAAGAACTTGGAGCCGATTTCATGATGAAAGGGTATATCTCAAATATTCTCGATGAAGCGGATGGTGCGAAAGCTGTGTATTATCAAGTTGATCTTGATCTCATTGATTTAGAAAATAACGTCAAATCGTGGTACGGGCAGAAAAAAATTAAAAAAGTCATCGAAAAGAAACGTTTTCTTTTTTAGTATTCTATCTCTCTCATTCAATTCGTAATGATTAACAGTGGGTTTTGGTCAGCGTGATGCCTCTTCGAATCTTTCCCGTCTGTATGCCTCCGCATATCCTATCATTTCATTGACTGTAGTCTCGCGTACTTCTGTATATCTGTTCCCCGCACGTTTTCTTCTGGTGGCTTTCGTGTGTCTCATGCCGCTTCTTTCCGGCTGCAGCTCATTTGGAAGTCACTATGAACGTGTGGAAAAAAGTCTGCTGGCGGGCAATCCTGAACAGGCAGACCAAATTGTTGCGAAGACGAAAAAGGACTATGGTCAACGAAGCCGGCTCTTGTATCTTATGGATCGCGGGATGACGTTGCATCTTGCTGGTCGATATAAAAAAAGTAATACGTTGCTTGAAGAAGCGGATACGCTGATTGAAGACTTTTACACCAAACGAATTCGAGATGAAGCGGCTGCCATTCTTTTAAATGAAACTCAACTTCCGTACCAAGGTGATCCCTACGAACAGGTGATGGTCAATGTGCTAAAAGCGTTGAACTATGCGCTCCTGCAGGATCTATCAGCTGCATTGGTCGAGGCAAGGCGCATTGATCATCGTCTGAATCTCATAGAGGATTCAGTCGAAAAGGATGAGTATCGACAAGATCCGTTTGCTCGATATTTGACAGGACTTCTCTATGAAGCTTCGGGTGATCCGAACAATGCGTTTATTGCGTATCGAAAAGCCGAAGAAGGATATCGACTTGCCGAGTCATGGTCGCGCGTGAGCATGCCCTCGATGCTCAAGGAAGATTTGTTGCGGACGAGTAAAGCTCTTCGTTTAACTCAAGAATTTAATGCCTATCAGCAAGCCTATCCTGATGCTTCTGGGCCGTTAGAAGGATATCAAGCTATGGCGCAAATCGTCGTCATTAGCCTTAACGGACGTGGACCGATTAAAAAAGATGTGTTTCTCGACTTTCCCATCAGCTTTGATGCGCTGCAACTTATTGCACTTACAAAACGTGGGTTTGGACGAAGCACAAGGCAAACGCGTGGTCCCGATGCGATCTTGTATGGATTACAAGGAGATATCGTACGTGTTGCCCTCCCTCGTGTTCTGCAACAACAATCTCCTGTTTCCTACAGTACAATTCGAGCAGATAATGGTGAGAAGTCGTATCAACGAGAAACGCAGCGAATGTACGATATACATGCTGTCGCCAAAAAGAATTTAGGTGATGAGTATACGCCTCTGGTTGTTCGCGCCGTGGCTCGCGCGGCAATGAAAATGGCAGCAGCTGTTGGGATAGGATATGGAGCACGAGCGGCTGTCAATAAACAATCTCAAGCGTGGGTAGCTCTCGTAGCGGCAGGCGTGGCCAAAATCTTTGCAATTGCCACGGAAGAAGCCGATATTCGAACGTGGAGAACCCTTCCAGGAGAAATTCAAGTGGCCCGACTATGGGTGCCGCCTGGCACCTATTCACTCTCAGTTGATTCCTATAATGTACAAGGACAAATTTTGCCAGAACATATTACTCAAGAAGTGACACTGAAAAGCGGAGAGACCCACTTTCTCACTCAACGGCTTGTCAGATAAATGCGCGACTTCATGCTCAGCGTTCGCTCTCTTATACTCATGGCCTCCATGGTAATGGTCGGTCTGATCGATGGCTGTGGACTTTTGAGTCAACAGTCCATACCGGATTGGGTTGAAGGGAATAGCCAACACTATCCTATTAGGGACTATATAGTTGGTCGAGGAGAGGCTGAGTCTCGTGAATTGGCTGAACAACGCGCGTATGCAGCCGTGGCTCGTATTTTTCGTGCTAATGTCAAAGCTCAGTTGCAGGACAGTGAAATGTATTCACAGTTGGATAGCGAAGAAGAAACCACTACCAATCGGGAGTTGACTCTTGACTATTTCACGAATGTCTCTACAGAAAAAGTATTAGAGGACGTTCAGATACTCGAAAGCTGGCGTAAGCCTGAAACGGGTAGGTTCTTTTCGTTGGCCGGGTTAAATCGCGACAAAACCGAACGGATATTACTTGAACGGATTTCAACCTATGATCGAGTAATCCGTATGAATATGAGAGATGGACATGAGGGAGTGGATATTTTAACGAAAATTCGTGGGCTCAAACGTGCATTGAGAACATTACAACTTCGGCAAGCGGCGAACGCAGACTTACGGATCGTCAGAGTCAATGGAGAGGGCATCTCATCTCCGTATGCGATCGCAAATATTCAACGAGCACTCGATGCGTATTTGTTACAAGATGTCCGCATTGATGTCAGAATTACGGGAGAGCAACAGACGCAAATTCAGCAGGCAGTGTGGGACGGCTTGAAGCAAGAAGGTTTCATGACACTGAATCAACAACGTTCGACTCCAATTGGTACTGCCCCCAGCACACCTCGGGAAAATTATGATTTACGCATCGTAGGAACGACACGGTTGGATGACCTCAACCTCTT
This sequence comes from Nitrospirales bacterium, assembly GCA_965223675.1. Classification (GTDB taxonomy): domain Bacteria; phylum Nitrospirota; class Nitrospiria; order Nitrospirales; family UBA8639; genus JAGQKC01. The sequence continues at coordinate 1,177,375 of OZ245013.1, read as the reverse complement.
TGACCCCCTATTTAAGTATGTTCGCTGGTGTAGTACCCTTCATGTGATTGAGTTAAACGGTCACCGCGTGATTGGCGTGGTCTCTCGCTCAGGACGTGAGGGGCATGTGACACGGCAAGAGGCACGTGGGAGAGCCATGCGTACAATGCAAGAGGTCGTATCTACTGAAATTGCTAAATCATTGTCTCGTTATATCTATGATGATGACCAGATAGAAGTGTCCTCCGCATCTTCATGTCTTCCTCCAAAGTCGCGTCCTATGCCGTAGTCCTTTTTGCCGGAATGAACAGGCAAAGGAAAGGTCTGTGAAAAAATCTATGATCATCATCGGCGTGATTCTTGGGCTTTTTTTTCTTTTTGTTCTCGCACTGCCTTATCTGCTTGACCTGAATCGCTATCGTGATCAGTACATACCTCTTGTAGAGCGCGTGTTAGATCGAAAAGTCGGGATCTCTCATGTTCGGATGATGTGGTTTCCGCATATTGGAATTCAAATTGAAAACGCAAAAATTTTTGATGATCCTAACATTGAACAGCGTCCCTTTGTGCAAGCCTCTTCGATTGAGATAGCCGTCAAATGGATACCTTTACTTCAACGTCGAGTGGAGATTCAGAGTCTTACGTTACATCAGCCAACCATCACGATCATTCGCACAAAGGATGGAAACGTCAACGCGTCAACATTAGGAAAACCTAAAGAGAAAGAGGGAAAGAGAGCTTTATCTGATGATGACTCGGGTACCTCGATCTTGGGGATGTTGGGGGTTGAGCAGCTGGCAATAACTGATGGAACGCTACGCTATGAAGATCGTGCTCAAGAACACGTTCAGAGATACCAGCTTGAAAAGATTGAAATGAAGACAGAGGCTGTGAAGCTTGGGGGTATCGCAGCGCTGTCGGCTCAAGGATCTTTGGTTCCTCATCAAATTCCTTTTTTACTAAAGAGTACGCTTGGCCCTTTACAACCGAACGGTGATATTCCTCAAATTGAGGCTCAGTTAAAATTCGGACATTCACGTGTGTCGATCAAAGGACACGCAATAGATAGAAAACTTGATCTTGATATGACTTCCTCCAAAGTGTCTTTAGAGGATCTTCCTCTCAATGTCAGGATCGATAAGCCGATGGCGGCGACCGAGATCGTGGCTCATATCCACATTCCACTTACAGAGACAAAAAGAGCAATGTCCTCTCCCCGGGAAATAACTGTTAGGCCGCTTCAGTTTTGTGTGGAATTGGGAGAATCTCGTCTCAATATTTCTGGTCAAGCGGTTGGGGAAAAAGTAGAGCTGCATGGAACGGCTTCTGTCATTCACAGTACAGACCTGCCGATTTCCTTGCCTCTTGCAAACCCGATTTCTGTTGATGATCTCAATCTGAGAGCGAAAATCGATGGTTCACTCGTACATATAGCGTCATTGACAGGTGAAATTTTTGATGGGCATCTCGAAGCTGAAGGACAGTGGAATGGGGGAGGAAACGTTCCAACATTTCAATCCACAGGAACGATTCAACAAGTGAATATCGAAAAGGTGCAAAAGATTCTTAAGCCGGCTGATGTTGCTTTATCTGGAGCAGGAGCCATGAATTGGAGCATAAAGGGTACATTGCCTCAAGGCGAACTCCCTCTCCTCAATGGCCAGGCTCAACTGATGATTAGAAATGGGCAGTTAAAAGGATTTGATTTGTTACAACGTATTGAAGAAGTCTTGAAGTTAAAAAAGGTTTTAAGCGCAGGGCAAGGTGTCACAAACTTTTCAACGTTAGCAGGTGCAGTGGAATTTCAAGGAGAGCAGTATCCTATTAAGAGCATAGTGTTAGAGGGGCATGAGCAAGACTTTCGTCTGGAGGGTTCTGGCCTTGTCTCGCGAGATCAATCTATAAAGATCAATGGGGATTTGCGATTAGGAAACAACCTTTCAGAGAAAATTGTTCAACAATTACCTGTAGCCAAAGTGGCACGTGAACATGGAGAACTTGTGGTCCCATTTGCTGTGAAAGGGACTCTCTTTGAGCCAAAGATCGGAATAGATGTTAGGGTGATTCAAAAGCGTCTCGAAAAACAAGTCGGCAAAACGGTGAAAAAAATTCTTCAAGGCGACCCTCAAGATATGCAAGAGCTTTTAAAGAAAGGGAAAGGGCTATTAAAAAGCTTGTTGGGGAGATAGCAGCAATAGCTACATCAGACGCATGCAAAGTCTGAGTGGAGTTCCTGGATGATTTCCTTCCACTCTTGAGATTGTGAAGCATACCGTTCAGTGCTCAATGTTGAATCAGATTGAGTAGAGACGGGAAGGTTTGCAAAAAAGTTCTGCGCCTTAGTGCTGTGTTCGTGAGCCATGCTAAGTAATTGGCATGCCCCCTTGGGTGCAGGAGGTTGACCGCCAGCTTGCTCGAAGAGGGCAATGGCCCGATACCCGTTTTCTTGAGTTCGAAACAAGGCTTCCACTCCAGTGAACATGACCTTCAAGTTCTGATCGGCTTCTTGTTTCGCTAAGATTCCAGCCATCATCGCCGCTTTTCCTATTGATTGCGCAGCTCCATGAGGGTCGCCATTTGCAATCAAGTCATTAGCTTGATGTTCAAGGCGCTGCATTTCTGCTTGTTCACCGATAACTTGAGCTTGTGCGGGTGTCTTCAAAAAGAGTGAACAGTGTAATGCGAGAAGAACGGAAAGCAAACATGCAAAAGGAAGGTCGTATGTCGAGCGTGAATATTGAATGAGTTTTGCCACTCAGAGTATCGTCTTCGTCATGTGAGTCCACTCCTGACTAGGGAGAAGGTTCACTGTCGCGCTGGAAGTTGCAGAACGTTTGTGTTCTCCGGCTCTATTGAATTTGTCCATCCATATCGATTTGTTTGATCGTCCAGTTGACGGCGTCCCGGAGCTCTTCCATGTCTTTGGACGTATCATAAATGAGCCAAACTTTTTCTTCCAATGCCCTCATCGGAGGGATGGACTTCTCATTACGTAATCTTCCGAGGCTCCAGACGACTTCCGTCAGAATGGGAAAATTAATATCATTCGAATTTTCCATGTGTTTTAAATTATTTTTAAGATAATGCAAAATGGGCGGGGTAATTTTAGGGTCGCCCGTCGCAGCACCAATCTTCCCTAAACCCTTTGCTGCTGCAGCTCTCACGATTGGCTTCTCTTCTGTGTTATTGAAAATTTCTGTCAGAAGAGGAATACCATCACTGCCAGTTGCCGTGAGTGCGGCAATGCCTTCTAACACCATTTCTTTATCTTGCACAATCTCTCGTAAATAGGGGAGGGCTTCATCTGATTGAAGTTTTGTCATGACAGAAAGCACCGTCAATTTTCGGTTTTTTGAAGTATTAGGGTCTTGTAATAAAGCCAACAGTCGGTGGTCTTGTCCCCATTCCGCGGTGATTTTGACCGGGAAATCGTAAACTTCGAGTATTTCTTTTAATTGACTTAGTGCGTAAGCCCCAGATTTTTTGACATTCGCAGCTTTGGCTGCTGCGTCAACATCTTCAAATTTCGTGCGCACCTCTTTTTGCCACCCTAAATCACGACCATCGAGTAAATAGGTGAACAGACAGGCTGGTCCTTTCCATAAACGTGCTGGATTGTCGACGTGATCAGCATCACCTCCCGCTCGTGTCGTTCGGGCTTCCTTTTTTCGCTCTTCGCATTTTACGCGAAACACGACGTCATGCGGTTCCTTGCGATCGGTGACGACAGAATACCCAATCTTTTGTAAGCGGCGTGAGATGACTTCGGTTATAGGTGCGGCATCGCCACGTCCTCGTTCAGTGAGGGCTAAGACCGTCACGAGCACCGTGTTGATCTTCTCGAGTTTGCCCTTTTGTTCAGGGGTAAAATAACTTCGTCTTGCTGATACGTCAGAGAGTAGAAAAAGACAGATGAAGACACAGGTCAATACGGAGATTCCACGTGTCATTATTCCTCCTCGCCGATAAGGCTTAACTAATATGGCCGTCTAAATCTAATTGTTTGTAAGTCCAATTTGTGGCTTCTCGAAGATCCGCCATAGCCTTGGAGTTATCATAGATTAACCAGATTTTTTTTTGTAATTTTCTCATAGGTTTAATCGAACTGTCGTCCCGGAGCTTCCCGATCGCCCAAACCACTTCCGTGAGAAGAGGAAAGTTTATATCTTCTGAGGTTTCCATCGTCTCGACGACTGGAATTAAATACTGGACCAGAGGTGGAATGGTTCGTGGATCCCCACTTGCCGCGGCGATGGTGCCTAAGGCTTTGGCCGCCTGAGCACGAAGGTCGGATTGGGTAGAATGTTCAAAGAGATCGATCAACAGAGGAATGGAATCTTGCCCCACTCCTGTCAAGGCCGTGATGGCTTCTTGTTGGAGATCTTTATTTTTTAAGATATTGGCTAGTTGTGGTAATGCTTCCGCGGCATTGATGTCGCTGAGAACAGAAAGAACTCTTAATTTACGAAGCTTATGAGTCTGAGCACTATTTAAGAGGGATAACAAGCGATCAACTTGTCCCCATTCAGCTGCCAACAAGATTGGGAAGTCATATTCTTTAAGTCGTTCTTGAAGTTTCGTCATTGCGTACGCACCAGAATTTTGAATTTGAGCAGTTTTCGCAGCCTTGAGCGAATCTTCAAAGGACGTACGAATCTCCTTGTACCATCCCAAATCACGACCATCTAGCATATAGGACAGTAAACACGCCGGCCCTTTCCACAAACGAGAAGGAGCGTCGGCGAGTTCGGCATCTCCTCCGGAAGCCGTCGTACCCTCCCATGTTTTTCGTTCTTCACATTTTACTTTAAACTGCACATCAGATGGTTGAGCTTTATCAAGCACCACTGAGTACCCTAACTTTTTCAAGCGGCTCGAAATAATATCGGTAAACTCCTTAGTGTCATACCGTCCTTTTTCGGTCAGAGCAAGTACATGTAACTGTATAGTCTGAACTTTTTTTAACTGTTCTTGTTGTGCCGGAGTTAAATGAGTTCGACGAGCCTCACTCGTCGAGACCGATAGCAAGAATGATAAACTGAGAACGATTATGGAGAAGGTCTTCATACATAACCTCCGTGTTAGAGCAAGTCATTTTTGGGATATAAGTCATAATGCATGAAAAGGTCTAAAGAGCCCTGCTTTCTGTCGTAGGCCTTGCCTAGAAATAAATATACCTCCTCTTAGCTCTGCCCAGCAACTGAGATGATGGACGTATAAAGGCTGAAGACTCTATGACTCTTGTTCGAATGCTTTTGGAGTGTGGAGTCTCAGATATTTAGCTTTACAGGCTGATCAGCTATGTGTTCGGAATCGTACGAACGTTTTTTGCAATTCCGGCAAATGTTGAACCTCCGCCAACAGCGGGGTATACTCGCCAACATGTTACAGAATGAGAAAATAGCATTCATCGGGGCCGGTAATATGTCTGAAGCGTTAGTGACTGGGCTTTTGAAGACTGGAACTGTGCCGCCCAATAACATCTTGGCAACCGATGTTGTCAGAGAACGGCTGAATCTTTTTGAAAAACAATACAAAGTTCGCGTGGGAACAAATAATGATGAGGCCGCGAAATGGGCTCATACGATTATTTTAGCTACAAAGCCTCAAGTTTTACATCAAGTTTTAAAAGGATTGAAAAAAGGCATAAAGAAAAGCCATCTTGTGATCTCGGTTGCGGCTGGCGTTCCCATTTCAAAAATTCTCTCGTGTCTTCCTTCTGGCATTTCTGTCATCCGAGCGATGCCCAATACGCCTGCCATGGTCTTACAAGGGGCCACCGCATTGGCAGTCGGGGATGGTGTTCATAAGGATCAGTTGAGTATTGCTGAGAAAATTTTTGAGGCATCTGGCAAAGTTGTGGTGGTCGAAGAAAAATTAATGGATGCGGTTACGGGATTAAGCGGCAGTGGCCCTGCTTATGTCTATGTGATGATTGAGGCGTTAGCAGATGGCGGCGTACGTATGGGGCTTCCCCGGCATGTGGCGCACACTCTAGCTGCGCAGACTGTATTAGGTACTGCCAATTTAGTCTTAGCCAGTGGTGAGCATCCCGGAACCTTAAAGGATCGAGTGGCCTCACCTGGAGGGACGACGATTGCCGGACTTCATGAATTAGAGCAAGGTGGGTTTCGTGCCACATTGATGAATGCAGTGGAAGCGGCAACCCGAAGATCAGAAGAGCTTGGTTCTTAAAAGGCGTATCTTGTGAATGGTCGTTCGTATCTCGAAAAAATCTAGTTTCGATAGAGAAAGGAGTTCGTCGTGCAATATTGGGTGAAAGTGGTCTTTACCGATAATAAAGAAATAGAAGTCAAAGATGCGGTTCGTCATACCATCAGCGATGACATGGAAATTCTAGAGATTGATACCCTTAAAGAGGTCACAATTATTCCGTTGAAGCAAATTAAGTATTTCTCATGTGATGCGACGGTGTTTGCCAAGTCCTCCTCACAACAACCATAGGTTCATCGGTAGTGATTGCCTCCTCCGTTTCCTCATGGCTTCGTCCGGGCAAGTAAAACTGTATCAAGGCTAGACATTCCAGCCCGAAGGGTAAATAGCCTGCATAACCCAATAGGGGCATTTCAAACACTTGAAATACGTGAAGGTAGGGAATTGCGTATTCCCAATGAGCCAAACTTTGTGAATTCCATAGTTCCCAAAAGAATCCGCAGATAAGCCCGGCCAATGCCGGTACCACTATTGGTCGCCAGTCACCTCGTCGAATATATTCCAGAATGGAATCTTTCCCTTGTAGAATCTGAAGTCCTACAAGCATGAGCAAGGGTGAGATCCAAATAAGGGGATAGAAGATGGTTGGCCAGAGCCCAATGCCGATGAGACTAAGACATGATAATAGAATAAGTATCCATCCTAATTCTCTCTCATACTGAATCTGTACCTTTGTCCATGCTGTGAATGGATCAGTTACTCTTGGAAATGACATCAGTAACTCATACGTTCCATAGATAGCCGGGAGTACGGTAGAGAACGGTAAGGTCGCAAAAAAGAAATAGCTTAATGCATCTAAGTCGGAAAGTGGAATGTAATACCAATTCTGGACAAACCGATTGAGATACTCAAACACCCACCAAAAAGCTGCGCTCAAGGGGAAAAGAACCATAAAAAACTTCGGCTGATTCATCATGACACAGTGTCGAGTTCGCATCATCGTGAGCGCATTCACGAGTAGGATATAGCTGAGCCATAGAGGAGTGAAGGTGTGAGGTTGAAGCAATTCGAGCCTCGGCCATCTCGTCCAAGCGATAAGCCAGGCTATAGCCAGGGATGCGACACCAAGCCACCCCCAGGCAGGAAATGTGAAGGCCTGAATCTTTGTTGATTGAATGCGAGAAAACGTCATCATTCTCCAAAGAAATGGTGCGATGGGGAGAACGATCGTTAGGCTTCCACAAATAAACAAAATCCAAGAAACTTCTTCTGGGGCAATTCTTGGAGGTCTTGGAGGAAAATGAAGGAAGGGTATTATGGAGTTTCCCGAGAGCCATGTCCCCAGCAACGGTAGTCCCAGAATCAAAACGAGTAGAAGAATTGTGTGGGATGATCGTGTCAGTTGGCATGAAGAATTCATCGTAGTGTCTTGTTTGTCTCGTAGATCCCCTAGTCGGGAAATACGTAGTCGACAGAATCCATTTGTTCGATTCCTTGCTTTAACATTCCCGAAATATTAAGAACTTCTTCGGCTGCTTGAACATGAGGCAAGCGCGAATTGGTGTTGGGATGTGGGGGGACAAAAAGCGTGCAACAATCCTGATCGGGTTCAATGGAGATTTCAAATGATCCGATGGCTTGAGCTTGTTCAGTTATTTCAATTTTGTCCATACCGATGAGGGGACGCAAGATAGGTAAAGAGGTAACCTCACTTACAACTTGAATGTTTCCTGGAGTTTGAGAGGCTACTTGTCCAAGACTATCCCCTGTGACCAGGCCCCATGCGTCTTCTCGACGAGCAAGTTCTTCAGCAATTCGTATCATCATGCGCCGATACAGCACAACGCGGATAGGGGCAGGCGCGCTAAGCACAATTTGTTTTTGGATATCACCGAACGGCACAAGGTATAACTTTGAAGAAAGTTGATAGCCGGTGAGGAGATTGACCAACTCCCGCACTTTGTCTTCGGAAGCCCGCGAAAGATATGGGCGCCCATGGAAATGGACGAAGGCCACTCGACATCCGCGTTTGATCATTCGATAGGCTGCGACAGGCGAATCTATACCTCCCGATAAAAGACAAAGAACCTTCCCTCCCGTTCCAACCGGAAGTCCACCGGGTCCAGATTCTTTGGTGAAAGCGTAATACGCTTCTTGTTTCAACAGTTCGATGTAAATGGTTAAGTCAGGATGCGTGAGGTCGACACGTTTGCCTGTGTGTTCACAAATATAAGCGCCGATCTCACGGTCAATGTCCATGGACGTTTTCGGAAATCGTTTTTCCGCTCGCTTCGTGACAATACGAAATGTGTTGAACGCGTTAGGGGGAATATCTTTCTCAATCGCACTCTTTAAAGTTGTGAGGTCGGGAGATGTATAGGAAATAGGAGCGGAACGAGCGAAAGAGAAGTTTGTAACCCCGAACGTACGCACTAAGGTTTCCTGAATTCGTTTCCAGAGATGATCCTCAGGAAAGTTGATACGAATTCGCCCAGGTAACGCGTTGACTTCAATGGCTTTCACATCTTTCAGAGCGGATCTGAGGTGATGGACAAGCCGTTGTTCGAAGAATCCCCGGTTTCGTCCTTTAAGTGCGACTTCGTGGTAATGGACGAGTGCGTAAGGCATGAGATAGCTCGTGGAATGTGAAGTGTGAAGCGCAAAGCGAGAAAAAACTGTTTAGGACCTCTTGCCCTGTGGGCTATTTTCGTACCTTTCGTTGGTATCGATAAGATCTTAACCTTCGGATTCTAGAAATCGTTCGGCATCGATGGCTGCCATACATCCAGAACCAGCGGCGGTAATGGCTTGTCGATAATGCGAGTCTTGTACATCTCCTGCGGCATAGACACCAGGAATATTCGTCGCAGAGCTATGAGGTTGGGTGATGAGGTATCCTTTGTCATCCATATCCAGGAATCCTTTAAAAAGGCTTGTATTGGGCGTATGTCCGATAGCCACAAAAATTCCAGCACAGGGTAGATCTTTCGTTTCTTTGGTGTTCACATCTCGCACGCGTATTCCTGTCACGACATCATCCCCAAGCATTTCATCAATGGTTGCATTCCAATGAAAAACAATCTTTTCATTTTTCATCGCACGATCTTGCATGATTTTAGATGCGCGTAACGTATCTCTTCGATGGATGATGGTAACTTTCGTCGCAAATTTTGTGAGAAAATTGGCTTCCTCCATCGCACTGTCCCCACCACCGATGACCACGATCTCTTTGCCTCGAAAAAAGAAACCGTCACAGGTCGCGCAGGTTGAGACTCCGTGTCCCATGAGGCGAGTTTCAGAGGGCAGTCCTAAAAGGTTTGCGGATGCTCCAGTCGACAGGATGAGCGTTTTTGCCTGAATGGTTTCTTCATCATCGATAGTGATGGATAAAGGACGATGAGTGAGGTCTACCTTTGTTACGTGGCCCTGTCGAAAGGACGTCCCAAATCGTTCGGCCTGTGCACGCATGTCCATGATCAGTTGTGGACCCATGATTCCCTTCGGGAATCCAGGATAATTTTCGACATCCGTGGTGATAGTTAATTGTCCACCTGGTTGGGAGCCATCAATGAGTAGAGGGGAAAGATTGGCTCTGGCGGTGTACAGGGCTGCTGTGAGTCCGGCCGGACCAGAACCAAGAATGACAACATTATGCATACTATAACTCCTTGTCTAACAAGCAAAAAATTGACTCTATCCAACGTAAGGACTACATTCGTTGGCGCGCCTGACTCTGAAATTGTTTATACAGATTTCGTACGAGGGGACGCAATTGACGTTGCGATAACTCGCCATCGATCACATGATCTGCGTATCGCAGTTTCTTGCGTAACGGCATTTGATGTTTCATTCGTCGTGTCGCCTCTACTTTGGACATTCCATCACGCTGACATGCTCTCTGAATTTGGGTACGCAGGTTAGTTTTGACAACAATCACCTGGTCCATGCGCGTATAGGCCCCTGACTCAATGAGCATTGCCGCATCATAGATAATCACAGCGTCGGGATCTTCAAGGTAAATCCGACGAGTGAGTCGGGCCTGTTCTCTTGCGACACGTGGATACAGAATATTCGTTAATTGTTTGAGTTTCTTTGGCTGTCCAAAGACAATCTTAGCTAATAAAGTTCGATTCAAAGAATGTTGATCTGTTAATACCGCTTGACCAAATGTTTGGACAATGTCTTTCCATGCCACTCGTCGAGGCTTTACGACTTCGCGGGTGAGTTCGTCAGCATCGATGATTTTTGCTCCATAATGCTGAAATAACTGAGCAATTGTCGTTTTTCCAGATGCCAACCCACCCGTTAGGCCCACCATGAGCATATCGCACCATAGCATATGATTTTTCCTAGCGACAATAAGGACTTAGCAGCCTTCAGTCCTCAATTATCGCTTTGTGAAAAGGTTGAATAGCTTGACCCTCGGTATCGACATCAGTTATTGCCTAGACAGGCCGGTTCAGAGCAGATCGAGCCTAATTCGTGAATTCATAATCCGAGAATTGTGGTGTGCTGTGAAACGTTTTTCTTTTAAGCCGCATATAACGCTCGTTCTTTTCCACGTCCTCTGTCTTGCCTCTGTGTCTGTTTCTTTTGGCGCCTTGCCGGAATCTCCGCACGTGACGCTTCCATCAGATCAGTCCAAGTGGACGGTCGCTCAAGACGGGAGCGGATACTATGTTTCGATTCAAGAAGCGATTGATACGGCACAGTCAGGGGATACCATATGGATTAAAGCCGGAACCTATGCAGAAGATGTGACGGTCCATAGCAAAGAAGGGCTAAAGATTATTGGTGAGAAAATGGATCTGGTTATTCTCACAGGACTCAAAAGGGTTGGAACCTTGCACATTGGCAAATGGCCCTATGGCGCACGCAACGTTGAAATCCATAATCTCACAGTGACTCAACATGGAGGACTTGGATTGGGTATTTTCAATGGAGGAGGTATTCTCCTGAAACATATCCAAGTCAAAGGTATGGTGTTTGGTCAAGAAGTCGAAGATGTGAAATTGGAAGATTGTGTAATTGGTGGTAGTGAGACAACGGGTGTCGCCTTTGCGAATTCAAAAGCTACTTTAGTACGTAACTTTATTCATGATAACGATCATGGCGTCGCGATTGGCGGAACTTCTGAAGTGCTATTAAAGCACAACGTGATTACCCGAAGTTTATTCGAGGGCATCATGGTGAATGATACGGCCAAAGCAATTGCCATTCAGAATACCATTGTCCGTAATGGCGGCGGCATGGCTTTTCACGATGCGACCGAAGGGGAAGCCCATGGCAATATTCTCATGATGAGTAAGGCAGGTTTTGTTTTCTCTCCCAAAAGTCAGACCTCGCTTTCTTTTAACGCGCTGTTTGCGAATACGATTAATTATCAACTAGAAGGGGATGAACCAGGTTCAACCCCGAAAGCCCGCAAAGGCTCAACCGATGTGAAAAGGCCCCCGGCCTTCGTGAATGCTGAGCAAGATGACTTTCGGCTTCGTGCCGATACCCCTCTCCGGGGTCTTGGAACATTCCCTTTTCTAGGAGCGCTACCACCTTTAGAGTCAACTCAGTCGATTCTAAAGAACAACAAGAAATGAGAATATTTCTCTGTCTTTTTTGTCGTCTTTGAATTCACTATCAGTTCAAAAAATCTCCAAGAAATATGTAAGGAAGTCATTTACTGCTTTAATTTTTGAGTCAGGATTATTACCTTCTCTAGTTGTTCAACATTCCCTTCTTTGCACATCATTTACATCGTCTTCGGCACTCGTTGATTTTTGTTTTTTGCTTTACCATGCTTGTTTAGTAAGACCTTCGGTGGAACCATCGGCTGTTCCTCGTGAAGACACATACGGAATCACGCGGGCTTCTGTGACTGTAAATTAGGTAACGAAGCCGAGTATAATGCGACGTATACAGTGTTGATGAGTGATTCCCTTAGCCCTATATTGACGCTATGACCGATTCGGTGATACCGAAATCCTAATGCGCCACCTACAGACCTAAGCGAGATCAGCACTTTTTTCGTATAAATACTGCCACTTCCACTTTTCGTGAAGGTTGACGCTGCAGGCGCTGTTTTTTTGTGCGATAATAGAGTCTTCAGTTTGCATCAGGTGTTTTGAGTTAGCGATAAACGAACATGCAAGACAAGGGTGACGTATTGGGTATCAATGAAAAAATTGTCCAGGCTAAACAAAGGTTAATGTTCAGAGGTCGAGGCGATTCCGCGAGAGAAGTAGATATAGAATATTCTGATCCGCGAGTACCTCCTGGACAGCATCTTGTTAATAATTGGCCAGTCTTGGATCTGGGCGTCAAGCCAGAGGTGTCACTTGCGGAATGGACACTAGAAGTCGCTGGTGAGATTGAAAGTCCGCTAATTTGGAATTGGCGACAATTTCACGAACAACCCATGGTTCATAGCACATCAGACTTTCATTGTGTGACAAGTTGGAGTCGACTCGATAACGAATGGGATGGGATCAGCTTTCAACATTTACTCAATATCGTTCGACCTCGCGCTTGTGCAAAATATGTGTTATTCGAAAGTTACGATGAGTATACGACCAATCTTCCGTTATCTGCATGTGATGATGAGGATGTGTTGTTAGCCTATCAATGGAATCATCAACCGCTCTCACAAGAGCATGGCGGGCCTGTTCGCATCATTGTTCCCAAGCTCTATGCATGGAAAGGTGCAAAATGGATCAAGAAAATTACTTTTTCCGAGCGAGACCAAAAAGGGTTCTGGGAAGTTCGCGGGTATTCGAATACGGCGTTGCCTTGGGATAATGATCGATATGGTTAACACACAACGTCAACTGTGTCGTGCAGGGCTTGTTGGTATCATTTTTTCTTCTACGTTGTTTGTATGCTTCCTGATCGGCGAGAATGACGTAAACATACCACGGTCTTTAATGAGGTGATAACCGAATGACTGCTCGAAATCTTCTGTCTCGAACCCTGCGTCTTTTGTCTGGATTTTTGCTGGTCTCTTTCATTTCCTGTTTTACACCTCAGGTTTTTTCGCAAGATCTCTCATCATTTTCACAGAAGGTCACGCTACATACACTGGAAAATGGATGGACGTTCATCATCGTCGAACGTTCGAAGGCTCCAGTGTTTGCATTTATGACACGAGTGAATGTGGGCTCGGCACAGGAACCGAGTGGAGTAACCGGTCTGGCTCATATGTTTGAACACATGGCCTTTAAAGGAACTCCGCGATTAGGGACCACGAATTATGAGGAGGAGAAAAAGGCACTTAAGGCTCTCGAAGAAGCGTACCAAGCGTATCAATCTGCTCGGTTTGCACCAGATACTACCCCAGATGAAGTAAAAGAACTGGCCGCAACATTTCGGGAAGCGCAGAAGGTTGCAGGCCAGTATGTCGTAAAAAATGAGTTTGGAGATATTATTGAGCGTGAAGGGGGCGTCTCATTGAATGCGTTTACCAGCGCTGACGTGACTGGGTATTTCTATGCATTGCCATCGAATAAAGTGGAACTCTTTGCGTATTTAGAGTCCGAACGGTTTTTGCATCCGGTCTTTCGTGAATTTTATAACGAACGAGATGTGGTGATGGAGGAACGACGTCTACGCACGGAAAGTCGGGCAATCGGTCGTTTGATTGAGCAGTTTGTTGCCACAGCCTTTACGGCACATCCCTACCATCACCCTGTCATTGGCTACGCCAGTGATATTCAGTCCTACACGATGACGGATGCTGAGCAATTTTACCGAGAACACTATGTCCCCTCGAATATGGTGACCGCCATCGTTGGCGATGTACAAGCAGAAAAAGTGATCCCATTGTTGGAGAAATATTTTGGAAGAATTCCAAAAGGTCCCACACCTTCGCCGATTCGGACTGTTGAGCCTGCGTCGATTGCTGAAAAGACGGTCGTGCTGAAAGATCCATCGCAGCCGTTTTATCTAGAGGGTTATCATAAACCATCTGTCACGCATCCAGATCAACCAGTCTTTGATGCCATTGATGACATCTTAACGAACGGGCGCACGTCCCGCTTCTATCGGTCCTTAGTTCGTGATAAAAAGATTGCTGTTTCAACTGGCTCTTATGGTGCCTATCCAGGAGAAAAATATCCTCATCTTTGGGTTGCCTATGGGGTGCCGGCAAGAGGCGTAAGCAATAAAACCATACAAGATGCCTTACGTGCAGAGTTGCAGAAAATTTCGACTGTAGATGTTTCAGATGAAGAACTCATTAAGTTTCGGACACGAGCTAAGGCAGGGTTAGTTCGGGCACTGGGAAGTAATCTCGGGCTAGCCATGCATCTAACCGACTATCACATGTTGTTCGGAGACTGGCGTGAATTATTCCGCTATATTGAACGACTTGATACGGTGACGAAATCCGATATTCGACGTGTCGCGAGTCAAACATTTCGTGAATCGAATCGAGTGGTTGCGATGATTGAAACAGAGCCCCCAAGAGCAGTAAAGGCCCGAGCAACTGATTTAGAAAGGGGGCAATGATGATGGTTCAGTCTGAACGTTTCAACCTCTATGATCTATTGATTCTTGCTTTTGTAACCTGTCTATGGTTCAGCACGCCTGCTTTTGCGCAAGTTGAACAGGTTAAGGATTTGAAGTTCCCACCCCTTCCAGACCTTCAGATTCCTGAACCTACACGGGTTGTTCTCGACAATGGCCTGGTCGTGCTCATGATAGAAGACCATGAGCTGCCGCTAGTGAACGTTTCTGCGAAAATTCGAACAGGTTCTCGTCTCGAGGAGGAGCATCAGGTTGGATTAGCTCAACTCGTTGGCAGGGTCATGCGCAGTGGTGGAACAACCACCTTATCTGGAGATGACTTAGATGATTATCTAGAAGGAAAAGCCGCTACGATAGAAACCGCGATCGGTGAGACTGCCGGTACGGCCTCAATGAGTTGTCTGAAAAACGATTTTCCTGATGTCTTCCAAGTATTCGCTGACGTGTTGAGAAGTCCTTCCTTTGACTCCGAAAAACTTTCAATCGCCAAGAATCAGGCTATGGCCAGCATTTCTCGGCAGAATGATAATCCTGATTCTGTCGTTGGGCGAGAATTTAAAAAGTTGATCTATGGGAAAGATTCTTCCTATGCACGGACTCCCTCATATGCAACAATCAGTTCGATTACAAGAAAGGATCTGGTGGCCTGGCATCAATCCTACTTCCATCCCAATCGAATAATTATAGGCATCAGTGGAGATTTTCAGGCAGACTCAACTTTGGAGATGGTAAAGAAAGTATTGGCTGATTGGCCATCTGGCCCTCCGATTGAAGATACTTCAGCACCATTTGAAACCTCCAATCCTGCAAAAGTCTTTTATGTCGAAAAAAATGATATGACCCAAGCTAAGATTATCATGGGACATTTGGGAGTGATGAGGAGTAACCCTGACTACTTCCCAATTGTTGTTGTCAACCAGATATTATCTGGATCCTTTGGGGCACGACTTTTTTCAAATATTCGGTCTAAGCAAGGTCTTGCTTACGATGTGCATGGTGGCGTGGGGTTTCAATGGGACTATCCTGGCATGGCGAGTCTCATGATGTCTACGAAGACTGAGTCTACAGGGGCGGGTATTGATGCATTGATTGCCGAATCAAAAAAAATGGTTTCGGAACCCCCGACAGACGAGGAAGTCAAGAATGCAAAGTCGAGTATCCTGAACTCTTTTGTGTTTTCGGTAGATTCACCCGCCAAAATTCTCAGTAAATATCTGACCTATGAATATTACGGCTATCCATCCGATTGGCTTGTGAAGTTTAAAAAAGGCATTGAACAAGTCACGACTGACCAGGTTCGAGAGGCGGCACGTAGACATTTGAGGCCGCAAGATTTTTCTATCTTGGTGGTAGGTCCACGTACTGGAACAGCTCCTGCGTTAGCACGATATGACGTTGTTCAAGAGTTAGATATAACGATTCTAGAACCGAGCTAATAATGTTAGAAAGAACTAATCGACATCATACCTTTCAATCAATCGAAGGAACCCTCTCTTTCTTTATTACCAATTATCAGGACTTTTATCATGAAAAAATTAAAATTGAGGTGGCCGCGGGTTGCATCGATTATTCTGTCTCTCCTGTTTTGTGGTGCGTTAACAGGCTGTCAAACCAATCCCTATACCGGTCGGTCGCAGCTGCTTATCCTGCCGGATTCGTACATGAGTCAAATGGCGGCGGCGCAATATAATCAAGTTCTTCAGGATCCGAATGTTAAAATTTCAAAAGATCCAAAGGAAGTTGAACCAGTAAAGCGCGTGGCCGCCCGTATCATTGAAGCAGCAAAACGATCAAAATATGCGGAGGCAGCAAAACAATTTAAATGGGAAGTTTCTGTGATTAAAGATGATAGCACGGCCAATGCCTGGGCCATGCCAGGAGGAAAAATTGCTGTCTATACAGGAATTTTTCCTATGGCAAAAACCGAAGCTGGGTTAGCAGCGATTATGGGTCATGAGGTGATTCACGCGTTGGCACAACATGGTGGAGAACGGATGAGTCAAGGACTGATCGCACAATTTGGAATGACGGCTGCAGCCGTAGCCCTTTCAACCCAAGGGACGAGTCCTCAAATGAGTCAACTAGCCATGCAGGCACTCGGGATGGGAGCGCAAGTTGGAGTGCTTCTTCCATTTAGCCGCAAACATGAGTCCGAAGCAGATTATGTTGGCGTACTGTTGGCGGCTGATGCTGGATATGACCCACGGGAATCTATCAAAAATTGGCAACGCATGGCTCAAGCTTCGCAAGGCGGAAACCCAGAATTTTTGTCTACCCATCCGGCACATGGAACTCGAATTGCTGATTTGAAGTCGTGGATGCCTGAGGCTATGGCGCTTTATGAATCAGCTCCCAAAGCCCCCGATAAAAGTTTACCCCCCATCACCCCATCACCATCAACTAAAGCTGCTGAGCCTAAATAACCTAAAGCAAAATTTCGAAGGTAGAGTCTTGAATTATTTTATCTGAACTCATTATTTTCCCGCTCTTCGAACGTATCGATATTTTGTATTTTTCCAGATTCAATGAACGAAACACCGCTCAAATTACTGATGGTTGTTTTGTCGTTGGCGATCTCAGCGTGTGGTCGCAGTGAGCCAGTTGTCGAAATCGCACTTCATCCTTCCAAGCCTAATATCTTATACATTGCCACGAATTCATACGTGTACAAATCTCGAGATGAAGGTGCGACTTGGCAAAACATTTCAAAAGGCATGACTCACTCTCGTGTGATTTCGTTAGCTGTTGACCCTCTCTTCTCTGCCAATGTGTATGCTGGAACAAAGGGTGATGCAGTCTTTAAAAGCTACAATGGTGGACAAAACTGGGTATCCCAACGTAACGGGTTAGACGGCGTGACGATTTCTTCCGTGGTTCACCAGTTGATATTTGTTCCTGGGTCAAGTAACCACCTTTTTGCCGCTACTTCGATGGGAGTTTTTGAGTCTGAGACGGCTGGGGACACCTGGATCAAACGGATGGAGGGTATGAAGGAAGTTCTCATGGTCATTTCTTTGGCAATCGACCCGCACCAACCGAAAACCCTATATGCCGGGACAAGTGGAGGGGTCTATAAGTCATTGGATGGAGGACAATTATGGGAAAAAGTCAATAATGGGCTTGTCGCGCCAGAGGTCTTAAAATCTTCCAGAGCACTTGGAGTCACCAAAATTAAAGTTGACCCTCATCACCTTGAAACCGTCTATACCGCGACCCTCACAGGCCTCTATAAAACGACAAACGGTGGACAAGCATGGAAAAAGATAGGTGAAGATCTTCCTGACCATATGTTGAGCGATCTTATCGTTGATCCGACTAATGCAGGTACCATTTATGTGACAAGTCGAGAAGGGGTTCACAAGTCGATCAATGCTGGAAATACTTGGCGTTCGATCAATGATGGATTAGAAAATCTCAATATTCGCGCACTTGTCATGAATCCACAAGATTCTCAGCTTCTGTATGTCGGAACAAATGGTAGCGGTTTGTACCGCAGTCGAGAAGGTGGTGAAAGGTGGGAGGCGGTACCTTTGACCATTCAAGTTAGTTGAATGCAGGAGATACGAAAATCTCTCTTTTTCTGATCGCCATCTATGTTATGATTGTGCGACCACGCTGCACACGTGAAGAGTGGGTATAAGCTCCAACCTTAAATCATAAGGATACTGTCACATTGAGTAATTCCAAGCAAGGTCAAACTCCCAAAGACATGGTTTGTTCATTTTGTGGGAAAACTCAAAGTGCGGGAAAAACACTGATTCAATCTCCTACGGACCACACCTGTGAGCAATGTCAAACACAAGGACATGTCTATATTTGTCAAGATTGTGTGCACCATTGTTCAAAATTCCTGGCTGGACAGTCTCATGTGCATCCACCAATGGCGATTCCAGAAGGACCGCTTCCTACTCCTCCCGAGATTAAAGCTGTCCTTGATCAATATGTCATTGGCCAAGAACGAGCGAAGAAAGTTCTCTCAGTTGCTGTCCACAACCACTATAAACGGGTTTTCAGTGCTCGAGAACTAAAAGATGTCGAACTAGAAAAGGGAAATGTGATGTTAATCGGCGCGACAGGGACCGGGAAAACCCTGTTGGCTCGCAGTTTAGCCAAAATTTTACAAGTGCCCTTCGCGATTGCTGATGCCACGACCGTCACAGAAGCTGGTTATGTGGGAGAAGATGTTGAAAATGTCGTCTTGAAGTTGCTGCAAGCGAGTGACTTTGATCTTGCTCGAGCTCAAGTTGGCATCATCTATATTGATGAGATCGATAAAATTAGTCGAAAATCAGAAAGCGCTTCCATTACACGTGATGTATCCGGGGAAGGGGTTCAACAAGCTCTCTTAAAATTGGTCGAAGGTACCGTGTGTAATATCCCTCCTAAAGGGGGGCGCAAACATCCTGAGCAAGAATTCCTGCGAGTAGACACAGCCAATGTGTTGTTTATCTGTGGAGGGGCTTTTGTCGGATTGGATGAGTTTATTGCACAACGAACAAGCCAAAAACGTCTAGGCTTTGGAGCAGATGCGATGGTTGAAAGTTCAAAAGACATGAGTTCTTTGATGGAACGTGTTCGCCCTGAAGATCTTCTCAAATATGGCTTAATTCCCGAGTTTGTCGGAAGATTTCCGATACTCACGACACTACAGGATTTAGATGTGGATGACATGGTCCGAGTCATGACAGAACCAAAGAATGCTTTGATCAAACAGTACCAGGCATTATTTGAATTAGAAGATATTCATCTTACGTTTACTCCGGGTGCCATCCGTCATGTTGCAGAAAAAGCTATTTCAATGAAAACCGGCGCGCGAGCTCTTCGAGGCATCTTAGAGGATGTCATGTTAGATCTCATGTTTGATGTACCAGCCTTAAAAGGCGTGAAGGAAGTCGTGATTAATGAGGAAGTTGTTGAAGGAAAAGCCACGCCCAAGATGCTAAAAAAGTCTGCTTAGAGAATCCCTTCCGCTTGTAGGAGCTGGCATCAGTGCTCTTATGCTCAGGCACAGATTGACGTGCTCTTAATCTCAACATCGGCTTGCTTCAAAAAGGCCACAATTGGCGTTTTGCTAACTGGTGATTTTTTTGAAAGCTCTATGCTTCGTCTGTCCAGATTGCAGGTAAGCTTACAGGCCCTATAGTTGAATGGAAGAATATTTTGACAATCGTCAGTGCACTGAATGCACTAAGTCTTAGAGGCCCAATGAGTCAAAAAGACTGGCCGAAAAGCCCGAGTAACTGCTATGCATCATATCTTTCAGAGTTGAATATCTGTGCTCACGTCCCTCACTTCTGAGCGCTTTAGCTAAGGTCATCACTATGTCACTCTGATTGTAGGCAACTGGGATACCATATTTGATTGGATCAAAATCCCAGATCATTCCCCTCGAATTTTTGTACACATCAACATCCGGAAAGTGGCAAACCATCGGTTTATTTAAAATAAGATAATCGATAAGCACAGACGAAATATCCGTAATGAGGAGGTCGGATAAGGATAAAATTTCGTAGAGAGTGGTCTGTTGACGAAGTAACCACTCTTCATCGATCAGTTTAATATGAGAGAGATTTCTGCGAATAAGATCTTTCTCTGCGCGTGGTGCCATTGGATGTGGCTTCAGGACGGCAACCGCACCTATTTCTTTCAATGAGTTATTCAACTCACGAATATTAAGGTCAGGAAGGTTGAAAACATTCTTTTCAATTTGACCGTCAATTCTAATATCCCCAGTAATGGCTTGACGGTAAGTAGGAAGCCAGATCACCATTTTCTGTGTATGACAAATTTGCTGACGTAAGGAAATGTTTTTTTCATTTGATAAGAGATCGTTTCTTGGCAATCCCACCTCGAGAATTCTTTCGCGTGGAATTTCAAACGCATGAGAAATGATTTCTGTGAAAAATGGGGAAGTGGAAACTGCGTAAGTTGAATGTTTCGTGGGATGATTGGGTCCGAGGTACCGACCAATGTTTTTTATTGGCATGCCGTGCCAGATATTGACGCTGATTTGGGTCTTTACTGGTTTAAAGGATGAAAAACATCCGTGTGTAAAAAAGACATATTTTGACCGTAAATAAGTCCACAACCCTCTAATAGATGTTTTTTTTACATGAGTTACATACGGTTTACATGCCCACGTCGGCGGTTTCCTGTTCTGATGAGTGAGAATGCTAACCTGATAGGAATTGTTCTTTATCTCCAGCTCATTAAGCAGTCCACGTGTCATGTCGTCATAGTCGGGCCACGAGTGGATGCAAATCTGTTTGGTGTGCTTTGGGATTATAGTATTCAGTATTCTGAACACTATTTCAGTTCCTCTAGGATTTGCTTTAAGATCTTAAATTGGATTGACATTTCATCCATTCGTAATCCGTAAATGCTTTGCAGAGCTTCCTTGATGGCTGTTGACGAGACACATTCAGTTCGTGGAAGATAGCGAACTTCACAATATTCTTTGAGGTCATCAAACTTGTTCTTCCAGTCATCTCCCATGACAAAAAGATCAACGTTATAGTTTTTAATATCATCAATTTTTTGCTCCCACGTTTCTTCTGCTATGACAAGGTCAACGTAGGATATTGCTTGTAAAATTTCTACCCTTTGCGAAAAAGGAATCACGGTTTTTTTCCCTTTTTTTTCATTGAACTCATCTGTCGAGACCCCTACAATTAGCCTGCTTCCTAACTCCTTTTGACGCCGTAAGAGTCGAAGATGTCCTATATGAAACAGATCAAATGTTCCGTAGGTGAGAACAGTCTTACTGCTATTCGATCGATCCTGATTTTCCGACAACATGTTGTCTTTTCGAAAATGGTCAATTCACTTTGAATGTAGGTGTTGTTGAGTTTGCCCGTGGGGATAGGAAGTAGTATACAACGTGAGTTGCATGTTTGAGAACATGTTTTCTAACAGCAGTTAAATAATTTCTTGAGCGTGCTGCTGAAATTATTCCCACGCACATTCGGTATCCATAAAATGTGCTGTCAAGAAGTCAACGGTATTCGATGACTTGTCTCATGTGAACGAGTATGACGTACATAGGGCTACAATGGGATTTCCTGATTTAACTCCCCTCATTCAACTAAGGTATTTGCAAAAACCTCTTATGCGACAACTCTCAAAGTGGCAGAGGGCCACGGCTTTTCGCCCAGGATGAATACTCTTTTGCTCGGGGGGCACCGCAAAGCGTCTATGGAAAGTACTACGCACTTTGCCCGTGGGACTCTTTCTGTTAGGAGAGCCACGAGACTTAGGTTAAGGGTATTTTTCAGAGATAACCACTTATGTCATGTTAATCGCGACTTGAGTGTAGTATTTACTGGATGAAAGCGTTGCGCCCAAAATTTTATAATTCCTCCTGTATGCAGAACAATAATCTTCCAATGCTCGAAATTCGTGTAACATTGTGGAAAATTCATCGAAAATGATAATTGTCCCGTCGGTGATGATGTCGTTTGCGTATGTCAGAACGTATAATGTTGAAGAATAGAGATCGGAGTCGTTATGAATGATCAATTGATGATTGATTTTACAAGCTTTTAAAAATTCAGGTAATGTATCTTGAAATAGTCCCTTGACGAAGGTCATACGCCTGTCGTTGGCTAAAGGGTATTTCCCTCCTGCATCAAAGTGGTTTTTTTCTAGATTTTGTGTAAAATTATCCCAGACTTCTGGAAGGCCAGTGAATGTGTCGAACCCATAAAACCTCGAATCACTATGAGAGTTTAAGTCTGACCAATATTTGATGCTGGCACCTTCAAAGACACCAAATTCACAGTATACTATTGGTTTATTGTGCACGACTGTATTATTAATGTAGTCGTACAGTTTGTATCGGTCGTGAAAAGTTGGGTATTCCTCAGAGTGGGCTTTACGAAATGTCTCGAGCTTAGGAAGTTGCGATAAATGTCTCAATCTCAATGAGTCGGGTAAGACCTTTGAAAGTATTTTCTTCCCTTGTGTTCTAAGTTTTGGGTTCATGTTTGTTTCCCTTGTATCTCGTGGAGGAGTGAATTGGGTTCTGAAGGCATTGCCTCATACCATCCCAATATCATTATCAGTCTGTTTATAATTACGCAGTGACTGAACTCAAAGGTTTTATACGTAAAGACTCATTGGCAGACGAAGATGTGTACCTCATCTGTAGAGCGTCGTTCAAACAAACCTCTTTGCGGCATAAAAAGTTTCAAGGAAGTTTGGCTGACCCAATAAGGAAGCAAGGCTTGATTTTGCTTTCATTATAACCATTTACAGTCTTGATTCAACTCCTTGATCGAGAGAGTGGAAGTACAAAAGCATAACCAGTACCAGTTCTCGTAAGCCTTCGAGGTATTTGGAATTTTAAAGGCTGAGGAAACCTCAAGCTCGAGCAAATATGCAAAATAAACTGACAGAGCAATCTTCGGTTATGTCGGAGGAAATAAGTTAGCAACGTTGTAGGGATACGCACAATGGTACTTTGACACGAAAGGGGCATGAAAATCGATAGTAGTGAAACTCAGACTATCCGAAAGACGACAGAAAAAATTCGGCACGTTTCTCGCTGCATATTAATCAACTGTTGAAAAGAGTTTTCTATGATCGCAATTATAAAGAATTCTTTATTTCGATAGGTGAAGAGAATATGAATATTGCGTTACTCACCGCAGGGGGACGAGGTCAAAGGATGGGGCAGGATGTGCCCAAGCAGTTTTTAAACGTCTATGATAAACCGGTTATTGTTTGGACGATGAGTGCGTTTCAAGAGCATCCTGATATTGATGCGATAATTGTCGCATGTTTAGATGGATGGCACGACATTCTTAGAGCGTATGCACAACAATTTAACATTACGAAACTTAAGTGGATTGTCTCTGGTGGTGAGAATGGTCAAAGTTCCATTCGCAACGGTCTTTTTGAATTAGAGAACGAATGTCATCGAGAGGATATTGTATTGGTTCATGATGGGACGAGAGCAATGGTTTCAACAGAGATTATTTCCGATTGTATCGCAAAATGCAAAGTGTATGGTTCAGCAATTGCGGCGATTCCATGCACGGAGGCTATGTTAAACACTGAGGACAAAGTCAAATCAAATACCATGACGTCGCGAGAGAAGTTAGTCAGAACGCAAACCCCACATGCCTTTCAATTTTCGAAACTTCTTTGGGCGCATCGAGAAGCTCTAACACGCGGAATTACAGATACGATAGCATCGTGCACGTTGATGATAGAACTTGGAGAGACTGTGTATTTCTCAGCAGGATCGGAAAAAAATCTTAAACTCACAACCACGGATGACATTGAAATATTTAAGGCACTCATCAAGTCTCAAAAAGATGAATGGCTCAAGTAGGCAAAAAGTATGATAAACAGAGAGCTGTATAGACAAGATTTATTCACGACTGCCGAATTACCGCTCCCGTGGAGCGAGATGAGAAACAAGTCGGTGTTTATCACGGGAGCCACAGGGCTCATTGGCTCGTTTTTCACAGATTTGCTGATGTATCGCAATGAAATGTATGACGACAATATCAAGATTATTGCCCTTGGACGCAACGAAGCTCATGCCAACGGTCGATTCGAAAAGTATTTGCAACGGGATACTTTTGAATTCATTAAGCACGATATAAGCCAACCGTTACATATCGATTATCCAGCAGATTATATTCTGCACGCTGCAAGTAATGCGAACCCGATTGCTTTCACTCATGATCCTGTTGGAACCATGACCGCGAATTTTTTGGGAATGAATCATCTTCTTCACTATGCAAAAGAATGCGAGACAAAGAGAACGTTATTCATCTCGTCAGGTGAAGTATATGGTGAAAGTCAGGAAGGGGCCGATATGGCAGAAGACTATTGCGGATTTATTGATTATACAAATCCAAGAGCATGCTATCCGTCGAGTAAACGAGCCACTGAAACATTATGTGCAAGTTTTTCGCAACAATATGGCATGGATACGGTTATTGCCAGACCATGCCATGTGTACGGTGCCACCTTTACAAAAGCAGATAGTCGGGTATTCGCTCAATTTATGAGAAAAGCACTTTCGAACGAAGATATCGTCATGAAAAGTGAAGGAACCCAAGTTCGGTCATATTGTTATCTTGCCGATGCGGTGGCAGCATTGTTGTATATATTGTTTTATGGAGAAAATAGCCAAGCTTATAATATTGCAGACAAACATTCCAATGTGTCTATTCGTCAATTGGCCGAATTCATCGTCAAGATATCTCAAAAATCCCTACGATTTGAAATTCCTGATGAGATAGAACAACGAGGCTATTCAAAAGTGAAAAGAGCTGTCTTTGATGCTACGAAACTAGAAATGCTTGGTTGGCAGGCAAAGGTTGGAATTGAGGAAGGGCTTGCAAGAACAATGAAAATTTTATCGACGACTGAGATGACATATCAAGATACATGAAACCAGGACAATGAACCTCAATATAATCAGATTGAAGTCGAAACCAATACTGCTTTGCTCCTGGAAGTCCACAATACATTTTCTGCGACATACACAGAAGTGTGCCTCAAAATTATCTCTCGTTAGACCATTGGGTTTCATAGAGAGAGACCTTGGTTTTGTTACTTGAGTGTACAGTGAAAGTTTTAGCTGTGCCGAATTTGTATAATCCCTCTGCTTGAAGTTCATGCCCAAGAGTGCCTCAAACGTACGTCATTGTTGAAGGCTTTGGTTCATTTTTCAATTCCGGCAAATATTAATGAGCAGCTAAGCACATTTTATCGAAACTCTGAAAAACATGGGTGCTAGTCCAAGAAGAAATCTTGGCGACTAGGCTGGATCCGAATTGAAGTAACCAAAACACCATGAAACCATTTTGCTCTCTGAAACTATTGATCAGATGATTTTCAGAATACAGTAGCACCATGGCTAGAACCCGAGCGATTATACTTTCAGAATATCTGACTGATGCGAGGGACCTGTATGTCTATCTCAAGTCTAGAGTGCCTCCTGATGTCAAGGTCGTGCTTGTCGGGTTCGACGCCCGTCGCTACGCCACGTCACCTTGGTACCGGCTCACGTATCATCTGTTCCATAAGATCTTGCAGGTTGGTCTCTGGCAGGTTGCTTGTGGCTTATTTAAAAAACAAAATATTGTGGTGTCTTCTGGCGCGAGTAGATTTTATAAGATGATATGTGGAAAGGTCATTTTCCTCAATCATGGTTGGGGCACAAAAAAGACTCCCGGAAATGCTGAAAGAGCAGATCAACGTGTCATGAGGAATTACAGAGCCTGGCTCAAGAACACTGATGTCGTCATTTGTTTATCAGAATTTGACAGCACGTATTATATGGTATGTTCGGAACTGAGCCAAGAAAAACGACCAGCTTTTCTACCCCTTGGTCTACCGAGAAATGATTATCTCGTCAAAAATGCAAAAGATGTAAAGCTGCGGCACAGCGTGGAAGCTCAACTAGAGATTCCAGCTAATTGGAGAATTGTGTTGTTTGCACCGACCCATAGGGAGGGAGTCGAACGTAATCGGCAGCTTATCAGCAAAATACTGGAAGAGATGAGTCTGATTGACAACAGGCTCGGTGAAGAAAAGATCATACTGCTTTTCAGACCCCATTACTATGAAGAAGGGGTAAAAGAACATGTCGCTAAGCTGAAGCATGTGCGTTATGTTGGCTATGACGTATGGCGAGATCCTCGTGATCTGATGATCACTTCATCTGCATTAATTACAGATTAT
Source organism: Nitrospirales bacterium (assembly GCA_965223675.1). GTDB lineage: Bacteria > Nitrospirota > Nitrospiria > Nitrospirales > UBA8639 > JAGQKC01. The sequence continues at coordinate 1,150,999 of OZ245013.1, read as the reverse complement.
AGTTCAATATTTGTTGACTATTTGTTGTTGGATAAACCGATTATTTTTAGAGTTGGCGATCTGGAAGAATACATGAAGTATAGAGGATTAGTCATTGATTACCATGGCAATGTTCATACTCCTGGCAAGAAGATCAACTCGTTGATCGAATTCTTTAATATTGAGTGGGAGAAAAAAGAGAACATTAAGGAGGCAAGAAAGTTTTTTTATAAATACCCAGACGGTAATGCGACAGAACGGATTGGGAATTATTTATTGAATGAAATTTGAGATACAGGCCAGGGATTGCGATGAGATGGTAGAATCGCCATTGAAAGGTAGATGGCGCAATGCTCGTGACATTGACCGACAAAACGTTGCTGGGTAGAATTGCAGATTGTCCACCCAGCCCACACACAGGGAGGTCTGGGTAAATGTTGTATATGACGCTGAAAAATTCACGTAATTTATGGCAAGCCTACTGTCTTGTCAGAACGAGAGAACGGACGACAATGATTCAGTTAGCTCTAAGCCGGGTGGCTCGGTAGAGCCACGCTAACTAGGCTCTTCCCGATCAGACGATGCTTTGTGGTGTGGACTTTCGCACCTTGATCCTCGTTTCGCGGTATCTGGGTGGTGACGAGTTCAAACGCTATATTCTAGCTTAAGGGTGGTGCTATTCGTCAAAACCGCCAGTATGTCATGATTGTTTCGCCTGTGTTGTCTATTTGCCTAAAACAGACTCGGCCGACATGCTGTCTTATTTACGACAAGGACATGGTTCAGTTGAGCCGTGAAACATCCAGGGAGGGGTAATGATTTTGGGATTCATGAAGAATGCCGTTTGGGCTTTGCTTTCCCGCACTACCGGCATGATCTTATTCAACCGCCGGCATCGGTTGCTGTTCTTTATCAAGACCCGCAATGACCGACACGTGTACACTGAAATCTTCGGTAAGATAGATGCCTACCGTCTGGAAGTGGCCAAAGATCTCATAAAAGCGGGCACCGTTGTAGACATCGGCGCTCACAAGGGTCTTTTTACCTGCTTTGCTGCCCGCTATGCCGAGAATGTCATCGCCTTTGAGACGGACCCGGCCAACTTCCGGTTCCTGAGCCGGAATATCAGAATCAACCGGCTCCATAACGTTTCACTCTACAATGAAGCGGTCAGCGATAAAGAGGGGATTCAAAACTTTACCGTCAGCGATCGATCAACGGCCAGCCATACCTTCTACCCTTCGGGACATACCGGCCAGGGACAGGGGATCGCGGTCACCTGTACGTGTCTATAGAACACGTGATCAGGGCCCACGGATTGAAAAAGATCAATGTGTGCTTAAAATGGATTACGAAGGGAGCGAGCATGACATCCTGTACCAGATTTCTGACCGTTCTCTGGCCTCCATTGACACTCTGTTGATAGAGATACACGAATCCCCCATCATCCCCCATAAAAAAGACGAACTGGTCGACTGTCTGAAAAAACGTCACTTTGAAGTTCAAGAATATGACCACCGAACCTTCGGTGACCAGGAGGTCTGGATGGTCTTCTGCCGTAACTCCTCTCGCTAAATTGGTACCGAACGGTTGAAAGTAGCCACGAGAGCATGCTTCAAAGTTAGCCGTTTTTGCGTGGATACAGAAACCAACAAATGCTATGTTGAGCATCGCGGATTCAGCTGCAGCAGAAAGAACCCCGGGCATGCCCGGGGAATCTATATCCCGTAAATAATCCATCAATAGCCACAATCATATTCATTCATATGTAAAGTTATGTACTCAGAGGATTTCCTCTTGCTTTAGTCCGTATTTATTGTATTTTTATAATAATCCCTTCAGATGGTTTGTGGCATTTGACTTGGGATCGTATACGGTTTGCCTCTCTTCACGGCCGATTCCTGTTAAAAAGCATTGTAAGAAACGTCAAATTTAAAAACTTCATCGGCTCTTAATAATTATTCAGTAACTATAAAATTTGAGTTCTTCGATTCCCACAATAGAGTGCTTCTATAAAACATAGTCATCAGCTATCTCGACGGTTTTTGTAGTTATTACGTAAATAAACTGAATCCTTTTACCTTCATCAAGAAATGTGGTGAAATCATAATTAATTCATAAATGATTGAAAATAAAAATAAATTTACTTCCTTATCCGTATGATTATTTAAGTCTATAACTTGCATAGGATTCAGGTGTTTTTAACTTAAAATCAGGTTGTCAAATTAAAGCACTTTTTCACTAAATCACAATTAGCTTTTGTTGTCAGACAAGAAATAGCGCAGGGAATAAATATCCAAAGGCAGAGCTCGTGCTCCTTTGCAACTTTGATAGACAGATCAGATTGATTAGTAAATTGTAAAGATGCAAATTCGACGAAACATCTTAATCAAGAGCCTTAAGGGAGTAGATCTTATACTCTTGGTTTTGGCTTTTTCCATTTCAGTAGCAATCTCATATTCTTCTTCTGGAAATATTTCGTTTAATGAATTCCTTGCTATACGAGTGAAGATTGAAAACATTATTTTCGTGACGGCAATGGTTATGATCTGGCATGGAATCTTTTCATTTTTTCAAATATACGAATCAAGGCGCCTCTCCACTCTGAAAGACGAATGCATTGATCTCATTAAAGCGATGTCTTTAGCTACGTTTGTCTTAGTCACGGCTTCTGTGTTGTTTAGGATTGATATCGTGACACAATGGTTTGTTCTTGCTTTTTGGTCTATCGGCTTGAGTCTTATCTTGGGTAGTCGTCTCGTCCTCAGATTTCTCTTGAAACAAGTCAGATTAAATGGACGCAACATCAGAAACATTCTTATTGCTGGCACAAATCCTCGAGCCATACAATTTGCCCGTGATATCCAAGCCAGGCCTGAATTGGGCTATAACTTAGTAGGATTTTTAGACGAAACGTGGAGTGGAACAGAATCATTTAAACAAACTGGATTTTCGATTGTCGCTGACTTCAAAAATTTTAATTATTTTTTGCGTAGTTTTGTCATCGATGAAGTGATGATAGCCCTTCCAATTAAATCTTACTATGGGCAAGCTGCTCAAATTGTTGAGAAATGCGAAGAACAGGGGGTACTCATCAGAGTGCTCGGGAATATGTTTTCGCCTAAGCTGGCTCACGAACGACTAGAACATTTTGAGAAACATTCACTCTTGACTCTCCAACCCGGGGCTTTAGGGGACCATGCCTTTTTCTTTAAACGCATTATCGATATTTTGGTGTCCTTGCCTCTGGTCACAGTATTATTGCCATTTTTTGCGTTCATTGCCTGTGCCATTAAGCTATCTGACTCAGGCCCAGTCTTTTTTATCCAAGATAGAATTGGTCGTAATAAACGCCGGTTTCGACTCTACAAATTTCGCACGATGATTCCTGGCGCAGAAAAAATGATTAGAGAAATTGAACATCTTAATGAAGTTGAGGGCGCAGCATTTAAAATCGAGGATGACCCGCGGCTCACACCTCTTGGCCGACTGTTACGCAAAACTAGTATCGACGAACTTCCTCAGCTTTGGAATGTTCTGAAGGGAGATATGAGTTTAGTCGGTCCTCGTCCATTACCCATTAGGGATTTTGAAGAATTTACAGAAGATTGGCATCGACGACGTTTTAGTGTTCCTCCTGGAATTACCTGCTTGTGGCAGGTAAATGGTCGTAGTCGACTCTCCTTTGAGAGATGGATGGAATTGGATATGCAGTATATAGATCAATGGACTTTGTGGCTTGATCTCAAGATTTTGTTAAAGACGATTCCTGTCGTGTTGCGAGGAACAGGAGCCGCATGATGAATGATTTAGATGAAGAGATCTGTGTACGATAAAAAAGCTACCCCTCTTTGGTGTACCAAATACTAATGGTGTGTCTTTAATCATGGAACATCGGAAAATACAACTGCCACCCAAACGAGACTTGTTTGGAGTATCTGTGAGTTCAACCACATACGAAGAAGTCGTTCCGTGCATTGTGGAAGCTGCAAAGAAAAGGTACTCAGTCTTAGTATCGGCATTGGCGGTACATGGCCTGATTGTAGCTGCACAAAATTATAATTTTAAGTCGAGAATAAATGGTTTTGGTATTGTCGCGCCAGATGGACAACCAGTACGTGCCGCCCTTAATTTGCTCTATAAGGCTAACTTATCTCAGCGCGTATATGGTCCAGAACTAATGCTTCGATTATGTAAACAAAGTGCGAAAGAAAAGATTGGTGTGTATCTGTACGGCAGTACTTCTTCTGTCGTTAAAAAACTTCGTCAAAATTTGCTTGATCGTTTTCCGAATCTATCTATCGTTGGATACGAGCCATCATTATTTAGACCTCTTTCGCCTAAAGAGGATGAAGCACTTGTTGACCGTATTAATGCGAGTGGAGCGGGCATCCTTTTTGTCGGTCTAGGGTGTCCTTTACAAGAGAATTTTGCTCATGACCATAAAGATCGGATTCACGCTGTTCAGGTTTGTATTGGTGCTGCATTTGACTTTCATGCAGACAACAAACGTATGGCTCCTTCATGGATGCAGCAATACGGTCTCGAATGGTTCTTTAGACTTATGCAAGAACCTCGACGACTTTGGAAACGATATCTCACCACCAATTCTAGCTTTCTGTATATGTTACTGCTTCAATGGAGTGGCCTGAAGAAGTTCTGAGCCTTCTGCTTACCTAATGGGCTCTTTCCTTACTTGGATGTTTCTAAAAAAGGATGATTGCAGATGAAAGTTCTTGTTACGGGAAGTTCTGGTCTTATAGGGTCTGAAGCCGTCAAATATTATGAAAAATGTTCTACATTGGTCGTTGGACTCGACAACAATATGCGTGAGCATTTTTTTGGACCTGATGGAAACACAGAATGGCGGAGACGTGAACTTGAAGCTACTTGTCCTAAATTCAAACATTATGATGTTGATATACGAGATCGTGATGTTGTTCTACGACTAATTTCTGAGGTAAAGCCGGACCTTCTTATCCATTGCGCCGCACAACCTTCTCATGATTTAGCTGCAAAAATGCCTTTTGAAGATTTTGATGTCAATGCGGTTGGGACGCTCAATCTTCTTGAAGCGACCAGAAAAGAAGTCCCCGACGCAACGTTCATTTTCATGAGTACCAATAAAGTGTATGGTGATGGACCAAATTATATAAAACTTCAAGAACTTGATACACGATGGGACTACGATAGCCCTGAATTTGTAAAGGGTATTCCGGAAACCTTCTCGATTGATCACTCTTTACATAGTTTGTTTGGGGCAAGCAAAGTCGCTGCTGATATTTTGGTGCAGGAATATGGAAGATATTTTGGGATGAAAACAGCTATTTTTCGAGGGGGATGTTTGACCGGACCTGGACATGCGGGTGCTGAATTGCATGGATTCCTGTCATATTTCTTTAAAGCAGCACGATCTGGAAAACTTTACACGATCTACGGGTACAAGGGAAAGCAGGTTCGTGATCAGATTCATAGCAGTGATGTTGTCCAGGCCTTTGATGAGTTTTACAAAAATCCACGATGCGCAGCGGTCTACAACCTAGGTGGGGGTAAAGCCAATTCAGCATCTATTCTTGAATGTATTGAAAAGGTAGGACACTTATTAGGAACAAAAATTCAATTTGAATATCAAGAACAGAATCGAATTGGTGATCACATTTGTTATTACTCGGATCTCACAAAATTTAAATATGATTATCCGAATTGGGAACTTCGGTATTCTTTTGATAAAATATTGGAAGAATTAGCAGAATGTGCCTGAACCAGGAAATTGCAGCTTTTAGTTGGACGTAAAATTTGCCGAACATGAGTACATGTATATCTGTTGCTAGTAACCTTGGTATCACAATTGATAATAAACTTCTGAAGTTTAAACAATCATTAATACCTGCAGTTCTTTCGAAATGTTGTTGCCGTCAAATTTTATATTAGTGTGTCACCAAAACTTTAAGGTAGGCGTTTGATCTATTTCCTCTGCTCTCCAAAGGTACCCCAAGGATGGCCAAACCTACCAAGAAAAACCACAAATCAAAGCATTGCTGCCAACCTTCATAATTTTTATTCCTGGCAGTAATTCTGCTTCACGTGTTCCCTAAATTAAAGGACTAATAACCGGATATCTCTAGTTGGGCCACTCCCTGATGTTGTGCCTGAAACAACCCTATAAGCCAGTTTATACTGACCCCCTTGAAAGTGAGACCACCTTTAAGACATAACCGACTTCTTAAAGGAGGGCATCAATGGGAGAAGATGAACCAATTGAACGCTGGACCGCGAAACGACGAGCCGCCTTGGTCTTACGTATTCTGAAAGGGGAAACGTCGGTAGCAGAAGCGGCCCGCCAGCATGGGTTGACCGTGGCCGAAGTCGAGGGATGGCAGGAGCAGTTTCTCCGGGGGGCGGAAAATAGTCTGCGCCGGCGGCCTAAAGACGAAGACGCGTTGAAGGAGGAACACATCAAGAAGCTCAAACAGAAGGTGGGGGATTTGGTCATGGAAAACGATGTGTTGCGGGAGGCCTTGAAACCATACCCTTTGGGCCGGGAGATGTCCGACGCGTGAGAGCCCAATGGCCGGACATCTCAGAACGACAAGCTTGTCGGGTGCTACGGGTCGCACGATCGACGCTGCACCGGAAAGCTGCGACGAAGAACACGTCGCCCCAATTGGCTGAGGCCTTAGTCACAAAGTTGCACACACTCATTCAGACGCATCCTACCTATGGCTATCGACGGCTGTGGGCGCTGTTGCGCTACCGCGAAGGGGTGATGGTCAATCGGAAAGCGGTGTATCGGGCCTTACGCATCAAGCAATGGCTGGTCCATCAACGAATCCGTACCCCTCGTCCTCGAGCTCAACGCTTGCGGAGTCGTTCGTTAGCAAGCAACCAGCGGTGGGCGATGGATGTGACGCATATTCCGTGTGGCGAAGATGGCTGGGGCCATCTCACGGCCGTCATCGATTGTCATGATCGCGAGATTATCGGGTATGAATTTGCTTTACGCGGACGAGCGAAAGAAGCCGAACGAGCCATTGAAACCGCCTGTCTCGCTCGCTTTGGGACCTTGCGTCCTGGGGGCACGCCCCCGGTGCTTCGGAGTGATAATGGGTTGATCTTTCAGAGTCGACGATTCCGCCAGGCGTGTCGGGACTATCGGCTGCAACAGGAATTTATCACGCCGTATACACCGGAACAGAATGGATTAATTGAACGCTTTTTTCGGAGTCTCAAAGAAGAGTGTGTCTGGCAACAGCACTTTGAGAGTTTTGAGGAAGCGAGACAACACATCACCCAATGGGTGCGCTGGTATAACGAGGAACGTCCACATCAAGCGTTGCGCTATCGAAGTCCTCGTCAATTTCGACAGGAACAACACGCACAGGTGGCTTGACTTCAGGGGAGCATTACAAGTTCACCAAATTTTTCTAGGTTCCACTAGCATGAGTCCAACAGATATACTGCTGCATAGATCAAATAGAACGCGTATTGTATAGCGAGCACAAATGGTCCAATAAATTCATGAAAGGGCTGAAAGACTTAGTTCCTCAATTGTCGTTGAGTGTGATTGACCAAGGTATTTATTCTGGAGGGACCTTTATCGTTCAAATTCTGGTCGCGAGATGGCTCTCGCCAGACGAATTTGGTGCCTTTGCTGTCATGTTCTCATTTCTTATTCTATTAGCATGTTTTTCTAATGGATTGGTGATTGAACCATTAAGCGTGTTGGGGCCTTCAAAGTATTCATCCTGCCTACTGCCATATCTTTCTTCTGTATTGAAACTACATTTTCTCGTAAGTGTTTCTTTATCCCTGGGAGTTTTTCTGATCTTAACCTGCGTGTTTTTTCTCGGTGAGATGCAAAAAGTAGAAGCTTATGTGGTAGTGGTACTTTCAAGTCCGTTTATACTGTTCTTCTGGGTGGCAAGACGAGTTTGCTATGTGCGTGAAGCTCCATTTTTTGCGATAGTTGGAAGTACGCTGTATACAGTGACGCTTATCGTGGGGCTATACATTCTTCAACGCAACTCTGTTTTGTCTCCCATCTCGGTGTTTCTTGTCATGGGAGGAGGAAGTCTATTTGCTGGAATCTTGACCTGGTACATCAATATAAAAAGTCTTCCGAGGAAAAATCATTTAGCATCGAATGCGTTAGACATAATCGATCAAAAAAACGTGTACAGAGAACATATGAGATTTGGCAAATGGATTGTTTTGGGTGCCATTCCAAACTGGATCGCAAAAATGGCCTATATTCCCTTGGTGGGATTACTACTTGGGTTACCACAGGCAGGAGCATTTCGGGCGGTACAAAACCTCATTCTTCCCGTTCAACAAATCTTAATCGCCATGGGCTCATATCTATTACCTTGGCTTGCTAAGAATAAAGGAAGTCAGTCTGCAACATTCTTCCGGGAAAAAGAAAAAAGCTTGATAAGACTTAATGCCTTGATGGTCATAGGATATCTGACCCCATTGTTTATGTTTGGTAAAGAGATTCTTGCTTGGGTATACCAGAATGACTATTACAGTTCTTTTACACCTCTTCTTCCGATCTTTGGGTTTGTGGCGATCGTTGCAGGTTTCAATCAGGCTTGGAGCACACTTATCAAAGCCATGGAATGGTCTTATGGGATTTTTCAAGCTAGATGCATCGGTGCATTCGTGAGTGTGTTCGTTGGATGGAGTTTCATTTCGTATTTTGGAGTCGCCGGTGCTGTCGTTGGACTACTCGTCAGTTCGACACTTGAAGTATTCGTCCTTTTATTCGTGAAAAACAAAGTTTTGGAAATATGTAGCGAAGAAAATGTGAAAAAGGAGGTTTTTCATCAAGGATAGGTCTCGAAGAGATTAAAATTTTCATAAGCAGTCTAACCCCGCGGATTCATTATATATACTACCGCAATGGTGAGGGTGACGAAAATTGGTCAAGTGGCCTAATTTGAACGTGCCCATATGTGCAAGACGTTAGTCAAAAACCAGAAACTTATCTGGGCAATGCACCTGCGTGATAGTAGAAGATTCACAATGCAACATCCATGGGGGTCAATATGAGCTGTATCTTTCAAAATATTCGGTTATGTGCTACTGCAACGATTCTTATGATTTCTTTACCCGTGACGGTGAATGTTGAACTACCTCACGCCCACGCAGCGAATATCGGAGCTCCTGCATTTCTTGAAAAGGCAAATCCTCATGAACGTCTAGTCGTGGATATCACTCATATGTTTGCGTCTAATGGAAATCCTGGCACATTAGATTTACCCCTGAGAACGATCGCGAAAGCGGTCGATATCGCAAAACTCAATCGAAAAAATGGGATATCCACGAAAGTCATTATCAAGCCAGGAACTTATCGAGAGAGTATTGATTTAATTTTTCAGCAGACCGCATCCGTACCGACGAATGAACCAATTATCATGATCGAGGGCGAAGAACAGGGAGTGATTATATCAGGCTCGGACATTTGGCATGATTGGCAGGCAACAAGTCAGCCGAATGTTTTTGTCCACGCATGGCCCTATAGATGGGGAAGTGCGCCATTTCCTTCAAATTGGCCTGCTCGCCTTGATAGAGGCTCCATTCTCCGACGACGCGAAATGGTGTATATAAATAAACTTCCTCTCAAGCAGGTCCTGTCAAAGAACAAACTCGTTCGTGGTTCATTTTATGTGGCTGAAGATGAACAGCAGATTTATGTATCTCCTCGTAAAAAAACAAAGCTTGAAGAATCGCTTGTTGAGGTTGCAGTTCGACCAAAATTACTTACTGTTAACGGAACATCCAATATTGTGCTGCGACGTTTAATATTTCAACATGCCACAAGTCCTATACAAGAAAGTGCTGCGAATTTCGCAGATTTAAAAAATCTCCTACTTGAAGATTGTTGGTTTCGGTGGAATAATTGGACAGGGTATCAGTTTTTTAATGTTGAACATGTAACAAGTCGAAGAAATGCCGCAAATTACAACGGTGGAGCCGGCATTGTAGGGACGCAAATACGATCATTGTTATCGGAAGATGACCTCACTTCTTATAATAACTGGCGAGGAGCACGGGGGGGCTTATTTTTTTGGGCAGTGTCAGGAGCCAAATATTTAGGTGTACATGAGGCGATAATTCGGAGACAAAGAGCAATCAGTAATCATGCTGGAGGGTTTTGGTTTGATACTGACAATAGAGATATTGTCGTTGAACAATGTCGGTGGTGTGGTAATTTGCAATACGGTTTATTCATTGAAGCAAGCCAGGGACCAATAAGAGTTATGGATTCTAAGATTTACCATAATGAATGGGTTGGATTACATTTAATGACATCAGAAAATATCACACTTGAACAAAATCAAATTTTCGACAATTCGGGTGCCGCACTCAGTGTGGCAAGAACCTCAAAGCGCACGATACAAAATTGGGAAACCCGACAACTTCTTGACTTAGAAACGGGGGGCTGGACTCTACGACATAATATTCTCGCCGGCTCCAACCTATTAATGGTAATACGAGCAGAGAGTTTCATAAATACCCTGAATTCTGATCAAAACTCTTGGATTCGCCCTCAAGCTGACATTGGATTTCTTGCTCGGGAACATTCTTCGAATCAGGCCTTTAACTTCTCAGAATGGCAACAGACTTTTCATCATGGTGCAAAGTCAAGTTTTCATAAAGTAGCCAGACTTGAGCTAGGTTCTGTTCCGGATTGTACGTATGAAATGATCCCCTATTGGATAGGACTTCAGCATAGTCAAAATTTAGTTCAAAATCGATCTGATCATGTTATCACGGTCAAATAAAAGGTCTGAACATGAGGTGGGGGCATTGGAAATTCCCCACTGACGATGGTGTTGATGACGACATAAGATGAGTCGTGAGTCTTGCATGACACCTTTCCCAACGTATTTTTGATAGCACAATTATAAGAAAAAAGTGAGGAACTTCATTCGATGAAAACTTTACAAACTTCAATTCGCCACTTTCGCCATGAGATTCGAACCTTTTTGGGAGATTATCCTAAGCTGTTTTTCCCTGTTTATTGCGTGAAAGATACGAATAAGAACCAAGCTGTCAGAACTGATTCAGATATTTTAATTGAAGGGTTTCCTCGATCAGGTAATACTTTTTCGGTGGTGGCTTTCGCCATGGCTCAAGATAAAGAGGTAAGAATTGGGTCGCATATGCATGTGCCTGCGCACATTTATCGAGGATTGAAATATCAGGTTCCGATCATGCTCCTGATCCGGAAACCACAAGATGCTGTTATTTCTTTGGTAATGGGGGATACGGCTTTGTCCTTACATGCGGCATTAAATTTCTATATAAAATTTTATCGTGAACTTATGCCTTTACGCGAGCAAATCTTTATTGCCAAATTTGAGGAAGTCACCACCAATTTCGGGTTGGTTATTGAACGATTTAACCAAAAATACAATACAACATTTAAACCGTTTGATCATACGGATGAAAATGTCAATAAAGTCTTTAAAGAACTCGAGCGAAGGAACGCGTTGAAGAATGCAAAAAGAGAAGTGATTGAAACTCAAATAGCTCGTCCTTCTTCAGTTAGAAAATTAAAAGTAAAAGAGTTTCAAGAACAGCTTCAGAACACTTCTCTACAACCACTGTGTCATCAAGCCAACGAAGTTTATGAAGCTTTTCTGCGTATATCATAAATGAACATATCGTGTTACATCGCGAATTCTCAAGACTTCACTGTCATAGCAATGGGTTCTTTTTGAAAAGGTAGCAGAAGAAAGTAAAAAATTCTCGAAGGAAGCTCAATAGATGTTTTAGAGGACCATTATTCACATATCCCCAAGCCTAATCACTGAACTGACCAAGGAAAATACCAAGTCTCGCTATTTAACTACATAGATTTCTGAGTGTCACGAACGCTCATCGTAAAAGGTCAGGAACTCACAATACAAGGCACAGTCTACGACCTTTCAATTTTTAAAGATCTTCTCGTCGCATGGTTAAGCATATCACGCCTTCCACGAGCCATGCCCCAATCTATGCAGTCGAAGACAATTTCTCTTCGAGTTTCCCATGTGTGCGTAATCCATCTTAAGTCCTGCTGGATTTCGTGAGTAAAGTTGAGCTCAGCTTCGCAGGAAGCTGACACCCTATGCAGATTGCTCAATCAATTCTGATAAATAGAGAATTTTAAAGTGAGCTACCTTTTAAATGAGTGTTGAGTAGCCTGATGATTTTCATATATTCTCCTGTATGCGTGCTATTCATTCTGATAATAGAGCACTTCTTTCGTTTTGCATAACAAAAAGATTCAGAATCAAGACAGATACACATTTGGCAAATTGGCGAATTTATTGCTTGGGACAAAAGGTACAGTGTTAAAAAATGGTAAGGTTGCTGTCTAGCGTATTTTCATACAATGTTTCCAATGAAAGTTTTGCTCATTCATAACTTCTACCTCGAACCAGGGGGCGAAGACCAAGTTTTTTCTGCTGAAGGAGATCTGTTGCGAGAGCATGGTCATACTGTTATTCACTATACCATGCATAATAAGACTATTGTGAAACAGCCGGCCTTGACCCGAATGAAATCGGTGTTATGGAATCCGCTTTCTTATCTTCATATTCGCCAACTCATACAACAGCATCGACCAGATGTCGCTCATTTCCATAACATATTTCCTTTAATTTCTCCTTCTGGCTACTATGCGGCCCATGCTGAAAAAGTACCTATTGTTCAAACACTTCACAACTATCGGATGTTTTGTTTAAACGGCATTTTTTTTCGTGACCAGCATGTGTGTCTTGATTGTTTTGGGAAGTTGATCCCATGGCCAGGCGTGAAACATACCTGTTATCGAAGAAGTCGTCTCGCAAGTCTAGGCGCCATGTCTGCGTTAGTTCTTCATCGTCTACTCAAGACTTGGAAAACACATGTGGATCAGTTTATTGCATTGACGGAGTTTTCACGAAACGTTTATCTGGAAGGAGGAATTGACCCTGACAGGATTACGCTTAAACCGAACTTTTTGCAGAAAGATCCTGAAATAGGGACTGGGCTCGGAGGATATGCCTTATTTGTGGGTAGGCTAGTTCCGGAAAAAGGATTAGAGACGATCATCAACGCCTGGGAGAAACTTAAGGAACGTGTTCCAATCAAGATTGTCGGTGATGGAGAGATGGCGCCAAGATTGACACAGCTGGCTCACCAGCTTCCGGGTTTTGATTACGTAGGTCCTCGCTCACAAACTGAGGTGGTTGCTCTAATGAAAAACGCGCTGGTTTTGATATTTCCATCAATGTGGTATGAATGTTTGCCTAGGACAATTATTGAAGCCTATGGCGTTGGGTTGCCGGTGGTGGCCAGCAACATTGGCGCAATGAAGTCACTTATTCATCATGGAAAGACCGGGCTGCACTTTATTGCCGGCGATTCAGGAGATTTAGCTGAAAAAGTTTTATGGGCGAAGGAGCATCCACAAGAGCTTGCTGCTATGCGAAAAAACTCTCGTGCCGTTTTTGAGCAATCTTACATGGCGGATCGTAATCACACGATGTTAATGGAGGTTTACGACAACGCTGCTAAGATTTGTACTGACAACCACTGATGCAAATCTTCGTGATTCAGTGATTTCCTCGAAATGTACCGTGTCTTTGTTCTGTGACGTCTTTATCTAGTGATCCATCGTTCATCAAGGCTTTTGTCAGTGCAGAATCAAACAAGATGAAACATCATAGGGAAGTGTTTCAGGCTATGTCACTCAACGGCTTAGTGTGGATAAGCCCAATAGGGGATTCGTTTATACGAGCATGTTGGTGAAGACGGGATACTCGGGCTGATGGGTATATCGAGAGTTGAACTTTGATCTTTACCCCACACTGATTTCCAATCTGCAAAAGTAATGAATTGCCTTGGAAGTTGGCCATCCTCAAGCATCCCCAAATTCAGACTTGAATGTCGATGCCAATAATTTTCATGAGAATTTAACGTATTCACAAAATTTCTGACCCGTACGACCAATGGAAACTTATCGCTCGAAATAACATTGTTTCTTAGTGTCCAATTACCCGTTTCGAGATTAATAAGTTGACCGGTTTCCCAATTCTTGATGGTACGTTTTGCAGTCTTCGCAACGCTAATTCCACCGGGGTTATCAAAAATATAATTATTTTTCAGGGTGGTGTTTTCTGATGTCATAATATGCACCCCGATCCACTGGTTTTTGTAGATTTTCGAATTCGTTACTGTGATGGGGCCTTGAGTTGCTTCAATAAACAACCCAGATTTGAAATTTCCACACCATTGACTGTTTTCAATCAGAATATCTTTATTGTCAGTATCTAACCAGAAGCCAGTGGCTTGATTGCTTATCGATTTTTGACCTCGAAACAAGGCATCGTGAATATGTAAATATTTTGATCCGGCCACAGCCCAAAAATAGAAATTCGCCTGTGCACCTCGCCAATTATTGTGTGATGTTTTTTCATTTTCTGAGTATAGCGATAGAACTTTATTGCCAACGATCCCCGACCCACCATTAAAATTGACGCTATTCCGACGGCTTGTGACGTGTTCAACTTCGGAAAGCTGATAGCCGACCCAATTATTCCACTGAACCCTACAGTCTTCAAGTAGAAGATTCTTGACTTCACTAAAATTTACCGCGCTCTTTTGCAGTTGGCTAGCGGCATGCTGAAACACTATGCGTCTGACGACTAAATTGGTTTTTTTACGTGCTTTGAAAAGTGAAGGCCGGACCGCAACTTCCACAAGAGAATTGGCCATTGAATGCCCGGTTCTCGGGTAGAGATAGATTCGTTTTTCCTGTTCTGAAACAAAAAAGGTTCCGGGCATTAATGCTTTGTGACTCAAAACTTGCCGATGAGGCAGCGTATTCACGAAAACCATTTCCTGGCGTCGCAGAATTGGACGGCCGTCAAATCTTGATGGCCAACTGGAGGGAAAGGGAACTTGTCCCCAACTATAAGGCCAGGCATGCACATACACATTCGGTTTATTGGTTGTATCCCAGTCTGACCATATATCTGATCCAGAAATAATAACTTTTCCCAATTTCGTGCCTTCCAGAACGATTGGAGGGTCACTTTCCTTTCTTCCAACTGCCAGCATAACTTCTTCTCGGTAAGTACCAGGAAAGACACGTATTTTGGTGCCGAGGCCAATTTTTCGGTTTATTATTGCAAGATCTATGGCCTTTTGAATGGTTTTCAAGGGAAGTTCGTTTGAGCCAGGATTAAGGTCGGAAGATAATTTATGATTCTTATCCACAACTAGATGCTTTTGGGGTTGGACCGAGGCCAAAGATGATGGTGCGCCGGGTACCGCATAAGCTGATTCCGCCGGAAACAGGGAGATGACAAGACTCAGGAAAGATGCGAGAGGCACAACGAATTGTATTTGCCGGTTTATAATCAGAAGATTGTGTTTCATTTGAAGCCTCCCAAGCCAATTCATATGGTGACCATCGTCCCAGTGTTTATGGTCAAATAGTTGTTGTCTAAGACTTCCTGAACGTCGTCAATAAACTGTAGCAGTCTCAATTGCACTGTCAAATTTAGGTAATAGAGCCATCGGTCATATGCACTTTCGGTAAACCCTCGAGAATTGTTAACGTGGTGGTTATGATAGGCTTAACTGAAATGCCACTCATGACTAAATACGAGATGTCGTTTCTTCCAATGTCAATGCGGCCTTATTCGAAAAAGCCATTCCTGAATAGTATGGCGAAGGCAATATGAGAAAAGATCTTTACATAATCTAGGTTTGTGGGAATCATTCGATAGAAATCTCTCGTTATGTGAAAGAAAGAATGACATGGACGACAGGGCCTGTATTCTGGCACGTCACAGGACTTAATTTACCTTACCAACATGAGCACTAATCTTCCTGAGAACGAAAAACATAGAAACCTTTTGATCGAGCCATAGGGATCAATGAGTCCACAGATAAAAACCCACAACAATTCGGATGAGTTGTTTTTTTTAAGAATCGTTCCTTTTCTTTTTCCCGTCATTATTTCCTGTCTTGTTGCCTTTGCAATTTTAGAAGTTCCTTGGATATCTGATTTTGTCGGACTGCGGACAGCTGGTCTTATCGCGCTCGCCACTCTTGTTGTATCCCTGACATTTATGAGAGACGATTTTGTCGGAATTCGGATCTACTTTTATCTAGGCGGAATCATATGGTTCTTTCTTCTTTTGGGTGAGTTTGTGATGACGAGAAAAACCTTGATTGGAGAGGCACAAGGCGGAAACTTTTCTTATGCAGTCACGGGATTAATCGTCATATGGCTCTTTTTAAGTAGTTGGGTCGCCATTCTCTCTCTCTGGAACCCTATCTATATGAAGGAGTTCTTCTCAGAAAGAATATTTCTTTTGAGTCTATTCGCCACGATGGCAATGCTTTCGGCTACATATTCTGACTCTCCTCTGTACTCCTTGGCCTGGGCGTTTAAATTATGTCTTGCCATCACGGCCATTACCATCTGGTCCTACGGAATTAACAATATGCGAGAGCTTAAACAGGCACTTAAAATTGTCTGGATGACCTATTTTATTTTATCGTGTGTTCCTTTAACTCAGGTCATTGGTGATAATATTGATCTTTTTTCTGGTGGACGATTCGGTGGTGCCTTTTCACCAACAGGTATTTCACGAGTAGGAGGCACTCTATTCTTATTATCAATTTTGTGGTTGACGCTCGCTCATGAGAAAAAAATAAAGTACCAGGTATCGTTGATGTATGGATTGGTCATAATGGGATTAGGCGTTGGCAAGACTGCTATGCTCTCTTGTCTTATTGCAGTAATGGTGTTTCTCATTCTGACTGGGAAATTACGAACATCTCTCTGGTTGGCCATTGGCATAATTGGTTTTGGCGTTCTAGCGATTTTGTTAAAACTTCCAATGGTGAATTATTTAATTAATTATCATCAACAGGAAACAGGGTTGACTCTCACAGGTCGCATGGATTTATGGCAGGCGAGCCTTCCAAGAATTCTAGAAAACATTTGGATTGGAAGCGGCTATGTTTCATCAAAATTTTCCTCACTGGACCTTGAAGGAGTGCACTGGGATGCGGGGCATTTACATAATGCATTTCTTGATGTTCTGTACAATAACGGCCTCGTAGGCCTTGGACTTGTTATTCTTATGAACTACAAGTTAATCAAAACGCTTTTTCGGGTTATACAAAGGGCAAAATATCGCGAAGAGTTTTATGTGATTGGAGTTGGGCTACTCAGTCTTTACCTTTTCATGTTCATGAACGCTTTTGCATATGTACCGTTTGGTGGACGTCCGCACAACCAGTTTATTCTTTTTCTTACTCTATATGTGTTCGCACACAAATTATGCGATTTACTTGAGAATAGAACTTCGAAAAGTTTGTAGCATGATATCTATCTCATCATGAACTATATTAACTCCCTGTACGGCTTTCTTTGAATAGAAGCCCTCGGAGGTCTGTAGGTCGCACCCATTTCTTTTAAGATATAGGGGATGTGCAGGAACTCATGGCAGAGTGGATGGTGATCTGAAGAAAACGCAAGCCCAAGACGCGTGACCGAGTAGCGGCTCTTTGCACTTCTGAACAAGCCCACAGAGAAAGACTCTCTCTCAACCGTTCGACAAACGTGAAAGCTTTCCAGTTATAACCACCGATACACCCAATCCGGGATGTAGTGATGCTGTTTATTGAATGCCATACCAAGAATATGACCACCACTCTTGGTTATTCGATCTGTCATAGAGTGCGTCACTGGGAAACGTGTTTTTTCCGCCTCGACAACTATAATGACACCATCGACGGTTGCACTAACAGCTAACCCATCTGACGACGTATTAATTGAAGGGGAGTCGATAAGAATAAAGTCAAACTCTTTTCGAACTGGTTCCCACATAAGTTCGTGACGCGTGAGTCTAGACGTCTTCGTGTTCGAAGCCTTCTTTTCAGCGAGGAGAGAGAGAAAGATTCGAGAGTGAGGAACTTGCGAGATTGCGGTTTCTAGGGAGCCTCCATTTTTCATGAAACCATCCAATGGATTCTTTGGATGAATGCCAAATGCTTGGTGTTGTGAACCATGGTGCTGTTGGTCCGTATCGATTAGAAGAACGGACTTGCCATGCTGTTTATCTAAAATTTTCCCAAACTCTCTTACAATAGTGGAAGTACCAACGCCCTGCTGAGAGCCGATGAACTGAAGGATGTTTTTTTGAGGATCCGGAAGCTGGTCGAGGATGGATTGTTTCAGTCGGAGCATTTCCGGTTCTATGGACGAACCAGAAATGTCCACGACCACATCCGGCGAAATTTTTGGGATGGTTTTGAGAACTGGAAGATCAATAGTCGTTTGACGTTTGAGCGTCTGCTCTGAAAATATGGGAGGAAGGACTTTGGGAGTGTGTTTGAGTTCGTGCTCGGCATACGCATATTGCAACGCTTCATACATTTTACTCATTGGTTAATTCCTTCTCGGCATAATAATAGTAGTGATTAATAATCATTTAACTCACAAAGTAAGAAACGGCTACAAGTAGATTACCTCTTCAAGATTTGTCATGATATACGCCAACACAGGTCATCGTCAAAACCGCGTACGTGTGAGGTACTTACTTGAGTGTACGTTACGGATTTTGCACCTCTTCGATGAAATCCTCGCCGGCTTCCGAAAGGTTCGGAAATAAGACCTTTTGACCAGGGAAGATTCTTCTTGCATCCTGTATATGAGGATTATATTTGAGAACGAGCTTTATATGCTCAGGATCCGTAGAGCCATAAATGCTTTTCACAAGGCGACTCAGGCTATCACCGTCTTGGATGATTCGACTTGTCAAAGGCTTCGTTACAGATTGTTCTGTCCTTGGACGTTGCCGTGATGCTTCGGCTGACTTTGTGAAGATGACTTTCGATGTTGCAAGGCCATTTTTGTATGAGTTCGTTGTGGTCGTCTTGACTTCTTCAAAAGAGTGAGGAAATTCTTCACGAGCGAAATTCTTAAGTTGAGGAAATGTGATCCGTTGTCCTGGAATAATTTTTCTAACATGCTTGATAGTAGGATTGTGTTTCAGCACAAACTCAAGCAGCGCTGAGTCCGATGATCCGTACACTTCCATCATGAGTTCAGCCAACGTATCACCGCGTTGAATAATCCTGGTTTGAGGATCTGGCGTTGAATGTGATTGTTCTTGAGCATAAGACGCTTCGTCATGACGTGATTTTTTAAGAGGCCCTTCTGGTGACTCTTCTGGTAGCTCTCCTTGCGTATTCTGCGTTGATACGAAAAGAGAACGGGGACTACTGGAGCCTTCAGTGTGATCTTTCGGGTTAATAACTGAGGTACCATTCAGGCTTGTTGTAACCCTGAAAACATCCTGCACACTCTCAGTCGTATCCGTTGCAAGTGCTTCTCCTTGACCGGGGACCTCTGGTTTCGGATTCATAGAAGGACCGACTGTTTCATCGGAAGTGACCCGCTCAAGGTGTAATGGTTGGGACACAGATGTTACTGGGGTCTTAGCCCCTCTACCTGTATTGGTCGAAACGGTGGTGACGGGATTTTTCTGGTTTTCGTTTTTCGTCAATAAAGTCTGTCGTTCATGAGATCCTTGAGTTTTGATGAATTCCTCTTGAAGATGCTCTTGCTTAACGTTCTGAATCGTTTGAGGGGCATCGAGGACAACAATCATCGCAGCACTAAATAAGAAAAAAAGCACCCCAGCTGTTGCTGGAATCCAGGACCACCGTCGTTTTGGAGCTTGCTTGTCAATATCAGAAATAACTTCTTTAACAATTTTCGCCGATATAGGGTTCATTCTATATCCAACGGCAGTAATCAGGGCATTATCACAAAGAATATTTATACGCCTCGGTATGCCCTCCGCTTGTTTGACTATGAGGGCGAGAGCACTCTTTTGAAAAATGTGTTTTTCCGTTAAACCCGCCACGACTAAACGGTGAGTAATATAGTCAAAGCTTTCTTGTTCTGATAATGATCGTATGGTTGCCCACACAGCTATACGCTGGCGCAATTGTCGTAATTCATGCTGCTGTAAAACCGTTTCAAGTTCCGGTTGGCCAATGAGGATGATTTGGATCAGTTTGTCAGTTGATGTTTCCAGATTTGAGAGCATCCGAAGATGTTCGAGTGTTTTCGGAAGCATATTTTGTGCTTCATCAATGAGTAGAACAACCGTGCCTCCTTGACGATACTTTTCGATCAAGCATTCCTGCAACTGTTGTACGAGTTGAGCGTCTGTTTTGCCTATGTACTCTTGATCAAGCTCCGAGAGAATGTATTTGAGGAGTTCACTAACAGTGAGAGTAGGGTTATAGAGATAAATGAGATGCGTCCGCTCTTCGTGCCAATCGACTTGCTCGAGAAAGGAACGGACGATAGTCGTCTTGCCAACTCCAACTTCACCAATAATAGCGGCAAACCCTTTTCGGTGGTCAATGCTGTACAACATTGCCCCTAAAGCCTCTTTGTGACTAGGAGTCAAAAAGAGAAAACTTGGATCGGGAGTCGTGTGAAAAGGTTTTTTAGTGAGTCCGAAAAATTTTAAGTACATATGCCTTAACTCAAATCATGGTGGTAACGAACACTGGTGAGGGTGGGCAATCCGAGCGCTTGTGCCGCCTGTTCAGGTCTTGTGTACCCACCTTGAAAATATTCGGAAGCAAAAGCCAAACTTATTCCTGCGACTCCACCAAGAATCATGGCAATCAGGATATTTAGGGCTTTTTTCGGCCTCACCGGCTCTGCGGGAACTATTGCCGATTGAATAACGCTAATATTCGCCAATTTGAGATGATCCATTTCCTCTGCGACTCTGGCATCTTCGACTTTCCCTAAATACATTGTGTAGTTTTTTTGTGCTGCCTGTACCTGCAGTTGAAGAGTATCAAGCTCTTTGGCAAGAACATCCAAGTTGGATAATTTTTCATCCAACTCCTCAAGCTGTTGGGCAATAGCCTTGGCTCGAGTCTCGAGAGAACTATATTCAGATTTAGATTTATGGATTTCAATTGAGAGTTCCTGATAGACGGGATTCTGCCCTGTGGTGACTTTGTCGGTGAGATCCACTTCTTGTTCATGAATAAATGCCTTGATCATTTTAATTTCATTTCGAATGTTTTTCAGAAAACGACTCGTATCTTTATAGCGAGTCGCAAGGTTCTGCTCTTCAAGTTGCAGTTTTAATAGATTAGCGTTCGCCTCATCTATAATTTTTTGACGTTCAGATAGACTCGTCAATGAGACAGTTTCAGGAACGTCAGAAATTTGATTCATGAGTGAGACCAGTTTGCTTTTCAAGCCTTCTTTTTCATTCTGGATTTTTCGAAGTGAGGCATCAAGATCTCTTCGCTGTTCGAGTAATAAGCGTTGTTCTTCGCCAAGAGAAGACAGTCCATGCTTGCGCTTAAAATCCTGAAGAGCCATGGTCGTCGTATTGAGTTTGCCTTGATACTCCTGTACCTGCTTTTCGAGGAATTTAAATTGCGGGTTACTAAAGATTTTTAAATGTTTTTCGAGTAGAAGTTCAATTAAGAGATTAATTGATTTCGCTGAAATTTCGGCATCATTATGCTGAAAGCTGACTCTAATGACATTGGAATCTCTCACTCCTACAGCCCTGAAATTATCTTGCATCTCTATAATGCTCGCTTCGAGAGGAGATATGTCTGAAGGAGGAGACTCCGCAATGTCTGGATACATTGTTTCAATTCCGATCGTTTCAATGACTTGTTCCATGAGATCACGGCTAGAGATAATTTGAAGTTCAGATTCAATGACGCGTTCTTGATCAAACGACACTGCCGGATTTACGCTTCCGACTTCCGATCTGTAAATATGTTCTCGTCCCATCTTGACCATCAGGGTCGACGTGGCTTCGTATGTTGGAGGTAACAAAAAGGAACCGAGCGCGACCAAGACTACCGTTCCTAAAAACACTCCTAAAATTTTTCTTTTGTGTTTAAAGACAATTGTGAGTATATCTCGTAAACTCACTTGTGACATGTATTGACGATGAATCGAAGTATGCTGTTCAGCCTGAGATTGCATAATGTTTTGCTTGTCCTCGAAAAATAAAAATCAAAAATCTTTATAATGCATAGGTAGGATTCAAACGCATAGAGACACAGTCGTTACGTCTTGAAACCGCTCTCTTCCGCCTAAGCTCCAATTCTCTGTCATTCTACACTCGAACTCACAGGTATCCGGAATTAAATATCTTGGGAGTGTTTTATGCGTTCATCACGGCTGTATTATTCCAGCGCGTCGGCTTGAGTCAATTTTAGTATTAAAGGAACGCAGGATGACGGTAATGGATGGGTTCTTTAATTCAGTATCATACCGTTGTTTTAAAAGTGTCTTCAACTCATCAACGGTCAAGCCAGATGCCATGACTTCACCAATCAGTTGAAGCGAGATCCTACCATCAGGACGAACCGATGCTTCTTGATTAAGGTCGGGATTAAAGAAAAATTTGACGTCGAGTAAGTCTCCGACTTGAATGCGATAATCTTCAAGGGGTGTCGTCCCGACCATTGCGAGATAATCTTCAAAATTACGTTCATTGGCGGTGACAGTGCGAATGAGCTCTCGGTACTCTTTTTCTAGATTGTTGAGCCGGTGCAGCTCTTGATCAATTTCCGAAATTTGTTTTTGCGTCACTTCTCGTCTGGATTTTTCAGAAACGAGTCGTGCTTCAGTGCGGAGCATTTCGATCTCAAGTTCCTGGTACACTGGATTTTTCCCCGTCGTAATCATGTTCTCAAGTTCTCCAGCTTGTTGCTTCTTGAGAAATGCCTCGACAAGTTCAATTTCTTTCCGTACGCTCTCGAGTGTACGGCTATTTTCATGAAACTTAGTCTGGATCTCTTGTTCTTTTAACTGTAGGTCTAAGAGGTTTTTTTGCGCTTCTTGGATAATCGCCTGCCGATTGGTGACACTAGAGAGCGGGACTCGTTCAGGAACTCCTTTTATTTGGCTCTTCAGCCAAGATAATTTCGTATCAAGACTGCTAATATTGTTAATCGTTTCTTTTAAAAGCGAATCTAACTCTGTTCGTTGTTCAAGAATGAGCTTTTGTTGGTCTTTAAGAGAAGTTAATGAATGTTTTTCTTTGAATTGTTGGACTTCCGCTTCTGCCTTTGCGAGTTCTCTTTTGTAAGTTTCAAGCTGGTTTTTCACGAACGAAGACTCGGATGAAACCATAGACGGAACTTTACCCGTCACGATCGTCCCGCTCTGATTTCTCTGGCCTTCTTTCTCTTGAGCAAAGGTTGTTCCTGTCAGCAGCGTTGAACTCAAAATTATGAGAAGAAAGAATAATGCCTTTCGACTTTGTTCTATAGGTCGTCGGGGTATGGCCACCGCGGTCTTTGTGAGAGAACTCTTCATGCTTTTAGAATTCCTTGCTAATTGTAATGAACAATCATGATGAACACAGAACGACCCAGACTATCGAAGAGGGAAAAACGCTCCAAAGTTGATTGGGATATTTTGACGAATATAGTGATCAACCCAAAGGTTCACATCAGCTATCGGTGAGCGAGGGACATAGACGATATCAAAAGGTACGAGGCCAATGTCCTGGCTGAAATCTTCCCCTGCAAGAACAAGGCTTAAGTCTACTGGAATAACGAGTGGTTGTCTGCCATGAATTCTTCGAATAACCAAAGCCTCATCCCACGCATCCTCCGTAGCGCCCTCAGATCGTGATATCGCTTGCATGACGGTTAATGGTCCTGTGAGTTCTAATTCTCCAGGTTTTTCAACTTCACCATCGACATAAACTCGTGCCCCGAATGAACGGACAATGACGGTGATCTCCGGTTGTTTCAATTCTTTATCATACTCTTCAGTCAAGAGTTCTGTGAGTGCACGCGGGGTCCTTCCCGCCGCTATCGTTTCTCCAACTAATTGCAAAGAGATACGCCCATCTGGCCTAACGGTGATCGATTCATTCAAATCTGGGTTGTAAAAGAACTTCACGTCTAATTGATCACCGGGCTGAATAACATATTCTTTCATGAGGGTCGGGCCAACTTGTCCAACGGTTGTCCCTGGTGAACCAACTGACGTCGGACTTTTGACCACAACACTTGGAGAGCATGCTGCAAACGAGATAATTACCAAAAAGATAAGTCCGGCGATCATTCGTATTTCGTCCTTTCATTCGTGAAAACCTGAATACGATTTTAACTTTACAGACGGAAGATTAAGGCACATAACGCGAAAGGTATTTTCTCAGTACATGCCATAGAGTTATTGCTCGATACCTAAAGGTATTTTAGATGAAAAATTAAGTATTAATATATAGGCAATCAATGGCGTTATTCCACACAGGAAATAGATTGAGTTTCTCTTAAAGGGTCACTCGCCAAACAGAATAAGGCAATCTGCCGCAGCCCAAAGCTGTAAAAAGGGATTGGTTAATTTTGCTAAAACACGCTTGTTGAATTGCAATGAGTATACCTTAGGGATGAAACGTTATCTAACGAACTAAAACATAAGAAATTATAATGAAGAATTGACGTTAAGGCTACTCATTTTCTTTCCTCATTGTGAATGATTTTTAATTCAGGTTTATTACGTACTAGCTAAAATTAATTTGTATCAAAAGAAGCCATGGTCTCAAAAAAGTTAATCTCGATGTATTAAAACTATTCTCAAGAAATTTAAAGGTTCTTAAAACACCTGCCGATAAATTAAGAAGAAGCAATGATGAATTCTCACATATCAGTCAGTAGAGAAAGAAAAAAGCAAAAGGATGGATATCACCGAATCTCCTCACTCAGTAAGAAGATGCGTTTCCGATCTATTATTTCACAATGACCCGGAAGCCCGTGGATTAGCTGCCGCTGCTTTGGGAAAAGATCCGATGGGTGTTGCCAGTGAGCGTGAAGCATTGGAGGCCCTCAGTGCAGCGCTTCATGATCCGGTCCTAAAGGTTCAGGAAGCCGCGCTCCAATCACTTGTACGATTGGGGCGTAAATAATTTTCAGGTACCCCTTACGAGAGAAAAAAAGTCACTTCCCCAGTAGGTATCGCTATAAATTGCAGGCTTGACGATACCTTAAAGGCCCTTTACGTAAGTTCATCTGGGACAAACTTGTGAGTCTTCAGGTAATCCAGGACTTTCTGAACGCTCTCATCTGTCGTTTCTTCGTGGGTCCGAACTAAGACTTCCGGATTCTTTGGTGGTTCATACGGATCTGATATTCCTGTAAAATTCCGAATTTCACCTTTTTGTGCTTTAGCATAATGTCCTTTTACATCTCGCGCGATACACACATCCAACGGGCAGTCTACGTATACTTCAATAAAGTTTTTTATCTCTTCCCGCGCTTCTTCCCGCAACTGTTCATATGGTGAAATTGCTGCGGTGATGGCTATACCACCAACTCGAGTTATCAGCTTAGCCACAAAAGCAATTCGTCGAATATTTTCATCTCGATCTTCTTTTGAAAATGTTAATCCCTTAGTGAGACGTTTCCGAATTTCATCTCCATCTAAAATCTCAGCCGTCAAGCCGACAGCGTGAAGACGAGTGTGTAAAAGTTTTGACAAGGTGCTCTTGCCAGAACATGGTAGACCGGTAAACCAGACAGTAAAGCCAGCTCTGTTCATTACTTCCCCTTATGCTAGATGAATCTGACCGATGAAATTCTCCAGAATTTCTGTTTTTATGATCACGGGTTGTGTCTCTGGATGTTGCGTCTTGAGACATAACATAGAAGCAATAGTCAGCTGCAAGGGCTTCAGCTAGGCCGAGAGTATGTATATTGGCTAAATTCTAGAAATGCAGTGGGCCATGTTTTGTGACGGTGTATTTGCGATGCGTGAGGGGACAGCGTAGAGAGCAAATTACACGAGATACGTCTAGTAACGATTAATACTGAACAGATATAGAACGGGTATGCTTCTTTGAAATTCTCATTGGCATCCTGGATGATGACTGTTGATTGATCGGTAAAAGTTATCTTGAAGGTCCTCAGTATAATAAAAAATCGAATGCCCTTCAATATCAAAGTAATACCTCATTTCTAGAAGGGAAATCCTTTTGGATGACCAGCCTTACCCCAATGGTTGGCTTGAAATCTTGACCCATTTAGGTCGAACCTACTAGACTGGACAAGTCAGTGATGATGAATGATTTCCGTACCTAACTATTATGAGTGGAGGCAAGCTATGGTCGCACGGACTGGTCGGATGAACTGGCGAGTGCTCATCGTACTCATTGTCATTACTGCCATCCCGTGTGGTTTGGTGAATGCAGAAATAGGGCAGCGGTCGGAAAGCGTAATATTTGTTCAAGGGTATGATCCGCCTCCCAAGGCACAATTCCCGAAAATTCCCGAAGCCACTCCGGCTCCTGAATCGCTGTCGCCAAAAGATCGCGATAGACTGGAATCCCTCGTGCCACTCCTGGAAGGGAGACAAGAGTTTTGGGCAATGGGTGAATTTGTCCATTATGGAAAACATTCTGTGCCCTTTGTCGTAAAAGCGTTAACGATGCCCGGCACACGAATTCGGTATAATGCCATTGAAACTCTTTCGATGATTAAAGACCCTTCACCAGTGGCAGCTCTGTTAAGGGTCGCGACCGACACAGAAGAAGCTTCTCGTGTGAGAACACATGCGATCCGCGTGGCGACCCGCTTAGACCCCACACGGGTACTTCCCGCAATCAAGGAAATGGTCAAAGATGAAAATTCAACAATTCGCAGGACAGCTGTGTATGAAGCGAGAAAGGTGAGACAAAAAGAAGTGCTTCCTCTACTGATTGAAGCAATCGCAGATCCTGAACAATTTGTGTCTGTGACGGCAAGAGAGTCTTTCTGGAAGCTCACAGGTTTTTCTGGGTCTGGACATAATTGGGAAGCCTCGACTGTAGAAGATCGAAAAGAATGGAGCAAAGAGTGGTGGACGTGGTATAAAGAAAATGAAAGTCGTTTTGGACCGCCGCCAACTTCTCAAGGTCAACAGCCATCCTCTCCATCAAGTTGAAATACGATGAACAGATAAAAGTGGGTTTTCCCATTGATTGGCCTAAGTGAGATACGTCTTTCTCGGTAGTGCTTCCAGCAAACTGAGGTGAACATATGGCTCTGTTGCCAATAGCAAAAGTTGGAAATCCTATCTTACGAAAAGTTGCTGAACCGATTGATGTCGATCGTATTAAAGATCGAGCCTTTCAAGAGTTTATTAACGATATGTTCGAAACAATGGTTCATAACGAAGGTATAGGGCTTGCTGCGCCACAAGTTTCTCGATCAGAACAACTTGTTGTGATGGAATGTGGTGGCGAAGGGGGTTTTCCACGTACCGTTCTCATTAACCCTCAAATTGTGTTTTATGGACCATCCCAAACAGAAATGTGGGAGGGATGTCTGAGCATTGATAATATGAGAGGTCAGGTCACCCGCCCATCAATGATTCGTGTACAAGCATATGATCAATATGGTCAATTACAAGATTGGGAAGCTCATGGCCTCTATGCTGTATGCATTCAGCATGAAATGGATCACTTGATCGGGAAACTGTTTATTGATCGAATGACAGACATGTCCACGTTGACGCAATTACAAGAGTTCGATACTTATTGGCAAAAGAATTCTGCTCCTGTCATTTAAGTTGTCGGTATTGATGATGACCAGCTCTCGTTCCAAGTTATTGAAACACTCAACTGGTCAGACAGATGTTGGATAGGAAGAATAGTTGACCTTTCGTGAAGTCCTTAGTTCGAATCCTTTCCTATCTTTCTCCCCACAAATCGCTCGTTGTTCAGACTTTTCTTTGCGCCGCACTTGCGACTGCGCTTGACCTTCTTCCGCCTTGGCTGATCAAAGTGGTGATTGATGATGTGATTCCCAATCACGATGTCAATCTGCTTCCTCAGATTTTGCTTGGATTGTTTGCAGCCTATGCGTTAAAAAATCTTTTTAATTCCTTGAGAATTCGATTCAATAATCGGTTGGAGCAACAGGTTGTCTTTGAATTACGTGGGCAGGTGTTTTCCGCATTACAACGCCTATCTTTGAACTATTTTGAAAATCGTTCTACAGGCGAGATCATGTCGCGAGTGACGAATGACACGGAACATGTCGAACGAATTTTTATCGATGGGCTTGAGGGTATTCTCACTGCATCCCTCACTTTACTTGGCATCACCATCATTCTCTTTACTCTCAATTGGAAACTGGCCTTGCTTGTTCTAGTCCCTGTGCCAATACTCGTCGTAGTGGGTATATGGTTTACGAAACGAGTCCATCGATACTATCACGATATTCGTCGCGAAGCTGCGGATTTGAACGCATATTTACAAGATGCGTTGTCTGGGGTTCGAGAAACAATGGGGTTCAATCGTCATACGTATGAATATGATCGATTTACGAAGCGGAGTCAGGCGTATAGTCAGTCCAATTTAAAAGCAATGTATTTATGGTCTGTCTATTCACCCAGTATGATATTTGTAGGAAGTCTCGGAACGATCCTCATCTTGTGGTATGGCTCAGGGCAAGTGATGCAAGGGCATTTGACCTTAGGTGAATTAGTCATGTTCTTATCGTACTTAATATTGTTTTATACACCCGTCAATCAAATTCACTCTGTGAATCATCTGTTGCAGCATGCTCTGGCAGCCAGCGAACGTGTGTTTGAGGTATTGGACTTTAAGCCGGATGTCGTAGACCAGCCCAGCGTTTTTCCGACGGTAGATCGTTTAGATGGAAACGTGACTATAGAAAACGTGTCATTTTCGTATCGCGATGACGTGCCGGTGCTGAAGGACATTTCCTTATACGTCGGAGCTGGAGAGCAAGTGGCATTCGTTGGTCATAGTGGGGTAGGGAAAAGCACGATCATCAAATTGCTTATGCGTTTTTACGATGTACGAGTTGGGGAAATTAAGATTGATGGATCTGATATTCGTGCTTTGCCATTAAACTATTTACGTGATCAAATAGGCTTAGTTCAACAGGAACCCTTCTTGTTCAATGGGACGGTTCGAGAAAATATTGCATACGGAAATCTTCATGCGACTCAAGATGCCATTGAAGATGTTGCCAAAGCCGCACGTGCACATGGTTTTATTTCCGAGCTTCCTGAAGGTTATGAAACATGGATCGGTGAGCGCGGGGTCAAACTATCAGTTGGACAAAAACAGCGAGTGTCGATCGCACGAGTGCTATTAAAAAACCCGCCGCTTGTGATTTTTGATGAGGCAACTTCAAATGTTGACACGGAAACTGAAGTACACATTCGCGAGGCCCTCACGCACCTCATGCAGGATCGAACAACGTTTGTCATTGCGCATCGATTATCGACCTTACATAACGTCGATCGCATCGTTGTCTTGAATCATGGCCAAATAGTGGAAGAAGGAACACATGTGCAGTTGGTGGAACAAGGAGGAATGTACTCGAGTCTTTACGAAGCGCAATTTTATGTGTAACAAACTCGTCGTTCGTTGCTCGTTATTCGTTTCTCGCAGGAAGCATTTCACGTGATGAGTTCTTTCGCGAGCGACAATTCACGAGAAACGAATTACAAATTATGAATTGCCCGACTTGCAAACATCGTATTCAATGGGGAAGTAACCCGTTTCGTCCATTTTGTTCTGAACGGTGTCGTCTACTTGATTTAGATGGATGGTTGAGTGAACAGTATCGAGTTCCAACAGATCAAGAAAATTCAGATGTTCCCAAATCTGTTAGCAAAAATGAGTCACTCGAATCAAATGGCAATCATTAGATTTTTGCAGACACCATTAGGGGGGCAATTTTCCATGTGCAAGGTTAAACATTCTGACGAAGGCTGAAATGTAGAGTTTCTTTGAACCTTGTAATGTCAAGACTATGGCAAAAGTTATTTCCACACACAAAGTACAAAATGAAGTAGAGAAAGCGCACGATTATGTGCGGACTCATATCCTATTTCCTGCTGGCATGACAGGATTGATTGCCATGGTCGTGGGAGTTGTCGGACTTCTGGTTCAGCTTTGGAACGGGACCTATTCATGGGAAACCTTTACGTCAAGCTCAGGCCTATTGGTCACTGGGGTGTTGGTTGGATTAGCACAGACAAAATATCATCAATTTCTGTTAAGAGAATTTCCTGCGTTTTTTGCGAGTCGAATGAGAACTGCCACGCAGCGATCAGTTCAGAAAGCAAGAAAAGCTTCGGCGGAATTTCCTGTTGAACATCGAGGGAGAGGATTAATTCCTCTCTGGTATTTCTTAGGAATTGTACTGTTTATTGGCCTCTCAATCATGACCGTGTTTGCAGGATTTGTCGACCCTGTCCCGGCATTTGCCTTGCCATGGGCTGGATACTTTTGGGCAAAGATGTTTTTTTGGAAAGGGATTATTCTTCCGCCAGGAAAAAGAGGGAAGAAAAGTAAGTCATAGTGGGATGCTGGTATGTGAAAAAGACATTATAAACGTCTTGTCACACTTAATGAGATATGCTTGAACATGCGTTACCTGTTTGGTTTTTTTTGTGTGTCTTCGACCGCTGACAGTCTTGCCTTTAGTGTTTGAATTTCCGCTTTCAACTCAGGCAAGCGTTGATAGAGCACTTGAGATTTCAGCCAAGCTTTATAGTTGAAAGCCATGTGTCCACCCACGGCTTGTCCTTCTTCTACATCCTTGGTTACGCCAGTCCCTGAAGCGATTTTGGCGCCGGCACCAATGGTTAGGTGCTCAACAATGCCAGCTTGACCTCCAATCATGACTTGTTTGCCGAGTGTCGTGCTTCCTGCGATGCCGGCTTGGGCGACCAGAATGCAATCTTCACCTATTTGAACATTGTGAGCAATTTGAACTTGATTGTCGATCTTCGTGCCTCGTCTTACAGTGGTCATACCAAAAGTTGCGCGATCAATGGTCACATTCGCCCCAATTTCAACATCATCTTCGATTTCGACACCTCCGAGCTGTGGGATTTTTTGATGTTGACCTTGATGTTGCACATACCCAAAACCATCACTGCCGATGACCGTACCACTGTGAATGATGACTTTAGACCCGATATGACAACCTTCTAAGATGGTCACATTTGGGTACAGCACGGAGTCGTCACCAACGATGACATCATTCCCTAAAAAAACACCTGGATGCACCGTCACACGTGCACCAAGTTGTACACGATCACCAAGTGTGACGAATGAACAAATGGATGTGTCAGGCCCTATACGCACATCGATACCTTTGACTGCCGTATCGTCAATGCCCAGTCGTGGAGACGGGGGAAGAAAGTACCGCTGAGTCAAACAGGCAAACGCATAGAGTGGGTGAGGTGTGATGAGTTGAGGACGAGAGTCATCTTCGAGTGGTTGGGCGATAACGAAGGCTGCAGCCCGCGATTTACGCGCTAAATGAGACAGATTTGGATGAGTGACAAAGACTAAATCTCCAGATTCAGCCTGTTCAAGGCTTGCGACCCCCGTAATATGTATATCATGAGCTCCATGTATATTGCCATGGATGAATTGGGCAAGCTCATCCAATCGAACTCCGGGATTGAGTTTAGGTGTCATCGTCAGTGAAGTTTTTTCTCCTCGAACGACTGTGATATCAGTAATGACCCTGAACGGTCTGGCTTTCCGTTCATACTCAAATTGAAATAACCAGAAAATATTTGGTCGTCAACTACTCGCTATTACAAAAGTCTATTAACGTTTTAACTGAGGAGCGACAGTCAGTCAAGAAGAACTTCTTGCTGCTGAAGAGGTAGGAAGATATGCAACAGATTGTCTTGTCGATACATACATGAAACGTTCATTGCCCATATTCGCAAGATATTGGTTGCCAGTACTGCTTTACGCCGGAATCATTGTTTATCTTTCTTCGTTATCCTCTCCAGACCTCGAGTTGCCGGAACTGTTTCCAGGGATTGACGATAAAATCATCCACGCAATCGAGTATGCAATTCTTGCGATCCTTTCTTATCGAGCAATATTATATGCTTCAGTAGAAAAGCTGGCTATCCATGCACCATTTTGGGCAATCATGGCGGCGGTATTGTTTGGCATCTCCGATGAAATTCATCAAGCCTTTGTCCCGTTGAGACACACTGATGCCTGGGATGTGCTTGCCGATGCCGTAGGGGCCTCCATAGGTGTTTGTGTGTGGAGATGGGTGTTCGATGATCGTCGCCTGGAATCAACTTAGGCTATGTATCTGCACATCTGATACACTTCTTTATAGCCATCTTCTGTTCCTAGATATGCCTGAACAAAGTTGGACATTATGCCAGAGTCTGAATCATGAAAAGCTCTACAAAGTTTCTTAGAGTTTTCGTCTTGCTGGTGTTGATATTTGTGGGGCTGGTGGATCATCAAAATGTGTTTGGACTCGGCAATGATGGCTGGGAAATACTCAACGCCAAAGGGCTTAAAGCCTATCGCCAGAAACAATACGAACTGGCGATCCAACTGTTTCGTGACGCTCTTTCTAGCCTTGAAGTTGAAATGCAGCCTCGTTCACGTCAGGCGATGACGCTGAATAATCTTGCTGCAACTCATGAAAAACTTGGAAGATATGACGAAGCCGAGTTGCGCTATCACCAATCCCTGACTATTATCGAGCAAATTCAAGGACCGAATCATCCTGATTTAATTCCAGGGCTCAAAAATCTTGCCATCTTACATAGAGAGCGTCAACAATTTGCACAAGCCGAGCGCCTATATCAGCGAAGCTTCAATATTATTGAACGTGTTTTAGGGAAACAACATCCTCACCTTATTCCTGGCCTGTTAGACTTGGCGCATGTGAGTCAGGCACAAGGGGAGTATGCACGAGCGGAGGACTATTTCGTGCGAGCTCTGACAATTGGAGAAACTGAATTGCCTTCGGCCCATCATCAAACACAATCCATACGCATGCAATATGCCATGTTGCTTCGACACCTCAACCGGACAGAAGAAGCGGATGAATTAGAACGTAAAGCACGTCGTGACCTAGATTCTCCAGAAGAACACCAGTTCACGAAGTAATTTCGCTTCTTCGTCATTCCTCAGGTATTGGGCTGCCTCTTTCAGACTATTTAAGCGTTGCGAGGTTGAAGTCTTGCTATTACACGTTAAATTTGAAGTGACAGACATCGCCGTCTTGGACGATATACTCTTTACCTTCTGAACGAATAAGTCCCTTCTCCCGTAAGACCGTTTCTGAACCATATTGATCGATATCGGTGTAGCTGTAAATATCAGCCTTGATGAATCCTTTTTCAAAATCTGAATGGATCACACCAGCGGCTTGTGGGGCTCTTGTGTTAACGGGAATGGTCCACGCTCGAACCTCGGTCGGACCGCCGGTAAAGTAGGAACATAACCCTAAAGTTGTGTAAGCGCCAATAATAACTTTCTCGAGACCGCTTTGCTCCATGCCCAAATCTTCCATGAATATATCACGATCTTCGCCCGACAACTCTGCGATTTCACTTTCTAACTTTCCACAGAGCACAACTGACTCCGATCCTCTTGCCTTCGCAAATGCTTGGAATTCATCAATGACCGCAGAATTCGGATTCTCATCAGTATTGCCAACATACAGAATAGGTTGAGCCGTGAGCAAAAAATAGGGTTTGAGCACTTCGTGATCAAGACCGAGCATTCGTGCGGGTTGGCCGACTTCGAGACCACTCTTGAGGGTATCAAGGATTTCGAGTGTCTCTTTTGCTGTTTTATCACCTGCCCGTGCCTTGCCGGAGACTTTGTCGTATTGTCGAGTGAGACTGTCTAAGTCCGCCAGCATGAGCTCAGTCTCTATCACTTCGATATCACGTTTGGGATCGACGCCACCCATCGTATGAACGACTTCGGTATCTTCGAAAAGACGAACCATATGAAGGATAGCATCTACTTCACGAATGTTCGCTAAGAACTTATTGCCAAGCCCTTCACCTTGTGCAGCTCCTTTCACGAGACCGGCGATGTCGACAAAACGGCACGAAGCGGGAATGGTTTTTTTCGGATTAAAGATCTCTGTGAGTCGGGCAAGGCGGTCGTCAGGAACACCAACAACGCCAACATTTGGCTCGATCGTCGTGAATGGATAATTCGACGCAGCGGCAGTGCCAGAGGTCAAGGCGTTAAAAATCGTAGATTTACCCACATTGGGAAGCCCGACGATACCAATTTCCATAGGAAGAAGACTGTATCAGAATGATGTGTTGCGTATCCTTAAGCCAAAAGGCCTAGGAACAAATGTATGTTTGGACTTATTATCTCTTATGAGTTTCTAAGAAGGCGTGGATGCTCTGTTGAATTTCAGCATTCGTGACCAATTCTGTATGTTTCACGTGATGGGCGTTCACGGTTGTGTGAAGCGTTTGTTGAAACGCATCTGGAAGTGTTGCTGAGCGAACAGTAACTGTTTCGTCTCCATCTTCATATAATTGATTAGTATCTATGGAATGAATGATTGGAGCTTGATCATCATTATTAAAGTACAAACACACACAGCTATTCGTTTCTTCTTCCATCAACACCCCATGGTCCAAAGTTTCAATACCTTGTCCGTAAATATATAGCAGAGGAGCAGAAGACAGACTGGAAGCTGACTTGGGAGTGTTCAGGAGTTCAAGAAACCGTCGTGAGCGATCAAGCCAAAATGTCATGTATTTTCCTCGTCGTTGAATGGCTGTAGGCGAGATTGTGTTCTTATGATTCAGCAAGCCCCACCCATATTTCTGCCAATTTTTAGGATGTCTGATCATCTGAGGCAATGGAGTTAGCTCAGGGGTGAGTAAACGGTCTCCCTTCAGAATCGGCAGTGTATAGTAACTTGATGGGAATGAGGAATACGCTTCAGCTGTCAGGAGAGAAGAATTCAATTTTGCCGTCACTCCATAATTCATGTTGCGAAACGAATTCATCACGCCTTGAAAAGGAACACCGATCATCACGACGGAAGAAACCTTCTGTACCCCGTCCCAATTTTCAGTCGCAGAGTTGGGATCTTGGATTCCATACCTGAGATAATAACTTAGGATCAAGCCACCCATACTGTGGGCCACAACAGCAATATTCTGAATTCCCTGAGCTCGAAGTTGGAGGATTTGGACGTGGAGGCTACGCACAGCCTCCATGAGATCGTTCCGCCAATCATAAGCAAAGGGAATAACCCGTGATGTTTCTGGCGGTATTGAGCGAAGTTTATCAAGTAAGGAGCCATACACATCAACTGAATAGAGGAGGGGAATTACCGTGACAGTCTCCAGAACGTCAGTCGGATGAAGCTTGGCCGTATTGCTTAATTCGAGGCCAGGGACAGGCAGTGTCAGTGGTTGTTGACCAACTAACAACTCAGCAGTAGAAACCCACACAATGGAGTCATCTGAATCACGTATCAATCGAGTACCGTAGTATCCGGGGATGAAGATGATCGCCGATGGAGGATGAATAGCCGGTGGATCTTTCAATGGTTGCTGGAAATGACAACCGAACGATGAAAGGCATAGGATGAGAAAGATCGTCACAACGCTGATGCATCTTGGGACACGCATATAATAAATAGGGGTTAAATGAGATTCCTAGTAACTCATATCAGGGAGCACCAGTGTAGGGGACGTCGAGGTAATCTTTGGTTCGTTTGACTGGTTTGAGGTGGACAGTCCACGGTCCAGAAGCAATGATTTTTAAGTAAAATGTCCCTCCTAAAGGATGAAACGCCTTGCCAGAAGAATCCGCTGAATTCGCAAGAATGATGGGCTCATACATTTCAAATGATCGAAGGACCTTTTCAGTTTCACTCAATGCCCCCTCATAGAGGTCAGCCACGCCAAAAGCCGATAGTTGAAATGATTGAGATTCTGTCTCCCATGTTATCTCCCACCCATCTTCTAAAGTAAACGATTCAGTGATCATCGTCTCGTTTCCAGAAAAGTACAAATCCTTTTGGGTAGGTGCAGAGGAGGTTTCCGCGAATACTGACGGATTATTTCCGAAACCAGAGAATGGCCAGACCCCGATGGTCAAGGTCATAACAACGATACCTAGATAGCGCTCACACAATCTCTCAAACCCCCAATAGTGATTCGTCATGAGAAGTGTCCCTTGTTGTAGATTCCAAACTCACACCGGAAAGACACCGTTCGTCCTTCCTCTAAATCTAAGAGGTCAACCCAAGTGACAATATCTTCTCGGGTCGAATCAATAGCATCCCGTATTTTTAGAAAATATTCCCATTTTTCCGGTGTGTCAGGCCCTCGAGTTAGCATCATCTGATTCCATTGGTGGATTTCGGATTCGGATCGTGACTTCCCATTTTTCAGAACCCACTCGAGTATTTCGTGATCTGTTCGACCTTGAATGGCTTGAAAAAAATCTTCAGGATCGATTTCCAAGAAATCAAGGAGAAACGTGTCGAGCGGGCAAGGATAGCGATAGTCTCCCAACATGTCTTCCATTTTGCCCCGGCATTTATCAATCATGCGCGGAAGATGGACATAAGGACCGAGTTGCTCCGTGAGGCTTCGAGGAAACTGTGTTCGGAGATCCATAAGAAGAAAGACCAGGCAGGAATGGGGAGTGGGGACAGCATAATGAAATGGATTTCCCACTCCCCAAAAACGTTTACAGCATTTTGTGATTTTCGAACGTTAAAGTCTTCGTCATGATGGCGTTATTTTCATAAGAAATAATACGTCGCGTTGCTGGCAAGTCTGAAAAGTCAATCCGTGTATGTGTATCTGAGAAACTCTCCACATTTGATAATGATCCATCTTTGGGAGAAAAATAATACACTGTATATCGTGTCGTCAGATATTTCTGATCTTGAGTGAGAGCACTCTCTTCAACATTAATGGTGAATGCCACATAGGGCATCTTTCGATTTATTTGCGTAATACGATCGTTTTTGACGCGATACCATGACCCCATTCCGTCTCCGTTAATCGTGATCCGTTGTCCCATCGGATGACTGTCATCTCCTTCGAGGGTAAGCGCGTACTTTCCATCCGATTCTTCGAAGCTTCGCGGTCCTCGATGCGTTGCGATCATGCCAATTTGGTTCTGCGCCCATTTTTGAAGTTCTGCATCAGGAATATCAACGGTGACTTCTTTTGGTCCTTTCACTGTCACAGTTCCCTTCGTTTCTTTCCCTTCTACGTTGATTCGCAAGTCAGCTTGAAAGCCTTTAAAGTCTGCCTGCCAGCGAGCCGTCTTTTCAAAGGCTCCCCGGAGTAAATCTTTAGCCTTCGGATCATCCTGAACGCTCGTTTCATTTTCCTCTCGCGTATACATTTCCATGTTTGTCGTCTCCTCATGTCGGAATAGATGAATAGTGGTGTGGATGGTTCCAGATGAAATTTCAACTCCATTATAGAGAATTGAGTTTCAGCTGAACAACTCAATTTCCGGTCAAGACGAGAAAGAAAACAGAAGAACATTGATCTTTTGGGCGCAAAATAATCGATTGATCAACAACCTGCATAAGCTTTGGCACTTCAATTGCGAGACTGTGAACAAGGAGAGATTCGCTTATGCATGTTCTGGTGACAGGAGGGGCCGGTTTTATCGGCTCTCATTCAGTTGAAGCCATCCTCAAAGTTGGAGGACGTGTACGTGTATTGGACAATTTTTCAACAGGGAAACGGCAAAATTTGCCTAGTCATAATGATTTAGAGATTTGCCCTGGAGATATTCAAGACATAAAGGATGTTGAGGATGCATTAAACGGTATCACGCATATCTTACATTTAGCCGCTCAAGTTTCCGTCCAAGATTCAATTCTTCACCCAACTAAATCATGCAGTATTAATATTCAGGGATTCGTCAATGTGCTTCAAGCCGCGCAAAAACGTCGCATCAATCGAGTTGTCTATGCTTCAAGTGCTGCCGTGTATGGATATCCACAAAAACTTCCAATTTCTGAAGAAGATGCCGTTCACCCTATTTCCCCTTATGGGTTAGAAAAAAGTATCAATGACCAATATGCAGAACTGTTCCATGCTCTGTTTGGTTGCTCAACACTTGGGCTCAGATACTTTAATGTGTATGGACCACGACAAGATCCTAAGTCGCCATATGCGGGGGTCATCAGTAAGTTTATGGACTGTGTTCAACTGAAACAACCACTCACGGTGTTTGGTGATGGAAGTCAAACACGCGATTTTGTGTTTGTCAAAGATGTGGCCCACGCAAACGTTCAAGCCCTATTTTCAGAGGCAACGGGGGTCTGTCATGTGGCGACAGGAACCAGTCGGAGTTTGTTAGACATGATTCAAGCACTTTCCACATGCGTCGGCTATGATCTTGAAGTTGTTCATCAAGATCCACAAGTTGGGGACATTCCTCATTCGGCTGCTCATGTTGAGAAGTTAGCCCAGGCGTTAGGTGTTCAATGCTCAACGAGATTTGAAGAAGGATTGAGCCTCCTTATGAACGCGGTCTTAGATTCGAAAGGATAGAGCGTGCGGTCTTATTCACTTTGTAGCTTCGTCTGTTTTGTGGTGTGCTTTTTCTGTCTTGAAATCGCTTTGGCTGACGTGAGGTCGAATACGAATTTCAGTGTGGCCTTTTTTTATGGAAGTCATGCTCCATTTGATGAACTCAAGGCTTTTGATGTGGTCGTGGTCGAGCCCGATCATGATTATGACCCACCAAGCCTATCGTACCTCGCAAAGTGAGTTGTTTGCTTACGTCAGCTTGGGTGAATTTATATCTTCTCGTCCCTATGCGAAAGCGATACCTGATCAATGGGTGTTAGGAGAGAACAAACTATGGGAGTCACGGATTATTGATCAGCAACAAGAAAAATGGCCTAACTTCGTGACGAATCAAATCATAGGGCCATTGTGGAAACAAGGCTATCGAGGGTTTTTTCTTGACACGCTCGACTCGTATCACTTAGTCACGAAAACTCCAGAACAAAAACGACAGCAGGAACAGGGATTAGCCCGAGTCATTCAATCCATCAAAAAGGCGTACCCAGAAGTGAAACTTATGTTTAATCGAGGCTTTGAAATTATTCCAACTGTCGCTAATCACGTTTATGCAGTTGCAGCAGAATCACTCTTTCGGGGATGGGATCAGACCAACAAACGCTATGTAGCCGTTTCCCAAGAGGATCGACAATGGCTCCTGCAACAATTGCAGACCATTCAAAAGTCTTTTGGGCTTCCAATAATCGTCATTGATTATCTTGCTCCTCAAGAACGGGACGAGGCGAGGCGTACGGCCCAAAAAATTCAAAGCCTTGGAATGATTCCATGGGTGAGCACCCCCGAACTTAATTTGGTAGGCCTCGGATCCGTAGAGGTCATGCCTCGGAAGATTTTTTCTATTTATGATGGGGCTCGAGATCCAGATCCCGGACATAGTGATTTACATCGATTTGTCGATTTTCCGTTGAATCACTTGGGCTACGTATCAGAGCATTGGGATGTGAGAGCTCCATTGCCACAGTACCCCTTAATCGGTCGGTACGCAGGCATCGTCGTCTGGGTATCCGGAGAGCAACATTCATGGAGCCGTGGCTTACATCAGTGGTTACTGAAGCAAATTCATCAGGGCGTTCCCGTGGTCATGTTTGATTCTTTGGGATTTCCCATGCAAGAACCATTTCTGACGCCGTTAAATTTCATGCTTGACAGACATCCTGGACAGGTGACCGGAGTTCATTTTTCAAAAAAAGATCCTCGCATTGGCTACGAAATTCAACCAATTCCCAAACGAAGAGGATTTGTTCCGTTAACTCTTACGCGAGGACAAGCTCTTTTGCAAGTCGAGACCGATGAGGGACAACAACAGGATGTCGTGGCGATAACTCCTTGGGGAGGCTATGCCCTGTTTCCTTATGCAATTATTCAACTTCCTGACCTTGAACATGCTCGCTGGGTGTTTGACCCCATCGTTTTTCTTCAAGAAACGCTTCGACTCAGGCCAATGCCGATTCCTGACACAACGACTCAAAATGGACGCCGCATGTTATTGGTACATATTGATGGAGATGGATTTCCAAGTCGCGCTGAATTTCCTGGAAAACTCTATGCCGGAGAAGTGTTCTATCGAGATGTTCTTCGAAAGTATCGCGTACCAACGACGGTATCAATCATTGAAGGTGAAATTGGGGCAAAGGGCCTCTATCCACATTTAACGAAACGGTTTGAAAAAACGGCTCGAGCCATGTTTGCGTTAGATCATGTTGAGTTGGCGAGCCATTCCTATTCTCATCCACTGGTGTGGCGGGAGTTTGTGATCTCGGGCCCTGATAAGCCTGGAGATTACAATCTCAATATTCCGGACTACGTCTATGGTCCCGAGAGTCTTGCCAGGGAGATTAAAGGGTCAATTGAATATATTAATACGCACCTCGCTCCTGCCAATAAACAGGTTCAAGTATTTTTATGGACAGGAGATTGTGATCCGGCGTCCGAAGCTGTTGGATTAACGTATGAAATTCATGTCGGCAACATGAATGGAGGGGATACCATCATGACCCAACAGAATAACTCGTTAACGTCAGTCGCAGCATTTGGAATCCTTAAAGGCAAGCATTATCAAATCTATGCCCCAAATCAAAACGAAAATATCTACACGAATGAATGGACTGGTCCGTTTTATGGCTTTGATCAGGTGATTGAAACCTTTCAATTGACCGATCGTCCACGACGTCTCAAGCCTATCAACATCTATTATCACACCTACTCAGCTAGCAAAATGGCCTCGCTGAATGCACTTCACCGAGTCTACACATGGGCGTTGAAACAATCACCGAACCCGATTTATGTCTCGGAATATATTAAAAAAGTTCATGATTTCAACCAGATTGTGGTGGCTAAATCAGCTGAGGCATGGAAAATCCGAGGAACCAAATATTTAAAAGAACTCCGTGTTCCACAGACGATGGGTTACCCAGATTTACAAAAGAGTCCAGGAATATCAGGATTTTCTGATCATGAATCTTCTCGGTATGTACATGTGATAGACCAGAATGAAGTCACGCTCACATTTAAACCGTCTGTCCCTGATATGCCATATTTACGTGATACCAACGGGCAAGTACTAAAATGGGCGAGGGTCGGAAAATCTGTGAGTTTTACCTTGAAAAGCTACCAGCCGCTGGAAATATCCCTGAAAAATGCCAAAACCTGTAAGGTACTGACTCATGCTGGGCACGTTGATAACCGACAAGAAGGGAAGATATTGAACCTTTTTGTCA
This sequence comes from Nitrospirales bacterium, assembly GCA_965223675.1. Lineage (GTDB taxonomy): Bacteria > Nitrospirota > Nitrospiria > Nitrospirales > UBA8639 > JAGQKC01. The sequence goes on along the minus strand of OZ245013.1, from coordinate 1,109,857 downwards.
AACAACAACGTGAAAAACCCATCAGTTTCACATGTTCTTAGACGATCGGATCGCCAGACCAAGGAGCGTTTATTTTCGCTTTGGTCTATTTCGTTGTTTGCCGTTGGGATTGTTTTAGTGTTGATGGTGTTGTTTCCAAAGGAACGAATCTTTAACCAAGTTGCTCAAGCAAGCCACGCGTCGACGGTCAGTACATTTTTCCTGGAAAACCTTCTCAAAGCCAAGCCAGAGGATACTGACCTTCGTCTCTTACTTGCCCGACATTATCTCGATATCAGCAATATGACAGAGGCCAAGGAAACACTGTCAGTGGTATTGGAAAGTGCTGATCCAAACGCCTGGTTGCGTGCTCAATTATTGGACTTGGAGATATTAAAAATTCGAACACTCGCACTGCCTGAGGGATCATTCGATCGTCGCGAGGGAATGAAGGAAATCGGAAAGCATATTGAAATGTTGATAGGTTCGGGGAAAGAAACGACTTCAGAAACCTTGACGCAATTAGCTCAATCGGCTCTCCTTGTTGGAGAGAGAAATCTGGCGCAATCTATTTATGAGCAGCTAGGTCAACGGTCAGGGCCGCGTACCGCCAATTGGTATGCCAAAGCTGCCGAATTAGCTCTAGGACGGGGCGCCTATCAAAAAGCTGCGACACTATATTTTTCCGCTCAAAGTCAAACCTCTCGACGACAGAAGCAGCGTGAGTATTATATTGAGGCACTCAAGGCCTTACAGGCTGGCAATTTTCTTCAAGAGGCTATTGATCAGGCTCGTCAACATTTAGGGGAGCTACACCACGATGAACCCACATTATTTTTTCTCGTATCACTAGGACGTGCCGCAGGAAACGGATCCTTTGCACAAAAATATGTGAAAGATTTATTGCGAGTGGCTTCTTTACGCGACTCATATGGAATCATTCCTGCCTCGTATTCGCCTCTGAAAAGCTGGACTGAGACCTCATTTGTTTTTGCCCCGCTCGTTTCCTACTCGACTGAATTGGAGTTTCCCGATCCTGGAGTATTTGAACAACAGTGGCCTGGCTATACTCCTATTATTGCTATTGGTGAGTCGCCTGAACGAACTAAGGTAAGTAGAAAATCAAGATTCCGGCCATTCGATGATCGAATCTACACGCTGGGCTACACAGTGTTTTTAGAAAATCAGAATCTGGAAGACGCCTTTTCTCTGGCCAAAGCTGCAGTTCAACAGGCCCCCCATCGGCTGGAGTGGAGAAAAAAGTATGCCCAAGTTGCAGAGTGGATCGGTCATCAACACATCGCCTTGACGCAGTGGCGTAAAATTGCAGAAAAACATCCAAGCCAAGAACCATTTGAACAGATTTTACGATTAGCTCCAGGAGCTTACGATGACGAAAATATTATTTTTGCGTTATTAGGCCTCGGGAAATTTCGAACGTTATCTAAATCTGAATGGCAAGAATTATCAGATGCCTATGAGCGAATCGGGACGCCAGCAGATGCTGTTGCCTATTTGACGCACTTGCATAGGCAAAATCCTGACAAATCTATTTTGGAGCAGATCGCATATTTATATCAACGAATGGGCAAGGGCGAGCAGGCGTATCACTATTATCGTGAATTAGTTGAACAGTACGGATCTAGCATCGCCTGGGCAACGCAGCAGGCTGGTCAACTGTCGTTACAAGGTAATCTTCGTGATGCGTATAAGACTTTGCAAACTGTCAAGTCACAAGCCAGTGAAGATGCACACGAGTACTGGAAATTAGTCGGACATTTAGCCTGGACTCTCGAAGATGATGAACAAGCTGAACAGGCGTATAAATTATTATGGGCTCACGATCAACTCTCAATGGCAGCCCAAGAACGTCTCATTTTACTGATACGTCGGACAAGACCTGATGAAGCCATTGAGGTGAGTCTTGCTGGATGGAAAACCCATCATAGTCCCAAGTTTTTCATTCAAGCGTTAGATCTTCTTCTCCAAGAAAAAAAGATTGCTCAATTGCAATCGATGCTAGAGAATCTTCTGCCGTGGGAAGAAGATCTGGTTGCACGTAACGAGCTGTATTGGGTCATTCGTGCAGAGGTGATGTGGAAAATTGGAAAAAAGTCTGAAGCTCTTCGAGCCTATGAACAGGCCTTGACAATCAATCCAGAGTCAAGTGAGACAAAAGAGGCTTTTTTATGGTTCCTCGTTGATCAGAAAAATAAAACGTCTTTGGAGCGTTATGTAAGCCAGTGGAGAGATGTCATTCAGGCCGATTCTCGACTATGGGGTCCTGCGGCCGCAGCATATGTCGTGCTTGATCAACCGAAAAAGTCTCTACCTTTCTTTATTCGTCAACTCGAGAAGCGGAAACATGATTATCTCTGGTTGTTGAACTATGCCGCTGCCCTAGAGGCAGCATCTCAAAAGGCCCTGGCCTGGCAAGTTCGTCAACATGCTTGGGTCGTGATCCGTAAAACTTTGTTGGCACGACCTTCAAAGGCGTTCTCACCGGAAACTCTGGAAGCATTTGCGATGTTAGCCAGTTCGAAAGCTCCGGGCGATCAATTACTCACGTTACTACGTCAAACGAGAAAGCGCATGACTTCTTCAGTCATGAAGGAATTAGTGTTGTCATGGTTTCTATCTCAAGAAGCTTTCGATGCAGCAAAAAGCTGGCTTTGGAATGCTTACGCACGACAGTTGAGCAAACCAGGTTGGGCAAAGCTGGCTCTTGCGCTTGCAGAGAATGATTGGGAATCGATTCATGCTATCGTGATCGAACATGATGAGGATTTATCGAGGTCTGATAAGGTTGAAGCGGCGAATCAACTGGAGCATAGCCCGTTAGCGCAGGACCTGACTTTTGATGTCCTGACGCAACAGCCGAATAACGATGCCGCACATTTTCAGTATCAAGAGGCCATCACAGCTGCGGTTGATCACATCACGTCTGGCATACTGTTTGAGGATCGCCGCCCTCTATCGAGTTATGTGTCGAAAACCGCAATGCCAATCCAAGTCGGTAGAGTAGAAGTCAAACCCGAAGCAGCTGTCACCTGGCAAGAAAGTACCGACTCGGATGCCTTGACCGGAGTGCCTCGAGTCGATCGCCAGTTTGGGTTATCGTTGCGGTATCGTTGGCCTACTGGTGCTGTTCGTGTGACCGGGTTTCATCGAAATGCCGTTTCAAATGTCGTCGGACTTGAAATGCAATATGAGCAAATTTGGAATGCACGTTTGACATCAACCGTGACGGTAGGTCGAAACCAAAAAGCCGATGATTCTATTCTCGTACAGATTGGAGGCGTCAAAGATTTTATCCGAGGGCAAGGCCTCTATTATTTTTCAAAACGGCAATTTGGCTCTCTTCAACTTGATGCTCCTCGGTTCAAGAGCCAATCACGTGATCATCTGGGTCGCGGCCTCGGAGTCGAAGGGGTCCTTGGCCATCACATTCGAAGAGAATACCCAGATATCACAATTCGGCTAGCTGGAAACGTTCAACGATATTGGCGCGTCAGTACGTTGCCAGGGAGTATGAGCCGGCTCATTCCCAGTAGCCAAGATCGTAATCCCATTCGCGTCATTCCTCAGAATTTTTCACAAGGTGGAGTGAGTGTGAGTGTTGGCGATACCATCCGTGACATCTATACAAAAGGGATCCGTCCTTTTGGCCTCATTGGAATGAATTATAACAGTGCAACTGGATTCGGACGGAGTCTTGAGCTCGGCATTGCAGCAAGATTATTGGGACAAGATCGACTCGTGGTCTTTGGAAGTCACATTCGGGGCGGGTTTGGGCAAAATGCCACGACCACACAAATCAATCTCGAATATCAACGGTGGTTCTAATGGAGTAGGTGTTGTTATGCAAAATGTACAAAAACTGATTTTCGGAACTCTGCTGATTTTCTTCATGTTCGGGGGCTGTGCCGTGATCGATCATTCACGAGGACCCGTGCTTGATCAACATGCCTCCTTGGTGTTGCTTCCGATGGTGAATCATACTGAAACGCCTCAAGCTGGACGTCGTGCCGAAGCGATCACTGAAGCCTTACTCTATAGTCAGGGCATCAAAAACTTGCGTCGGTATCCGTCTAACCTGGAAGACGAATCTGTGTTGTTAGGATCCGACAACAAGCTGTTCGAGTCAGCATTACTTTGGGCCAAAGAACAGAAGGTCCGATATGCCATAACGGGTACTGTAGATGAGTGGCGGTATAAGGTTGGGATCGATGGAGAGCCGGCGGTTGGTGTAAGCTTACGTCTCCTTGACTTGACCACCAATCAAGTTATCTGGAGTGCAGTTGGAGGGCAAGCGGGATGGAGCCGTGAAGCAGTGAGTGCCGTAGCTCAAAAACTGATTAAGCGTCTCCTTGAAGAGGCCACATTTTCCTAATGCGACTCCCCATACATCTACGTGGGGCTCCGCAACGTTGGCAATGGGTGGAAACGTGTCTACTGACTATTTTTATTTTAGCATTTAGTCATTGGCTTGAACCACACGATCCGTTTCTCACACAGTCATCATTTCCCTGGATATGGGTTATTTCAGTTCTCTTAGCCTTACGCTATGGAACTTGGGCTGGTCTTCTCTCTGTAGGAATTTTTCTCAGTAGTTTATTCATTGAAATGAAATTGAACATGTTGACGGATGGAACTGTACCCAAGTCCTACGTGATCGGTGGGGTGTTATTTATTGCCATCTGCGGGGAATTTGGAAGTCGGTGGAACATGTACCTTAAGCAAATGGAAGAACGCAACGATTATCTGGATCAACGACTACAAGAAACGGCCCGTGCTTACCACTTGCTTGGAATGTCTCATCATCGATTAGAAGAACATCTCGTCAGTCAACCGCTCACTCTTCGCGATGCATTAAAGCGATTGCGTGGAATGCTCAGGGAGAGTGATGATGAAGTTCCAGTCGCAGCGGCTGAACGTTTCCTTCAGCTGTTAACTCAATTTTTTCAACTTGAAATGGCAGCTCTCTATCGGACGATGAAGTCTCATCTTGAAGAAACGCCTATCGCTTCTGTGGGCTCGATGGGTATCCTCAAGAGTGACGACCCCTTAGTTCACCATGCACGAACCACGAAAGAATTCTCTCATGTCATGATGTCACAATCAGTGTCGGTCGTGAATACGGAGTATTTAATCGTGGCGCCTGCCATGGCCAGTAATGGATTAATCGTTTCGTGGTTCGTTGTTGAACGCATGCGGTTTTTAAATCTTCATGAAGACAGTCTTCACATGTTGAAAATTTTTTTAAACTATTTTGCAGATGGATTTCAGGCTGCGGTGCTTGCTCGCCCAATCCTGAACGAATTCCCTGAATGTCCTGTCGCATTTGCGAGAGAGCTGCCACGATTGGTTCGGCTGCAGTATGAGTTAGGACTACACAGTCGGATCGTGGTGTTCGATGTTGGAACACCATCCATACGAGAAGAAGTCATATTTCACATTCTTCATCATACTCGAGGGTTAGATGTAACCTGGGATATGCATCACGACGACAATCGTCGGCTTTGTATCTTACTTCCATTCTCCGATGATGCCGCCATCGAAGGGTATCTTGTACGAATTCAACAGTTAGTCAAAGAACGCTTTGGAAAAAGTTTTCAAGAAGCGGAGATTCAGGTAAGCGTGAGAGGACTCCATGAGCATGAGCCTTTAACCATTGTTCGTGACCTTGTAGTAGGAAACTATGATCGCAAAAGTATTCCTGTCCTTAGCGGCGTTGCTTGAAGGCATTGTTTTTCCCTATCTCCTGTTCACTAATCATTACCACGGAGATTGGATTGGGTTACTGCTTCTGCACAGCATGATCAGTGTGGCCGTTGGCCTACTAGGAAAGGACAGTCTCCCTAAGAAGTATCAACAATTTCCGAATGTGGTCGTGATATTTCTGATCGCCTTAACGATGTTTATTCCGATACTGGGCGCGATCGGAGTTCTGTCTCTTGTCGTGATGACAAATTACTTTATGGCACGAAAAGAGAAGACAGCTATTCAAGAAGTACAAAATCCTCGGTTTTCTGGCACAGGTAAAGTCGAAACACTTCAATATGGGAGTCGAGAGTTGAAAGCGCGTTTTGCCGCACCTTCTCTGAAAACGGAAGCACGATTGGATGCACTCGGAAAACTTCAAAGTTTTGAAACCCATCAAATCAATACCACTGTGCGTGAAGCCTTACAAGATCAAGCGGATGACATCCGATTAGTCGCCTTTGGAATATTGGATAAGAAGGAAAAAGGCATCAATGAAAGAATTAATCAGGAACTGGAGCAGTATCAGCAAGCCGATGAAGAATCTGACAAACTCACGCATGCACGGCAACTCGCCTACGCCTATTGGGAGCTGGTCTATAAGGAAGTTGTTGAGGGCGATATCTTAGCGTATGCCTTAGATCAGGCGACGCACTATAACGGCATTGTATTGGCTGCTGAGCCAGACGACGCGGGTATGTGGGCCTTGAAAGGGCAAATTTCTCTTCGATTGAACGATAGTAGTCAAGCTCGTGAAGCTTTTACGAAGGCGCTCGAATATGGCATTCCTGAAACACGCGTTGTGCCGTATCTTGCCGAACTCGCTTTTTTAAGGAAAGAATTTTCGGAATTATCTACACTCTTTCAGCAAAGTCATGCCCTCTCGCAAGTTCCCATTTTGAGCCCAATTTTACGGTACTGGGACGTTATGCCTCGTCTCACGCGAGAATACACTCCGACATAAGTTGGTCACAAAGCAAATTCGAAAATAGTTGAATAGATGGGACGAGCTCAAGAATGTTCAGTGTGTGTTTTTCAAGATAGTCAATATAAGGGATCAATCGTCTTTAGATTAATGAAATTTCGGGCATACCGAAATAAAGACAAAGGAAGAGTGTGACATTACCACGGGCTCAAGAAGTCGACATTGCCTTGTTATTAGAAGGGACGTATCCCTACGTAAGTGGTGGGGTGTCATCATGGGTACATCAGATCATTCAAGCGTATCCAGACTATCGATTTGGTCTGGTGTTTATTGGAGGTCGTCCAGATGAATATGATGATATGCGCTATGTCCTCCCCCCTCAAGTGGTTCACTTAGAATGTCACTATGTTCATGCAAATCATGGACAACCTCCAATTCTGTCAATAGAAGGGGAGCCTGAACTGTTCCAATTTATGGAAGAGTTGCATGACGCAATGCGGGCCCCGGAAACATGTCCTGAAGGGGTCAATATGATTCAAAAGATGATGACCATGTTGACGGAACAGCCTGATATGCTTCAAGAGCAGTTTCTCTACAGCGAATCAGCTTGGACATATCTCTGTGACGTCTATCACAAGCATTGCACAGATCCCTCCTTTGTTGATTTTTTTTGGACCGTGCGTAAGATGCATGAACCCATTTGGATGTTAGGAAAAGTGGCAGCCAACCTTATCCCAGCCAAGATTTATCATACCGTGTCGACAGGGTATGCAGGATTTTTGGGCGCCTTGCTGCATCATCGAACGGGACATCCTCTCATTCTTTCAGAACATGGCATTTATACAAAGGAACGTCGGATTGATTTATTCCAAATGACTTCTTTTGCTGACAATCGTTCACAATTGGAAAAACGTTCTGAACATCTAGGGTATTTCCAACAACTCTGGATTCGGTTTTTTGAAGCGTTAGGGTCATTCTGTTACGAAGCGGCCGATCCTATTATCTCCCTCTATGAAGTGAATCGACAGCGACAAATTCAAGACGGTGCCGACGAAAGTCGAACACTCACGATACCAAATGGTATTCCGGTCGAGCGGTTTCAACCACTTCGGACTCGTCGTCCTGAGCATCCTCCACCGGTGCTGTGTCTGATTGGACGGGTGGTTCCTATTAAAGATGTGAAAACGTTTATTCGAGCTATGCGGACAGTGGTGAACCGAATGCCAGAAGCAGAAGGGTGGATAGCCGGTCCTGAAGAGGAAGACAAAGAATATGTTCAAGACTGTCGAAATCTGACAGAAAGTTTAGGTCTTTCCAATCATGTGAAATTTCTTGGTTTTCAAAAAGTTGATGAATTGTTACCGAAAATCGGACTTCTGATTTTAAGTTCAATTAGCGAGGCGCTCCCACTCGTGGTCTTGGAGGGATTTGCTGCTGGAGTGCCCGCAGTGACAACAGACGTGGGCGCCTGTCGTCAACTTATTGAAGGGGAGGGGATAGAGGAAGACGACGCTGGGTGCGCTGGAGCTGTGGTCACGATGGCCAATCCAACGGCATTGGCGGAAGCATCGCTCAATCTGTTGACGAATGAGGAGCATTGGCGGACTGCTCAGCAGGCGGGCATTGAACGTGTTGAAACATTCTATACGCAAAAACAAATGATCGATCAATATCAATCAATCTACACGAAAGCTTTAGACGCATGGCAGGCATCGGTTTTGAGCTCCGCAAGATCTTAAAAAAGGACAGTTACTGGTCGCTACTCAAGGCCTATGCCTATGCAGGGGTGATTAGTTCTGGTCCTTGGATTTTATCCATTATTGGAATCTTAGTGATCGGAGTGATGAGTCTCTCCGTCATTGCACCAGAAAATTTAATCATTCAGTTTCAGCTCTCCGTGACCTACCTCATTGCACTGAGCCTTATCTTGACTGGATGTTTGCAGACGTCATTCACGAGGTATGTGGCCGATCGTCTATACGAAGAAAAAGATGAATTGGTGCTCAGTAATTTTCATGGAGTGCTCTGTCTTGTCACGATTGTCTGTGGGATAAGTGCGACCGGAGTCATCGCGGTGTTTTTTCCGGAGCAGACCTTACTCTATAAGGTATTGATGGTGGGTAGTTTCGTTGTGTTGGGGAATATTTGGATTGCCACAATCTTTTTATCCAGCATGAAAGAATATAAAGCGGTTCTGTTGTTATATGGGCTGGGCTACGGGTTAACGATAGGAGCCTCTCTCGCGATGAGGTCTTTTGGGTTAGAGGGGTTGTTATTCGGATTTTTCATTGGACAGTTTTTTATTTTAGTCGGAATGTTAGGGCTTACCGTACGAAATTATTCTTCTGAGACATTGCTGGCCTGGGATTTCCTGAAAAAGGGAAGAATGTATGGAAGTTTGATCTGGTTGGGGTTGGTGTATAACTTAGCCATTTGGGTCGATAAGTTTTTGTTTTGGTATTACCCCGAGACTAGTCAAATGGTTATCGGACCAATTCGGAGTTCTCCGATTTATGACCTTCCTATTTTTTTGGCGTATTTATCGATTTTACCGGGGATGGCCAGTTTTCTCGTTCGAATGGAAACCGACTTTGTCGAGCGATATCAGGAATTTTATGATGCCATTCGAGGAGGAGCCTCGCTTGATCATATTCAGCATGCCAAGAATGAGATGGTTCGGACTATTCGTCTTGGCCTGTTTGAGATCATGAAAATTCAATTTGTGGTGTCTTTGCTGATTTGGGCTATCGGTCCCCCGATTCTTCGTTGGCTTGAAATTTCAGAATTGTACGAATCTCTTCTCTATGTTGACATTGTCGCAGCAGGTCTTCAGGTCTTATTTTTGGGAATCCTCAATGTATTTTTCTATTTAGACAAACGAATGATTGCGCTTGGTCTTTCCAGTTTATTTTTAGTCGCAAACGTCATTCTCTCAACGTGGTCACTGTATATGGGTCTGCCATATTACGGATACGGGTTTGCTGTAGCATTGCTTGTTGTCGTCATCTTGGGCATGCATTTGTTAGACAAAAGATTAGAAAAGTTGGAGTATGAGACCTTTATGCTTCAATGATCAGCAGCGGATTGGTACAAAGGACAACAATCTTAAATAATGGATTTTGAAAGTATTTCTACGGGAATCTTTCGATTATAGCGAATCCAAATAATTTTATGTGCTCGATCATGACTTTCAACTCGGTTTTCAAGACGTCACACATTGGAAGCTGATACCCGCTTGGATCTCCTGATGAATCATTGCTGTTTTCTATGACATATTGGGTATCAACATTGAACAAGTTAGCGCGTTATCGTTTCGGTATAACTGAATCGGCTAGAAGACTTAGTCATAGAAACCGTTCTTTGCCTTTCATTTTCTCGCAAGAATCATTCGCCGAAGCCTAAGAAAGTTAGAACTCGTATGCACAAAATAGTGTTAAACCTTCATCGAAAGTGGAGGTGGGTGAAATTCTTTCTCGATATTCGAGCTTCTTTTCAATAGATAATTCTTAATTCTTGCTAAGGCGTAGAATGTGTGGGACCATAAAATAGTGGAAATGTTCCTAGTCACTCAGGTACTATAGAAAGACAATTCATTGAAAAAATATAGCATTCGAATAGGTGGGTGGTCGGTGGATTATGAACGTCAGGCTATGATGGTTGCCATCAACCAATTGGTCAAAGTTATAACTTCCATTGCTGTGCTTGCAATGGGGGTTGTCCTGCTTTGGCAAACTCCAATGTGGGAGGAGAGAGCGATTTCCAGTGAAGAAGTCCCGACCCAGCTTTCGACAAGTTTGTCAAAATTCGAGGAAAGAAAGTTTTTACGCCACATGAAAACTCGCCTTCCTCAATATCGTGAACAATTTAAGGATTCTGGGAAAAGACATGGCGTGTCGTGGGCTCTTTTAGCTGCTCAGGCCTATCAGGAATCTCACTGGAACCGAAATGCCAAAAGCCCGACCGGGGTGCGTGGGCTCATGATGTTGACACGAGATACCGCGTCCGATCTTGGCATTTCAAACCGTCTGGATCCTCGGAACAGTATCAGTGGAGGGGCACGCTATTTAGCACGTCTACATGCGAATGTCCCAAGTAACGTTCAGAATAGCGATCGTATGTTCTTCGCGCTTGCGGCCTATAATGTTGGGATGGGGCATGTTAAGGATGCACAAATCTTGGCGAAACGATTAAAAAAAGATCCAACTCGATGGGATGAAGTGAAAACCGTCCTTCCATTATTAGCCCAAAAGAAATACTATAAGACCCTTCCAAATCGATATGCTCGTGGGTGGGAACCGGTACAATATGTGAAACGTATTCGAGCGTATCGAAAAATTCTCCAGCACGTCGAGCAACAAAAAGCTCAATTACACGCTGAACTGTAGTTCTCTCCCTCTTTTTGTTTTCAATTTTCGAACTTTCAACCCGCCAAATCACTACTCGTTATCGGCGCTAAGGTCTTATAAAGTTACCTAGACCATGGTGTCTTCTACGTTCAATAGTCGGTAGTTCTGATTGTGAGAATGATTGATGTTGTTCGATGTTTATTGTAATTGTAAACAACACTCTATAATACCATTCAGTTTCTGAACCGACTCGTCGATAGAGAAAAGTGAAGATAAGAGTTGAATAAAGTACTCTAGCAATTGTTACCCATGCCATACGAACAAATCACATCCGACTTCGAACAAAAGTTAAAAACTTGCCGCCGGCTACCAAGTCCTCCAACCTATGCGCTACAAGTGATTGCCTTGGCGAACGATCCAGACGCGGATATTGCTCAAGCCGTCAAAGTGTTTTCAATGGATCCGGTCATTGTGAGTAAAATTCTTCGAATTGCGAATTCTCCCTTGTATGCCAATCAGCGAAAAGTCGAAACGCTTCAGATTGCGACTTTACTCCTTGGTATGAGTGCTACGATTTCCCTCGCGCTGTCATTCTCTCTTGTATCCGAGCTTCGCCAAGTGGAACACGGTGTACATCTTGATCATACGTTGTATTGGAAACGAGCAGGATTGGCAGCTGCGGCAGGTCGTGTCCTGGGTACATTTTGTGAAATACGTGATCTGGAAGAGCTCTTCATCGCCTCTCTCCTCCAGGATATTGGTTTGTTGGCATTAGACCATATATCTCCGGAGGTCTATAAGGACCTTAATCAAGAAAATCATATGAATGTGGTCGCCAAAGAACATCAACAATTAGGGTTAAACCATGCCACAGTGGGAGGCTGGCTCTTGGCTCAATGGCAGCTACCTGACCGGTTGCATCTGGCTGTGGCACATAGTGAAGATCCCCTTCAGATACCTGTAGAAGATGAACACGCCACATTTGTCCGATGTGTAGCCGGGGCAGGAGCCCTGGCGAATTTGTTTCTCAATGGGTGCACGGACAACCTTTTCCAAGAGACGCGAGATAAACTAGAAGCGTGGTTAAAACTCCCTCAAGATCGCCTTACTGATATTTTTGAGCAGATGCGCCCTGTCCTTGAAGAGGTAGACCATCTCTTTGATATGAAGATTAGTCAAGAGGTACATGCCGAGGACCTCATTGAAATGGCGCGAGAAAGTCAGTTACTTCAATATCTTCATATTAGTCATGAAGTTGAGAAATTAAAGGAAAGCACGATCACTCTTGAAACACAAAAGGGGGAATTAGAGCGATGTGCGCAACGAGATGGTCTGACGAATCTCTATAATCGGAGTTTTCTTGACGAGTATTTGGACAAAACCTTTGAGAGATCAATACGAGACGGACACCCTCTGAGTGTTGGTTTTATTGATCTTGATCATTTTAAACAAGTAAATGATACGTATGGGCATCCAGTTGGTGATTTGATTATCAAGGCAACCGCCGATATCTTGAAAACTCATGTGAGACGCAGTGATGTAGTCGGAAGGTATGGAGGAGAGGAGTTTGTAGTAGTCTTGCCGGAGACCCCAGCGACTGGGGCGCATGTCGTTTTTCAGAAAATCCTCCAAGAGTTTCGCGCCACTTGTCATAATCTATCTTCTGGTGAACAATTCTTCGTGACGGCGTCTATTGGTTTTGCCACGCTCTCACGCGAGCAACATTTCTTAACAAGTTTCGAGTTGATCAAAGCTGCTGACGAAGCGCTATACCATGTTAAGCAACATGGACGAAATAATTGTCTGATGTATGAATGCGCATCAGCGAGGGATTAGCAATTCCCTTTCTATCGTTTTTTGTGATTGTTTAATACAGATCATGGTTGCTTCCATTCATGGCCTCAGTGAAAACTGAGCCAATCCAAAATCCTCTAAATACGAGAAAGAATTCGTCATTAAAATTCTCTTCAGCAGATATATCTTCTGAGTGATCAATCAATATAGCCGCAAATCAATGCCGATTTAGTTTTCTGTAATCCCGATAGGCTCATCAGCAGCCGCGCGTTCAACAGACAGGGCACGATCGTTGGGGAGCACCACAGCTTTTATCTTATCTCCAAATTGAAACTTCTCAGTGTGTTTGGTGTCTGCCGTCACTTCAATCTGAATTTCACCTCGTTCTCCTCTCACAATAATAAAATCTCCATCGATCATTAAGACTTCCGCGATGATCGTTCGAGTGTTTTTTGTAGCCTTGGGACTGACAGTCTCGGGTTCAGGAGCTTCGGGTTTCGCCTTTTCTTGTGGCGTTGGTTGAGCAGATTGGCTTTGTGGTTGAGAGGCAGGTTCAAAGGTTTGAATGCCAACTAGGTCACTGGGTTTTGCACGTTCAATAAAAATAGCCTCGTCGGTGGGAAGAACCTTCGCTTTGATCCGATCTCCAAATTTAAACTTCTCAGTCATTTTTGTCTCTGGAGTCGCTTCGATTCTAATCTCCCCTCGCTCTCCGCGGACGACATAAAAATCTCCGTCGACCATCAGAATATCGGCAACGATGATCCTTGTCGCAGGGCCACTACTCGGGGGAGGTTCTGTCGGTTCAGTTTGCGCCGAAGACTGCGTAACTGGTGGAGTTGACGTATCAGTTGGGGAAACTGACTTTTCTGATGTGGGTTCATCAGCTGTGATTCCAGTTGGTTCATCGGCTCCAGCACGTTCAACTGAAATGGCGGTATCGTTTGGTCGAATGACAGCTTTAACTCGATCTCCGAATTTAAATTTCTCTGATATTTGGGTGTCCTCTTTGACCTCGATACGAATCTCACCTAACTCTCCTCGAACAATGATGAATTCGCCTTCAACATCCAGAACATCAGCAACAATGGTTCGAGTGGCTGGAGATGGAAATTCAGGTTCTTGAGCAGAAAGCCATAACGGTTGGCTAGCTATGAGCGCGATACACGTAAAGAGATATCCAATACATTTCTTCATGAGAACACTCCGTTATGAATGAAATAATCACTTAAAGAATTGGATTGTCCAAATATGAATCCAGTCGTTGTTTATGTTACCTGGCTCACGTGTCTTGGTAAATAGCCTACGCATATACACGTACTCACCCTAAAGGGAATGTCGTAACAAGTTGGGTTGCTAGACAAGCTGTTTGGTGCACTCAGGTAGGTCATTTTGAGGATTATTGACAATTGTACTCACTGGATACGCCTTCATTTCATCAGATGGATGGGGCGTCATTAACGATGCAAGGAGAGTCGGGGCTTGGATTGAGGGATCAAGCCACAATTCGTAGTTATTTGGAGCGAGAATGACCGGCATACGTGGATAGATGGGTGTCATGAGTGTATTGGGATTGGTCGTGATCACGGTACAGGATTCGATGGTAGGTTCGGCTTTTCCCCATCGTTCCCAAAGCCCGGCAAAGGCAAAGAGACGATGATCCTTAAAACAAATATAATAAGGTTGTTTGGCTTTCCCCTCTCGTTTCCATTCATAGAAACCATCGGCTAACACAAGGCATCGTCTGGATTGAAAAGCATTCCTGAAAGAGGGCTTCTCAGCAACTGTTTCGCTTCGGGCATTAATCATCTTATTCCCGTTACTGATATCTTTAGCCCATGAAGGAATTAAGCCCCATTTCAACATCACACATTCTCGATGACCATTCTCTGGGGCATTTCGCACACAGGCTACCGTTTGACTTGGCGCAATGTTGAAACGCGGTTTTAGTTGCGGCATACGAGCAACTTGAAGAAGTTTTAAAAGCTCTTCCATTCGTCCCGTCTGGGTATATCGACCACACATAAGGTTAGACTTCGTTTACTACAAATTTTCTAGAACCTTACGAAGTCGTTGGTTCAACAGAGTTAGAAGACTGTATATCTGAATATAGTGTTTTCGCACAGTCTGGACAAATCCCATGACTAAATTTGGCTTCTGTATGATGTGAAACATACTTTTCAATTTGATTCCAATACCCCTTGTCATCTCGAATTTTCTTGCAAGAGGCACAAATAGGCAGAATTCCGCGTAATGTCTTGATTTCTTCAAGAGCTCGCTCAAGCTTAGTTATGAGCTGTTCTCTTTCTCGTTCATATGCTTTGCGCTCAGAAATATCATAAATGATTGAATACAACACTTTTTCACCACCTAACGTGATAGGCCCACTAAACACTTCAACGTCGTGAACGGCACCGCTTGCGAGTTTATGACGAAAATGAAAAACCTTCCGTTTTGTCTGTTTAGCCCGCTGCATTTCTTCATATACTTGTTCTTCAGAAAGTGTGTTGATATCCATGATTCTCATGCTCATCATTTCTTGCTTTGTATAGCCGTAATAATCACAGGCCGTGACATTTGCATCGAGAATTTTCCCGTTCTCAGGGTGAATGATGAGCATGATGGAATGGCTGTGTTCAAAGAAGCATCTATACAATGTCTCAGCTTTGTCAGAGTTATCCATCATTAGAAAGTCCTTTTGGACACCACACCATCGGATCATAATTTTCTGTCGTGGATACAGCAAATTCGTAGTCAATCAAGAGTTGATTGACGCTTTTTCCATCCGCATACACGATGGCAAGCGTTTGGTCTTTGTCGTTACCACGGATATCGAGTTCGATACGCCTGGCGCGCTGTAAGGCATCAATGAGAAATGCTCGTGCCGAGCGGGCGAGATGGTGCTCACGGTCGCAATGTGCCGCCATCTCTGGGGCAGCAATTTCGGCTAGCCTGACCTTAACGGGTTCGCCGTCAATCAGAAAGTTACACGTTTGACCGTCTACGCAGGAAAGAAGAATGGCGAGAACGAGAGAGGACATAGGTGAAAATACAAGAATAGGCTTGCTGGTGCAAGAAAGACATGGTACCTCAGTTCAATGTTAGTAGAAAAGGTTGAGTTGAGGGGCGAGAAGGAAATCGAACAGAATCTTTGACTTGGGAGAATGGTGCCGAGGGACAGAATCGAACTGTCGACACCAGCCTTTTCAGCGCCCACCAAATCCTAAAGAAAACAACAACTTGCGAGAATGATGACAACGTGTAGCGTTCAACAATATCAATACGTTATGCACGGAGTGGATGCCGGCATCCATCCATATTACCAATTAAGTAATTTGTCAGTGATTCAATGATGGAATGTATGTAATATGGGAGGATGTATAAGTTTTGGGAAACAATAAAGAAGCACCCCTTCGCTACTGCTACAACCGTTGTCATTTTCCTTTTTTCTTCCATGCCAGGATGGATTGCGACAATGTGGAGTCTATTCTCTAGTGAGCCATTGGTTCCCTATCTTTTTCCTAATGTAAGTATGAGGGAATTTGGTCTCCCAGAGTTTTCTGGTTTTTGGATCACTATTCCACTCGGTATCGGAATGTTTTACTTGCTTTACAAGAAATTAGATTCAGTAGACACTGGCGCATATGCTGTGGCTTCTAATGACAAGATAAGTGATAAAGGTCTAGTAGCAGGTCGATCACAAAAAAATCTTGAGGAAACTCTTGAAGATCTTGGGGTTGAAATACTTGGGAGTAATTTGGGAGTCAGTATTTTTGTTACTTTAAAAAATACGCGACATGTTCAACCACTGACTAGAGTTGCCGTTCATATTAATGGACTGATGATTTGGTCACCGTTCAACAGGGTTTTTTGTGCCGAACAAAAGTTTTACAAGTCGAAAAGTTTTCCTTTGAAAATCGAAGGCCCTGAAATGCTGTTTTTAGACGAAACTGCAGGTTACAAATTCATTACGCTTACCAAGGATGGGAAGTTGCAGATGGAAGCACATAATCATAGTAGAAAAATAGTATTCGATGGAGAAGGTAGAGTCTGGAGAGCTGAGTTGCAAGTGGACGTCGAGGACAAAAAATTTACGACGTATTTTTGTTTCTCACGTTTGCCTTCAGAAAATCCCAAGTTTATAGAATGTCCATCAAATGAAAAACTACCAATTTAAATTTACTAAAATACAAACGAAGTATAGACATGTTGCTTTTGATATGTATGCCTATATTTATAGTAAGCAGCGTTGCCCTGTGGAGTTATATTTGAAAGTAGTGCATGACATGAGTTGAAAAGACGCGGCGTCTCGGGTTGAAATGAGTGTTGCGACACATTCATATCTCAACCACAGAAAGGAGAGACGCCACGATGCAGGAGCGTACCAAACTAGAGCCAGAAGAGCGAGAGGCGTGCGATCCATTGACCGAGGTGCTTCGGGCCGGGGCTCGGCAATTACTGACGCACGCGTTGGAGGCGGAGGTTGCGGAGTTACTCACGGCGTATGGCGAGCACCGGGATGAGGAAGGGCGAGCTCTGGTCGTGCGAAGTGGGCACCATCCCGAACGGGAGATTCAAACGGGGCTTGGCCCGATAACGGTCCAGGTCCCCAAGGTGCGGAGTCGTCAAGGAGAGCCGGTCACCTTCCGCTCTGCCTTAGTGCCGCCCTATGTGCGCAAGACACGCAGCTTGGCAGCCGCGTTACCGTGGCTGTATTTGAAGGGGATTTCCACGGGGGAGATGCAGACAGCCTTGGAAGTCTTAGTGGGCCCCGAGGCCCAGGGCCTCTCGGCGAGTACGGTGGCCCGGTTAAAACAGGGATGGCGAGCAGAGTACGAGACCTGGCGGCAGCGCCGGCTGGATGAAGCGGAATGGGTGTATATCTGGGTGGACGGCATTTACAGTGGGCTCCGGGCCGAGCAGTACCGACTCTGTGCGTTGGTCGTCATCGGCGTGAATAGCCAAGGGGAGAAGCACTTCTTGGCGATTGAAGACGGCGTGCGTGAATCGACTCAGAGTTGGCGGGAAGTGCTGTTGTCTTTAAAGGCCCGAGGTATGACGGCCCCAGCAGTAGCGATTGGAGATGGCGCGCTCGGGTTCTGGAGCGCGTTAGAGGAGCTCTACCCGAGTACACGCCAGCAACGCTGTTGGGTCCACAAGACCCGCAATGTCTTGAATGCGTTGCCCAAGAGTGTGCAGCCCAAGGCGAAACAGGCGTTGCATGAGATTTGGCAAGCGGAAACCAAAGCCGCAGCCACTGAAGCCTTTGATCGCTTTCTCACGACCTATGAGCCAAAGTATCCGAAGGCCACGGGGTGTTTAGAGAAGGATCGGGCAGAGTTACTGACGTTTTATGGGTTTCCGGCGTCGCACTGGCAAAGTCTGCGGACCACGAATCCCATTGAATCGACCTTCGGAACGATTCGCCATCGGACAACGCGAACCAAAGGCTGTCTGACTCGGGACGGGATGTTACACATGATGTTCAAGCTGGGCTGCTGTGCCGAGAAGACTTGGCGCCGGCTTCGCGGATTTCAGCAGTTGGCCCAAGTGATTGAGGGCATTCAAATTTCAGATGGCATTGAAGCAAGCACAAAGGAACCCGTCGCCGCGTGAGCAACTTATCTAGACACTACTTTTGACAATAGCTCTGCCCTGTGTTTGGCACAACATTAGGTGGATGCCGGCATCCATCGGTAATTTCTATTAAGGTTCCTGCGCAAGTGATTGAGAAATATGGTGCCGAGGGACAGAATCGAACTGTCGACACCAGCCTTTTCAGGGCTGTGCTCTGCCAACTGAGCTACCTCGGCACGAAGAGTTTCAAATTGAAAGGGAAATGAAGAATTGGCCGTGTTGTTAAAAGCTGCTAGGTAATATGCAGGATTGTTTGCGCAAAATCAAGCATCAAAATCTTGAGAATTATAGAACCCGAAGATCATAAGAGCTTATAGTTTGCCGATATTTTGGAAGCCCTTCTCTGCTTGACGATTCTTCGTACCCCGCGGTATTCTCAAATCGGTCAAAATACATTGAATAATCAAAGAAAACATAAGGACTGGACAGAGCAATATGAAATCTGAAGAAAAACTTGAAATTTCTGAAGGGCAAGATTCAGAAGTCATTGAAGCTGATGCGCCAGAAGTTGAAGAAGAGCCGCTTAGTAATGAAGAGTATTTAACTAATTTATTAACGACTGCACGTGCAGCCGCTCGGCCGCTGAGTATTTTAACAGCCTCGGCAAAAAATAAAGCCTTAGAGGCTATGGCCGAGGGCCTTGAAGACGCTACCGACGCTATTCTTGAGGCCAACGAAGAAGACCTCGTGAGCTTTGGAGATGATCCCTCACGGGCCGCAATGGCCGACCGTTTAAAGTTAACTCCTGATCGCGTTGCCGGAATGGCTAAGCAGATTCGCGAAATTGTTGCCTTACGCGATCCTGTGGGTGAATCGTTGGGCATGTGGCAACGCCCTAATGGTATGAAGGTGGGACGAGTGCGAGTGCCAATCGGAGTGATTGGGATCATCTATGAATCTCGTCCCAATGTCACGGCAGATGCAGCAGCTTTGTGTTTAAAATCTGGAAACGTCTGTGTGTTACGTGGCGGATCTGAGGCCATTCATTCCAATACGGCCATTGCCAAGGTTTTGTGCGAAGCAGCAGAAAAGGCTGAGATTCCGGAAGGAGCGATTTCGTTTATCAACCGACCTGACAGAGAAGTCGTACTCGAACTTCTAAAGAGTGATCGGTACGTGGATTTGATCATTCCTCGGGGAGGGGAGTCTTTGATGAAAACCGTGACTTCCCATTCTACGATTCCGGTAATCAAACATGATGCAGGCATCTGTCATATTTATGTCGACGCTGATGCAGATCTTGTAGAAGCGCAGAAAATTGCTTTCAACGCCAAAGTTCAACGACCTTCGACTTGTAATACATTAGAATGTTTGCTCGTACATGAAAAAATTTCCAAAAGCTTTTTAGGCCCTCTTGGTAAACAGCTCGTCGACGCTGGTGTGGAAATCCGCGGGTGTCCAAAAACCTGCAGTGTGATACCTGAAGCCAAACCGGCTCAAGATGATGATTTTGGCAAAGAATTTTTATCGCTCGTGCTAGCAGTCAGGGTCGTCAAAGATATGGAACAGGCCATGGAACATATTGAGACCTACGGCTCCAGACACACTGAATCTATTTTAACGAATGATTACAATCGTGGGCTCCGGTTTCTTCGACAAGTCGATGCCAGCGCGGTCATGATTAACGCGTCTACTCGGCTTAACGATGGGTACGAGTTTGGTCTTGGTGCGGAAATGGGAATCAGTACGACACGGTTACATGCCAGAGGACCGATGGGTTTAGAGGATTTAACCTGTTCCAAGTATGTCGTCTATGGTTCTGGGCAAATTCGGGAGTAAGACTCCTCGCTCGTGGTTCGTATCTTGTCGTTCGTACATCGTTTCTCGTAGCTCTTCTCAAGTTCTTCCTGCTATAACCTACCGTATTGTTGTTGACCTCTATTCCACTTAAAGATTCCGCCACCGATGGAACACACTTCAGTTATCGCCTCTATTCTTGGACGGCATGATAATTTTGTCCTCTCAGGCAATCAGGCCTATGCAAAAGACTTTATCGGTGCTGGAGGGTATGTTCAAACCCAACCGAGTGGTCATTTGATTTTTTATGGATCGACTGGTCGGCGAGTCCTTCTGACTGATCCTGAAGGACATCCACTTCATGAATGCGAATGGACACGGAATGCTCAGGGGCAGGATCAGTTTGTGTCCGCCCGCCTGCAATTAGATTGGGGGCAATGGGTTGGAATAAAACCTGGAAAACTTGTTTATGAAACGCATTTAAACTTATCCACCAGGCCTGGATGGGAAACGATCACCAAAGATGATCTTCGAAACATGGCGGCTCGCGCGATGAATGTCTCGCTTG
Organism: Nitrospirales bacterium; assembly: GCA_965223675.1. Classification (GTDB taxonomy): domain Bacteria; phylum Nitrospirota; class Nitrospiria; order Nitrospirales; family UBA8639; genus JAGQKC01. The sequence goes on along the minus strand of OZ245013.1, from coordinate 1,089,108 downwards.
AGCAAATTCGATTTTTTTATAAAGATGAAGATGTGGTGATTGACTCATCAGGACAAGCGACAATTCGCCAACGAAAGGATGTGTTTTACATTCTGGAAAATGGCCGATTCGATCAAGCCACATTTATGTCCTGTATGACCGCAATGCATTGGGAGCGAATTGATTATCTTCCGGTCGTCGAGCTCTTTCTCTCTTTGTTACCAGGAACAGGGAGCGCGACGTTTGAGTTAATCCGGGGCCTCTATGATGATCAAAATCCAATCGATTCTCTACCTTTACAATATCGAGGTATCCCGCCATATCCATCTGAAGGAGCGTTTCGTCTTTTCAGCCAGTTTTTCACACCTTCCACAGAAAACGGCATTGATCCTTTGAGAATATTCTTGGACCCAAGTCACGCAGATAAAGTCACGTGGTTGCCTTCGTCTTATCCTCCACTACGGTACTTTGATCCTAAAAATTACCTTGGAGTAACGATTTCGCAAGGAAAGATGATCAAAGCGACCCTCGCGAATGACCCAACTGGTCTTTCATTTTTTAGTCCTAAGCCCAGAAGCCTACCTCCATGCGGGAGAAGTGTGACGACCAATGGCAAGAGCCTGATACTTCAAGATGAGGTCCCGGCAAGTCGAATTGCCAATAAATGATGTTTGGAATCTCTCGACATTCTCTGAATCCCCTGAATTTCCAGCTACCATGCTTTCTTGGCGTTCATTATTTCCAAACGGAGCCCCACAAATCAGTCCTGTAGAAGCTTATTCTGCGGTCTTGTTGTATCCAGACGACGGAAGAGAAATTACTGAGAGAGAAAGTCAACCGTTTCTATTTGACTACGTGGATGATCTTGCAGAGGAAAACTCGCTTTTGCAGACAATCGTGAAATCTGCTGGTCGTATCCTAATTGCTGGATGTGATGCGGCTCTCCATGCCTGTATTCGATCGGATTCTGAGAAGAACTATACCGTGTTATATCGATGGGATAACTTGGCTCAGAAGCAAGCTCAAGCTCTTTGGAATCAGTGCGCCCGGACTCAGAAGTGGGACCAGCTCAAGACGATAAAGTTTTTATCCTATCTACACAATATTCAAGCAACACTTCAACAATCGTATGAACTCATGTACTTTTGGGTTCCATTTGAGCAGTTTGATAAGTTGGCAACGCTCGAGAAAACAATAGCGACTGTGGTGAGGACGTTAACGAAAGGCGGGATCGTCGTTTTGTCCGGAATTCCAGCATTGGAAAACCTGGCCAGACAGTTGCGATTGAATGTTTTATATGCAGAGTATGTTCAAAATCTGCCAACGTTTCGACTTCATCAAGCTATATTGCCAAAAGCCAAGGTTTATCAAGACCTTATGGTGTATGTACTCCAAAAACACTGAGCAAGGTCAGAAAAAGGGAACAATTCCTAGATACCTAGATACGTTTACCCATGCACCTCTTTTCTTGACAGCCGTCCTTCTGATGAATAGGATACAGTAACCTTTAACACTCATCCTGTGAGGTGAGTAAGGAGCCAAAAAACTTGTGGGCCACTTGCCCAATTAGCTGACAGAAACCTTCTCATGATGTGCATGGGGAGGTTTTTTTTTGCCTTACGGACCTAGATGTCTACTTCCTCTCAACATGAACGAGTTTTGATGGATCAACAAGAAATGGGGCGAGCCTTGACTCGAATTAGCCATGAAATATTAGAGCGTAATAAAGGCGCACAGGGATTGGCACTCGTTGGGATTCGTACGGGGGGGGTGTATTTAGCGCAACGGCTCGTGAATCGTATTCAACAAATTGAGCAAAGTGATGTGCCAACAGGAGAATTAGATATCACGCTCTATCGTGACGATCTTTCCACTCGACGCGATCAGCCAGTGATAAAAAAAACATTGATTCCCTTTCATATTTCTGACATGCGAATCGTACTCGTCGATGACGTGTTATTTACAGGAAGAACCATTCGAGCAGCGATGGATGCATTGAGTGATTTAGGAAGACCCGCTGAAATTCAACTGGCCGTGTTAGTGGATCGGGGGCACCGCCAGTTACCAATTCGTGCTAATTATGTTGGCAAAAGTGTCCCGACTTCTGAAGATGAAGAGGTACGAGTGTTTCTCGAGGAGTTAGGTCAAGAAGACCGCGTGTCTATATTATCTCTGTAATCAGGTGCTTTTCTATGGGGATGAAAAGTAAAGATTTACTTGGCCTGTCTTCACTCACACCTGACGAAATTCGTTTGATCTTGGAGACGGCAGAGTCATTTAAAGAGGTCAGTGGACGTGAGATAAAAAAAGTGCCGGCTTTACGGGGTAAAACCGTCGTCAATTTATTTTTTGAACCCAGTACCCGCACCCGCACCTCTTTTGAATTAGCCGCGAAACGTTTAAGCGCCGACGTCATTAACTTTTCTCCATCGACGAGTAGCATTGTCAAAGGCGAAACCTTACTTGATACGGCAAGGAATATTGAATCCATGCAAGCTGATATCATTGTGCTTCGGCATTCGTCTTCCGGAGCAGCCGAAACGTTGGCCAGAGGCGTACGATCTTCAGTCATTAACGCTGGAGACGGTTGGCATGAACATCCCACGCAGGCACTTTTGGATCTTTTTACGATTAAAGAACGCAAGCAAGATATTCAAGGGCAGACTGTGACCATCGTTGGAGACATTGCCCATAGTCGGGTAGCCCGTTCCAATATCTATGCTCTGACGAAATTGGGCGCCAATGTGCGGGTCGTCGCGCCGCCGACGATGATACCTCTTCATCTTCATCGTCTTGGGGTGACGGTCTATTCGAGCTTGGATGAAGGATTAGAGGGAGCAGATGTGATCATCATGTTACGACTGCAATTAGAACGGCTTGGGCGGGCTTTATTTCCCAGTATTCGAGAATATGCTCGCTTATACTGCCTAACAAGGAATCGATTGAATCGTGCAAAGCCTGATGTCATGGTTATGCATCCGGGTCCGCTCAATCGAGGCGTGGAAATCGATCCGGAAATCGCTGATAGTCAGTCAGCCGTCATTCTCAATCAAGTGGCTAATGGCGTGGCTGTTCGAATGGGCTTGATGTATTTACTCTCAGGGTCGGGACAGACGTAAGAGTTTAGAAGTAAGACAAACAAGTGAAAGGCAAGTAGTTGTCATGAATATGCTGATTCAGGGTGGAACAATCATTGATCCTGGTCGATATCACAGTATAGGGGATGTCTTGATAAGCCATGGCAAAATTCAAGCCGTAGGAGAAAACCTTGGTGATTCGAAAAACGATACTTCTGATTTCACGGTGATTCATGCAAAGGGATTAGTCGTAACGCCTGGCTTTGTGGATCTTCACGCGCATTTACGCGAGCCAGGATTTGAGTATAAAGAAACGATTGAGACGGGAACAGCTTCCGCCGTGGCGGGAGGATTTACTTCAGTCTGTTGCATGCCCAATACGAGTCCTGTGAATGATAATCAGGCCGTGACTGAGTTCATCTTGAGTAAGGCCAAGCAAGCCGGAAACGCCCGCGTCTTTCCTATTGGCGCTATTACGAAGGGGTCGGAGGGGGCAGAACTTGCTGAGATTGGAGATTTGTTTGCAGCCGGCTGTGTGGCGATTTCCGATGATGGGCGACCTGTCATGAACAGCCAAGTTATGCGACGAGCGATGGAATATGCCCAGGCGTTTGATCTTCCGGTTGTAGATCATTGTGAATGTCTGCATCTTTCTGATGGCGGATGCATGAATGAGGGTTTTGTCTCGACAGAGCTGGGCATGCCCGGCATTCCGAATGCCTCCGAAGACGTGATGGTGGCACGAAATATTGCCTTGGCGGAATTGACCGGCGCACGACTCCATTTGGCACACTTGAGTACAGCAGGATCGGTTCGCCTGACACGCCAAGCCAAGGCAAATGGCATTCCAGTAACCGCTGAGGTGTGTCCTCATCATTTTTCCCTGACTGATGAAGCCGCACGAGCGTTTGATGCCAATGCGAAGATGAATCCACCTCTTCGTTCGAGTGCTGATGTTGAAGCGCTCAAGGAAGGGTTGGCCGATGGAACGATTGATACGATCGCAACGGACCATGCCCCACATGCGGCACAAGAAAAGCAAATGGAATTTGATAAAGCGCCGTTTGGTATCGTAGGGTTTGAAACGGCATTGCCATTAACCCTAGCATTAGTCGATGAAGGTGTTTTGACTCTTGAACGTGCCATCGAAAAACTCACGAGTGCTCCCGCTAAAGTCTTTAGCCTAAAGGCAGGCACATTAGAAGTTGGAAGTCATGCTGATGTCGTGCTGTTTGATCCTGCTCGTGCATGGGTTGTGGATCCGTCACAGTTCAATTCAAAAAGTCGGAATACCCCATTTGGCGGCTGGAACGTAAAAGGGAAAGTGGTCAAGACAATCATGGGTGGCAAGGTTGTCTATGAGGCCGAGTGAATTGTGGAGGCGAAAAAACATCGGTGGCAACGTATTGGGTATTTTTGCGAAGTCTTGGGGTTGATGATTTGGATAGGCGGTCTGTTCATGATCATTGCCGTGGTGATTCCAGCCGTGTTTAATTCATTTGGGATGGAACCCGCCGGTCGTTTTTTACGTCGAGTCTTTGATGGCTATAGTTTTCTCACTCTCGGCATTCTCTTGTTCCTACTCTGTATGGTCGGTCTCCGATATTGGCAACAGAATCATTCCTCTCTGATACTTTTCCCTGTTACCCGAGTTGAAGTTCTCTTGCTTATGGGAATGGCTCTCACGACAGGTCTCATCATGGGAGTCTTGGGGCCTCAAGCGATTGTCCTGCAGGAGCAAGCCTTTGAAGCCGTGGCTGACATCGAGAAGAAGGCTGCCTACGATCAGTTTTTTCGCATGCACATGATTGTCAGAGCGCTCCATTTAGTGAATGTGGCATTGGCTACAGGATTGCTTGTTTCCAAACTTCGTCGTGGACTTTTATCGTCTCAGATTTCTTGAGAACAGGTACCGGAAGCCTACAACATCACAGATTGTTCAAGACACCATTTCATCATGAAAAAAGCACTACTCGCACTTACTGACGGAACCGTGTTTAAAGGGACAGCGCTCGGATATTCCGGAGAAACGTCGGGAGAAGTGGTCTTTAATACGGCAATGACGGGGTATCAAGAAATCCTAACCGACCCTTCCTATAAAGGACAGATTGTGGTCATGACCTGTTCTCATATTGGCAACTATGGCATTTCAAGTGAGGATTGTGAATCTTCGCGACTCTGGGCCGAAGGGTTTATTGTCCGTGAGGCTTCAGCTACTTCTAGTAATTGGAGATCGCAACAATCTTTCCCCGACTATCTGGTGAATCATCACATTGTGGGAATCGAAGGAATTGACACCCGCGCGTTGACTCGACATCTCCGAGATCATGGATCTCAGCCAGGGATTATTTCTCATGTGAATTTGGATCGTGACGTTTTAGTGGAAAAAGCTCGTCAACTCCCGTCGATTGTCGGCCGCGATCTTGTGTCAGAAGTGACCTGTTCTCAAAAGTATGAATGGACAGAAGGAACCGGAGTTTGGCCAACGGAAATCTCATGTGACTCATTATTACATGACCTGAAGAAATCAACTAACTATAAAGTTGTCGTGTTTGATTTTGGCGTGAAGCAAAATATTCTTCGTCGATTAGTTGATGTCGGTTGTGACATTGAGGTCGTTCCTGCCTCGACTTCTGCTGAAGTCGTCAAGTCTCTCAATCCAGATGGGATATTACTTTCAAATGGTCCAGGTGATCCAGAAGCCGTTCCGTATGCCGTGGAAAATGTTCGTAAGTTGTTGGGGTGGCGTCCTGTATTCGGCATTTGTCTCGGCCACCAGATTCTTGGACTTGCCCTAGGAATGCAAGCACATAAATTAAAGTTTGGACATCATGGAGCTAATCATCCCGTTCTTGACTTACGGTCTCGAAAGGTAGAAATCACCTCGCAAAACCACAACTTTGCTGTCGGCCCGCTTCAGTCAGATACATCCCGCAGTGAAGATCTTTCGGTATTTCAAACGAAGTGGGGCCGTGTGCAGATTACTCATCGAAGCTTAAATGATGGGTGTTGTGAAGGAATGATAGGATTAGATATGCCAATCATGTCCACACAATATCATCCTGAAGCTTCACCCGGTCCTCATGATTCAGCCTATATGTTTCACCAATTCTTAAAAGGACTTCGAAATGCTCAAGTTTAAGCTCTTCGCGGTTGTATGCCTCTTCGCTAGTGTATACGGATGTATTAGTCAGCCATCTCTATTCCCAAGCATCGGCCCATTAAAAGAGTCAAAGGTTTCTGGTCAAGGTGAGCAAAAAGTTTTATTGATTGATATTTCCGGCATGCTCACATCATCGAAGCCATCAGGCTTTGTTGATGAATTACTCGATCGACCGAGTCTTCCCGCACGACTCAAGGAAGAGCTCACAAAAGCTGGAGAAGATAAACAGATTAAAGCCATTGTTCTTCGTATTAATAGCCCAGGGGGAACAGTCACCGCATCAGATATTTTGCATCATGAAATTCAGAAATTTAAAGCAACGCATCAGATTCCGGTCATTGCTTCAATTCTTGATCTTGGAACATCCGGAGGATACTATCTTGCTGCCGCCGCGGATCAAATTGTTGCTCACCCCTCGACGATAACGGGAAGCATTGGTGTCATTATGGTGACCCTTAATGCCAAAGGGCTACTCGAAAAAATTGGAGTTGAACCTCGCGCCATCGCCTCAGGACCAAACAAGTCTATGGGCGCTCCTTATCGAGCCATGACTGCTGAAGAGCTGACAATTTTTCAAGGAGTGATTGATTCAATGTATGATCAATTTGTGGACGTCGTGAAAGCCGGGCGTCCCTCGTTAGCAGAGCAGGAGATTCGTCGTCTGGCGGATGGAAGAATTTACACAGCCTCGCAGGCAAAAGAAGCGGGGTTGGTCGATGATATCGGATATGTAGAAGATGCCATTGAATTCGCCAAAATGCAGGCTGGGCTTGAGGAAGCAACAGTTGTCACCTACCATCGGGCGGGAGGATATAAAAACAATATCTACTCAAGTATGATGGGTGAAGAAATCACTATTCAGAAATTTCCTCGATTTGATTCTTCGTCTCTTTTGACGCTTCTTAATGGAGGAACGCCACAATTTATGTACATGTGGATGCCATAATCCTTGAGAAGTTTCGGATTTCAGGTTCAAAGGCTAAAGCTCTATGAATGCGAAAATACCATTATCTCTCAAAGCAATGATTGGGGTGGTGTTCATTCTTGTCGTGAATGGATGCCAAAAGGCTCCTGGAACGGCCAGAGATCAGTTTATTTATATCTCGGAAGAAAAAGAAATCGCGCTAGGAGTCTCGGCCTTCCGAGAAGTTCTGGCCAATGCCCCCTTAAGCACAGACCCCAAAATTACGTTAATGGTTAATCGCGTAGGGAGGCGAATCGCTGCAGCTGCGAATAAACCTTCGTATCATTGGGAATTTGCGGTGATTCAAGATGATGAACAGATCAACGCCTTCGCGTTACCAGGGGGGAAGGTAGCAATTTTCACGGGTCTTTTACCCTACACAAAAAACGAGGCCGGTCTCGCGACCGTCATGGCACATGAAGTGGCGCATGCCTTACAACGTCATGGAGCGGAACGGTATAGCAGCGGCATTCTTGAACAAATCGCACAAATTGGGGCGATTGCAGGAGCAGCTGCCGGAGGCGTCGATCCTGGAGTCGCCATCGGCGCGATGAGTGCCTATGGCGTTGGGGTCGCATTACCAAATTCACGAAAACAAGAATCGGAAGCGGATTATATTGGCCTTCAACTTATGGCAAAAGCCGGATACGATCCGCATGAAGCCGTACCCTTTTGGGAACGCATGAGTGGATGCCCAAGAAAAATGATTGGGCGCTTTTGTTTTCGATCCAATGCCGCCGTTCCAGAATTTCTCTCCACACACCCTTCAGATGTGACACGAATTAATCAGATCGAGGCATGGCTTCCAAAAGCTCTTCAGTACTATCATCCGAAATCCAAACCAACCGACTCCACAACCGAGACTTCAGAGACAAGTCAACATTCTCCGCTGTAACTATCATGCCAAGACGAACTGATCTTCACCGTATTCTGCTTATAGGATCTGGCCCCATTGTGATCGGACAGGCTTGCGAATTTGATTATTCCGGTACGCAAGCCTGTAAGGCTCTCAAAGAAGAAGGCTTTGAAGTGATCCTCATCAATAGTAATCCTGCCACAATCATGACTGATCCTGATCTTGCTGATCGAACATATGTGGAACCCATGACGTGTGAAGTTCTAGAACGTATTCTTGAACGGGATCGTCCAGATGCCCTGCTGCCCACGATGGGAGGCCAAACGGCACTTAATCTGACTGTCGATCTATTTCAACAGGGAATTTTAGAGAAATACGGCGTACAAACCATAGGAGCGTCTTATGACGCGATTCAAAAAGCCGAGGACAGAGAAGCATTCAAAGACGCGATGCAACGAATTGGCCTCAAAGTGCCGCTGAGTGGTTCAATTCGTTCTCGAAAGGATGCTATTCAATTAATTGACACCATTGGATTTCCAGCCATTGTCCGCCCTTCCTTTACTCTGGGAGGCGCAGGAGGCAACATTGCTTACAATCGCGAGGAATATGAGAAATTTGTTGAATGGGCACTCGTCACTAGTCCGGTTGGTCAGGCGCTGATTGAACAGTCGCTCATTGGATGGAAGGAATATGAATTAGAAGTCATGCGGGATTTGAAAGACAATGTGGTCATCGTCTGTCCCATTGAAAATTTTGATGCGATGGGGATTCATACAGGAGATAGTATTACTGTCGCACCTGCCATGACATTGACGGACAAAGAATATCAACGTATGCGGAACGCGGCTGTTCGAATTATTCGTGAAATTGGCGTGGATACCGGTGGATCCAATATTCAATTTGCCGTCAACCCCAAAACCGGTGATCAAATCGTCATTGAAATGAACCCGCGGGTCTCACGCAGTTCAGCCTTGGCATCCAAAGCGACAGGGTTTCCGATCGCGAAAATTGCCGCGAAACTAGCGGTCGGCTATACGCTGGATGAAATCACGAATGATATCACGAAAGTCACGAAGGCCTCGTTTGAACCGACGATTGATTATGTGGTCGTGAAGATCCCACGATTCACGTTTGAGAAATTTGAAGGAAGTGATCCAACATTGACGACCCATATGAAGTCAGTTGGGGAAGCGATGGCCCTTGGCGCCACGTTTAAAGAGTCTCTGCAAAAAGCCATACGTTCTTTAGAAACTGATCGCTTTGGGTTGTGTTCGTTATATGGATTAGATGGGCTCTACCAAACGAAAGAGACTGATCAAGAAGTAGCTGAAGAGATACGGGCAGTTCTGCAGACTCCCACATCTGATAGAATGTGGCAAATTGCTGATGGATTTCGCGTTGGCCTTTCCAGAGATGAAATCTATGCAATCACTCATATTGACCCCTGGTTTCTTGAAGAAGTTCGGCATCTTGTCGAGTTTGAATCCAAGCTGACAAAACAACGTCAAGCATTGTCTCCGGAACTTTATCAACAGGCCAAGCGAATGGGGTTTTCGGACGAACGTCTCGTGCAATTATTAAAGCAACCACTTGAATCGATAGAAGCTCTAACAAGCGATCCTGATTTTCCTCTTCCCGTGACCTACAAGCGCGTTGATACCTGTGCGGCTGAATTTGAGGCACATACCCCTTACCTGTATTCAAGCTATGGTTCAGCTTGTGAAACACGTGCGACGTCTAAAAAGAAGGTGATAATTCTCGGGGGCGGCCCAAACCGAATTGGTCAAGGGATTGAGTTTGATTATTGCTGTGTGCATTCAGCGATGGCGCTTCAAGAAGAAGGTATCGAAACGATTATGGTGAATTGTAATCCTGAAACAGTGAGTACCGATTACGACATCTCAGATCGTCTGTATTTCGAACCATTGACTGTCGAAGATGTTACGCACATTCTTGAAGTAGAAAAACCATTTGGGATCATTGTTCAATTTGGCGGACAAACACCGTTAAAACTTTCTTGGTCTCTCGATAAAATTGGCGCACCTATTCTAGGAACGAGCCCGGATGCGATAGATCGTGCGGAAGACCGGAAACGGTTTAGTGAATTGCTCAATGAGTTATCCTTGCGCCAACCCAAAAGCGGCACAGCCCGAAGCAACGAAGAAGCCCATCAAATTGCAGAATCAATTCAGTATCCGGTCATGGCTCGTCCGTCTTATGTGTTGGGTGGTCGTGCGATGCAAATCATTTATGACGCGGATTCACTCGAGCGATATCTGCAAATGCATGCCCTCAATCTTTCCAAACATCCGCTGTTTATTGATCACTATCTTGACGGGGCCATCGAAGTCGATGTAGATGCGATTTCAGATGGCCAGCATGTGGTGGTTGCTGGAATTATGGAACATGTAGAAATGGCAGGCATTCATTCAGGAGATTCAGCGTGCTCATTGCCACCATATTCCTTACAACAATCTATTGTCGACGAAATTAAAAAACAAACGATTGCATTAGCGAAAGCATTGAATGTGGTCGGTTTAATGAATATACAATTTGCCGTTCAAGACAATCAGGTCTTTGTCTTGGAAGTGAACCCTCGTGCCTCACGAACTGTCCCGTTTGTGAGTAAAACGATCGGCGTGCCATTAGCCAAGTTAGCGACCAAGGTCATGGTTGGACGGACGTTACAAGATTTAGGGTTTATGGATTCACCGGTTCTTTCTCATATGTCGGTGAAGGAAGCCGTCTTTCCCTTTACCAAACTTGGAGCGGTCGATGTGTTACTTGGTCCTGAGATGCGTTCAACGGGTGAAGTCATGGGAATTGATGGTGATTTTGGTTGGGCGTTTGCCAAATCTCAAGACGCAGCGGGGAACTCTCTTCCAAAATCTGGAAGTGTTCTGTTAAGTGTAAAAGATAGTGATAAAGCTGGAACTGTGGACATTGCGCAGCGCTTAGTTCGGTTAGGATTTTCGCTTCATGCGACCAATGGAACGGCCATGTTTCTTCGCCGACATGATATTGCGGTGGAGTCAGTAAATAAAATGAAAGAAGGACGTCCGCATATTGTGGATGTGATTAAGAATGGCCAAATTTGTGTGGTCGTAAATACCGTAGGAAGTGCATCCTCACAAGATGATTCGACGCCTATTCGTAAAGAAGCGTTGTATCAAGGAATTCCCTATTTCACGACGATTCCTGCTGCTAAAGCTGCGGTGTTAGGTATTGAGGCCATGCGCAAAAGTAAGCTCAGAGTTCGACCACTTCAAGAGTATCAAGCAGCATTAAGGGCTAAGCTATGAAAATACCTATGACCCAAAAAGGATATGAAGCATTAAAGAACGAGTTAGATCGAATTCGAAAAGAAGATCGTCCGAGGAATATTAAAGCGATTGCCGAAGCCCGAGAACATGGCGATCTTCGAGAAAACGCCGAATACAAAGCAGCCAAAGAGGAACAACAATTTATCGCAACTCGCATTGCAGAAATTGAGTATAAGCTAAGTGAAGCTCATGTAATAGAAGTAACTCCCGGCCTGAGCGAGACTGTGGTTTTTGGAGCCACCGTGCAACTGATAGACTGCGAGTCGGGCGATGAAAAGCAATATCGACTGGTTGGCCAGGAAGAAGCCGATATTAAAACGGGAAGCATTTCCGTGCAATCACCGATCGGACGTGGGTTGATCGGACATCAAGTGGGAGACATTGTTGAAATCAAACGCCCAGCCGGCACGGTTGAATACGAAATTCAAAAAATTTGGTTCGAGGAGATATAGAATGGCATCTGCAATTTCACTTATCACACTGTTAACGGATTTTGGACAGCACGATTATTTCGTGCCCAGTATGAAAGGGGTAATGTTAGGCATAAACTCACAAACGCGAATCGTCGACCTTTCACACGACATTGCTGCACATGATGTTGAACAAGCGGCCTTTTATCTTAAATCCTGTTACCAATACTTTCCCGATGGAACCATTCATGTCGTGGTAGTCGATCCGGGCGTTGGAAGCGATCGGCGTGCCTTATTGGTCTCTACATCACGCTATTATTTTCTGGCTCCTGACAATGGAGTGTTGAGCTACATTTTTGAAGACGAACTGTCTGTCGAAGTTCGCGCAATAGAGAATAAACAGTACCGCTTAGACTCTGAAGGTGCGACGTTTGATGGACGAGATTTGTTTTCGCCAGCTGCGGCATGGCTGACGAAAGGGCAAACACCAGGCTCATATGGCCCTCTCGTTCATAACTATGTCACGCTTCCCAAGACTGAAGCCAAAATGGAGAATGGGAAGTTAGTGGGCAAGATTATGTATATCGATCACTTCGGCAATCTCATCTCGAATATCACTCCATCCGACCTTGAAACGTTTCAGTCCGTGACCAAGCAAGAAGCACAAGCGGTTCAATTAGGAGATATCACGATTAAGGGGATGAAGTCGCATTATGCCGAAGGGGCTTTGGGTCTGCCCGAGGCGCTCATTAATAGCAATGGCCAGCTAGAAGTCTTTATCAAGCAAGGACATGCTGCTAATCGCTGCCAAGGTAAAATTGGGCAACGAATTGAAGTGGCATAGGGAACCCTAGGACTTTTCAAAAACAAGAATATTAAGTTTTAAACTGACTTTCTTTTCTAATCTAATATCTCCATACCATTCTGATATTGCTAGCCAGTAGTTCTCAGGCGCCAATCATCTTTTATACATCTCGAAAAAATCAGTGCGTAATGTGACGACCATTGTATTAGCCTTTACCAATGACTGCTGAGATTCCTAACGTAAGGGAATAATGGACCATCCTCCGGAAAGCGATTCATCAATGGCTACGCGTGGCAGGTTAACTGCTACTCTGTGGACATGGGTAGACGACAACATCATAGATCTGGGACGAGAACTCCGCCTGTCATATTTGCCTCCGCTCATGATTTATCTCGCAGCGGGAATTTCTGGGCTCACTGGAATCGTCAGTACATTTTTCGTAAAAGAATATTTAGGACTATCTGCCGAATTCCTTGCGATGTTGGGATTCTGGGCAGGTCTGGTGTGGGCAGTCAAAATGCCCTTGGGGCATATGGTCGATCTGTTATGGCGTTGGAAGGCGGGTTTCGTCTTCTTAGGCGCTGGTTTGATTGGAGCAAGCCTGACGATCATGCTGGGACTTCTCGGACAACCGGAAGCCATGCAGAGTATTTTACCTAAAGAAACGTGGTACGTCATCAGTGTCCTGCTCGCTCCGATCGGTTATGTGTTGCAGGATGTCGTGGCCGATGCCATGACCGTGGAAGCTGTGCCCCGTCTAAACAACGAAGGCCAGCCATTTGATGATCAGCGAATTCGTCTCATGCACACAACCATGCAAACCCTTGGCCGGGTCGCCATTATTGGAGGCGGCATTGCGGTCGCACTGGTCAATCTGGTTCGGTTTACCGAAGTCCAGACAATGAACGAAGCAGACAGAATCTCAGCATATCTTGATATCTACGGAATGGCCCTATTCATTCCTGTCATTTCGGTGTTGGGCGTAGGACTAGCTGTCGTACTCAAGCGACAGCAAAGAAAACAGTGGCTGGCAAAAGGAGTCGACGCACGAGAGATTGACCGCATGTTGTCATCCGATCAGCCATCTCCTGAGCCCAATTGGTGGATTCTTGGAGGAAGCGCCGTGTTTGTGGTGTTTACCATGGTCATGGGGCTTGGAGATATCGCATATGGGCAAGAGATCGTTTTTATTGGATCGACGACCATTATCTTATTTTTAATTTCTCGATTAGTCGCCGTACTTGATCCACAAGCTCGTCAAGTGCTGGTGGGAACAGCACTGATCATCTTTGTGTTTCGAGCGGTTCCCCTTCCAGGAGAGGGAGCCATTTGGTTTCAAATAGACGAACTAGGATTTGATCAACGGTTCCTCTCAATACTGGCGTTAATCGCCAATTGTTTGGCCTTACTTGGCATGTTTATTTTTCGTCGCTTCATGGCGGAAAAGTCCATTTCGTACGTCATCGTGTTTCTCACACTCGCGGCTACTTTCTTAAGTCTTCCCAATCTCGGCCTATATTATGGTATTCACCACTGGACGGCTTCGCTGACAGGCGGCGTCGTGGATGCACGCTTTATTGCTATTATTAACACCGCGCTGGAGTCCCCATTAGGTCAAATTGCAATGATTCCCATGCTAGCCTGGATTGCACAGTCAGCTCCGGAAAAATTAAAAGCCACCTTTTTTGCCGTCATGGCTTCCTTCACCAATTTGGCTCTTTCCGCTAGTCAATTAGGGACACAGTATCTCAATAAAATCTTTTTAATTACGCGCGAAGTGAAAGATCCGGCAACCGGGATGGTCACAATTCCTGCCGATTATAGCGACCTTGGCATTTTACTAATTTCGGTCATTATCATCGGACTCGTCTTTCCCCTGTTGGCTGTCGGGTTAGTTCGTATGGCTCACGTACCAAGCCGATAGAAATAATCAGCTTCTTATAAATGCTCGTCTGCTATGAGAAATTTCATATGATTGTTAAACCCATTGACACTCAAGAATTGGAAATGTAAGAAGAAATATGAAACAGTCAACTTGCGACGAATCAATAGATTTATAGTAACTTTGAAACTTTATTCATAAAGAATACCTTAAGATCTTAGCGAAACATGATTAGCGGACAAAATTATTACCAAATTCTTGGCGTTCCCGAAGATGCACTCATCAAAGAAATCCAGAGTGCCTGGCGAAAATTTGTCAAAGAACATCATGAAGATGTCGTTCCACAATGGGAGCGCCAAGCGGCGAAAGAAAAAATGTTTCAGATCAACGAAGCCTATGAAGTGCTCAGTAACGAAGACAAACGAGCCAATTACGATAATGCGCACATGCTGAACGGCGGGTCTAAAATAGAACTGGTCAGGAGTCGTGTCAGAAAGGCAAAAGAAATCATCAGAAGAGATTGTTCTCTTATTACGGTCGAAGACATTAAAATGATCGAATCCATCATCGATTACCTAGACAAAAAACTCCAAAAAGCCTGTTTTAAAAAGATGATCGACATGATTCATACATGTCCTGAAATGGCCAGGCATACAGTGTCTCTGGCTTTTGATGAACAACTCTTGAATGTGAATACCAAGTTGTTTGAAACGCTGTTAGAAACTTCATCCTATGTCATTACGTTTGAAAAAGTGTATCTTTATGGAGAAGAAATTATTGGTGTTGCAGGAAAGGAAAACAAAGAAAGAAATTACAATCAACTTGCCCGTGTTCTGTGTCACCGACTAGACCTGGCCAAATACTTTGTGTATCCCTCATTTCAGGAGCAAGCTTCCGGATGTGAAAGCGTCTTGCTTCGAAGGTTATTATCCCTTGCACCAGAAGCTCTCACGCAAAAAGATTTTGACAATTATGTCGATTCAGTCAATGACATACGCTGGCATATTCATAGCCAACTTCGAAGCTATAACGAGCAGGCTATTAACTGGATACTAGAAGCGAGGCCAGATCTGGCTAGAAAACCTGAAAAGAAAAAAACTGCCAAAGAATTACCCTATGCCTTACGCTCCCATCCAACAAACGAATCAACAGTTTCCTAAGAATCTTGTTGCGGCAGTATTTTGTAGGTTTTGATTTTTAGATAGACACAATTATTCAACGTCATTTTTCTTACTAATGTAGAAGTAATGGTTGGTTGGTCCAAACCATTGCCTCGGAAAGATTAGAGGAGGATGAGTAGTGATCTACACACCAGTACGACCGAAAAGAAAAGAGGGCTCCGAATTCAGCTCCTACTTGAGCTGGTTCCTTTAGGCGGTGGTCACGGTTAGACGAAGTCCTGCGGCATCTAAAACTTTCGTCAGTGTATCAAGACGGGGATTGCCCTTTCTGGAGAGAGAGGTATAGAGGGCTTCTCTGGCAAGATGGGTTTTCTTAGCCAATGTCGTCATATTGCCGACCCTCGCAGCGGCGACATCTTTTAATGCTTCTTTGAATAAGTCTAGATTACCATCAGCGAGGATTTCTTCAAGGTAAAGAGCTGCCTGTTCCGGGTCTTTCAACACCTTGAGATTGGCAAACTCCAATGGTTGGCTGGCCTTTCTAGTCATGACGATGCCTCCTTTCAAAATCAACAAGATAGTCCTTGGCTTTGGCGATCGCTTTCGTCTGGTCTTTTTTGGTCGATCCCGCCAGCAATAACACTACCGTCTTGTCTTTTACAGAATAATAGATACGGTAACCTCCGCCGTAATGTTCCCGCATTTCCCAGAGGCCTTGGGCTCCTTTGATCCGTTTACAATCGCCAAAGTTTCCGAAACTGGCTCGGCGTAATCTGACGGCGATTTTTCTTTGAGCCGTCTGATCTTTCAGGTGGTTGAACCAATTACGAAACGGTGTCTTACCGCCTTCGGTGATGTATTCTTCAATCGTGTATCAGATAGCCACTCCCTATACTGTAATATATATATTACTATTACGCAACTCAGGTTTATGGAAAATGGGAAAAATCTCCACTATCGACGGTTAAGAGATTGTAAAATCAGGGAACGACAACTACAGATTATCTCTAAACAACAACACGTTCTTTTTGGTGAAAGTCAGGCGAACTTCTGGACGGATTGAATAGACTTCTCAAGAATCTTCATCATTTTCTTGAGTTCTTCAGCACTCACACAGAGTGGAGGAAGAAGGACTAAGACATTTCCGATGGGACGGATGAGTAGGCCACGCTTCTGACATGCTTTGGCAACTTGATGCCCTATTCGGTCCGCGAGCGGAAAAGGTGTTTTGGTTTTCTTGTTTTTGACGAGTTCGATGCCTACCATAAATCCAATTTGACGAATGTCTCCCACAATTGGTTCATTTTCTAAAGGCCTCAATAGTTCATTGAGTAATTTAATCTTTTTGTTGAGTTTTTCTAGCGTTCGTTCTTCCTTGAAAATTTGCAAGTTTGCCAAGGCTGCAACACATCCAAGAGGATTTCCAGTATAACTGTGTCCATGAAAGAACGTCTTCCAGTCATCGTACTCTCCTAAAAATGCCTCATAAATTTTCTCTGTCGTCAGAGTTGCGGCTAAGGGCATGTAGCCACCCGTCAATCCTTTGGAAATAGCCATAAGGTCTGGGCTGATCTCCTCATGTTCGCAGGCAAACATCCGTCCTGTTCGACCAAAACCTGTGGCTACCTCATCAGCTATAAGTAATACATTAAATTTAGTGCAGAGATCTCTGACTTTCTTTACATATTCAGGAGGGGAGGGGATGATGCCGGCTACAGCTTGGACCATCGGTTCAATCACGACACCAGCAATCTCTTTGTGCTTTTTCTTGAGTAAATCTTCAAGTGGAGTGAGACAGTCTGTGTGACACGATGGGTAGGTGAGATTCAATGGACAACGATAACAATGGTGTTGTGGAATTTCATGGGATTGAAAGAGAACTGAATGAAATGGCTTGTGAAAAAGTTCGACTCCACTGACACTCATGCCTCCCAAAGTGTCCCCATGATAGGCCTGACTAAGATGGATGAACTTTCGTTTAGTTTTTATGGCTGGTTTAACTTGAGCCCAATATTGAATGGCCATTTTTAAGGCGACTTCGACAGCGGTTGATCCATCGTCTGAATAAAACACACGCGATAAACCTGGGGGTGCTACGTCTATGAGCTTCTTGGCCAATAAAATGGCTGGGGGGCTAGAAAGCCCCAACATCGTACTATGGCCGACTTTCTTGAGCTGACGTCGAAGAGCCTGGTCGATCTTGGGATGCTGATGCCCATGAATGTTGACCCAAATGGAGGACGTTCCATCCAAGTATTGACGCCCATTCGTATCGTATAGATAGGGCCCTTCCCCACGTTCAATGATAATAAGGCCTTCCTCGACCCATTCCTTCATTTGCGTAAAGGGATGCCAAAGGTATTGATGATCTAGGGCAGTCAATGATTGGGTAGATAAACGGCGTTTCATCGCTAAAAACCGTAAATTTTAGGCGAGTATAGGTGGCATCTTCCTTTTTTGACAACCTGGAAAATGCTTACTACAATCAAGCAATTGGAGATGAAAGACCAACCGCAGCTATCTTGCATTCGTAACTTCTGCATTATCGCTCATATCGATCACGGAAAATCCACCCTTGCTGATAGGTTCCTTGAAATTACGGGGGCCATCACAAAGCGAGAATTCCGGGAACAGTACCTGGATGCGATGGACCTTGAGCGGGAACGTGGTATTACTATCAAGGCTCATGCCGTCACCACGAAATTTCGATCCAAAGATGGTAATGAATACCTTCTCAATCTGATAGATACCCCAGGTCATGTAGATTTTACTTACGAAGTCTCACGCAGTTTGGCGGCGTGTGAAGGCGCGTTATTACTCGTTGACGCGACTCAAGGAGTTGAGGCTCAGACGATTGCGAATGTGTATTTAGCGATTGCTAACGATCTGACCATTATTCCCGTGATTAATAAAGTCGATTTAGCGAGTGCGGATATTGAGGGCGTCAAACAGCAAATTCAAGATACATTAGGTCTTGATGTTGATGAGACTCATTATATTAGCGCAAAAGATGGACGGGGAGTGCCAGATGTGTTGGAAGCGGTCGTGCAGAGCATACCACCTCCCAAGGGCTCTTCTGATCGAGAACTCAAAGCGCTCATTTTTGACTCCTGGTTTGATAGCTATCAGGGTGCGATCGTCTTGCTTCGAGTCCTCGATGGGGAAATTACTCCAGGCATGAAAATACAAATGATGTCGAACCAGCGAGTTTTTGAAGTTAATGAAGTCGGCATATTTACTCCCAAACGAACGAAAACCTCTCGTCTAGGAACGGGGGAGGTTGGCTATTTGTGTGCGGGGATGAAAGATCTTTCAGATACCAAAATCGGAGATACTATCACCGATGCAAGCCGACCGGCTCCGGAACCTCTGCCAGGCTATCAAGA
This sequence comes from Nitrospirales bacterium, assembly GCA_965223675.1. GTDB lineage: Bacteria > Nitrospirota > Nitrospiria > Nitrospirales > UBA8639 > JAGQKC01. Next base: position 1,070,142 of record OZ245013.1, on the reverse strand, counting down.
TGTGAAACCGGTGGTGTTTTGTGGACTGTATACCATCGATAATTCAAAGTTTGAAGATTTGCGGGATTCGTTAGAAAAACTTCGTCTGAATGACTCTTCATTTGGGTATGAACCTGAAACGTCTTTGGCGTTAGGTTTTGGGTTTCGTTGTGGTTTCCTGGGCTTGTTGCACATGGAAATTATTCGCGAACGGCTTGAACGTGAATACAACCTAGACCTGATTAGTACTGCGCCGACCGTGATCTATCGTGTCTATACGACGAAGGGTGATGTGCTCGACATTGATAATCCTGCAAAATTGCCAGACCCTTCGATGATCGAGAAAATGGAAGAGCCATTCATTAAAGCCACCATCATTACCCCCGAACGCTATGTCGGGAATATCTTGCAACTCTGTCAAGAACGCCGGGGCGTACAGCAGGGATTGCAGTATCTAGATCCGACTCGTGTCATGTTGACCTATGAGTTGCCATTAAACGAGATGGTGTTAGATTTTTATGACCGCCTCAAATCACGAACCCAAGGCTACGCCTCTCTTGATTATGAACTCACGGGGTACCGTCCGTCTGAGTTAGTCAAGCTGGACCTCCTGCTCAACGGCGAAAATGTGGATGCGCTTTCGGTGATTACTCATAAAGACAAGGCCCAAAGTCGGGGACGACAATTAGCGGAAAAAATGAAAGAACTCATTCCCCGGCAAATGTTTGAGGTGGCAATTCAGGCTGCGATCGGGAATCGCATTATTGCCCGCGAGACCGTTGGGGCCCTGAAAAAAAATGTGACTGCGAAATGTTATGGTGGAGACATCTCGCGAAAACGAAAATTATGGGCGAAACAGAAAGAGGGCAAGAAACGCATGAAACAGTTAGGACGTGTGGAAGTGCCCCAAGAAGCGTTTTTAGCCATCCTCAAGACCGAAAATGATTAATATGACGCCATCGGAAGACGAAATGCATAAACAGCCTGAGAAAATCATGAAAGAAACATCTTCGTCACCGGTGAGTGAAGAAGGCGAAGGAGAAGGCTCGAATAAATCCATTATTCGAGAGTATGCCGAAGCGATTGTCATCGCGATTATCCTGGCATTTGTGATTCGTGTCTTTGTCGTTCAAGCCTTTAAAATTCCTTCAGGTTCTATGATTCCGACTCTCCTAATCGGTGATCATATTCTCGTGAGTAAGCTGGCCTACGGCCTGCAGTGGCCAACCGACTGTAAAATGCAAGTCAGTTTTCCTCCGATCACGTGCTACTCGTCAAAAATCATGTGGAAGTTTGGAGATCCGCAACGTGGAGACATCATCGTCTTTCGCTTTCCAGAAGATGAAGAAAAAGACTTTATTAAACGAATAATTGGTTTACCCGGTGATACCATCTTTACTAAAAACAAGGTGGTCTACATCAATGGACAACCACTTAAAGATGAGGCCTACACGCAGCGAATCGATCCAGGGATTATTGACGGACACATTAATCAGCGTGACAATTTTGGGCCGATTACCGTACCTGAAAACTCCTATTTCGTGATGGGAGACAATCGCGATCAGAGTTTAGACAGCCGATTTTGGGGGTTTGTGAAAATGAATAAGATCAAGGGGAAAGCGTTTATGAGCTATTGGTCATGGAATGGACAGGGAACATGGGCGGATTGGGTTCGCTGGGAACGGATCGGCAAGCTGATACGTTAGACCGGACTATTATCGTGCTCACTTTCTAGAGAGGAATGGCCAGATATTTAGTTTCCGCACTTGCACTGTAGCGCATGACCAAAAAACTAGAGAAGTACATTCAACGATTTTCTCGAGCCAAGGTCCTGGTTCTTGGCGATCTGATTTTAGATCATTTTATCTGGGGTAAAGTTAATCGTGTTTCTCCTGAGGCTCCTGTTCCTGTCGTCCATGTTGATTCCGAGTCTCTGTGTCTTGGGGGAGCCGCGAATGTCTATCGAAACGTTGTGTCTCTCGGAGGGCAAGCTGACCTGTGTGGAGTGATTGGCTCTGATGAAGGGGGGCATGCACTCCTAAAGGCGCTTGGGGTCTTCCGACGAGGTCGTGGCGGTGTGGTCATCGATGCGTCTCGTCCAACGACGCGCAAAACTCGAGTGATTGCACACAATCAGCAAATTGTCCGATTTGATGTCGAGCAGCAAAACAATCTGTCGTTGGCAACAGAACGAAAGGTGCTTCGGTATGTGATCTCCCGGTTACCTGAAATTTCGTGTCTGGTCATTTCTGATTATGCGAAAGGCGTGATCACAGCATCACTGATGGAGGGTCTCTCAGCAGTCGCATCACGGCATCACGTTCCGATCATTGTCGACCCCAAAGTTGAGCATTTTTCACATTATCATGGCGTGACGGCGATAACACCTAACCATGTTGAAGCCTATCAGGCTGCGGGTGCGATTGGGAGTACTGAGCAACCAATCGATGAGATTGGCCAGAGGTTGTTAAAAAAAATTCGCTGCCAGGCTGTGCTGATTACGCGTGGAGAGTTAGGGATGAGCCTGTATGAAGGCAAAAAAAAAGGGCTTCATATCCCATCAAAAGCCCGTCAGGTTTTTGATGTGACCGGAGCGGGAGATACCGTCGTGAGCACCATGTCACTGGCCATGAGCACCGGAGCGTCGTTTCGCGATGCGGCGTTTCTTGCGAATCAGGCGGCTGGTGTCGTGGTGGGTATGGTCGGAACGGCGAGCGTGACTCAAGATCAGCTCAAGAAAGCTTTACGCAATGCCTGAGGATCGATCATCGGTTGGGGTAGTGATTCCTGCCCGTTATGGATCAACGCGATTTCCTGGGAAACCATTAGCCCTCATGGCTGGTCGACCGTTGATTCAACATGTCTATCAGGCGGCGCTTCAGACTTCAGGAGTTTCCGAAGTTCGTGTCGTCACTGATGATGATCGTATCTTTCAGGCCGTTCAAACGTTTGGCGGGCAGGCCATGATCATCGATACCCCATGTCGCACCGGCACAGATCGCGTGGCCAAGGCGGCGGCTGACATCGATTGTTCCATCATCGTGAATCTTCAGGCCGATGAAATTCCTTTACACCCTTCGCTCTTACAGGATTTACTCGATCCGTTCTTGAGGAGCAAGAGTCAGATTGGCACACTCAAACGACAGCTACTGACACACGATGAATTACAGGATACGGCACTCGTAAAAGTCGTGACCGATGCGAGCGGACACGCCGTATATTTTTCTCGGTTGCCTATTCCATTTGTACGTGATAGGCAAACAGAGTCCGTCGAGCCAGTTGTGCATTTTGGTCATTTAGGTATTTACGTATTTCGACGTGAGGCCCTGTTGCAGTTTGCAAGTTTGCCGACCGGAACGTTGGAAGATGCCGAAAAACTCGAGCAGCTTCGCGCACTGGAACATGGGATGTCGATTCGTGTGTGGGAGACCAAGCACCCATCTCTTCGGATTGATCGACCCGAGGAGCTGGATGCCGCGTCAACACAATTTTCGCGGCATTCGGAGCAGTCACTCAGTCCACCGAGTTCAGTATTCACAACCTAACACAATGATGACATATCAATGAGTAAATTTATTTTTGTCACCGGCGGAGTTGTTTCATCACTTGGGAAAGGGTTGGCTTCTGCTTCAATCGGACAATTGCTTGAAAGTCGAGGGTTAAAAATCTCGTTTTTAAAGCTTGATCCGTATATCAATGTCGATCCCGGCACGATGAATCCTTACCAACATGGTGAAGTCTATGTGACGGATGATGGCGCCGAGACGGATTTAGATCTTGGGCATTATGAACGATTCACTTCGGTTCGATTAAGCAAAGAGAATAATTGCACGACAGGAAAGATCTATGATTCGGTGATTAAAAAAGAACGGAAAGGTGAATATTTGGGAGGGACAGTCCAAGTCGTTCCCCACATTACAGATGAAATTAAGCAGACAATCTTACATGTCTCGCATGATGTGGATGTCGTGATTGTCGAAATCGGGGGGACGGTCGGCGATATTGAAAGCCTACCATTTTTAGAAGCGATTCGGCAGATGCCGTTTGATGTGGGGCGAGAAAATGTTTTGTATATCCATTTGACATTAGTGCCCTATATCAAAACAGCCGGTGAATTAAAGACAAAACTGACACAACATTCCGTGAATAAATTACGCGAAATTGGTATCCAAGCCAATATTCTTCTCTGTCGCACTGATCGCTACCTTCCTCCCTCGGTCAAGGAAAAAATCGCCCTATTTTGTAATGTTGATAAAGAATCGGTGATTACCGCCAAAGATGTTGAGACGGTGTATGAAGTTCCGATTGTCTTACGCAAAGAAGGACTGGATGAATTAATTGTTCGTTCTTTGCGTTTAGAGACGGGACCGCCAAATTTACGAGATTGGGATGCCTTGGTCCAAAAAATTAAACGTCCCAAACACGAGGTGATGATCGCACTCGTTGGCAAATATGTGGACTCCAAAGAATCGTATAAAAGTCTGTCTGAGGCGTTGATTCATGGAGGTCTACAGGATGAAGCAGGGGTTCGAATTTCCTGGGTGGAGTCAGGCGATCTTGAAAAAATGGGACCAGATCGTCTTCTTCAAGATGCGGATGGAATTATGATTCCAGGTGGATTTGGCATTCGAGGGATTGAAGGCAAGGTAGAGGCCATTCGCTTTGCTCGAGAACGAAAAATTCCCTATTTGGGTCTCTGTCTCGGGATGCAATGCGCGGTGATAGAATTTGCACGGAATATTGCCGGCTTCGCGAAGGCGAATAGTTCAGAGTTCGATGCGAAGACCCCGGATCCTGTCATTGATTTATTGCCGGAACAACAGGATGTCCAGGATATGGGTGGCACGATGCGTTTAGGGGCGTTCCCGTGCCGAGTGGTAGAGGGCACACTGGCGCACAAGGTCTACGGTCAAACTGATGTTAGTGAACGGCATCGACATCGGTACGAATTTAACATGGAGTACCGAGAGTCCTTAACCTCCAAAGGGCTTGTGTTGAGCGGTTGTTCTCCAGATAACGCGCTGGCTGAAATCATCGAATTGCCGAATCATCCCTGGTTTGTCGGAACGCAATTTCATCCAGAGTTTCATTCTCGATTTCATCACCCTCATCCTCTGTTTACGGCATTCATTGGTGCGGCCTTACAAAAGAAATTTGGCCGCTAAATTTTCTGCCCTCTCGTCAGAGTACTCATACATATGATCAAGCAACATGAAGTGAACATCGGCCCGTTAAAGGTTGGAGGACAAAATCCTCATTTCCTCATTGCCGGTCCCTGTGTTATCGAAAATGAAAAATTAGCCATCGAAACGGCCGCGACTGTCTCGGAGATAACCAAAGACCTTGGTATTCCATATATTTTTAAGTCGTCGTATGACAAAGCCAATCGTACATCAATTTCGTCTTTTCGTGGGCTTGGCCAAGATAAGGGTCTCGCGATACTGAAAAAAGTAAAGGAAGAGATCAAAATCCCTGTCTTGACGGATGTTCATAATATTCATGAAGTTCCTCGCGCCGCGGAAGTCGTTGATGTGTTGCAAATTCCTGCGTTCTTATGTCGCCAAACAGACTTACTCATCGAGGCCGCAAAAACAGGACGTGTGGTCAATGTGAAAAAAGGACAGTTTCTCGCTCCCATTGAAATGGGAAATGTGGTGAAAAAGTTGGAAGACAGTGGAGGAAAGCAGATTCTTTTAACCGAGCGAGGTACATCATTTGGGTATAATAATCTTGTCGTGGATATGCGCGCGCTCCCAATTATGAGACAGTTTGGGTATCCTGTCGTGTTTGATGCGACGCATAGCGTCCAATTGCCCGGAGGGGGAGGCACGCATTCGTCGGGACAACGAGAATTTGTGGCGCCTCTTGCTCGAGCGGCTGCAGCCGTTGGGTGCCAGGGGTTTTTCATGGAGGTTCATCCGGACCCAGACTCGGCTCCGTCCGATGGTCCCAATATGGTTCGGCTATCAGACTTACGGGAATTATTGGTACAATTGCTCTCGATCTGTGAAGCTGCCAAAAAAGAAAAGATCTCCTAATGGCACGCCGCACGGGCATTTTACAAAAATGACTAACTCCTAGTTGGTCTTTTCGCCAATAGCAAAAATCCATGTCACTCATGTCAACCTCCCAGGCTGTCAAGATAAAGCACTCCAGTGGTCGTTCTCATGCAAAAGAGGAGTACTTTAACCTACCGAATTCCTTGACGCTCTCTCGGATACTTCTGATCCCTGTGTTTGTCTATCTATTCTCAAATCCCACTGAAGATCGATCTCTTGCGGCGGCATGTGTATTTGCCATTGCGGCGCTTACAGACTTACTTGACGGCCATGTTGCGAGGCGGCGCGGTCAAATTACGAACTTAGGGAAGCTACTCGATCCTGTCGCTGATAAGCTTCTCGTTGCCGCAGGCCTGGTTCTTTTGGTTGAGTTTCAACGAGTTGAGGTCTGGCTTGTTATAGGAATCATTGCGCGGGAAATCATCGTCACGGGGGCACGGGCTGTTGCAGCGCGGGAAGGATTTATCTTTGCGGCAGATTCGCTCGGGAAAATTAAAGTCGTATCTCAAATTTCCGGGATTCTCTGTTTAATTCTTCAGGATGTCATTATCCTTCCGTTGGTCTCCTTACATCTGTTAGGGACCTGGTTGTTGTGGGCTGCACTATTTTTCGCTGTGATATCTGGAACGAGATATATTATTGAAGTGTTGCGAAAAGTTGGACCGCAATACCTCTAAAAGTTATATGGATTCTCGCATATGGACCTAGATTGGACATCGTTCACCATTATATTAGTTGCTGCATATCTTGTTGGAACAATTCCTTTTGGTCTTCTTGCGTCAAAGCTATGCCAAACCCAAGACCCTCGGACCACGGGAAGCGGCAATATTGGCTTTACGAATGTATTGCGAAGTTCAGGAAGAAAAGCTGGAATCATGACGCTGCTTGGAGATACCGGGAAGGGATTTCTTGTTTTGTGGATTGCGCAGCAAATACTTCACAATGAACTTGAAGTATTGTTCGTGGCCCTGGCCGTAATTTTAGGTCATATTTTCCCGATATTCCTGAAGTTCCAAGGCGGTAAAGGCGTCGCCACAGCTCTAGGTGCATTAGGAGGTTTAGATTTAGCCATCGGCCTATCAGTAACCGCGGTTTGGTTGCTGATGGTTGGCGTCTTTCGATATTCATCAGGTGGCGCAATTGGAGCCTTTCTGACACTACCAATTTTTGCTATGTTTGTTTTCTCCAAGTCACAGTCATTTGTCCTTGCCTGCTGCGGTATCAGTCTTGTGGTACTCTTTCGTCATAAAGAAAATATGCAAAGGCTCATGGCCGGAACGGAAGGGAAGCTGGAAACACACTCTAGTTGACATAATATTACTTATCAGACATTTATAATTTTATGAATTTTCCTTACAGTCAGCTCAAAATATTTTTTTTTCTTAGTATGTTTATGTTGCTCCACTTCAACAATGCTCTAAGTGATGCCCCGAGGAATGAATCAGAACTTCGAGGGCTTCAGGTTCTCGAAGATATTCAGAACTCCATAGCCGCATTAGCTGAGCGAGTCACACCTACCGTCGTCAACATTGCACCGATTCGAAAAATTGGAACTTCACGCGGCTTGTCACGCCAAGGGATGCCACGTGTGCCTGGAACGGGTTCTGGTGTGATTATCAGCGATGACGGTTTTATCGTGACCAATAATCATGTCATCGGAGAAAATACCACTGAGGCTGAGGTCCGGTTGTCTGATAAGACTAAAGTATTTGCGAAAGTCATCGGCCGAGATAAAGACACGGATATTGCCTTGTTGAAAGTGGAGGCTGATCGAACATTTCCGAATGCCGTGTTTGGAAATTCATCGATCTTGAAAGTCGGACAGTGGGTATTAGCTGTAGGAAATCCCTTAGGATTGGATCGAACTGTGACACTTGGCGTGATTAGCGGTATTGGTCGTGAACGACTCAACCTCTCGAAATATGAGAATTTCCTACAAACCGACGCCGCGATTAATCCCGGGAATTCTGGTGGTCCTTTGTTTAATTTGCGAGGTGAAGTCGTTGGAATAAATACTGCGATTATTCATATGGCGCAAGGAATAGGATTTTCCATTCCTTCAAATATGGTCGCACGTATTGTTGGGCAACTGCGTTCCCATGGACGTGTCGTGCGTGGATGGCTTGGCGTGGGTATTCAACCGATAACATCTGAACTGGCCAAGAAATTTCAAGCCCAGGAAGGTATAGGAGTGCTTGTCAACGAGGTCTTTGAAGGTGAGCCTGCGCACCTAGCTGGGATTCGACCAGGCGACATCATTACGACGATTGGCGAAACACCAGTCAACACGCCCAATCAATTGTCTCGCCTCGTGGCTCAAGTCGGTCCTGGAGAGACTGCGATGGTCGAGGTCATTCGTGATGGCATACTGTCGACAATCGAGGTGGCGATGGGAGAGCGAGAGGAAAAGCCTATTGTGGCTTCACTCCCTTTGCACAAATCCGATGTGACTCTCGGCATCGATGTCCAAGCAGTCACTGCGGCCTTGGCTGAAAAATTTGAGCTTCAGGACGCTACTGGAGTGTTAGTATCACGAGTCGAACGCGGAAGTTTAGCTCATTCAGAAGGGTTAAAAGAAGGAGATCTGATCAAAGAAGTCAATCGGCAAGAGGTGAGGTCGGTTAGCCAATTTTCAGAAGCACTCGAGCGCGTCACTCCGGGCGAAACCATCCTCTTGCGCGTTGTCCGCAAAGACCGTGCGTTCTTCGTAGTTCTGAAAACTCTGCAATGACAGCAGGCAATGTTTCTGAGTGGTTTCTCTAGGATGACACCGCCACCATTTCCTTCTTGTGTTCGTCGATAATTTTGTGAGTATTCTCTCGCGGCACCTCTTCATATCCTGAAAATTCCATCACATAGCTTCCCTTTCCGGCAGTCATGGATGTCAGGGCGGGCGCGTATTGCAGAATTTCAGCAAGAGGAATCAACGTTTTAACGATTTGATGATGACCTTTTGTTGACATCCCTTGAATTCGCCCGCGTCGAGCATTGAGGTCCCCAATGATGGTTCCCACCATTTCATCAGGAACGGTCACCTCTACATGCATGATCGGTTCAAGCAATGTCGGAAGAGCAGACTCCATGGCTTTTTTAAAGCCCATAGACCCCGCTACTTTGAATGCCATTTCAGAAGAATCTACCGGATGGTGGGACCCATCGTAGACAGTCACTCGAACATCCACGACAGGAAAGCCGGCCACGGTTCCATGTTGCATGGCCTCGATGACGCCTTTTTCCACGGCAGGAATAAAATTACGAGGGATGACGCCTCCAACGATTTTATTCTGAAACTCAAAACCTGATCCGCGAGGCAGAGGCTCAAGCTGAAGCCAACAATCCCCGTATTGTCCATGCCCGCCCGTTTGCTTCTTGTACTTTCCCTGTGCCTGAGCCATACGCTGAATCGTTTCCTTGTAAGGAATTTTCGGAGTATTCAGATTCACCTCAACACCATATTTTCTCTTTAACTTCTCAAGGGTCACATCAATGTGAGTCTGGCCTACCCCGCTAATGAGCATTTCTTTTGTTTCTTCATTTCGTAAAAATTCTAATGATGGATCTTCTTCGACAAGTTTATGAAGTCCGACGCTCACCTTATCGATATCATTTTTACTTTTCGGTTCGAGGGCAAATGACATAACCGGTCGTATAAACTTTGGAGGCAAAAACTGAATTTGATGTTTTTCTTCACACAAGGTATCCCCAGTCTGCGTATCTTTCAGTTTTCCAATAGCGGCTATATCTCCCGCACATATACTTTTCATGGAAGTGAACTTTTTTCCTAATGCGAAAAAAATATGACCGCCCTTTTCTTTGGAACCTTGCGTCACGTTAAAAAATCCTGAATCAGCTTGTAATGAACCAGAATGAACTCGAATATAGGTGAGACGTCCCATGAACGGATCAATCGTCGTCTTAAAAACTTTTGCGGAAAATGGCTCTGTTGACTGTCCCTCGCGAGTGAGAGTTTCACCCGTATGTGGGTCTTTCCCACTGATGGGATGTACGTGTGCCCAATCTTCTGGAGAAGGTAAATAGCTACTGATCGCATCCAAAATTAATGAAGTTCCAATATTATTGAGGGCAGATCCGCACAATATCGGTATGAGTTTGCCTTCGAGCGTTCCAAATGTTAAACCTTCGACAATTTCCTCTTGGCTGAGATCCCCCTCTGTCAAATACTTTTCGACTAGCTGATCATTTGTCTCAGCAATTTTTTCAATTAATTGACGACGAACGTCATCGGTTTGAGGAATAATCTCCTGAGGAATCTCTTGCTTCTGAATTTTGGGAGCACTGAAATTTGAGGAAATCATCGTTCGATGAATGAGGTCAATCACTCCTGACAACTGCTTTTCTTTTCCTACTGGTATCGAAAGTGGAACTCCATTAATTCCCATCGTTTGGCAGCATTCTTCCAGAGCTCTAGAAAAGTCTGAACGTTCTTTATCCAGTCCATTAATAAAGAGGAGACAGGGTAAACCTAATTCCTGAATGAGATCCCACGCCTTTTCTAATTCACTCTTAATCCCGCCATTCGCATCAAGAACCATCACGACGCTATCCACTGCTCCTAGGCACGACTTTACATCGCTAAAAAAATCTAAGGAACCTGGAGTATCAATGAGATTGATGCGTGTCTCATTCCATTCAAATTGCAATAACGATGAGCTGACCGAATGATGTCGATGAATTTCTTCAAGCTCAAAGTCAGAAATGGTGTTTCCTTTGGCGGTGGAGCCCATAGAGTCGATCGCCTTGGCCGTAAAAGCCAGCGCCTCACTCAAGATGGTTTTACCGGAACCTGGAGCAGAAACAAGAGCAACATTACGGATGGGTTGGCTCGCATCGTTCATCATGAAGCCCTCCTAATGAAGTTTTTCAAATTCTAGGGATCCGCCAGTAGTGAGTCAATGGAAGATCCGTAGAAAGATGTCAAATACCACAACGAGCGCAGCACGATCTTGTCATGATCTCGACAGATGTGGGCCGCTTCCATCCTTCGTAAAAGAGAACAAAGTATCCTTTTAGGCAAAAAATTCCCTGTAATCATCAAGAATTTGGCAGTGTGTCAATGTTCATTTAAAAAATTTTAGACTGGCATAGAGGTTGCTGTATGACAGGAATATGCAAACATTCTCTTCCCACTTCATCTGAAAAAATACACGCAAAAAGTGGAGAGAATGTACGCAATACGTGATTAGAGTTTTTTGATTTCCAAATAAAATTCTAACAGAGACCCGTGAATTCTCGGGGCAGAAGACTCTGCCAGTGGATTGGTTCTGCCAAAAATACACGTAAAAAATATTAAGTATATTCACTCAAATACAAATTAGAGGTGCGGACATGAATTCTACTATTTCACAAAATCCCTTGACTCAAATGAGCAGCCAAATTCTATCGGACGTGTATTCGCCAGTTCGAAGAGTCAATGAGAAACCCTCGTGGGATAGCCTCAATGCACTTCCCGTATCTCTTGAAGGTACTGGAGTTTGCTGGGAAGGGAATTTAATACATTTCACTCGGTCTAATTTGAACATGAGGATACAAGGATGTCCGTTGGTCGTTGTTTCGCAATCGGTTCACCTTGATATTGAGTCGTCGGCGTTTAGTGTTGAAATTCTTGGTCAAATAGAACAGATCACTCCGTTGGGAGACGAAATCGTTGGACGTTGGTCAACAGTTCAACTCACTATCGCCTATGACAGTCTCGATGATCTTCGATGGCAGCGGTTGAAATTAATCTTAAGAGATTCGTTATTGCCGATCTCTTCCGCATTTTTGAGAGGCACCTTACATCCGTTGGACTCCGGAGAATCTTTATGGAAAATGAAGACACCTCAACGATTGCTTTCTTCAGTTTCTTCTCATGACTCAAGTCGACAACGAGTTGAGTTCAAGAAAGCTCAGATTTCTCAGCCAACGACCCTGAATATCGCTAAACAGTCAGATATGGAAATTGTGAGCACTCCCTTGGAAATTCCAAATCGACACGGTCAAGTGATTCGCGCCTATCACGATGCACCCCTAACGCCTCGTGCTTCGGATAGTCCGGTCATTATTCTGTCTCCTGGCTATGGAGAGACAAAGCGTGAATACATTATGTTGGCCTACTATTTTGCCTCGAATGGGTTTCACGTTCTTCGATATGACCATACCAATCATGTTGGCATCAGTGATGGAGAACATGTCAATACGACCTTATCTCTCATGCGTGAGGATCTCGAAACAGTCGTCAACTATGTGAGCGAAAGATGGTCTCATTGCACACGTGGACTAGTGGCCACAAGCCTAAGTGGAAGAGTTGCCCTTAAAGCGATCGCAAGTGGAACAGCAGTGGATTTCCTCGTTCTTATTACGCCGGTTGTTAATGTTCAACAAACACTTCAAGCCGTTCATCAAGAAGATCTCGTAGGAAATTATCAAAAAGGTGAAAGAAAGGGGGTTTCAAATGTACTGGGATTTGATGTTGCTGTTAGTCACTGGCTGGCGGATGCTACAATCGAAAACTTTTCTGATGTTTTGTCGACGGTTCAAGATGCTTCGCGAATCCGTACACCCGTTCTGATGGTGAGTGCTGAATGTGACGCATGGGTCCGGCACGAATCAGTCAGTACGGTTTCCGAGGCTTTAGGTGAGCAGCTTCGTGATTGGTACATGATTCCGGAAGGCCTCCATCGAATCACCGAAAACCCACGTAAGACCAAACACGTGTACCATCAGATTATGCGGCATTGTCAAAACTACCTTGGGGTTTCCACGGCCAATATTGAACTCATCGAGCCAACAAGGAAAGCCATAGGAGTACAGAATAAGAAAGAACGGGAGCACATGAAAGCATCGCTCATGAGCGAACAGCTCTCAGAATTCTGGAAAGATTACTTGGATCATTTCCATCATATTGTGAACTATGGCGACTATCAACAGTTGCTTGATCACATGTTGAGATTGATGGGAACGGTCTCCTCTGGCGAATCCATCCTCGATGCCGGTTGTGGCAATGGGAACTTTGCTCCGTTCTTCTATCTGCACGAACGATCTAACAGTCTCTCACGTCGAGAAAAGATGCCGAAACAGGTACAGTATGTGGGAATTGATTTTGTCCCTGCCGCACTCCGGCAGTCACAAGAAAATTTTCAAACAGTCGTTTCACGTCAACCATCAAGCGATGTGGCTATCACTAGTACGTTCTCTTGTGTCGACTTAAATCAGCCACTCCCATTCTCTGACAACACATTTGATAAAATCGTATCAAACCTCGTACTTGGTTATCTCAAGGATCCGAAAGCCACCTTGCGAGAACTCTTTCGAGTCCTCGCACCAAATGGGACTTTAGTTCTCAGTAACCTCAAGCCAAACTCTGACCTTTCGATCATCTACACAAACTCTGTTCAAGAAACGACTCGAGTAGATGAAATTGAAGAAGCCAGAAGTCTGCTAAGCAATTCTGGAAAAATTCGACAAGCGGAAGGAGATGGAGTTTTTCAATTTCACGATAAAGAAGAACTCGGACAACTATTACAAGAGACCGACCCTACTCTCACACCCATGGTGTATAGTACTTTTGCCAATCAAGCTTACATCGCCGTCATTAAGAAGAATTCTACCTCATCTTCAAAACCAGCTTTCTCAACCAGAACCTTGGCGAATGCTGCATAGAACCTTACGATTCGTCGGGCCTGCCCGGTTCACATCCTTGCCATATTCCAGTTAAACCCGCAGCAACCATGAGCTAGAGAGGGGCATCAATTCTCTCATGATTGGTTGTCATTATCAGAGATTAGGTTTCTGTGTCATTTGGCCTATTTCTACGCAGTTATATGGTTGGATGTCGGATGACTCACACCCCCTTGGCAAGTGCTCGTGAGAGTGATAATGTAGTAAATTCATCTCTCAATTTTTACCGACTTCATCCGTCCTTATTGATAGCCAATATCCCTTTTCAACTCGAGTTTCACTCGAAGAGGAAAGGGTGATTTTTTGTTTTCCCCAACCTCAGATGAACTTTTACGCCTTCAGCGGTCTCATGAATGGACTCCTTGGGTCCGGGCTTGGGTTATTTTTATATTCCCGTGCGCCTCACAGCCTGAAACACCAGGCCTTTGGGTTATATTGCTTAAGTCTCTCGATTTGGAGTTATTTTTACTGCGCATGGCATTTAGCAGACTCAGCAGAAATAGCTCAGCTTTTTGTTCAGTTGTTAATGGCGGGAGCCATTCTGATTCCAATTGCGCATTTATATCATGTCGTGACGTTCCTTGGACTCTACAAGAAACACCGTCAATTGCTGCTCGGTGGAAGTCTGCTTACCCTCTTGCTTCTCCTGTTCGACTGCACTCCCTGGTTGGTTGAGAGAGTTGAAGCACAAATGGGATTTGCTTACTGGCCACGAGCGGGTGTTGTCTTTCCAATTTTCCTTATTTGGTTCTTATTCTCTCTTTCTTATGCCACGTATTTGTTTGGCAAGGCCTACCGAAACACGCGAGGAGTTCGACGGAATCAATACCTGGTGCTCATCGTCGGCTCATTGATCGGCTGGGGAGGCGGTGCGACAAATTTCCCATTGTGGTACGGAATCACACTCCCACCGTACGGAAACATTCTTGTCAGCTTATACTTTGTCACAGTGGCGTTTGCGCTTATTCGCTATCGCATCTTTGATTTTACTGTGGCCATAGAAAAAAGTGTCACGTTCCTCTTTCCATTAGCCGTGATTTGTTTGCCGGCTTTTGCGGTATTTCTCTATGCGCAACAAGTCTATTTCCAAACAATCAACTTCGAATTTTCTGTCGTGTTGTTGGTCAGTGTCACCTTGCTCATTATTCTTGCCTATCGCATCATGACATACCTGCACAGGGCAGTTGCCAAAACATTATTTCGAGAACGGCATGATATGTACCAAACCCTTTCAACGTTTTCTAAGTCGCTGGTCACAAATTTAAAGTTGAAGCCACTGGCACGAGAGATTGTGTATATGTTAGGTCAAGTCATGGGCATCCAACATGTCGTCCTGTACTTATTAGATAGAGAACAAGGAAGCTTTTTGCCAATCTCCCAATTTGGAGCCACAACAGATATAGAGCAGCTCTCACGCCACGTCGTCGATGATGATTTGCCTAAGCATCTCAACGCCTCGAAAGCCATGGTAATACGAGATGAATTCGAAGACGCTCACGAGTCGTCCTCGCTACAAGCTCTCAAAGCTACTCTTGAATCGATGGCGATTGAAGTCTGCCTTCCCTTAATTAGCAAAGGACGTTTATTCGGCTTTTGTACACTTGGACCGAAAGTTTCTTGTTCCTCCTATACTTCACTGGATATTGATCTCTTGATGTCCCTGTCACACGAGGCATCCATTGCTCTGGATAACGCACTCCTCTATGAAGAACTGAAACGTTCACAGGCTTTAGTGAGACGAACTGACCGTTTGCGTTCTTTAGAAACCATGGCCGGAGGATTAGCTCATGAAATTCGCAATCCGCTCACATCGATTAAGGCATTTGTCGATTTAGTCCCAGAGCGTGCAACCGATGAGACCTTTCTTCTACGATTTGGACAGGTCGTGAAAGATGATGTGTTACGAATCGAGCGGTTGACGAAAGAAATCTTGGATTATGCCCGTCCAGCAGAACCATTTTTAAAATTAGAGGATGTCAATGAGATTGTCGAGTCCTGTCTGTATGCTTTAAGAATTCGCCCTTCTCATGAGATTGTCGTCATTGAAACCGATCTAGGCCCAAATCTCCCTCCCGTTCATGTTGATCGTCAGCAAATTAAACAAGTCCTCTTGAACTTATTCTTAAACGCAACCGAGGCCATGTCCACGAAGGGAGGAACCCTCACCGTTCGTAGCTATGTGGTTTCTCAGGCTGATAGTGAGCGATGGGTTCAGATTGAAGTCCGCGATACTGGGGCTGGCATCGCTCAAGGTGACCTTGAGCACATTTTTGATCCATTTTTTACGACGAAACATCACAGTGAAGAACATGAAGGCACCGGATTAGGCTTGGCGATTGCCTACCAAATCATTCAGGAACACAAAGGACATGTTGAAGTCAAAAGTGAATTAGAAAGCGGCACCACGTTTATCATCAATCTACCCGCACATGAGCGATCTTCTCAGTTAGTAGGTCATTCCGCAAGTGTATTATAAGACTTTCAGGCTTGTTGCTCGTTTACGGTATTTTAATTGCAGACATTTCACGAGAAACGCGTAATACCATGAGTCATCGAGAAGCTTGTATTAAGATACCCTCCCAGTCACCTGTTCCCTTTTGAAGTTTTATCCTGCCAGGATTTTTATAACCGGATTTTTTTAGCCATGATTCAACTTCCAGCGCACGATAGGTATTACCGGTTTCTGTGAATAAAAGCATCGTGACGGCAAACAGGTTGGTTTCGAGTGGCCGAAGCCCTTCTTTGTCGAGCAAAAATGTATCCTGAATAAATATTCGGCCTCCAGGATTCAAGTGGGTACGCAATCGATGGAATAATCGAGTATTAAGAGATGAAGAGTAAATGTGAATAACATTTGAAATCCAAATAAGGTCATAGGTTCCATGAATGGGGTCTGTCAAAAAGTCGCCAGCCTGATACGACAGTCGAGCTCCGTGTCGAAGCGATTTCGCGATATCTTTTGCCACATCCAAGGCTGCTGGTCTGTCAAAGACCGTTGCAGACAGTTTGGGATTTTTGGCTAAAAATTCCAAAGCATATGTGCCGGGTCCACCTCCAACATCAAGTAAAGAAAATGCGTGTTTCAAGTTGAGTTGCCTGGCAACCTGACGAGCTGAATCCATTGAACGTTCATGCATGGCCCAGCTAAATGCTCGACGATATTCCTCTGTCTCCGACTCTTTTTCTTCGACGGGTTGTCCAGTTTTCACAGCTTGGGTCAACTGGTTCCAGTCATCCCATTGCCGACGCATCAGTTGTAGATAGGCACCTCGATAGTAAGGGCTGTGCTGATTGAGAAATCTCTGTCCAAAGCTCCCACTTTGGTAGCGGGAACCTCGTTTGTGGAGCAGTCCTACACTCGATAGATTTCGACAGATGATTTCCACCCCACGTTCGCTAACACGTAGACTCTTGGCTAACGATTTAATTGTCCATATTTTTTGAGTCATGATCGTGAAGAGTTGAAGATCTAATGCGGTGAGCAAAATTCGTGGTAAACGAAAAGAAAAAACTACTTCTCGAAATTCTTCAAAATTTCGAATTTTTGGAGCTGTGACCATGTCGTGTTTCCTTGATGCGTGATGATGAAAATCAGATTTCTCACGCGGACTCGCTAAACTGACGCTCTTGACCTTCTGCTGTCGGGTTCTCCGAAGTTCTTCTTTCAATGTATCAATGTAAAATTCGAGGAAGATGTTACTGAAATTTGGCGCGGTAGCGCTTGACGATTGAAGCAATTTCAGGCAGATTCGAAAAATCAATGGGTCGTTCAAAAAGCATGGCCACATAGTCATCATTCATTTCTGTCCGTTCAGAAAAACCCTCCTTGATTAACCGTTTTCGATATTTCGAGACCGTTTGTTGCAGGTAGAACTTAGCTTGTTTGGCGAGTTCATCAGAGCCCAAATCTTCTGCTGTTCCATCTGATAGAATGCTTTGCATATCTTCAAGCATATACCCCGCTTGACAGACAAGAGTGCCTCCTGGAGTAATTTCCAGCAACCAATCTTCATCATCCAGCTGTAACGTCAAAGACTCATTCGGATCGGCTTGAAACCACCCTGGAATCTGTTCAAGCAAATAGCTTCGAACTTGATCCCAAGATGGGGCATTGACGACATCGCTGCTCATAAAGACCTAAAATGGATAAGAACAATCATTCATGATACGTGTTCGAAGATTTTCAAGACGTTTCATATTTTCTTGTAATTTAGGTAATTGATATTTTTGATCGACTCGCACGACGTGTTCTAAATACCGGATCACTTCATGCCAGTGTCCTTTTGCCTCATAACAGCTGGCAAGGACATACCAGGCTCCCCCCATTCGTAGTTCATCATGCAAACGCTCGGCCATCGCAAGGCTCGTTTGTGTGCAGGCGATCGCCTCATCGTAGCGTCTTTGAGCAAGATAGAGCCGTGCCATCATACGAAAGACATCAGCTTGTCCTTCTTGATTGCCAACTCTTCGCATCAGTATGAGTGATTCTTGATAATAGTGAAAGGCTTCATCAAATTGGCTAGTTTCTCTGGCCACCAATCCAAGGTCAGAAAGAAGAACAGCTTTACCAGCATGGTCATTCACATCATTCATTAAATCTAATGCTTCGAGATAATAGGCTTGAGCACGATCCCATTCACCTGCATCAGCGGATAGATTTCCCAGATTCGCAAGCGTTGTACTAATGCCTCGATCATCTCCGAGGATTTTTTGGATTTCGAGAACTTCATGATAATACGTTTGAGCTTGCTCACGCCGCCCACTGACCGCACAAATATTCCCTAAATTCCCCAAGGTCATCGCAAGCGTGCGTTGATCGCCACTTTTTCTATCTGTCTCCAACGCGCGGGCATAGCAGTGATACGCATCGGTATAGAATCCACGAGAAAAGTGCTGATTGCCAAGACGGTTCAAGTGAGCGGATTGGGATTCGTGCATGGGATCTAAGATTTAATCAAGAAGGCGCTAAGGTGTGTTCGACAGCTGCTTTAGCATGAGTAACGATTGATGTGCCATCTCCAACAAGCAGGCTGTCAAAATTGTACTTCAGAAGACGACGTAATCCTTCACGCGCTTTTGTGATATCTTCATATTTTTCTGGTGGTAAAAGACTGAGAGAGCCAGCGGGCTTTCCGATAAGGGCATCACCGACTAGAAGAATACCTTTCCCTTGTTGAAGAAAGAGTGCACACTCTCCAGGAGATTTTTGATCGGCTAACTGAATCACCCAGATACCTCCCGGAAGCAATTCTCCATCCTTAAAGGCCTTGTCCGCTTGGACGGTCATTTCTCCTGCATCTTTTTCAGGGACAAGAAGCTGACAATCAAACTCTTTCTTATACACATTGGCCTCCCGTTCGTGATCACGATTGGTGAGGACGATATAGTCAACTTGTTTTCCCTGTCGAATTTGAGCCATTTCCGTGTCATCTAAAGGTGGAGGATCGACGAGGATACGGTGCTCACCCACCTCAAGAACATGTCCATTAAAATCTATTTGTTTTTCTTCTGAGAACCAAGACCATTGCCATATTCGAGGAAGTATTTGTTTCATAAAGACTCAATAGCTTCTTTGAGCATCGTCGTTGTTTTAGTCAAAATATCATCTTCGCTCGAAAGATCTAACACGTCATCCTCTGGAACAGTAATAAATTTCCGATTTGCTCCTTTCGTGAGGGAAATGAGAAAAAGACTATTCGAGGGTGTTGTGGGAATGACCACCTCAACTGTCGAGTCAATATCGTGAACAACTTCAAGAAACTTTTGCTTTCCGGCTTCTAATTCATCCATAAAATGATAGTATTTCCTTCCATTCTTTGCGGGAGCATTCTCTAGAGAAGGCCTTTTAGAGCGTCGTTGGCTCGGATGAGGTGGCATTGAGCAACTTGTCGACTTCCTGGAGAATAATTTCATGCCCTGCCATATTGAAGTTCCCAACACGTTGCCAGCGGATCACCCCCTGTTGATCGATGATATACACGTTGGGAATAAACTTTCCTCCTCCAAACAATTTATCGGTTACCTGTTCTGGATCAAGCAAATATGGGTACGTGACCGAAACAGGAAAAGTCTTGAGAAAATCTGTCACGTGACCCTTGGAGTCTCCCGAAGAGTTCACACCGACGACCGCAACGTTTTTCCCTTGTGTGGCTTCATACACTTTCTGAAGATTTGTACCCTGGATCAAACATGGTTCACAAATATGAAACAGCCCTAAGACCACCACTTTCCCTCGAAGAGACTCAAGAGTGACGGAATGATCATCAAGGGATGTGAGTGTAAAGTTTGGAGCTGATTCTCCAATTTTGAAAAATCCTCCAGAAAACCCCACCATGTTCGTTCCAATAAGAAGGGCTACCGTCCAACAGCCTATCATGAATGATCGTTTCATCATGCAACCCCCTTTCAAACAAGAATACGAATAACTACCTTAAAGAATGACTATCTATAGTAACTATCACGATGTTAGCACAGAAAAATTTTAGGCGGCAACAACAACAAAGTGAGGAGCACGAGAGGAATTTATCTGCGTATTAAGACTGCCAGCCTGAGCGGGTGGATGCAGCGCTGTCATTGTCTTCGTAAGAAGGCAATGACCAAGCGAAGCTTGACCTGTGATGAAACCGTCAGCGTAAGCTGACGGAGATTCACTGGCTTGAAAATGGAACAGGCTCAAAAAGTCCGAGCTGTAACTGTTCTGCACGAGTAAAGGAAATTGGATAGTGATCTGTAAAACAGGCGCTGCAATACTGATCTGGTTGACCAGGCGAAACGCTCAACATGCCTTCAAGACTCAAGTATCCAATGCTATCAGCAGTGATATATTTACGGATGTTTTCGATACTTTGCTTTGCGCCAATGAGCTCTTTTTGTGTTGGCGTGTCGATACCATAAAAGCATGGCGCAATGACAGGAGGTGAACTAATTCGCATATGGACTTCAGAGGCCCCAGCTTGTCTAATCATTTTTACAATTTTTCTGCTGGTCGTTCCACGCACCAGCGAATCATCCACGACGACCACTCGCTTACCAGTTAAAATATCTGGGACGGCATTCAGTTTGAGTTTAACACCAAAGTGACGAATGCTTTGTTCCGGCTCAATGAACGTTCTTCCAACATAATGATTTCGGGTCAACCCGATCTCAAAAGGAATGACAGCCCCTTCCGAATATCCTAATGCGGCAGGGACACCAGAGTCAGGTACGGGAATAACCACATCCGCATCTGTTGGACATTCTTTGGCCAATTGACGTCCTAAGGCCTTTCGAATTGGGTAAACCGCATTGGCTCCAAAAATTTTTGAATCAGGACGAGCAAAATACACATATTCAAAGATACACTGTGCGTGACTTTTTTCAGTAAATGGATGATAAGAAGTTACCCCTGACTTATCGATCACCACAAGTTCTCCTGGCTCAATTTCCCTCAGAAATTCGGCTCCCATCAGGTCAAAGGCACAGGTTTCAGAAGCCACCACCCAACTACCTTTATAACGCCCAAGACAGAGAGGTCGAAAACCATACGGATCTCTCGTCGCAATCAAAAACTCATCGGTGAGTATCAAAAGTGAATACGCTCCACGAACAAGGCTTAATGCATCAATCACGCGATCAAGAAGCGTATCTCCTTGAGAATGCGCGATAAGGTGAACGATCACTTCACTATCGGAGTCTGATTGAAAAATCGCCCCATAGGCTTCCAATTCTCCACGAAGCATGGAGGCATTGATGAGGTTACCATTATGAGCAAGGGCAAGATTTCCAAATGCGAAATTTACCGTCAAGGGTTGTACATTGTTAAGGTCGCTATCCCCTGCGGTCGAATAGCGATTATGACCGATCGCTTTTGTGCCAGATAATCCTTTAAGAGTTTTCTTCGAAAAGATATCGGCCACGAGCCCCATGCCTTTTCGTTGATACAGTCGTTCACCATCAGATGAAACAATGCCCGACCCTTCTTGCCCTCGATGTTGAAGCGCATACAGTCCAAGATACGTCAAATTGGCGGCTTCTCGATGGCCGGAAACTCCAAATACTGCACATTCCTCATGGAACTTATCCGAGGATGCACGGATTGATTCTTTGGATATCAATGTCATAACAGTCTTCTCATCAAGCCTCATTGTTCGATTTGACGTTGGAAAGAATTTCCCCATGCATCTGCAAGGATTGCAATTGATAGGTTGACTTCACTCATCACGGTATTCGAGTCTGACAAGACAGAGATATTAAGTGAATGACCACCAACCTCACCAATAACAGTCGCAGCGATATTGTGTTCTTGTGCCATGTTAAGAACAGTATCGACGTCAGCTAGGGCGGTGGTCACAACAACGCGAGAGGGGCTCTCACCAAACAAGAGAGCATCCAACCGTGAACGCTGTTGACTGAGACGAATCGAGGCTCCAATCGTTCGAGAAGGATGTGAAACACAGCACTCACTTAGTGTAACGGCTAACCCGCCCTCTGAGCAATCATGTGCCGATTGTATGAGTCCTTCATGTATGGCTTGCAAAAGAGTACGGTGCAAGGCCTGTTCTTGAGCCAGATCTAACCAGGGAGGGGTTCCCTGTTCGCGAAAATGTACCAACTTCAGGTACTCTGATCCGCCTAAATCTTCTCTCGTTTCTCCTAGAAGAATAATCTGATCCCCTGTATTTTTGAACCATTGAGTCGTTGCCAAATGAGCCGGCTCGATAAGTCCGACCATTCCCAAAACAGGTGTTGGGTAAATAGACAGACCATTTGTTTCGTTATAAAAGCTGACATTTCCGCTGACGACGGGAATATTCAAATGACGACAAGCATCGCTTATACCCTCGAGTGCCACAATGAATTGCCACATAATATCCGGGCGTTCTGGATTTCCAAAGTTTAAGCAATCCGTCACCCCTATTGGGATAGCTCCAGAGCACACTAAATTTCTCGCCGCTTCGGCAACGGCCAATGTCCCACCCATATATGGATTTAACAAACAGTATCGGCTATTGCCATCTGTCGTGAGTGCCAGTGCCTTATCCGTCCCTTTAATCCGAACCACGGCCGCATCAGATCCAGGACAGACAATCGTATTGGTCCCTATCATATGATCATACTGACGAGTAACCCAGCGTTTACTCGCGATCGTCGAAGATTTGAGTAAATCCAGAAGAACGTCAGAAGGGGTTTTTACATCCGGTAAATTTTCTACCATGAGTGATTGCAGCATCTCTTGATACTGAGGAGCTTCGGCAGGTCGCTCATACCGTGGCCCCTCTTCAGCTAAAGCCTTGGCTGGAATTTCCGCGACAATAGTATCTTGTTCTTTGATGCGAAGCATGCCGTCGTCAGTCACTTTTCCTATAATTGCGGCATCAATCCCCCATTTATGACAAATCGCGATCACTTCGTCTTGTTTCCCTGGTTTTGCGACTAACAACATTCGCTCCTGGGATTCAGAAAGGAGCATTTCGTATGGAGTCATGTTGGGCTCTCGGCACGGGACATGCGTGACATCAAGCTCGATGCCAGTACCGGAACGAGAAGCCATTTCACAAGATGAGCTGGTGAGTCCGGCTGCACCCATATCTTGAATCCCGACGAGTAGATCTTTTTCTAAGAATTCCAAGCAGACTTCAAGAAGAAGTTTTTCTAAAAATGGATCACCGACTTGGACATTCGACCGTTTGGCATCTGACTGATCATCAAAGCTGTCTGATGCCATGGTCGCACCGTGAATGCCATCCCGTCCTGTTTTCGCCCCGATGTACAGCACTGGATTCCCCACGCCTTGAGCGAGTCCCCTGAGAAGACGGTCTTTTTCTACGATACCAAGACAAAAGACATTGACAAGCGGATTTTTTGAATAGATATCATTGAACGCGATTTCGCCACCCACCGTTGGAACTCCAATACAGTTCCCGTACCAAGAAATCCCAGACACCACACCTTTAAGGAGATGTCGATTCTTTGGTATGTCAAGCTCGCCAAAGCGTAGAGAATCCAGTAAGGCAATTGGACGAGCCCCCATCGTGAAAATATCGCGAAGGATTCCACCAACACCGGTCGCGGCACCCTGAAAAGGCTCGATAAAGGAAGGATGGTTGTGAGATTCAATTTTAAAGACCGCGGCTAACCCATCACCGATATCAACAGCACCGGCATTTTCACCAGGTCCTTGCACAACTCGTTCTCCTTGAGTCGGCAATCGTTTCAAATGCACCCGCGAGCTTTTATAACTACAGTGCTCGCTCCACATCACAGAAAACACGCCTAGTTCTGTGAGATTTGGCTCTCGGCCCAAATGCTTGACAATCTGTTGGTACTCGTCCGCAGATAACCCATGTTGCTCAATAAGTTCTTGACCAATGGGGTATTGAGTTGAGGACATCTTGCGTTTAAGAACTTTGGGGCGGCATTCGAAGTGGCAGATGATCAGTTACATATGATGCGTATCGCAAAGCAGTAAGAATCTGTTCGTATGTGATCTGAAAAGCTTCTTGAACATCTTGGAAACTTTGGCCAGTCCCTAAAGCCCCAACGACCGTTGCGACATCAACTGAAGTCCCCGCAATGCAAGGTTTACCTGAACAGATAGTCGCTTCCATTGAAATACCGGGAAATACTTCCAAGGTTGATCCAAGTTGCTTTGCTATCCTGCTGCCTTTTCAAACGCATTGAATAGAGATGTAAAGACTACGGTTCCATCTGTATTGTTGAAGACATCTTCTGCACAACGTTCCGGATGAGGCATCATCCCTAAGATATTTCCCGTTTCATTTTGAATCCCAGCAATATTATTGAGTGATCCATTGGGATTCGACTCATTTGTCAGAATTCCACTTTTATCACAATAATGAAGAACAATTTGTCCATTGGTTTGTAGCGCTGAGAGTGTTGTTGGATCCGCGTAATAATTTCCTTCTGCATGAGCGATAGGCATTTTAAGAACTTGTCCAGGAGTACATTGATTCGTGAATGCCGTATCAACATTTTCGACTTTGATGTACACATCTTCACAAATGAAAGAAAGACGCTGGTTTCTCAGCATGGCGCCTGGAAGTAAACCAACTTCCAATAGGATCTGAAAACCATTACAAATACCAAGCACTAAACCGCCATTGAGCGCAAATTGTTTGACAGCGTCCATGATAGGCGAAAATTGTGCAATAGAGCCGGTGCGCAGATAGTCGCCGTAAGAAAACCCTCCTGGAAGAATAACTAAATCTATACTCGTGAGAGACGTTTCTTGATGCCAGATTAACCGAGTCTGATGACCTAAAACTTCACTCAAGACATGATAACAATCTCGATCACAGTTGGAACCAGGAAACGTGATAATGCCGACGTTCAAAGAAATTTCTCCCGTGTTACACTGCTACCTTCTCGAGTTGACGGACGAGTATGTCTCGGACTACGAGTCAGGTCGTCATATCTGTGAGAGCTCATAGCGGTAATTTTCGATGACAGTATTTGCGAGCAATTTTTCACACATGGCTTTGACCGTGGCTTCAGCCCTGCTCTGATCGGTTTCCTGCAGGTCGACTTCGAGTAGTTTGCCCATGCGGACATCATTTACAGAATTAAATCCTAACGTTGCAAGTGATTGATGAATGGCATGACCTTGCGGGTCGTGGATCCCATTTTTGAGTGTGACGAAAATTTTAGCTTTCATGCTCTGCAAATTTTCCGTCTTTAGGCACAAACCCGCTTCAAGACCTCTTGATATGTTTCTTCAATACGACCAAGATCTTTACGGAATCGGTCTTTGTCCATTCGTTCGCCGGTTTGAATGTCCCAAAAACGACAAGTATCAGGAGAAATTTCATCGGCAAGAATAAGCTCTCCATTCAACTCACCAAATTCAAGTTTAAAATCAACTAACATCATCCCCTTCTCTTTAAAAAATGGGGTAAGAATCTCATTGATTCTCAGCGCCAACCGGCGTAGCTCAGACACTTGGGAGTCAGAAGCTAATTTCAAGAGTCGAATATGATCTTCGGTAATGAGCGGGTCACCAAGAGGATCGTTTTTATAGAAAAATTCGACGAGGGGTGGCTCAATCGCCATTCCTTCTTGAAGCCCCAATCGTTTCACGAGACTTCCGGTTGCACGATTTCGTACGACAACCTCTATTTGAAGAATTTTTAAATGTTTAGTGCGCATTTCTCGGTCACTAAGTTGCTCAATAAAATGCGTCGGAATGCCAGCGTCTTCAAGCAGTCGGAACAATCGTATCGAAATCTGATTATTGACGATACCTTTATTGAATATCGTGCCGCGTTTTTCAGCGTTAAACGCAGTGGCATCGTCCTTGAAATATTGAATAACTTGATTGGGATCTGTTGTCGCGAAAACTTTTTTGGCTTTACCTTCGTAAAGTAATGTTCCTTGTTCCATTTGTATTCACCCTTTTTTTAATGGTGGTTTCAATGTTTTAGCTCTGCGTCTTCTGGATATTGAAGAGCCGGTTTTACGAAATGTTGAGCGACGTCCCTTCGGACCAAACACCCTTGCGAAGATCTGCTTTTGATGGCGGATATAGGATTTCGGCTCAAAGCAAGCTTCTATTTCTTTTTTGGAAAGATGCTTCGAGATATAGGGATCTTTGGTTATCAAGTTTTGAAAATCTCCCTGATTTTTCCAAGCGGTCATGGCGTGCTGTTGTACAGTTTCATACGCCTCTTTTCGAGTTGCTCCGTTCTCGACTAGAGCCAGTAACAAACGCTGAGAATACACAAGTCCACCCGTTAAGTTTAAATTTATCAACATTCGTTCAGGATAGACTTGGAGGTTTTTAAGGATTTTCGTAAGCCGAACTAACATATAATCAATCAAAATTGTACTATCAGGTAAAATAATACGTTCCACTGAAGAATGGCTGATGTCTCGCTCATGCCAAAGAGCAACATTTTCTAATGCCGCCAGACTATGGCCTCGTATGACCCTTGCCAGTCCGCTAAGATTTTCTGAACCAACTGGATTTCTTTTATGAGGCATGGCCGATGAACCTTTTTGTCCTGCCTCGAAGTTTTCTTCTGCCTCCAAGACCTCTGTTCGTTGGAGATGTCTGATTTCGACCGCGACCTTTTCAATGCTGGCAGCTAACAGCGCTAATGATGAAAGATATGCGGCATGCCGATCACGCTGAATCACCTGATTGGAAATGGCCGCAGGCCTCAGCCCCAACTTTTCGCAGACTTGTTTTTCAACCGATGGGGGTAAGTGCGCGAAGGTACCCATGGCGCCGGAAAGTTTTCCAACTGCGATATCTTCCCTTGCTGCAAGAATACGCTGTTGCTGTCGAAGAAATTCTTGGTACCAAATAGCCAGTTTCCAGCCAAAAGATATCGGTTCGCCATGAATCCCATGCGAACGTCCAACCATCATCGTGTCTTGATGCTGATACGCACGAGTTCGAATCGTATCTAGCAGATTTTCAAGATCGTTTAAGATCAGATCAGTGGCTTCACAGATTTGGAGAGCGAGAGACGTATCCAGAATATCCGAGGATGTGAGGCCAGCATGAAGATGTCGGGCATCTTTTCCGACTAGCTCGGTGATAGACTCAAGGAAGGCAATCACATCATGTTTGACGACTTGTTCAATGGCGTCAATTCGTGACGGATTAACCTTGACCTTTCGACGAACACGAGCCGCCACTCCTTTCGGGACTTTTCCATGTTTTTCCATGACCTCACAAGTAGCTAATTCAACCCGAAGCCACGACTCATACTTACGGGTTTGAGTCCAAACACCTCCCATTTCCGGTCGTGAATATCGATCGATCATAGGGAAACTAGGTCTTGCGTTTCCTCGTGGGAGAAGGAGACGGTTTCGTTGAGAGCGGTTCTCTTTGGATGGTCATATCGGCACGTTTGACCTCAAGCCGGGGATCATCTTGAATAATTTGATCCAGGATGCCATTCACAAATCCTTTGCTCTCTTCATCTGCAAATCGTTTGGCAAGTTCAAGCGCTTCATTAATTGCCACTTTTGCAGGAACGTCAGGAAGCCAAAGAAGCTCGAAAAGCGCACATCGCAAGATATTGCGATCCACGACAGGCATTCTGGTCAACGACCATTCTTCGGCATATTGATTAATCAGTCGATCTAATTCTTCTTGATGGGCCAGAACTCCTTCCACAATTTGACCGGTAAAAGCTTGAACTTCTGTTGAAGCCGGGTGTCGTGCCCAGAATTCGTTTAAAGAACGAGGATTGGTTTGCTGAAATTCTTCCTGAAACAAGATTTGCAATGCCAGTTGACGAGCAGATCGACGAGATTGATGCTGCGCGGGCTTTTTCGTGGTAGTCACGTTGGAAAGTATTGAGCAAACCATGGACAAGTCAATTTTCAAAACTTTAATAGCCAACTGTAACCGAGTCGAGGAAGCGGATCAATTGGTCTTTTGGCTCATATGTAAGAGGTGCCGCAAGGAGTTCACCCTTTTTCAAATAGCAACTTTCGACTGATAGCTCCACAGGCTATGGAGTTATTCATGAGAAGATCAGTAGACCCTTTTACCAACATTCCAGAGGGTCGATTTCTTCATTGCCAGACGTTGTTGGGGAAGAACTATTGAAGACTGGTCGTAGCAGGGGATTCTTTAGAAGATTGGCTGTTTCTATGGCCGCGCGAGCTGCATCCACACCACGATTTCGCTCTGGTGAGCCTGAACGCTCCAGAGCTTGTTCAACTGTGTTGGCCGTAAGGACTCCAAAGATGGTAGGTATTCCAGTGTCAAGATTAGTTTGCGCAATACCTCGAGCCGTTTCCGCACAGATAAAGTCAAAATGAGGCGTTTCGCCTCGAATCACTGCACCTAAACAGAGTATGGCGTTATACCGCTTGGTAGCTGCTAGTCGCTTAGCAATCAAAGGAATTTCAAATGCTCCTGGGACTCGAACCACTTGGATATTGTCCTCTATTGCCCCGTACTGTTTGAGTGTATCCAGAGCACTTCTCAGTAAACGGGTTGTCACAAACTCATTGAATTTGCTTACGACAATTCCAAAGCGACAATCTTGGGCAGTCAGACTACCTTCTATGGGTTTCATGATCTGATCGTGAGTTGAAAGTATTTAGTAAATACCTAGGAATCGCAACGGATCTATTGTACGTATAGGCCACCAATAGACACGTCGAGTTCAGTACACAGTGATAGGTTACACATTATTGAGGATATGGCCGAGTTTAGCCTTTTTCGTACGGAGGTAATGGACATTGGATTCTTGAGGTTTCATTTCAATGGGCACTCGTTCCACGACCGTTAAACCATACCCTTCTATCCCCACGATTTTTCTTGGGTTATTCGTAATAAGCTTGATTTTTCGTAAACCGAGACTGACTAAGATTTGTGCACCAATTCCGTAATCTCGAAGGTCAGCCTTAAACCCTAACTTGAGATTTGCCTCCACTGTATCACTTCCCTGATCTTGCAGATGATAGGCACGAATCTTATTTAACAACCCAATGCCCCTGCCTTCTTGATTCAGATACAGGAGAACTCCCCTCCCCTCTTTTTCGATCATTTCCATCGCGTGATGTAATTGGTCGCGACAATCACAGCGGAGCGAACCAAATACATCCGCTGTCAAGCATCCTGAATGAACACGCACTAGGGTTGGAGACTCATCAATCATGCCCTTCGTTAAGGCAATATGAGTCCCACTATCAAGTTCGTTCTCAAAGACAACAGCTTCAAATTGTCCAAAAATCGTTGGCATTTTGGCACTTTCGACCGATCTGACAAAGGTTTCGCGATGAAGTCGATACTGAATGAGATCTTTAATCGTAATAATTTTGAGCTCATGATGTGTAGCGAAGGCAATCAATTCAGGAACGCGTGCCATAGTCCCATCATCATTCATAATTTCACAGATCACACCCGCTGGATACATCCCTGCGAGTTTGGCTAGGTCCACCGACCCCTCGGTCTGACCAGCTCGCTTAAGGACACCACCCTGATGTGCTCTGAGGGGAAAAATGTGACCGGGTCTTGCAAAATCAGTAGATTTACAGTTTGAGTCTACCGCCATTTGGATAGTCTTGGCGCGATCTGCGGCCGAGATCCCTGTCGTGATATCTCGGCCGGCATCGATAGACACGGTAAATGCTGTCCCAAATGTCGCAGTATTCTCAGAGGCTTGAGGGGGAAGCTTCAGCTCTTCTACGCGCTCTGGGGTCAGAGCCAGGCAAATGAGTCCTCTCCCATATTTCGCCATGAAGTTAATGCCGTCTGCCGTAATCTTTTCAGCAGCCATGACAAGATCGCCTTCGTTTTCCCGATCTTCGTCATCGACCAAAATGACACATTTCCCCGCCTTGATGTCATTAATGGCTTCTTCAACGGTATTGAATTGTTCTTTCATGAGTTCATGCGCATTGCATAATTAAAGACAGTGCATATCGAAACACTGTCGTATTCTACCACAAATACTTGTTTTAACTAGACTGTTGAATGGAAAGACGACTGGATCGTTGGATAAGGAGAATGCTAAGACCTCCAAGGCCTGCCACACATGCCAGCACCCAGAAACCGCTAGAAAATGTGTTCGTCATGTCTTTAAGAACGCCAAACCACGAAGGGAGCAGAAAGCCTCCCATCGCACCAGCCGCTCCAATGAGACCGGAGGCCGTGCCCATGATGTGTCGGAATCGAGTTGCAGCCATTTGAAAGACCACCCCATTCCCAAATCCTAAGAGTAATAGCGCACTAAAGGCTAGAGGAAATGTCCAGCCAGGTGAGAACAATTGTCCTAATCCTACGCTCAATAGAGTAACCCCCCAAAAAACTCCTTGAAGTAATAGTGTTCCTCCAAAACGATCTGCTAAATGTCCTCCGATTGGTCGTGCAACACTCCCCGCTAATCCGCAAAGAGCGGTCATGCTTCCAGCGGTAATCATATCAATGTTGTATTGATCGTGAAAAAAAATAGGAAGAAAACTTGACAGGCCAACAAAGCCACCAAATGTGATTGCATACAAAAAACACAACCAATACATGAATTTTTGCCTTAACGCGTTTCTCAAAAATGGTAAGATAGATTCAGAGCGCTGGAAGATTGGAAGATATGCTCGTGAAGGAACAGTGAACCAAAATACTATAGCTGTAATAACGACAGGCAAGGCCATAACTCCAAACGTATCGCGCCAACCCATGGCAACGGCCAGGCGCGGAGCTAGCAGTGTCGCTAACAGGACTCCACTGTTCCCAACAGCGGCTACCCCCATCGCGAGACCTTGGTGAGCAGGAGGATAGGCCTGACTAGCAATAGGGAGTGCAATCGCAAAGCTTGCTCCCGCAAACCCTAATAATAAACCAATGCAGAGCATGACGGGAAAGCTTGAAGACCAAAGCCAACCACTCATTAAAGCGAGGAATTCAAAGCTTAGGACTACCAACCCAATAGATTTGGGACCATAACGATCGGACAGCGGGCCAATGACAATGCGCAAGAAGCTGCCACCTAATAACGGAAGGGCTACGAGAAACCCTTTTTGAGTTGCCGAAAGAGCAAACTCTTCAGAAATGGCAACACCTAATGCCCCCATTAATACCCAGACCATGCAACTAACTTCAAAATGCAGCCAAGCCCCGATTAACGAGGTCCAGCAACCACTTTTGATGGCCTGAATGCTATTTTGTAACATGTGATTTTTTCAGGTATAACTGTCTTATGAAGTGAACGGACATCATAACCTTCATGAATTCCTAAATAGTTCTACTTTAAGGAACTATAATTCCACGCAGTCTGCTCCTGCAATTATTTCAGAACATTGATCAAAAAGTGGATATTTGCACAGTCAGCATCTTCACTGTTAGCTTTTAGATTACCCTCATATTGTGGTTCCTCAAAAATTCATTACAATACAGATTTGGGTACTCTTTGTGCTTGTTTGTGCTTGGAGATTGCTAAAGAGACTGAAAAAGCATAAATAGGTTAATTTACCTAAATCTTATAACCTAAGTTCATCGAACTAATTAGTAGGTGAGAACGAACGTGAATTCGGACGATCTGAAAGAGAGAGAGGCTGACCTAGACCCTTCTGATGATGAGTGGCCGATGGAAATTGAAGTAGAAAATGTGGAAATCCTTTCCCCTTCGGAAGAGGAAAAGACTCTATCCTCAGATGAAGCTTCTATTGATGAAACAACCACGGCTTCATGGGATGCAGTTTCCACGGCACTCGTCCCATCAACCACACTGGACCGTTATCTGGCTGAGGTTCGGCGCTACCCCTTTTTGACCAAAGAAGAAGAATTACGTCTCTTTCATGAATACCAGGTCAAAGGCAAACAAGATGCTGCGGTAAAACTTATTTTAGCCAATCTTCGCATCTCAGTGGCGATCGCGTCGGAATATGGGAATGTGGGCATAGATCAAATGGATCTCATTCAGGAAGGAAATGTCGGATTGTTGCAAGCCATGAAAAAGTTTGATCCAACAAGAAACGTTCGATTTTATGCCTATGCAGCTTGGTGGGTTCGAGCTTACGTTCTTAGATATCTATTGAATAATTTCCGTCTTGTAAAGATTGGCACCACCCAAGATCAACGAAAACTGTTTTTTAACCTCAAAAAAGAGAGAGCAAAACTTGAACAGCAAGGATTTGTCCCAGACCCCAAGCTCATCGCAGATCGATTGCAGGTACGTGAACGTGATGTCATTGAAATGGATCAACGTTTAGGAAGTTGGGAATTATCGTTGGATCAGCCACTTACTGATGATAGTGAAGGGACATTTTATGACCTGTTCCCTTCTTCACAACCGGCGGTGGATGAGCAAATTGAGGATAATCAATTACGAGTAATCTTTCGGAAAAAACTGGGAGAGTTTGCCAAAACATTAAATGAACGCGAGGAGGATATTCTAAGAAATCGTCTCCTTTCAGAAACACCCCTCACGCTCGAAGAGTTAGGGAAAAAATATTCAATCTCCAAGGAGCGAGCTCGTCAGGTTGAAGCCAAAATAATCAAACATTTACAGACGTTTATGAAGAAGCAACTTAAGGATTTTGATCAAATTCATCTTTAACTTCAAGTGATGAATTCTCGTTACAAGATTTTCTTAAAAATATCTTGTCGTTACCTCTTGACTTCTCCCCAGAAAGGCTTATCTACTCTTCATTGTTATGGAGAAAACACTTTATGTATTCTCATATAGCTTGTATATAGTCAAAAGACACTGCGGGTTTGTGCTTAAACAAAGGAGGAGGTTTCCACATGGCGACATCAGCGAAGGAAAAGAAGGAAGAAAAGTCTGGAAGTAGCGCGAAGGGGTTTCGACCTCTTGGCGATCGGGTCTTTGTCACGTATACGGAAGAGTTAGAGCGCACAGCTGGAGGAATCTATGTGCCTGATTCTGCACGTGAAAAACCTCAACGTGGAACGATAGAGGCGGCGGGCCCTGATGTTGAGAATGTAAAGGTTGGTGATCAAGTGCTGTTTGATAAATATTCTGGCACGAAAATTAAGTTAGAGAATGATGATTGTCTCATTTTGAAAGAAGAAGATATTTTAGGGGTGTTTGAGACAAATTAGTGATTGAATAGTATTACGTTTGTAAACTTGAAACCAGGAATGTGAGCAATATGCTCACATGAAGTGAAGGAGGACCATATGGCAAAGCAGCTCCAGTACAGTGAGCAAGCACGAGCATCGATTCTTAGTGGAGTCAATCATTTAGCCAACGCAGTGAAAGCCACGCTAGGGCCTAAGGGTCGAAACGCAATTCTCGATAAAAAATTTGGGGCGCCGACCATCACGAAAGACGGCGTCACCGTCGCAAAAGAAATTGAACTACAAAATGCGTATGAAAACATGGGCGCCCAACTTGTAAAGGAAGTGGCGAGTAAGACAAGTGATGTGGCTGGTGATGGGACCACGACAGCGACCGTACTCGCGCAAGGAATATTCCGCGAAGGTGTGAAAAATATCACAGCCGGCGCGAACCCGATGGACTTGAAGCGAGGCATTGATCAAGCCGTTGAAGTGGTAGTTGAAGAATTAAAGAAAATCAGCAAACCCTGCCAATCGAAAAAAGAAATTTCACAAATTGGCTCCATCTCTGCCAATAATGACCATACAATTGGTGATCTCATTGCTGAAGCGATGGACAAGGTCGGAAAAGACGGTGTCATCACAGTCGAAGAAGCTAAATCCATGACCACCGCGCTTGATGTAGTGGAGGGTATGCAATTTGATCGCGGGTACATTTCTCCCTACTTCGTGACGAATGCCGAACGTATGGAAGCATCACTAGAGGATGCGTTTCTGCTGATCAATGAGAAGAAGGTCAGTGCAATGAAAGACTTGCTGCCTATTCTTGAGCAAGTGGCCAAAATGGGCAAGCCGCTCGTCATCATCGCTGAAGATGTCGATGGAGAAGCCTTGGCAACCTTAGTGGTCAATAAGCTTAGGGGAACCCTCAATGTCTCTGCCGTCAAGGCTCCGGGATTTGGTGATCGTCGAAAAGCCATGCTGGAAGACATTGCGACCTTGACAGGCGGACAAGTGATTTCTGAAGAAGTGGGCCTCAAGCTTGAAAACGTCAAGTTAACTGATCTTGGTCGTGCGAAACGAGTCACGATCGATAAAGACAACACGACGATCGTTGAAGGTGCCGGAGATCCCAAACGTATTGAGGCTCGAGTGAAACAGATTAAAACCCAAGTCCAAGAAACGACGTCAGATTATGATAAAGAAAAGCTTCAAGAGCGTTTGGCAAAGATGGTTGGAGGCGTCGCGGTCATAAATGTTGGAGCGGCGACTGAAACTGAAATGAAAGAGAAAAAGGCTCGCGTAGAAGATGCCCTTCATGCGACCAAAGCTGCCGTGGAAGAAGGCATAGTGCCTGGCGGAGGGGTTGCTCTTCTGCGCTGCATTAAGTCTCTCGAAAGCTTGAATCTCTCTCATGACCAACAAGTTGGCGTGAATATCGTGAGACGGGCTTTAGAAGAACCACTTCGACAAATTGCCATTAATGCGGGAGAAGAAGGTTCGATGATCGTTGAGAAAGTCAAGAATGAGTCGACGACACGCGGCTTCAATGCAGCGACAGGCGAATATGTCGATATGGTTGAAGCTGGTGTCATTGACCCAACAAAGGTCTCTCGTTGTGCATTGCAAAATGCCGCGAGTGTAGCTGGGCTTATGCTGACTACGGAAGTCATGATTACCGACCTCCCGGAAGAGAAGAAGGAACCGGCGATGGGCGGTCATGATCATGGCATGGGCGGCATGGGTGGCATGGGCGGAATGATGTAAATTCCACTAACAGAGTTTGAGAACTTTCAAAAGGCCTGGGACTATTTCCCAGGCCTTTTTTTATTGGCAGGAACTATTTTGTTGAAGTGACTTCTAGTCGTTGAGTCGTAGGCAATCTTGCTCGTTCCCATGTAAAAAATGCAGGGAAAGGAACACGGTCTTTGCTTAAAAGACCCCACGCAGCCTCTACTGGTTCACCACTTTGTTCAGCTTTCCACGGCAATGAGAAGGCCTCAAAGGATGTCGCAAATGACGTCCAAACATGAGGATTTTCAAGGGAATAAACTAAACTATCTTCCCGAACATACATATCCCAGAATTGTTTTTGCGATCCAGGAGTAAAATGTCTCTGGCCTGCATGTGGAAAACCTGTCTCTTTAACAAGAACAGGTTTATTGGATTTTTCCATTATTGCTAGGGCTTGTTCTCTGGTCCAAAACACCGCATCTTTCGCTGGTAATGCTGGCTTCACCCATACTGGGTGAATATTCGGTGCTAAAAAATCACCAAAGCCATAAAGAGCTGAGCTGCGATAGCTCTCCCAAGGTTCGCTCGTGGTAATAGGGATTTGGAGAGCGGTGCCCAGAGAAGCTTGTATGGTTTTTTGAGCTTCCAATAAATCTTTTAACGTATAACGTTTGAAGTATATGCCTTCATTCCCTAGGCACAGGGCAAGAGCCATATCCCCAGCATATTCGCGTATGAGTTTGACGACTCCTTGAATTTCCGTTTGTGATCTGGCGTTCCAGATTCCTAATACCATTGCACGATAGTGGAGTTGTTTGGCCTTTTCAAGAATGATGGGAGTGACTTTAGGATGGTAACTATACACAATAAGTCCGTCAAACACTTTCCGAAGTTTGAGTAAATCTGTCTCGATCGATGAAGAAGAAGGAAGGTGAAAATTTTTTCCGTGACGGGGGTCAAAATCGGACGGCGAATAGTCAATCAGGGCCGGAGGGTTTTTCGTATCGGTCAGATACAAAAAAAATTCACCATCTAGGCTTGACGAAACTTGACTCGCCTCTACAAGGTCAGGCATCAAAAGTGGTGTATGGTGAAACGTGAGGATGGACAACACGGTCAACGCCAACACGTACTTCATGAGATTCCTCCTTTTCGAAAAGCGTGATGGAAGTTCCGTACGCTTTTTCGGAAGAATCTCAGCTAAAATGAAGTGGGCTTATGTTCGTTACCCGATTAGATCATTCCTTGCTTTGCATGGGTTTACGGACGAACCGGATTCTGCTGTGGGTCATGCTTGATCATGGATTCTCATGGCAAGATTTAAAAACGGTTATGCACCAAGATGGCTTGGATTGTGTTTCGCGAATTCGGAAACGTACAATGTCGGGCTGCCTATCCCTTTATGACATGAAGACTTCAATAGATCATTCCTTATTCATATGCATAAAAAAGCATGAAGACCGTATCCCAAGACAGTTTTGTTAGTTCTGTACGTATTCGGATTTTATGGGAATGGCTGACATATGACTAATCTCGTATTCATCGCGTGTGGTCGTCGACATCACTCTTCTGCATCCCGTCTGACATACGCGTTTCTCGTGAAGATCAACTCTTGGCCTCGGACGAGATCCTTTTTCCACCAAACGAATGTTGTAGCGCAATTTCTAAAGATCCGGATTCCTTGTACAAGACGACAATTTCCTTTAGCCCCACGACAAACTATCTCAACCTTGAACCTCTTGAAAAACCTTCTCCCATCACTTCATATCGATACCTCCTAAGTATCCACCGTGGTTTTTCAACTGTTTTCCTGTC
The DNA here is from genome assembly GCA_965223675.1 of Nitrospirales bacterium. GTDB lineage: Bacteria > Nitrospirota > Nitrospiria > Nitrospirales > UBA8639 > JAGQKC01. The sequence goes on along the minus strand of OZ245013.1, from coordinate 1,033,395 downwards.
CCGGAAAAGCTCGTAGATTGCATTGTGCATTTTGCGAAGCTGGCATTAAGGTTGGTCCATATTGTAGCCGAACAGCACTTCTATGATCTTTAGTTCTGCCATTTTCCTCTATGTATTTTTACCAGTGTTTATGCTGGTGTATTACCTGACTCCCCAAACATCAAAAAATTTGGTGGCCCTAGTGGGAAGCTACCTGTTTTATGCTTGGGGAGAGCCGGTTTTTGCGGTGGTGTTACTGGGATCTTCATTTGTGGACTATCTCCTGAGTTTATATCTAATCAGGCATAGGGAAGAAAATCAGCGGAAACGAACGTGTGTACTGGCAGCATCGGTCGCCATCAATATAGGGACCTTGCTCTATGCAAAATATTCGAATTTCTTCATGGAACAGCTGAATGTAACGCAGGGATGGTTAGGGCATGACCCGCTATCTTGGGAGCATGTGGCGCTACCGATTGGTATCTCATTTTTCACCTTTCAGAAGTTGAGCTACATGATCGATGTGTATCGAGGACATGCACGACCAGCAAGAAATTTTGTGTCCTTCGCGTTGTATGTGGCCTTGTTTCCGCAGCTCATTGCAGGTCCGATTATTCGCTACCATGATGTGGCGGACCAGTTGGTGAAGCGCAGCCATTCGAGCAAAAAATTTGCGGAGGGCTTGTATCGATTTAGCATTGGACTGGCAAAGAAAGTCCTGATCGCGGATGTGATGGGACAACTTGCAGACACGATACTGGCCTACTATCTAGACTATCTGCCAATGCATTATGCCTGGATCGGTCTCTTTGCTTACAGTATGCAGATCTATTTTGATTTCTCTGGTTACTCAGACATGGCGATTGGCTTGGGCAAGATGATGGGCTTTGATTTTCTCGAGAACTTTAACCGTCCCTATGTCAGCCGGAATTTCACGGAGTTTTGGCGCCGTTGGCATATCTCACTCTCGAACTGGATGAAGGAGTACTTGTATATTCCGTTGGGAGGAAACCGGGTGAGCCCATCTCGACAATATGCAAATTTATGGATCGTGTTTTTATTAGCAGGCTTTTGGCATGGGGCAAGTTGGAATTTTATTATCTGGGGAGCATTTCACGGCTGCTTTCTCACTCTAGACAAAATACTCAAACCATGGAAATGGTCAAAGGTCCCCAACTGGTTTATGCAATTAATAACGTTCTTTTTGATCTCTCTCAGTTGGGTCTTTTTTCGGATGGAAACCGTGGACCTATCGCTGATGTATATCGGTTGTTTGTTTAATTTTGAAAGCTGGGGGCAAGTGTATGAGTTTCCAGTAAATGATGAACGTTCTTTGGGGTATTTTTTGTCGGAGATAATTGATAATCGGACCATGTGTATTATGATGTTGGCTGCAGTCATCACTCTTGTACCGGATGAAAATACGTGGCTGGTAAAATGGCGAAACTGGTTAAGGAGCAGTATGTGGGCGCCCTACTACAAAGGCTTTGTGGCTTCTGCTTTGTTATTTCTTGCTGCGATTGATGTCGCCTCTATGGGGTATCATCCGTTTATCTATTTTCAATTCTGATGACGAAAAGAACAGACATAGAACGCCTTATTCGAACCGTTTGGATTGTCGCCATCTGGATCACGTTGATGGTGGTATTGGTGCAAACCTACCACCCCTATGCGCAAGTTCATCCCTTACAAGGAGTGCTGGTTCCGTCCACGCCTAAGGTAGCCCTGAACTGGCAGAACTGGTTTTCGGGAAAGTATCAAAAGACATACGAGGCCTGGCTGAATACGCATGTCGGCTTTCGGTCATCGATGATAAGATTGGCAAATCAGGTTAACTATACGGTGTTTCATCAAAGCGTATATTGGGAAGAAGGAACCAGAGTCCTGCTAGGTAAAGATGACTGGCTGTTTGAGGGATTATCGGTGAGAGCCTATCAATGGCCAGGTTGGCGTACCGATGCAGAACTGGAGGAGGCCGTAGAAAAACTCGCCAAACTACAACAACTGATGATGAAGAAACGAGGCATTCCAATGCCACTCGTGCTGGCTCCGAGTAAACCGCAAATGTACCCAGAGCATATGGAGTCAACGCATCAAACGAGGCATATGAATGTGGAAGAATCGGTCTTTACCGATTACCAACGAGTGATACCGCTGCTCAAGAGTAAGAATGTCATGGTCAGCGACGGACATGCGGTACTGAGGAAACTGAAAAATGAAAAAGAACATTCATTTTTTCCAAAAAGCGGTATGCATTGGAATGATTATGCCGCATTCCTGGTCTTGCTAGATCTTCGTAAACAAGTCAATCCGAAGCTGGATCATTCCCTACCCTTGCCGGAGATTACAGGTTTTGAAAAACGATCTCCGGAACGGGAAGATACAGATCTGGCGAAACTCATGAACATCTATACAACGAATGCAATAATCACGGATGAGATGTACCCATTAGTGAAGCAGCCGAGTGTGCCGCTGGAGCAACGACCGCGAGTGTTGATCGTCGGAGATAGTTTTTCGTATCAGCTAGCCTATGCATTGAAGCAGTATGGTATGTGTCGTGATGTGTTCATCTATGACTACTTTCAGACTTTACGCTCTCATACGGGAAACATAATTGAATCGAAAGCTAATATCAGTTGGGATCAACTATTATCGAGCTACGACCTGATACTTATTGAGAATGTGGAAAACCTGATCCCAGAATTTGGTTTTGGCTTTGTGGATGAAGCGATTGGATATTTGGAGGGGTCTTTGGCTTCGCAAGATACCCTCAAGGATTCCTAAAAATCCGCGTGCAATGCTTGCTTAAAAACATCCAGTAGTAGTGGACACGCCATAGAACGGACAATATTGTACGTTAAGCGAAGACGTTTGTGGGAATTTGATTGTGAAACGGATTATGAAACATGTTTTTGGTTCATTTCAGTGCTTTTTTCTGATGTTTCATAAACGACCGTTTGTGAGACTTTTTAGCGTGGTGTAAATCCGGCTAGAGGTAATCCCTTTTCGATTTCTTTGGCTGCGCATTGCATCATCTGCGCATCATGATCGGGGTCCGGGCCTTCGAACCAAAATCGTCCCAGAGTTGTCGCTTCAGGAATTTGGACAAGCTCCCAAGCTTGTTCTTTAGTCAGGGATACGTGGAGATTGGTGATGCCATTTGGCAAGTCTTTATCCATGGTTTCATTTCTTTCTGAGGGTCGGCCGGGATTCTGACGGAATTGGCCAGAGGGAGCATTTATAACCAAGCGGTGAACAAACGGTTTGTAAAGAAACAACAAATGCAGTGGACGCCAAAAGGCGATCATTTATTGTTGCAGACACGACCCCGAGTGTTAAATGACGAACTTGAAGATGTCTTTCGGAAATGGCATCTGAAGTTTCGAGCAGCCGCGTGCCCCCCCGACTTCTTGGTGCTCTCCACTCAACTGAATAGATACAATCGCGTATCCATTCTGATATTGCACCGTAATCGGACAGGTAACAGGATGATAAAGAGCCTGTCCGTCCCTCTCTGTATTCTTTTCCCAATCAATAGGTTGCAGCTATTTTGAGTCCATGCCATTTGCTAAATATCGTTGGGCATCGAAGTTGCTCTCCTTAATTCTTTAGAAGCCACCTTGACCATTATGGATTCGTTTTGGACTTGTGGTTTTAGGAGGTCAGAGTGGATCCCTCATCTCCCATCATTCTGGCTTTTGGGATTTGAACCTTTCCAGCCCGCCCACGTTCTTAGTTCTTAGAACTAGGATGGTTCATGAATAGTTCAGACAACAAGGAGGTTGTAATGATGAGCGTGAACAAAAACAACGCAACAAATGATGGAAAGACCAAACCCCGTTTTGTTCAACTTACCGTGAAAATCTTCACCGTGGGACTTCTCGCTTTCGCTTTAATCGGTGGTGGATTGAGTAGTACGGCATTGGCAGGGCCGGCAAAGGAAGTTTTACCTCATAAGCCAATTCCGAAGCCGCCACCTCTTATTGGGGTTTCACCGGATGTTGATTACCGAATCATGAAAATTGCCCATGACGGAGTGATCACCACCGACCTATCCTTTTCGGAATTGTTTCAAGGAAACGCAACCCTCACTGCTTGGGTCATGCCTGAATTTGTCTATAGCAAACCTGGTGCAATTTTTGGGACCGCCAATGGCGATTTTTTTGTCGGCCAAGAAGACTACCGAAAAGGTAATGGTGGCCCTAATAAAATCGGTCCCTATGTCGGCACCGATCCTGTCCTCGTAGTCAGGATTGGTAACAAAGTCGCTCGTTATCTTGCCTCAGGGTTTGAGCGGCGGAAATGGCATCACCTCGCACTCGTACGGTTTTTTTCGCCTTGGACAAAATCTTTTAATTATTATCTCTACCTCAACGGTCAACAGCTGACGCCCTTTAAGCGGTTGTTAGATGAAAGTAAATCCGTTAAGGATGAAGACGGGAACATCAAGAAGTCGTATTACTACTTCGAGCTAGGTCAAAATGTTGCGACGAATTATGTGCCGCCGGGAACTCTTCAGTTTGGGTATACGGACATGGCCCCGGGTGAAGGTGACCAGTGGTACGGGTTGCTCGATGATGTGATGACTTATAGTAAGGCATTTACTCCCACACAAGTCGAGGCAGTCATGCAGGAAACGCACAACTCGGAAACTGCCTGGAGCCTCATCGCGGGATGGACATTTGATACCTATTCCAATGGCTGGGTCCATCCCAACTTAACTCGGCCTATTACCAAAAATCATCGGGTTTTTCGCATTCCCGTACACCAACCCCGAATGAGCGCATCGGCCGATTTGTTCGACAGTCCCTGGTATATATCCCCCAGTGAAACGATTCGACACCTTCCTTTTACGCCAGGGCAGATTTGGTATGTGATTCAAGCTCCGGATACGCCCACCAGTACCCACAATGGGTACGCCACCTTCAGCTGGGACTTTGGCCGAATGCATCTGAACGGCCAAGGTCAATGGAAGCGCAATAGTAAATTCGAAATAGTCTATGCGGCGGCAAAAGGGGATGTTGTGAATATAGGACGGGCCTACCTTGATCCCAAAAAAGATGAGAATGACACCGATTGGGATCATACTGTAACCGAAGAAAAAGTTCATCTGCGCTCTCACCCAAATGAACAGGAATTGTATATGCATATGGAACCATATTCTTACAGCGAGCTTTCCCCTTATGGTTTCATCCCTGAAGTAGATTACCCTTTCACCTGGCATTCTATTGAAGAAGGTGCTCCAGTTGCCCGAGTGGATGAAGATCGGGACCATCTGCACTACGGGGTTTCCCACGTCAACACCCCAAGACTTGGTCCCGGAGGAATGCCGATCGCCTTTCATAATTACGAGGTGCTGGAGAATTGCGAAAAAACGTTAGTGGGCTCTAATGTAGACAATCTGCCGTGGAAGCGACTCATATTTGGTATGCCTCAAAATGGGGAATGTGTTCGCCATTTCAACTAGACAAATGCCAATGGATCGCAGGGGAAAATGAGAGCACCAAGAAGTCGGGGGCACGAGACAAGGAGGGAGGATAGGATATAAGCTAGTCACATGATTGCCTGTACCCCTCCTCCTATGAAGCACACCCTCCGGGCCGACCCTCTTTCTCTTGAAGATCGGGCCTTTCCAAGATCGTGACGTACCATTTTCTCTGATTTTCTGACAAGAAAAAAGTCTCTATTCTAAGTGTACAATATTGTCCGTTCTATGGCGTGTCCCCTAGTAGAAGTCTCTATTCTTTTTTCTCATGTGGTTTTGCCGGTGTCCGGGTATGAAGGACTTTTTTCGGACTGTATAACCGTTGGAAGTCACGCATGGGAGGCACTTACCTTCCGCCCTCTGCGCAAGAGCACCACAGCTCTCTGCCCACGCTTAAAAAAATTATTATTATAGCCTCACTATTTTGAAGCAGCTTGATTATTTTAAGGCAGCGAGGAGGAATGCTGGAACAAGCAATAGACCCCATGCATCAAACCATCCAAACACCCACCCTTCTGTGAAATAAAACGCGATAAATGTAGTACAGACAGAGAGATTAACAATTCGTATAGAAATAGGACTACTTGGAAGCAGGCCCACTCGATTGCGCAAAAACTTTGGAGTTCGAAACCAGTCCAAATTTACCCTCAATAACCCTTTAAGGTTAGCCAGGATATAGGTCAGCATCACACTCCAACCATACCAAAGCATCATGGGAAAATGAAGGAGGTCACGGTAGGTACGTTTTTTAAAGACGATCATGACAAAGGGTTCGATAAGATTTGATACTAAACAGATACAGATCGCGATAATAAATGGTATCTTCACGAAGCTTAGGAGATACAGATAATACTCAACTGCATAGGAATTCCAACCAGAAGCGAGCCACCAAACGGTAGTCATACCAAGAATAATCGCAGCTCCGGTTAATATGGGGGTGGCATAGTATGCATTCTGACGAATAGCAGATAATTTGGCGCTCATCGAAAGCTTGTTGGACAGTACGATTTTCCAGAAATACTCTCGTAATACTCTTGCGGTTCCCGTACACCAACGTTCCTGTTGCCGACGAAAATGGTCAAGGGTAAATGGGACCTCTCCATAATTTATCACATTTCCCAAATAGACCCCTTTCCAACCAGCTAACCAGAAGCGGTTCGTGAGGTCGATATCTTCTGTCAAATGTCCAGGCGTAAATCCACCGACTTCCTCGATGGCTGATAAACGAAGCAATGTACAACATCCCGAAAAAAGTGCAGGATGCCCAAGAACTTGACGTCCCTCAAAATCCACGTAGTAACATCCTTCCTCCGAGAGCGCAACGTACTTTTGAAAGACATTCATCCCATGCGGAAAAGCCACTCTTTTGGTTTGGACAAAAGCTACACCATCTTCAGCCTCTAAAACTTCTAACGTTCTTTCCAAGGCATCTGCTTGGGGTTTCCAGTCTGCATCTAATAAATACATGTATTTTGTACCGCGACGTTCAAGGTATGCCTCAAGTTTTCTAAGACTCCCTGCCTTAAAGCCATCCTTGGAAGGACGATGAAACAACACAAAATCGTTGGATTCCCAAATTTCGATGGGCTCGTAACTGACGTCACCAGATTCAGCAACAATTTCCTGAGTAAAAGGATGATTCAAGAGTTGTTTGCATCCGCGGGCAATAGCGAACTTCCGAATTTGATCGATGATTTCTGGGTCTGTCGAGTCATCAGCCAAAACTGTAAAGCGATTGGGGTAGGTCAATTGTTCACAACCGCGTATGGTTCTTTCTAAAACAAACTTTTCATTATAGGCCACGATCACCACGGCGACTTCTTCCCCACTCCGTCGAGTTCGAGGAATAGAAGGTTTTCGTAGGCTAGCGAATGCATACAAATAATTAAAGCAAGCAAAGGCAAAAAACACTGCGAGACAGACAAGCTGAGTCGTGAAAATGAGGGTTGCTGACCAGACCATATTACCACTCATGAAGTTTGGCATTCTTATGGATATACCAAGATAGAATCCCAAACAATAAAAGAAACATGACTCCAAAAATTGAAGGAAGAAGACCCTGCATGAATTTTCCTCCCAACAACATTCTTGCCGATGTCGCTTCAAAATTATGAGAAAAAACAGATGGTGAAGTGGCAGAGCTCGATTCCAACAACCAGTAAAACCCTAACTTCCGTAACGAGAAAGCTCTAAGCGTCTGCGTTGACATGTCGCCGTCGGCAGACGAATTGATGATAAGTGATTGCGGCAAGCGTTTTTCCCATACCCCGTTGACGCTTTCGAACAACACGACATTTTCTTGTAATCCTCTCGTGTATATGGTGACACGTTGAACACGAGTCGTGACTGAATCGGGTGCAGTCAGTAACAGTGTGAGGTCACCTTCCTGGGTCATCAGTTCCCGTAGGATGAGGTGCCCGTGACTAAGACCGGGAGCATACAGGGTGATCATCGCCACCAAGTCGTGCTGCGGCCGCGCAACCAATAATTCTCCAGATTTTTCAAATTCAACTAGTTCACGAATTGCTGTAGAAGAATCCCCTTGCACGAACACCGGTCCGACATTGGCTATTCCTCCCATCGTCGCCATAACCGTGTGAGAAAAAGAAACCACACAAGCGAGAGTTAGGACGCATGTCACGAATGTTCTGGATATCATGAATGTTCTCAGGGAGCTATCGACTCAATAGCCTTTTTGGGACGACCTTGAGCATCATACAACCCCCAATGTCCTTCAGCTTCGGGTTGATTCTTCAAATCATGTTTCCAGGGTTGATCGAACGCCTCAAAATACACAAATCGAATTCCCGTAGACCTCAATGTGTTGAAAAACGCTTTTTGCATTTCTTCGCTTTGATCATAAGGAGGGAGAGATGGCAACCCTGTTTCTTTTAGAATGATTTTTTTTCCTGTTATGGCTTCTAAATAATCTGATCGCGCTAATACCCAATGAACGGCTTCTTGATAATGAGTTTTTCCTCCCCAAAAAGGATGGGTATTGGGGAACAACCAATCTGAATGTTCCCACAACCATTCCCGATAGGGACCTTCAAGGTAGCTATCAATTGGCTCTCCTGTGGTGACCGGTTTTCCCGTCACGTGTCGTAACTCATCCATTTTCTTTCCTAATTCTTCAACGGTGTATCTCAAGAAAAGGAGGCCTTCATTTCCTAAACAATACCCATCGACGAACTCTTGTTGTGCAACGGCATTCACCCATTCCTCATCCGAATAGATATCCCAAATACCCATGATTACCATGCCCGAAAAACCTTGAGCTCTGGCGATTTTGGGGATAGAGCCCATCGCGCCGCGCGCCCCATACGTGACAAGACTTTGAAACCCCAATGCATGAAGTTGTTTGAGCTCTTGGGTAATTTGTTCACCGGCAGATTCCTTAAATTCAGACCCAGGCGAGAATCCTCGAGGTTGATAGGCAATAGCAGGAGGAAGAAATCTTTGTAAAATTTCCTCACCCTTAGAAGAACCAACAACTTCACCACTGGACAGAAGAATGAAAAGGAATGTAACGATACTGATCTTCCTCGAAAAATATTTTCCGTAAGATTGTGCAAAAAAATGGTTCATAACAAAAATCGTATTCAAAGGATCAGCATTTCATAACATCTTCAACAGGCACATCACCGCAAGAAAGGTAAGGTAGGTGTGCTGGAAGTCGGAAGTATTTCGGAGAAGCACCTTCTGTCAACCTTTGCTGCTAACCGCACTAGCATGCACACCTGTTTCAGCTATCGTACTCATCAATGATCAACCCGAAACTATAACTCGAAGGAAGGGGACGAGCTAACAGAAATCAACAGAAAATACAAAATTCATTAATTTCTTGAAATAATCGTCTGATTCCTAATTTGGCTTTTCTCCAAACCACACGTCATCTAAATAAAGCGTGCTGGACATTTGTTCCCATTCAAACACCACCTGAAATTCTTCAAGGTGGGTTAAATCCACACCGTAACTAGCAAAATCCTTAAGGGGAATCGTCACCCATCGCCACTCGGTGGTGACCTCTTGATAATCTTCAAGGTCGACACTCCATCGAAAGTTACCATCATCCAGATAAATATTAGGTTTCTCACCCCCTTGACCGCCTCGTATGCGGAATGTCACATGAGAACAACGCGAACAGTCTATACCCCCGAGGTGTGTTGCCCAGCCTGCGTAAGTCAAAAGATCACTGGCATAGGCATTGATTTTTCCGATATTGCCGCCATACGAAAGTCGATACAGACCATTGGGCGACCCTCTTGTATAAGTTCCGTTGACAGTCGCGGCGCCCTTCGTAAAAGTTCGATGTTGGCCGCCAAGCAGGTTTTTCCCATGCCACTGTTCGAAACTATCTATATGAAAGGCCTGAACATATCTATGAAATTGAATGTCGTCCAGAAGGATTGTGCCCATCGAGTGCGTATCATGAGCAAACGAAAAACTCAGATGTTCGATGGTGCCCCAATTTACCTTAGAACCGAAGATGGTTAAAGGGATCATCACCTGTTCCCAATTCGTAGTGAGCTTCTCAGAAAGATAAGCACTCAAGAGTATTTTTTGTTCATTCCCGAGCGAATCGCGGATCCCGACAAACAGATCCTGACTCGTGTCGAGACTCTTTGCAGAAAAGCTCAAAGCATGAAACCCTCGAAGATCCAGGTTAGGAAGGGCAGTCACATAGCCACAGAAGGCTTTTGGTCGAGAAACATCAAAAGAAAGGGCTAAAGAATGTCCAAGCCCTGACGCGTCATCGGGATCAAACGCTATTTGAATATTTCCCCCGCCGGCTCCTGAAGAATCTTGAAATCCTGAAATTGGTCGCCGAAGGTGGTTTATTTCATTTTTCTGGTTAAAATTGTCGACAAGAATCACGTCATCGTTCGAGTGTAATCCAGTCGAGAATTCACGAGTAATCGCAAAATTATCGATGTAATATGTCGCTCCGGAACGATTGCTGCCAAACTGAAGCTTCATGTAGCCAGTCACGTCCCAATCGGCCATAATGAGTTCTTCCACAATGACGTTTCCCGTTTTTGTCCGTAACATGTCATACAAATTAAACTGCGCTGTATGCCACTTGTCGTCAGCCAGGATACCGGGAACACTCCCGATATCGGCGATATTCACGCGCTTTCGCTTAAATTCTATCGGGTCATCAGTAAGCCCCACCTTGTACCATCGTCCGGAAACCTTGGCATATAAGTTGGTTTTCACATCTGGCTCTATTCGATAGTCAAACTCAATGACAGGGAATTCACGAACATCATATGGTGTCGTTCTCACATTCACGGCAAAGTTTCCGCCGGGATTGGAGTTCACAATTTTAAGGGCTTTGGTTCCATCAAAGGTCGATGACTCATCAATGCTGACCGTAGCTCCAACGTCACCATCACGATTCGACCATTGTCCCATAGTGTGTTCAAAATTCTCCTGAACGAGGTAGTGTCTAGAAATCGGTGCGGCTATCACGTTGAGAAGAGTCGGTTCTAATGTCTCAACAGGAATAGGGGTTGACCCCTCGCCCATACGGTTCGCAGACATGACAGTATAGAAGGAATGCAATTTGGTCACACGAGTCAACAGCCTTCTATCAGCACTCGCTCGCCGAAATGTTGGAAGACGAATCCACTCCTGCATTGTGTCGTCATACCCATAGATGGCCATTCGGTCCATGTCTAGATCACGGCCTTCGTCTGGAATTTTCATTTCCAACTCAACATCCTTGGTAAACCGCTCTCCCGGTTCCTTGACCTCATACACATTCCCAATAGGCTGCCTATCTTGTCCAGTCGTCATCGGTGATTGAAGCGCAGACTGTATGAGAATCAACCTAAAGGGAGCAGCAATAGACTGCTCTGGCACAGACAGCATCACGTGTTCATCAGGGCTTACCACACGTCCGCCCCAGGCATTAGGGATGACGTTCGCCACATGTAGCGTAACGCGATCTTCAACACTCTGACCGTCCGACGACGACACGACAAGTCGAATGGTATACGTCCCTTTAAAATTAATCGGATGGTCTTTGGGATGAGTGGGAAGATAGACGTAGTTCTTGAGACCTGTATCCCAGGTAGTCAGATTCCCATCGATAGAGAGATCAGCCGACAGATATAGCTGATTTGGAGCAACTAGTTCCGTTTGAGGTGTTGTCGATGTTTCGATTATCGTCCAATCGGTCGGGTCTGGACCCTGACCATACTCGACACGATAGTCGTGAAAGTTCTCCCCATAGGCTCGGCCAAAAATCGGAACATTCGCGCGAACCAATGCTCCATTACCGGGGATAAGAATTTCGCTTATCAGCCCACGCGATTCAGCGGGATGGCTTGTGTTGCTCAAAATTTTGCGTTGAGTGGATGATCGCTGAATAAAGGTAGGATCTGCACTGATAATGTCCTCTTCACAGCCCCCACCCAGACCACAAGGAAAACCATCACTCGTGAGATCTTCGTTATTACTTATACGTTCAGCCGTACTTTTTGTACTCCCGCTGATAATATCGTCTTGACATCCTCCACTCAGAGTACAGGGAAACCCACTCTCTTCGAGACGCTCACTCGCAATACCGGAATGAGGACCAACCTGAGCCCATGCTGAATTACCAGATGCACATGCAATAACGATGAATACCACGGCTGTAAGTTGAAGAATTTTCATCAATGGCCCCTCTCAATCTCAGGACTTATTTTCTCTCGATCGCAAGTTTCAAGGAAATGTCACTCCGACAAGACGACTCCGTTGATCATAGCTGTACTTACTCGTTATGCCTTCTACATTTGTTACAGAAATTAAATTACCGACATCGTCATGCTTGTAAGTTGCCGATCGACCTCTCCCATCACGAATGGAGGTCAGACGATGCGTATCAGGGGCGTAAATAAAGGTCATGATACCTCCCGTTGCATCACTGATTGATTCTAGGTAGCCATCTGCCCCATACGCTAATGAAATCGTGTTGCCGTACTGATGGCCTTTTATTTTGATAAGCCTGCCTGTTCGATTGAAGCTGTAGACCGTCCCAACACCGTCTTGCAAACTGTAAGTCCCATCACCGTTTGACTTAAGCACCATCGTATCATCATCTTGAGTCATGAGTGCACCGGATTCAGTTCGAGTGAAGACTGAAGTCACCCCATTCGCACCAAAAAGTTTTATGCGTTTATCAGGTGCATTACGTATATGCATAAGATAATTGTGCGTCCACCTTTTGCCCACAGGACTATCAATTTTTAAATCTGCTAAATAACTTCTTATGACCTCTATCTGAAGACCATTTCCCTGAATGTCAATATCAATGGCCGTATCTTTTCCACCAGGTCCTACCCACCACCCATATCCTTGACTCACAGAGTCCTGCCCCCCCCTGGTGGATACATCTGCAACCGGTGAACACCCAGTCATGCCGACAAGCATCACAAAGATGACGGACACGAGTGGTTGGCAAGATTGTGGTCGACACACGAAAAACTCCTTATATCACAGTCTGCACCCCAATAGGGAAAAGGCGCAACACCTCTCTTGAGGCTTAAGACCCGTGATTTAGTATAAGGGGCAAAACAATAGGATTACAACTGCTGAAAAATGATCAAACGCCCTGCTTTCACAGAGTATTCTGCCTGAAAATTCCTGAATTGTCCCTAACTGACCATGACAAAAAAATGGAGAAATGTGAGGGCGGTAAAGGTCTTCCCTTCTCCTTAATTCAATCTAAGAGAATGTCTGACTAAATATTGATTATTTTGAAGCGGTAAGTTAGACTCGATCGTTTTTTGTCATTCTTGCTTGTTCTTAGAAGTTTCTTTCTTTTTTATCTGAACCTTCAGCTCAATTTCTCCGATTCCCCAGTGTTGTCGCCTTAACAAAGCGTTTGTTCCTCCAAATCTTGATTGTTGGGAAATGTCCAAACCACATCCAGACACATACCTAAACCCCACATTCTTGCACACTTCTTTTCATGGTTAAGCAATAGATTCGATTCAAGCGAAGGAGAAGAGCATTGACTGTTAGGAACAGGGTAAACAATCTGAGTGCAAACTATGTCTTACGTGTAAAAAACAACCAAGGATCAGTTTGGCAGAACATTGGGTTGATCGTGTGTACCTTCCTTATATGCACGTCTTCCTCTCTTGCCTTAGCCGCAGAACGCATTGACCCCTATGCCTGTGCATGGTTTACGGCAAAAGTTCCTCAGGCAGAGTTCAAAGCCGAAATCGAACGTCGTCTCGTCACCCCACCAGCTGAAGATTCGCCCGAGTATCCCTATCGACTCTGTATAATTGCTGAACTGATGAAAAGGGTCGGAGACCCGAGAGCTGCCTCATATTATGAACAAGCCATCGCGCTGCACCCCGAAGAGCCAGCCCTTGAACTGATTTATGGAGAATATCTGCAATGGCTACGTGGCGTGCGCAATGGTGGGTTGGTCATGGAGGCCAAGGAACGATATCGACGTGCGCAAGAAAAAATTGCCAATCTTAAAGCCCAGGAACGATGGGGAGCGAGGAATGACGCGAGAACCAGCGATGACTTGAAGAAATCTCTCTTTTATCTTAATCGGGCCAACGGCATAGGATTGTCGTTCGGCAGTCAAGACCCCTTTGTTTTCTTTAGTACCATCACGGAAGTCCGCAATGATACGGTTGCGTTTGATTATCAGTGGGTGGATAGCCGCGACTTAAATGGTGAGGCACTCTTTGCGCAAAGTGTCATCGGAAGAATGCTTTCCAATCGTGAACTCAAGGACCTTGCTCGCCAAAAATTTGGCGTGGTGACTTCCAATCGTCTACGATTTCAGCTTGGTGAACTTCGGGCCGTTGATCTTACTTACCGCTACCTTCGATTTGATAATACCAAAATTCCAGACTTTAACAATCCAACACAATTTGTCAACGACGTCGGCCATGAACTTGGAATCGGGATTTCCAACGACTTTCGACTACCTAATGGTTTTGATTTATTCGTGAAAGCCGCAGCAGAATGGTCCCGTCGTACAACTCCAGCGTTGACCTTCAATGCGCAAAAAGAAGATGTTCAACGCTATGATGCCATAATTGGATTGTCACGACTTATCGGGGAAGGCAAGATTGTTGGAGAATTCCAGTTCACCCATCAGAATTGGGATCCAGGCTTCAATTGGGATGACATCAACTCCTATAAAGGTAGCCTTCTCTATCAGTCACGGCTCTTTGGACCAAACAGACTGACACTCAACGGGTATTTTGTATTTCAGGATGTAGATCCGAGTCAATCCTTCCCCGACAATGATAACCAGCGAGCAATCGTCACTCAAGCCACGTATGCATTTGCGGTACCGGACATCCTTTTCGGTAACAACATTCACGAAGGTGAAGTATTCGGTGGATTTATTGAAGAGAAGACGCTCATCGCTTCTGGAAACGAAGTGAAAAGAAAAGAATTTTTCGCAGGGATGGCTCTTCGTCGCATTGAACTCGCACCAGGCCTGAATCCATTCGATGTGACATACCGCAGCTCTTACTATGAAAGTGACGTCAAGTTTGATTCCTCTCAAGCCCATACCCAATGGAGGAACCTGCTCACCTTCGGCTATCGACTGGTGGAAAATCCCCAAGTACAGTGGCTACCCGACAGAGGGAGTGCGATCCAACCAGCCTTGCTCAACCTTGAGGTACCAATACGTCACGATGGATCTGTCGAAGGACTTAGAGAATTTGCAAACTATCGTGTGGGGCTTCAATTAAAAGGCGATTTTATCTTTACTCGAACCCCAGTGCCGTTTCCATTCTATGGGACACTAGGCTATGCATTCGAACGAATGTACCATCTCGGTGAAAATTTTCATGTTTTTCTCTTCCGACTCGGAACTGGGTTTTAAAGAGGATACAGCGCGAACACAATCAGATCAAAACACGGCTAGAGTTTTCTCCTTTATCCGCCGAGGCGTCAAATTACACACTTTCCAGCAAGTTAAGGGCAGTCACTTCCCTTTGATCAGCAACATCTCAATTGGGTATAGTTTCAAAGTTTTCTCATGAGGCACCTTGTAATGAGCGCGCGAACTTCGCCAACTCATTTTAGTCGATTACCTATTATAACTGACTTTGTGTTGTCTGGGCTTGGACCTTCGTGTACGAACGTCAATGAGAACCCCCACATCAGGATTACGTTTGTATTTAATAAATGTTTTAGTTTTCAGTTTAACGAGTTGCGCTCCTACGTTACGATGGATCAATGAACCGCAATTTCAGTCTCCGGCATGTGTACCGGACCGACTCCCAACCTGGGACGACTTCTCCAAAAAAAATACTCCTTCTGCGACTCCAGCAGCACAAACCGCCATTAGGTTTTTGTTGAATGATTCACCGCCTTATCTCATTGCCAAGTTTGACCATGAATATTCTTGGGTCAAACCCAAGTCTGCGAGCCCTTCCAGTCCTGCGGAGTGGATTGCTTCAGAAAAACTACTGGCCCATGAAAGAGTCCATTTTTTAATCAGCTGTCTGTTAGTTCGTCAAGCAAACCAAGCCTTGCAACCACAAGAAAATCCTAGAAAGATGTTAGAGCTCGTGAAATCAGTCGCCCAACGCATAAATGTCCAATATGACAAAGATACCAAGCATGGAACAGACGACCAAGCTCAAATGAACTGGGAGTCTCACGTGCAACAACAATTTGAAGACGTTTCGTTAGAAAACGGAAAGCGAATCGTTGACCTAAAAAGTTCGATAGATTGAAGAAGTTTTATTTCAGAGAAAACACTATGCTATAAACAAAACGAGTCTTGTCAATCTGTAAAATTTCAACTAATTTATTCATAGTTAAAAATAGTTAAAAAGTGTGAGGAAATGATGAGAGGGATTCAATATCATTGCGTAGTGGTCATCGGTGCCGGGATGCTCTTATTTAATTCATTGTCCGTGCCCAATGCTGTTGGTCAAGCACGAACTGAGACAAACTGCAACTTCGGTATGGTGAAAGGGCAAAAACGTGCAAGTTGTCACGTTCCGGTTCCTTCAAGCTGTACGGTTGCAACACGGCCTGGGTTTGATCAACATTGGGCGGATGTTTCAAAGGGAGGGAACACGAGCTGTCGTTTTGATGAAGAACAGTCAGATTGGAAAACCACGATTGTCGGAACGTGCGATCAATGCACGACTGATAAGTGCTCTGCTCGTTTTAGCGTCATGTTTAATTGCACCAGTACGACAACTCCTCCCAACATGCAACGAGAAGCTCATTAGCATTTGACCTCAATCAGTCAATTTCTCTTTGTCGATGTCTCTTACAGAAACGATCAAGCATGAGGCATCTCGTCTCGGATTCGATGCCGTTGGCATTGCCTGTCTTTCACAACTCCAACATCACTCACAGCACAATCCTTTAGTCACACCAGAAGATGACTATCCCATCACAGTCAAATTGTTTTTTCGTTTAGTCAATTGGCTTGAGCAAGGCTTTCAAGCCTCAATGGAATGGATGGGACATCTGCCTGAACGCCGCAGTCATCCCTCTCGAGTGCTTCCAGGTTGTCGTTCAATCATTTCAGTCGGACTTAATTATTTCACAGACCATCAAGCGAACGAACATGAGGGAAACGGGCGTATCGCGCGATATGCATGGGGAAAGGACTATCACGCGGTTTTTAAAGAACGCCTCCAACAACTTGAATCATTTATCGTATCGCGGGCTCCTGAGGCACAAACGAAATGGTATGTCGATACTGGACCGATTATGGAAAAGGCGTGGGCTCAGGAGGCGGGTATCGGATGGATAGGAAAGCATTCGAATTTAGTGTCCTCCGAATATGGATCTTGGCTTTTGTTGGGTGAGATTCTCACAACGTTAGAATTAGAGGCGGATGTGCCAGGTACTGATCTGTGTGGTTCCTGTATGCTGTGTATCAATGCCTGTCCAACAGGCGCCATTGTTGAACCGTATGTCGTGAATTCAGAAAAATGTATTTCATATCTGACCATTGAATACCGAGGCCACGAAGAAAACATTCCAGGCGAACTCAGGAAGCAAATGGGAAATCGAATCTTTGGGTGTGATGATTGTCTTGATATCTGTCCATTTAACACCAACAGTGTGCCAACCGATGAATCGGTCTTTCAACCGACTCCCACTACCATCGCCCCAAATCTTTCGCAGCTTCAAATATTAAACAAAGAAGAATTTAATGTCGTATTTCGAGGCAGCCCCGTTCGGCGAGCGAAGCATGAAGGATTGTTACGAAACGTGCTAATCGCGCAAAAGAATGCACAAGCTCTCATGAACCCTACCGCAACTCCACCACCGTAACCCCATCTCCTCCTTCTGATCGTTCACCAGGTCGAAATGTTGTCACGTAAGGGGATTCAGAAAAATAGGTCCGTAAAGACGCTTTGAGTTTGCCAGTGCCATGTCCATGTACTACCAGAATAGAAGAGATGCCTTGCAGGAGAGCTTGATCAAATGCCGCTTCTGTGGCTTCTAGGGATTCATCAACAGCTTTGCCTCGAAGGTCAACTTTAAGAGATGGGGTCGCGATCTGAGCATGAGGTGAATGAGATTCAGTCTGTGTTGTCGTCATGTTTTTCTTTACGCGCATTGATGATGACCTTGAAGATGTTGGAATTTGTTGAGCGGAATGAGGATGAACGCCATGCAAAAATTTTGCTTCGACAGAAATGACCTTTTCTCCAATCTGAATATTCACCCTTGTTTTTCCTTTCGTGGGTTCTAACAACACTCCCGTCGTTCCAAGGTCCTTGATTTGCACAATATCGCCGACTGTGGCTTGGTGAAGCGGAATAGATGCCTCATTGGCGAGTAAGGCCTGACTTTCTTGTTGTAATGAAGAAAGACGCTGACGAGCACCCTTCGCTTTAATGAGCGTCTTCTCTTTTTTTAATTCTTCCATCGTTTCGTTGATATTCCGTTTGACCCGAGAGAATTCCACTTGAAGCTCTTTTCGAATCTTTTGGCGTTCCTGACGTTCTGATTTGCGTATCCGATCATTCGTGTCACGAGCTTCTTGGTGAAATTGATTGGCCTCAAGTCTTAATGCTCTTGCTTGAGTCAATTCATGATCTAGCTGCTGTTGCCTATCTTGCAATTTTTGAAATACCGATTCGAGGTCTCGCTCTTGTCCTTGTACTAACTCTGAGGCATGCATAAGAATCTGTGGGTCTAACCCAAGTTGTCCGGCAATCTCAAGAGCTGAAGATCCTCCTGGAAGACCTTCAATAAGGCGATAGGTAGGCGATAAGGTTTTCAGGTCAAATTCATGACTGGCATTCACGAATCCTGACTTTCGTAAAGGAAGGGTTTTGAGGGAATGATAATGCGTCGTCACCACAACCTTGAACCCACGCTCGTGAAGACGGCAGAGGAGTGCTTCAGCGATGGCCGCGCCTTCTAGTGGATCTGTGGCATTACCAATTTCATCAAGCAAAACGAGGGAAGGTGGAAAGTTTTCCGATGAGTCCGCTTTGGTTTCCTCCAAGAGCTCGATCATATTCGTGATATGTGCTGAAAAGCTGGACAAATCCCGATTCAAATCTTGTGCATCTCCAATGTCGGCATAGATGCGTTGAAAGATGTTCATTTCTGAGCTCTTATCACAGGGAAGATGAAGTCCTGACCGAACCATCAAGGCAAAGAGACCAAGGAGTTTAAGCGTCACCGTCTTTCCACCGGTATTCGGTCCTGAGATGATATAAATTTTCGTGTCTTCGGTCAGGTGAATGTCATTGGCTACAACCCGTTCCTTGTTGAGCGCGAGCAGAGGATGACGCGCCTGCTTTAAAGAGAGGTGTTGTCGAATATTTAATGAAACCGGGTTGGCATTCATTTTCATGCTGAGGCGAGCTTTCGCAGCAAGACAATCAAGTCGTTGCAATATTTCAAAGTCTTTGGACAGAGATACAACATGAGAGGCGACCATGCTAGAGAGGTCTTGTAAGATGCGTCCGATTTCTTGCTTGACTTGGAGATCAGTCACTTTGATCGCGTTATTGAGCTCGATCAGGGCACGGGGTTCCAAAAAAACTGTCGCACCGCTCCCGGAAATATCATGAACAATGCCAGGTATATGGTGCTGCATCTCTGCCTTGACGGGAATGACATAGCGATTTTCACGTTCAGCAAAGTACTGTCCCTGAAGAAGTTCCTCATGTTCATGGGAGGAGAGCATACGCTCCAGCCGTCGTCGAATGCGTTGTCGAAGCTGTTGGAGATCTTGCAACAACTGATACAGCTCTGGGCTCGCGGTTTCTCGAATATGTCCCTCATGATCAACGCATTGGACTATCGCCTCCTTCACCCACACAAGCGGCTCCAGTTCTTGGACTAATGAACGAATAGTTGGACAGGAATCTTCAAACGCATCAAGAGCAAAATTCACGTCTTGGCAAAGGTCCAATAACACGGAAATATGGAAGAGCTCGATACCTTCGAGTTGTGCGCCTTTCGATGCCCTGTCAATAATATCTTGCAAATTTTCAAAATTTAGAACGGGAAATGGGATTGAACTTTCAAGAATGGCCCGCATTTCTGTGGTTTCTTGTTGTCGAGTTATAGCATCGTCAAGGCGCGTTTCTAAGGGCAAACATCGACTATATTCTGCGCCAGTGGAGGAGTGTGTCTGGGATGCCAGCGCGAGCAGAAGTTGATCCCATTCAAGAATACGTTGAGCGTGTTGTTCGAATGATTCCTGCGACATTGGAAAGAGTGTACAATGATTTATGCCAAAAAATGTAGAGAAAGGCGTAAAAAATTGAGAAATTGAAAGGAGGATGGAAAGGACACTCAGCGACTACAGCTCTTGCAAAAACTAGCCGTCTCCCAGCAACTAATGCGTATCTTTGCGACGTGCCCGTCACTCTTGCTTGAAGTGAATTTCCGGCACAGGAAATGAGAGAGAGGATTGCTGAATTGATGGTTCAGCTAATTGAGTGAACGGCTGGAATTACCGATAGACCTCGACTGACGAACAGATGAAAGAATAGGCAAGCTTCTATGGTGACTTGGGAGCAGAG
The DNA here is from genome assembly GCA_965223675.1 of Nitrospirales bacterium. GTDB lineage: Bacteria > Nitrospirota > Nitrospiria > Nitrospirales > UBA8639 > JAGQKC01. The sequence goes on along the minus strand of OZ245013.1, from coordinate 1,012,923 downwards.
TATTCGTAGAGAGAGTGTTCCAGATCTTTCATGGTCTTCAGTATGCTTTGCCGGATATCTTGCCACCTATTTTCACCGCTATTTCGTAATTCTTCCATTTTGGCCAGAAGCTCTTGTTTTTGTTCTTTGAGTTTTTCCAAATTTTCGTGTAATTGAGATTTAGTCGATTCGTGCAATTCTGTACTTTTTTCCCGTAACACTTCAGCTTTGCCTTCTAAATTTTTCAATTGCTTACGAATGTATCGTTCAAATTCTTGCTTTTCCTTCATGGCGGAAGCCAAGTTGTCTTTGAGAGTCCCAGACCGACCTTGTGTCGAAGACGGTGAAGTTTTTTCCGTAGCCGAATAGGAAAGAAAGGGAAAGGCCAACCAGCTTATGAGTAAGAATACCGAAAAACATCCGAATTTACAGGCACGTTGGGTGATGATTAGATTTTCTGCCATAATATGATCCTTATGATAGAAAGAAAACTCTTATAAAATTATATCGTACCACATATCTCTAAAGTTGCACAGGACAAAGGTTTTTTGACATGTTCACTCTTGCGCGCCTATTTTAGATTACGTCATAGCGAAAGGTTTTGATGATGACTCAAGAAGAAGCGAGATCGTATTTACATTACTTGCTCACCTTAAATCTTCGAAGAGAAGATGCGTTTGGTCCGCTCGCCCTCGCATTCATTAAAGAACAAGATTTATCACAATTGGGACTTGTCCCCGAAGAGCAGTTTAATTTGCTCATGTCCACGGCCCAAGCTCTCGCGGCTGAGCCAAAACGATACACCTTAAAGGTAGAGCTGCTTCAGAAAGCGCTCAGGCTACTCCCTGAAACACGGTATGACAATCCAGAATTAGCCATGGAGTTAGAGCACGGCATTCGAAAAACTCAAGCTGACCTGAATATTTATACCGAGGCCATGAAAACAGCGCGGCCACAGGGCGATCGTCAGCGTTTAATCGTTGAAACGGATGCGCCTCAGTATTTTCTTGATATCGCTCAGAAACGGGCTTCAGCGTATTACCAAAACAAATACCGTCTCACGAAGGAAGCCAAAACGGCTCAGAATTTTGGAGGGACACCCAAAAAGTTTGATCCGAGTAATCTAGACGTTCATACAGAGTTTCCTGGGGCCTGTGCGCCTTTTATGTCTGTACGGACAAATGCCTTTCATATGATGCTGCCATTTGACCTTAAGATCAGTCGAGACCCGAGTGATCCGTTGGAAGCCGGCGTGAGAATATTTTACGCCAAAATGGGGTATTCCTTTCCACTTCGCTATGAAATGGGAAAACTCTGTAGTTATCATGATGGACAAGTATTAGACATCGATTTACATGACCCCAATCTCCTCTTTGTCTCCGTTTCGCGTATCAATGATCCAGAGTTTCAGGCGCTTTCAAGGTCAGATGACCCAAACATTCCTCCAGAATTTGCTTATCCGGTGGCGGTTCTGGAACACACCGGCAGTCTCGGTCCCTTTATTCAAGTAGCCTGTAACTTTAAGGTCTGGTTTGATGCGTCAGCTATATCGTTACTGATACAGGGAGCACCAGACCTTCATGAATATGGACTTCAAGGGGGCGCGGGGTTAATGACACGAAGCTATGCTTCAGACAAAGTTGAAACCTATGCCGAGTCATTTTCTCAGCCGTGGCAGGAAGGATTAAGCTTTAATTTTGTAAATCTTCATCTACAGCTTGCACCTGGCGCAACCACGGCAATAATTCCTCATAGTACCCCGATATTTACGGTTTTTCCTGTATTGACTAAACAATCCTATCGTTTTGAAGATCGATCACAGCTCGAGCAATGAATGGGTAGTAAGACTCCCAATAAATTAAAGTAAAACTTTAAATAAAATATTTCGATGGATCCATTATGTAAGTCGTGTCTTACATGCATGCCGATGATACCTTTGTTCCTCGCAACCTTGGAAAGGGAACATCCAGAAAAGAGAGTGAAGCATAAGTATGGGGTTTCCTGAAACAAATTCTCTCTATTCGTAAAACTTCTTGATTTTTTGATAATGATAGAATAGGCTTTTCCGTATTGATTCGATTGCCAGAAACCTTAACCCTATGGTAGCCTGAATTCAGAAGATGGATGACGATGGCCCTAGATCAAAGGCTCTGTCAAAGGTACTGAGCGTTCTTATTAACCCCGCATCAAGATCCCTGTTTACCATTCCTCAAATAACTAAAGTTTCTCGAGTTGTGGACTCCTCCAAGAGTTCCCCGTCTATCTTGCTGATTCGCCCCTAATGAAACTATGGATGTCTTCGCAGTTCTAGTCTGCCTAGGGCTTTCTGCATTTTTCTCAGGAGCAGAAATCGCCTTTTTCTCTATTCCTGAAAGCAAGCTTTGTACTCTTGCCGAGGAGGGTAAAAAAGCTGCGAAATTAGCCCTGAAGCTTCGCTCAAACCCTCAGCGACTGCTCTCAACCATCCTCATTGGCAACAATCTGGTCAATATTTCAGCTACGACTCTGACGACGCTGATTGCACATCGTCTGTTTGGCATAGAGGCTGTGGCCATCGCCACCGGACTCCTTATCTTTTTCGTCTTAGTGTTTGGCGAGATTGTTCCAAAGTCACTGTGTCAAAAACATGCAGAAACCGCCGTCCAAATCATGGCCTACCCGATCTATTGGTTTGAGCAAGCCTTCTCCCCTGCCTTGTATCTACTTGAACCCTTTATCATGAAAATGACAGGTGGACGTTCTTTAACTCTCCACTATGCAACTGAAGAAGAGCTCAAACTCATGCTCGATGCCGGAGATAAAGCTGGAGTACTGGAAACTGAAGAAGTCAAAATGATCAAAAACGTGTTCGAGTTTACTGATTTGACGGCAGAAGACGTCATGACGCCGCGTATTTACATGTTTGGCCTTGATGGAAATGAAACCTTAGAAGAAGCCCGAGATGAGCTGTTTAAATCAAAATTTTCTCGTATTCCGGTCTATGATAACGATTTAGACAACATCACTGGAATTTTATACCGAAGTCATGCCTTGATGGATTTAGCACAAAACCAGACCACCACGTTGCTGAAGGACATTGCCAAGCCAGCCCTTTTTGTTCCGGCGAGCAAGCCCGCAGATGACTTATTAAAACAATTTCAACAAGAGAAGCGGCATATTGCTATCGTGGTCAACGAATTTGGAGGCGTGCTGGGGCTCGTGACTGCCGAAGATTTATTAGAAGAGGTGGTCGGTGAAATCCTTGATGAAGGTGACCTAACCGAAGAGTTGATTAAACGAACGGGGAAAAATCAAATTTTGGTGGATGGCCGAACCGAAGTTCGAAAAATTAATGAATTTCTTAAAGTTGAATTGGATGAGGAACAAAACACGATTAGCGGACTCATTCTTGATGAATTAGGCCATATTCCAGGAATCGGTGAACGAGTATTTACGAGTCATTGCCATTTAATTGTCAGGGATGCTGACGAAAAGTCCATCAAAAGCGTTCAAATCATCAAGGAAGAAGTCGTACCAGAAACTCCAGCTGAAGAACCTTCCCCAGTTGGCCCTCCTTCCTAGTCGAAATAGTTAAAAAAAGTAGATGTCAAGGACGGTTATCGCAGCGAGGAGGCTCGGAACAAGAAAATAAGGACTTGCTCTGCTTCCAACTGGGAACTAAAGGAGAAATACCGAGAGTGCGTGCTGCTTTCATAGCAGCTTCAGGGTGATCAACCAACACAAAATTCACTCCCCGCACAAACAAATCTTCTAATTCTTGCCGTAACTCTGTTTCATCTTTCTCCCGAACCCACGAATAGTTCACTCGAACACCGGCCTGCTTTAACTGATTAATCGTCTCATGGCTTGGCTTTCCACGTAGCAGATACGGCAGGTAAACCAACTGAATAAACTCATCACAGGACGCAATAGTGGTATCAACATACTGACAACGAAAGATCTCTCGGCTCATATTCGAAACCCAACTCTTATGTCCCAGCTCCTGCTCTAGTTGACGCACAGCTGCTGCAGCATCGTTACGAACTCCAAAGATAACCTGGTCAAAGCGTTGGGCCTTGTCAACTGCCTCGACAACCAGCCTGGCTACTTGAGGATTATTTTTCTTCACATCTATATTGATCCAAATGTTCTGGGGCATAATATGAAGTACTTTTTCGAGCGTAGGAATGAATTGCTCACAGGTCATATCTCCCGTACAGGCTCCAACTCGTATACCTTGAACCTCAGCAAGCGTTGACTGAGAGATTTGTACCGTCCGGCCGTCAGTACCAGTCATATGATCATCATGCGCCACGACCAACTTAGCATCGGCCGTCGCACGTACATCAAGCTCAATTTGGTGAACGCCGAGACAAATGGCACGCCGAAATGCTCCAAGAGTGTTTTCTGGGCATCCGAGTTCCCCGCCACGATGAGCAGAAATACCCTTTTGAGGAAGGCCAGGCGCTGGCAAGCGTGGCGGATCACACGGAACCTGAGATGCAACAGAACTACAACCTAGCATTAATGTGGTACTGATAAGCCCTACCCGCAATGGCCGACCTATTCGTTTGAGTAAGATTATCTGACTCCAAATGCAGATCATCATGCACCTTTCTTCATAAATGAATCTTCCTGAGGTAACCGAATTCAGGAATATTAAGAAAACTGACCAGAGACTAAATACTTTCACTCTAATATTCAATGTCATCATAGGCTGACGGCCTAAAACCTACAGAAATATTAAAGTAAACTTAACGTGAAGTTTTGTTGATTTCAGCCTTAAGTATTAGCTATCAATGGGAATCAAATGGCTATTCAACTAAGAAACAGCCCCTGCTCTCTCATCGCAAACACGTTTGGTTTAAGTATAATTGTCCATATTCAGCCCTATATGGATAAACGTTAAAAATTTCCGTTTTTTCTATTATTCATATGACCATCCAATGGTACCCAGGTCACATGACAATCGCACTCCGAGAAGCGGCGAAGACAATGGAGTCGTGTGATGTCATCGCGGAAGTGTTAGATGCACGTATGCCACAGGCCAGCAGCAATCCAGTTATTACCATGCTGAGACGAGATCGTCAGCGCCCCTGTCTGAAAGTGCTCAATAAAGCTGATCTCGCTGACCCTGTAGTCACTCAAACCTGGCTCAAGACGTACAAGCAAGAGCCTGATGTCGAAGCCGTCGCCCTTTCGTGTACTCGTCCAGGGCAAGCTGCGAAGGTGCCGAGCTTGTGTCAGCCCCTCGCGACGCATCGGAACAGCGTCAAGAAACCTCTACGGATCATGATTATGGGTATTCCGAATGTTGGAAAATCGACATTGATGAACACCTTACTCAAACGACGCCTCGCGAAAGTCGGCGATCAGCCGGCCGTAACCAGAGTCCAACAACGCCAGACTCTCAACGACCACACGACGCTCATAGATTCACCAGGTCTCTTATGGCCAAAAATTGAGGATCCTGAAGTCGGACTCATGCTCGCCACTATCTATGCTATCAGCGATAAAGTCATTGTCGAAGAGGAAATTGCTGAGTTTCTTGCCACAATCCTTCTTAATCGCTACGCATCCCTCCTTACGAAGCGCTACGGTTTTTCTACTGATGAGATGGATGGCGCGGGTGTGCTTGAAGCCATTGCCATTAAACGCGGGTGTCTGAAGAAAGGAAGGGGGAGGGAACTCGATAAAGAAAAAGCAGCTAGAATCCTGCTCAAAGAATATCGAGCTGGCACTCTTGGTCGCGTCAGCTTAGAAACACCAGAGATACCCGAGACTCTGATATAATCGAACTCATGCCTACCATATGGATAATCAAGCTCTTTTTAAGAATTCTGTATTCTTTATAGATTCCCCCGGGCATGCCAGGAGGAATCTATTTTGACCCAGGGAACTAATCTTGGCTGTAAGCGAAATTTCATCAACCAACTCAATGTTTAAAAAGCCTGAAGCGACGCCGCGATTCACCGTTATCGCCTATAAGACCCCCGATTTTGATAACTAATATTTTTTAAGCGTCTGGTCCTTTTCAATGTATCGCAGAACAGTCCATACAAAAGCGGAATGGCTCCACGTGAGAGGCGAAACGCAAAGAGGTGAACCGGTTACAGGATGGACCTGCTCGGCAAGCACACCGGACGGAAGCGCATTTCTCCCACACCATTCAAGATATGGAAGCGTCGCTTGAAGCTGCTGCTGAGTCTCAGCTTGGTCGATAAAATACTCTGCTAACCACAACGTTGAAATAAACCATGGGTTTCCAGGAATGTCTTTTGGGCTATCCTCCGCACGCTGATAGACATCACCCTGATATCTGGCGCAACCTTCAACAGAAGTTTTAAGCCAGAGCTGCTCGCGCACCGCTTTGGCTGTTTCACTCATTCGAGAATCTTTGGGATCTACAACTCCAAGAGTGGCTAAGCTCAACAAACTGATATCAATAACTTCATCAAGTTGATACCCCCTTTCCACTCTGGAGCCAGAACGGGCATATCGCTTAAGGCCATCATGGTAAAGATGTTGACTAATTCCCACCGTCATTTCATCAGCCACGGAGCGATACTTCTCAGCCAGGGAAGTATCTCGAAAGAGTATCGCGAAATTCGCAGCCGCTCTGAGACCGGCGATCACTGATGCAACTGTATAGGCATGTAAAGCGTAACGCTCTTCCCAAAGGTCATAGGACGGTAAAGGCAACAGCGTTTGAGGGTCTCGGTAACTGACTAAAAAGTTTGCCGCCTTTTTAATGAGCGTACTATAGAGAGGCCGAATAAATTCGACATCCTTCAAGCTCTGGTAGTGTATCCACAGTGCCCAAAGCGACAACGCCGTGGAATCTTCCTGAATAGGAAGAACCTCTTGGCCATCGACTAGCCAGGAGTGCCAATTACTGGCCAGGGATCCATCCGGATTATAATGCTGGAATAAATAGCCTTCGTCGGATAACACGCGGGCGCAATAATCAAAATATTTCATGCACACATGCGAGTACCCGGCTTTCGCTAACGCGGCGGCGACAAATGCCCCATCCCTCCCCCACATATACGAATACGTATCTTTGCCAAAACGAACAATATCCGAATCATTGGCGGCAATAATGGCTCCGCGGTTGTCAATTTGTGTTTTTAAGATAAGCAGACTTCGGTAAAATACGTCGGTCACGAATTTGGGCAGGACTTGGAGCTGCAGCGAATCTTTATGTACCCATGTTTTCCAGTATTTCGACGAGCGCTTGAGGATTTCTTCCGGTGTGGTGCTATGGACTTCCAAATTGAGTCTGGCAACTTCGTGATAGGTCATGCCCGCCGCTATCCAATAATACGCAGTGGTGGTTTCCTTAGCGGGTAATTCTAGCCACATGCCCATGGTGGAATGAGGCGAACCCCATGCTGAGGCCTCCCCGCTCAGTTCTCCATTCTCTACATCATTCACAGTCTCTAAACTTCCCGAAGCGTCTCTCCTGCCGCAAGCAAAATGCTTCACCCCCCATTGGTCATGTGCCCAGCAACTGATCAGAAAATACCGGTGCATTTTGTAATGGATGATCGAACAGCTCCGGGGATCAAAATACGCGGTGCCTCCAATGTCATTCCCATACAGATAGAACTCATGACTGAAAAAGAGCCGGGCTTGGCGGGGTTGAGCTTTAAGATTGGTGACCACGAGTTTTTTGATGTAGACGTTCAAATCCAAATCCACCACATCCGAGCATCGGAGCTCCAGATCCAAGGCCTCATTTTTGAGAAAGACCTCCGTCACAAGACTCTCATTTTCATACCGTAGATCTTTTTCCCATTCCGGTCCCATCCACGAATACTGGCCATCTACCCATACCCCGAAGCGGAAGGGATGTCCGCTTCCATGGTTGTCCTGCCCGACAAACGGGAAGTACACGTCACGGACCTGATAATCCGAATCAAAGTTTAAAAGGAAGGCCCCGTTACTGACGGGAATGTCTCGAGGCATAACGACCTTTCATCAAAGTCTTATTGATTAAGAATTGACAACACACGTCTTGGTTGACAAGAAACGATGAGACAACGTGAGGAGCTTTTTTCATTTCAGGCCTCCTGTCCGAGCAAGCCTTCTCAATATTGTTCAAGTTGAAAGAAGTCATCTGGCAATCGGCTGACTTTGCTTCTCGCACCAAAGTCGCAGCAATAGGGGGAACATAGGAGACTATCCAAGATTAACGATTGTCGTACGAAGGTGCTGGGTTGAATCAGATATTTTGATTGTGGGGACAAAAAGTTTTTCTAGGACACAGTGGAGTTATCGTGATCTTGCACCTGAAACCATTTCTTGGTGAATGTTCATATTCCCCCAGAGTATGACCTTACAGGTATCCTAGTTAACGAAAAAATGGAAGATCTTTCCAATATCAGCACACCCGGAGTAGACAATACAATCTAGTATAAGCCCTTAGTCCTTGAGCAAAACATTGATGAGGGAACTGTGTACGTGTAACCCGTCGTTGTATTCAATGAAATCCAACTTGCGAAATTTTCTCATAAAGTGACCGACGCGGGAGCGCGTGGTGCCGATCATCTCGGCCAGCCGTTTCTGACTGATCTTCGCAATAACCGCCTCCGGCTCGCCTTCTTTCTCAAACTGCGCCAGTAACAAGAGCACGCGCGCGAGCCGCTTCTCGGCGGAATTAAAGAGTTGATCGACTAAGTCCTCCTGAACGCGCTTGTTGCGAGTAAGGAGATGCTGTAGAAACAACGACGAGAAAGTGGGTTCGTCGCGGAGTGCCTGGATCATCACCTGTTTGTCAATGCAGACGATCTTCGCCACACTAAGCGTAGTCGCTGCCTCAAGGCGCAACGCCTGGCCAGTCAAACAGGATTCACCAAAGAACGCAGTATCCCCTAGTGTTGCCACCACAGCCTCTTTGCCCTGCGGGGAAACCACGGTGAGCGAGATAGTACCAGCTATGATGTAATATACGGTATCCGCCGCATCTCCTGGTGAAAAGAGAACGTGATTCTTTCGGCACGACAAGATTGTTTTGCCTTTCCCGACTTGTGTCAAAAAGATCTTGGGATTGAACGGTGGTGATGATTTGGTAGCCATTACTCCTCGTAAAAACGAATTTTATTTTTTCTTGGCTTCACTAGGTGTTAACGTCGTTTAAGACTCTATCAGCTCGTGGAAAGTTGTTCCTACCAAAGAGTTCAGTCAGCATCGCTTGAAAATCCACGCAGTCAAAGGGTTTGTACAGACAGACATGCGCCCCTGCCTCCAGCACCTCGGACGCCACCGAACCGCCGCTCTGGCCGGTCATCATCACGACTGGTGATGAATACCGTTGTTGGATGTGTCTTAAAACCGCAATGCCGGTCACTCCAGGCAACTGATAATCAAGCAAAATGGCATCATAGTAGGTTTGGGTGAGCTTGGTCATCGCTTCCTCCCCACTCTCCGCAAAGTCACTCGAATATCCATACATTTTCAAAAGAGTCTGAAACAAAATTCGCAAGCTACGATCATCATCAACGATGAGAAGGTGTCTTTTTGTTGTCTTCATGATGCAATCTCCTTACCTATGATGATGTAGTACGCGATAAGTCGTTTCCCAAAACCCTCAGTCTTCTCATGTAACGTGGAATCGTTCTTTACCGACTTAATGTCAGAGACTCGTCAGGCGTTCCAGGACGTTTGGGCCTTCGTCATAATGACCAACACCTCGCCGTTTAGTGAGACGGCTGACGGCCTTTGTCTGAAAAATACTATCGGCCTTTTTCAATCAGCCTTGTTCGGTCCTCGTTAATTTTTTGGCAGAGTTGAAGATTTTCCTGTTGCATATTTCCTACCTCACGAACAAGCTGTCTGTTTTTCTTGGCGAATAACAATAAGCTCTTGTTCTAGCTGGTCGACATATAACAGAGTGGTCATGATCGCTCTTCCTTGAACATAGAATTCTATTGACGAAAAATACCCCGACACAGTTGATGCTCAGCTGTGCGCCCTTACTTACCTGTCCGTTGAAGATGTCAGAGGCACAGGGAATCGCGGACGAGGACTCGCCGTGAGGACTAGCTCAGGATTAGAATTTCGATGTTGGAGAATCAGAGGGTCAATAAGTTCTCCACACTGCAAACACCGAAGAACCCAAATCCAATTTTCACTAGCACTGTCAAGCATATCCATGCAAAATTCTCGAACGAGCAACCCCTGACATCTGAGACATGGGGATGACGAATCAAGATCAGTTTCAGTTGAGGAAACTGGATGAGGCCAAGTGGGAGTTTGGTTCTTTTTAGTATGCGAAACTCTCATCATGTGACCTCCTCGCTAAGGATTACTGAAGGAAACTGCTTCACTTGTAAAATGAATTATGGTTCAATGATTTAAATAATGTCGAAATATTTTGTCAGAGATCTCGTATTCAATACATTCATTTGCCTTTGGGTTGATCGGCATATATCCCTTACTCCATAAGGCGATCGATCTCGTGATAGTTCAGCTTTCGAAGCGATCTGGCTTTATCATGCCCACTCTCCCGCTAGTCGGGCATTATGGCTGATAGACATGCAACCGTCTGGTCAAAATTGCTCAGTATGGAGGAATAAAATTGTGGCGCGATAGGAAGCGACCCTACAAGGTCGTACAGAGTCTATTTACCCGATGAAACGGATGAAGAGTCTAGTCGTGGAGAACAATATTGAGAAGGGAGCGGTGCACGTGCAACCCATGGTGCGAATCGCCATCATATTCAATGTAGCCCAGCTTACGGAACTTATTCATGAAGAAACTGACACGAGAGCGCGTGGTACCGATCATTTCGGCCAGCGTTTCCTGACTGATCCTCCCAAGAACCGGCTCCGGCTCACCTTCTTTCCCAAAATGAGCCATGAGCAGCAACACTCGCGCCAACCGCTTTTCAGCTGAATTAAAGATTTGATCAACCAAGTCCTCTTGAATGCGCATATTACGGGCTAGAAGATATTTCATAAACAACGCTGAAAGCGAGGGTTCGTCGCGGAGTGCCTGGATCATCCTCTGTTTGTCAATGCGGAAGAGGGTACAGTCTTCCATCGCAATCGCCGAGGCCAGCCACACCCGTTGCCCGCCGAGACATTCTTCTCCAAAAATGCCTGCCTGTTCTACAATGGCGATAATGGCTTCTTTTCCCTGCTTTGAGACCACGGAAAGCTTGACCTGACCTTTCTGGATATAATAAACGGCATCCGCCATGTCTCCCTGAGAAAAGATAATCTGCTTCTGAGGGGATGACAGACGCCTTTTGCCGCTGCCGACTTGTGTGAGAAATGTCTCTGGATTGAATGGCTTCATAGGGTTGGCTCTTTACCGTGTCTCGTATAAGAGTTCTGAGCTACGTTGTAAGAATGGACTCGGATGTAATGAGGATAGACAAGGGTTCAAGCAAATGTACTTCTAAAGAGTTGCACAATCGCCAATAATTAGCAAACCTTACCCGTAAGCACGAAGTGATGCCCCGCTAGGATGGGTATAGCTCAATAGATAGACAAACCCTCGCAGAAAAATCTTTCGATAGTGCTGTGCTGCTCGGAAAACCCGCGTTCGGCGATCAATTTTTCAATGTCCCCGAAATCTACGGGTGCGTGCAAATTTGCTCGCATCCATAGCAGCATCATGTCGTATTAAAAATGGCGCTATTTGCAGGACATCACTGGGAGATGAGTATTACTTGAACTGGACTCATACGAGCTCATCAAGCTATGTGCGACAGTACCGTCTTAGGGCACAACGTGCTTATATCGACAATCCGCTGATAGAGTTCTGAATATTTTCTGGCCATACTGTTGATTGAGAAATGTTCCTTCACGTGGCTGCGGCAGTCACTGGGATCAATGAGGTGGATCGCCTTCACGGCCTCAGCCATGCGATCGATGGAATCCACGACGTAACCCGTTTTTCCGTGAAAGACAATTTCAGGTACTGAGCCTTTACGAAAGGCTATGACTGGTGTACCGCAGGCCATGGACTCAAGCAGCACAAGCCCAAATGGCTCACCCCATTGAATCGGAAAGAGTGTCGCTCGTGCGTACTGGTACCACAGTTTTTTCTGAGCACTATCAACTTCTCCGATATAGATGATCCGCTTATCCGAACCTAAAATAGGTTTCATGACGATGTCATAATAATCGATGCCAGCGAGCGGTTTGTCTTCGTCAACTACAAGTTCAATTGATTGTTGTAATCCCTTGAAATATTCACGATCTTTGGCTTTGTTTTGGACATTGCCGGCAATGATAAGGCGGAAGCCAGTTTTTTTCGCAATCTCGATGGCGATATCCTGCCCTTTATCTGGGGTAATTCTTCCGATCGAGAACAAATAGTCTTGATGACCTGGGCTGCATTTGAACGGATACTCTTCGACATCAATGCCATGATGAATCACGTTCTGCGCGTTGACTAATCCATGATGCTGCATGATCTGATATTCACTGATCGGGACAAAATATGCCCTGGAAGAACAAACAAGCGTCTTATTCCATCGCGTGAATCCTCCATAGTCTTCCGCAGCGACATGGAGCGTCATGACTATGGGAACAGGACTTCGACACATGCCGTTAAACATATATTCCGCCATATCGGCATCATGCACGTGAATAACATCAATATCACCCTCCTGGACTCGTTGAAGTGACATCACAAGGTGCCTGCGCATATGTTCCTGCTTAACTGGTGTGTGGTCACTGCAGTACTCCCTGAAACTTCTTTCAATGGTCGTGAACTGTTCACCAACAACATGGGAATCACCTGAACAGGCAACGATTGAACGCAGGCCTAATGCATGCAACCCCTTGTCAATGTTATACACCACCGTTTCGATAGGAGCGTAACCCACATCCTGTTTGATCGGCCGGTTGAGAGTCGCGACATGGAGCACATTCATTTTTTCCTCTTTTCCTGTAATGGTGATCGTTTTCTTAAACAAATATGGGGAATATAAAAAACCTTCAGGGGAGCCTTGAATATTAATGGAACATGTCTTGCGACCTTATCAGTTGATTGTGACCTGACGAAGTGATGAGAGAACTCCCGTCGAAATTCAAGGCCTCTTTCTGCTACCTGAAATCAAAGGATTTAGCACCACACACTTAGACCTCACGAAGTCGTGCGCTCCCTTTACGCCTGGTTCGGAAAACTACTTGGAGGGCGAGTGGCCGGACCTTCGATAGGTAACATGATATGGAACGAAGTCCCCACCCCTGGTTCGCTTGTAACCGTAATTCGGCCTCCATGCGCATCAACGACATCTTTCACAATCTTCGTCCCCAGTCCAGTCCCGCCGACTTTGCGGCTGATCGCCTGGTAGGTGAAGAGGCTTTTCCGTACATCGGGAGGCATGCCTTTTCCGGTATCAATAACAGACAACACGATGTTTTTTTTCGCTTCTTCTATCCGACCCTGGACTGTGACAGATCCCCCGGATGATATTTCGGGTATGGCATTGTTCACGAGGTTATAGAAAGCATTGAATAATCGGTCCTCATCTGCTTGGATCACAGGGAGAGTCTCGAGGTCTGCAACAAGAAGAGCTATATTGCGTTCAGCAGCAGGGATCTGAAGAATCGCATACACGCTCGAGACCACTTCGGCAATTCGGCAAGGGCCAAACTGCGCGGGCCGCGCGATCCCCTTAACTGAATCTGCAAACTCTCTGACCCGATCTTGAATGCGTCTGGACCCATTCTGGATCATCTCGATGAGTTCTTTCGTGAGATCTCGACTGCGTGCCGCGGCACTAGCCACAGGCTGTGACAATTGGTCATACGATTCGTTGAGTTCCTCTTCGAGAAGCGAGGCGCCAGTGACGACAGGCATCAGCATGCTCTTAATATCGTGGGCAATATCACCCAGTACTCGGGCGACCTCTGCCAGCCTCGCCTCTTCCAGGAGCCTCACCTCCGCTCGGTGAAGATCTTCGTCGATCTCTTGCCGATCTACAAACTGACCGATTTTGATCCCGATGTCAGCCATCATCTCAAGCACATCTCCCTCTGGCTCACGGATCTCATGGGTAAAAAATTCGATGACGCCATAGATGCGCTCGTCCTTGCGGATTGGAAACCCACACCATCCATGAAGACCAAAACCGACTCTGGCAGCCATCGGGGCGCGAAGGAAGTTCGAATCTCTGGCTACATCAGGAATCCACATGGGATGACCACATGCCCAGACCTCACCAATCAGATCAACACCTCGTTGAAAGGTCTGTTCCTGGCTATCCTTGCAAAACGCCGACGCGTCAATGTTTGGCGCATGCCAGAGGTCCACAAAGCGGAGTACATCCGTTTGCACATCCACATTCCAGAACATGCCTAATTTCCAATCGAGGCTCTCATCAATGGCGCGAAGAATTTCTTGGCCTGCGTCCTTTAGCGTTGCAGACTCGGCCAAGACACGCGTCACTGCGTATTGAGCAGACAGACGCCGTTCTGAGCGTTTGACTTGAGCTAACGCAGCCTTGAGTTCTCTGACTTGTTGCCCACCCATGCGCTCACTGTCTCTGGAACTCATGATGTCCTTGTCTATTTCAGATAGCTTCATATTCACTTTCAGCAGACGCTCCTACTACGTGTGTCTCTCACATTTTAAGAGGGTTTAAATTTTGAGAGATGCTTTACGCTCCGCAGCCCTCTGACTACCCTGTAATCCTGCTCTGGACTAACCCGGTTATGTATTAGCCGATGATTCACACTGCTTTTGACGACACCCTTTAACCGTGTATCATGCAAGAGTCTAGTTTTCTTTCAGTGGTTGGCCGGGAAATGCCACGTTGAAAAAGGCCACGTTGGGGTCTTGGAACTCCAGGCGCTTCTCTCGGTTCGGAAACGACCGATCCCCGATAGCGAGCAGCTGTTCCTTGTTGAGGAGCAAGTCCCGCTTGTTGTACACCGCCCACTCGTATTCTGACGTCATTCCCAGCGCATCAACCGGGCAAGCTTGGACACACAACCCACAAAAGAGGCAGCGGGTCATATCCATGTCATATGCCTTCGCATAGCGCTTGGTCGGCTCACCTGGGACTTCGGCGCTCACGACCGTGATGACTCGCGAGGGACAGACGGCTTCACAGAGGTCGCAGCCCACGCATTTGTCGGTCCCATCCTCATACCGCAGTAAGGCCAGCATGCCTCGATAGTTCTCAGGAAGCAGCCGTTTTTCATGTGGATATTGAAGCGTGATTGGTTTGTAGTGGAGGAGGTGGCGCAGGGTCACTTTCATTCCCATGGCCAGTTCATAGAACGTCATCAACTTGACCCAAGCTTTGAAGGTTCGATAGTGGCGGATAAGGACTTGAGGGAATCTCATGGGCATTTATTTCTAAGCATGATATAGACCCGTTGATCGAGATTGCGTGTGACCCGGCTCACACTTTGCCATGAAAAGATTAAGAGGTAGACGTACCATCACTATTCACGAGAGAAGTAGGTCGAGAAACCCGATGGGCAAGATACACTGTACCCACCAGGGCGACAATGACGAGCACATTTGCCCCCAAATCAAGGAGATATCGCTCAAACTCTTGATTGCTTACTTCGTTCGCATGACCGATCTGCGCTCCTGTCGTGAGGATGCGTCGAGTAGAGGCAATGACACAGATGTACAAGAACGGTTCTAAGGTAATCACTTTGGTCTTGAGAAAGTTAATGATCGTACGAAACAACTCTAAGAGGATAATGACTAATAAGAGATCATGCATCAGCACAAGAGCGGCGGCTATAGGCTGTGAAGGAACGGTTGTGAAAAAGGCATACCAAGCATGTCCAAAGACCACCATGCTGATGATCAGGAAACTAAATCCCGTGGTGAGGTACCCCAATCCATCGAGGGTTTCCATCATATTAATGGTCATCCCGTTGACCGCACGATCAAAGATTGTCCAACGGGAGATCGAATTGTTCTTTATAGCTATGGTTTCTTTCTCCATCAATTCCCTTATTGAATGAGTCGTTATGTTGGAAGATATGTCGTCCGCTCTTAATAATAGCTTTTCATCTGCTCATACCTAACTCGGTCACTAAGAGGAGCTGTACAACTGTACAACCGGACAAGCTTACCCGGGATACTTGGCAAGTGCTTGATCATACGATTGTGCCAATTCTTCCAAGGCATGATTCATGACATATTGAATCGCAAACCAGTCTTGACCTTTTGCCATCTTCAGCGCCTCGACCTGCCTTTGAACTGCTTCCCTTCGCTCTACGAGGTCATTCAGCAATGCGTCTAGGGATATATGGCGTTTTGACTCCAATCCCCTTCGTTCAATTTGAAGGACAAGTCTTGCATGAGCATCTCGAAGCTGGTCCATTTTGTCTTCTATGAACATTGAATGCTCTGTTCGAATTTCTTCCGGAGGGTTCGATCCGAAATACCCACAACCAACGACCATCACGCCGACTAGACTGATAAGAACATTAGCCACCACCGAATATCTCATATGTTTCCCTCGAAACTGACATTCAATGTAAAGTCACATTTCTTAAGAATTGCAGATCCACCACAGTACCCTGGAGAAGGATATGTTCGTTCTTCTCGTTCCCTCAGCGCCATGGATAATTCTTCTTTCAACAGCAGCAAAGGCGTAGATGTATTTTTGATATCAAACATCTGGTAGCGGCCAGCCTCACGAAGGCGGAGACGTCAAAGCGCATAGAAAAAGTGTGCTCCCTTCCCTTAGATTTTTCGAGTAGAAAAAGTGATTTTATATAATTATGACTTTCTTCAGTGACTTCTTTAAAAAAAATTTGAGACTAACGGACTGCACTCGTTCACACATTGTGCTCAGAATCTCCTAGCATATATTCACCACACAATCGACACACCAACATTCCCGTTGGTTCCCCGGTGTGATAGTACTCGTACTCAGCTGTTGAATGTCGGCAAGGGACAAATCCTTTAGACTGCCATTGCACTCTTAGATGTTGAGCTTGCTCAATCGTCATAGCCCTAGTTTTCCTTTTCGCCTCGTACAGCTGGCGTTTCTCTCAGCCTTTCATTCAAACAATGCATCTGTAGTATTTTTCTTGAGATATTCATTAAGAATGCGGACCGCGTTGGTTTCGCCAAAATCCGTTCTTAACATTGTTTATTCTGCTATCAACAAAGATGTCCTTCGAAGATGAACATGGCTTCTTGCAGTTGTTGGTGAGCAATTGGCTTTGAGATGTGCCCTCTTACACCCCCTGCGAAAGCATCCAAAACTAATTTCCTAGACGGACTCGATGACATAGTAATGACGGGAATTTTAGGGTAACCAGAGCGTAGATCATTCAAGACTTCAAGATCATTCATTTCAAGCATATCGAGGCTGAGCAGAACACCGTCTATGCACAGAGAATGCAGTACCTCGAAACCATGTCGTACATTGTGAACGAGATACACTCCGTATCCTTTGGAGTCCAAATACGATTGGAGGCCTTCTAAGTTGGCTCCCTCTCCTTCGATAATTAACAATTGCCTTGTCATCACAATTCTTTGGAGGAAATATCCCTGATTGTCTTGGATGCCATTCTCGACACAGAATTTCCACTCACCCGCCATCCAGCAGCTTTTTTGAAACTTTTATCAAGCTCTTATTCTGACAAGAATTTCCTCGTGTTCAATTACGCAATGCGCAACATCCCACAGCAAATGAGGAGTTGACTAGCCGAACAAACATTCTCATACAAAAATGGCATGCCTCTCCTTCCCAAACCCCGACTCGCTACAATCAGACAAGCTTACCCGGCGTACTTGGCCAGGGCTTGCTCATATGAGTGTGCCAATTCTTCCAACGCTTGATTCATGTCAGATTGAAGTGCAAGCCAGTCTTCTGCTTTCACTGCCTTCAGTTCGTCGATTTGCTGCTGAACCTCTTTGCCTTCCTTTGTCAGATCCTTCAGGGTTGTGTCCAAGTCCGCCTGAACTTGAGTCCCGGATCCGGCTTGCTGAGCTTGGACGACTAACTTCGCATGATCATCGTTTAGCTGGATCAATTTGCCTTCGATCACTTTCACATACTCATTGCGGTTCTCATTCAAGGAGGCCTGGCTTGTTTCAACGACCTCTTTCTCTCCGAGTTGGATTGGTTCTTCAGCAACCCGAGTTTCTTGTGGAGCGCTAGACTCGGAAGTTCCGCAACCAGCAACCATCATCCACGCGATACCGACCAGAACATTTACTCCCAAAGAATATTTCATGTGTGCCTCTCCTTGTTGAATCCATCGTACATTCGTAAAATCACATTTATCATATTTTGATGGAGTAGCTCCTCCACCATTCTATTCCTGTCTTACATCTCTTAGATGCTACTGATATGATCCACCTCTCCTTCCTATTGATGACTAACCTGGCGAATGGTCTTTACGGAAAAAACTTTCCCTCTCTTCATTCCGTTTCTGGCCTCAGCTTGGACGGTCGCCTGAGAGGTCAATCCCACCTCCATTAGTGGCTCCAGACCCAGTAAGAGCAGTCTTGGGGGCGACACGAGCATGGCCCATCATCGGTGCTGGTGCTCTCATGCGATGTTTTAAGATAAGTGGGTCCACAACTTCCCCACAATTTAAACATTGAAGCACAGGAATGATCATGATGCCCGCTTCATCTTGAAGATCCATACAGGTTTCTTTGGCCATGAGCCTATGACAATGAAGACATAACACATTATCCACCTTTCTCCTTCACCCTCTTATTGGTGATTACCCATCATGTCAGTCCGTACGTCGTTTCCTACTGCCACGCTATTCATGACAACTTAGTCTCGTGGATCATCGAGTAATGGATGGAACCTTTTTCTCTGCTCCTCGCACCTTGACAATAAGACCTTCAAGCTTCTCACGTATTTCTGAGGATGATGGTCTCGAAAAGATCCCCCCTTCGGCATCTAGATGCCGAAGGGGAAAAGTCATGGGTTGAGATATTAAAAGCTTAAATGTGTCTTATTCCGTTCGAGATCTACCTGCTCGCAACTTTGTTCAGCCAACAAAAGCTGGCCGGCAGTGGCATCTGACGGAATTCGACTAAGACAGGCCTTCAGAGTATCCTGAACACTTTCCGCAGCTTTTTGCGCAATTCTCTCTCGTTGTACCTCAGGCATCATCATCGTCCCCTTCACTAGTTCGCTGGCTAACGATACCCCTGGCAGTATCAAAAGAAACACCATCAACGATGCGATGAGAATCATGTGATTGCTAAAGAGAGTACGTGTCATGGCGTAACTCCTTGGTTAAAAGATGAAGTACTGTGTGACGCACACGTCGTAAAAAATACGAAGGCGCGTCCCTTCCAAATCCTTGTTAGCCTCCTGGCAGTTGTCTTTGCGCGATGGCATTCGCCACTGAAGCCGTTAACTTTTTGCCATCGACAGGTTTCACCAAATAGTTACTGATCCCTTGGCGCATGTATGAAACCGCCAATTCCACATCAGCAATCCCCGTTAGGATGATCACGGGAATGCTGGGAAATTCTTTTTGAAAATAAGTGATAGCTTCACATCCATCCATGTTGGGCATGGTAAGATCAGTAATGATAGCATCGATCACCATGGGATTTTCCCCGCTACGTACTACGTTGATGGCGTCCTGCCCGTCCCCTGCTACCAAGACATCATACCCAGCGTTTTCTAAGATGATTGAGATGAGCTTCCGAATGCTTGGGTCGTCATCTACCACAAGGATGACCCCTAACGATTCTTGCCCTGAAAACATTGCCGCCGACTTCTGCCAATTTCTACCCGAAGACGGTCGAGCGGGTTCAGTCTGAATTGAATTCTTTCTATTTTGTAACTTAGTGGTTAATGCCAACTGGGATTTCATCGATGTCTCCTTTGGTTGAACACCTAAGGCTTCACTCACGTTCTGATTCAATAGGTCAACATGCTCGCCATAATTTGTACGCGCATCTTTAATAGTCCGCCGTTTATAAGAAGGAAAAAAGATTGGGACTGATGCGCGCTGTTTAAAATCGTTATCGTATGGTTCGAGTATTTTCAAAAAGAATGATTTTTCTCCATTTCCCTCGATCCGAAAAAATAACCACACGGCCATACCAAGCATGACAACCACGCCGGTGGTGACAATTACCGTTTCTACCCCCGCGTTCATATCCATCATTCTTGTTGTGTCCTTATGCCCAAAAGGCTTTTTGCTAGTGACTTCTCTGAGTAGGAACCAGTTAGCCTGCTTGAATATTACTGCAAGTTTTATGATGCAACAGCAGTTTCATGTACCAATGTCTTCCGATCTGTTAATCAACTACTCAAAGAAATTCCTCTTAAACTTGGGGGCTTGAGGTTTGGAGAATCTTCCTTAAAGGTCGCCCATATCGCTGCGGCCCAAAATAAAAACATGAGTCCTAACAGCATCTCGAATGGATACATTGATACACCTCGATTCTGTGACCATGACGGTCAGGAATGACCTCTCCAGAAACCTGATCTGATGATCAGCGTTACAATCGACATCCGACATCGATTGTTAAGAAGAGGTTAGGCGTAGAATGGCGAGGACAGAAGAATCAGACGCGCGGGAAAGAGTGCGGAGGCGCGAGGGATAGGAATGTCAACGTAGAGTCATACGTCATGTTCATACTCTATACCTCAAACAGGGTGGTGTCAATGTGCCTCATACCAGTCGGGTCGAAAGGTGATGAATCTGTGTCGCATGATTCCTCCACTTCTCAGGCTATGCGAGCAATTCTCTTACACTATAGTATTATTCACCCAACAGTCTGTTTTTATTACACTTCGTAACCTCGAGAAGTTTTCTACAGACTCAAACTCGTTTTGAGCCCGTTTCTTAAATACATTATGCCTGGCGGGTGTTCAAAAGGGTTTCCTTCTTCCCCCCCCACAACCTCTGAGTGTATTTGCGTATATTTTCGCAGCCATACGCGTAGTACCCTTTATAGAGCTTTGAAGGGTTCTCCATCACTATGAGTTTACGAATTATTTTACAATAACGTTTGAATACTACCCGATACGACATAAATATGTTATGAATTGACATAGTTATGTCTTTCAGGAGTTGATCTCAATAACTCTGTTGAGCTCCTGACTCTCATGGACGATTGATATGCTATTTCTCGATGTTACTGTTCTGGCTTATGCGAATCGAGAAGACTCGCCTCACCACTCAGGCTTTCTACCGTGGCTAGAAAGCCTGGTCAGCTCTGAGCAGGCCTATGGTCTTACAGATTTAGAGTATAAGTGAATTTCTACGCGTCACGACGCACCCTAAAGTGTTTACCCTTCCCAGTTCGATGGAGCAGGCTCTTAGCTTTGTACAAGAACTTCGTGATCGACCCAATTGCACAATGATTTACCCTGGCCCTCGTCATTGGGAAATCTTTGCCAAGTTATGTTGAACGGCACATGGACTGTATTTGATTTAATAGCCCCGACCACTACGGCCGCCACCCCGACTCATCCGATCAAACGGGAGCGCCTCATAACGCTTCTTGAGGTCCGGATGCTGACTCAGATAGCCCTTCACCGCCGCATCATCGCCAAACACGTCTGTACTGTGTTGACGATACTCATCCAATGTCAGGCCATGCTTCTCCAAAAGTGTACTGAGTTTCGAGTTAATGTCTTTTCCCATTTCTTGCATCTTCTCTGGAGAAGGTCGACCGCCATCCCCATAACCTCTTCCACCAGAGAAGTAATTGGTCATCATCTCACCGATTTCAATGCGAGCCTTCACGTACTTTTCCACCTCAGTCGGATCTGCCCCAAGACTTGTACCTATAAATAAAAAGATACTCAAAGAAACGCTAATAATAATACGCGTCAAAGTCGTCATGATGATGTCCTCTCAGAATGTGATGAAAATAGTATGATACGTACAATCCTATCCTAGCAGCTTCGTTAATCGTGGCGCAGTTCTTACAAACCTCACCTAGCAGGTTTACACTTTGCAAAGTTACGTTCAAAGGCATACTCCTAAATGAGATAAATATCAAAGCGATGTTTTTTAGTTTTGATCGAGGTCTGAGGGTTGATCTTGGCGAGAAAATCGGCATAAGACGGACGCTTGACGACGACTCGATTGGTGGCCACTCTACGCGCAACGTGTAGTAACTCATCGGCATCACTATCTTGCCCCACGATCTCTTGTAATATTTTCATGTCTTTCTTTACTAATGCGGATTTTGGTCTATGCGGAAACATGGGATCCAGATATATCACTTCAGGTTCAAATGGAACTTGTAAGAGGGCTTGACGACTATCCCCATAAGTGAGGGACAATTGGTATCGAATCAAGCCTCCGATTTTCTCATCCTTAGCAGCTCGCTGTAAGGCATTGTCTAAAAGTTCAGCAATCAGGTCAGATCGTTCGATCATATGTACATGACAACCCATGGTCGCCAGCACAAACGCATCACGCCCCAATCCCGCTGTGGCATCGATCACATTCGGTCGACGCCCTCGTTTGATACCTACGGCCCGACCAATGGCCTCGCCACCGACATGACCATACTTTCGCCGATGCGCCATTCTCCCTGAAATAAAATCAATCTGAACTGGGACAACCCCTGACTCATCACGCATAGAGAATTATTTTTCAGCTAATTCATGCGAAGAAGTCTTACAAAGGTGTTTTGCAGCGTTTCTGTAGTAAACGAGTACAATGAAAGGAGATGAACATGGGAATGAGTTATGGATGCTAGCAAAGTAGAAAACCTTAATGATCGTTTCTTTCGGTCTGACACCTTACCATCTCATGCAATACACAACCTGAGAAACGATCGCGAGAGTGCCACCCAATCTGATCGAGGTAACTTGAATCCAGGATTCGTCTACGAGAGATGTATGAAGTAGATGTTAGCTTTCCATCATCTCCAAGCGCGCGTCAAATTCATGACCACAGGAAACGCATCGAATGCAGTCAGATTCAACAATCGGTTCATTGTCTCGAATGCCCATGCCACCGCAATCTGGACATTGCGCGAGATGCAGCACTTCATCTTTGAGATTTTCATATCGAGTCCCTCGCAAACAGTAAATTGGCTCATCATCAAGCATCCATGGTTGACACGCCTTATTTACGACGGGGAGAACAATGTAGTGGTGATTCACGTAATCCTGAATGGCGTCGTGTGTCGTGAGTCCATCTTTCAAAAGCTTTCCGGTTTTCGCGTCATAGATACCTGCGTCTTTTACTACGGCTTTCGTTGGCCCCATAGCAACCTCCTGTTAAAAAGGATGGATTAGAGATAACAATGCCAATTGTTTCAGCAAGTATGCCATAACTTCGACCCCTACGAAATAGAGAGACTCGTGAATT
This sequence comes from Nitrospirales bacterium, assembly GCA_965223675.1. GTDB lineage: Bacteria > Nitrospirota > Nitrospiria > Nitrospirales > UBA8639 > JAGQKC01. Next base: position 989,695 of record OZ245013.1, on the reverse strand, counting down.
TTCTCAATATTCTCAAAATGAAAAGAGACTTTGTGTTAGGAAGCATTTCACCTTAAGATACTTGAAGGTGCAATAAGGACTTATGCTCAAGACGAAACATCTCAAGATCAAAGGATTTGAAACCGTTGTTGTCGGAAAAGATCCGTCTACTAGCTTCCATGGGATTATCGCGGTGCATTCCACTCGACTGGGGCCTTCCCTGGGAGGAATTCGCATGTGGCCCTATCATAGCGAAAAGGAAGCGCTACACGATGTGCTTCGCTTAGCCGAAGCTATGAGTAAAAAAGCCGCAATCTCTGGGCTAAAGATTGGAGGGGGGAAGGCTGTCATCATTGGGAATCCCATAACAGAGAAAACTCACCCCGTGCTTCTTTCGATGGGTCGTCTTATTGATTCACTCAAGGGTAAATACCTTGCAGCAAAAGACTCTGGGATTCTGCCACAAGATTTAGACGTCGTCGCGGAACAAACCCGCTATGTGACGGGAACCACAGGGAAACAAGGGGGCAGCGGAGATCCCTCCCTTTCGACCGCCAAGGGCGTTCTGGCTGGTATACAAGCCGCTTGTCAACTAGTCCATGGGACGCAAGATCTAAGCGGTCGGGTGGTGGCCATTCAGGGCGTCGGACATGTGGGATGGAATTTAGGCAATCTCTTGTTTAGGCAGGGCGCAAGGCTCGTTGTAGCTGACTTGCAACCAAAACGGGCGGCCCGAGCGAAAAAATCATGGAATGCTTCGGTGGTCACGTTATCTCAAATCCATCGTGTACCAACTGACATTTTTGCACCATGTGCTCTCGGTGGTGTCTTAAATGCCAAGACCATTCCCCAACTTCAAGCCAGAATTGTAGCCGGGGGTGCGAACAATCAATTTTTTGATGAAGGGCGTGATCCATACCGCCTAATGAAACGCAACATCGTGCATGTTCCGGATTACATCTTGAACGCCGGAGGGTTAATTCAGCTCGTCGTGCGAGAAATTTTGCATCAGCGACGAGTGGCTCCCTGGCTTGCGAATATCCAGGAAACCGTTTATCAGGTCTTGACGACTTCCACGCGAGATCACCTGCCTCCCTTGATTGTCGCAAACCGCATGGCTCTGGACCGAATAAGAACCTAAAAGACCAGATCCGCACGTAACTGTCTGGCCATGCCTCAGGCGTATTCTAGTTTATATATCATAAAACTAGTCTTGACCCCAAAATCCTACAAAATCACAAAATCAAAACTGCGTTACTCGGATGTGTTCTCACACTATCGCACCAAAAGTTAACACTCGCTTAGCCCGAAGACCGTGAACATGAGATTACGTCTTGTGTTGACGAATTATTATCCTTTGTCAAAGGTCAGAACTGCAGACAGATTGAGAGATAGAACTGATCTTAGAAATGTATGTGTGATTTAAAGGAAAAGAAGAAGAAAACTTGTGTTAAGGTAAGAAACTACTTGTATTGCAGTTAGAACGTCTTGCGCCCCTCTTCATCCAACACCACCAATCCCACCTTTTGTGTCTTGTCGAGTTGGGAGCCTGGGTCGGTTTCAGCGACGATCAAATCGGTTTATTTGCTGACACTAGACGTGACACGGTCGCCGAGGACTTTGCTTTTTTGTTTAGCTTCTTGGCGGAATTTATCCTTGTCCTTGTATTTGTCCTCGTAAGTTTCGTCGGCAGCGATACAAAAAAAGTCCAAGCAGACCAGTGCTCAACAATAAGATGCTAGAGGGCTCCGGGATGACGGCAGAGGATACAAATGGATACAAGAACTGACGACCTCCGTAATCATCGTTGCGTAATGGAGTCGGATCACCGATGAGTGCGTTAGGAATTGAGCTTTCCATAAGAATGTTAACACCAGGTGTATCAACCCCGGGATCGGCATTAGGGACATTGAATAGAGATAAAGGTGAGGCACTTGGATCGAATGGATCAACCAGTCCTGCCCAAGAATTGGTCAAAGTATTAAGAGCCGTTACACTGGAACTTCCATCGAAGTTGTCATCAATGAAAGCTTCAGGGTTTATGTCGAATTCAACATCTCCAAGCCCTAATGAATGTCCGATCTCATGGGTCAACAATAGTTGAAAAAAATCAAGAGAATAAGCAGCTTGAGGATTGTTGTTAAGAGTTATATCCGCCCCTGATATCGCCCCTCCACTGTAGCCAACAGTTCCCGATGTTAATGTGACTCCACCTCCAACTGCATTAAAGAATGCCTCTCCCCTTTGTCCTGGATCGTCAGGGTCCCAAGTTTCTGCATCGGTAGCTGCTAACAAATCAATTTCGGCGCCTGCTATGTTCACACCACCAAACCCGGTACCAACGGTAGATGTTCCCAAATCAGCTATGAAAGATAGATTAGATCCCAACCCAGAAGCTGGATCGACCACAGTCCATGCATTAAAAGCACCTTCGATCGCATTTTGGAAATCTGCAACACTAGGAGCGATCCCCTGCCATGAGAAAAGATCTCTGTAGCCTGCATATCCCCCAGTCTGGAGTGAATAACGAAGCCCACCATTCAGAGATCGCTCAAACCCACCGATGTCTCTGTGAACCGCGTCCCATCGGAAACCACCAAAGAGCCCAGTGTTTCCGAGAATAGTGGTAGCATCTGATGGGTTTGGGATGGCTGATAGCAAAATAACGACGCACAGAATCACAACTGTAAAATTATTATTTTGCATTTGTTGCTCCTCTTTTTGGGCTTCTTGGTTAGACATACTCTCTTTCTTTATCTAGAAGGAGCCATACATTTTCCTTGTTATAACGCAAAGAATACAGAATCCGGGTTATTAATCAAGAAATATGTGCGAGATAATTATTTAATGCTGCAATCAGTGAGTTGATTTTAGCTGTGTCATTAGAAGTTAAAACAACCAAACAGGGAATTAGGTTTCTAGGATTTTCAGGAAATTCGCTTCATCCAACAACGTCACACCTAATTTCTGGGCTTTGTCGAGTTTTGAGCCGGCGTCGGTTCCGGCTACCACATAATCGGTTTGTTTGCTGACACTAGACGTGACACGGCCGCCCAGGGATTCGATTTTTTGCTTGGCTTCCGGGCGCGTGAATCCGTCCAGGGTTCCGGTGAGGACGAAGATCTTTCCGGTCAGAGGCAGATCAGCATTCAGTTTTGAGGTATCAAGATCTTCGACTGTCACACCCAACTCCTTCATGCGTTGTAGCACGGAAAGGTTTCGAGGTTCGTGAAAGAAGCTTTCGACGCTTAAAGCGATCTCCGGACCAATTTCATGTATTTGTTCAAGCTCTTCTTTTTTCGCCTCTCGCAGCTTATTCAATGATCCAAAGTGATTCGCCAAAACTTGAGCGATATGTGCACCAACGTTTCGAATGCCTAGTCCATAAATAAATCGTGCCAACGGAGCCTGTTTACTCTTTTCGATGCCGTCCAATAATTGGGTGGCTGACTTTTCGGCGAAGCCTTCTAGTTCTAAAAGCTGTTCTTTAGTTAGCGTGTAGAAATCCGCTAAGTTTTTGACAAGACCTAGATCCACAAACTGAGCGACCGTCTTTTTACCAAGCCCATCAATATTGAGCGCGCCCTTTGACGCAAAAAGTTCAAGCGATCCTTTTAGCTGTGCTGGACAAACAGTTTGCCCAGTGCAGTAGAGCACAGGACCCTCCTGATTTGTCTGTGAATGACACACCGGACATTTTGTTGGTGGAGTAAAAGGTTCGGTTCGGACTTCACCAGGTACTTCAATGCGTTCCACGACATCGGGAATGACATCCCCTGCTCGCTCGACTTTAACCGTGTCGCCCGCCCGTACATCTTTTCTCGCGACTTCATCGACATTATGGAGTGAGGCTCGGCTGACGGTGACACCCCCGATTTCCACGGGATTCAGCATGGCAATGGGCGTGAGTGCCCCAGTCCGTCCGACCGAGACCATAATATGATGAACTTTAGTGATCTCTTTGCGCGGTGGAAATTTAAAAGCCACAGCCCAACGTGGACTTCGTGATTTTTGTCCCAACACTTGCTGCCAATCATAGCGATCCACTTTGACGACAATGCCGTCAATCTCAAACGGCAAGTCATCACGCTGCGATTCGATGTTGGCATGAAAGGCTATGACGTCTTCCATCGACTGGCAGCGTTGTCGATGCTCTGGAATGGGCAGTCCCCACTCCCCGATTTGCGTTACAGCATCCCAATGTGTGCCGGCATTATTTTCCTGGAGTGCCTTTAAGTCATAACACGTGACGGTCAGGGGGCGACTCGCCGTGAGTCGCGAATCTAACTGTCGTAATGATCCGGCTGCCGCATTCCGAGGATTGGCGAATGGCTCTTCTCCTTGTTCCGTCAGTCGCTGGTTGAGCACGTGAAACGCATCAAGAGGAATATACACTTCACCTCGTATGACCAAGTGTTGAGGGAAAGCAGACGATTTCGATAGTTGTAAAGGAAGCGAGCGAATCGTCCGCAGATTCACTGTAATATCTTCTCCCACCAACCCGTCTCCACGCGTCGAGCCTCGTACAAAATTTCCGCCTTCATAGACAAGTTCCACGGAAAGGCCGTCATACTTAGGTTCGACCGTGTAATCGACTTTATCAATTTCGAGTTCACGACGGACTCGCTGATCGAAGGCCCGCACGTCCTCCACCTTGACATGTGAATCAAGGCTGAGCATAGGAAATTCATGTTGGAGCTTCTGGAATTGATCTAGGGGCGCTCCCCCTACCCGCTGTGTAGGTGAGTCTGGCGTGACTAAGTCAGGATGTTGGGTTTCTAGATCTTGGAGTTCTTTGAAAAGTTTGTCGTATGCCGTATCTGATATCTCGGGCCGGTCTTTCTGATAGTACAACCGATCGTGATGTCGTATTTGTTCCCGAAGTTCTTGAAGTCGGGTGTGGACGTTTTTAGGAATCTTGTCTGGACTTTTGGAGGGCATCATAGTGTTCGCTAATAATACGCCAGTGAATGACATATCTATCTGGTTCCGCATTAGCCATGCGCTACAGCGACGGCCTGATTAATTCATATCTGTGCGCAATTCAGTACATCACTCACTGCATGACGTCGAGGATGACGTTCCCCGCTGAAACCTGGCTCTTAAGCTCATGCAATAAAGCAACAGTCCTTTAATTAGTGATCGCTACTAATACGAAATTTAACTACATTGCCGGCAGATTTTCATAAGCCCAGTTACTGAAGCGGTTTCATTAAGTCACAACCGTGCGCCCTGTGATACCTCGGTCGGATGCTGATGTCGGATATGTCACTCTCTGCTGGAACCTAGCTATTGATTTCATATGGCCAAGTATCAGACCTTTAATAGGTTGTCGTATGAGTAGTCAGTCGCGGATGAACTGAGCGGCATAGCTGCGTATATCATGTCCGTTGAGGACATGGAATTGTCGAAGCCTGTTGACTGTTTGTCCAGAAAAACGGCTGAGAGGAATCGGAATCAACTTTCGCCCATAGCGTCGTGCGAGTTGTCTCCATCTCGCTCTTGGTGGAATTGGTGAGACAAGAGCCACATGTACCTCCTGTGAATGTTGGCAAGCGCCAGCAATAAGTCGTTCTTCCAGTGTACGTGTGAAATGAAGTTGAGGGTCTGTCCAAATATCAGAAATTGGCCTTGGTGGGAACAGAAACATCGTGCCGCCATACTGGGATTGTCCGATTCCAGGACCGATCATATTATCCAGAAATGGAGTCGCGAAAAAGCATAGGGTCGATTCTTCTTGATGTTCCGCATACCAGGTGGCTTGCCATGAAAACTTTTCCACATTAGCAGGAGTTTCAAAAATAAACACAATCACTTCGAGTGTTCCACGAGATGGTGGAATGTCCTTAACGTATATTTCTAAATTTCTTGATCTTGAAGCGATGGAATGACGGAGCGTTTCACGAAGATCGATGCCGTCACGCAACGACGTGCTGAACTTTTCGGCTTTAGCTAACTCGGCGCCTAGTAGTGATTTAGCTTGATGGCGCACATGTGCCGAGAAGGATTCAATTTTATTGTCTTCGGGTGGCCACGAACATTGGCCAAAGGGATTCCATTGAAACGCCCAATTGCGTTTCTTTCGTTTTGGCGGAGACGGACGTAAAGACAGTGATTTCCATTCAAGAAGTTGTCCAGCTAAGCGATTTTTTGCTTTAGCGATGGTACCGTCTGGGAACTGAATTTCTCCCAATCCCACGGCAATGGTAGGCTGACTCCAAGGAAGTGCCTCTTTTTCCTGAAGGGTATACCGCTTGGCAGTTGCCAGAAGCGTCAAGGCAAACTCATCTCCGGCCAGTTGTTTTGCGGCCAGCACTAAAGTGTATAAATCGGGCGTCAAACGACGATTCAACAACGATAAATTTCTGACATACTGTAAGTACATCTGGAGCAATTGCGGGGTGACCCAGTTTGATTCCTGCGTGCTGCTGTCTTGCCATGTGCTTTGCCACTGTGTTCGAGTTTCCAAAAGGAGCTCTTTGATGCCATCAATCGAAAGATGGGTATCGTCTTTTGCTTCTTTTCTTCGAGTTTCGTATAGCTCGGTGACAAACGGTAATTCTCCCAGGACGAAATAGAGCGAGTCTGAATGAACAGGGAATTGCTCAGGTCTTTCCACAAGTTTATCGGGAGTGTCATAGGGTGCGCGATTTTGGAAAGCCGTTCGTATCCAAGGCCAATCCTCTAGAGAGCAAATGCAGAGGATTGATTCGTAATAAAGTTCTAACTCATGAAGGCGAAATGCCATCCATGCAATCCGCTGGCATCGCTGAGTGTTTGGAATGGGAGGAGGAATAGATGGCAACATGGCTGCACCATAGGCTGCCAGCGATACGTTTTTAAGGGCATAGGGGTCGGCAGTCAGAAAAGCAGACGATTCGTAGCTGAGGACTTCGCGGTCGATGTAGGCGCGCGGGATGTCTTCGCTGATCGCCACACGTATTCCCATAATCACGGCCTGACATGGGTCGATCGGAATATAAGAGAATGTAGCCTTGTCCTGTTGACTTTCCCGGATAAGGACAAGACGAATCGATGGTAGCGAGGAAATGGCTGTTTCAACCGAATCTTCCGAAGATGGAGGAAGAGGAACAGCTATGCAATCCACTTTTTGTGAAAGCAAGTATTCTCGAACTTCTTGTGCCACATCACCACTCCCGTGACGGATGGGCAAAAGCTTCACACGGGGCGATAATTGATAAACTGATTCGATGATCTGCTTGTCAGTCGTCATTCTAACTTTGAAGGAGACGAAGTGTCGTTTTTAACTTCGGTAAACGCGATACGAGCGACGAGCAACGCCATTAGGTGTCAGGATGGAGTGGATGCCCTTCATCAAAAAAGAAGTCTCCCAATCCTCTGGGGGTAGATTCGCCTCCGATTGCACGACTACGGCGTCGCGCCATTGAATCAAGGTCCAACGCTTCTTCGCCCAGAACTTTCGTGAGGGCTTCTTTCCAGGCCTCATCTTGCCCAAGCGGATGCGATGAATCTTGAGATAATCGCTTTAACGCATATTGCACCATATGGATTCCATCACGAACGGAAAACTCAAGATTCAGTTCATGAGCTTTCTGAAGAAAGTCAACGGTCAGACCCAGAATCTCTGTAGGAGCAAACGGTAAATGATATTGGAGAATCGCCAGTTCATGGTCTCGCTCAGGAAATTCAACCTTTAAGGTTGGTTGAAGTCGCGAAAGAATGTAATCTGGAATCTCATAGGTCGAGGCATCTTCATTCATGGTAATGCAACAACGAAAGTCATCGTGAGCCTTAATTTGAATGCCAGCGATAATTGATTCCACACTTCGACGATAATCAAGCAATGGAGCCAGCGACGCCCAACTTTTTTCATTCATACGGTTGCCTTCATCCAACAGACAGATACCGCCGGTGAGCATGGCCGTAACCAATGGAGAGGCTTGATACGAAATAGCACCACCTTCTGAAATCACCGGGGAAATCAAGAGATCTTCTGGTCGCGTATCTGCCGTACATTGAAAAATATACAGATCTTGTTTTTTCTCTTTAGCTGCAGACATCGCTAGTGTGGTTTTCCCTACTCCCGGTTGCCCCGTGATACGAGGGGACAATGGAAGGTCACGGGGATCAACGACTAACCAACACGCCAAAAGTTGATGGAGAAGTTCTCGATTTCCGATCCATTCTTGAGTTAACGGAACGGATTGAGCTAATCGAAGAGTCACGTCATCGACGACGCGGGATCGTGATGCATAAGTGTCAGGCGATTTCATGGGTACATCAAAATGAGAAAAGTTCGAGATGAATCACGTAGGGTAGACAACTAAGCTAGCACAGGAAAATTATAAGGGTCAAACAAAGTATTTTCGTATTTTGATTTCGTGATTTTTCCACGTAAATGTTTGACATTGCTAGCAATGCGAATTATTCTTTTAAATAGTCACCTACTAATTCGCTAAAAAATTTGATGACCACCGCCCCCTGAGTCAGACTCAAATTTCATGATCAGTTCATATCATGGTTCTATAGTCTTCATCGGTACCTGCAGACAGCTTATGTCTGGTCATGATTTTGCTTGCTGAAACCTAGCTGAAAGCTATGGGGGTTTGTAGTAGGCCGATAAATTGGTTAGCCAATGCGTAGTTCAAATTTCGTATATCCGTACTACCATTTAGGTAAAGATAATAAAATTCTGATTTCAAAAAAACTTTGGAGGAATGTGAATGATGATACCACCTGTGATGCTTGAAACGACATTTCGTCCCATGCCGGCAAAATTCTCAAAGATTTTGCGAATCATAGGTAGTATGGCATTGTTGGGTGTGTTCTTGGGCGGATGTGTCAGCAGCGAAAAGTATGAGGCCGAAAAAGCTCGAGCTCTCAATTTCCAACGACTCCTTGCTCAAGAAGAAAAACGTACGGGTGAAGTCAATGTGAAATACCAAGAAGCTCAACGTGAACTCTCAACCCTGGAATCGCAAAATCGTGATTTAACCGCCGAGCTTGATGCTATGCGTGATCAATTTACCAGCACTCAAGATGAGTTAACCCGTCTTCGTGATGGAAACGTTGGTGACATGGATTCAGAAGACCTCACCCTTTCCGAACCTTCTATCTCGGAATTTGGCTTGGAAGACATCGAATTTAAGGATTCTGATTTCGCGGATGTGGGAGATGTTGCCGGTGATCTTGGCGGAGAAGAAAATCTTGACACACCAATGATGGACACAGGCTCAGGGAAATCGCATACCGTGGCCAAAGGTGAAACCTTGTTTAGTATTTCCCGTCAACATGGTGTGACCGTCGGCGATCTCAAAGACTGGAATAATCTTCCAGATAATTTAATCAAACCAGGACAGAAACTGATCGTGAGCCGTCCCTAAGCTTCGATTCACTAAAAACCTCGCTACAACACACCACACACGAATCCTTGCCCCTGTCCTGTATGCTTCTTCTTACGACAGGGGCGTTCAACATCCTCAACTCCGACAACCTCTTACTTCCTCCCCGTTTCATTGATTTTAAAACTCACCGTGTGCTACGGTCAGAAACATGAAAAAACCTTATTATTCAGTAGGTTTTGAAGATTTTTGCGATCTCGCAAATCAGGGAAATTTGATTCCGATTTATCGAGAAATCCTGGCTGACTATGAGACCCCGGTCTCCGCGTTTTCCAAGATCAACTCAGGCCCCACAGCTTTCTTATTCGAAAGTATTGAAGGTGGAGAGAGTTGGGCCAGATACTCCTTTTTAGGCAACCAAGCCAAAGTGGTGGTGTGGGAAGAAAACGAAGAGATCATCGTCAAAGAAGGGAGAAAAGTCACACGCGCTTCAGTAGGAATGAATCCTCTAGAACACATTGAACGACTGTTATCTCCCTATCGTCCCGTGACCGTACCGGGCCTTCCGCGCTTTATTGGTGGAGCGGTTGGGTACCTCGGCTATGATGTGGTTCGATACTTTGAGCCCATTCCTGAAGTCCCGAAAGACGACACGAGGCTTCCCAAGCTGGCGTTTTTCATCACGGATACGCTCGTGATTTTTGACAATGTGGCACATACGATCAAAGTGGTCGCCAATGCACATGTCGCTACTCAGAAGAAAACAGCTCTTAAACGAGCATACATAGATGCAAAGGCGAGGATAGATCAGATGATTGATCGTCTTAAAAAGCGTGCACCTCTCCCCAAGACGCAGTCTCGCCGATCACCCTTACGATTTATCTCGAACATGAATCGCGAACAGTATGAAAAAATGGTGATTCGCACGAAGGAATATATCCAAGCTGGAGACATTGTGCAGGGAGTCATCTCTCAGCGTTGGCACACTACGATTAAGTCTGACTCATTAGAAATTTATCGCGCCCTTCGAGTCATTAATCCCTCACCGTATATGTTCTACCTGCGAATCGCAGGAGTCGAGTTAGTTGGGTCATCTCCAGAGGTGTTAGTCAGATGTGAGGATAACCAAGTTGTCGTGCGTCCGATCGCGGGCACAAGACGACGAGGGGCAACGCCAGAGCAAGATCAAGCACTTGCCGATGAATTACTCGCGGATGCGAAAGAATTAGCTGAACATGTCATGCTCGTTGATTTAGGTAGAAATGATGTGGGACGTGTCGCCAAAGCGGGCTCTGTCGTTGTGGAACCTTTCATGACCATAGAACGGTATTCACATGTGATGCATATCGTTTCCCAAGTTACCGGACAATTACAAGCTGGACATTCTGCTTATGATGTGATGAAGGCCTGCTTTCCTGCTGGGACCGTCTCTGGAGCTCCAAAGATTCGTGCGATGCAAATCATTGAAGAACTCGAACCAACTCGACGCGGACCCTACGCTGGGGCCGTCGGGTACTTCAGTTTCTCCGGGAATATGGATACTTGCATTAATATTCGAACAATTGTCATTAACAAACAACGAGCCTACATTCAGGCCGGAGCTGGCATCGTGGCAGACTCAAATCCAAGTAGTGAATATGAGGAAACCTGTAATAAAGCCGGTGCGATGATGCGTGGAATCGAAATGGCCGAGCAAGGACTCGATTAGCAGTAAGTGAAAAGTGGAAAAGTCAGAGTGAAAAGCTAAGAAGGAAAAGGTAAAGAGAGAATGGTCTTCGCCTACTCTTTAACGCTTCACGCTTCACGAGATACTTGAATGTTACTCGTCATCGATAATTATGATTCGTTTACCTATAACGTGGTCCAATATCTTGGAGAGTTAGGTGCGGATATTCAGGTATTTCGAAACGATAAAATTTCCATTTCTGACATTAAACGGCTCGCGCCCGAGCGTCTCTTAATTTCGCCTGGCCCTTGCACACCCAACGAAGCTGGCATTTCTGTGGAAGTTGTTCGACATTTTGCTGGACAGCTCCCGCTCTTAGGAGTGTGCCTAGGTCATCAGTCACTCGCTTATGCGTTTGGAAGTGAGATTATCCGTGCCGATCGCTTGATGCATGGCAAGACCTCTATGATCCATCATGATGGCAAAACAGTTTTTCAAGGTCTTCCTAATCCGTTCGAGGCCACACGCTATCACTCCTTAATCGTTAATCGTCAAACATTACCGGAAGAATTTGAAGTCTCCGCAGAAACCGTAGAAGGCGAAATTATGGGGATACGGCATAAGCCTACTGGCGCTGAAGGGGTACAGTTTCATCCTGAGTCCATTCTCACGACGTCGGGGAAAGACCTCTTTCGGAACTTTCTGCACATGAACATGCCAGTCGAGAGATAGGATTCACACCTCACGATTTAGAACCGGAATTTTCTTCATGATCAAAGATGCCATAGCCAAGCTAGCCGAAGGGACAGATCTTTCTGAGAAGGAAGCCAAAGACGTGATGCTGCAGATTATGAACGGAGAAACATCTGATGCTCAGATTGCAGCCTATCTCATGGGAATGAGAGCGAAAGGCGAAACTGTCGATGAAATCAGTGGATCCGTGAAAGCGATGAGGAGCATGGCTCAGCGGGTTTCTGTTTCTGATCCTATGGTTGTGGATACCTGCGGAACCGGCGGTGACGGGTCAAATACTTTTAATATTTCTACAGCAGCGGCGTTCGTGGTTGCGGGTGGTGAGATGACCGTCGCCAAACACGGCAATCGTTCCGTTTCATCTCGCTCAGGAAGTGCCGACGTGCTCAGTGCACTAGGGGTGACAATCGATCTTCCTATTGACCGCATTGGAGATTGCATCAATGAGGTGGGAATAGGATTTCTGTTTGCCCCTCTCTATCATGGGGCCATGAAACATTGCGCGAAACCGCGAGCCGATATGGGCATTCGGACGTTGATGAATATTTTAGGTCCGTTATCGAATCCTGCACATGCGTCCATTCAAGTTCTTGGTGTCTATGATAAATCGCTGACTGAGAAACTTGCACAAGTGCTCATGCGACTGGGCACACAACATTGTTTTGTGATTCATGGACTCGATGGGTTAGATGAAATCACCTTGACTAATCAGACGTATGTGTCTGAAGGAAAGGCTGGTCGCGTATCAAGCTATACTGTCAGTCCAAAGGATTTCCAGCTAAAAACAGCTTTGAGTAAGGAATTCACGGGAGGAACACCCGAAGACAACGCCACAATAATTCGAGATGTCCTTCGAGGGCGAAAAGGACCGAAGCGAGACATTGTATTAGTGAATGCGGCCCCGGCCTATGTGGCATGCGGAAGGGCCAAAACACTCAAAGAAGGTTTTCAAGCTGCCGAGACGGTGCTCGAAAGTGGGGCCGCCTATGAAAAATTAGAAAAGCTTATTCAGTATACGCAAGAGCATGCATCATGATTCTCGACCGTATTCTTGAACATAAAAAAGCTGAGTTACGTCATAAACAGAGTCGTACCTATTTAGCAGAACTGAAAAGGCGAATTGCAGATCGCTCTGCGCCACTAGGATTTATCAAAGCACTTGAATCTGGATTGACAGGAGACTCCCCTGCTCTCATCGCCGAGGTCAAAAAAGCTTCACCGAGTCAAGGCCTCATGCGTCCAGAGTTTGAACACCGGTTTGATCCTATTGAAATCGCAAAGACGTATGAAGGAGCTGGGGCCTCAGCGCTATCGGTGTTAACAGACCAGGAGTATTTTCAAGGATGTCTAGATTATTTGGCTTCCGTAAAAGATCAAATTAGCCTTCCGACTCTGAATAAAGAATTCATGATAGAGGAAATTCAATTTTACGAGGCTCTGGCCTATGGTGCGGATTGCGTCTTACTTATCGTTTCAGCCTTAGATCGTATTCAGTTACAAGACTTCTATAGCGTTGCACGGGAGATGGGATTAGATGTGCTCATTGAAACCCATAACGAACGAGAACTTGATACAGTGTTGGAGCGACTACCTGATGCAAGGTTGATTGGCATTAATAACCGCGATTTAAAAACGTTTTCGACTGATCTTAGTGTCACCGAACGATTAGCCAAGCGCATTCCCTCTGACCGATTGATCGTGAGTGAGAGTGGAATTCATAAACGTGAAGATGTTGTGAGGATCCAAGAAGCCGGCGCCAAGGCCATGTTAATCGGTGAATCGTTACTGAGAGCCGATGACATTGGAGAAAAAATTCGAACACTGCTTCACACTCCTCTTACAGATTCCGAACCGACTGATTCTACGACCCGCTGGATTTAATTTCTTCTATTGCCAAACTTTTACATTATCGAGCGTTCATGTTTCCAAAAGTAAAAATTTGCGGCATCACGAATCTTGAAGACGCGCAAGTCGCTGTCCAAGCAGGAGCTGATGCCTTGGGATTTATTTTCTATCCTAAAAGCTCACGCTTCGTTGAGATTCAAGTCGTGAAATCGATTGTCAATCAACTTCCACCATTTGTCTTACCGATTGGCGTATTTGTCAATGAAGAGCCAACGATGGTTCAGAATATTATGGATGTGTGTGGACTAGCGCTTGCCCAACTCCATGGAGAAGAAACACCATCCTACTGTGAAACACTCGGACATCCCGTGCTCAAAGGCATTCGACTACGTGATCACAGCAGTTTTCTAGCGCTGGCCGAGTACAAGGGGAGAGCAGGCGTACGAGGATTTGTGATTGATGCGTTCTCCGATTCAGAATACGGCGGCACCGGTAAAATTGCTGACTGGAATTTGGCCACTGAAGCCGCAAAAGCCGCTCCAATTCTATTGGCCGGAGGCCTCTCTCCTGAAAATGTTCAAGACGCTATTCAACGCGTTCAACCCTATGGAGTCGACGTCAGTAGCGGCGTTGAAGCCAGTCCAGGGAAAAAAGATCACACGAAGGTACAAGCGTTTGTTCGTGCGGCTCACCTTGTCTCCTGAAGTTGTCCCTCGTTATACTCTTTTCTCCCCAGCGAATTAAGTATTAACGAGATATGATTTACGAGCAACGAGATACGTTTTTGATTTTTCTATAAATGAGTTTGCTCTATGGCTATGATTCCTGATAAACGCGGGCGTTTTGGCAAATATGGAGGACGGTATGTCCCCGAAACACTCATGCCTGCCATTCTTGAACTAGAAGAAGCCTATCTGAAGATTCGGAAAGACCGTGAATTTCAAAAGGAATTTCAAGATTATCTGAAGCAATATGTTGGACGACCCACTCCCCTCTATTTCGCTAAACGTCTTACCAAAACCTTGGGTGGAGCGAAAATTTATTTAAAACGAGAAGATCTTTGTCACACCGGCGCTCATAAGATCAACAATACCGTCGGACAAGTTCTGTTGACACGGCGAATGAAAAAACAACGCGTCATCGCGGAAACTGGAGCCGGCCAACATGGTGTTGCCGTGGCTACCGTTTCCGCGATGTTTGGCCTGGATGCCGAAATCTACATGGGTACCGAGGATATGGAACGTCAAGCCTTGAATGTCTTTCGCATGCGCTTGCTGGGTTCAAAAGTGACCGGTGTCGATGCTGGAAGCCGTACATTAAAAGATGCGATCAGCGAAGCTATGCGAGATTGGACGACCAATGTCAAAACTACGCATTATCTTTTGGGTTCCGTTCTCGGGGCGCATCCCTACCCAATGATGATACGAGACTTCCAATCAGTCATCGGTCGTGAGGCCCGCAGACAAATCATTTCAGCTGAAGGAAAATTACCTCACTGCCTTGTGGCTTGCGTCGGCGGCGGCAGTAACAGCATTGGTTTGTTCTATCCATTTATCAAAGATACCAAAGTTCAAATGGTAGGAGTGGAAGCTGGAGGCATGGGACTAACGAGCGGGAAACATGCAGCACGTTTCTCTGGGGGTAAGCCTGGAGTCTTGCATGGAACGATGACCTATCTTCTCCAAGATCAACATGGCCAAGTGAATCTGACACATTCAGTTTCAGCTGGGTTAGATTATCCTGCTGTTGGCCCCGAGCATAGTTTACACCATGATACTGGCCGTATTCGGTATACCGCGGTCACAGATGAGGAAGCGCTCGCCGCTTTTGATTTTCTTTCACGAGAAGAAGGCATCATTCCAGCATTAGAAAGTGCTCATGCTGTAGCTGAAGTGATCAAATTGGCACCAACTATGAAGAAGAGCCAAGTCATCATCATGAATCTTTCTGGCCGGGGAGACAAAGACGTGCAACAAATCGCCCGCATGCGCGGCATCCCTCTGTAGTATTTTAGTATGTAGCGAGATACACTTCACGAGATACCAGCGACGAATAAAAGCCGATGAATAATCGAATCCATGCAACGTTTGAAAATTTAAAAGCGAAGGGAAAAACTGCGCTCATCCCTTATATCATGGCTGGCGATCCTTCTCTTGCCATTACAGAATCCCTTGTGGTCGAACTTGAAAAAGCTGGTGCAGACCTCATTGAACTCGGTGTGCCATTCTCCGATCCTATAGCCGATGGTCCAGTCATACAAAAAGCCGCGGATAGAGCCTTGCGTTCTGGTACGTCCCTGACGTCAATCTTAGCAACCGTGAAAAACCTTCGAAACACAACACAAGTTCCGCTAATTTTGATGACCTACTACAACACCATCATGGCCATGGACGAGAAAGAGTTTTGCACACAGGCTGTTGATGCCGGAGTTGATGGAGTCATTGTTCCTGATATGCCTCCTGAAGAATCTGACATTTTGTGTCGGGCCTCCACTAAAGCCGGAGGGCCTGTTGTCGTGTTTCTCTTGGCTCCAACCAGTACTAAAGACCGACAAAAAGCAGTCATCAATCGAACAAATGGATTCATTTATTATGTGTCTATCACCGGAATCACCGGTGCCAAACTGAGCGATATGAAAAATGTTGAGGGAAATGTGCGAAAAATTCAAAAGTCCGCACGTAAACCGGTCGCTGTTGGCTTTGGGATTTCGACACCAAAACAAGTACATGAGGTTTCCGGGTTTGCCGATGGAGTGATTATCGGAAGTGCTTTAGTACGACATGTGAGTGAGTATCATGAAGGCCGCGATTCCCTTAAAAATGTTCGAATTTTTATGTCAAACTTAAAGCAAGGGATTCAATAATTTTCAAGTCTCGTTCTTAAATTTTCTTTCTTGCTATTGTCTTACCTTCACCCTCTGCGCGCTCGCTCATCATTGCCTTCACCTCTTTTCTCACCGTGTTTATATCTAGATTCATATATCCCTGCGTATTTCTCTTTTTTTACAATTCACGTAAAGTAGTGGCAACGTGAATCAGGCTATAGCCGTTTCAAATAACTTCCTATTGGTTGAAATGTCGTACTGCGCTGGGTTTGTGGGTACCCCAGTATGGAAGTTAATTGGATTCGCTATAGTGGCCTACAATACTGATGAATCATATTTGAATCCAATATATCTCCATACTTTCCTGACTCTATAAAAACCGCTTTCTTACGTAAGGAGGTGAGGACATGAGTAGAGAACTTGATCAACGAGACTTTAGTGTGTCGAGAGCCTCTTCGGGACGTGATCGAGAATTGCGTGCGATCGTGTCGGACCTTTCAGATCAACTACCAGGCGCTCACCGACTGAGAATTAAACGCATGGATGCTTTGACGGGAAATCCTGCCGTCGTGGCCTCTGAACATGCACCCGCCGAACAAGGAAACTATGTGCAACGTGCGCTCAATCATGTCCAAGGCATCAGCCGTGCGCTCGGGCTCACACCAACTCAACCAGTTGAATATGTAGCTGATCCGGACATGCAAACCACCAGTAGTGGATCAGTAGCCGTCCATTTGCACCAAATGTACAAAGGCATTCCGGTCTTTCAAGCACAAGAAACTGTACGATTTGGCCCAGATGGCACATTAAAAGATACAACAGGAACCAGCGTGAGTGTTGAGAGAGAAATTTCAGCGACTCCGAGACTTTCAGTTCAACAAGCCGTCTTAGCGTCAGCGGAACATGTCGCAACGCCGGATGCAGATGAAATGGGGGCTCAGGATCCCTTTGGTGAACCTCTTCCGATGCCGACAGTCGACTTAACTGGATTCACGCCATCGATTATCGCGACATTTTCTGAAAAACCAGATCGCCCGACAATCTTAGAGGCAGGGCCATTTGGCGACAAGATCAAAGCCAGTCTTTTGTGGTTTTCCATGAACGAAGCGCTCTCCTTAACATGGGAAATTATTATCACGATGCCTGACAAAGCCGGACAATATCGAACCCTGATTCATGCCGAAACGGGAGAAATTGTGTATTGTCGTCAACTGATGCAAGCTGTCATGGCCAAAGGAAATGTCTTTCATGTTGATGGAAGCCGCACGAGACAGATGACGGATTTTCCTCGACCACTGACAGATTATGGAGTGCCACTTCCTTCTGATTTGCCAGTCGACTTTCCGGATGACTGGGTCAATAACCGTGACTCTGACGGCAATAGCGTATTGGCTCATTTAGGAGAGAATGGACCAACGATCCAAGGAGAGGATGTGAATGGACAGCTCATTTTTGATCCCGCTGATGCAACTGGTGATGATCAAAAGGTTCTCAATATTTTTTATTACAATTGCTATATGCACGACTTTTTTTATCTCTTGGGATTCCGAGAAGCCGATGGAAACTTCCAACGAGAAAATCTTGGTCGTGGCGGCGTGGCCAGTGATCGTGTTGACGCGCGTGCGCACAGTGGCGCGGTATTCGGAACGGCCAACATGGCCACACCAATAGACGGCTCAAACCCTGAGATGAATATGGGGTTGGTTACCTCAACAAATCGTCATACGGCCTTTGATTCAAGTGTGGTGTTTCATGAATTTATGCATGGCGTCACAAACCGGCTCGTGGGCGGCCCCATGGATGCACGAGCACTTGACGCGATTCAGAGTGGGGGCATGGGTGAAGGTTGGGGCGACTACATTGCCTGCACGATCAATAATTCTGTTGTTGTTGGAGATTGGGTGGTCAATAATCCTGGAGGGATACGAGGATTTGCCTATGACAGTAATTTTCCGGATACCTTTGGAAATATTGGCACAGGACGATACGACCGGGTGCATAATATTGGTGAAATCTGGTGCGCGACTCTCTTGGAACTGAATAGAAGAATTGGGAAAGTCCTTGCCCTTCAACTCGTCATCGACGCACTGAAACTTTCCCCCTCTAATCCGAGTTTTCTTGATATGCGAGATGCGTTGCTTATGGCCCTCGATGACAAGTTCGACAGCAACCAACTGACTGAAGAGGAGTATCAACAGGCCGAGACCGACATGTGGAGCGTATTTGCGAAGTTTGGAATGGGCCCAGCAGCACAGTCCGCAGGCGCAATGCTGATGGGAATTGTGCCAGACTTTTCCCCTCCTAATCCTGAGCCTCCTCCCAGCACTGAAAATCTCGTCCGGGTGAGCAGCGCTTCGAGTGTATCCATTCCGGACAACAATCCCAATGGAATTCGAGACATTGTCACAGTCGATAAGACTGGAAGCATTGAAAAACTCAGTCTTACCGTAGACATTCAACACCCTTATAGAGGTGATCTAATCGTGACCCTAACCTCTCCAAGTGGGAAAACGGCCATTCTGCATAATCGTACGGGGGCGAGTCGCAACAATTTGGTAAAAACCTATACCAGCGATACCGATGCGAGCTTGGCACGCTTCATTAAGGAAGATGCTCAAGGTGATTGGATGATACAGGTGTCAGATCACGCAGGAGCAGATCAGGGCACTCTTCAAAAATGGGAGCTTGTCCTGAGACTTGAGCAGGGGAGGAAAGTCGTGCGCAAGGAAATAACACCTTCCGTCACGATTCCCGACAGTGACCCGAATGGCGTGGTGAGCATCATGTCAGATCTAGCGCCTTCAGGAAAGACGGAAACCATCAAAGTCGCACTCGATATTACCCATACATATATCGGTGACTTAAAAGTAGAGCTCATTGCACCCACTGGAGAATCAGCCCTGCTTCACAATCGAAAAGGAAAAGGACAAGATAATATCATTAAGACGTTTGATTCCCTCACGACTCCAGATCTTTCAGATTTTATTGGACGACCTGTGACTGGTCCATGGGAGCTTCGGGTCTCCGATCATGCAGGTCAGGATATTGGCAAACTGAATAAATGGAGCCTGGAAGTGACTCTACAGGATTAGAACGTCACAAGTGCATGAACGATACAGCCATGTCCTATCATGAAGAGATATGGACATATCCTCAAGTAAAAGTTGAACTTTAAGTTTGGCCAGACAAAATCTGCCTAGACCATTCTGAATTTTCCTAGTTCTACAACTTTAGCTGACCTTGGGTCCTTTTCCTAAATACATGTTTTTCCACAAAATCTTTTCTTTCTAACCAATCCATCGTGAACAATGGTCATGGCATAACTCTTGAAAATGATCATGAAGTTAACCGGTCAATGGGAGAGAACAAAGTTGCCCTAACCAGAGAGGCCACCATGTCCCTGTACGAAGAAGAATACCTAGATCCGGAAGATGAAGATAAAGCTGTAGAAATACGGTTAGATGACGTCGTCTACCGCAATGACGATGGTCCAGCCGTTGTACTTTCAATCAAACGAACATGCTCACTGAGCGGAGAAACAAAAGTCGGTCATGTGACACTCGGACAAGAGAACACATTACGCCTCTATCTTGAGAACTAAAAAGCCCTCCTTTTCTGCACTTTTTGTACAGAGACATCCCTCACAACATCTATTGCTAGCCTTAATCATCTAATCACATCAATTCATATTCAGAATACCCAAGAACAACTCTAAATTTCCTCGCAATCATGGGGCCTCAAGTTTGTCGCATAGCTCATTAAAATATAAAGTATCTATTGAACTTTGACTTTTCTCCAAACGTCCGACGACTTCTTCATGAATATCTGGATATAGATGGACTGAACAGAATACGGTGAATGTTTGGCAAGCGAATCTACGCTGGCTTACGCAGACGGTCTTACTGCGCCGGTTAATTCCTCTATGACTGCTCAGGAATAGAGGCAGGTTCAGTTTTCATGCGCAAGCAGGTCTCACATAGCGAGCGTCCAAGAATCTGTGAGATATAGAAAACTGTGAAATGTTCGGAGCCGCATTCATCGCAAACCACTGGTGTGGTATTTGATGCGGGAGGAACCCAACGCGCTGGACGGTAATTCATATTGATATAGACTTCCTTACTCTAGTGTACCTTCTTATCGGTTCAGTTCCTGATAGAGTTAAATATCTATAAATGATGACGGAGAAAATGAGAAGAGAATGGGGACGATAGTCTTTTGAGACGTGAAATGAGTATTATTCTTCTGTCGCTAATCCTTGATCAACTCGAGAGCGAAAACATGTAGGACATAGCTGTAACCCAAGAGCCTGTGAAGTAAAATACTCCGTAAGATTGTCGGCATCACATTCGGAACACGAAACAGGATAACATCCAGTGGAATATGGTAGTTTCAGGGTAGCTTGACATGACATCGGTTGAATACTCACTTTGGATATGTTCTTCGGACATATTCGTTAATTTTTTAAGTGTGTATTGGGATGAGTAGCAAATCTACGCTATTCACTAAAGAAATCAAATAATCACAGAGAACATTCCTGCACTTGAACGGGTATAGGAAAGGAGGAATCGATGTTTGGCCCCATTACCATTCCATTTGGCTCAAAAATGTTAATGAATACGGTTAAGCTCAAAACGGGCGTTACATTTGATCAGGTAGAACTGGCGGTTGGTGAATTATGTATGGTGGTAAAGGAAAGCTATGGCGGGGACAAAGGGGGATTTATCGCGGGCCAAGTCTTTAAGTTTTCCGGCTTCGTCTCAGAGCAAGGCTCTCTTAGTGAAAGTAACGCCGCCGATAATCATTATGCAATTGTGACGTACTGGCGGTCATTTGAAGAACATGAAAAATCGCACGCCGATGAAGTCTTTAACAAAACGTTTTCCGCGCTCGCGACTATGTGCTCTGAAACGAAAGAGCTTGGCTATGATATGCTCTGGCAGGGTGAGGCGAAGGCCTAAAACGTCTCTCATTGCTCGTGAAGCCTATGGCTGTCCCAATAAACTTTCGATCATCTGTAGTGCATTAATGCGCTGTATCAGCGAGACTTGGATACCTGTAATAAAGATATCAGAAGGGTTGAGAGTCCAACGTAGGAATTGTAGAGATAGCTTTCGGTTATAGGAACTATCGTATCCAAGGTCGGCTTAAAGTTATTTGGTTTCGCCATAGTTCGTAAGAACAGAAAATTGAGACGTGAGATACAAAGTACGAGTAACAAGATAAGATTCAGGAACGATGAGGCTAGAGAACGCATCGCATCTCGAAGAGTGCCACGCTTGGTTTCAACGTTCCTCTTAGTTGTTGCCACAACATTTCTTATACTTCTTCCCACTACCACAGGGGCATGGATCATTTCTCCCCACTTTCGGTTCGCTACGCACAAACGTCTGAGTCGTGGGATCGATGGCATCCGTAAAAAACCATGTCCCATTTCTTTTATTGAACTGACTCAGTTCTTGATGATACTGCGGACCTTCTTCCGTCTCAAACGTGGCTTTAAATTGCACAGTCCCGCGTTCATCATCGATTCCACCTTCTTGGGTTTCAATAATCTCTAAGCCCACCCATTTCGTCGACTCTGCCCATTCACGGCTCGCATCTATGTCGATATCACTTTTTGTTTTGGGATCATGAGTCTTCTCGATAAAATCCATATTGATCTGTGTATAGGCCGTATATCGAGCTCGCATCAATTGCTCAGCCGTCTCCGCCTCTCGATTCCCGGATATGATTGGTTCACAGCATTGATCAAACTTCTTGTCACTTTGACACGGACACTGCATTCTTAACTCCCTTTTAATTGAGTCATACAACTTCGTCTTCTTTTACATTGACCACGATAGGCAAGGTTAGCTTATTGTCTTCTCTTATTTTATAGGCGTAATCCGGTCTGTACACGAATTTAGAAAATATTTTAAAATGAATGTTTAGCTAAACATCTATATTTAATGATCCAAGGAATGATGAGCCAAAGGAATAACAGCTATAAGGATTAATCTGGTTTTGTCTCAGATATTGTTCAACATTGTGAATAACCCTTTCAGTTAGATTAAAATAAAAAGCAAGCGGATAGACTAGCTCGTGCGATTCTGTCTCAGAACCATCAGTTTCTATTGTGGTCATCTCGTGGTAATACGGTTCATCTTCACCTCTCCCAGCTTCCATCCCATAACCTGATTCGCGCAATTCATGTACTAGGTTATTTCGATATTGATATAGCAAGGAAAGATGAGTGCAAGAAGAAAGACTTAGGGAAGCGACAACTTTCTGCTCTAATGGAACCGGCCAAAGGGTTTTAACTCTGTCTAACTCTGGATCCCATGCTAATAGTATGTTTTTCCCATTGTGCGGGTAGTTCTGAATAGTTTCACGAATGAATTCTCTAATTTTTTGATATGCCGGCGTACGGAGATTACTAAGAAGATAGCTTACATGCACAGCACTAATTCGTGTGTGATCCGGCCAATTTCCAAAGTTTGCTATTATGCCAGTGAATCTTTCTCGGTTACCATCAGCATTATTTGATGTTGTTCTTGAGATTGCGTCTAGAACCGAAACAAGAATGTTCTTTTTAAGTACACGATCCTGTGAATCAAACTCATATCCTTTTAGTCGTTCAACAATACCTTTAAAGTGCTCGATGTACGTCTTGATATATGACTCACAACTATACATGGAATTGGAATGAGGGCCCAAACTTGAGTTAACGTTAATTTCTTGAAGGAAGTTGTCTACGACTTCTGTTTAATCGTAAGAAGTGAACGATTCCCGAATCTTCTTCGCTCATCACCAAGGATCGACGCATCCTGATGTACGGTATATTCAAATGAAGCCATAAATATCCTCATGGTCTCATGTTACTTGATGCCCATTTGGCAAAAGACGTGAAGCCTTCGGGGCATAGCTTCTTGGCCAGCGCAAGCTTTTTATTAGCATCAGGTCCAAAATACGTATACTCCTCAAAATAGTTCATCATTTCTCTCAGTTCCTGAGCACCGGGAATGGGAAACGAATCAAAGACTTCATTAGGAACCTGATTCACAGCAAGGTTATGTCCCTGAGAGTTTAAAGTCTTTACGATCTCCTGCCAGCTTGTCGTGTCTGAAGCCTGCGAAAGATACGGTCCGTGACCAACCACGTCTGGTCGCTCAAATGCACGAGCCACTATTTTCCCAAGCTCAGTCGGATCTCCCATGTGCAGGCACTTGACGCTTGTGTTCATCGGAACGGCCCAACCCTTCTTTCCATCTCCCAAGGGTTGAGGTGCCATCATCCCCAGAAAATTTTGGAAATACATGGGTGCCTCGACGAAGGTGCAGTAGGAAAACCCAGCTGCCTTTACCTCAGCATCCACAAGAGCTTTACCAGTAAAATGAATGACTTCGTACTTCCCGCCAGAGATCTCTTTACAGTTAGGAAGGGTTGACCATATGAGATGTTGGACGTCTACGGCCTTGGCCGCCTTTACGGCAAGGGTTCCCTGCGCAGCTTCGCTCGTTGAGGTGCCGGGATCCCAAAAGTTGGTAACCAAGAACAGTCCGTACGCACCATTGAAAGCTGGCTTCAAAGTCTCAGGTTTCGTCAAATCCCCCTGCACGACCTCGCAACCCTGTTGTCCAAGAGATTTAGCCTTTTCACTATCGGGATTGCGGGTTAAGACACGCACAGTAAATTGTCCACGTGCGAGAAGTTCCGCCACGACTCCGCTCCCTTGCGTCCCAGTCGCACCCATGACTGCAATGATTTTTTTAGCCATTGTTCTACCTCATGATATTTTGATGAATAACGTTTCCCCTTGGTTTTGATTATTTTAAAAATACTTCAATCAAGAATGGATAAAATCTATCGAAAGTAGGCAGTCTATGTCGAGGATGGAGAGGTGTCAAGAAAAGGGAAATCGTCTAGAGTATATGAGCTAATTCCTCATTCTTCAAAACAAATTAAACAGATCATGAGTGTGAGAGTTTGGCACTGACCAATCGATTCAAACTCACCCCAGACTCCGCAGCCTCTACAGCAAGGTTACGATGGACTTCTGAAGGGACTCTAACTATGGGTCTAGCCCAACTATAAATTTCCCACTGAATTTCCGTAAGGCAAGTGGTTCCGGAACCGGCTCATAAATTTTGGTCACATCAGTGACGACCTGTTTAACAACAGTACGAATTCCACGAAGGGTAGATGGAGCAAGCCAACTTAATCAGGGAAATTCAGGGCACAGCCCTTCATACTCTTGATCATCTTCAGACCACGTGACACGATACGTGAAGTGGTCATTTTGACTTTTTTTCATATTCTAACCTCTCAATAGCCAAAAGGACTTGTTTGACCTGATAAGCTTTTGCCCTGCCCTTTGAGTTCTGAATGTTCACTGATTAGCAATAGTGCACGTTGTTGCTCTCTGATGTAAGGCTTGTTATGACATTGCTATGGCCATTTCGCTATCAGAATGCACCGAAGTTGTGGAAGAGATCAAACAAGCTTTCACTGGTGGCTTGATTCAGAAGATTCATCAACCGCAACCATTTATCTTAACCTTTGCCATTCGAGTGCCTGGAGTATCATGTACTCTGCTGATCTCCGTTGAACCAAAGTTTGCTCGAGTACATCTCACTTCAAATAAGCTAGAGAATCCTCAGGCTCCCCTCGTCTTTTGTCAGTACCTTCGTTCCCATCTTGAAGGTGGACGTATTGTATCTATTGAGCAAGAATCGAGAGATCGGATTGCCTATGTGAATATTGTTAAATCATCAAGTACGTATGTGTTAGTGATCGCGTTGACTGGGAATCAGTCGAATGTCTTTGTCTTAAATGAAGAACGAGTCATATTACGCTCACTGAAACCTTCACGACTCAAGGTTGGAGAGCGATATGCGCCGCCTGTTATTCAGAAAACGGAGTCTTTACCCTCTGAGGCTCACTATTCCTTCAAAAAAGTAGAGAGTTTCGCATGAAGATCGATTTCCTATTTCTGCTGAACTTGAGAGAAAGTTTCAGCGTGAGGTGGAATCACAACGCCGATTGGAGTGGTTCCAAACTCGCACAACACAAATTCGAAAAGCTCTCAAACAAACGAAACGTCGAGAACAATCGCTAGAAGCCGACTTACGCAAAGCTGAAAAATATCGAGAGTATCAGCGGTATGGTGAGTTATTAAAGGGACAATTACACGCCGTACAACCTCGTCAATCAGTCGTTGAAGTCGTGGACTATTATGATCCAACTCTGCCCACCCTTACACTTCCACTGAATGTATTAAAAGACCCCGTGTGGAATATGGAAGACTATTTTCGTAAATATCAAAAGTTCCTATCGGCTCAGGAACATCTTCTGCCAAGATTGGGGAAAGCAAGAAAAGACATTGAGTCTCTCAAGGAAGAACTTGCCAAACTTGAAAAAGAAGAACTAGAGGAATTAATGGAGGAACCAAGAAACAGAGGATCAAAGAATCCAGCTAATTTTTCACACGGACCACTTCTCCCTTCTCCAAAGAAAGAGGGAAAGGGCAAATCTCAAGGAGCCAAGCAACATCCGGCTACGAACCTTTCTGAAAAATCTCTCAAAGAAGAAAAGGCAAAAGTTCATTCACAAACTAAACACTACCGAACGTTTGAATCATTCGATGGTCTGACAATTTTGGTTGGGAAAAGTGCGAAAGACAATGATTATCTCACGTTGAAAGTCGCCAAACCAGACGACTTGTGGCTGCATGCAAGAGGATGTCCTGGGTCACATGTCGTCGTGAGATTGGATAAGGCCACGGATGTTCCGCATGAGACATTGCGTGACGCAGCTACGCTGGCTTTGTTTTATAGTGATCTCAAAAAAAGCGGAAAAGGTGAAGTGATTCATACACTTCGTAAGTTTGTGAAGAAATCAAAGGGGCTTAAAGCTGGCGCTGTCCATGTGACTCGAGAAAAGAGCATTTGGATTGAGTTAAAAAAGGAAAGACTTGACCGATTGAAGGGAGGCATTTGAAAGAGCAGCTGTACTAGATCGAAATCCGATCTGACAGACAGTAGCAGATTAGATCGAAATGTTATCGAGATAGAATAAGAATTGGGGTCATAGTAAGAATTGGGGTCATTGCTTGACTTTGTACGTTTTTCGCGCCTGGGCTTGCAGCCCATTCCCGCGAGCGGTCACATAAGACAGGAGCCTGCATACGCGAGGCGTAAGTGTCGAGCCATCAGTACACGACGCTACCGGGCAGGCTATATAAAGTCAAACAATGACTTCTTAGACCGAAAAAGTATCATGAAACAAGCAAATTTCTAAACTCTTGTGCGCAACGATCGTATATCCGCATAGACAGGTAGAAATCATATGGCTATAATTATAGCCATATGATGAGGAGGATTAAATGAAAATCGCCAGTGTAAAGGAAGTAAAAGATAATTTGTCACAGTTTCTCAAAAAAGCTGAGCAAGAGGATGTGGTCATTACTAAAAATGGGCGACCGACGGCTGTGCTCCACCACCTTGGGGAAGACGAACTCGAAGATTATCTCCTCGAACATGACCCTAAATTTAAACGAAAGATCGAAAAACGCTGGAACGACTACCTTAAGAACGGTGGAACCTCACTCAAGGACATGATTAAGGAAGTAACTAGGTGAATTCTGATGACGAATCGTTTATCATTGAATTCACGAAGGAGGCTGAACGAGAAATAAAGACATTATCACCATCGAATACACGGACAATCCTTCAAGAAATTCAAACCCGACTCTCTTTAAATCCCTTCAAACCGAACAAGACTCGCATTAAACGACTCGTCGGTTTTACTCCGCCATTGTACCGATTGCGAGTTGGAGACTACAGAGCCTACTACCGTATCGTGACACACCAAGTCGTCATTCTGACGGTCCTACATAAAAAAGATAGTGAGCGGTGGCTAAAACGTCGCAACTAAGGTAATACTGAATTTCCCATCGATCGCTATAAAACATTCCCCATCCCTTTTAGTTTCTCTACAACCAAATCATCTCTCATCCTAGCAGGAATGATGGTCTAAGAAGTATGCGTGGTATCGTTGCCAGCATTGGTGTCGTTATTCCCCGACTCTCACTAACATGCCACGTTCTTTGCAAATGTTGAAGGTGTGGTAAAACCACATGACCATTCCGGTGAGATAGAACCCATTGAGACCGGTCGCCCACATCAAATGCATCCCCGGAAATTCCCCACTCAGCAAGACTTGGCGCATCCCCTCAAAGACATGAGCGGGAGGAACCATCCAGGCAACCGCTTGAAGAATCTCAGGTAATACTTCAAGTGGGTAAAACACACATGAAATAGGTTGAAAGAGAAATACCATTCCCCAGGCAAGGACTTCGGCTTGTTGCCCAAAACGCATAATAATAGAAGTCGTGAGCACTCCGATAATCCAACCGGAGAGGAGTAAGTTGAAGATAAAGGGAATTAACGTGATACCAATGGCAAAGATATCATACGAGTAGACAACTAGGGCAAACACCATCATGAGTGAGCCAACAGCTGTCACTTTTAGGATACTCATCACCATGGTCGCAGTCAGATATTCCCCGACCGTCAGTGGACTCGCAAAGAGGTTCATGAGATTTCTCGCCCACATTTCCTCAAGAAACGAGAGCGCGATACCTTGTTGAGCACGAAAGAGGACATCCCAAAGAATGAGCGCGCCAAGAAAGAATGTCACCGCGCCGTGCAATTCATTGCCTTGCTCAGATAAGTAAATAGTGATAAATCCCCAAACAACCAGATCTAAAAATGGCCAGTAAAAAATCTCTAACAGACGAGCGACACTTCGTTGATAGAGATAGAGGTGACGGGATAAGAGACCCCCTATTCGCCCAACGTTCACTAAGATTCTCTCCCTTCACGCGCTAGCTTTAAAAACACATCTTCAAGATCTTTCTGTCCAAATCGTGACACAATGTCGGAAGCCGTCCCTTCAGCAACAATTTTTCCCTTTTGGAGAAAGATTATTCGATCTGACATTTCTTCCATTTCTCTCATATTATGCGAGGTATACAAAATACTTAAGTTTTCTGAACGTCGATATTCTTTCAGAAACGCTTTAATTTTATGCGTGATATCAGGATCAAGACTGGCTGTGGGTTCATCCAATAATAATATCTTAGGTTCCGTCAAAATGGCTTTAGCTAACGTCAATCGAGACATCTGACCAGATGACAGTTTACGAGTGAGTTTGGTTTGAATGTCTCGCATATCCAATTGTTTAATGATGGCATCAATCTTCTGAGGAATATTTTCAAGACCATAGAGTCGTGCGATGACTTTGAGATTCTCTTCGACAGTCAGCGAAAACGGCATAGAGATATAAGTGGAAGAAAAATTGACATCGCGTAATATGGTTTCACGATGTGTGGCAAGATCCAGTCCGAAGATGCGAATTGACCCAGACGTTGGAGTAATCAATCCTAACAACATGTGGATGGTTGTTGTTTTTCCAGCTCCGTTTGGTCCAAGAACTCCTAGGATTTCTCCAGGCTTGATCGAAAAGGAAATATTATCCACCGCACAGAAATCACCAAACCGCTTGGTGAGATTGCGGACTTCAACTACAGGTTGAGTCATAGCCGTTTCTTGTGAGGTTAAAAAAGAAAGTCTCCGATTTTATCGGGGAGATGGCAGGTTTCGCATTTTTTACTGAGTACTCTTCCTTCATGCGTGGTTTTATTGTCGTGACAACGTACACAGTCCGCCATAGTCGATACCCAAAGCTTCGAGTCCTTGGGATAATCAGGTTCGTATCGTTGATCGTCTAACCCAACGTGTCCTCGAGGAATAACAATATCATACCCTTTAATTGGTGTTCCGTGAACCACCCTCGCATGACAGGTTGTGCAACCTTCACCGTTTCCTCTTTTTTCGAACGCATCCATATGTTTACGATGACTCATGATGAGTCCCACGTCTTTGACGCGTTGAGGAAGGTCTCGTGTTGAAACTTCTGAGACACGAAGGACAGCGCGATGGCAACTGATGCAGACTGATGAATAGACGGAGGCTTCTAAATTGTGTGGCTCAGTGGGCGTACTAAAGAGCGTAATCGCCACGTCTTTCAGTCCAGCAAGAACTTTATCTTCTAGAAACCCGTGAAGTCCTGGCCGAACATGACAGTCAACGCAGGTGACATCTTTATGTGAAGACGTCGTCCATGAATCATACGAAGGTTTAATCGTATGACAGCTGGCACAAAAGGTTGGTTTATTGGTGAGCGGAATAGCCACGGCACCCCCTAGAATAATCACACCCACAAGGGCCGCGATGATGCCAAGGGCTTTGCCGGAAGAAGTCATGTATATGAGCGTTGAGGAAAGTGCTTGATGACGATTTCTGCCAATCCTTTAATATTATCTCGATCAATACACGGTACCGGCGTATTCTCGATAGGTTTTATGGAAACAATTGCTAACAGCCCGTCCGGTGATATTGGCACTTCATCGAGTCGTTCTCGAACGACAACAATCTTGGGATATCCCTCGCTTTTCCAGCCCTCGGCAATAATCAGATCAATCGCTGAATTGATGAATTGATCTCGGACTTCTTCAACTTTCATTTCCTCAGGCACGTCCGCAAACATCGCCATACTCCCTTTTGAGAGCACAATGACGGTACTCGCACCAGCGCGTTTGTGCCGCCAACTGTCTTTGCCTTCGGTATCCAGTTCGAATCCATGGCCAGCATGCTTGATCGTCGAAACACGATATCCTGCTTGCGTGAGTTCGGGGATTAGTCGTTCAATGAGGGTGGTTTTTCCGCTATTGGAACGCCCTACAAAACACAAAATAGGAGGGGCCATAAGTCACGACGCTTTCATGATGATAATCGATAAATTCGAATATAATGACAGTATATCAATAATTCCTGCTCAATAGCTGAACAGAAACCGTATCGCCTGGGTTCAATTGTTCAACATCTTCGGGTACATCGATGAGACCATTGGCTTTAACCATTGATGTCAGAATGCCTGAACCTTGTCCCCCGGTTGTGCGGACCGTCAACACGCCATCTTCATGCTTGAGAACTCCACGGAGAAAATGTCTACGGTCGGTATGTTTTGAGAATTTCTCCTGAAAGACGGCCTTAACGACAGGACGTCGAAGCGTTCGATGTCCACCCATCTTTAAAATCGCGAGTCGAACAAGCTGATCAAACGTCACCATAGACGACACCGGGTTGCCGGGCAGCCCAAAGGCGAGACTCTTTTGAATTTTCCCAAAGGCCACGGGCTGTCCAGGACGAATGGCTAATTTCCAAAAATTCATCTCCCCACCTAATTCTGCGAATACTGGTTTGGTGAAGTCATAGTCTCCCATCGAGACACCACCGGATAAGACAATAATGTCACAGGTCAAACCCTGATAAATTTTTTCTTTCAATGAATCTGGATGATCTTTCGCAATGCCCAAGAGGAGTGGAATTCCACCAGCCTCTTGCACTCCTGCGGCAATGCCGTAACTGTTGGAATTGATAATTTTGTTTTCATCAAATTTCTCATCCAGATCAGCCAGTTCATCGCCGGTTGATAAAATCGCCACTCGTGGACGCTGATGGACCGAGACAAACGATTTGGCCAGAATAGCCAGCATGCCGATTTCACCAGGGCGTAATTGCGTTCCTTTGGCAATGATACAATCGCCTTGTTTGACATCTTCGCCTTGTGGCCGGATATGAATACCTTTTCTGTCCTCTGACTTCATAATGCGGACATGGTCATTCTCTGCTGGTTCAGTGAATTCCACACGAACGACGGTATCAGCACCTGCCGGCATAGGTGCGCCGGTCATAATACGAATAGCTTCACCCGGGCCAACGGTCTTTTCTGCCATTTTCCCAGCAGGGACATCTTCGATAATTTTCAATTCAGGGATTTTCGTAATCGAAAAGTCTTGTTTGATATCTTCCCAACGAACAGCAAATCCATCCATGGCAGAATTATTCCAAGGAGGATTATCACGTGGGGCAATGATATCGTCTCCAAGTACACGTCCCATGGATTCCAGCAGTCCGATCTTTTCACATCCAAGTGGAGCTGCAGCATCTAAGACAGTCTGCTGTGCCTTGTCTAGGGGGGTTAATCCATTCATCCGTATTACGCTTGTACCTTTCTGAACTCCTGTCTTTGTCTTGATTAAGTGAACTATTTTTTCTTCACGAATGGCGCAGGACGGGCAGTTGGCTGCACCAGAGTGCCTTTTTGCTTACAGAAATCATCGACCTTATTGGCAATACTGTGGATGGCATCAGCGGTAGGTAAATCTGAATGGAATAAGGCATAGGGTTCACCAAAGTCGCTTTGCCTCACGAGTTCGGGGTCGAGAGGGACTCTTCCTAAAAAGGGCACGCCCATGTCATGTGCCGAAGCTTCTCCTCCACCCTTCCGAAAGACTTCGATATGTTCATGACAATGTGGACAATCCAGGCCACTCATATTCTCCACAATGCCCACGATGGGAATTTCACTATCTCTGGCAAATGTGACAGACTTTCGCGCATCGAGCAAAGCCACTTCTTGAGGAGTTGAGACGATTACGCAACCGCTCACATCGCCAATCAGATCAATCGTCGTCACCGATTCGTTACCCGTCCCTGGAGGAAGATCAATCAATAAATAGTTAAGATCCTGCCATTCCACGCCACCCAATAATTGATTGATAAACTCATACTTATACGCATCACGCCAAATGATGGGGTCATCGGAGTTCTGTAATAAAAATGACATGGAGGCAATTTTTAAGTTGTAAACTTGATGGGGAATGATTCCCCCCCCTGTGCTAATTTTGAGCTTTTCCCCTTCGGCCCCTACCATTTTAGGAATGTTTGGACCGTGGATATCCATATCACAGACACCAACTTCATAGCCTTTCAGGGCCAAGCTAATCGCAAGGTTCGTGGTCATCGTACTTTTCCCCACGCCCCCTTTGTTACTCATGACGAGAATTTTGTAATCAATACGCTCCATACGTTTGGCGACTAACCACCGACTATGACCTTCTTTATCTTTTTGGCATGTCTCGGTTTCATCACAAATCGCACAGGCCCACATATAGGTGCAGACATCTCCACTATCGGGAGCTGAAGGTTGAACCATCTTTAACTCAGTTGCCATGAATTGCCTCCGCCGTATAACGAAATGAACAATGACTTCTCTTGCTGCCTAGCCTAAGATTCACGAGAAATTTTCCCCACTGTGTGATCGAGTATCGGTAGAAGAACCGATAAATTTTCACGGGCACCACGAGCACTTCCCGGGAGATTCACGATAAGCGTAGTCCCTCGGATACCAGCCGTGCCCCTCGATAACATCGCTGTTCGAACTTTCTTGAGACTTTCTGCCCGCATCGCTTCTCCAATTCCTGGCACTTCCTTGTCGATAACATTTTTTGTGGCTTCGGGAGCCCAGTCAGTTGGCCGCACTCCAGTTCCGCCAACCGTGAAGACAACTTTCAAATTTTGCTCATCACATAATTCTTTGAGATGCTCTTGAATCGTCTCTCGCTGATCGGGAATGACCTGATAGTCACACATGTCAATCTGGTGATCATTGAGCAACTGCTCGAGTTCATGGCGTCCAGTGTCTAATTGAATTCCTTCCACAATGTTACTGCTAATCACGCGTACGGCCGCTCGTAACAATAGAGACTCTCCCGATTAACGTGGTCCTGATTCCGGCACGCTCACATAGTCATCATCGGCACTTCTCACGTTTCCTGCCGCCTGAGCAGCCGGCTTCATGCGTGCAGGGCTCATCGCAGCGGTTGATAAATCCTGAGGCGCCGTTTCTTCTTGTGGTTTTTTCTTTCCGAACATTCTGGCACTGATGATTCCCACTTCGTAAAAGAAGTACATCGGCAATGCCATGATACATTGATTGAAAGGGTCAGGCGTTGGTGTCAAAATGGCCGCAAATAAGAAAGACCCAAGAAAAGCCCATTTTCTATACTTTTTTAACGTGGGGGCATCAACCCATCCGAGTTTTGCCATCAGTGTTAAGACTAAAGGGACTTCGAAAATCATTCCGAAGACCATCATGAACCAAAGCGTAAACCCAACATAATTGGCAATAGAAATTTGAGCGATAAATCCGGCATTCAGTCCATAGGAAATCAGAAAGTGCAGCGCAAAGGGAAGGACGATAAAAAAGGCAAAGCCTAACCCCAAATAAAATGCGATCCAACTAATGATGACGAATGGACCAGTAAACCGACGTTCCTGGACATGAAGCCCAGGCACCACAAACTGCCAGGTTTCCCAAAGGATTTGCGGTGTCGCCAACACCAATGCAAATAAGGCCGCCACTTTAATATTTTGAAAGAGAGCTTCAGCCGGCGAGAGAAAGATAAAGGGTATTTTCGGAAGATCTGACGGCACCCATTCTAACGCGCCTGGGATAAAGTAATTTTGGAGAGGGACGCGAATCCAATTCACGAGTGTATCAGCATAGAAAAAGGTCACGACGAAAATGCCAGCCATGATAATCACGGTACGAGTTAACCGCCATTGGAGCTCGTGCAAATGCTCCATGATCGGCATTTTTTTGTCTTCGAGTGGCTTGAAGATTTTCTCTTCAAGCCACTCTGATATCTGAGAACGCTTCTTTTCCATGCTGAAAAATTATTGAGGATTCACGGCCACGAATAAAGGGTTCCCTCGTCGATTCAACAACAACACGACGAGTTCTTCCTTGGCAATCTTTGACACGATCTGCTGGTAGTCATCAAGACTTGTGATGGCTTCCCGGCTCACTTCTTGAATAAGATCACCGGCTTGAACGCCTGCGGCTTCGGCTTCACTTCCTGCCTCGACTTTGTTGACGAACACCCCTTTCACATCATCTGGAATTTTCAACTCACTTCGTTTTGCTGCTGTTAACGCTTCAACGGAAATTCCAGCCAGCACGTTATCCGGTGGTGCCGCGGAGGGCGACGACCCTGAAGAGCCCCCCCTTGCGAGCAATTGATCAGAAGGCCGCTCCCCTAATTCTATGCTTAAGGTTGTTTCTTTCCCCTCACGTAAGACAACGATGTCTTTTTTCTTACCGACTTTTGTCCGTGCAACTACATTCCGCAAATGGTTGACGTCTCGAATAGATTCATCGCCATACTTCAAAATCACATCTCCTCGTTGAAGACCGGCTTTTGCCGAAGGACCATTTTCATGCACTTCGCTTATGAGTACGCCTCCTTGATGCTCATCAGGCAGTTGAAACGATTGTGCCAGGGAAGGCGTCATCTCTTGAATGGCGACTCCCATCCACCCTCGTACAACTTTTCCTGATTGAATCAAACTTTGTGCAATGTCCTGTGCAATGCTCACCGCAATCGCAAACCCCACGCCTTCAGACCCCCCGGTCCGTGAGAAAATAGCCGTGTTAATTCCGATCAACTCTCCCTTCATGTTGACCAAGGCTCCTCCCGAATTACCGGGATTAATGGCGGCATCCGTTTGAATGAAATCTTCATACTCCGTAATGCCCACGCTTCCGCGACCTAAGGCACTGATAATGCCGAAAGAGACTGATGATTTCAGACCGAAGGGACTGCCTAGGGCTAAGACGACATCCCCTACTCTCAGGTTGTCATAATTACCCCATGGCATGGCTGTTAAATTAGCACCGTCCCCTTCTATCTTAATGACGGCAAGATCTGTTTTAGGATCGGTTCCGACGGTTGTGGCAGGAAATTCTCGCCCGTCCTGCAAGGTCACAGTGATTTTTGATGCCTCTTCCACCACATGGTTATTGGTAATAATAAATCCTGTTGTATCAATGATGACGCCTGAACCTGCACTCATCCCGGGAGGCCCAGGAGGGCCAGGTTGAGGACGACCACCAGGAGGGCCACCGGGAGGACCACCAAAAGGGCCAGGGGGTAATGGTCTTCCACCTTGGCCGCTTGACCCTGCATTTGTGACAGCCACATTCACGACTGTAGGACCGACTTTTTCAACGATTTCAGAAAACCCCTCAGCAAAGGCTCCAGGAACGACGGCATAACTGGTCGATGGTGCCAAGATAGCAAGCACAAAGCCCAAGCTTACTATTTGCACACCCATTGCTCGTCTTAGATAATGATGCAATGCCTGCAAAGGTGTGAAGGCGTTCAGAAGGCGGCTCCTCATGAGTCTCTTCATAATAGTAGTCTCCCCTAATCGCTAAATAGTGAGTTTTAATAAATTTTCTAGAATACAATACGTGAATGTTTGGACCTGAGAGATGATCTTCTGGCTATTTTGTCGAATCTGTTCTATCCACATGAAAACTCTAGATTCTACACTAATTCTTTCATGACGTTCAAAGCATTCAGGCCATAAACCTTCTGATTATAGACTTTAATTATAAATAATTAATTAATTTTACGTACTTCCATGACGATACAGTTCCACGGTGTTTTCGTCAGTAATAGATACTCTGGAAATGTTTGTTGGAGCCTATTGAATACGAGAAAAGTAGGCGGGAAAATCAGATCGATTTTGAAATACCAACGTACACAGTTTTCATGAGTCGGTAAACAAGAAAAATAATCATGTCAGTCTTGGGTTACTCTCTATAAAAAGGAGATATCAATTATTCGACGATATCTAAGACACTTCCTAAGGTTTGACCTTGAACCTCAATGGCTTTGAGATTGGCTTCAAAAGACCGTTGGCCAATGAGTAGGTTCATGAACTCTTCTTCAAGCTCGACATTTGACAGTTCTTGTTCAATCAGTCCTTGATCGGATTCTTGAAAAACAACAGACCCTGGCGTCTTAACTTTTTCAAGAGTAACTTGAACTCCACCTGAAGACGATTCTTCAGCAATCGTTCGAGTTTTTTTGAAATCAGTTGTATGCGCATTCGCGATATTATTCGCAGCAACATTGATTCTCGTTTGCGCTGCGACTAAGCCAGAGTATGAACTTGAAATACTCGGAAACATAATAACTTACCCCTCCCACCGAGATTGAGACACCAGCTAAGATTTTGGCATTTCTAGTCGAATCACATACCCATCGTCGAATTTCCAAAAAACTTGACGTTTTTCTTGAAAAAATCAACGGTTATGCAAGAATGAGTACAATTCATGATGGTTCTTCTCTTGTATTCTATGATATACGTCGACGTTTCAGACCTTTTCTGCTCATTCATGAACGTTCAGTAAAGGGCATGGTCCAGTGCAAGCCTTAGTATTTGATCAGCAATTGAGATTGGACAGCGCGCACCCGTTACCAGAGAGCACTTCGCAAGAAGCTCTGATTCGTGTTCGTCGAGCTGGCATTTGCAGTACTGATCTTGAACTCTGCAAAGGCTATATGGGCTATACGGGCATTCTCGGGCATGAATTCGTTGGCATCGTTGAACAAGCAGACGGGAGACCAGACTTACAAGGTCAACGAGTCGCTGGAGAAATTAATGCCGCGTGTCACCAATGCGAGACATGTCGAGCAGGTCGACCAACTCATTGCCCATCTCGAACCGTCTTAGGGATTCAGGGACGTGATGGAACGTTCGCGGATTTTGTCCATTTACCTTTTGACAATCTTTATCCCCTGCCCGTCACACTGACTGATGACCAGGCGGTATTTATTGAACCATTAGCCGCAGCCTGTGAAATTACGCAACAGGTTAATGTGTGTCCAGAAGATCGAGTCGTGGTGATCGGTGACGGCAAGCTTGGACTGCTATGCGTCCAAGTCTTACATCTAGGTGGATGCTTCGTCACCCTTTTAGGACATCATGCGGAAAGAAACGGTTGGCTGAACAAGCGAGGAATTCATGTCGCATCTCAACTTCAAGATGTACCGGGCGAAGCTGATATGGTGGTGGAGGCTACGGGCACTCCCGAGGGGTTTGCTCTCGCAAGTGCCTTAGTGCGGCCAAGAGGGTCTATTATTCTGAAATCAACGTATCATGGAAAACTCACCTTTGACACATCAAAGATCGTTATCGATGAAATTTCGGTCATTGGCTCCCGTTGTGGTCCATTCGCTCCGGCTATTCGTCTGCTTGAGCAGGGACTTATTCAGGTTGAACCGATGATTCATGCTCATTACGCTCTTCAAGATGGACTTTCTGCCTTCGAACAGGCAGCATCAAAAGGTACTCTCAAAATCATCCTCTGTATGGATTAAATCTTTGTCCTCAGACAGATTAGAATGCAATTCCGACGTAGGCTCCAACCGAACCAAAATCATTATTGGTGTCGGTCTGGCCAGTTGCCACATGATATCGACCGTCAACACCAAGATGAAAAGCTTTCCACACGCGGTATTGAGCTCCTACCGCAAACTGGGCTCCAATATCCAAAACCGTGGTCTCATTTGATGGTGGACTGATCACGTGAAAATCCAAGCCTACGGGAATAACCCAGGGACGAAACTTGCTTCCTTCCATAAACATAAACTTTGGCGAAACACTGACGGTAAGCTGAGTAATTTCCACTTTATCCCTTCTTAACGGTGTTACACCAGCCGCCGCCGGTCCTGACTGTGTAGCTTTTTTAGAGTTGAAACGCTTGAATTCAACACCAATTTCCCCAAGTGCCCATGTTTCAGACAACATGCCCCAGAAATCTTTTGAAAGAACTAAATCCAACCCAGCGCCCACGTAATATCCAGTATCTCCATCATTGAATCCTTGTGCACCAAACACATCAGAAAACGTCTCATTAGATCGATCACTGCCAGCAAAAAATCCTCCACCTCGGAAGAACACCATGTTTCCAGCTTCTCTACCTTGTGAGGACGGTTGACTTCTTTCCAATCGCTCTAAACGTTCTTCCACAGTCAATTCAGCCGCTGTGCTGAAACTCGGTTGAACCCAAAGACCACTTATGACCAAGATGCCCAAACAATAATACTTACCAGCAGTCCAAAACTTTTTCATCGTGTTCCTCCTTTACATGACGATAGACATTTAAGAATTATGCTACAGAAGATTTCTCTTGATATTACAAAGCTAATATTTTCTGTCCGATTAACCGGAGCTCTACAGGAGTCAGTCGTGTTTTGGCCAACAAATACACCACTGTTTCCTCATGGCGAATATGGGCTCTAAATTGCGTTGTAAATTCACGAAGCTTTTTCATTAATCCAGGCCCCAATCGGAAAGGAGAATACCCTTCGAGCGGAGTCATCAATTCCATAAGACTTCCAGTTTCCTGAGCAAAACTTACATGTTCTGTCATCAAGGATTTCAATTGATTGCCGCCTGGTCCCATCCTTGAATTCAGCATATTGAGCAACACATCTTCTCTTCTAAAATGAACCGTACTATCTCTCAGCAGTACTCGAAACAAGTCAACGAATGCCTCACTTGCTCCTTGGGGATCGTCAAGAAGATCCAGTTGTCCTAGCAGGGCGTCATGTTCACGACTGAGAAGAATGGTGGGATCATACATATATGGAGTCCTTCCTCAGTCAGTCTCTAATACACTCCATCCTAGAATGCCGACTCATGAATGACCTTGTCTGAAGACAAGGTGAATTCAGATCGTGATCAATGTTTTCAATAGGGCTATTGGGCAATCAGAAGAATTTACGGGAGGATACGAGAAGCAGTAGAGTAGTCACACAGCCCATACGCACCGGATAATCGCTATCTAATCTAAGAAAAGGAGAGAATTGAAGAATTGTTAAGATCAGTAGAACTTGAAAGAGAAGACTGCTAGAAGCTAGAGGGATGGGTTGATAGTTTTTGAGCCACTCGGGTCAAACGATCTAGGTCAAGAATCGTAATTTCTCGACCGTTTATTTTGATAACATGAGTGCTTTGAAGAGCTTGAAGAATACGGACGACAGTCTCAACAGATACGGCTGCCATTTGTGCTAATTCTTCTCGCTTCAGGTGAAGTGAAATTCGGTCCCCTTCATGTACTGACTCTCCATATCGTTCCACGAGCTCAAGCAAAAGTCTGGCAATGCGCTCACGGGCTGAGGCAAATGCCAATTGGTCAGCTTCGTCAAATGACAAACTCATTTTTCGACTGAGGAGCTTAATCACACGAACAGCAAGGTCACCATTTTGAGCAAGAAGTTTGAGATACTGTCCTCGATCGATGATACATACCTGAGAAGGCTCTAATGACTCACATGTCAACTCATGAACGGCCTCATCTTGGAATGAATGCTTGTCAATAAGTTCCCCAGGGTCAACGATGCTAACTAAACGACATTGTCCATTTTTAGTCAAACGCGTTAGCTTTACTCGTCCACTGCATAAAATATACAAACCAAGGACTGGATGACCTTCATAAAATACGAATTGCCCAGGTTGGTACACGAGTGATCGCTTGATATTTTCAAATTCGACTGCAGTTGAAGCATCTAGATTACAAAGATCTGAAGTCCAACGATTTTGACATGACGTACAGTCATCGAGAGGGAGAAATTTAGAAGCACTCATCACTAAATGTTCACCTTAATGTGATACATGATCAACGAAATGACAGCATGAAATTTGGATCGTCTGTTCTCAGGATCTTAATAAGTTCCTGAGAAGTCTATTTTTCCAGAGGAAGTGGAAAGGAAATAATGATACCTCCCATGACCGTGCCAAGTTTATGATCGCGCTTCGCGCTGAGAATATGAGTGTTGTGACAGTTAACGCAGGATTTCGATACGGCTTTATCAGCGTATATGGCCTTAAAATATTCTTTATCTCCACGCTTAATGACTCCTGTAAATGGCTGACTCGGATCTTTAGCCACTGCCTCTAAACCTTTAGTTTCAAATTCTGTTGTTGGGCCATTTCTCTCATATATCGGCCACAAGCTAGCCAGGCGGAATTGCAACCCAAAGCCTCGCTCCTCCACCTCAAGTCCTGATAGCAATAACATTTGAGCTGGAAGTGGAAGAGCATTACGTTTTTTCCAACCTTCGGAAGCAATCACCGTCCCTGTATCCTGCATACGGGAGACAACATGGGTAGCATACAACGTTCGATCTGCCTGGATAATGGCATGAAGATAATCAGCCACAACGTTGGGAGGAATACCGGTTGTGCTTCCAGTGTCATGAGCATTGGATTGTTGAACAGAATGGATCATGACAAATAGTGGAACTATGAGAATAAGACGAGTCATGGATTGATAGTTGTTCATGGCTCACACTCCTTTCATAGAGTTTTGCCAACATTGACTATTCACACTCATGATTCGAACGCCTCACCCTACTGGATTGAGGCAAATATCGTAACTTAATTTTTTGCTACTGTATTTTTCCTTTCTGATCAATTTGTTTGAAGCTCTACGGTAGGAACAATTTTAGAATCACCAAGTAATTCCATTCCGAATCGCGTATTGTCATGCGCTTCGTTGGCATATAAACGACCCTTCGGCGCATCAAAATCAATAGACAAATCAGTCGTCTCATTTTGTTTAATCGTCACGGTCTTTTCTCGTTGCATCATTGGATGCCAGATCACCACCTTATACGTACCAGGTGGGATGTCAGCAATCGTAAACTTTCCCGCATTATCGGTTAGCGCAAAATACGGGGAAGCCATCGCGATCCCCCAACTTTCCATGTAGGGGTGAAACCCACATTGCATGGCAAAAATATTGCGACCTTTTTTCATTTTTATTTTTGGACTAACCGTTCGACCTGCGCGATTCTTGACCTTTTTCCCTTTCATGAGATCAGCCTTTTTAAGCTTCGCACTCACGGGTAATGGCAAGTTAAACAACACACGTGCACCTAACTTAGACGTTTCATAAGCTTGAATATCATGCATGACAGGATCCATATTCACCACTTTCACTTCATGCCGATCTCGGACGATCGTAATATAGGGAGTAAACTTGCAGTCAATGGCTTCTATTTGAGGGGGGACATAGTCAAACTTTTTTCCTTTTTTAATCCCTTCGAGATAAACAACAACATTTTCAAATTGTCCCTCAGCTCCAACTTGAAATGGCTGAAGCAATCGCCAGCCTTTTCCATTAGAAATACGACCACAATAAGCCGGATCGGGAAAGCTGACAAGGTTATATCCCTTTGGACGAGGACGATCACCGTTTAACTTTAAAATCCCCGATAGTGTCCCTCCATCATTGACTTCAATTTCCTTATACTCTGCAAATGCTAAGGGAAACGAAAACCCGACACACAACACAATACTAAGAAAAAACACTCCCCATCTCATCACGGCCTCCTTACTGAAAGAATGCGTATCAGCACACTGAGCATCGGATGGTATATTACCAGAATTTCAGTCAAAAAAACGGGGGAGCCATTATGGCTCCCCCGTTCTCTTCAATAGACCCGTGATACACGGGCCTCGCTATTTCTTAAATGACGCTGGAGTCGGTTTGATGGGTTTCGACTGCGCCATATTTTTTCCGGAAACGGCACCCTTGAGCGGCAGTACTCTCTGATCGTTCATTGGAAGAACCCGTAAGTAACCCCATTGTCCTGATTGAGAGTAGGGTAACCGCCCATTACTCCAGACATAGTCGCCTGGTAATGCATAGTTCCCGCCAGCAGAGGGAAGGAACACATCCAAGCCTTCAGAACCCGCAAACTCAACCGTGCTGATCATATCAGCCCCAGGCAGGAAGGGTTCAATTGGCCATTCGTGTTTTTCGACGGTGAACATACCATTCTGTTCACTGCTGGCACCAAACACGTGGATACGAACCTTATCACCAGCGTGAGCTAAGATCAGCGGCGTCACTGGATCTTGTGGGTTATCCACTTCACATGGTTGGAACATCTTTCCTAACGTACAACCGGCTTCTTCCCTGTAGAGATAAGGTTCTGCGCGATAGTTGACGCCGGTGAGACCAGCAACATTTTGAACATACGGCATGAAGCTAGTTCCAATAATGTTATCTTCATCTTGGAAATACAAAGCCACATCACGATAATTTTCTCGGCCTTCGTTTCCTTGGATGGTACGATCAACAATCACATCGGCTTTCCAACTGTTCTTAAGGGAAATATCTTCGCCGGTCTTGGGATCGCGGTACATTGAGCCCTTCGGCCCAACGATGATCCCACCGAAGAGACCATTCCGAGGATTCATCGACACATTTCCCCAGTCCCACACCAACGTTTGTCCTTCTCCGTTAAACGGATCAGCATAATAGGTGTAGGTTCGAGATTTTCCTGGGTCTACAGTTTGATCCCCTGGATTGTTACCTAGATTCACCCCTTGAGAATCTTTCGGATCAAAAGCCAATCCAAACGCTGAGAATGACGCCTTGCCCTTTTTAAGCTTATTCGTGAGCTTTACTTTGACACAATCGCCCACGTTGACTCGAAGAGTCAGTGGCATTGGCTGCGCATCTCCAGATACCTTCTGCACTTCATCTTCAAGGACATAGATCTTGGCTTCTGGATTGCGCAACTCGATCTTTCGTTCGAAATCAACTTCAATGGCTTCTTCTGCATTCGAATTGAAGCTCATCCCAGGATGATCCATTGCTACAACATTAAAGCTCTTCACCGGCGCGTCTTTTGGACAAACTGGAAGCCGTTCCGGCATCCCCTCTTTACCATAAGCCTTGTTGGGTAATGGTTGAAGGTCGCCCACAGGTTTATCCAAAACCCGCATGATCCCCCAGGCCCCTTCAGAAAACTTCGAGCTACGACCGTTAAAGAACAGATAGTCTCCGGCTTGATGGCGAGGACCACCAGCTTCAGGGAGGACTAAGTCATAGCGCTCGGCAATTCCAATATGCAGGGAATTCTTTCGATTCGCTTCCTGCGCGTAGCGTTCTGACCAGAACGTATGACCAGAGATGGTGAAGACATTACTCTCATTCATTGTGACATCTAGCATTCTGAATACAACGGCATCGCCTAAATACGCTC
This sequence comes from Nitrospirales bacterium, assembly GCA_965223675.1. Taxonomy (GTDB): domain Bacteria; phylum Nitrospirota; class Nitrospiria; order Nitrospirales; family UBA8639; genus JAGQKC01. The sequence goes on along the minus strand of OZ245013.1, from coordinate 946,499 downwards.
GCACCATAGCAGTACTTGGATCACCATGCGCAGCACTACTAAAGAGCTTTGAAGGATCAGGGTTGTTCGCCAATCGTTGAGCGAATGGCTCTGCCCGGAAATTTAACGCCCCACCGGTAGTATGGGTACCACCATTTAAGAATGGCATGGGCGTCATCTTGATCTTGTCATTTGGAGGCATAATGAATGAGACAGTACGACCAGCCTCCAATGCCACATCGACGGGTTGACCGGGAGGATTCCCTGCCGTCACGATGTTCACAGTGTGAGGCACGGTATCCATGATGTGCACCATAAGCTCACGGAAACTTCCCGCAACATCATGACCTACCCGTTCTGTGGCATGAATATCCGCCACTGGTCCTGTACGGATAGGTTTTCCGGTCTTCGGATCATGCCATGTTGAACCAAATGGTTCAGCGATCATGGTTCCCACAGCACCGTGTGGCCACGTGGTCCCACCAAACGCATGGTCATGCCAGAAGACACTTCCCACGTCCGCATCAACCCAGAACCGTTGTCGAACATATTCAACCGTCACAATATCACCAACCGGATGGCTGTTTTTTAGCGGTCGAGCAAAGGTAAGTGTATTGCCGCTAATTTTGGTAATTCGTAGTACTTCCTGACCTTTCACATTATCCGCACCCACCAATATCGGAATGCCAACATGATATTGCTTTGCATTTGAGACCTCGAGAGTCTTGTCACCTACTTTTGAGGCCTTTGTTACCTTGGAATTCATTGGCACCGGTAACCCTTTTTTCTTATCTTTTTTAAACTGAGTAAAGGGTCGCATTGATTGTTCATATGAAAATCCTGAAATCACGCCATCAGAGGCCTGATTATCAAACTGGAAGAAATGGAAATGTGTATTGATCTTTGATGATTGGAAGTTCGTAATATCATCATCCAACCATTCACTCGTGAGTGTCCAATCAATGCAGTCATACACATTGGCTCGAACCACTAACGGAAACTTCTTGTCATTGTTCGCTCGAACGTCGGCTTCTTCTTCATGCACAACATACAAGAGGCCGTTTGGATCAACGATGGCCTCCTGATCACCTTCAGCAGCCGACAACTCAATCGGAAGTTTAATGAAATGCACGTTGTAATCCTGTGAACCGGCACGATCCGGACACAGGCTCCAGTTACCGTTTTCACCAGCTTTTGCTGGACCAACGGATCGCGTTCCATCATCATTCAAGCGAATCATTTCCAACCAGGGGGCTGGGTTGTGATCGTTCGAGAACGGCACGCGTTTACCAAAGTGCGGCGTCAACCATGGCCACGCCACTTTTCCCGTCACCGGCTCAAACCAGATGGCTCGACGCTCTCCGGGTTTATACCCTTGCCACTCTGGATGATATTTGGGATTCTCACCGAGCGTGGCCTCCTTCTCACTCATAGCTTTTGCACCATCCCAAACCCAATCCATGACGGTGGCATCGTAAGCCATGAGTTGACCTTTTTCATCATCTTTGTGGCCTGGTTTCCCTTGATTACTGAGCTGCATCTCAACCCAGTCTTTAATGTTGACGACTGCTGGGTTAGCTTTCCAATTCGTCTTACCAGAATCAACAATCTTAAACTGATCGCCAAACCAGTTGACGGTCTTTCCCACCAATTGATCTGAAGTAACCGGCTTGTGAATACGACCCAGACGATCAGGGAGCTCACGCAGAGGTGCCATCACATCATTTTGCACCCCGGGAACCTGCATAGTGTTATACACTCTCCAGTATCCCCACATTCCCGCCACATAATGATGAGCAACATGGCAGTGGAAGAGGAAGTCTCCAGCTAACCATTGGCATAATCCCGAACCACATTCTGTTTCTAGGTCTAAGGCTTCGGATGGCCCAATCACTTCTACATCAACGCGGTCAGATTTCGTACGGACAACCGGATATTTCACTGGTCCGTTTTGGCCAGTACTCCACACAGGCATTTGCGTCGCCCGAGGGCTACGCTGCCACCGAATAGATCCACCATGTGGATGATGGGAATGAAAGACTTCCGATCCACCATGCACAATCCGGAACTTGGCAGGATCGCCCAAATAGCTTCGAGGAATCGTTGGAGCCGCATCTCCGAATGTATAGGAGCTATACGCCATCGACTCATCTTCAAAACCAAAGTATTCATGCTGCACATGCATATTGTTGATCCCAAATGGTTCACTACGATAATTCAACGCACGTGCTCCAGGGCGATAGGCATCAGACAGTGGGTCACGTTGAGGCAAGAAATCTCCATGCTTATTCACGGGACGAAATGCTTCATCACCCACTTCATGATAAATCAACACAAATTCGCGGAAATCCGGACCTGTGCCATTCTCGATCATGACTTGCCAGCCACTCGTGGCTTCTGTGGCTGGTCCGGTTCCTAATGGCTCCCAATATTTCGAACCACGAGGTTCGACGACAAACACGCCAAACAGTCCCATAACCGTTAATTCTCTATCATTACTGAATGTATGGAATTGCTTCCCTCCTTCTTGTGCATCTGGGGATATATACCATTCCATCTCGATGGGTGTACTTTCAGCTCCTTCTTCCGCATCTTCACCAGGCCCATACGCAATAGCTTCAGGGTTCGTGGTCGTAGCTGGTTGTCCGGTCTTGCTCATGACCATATCCGATCCGTTGATGTGCAAGCTGACATCTTCGCCAAACTCTAACTTGTTGCGAAGGGTGATTTTGACACAATCACCTTGGTTACCACGGATCACAAGAGGTTGAATCCATTGATCCTGAATGCCATTTTTGACTCCACCTGGGTCACTATGACCCTCAGTCTCACGCGCTTCAGCATTCTTGGCTTCTTCTTCTCGAATCTTGTCAATGTTTTCTGTGAGTGCATACATATACCCAGGATAGTAATCGAGCCATTGATTCAAAGAAATTTCAACGTTGATCGCGGAGATATCATATGTTTTGACTGGTGCAGTGGCCGGACACCGCCCCCCTCGGTCGGAGACCGGCTCCACACCAGTCGTGGAGGCCAGTAAGCCATTGGCTGGCCCAGCACCATATTGATGCATCATCGACATGGAATTGTATGCACCTGTGTTGGGTTTGTCGTGTCCCATTTCCTTCTGCATTTGATCCATGAGTCGTTGATGCTGAAGTTCTACCAACGCAGCACGCTCAGCTCGACCTTCAACGGAATTCTCGACGATCGTTTGGCCTTTAAGCTTCTCTGCCCATCCCTTGCTTTTTTGATTCATCGCCACGGGATGGATGCTTGCCGGCTGGTCCTCAGCCATACCCATCAAAGGAGAACCGAATAACAGCGCTCCTCCTAGGATTCCTAGCCACCACCTTGAACGAAACGTTTGACCTGTACGCGTAAACATTACAGCGGCCTCCTTATTAAGTGGATACATCAAGACGAAAAATCATTTATACTCACTCCAAACCAAAGCCTACGTTGCCTTCCATCTTTGGTCTGACTTTCTTTGATCAAAACTTTTACAAAAACATTTGCCTCGATTGGATTCTCGAACAAGGTGCCGATGAAGGGGGATCCATCAAAGGAGGTTTGGGCACTCCGGAGGCCGGTCCATCACACCCAGTCCCCTTCACCGGCAAAGCCGTATATAGCAACCTTAATGCCATTATCCTCAAAAATGGGAAGACAACATGAAAGACGCTAATGACAAAGCTCGTCGTTACTTATCCTTTACAACGTTTTTGTTTTTTACTCTGTGTAAAAACTCCAATAAAATACACAGACTTTGATGAAAGATACATTAATACAAACAAAAACAAAGACTTAACATGTCTAATTTTTTAGACATCTAATTGTAAGTATTGGGGTAAAATGGGACAGAGGATGATCTCACCGAAGCCCGTACTCATTGAATTGTGATACCACGCTGTCTTGACTACTGATGTTTTGACATAGATAGCAGGAGGGGAAAGAGCTTAGTACAGGATACCCGATCGGCACACCGAAACTTACACAGCGATCGTAGCCACAAACAACGTCCATAATACTTATATACAGTTTGCGGAGTCATTCAAGTCAAAGCGAGACAGCCATGTGCCATCGGACTGGAGAAGTTCATGTCCTGGCTATCTCTCAGAAACTTTTTGAATTTGTTACAAGTGGTAAGCCTTAAGTTTATTGTAGAGATTGGCGCGACTGATGTTGAGCAGACGGGCAGCACGTGTTTTGTCACCTTTGGTCTCTTGAAGCGCTTTCAGTATTTCTTGCTTTTCGACCGCTTGGCGAGCTGCTTTGCTGACTGAAGGAAGATCGATTCTCTCATCGCTGTAATCAGGGGATTGCAAGAGATCTTGAATAGTCAATTCTAAGCCATGTGTGATCACGACGGCTCGTTCAATCACATTCTCTAATTCTCTTACATTACCTGGCCACTCATGACTGACTAACGCCTTCATCGTTGCCGATGGTATCGACAATCCAGCTTTCCTATTTTTGATACAAGATTGCCGTAAGAAATGATTAGCCAAAAGAGGAATATCTTCTCGTCGATCTCGAAGCGCAGGAACATTCAACGGAAGTACAGCAAGCCGGTAGTAAAGATCCGAACGAAACGTTTTTTCTTCGACTAAACGTGTCAGTGGCTTGTTGCATGCAGAAATCACTCGAACATTGACCTTTACCGGACGATTCCCACCAACTGGTTTAATTTCTCCTTCCTGCAAAACACGAAGCAATTTGGCTTGAAACGCGGGAATCGTTTCGGAAATTTCATCTAAAAATATTGTTCCACCTTCGGCTTCTTCAAACAGACCTTTTCGATCAGCGACGGCTCCCGTAAACGCGCCTTTAACATGGCCAAATAGTTCACTTTCCAAGAGAGTTTCAGGCAACGAACTGCATTCGACGACGACAAATGGATGGTCTCGGCGTGGGCTTAACTCGTGGATCGCCTTGGCAATCAACTCTTTTCCCGTACCGCTCTCACCCTGGATTAATACGGTGGACTCAGACTGCGAGACTAACCGGATCATTTCAAGGAGTTGTTGCATCGGGGCGCTATGTCCAAGCAACGTCGAACGTGGATTGCTTTCGTTTTGCAACACAGCATCATCGCCTAGTTTTCCTCTCCAAATCATCGTCTCTTCAGGAACTTTGCCCATCATGATCACGCAAGCCACCTTTCCCTCAGTGCCAAGCACAGGAAACGAAATAGGAAACGGGCATGAAGGACCATCATGATGGATTGCAGACATTCCTTCCTGCATTTGAGAGTTTGGGTGAGCTTGGGTAACAATACTTTCGGCAGGACAAATGGCACACGGTTCTTTCGTGGCAACATCGGAATCTAAACATTTGCCTGCTGTTTCACCTAAAAGAGGACAGCTTGCCGCAATCGCATCTGCTGACGAGTTCGAATAAACTAACTTCAGCGTTGGGTTAAATATCACGATTGGCTCAGAAACCTGATCGGCAAGAAGGGTTAAGGCTTGTAGGCGTGAAGTTAAAGTTGAGTCATTCTTTAATTCTAAATTCGAAAACGATCCGGCCATCGTTCACACTCCATATTACATTTATACATTGTTCCATGACACATTATTTTGACATGTTTGAGATTTGACAACAGGACATGCCCGTTGAATCGCGGCTTTGAGATCGTTCACTCTAACAGGTTTATCAAAATACGCTGCAACTCCACATGCCTTTGCTTCTCTTCTCGTTTGGGAATTGCCGAAGGCGGTAATCAAAATGATCGGACAATTCTGAACAGAATTCACTAAATTTCTCAGATATTCAAATCCGCCTCCAGGCATCTTTAAATCAGTGATGATTAAATTTGGGGCACAGGTCTTAATCTGAGATAGGGCATCATCTCCATTAGGTGACTCGATGACTTGACACCCATTTTCACTCAATTCGTCAACAAGTAGACTTCGCATCGCAGGGTCATCATCCACAACAAGAATCGTACAAGAACCCAACTGCCCAAACCTAACGTCCAAGGTATTTTCTCACACTTTAAGCGTGGCGAACTTGAGCCCACTGGGACCGTATTGACTTCTAGCGTCAATTAATAGAAGCAAGGTCAATGCCCACAGCAGACAATATAAACATCCTTTAATTACAACATATTACAAATGAAATGCTGGGGTAAAAAGCTACAATTTGTGAATTTCTGAAGGGACATAAAGCAGCACAACGGATGAAGCATTTGTCATTTATACTCCGACTCTTAAGCTTTTCTCAGGCGTTCGCACTACAAGAACTGAGCAATAAGCATGACGGACAACACGAGTAGATACACTTCCAAGAAATTGTCGTTTAAGACCCGTGAGTCCTCGAGAACCCATGACAATAAGATTAACTCTGAACCGACGCGCAGCTTTTAGAATTTCCTCCGCAGCATAGCCTGTCGAAATATGTTCAGCCTTGGCATGTCTGTTTAAGAGACCTCTTTTAGCATCCTTCACGAGCGAACGACCCTCTACTTCCTTTCGTGTTAGAATGTCTTGAGAGATCTTAGCCAAATCCACATTCCCAGAAGAATCCACATTCACACTTCGAAAATCATCCTGCACTACTCGGTAATCAATGCCTTCCACAACATGGAATAAGAAGATCTCAGACCCAACTGGAAATCTTAACGCATTGAGAAACTCGAGAGCAGCCTGTGCCTCAGTAGAACCATCCGTTGCCACCAACACTCGAATCCCTCGGTCCATCCAACGGCTGGAACCTCGAACAACAAGAACAGGACAGGAAGCCTCTTGGAGCACCCATTCGCTCACACTCCCGAGAAAGAAACGTTGGATACCCGACAGGCCTCGAGTACCCAAGACTGCAAGATTCATTTGCTTCTGTTCAAGTAAAGAAAGAATTTCTTTCCCTGAATTGCCTTCTTTTACTAACGTGTGAATTTTCAGGCCTGAACCAAGAAGTTTTCCCGCAAGTTTGTCAAGGTTTCGTTGAACTCGTATCAAACTCTTTTGTCGCAAAGTGCGAAGTCCTTCTTCCAATTCATACGCGTGTAACGCCGCAAGTTCTTCATAGCCGCTCGACACATGCAAGAGAAACAATTCAGAGTTTGCCGGAAAGTGGATCCCTGACAGAAATCGAATAGCCGCTTTCGAATCGCGTGAAAAGTCAACACCTAACATAATCTTCATTGTTCTGCCTTTCTCAGAATGAGAATGTTAAATTTCAATATAGAATCCGATGCCAAAGGTCTCGATCTTTTGATCGAAGAATTGCCCGTAGGGATTATGGCCGCGATAGTAATTGAGGAGGAGCCGAAATCGGCGAGTGCTTCCTACACGTGACCACTCCAGTCCACCCATAACACTCGAGTTCACATTCCAACTGAAATGCTCGATCGATTTGAAATCTGCTCCAATGATTTGGGTGACGTAAATCCCTTCCATCAGTTTGCCCAGAAGAGGCGATGGATATGAACTTGACCGAAACTCTAATCCCCATTGAACGATACCCCGGTCAAGAGCAGGCTCTCGACGAACGAGATAGCTTCCACCCACATAGATTCTCCACCAGTTAGGGTCGAGTGACACCACGACATCCAGAGCCTCAAAGCCAAGATTCACTCGATCGAAGCCAGGATTTCTGAGGAGAAACTCATCGCCGACATGACTACTCTGATGGTACACACGCAGTCGTGTCGAGAACGGTCCACGACGCCAGGTCAGAGGAAACCCAACTTGAAAATCTGAATTAATGAGATCCGTCGAGTCGGCATCCAAGTTAAATTGAGAAAAAATAGCACCAAACAGGCTAAACTGAAGTCCGTTACAGCTTCCACTATCTCGAAGCGACCACAATCCAAACGTACCGCCGGCCGTAATCAGGCCAACATTCAACGAGCGATTGGCATCTCGAAAACGTACACGTTGATACGCACCGAAAAACCTCGGTTCTTTGGGGGCTGCCAACAATGGACGGAACACATCGTCGTCCGGCAATCCGAGACTGTGGGATTGATCATTTACCGATGTATCTGAATTATTGGAAGTTGTGTCATAGCGACAATCCGTGTGTGGCCCAGATCGAGAAGAAAACCAACCCACTCCTTCAGCTGAACCAACAACTGGGATAAAAATCAGAAACACAAGCACGAGGTTCCCGAAAGCAAACTTCTGCGCTCTCTTAGCGCGATCTGTATATCTGTGTAAGACCAAACCTTTTTTTCCTTGTCACTACAAGGTTCATGAAGGCAGTGATCGAACATACGCGAGAACGCTGTCAATTTCTTCGTCAGAGAATACAAACCGCCACATTCCCATAGCGGAGTTCGGCACTCCCATGTGAATGCTTTTCCATAGTTCTTTATCCAGCTTCTGTTGAATCTTTGGAGATGTTAGATCTGCAACTGGTGGCTGAAAGAAGGTATACCCATCGCCTTTTCCTTCTTGCCCATGACATGTTTCGCAATGTTTCAGATAGAGGGTTTTTCCTTTGATCAATTCCCCTTCTTTCAAGAATGCACTTGATGGAAATACGAACATGACAAAGACAACACCAATGAGCAACCCAATACAACGTTTCATTATGATACCCCCTAAACTGATTCTCTGATTAAATTTCACATTTAAACGAATCAGATCCTGGCCTCCCTCTCTGTAGGATGGACGGTTCTATTCATTCAATCAACACGTAATCGACCTGGTCGAGTATGACAATCGGTAAAATCATGCCTTCTCCCTCTTTCTCAGTCGAAAAGTCATAGAGAACAGATTCGGCTTCCATCAGGCTCCCCGAATACACAATCTGAATGTCAATCTCTTCCCCTCGTGCTCGTCTATCTTTCATGGTTTTCAGTCGATCAGCCGGAGGAATCACCACCATTTCGGATGGCGCATTGGCGGTTTTAAATCTCACAATCCCCCAACTTGTCTGGATTTTCATCGGACCTATGGCTACACCAAAGCCCTTATGTTCTGGTCGATAGCTCGTCAGATTTCCATACAATAGAACTGTGAGACTTTCATTATGACTTCTGCTTCCTTTACTCATAATCTTCACTGAATATTTCACATAGCTTACGCGAACATAGTTTCGCATAAGCTTAGAAATCAATGAAAAGCAAGTGTCTTGCCGTTTCCCAAGTCCTGTAAAATTAGGAGAAATTGATGAGAATAGAAGAGGTCGATGTCGTACGCGAGGAAGAAATATAAAAAAGGGTAGTTTTTCTACTGCCCCGATTTTAGCAATGGCGCATAAAGCTACAGTGTCAATGTTAACACGTCATGGGCAAGTATCTCGGAAGAGGAGAAAGTTATTTAGAAGTTTATGATTAAGCCATAGACTTGCCTTGTGAGCAGGTCTTAATCCTATACACTATGGTTTCATAACGTGATCTGTAAGAAAAGATTTTCTATTTGTCAACACATTCATTCCCGTTTCTGCAAAAGTCGTACAATCTCATCCTCTCCTAATAGTTCAGTCTGTTTAATTCGTAAACTTTCTATCCATTCCTGAGCAAAGTCTCGTTGCAAATAGCCGTTCGACAGAGCAGTGAAGATCATCGTCACGAACGCCCCCAAGCTTGCAAGCACCATGTCTTTAGGGCTATCCCAAACATCGCCCTGCGTCCCAAGGTAGGCCATTCCCAAGTCGCCGCCAAACATCTCCGCAGCACTACACTCAAAGAGTTTAAAGATCATGGACGTCGACATAGTAAGATCTAAAGGCAAAAAGTAGCCACAGAAATCTCGCACGTTTACTACTCGAAGAAACATCTCCCGCACCGGGTACGCAAGGAGGAGCCCATAAGAAAAGTGAATACAACGGTCGAAGTTGTTACGTTTCCAGGCAAGTCGCTCATGCAGAGAAGTTCCAGTAAAGGTTTGCATTCATTCTTCGTAAGGCACTTCGGCATAAGTGTAATGGGCCCCGATTTCGTGGAAACAGAGAAAAACAAAAATCATCGTGTAAGAAACGCGTGACAGGAGCACATGTTTGTGAGAGACGGCAAGTACCACGACAAAAATCACGACCAACACATTCTCAAGGGCCCAATCCTTACGGGGTAGCGGATCAACGGCCAGTATAGTCCACTCCAGCAAAAACAGCAGGGCCAAAATGAGTAAATAGCGACGGTGTGAGATTGTCATGACCACTACATCGAATAGAATGGGGGTTGATTGTTCATATCAAACGATTTAGGAATGATTTGCAGAAATGAGACGGAGATCAGCACCCCAGCCGCGAAACAGGAAAAGTAGGTGGCATTTTTCTGACGCCATGCCTCAAAATGAAGGATCACATAGATACCGATAGTCGTGACAAGCGTGACAAAGATGCTAGTGAGAAGTGCTGTCTCAAAGTGTGACGTCATGAATAAAAGAAAGTGGCGATGAAAAATGAGATGGTTGTGCCCTAATCTACCTCCTCCTCGTCATCATCATCTTCCTCAACTTCTAACTGTCCGCCAATATGGCACTTCAAACAATTCGAAAAATGTCCTGGTCGATGAGCCCCCTCCCCTTCTTCAATAAGATGACGGACGGTTGAGTTCTGCAAGAGCATGGGTTTTGTGCTTGACTTTTCTGTACCCATCATATGACAGTCTGAGCAAGAGGAAGAGCTCGTGGCCCTGAACACAAATTCACCATGTGGATTATGCAATGCTCCAATGGTGATGCTCGCTAACACTCCACGATGTTCGGTGTGACAATCCATACATGGACGTTCTTGGTCTATAATTTTTTGATGAACGTGATGCAGTTCTGTCGGGGATCGGAGTTGAAACTGCTGAAGAGTATGGCAGGCAAGACATTTGTTATTTGATGCGCCAACAAATGCCTCATGACAGCGATCACAAGTGACAATATCGGCATGATAACGGCTAAGATGGCCGGGTGCCCATAATGCTTCCGGATCGTATACTGATCCCCATGCAATATACACGAGAGTCAAGAGGGTTACGATAAGAACAGTCGGCTTTACCCATGGCCGTATACACCACACGAGCTACGCACCTCCGAAATAGAGCGCTCCACCAACATGGATGAGCGTGAGCACAACAAATGTCCACGTGACAGGACCATGCACACAACGCCATGACCGGAGGGTTTCTTCCTGCAACGCTAGATCATGGATACGAGAGTCAATAGTTTCCTTGGTTAGCCCTTCTTCTGATAATTCATGACGCCGTTCATAGAGAGTCCGGAACGCGAAGTAATGCAGAGCTTGACCAGTAATCCCGCTGAACACGATAAGAAGCATCGCAATAAGAGCCAAGACCGGAACCAAGGCATGGAAGTGAACCCCTGAATGGATCAGTATAAGCAACGGCCCAACAATGCCAAAGAATTGATGGATCTCAAACCATTCTTTTGGCCAAACCGTATTAGGATGCAATCGTCGTTTGATTGGATACACGAATGTGAGTGAGATCATGACAAGACCAACCCACCCGACGATGTGCGCTATCTGAGTATGACCAAAGGGTCGTCCAGGTTTCGTACTTAACAAGAACTCTAGAGCTAATGCGATAGCGACGGCTACGACACTAAGCCAAATGACAAGATGTGTACGACGAGAAATAGAGTTCATTTTTCTTATTTTTCTCTATTCATTACGTTTGGCAACAGCGCCCTGAGTTTCGCTTCTACAACATCCGGATCTTTCACCCCACGTAGGCGCACCTCCCGTTTTTCTTTGGATGACTGAATCACCAACGTTCCGATCCCCCAAAATCTCGCAATGGGCCCTTGTATAAGATCAATGTTTTCAATCATCTCAAGCTTGATGGAGGAAATTTCATTTCGGGTATACCCATTCTTCATGATTACGCGCGTCGGGGTCACTATGTAATATGCCCAACGACGAATAATTGCGACGACTAGAAGTAATACAAGCGCCCCGGCAATCCATAGCTGCCATCCTGGCAGACCAAAACGTAAGAACAATATTCCACGAAGTGCTGTTAAGAATGTAAAGAAATAGAGCCAGCTAAACTGTCCCCATGAGGGAAAGGTTTGCCAGATGACACGCTCAGATTGGGTCCCTGACATTAGTCAAATAGAAGACGGCCCACAAGAAACCGAGTAATGGCCATACTAAAGATACAGAAGGAGATAGTGTGTAACGGTTCCATACATTCAAAGCAACGAGAAATCACACAATATCGGTATTGACCCACTCCCAAGCTTCCTTGATCTGGGCAAGTTGAAAGTAGTGTACCTCTGTCTTGACCAGAGGGTTTATAATCTTCGTATACCAATCCAACCATCGCTCATCGCCCATGATAGCTATTCGTTTAAAATCACGTAAATGGCTAATACTGAACTTGAAATCCTCCCAAAAGGCCGCAATCTCCATTCCACTAAACTGAGTCATGTCACAGAGCAGGTTCAATGTCCCACATTCGTTGATGAGATTTTCTAAATACGGGATCAAGACACCGTAATCGTCTTTCGTCAATTTCCCATCGATTTTGATCCCAATTGTATGACCAGAACTTTCATCTAAGACTCGATACATAGTCTTACTCCCATTCCCAATTATCTCTCTGCTCTAGTATTCTGACAGTAAGGTGATTCTTTTCGGTAGCTTTCATACTACTGACTCGCCATAATCCACGAGCATAAAAACCCTAAGGTTTTAGCGAACGAAGATAGGCGAGAAGATCGGCCATTTGTATCGTCTCTATCGCATCTTCGAATCCAGCCATTGCCGTACCTATTTGACCTTTCAAGATGATCTCTTGCAATTCAGCATCACTCTTCGATTGGGTGGTTGAACTCGCTAACTTTGCAGGAGGGGGAGTCAAGTATTCTGCCATTTACCCTTGACCGTCTCCTGCATAGCCGTGACAGTGCTCGCAACTCTCTTCATAGATTTGCCGTCCGGCTTCTGGATTGCCTGCTCCAGCCATTGTGGGCAGACTTATGAAAATCGCACATGCAATTGTGAGAAAGCACGTGCCTACACTCTGAACAGCTCTATGGTGATCACTCGGACTTTTGACAACATCCATTGTCTTCTCCGTCTCTATGATGTCTCATATTTTTCATCATGCCCATCCCTTTCCTGCCACCATGCATGCCTCTTGGCCCTCCCCCTTTATGACCACCCTTCCCACGTCTTCGCCCATGCCCCCCAGCAAAACTTCGTTCATACTGCATGACCGTCCAGATCTCTTCATCAGTGAGCAATCCGCCAAACGGAATCATCGCTGTCCCGGGTGAACCATGCTTGATGACCCAAAAGATTTCTCCTTCCGTCCGGTGTCTCCAAAAACCATGTGAACGAAACACTCTTGGAGGCGGATTCAAGTTTGTTGCACCAGGGCCATCACCATGTCCTGTCGCACCATGACAATTGACACACGTGCCTTTCCCCTCATAGATGACTTTTCCCTTCGCTAGAATTTCCTTTGATTGTGCAAGGGGACTCGTGAGTGCACGTGCTTTCTCAAGCTTGTCAGCCGGCACTCGAGAGCGCATCATCTGTTGCCGATGTTGTCCAACGGCTATTTCCAGACTACCCAGTATGAAAAATATTGTCACACACAATGCAACATGTTTGAGCCCCATATTTTTCTCCTTTCAACTTCGTCCTCTTATTCCTAATATTAATCAGATGATGTTTCATCGTATGAAACAAAGCAAAACTGACACCAAGTGCTTAAGGACCGCTCTGAAATGAGTATGTTACTCCTGCACCATTAATGATGAGGAACCAAATGTGGCATTTAAGAACAGTCATCAATTCAGTATTGATGCAAGAGTCCTCAAATCCCAGTTCCAATTCGTAAACCCTGAAGCACGTTCTTGATACATACTGACGGTTTTCAGTCAATTAACCTGCTCAAGACGCAAACATGAATAGTCAATACCCCCATAATAGAGAAGTCACGAATTTCTAAAAGTTTTCTCTGTACTGGCATAAATTATGAAATAAGACAGTATGAGACTATGAGGCGAGTGTCGATGAAATATATGCGAAATAACTTCTATGGCAGAACACTTGAAACGGAGTAAGAGTATGAGAAGTATGATTGTTACTGTATGTGTAACGCTGACATTCATCCATGTGAATGCCGTGACAAGCTTGGCTCAAGAATATGAAGTCATAGAAGGAGGACGATATCTTTACAAAAAATACTGTGTGACGTGTCATGGAATTCGAGGGCATGGTGATGGTGTGAAAGCTTCTTCACTTACGATTCGACCAGCCAACCTTACACTTTTAAGCAAGAAAAGCGGAGGAAAGTTTCCATTCTGGGAGACCTATCGTGTCATTGATGGTCGTGAGCAAAGACTAACCCACGGACCTCGTGACATGCCTGTCTGGGGTGTATGGTTTCAGATTCCTGATGATGAGGTATCAACCGAAACTGAGTGGGCCGATCAGGTGAGAGGAAGAATATGGCAATTACTTGCGTATCTCGAATCGATTCAAGAATAGAATGAATCCATTTACGTGCAACATATATAAGGGTAAAAAGGTTGTGAGCATATCGACGTGGCCAGGATTAGAAAAATTCCAGACTGTCCCATAAGCTCAGACGGACTACAGTGTTTCAATTTGCCCCAATACACAACACCTAGCTGTCGCGAATCTACCCTACTTTCTGGTTTTTTACCGTAATGTCGTACTTGACATTTAAGTGCAAGCCTATATTTAACCCCTTCGAGTAAGACTAACCTCGGTATCTCTTTTGCTAGTCTTGCTCATAACACGTAGCAATTGGATTGGCGACATGGGAGGGTATCATGTCTATTTCAAACAAACTCAAAGTATATCTTGATAGCCAAAAGGTTCCGTATCAAATCCTACCACACGAGGGAGTATACACCTCCTTAGAAACCGCACAGAGTATACACATCCCCGGAAAATATGTGGCGAAGGTGATCATGGTCAAAGTTGACGACAAACTCGTGATGACGGTTCTACCGTCAACGTGGAAGGTTGATCTGCACCAACTCTAAGAAGTCTTGGGAGCACAGGATGTGTGATTGGCAATGGAAGAGAAGTTTAAGGGTTCGTTTCTCGACTGTGCAGTTGGGGCAATGCCACCGTTTGGAAACTTGTATGGGTTGAAGGTCTATGTTGATCACTCGCTCACAGAAGATGAAGAAATTGTCTTTGACGCAGGCACGAATCAAGAAGGGTTTAAAGATGCGATACAAGGATTTCGCAGAGCTTGCGAACCCCGTCGTAGAGGCATTTCATCTTCTGCCCTCGAAAATCTCAGAAGGGCCTAACTAAATTCGCGCTAACAAGAGGAGACACGTTATGAGAGTACTGTTTTATTTACTCGTATGCTTATTCCCACTACTGCTACTCGGAATGGAAGGCCTCACACAGGATCTCTCGGGAGACCATGCCAACGGCCAAGCTATTTATGAAAAAAATTGTGTTCGATGTCATGGAGTGAATGGGGAAGGAAACGGGCCAGATGCTTCGACCCTCACGGTGCCTCCGGCCAATTTTCAATCGATTGAATCAAGAATGAAATCGGACCTTGACTTGCGTTCGGCAGTGGTTTGGGGCCTGGCCTTTAGTCCAATGCATCAATGGTTTGACAAGCTGACCCCACTGGAAATGCGAGCCGTCGTCCAGCACATTCGGCACATAGCACCGTACCGAGCAGCACCATAATGAAATTTTCCCATCACCTACTTGCGACTGAAGAAAGAATCATGCAGTCAAGTGAACTAATCTATCAACGGACACTGAGATGTTCCAGCGTTTTCACAGTGATTCTGTGCATGATGCTTATTACACCCAAAGCACATGGAACGGCAAAAGACGGAAAAGAAATTTTCGAGGAACATTGCGTTGAATGCCATGGAACAGAAGGAGATGGGCGTGGTGCAGTCGGACCATACTTAAACGGACAGCGTCCGGCTAATCTGTTAGCAGAAACAACACAAGTCCGATCTGATCAAGAACTATTTGAAATCATTCGATATGGAATTCACATCGAAATGCCTAGTTGGGAAGGTGTCCTGACTGATCAAGAAATTTGGAATCTCGTGAAGTATCTTCGAACCCTTGCATTGCAGTTTCCCTAATTTCTTGTGAGACACTAAATAATAATCAATGCCGCTACTTGTAGCCACGCTGGGGGCGAATCTTGTGACGCTGCATGATTTTGGCAATTCGGTTTTTGCCTACGTGCTCCCCGACCTCACGTAAGGGGACCCATACGTGCGGCCACTCGCTTCATACGACTCCCGAATAAGTCTTAAGAAACGAGCGTCGTCCTGGGCCCGCTGTGACGGGGGACGCGTCTCCCAGGCATCATCCCCACTGCGCGCAACGCCCAATAACCCACACATCGACTGTACGGCGTACCGGTTTTGATCCTCGAAGATAAACGCGTACCTCACGCCGGGTTTTTCGCGAAATACGCGGCCGTTTTTTTAGGATGTCTCGCTCTTCCTGAGCCCGACGGAGTTCGGCTTTCAACGTCAGATTCTCGCGCCGGACTTCTTTGAGTTCGGCCTCATCGTGATCAGTGGCGTTAGGGGTATACACCTTCACCCACTCGTACAGGCTTTGCACCGAAATCCCCAATCGCTTCGCGACATCAGTCACCGCGTACCCACACTCAATGACTTGCTTGACCGCTTCCTCTTTGAACTCCTCGGCAAATCGACTCTTGCTCATACCCTGTCCTCCCATGCTTTATTTTCAAGTATAGGAATGTCTACTGATTCGGAGGAAGTTCAGTATACTCGTTTAAAAGATTTAAGCAGTTTTCGAAAGAACGTCTCGAAAGAACGTCTGTTGCAAATTTCCATACTTAGTACATTCATCCTCTATCTACCTCAATAAATACACCCTCGGCGATTAGAGCCTTTTGCTTGGAACTCTATTTTGTCTCATCAAAAGAGTCCTCTAAATTGGCATATGACTTGCTTGGCCCTAGATAGATAACATTGCTCACCTCTACTAAATGGGAAGAAAAATTACTTCATGCCTACCACCAAAACCACCAAAAAACTGAAAGCCGTGCCAATTCCAAAGGAATCGCAAACGTTGACAGAGGCAGATCTTATTGGACTGACATCCCAACGTGGACTGCTCCAACTCCTGAAGTCCAAAAACATTAATACCAAAGGTGCACTTCGAACTCTTCGCTATGAAGCAGAATTACGACAACTACAAATTGAATTGGTGAAGTTACAGAGAGATATTCAGCTCACAGGAAGACGGGTGATTGTTATCTTTGAAGGACGCGATGCTGCTGGCAAAGGTGGAGCAATTCGCCGATTTGCCGAACACCTGAACCCTCGATCAATGCGTGTGGTGGCCTTGCCCAAGCCCACTGAGGTGGAAAAGGGACAATGGTACTTTCAACGCTATTCCAAGAATTTACCAAATCCAGGAGAAATAGCCTTCTTTGATCGGAGTTGGTACAACAGGGCGGTTGTCGAACCGGTCATGCAATTTTGCACAAGGTCTCAGTACGAGACATTCATGCAACAGGTTCCAGAGTTTGAACACATGCTGTATGAAGATAACATTGAGCTTATTAAGTTTTGGTTTTCTATTTCCAAGGATGAGCAAAAACGCCGCTTTAACAGCCGGATCAATAATCCACTAAAACATTGGAAAATTAGCCCCGTTGATGACAAAGCCCAAGAACATTGGAATCTCTACACTACGTACAAAGAAGAAATGTTTAGTAAGACCCATACTTCCTATTCTCCCTGGGTTATTGTCAAAGCAAATAGGAAAACCAAGGCTAGGCTAGAAGCCATTCGCCATGTCTTGAACGCCCTCCCCTATAAAGGCAAAGGTGAGTCAAACGTGAATCTGCATCCTGATCCCGGGATTGTCTTACGATTTCATCGCCGGAGCAAAGTGGTAGATTAAGACGAGAAGGAATCCGGTGCAAGTTTGCCAATAGCCAGAGAACTTTTCCAATTTCTAGCTCTCTAAATATTAGTGATCAAAATACTTCTGCAGTTAGAGAACGTTTAAGGTGCAAAGGGTCCTTCTCTTGCCTGTCCAGTCATTGGCACAAAACTCACGGGCAGGAGTTCGGTGCGCGAATAGCCCTTTTCAGTTCGATGAATCAAGACAAGTCGTTGTGGGTCTGCTCCTACAGGAAGTATAAGACGTCCTCCAATATCTAGTTGTTCCATCAGTGGCTGTGGAACGTGATCAGGAGCAGCAGTCAGAATTATGGCATCAAAAGGGGATTTTTCCGGCCAACCTTTATAACCATCCCCTGTCCTTACGGTCACGTTGTCATACTCTAATGCCTTGAATATTCGTTCTGCCTGTTCGGCCAAAGGCTCCACAATTTCAATCGTAAAAACCTCTGAAACAATGTTCGCCAAAACAGCTGTCTGATAGCCAGACCCCGTACCAATTTCCAATACTCGATCATTCGGCCGAAGCTTTAAGGCCTCGGTCATGAACGCCACGATGAATGGTTGTGAAATCGTTTGTTTATGACCAATGGAAAGTGGGAAGTCTCCATACGCCTCTGAAGAATCAAGATCTAATACAAAGCGATGGCGAGGCACATGACGTATGGTTGAGATGACCACTGGATCCTTCACTCCACGGGCGACAATTTGCTCATCCACCATTCGGTCCCGTTCAAGTTGTCTTGATTTCAGATCATTGCCATGCAAACTTTCATTACATCCCATGACGAAGATTCCTACCTGGATAAAAATGACGATCCAAGAAAAAGACCAAAGAACTTGCACAGTCATTCTCGTGGAAGTTAGTAAGCAAAAAGTCGTCTTTTCCCTTGAAATTCTGACAGAGGTGAACACAGTGCAGATTCTAGAAAGACATTCACCAAATTCTTATATTCCTCTGAACAGAAAGGGAGGGTCATGTTTTATCAGAATTTTCAACAGAAAGACATTTGTAAGACCTTAGTTAAAACTCATTTGGCTTCATATTGTCGTTTGTATTCGAGGGACTACCAAGTGGAAAAGAACATGCTTTGATTTCTATAAGAAGGCCTATATGGACCAGTTCCTGAGGAAGAGTTCGAGTAACCCAGTATCTTTCTAGGAACAATTCGAAATTCACAAGACATATTTTGTACAATACAAACGTAAAGAAAACACATTCACTATATTTTTAGCATACCAATGACGACTAAACCACGTGATTACTACGATGTTATCGGCGTCGAAAAGTCCGCCTCTGCTGAAGACCTCAAAAAGGCCTACCGTCGTTTAGCCAGAAAATATCATCCTGATCTTCATCCTGGTGCAAAAAAAGCTGAAATGGAGAAAAAGTTTAAAGAGTTAAATGAAGCCTATGAAGTCTTAGGTGATAAAGCCACACGCAAGAAATATGACCAATACGGGTTCCAATGGAAGGACGCTGAGGCCTACCAGCGTGCGCAGGAACAGGCTGGAGCTCAGGGAGCTCCAGGCGGATGGGAAACGTACTCCACACAAGGGGAAGGAACGGATTTTAACGATCTATTCTCAGAGCTTTTCGGTCAGCAAGCGAAAAGGGAAGGGCCATCGTTTCGTGGATTTGCGATGCCCGGAGCTGATCTTGAAGCTACTGTTCAACTCCCACTTCGAGACTTTCTTTCAGGAACCACGCGACGATTGGAATTAACTGACGTTACGGGAAAGCCACATACTATTGATGTCCGAATTCCAAAAGGCGTCAAAGAGGGAGAACGACTCCGAGTCAAAGGGAAAGGGGCTTCTGGTCGGGGGGGAGGTCCAGCGGGTGATTTATATCTCCGTATTCATGCCTTGCCTCATCCAGTTTTCCAGCAACAAGGCATCCACCTCACAGTGAAGCTTCCGATATGGCCATGGGAAGCCGCGTTGGGAACGGAGGTCGAAGTCCCGACATTAACTGGTCCTGTGCGACTGAAAATTCCCCCTAAGAGTCAATCCGAGCAGAAAATGCGGCTCCGCGGGAAAGGGTTGCCCTCGCGGGAAGGAAAACATGGTGATCAGATCGTCATTCTTAACATAATCGTTCCCTCAGAAATGACTAGCCATGAACAAGAGCTCTACGAACAACTCAAGAACATTGATCACCCCAATCCTCGTGACTACCTCATCAAGGAGGCGACCCATGCCTGAAGAACCTCAACAAGATATCGATCAGGTCATTGCCGAACTTTTCCAACCAGAATGGTATCGACGAGAGGAGCTCTGTACACAATTAGGGATTGGGGATGATCTTCTAGAAGTATGCCTCCGTTGGGAAATCGTTCATGTGACGACTACTGACCGAGAAGGACAAGATCTCTTTCAAGCGGAAGCCCTCGAAAGGCTATCACGAGGTCTCCGTCTGCATCGTGATTTAGGCATTAATTGGGCTGGGGTCGTCGTCGCGTTAGATTTGTTAGAGCGAATTGAAGATCTTGAACGAAACCTTCTTTACTCAGAAGATTTATAAGGCTAGATACCTCAGCACATTAAAGGAAAAATAAACTATCATTGGGCTTCACCGTGAGACCGACAATCATCCGGCTTCATAAAGGAGACAAGTATGCAGGAACCCAATCTTCATATGAAAGTGAGAGACATGATGACGACAAGAGTGGTGGCCGCGACAAGACAGTATCGTGCTCGCGACTTAGCCGTCTTATTACAATCTGGGAGATTTAGCGGGATACCGATTATTGAACCTGGAAGCAAACTCGTAGGGATGGTCACCGAATTTGATCTCATGACCGCATTGTTAGAACAAAAGAATCTTTCGACGACGACAGCAGAAGACATTATGACCGCAAACCCTATTTCCATAGAAGACACGACAACTGCCGAAAATGCGATGAAGGCCATGGTCGATCATGGAGTACTTCGCTTACCCGTCGTTCGAGATGGACGGCTTATCGGATTAATCGCTCGCTCAGACATTCTCGACCATATGATTGAACCAAATTTGATCAACGTGTATGGAGGATAATAAAAGAGAAAAACATATTGAAAAATTCATCAAGACATGGAGAGTCATTTTTTTGTTTATCCAGATATTTCCGGAAAAGCTTACAAAAACTATTCTGCAAATCCATTCTTTTTCTTCACATAGGCTTCATTTCCCGTTCTGCTGATAAAAACTTCATATTGCTCTCACTCGCCTTGCCGCGTTCTGGAACTCGGCATCATGACAGACTGTAGAAAAATGCAACACTCCTTACACATGCAAGCACACATCTTGAGATAATTCACAAAAAAACAGGACCTTGTTGTCATGGCATGACTCTTGATATTTGAGAGTCTTATCGTAACCGTTTTGGCAAGGAGGTGACCTATGGAATGCAATGTTGGGCATAATGTAGGGCATGTTGAGAGGATCATCCGCATAGGATTGGGCCTCACACTTCTGGCGATTGGAGGATTAACCGCACTTCCGATGTGGGGGACATTCATTACCCTTGTCGTTGGGATCGTGGCACTGGCGACCGGAATAATGGGATTTTGTCCAGCGTGGCGCTTTCTGGGGATAAACACATGTCATCATCCCCCTGCCAAGGATTCTTGATTGATCAAGAAAGGGTCTATTGATGGATGAGTTGTTTTTCTTTGGTGTCCTCATCTTGGTTATTGGAGTGATTGGCGTGATGGTCTTGCTAAAGGGAAGAAAGAAGTGACGATTGAGGAGAATACGATGATCTTCAAACAGTATTATCTCAAAAGTCTTTCTCATGCGTCGTACCTTATCGCGGACGAAGGAACTCACCTCGCAGTCGTCATCGACCCTCAACGTGATATCGAACAGTATCTCAAGGATCTTGAAACCCATAGGCTTACACTACAATACGTGTTTCTCACACACTTCCATGCTGACTTCGTGGCAGGTCATCTTGACCTTCATTACCACACAGGAGCAGAAATTTGTTTGGGAGTTCAGGCACATGCTGATTATGCCTTTCATACTCTGCATGATGGATTCGAAATAGAGTTAGGGACGATTCGTCTCAAGATTCTCGAAACACCTGGACATACACCAGAAAGCATTTCCATTCTCGTGTATGACCAAGCCAAATCACTTAAACAACCATATGCGGTTTTGACCGGCGACTGTTTGTTCGTGGACGATGTGGGACGTCCTGATTTGATGGCTGCGGTTGGATATGACCCCAAGGTTTTGGCAGGACAACTGTATGATTCGCTTCACCATAAACTTCTTGGATTGCCTGATGAGGTTCTCCTGTATCCCGCTCATGGAGCAGGGTCTCTGTGTGTAAAACAATTAGGGGAAGAAACTTCTTCGACAATCGGGACGCAACGTCAACGTAACTATGCCTTGCAACCAATGTCCAAAGATGCGTTTGTGGAGTTAGTGACGACTGACCTACCTGAGGTTCCAGAGTACTTTGGTTATGATGCCTTTCTAAACCGTCGTCAGCACCCAACATTACATGATCGGCTGAAGCAAACTTTCAAATCACTCGAAGTTGACGAAGTTATTCAATTGAAGAGTTCCGGCGCACAGATTCTTGATGTGAGAACTCCAGAAGAATTTGCCATGGGGCATTTATGCGAAAGTTTAAACATTTCTCTCGACGGAAAATTTGAAACATGGTCAGCTATTATTCTTAACCGCGAACATCCGATCATATTAATCGCTGAATCGGGTCAGGAGAGAGAAGCTATGATCAGACTGGCACGAGTTGGGTACGATCAAGTTGCCGGATATCTCTATCGAGGCTTTCATGCATTGGCCTCGACTCCTGAATTCACGCTTCGAACAGACCGTATCTCGGCAGCCCGCCTCAGCGAACTCATCATGACAGCCAATCGCCCACATATTTTAGACGTTCGGTCCAAACAAGAATGGGCACAGCGTCACATTGATGAGAGTCGTAACATTCCCTTGCCAGAACTGGATAAGCATCTTCAAGAGATCCCCAATGATCATCCCGTCATCGTTCACTGTGCAGGTGGCTATCGATCATCCATCGCCGTCAGTTTACTAGAACATCATGGTTTTACGAATATCAAAGATCTGGTTGGCGGATTCGATGCATGGGAAGAACATGTCGTGAATCCTTCCTTACAATCTTCTGAATCATTGCAACAGGCTGGTGGTCGTTGAGTCGACGAAAGGAATGAATGGTAAAAGTTGTTGTCGCTGTTGATGGGTCGAACCAAACCAACCTGATCGTTCAACATTTAAAATTATTTACTCCCCTGGAAGATATCATTCTGCTCCATGCTCTTCAGATACCCCAATTGGCCTATCCTGGGACAGGGATGAGTGTCGGGCAAGAGTTTTCTTCGCGTGCGGAACAGGTCTTACGAGTTGAAGGAACCCGGATCTTAGAAGAGGTCGCATCCCAAATTCCACATAACCTTGGCCCAATTCACCAGCGGCTTGAGCGTGGATCACCAGCAGAGGTGATTCTTTCCGTATCTGAACGTGAGAAAGCCGATCTCATCATAGTCGGCTCACGCGGCCTAGGCATGATTCGAGAGCATACACTTGGGAGTGTCTCACATCGTGTCTTGACTCATGCCAAGTGCTCAACACTCGTCATGAAAGCTGAATGCGACTCGCGACAACACCTCCTCGTTCCAATTGAGCATCGGTCAGATGCGGAACGCATCATTTCGTTTTTTCGTACCAACCCATTTGAAGGAAATTTACAACTATCGCTCCTTCATGTTATTCCATTCGCACAATCGGTTCTTCCAGTCGGGGCCCTTATTCCAGAGCCATGGCGAAAAGATCTCATTGAAGGTGGAGAACAATTCACGAATGAGATCGCGACACGTCTTTCATCTCAAGGATATACGACTTCAGTGACAGTGACATATGGTGCGCCATCCATTGTCATCCATGAAGAAGCTCAAAGACTGAAGCCAAACCTGATTGTGATGAGAGGCCAACAACACGGAAAATTGAGTAGATTTCTGTTGGGAAGTGTCTCTCATTCAGTAATCCATCACGGAACATGCTCAGTCTTGCTCTTAAGATGAGAAACGATACAATAATACTGCCAGTTTGCAGCACTAGAGTATTGTGTGAATCTCTCCAGCTTGCAAAATGAGCTTCCCATTCTACGTATAACAATAACAAAAGGAACGCCAACACGATGAATATTCTGCTTGCCCTTGATGGATCACCTCAAAGCGATGCTGCCTCTCGATTCATTCAGAACCTTGAATTTCCAAAGGGGTCCTCTCTGTATCTTCTAAAAGTCGTTGACCACAAACGAATATTGGACGCTTCACCCCAAAAACCTAAAAAAGACAAAAAGGCACCCATAAATTCTGCTCAATCAAGTGAAAAGAACAAAGCTTGGCAACTCATGACCCAACTCAGCCAAAGCCTAGATAATCCTAAGCATAAGTTTATCCCCCTTGTTTCGATAGGCAGCCCCGGTGGAGAAATTCTCTCAGCAATCGATCAGCACAAGATCGATTTGGTCGTACTCGGAACCCACGGGCGTAAAGGGTTAAACCGTTTTCTTTTGGGCAGCGTCAGTGAATGGGTCTTAGCTGAAGCACCATGTTCAACTTTAATCGTTCGCTCAAAACACCGTCCGACAAAATCTAAATCTAAGGGCATGCGTATTCTTTTGGCATCTGATGGATCTCTTGATGCTAAGGCTGCCGTCAATCTCATCAATGTCCTTGATTTTCCTGGATCATCAAGACTCACGATTCTTCACGTGGTAAAAAAACATTTTTATCAAACTGAGCAGCTTGTGACGACAACAAAAAAAACTCCATCTGACTTTGCCAAATCGGCCGAAGACCTCTTGAAGAAACGTGGACGGGAAGGTGCTCAACTCCTTGAGAAAACCTGTGCCATGGTAAAGGATACACGACTAACAGTGAATGAACATCTTGCATTTGGGTATGAAGCCGACGAAATTCTCAAGTGTGCAAAACGTACTCGAGCCGATCTTATCCTTCTCGGATCCCGTGGCTTAAGCGGTCTTAGAAAACTCCTTCAAGGAAGCGTTTCTCACAAAATAGCCCGACATGCTCCATGCTCTGTGTTGGTGGTTCGGCGATAACTCGACTCGCGCGACTTTGAGCTATCACTATGTTTACGAGTTTTTATGTGGCACAGAGCTTCAGATGAATTTTTCCCGCTATTGGTGATTCCCATACAGCAGAGCGACCGCTCAGTTTCTAAGCCAATTGCATTTCCCCCACTGATCAAAATTAGTGCTCGTAACAGTGGTCGAACCAACGACTCCTCTTACGAAGACTCAGAAAGGACAGGTAGAGAACAGGTATCGTCTGCTGAGGATTATAAAATAAAAAATGCTTGGGAGTTGGTGACTAGATTCTCAGAGACCTGCTGGAAACCCGAGCTGAGGGTCGTGCCATTAGTAGAAATTGGCATTCCAAGGTCCAAAATTCTCGACGTTATTGAGCAATACAAGATTGAGAAGCTCCATGTTCAGTCTTAATCGTTAGAAGACCATCGACGAAACAGATAATTCCAAGGTCCTCAGATAGGAAAATAGCTATGGGTATTGACGGCTCCGATGATTCGAAGTCAGCAGTACGTCCTATCCCTCAATTAAAGTTTCCTGCTTCCACTCAAGTCACAGTGTGGTCAATCATGAGGGTACACAACACAAACAGTTCTTCTCAAATGTTCGAAAGCCTCAAGAACAAACAGCTGACAAAATACTCGACCAGTTCACAGTCAAACTAGAAAAAGCTAGGTTGAACGTGCATCGAAAGCTGGCATATGGACATCCAGCCGAACAATTTCTCGCCCTCGCGGAAGAACAAAAAAGTGATTTGATCGTCGTAGGATCACGTGGGAGCACCGAATTACGTAAATTCTTTTTAGGAAGTGTTTCAAATAGCGTAGCGTGTCATGCTCCTTGTTCAGTTATGGTCGTTTGAAAACCATTGAAAGCCCAGGCATTCACTATGCAACGCGGGCAAGTACGACCACACGAGGCCATTTATGGATAGGTCGAAACGTAGATTTGGAATTTTTGTTGGTAGTCTGCCGACTTGCAACCAAAATTTTTCGTTATATCCAAAGTTCAAATGGGGCTTCGTTCACCACCATTCTGAGTATATCGCTTCTTGTAAGAATGCCGACTAAGTTGCCTTGCTCACTAACAATTGGCATGGCCCCAATTCGTTCTTCAAAGAGAATACGGGCGATAGCTCGAATTTCGGTTTCTGGAGAAGCTGAAAGAACATTCGCCACCATTATTTGTTTAATCGGTATAGGTGGGACTTGTACCATGGCCTTACTTGATTCTGTGAGGCGCTCAATTGTCGCACGAAAGAGATCCCGATCAGACAGAATTCCCACAAGTTTCCTTTCTGCAGATAGTACCGGAATATGACGATACCGTTTTTGCCTAATGACATCCCAAGCTTCAGATAATGGTGTGGTCACAGAAAGCGTGAGTACAGGCGAGCGCATAATTTGTTTGGCAAGAACTGCCGGAGTCCGAGTTGCTGTTTGATGATCAGTAGCTTGATAGACTTGCGAGATACGTTGTTGTCCAAGTGAATTTGAGTTTTCGGCACTAGAACCCTTTGTGTGAGGAGCGGTCTTTTTAATAGCAGAAGTATTGGTGACTTTCTCTACTTTTCTGTTACGAATGCTACCAGGTGTATACGGAGTCTTAATACCTCCATCTTCCCAGACAATAAACATAGAAAACTCTCAGTAGAACAGAATAGCGTACAAATTCATTTTTTCAACTTTAGCAGTTATTGGACTTTTGTACAGGGAGATGGTCTCTCAAGTTTCTTTGGAAGTTTTGTCCGCTCATCAAGACAGGCAGCATTGATTTGTTCCTGGACCAAACCATGAATAACATCAAGGCCTACTCCTCTAAAGTCCGTACCTTTTAACGACGCTCCACGAAACTCAGCACCACGAAGGTCCGCTCCATAAAACCGAGCATCGTCAATTTTTGCATCTTGCAGATTGGCTTTATAAAGAGTTGTCTGTTCGAGGTTCGACTCTCTCAAATCAGCTTCAACCAGATTCGTCCACCCAAGATCTGCACCTTCCAAATTCGCACCACGCAACTTGGCTTTAGCCATGTACACCTCATCGAACGAGGCACCTCTTAAATCCGCGTACGATAAGTCAACCGCTAAAGCGTCTGCTATCTGAAAATTCGCTTCTGTACAGTTCGCCTTCCTCAGATTTGCCTTGTAAAGAACTGCTCGTTCAAGTGTGGCTTCTCGAAGATTCGCAAGTTCGAGATTAGCTTCATTGAAATTTGCTTGACTTAACCATGCTCCTCGTAGATCCACATTCCGTAAATCAGCATTTTTCAGAATCGCTTGATGGAGATCAGCCTCGCGAAGCTCTGCTTGAACCAATAGCACATGTTCTAGCTTTGCCCTACTCAGCTCGGCCCGAAGAAGTTTCGCCCTTGATAAGTTGGCTTGGTGCAGATTGGCATCTACAAGATAGACTTCCTCCATATCGGCATCTTGAAGATTCGCCATACGCAGGTTGGTCTCCGCAAGATTGGCAAATCGTAAATCCGCCCCTCCAAGATTGCTATGACTGAGATTCCCTTTTCGAAAGTCTGCCTCTTGAAAAAATCCATTTTGAAGATTCGCCCCTTGAAAATTCACTGCATAGAAGGAAGCCTCCAGGCCATTAACATTCTGAAGATCAGCTTTCACTAAGATTGCACCATTAAAATTGGCCTGGTAAAGATTGGCTCCTCGGAGACTGGCCCCGCTGAGATTAGTTTCTCTAAAATCCGCCCTAGCTAAATCAGCATGACATAGGTTGGCTTTTCTTCCCTTTTCATCTTCAGGGTCCACCAACCACCTTGAATGTGCCTTGAAAACCTTGGCAAGCACGTCTTTGCTCACACGAGTATTCTGGTAAGGGCCTTTACAGGTGCTTGCACTGAAGGTTTCAGCAGCATACCCCTCAATCATAAGGCAACACACCATGGCTCCAATGAACAAGACAAATTTCTGTCTACTCAGACGGCATACAACAATCATGCAGGCAAGATCCTTTCTTCAATATACGGCTTGCCTCACCAGAATTGACACGAAATACCGGCAATACTGCTGAAGCACAATACGCTGGGACACTATTTATTTCACGTAATAATAAACAAGAGTATTATTATTTGCTACTTGGACGCACAACCAGTGTTGAGCAGGACGTATAGCCCGCTACCCATTCGGAGACGCTACCCATTTGAAATCGTTCGGGTCCGGTCAAACCTTTTGATCCAAGAACTGCCAGGTCAGTTTTTTTCGTTTCAAGCTGATCAAGAATAACTTTTCTCGGCTCACCTTCTTTGACATCGGTCGTCACTTTGTAGCCTTCTTTTATAAAGAATTCTCGATATTGCGCCGTGACTTCCTCCGCGCGAAGTTGAAAGGGCTTCATGAGACCCTTTATATGTTTTTTCGAAATAAGCTTCGGACCAATATCCGTGAGAAACTGTGGCACAACCGAGAGGACATGGAGTGAGATTGCCTCCGGCAAAATCCATGAATGAAACACGCTCACCGCACGCTTCGAGGCATTCGAACCATCAACAGCCAGCATCACTTTTGGCTTTGCAGGAAGCAGCTCCTTCACCGTTAAGACCGCACAAGGCGCATGCGTTAAGACTTTTCGTGAAACACTCCCCATCAAGTAACCTGTGATGTTACTCAGCCCCCGAGAGCCCATAACAATCAAATCGACTTTTCGTTTTTCAGCTTGTTTCGTCACCACATTGGTGACGTGTCCATGCATTAACACCGTCCGAATCTTCACAAAAGGTTTGATATGTGCTTGATTGATAGCAAGAGCGACATGATTTTCAGCTTGCTTTAAAAGCTGTTTGCCATCTTGATTCATCGCGGTGATCACTTTCTTGACCTTTGCGCCACTCGCTCCCTCTTTTTTCATACCCTGTCGTAATTGCCCATCATCCACCACATGTAGGAGCACGACCTCTTTTAACGATTGATGAAAGAATGTACCCAAGGCTTCAACCGCCCAATTAGAAAACTCGGATCCGTCTACCGCACATAAGACTTTCATGCTTTCTCCTTCGCCTTCACACCCTTGTGAAAAACTGTATACACATAGACTGGAATGGCTGAATCACCAAGATGTTGAGTAAGCAATGGCCGCACCTCTTCCCATTTTAAGCCTCCGACTCCGGTCGCAAGTCTTGGAAGCGCTAAACTCTTAATTCCCTCTTTCTCTATGAGTGCTTTCAACTCACGCAGGGCATGATTCACATAGACTGTTGTGGCGTGGCCTGGTCTGGCACCTTGAAATGGAGCTGCTTCTTGAGTGAGTAGATTCACAATCCGTTTGCCCCCCGGACCTCCCCACCCCCAAACTTCTCCAGGTTTTGGACTCTTGATTTGACAATAGTGACGAAAATCTTTGACCATGGAAGGCCACTCTTCCCGTAAACTGAGCGCCAATCCTTGTGAAAAGTGGTCCCCTGGTGCCACACCATGTGCAATACACTCTGCCTCAGACAATAAAATGTCTCCTTCGACT
Source organism: Nitrospirales bacterium (assembly GCA_965223675.1). Taxonomy (GTDB): domain Bacteria; phylum Nitrospirota; class Nitrospiria; order Nitrospirales; family UBA8639; genus JAGQKC01. Next base: position 917,117 of record OZ245013.1, on the reverse strand, counting down.
TCATGAATCATGTGAGTATCCTTTCCTTATAGTTGTTAGACGGATTCTTCGTGACAACACACCCATATCCACAATCTTAAGCTACCACTCATGAACAAGCAAAAGAGAGACCATTCACCCTGTATCTGGAACAGAATATTTTCCTAATTCATAACGATTGGGACAATCCTACAGCTAGATTTTCATGTCCTTATTTGGGACGTGACATCCTTTCGTTGATGTAGATTTTCGCTACGGTCGGATTTTGCATTTCGTAATTTGTTCCCGCATCTAGAAAAAATCTATGGCACTGTCATTGCTGCATCTACCTTTTATGTAATCACGATTGGATTTCTAAGGAATTCTTTTCCATTTTATTCTTTGCATTTTCTTTTTAGTTGATAAGACAAAGTATTCCCTTGAATGTCCTTCTCGAGTTATTAATTCTGCTCCTCCTTGCAAGACTGTGTAGTGAAGGCGCGGAACGCCTGGGGTATCCAGCTGCCGTTGGAGAATTAACTGTTGGAATATTGTTGGCCGCAGCCGCAACTTTTTGGGGGACGAATCTTCCATTTCTCATTCAATTGACAACGAGTGAAACGTTAGAAGCCCTTGCCAATTTGGGCATTTTCTTTCTCGTCTTATTGGCGGGGATTGAATCGAAGCTGGAAGAACTTCAGCAAAATTCACGTAGCGCAATATTTGTTGCCCTCGGAGGTGCGCTTATTCCCTTGGTATCTGGATTCATTTTAGGGTGGCTGTTTCTTCCCGAGTCAGAAGTAAAGTCCATACAGGCGTTTTTGATTGGCGTCACCATGTCCATCACCTCTATACCTGCAACCATAAAAGCTTTGACTGAATTTGGATTACTCCATTCTCGAATGGGACAAACCATCGTCGGCGCCGCCATTGTTGACGATATTCTTGGTTTATTCCTGCTTGCTATACTGACCTCGATGATCCAAACGGGTCATATACCAGATCCTATGGTTTTTATTGTTCTTCTCGGTAAAGTGGGAATCTTCTTCGGGATCACAATCAGCCTCGGCATTCATGTCTATCCAAAGGTGAGTCAACAGATCAAGGCTCTGAAGATAGCCGCGGTAGAATTTAGCGTGCTGATGGTTGTGGCCTTAGCCTACGGCCTTCTTGCAGAAGCTCTCGATATGCATTGGATTCTTGGAGCTTTTATGGCCGGGCTGTATTTTGAGCCGAGTCGAGTCGGTCAGGAGGCGTATCAAGAAATGAAGTTAATCGTAACAGGAATAACCCTAGGCGTACTTGGTCCATTATTTTTTATCTGGATCGGAACACATGTTGAAGTTGCAACCCTCACCAGTCTTCCCCTATTTATGACGCTTCTTCTATTGATTGCGTTTGCTGGCAAAATGATCGGTTCTGGATTCCCGGCATACTGGGGTGGACTCAATCGTCGTGAGGCTATATCGGTCGGCATCGGGATGAGTAACCGCGGGGCAATGGAACTTATTGTCCTCAGCATTGCCTTTGAGGCTGGTTTGTTTGCCCAAGGAAACCATGACAATGCGATCGTCTCTCACCTATTCTCAGCCCTAGTGCTCATGGGTGTGATTACCACTTTCGTTTCACTTGTGATTCTTCGACGCGTTCTTCCAAAGTCACTACGCTAACCACGATAATTTTATCCTCATTGATAGATGACTAATTCAAGTTCACAGGTTAAGAGATTTCAAGAAATACAATTTGTGCTGTGCTCAGTCCTTGCACTTAATCTCCTCGTCGCCCTCGCCAAACTAGGTTATGGAATCATTTCTCATTCACTAGGGATGCAAGCTGATGGATTTCACTCCTTATTCGATGGCATGTCCAATATCATTGGTCTTGTAGGATTATGGGTTGCGTCCCAACCTCCTGATATCAATCACCCCTATGGGCACAAGAAGTTTGAAGCACTTGCCGCTGCTGGGATTGGCGGCATGCTCGTGGCAACCTGTCTCTATCTTCTTTGGCGAACCTACCAGACCTTTGGAAACGGAAGTCAACCTCAGGTGACAGAAGTAAGTTTTGGAGTCATGGCATTTACGATGGCGGTCAATTTCGGGGTCACGAAGTGGGAGAAGAGGAAGGGGAAAGCCTTAAACAGTGAAATTCTGCTAGCAGACTCCTACCATACAGCTAGTGATTTATTAACATCAGTATCAGTACTCATTGGTTTAGTGGCCATCAAACTTGGCTACCCTTTTCTTGATCCTCTGGTCGCGATACTTATCGCATTAGTGATTGCTTGGACAGCTATCACAGTTTTAAAAGAGGTTATCCGTTCCCTCACCGATGAAGTTCGATTAGATACGAAGACTGTACGAGCCATAGTCCTGGACATACCTGGAATTCTCGATTGTCATGATATACGTACTCGCGGGTTAGCCAGTCATGTTTTTGTGGATCTTTCGATTCATGTTCAACCACATATCTCAATAGAAGAGGCACATACCATCGCGCATCGAGCGGAAGATACGATCAAAAAACGGTTTAGCTACGTTGAGGACGTGATTGTCCATCTTGAACCAGAAGGACACACGTGAATGACTTTTCATATCTCATCGCTCATCTTTCGTTGTTCGCCGGTGAAGAGTTAAAGGTTCTTTCGTTAAAAACAAAGACGATGATATATCTTCACAGAATTCATGATTGGCAAGTCGGCAGGAAGATATGAAAGACTGTCCCTTTCCCTAGTTCACTTTCTACATGGATAACCCCATCATGCTCTTGAATGATTCCATGCACAACGGTGAGGCCTAACCCCGTTCCTTCTCCAACTGGCTTCGTGGTAAAAAATGGATCGAAGAGTCGGGAAAGATCTTCTTTCCGGATCCCACACCCTGTATCTGAAATAGTCAGATGAATTTGATTCTCGCTGGTCTCAAGGATCATTCGAAGCACGCCGCCTTCTGGCATGGCATGACATGAGTTAATGACTAAGTTCAAAAGCACTTGACTCAGCTGGTCTTGATCAGCAAAGACATGCGGTCTGTCGGGAGCAATATCCGTCTCAACCTGTATACGATGAGTCTTTAATCGTTCTTGCATAATATCAAGAGTGGTCGTGATGATTTCGGCAATGTCCAGAGAGCGCCGTTCAACTGGTCGTTTTCTCGCAAAACTAAGTAATTGGTTCATAATTTTTGTAATTCGCTCAACCTGCGTGACGATCGTCCCAAGTCCTTTTTTCGTGTTCTCATCAGAGGACTTTCGCATGAGAAATTCGGCACGTCCCAAAATGACATTCATGGGTGTACCGATTTCATGAGCCATTCCTGATGCCAAGGTCCCCAATTCAGCCAAACGTTCAGTTTTTCGAAGTCGATCTTCAAGCGCTTTTTTTTGAGTCACATCAAAAACATACCCTTCTAATGCACAGACCGTCCCATCCTCTGATAATACCCCAGAACCTTGTTCCCACACCCATTTTGTTGATCCATCGGCAGTTCTTAATTTATACGACAATTGAAAAGATCTACGTTCTTTATTCGCCGCCTGAACTTCCTTCCATATTCGATCATGATCCTGTGATGCAATCACATCACGACCGTAAGAAACTTTTCGGGTTTCAACAAAATCATCATGCGAATATCCGGTAAGCTGTCGGCAACCAGAACTCACAAATTCCATTGTCCATTCCGGATTATTTTTGCATCGATAGACCATTCCAGGAAGATTTTCCATCAACGTTGACAGGGTTCGCTGGGTCTCCAGTAAGGCTGATTCGGCTTTCAACCGCTCACTGATATCTCGAAGAATGACGGTAAATAATTTACGGCCGGATACTTTGACATGTGAAATAGACGCCTCAATTGGAAATTCCTCACCATTGGAACGAAGCCCAGAAATAGCACCTAAATTGCCCATACGGCGATTGGTAACCTTGGCATCGCCAAACTGTTCAATATGATTATGGTGGATCTTGCGGAAACGTGAGGGAATAAATCGATCTAAGGTTGTGCCTATGACTTCTGGAGCCGAACACCCAAACATCTTTTCTGCAGCTGCATTGAATATGACAATCTGTTGTGCTTCATCAACGCTGACAATCGCGTCCATTGCGGAATGAATGACGCCTGCAAGCTGAAGCTCAATAGCTTCCAACCCTTCTTTAGTATGTTTGTGAATGTTATGAACGGCACGAAGTTCTGCTAGCTCTTCTTTCAGACTCTCTAACTCTTTCGTAAGCTGCTCTTTTTCGGAATCGGATTTCATATGAGGAGTGTCAAGCTTAAAGTTTCATGTTTTAAGAAAAGACCTATTCAAGTAAGTCGTGGGCAAGTTTGCGGATTCACGTTTCAAGCAATTTTTGATTTTTTGTGGACTTTTCTAGTTCTTATACTTGAAACCTGAAAGTTAAAACCATCTTTAAATTTTAATTTTGGACTTGGGGTCTGCAATATAAAACATGAAACTACTACTTTAAATTTTCAACTTTACCCACAAACTCCTATACCCCGGCTTTTTCTTCCATCTCACTCAACTTTCGATACAAAGTCTTTCGGTCAATGCCTAAGACTTGAGCCGCTTGATACTTATTGCCACCCATTTTCTCAAGAATTCGCAGAATGTACGCTTGCTCTAATTCTTCTAACGGAAGCATTCGATCCACAGCATCCTCAACTAATTGCCCCTCACCTCGTACTTCTCGAATAATGAGCGGTAAATCTTCTAGAGTGATTTTTTCTCCTTGGCAGAGTGTGGCAGCACGTTCAATGATATTCTCAAGTTCGCGAACATTCCCCGGCCATTGATAATCCAATAATCGAGCAAGGGCTGCCCCTACAACTTCATGTATGTTTTTTTGCTGCCCTGCGACACTTTTCTCAAGTAATCCTTGAACTAACAACGGAATATCTTCCTTACGTTCACGAAGCGCTGGAAGACGTATTTCAATCACATTTAATCGGTAATACAAATCTTCGCGAAATTTTTTAGCTTTAACTTCTTCTTCTAATTTCACATTCGTTGCGGCAATAATGCGGACGTCTATAGGAGTCGAGCGAGTCGCACCGACTCTTCGGATTTCGCGTTCCTGCACAGCTCGAAGCAATTTGGCCTGAAGCATCATAGGCAATTCACTAATTTCATCCAGAAAAAGTGTTCCGCCTTGTGCCTCTTCGAACAGCCCTCGCTTATCGGACTTCGCATCCGTAAATGCCCCTCTGACATGACCGAATAATTCACTTTCAAGCAATTGCTCCGGAATTGCCGCACAATTCACTGGAACGAATGGAGCAGATTGCCGATTACTATTAAAATGAATGGCCTTCGCAACAAGTTCCTTTCCTGTTCCGCTTTCTCCAGTAATGAGAATGTTCGTTTGCGAGTCGGCTACACGACGAATCAAATCAAAAACTTCACGCATGGGCTTACTTTTTCCGAGAATTTGATCGAATGAGAATTCCCGGCGAACCTGCTTTCGGAGATGTTCGACTTCACGACGCAACAGTGCCTCGCGCATAGCTTTATCAATTGTGACCAGAAGCTCATCGGTTTTAATGGGTTTGGTAAGGTAATCAAAGGCTCCCTGCCTCATAGCCTCAACAGCTGTTTCAACCGTACCAAATGCCGTCATCATAATAAGGTTGCACTCTTGATGTTTCTGCGTGACTTCTTGCAGGAGTTCTAAACCATCCATCCCTTTCATTCGAAGGTCAGTGAGAACTATGGAGAATTGTAGGGTAGCAAGTTTTTGCAAAGCTTCTTGGCCATCTTGAGCTATTTCAACGTGATAAGATTGATCGACTAAAATATCATGAAGTAAATTGCGCATGTCTGGGTCATCATCAACGATGAGAATGCGCTTTCCGTCCTGAGCCATAAAGCACCTAAAATTAAAGATTAACTAAATTCAACGCTTTTGATTTTTACGTTGGAATTACCCATTTCTGATATTCAGGCTCTTGTACTTTCAATACTTTGCCCCATATGACGACAGCGTTAATCTTTCCTACTGTAGCAAAATAGGGCAAACTTCTTCACCTTCCTTCAGCGTTTGGATGAACAGCTAATATACAGACGGGGAGATTAAGATTCATTATTTCTTGTATTTTTCTACTAATTTACTCAGAGAGACTTCCACGTGATTCCTAGCTGCTCATGAAGGATCTGCATTCGTTACACTGCCTGCTGTGGCACTGCTTTTGCTGCATATTCAGCTAATCTACACAACCAGAACATACGACTGAAAGAAATAAAACCATAAGGAATCATACGATGAAATTGCTTGTCGCGACAGATGGCTCAACTCAGTCGATGGATGCTGTTCATGCTCTTGCACATTTCAGGCCTCCAGAAGAACTCACTCTCGTGCATGCACTGACGCTACCCGAATTAGACCATCCCATGATTAAATCTGAAATTCGTGATCAAGTGCGAGATGAGATTGAGAAAAAGCTCCGTGAGGAAGGAAACGCCTTACTGTTTAAAGCCGTTCAGGAATTACCACAGGATTTTGGACCAGCACAACAAATCCATCAAATCGGATCTCCAGCTCAGGTCATCCTAGAAACCACACAGTCGGCTCATCCCGACGTGATCCTCTTAGGGGCTCGAGGGTTAGGAAAAGTCAAGGAACTCATGTTGGGTAGCGTCTCGCATCGTACCGTACTCCATGCACCGTGTTCGACTTTCATCCTCAAAGGTCCTTTGCCTTCTCTAGAGAAGGTTCTCGTACCTATTGAGGGCGAAGAAGATGCGCATGTCGCATTCAAATTCTTAGCGATGAAACCCTTTCGGAAGTCTGTAGAAATCCAACTTATGTTTGTATGGCCACAACCTCAATCTCCTTGGCCCATCACATTAGGACAAAGCAAACTGTTGGAAGAACATGCGATTGCACATGCGCAAGAACAGTTGGACGCACTATCTTTGAAACTTGGGACTATGGGATATCCAGCGACAACCTATGTTGGCCTAGGAGATCCTTCATACGCCATCATGGAACAGCAGCGTGCAAACAAGGCTGACGTAATTATGATGGGCTCTCATGGGCGACGAGGCATTTCACGTTTCTTACTTGGCAGTGTTTCTCACAATGTGCTTCATCAGGCAGATTGTCCAATATTTATTGTCCGCTAGACCTAGTCTGCTCACCATCCTCCGTATCATTACTTAGCGCATGTCATTCATCATGAAAATATCATTCTATGGTGCAGCTCGATCCGTGACAGGAAGTCGCCATCTGATTGAGGCCGCTGGGAATCGAATCCTTCTTGATTGTGGGATGTATCAAGGACGCCGCAAAGAATCAGATCGTCTCAACCGTCGGTTGGGATTTGATGCTCAACGAATTAATGCAGTCCTACTTTACTCATGCCCACATTTTCAAAAGAATGACGCTACATACATGAACAAAAAAGAACGTCGTCGTGGGACTCAACGACTCTCTCTCCATTATAACGAGAAAGATGTGCGAGCTATCATTCAACGCTTCTCATCTATTCGATATGGCAAGATCATTCGTGTCTCGCCACGGATCAAAGTTGAATTTTATGATGCCGGCCATATCCTTGGATCCTCATCGATCTGGTTGAAGCATACACATCAAGGCAACTCCGGCTCAGTCTTATTCTCAGGAGACTTAGGAAAAGCGGACATGCCGATTGTGAGAGATCCGCAAGCTCCACCTTCGTGCGATACGTTAATTCTTGAGTAGACTTATGGCGATCGTTTTCATAATGAAGACCCTGAAACGATGAAAGAGAAAGCACGAGAGCTCCTTGCCCATGCACAAATACACGAAAGTAAAATTATTGTACCGGCGTTTGCGATTGGTCGAACACAAGAGCTCGTCATGCGATCAAAGAGCTAGTTCAGGGTCATGAAGTGGACCCTCTGCCCATTTTTATTGATTCTCCATTAGCCTCGAGAGCGACAGATATATTTCGACGTCACCCTGAATGCTTCGACCATGAAACCTATCAAACATGTACATCTCAAGCTGATCCATTCGCAGCCAAGTATATTCACTACATCTCTTCTATCCAAGAAAGCCAAGCCCTCAATACTATGCGTGGGCCCTACGTCATTATCTCCGCCTCAGGAATGTGTGAAGGAGGGCGAGTGTGACATCATCTTAAACATGCCATTCAAGATGAAAACAATATTATTGCTCTTGTTGGGTTTCAAGCCGAACATACATTAGGGCGTAAATTGATCGAAGAATGGGACACGGTCCCTATCTTTGGACATCCCACTCCCCGACGAGCAAAGATAGTTAGGTTCAATGAGCTCTCAGCTCATGCAGATCGAAATGATTTATTAGCTTACGTACGTGCGATTGATCCTCTTCCCAGGAAAATTTTTGTAGTCCACGGTGAAGAACACCAATCCTTTTCTCTCGCAGCTGCCATTCGAGCAGAACATTCGACAATCGAAGTCACTGTTCCGGAATATGGCTCTACCCATAAAATTTAAAGGACACTCGGTATCCTTCAAACTTCAAATTTTCTGACCCTACTGCCTTAATCAGCTCTGTGGTGTTCTGCACCATTGACCATATAACGCTATGAGGTGATCTTCCCCAGTCATACAAGTGAGAAAACAGAATTGTGTTAGAAATCTTATATTTATCTAGGAAATATGGCCATATGAACATGCCACTACAATGGTATGCACCTTGCTCTGTATTAATCACGTAGCAGTGAGAACAAACCTGAAAGAATTATCTACCAGTCTACGAAGAAAGGAGGATTACCATGAGTACACTTACCCGATGGGATCCAGTAAATGAACTCGATGATCTACAAAATCGTTTATCCACACTATTTGGGAGGGCTCCAGTCAAGAAAAGTGAAGGAGGTCGTGAATCAATGAGAGTGGCGCAATGGGCTCCACTCGTGGATATTTCAGAGGACGAAAAAGAATATCTTATTAAAGCTGAACTTCCCGAGGTGAAAAGTGATGAAGTAAACGTGGCTGTTCATAATGATGTTTTGAGCATTACCGGCGAACGAAAGTACGAAAAAGAAGAAAAAAATAAGAAGGTGCATCGAGTTGAGCGTGCATATGGCAGTTTCGCTCGAACGTTCACCTTACCTGAAGATTCCGATGCAGAACTGGTATCGGCAGAATTTAAGGATGGATTACTAAAAGTGCATCTCCCCAAAACTGCCAAAGCCAAACCTCGAAGCATTGATGTGAAAGTCAGTTGAGCTGTCGTGACTAACCATCATTGGGTGGGTTGATTAGCAAACAACAACCCACCGAAAATTGTTATGTCGTGAGTCTTAAAAGGGCAAGATGATCGTTGTGCAGCTAAGGAAAATAACGTTGTGCCTGCTTTTGGGTCTAGCAAGCAGCTGTGTATCGAGTCCATCCTTCATACATCCAAAAGTGCCACAAGATCAGCTTGCTGAAGTTCAGGCGTTGACCAATCCGTTGCCCAAGTCTTATTGGATCATTGACGACGGAAAAACTCTCTACGAAGGGAAGGGTACGTGTATGCGATGCCATGGTCGCTATGGAGATGGGAAAGGCACGGCAGCAAGCAATTTTCAAACATTACCAAGAAATTTTAAAAATCGTCACTTTTGGACACAACGTAGTGAAGGCGAGCTATTTTGGATCATTAAGAATGGGAGTTCAGACACAGGCATGCTGGAATTCCAAAGTCTGTTGACTGATGAGGAGATTTGGAAAATTCTCCGTTATACAGAAACATTTCCGAGTATCCCTTATCCTTCAGAGCAAAAGTCAGCAAAACCAATACCTTCCCTAGAACCAACTTCCCCACAGAACCTTTATTCTGATTAGAGAGGAGGAACTCCATCATGTTAAGGGATACGCTATCATGGAAACGGATTGGAGGATGCATCATTGCCTTGTGTTTGGGAGTGGGATTGCTCACTCAAGTCAATGCCCAACCGGAACAAGTCGTAGATGTGCGGATTAAGGACTATGAATTTCGTGCAACGCAAATGCCGCTTCAACTCAATGCCCAAACAGTCATCCGTGTCGTCAATGAAGACGAAGTCCGACATGATTTTGGATCTGAAATTTTTCAAAACTCTCACACTCGAGTCGAAAGTGGCGGCGTCTTCGCATACGGAAATGATATTGGAGGTGCGTTTATTGAGCCAAATCATGAGGCAACGTTTCGCTTTGTCATTCGCGAATCCGGACGTTATGAGTTTCAATGTTCCATTCATTCTGATATGAAGGGAGAAATTCTTTTGTTAAGCGCTGGAACGGTGTAGATAAGCCCCTTTCATATAGCAAAAGAGTTATATGATTTAAGATCATGAAAAGACTTATTCAGCGCATCCTTTTCGCCACTGACTTTTCTGCATCGTCTGAACGAAGCTTTGACGTTGCTCTAAGGTGGGCAGAAGCCAGCGAGGCAGAACTCGATATTGTGCATGTGATGGGAAGACTGCATGAAGTCGATTTGGATTTGGCTGCAGCCAATCTCTACATTGAAGAGCAAGAGAAGCATTCGCGGTCGAAATTGGATGCCCTGGTGTCTCAAGCAAAGAAAAAGTTGGCTGAAACGCGATCGCATCTCCTCGAAGGCATTCCAACCGATGAAATCACAGCACTTGCCTTATCTTCTCAAGCCGACTTAATCATCACAGGCACACATGGATGGACAGGTGTTGATCGTGTCATGATGGGAAGTGTAGCAGAACGCGTAATTTGTAAGGCTCCATGCCCAGTCCTCAGTATTCGGGATGTAGAACCTGAGAAGGAGGCAACAACCCATGTTACTCAAGCGGCCACCTCCACCCCTCGCCATATTCTTCTTCCTCTGGATTTCTCAGACTGTTCCCTTGATGCGTACGAATATGCCGACAATCTCCAGAAGTTCTTTGAGGCCTCAGTTACTCTCGTACATGTCATAGAACCCCTTTCGTATAGTATAGACTTTACGCTGAGTCATCCTGCAGAAGACCGTAAACATCGGGAGGAAGTGAAATCACGGTTAGACAAGCTTACAAACGCATTCACACGACAAGGGCTCACAGCCCAGTACGTAATTAAACACAAACCAGTTTCCGAGGCCATTCTGGAGGCCCTAACTGAGTCGAGGGCTGATATTATCGTTATGGGAACACATGGGCGGCAAGGCTTGCAGCGTTTGATTATGGGAAACGTTGCTGCCGCAGTATTACGCCAATCTCCAGTTCCAGTTCTTACGGTCAAAAGCCCAAAATTCAAGCACAAAGCTCAAAACGTTTCTCAAGAGAGCATAAAAGAGACTCATTCTTAAATGCTCAAGCGAGTACCGTGAGTTCCACGAATAGAACATCGCTTCAACACACGACCGTTGACCCAGGGCTTGAGGCATTATTCGCTCGGCTGGAAAACCAATCACTGGTCCCTGACTTTCTTATACAACGCGAGTTAGGGCTCTCATTTGCTTTACGACCCTATCTGCCCCCCGACCAACCCCTACCATTGGAGCCACTTCCTGAAGAAATAGACTTAGCCACACTATACTTATATAGCGACTACTTTCCCACAGATGGCCATCCAACATTGATTGAACAAGTAAGAGACCTCATTACAGAACACGTACCGCAAGAAGAACGTGATTGGCTCGATGCAGTAAGGCATTCATATATGGATCTCTTAGAGATTGCGGACATTGATAACAAAACTGAAACGACCAATCTCATCTTACGATCGTTAGGTGACGGACAAGAGTTTTATGTTACAGAGAATATCTTGTCCCGCACTCTCCAAAAAGGCCAAATTCTCCTTACTCGGTTAATTCGTCGTCCTGATTGTATCTCATTGCCTGGTGTCACAGTGACACTGTCAGGAAACATGGGTAGGGCACTCTTCACGTTAACTGATGATGGGCGTCGTGACATAGAATTGGGGTCCGGACAATTTGCGTTAGGCGAATGGCCAGAATTTGCCAAACAATATGGATATACTTTTCTCTGGAATCTCGTAAAAGTTCGCAGTGGAGCATTATGGATTGCTGATTCACAGGTACAATACCGTGCTTCGAAAGGAGAGCCCTATCTCTACGCTGTGGCTATCTATGAGCATGGAGAGCCAATGGTCTTGGAGGAGGGATTAGATCAGTTTCAAGGTTTCCAACGCCTCACTTTATCCGAAGCAGATGATCCGACACAGTCATGTGATGACTCCTCCATCAAAGTATGGATTCAAAAAATTCCAGATTCCATTCAACAGACTTCAGAATTGTGCATCACGAGAATAACGCTCACCCACACTCAGCTGTTTGTTGAGACCGACTCTGGAGAGCACCTCGATGTCCTGAAGCACAAATTAGCTCGAACGTTTGGATTTTCATTACATTTTCGAGGAGAAATCACGACATGCCCGGCTCATATACCACCTGAAGTTGACTTACTCTCTGATACCTTTCACGCAATACCAGTCAACGTATCTCTCGAAGACGACCAGAAAATACTGAAACCCTTCTTGGAGTCGGTGTATCTGGAATGGGCCGAACGACCGTCTCCTTCGCTCAATGATGAAACACCACGGCATGCCGTTTTAAAGAATGGAGAAACGGAACGTGTCGCCAAATTGATCAATCAGTTGGAACAATCTGATCTTGCCTATCTACGTACAGGGACACGAGGGTATGACTACAATATACTCCGAGGACATGTCGGTATATAAATTGCGCTGACTATACTACTACCATTTCCCATGGCAATGGCTCCTTCTCAAACACATAGAGTAGGCCTTCTCGCACGAGCAGACTTTCTTCACTTACTGAACACCCTAAAGAAAGCTGGATATCGAACACTCGGACCTGTTGTCCGAGATGGAGCAATAACATGGGATGAAATTTCAAAAGTAGAGGATCTACCCATTGGCTGGCAAGATCACCAACAACCAGGCCAATATCGTCTTGAACAGAAAAGGACACAGCGATTTTTTGATATCGTACTTGGCCCAGAATCCTTAAAAAAGGAAACCTTTGCACCTCGAGAGCCACTGTTAACCATCGAACGTCGCCAGAAAGACTTTGTTCCCCAGCCTGTTCTTCCGCAACGCACACCCACTGCAATACTCGGTGTTCGTGCTTGTGATCTTGCAGCCCTCAATATACAGGATCGCATTTTCCTTCAGGATCAATTGTCAGATCCCTATTATAAAGCACGGAGAGATTCACTTTTTCTCATCGCTGTCAATTGTACCCGCTCGTTGGAAACGTGTTTTTGCGCTTCAATGGACACGGGACCAAAGGCCAAGTCAGGCTTTGACTTGGTACTCACGGAAGATGATCAAGACTTCGTTCTGGAGGGTGGCAGTCCTGCAGGCGAAGAAATTCTTCAACAACTTCCACTCTCATCACTATCCGATGCGCGCATAAAGCAGGACGACGACCGAATCAACGCTTGTGCGGCAAGTCAAACTCGAAAACTTGATTCTACTCAGCTTCCTAAGACGCTGTATGAAGCTCATGATCATTCGCGATGGGATGAAGTTTCAAAGAAGTGTTTAGCTTGCACCAATTGTACAATGGTTTGTCCTACCTGTTTTTGTCATACTATAGAAGAACAACCAGATCTGACGCATGAGAAAAGCGAGCACACACGAGTCTGGGATTCGTGTTTTACACCCGATCATGGGTACATTCACGGTAAAAACTTTCGTCCGACGATTAAAGATCGCTATCGCATGTGGTTGACGCACAAGCTTGGGACGTGGGTCGAGCAATTCGGCATGTCAGGTTGTGTGGGTTGCGGTCGATGCATCACCTGGTGCCCAGTCGGCATTGATATCACAGAAGAAGTAAACGCTCTTTCCAAACCACCTGAACTATCTTTCAAGTAACAAACCAATTTTCGTACCGCACACTATTGCTAAATTGTGGCCATGAATCTTCTCAAAATCATTGTTATTGGCGGCGTGGCCGGAGGAGCAAGCGCAGCAGCTAAAGCACGACGCACGAATGAAACGGCAGAAATTGTCATGTTTGAACGTGGCTCGTTTGTATCCTTTGCCAACTGTGGGTTGCCCTACTATGTAGGTGAAACCATATCAGATCGCGACGAACTCTTGCTTCAAACACCGGAAAGTTTTTGGAAACGGTTTCGGGTAAAGGTGAATGTTGGTCATGAGGTTTTGAATATCAACCGCTCTAAAAAACTCGTGAAAGTAAAAAATTTGAAAACCGGAGTTGTTGACTCTGAGTCGTATGACAAGTTGATCCTCTCTCCAGGCGCTGGGGCTATCGTGCCTCTCCTACCAGGCATTAATGCAAAGAACATTTTTACCGTCAAAACGGTTCCTGACTCTGATGCCATCAAAACGTTCATAACAGAACATACTTCAAAACAGGCCGTAGTCGTTGGTGGAGGATTTATCGGACTTGAGACTGCTGAAGCCCTCAAAAATCTCAAATTAGATGTCACAGTGGTAGAGATGGCAGATCAAATTTTGCTTCCATTTGATCTGGATATGGCCATGCTCGTATCGAGGCATCTTCGCGAAAAAGGCATTTATCTTATTGAAGGCGATGGAATTCGAGCATTCCAAGATCGCCATGGCATCGCGTATGAAGCTGAGCTACAGAGTGGTCAGCGACTATCCATGGATCTTGCCATTCTCTCGATTGGCGTAAGACCAGAACTCAAGCTAGCTCATAAAGCTGGACTAAAAATTGGGAATGCTGGGGGAATCGTCGTGAATGATCGTCAACAGACCTCAGATCCAGATATCTATGCTGCTGGCGATGCCGTTGAAGTCCGGCATTTGGTGACTGGTAAGCCAACACGTATACCACTGGCTGGACCGGCAAATAAACAAGGCCGTGTGGCAGGAGCAAATGCAGCGGGAGGCGATCTGCGTTTTCCAGGAGCCTTAGGCACGGCCATCGTCGAGACCATGGGCATCATTGCAGCCAAAACAGGGTTATCGGCAAAAGAAGCAAAAGCCCACGGCTATGACTACTTCGTGTCTGTCACTCATCCACTCGATCACGCAGGCTACTATCCTGGAGCAGATCAACTCCATATCAAGTTGATTGTTGAACAAAAAACGGGAAAACTGCTTGGTGCTCAAATTATTGGTGAACACGGTGTAGACAAACGAATTGACGTGCTCGCCACCGCAATCACCGCAGGACTGACTGTAGAAGACTTAGAAAATTTGGACTTAGCCTATGCTCCACAGTTTAATTCAGCCAAGGGACCAGTCATCATGGCAGGATTTGTAGCTAGCAATACGTTACGAGGTGAAGTTCAGACTATTACCAGTCAGGAGTTACAGCACAAACTCAAGACTAACCCTGATCTTCAGCTCCTGGACGTGCGAAGTCCAAGCGAATTTGCTGAACAACACCTCCCCAACGCCACCCTGATTCCAATCGATAACCTTCGTGAACACCTTCAAGAGCTAGATTCAGAAAAAGAGACTGTCGTGTACTGCCGTGTCGGCCTCCGTGGCTACCTGGCAACACGCATTTTGCTCCAACATGGCTTTGAAAAAGTCTACAATCTCACCGGGGGCATTTTGAGTTATTATCCAACTTTATAGAGAATCATAACTCACCAATAACTTATTCGCTATCGCCACGGATGTTTAGAGGTTAACGTTAAGTCTTAACATACATTGGCTAACAACAAGCTTCTTTCATCTTAGACATACCTCCAATAAATCTCAAAAAACCTCAGACTTCAGCACTTTCATCTCTATCATTGGCAGCAAAATTTTTTGGTGTCGAATTTGCTCTTTTCTACCATAAATATACTGAGAACAGTGATTTGCGGCATAAAACGACAATAGGAATTTAAAATGTTGTGGAGTAATTCCCCAATAGGAGCAAAACAGTTTGTAACTACTTTTCTTTTGAGGAGGATTTCTACGATGAATCGGTTTGTACGAAATTTCATCAAATCATCATTACCCATCTATGGATGGGTAATTGGTATCTCATTATTTCTTCTTGTGCCCAGTATGAGTTGGGCAGACAGTGAGCAAGAAGGCGAGAAGTTAGTCACAAACCTCTGTTCTACTTGTCATAAGTTTAAAGGAGAGCCTGAGAGCCGTTTCAATTTAAAGGCTCCAGACCTCATGTGGGGTGGGAGTAAATATCAGCGAGACTGGCTTATCCGTTGGCTCACAGGCAAAGAACCGCTCTTGTATGCAAAGAGCTATCGATGGGATCTTTCACAAAATCCAGAGAAACATATTGCCGTATCCGAAAAAGAGGCTGAAGCGATTGCGGACTATTTTGAAAAAAACTTGAAGGATTCACGTGTGACCGTCGAAGCCTTTGATATCACCAAAGTCACTAAAAAAGATGTGAAGGATGGAGCATTCATCTATAAAGAACATGCTTGCATCGGATGTCACACGATCGAAGAAAATGGTCAACTCGTGGGTGGACCACAAAGCGCCAATCTCGCAGATTCTGGAAACCGATACAATAAGGACTGGTTGTTCCGCTTTGGGATTAATCCTCAAGACTTTACCCCACACAGCGGCGAGTTCTTGGCCGATGCGACTGAACCTCAACTTCGCAGCGTTATCGGGTATTTGATGACTCTAGGAGTGAAAGATTTCAACTACTATGAACCATGGACAAGCAAAGAATTTTCAACTGCCAGCGTCGATCGGGGGAAGGTGCTGTACAAAGAATATTGTTCACAATGTCATGGGGCCACTGGAAAGGGTGATGGTCCAGCAGCCTCCGGGTTAAGTCCTAAGCCAGCTGTCCATGCAAACATACCGTTCGACAAACTTCCGATAGAGTACCTATATAACGTGATTTATCATGGGGGCCGAAGTGTTGGAAAATCGCCCAGTATGCCCTATTGGGGACTCACGATTGGACAACAGGGTGTTGCCGATGTGATTGCATACTTGAAAGACACGTTTAAGGGCGGACAACAAGTTGCTACAGCAGCTGAGGGGGCAGGAGTCTCAGGCGTGTGTCCGCAACCGCGAAACACGAAACGTGCTCCAGGTAAATTCCGAAAGATGACAAACCCATTAGAAGCTTCACAAGCAAATATAGATGCGGGAAAGACTCTGTTTCACGAAACAGCTACTCCATTAGCCTGCATACAATGTCATGGAGAAAAGGGCGACGGAAATGGACCCATGGGTGCTGCATTGAATCCTCACCCGCGTAACTTTACGTGCGGTGAGACGATGAAAGACATTTCTGATGGGCAGATGTTTTGGATAATTAAGAATGGGTCCCCAGGAACAGGCATGATGGCGTTTACGGGTATGCCGAACAATCAAATCTGGCAACTTATTCACTATATTCGAACCTTAGTCAAGTAATATGTGCGCGATCATTCATCGAAGTATTCTATCATGAGAAAGGGTATTCCTATGACTCAGCTCATATCGCAAGTCAAAAGGTTTATACCACTATTAACGGTTCTCACGATCATCTTTAGTGTTCAGTTTGTATGGGTTGCCTTCGCTGGAGAGTTGAAGTCTCGTGTTCCTCCCGATCAACTTAAAGAAGCACAAGCACTTAAAAATCTATTTACTGTCACCAAAGAATTCATTAATCAAGAAAGAATTCTTTTTGAAGGACAAGCGTTTAGTTCGGCTTGCCACGGGCGTGATGGACGGGGAATGCCATCAGACGGTGACCATAGTGCGGGACCACCCAAGCCCACCAATGTCACCGATGGTGCGTGGCAGGCCGCGCGGAGCGACGGAGAAATTTTCTGGATTCTCAAAAATGGGAGTCACGGAACAGATATGGCGGCATTCATGCCACAGCACGTAAACGAAAGAGAAGCATGGCAACTTGTCACCTATTTGAGATCGTTTCAAGGCGCGTAGAATCTATCATAGGGAGGAGGAGCCAATCACGACCCCACCAGAAGCCACCTCACCGCCACAGGGAAGAAACAAACAAGGAGTTACTCAATGTCATTCGAAAGGGTCGTCCAGCAAACGCTATAACCTCTTGGAAAGGTGACCTATCAGAAAAAGAGATCTATGATGTCCTTATTTATGTCCGAATGTTGAGTCAGTAATAAGTTCTCATCATTAACTTTCCTCATGCAGCAGATGTAGACGACTCTTGAGAATAGCCGATGCTTGCCAATCCCTACCTGATTCACTCAGCAACCGTTGTTGAAAAACGACACGAATCCACGGATATTGTCAGCTTCCGACTCCAACTGACTGATCCTAATATTCGGAAACAGTTTCGTTTCCAAGCTGGTCAGTTCAATATGCTCTACGCCTTTGGGGTGGGAGAAGTCGCCATCTCAATCGTGTCAGACCCCGATGAACCAGAATATCTGGATCACACGATCCGTGTTGTTGGCCGAACGACCCAAGTGATGGAACGGATGAATATTGGAGATAGCATGGGCATTCGTGGGGCATTTGGCAAAGGATGGCCTATGGAGGAAGCAAAAGGGAAAAACGTGTTGGTCATCACTGGTGGCTTAGGTTGTGCTCCAGTCGTAGGAGCTATTGAATACATGTTTCGGAGAAGAACGCAATATGGCACAATAAAAATTCTCCATGGTGTGAAAGCTCCTCAAGATCTGTTGTATCGAGAACGCTTTGATACATGGCGAAAGCATCCAGATACGGAAGTCTTTCTCACTAGCGACGAGCCGGGAAAAACCTGGCATTACCATGTCGGGGTAGTCACAGAACTTTTTGATCGAGTCAACGTCAATCCTGATCGAACCCTCGTGATGATGTGTGGGCCAGAAATTATGATGCGTGTCTCAATGAAGATGCTGACTCATCGAGGCCTTCGACCTGAGCAAATGTACGTCTCACTAGAACGTCATATGGAATGCGGCATTGGGCTTTGCGGACATTGCCAACTAGGACCGTTTTTTCTTTGCAAAGATGGACCCGTGATGCGACTTGATCACGTTATGCCGTTCTTAGGAAAAGTTGGGATATGAGAAATGCCGCTCTCCAAGATCAACAAGACCATGAGTCAGGTCAGAGATCAAAGCGTCCTAGGTTGGCAGTGTTTAAATTCACGTCTTGCGATGGATGCCAGCTCAACATCTTAAACATGGAGGATGAGTTACTCACGCTCGACGAAGCTATTGATATTGCCTACTTTCCTGAAGCATCAAGTCGGATGGCACCAGGTCCTTATGATATTGTCCTGATCGAAGGATCGATCACCACTCCAGAAGATGCTCCACGCATTGTCGAAATTCGTGATCAAGCACAAATCCTTATTACGATCGGGGCATGTGCGACAGCAGGAGGCATTCAAGCGTTGCGCAATTGGGGAAATGTCGAGACATTTAAACAGGCTGTTTACCCCAGCCCAGAGTTTATCCAAAGCTTGAGTACTTCGACTCCAATCTCCGAACATGTGCAAGTTGATTACGAACTTTGGGGTTGTCCGATTGATCGGCATCAACTACTGAATGTGTTGACGAATCTACTCGCAGGAATCAAACCACGAATTCCAACACACAGTGTATGCCTTGAATGTAAACGTCAGGGGCATGTTTGTGTCTTGGTTGCCAAGGGGCTTCCATGTCTTGGGCCTGTCACACGTACTGGGTGTGGAGCGATTTGTCCTCAGATGGGACGCGAATGTTATGGATGTTTTGGGCCAGCTGAGAATGCATCCCAGGGTCCTGGTGTCCCACCCAATACCTCGTCTCTGGCCAAACAATTTCATCAAGCGCTGCAAGTCATTCCCGAAGACATGGTTCGTCGATTTCGGGGAATCAATGGATACGTTCGACCATTCCGTGAAGAGAGTGATGCCTGGAAACCCAAATAGAACCAGAACTATCCAGGTTGGCATGATGGCGCGAGTGGAAGGAGAAGGCGCTCTTCACGTCACCGTGCGGGATCACGAAGTTCAAGATGTTCAACTTCGAATCTTTGAACCTCCACGATTTTTTGAAGCTTTCCTTAAAGGACGTCATTTCAGAGAAGTGCCAGATATCGTGGCACGCATTTGCGGTATCTGCCCCGTCGCCTATCAAATGAGTGCCGTCCATGCCCTGGAATCAATCTTCGATATCGAAATACCCCAAGCAATTCGAATACTCCGTAGATTACTGTATTGTGGAGAGTGGATCGAAAGCCACACTCTCCATATCTACATGCTGCATGCCCCAGATTTTCTTGGTTACGCCAGCGGGATTGATATGTCAAAGGATCATCCTGATATCGTCAAGCGTGGGCTTCGTCTTAAGAAAGTCGGCAATCAACTCTTGACGATATTAGGCGGTCGCTCGGTCCACCCGGTGTCGGTGAAAGTCGGTGGATTTTCTCGCGTTCCTTTAAAACGAGAGTTAGCGACCCTCAAGGATGACCTCATATGGGCAAGAGATGCAGCAGCTGAAACCGTTAGATGGGTAGCAGGATTTGAATTTAAAGACCCTGAACAGGATTACACATTTGTCGCTCTCCAATCAGCAACGGAATATCCCATGAACGAAGGACTCGTAGCTTCTAACCGTGGGCTAGAAATCCCAGTAGTGGACTTTGAACAACATTTTCAAGAAGGACAAGTCCCTTATTCAAACGCCCTGCACTGTCTGCTCAACGGTCAATCATACCTGACCGGCCCTCTGGCACGTCTCCATCTCAACTATGAACGGCTTTCGCCTCTTGTGAAAAAAGTCCTCTCCTCAACAGGGTTCTCCTTGCCTTTTCACCGTGTATCGCAGGGAATTATTGCGCGATCGCTAGAAGTCCTGCATGCGGTCGACGAGGCATTATGCATTATTGAGCAATACGAACCACCAAAAGCTCCCGCGGTTACCGTAAACTCTCAAGCTGGAACTGGCACGGCTGCTACTGAAGCCCCACGTGGCCTCCTCTATCATCGGTATCAAGTCAATGCAGGTGGGACGATCCAGAAAGCGAAAATTGTTCCACCAACGTCTCAAAACCAGCGACGAATTGAGGAAGACTTGAGGACTTTTCTACCCCACGTCCTCGATCGTCCGGATGAAGAAGTGGCTTTACAATGCGAACAAATTGTCCGCAGCTACGATCCGTGCATCTCCTGTGCAACACATTTTTTAAAATTACATATCAAAGAAGACAATTGATGAATTCCACGCGAGTTATTGGACTTGGGAATTTGCTTGCTGGAGATGATGCCGCTGGAATCCTTGTCGTTCGCAAACTACAGGCTCTTCATATCCCAGGTGTAGACGTAATTGAAGCCTGCATTGCTGGATTGACTCTCCTGGATTTTTTAGAAGGTGCCAAACAGGCAATCGTGGTTGATGCAGTTCACAGTGATCAAGAAGAAGGCACCATTATCTGGCTAGAAGTACCACGAGACCAAGAGCAGATCACTCATCACGCATGGAATTCTTCCACACCATCCACCCACAAGATGGGACTAGGTGAAGCCATTGCATTAGGAGTAACGTTAGGAACTCTTCCAATGCATCTCAGCATTGTAGGAATTGAGTTAGGGCATCTGGACAAGCATGAACCAATGTCTACCAAAGTAATAGAAGCCACAGAACATGTCGTCGCGAGAATTGCAAAAAAACTAGAGGGCTTGGCATGCACGAACTGCAATTAATGCAACAAGTCGTTCGTCTGGTAGACGATGTCTGTCGAAACCAAGACCATGGGCACCCTGTCATTATTCGATTGCAAATAAGTTCCCACTCTCACCTGGCCCATCATAGTCTTGGAGAATTACAAACAACATTTCAAATAGCCGCACACGGAACCCCGGCACAAGCCGCACAACTGGAAATCGTCACACTTCCTACTCAAGGCGTTTGTCAAATTTGCGGTGAACAAATAGAACGAACAATAGATACGATCGATTGTTCATATTGCGGAGCAAGCAATGTACTCTGGGACGAAACTCCGGAGGTCATCGTAAAAGAGGTTGAATGGACTGAGGGATTAGCATGATACCCACAACCAATCAATGTACTAGGCTCGATACACGAAAACGACTTCGCTTGACTCTTCGCGGGACACTTCAAGGAGTTGGATTTCGCCCATTTGTCTATCGCCTCGCTCAACAACTCTCCATTACAGGATGGATTAAAAATACACCGAAGGGAGTCCTACTTGAAATAGAAGGCACCGATTCGAATCTTACATTCTTTCAACAACGCCTCAGAACACAGAGTCCACCAGCTGCCACAATCCACGACATCAAAGCTCTCAAAGTTCAAGAAGAAGGAGCACATGACTTCACTATTCAGCCTAGCCAACAGTATGGAATAACAAGGTCGGTCATTGCTCCTGACTTAGCCACATGTGATGACTGCCTGCAAGAAATCAATGATCCTCACTCTCGTCGGTTCAGATATCCATTTACCACGTGCACACAATGCGGACCTCGGTACAGTGTCGTTACCCAATATCCCTACGATCGAAACAACACAACCATGAAAGCTTTTCCTCTTTGTCATGACTGTCAGCTTGAATATGAAGACATGAGTAATAGACGATTTCATGCTGAAGCCATGGCTTGTCCACGTTGCGGGCCACAGGTAAGTTTTGTAGGTAATGACGGGATTATACCAAGTCAAGAAGAAGATGCACTGCTGGATGCTTGTTCCGCTATTCGAGACAACAAGATTCTTGCTGTCAAAGGCTTAGGTGGATTCCAGCTATGGGTAAATACCTTGTCAGATGAGACCGTACAAGAACTCCGCTTACGAAAGCACCGACCTCGAAAACCGTTCGCTGTGCTTTTTCCCTCATTGGATCAGTTACGCGACCATTGCCTTGTTTCAGCCAAGGAGGAGTCACTACTAAGATCACCTGAATCTCCCATCGTATTATTAGAAAGAAAGAATTCATCACCACTCACATCTACCGTTGCCCCCGACAATCCTTATATCGGAGCC
Organism: Nitrospirales bacterium; assembly: GCA_965223675.1. Classification (GTDB taxonomy): domain Bacteria; phylum Nitrospirota; class Nitrospiria; order Nitrospirales; family UBA8639; genus JAGQKC01. Next base: position 894,360 of record OZ245013.1, on the reverse strand, counting down.
ATGTTGCCTTATACACCACTACATCACCTCCTAATGAAAGAACTCGGACATCCCGTTGTCGCAACAAGCGGTAACCTATCTGAGGAGCCCATCCTCATCGACGAACAAGAAGCTTTAAGACGCCTCAAAGGAATTGCCGATGCATTTCTTATCCACAATCGGCCTATTGCCAGACAGATAGATGATTCTGTCGTTCGTCTGACCGATGATGAACAGATGATACTACGAAGGGCACGAGGCTATGTGCCAATTCCATTGACTTTCCAAAAACTTGGAGCAGAAGACAAACCTGGTCTTTCTGTTCTGGCTGTAGGAGGACATCTTAAAAATACCGTAGCCGTCACGACACAGGACCAGGTGTTGCTCAGTCAACATGTCGGCGATCTCTCCACAGCTGAAGCCAATTCACAATTCAAACAGACTGTTACAAATCAACTTTCATTATTCAACGTGCATCCGCATGCTATCGCTTGCGATCGACATCCAGATTACCAATCAACTCTTTACGCGAATGATTTGGGAAAACAATTTCAGATTCCCGTCATACCAATTCAACACCATCATGCACATATTGTCTCATGTATGGCTGAGCATGGGCTGGAAGGCCCTGTTCTTGGCGTGGCATGGGATGGGGCAGGGTACGGATTGGATGGAACATTATGGGGAGGCGAGTTTTTGTCTTGCGACTATTCCGGATTCACACGCATTGCTCATCTCAGACCATTCCACCTTCCTGGAGGAGAGATCTGCATGTATGAGCCTTACCGTGTCGCTCTTTCCCTATTGTATGAAATATTTGGTGAAGATGTTCTGCAATTAGAACTTCCACCACTCCATGCCTTAGGTTCAGATTTATCGAACTCGTTAGTCACTTTACTAAAAAAAAATGTGAATTGCCCGATCACGACAAGCATGGGGCGCCTATTTGATGCAATAAGCTCAATACTGGGCCTAAGACATTTTTCTACATTCGAGGGAGAAGCCGCCATGGCCCTGGAGTTTGTCGCCCAAGAGCTCACATATACTTCTCAATACCAGCTGCGCACCATTCCAATTTCTTTACGAGAGACTCAAAAGAAGTCTTTGGTGATTGATTGGCGTCCGTTTGTTAGAGAAATAGTACTAGCCTATCTCGATGGTAAACCATTAGCTCAAATCTCAAAAGAATTTCATCACTATCTTGTAAATACCATTTTACAGATTACAAAGAAACTACCATACTCTAACGTCGTTCTAGCTGGAGGTGTGTTTCAAAACACCAGCCTGACATCATTGGCAAAACGACAACTCCAAGCTTCTGGATATGATGTATACACTAATACACAGTTCCCAACTAATGATGGAGGACTGGCAATTGGGCAATCCGTAGTAGCACAAAACCTTTTACATGTTCAGCAAGGACGTACTTAAAGAATGAACAACATTTTTCACCCGACTGATTTTTCGTCTGATCCGGACATTGCCTTTGCCCACGCACTTAAACTTGCCTGGGCCACGAACTCAAAGCTAACGCTATTTCATGTCAATGAACGTTTGGAAGAACTCAATTGGCAGGATTTCCCTTCAGTGAGTGCAAGACTAGCCAAGTGGGATCTGCACTCTAAAGAACATCACGCCGACCGTATCACCCATTCCAACATTGAGGTGGAAAAAATTTTTCACCGAGGAAAAGAGCCATCATCATCCATCCTCCACCACCTCAATCGCCATCCTGCAGACCTTATTGTCCTTGCCACACACCAACTTGGAGGACAACCATTTTTCCATTCTGTTTCTGAGTCTGTATCGCGTAAATCTCACATGATGACCTTATTCGTACCTCTTTCTACAGACGGATTTGTATCGCCAGAGGACGGGACTATTCATCTACAAAATATTCTTATTCCAATCGACTATGATCCCCAACCAGGTGTTGCGTTTAATGCTATCTCGACTATGCTCAACACCTTAAACTGTGAACCTGTTTCTGTCACTGTGCTCTACATTGGCGAAGATGATGAAATGCCACTGCACTATCCCTCTCAACGTGAAAACGATACCTGGAATCATATCGTTCAATATGATGAGATTGTTCACGGCATTTTGAAAGCTGAGCAAGAGATAGAGGCAGATCTTATTGTGATGCCAACGCAAGGTCATCAAGGATTTTTAGATGCACTTCGAGGGAGTACTACGGAGCAGATTGTTCGACATGCACACTGTCCGGTCTTGGCTATACCGACTGACTAGAAGGAATGACTAAAAAGATGTGCTTGGCAGTTCCGGGACAAATCCAAAGAATTAAAGAAGGACAATTACGACACGGAACCGTATCTTTTGGTGGCATAACAAAAGAGATTTGCCTTGAGTTAGTCCCTGAAGCAGAGATTGGAGATTATGTCATCGTGCATGTCGGCTTTGCTATCAGCAGAGTTGACGAGCAGGCTGCCAAGAAGACGCTCTCCATGCTTGAGAAATTTGACCAAACTCAAGAACCAGAGATTACATCAGAATGAAATATGTCGATGAGTTTCGCAACGCAGACGCAGTAAAAAAAATTTCCGAAATCATTCATCACGTTACACAACATAACTGGACAATCATGGAAGTCTGTGGAGGACAGACCCATACTATTGTTCGTTATGGGATTGATCGTCTACTTCCTTCACAAATTAAATTAATTCATGGACCAGGGTGTCCCGTCTGTGTCACACCGATTGACATGATCGATATTGCTTGTCAACTTGCAAAACTTCCAGATCTGACCTTGTGTTCTTTCGGTGACATGTTGCGGGTGTCGGGATCGAAAGAAGACTTACTTGAAGTAAAAGCTCAAGGTGGAGATGTGCGAATTATTTACTCTCCACTCGATGCGGTAGCGTTCGCACAAACTTATCCTGACCGACAAATAGTGTGTTTCGCTGTCGGCTTTGAAACAACCGCACCTGCTCAAGCCATGGCGGTTCTTCACGCTTATCAAAAACATTTGTCAAATTTCAGTTTATTAGTGTCCCATGTTCTCGTACCTCCTGCTATGGAAGCCATCCTTGCTTCTCCAGGCAATCGAGTCCAAGGCTTTCTGGCTGCAGGACATGTGTGTACTATCATGGGCTATGAAGCCTATGAACCAATTGCTCAACATTATCAAATTCCAATCGTTGTTACGGGCTTCGAGCCCGTAGATATTCTTGAAGGTGTTTATATGGTAGTCCAGCAATTAGAAACAGGTCGCCAAGAAGTCCAAAATCAATATGCACGCTCTGTTCAGCGATCAGGTAACTTAGAAGCACAGAGAGTTGTGAATGAAGTATTTGAAACGGCGGAACAAGTCTGGCGAGGAATTGGCAAATTACCAAACAGTGGACTTAAACTTCGTGAGTCTTACCAAGACTATGATGCCATTCAGCGATTTGGACATCTCATCACAGCCAAAAATTCGATTGACTCCGATATTTCAGACTGTCAAAGTGGATTAGTGCTCCAAGGTCAACTGAAACCTTCCGAATGCTCAGCTTTCGCAACAAAATGTACTCCAGAACATCCTCTTGGAGCTCCGATGGTATCGAGCGAAGGTGCATGTGCAGCTTATTATCGATATAGGAGATAGCAAGAGTATCTCGATGCTCGTGAATCGTATCTCGTCAAAATACGCAAGACAATCTTCTCAAAAACCGTGTCATGTGAGTAGAAAACCGGAATGAACAACAGTAAACCTTTTGACATGACCTGCCCACTCCCCTTGCCATCCCGTGACACAATACACATGGCCCATGGCGGAGGCGGACGGCTCATGCAGGATCTTATTCGAGATGTATTCGTAAACACATTTTCTAACGAACATCTGTCGACGCTCCAAGACAGTGCCATCCTATCTCCACCAGATGGAAAGTTAGCATTTACCACAGACTCCTATGTGATTCGTCCCTTATTTTTTCCAGGAGGCGATATTGGCAGTCTAGCCGTTCACGGCACAATTAACGATCTTGCCATGTCCGGAGCCCGTCCTCTTTATCTGAGTGCAGGGTTTATTCTTGAAGAAGGCTTGGAAGTACCCATCTTAGACACAGTGGTTAAGTCTATGGCTCAAGCTGCACGAGCTTGTGGCGTGCAAATTGTCTGTGGTGACACGAAGGTTGTGGATCGTGGAAAAGGCGACCAGATCTTTATTAATACTGCTGGCATTGGTGTCATTCCAACAGGCGTGAATATTCAGTCTGATCGCATTGAACCAGGAGACCGTATTATCGTCAGTGGCGATCTAGGCTCTCACGGGATTTCCGTTCTGAGCGTACGTGAAGGATTATCATTTTCGGGAAACATTGCCAGCGACTCTGCACCACTTCATGAGGTCATTGCTGATTTGATCAGCTCAAACGTAGACATTCATTGCTTACGAGATTTAACACGGGGTGGATTGGCTAGTGCCCTTAATGAACTAGCCCAGGAATCAAAAGTTCAAGTGATGATTGAAGAATCAAAAATTCCAATCAGCAATTCCGTTTGTGGAGCCTGTGAAATTCTCGGTCTGGATCCGTTGTACATAGCCAACGAAGGACGGTTTATCATGTTTCTTCCGGCCAATGAAGTCGACCGTACATTGACCGTTCTTCGAAAACATTCAGTGTCCCATACTGCGACGGACATCGGTGAGGTCCATACACTTCAGGCAGCAAAACAAGACTACCCCGTGATCCTTCGAACCCCAATAGGCACCTCGCGAATCCTTGACCTCTTATCTGGAGAACAGTTGCCAAGAATCTGTTAACGATTGAATAACAATATCAGCATTCGTCAGTGCTGCGGATCACCATCCCCATATAAATCCATGGTAATCACCCTACTCGTCACCTTGCTTCTCGTTGGAATTGTCGTCTTAATTCATTTTGAAGCCTTGCTACGACTCTCTGATTTCATGGTGTCGCCACGTCAGCGCCCTCGTGTGAATTTAATGATTTGCATTCTAGGAGCGTTAGTTGCTCACGTAATTGAAGTCTGGGTCTTTGGAGTCGGCTACTTTTTCTTGATCGGATTTGAAGAGTTCGGCCGGTTTGAAGGCATCGTGACTCAACCTTCAATGGGAGACTGCGGGTACTATTCATTTGTCACCTACACCACACTTGGATTTGGAGATCTCATACCCCACGGTCCTATTCGCTTTCTCACCGGCATGGAAGCATTAACAGGGCTACTACTCATTACCTGGACAGCATCGTTCATGTACATACAAATGCAACGATTCTGGCAAGCTGATTCAAGTAAATAAGCAGAGTAACCTAGCAAATACGTCGTAGATAATTTTTCATCAGCGGGACAATTCAATGTCATATTACTTGACCTGCCCCCAAGCTTTACTTTTTAGCGGATCTGTATAAGGGCGAAATCTGGCATGGTCTGCACACAAACCCACCGATAATTGAATTGGAACAGATTAGACGAATTCTTGGTTAATTGCTGAAATAAGTCAAGTCGTGATTCTGGAAATAGGAACAGCGGTTGTCGAAGAAAAAGGGTAAGGATTTATTTTGTAGCTCGTTCATTCTATTCTGGAATTCCGTGTCCCGGCTTGCCCGCATCATCTTGCGGAATGTTCCCTAGCATATGATGCTACTCGGTAATTTAACGAGGTATCCGAGATGTTGAGGAGGTGACTAAGGAGGATTGGGGCTCAAATCAAGCATTCAGGATAAGGTTGCCCACGGCACACATGAATTTGTCCCTATTTCAGTTTGGCTTAATAGACGTGACGGCGATGCTTGACCGTGAGAATTATTATCTGCTCTTTACGGTCCCAGACTTCATAAACAATTCGATAGGCTCCCACTCGTAAAGATCGCTCTCCAGCATGACTCCCGACTAACGGTTTTCCTTGAAGTGGTGCGGTCTCCAAGGTCTCTAGCTTCCGCATAATTCGCTGACAAAGCTGCCGGTCAGCTTTGGCTAATTGGGCAATATCTTTTTCCGATTCACGTGTGAATCGAACCGCATAATTCACGAAAGTGCCAGTTTTTTCTTCATGGTGGAGAGCGCAACGGTCTGCCCTTTACGGGCTTGTTTTTTGGCGCGGAGGATGGCCTGTTCTTCGTCGGGGTGGGTTTGTAGGTCAAGCGTCTCTAGCAATCCCTCATACTCGTCGGCACTCAGGAGCACTGCCGCATCAGTCCCATTTTTTGTGATCACAATTCGTTCGTAGGTTTCATTGACGTCTTGGACAATCGCAGAAAGCCTATGTTTGGCTTCCGCCAACGGGATCGTACGTCGCATGCGAATTCTCCTTACGGATTCAATTTCTTTTAGTCCTTAATTATAGGCTATTTTGCTCAAAAGTCAAGAAACGCCAATCCACCCCATCATCCCACCTCTCTCTTTTGAGGTATTCAACACAATATACCCGGCAAATGATGGCGAGGGATCATTGAAACTTTTGATCTAAAACTTACAATAGTATGGTGAAGTAACGGACAAGACGAGCAAGATCAATGACTTTCTTTAGGACAAAAGAACACGACGCAGAGAACTATGATTGTGCTTAAGATCATCGCACCCTACCGCCGTCACTGATTTACTAGACCATACCCCCCTGTTTAGCATCCTACCTTCTTGGCCACTACTTGTGCGTCGGCAAGAGAATCAGCTTTGCGTTACTGCCATCGCACCTCGATCTTCGACAGTCTCCTTGCCTTCACCACCAAACCGAGTCGCGAAATACCCGATGATGATCCCGACTATGGCTCCTTCGAGAACGAACCAGAATGGCGAGGACAACGCCCTGTCTAGACCGAAGGTGAGTACCATGATGGATTTCATATCGTTGTAGGCGAAAAACGTCAATACAAAATTCATCCACGCTCCAATCACGGTGGCTCGAAACCACCATGGCATCGGAATCTTTAAGATGGGATGCCATGTGAAGACTCCGTATACGCCAATGACGGCCCCAACGGTCGTGTACCAGAGCAAAATACCCCATCGCAACAACCAACTCGCATCAGGTAGAAAAAAGGGTAAGCAAATAAAGCCTGCAAGCCCAACGATAAAGCCGATTCCCTTGCCGATTGCAATTCGAGTAATGAGTGATGGATTGCTGAACATGGTACCCCCTCCTTTCGCCGCCATTCACAATACCTAGTTTTGTGACCCATTCACGACTAGAAAACAGCTTTCTGTAGACGAATACGCGACATTTAGTGACATTCTTCAGGACAGAAGAACACGAGGTAGAGAACGATAACAATGCCTAAGGCAATCGCGCCCAAGAGCACCCAATTGTTCAAAGGGTTGAATCCCTTCCTATTCTGGACTTTATCTTCTAGGCTCATCACTCACCTCACGAGAAGCGCTGAGCAATGCGTATGATGGATAACCGAATGCGAGACACTTCCTAATAGGAAACGACTCAGTCCAGAACGACTGTGCGTTCGCATAACAATAAGGTCTGGCTTACGTTCCTTCACCTCACTGGCAATGCTAATGGATGGTGCTCCCATGACAGCTCTTCCATTTGCGTTATGCCCCATATCTCGTAATTTTGAAGCCACTTCTTCCGTGAACTGTTCACCATGTATGATAATTTCTTTTCGAAATTCATCGGGGATCATCGCACCCACCGGCCAAACCGGCTGTGAAAATGGTACGACATGCATCACAGTTACCTGAACAGGTTCTCGAAATGGTTTTGACTCAAAAAAACGAACGATAGCTTCTCCGTCCTCTTGAGTAGCAAGAGGAACGAATAGCTTATGAAGCTCTCTGAGTGAATCTTTGACAATAAGGGTCGAGCATGGTGCATGCGTCATCACCCGATGTGAGACACTTCCAAACATCTGCTCTTGAATTTGTCCGAGTCCTCTCGCTCCTATCACAATGAGATCTGCTTGTCGCTCTTCCGCTATACTAATAATGATTTCCGCAGGATCGCCGAGTTGTAAGGCCTTTCTCACGGGTCCAGGATTCGGAGGCAAAATAGAGACAACTCGTTCTAAGAGTCGTTCGCCTTCTTCTTTCATGGCTTTTTCAACTTCCATTGATAAATCTTTGGCGAGTCCCGCTCCGATGGTGGGATAAGACAATCCTGGAACACTGACAACTGTTAAGACCGTCAACTCCTCTGCTGGGGCTAACCCATTTAGCCCTCGTGCCGCCTCGTAAGATTGTTCAGATCCATCTGCTGCTAGAATGATTTTCATGGTTGATTCTCCATCTACGAATGATGACTTCTTTCAGCCAACCTTGTTCTCTTATCGAACCTCTTTGATCATGTCGATGGCACCGCTCGGGCATTCTTCTGCACACACACCACAGCCCTTGCAATAGTCATAGTCGATTTCATAGCGTCTACCCGGACCGAGCTTAACCACGGCATTATCTGGACAAACACCAAAGCAATTATCGCATTCAAAGCAGGTTCCACAAGATAAACACCTCCTGGCTTCGAATAAAGCGGTACCTTCATCCAGCCCACTGACGACTTCATCAAAGCTGGCCTGTCGTCTGGCTAAGGCTAAATAGGGTTGCTGACTTTGGTCAGCATCGGTGTAATACCATGTGTTCAAGTTATCAAATGATGCTACCGGACTTGATATCGGCTTGACATAACGAGTTCCTCGAAGATAGGCATCGATATGGCGGGCGGCCTTTTTCCCATGCCCTGTGGCGACCGTTACTGTTCGCTCAGCAGGAACCATGTCCCCTCCAGCAAAAACACCCGTACGACTCGTCATCATCGTTTCATTTACTTGAATGGTTCTATCTTGAGAAATTTTAAGTCCTGGGACGTTCTGTAAAAACTTAAGATCAACGTCTTGGCCAAGCGCGAGAATAAGGGTGTCGGCTTCTAGTGTTTCGTACTGCCCTGTAGGTTGCGGCCAACTATGTTCATCCAATTCCATCCGTTCAACAGTGATGGTTCCATCTTCCATCTGTTTGATGGTTTGCAGCCAACGCATGAGTACACCCTCTTCCACCGCTTCTTCTACTTCGAATGTGTGGGCCGGCATGTGTTTCTCATCTCGGCGATAAATAATCATCGTCTCCGCAGCCCCAAGACGTTTAGCCGTACGTGCCGCATCGATGGCCGTGTTTCCCCCTCCATAGACAGCCACCCGTCTCCCTATTTTGGGAGGTGCGCCCCCTTCCATATTTGAGAGAAATGAACGTGCGTCGACAATTCGACCTGCGTCTCGACCAGGTATGTCCACACGTTTACTTAAGTGCGCCCCGACCGCGAGAAACACGGCGTCCCATCGCTCTTCCTTTATTGTCACCTCGAGATCTTCCACTTTCTTATTCAGCACGATCGTCACCCCCATGGCTTCGATGCGCGCAATTTCTGCATCAAGAATATCCCGAGGTAGGCGATATTGGGGAATGCCAAATCGCATCATTCCGCCAGATTTGGGACCTGCTTCATAGATCCTAACTTGATGCCCAAATCGTGTGAGATGATAAGCCGCCGACAGCCCACTCGGACCTGCCCCAATGACAAGCACTCGCCTTCCAGTGGATATTCCAGGTTCTACCTTCCATCCCTGTTTGATCGCAAAATCCCCGAGAAAACGCTCGACGGCATGAATACTTACAGGTTCATCAAGTTGACCTCGATTGCATGCAGGTTCGCACGGGTGATAGCAGACCCGACCGTGAATCGCGGGAAACGGATTGTCTTCCATGATTTTTCGCCACGCTTCTTCATAGTTTCCTTCTTCTGCATGATACAACCACGATTGAATATTTTCTCCCGCTGGACAGGCCTGATTGCATGGTGGCAGATGTTCCGCGTACACCGGACGCATCGTTCGCCAATTTCCTGTATGGTTCACATGACTCGAATTGGGATCGAGCGTAATTGCAAACGGTTTACGTTTCATTTTTCTTTCCATTTCCCAATAAGCCATACCGAATGATATTACTATCAGCCATAGCCTGAATGGTCTCAATTGCTTCATGGTCGTAGGGATCACTAAACAGATGCTTAAAACGTCCTTGTAATTCTAAATACCGCTCGACAGGAACCTGACGCCGAATCAGCATGCAATCCGTCACCTCTCCATATTCGGCTTCAAATAACGGAAATAGACCACTCTCGACGGCCAAACGCGCAACCTTGATTGTGAGCGCTGGATCAGACTTCCACCCCAGAGGACAGGGCACATGAATATGAATATACCGTGCTCCCTGGATACCCATCGCTTTTGTCACTTTGGTTTCTAGGTCATGAAGATCAGCAACTGAAGCCGTGGCCACATATGGAATGCTGTGAGCCATTGCAATACGCGGGACATTTTTCCCAACTCCTGTCGGATTTCCTGGATGCACTCCGACGGCTTGGGTCGTATTCGTCCAAGCCCTTGGCGGAGTGGCTCCTGAGCGTTGGACTCCCGTATTCATATAGGCTTCATTGTCGTAACAGATATACAAAACATCATCATTACGCTCAAACATCCCTGATAAACAACCAAACCCAATGTCCACCGTAGCGCCATCTCCACCCTGTGCAATCACCTTGATCTCTGTGTTCCCTTTTGCTCGCAACGCAGCCGCTACTCCACTTGCAACTGCTGGGGCATTCGCAAAGAGAGAATGCAACCAAGGAATTTGCCAAGCGCTTTCAGGATATGGGCTCGAAAACACTTCGAGACATCCTGTAGCATTCACCGCCACCAATTGCTTCTTACTCGCACGCATTGCCGCATCAATGGCATAGCGTGCTCCTAGTGCTTCGCCACAACCTTGACATGCTCGATGACCAGAGTTCAGTGAATTGGTGCGTTCCATCTGCGATTGCACGGTACGATCCGATTCATCAAGCAGACGATTCCCTACCGTAAAGGTTCCGGTCTGATAAAATTTGATACGTTGATAAGCCATAAACTTTAAGTCAAAATGTTCAGTGCTAAGTGTTAATGAAAATCTAGTGTTTATTGAAAGTCTGAAGTTTTCTCCTATTTATAATAATGTAGTAGATAGCAAACAGCGTTCCTCACTCGTTTCATACAGTATGAATTTCTGAACGACCTATTTGCTTTAATACATTCTCTGGCATAGGACCAGAGCGACGTTGCTGTTGTTGCCGTACGAATTCATTGTTTACAGCTTTCCAATTCAAGTCCAGGAAGTGTGGTTCTTCTAGGCCCTCCTCACAGGCTTCACGAATCATCCGTACGATCGAACTTTTGGGAATTGCTCGGCCACCTAACCCAGCAATCACAGTCATCACCACAAGAGGCGAATTCTGTACAGCCATTCTCACATCACTCGAAAGAATTCCTCCTTTGCCAACGGCCAAGTCCTTTTCAATCACGATAATTCTCTTTGCATTCTGGACAATCTCGTGAAAAAGGTGAGCCGGGAAAGGACGATAGGAAGAGATTTTGACTGACCCAATGGATAGTCCTGCCAGACGCAACTCATCCACAGCATCTTTGATCGTCCCATTGATTGAGCCAAGCGCGACGATAATCGTTTCTGCTCCTTCTGCATGATATGGCTCCACCAAACCTCCTGATAGACGACCGAACTGTCCATGAAAGGCCTCACAGATTCGTGGAATGGCTTCAAGAGCTCGAATATGTTTGTAATGTGCGAGGTAGCGAACTTCCATAAAGGCCTCTGGACCAACCATCGCTCCGATAGAGACAGGATCTGCGGGATTCAAGACTTGAACAGGTTCAAAGAGCGGAAGATATCCATCAACCTGCTCCTGTGTGGGCATATCAACAAGCTCAATGGCGTGGGTGAGAATATATCCATCCATACAGACCATAACTGGGCAACTGAGCTCCTCCGCTAACCGAAAGGCTTGGATGTGAAGATCAACTGCCTCTTGATTGTTTTCGGCAAAGAGTTGAATCCAACCAGCATCGCGCATCGCCATACTGTCCGAATGGTCATTCCAAATGTTGATAGGGGCTCCCACCGCTCGATTGGCGATGGTCATCACGATCGGCAAGCCAAGCCCGGCAGCATTATGAATGGCTTCAGCCATGAATAGCAGGCCTTGACTTGTGGTCGCCGTATAGGTTCGAGCGCCCATAGCCGATGCTCCAATGAGCACACTCAATGCGGCAAACTCCGATTCGACATTGAGAAACTGACACGTGCCTACTTCTCCGGCCTTCACTTTGCGCGACAACGCTTCAACAATATGAGTCTGCGGTGAAATGGGGTAACATGCCATCACTTCGGGACGACAGAGAGTAACGGCAGAGGCGACGGCCTGAGATCCTTCTATTTGTTGTTTCATGCCATAACCTTTAGATCTGGAGAGGTCGCAGTCATAAATTGTTCATAGATCTGAGTAGCGATTCGGACATTTTGATCACCCACATGTCCCGGGAATTTTTCTCTGATTGCCTTCTCTACGGATTCTTGACTTAGCGATCCAGTCAACTTTGCAAAACCGGCAACCAATCCTGTGTTAACGAACGGTCGCCCGAGATGTTGCATCGCAATTACGGAAACTGAAGTCACACAACAATGTCCCGCTGGAAGTGTCGAACAAAACTCTTCAACCTGTAAATCCATGAGTGACCGTGTAGAGTTAATGAGTACGTACCCACTCTGCGACAAGCCGCTAAACACATCATCATGCAAGAGTAGTGTTGAATCTTGAATAATCACGACATTAGGATGAGATACTGGTTCGCGTGAGCGAATTTCTGTACCATCTATTCGGCAAAACGCTGTTACAGGAGCTCCCATTCTTTCAGACCCGAAGCTTGGAAATGCTTGCGCATACTTTCCATCGAAAAATGCAGCGACAGCGAGTAGTTCAGCCGCAGTTACAACCCCTTGTCCACCACGTCCATGTATACGAATCTGAAACATCATGAAAGTCTTTCATGGCAATATGAATTCTTTTAACTCACTTTAGCAATTTGATAGAGTATATCTTGGATAGAAAACGCAAAAGCTATGCCTTACTGAAGTCATACGACATTCCGATGAAACTGTGAATGAAAAAGAGAAAATTAACGGGAAGGTTTTTCGATTAGAGCAACGAGAATTAAAAATTGAGGCGAAACGCAACTCCAAGAAAAATATAACCTGGGGCAAAAAGCAGCAGGTCGACGATCTTTGTAGCATTACAAAGAAGCTGGCGTGTTTGCACTCTTATTTTCTATATTTTTCAAGTACGCAAAGCCATTCCAAAAATGAAAAAGGATTTTGACTTTTTTAATAGGAAGAGTATGCAGGGTACAAGTTTACGAACAGGACTTTTTGACAACAAGGGGGTTGGGAAAAAGAAGAACTTGAACCCACAAAGGAAACAAAAGGAAGAGTGTGTAGAGCCCGAGCGTCAATTCTAACGATTCCTCAAAAATGCCTCGTATTACATCAAGGTGGGAGAAGGGAGTTTCGTGATACATAGGAAGATACACAGATTTGTCTAACAGCATCGCGAGCACTAATATCATAACCCAGAGGAGCACAGCTTTGGTCCATTGTACATTCGATTGATAGGCTTGCCAAAGGGCTTTCCACCTTTTCGGAGGAAACACAAAAATAGTCCAACATAGTAAAACAAGCCCAAAATCCAAAATAAGGAACCGCTCATGGAAGGGAATCGATGGGTTCCAGTATAAAGCCAACTTGTCAAGATTCCATCCTGTCATCCAAATATGGCCATCAAGTTCTCGAAATCCTAGTAAGAAGAAAAAAATTGAACCAATAGCCCATTCTCCTTTATGGGTTTGTGCCAGAAAAGCTGCAACGAGGCACCACGATGTGACGATAAACCAAACCCCTGCACTCATTCGCTCAATTAATTCCCATTCTTGAACATAAGCATCTGCAACTTCGGGGTTTTGAAATCCAAGAAACCCCGGTACACTCACACATAAAAACAGGACAAGTGCTGTGGATCTGTGCGACATGTTTCACTTAGAAGTTAACAATCGTACGACTGTTGACTCACGTTTTAATGATGTGTGATTAGCGTTTAAAAAAATCAACGCCACTTGCGTCGAGCAGAGTTAGAAATATGAAAAAAGTGATACCAGCGATGAATAGTGAACCAAATCCAAATTGCCATTCCTTTGCAAAATTGGAAATGCGGAAGGCGGAATGAGAGAGAAAGGATAATAATCCAAATAGCCCCACACTTAAAAACCCCATTGTTAAATAAAAACACACAAGCCCCCACCCGTTCACTCGAGGAACATAGTAAGACGCATCGAGAAACCAGGAAATGAAAAAAATTGGCACGCTAATTGAGAGAAGAAATAAAAAAACGTAAAAGGTAAAAGAATATGAGGATTGAGACTCCAGACTATCCATGTCGGGATCCAATTCAGATGAGAGATTCGGTTTCGTTTATTATGTCTTGAAAATTCTCATTGCACAACTAATAAATTCATCATTCTTTTTCATGTTACAAGCTCAAGCTACTTATTTGAACAATGCCTAAAAACTCTAAAGATTTCGCTCAGAAATAGCATCTTGATAGCTGTACAATGACTTCTCACAACGGTTTCCTACAACACGTCTTCTGTAAAGAACGCTTCGGCACCCTGAATAAGCTGAAGGAGTTGACCTGAGATTCAGATAATATGGGTAAGTTTCCTTTAGTAAGACACTTCAAGATTTTTTACGTTGCATCAAGAAACACATTACCTATTCTTCCCGGTAAAACTTTATCCGTAGCGTAGTGTTCCCATCCTTTGACAGGATTGACACCCTGCGCTTCCTTTGTTACTTATCTTAGTATCCTAATAGATTTTCATCATTCCTACGGTTTATGACCACTGTACTGCACGCTTCCTAGAAAAAAGCATAGTTCCAGAATCACCTATACAACGAGGAGGCCAAACATTTTGAAATATTTGATCTATCTCGTCTTACTCCTATTTTTCTGTCTGACATCATCCTTACAGACATTTGCTGCGGTTGGCGACGTCAACTACATTTCGGATGAGTTGAAAGTCCCACTGCGAAGTGGCCCTACTCCTAGTCATCGTATCATTCATCGTGGCTTGCCAAGCGGAACACGTTTAACCGTGCTTGCAATAGATGAGGAGGCTGGCTTCACGCAAATTCGAACAAATGGAGGTACTGAAGGGTGGGTACGATCTCAGTACCTCGTCGGGCAACCAATCGCCCGCGCGAAGTTAGCTGCCGCTGAGACGCGCATTCAAAACCTCCAAACTAAACTCGACAACGAACGGAAAACGCTCATGAACATTCAGTCTGTGCACAAAGAAGCCGAGGCCAATAATCGTACTCTAAATTCGCAAGTACAA
Source organism: Nitrospirales bacterium (assembly GCA_965223675.1). Classification (GTDB taxonomy): domain Bacteria; phylum Nitrospirota; class Nitrospiria; order Nitrospirales; family UBA8639; genus JAGQKC01. Next base: position 879,145 of record OZ245013.1, on the reverse strand, counting down.
GCTTTGACCAAAGAACTCGAAGAGTTGAAACGTGTCTCAGCTGACCCGATAAACGAGCATGTCCGTAACGTCGAGCTCACAAAACAGAACGAACTTCTAGTAGATGAGGTAGGCAAACTTTCAGAACATGTCAGACGCTTAGAGGACAATGTCCAACGTGAATGGCTACTGTATGGCGGCGGCCTCGTATTACTTGGCCTGATACTAGGAGTTATGATAAAGGCTCGACCTCAAAAGAGTACCTATTCCCGATATACTTAAGCGTCAAGACTCTTTAGCCGCTCACTTCTATCATTTGCCAGAATGCCATAGCGAAGCAATTTCTATGGATTGTGCCTACCATAGTTCTTTTGCTTGATTATAGACTGTTCATTCACGAGAAGTAGTCTCTGGAGACTTTTTCCTGGCATCACCTCATCAGCCAAGAGTTTTTCGGCTCCTTGAATTAGGACGGGCTTGATTTGAGTGAGGAGCGATTGGACACGTGTTTGCTGACTATCGATGAGGCACCGCACTTCTTGATCAATTTCTCTAGCTGTTTCTTCTGAATAAGTTTCTCTCAAGGCAGGTTCATTGGGTGTGAGAAACATGGACTGTCCAGATTGTTCTAAGGCCACAGTCCCTAATGTTTCACTCATGCCATAATCTTTAACCATTCGTTTTGCGATATTGGTGGCTTTTTGAAGGTCGTCAGCTGCTCCAGTAGAGGCTTCACCAAAGATGAGTTCTTCAGCCACGCGACCACCCAAGAGAACAGCGATTTTGTTTTCGAGTTCTGATCGGGTTAGCAAATACCGGTCTTCGGTGGGCAGCTGCATAGTATAGCCTAATGCGGCTATGCCTCGAGGAATAATGGAAATTTTTTGAACGGGATCAGAGCCTGGAATCATCATGGCCACTAACGCATGGCCCACTTCATGATGAGCGACCCGGTTCCGTTCCTCTTCACTCAGCACGCGACTCTTCTTCTCTAATCCGGCAACTACCCGTTCCACAGCCTCTTCTAAATCTGCCTGCTGCACGGTTTCTCGGTTCCGTCGAACTGCTAATAAGGCGGCTTCATTGATGACGTTTGCGAGGTCAGCACCCACCATGCCTGGAGTCATAGCTGCAATCTTATCAAGAGCGGCATCATCTTCAAGTTTCACAGCTTTGGCATGAATCTCAAGAATCGCTTGTCGTCCAAGTCGATCAGGGCGATCGACTAAGACCTGTCGATCAAATCGTCCAGCTCGGAGTAAGGCCTGATCAAGAATCTCCGGGCGATTCGTAGCAGCAAGAATCACCACGCCGACACGCGGATCGAATCCGTCCATTTCCACCAGTAATTGATTCAATGTTTGCTCACGCTCTTCATGAGCCATGGGGCCTGACCCTCTGGCTTTCCCAAGGGCATCGAGTTCATCAATAAAAATAATGCACGGAGCCTTTCCTTTCGCATTCTCAAATAAATCTCGCACTCGCGCTGCACCCACCCCCACAAACATCTCGACGAACTCCGATCCGCTGATCGAAAAGAACGGCACAGCGGCTTCACCGGCTATCGCGCGAGCTAGAAGAGTTTTCCCAGTTCCTGGGGGACCAACCAGCAAGACACCTTTTGGGATACGACCACCGATACGCGTGAATTTTTCTGGCGTCTGAAGAAATTCTATCACCTCTAGGAGTTCGTCCTTAGCCTCATCCACTCCAGCCACATCTTTCATGCCGACAGGGATATCTTTTTCCATATAGATCTTGGCCTTGGATTGCCCTATTCGCATGAAACTGCCACCGGCTCCTTGACTCACTCGCCGAAACATGAACATCCATATCGCCACAAAAATCAATATTGGAATCACCCATGATGCCACGTCCTTCCATAATGTGCTCACGATGACCCCAGAAAATTCAACGTTCTTTTCTTCCAAGAGTTTGACGAGATCAGGATCATCAACCCGAATCGTTTTGAACCATTGTTCGGCGTCAGACTTTAGATCAGGTTTGAGTTTTCCATTAATGATCGTATCCGTAATGGCAACTTCGGCCACCTTGTCTTCAACAACCCAGACCTTGAACTGACTATAGGGCACTTCATCCAGATGCTGCGAGGCCAGATACAATTCTTGCAGCATAATCAGTATCCAAAACACGACAATGAAATACCAAATGGAGAATCGAAATTTCTTGTCCATGCGTTCGCTCATCAGATATATCGCCCCTTGTTCGCCATTTTATCGTCTGAAAGACCTCCATGGCGATTAAAATCGTCGATGAAAGAAAAACCCAACTTTCTAACGTGACAGGTGAGACATTAAGAATATCCTGTGTGACTGGCACATACAGGGCAATAACTGGAAAAACTTTGTCTGATGCCCTCAATTTGAGTCAGACTAGCGAACCACCAGCACTGAACACGACGAGTTGCGCGCCACTTTGTGGGCAACACTTCCCAAAAAGAAGCGCCTCAACCCAGTGAGCCCCCTCAATCCCACCACAACAAGATCCACTCGCTGACGCTACCGAGGAGAAATCGTTTTATTCCCGATAACCCCTTGGCACCTACGATAACCAAGTCAATCTGATGTTGATCAATCGCCGTGAGAATCTCGGCTCCGGGGATGCCTTCCACGACATTGGGGCGAACGTCCAGCCTAGATCTGGAGAATGAATTTGCCAGACGGCTAATGAACCGATGGACTTTCGTTGTTGCCTTTTCCCAGACAGCGTCAATCTTGTCATGAAACTGGCTGGCGTCATCAAAGGCAGACCACTCCGGCCACTGTTTTATTTCAACGACACCGAAAAGATACACGAATGTTCATTTGCTTCTCCTTCCCAGGCTACAAGCTCGCGTCACTACTCGATTTCTTTTTCGAAGTGTGGAGAGAGTTTGGCTGAACCGGTTAGCTTTCGCCTGATCCATTTCTCAATCTCGACAATGACATAGCTGGTCATCCCCACGCCCACGATCGGCATCCATGTTTCTAACTCGATCGGCGTGGTATGAAACAGGAAATTCATCGAGGGGACATACGTGAACAGTAATTGAAGTACGATCATCGTGAGCACTCCCCCGGTGACCCAGGGATTACTGAATATACCAAGCTGAAGTATCGAATATTCCAGCGAACGACAATTAAAGAGATAAAACAGCTCCACCATGACAAAAACATTAACGGCCACGGTCCGGGCTTCTTCTAAGGTTCCGCCTGTGCTCTGTACCCAAAGAAATAAGCCAAACGCACCAGCAAGGAGGAGTGCCCCAACCAGAAGAATTCTCCACACCAGCTCGCCAGTCAGTAGCGGCCGGCTCGGATCCCGTGGAGGGCGCTGCATAATCCCAACCTCCTTGGGTTCAAAGGCGAGCATCAGTCCTAGCGCTACCGCTGTGGTCATATTAATCCAGAGAATCTGCACCGGCAAAATCGGCAGAGCCACTCCAGCTCCAATCGCCGCCAAGATCACCAGACCCTCTCCCATATTTGTCGGCAGAGTCCACACAATAAACTTCGTCAAGTTGTCAAAGACCCCTCGTCCTTCTTCCACCGCTGCTCCAATCGAGGCAAAGTTGTCATCAGTCAAGACCAAATCAGCAGCTTCCTTGGCTACCTCCGTGCCACCTAGGCCCATCGCCACGCCGATATCGGCTTGTTTGAGAGCAGGGGCATCGTTGACCCCATCACCGGTCATCGCGACTACGTGTCCTCGGGTCTGTAAGGCCTCAACCAGTCGAAGTTTTTGCTCTGGTGCCACTCGCGCAAACACCATGGTCTCGTTCGCGGCCTCTGGTAACTCAGCCACCGGACAGACAGCCAAGTCTGATCCAGTCATAACTTGTGGCTCTTCTACATCCGAGACGGTTGTTGTCCCAAGTCCAATCTTCTGAGCAATGACACGCGCTGTCACGGCATGGTCGCCGGTAATCATCTTGACAGCGAGCCCTGCAGCCTGACAGGCGTGCACGGCCCGAATGGCCTCGGGGCGAGGAGGATCCATCATGCCTTGGAGACCAAGCCATGTCAGTTTGGAAGGAAGCTGGTCTGAACCAAGGATATCGGTCTCTGACGAAACTATTCCCCGGGCAAATCCCAAGAGGCGAAGGCCCCGTTCAGCGAGTTCGTCGGCTTGACGGTGAATCATTATCTGATCACATGGCTTTTCTTTTCCCTCGGAATCCAGTTCCTGAGTACACATACTCAATACTTTTTCCATGGCCCCTTTAATGTAGACGACCTTCGAGGCGTCATCCGTTCTCTGGTGAAGGGTTGCCATATACTGCCGTTGAGATTCGAAGGGAATAACATCGACACGGGGAGTGTGTTGAGAGAATTCCTTCCAATCAAGCCCAGCCTTCTGAGCTGCTACCAGTAACGCGCCTTCAGTGGGATCCCCCAGGATTATCCATTGGAGATCTCGATTCACCAATTGGGTGTCGTTGCAAAGCATCCCGGCTACAAGACATTCACGGAGTGCCGGTGCATTTTCAAGGTCGATCACCCTCCCATCTCGCTCAATGGTTCCGACCGGTTCATACCCTGTCCCACTTACCTCAAATTCTTTCCCCCCGGTAATGATAGTCTGGACAGTCATCTGATTTTCTGTCAGGGTGCCCGTTTTATCTGAACAAATCACTGTGGTACTTCCCAAGGTTTCCACGGCTGGGAGCTTGCGTATGATGACATGACGTCGAGCCATGCGATCGACACCAATGGCCAAAGTAATGGTCACGGCAGCGGGAAGTCCCTCGGGAATCGCGCCAACGGCTAACGCCACTGCGGCCATAAACATCTCAACGGCAGGTTGCCCCCGCCACATCCCTATTCCAAAGGTGACGCCGGCTAATCCCAGAATAACGACAGTGAGAATTTGACTAAAGTGTGCAATCTTTTTCGTCAGAGGCGTAGCAATATCGGCTGCACTACCGATAAGTTGATGAATGCGGCCAATTTCAGTCTCGGCCCCGGTGCCCACAACCACGCCAACTCCTTGGCCATAAGTCACAAGCGTCCCGGAGTAAGCCAAGTTTCGACGATCCGCTAGCGCCGTGGCAGCCGGCAGCTGCAATTCCTCTTTCACAACCGGGACGGATTCTCCAGTTAAGGCTGATTCATCGATCTGCAACTCGCGGATGAAAATCAGGCGCAGATCAGCTGGCACTTTATCGCCGGACTGCACGAGTACCACATCGCCTGGTACCACCTCAGATGAAGCAATTTGGGTTTTTTCTCCTTCACGCAAGACCGTGGCCTCCGTTTTAACCATCGACATCAAGGCCTCCAGTGCTCGCTCCGCACGGGACTCCTGAATAAAGCCTACGATGGCATTCACCAACACCACCCCGAATATCACACCAGAATCCACCCACTCACCTAAAAGTGCGGTGATAATCGTCGCTGCCAAGAGTATATAGATCAGAGGGTAGTGGAATTGCAGCAAGAACCGGAGCAACGGGCCATGCCGACGAATCAACGGCAGCACATTTGGTCCAAATCGTTTTAGCCGCTGGGAAGCCTCATGATCGGTCAAGCCTCGAGAGGCATCCGTCTCCAAGAGTAGAAGCACTTCATGAACAGGCAGCTGGTGCGTGCCGTGATTTATCTGGTTGTCCATCGTGTCATTTTCTCTCAATGTAGAATGCTCTCAACTGCGCTTTGACCATTAATGTTAATCTTCTTCTTTCTTTCACTCTTTCACTTGATAAAAATTCAGACGAATTAAGATAAACCGTCGGCAACTGTCAATGTGCCGCATTCTGCTACACCATGACATTTCATCCTCGTCCCAATTTTCCCCAATGGCCCGATCAATCGAGAAAATATGTACAAAATTCTCATTGGGAATCACAGATGCAACAAGAATACCGAGTATTCCAATCTGGCGTTACTTTTGCTTTTCTCTCCTCGAATGAGGAAAAGAGGTGAGACAGAAGCATCTGTACAGGCTTTTGATATACAAATGTTGGTGCAAGCGATTTAATGTTTGAACCTTGTCAAGATTTTCTCAGACCAACGTCGACAAAAAATATTCTCCGTGCTTTATGAAAATCCTTGTCATCAATAGTGGAAGTTCTTCGATACGGCTCCACGTCATGGACTTACAACCTCTTCCAAATACAAAAAGACAGAGTATGCATGAAGTGATAATTCAAGCCACGTTAAAAGGAATAGGAAAAGACACAACGTTGGAAATATCAGAAAAGGAACAATGTATTTATAAACAGGAGTACCACACCGACAATCATGAGCAAGCGTTCTCATTCATGTTCGACTCCCTTAGAAGTCTGAAGAAGTCAGGAGACATGACGTTGGACATCAACACAATCGAAGCTGTTGGACATCGTGTCGTTCATGGAGGAAAGCATTTTTCTAATCCAACAACTATTGACGAAAATGTATTACGTAAAATCGAACAATTAAACGAACTCGCTCCTTTACATAATCCGGCATGTCTTTCAGGTATCTATGAAACTCAAACATTCCTGAATGATTCTGTCCCGATGGTAGCGGTATTTGATACCACATTTCATCACACACTCCCCGCAAAGGCAGCAACCTATGCCATACCATACGAGCTAGGGGAACAGCATCACATCAGGAAATATGGATTTCACGGAATCGCCCATGCCTCCTTAGCTCATAGTTATGCAACCCACACCGGATGTCAATTGAATGATCAACGTCTTATTACTATGCAATTAGGCAATGGCTGTTCGATGGCCGCCATCGCATTCGGTAAATCCATTGATACGTCAATGGGGTTTACCCCCTGCGAAGGACTCATGATGGGAACTCGTTCAGGGGACCTTGATCCCTCTATCATCAGCTACTTGGCAAAGAAGGAGCAGGTTTCAGTGAGCGGCGTTCAGAACTGGCTCAATGAACATTCTGGACTGTTGGGCGTCTCAGGCCAAACGAATGACATGCGCCAATTACTTGTTGCCGCAACGCACGAACAGAATACCCGCGCACGACTTGCCATTGATATGTTCTGTTATCGCGTCCAAAAGTATATTGGTGCCTATTTGGCAGTGCTGGGAGGAGCGAATGCGATTGTCTTTGGCGGCGGTATTGGCGAAGGAGCGCCAAAGATTCGTGCTCAAATTTTTGAAGGAATGGAATGGTGCGGGTTGCGACTGGATACAGAGCGCAACCAGGCTGCAGTAGGATTGAAGCCTGGAAATGCTAGAGAAATTAGCGCACTTGGAGCTGCAGTTGCTGCCTTTGTCATTGGAACTGATGAGGAATCATGGATCGCATCTGAAACGGTACGATGCTTGAGTACTCATCAACACGAAGAAAAACAAAACCAATAATGAAACGAATATTCACGAGTCTAGCCGTTATGATGCTCTTCTTTGGACTTATCCAACTCATTCCTGTTACGCAGAGTAATCCCCCTGTTGTTAAGGAAATAAGCACCCCTCCCCATATTCAATCCATCCTCAAGCGAGCCTGTTATGACTGCCACTCCCATGAAACTGTGTGGCCTTGGTATAGCCAGGTAGCCCCTGCATCGTGGCTTCTCGCCTGGGACGTCAAAGAAGGACGGGAAGAATTAAACTTCTCTATATGGAATCAGTACACCCGCAAGAAAAAGGCTAAGAAGCTAAAAGAAATTTCGGAAGAAATAGGGGAAGGAGAAATGCCCCCATGGTTTTATCTTCCTCTTCACCCTGAGGCTCAACTCTCTTCGCAAGACAAACAACAACTTCGGGAATGGGCAACCAAGAAAGTACTTGCGCAAAAAGACCATATAACTGACTTTGATGATTGATTAATTATGAAAATGAATGAAGGTAAAACAAGCATTATGATAACACGCGACAAGTATGATGCCATATTATTCGATCTTGACGGTGTTATTACAAATACGGCGAATATGCATGCAACATGTTGGAAGAAAATATTTGACGAATACCTTCAAACACACTCAACGAAAACAGGTAAGACTTTTCGCTCCTTTGAAATTGCCACGGACTATAAGCTCCACGTTGACGGAAAAACACGTTTTGACGGGGCGCGAGATTTTTTAAAATCTCGCGGCATCACCCTTCCTGAGGGAACACATGATGACCCTCCTCACAAGGAGACTGTTTGCGGAATTGGAAATCGTAAGAGCAACCTAGTAACGAAAGTGATAAAAACTGATGGCATTGAAGTATACGAGGGGAGCATGACATTCCTCAAACACGTTAAAGAGATAGGCATGAAAACGGCAATTGTCACGTCCAGTGAGAACAGTCAAGCCGTGCTCCAGGCTGCAGGAATCAGAGACGTATTTGATGCACAGATTGATGGAACCACAATTGTCGATCAACATTTGGCTGGAAAACCTGCTCCCGATTCTTATTTGAAGGCCGTTCAACTACTTGAAGTACAGCCCAAACGTGCTGTCGTCATTGAAGATGCCATTTCCGGAGTTCAGGCCGGAGTGAAGGGAGGTTTTGGTCTCGTGATTGGTATCGATCGAAAAGGTTATGCCGAAGAACTCAAGAAAAACGGAGCACATATCGTTGTGTCCGACCTTAGCGAATGTATTCAGTGAACACCATAACCCCCAACGAACGGACGGAGAGCAAATCTTGTCTATAGAAAAAACTTAGTAGATACCAGCGGTCGCGCATTTACAAACGTCTCGTCGTAAAGCAACTACACATGATACATCATGAACGTGTCATTCCTCCTCCTCATATATACCCTCCAGATGAGTGGAATATGGTGGAAAAAGAGTTTAATCCGAGCTTCTTAGCTCAGAACGAAACCATTTATTCAATTGGCAACGGCTACTTAGGCATGCGTGGATGTCCAGAAGAAGGAGTACCTGCGATTCAAAATGGGACATTCGTGAATGGGCTTTATGAATCATGGCCAATTTCGTATGAAGAAGAAGCCTATGGTTTTGCCAAGACGGGTCAAATGATCGTCAATGTGACAGACAGTAAAAAAATAAAAATTTATGTGGATGACGAACCTCTGTACCTTCCTAACGCACAATTACTCAGTTACAACCGCCGTCTTAATATGAAATCCGCCACGCTCGACCGTGAGCTTGTGTGGGAAACGCCTTCCGGCAAGCAGGTATCAATAAAGTCACGGCGTCTCGTATCGTTTCCTCACCGACATTTAGCAGCCATTTCTTATGAAGTGACAATCTTGAATTCGCCTGCCCCTTTGGTCATTTCGTCCGAAATGCTTTATCTCCACAATCATCAACAACGCGATGGCGATCCCAGAAAGGCAAAGGGGTTCAGGGAACGAGTGCTCCATCCCAAAATTCAGTATGCCAAGGATCGCCGCATCATATTATGTCATGAGACGATGAACAGCAGGATGGGCATAGCCTGTGGCACCGACCACGACCTGAACACCGAATGTCAGTATTCCTACGAGAGTAAATGTTCCAATGATTTTGGCGCAGTCGTCTTTTCTATCGAGGCTCAACCTGGATTGAGTATCCATCTTTCAAAGTATATCACCTATCACACCACGCATACTGCTTCTGCTGAAGGGCTGTGTGACAGAGCCAAACGCTCATTGAATCGAGCCATGGAATATGGATTCGATCGTATTCTGCTCGAACAGGAGCAGTACATGGAGGACTTCTGGAAAAGGAGCGACGTGCGGATAAGCGATATTGATCCCAATCGAGCCAAACGTTCTACGATAGAAATCCAACAGGCTATTCGCTTCAATCTCTTTCACATCCTCCAAGCCGCAGGACGGGCCGACACTCTAGGGGTGGCAGCCAGAGGTCTCACCGGCTCAGCTTACGAAGGGCACTATTTTTGGGATACTGAAATCTATCTTCTGCCGTTTTTGATTTATACCTCACCGCGTATCGCCAAGAACCTTCTTTTGTTTCGATATCACATGCTAGACAACGCGCGAGATCGCGCCAAAGAATTGAATCAAAAAGGTGCAATGTTTCCCTGGAGGACCATCAACGGTCAAGAAGCTTCAGCTTTTTATGCAGCTGGAACGGCCCAATACCACATCAATGCCGATATCATCTATGCGTTAAAAAAGTACGTCAATGCCACTGGAGATGAAGAATTCTTGCATCACTACGGTACAGAAATGCTCATCGAAACGGCACGTCTTTGGAGTGATCTCGGGTTTTTTTCCGAACAAAAAGGAGGAAAGTTTTGCATTCATGGTGTAACCGGCCCGGATGAATATAACACCGTTGTCAACAATAATGCCTACACCAATCTTATGGCGCGCGAGAATCTGCGATATGCCACAGAAACTCTTGAAACGCTGTCTGAAAAACACCCCAAAATCTATGCCGCTCTGTCAAGCAAGACCGATTTGGAAAAAGATGAAGTCAAGGAATGGAGACGTGCCGCGGAAAATATGTACATCCCGTATGATGAAATCAATGGTATTCATCCTCAAGATGACGCATTTTTAGATAAGGAAATCTGGGATCTACAAAATACTCCCCCAGAGAACTTTCCACTCTTGTTGTTTTATCATCCCTTGGTGATTTACCGGTACCAAGTGATTAAACAAGCCGATGTGGTCTTAGCCATGTTTCTCCTCAGCCGGCACTTCTCTCCCGAACAAAAGAAACAGAATTTCGACTATTACGACCCGTTAACAACAGGTGATTCTTCACTGTCGTCCTGTATTCAAAGTATTGTCGCGGCAGAGATTGGATACGAAGAAAAGGCATTTGAATATGCGACAGCAGCGACGCTTATGGATCTTGCAGACATCGGAGGAAACGTCACAGACGGTTGTCATATCGCTTCAATGGGAGGAACATGGATGGCGCTGATCTACGGATTTGGAGGGATGCGGGATGACGACGGAATTCTGACCTTCAAGCCAAGACATGCACCAGATCAACCCGCAAAACTCCGATTCCCCTTAACCTATCGAGGGCAAATTCTGGATGTCAAAATTGGATCAGATTCAGCAACCTATTCTTTACGAGAGGGCAACGGGTTACTTATCCGACACGAAGACGAAGAGATTCATCTCTCACCAGAAACTCCAGTTGCGACTCGACCAGTCGTTCGACAGATTCATCCGTGAGTCAGGAGAAACATGATTGTTTTTATGGAAAACAGAAAAGTTTTCTTTTCTACATTTTTCTTCCCTTTCCACCGCAGGAAATTTGAGCCATACCCAATCGCTCAATCGCCGTATTAATGTGTAATTACGCAGTCACGAGGAGGTTCGAATGTCGAATCCACTTTCAAAAAAAGAACTGGAATTAATGGACGCTTACTGGAGAGCCGCCAATTACTTATCTGTCGGGCAAATCTATCTTCTCGATAATCCGTTACTAAAGAAACCGCTGACGTTTGAACATATCAAACCAAGACTCTTAGGTCATTGGGGAACGACTCCTGGTTTGAATTTCATTTATGTACACCTCAATCGACTTATCAAGATGCATGACCTCAATATGATCTATATTGCTGGGCCGGGTCACGGAGGTCCAGGCTTAGTTGCCAACACCTACCTTGAAGGGACGTACAGCGAGATCTATCTCAATGTTTCTCAAGATGCGGAAGGGATGAAGAAACTCTTTAAACAATTTTCGTTTCCTGGGGGAGTTCCTAGTCATGTGGCACCTGAGACTCCAGGCTCCATCCATGAAGGAGGAGAGTTGGGATACGCTGTTTCGCATGCATTCGGTGCGGCCTTTGATAACCCTGACTTAGTCGTCGCCTGTGTGGTAGGTGATGGAGAAGCAGAAACCGGTCCTCTTGCCACGGCCTGGCATTCCAATAAATTTCTCAATCCTGTTGATGACGGTGCGGTGCTCCCCATTCTGCATTTGAATGGATACAAGATTGCCAATCCGACCGTGTTGGCTAGAATTAGTGAGCAAGAACTGAAAAGCTTGTTTGTTGGGTATGGGTATAAGCCCTACTTTGTGGAGGGATCGGACCCTATGAAAATGCACCAGTTAATGTCGTCAACATTAGACACCGTAATCAATGACATTCATACAATTCAATACGACGCGCGAGTAAAGGGAAATACTCAACGTCCCTATTGGCCTATGATTATATTGCGAAGCCCAAAAGGTTGGACAGGGCCTGAAAACGTAGATGGGAAGAAAACTGAAGACTCTTGGCGATCTCATCAAGTACCTCTTGCAGAGATGGCAACCAAGAAGGCGCATATTAAATTACTCGAAAAATGGATGAAGAGTTACAGACCGAATGAACTATTCGATGACTCTGGTCAACTCAAGCCAGCGCTCGCGGAACTCGCGCCGACGGGTAACAGACGCATGGGTGCAAATCCACATGCAAATGGAGGCTTGTTGCTAAAAGACCTTAAGATGCCCAACTTCCAAGATTATGCCGTTGATGTGCCAAAACCGGGAACCGTCGTCGCAGAGGCGACGCGCGTCATGGGACAGTTCTTACGAGATATGATGAAGCGTAATCTCAACAATCGCAACTTCTTGGTGTTTGGTCCAGATGAAACGGCTTCTAATCGACTTGGTGCGCTCTTTGAAGTCACGAATCGACGGTGGCTTGCGGACAGACTTCCTGAAGACGACCACTTGGCTCAAGACGGGCGGGTCTTGGAAATGTTGAGCGAACATACCTGCCAAGGATGGTTGGAGGGCTACCTCCTGACTGGACGTCACGGGCTGTTTTCTTCGTATGAAGCCTTTATTCATATCGTTGACTCGATGTTTAATCAACATGCCAAATGGTTAAAGATCAGCAGCTCTGAAATTCCATGGCGAAGACCGATTGCCTCCCTGAACTATTTGCTGACCTCGCACGTGTGGCGACAAGATCACAATGGGTTCTCGCATCAAGATCCAGGCTTTATCGATCACGTCGTGAATAAGAAAGCTGAGGTGATTCGCGTATACTTACCCCCAGATGCTAACAGTCTGCTATACGTGACAGACAAATGTTTACGGAGCCGCAACCGCGTCAATGTCATTGTGGCAGGCAAACAACCCGGCCTTCAATATTTGAGTATGGATGCCGCCATCAAACATTGCACGGCCGGCATTGGCATTTGGGAATGGGCAAGCAACGATAAAGGCGATGAACCCGACGTCGTCATGGCCTGCGCTGGCGATATTCCCACGCTAGAAACCCTTGCCGCTGTGGACCTCCTCCGAAAACAAGTCCCAGATCTTAAGATTCGCGTAGTCAATGTTGTGAACCTGATGAAGCTTCAACCACAACATGAACATCCTCACGGATTGTCAGACAAAGAGTTTGATACATTGTTCACGACTGACAAACCGATCATCTTTGCATTCCATGGTTATCCGTGGCTCATTCATCGCCTCACCTATCGTCGAACGAATCATAAGAATCTGCATGTTCGTGGATACAAGGAAGAAGGGAAAACCACGACACCATTTGACATGGTGGTCTTGAATGATCTGGATCGCTTTCATCTCGTAGCTGACGTAATCGACCGAGTTCCAAAACTCGGGTACCTCGCCGCATATGCGAAGCAAACGATTCGCGATAAAAAAATTGATCACAAAACGCATATCTTCCAATATGGTGATGATATGCCGGAGATTCGTAATTGGACGTGGCCGCACGAATAAGTTGGTAGTCATGGATAGGATAAACTGATAAGATCAGTATGTGACGTGAAGAAGGATCACATGATCAACGCACAGAAAATGACTACACGCACTCAATTTATCACAAGCATTAGCCACACGTGGTTGGTACTATGGCTCGTAGCCATTCCATTAATCCACGTCCATCCAGAAGCCGACCATGCACATGGGGCACAAAAGCATACGCATGGAGGGCTCTTTCATTCGGTGTTCTCTCAAGACCTGGCCTGTGAGTTTCACAACCACGATTTTGATAACGCTCCTGCTTCAGAAGAGGCTATGGAAGGACTCGTACATTGTCAACATGCTGATGTCCATCAGCTCACTCATGATGAAATAGGGTTTTCTCTGCTCAGCGGCTCTTACAATAATTCTTTGCTGAATCATGAGTCGCCTATGTTTTTCCCTGCCTCAAATGAGTCATCACCGCCGGTTTCTCTAAAAAGCGATCAAGCTCTTTACCCAGAACGATCGCCTCCCTCTCAAATCCTTAAGACCATTCACCATATCCGTCCCCCTCCTTTCTTCTCTGCATAATTTCCTGCTCTCGCACGACCGCATCTCGTCGTTCAAGCAAGCTGGCTTGCGAGGATCGGTCTCGTGCGATCTTTTTTCACACGCATTCTGATACGCCTTGATCAAGAGAAGGCCAACAATGAACTTCTTACTACTATTGGTGTTATTGCTTTTCACAGGTTGTTCTGAAAATCCGAGCCAAGGTGACTCCGCGGCGACACTTGAGACATCAATATCGCCTAATTCACCCTCTACGCAATCCTTTCATATTAAAGAAGTGTCTCAGAAATCTCTCGAACGAATTCGAACAGAAGAAGCCACTGAACGCCTTACCCCTCATAGCATTACGGCTCCTGGAAGTGTCGCTATCGATTTGGCTCAAGTGGCCAAGGTGTCTTCTCGAATTTCTGGGCAGGTGGACAGGGTATTGAGCAAACTCGGCAATCGAGTCGAAAAAGGACAACCACTGGCTGCCATTGAAAGCTTGATGTTAGATGAATTGATTCAAGAATATTTAGTCACCAAGGCTAAAAGCGATGTAGCAAAGAGCAATTTCAAACGAACACAACAATTACTGGATGAGAATATCGTCTCGGAGCGTCGTTTTCTCGAAGACCGTGGCCAATACATTGAAGCACAGGCAGTCCATCAACATGTTCGTGAGAAGTTGTTGAACATGGGACTCACGCCACAGGAGTTGAATGAACTCGAACATGGAAGTCATTTAGAAGGACATACATATATTTTGAGAGCTCCGCTGAGCGGCACAATCGTTCATCAACTAGCAGTATTAGGGCAAGGTGTGGCAGCCGGTGAAGAATTATTTGATATCGTCAACACGAGCCGGGTCTGGGTCTTTGCGAATCTCCCCATTGAACAGGCCCGTCGGTTTAAGGAAGGTGACCAGGGAGAGGTCGTACCTCGAGGAGGAAATCCCATCACGGCCACACTCGCTTATATTTCTCCCGTCGCTGAAGAAGCCACGAGAACGATTCAGTTTCGATTTGATGTCAACAACACCAACGGTCAACTCAAGCCAAACGAATACGTAGAAGTTCGACTCATTGACGAAAGACTTCCCGTGCTTTCGATACCCAACACAGCCATCACGATGATCGATGGCGTTCGTGGGGTCTTTGTGAAACGCGACGTGGGATACGATTTTGTTGAAGTCAATCTTGGGCAAGAAGGTGGAGGTCTTGTAGAAGTTAAAAGTGGGATCGAACCGGGAGACGCAGTCGTCACAGAGGGTGTCTTTGATTTAAAAAATGCTTTACTCGAAGGATCAATCGAAGGCCATAGTCATTAATTTTCAAGTTCGCTGAATATGGAACGATTACTCACACTTTCCCTTCGATATCGGTTTTTTACACTGGTTACACTCTTTCTCGTGACCATAGGCGGTCTCTGGTCATTAAATGAACTAACGATCGACGCTGTCCCCGATCTCACGCCAGTGCAAGTACAGATCCTTACCCGTTCACCGGCATTAGGGCCCATCGAGGTTGAACAATTTGTGACATTTCCAATTGAGACTTCTTTGAGTGGTCTTCCGGGGTTAGAAGAAATTCGTTCCGTTTCGCGATATGGGTTATCAGCAGTCACAGCTATATTTGACGAATCGTTAGACCAGTACTTTGTCCGTCAGTTAGTGAACGAACGATTAGCTTTGGCCACGGAACAAATTCCCTCCTCTTATGGAAGACCCATGATGGGACCTCTCACGACCGGACTCGGAGAAGTATATCAATTTACACTCCGAGGAGAGCAATATAGTCCCATGGCCTTGCGCACGCTCTTAGAGTGGGATATTGCCCGACGTCTTCAAACCGTTCCAGGTGTTGTGGAAGTCAATATTTGGGGGGGCGAAACAAAGCAATTTCAAGTTGTCGTTGATCCTGGAAAACTTCTTTCCTTTAATCTGACTCTTAAACAAATCTTTGAAGCTCTTGAACAAAATAATGCCTTAGCGGGCGGTGGGTACCTTGAACATGAGCGGGAGCACTATCTTATTAGGGGCGAAGCCATGGCGACAAATGTGACTGACCTTAGCAATATCGTCATCGACCATGGTCCTGGAGGTGTACCAATCTTTATCCAAGACATTGGAGAAGTCAAAGAAGGCGCAGCCCTGCGGATTGGGTCTGCGTCACGAATGGGTGAAGGAGAAACGGTTATTGGCATGGTACAAATGCTTGCCGGAGCCAATGCCCATCAAGTCGTGGCACGCGTCAAGAAACGGGTTGAAGAGATTCAAGCAACATTGCCAGCCGGAGTCGTTATAGAGCCTT
Source organism: Nitrospirales bacterium (assembly GCA_965223675.1). GTDB lineage: Bacteria > Nitrospirota > Nitrospiria > Nitrospirales > UBA8639 > JAGQKC01. Next base: position 862,781 of record OZ245013.1, on the reverse strand, counting down.
ATTACGATCGAACGCTCTTTGTCGACAAGGTGATTCGAACCGTACGCAACAACCTGTTGGAAGGTGGACTCTTGGTCATCGCAATTTTGTTTTTATTTCTTGGTGACCTGCGAGCTGGTCTCATCGTGGCCATGGCAATTCCGTTGTCCATGTTAATGGCCTTTACCGGCATGTATCAAGCAGGGTTGTCCGGCAATCTCATGAGTCTTGGGGCCATAGACTTTGGCCTACTCGTAGACGGTTCCGTCGTCATGATCGACAATATTCTTCGAAAACTTCGTGATGTTGAAGACATTCCAAAAGACAAAAAGCATGCAGTGATTGAAGATGCTGCAAAAGAAGTGTTGCGCCCAATTGTGTTTGCAGTTGGCATTATCATTATCGTGTATATTCCAGTTCTCACTCTTTTTGGGTTAGAGGGAAAGCTGTTCCGGCCAATGGCCATTACAGTCATTTTGGCCCTGACTGGCTCATTACTGTTTACGGTCGCCGGCGTGCCAGTGCTGTCCTACTGGTTTGCGCGAGTCAACCCCAACCAAGAAGAAACTTGGATTATTCGGAAAGCTCTTCGCATTTATCAACCATGTCTTCAGTTTTCTCTCGCTCGACCAAGTTTGGTTGTGATTCCAGCGATCCTCCTCTTTCTTTTGAGCCTATTCATTGGATCACGATTGGGAATTGAATTTATGCCGCAATTGGAAGAAGGCGACATAGCTATTCAAGTCTGGCGATTGCCAAGTATCGCGATGAGTGAATCAGTTGAAACCGCTCTGGCTGTTGAGCGTGCGGTACGACAGTTTCCTGAAGTCAAACAGGTTGTGTCGCGAACCGGAAGCCCGGAAGTGGCAACCGATGTCATGGGCATTGAATTATCTGACGTCTTCGTTGTCCTCAAACCTGTTGATGAATGGACGACCGCATCAACAAAAAATGAGTTAATTAGGGACATGAGAACTTCCATACTTGAGGCGGTACCAGGTGTCGGACTGGGCTTTACTCAACCAATTGAAATGCGTTTTAACGAACTCATTTCTGGATCACGATCTGACTTAGCGATTAAGGTTTTTGGCGAAGACATGGACATCTTACGAGAACAGGGGAAATTAATTGCTCGCACATTGGAACAGGTGCCTGGAAGCGAAGATATTCAAGTCGAACAGGTTACAGGAATACCGAGAATTCGAGTTATTGTGGATCGAGAACAAATTGGGCGCTATGGCCTACATGCAAAAGATGTCCTCACCATCGTCGAGTCCGCTCGCGTCGGACAAACAGTTGGAACCGTGTTTCAAAGTGAACGCCGGTTTGATCTCATCGTTCGACTGTCAGATAATGCCTCCGCTAGCCCTACGGCGCTTGGCAATATTCTCCTCCCAACTGCTCATGGAGAACTTGTTCCGCTCTCGCGGGTAGCCGCCATTCACGTCGATGAAGGTCTCGCACAAATTAGTCGAGAAAGTATTCAACGACGGCTCATGGTAGAGGTAAACGTCCGTGGCCGAGACCTTGGCTCGTTTGTCACAGAAGCTCAACAGATAATCAAAAACTCCGTGAATCTCCCAACTGGCTATTACATCGAATGGGGAGGTCAATTCAAACATTTACTCGCAGCCTCAAATCGTCTAGCTATTGTTATCCCTATCACTTTGGTGATGATCATTGCCATCTTGTCAGTCATTTTTGGCACCCTGCGCCCAGCGTTACTCATTTTCCTGAATGTGCCATTAGCCTTGTCAGGAGGACTCTTTGCGCTTTGGCTCCGGGGGCTACCTTTGAGTATCTCGGCTATAATTGGGTGCATCGCACTATTTGGAATTGCTGTGTTAAACGGCGTGGTCCTCATCAGCCGAATTCGAACATTAGAAACACAGGGGCTTTCCATACTCGAAGCCGTAACTCAAGGATCGATGGATCGACTTCGACCTGTGTTGATGACCGCATTGGTTGCAAGTTTGGGGTTTTTGCCTATGGCCATCGCCACAAGCATGGGGGCTGAAGTTCAACGCCCACTTGCTACGGTTGTGATTGGTGGATTGATTACTTCAACGGCCTTGACCTTACTCGTCATCCCCTCTTTATACAGCATGATGACTCGACAAAACGAGACAACTGACTCCCAAGATTCGATTGAAACTGTTACGACAACACAATAACGAATTGAAGCAAAAGGCTAGAAAGAACACATCATGCATTTCTTAACAATTTGTGTATATTTTCTACTCATGAGTGGAGCTTCCATTGCACAGGCCGACTCATCAGTTCACTCGATAAGCAATCCAGAAAAAACCTTTACCCTTGATGAGATTCTTTCCATAGCATTAGCTCACAATCCGCTTCTTGCTGAACGACAGAGTATCGTGAAACAAAAAGAAGGGAACGCACAAACCACATCTGCTTACCCAAATCCAACAATCAGCGTTCAAAGTGGACGTGGCTCCATACGAGATCCTTCGATGGGTACATCAATCACTGAACGGTATGTCACTCTGAGTCAACCGTTAGAATGGCCCGGCAAACGAAACGCTCAGCAACGAGCTGCACAGGCAAGTGTACAGAGCGCACAAGCCGGATTAGCAGAAGCCGAGCTGAATACGGTTGCGCAAGTTAAAAAAGGTTTTTTTGATTTGCTGTTCTCAGACCGTCAAGCTGCACTCGCTCTACAAAACGTTCAAACAGTTGAACAATTGAACAAAGCGGTTCAGACCCGAGTCGAGTCAGGGGAAGCCCCCCCCTTCGAAGCCGTCAAGGTGAAAGTCGAGAAACTAAAAATGCAAAAAGAATTGATTCGAGCCAAAGGAGCGGTTCGTTCTGCCCAAGCCACACTGAATAGTTTAACCGCAGGCAAATTGGGGAATGACTTCAGCATACATGGGGAATTTCAAACATTTTCCGATAAGTGGGACATTACAACTCTTTCGGATGAGGCGTTGTCTACCCACCCCACCGTGGTGAAAGGGAAAAAACGGATTGAAGAGGCGAAAGAACGACACCGAAGAGAACTCCTTGCCAGAGTTCCAAACGTTACACTGAGTGGAAGTTATCAGCGAGATATCGGCCGAGAAGCCTTCGTAGGAGGTCTCTCAATCCCTCTTCCTCTATGGAATCAACGTCAAGGAGATATTGCGCAAGCCAAAGGACTCATTCGACAAGAAGAAGCTAACCTTCTTGGTACGCGTACGAAGCTTCAGAAAGATATGATGCAACAAGTACAAAATTCGAAAGTCGCCGTCGCACAAATCGCGACATATGAAAACGGTCTCCTCAAACAAGCACAGGAAGCCTTGCGCATCGCCCAAGTGAGCTTTAAATACGGAGAAACGAGCTTATTAGAGGTTCTTGATGCGCAACGAGTCATGAGAGAAACGCAATTAGAGTACACCCGAGCGAAATACGACCTCGCTGCTGCGCTCACGGAATTAGAACGATTAACGAGCACTTTTCCCGAAATCAATGATTAATATCGTGAATTCTCATGATTTTGGGGTATGGCCTAGGACATGGATACTTGAGTGCTTCATAGTAAGCAGACTTTTTGCGCCAGTTCATCAATGAGGACCTTTTGGTTTTCGGAATAGTCAACTGGCAAATCAATGAGATGGACCCCGCCCGCCGTAAAAGCCTTCTCAAAAATCGGAATCAGCTCGTCCGTCTCCCCGACGCGGTGGCCCGTGACACCGAAGCTTTCGGCATATTTCACAAAATCTGGATTGCCAAATTCTAGCCCCCAGTCCTGAAATCCAGAGCTCGTTTGTTTCCATCGGATCATTCCATAGGAACAATCATTTAAGACCGTCACAACAAGATTCAGCTTCAACCGTACTGCCGTTTCTAATTCCTGGCTATTCATCATAAATCCACCATCTCCGCAAATGGCCATCACACGCCTGTCAGGATAGAGCATGGCCGCCATCATGGCTGAAGACAGTCCGGCTCCCATCGTCGCCAAAGCATTATCTAAAAGGACGGTATTAGGTCGATATGCTTGATAGTTTCTCGCAAACCAAATTTTATAGATTCCATTGTCTAAAGCAATGATGTCCTTCTCGTCCATGACTTTTCTCGTATCCGCGACCAGTCGTTGTGGAATAACGGGAAATTGAGAATCGTCCGAACCTTCAAGGACATGCGTTTTCACTTCAGCACGAATTTTATCAAAATACGTCGTATCGCAATTGACTGAGCCGCCAAATCTTTCTGTTAAGCGTTGAACAGAACGAGGCACGTCTCCCACTACTTCGATCTGTGGGAAATACACCTCGTCAACCTCTGCAGCTTTATAATTGATATGGATGACTTTAGTCCCACCATGTTTCATAAAGAACGGCGGTTTCTCCACAACATCATGTCCGATATTTATGATGAGATCCGCTCGTTCGATTGCGCAATGCAGATAATCACCGGAGGATAAAGCGGCCGTGCCTAAGAATAATTCTGAACGTTCGTCGACCACGCCCTTCCCCATTTGAGTCGTAAAAAAAGGAATGCGCGTGGTCTCAATGAAATTTTTTAACGCAGCGTGGGCATCTTTGCGATTCGCTCCTGCTCCGATGAGAATCAAGGGCATTCGGCAAGCGTGAACAAGAGCGACAGCATCGTTAAGAACTTCATCATCGGCTACGGCATAATGCCGATCATGTGGAGGAAAAACCTGTTCGTCTGTTTCTTCGTCAGCGATATCTTCCGGAAGTTCTAACAGCACCGCGCCAGGTCGCTCTTCTTCAGCGATACGAAAGGCTTCTCGAACGAGTGCCGAAATCGTGTTGCCATGAACGATTTGTTTCGCCATTTTACAAATTGGCGAAAACAAATCCACGATATCGATGATCTGAAACTGCCCTTGTTTCGATTGTTTAATCGGCTTCTGGCCGGTTATCAGAATGAGCGGCATACCGCCAAGATGAGCAAAAGCAGCAGGCGTCGCCAAGTTGGTGGCGCCTGGGCCAAGTGTAGCCAGGCAGACACCTGCCTTCCCGGTCAGTCGGCCATAGGTCGCAGCCATGAACCCTGCGCCCTGTTCATGTCTCGTCAACACAAGTTTGATCGTTGATGTCCGCAGAGACTCCATCATATCCAGATTTTCCTCTCCGGGAAGAGCAAAAATATATTCAACACCTTCGGATTCCAACGATTGAACCAAGATGTCGGATGCTTTCACGGTGTTGGAACGTTTCTTATCCTTTTGCGTCTTCACCTCCATATCACATTCTCCTTCTTGTTGTTTTCCTCACGGTCCTTCATCTATACCTAAGAAATTCTTAATCTTCTTTTAATGACGGTTTCATGTTGCGTTGATATGAATAAGTAATGACAGATCGACTGGAACTATCCAGTAACAAACAACACTCATATCATTCTAACAATGTAGGGAGGCTTCAATGAAACAACTATTTTATCATCTGAGCCGGCTGTCCCATGAGTCGGACAAGAAGAACAAACGAAAAACGCTCGGATTGGCCCTGGGACTCTTGGTAACAAGCTGGCTCACAGGTTCATTCTTGCTCGGCTCGATCAACGCTCCAAGTCCATCTATTGCTTCGGTGTCTCAAGTTGTAAAAGAACGAGGATTTGCTGAAATTGCAAAGTCGGTTACCCCAGCAGTGGTCAATATCACTGCCCGGAAACTCGTCAGTTCGAAGTTCCAAGAAGATCCATTTGAATCGTTTAGGGACTTCTTTGGACAACAAGGGATGCCAAGACCTCCTCAAGAACACTTTGGGATGGGATCAGGATCTGGGGTCATTGTTTCTCCTGATGGTCACATCGTCACGAATTTTCACGTGGTAGATGGAGCCAATAACGTGACGGTGACGCTGATCGACAAACAGGAGTTTACAGGGAAAGTCCTAGGGACGGACCCTCAAACGGATCTTGCCATTCTTAAGATCGAAGCGAAAGATCTTCCATATCTCGAGTGGGGTGATGTGTCATCACTTCAGGTCGGTGATTATGTCCTCGCCGTTGGAAATCCTTTCGGGTTGAACTCCACCGTCACTCAGGGAATCGTGAGTGCTTTAGGACGTGGTGGTATGGGGATCAGCCAATATGAAGATTTTATCCAGACTGATGCTGCGATCAATCCTGGCAACTCAGGCGGTGCACTGGTTAATACGAAGGGAGAATTGATCGGAATTAATACAGCCATCTTCTCTCGGACAGGAGGCTCTCAAGGAGTGGGATTTGCGATTCCCGCCAGCATGGCTCAGCCAGTCTTTGACAGTTTGGTCAAGAATGGCAAGGTTGTGCGCGGGTATCTTGGTGTTGGGATTCAAGAAGTAACGGCAGATTTGGCGCAAACTCTAGAACTTGACGAGGCTAAAGGCGCGTTGGTTACAGATGTCAGACCTGGAAGTCCTGCGGAAAAGGCCGGGGTAGAACGTGGTGATACCATCGTCATGTATCAAGACGTGACCATCAAAGACCCCAGAACTTTGCAACGCCAGGTGACGCGGACGCCTGTCGACACTTCAATTAGCATGAAGATCATTCGTGATGGAGAAGCACATGAGCTGAGCACGACGATCTCCGAACATCCTGATTCGATTCAGTTGGCCAAAACTGGGAAGAGCGTCCATGAGAGCGCACTAGCTGGCGTGAAAGTTCAAGATATGGATCAACGCTTGGCGCAAAAACTTGGCGTCGATCGTTCGGTTCGAGGAGTGGTCGTCACGGACGTTGAACCCGGCAGTCAAGCTGAACAAGCGGGTCTTGTTCGTGGAGACATCATCAGCGAAATCAACAAGAAAACGATTCATTCCATGCATGATTATGAGCAAATGCTTTCAGGGCTCAAAGATGAGAAGCTGGCCCTTTTGCTCATCCATCGAAATGGAAGCCCGTTGTTCTTGACGGTTAAGGTGTAATTCGCACAAAACGGTGAGGGGTTCTCGCACGCAGCAGAAACGTGTCGAGAACCCCGTCCGAGTCCGTCGTGATCGCTTGAGTTAAAGAAATATCAGAAGTGAAGATTTAATCCAATCGTCACCATGTGTCCATCATCGTCAAAATCTTTGTTTGAGAAACTCGCATTTTGTGCTTCCACCTTTTCTACCCAAACATAGCGATACGTACCGTCGACTGACCATCGTTCATTAATCATAAGTTGTACGCCACCACCGGCATGTAATCCAAACCGGTGGTCGGTATCATCATCGGTTGGCCCATCCACATCCGTGTAATACCAACCGGCGCCGCCCAATACGAATGGGCTTAATCGTTTGCCTGGCAGTAAATAGAAGAGAGCTGAGGCCTGAACTGGAATTGTCACCACATCGTTGTTCCCAAAGTCGTTATCACGATAGTCGACCAATCCTTCAATGGCGAGAGTTGGCAATAAATGGACACGTGCATGAGCACCACCAAACCATTCATCGCCAGCATCTAGCGGGTCATAATATGTGGCATGACCACCAATTGAGAGGAAGCCTTTATCAACCTCGTCGAAGATCCACGCAGAAGCAGATTGCGGAGACACAAACAGCACAGCCGTCAATGCGACAACTGGAACAATTTTCTTTACGCTCAAGAGGAACCTCCTGAATGATACATTCAGATCGTGAAACAGACTGTGTGACATGATTTACTTCTCCTTGTAAAAGAATGATGAATAATAGTGTGTTGGGTATCTCTCCCTGGAAGTCCCAGCTTTAATTCTATACTGCACTGCATACACTTGTATCTAACAAAGTGAACAACACTCAAGAAATGGATAAATTCATTCATACATTCTGCGTGTTGTCTACTGAATGACAAGGTTCCTAGAAACAGAGTGGTAGTACTAATAAAACACTTGAACCATCTAAAAGGATTACTGAACAGGTGGGGTGAGGTCTTCAGCTTTACGAGAAAAGCTCTGGACTAAGATAGCTACGATTTCCCCACGGGTAGGATGAACTTGAAAGTTACGCTGAACCTTCAACTGAACAACACACCAGCAAAGCTGCATTTGTTACGGCTTTGCTGGTGCTTTATAACGCTACGGCGTTTACCTTCCGCTGCGATGCCTTTAGTTATTTCATCAATTTTTCAGGATCAGTTGGATTTTCCTTAACATCAGCTTCATCCATTTCTGTGAGTTTATCCGTTCGACTGCCTGGCCCACTGCCGGAACCAGGAAATTCGTTGCCGGATGGCGTGCTTCGTTGAATATTCGAAGGAGTATTTTGCTCACCTGACTTGGATTGGGCTGACATAGAAGATTGAGAAGATTGATCTTCATTTGATCCGGTCAGTTGATCCGTTCGACTCCCTGGGCCAGTGCCAGAACCCGGAAATTCGTTTCCGGATGGGGCACTTCGCTGAATGTTTTCTGGTGTGTTGGCCGCACCTTTTTCTCCTTCCATGGCAGATGATGTCGACGGCTGAATCATACCAAAACCGGCGATCACACCGAACACCGCTGTAGCGATAATCGTTGATTTCACTGTATTCATAAGAAACCCTCCTTAATGATTGATGATGGTCAACACTTCACAATAGAAGCGTCATTCCTGTATAAGAAGTTACGTTAAACAAGTTTGTTGTAATCTCTCAATGGACAAAAACCTCTACGTTGCAGATGAAATGTCTACTTCAAATCGTTAAAAAGCACCATGAAAACTGCTTAATTCTCAATCTAAGCTTTAAAAATTCGTGGATAGGTAGCTTTTCATCTCATGCACTCAGTGTTTCAGTATTTCAATAGTTCGAGACTTACTCAGAGTCAAAAAAAATTTGAGAAATTGTGTAGGGGTAGTAGGAGTCGAAACCAGAGAGGGATTCTACAAAGACTGAGAACAGAGGCAAGATGAATCGTTGAGAGTCCCATTGACCACAGAAAGCACTTTCTCTCCAACGTAAGGCTTTACTAGAATAGCCTGCACACCCAATTCTAATGCCTGGTCATGAAGAAACTTTTCAAGGGAACCTGAAATTATGATCACTGGTATCGACTCATGACTTAAGTTCGCCTTCAATTTCTTTACTAGCTCAATACCATTCAGATGAGGCATTTGATAATCGGTTATGATTAAATCGAAATGCTGAATACAAATCAAGTGGAGCGCATCCTTGCCGTTCTTAGCTTCTTCGCAACGATAACCATGAAACTCAAGAAGCATTCGAAGTGAAAGCCTAATATCAGGTTCATCGTCGACGATGAGGATACGTTTGCTAGAGCATTCATTTTTCATAGTCGGTCACGTCTCCGTGTTCATGTCCTTAATCAAGCTAGGCATGCATTAAGTTGTGTTATGCGTTTAAGTAGTCCTGACTGGACCAGAGTCCAGTAGATAAATTCTGATGAGGACTAGGAAAATATCCAATGCCCTTTTTGTGTCATATTGGATAAGGAACTAATGTTCAAAAAAAAAGGCTTCGAAACTAGGTATTGAATAAATCAACTACGCAGGCTTTACCATCCAGAGTTTACACCAGAAAACCTTCAGTCAGTGGCAGCTGGGAACCAAAATGAAAGTAAAATATTGGCGGTTTGAACAGAACTCCTCTACGGCTTATCGCTTAATACTGGACTTGAAACTATTTTCACTTAAATTGAGCGATTAGCCCTTTCAATAACTTCATTCGACGCCTTGAATAATATTATCAAAAACATTCATTCAATTCCGTAGACAAAAACGCTTTTCACTATTCTTATTTGTCTAATGCACACGCATCATACGTGAAAAGTATGATGCGTGTGATCATGAGATGGGCTAAAAGCTGAGGCTTGTAGTATGCCATCTAGTACCAAAAACAATAGAAAATCTAGAAATTTAGTTTTTTATCTATCACAAAGGAGGGTAAGAATGCAGAAAACAATCAATGTGTGGGGAGCACTACTCGCAGCCCTTATGTTAGCGACAACTGGATGCAATACCCTAGAAGGTGCCGGCGAAGATGTCCAAGAAGCTGGCGAAGAAATTCAGGATGCCGCTGATTAAACAACATTGACCAAAAAGTAGAGCGGAATTCCTTAGTCCACAATAAAAGGGAATTCCGCTCATTGACTCTTTTTAATTCAACTACTCTCGATTCCAAGGTGGCTTTTTAACCAATCCCATTCAAATTTCTCAGGGTGGTCCACATACTCGTGAGGATTATCGATGACGTTTTGAAGATAAGTGTCTTTCAGCTTCCACACCAGCTCAGATTCTTCTTGCTCATGAGACACAACATCGAACGTTCCTGCGTTCAGGCGGATCGTGTAGTGATCAATCGGAATCGAGGCATCGTCACTATATACTTCTACTCCAATAATTTTATCTCCTAACATTTTTTCCCCAAGTTCTAGAATTTGTTTATAAATCACAGTCTCTTTGTGCTTGGTGAGGGAAACATTGAACGTATTGATATATTGTAGAAACAATGATTTGGTATCCTCTTGAGTCATGACTCGGCCTCCTCATTCGATGTTGAACCTTTGTCTTTACTTTCCTTTTTGTCATCAGAAGAATGATCCTTTGCTTCTTTTGGCGCCCAACGATCTTTTAGCTCCTGCAAGTGTTTGCTATGGGTCAGAATAATCACTTCATCATCTGCCTTCAGTGGTGTGTCATCATCAGCAAAGTGAAATTGATCCTCTCGATAATAGCAAATCACTCGACTTTCTTCTGGGAGCTCAAGCTCTTCTACAGTTTTGGTATCCTCTTTCTCTACGACAAACGTAAAAAACCGCGCTTCGTTCTTTAACACCGTTGAGAGTTCGACGGAGTCTAGACCTCGAACCATATTGAGAAGATGACGGCTTGAGGTTCGAGCTGGGACAATAGTTTCTTCCAGTCCGAGTTCACGACAAATCTCTTCCAAATCAGGATCCTCAATACTCGTCACGACACGCGTAAAACCCATTGAACGGCCGACGAGGCTCGCGATCAGATTGGCTTGATCGTTATCAGCGAGACAAAACAACATGTCAGTCTGTTCGGGTCCAACTTCTAGAAGAATGGCTGGTTTGCCTCCGTCACCATGGAGAAAACTACAGTCTAATTCCTCAGAAAGCCGATCAATCTTTTCTCGATCAGACTCGATAATGATCACTTCATGCTTTTGTTGAATGAGTGTTTGCGCCGTCATCACCGTCACTTCGCCCGCACCGACAAATGCAATTCTCATCGTTCCTCCGATCTTCGTCCAATCCAAGTTCCTGGAGAAACCAGGACTAACCACGCGAGTATTTCAAGCCTTCCCATTAACATGTCGGCACACAAGATGGCTTTGAGTAATTCTGGCAATTCCGCGCTGGTGAGACCAACTGAGAGTCCTGCCGTGCCTGTGGCTGAGACAACCTCGAACAGCGCATCCAAAGGATCATATCCCATGACAAGGAACGGGAACCAGGACAAGAGGATGACTGCTCCAAAAAGAATAATAAGGGTTAGGGCTTCTCGAATTTGGCCGTCGGATACTCGCTCACCGTGAATTCGCGGTTCAATCACCGTATGTCTGGGCACACAAATGCGTAAAATGACAATCTGGAGAAGTCGTAGAAAGATTAAAAGACGGAGAACTTTGAACCCTCCAGCCGTTGACCCGGTTCCGCCTCCTATCATCATGGCCACAATGAGCGTCAGCTTAGATCCGGCATCGAAGTCCGCCAGATTGTGGGTAGAAAAGCCTGCCGTTGTTTGGGCCGAGAACGCCAGAAGCGGGGCTGAGAGTAGCGATTCAGAGAACGAGAGAGTATTGGATTGCCACAAGCACCATCCCAAGAGAAGTGAGACAATCATTCCACTAATCAGCAGTGTCCGAAGTTGAACAAGATGCATCGCCGGCGGGCGTTTCCTTTGACTGACTATATGATAAAACGCGAGGGGGACCGCGCCTAATGCACAACTCCCAGTCACCCAAGCTTGAGCCCACCATGAATCGAGCCCAGCGAGACTGCCGTCGTGAGGTGAAAAGCCACCAGTAGAGACCGCAGCAAACATGTAGAGGATCGACGAAAAGGGATCGACTCCTAACACCAAAAGCCCGATGATGCCATAGGCGGTCAATCCGCTGTAAACGATCAGTACACGTTTCGTATGTTTCTTTGTTCCACCGACAAGGTCTTCTTGATCCGCTTCACTGGCTGATAAGCCTTTGGCAACTAACCCGGGTTCTGCTACGAGGGCTAGCGACAGCACAACGATTCCTAACCCGCCGTACCACTGCATCCACGCACGAGCGAACAGAAAGGTCGACGAAGTTCCCTCTAACGTAGAAAGTGTGCTGAGCCCAGTTGTGGTTCCACCAGAAATGGCTTCAAATAGCGCATCCTGAAAGTTCAATCCTGCGGCCATCATCGGATAGGACATGAGAAGCGGTGTGAATAGAAACATCAGTGCGACGAGGACCATGCCTTCGTTCGGCTGAACTCGGGTGGGAACATTTAAGCGACTTAGAACACCACCCACTCCCACTAAACTCACAATAATAAGTATGTACCTCATGCTGCTCTCAGTATCTTGAAACCAAAGAGAGACGCAGAATGGCACAACTGTGAGCCCAGCCAAAATAACACACAGTTGCCCAAAATACTTGAGTATCACTCGGAAGCGGACAGCATGCCGCAACGCCGCAGCTTGCTTGATCATAGATTTTTCCTCTCCATGTCTCGCGCTTCTTCCTCATTGACAGATTGCTGCTCCTTTACTGCGTCTGCATGTTCTTGTTCGCCTACTTTATCCGATTGACGTTTGTCTAATTCTTGAAGAGCTGAAACACGTCCATAGAGAATCAAGGTGTCTTGGGGAGAAATTCTCCTGGCTCCTTTTGGCGTGCCTAAATAAGAACCGTCTAGTCCTTTGATGCCCAGTACGACAATGCCTTCATCACGAAGTTTCGCATCAGCTAGCGTTTTATTCGCCAACCAGTCGTTTGGTTTGATTTGAAGCTCGACAAGACGATATTCGCCCGTGAGGTGCATGAGACTGGCATAATCCCTGACGTCCAGTTTGGTATATCGTTTGAGTGCCCAATCGATCAGATTGGATAAATGTCGATCGACCCAAGAACTCATCGCAATCATGGCGAGTAAAAACAGCCCTAGCCCCAACAGGGTCAGCTTCCAAATTAGAGACCCCGAACCTTCTTCGCCCACAAAGGTCAAGACCAGAGAGGAAAGAGCTGTGACAAACCCGGCATTTCCGAGCAACATCAAGAACATGACAATGCGTCGTCGGACAGGATGATTGACCACTTGTTCAGATTCGTTGGTGGTAAACCCTGCCCCGGTGAATGCTGATCGGGCTTGAAATCTAGCAGCTTCTTTTGACAGTCCGGTATGAGTCAGAGCAATCGTGGCAACTCGGGTAATAAGAATGGAAAGGGACACCACGACCAGAAGAGAGGCAATGGGCATCATTTATGGGACTAGGTGCGAGGTGGTCGTGAGTGAGAATAAAACACAATTATTCGTGAATGACGCATGCTTAATGTTGTTGCCTGAGGACCAGAGCATGCCATTCAGGTAAGACTCTGGCTTCGACTTTATCTCCTTTGACGATAGACTGATCTTGAACGGTTCCACGGTAGATTCTCACTCGAGCAATCTGTCCGCCTTTGGTTTTGATGAGGTACAGGTTTTCTTGGATGTCTAGGACCTCTCCTTGAATAACCGTAGCCTCGGATGGTGATGCGGTGAGATCAACGAATTCTGATGATGCCCGAACAGCGTTCTGGTAAATAAAAAACCCAATGAGACACGCCACAACCATGATGGTTTTTAGATGTTCCATACGACGATTCCTTCCTTGGGAATTGAAGAGAATTCCAGATTTCCGGAAGATTAATGAAGATCTATGCCTTTAGGACATAAGCTTAAGTCCTTCCTTTGACAAAGCCGACTATGGCAAAGATAAGAAATACAACGAACAGTACCCATGCAATTTGGGAAGCCGTTCCGGCCACTCCAGACAGGCCTAAGACTCCGGCAATAATGGCAATAACGAGAAAAGTGATAGCCCAATTTAACATCATATCCTCCTTGGTTAATAAACGATTAATGATGATTATGACCTTCGCGAGTTTTCCTCCCGAGTGGGACCTGAGGATCCCGCGGGATATGTTTTCAGTTTTACATGTCCATTTTTCCAGGTTGAAATAATGGGGTCCATGACACGCCACATTTCCTCAACCTCATCATCTCGAATAAACAACGTCGGATTACCCTCAAGCGCCTCCAATAAAAGATGTCCATACGCCGGGATCCTTTGCTGACGCAGTTTGGTTGTGAGTTCACACGTCTCTAAATCGAATGGTTCGCCTGACCCGTTCAGGTTTATCCTGATATCAATACTATCCGGATCCATTTGCATACGTACCACATTTGCCGTTGAACCGTGGTCTGCTCCAAAGGCAAGGTGGGGTACATCACGAAAATACACCGCGATCTCAAATCTGTCTTTGGCTAACGCTTTTCCAGACCGTAAAGTAAACGGAACTCCTGCCCACCGCCAATTATCGATCCACAACGTCACTTCTGCAAAGGTTTCTGTATCGAGCGTCGGATCGACACCTTCCTCATCGACATACGCAGGAATCGCTTTTCCTTCTATCGTACCAGCGGTATATCTTGCTCGCATGGTATATTGTTGCACCTCAGCCCTGCTCATTTGTCTAATGGCACGAAGTAAGTCGACTTTTCGATCTCGAAAGTCTCGTTCTTGAAAAGAGATGGGTGGCTCCATCCCAACTAAGCAGAGAAGCTGAAGAAGGTGATTTTGAAGCATATCCTTTAAGGCTCCGGACCTATCGTAATAGGAGGCGCGTCCTTCCAACGCTAAGGTTTCATCCCAAATGATCTCGACCCGTTCAATATGCTGATTGTTCCAACTTGGTTCAAATAGACGATTGGCAAAGCGAAAGCCTAGGATGTTCTTAGCGATTTGACTCCCGAGAAAATGATCAATGCGAAACACCTGAGATTCTGAAAAATCCTGGTCGAGTCGGTCATTTAACTGTTGTGCCGTATCCAAACTTTCTCCAAAAGGTTTTTCTAAAATCACATGACTGTCGTCTTGGAGATTGAGTTGTCCAAGAGCGTGAATCGTTGAATCAAACACCGAAGGAGGCAATGCCACATAGAAGAGAAAGGGTTCTGTTAAAGAGCCCAATGCCTGCTTGATCTGTTCATGATCACCCGTATCGGAGATCTGCTGATAATGAATTCGCGAGAGCAGGTCTTGCAGGCTTTCCTGATTGATCTGTTCAGTCTGTCCCTTGAGCTGTTCCTGTACATGTTGACGGTAGTGTGAAGTATCCCATTCTTTTCGTGATAGGGCCAAGATCGACAGATTATCCGGAGCTTGCTTTGCCTCAATAACTCTTAGGATGGCTGGCAGAAGGTAACGAGTTGTCAGATCTCCAGACGCACCAAAAATTACTAAGTTACGAATCATCTCTTTAATCCTCAAGATACGAAATACATAAACAAAAGAGCCGCATTAGGAATGAATCGTTGTTCGGTCGATTGAAGTGATTTTGAGCAATAACCATCCGCCAACCCCTGCAATGAACGAAACCAGAAGAATTCCAGCCTTAGCCGACGTAAGAAGCTCAGAGTCATTAAAGGCTAAGCTAGTGATAAATATCGACATCGTGAATCCAATGGCTCCTAACCATCCCACTGCATAAATGTGATACCAAGAGACACCTTCGGGAAGCTCGCCAAGTCCAGCTCGGACAGCCATCCATGTAAAGAGTGTGATGCCAATCTGTTTGCCAAGGAGAAGACCGACCATAATTCCAAAAGGCACGGCTCCTGTTAACATTTCAAGAATATCTGCTTTGATCACAATTCCCGCATTCGCTAAGGCAAAAAGAGGCATAATGCCAAAAGACACCCACGGCCACAGAACACTTTCTAGACGTTGCAATGGAGCCTGAACCAGTTCTCCACTCACTTTAACGGCTTCAGCGGCTTCGGCTTGTTTGTGACGAGCCAAGATCTGAGAATTGGCTGCTCCTTTTCGTTTAAAAATATCCAAGAATGTCTCGATCTTTTTCATGAATTCTCGTTGACGAATGGCGGCTTTTGCTGGAATCGTTAACGCGACGAGAACGCCGGCAACTGTGGCGTGGATACCAGACAAAAGCATAGCCAGCCATACGCCTCCGATGCCCAGCAACGAATACACGAGGGGGTGCCGTATGCCCAACGCATTGCTTCCGACAAGACAAAGCAATCCGAGACTTGCCCAGATTAGTGGTGCGATGACGATATGGTCTGAGTAGAAGAGTGCGATGATCAAGATTGCTCCAAGGTCATCGACGATCGCAAGCCCGATGAGAAAGACCTTCAACCCTGATGGAATTCGATCGCCCAGAAGGGCTAAGACTCCGAGTGCAAAGGCTATATCCGTCGCCATCGGAATGCCCCATCCGGTTTCTCCAGGTTGTCCAAATGTAAAAAGCAAGTAGAGCCCTGCAGGAATCACCATGCCCCCGATGGCAGCCACGATAGGCAAGATTGCTTGATGAAGCTCCGACAGTTCTCCCACTAAGACTTCTCGTTTTATTTCTAAGCCGATCACGAAAAAAAAAATGGCCATCAGACCGTCATTGATCCACTTGATCAACGGTTTATCAAGGACCGCCTCTCCAAACCCAAGTATGACAGGTGTTTGCCAAAGGGAAAAATATAACGCGGCGAATGGAGAATTTGCCCAGACCAAGGCAAGCAATGTCATGAAACACAGAACGATTCCACTGCTCGCTTCATACTGAATAAAATGATTCACTGGCTTGAGCAGCGCTTCAATGGGTGATGGATGACTCGATTTCTTGGCTTGTTTAACAAGACTCATGAATGACTCAACTTCCTGGCATAGGCAGGCAACCAATTCCATGGAATGCGGGACCATAGAGATAAAAAAGCCTAGCACTAACCATCATTTTGAGATGACTCATAGCTAAGATGTTTCTTCAGTCGATTCTCCGCTCAGAAACTTCCCAAACCGCAATGTACAAAAGGTCATGATGCTCAAGGTTAATGCGATCTCAAATCGATGCCAGGCCACAGCCATGCCAATCGCCCCAGTACTCCAGATACTCGCGGCGGTCGCCGTACCGGCCACACTACCCTTTTCCTTAAGAATAGCCCCGCCGCCAATGAAACCAATGCCAGTCAGGATCCCGTACATCACTCGCGCCCTCGCGTCATCTGGCTCAAGAACATAAATTCCAGTGAGCATATAACCACATGACGCCATCGCCACAAGTGGAAAGGTGCGGATGCCTGCTCCGCGAGCACGCATTTCTCGATCCCAACCAATTGGAATGGCCAGCAGGTAGGCAACCCCCAGATGATAGAGATGAGACAGAATTTCCGCCCATTGAATGTCATCCAACATCTAGAACCTCGTGTCTACCTCAAAGGGGAGAAAGGACAGAGTGGTTGATATGTGTACTACGACTAAGCATTGAGGTTACAAATCGTGAATCACACCAACTGCCTTATTCGTTCTCTTGACTCCCAAGCGTCCCATCTTTTGCGCCACTGTGATTCGAGACGGTTCTCAATGGCTCTTTGAACGTTAGCGTGCGGTATGGGAAGGGAATTTCAATCCCAGCTTTGTCCAAAGCTTTTTTCACTGCGGCAACCACTTTGTCTCGAGACCTCCGAACGTCGACAGGTTTGGAACCCGTCCACCAGGTCACTTCAAAGTCAATGCTGCTCGCCCCGAATGCTTGAGCGAAGATCTGGACATCTTTTTCTGTATCCACGGTTTCAAGCCCTTGAACAGCTCCGGAGATGACTTCTCGAGCCTTATCAACATCTTCTCCGTACGCGACGCCACACATGATGGTCACACGACGTTTGTCAAGATCAGTTCGAACCGTTACCGGATTTTTAAAGAGCTGCGCGTTCGGAATGACCACTCGCTGTCCATCGACTTGGCGAATATGCGTATCTCTGATCGTGATTTCTTCGACGAATCCCTCTAGCTCTTGACATTCAATAAAATCTTTAAGTTGAAAGGGTTCTCGAAAGAGAATCAACATCCCTGCGATAAAATTCTCAAAAATGTCTTTGAACGCAAACCCAATCGCAATAGATCCGAGCCCAACCGCCGTGAGTACTTTACCCGGTGTCAGTGTGGGGAACATGACGATCGCCGACGCTAAGATTCCAATCGTCCAGATAACGATATAGCTCAATTGTTGAATAAGTTTCTGAAGAGATGTTCGCAATTGGAAACGAGGGAGAATACGTCGGAGCACGATGCGAACGAGTCGAGATGCTGCCCATGTCAGGACGAGCAAGATACATCCGAATACGATTTGCGGGAGATGCGCAAAAAAACTCTCTCCCATGTTGCGCAAGCTTTCCATGATGACGGTAAGGGGTTTCATGGCAGGCGTCTCCTAGCTGAGGCTCGACGGATGCGTAAAATAGGGTAAGTGTCCGTTTGAAATAAAAAAAAATTCATTGTTTCAGTACGGAGACAGTCTCCCAACATAGAGTCATACACCACTTGAATACCCAAAGACTTCGAAACGCCTCGTGCACATGTGCACATGTCACAAGTTGTCATTCTATTCTTAACAAATTCAGGAAAAGTTTCCCATGGACAAATAAAAACCTAGAGAAAGGACGATGTCAAAAAAAATTGGAGTAACTTAACCCTTATGCAATGAGACTATTGCCCTTTATGACGCAATGACGCACAACATGCTATGGCTAAACATCATTGCTTCTTAGCGCATTCATGACCGCTTGATACCGTTTGTTCACTTCCAGTCGATCCATTTCTTCTACTATGACTTCCTCACTTCCTCTTTTGATCATGATAGCCTGTTCTCGTAACGCAAGTCGGTCTTCCGCAATTCCCACACACTTCACGATCGTTTCAATCGTTTCAAGCAGCCGAATGGTGACGGACACAGATGATCGACCATACTGGCGAATTTGATCGAACGCGGCGTCGGTCATGCCACGAAATGTCACCGGAAAGGCAATCACACGAAGAAGATTCTGTTCATCATAGCGATACGGCGAAGGAATGGTACGCTTCGCCATCTGACACAACGCTTCTCCTAAACGATCGATACAGTTCATCGCAGTAAATGGATCGTTGATGCCAGGTGACAAGGCACGAATCGCAACCTCAACTAATTGGTCAATAGCATATTCTACATCTTGCTCTTGTGTTCGTTGTATGCCCAGGATAAACGTTTCATGAATCTGTTCTTTGCTCTCTTCATCGAGACGTTCCCCAGGCCAAACCAAAACCAAAGGATCGTCCTTGACCACGAAATGACCGGGCCGATGTTCGACTCGTATCACCAAGTCTTTTTCTTGGGCAAGATGCATGAGCCCATCCACATCAATCGCTTGCACATATCCCCCACTAAGGGACCGCACGGGATGAGACTTTGTTTCAAAGTCTCTAGGAACATCGTCCTCACCATGATGAGCATTATTTCTTTTCTTCCTTTCTCCTATTTGGTCTGGGAACAAACGTACAATGGCATCACGAAGGTCAGAAGCCACAAGAGCGACAACTTGAGGAGCTTGAATAGAGACCGAAACATGGTGCATGAAGTAGATCAACACACCCAGACTGGCAACAGCTAGAAAAAGAGCGACGGTAATCGAGAGGAAAGGCACAAACAGTTGTTCCGGCCCGCCTCCTTTCACCGCACGAATGACGAACAAACAGTACAGAAACGTGGCAACAAACGTTCCCAAGCTGATCTGATTACCTCGATCACGCATAAAATTTCGTAGGAGCCTCGGACCGAACTGAGCTGAGGCAAGCGTCAACGCCACAATCGTGATTGAAAACACCACGCCTGCGATCGTGATCATCGAACCCGCAATGGTCGATAACAGGGATAAGGCGCCATCTGGTCCTCTCGCCCACAACCAAGGAGCATGTTCAATCACCATCTCCGGGACTTGTTCGTCCAGGTTGATCATCGCAAACGCGAGGCCGATCGCCAGTACAGACAGTAACGTTGGAACAAACCAAAAACTAGAACGGAGGTGATCCCACTGATTGAGAAGCCATGTGTTCATAGGCGACCGTTTTTGTTTGGAGGGAAGATTATTTTTGCATCATGAGATTTGATCATGCAAGAACGGTTGATCATTACGATATGAGAGATTTATGCCATCATTATGATGAACGCCGAGAATCTACCGTCCTAAAAATTCACCAATGGAGGCCAGCGGCTCAAGATGATCGCACATGATTTTGAACGAGGCAACGAGCGGAACAGCCAGTAGAGCACCAGGAATTCCCCAAATCCATCCCCAGAGAAACACACTGAGAAGAACGACCACTGGATTCAGTGTAAGCTGTTTGCCCAAAATCATAGGAGTCAAGAAAGTCCCTTCCATGGCAGTCAATGTGGCATACGAGGATCCGACGAGAAAGATCCATCCAAGTTGTGAAAACGTCAGAGCTGCTACCAAGGTGACAATAACGATTCCAATGATGCTACCAACATAGGGAACAAAGTTCAGAATAGCACCCATCACACCCCAGAGAATAGGGTTCGGCATTCCAAGAAAATACATTGTGATTCCAATCGCCAAGCCAAGACCAAGATTGATACAGGTCACCGTCATTAAGTGAGTGGAAATACTTTTCTCGATATCACGAACAATCTCAACGGCTCGCCTTTTGTCTGAGAATGTCGGCAATACCTTTACGAGTTTTTCTAGGAACAAATCTCCAGAAGCCAAGAGAAAATACAGGAGAATAGTTGTCGCAATGAAGCTGGCAAAAAATTCCGTTGTGATCCCTATCAACGTGCCTCCAAGGCTTGGCCCCTTGATTTCAACCAGACGTCGTCGTGGTGCCCCATCCTCGAGGGTCGTTAACTTTTCAATGACTTCTGTGGCCTGGCTCATGTGCAACACAGAGGCTCTGATGGCTCGCATTTTTGCCTCGATGATGTTCAATGCATCTGGTGCTTTCGACACCCAGTCTACTGCTGGTTCAGCGAGGTAAGAAATGCCATATGCGACAATGCCCCCGACTGCAAGCAACACGAGAGCCGCGGCAATACTTTCTGGTATCCAAAGGTTTTTGGTTAGTCTGATTAAGGGGGCCAATAAGAAACTTAACACGAGTGCGATGGCGATGGGCAAAAATACGGCTTTTGCCACCATCAACGTATAGACAGTTGCGAAAATGAAGAGTCCCGTGAGGGCGACCGACCGGATGTCGATGGGCCCTCTTAGCATTTCTGGCAATTTCGAAATATCGGGTTTCGGGGAGTGGACGGAAGCTGGTTCTAAAGGATCAATGTAGCCCATTGATCACTCCAGAAATTTCATGAATGATCTGTGTAACATGTGGTGGGAGGTTCGGTTAAGGGGACTTCACAGAAGGAAGTTCCTGCACGGGAGCCTCAGGACCATTACGGTAACGAGTCAAGGCCTCTGGCATCCAATCTTGAAGTTGCTGGATCCGGGTATCATGACCAGGGTGGGTGGATAAAAACTCAGGAGGTTGCCCCTCTGTCGCCTGCTTCATTCTTTGCCAAACCTTAACAGCTTCCCGTGGATCATATCCCGCTTCAGCTGCCAATAACAATCCAATATAGTCAGCCTCAGATTCGTGTTCACGGCTAAACGGTAAGACAACACCAACCTGGGCTCCTAAACCGAGTGCTGACATGATGCCCTGCCCCGCCACACCACCCAATCCCTGAGTTTGTAGAGCAATGGCCGCAGCTGTCAACCCAGTTTGAGTGACGAGGCCATGACTCATCCGCTCGGCCCCATGACGGGCCAGTGCATGCACGACTTCATGCCCCATGATCGCTGCCAGCCCAGCTGTATTTTTGGCGACAGAAAAAATGCCAGTATAGACAGCGATTTTTCCGCCTGGTAGAGCCCACGCATTCATGGTTTGATCATCTTGAATGACCGACACGTCCCATTCGTAGGTTTGCGCTTTCTTAGAATATTTAGATTGTTTGGCAGCTTCAATAATCCGGCCCGCGACTTCTTGCACAAGCTCAACAGTCTTAGAATCTTGAGCGATATTAATCTCAGGATCATTGAGTACCTGCTGATAGGCTTGAGCACCCATCTGATTCTCGTAGGACTGAGGCACAAGCAACAATTGAGAGCGCTCGGTGTAGGGGTTACTCTGACAACCCATAAGCGACACAAAGAAGATCGTCAGCGACAATGAGCGAATATCAGTTGGAATGAAGTGGCTGTAGATCGCCATCAATACAGTCCTTTTCTCATGTGTCTACGAACGTACTGGAGTTCGTCTCGATTATAGAACGCATAATCACCATGCATGTCACAATCCCCAAAAGTGATACCTGATGGTTCTTATTTCAAGAAGTTTATTAGTCGGTGGCGTCTTCTATCGCATCTCCTGTGTCTTCCGCTGCCTCATCAATGGCTTCGCCTGCGCGTTCAGCTGGGCCCTCTTGCTCACAACCGCTAAAAATAGGGAATAGAAGCATCATGCTGAGAAAAAGCGCTGTGAAGGGTTTTTTCATTGTCATTGTATGTTCTCCATTTCTGTTTGTATTAGTTACGATTTCGCGCCAAACTTGTGAATGCTTCGTCCAAGACATTGCATGTTTAGGGTGCCGTCAGAATTATTCTTCATTCTTTTGCCCATTCACCGTTGAGATGACAAACCTAACCGTGCTCGTCAACAGGCTCATAATTCTCTGCAGCAAACTTGGGGCTCCACGTGTACGGTTTCGATCCATCCTCTGGATACACTAGGTAATAGCCATTTTCCCAGCCATCTACGGTTTCCGGAGAAATTTTCATCAGTCCTTCTTGCGTTTCCACCTGAAAGGGTTCACGAATAAACATCGCGCGCACTTTCGTTTTCTTTCGCATGGTCACTAAACCCTCGGGTTTGTTTTCTAACGTGTACCGTTCCATCACAGACTTTCCTTGGTGCGACTATAGTGTTCATACAATTGTTCTTCATACTGTCGAGTAATCGGCACGTTTGGATCGAACTCCGGGCATGAGTTAATCTGCTCTTGAGAGTGAATCACGGAGGCCGTTTGATCAGACCAAGAAATATCGCGAATCCACCGGGGTGCCACAAGCACTTTCTTTCCTGGTATCCAATTACCGGTATCAATGACCATGTATCTGATGTGCCAGTTCAGATCATCGATCACAAAATCCTCAACATGCCCGATCTTTCCATCGACAGCCTGAATTACATAGTCAAACACCTCATTCACGTTCTGCAGATGTGGATCTCCTGCATGTTCAGTCTGGTCTAATACTTGAGCTGTTTCAGCCGAAAGTATGGGTTTTATTTTCCGAGCAATAGGCGCTCCTCCCAGATCCCAATATGGCGGCCATTGAAAATGGGCGCGCAATGCCTGTTCTTTTTGAACTGAGATAGGTTGATCAACTTCTATACTGGGGCTGTTCTCAACATGCTTGGCCGTTAACATCACAGGGAATTCTTGATCGTCCCACTTGGGTGGTCCCAGTGCTTCCGTGGCAATAAGGACCAAACGTCCCGGCAACCAGTTTCCCGTATTAGCGACGAGATATCGAATGATCCAATGCTGGTCATCAAAATAGAAATCTTTGACTCTTCCGATATTTTCATCGGTGGCTTGAATGACGTACCCCAAGAGTGGTTTTAGACATTTCAGCAAAGAAATTCCTTTATTTTAAATATATTTACCGCTATGAAACATACGTCACCTTGACTATTCCGCGCGAGAAGACTAGGCTTTGTGAATTCCCTACAGTTAATTATGTAAACATGCCCAAGGATTCTTGAAGCGTGGAGATTGTGAGTGTAATTACTTAGACATATATTTCCATCTTTCAACCATATAAAACTTCCTTATTCCTTCAGACATACTCATTGAACTTATCATTTTCGCCATTCCTCACAATGAAAGGCCATAGAGACCATGAATCCCTCTTACCCCATGCACACACATAGAATCCTCATACTTCTAGTGTTGATGTTTTTATTGCTTTTGAGTATTCCGTCTCAAGGACAAGGCTCCTTTATTTTGAATGCTGATGATATCGAGGCCAAAAAATGGATGAGACTTTCAACAGAAAGCCGTGCATCGTTTGTTTTTGGATTTCTGGCCGGCCTTGATCATGTCTATGAATCTACCGGTCTGGTCGTCACTTTAACTAGGCCTCTGTCCGCAAAAGAACTGTCCAAAGAAGTCTACAAAGTTTTGTTAGAACAGCCGGAGCTGCGATCTGGTCCAATCGATCAGGTCATCTTAACCTCGCTTAGTCATGTGATTTCCATTACCAACAAAAATGGAACTCGCGTTAGTCCAGGACTGCGAGAGGTGTCCTCCGATATGCTTAAGCCATAATTGTCAGACCGCAGCCGAGCGAGGTCTTGTCTAAACTGTTATTCATGCTCAATTTTATGTGCCTCTCCTGATTGTGCGTCGATGTAGACTTCTTTCGTTTTTCCGCTATCCGTAATAATTTCTATTTCAAACACAGTGCGATCGTTTTCTGAATCAATTTCGGCTTCTACAGCTTTTCCGGGTACGACCTTCACAGCTGCTTCGATGGCTTCAGCCATGGTTATCCGCGAGGCATTCACGAGTTCTTTTTTTGATTCAAATAGAGCCCAAGCTGTTCCAACGCTCATACACATAAAAAAGACAAGTAAAACTAGAGAATATCGTTTCATATTTTTTCCCTTTTCTTATTTGAATAATTTCCACTTATCAATTTGTAATCCTATGTCCATCACTGCTTGCTTGACTGTGATTCAAACGTGTGCCGTTCGAACCATTGATCAACCCATTCTCTTAACTCTTCTTTACGGTCTCCATATCGTTCTTGTAACTTTCCCTCGAATTTATCCATTCGGCCTTCAATTTCCAATAAATCATCGTCCGTAAATTCACCCCACTCCTTTTTGAGCTCTCCCTTGAACTGTTTCCATGATCCAGCAAATTGATCTTGATTTACGATTAAGACTGTCATCGATTCAGATGCCCAACTTGGGGCAGGCTGCGAGTGAGTTCTCCAGGAATAGGACCACCCTTGACTGCTCATAGCAAGAAGCAGCAGGCATGCCAAAGAGCCCAATGCAAACTGATTTGAACCTCCTCTCATATTTATCCCCCCTTTCTCTTACAATGTCCCTCAATCTTTTTCAATGTTCACGACATTTCCTGTTTCCGCATCAACATAGACAGTCCGTGTTGCATTCTTGGAGTCGAGCACTTCAATCCAATACACGACGCGATCGTCTTCCTCTCCAATCTGAGCTTCAACGGCTTTGCCCGGTGCAATATCAGCTGCCTTTTTAACAGCTTCCGCTAGGGTGATCTTCGCAGACTTAGCTAGCTCCTTATTTGTCTCAAAAAATCCCCACGCCGATCCTCCCGACACGGCGAGAAAACAGACTCCGACTACGAACATAGTGATAGAGTTTTTCATGTATTCTCCTTTATTTATTATCCTTCTCTATATAATGCAATCCACTGAAGTATAGGCTATAAGGTGATTCTTACGGATTTCGCTCGTGCCAATTTTCTGCCCACTTTTCAACAGCTTCTTTTTGGTCACCGTATCGCTCCTGCAGCTTACCCTGGAATTTGTCGTAATCACCTTCAATTTCTTTGAGGTCATCGTCAGTCAATTTTCCGTACTGCTGCTTCACTTCGCCTTTAAATTGATTCCATTTGCCTTTAAATTGTTCTTTGTTCATGGGACCTCCTTCGAGCTGTTAAATAATGAATAACCATCAATATCGATATATTATGAATACTGTACTCAACCCCTATGTTACAATGGACAAAACCTTTGAGTTTTGGCTTTAATTGTCTAGTCTTCGCAACGTCTTTGAACAATACCGACTTCCTTCTCAGTTATTATCAGTGAAGGACTGAGTCGTTGCTGTACCTGAAGTGGGGAGAGGAATAGTGGAATTCTATGACGATGGTTTTCGTTCAAGTGTCGGCTCCAGGACGGCATCAACTTCGCCGCCTATAAGGAGAACCAATCCACTCATGTACAGCCATAACATCAGTACGATCACGCCAGCCAAAGATCCATATGCAGCATTATAGGTACCAAAGTTTTCTACGTACCATTTAAATGCTAGAGAAGAAATGAACCAAAGTGAAACGGCCACGATTGACCCTGGCGTGATGAGGCGCCAGGAATGAGAGACGTTGGGGGCCATATAATAAATCATACTTACCGCGAACAGCATGAGGAGAATCACCAGCGGCCACTGAATAACTGTCCATATGGTTGTAAAGATGACCCCGTATCCAATCATTCTTGCTATCCAATGACTTAAATACCCCCCTCCCAGGATGAGCGAAATGGAAATGATGACAAACAGAGTTACCCCTATCGTCATGACCATGGCAATGCCACGGGCTTTCCAGATCGGTCGGGTATCGGTGACATTATAGACGGCATTCAGTGTATCGATGATGGCTGCCATTCCTGTCGACACAGCCCATAGTGCCCCTAGGAAGCTCAACGACAAAATACCCGCTCCGCTACCAGCTATCACCTGATCGAGATATTGTTCAATCAATGGCATGGATTCACCTGGAAGAACGGTGGTTAGGTAGTCCAGCAATTCTGGAAGAATCGATTGAATCGGCAGCAAGCCGATCAACGCCGTGAGGCATAACAATGCCGGAAATAAAGCAAGAAGAAAGTAAAAACCTAATTGCGCGGCTTTGCCAAACAGGTCATCCTTTTGGATATCCTCCCATAGCTGCTTCATAAACGCTGAATGAAAAAAACTGTCCATGTGTCGCACTGATCCTTTCAACATACAGCTACTGTATCTTTTTGCTGAGTTGTACTCCTAGGCGTTTTGCGCTCTAGCATAGCTCCTACTATTGGCACACACCTCCTCCTTAGCCGATTAAACGGCTTCCAAAAGGATAAACTGTAAGGGAACTCCACGCTGCGGTAAAGGACTTAATAGAAATTAAGACGGTTATGGATTATGAGAGCCATGCATGAATCACTCAGTCTGCATGGAGCCGGATTGATTCCATGCAGACTGAGTGCAGTCGGTGATTAGTTTGATTCGATTTGTAGATTATTCACGACTCGTTGCACTCCACTGACTTGTCCGGCCAAATTTTCAGCTTGGGTTTTGGCTTGAGCTGACTCAACAATGCCGTTCAACGTCACCACGCCTCTGTCAGTATCGACATCAATTCTCGTGAGTGATGACATGCTGTCTCCGGCCAATTTTGTTTTGACTGATGACGTAATCATCGTGTCATCTACCGTTGTCCCTGCAGTTTTCCCGGTCAAGGCTTGACAACCTGTCATCAACAACAAGCACATCATGATGACACTCACATGGGTAAATACTCGATTCATCGTCTTCCTCCTTAGTAGATTAATAATGAATGCAGACTGACAACGACTTTCCTTGTCTGTTCTTCGCGTTCCCTGCCTAGTAACTCTACTCTCCCACATCCACCTTGCAATGTGGGCCTCATTTACTCAATTGTTTCTTGCGCGATTTTCAGAACCTCCTTTCCTGTGCGCTTACTTGGGCACTTTACGTTTTGAAACGGAATTGGACTCATAAACGCTCGGACAGCCTATTAGTGATTAGCGATGGTCATCAGTGCTTATCGAGGAAAACCAACCAGCGTTGAGAGTACAAAAGTCTGTGTCTGTCTTTCCAAGGCTGGCACGAGGGACCCCACCAGTAAGGAAATCTTAATGAGCACACAGAATCACCAACTTAGGACTTTAACAATCGTGTCTCCACAACATCCCAATCAATGTTACGAAAAAAGGCGTCAATATATTTTTGTCGTTCAGAAGGCTCATAGTCGACGAGATAGGCATGTTCCCACACATCCAATACCAAGACGGGGTGAAAGCCAGCCACATTCCCTATTTGATGAAGACTGACCCAATGATTGGACAATCGTCCGTTCGTGGGATTTAGGTAACAGATGGCCCATCCAACCCCGCGCAGGTTTGCGACACCAACAAAGTCTGCCTTCCACACTTCATATGATCCGAAGCTTGACTCAGCTATTTTCCGAAATTGTGAGTCAGGTCTGGCATCTCCGCTTCCATCCTTCGTAAGATTTTCAAAATAGTATTCATGTAACACCATGCCGTTGTACTCAAACCCGAGACGCCTACTGAGTTCTGCGTAAGCTGGTTGTTCCTCTTGATCAATGTGACCATCCTTTATGAATTGAGAAAGTTGATCCATGAGACGGTTGGTTTGTGTGACATACCCGTTGTACAACTTGAGGTGCATGTCTAAACTTTTATCTGAAATGCCCTGTAAGCCACTTAAATCGTAGGATTGTGCCGTATAGATTGTTTTCTTGCTCACTTGGCTCTCCTTTGCTCGCATAAGGGGGAAGTGTTGCTTTGATGGTGGCTGATTCACGCCACTATTCGTAACCCAATGCCATCCAACATCAGGCTAGTTATATGGAATTACCCTCACGCTCTGCAATAGACTTTTTACGACGAGGCTGCTTGAAATTGTCTACTATTGAACATCATTCTCGAATCATCGTTATTCCGGCTGCCCCTCAATCTTCATCGTGATTCATGATTTACTTTTCTCCCAGGCATACAAAAAATTGAACATTTTTCTAGCGCGATTCACATTTTTATCCATTTAGAGATCGTATGATCCTTTGGTATTAGTACACGATATGTGATGTATATTTAATAACCGGGAGGAAGAATATGAGACCCATCATTTCTAAAATGGATACCCATCTAGATCAGATGGTCAACGATGCGAAAAAGAAGAATATCGTGGAGAGTTGCTTGCGGTGTGGAGGCCTACTTGTTGGTGACCGGTCCTACGATCTTTCGGCCAGTGGAGTGTTCAAGATTGTCATTCAACGGTGCGTGCAATGTGGAGATGTGATCGACCCGATGATCCTCAAACACCGCTGGCAATCAAAGATGAATTATAACTCTCTAGTCGGTGTAGACGAATCAGTCAGAGAGGCTGAATGTGGATAAGGAAAGGGCTACAACATTACATTCGCGGAAGCGTATCCTCGAGTACTTTCACTTTTTCGACAATCTTTCCCGACTTTAGTTCGCCGATGAACATTTGCGGTTTTACTGATTCTGGAAGCGGTAATTTGAGATTATACCAACTGTCTTTTGGTTCGCTTTTGTCTACGCGGATTTCTTTGAAAAATCCATCGATCATCTCGTCAGCGGCGTCTTTCTTAAAACGCACTTGCATGCGACGGGTCACGACAGACGTAGTCACGACCTCAATGTCGCCCATGTCTTGGAGAGGAGTTAACAGGTCTTCGAATTTTCCAGATTTCGGCATGCCAAGATTGAACGAGTACCATCCTCCCATGGGATGCGGTTCTTGTGCAGATATCTCATTAAAGAAGTTCTCCATTCTGGTGTCATCTATACCCTTTTTAAACCTTACCCACACTGGCCGACTTTCAAGGAGTCCGTCCTCAAATGTTTCTGCTTTTTTCTCTAGCAACGATTCGCCATTGGACTGACCCTGTTGATTGTTTTGACTCGCAACTTGCATCCCTGATTCTGGCTTTGTTCTTTGTTCATCATGGGACACGGACATTACGGGTGACTGACCAAGACGATTCTGGAGTTTAGTGAGTTGCTGAAGCACTTGTTGCAGTTGCTGATCTTGGGATGATGCGACTTGTTGACCTTGTTCGCCTGAAGGCGATGGCGGTTGAAGCAGCCGGTCAGCGACCAAAAATACGACGCCTGCTAGTAATAAGATTTGGGCCGCAAGTGCAAGCTTCGACCATACGCCGGTTGTTTCGCGTGTTTCGACGATAGGAGGTTGAGTATTAGTTTCATTCACAGAAGACTCTGGCGTTGCCGTGAGACGATTGCTAGAACTCATAAGAATAGATTTCGTATCCCCAAGAGGCTGTATGTCGAGTTCCACTACATAATTGCCGGATTGAAATTGTATGGCTGACCGTTTGGATGGGTCTGGAAGCACGGAACCTATTAACAATCCAGAGGGCGAACGAAGTTCTAGAAGCCCTAATGATTGTTTGATCTGAAATCTTTTTTCCGTTTTGGTTAAGGGCTCACATTCCAAGACTCCGATACTTTGATTGCTCGCGAAAAGTTGAAACGAGTCTGGAGACTCTGTTTGACGCCGATACGCCTGATCCCATAGCGCTTGAATCAGGTCTTGTCCATACTTCGTGAGATCCTCCTTACGTTCCATGTCGTTCCTCTCCGAAGTGATTTTCGCGTATGGCGACTGAGATTGAGTTTATAGGTTGGATTTGTAATTTCAACACCAAAGAGCTGGAGTTTGATGACGCATCTGATGACGTATCTACGGAAATCTGATGAACCATCGCGAGACAAGAGTGACACATCGAGAGGTGCCAAACGCGGTAATCTTGCCCATACCCATTGACAAACATTTCGTTCCACTGTTCTTGCTTTTGGCAAGGATAGTGATCAGGTTCACTTTTTCTATAATGAGCCTGAGTCTTGATGAGAAGATCTTTGGCCTGTCCATTCACTTTCTCTGGTTCGGCTTGCAGCTCTTGTTCAAGAGTCGCAATTTGCGGAATGGCGAGACCGACTTCTTTCATCGTGCGATGCCAGCCAGATTGTCTCCAGCGAGTAAAGTTCTTGTAAATTCGTTGGCTTTGTTCTTCCGCAAGGCCTAACAATTTAATCACTTGCGACGGGGTAAAGCTATAGAAATGTGTGAACTGTGCAATGAGGGCATCCCGACTGGTGACCGCACGTGATATGAGACCATCAATAAACGTTTCAAGTGGTGTGTGTGATGTATGGTTATGGACAAATGAGGTTGGTTGACTAAAGTGCTTGGCGACATAGCTGTCCAAAAGCAGAGTTGGGCGGCAGGGAACTTCGGTTCGAGCATACATCAGAAAACGCTCGAGTAACTCATACCCGAGTCGCATGGCCAATTTTTCATGACTAACATTATCTGCCCAATTGTTCGTTTCCTTGAGTAATTTCTTGGTGTAGGCGCTTGCCCGTCCTAACAGCAGAGGCATCGATGCTTCAACGAAGCGATCATACTCCTGTTCCGTAGAGACTACGGTATCGGCTATGAGGTCGTGTGTTTCCATTTTTGCTTGTAGATCAGCGGGCTTTGTTCTTTGAAACTGCAGAAGTGTACCGAGAAACGCTGAACTTAGCAACTTGTCTGAGGAATGGTTGGGCATGATATGTGTGGTAGTATGCATGGGAGATTCACAATTTAGAAGCTGCATGGTCCAATCACGAATATTAGGAATAGAGTAATAGATTAGTCCGAAAGTCCAATCGAAAAAACGAATAATGGCGACACAACCTTTACAGCATTATCGTGATCTCCGAGAATTTAGAAAAATTCCGCTACATCAGTGAATCCTCCAAAAATGAAAAACGTTCTTAAACGTTCAATGCAACGATTGAGCAGTCTATGCTCCGATCGAAGAAAATTCGGAACACTTTAAAATTCGACGTTCAGCTTCAAACCAGTCATCCCAATCCAGCCCTGGGCTACCCCCTCTTTCTTCATACAGCTTATAAGCGAGTTGTTGAATATCTTTGTGAAAGAATGAACGAATGACGGCCTCGACCTGTCTGCTAATCAGCGGAGCGCTACTTCCTTGTGGTCCGCCGATCGCCTGATCAGCTCCCAGACGTAATGCCTCTGGGACAGCATTGCGTACAGAAGCGCCTGCGATAACCAGAATTTTTCCTGTGAACCCTTGTCTTCGTATAGTATCGATGATCTCAAGAGCATTGGGTTCGGCAACGTATAAATCCACTATGATCACCAGTGGCTGAACCTCTTGCACGAGAGCGAACATATCATGTCGATGTGACGGGATGTGCACTTCGTACCCTTGTTCTTCAAGAAATTCCTGAAGTTCGGTACGGAGGGAAGAATGATGTGTGATGATCATGACCATAGATGCTTCCCAGAGATAATAGCTAAGAGGCAGGGTGGATTGATTATTCTAGTATTTCCTGTATGTCTACACTCTTTCTTTAACGCATCCTGCTTCATAAATGTCATTTTCACAATGGACAAAGATGGTTATTTATTTTGAGATATGTCTAAAGAACCCGTGTTTTTTTGAACACAGATAGACAAGACGTCTTTTATGGCGTTTGATTTGTCCATTGAGTTTGTGTTGTTAGTCTTTGTTAAGTATAAGGATAAGCTGGAGAAAAAAGATGGAGCCGAAGAAACCTGTTAAAGAACCTCCCAAACCCAAGCGGTACGATCCGCCGATCGAAGAACCTCCGAATGAACCACAAAAGCCTCCGGTAAAACCTCCTAAGCGCTCACCTCAAAAACCCCCAGTGGAAGAACCACCCACCCCTTCGCCACCGGATGATCCTCCGACGAAAGACCCTCAACCTATCGGAGATCCTCAACCCACAGGTCCACCTATGATGACGTAACATGATGTTGTCATTGTCTATTATTAGGTATCAAATTTCCTCACCGGCCTGGGAAGAGAGTAAGAGCGTCGAGAGAGCCCTATTTAAAAATTGAGTTTTCGTTAGGCAAAGGCTGCGCTCAATAGCCAATTCGCAGATGAGATCACTGAGATAAGATCAATTTGACTTGCCACAAATACTAAGTAAGAACTCGCCGTGATCGTGTTCATTGAACTCTTGCTTGATAATGACACGTCAGGGCCATGGCGCTGTTATCGGCAGCAAAAAACATGAGCCGAAGAAGCTTTCGGTGAAGCTTCCCCAGCGATCCCATAAAAATTACCGACTGTTTCCACCACTGTTTTGTTATTAACTTTCCACGGCCCATTGTTTCAGTTGAGGTAATACAACTTCTTCAAAGATGATCTTGATACATACGGTCAGAGGGATGGCTAAGATTAGTCCATACAGTCCTCCAACTGCTCCACCAATAAATACGACGATTAAGATGGTGACCGCGCTAAGTTCTGTTGACTGACTCTGAACCCAAGGTGTTAAGACCCATCCCTCTAAGAGTTGGACCACTCCATACACGACGGAAGGCCACAACAAGATTACTGCCCAATCAAAATCTGATGTTCCAGAACCGGTGGTCATCTCCAAATACTTGAGTAAAATCGCTAATGGCCACCCTAAAGTTGCTCCATATGGAATGATGCTCAATAGTCCCGTTACGATTCCAAGCAAGAACCAATAGGGTACGTCGACGATCCACCAACCAATGGACAGCATCACTCCCATGAGTAAAGCAATGACGAGGCGTCCTCGAAAAAAACTCCCGACGGCCTGGTCCATGCGTTGTATAATGGTCACAATACGATCTTTACGACTCGAGGGAAGATACGCTCGGAGTGACTGAATCATCGCGTGGAAGTTCCAGGCGAAGAAGAAAAAATACACCGGAATCAGGACAAACGAGATAAAAAAAGCCGTCGTCGCACTGACAACACTACCGATAAACCCAAATGCTTGACTCGTTCCTGCCAAGGCTGTCTTCATGAGTGACATCGCATTCATTTTTAGCGTGGATGCGACATCTTGCAACTGTTCGCGTGGATTCTCTAAATCAACATTGTACTGTTGAGCCATACTTTCCAAGTAGGTGGGGGCTTTTTGTGTGAGTGTGACCACTTGCTCTTGGACGATCGGGCCCAGCCAACCGATCAATCCTGCCCCTATTCCAATCAGAAAAACGAACAACAGGGTAATAGTCAGAGGACGAGGGAATCGCCAATTCTCCTGGGCATAGGTAATAAGTGGGCTAAAGAGATAGGCTAAGAGTAACCCGATGAGAACGGGGGTAAAAATACTTCGGAGTGAATAGCCAGCCCATAATATGAGGAGGAAGAAGCCAATCCAAAAGAGATCACGAACGGCTGTAATCTGCCAAAGATGCCTGTCCACTAGAGGACGTCGTCTATTTGAATCATCATCAGTAGTCATAAAATCGCACAGGTATATGAAAGAGATGACTAGGACTGTATCGCAAAATTAAGAAAATTGTACAAGAAAAAATCTATTCTTACAGGTTAATATGCGATAGAGTGATAGACATTTAGAATTTTCGCAATATTGATTTGTCCACTAGTCGAAATTGAAAGAAATGAGGCACCGTAAGTACATCAACAAAAACGAAACCCCATGAATAACCTTCAGCAACATCAGTTTAGCCCTAAGAGTTTTAATCAAGATGTGGATGCGAGGAGTATATGACTAATTCACAAAAAGCAAAACTGATCACCCCTTGGATTAACCCTGACGAACGAATCACGGTTGATTTCACTGATGTTCAGGGATTGAATGCACAAGTTTCTGGATGCTCTGAGCATGTCGTCGATTTAATCTTCCAGGACTCATTTCCACACATGAAAGATGAAGTCACAATTCCTTTAGGAAACGTCCATGTCGGTGAAGACCGTCGTCATTATACTCGAGATCCTAGGTCACCCCTTCAATGGCGGCTTCGCCTACGAGTAGACCAAAAACGTCCAGATGGGCTGTAATATCTCCCACATAGATTTTGATCAATACCGAAATTCTCCATTCATCTCCGACGAATAAACATTTCCTCATTCTCGTTTGTTGAAAAGAATATAAGACTTATACCCAATATAAGCTTCATTCTTATGAACTTCAAAATATCGCCACTCTTAATCACCCTTTGCATTCTAGGATTTTTAACTCTCTCTATTGAACTTGAATGCGCTTTCCCCCAAGAGCCTCTTGATGCCAGTAAGGCTCCATCAGAAACCTTGCCTCAGGACCCTCCACAAGAAATTTCTGTGGGACCAGACAAAGTCGAAGATGCGCTAATAGAAAAACGTCTTGCCGATGTCTATCAGCATATACCTGAACTCTCCCAAATCAAAATCGACGTGAATGCGGGGGTGGTGAGGCTCGCAGGAAACACCCGTTCGAAAGAATCTCATCAAAAGGCACTTGAACTCGCAAAACGAACGGAAGGGGTTGTGAGTGTGACGGATGAGATCACGCAAAAACGTGATATCCAGAATCGGCTTTCAGTTGTTCAAGACAAATTGATGACCCAGGTTAATGAGTCTGTCTCCTACATTCCACTCCTGATCATTGCCTTATCCGTCTTTCTCATATTTTGGTTTTTGGCTTCGTTAATCACAAAAAGGGATACCCTCTATAAAAAAATCACTCCTAATGTATTTTTGCGGTCTTTGTTGAGGCAAACCGTAAGAGGAGCGGTGCTATTCATTGGCTTCATCATCATGCTCGAAATCTTAGACGCGACAGCCTTGTTAGGCACCATTGTCGGTGTGGCTGGAGTCTTAGGACTTGCCGTTGGTTTTGCCCTTAGAGACACCGTAGAAAACTACATTTCAAGTATCTTGTTAAGTCTTCGTCAGCCGTTTCGACCGCATGACCATATTGTTCTTGAGAATTACGAAGGTCTGGTCATGAAACTCACATCTAGAGCGACTATTCTCATGACGTTAGATGGAAACCACGTGCGGATACCAAATGCCACGGTCTATAAAGGCATTATCTTGAACTACTCTCGAAATCCAAAACGCCGGTTCACTTTTGAGGTAGGAATTGATACGGCCGTCGATATTGAATCTGCTCGCCAACTCGCCATTAAGACGTTACGACAAACCCCGGGTGTGATTTCTGATCCACCTGTCCGCTGCTTAGTCGAAAAGCTCGGTGATTCGAATGTCGTTCTTCAAATGGTGGGTTGGACAACACAAGATCAATACGATTATCGCAAGGTGAAAAGTGAAGCCATTCGAGACGTCAAAGAGGCTTTTGATCTTGCAAATTATGAAATGCCCGAACCCATCTATCGCTTGAAAGTGCAAGGCCTTTCTCAATTGGATGCTACGGCTTCTTTAGAAGCGATGCAACCCAAAGAGAAGACGTCGCATCTCCCATCTGCCGAATCAACACCCTCCGCTGACGTCTCCAGAGATAATCACATTGTGGATCAAATTTCGAAAGATAAAGCAAGTCTTCAAGATGAAGAAGTAGACTTATTAGATTCCGAAAAATAATCCTTGATGCAGATTTTTCCCCAACGCTTGACCTGGCCTGCCAATGCAAAATCAGCTTTAACTTTCTTTCCTTGTGCTACACTTCCTTTGGATAGACAACAGAAGTCATACTGGATAACCACTGTACTCTGCTTCCTGCTAATTTCTTTTGGAATTATTCCTCTTTCTGCATCATCAGACACATCTCCCGGATTGGGAAAGACCTCCGTCATTGATCATTGGAATGATTTGCAAACATACATGAATGACAAAGGTGTCATCCTTCAGACGATTAACACTCTGGACATTTTGGGAAATGTATCAGGGGGCCTGCGGCGAAAAACCTCCGTTGCAGGTGACCTGGATTTATTGCTGATTCTCGATGGGGAACGATTTGTCGGTTGGAATGACACCACATTTTTTCTTTACGGACTGGGTGTATATGGTGAGGATCCGAGTAAAAACATCGGAGATGCCCAGACAGTCAGCAATATCGCCGCACCTAATGACTGGAAGCTGTTCGAAGCCTGGTATCAGCAAAATTTCTTTCAGGGTCGTATGTCATTATTGGCCGGCCTTTATGATGTGACATCCGAATTCGATGTCATCAGATCATCGTCAGAGGTTTTTCTGAACAGCTCGTTTGGGACAGGTCCGGAATTCGCTTCAAGCGGTAGAAACGGCCCATCCACCTTTCCGGTAACATCTCTGGCGCTTCGAGCCCAAGCAATCCTGAGCGATGACATTATGATCCGCGCGGTTATCGCTGATGGTGTCCCAGGAAATCCCAATGATCCAGGCGGCACCCAAGTCATCTTGCGTCAAGCCGATGGTGTGCTCCTTGCCACAGAACTTACCTTTTATAAACAACGAAAAAATCAAAAAAGAGATTCACAAAAAAGAGATTCACAAAAAATCCTCGAACAACGCCCGTTTCGTCTAACCTTTCAACGGGTAGGTCGAGCGGCTCCTATCGTGTATCAGGGCAAGTATGCTCTTGGACTATGGGGGTACACCACAAACTTCAATGACCTCAGCGAGGTCGATACTTTTGATCAACCCGTTAAACGGGAGGGGACCTACGGCATATATGGATTTGCTGAACAAATCGTCTATCGCGAAGAAGAGGATCCAGAGCAGAATCTTACTTTGTTTGCTCGAGTCGGATTTGCTGATCCAAGGGTAAACCGTTTCTCACAGTATTATGGTGGAGGCATAGTCTATCGAGGTCTTCTTCCGAATCGTGATGATGACCAGTTTGGGATTGGTGCAGCTGCTGCTTTAAACGGGAGCCATTATGAAAGGGCACAGCAAAATGCAGGTATCTCTGTAGATGATGCGGAAATTGCTTTGGAAATGACGTATGCCATCAATGTAAGTCCAGAACTCGTTATTCAACCGAATGTGCAATACATCATTAATCCAGATACCAATCCGGCCATTCGGAATGCATTGGTAGTCGGTGCACGACTAGCCGTTAACTTGAATTGGTTTGAGGGCCCAACTACATCGGTTGAAATTCAACAATAGAGAAGCACTTCCGACAAGTTCTCCGGTTTTAAGACTCAAATTAGATTGCCAGCCCCTCTCTCCAGAACACTGAGTGAGGGCCTGGCAATAAACGTCACTTCTCACGCGAAATCTAACAAACGCTGTCCGTATGTGGAACTTAGCGTTGTTCGACCGGCATAGATCGATCAACTGCATCGAGTGGCGAACCACCTGAAATGGAACGCATTGCTTTATCTCGTTCTTGTCGGAGCTGTGCTGTTTCCTTCTGCAAGTCGTCCCGCTCCTTGAGGTATTGGTCACGTTCTTCTACAATCCGGTCATTTTCTTGACTGCCTTGACTACTACTACTTTTTGATTGGATAGATCCTCCCTGAGTCGAGCTTTTACTGGCTTGCTGGGACTGCTCCAGCTCCTTCTTGGCTTGATCACGTTCCTTTTGTGCCTGCTCTTTACTCGTTTTAGCTTCATCCCGCTCGCGAACAAGTTGGTCGCTCCACTGGGAGTTAAAGTCTGCGCTTGGATTCCCTCCAACCTCAGGAACACTGCCACCAGAATGAGATTGTGATGATGATTCGGTGTGAGTATTACTGATCTTATTATCCATTTTTTCCATGGCGACAGCTGATTGCACTACTGCTCCTGAAGCGACAAATAAGCCACACATTACTAATGCAAAAATTGGAGATTTACCCTTTTTCATGATGATCACCTTTCGAGAGAAATTGATTGTTAGTGCAGTTTATTGAATACGACTCGCGAGTATTTGTTCGGATCTGTAGTCGTTCAAGTAACCTCCCTTCTGACTTAAACGAATTGATTTATGATTTGACGGTCAGCTTGTTCGCACCAAGTAAACTCGTCTCGTGCAGATTTCTTCACCTCACCACCTTTTGATTAATCCGTGTTAAGAACACTCCTGCTCATGATGGATGAGTTATTTATTTATCTAGTCTAACAAGACCAAATGCATCTCTTAATAGACAAAAATGGGAATATACACTCAAAGATGTCCAATGTTACGCAGGTGTATATGGCAAGATTGATCTATCTCAATTCGCAATCAAGCTGGGTTTTCTAACTGTAAAAATGAACTAAAAGGGAAAGTGTAAGAAGGCTGTATTTGCGCTGCAGGCGAGCAAGCGCTTGTTCCTTATTGATTTTCCATCATGAAAGTGACTTGACACACTCCGCACTAATACCCTCCTGAAGTCTCTTTCAATGGCCGTTCCTTAATGTAGAAGGAAGGGACAGGGAATCGGCGTATCTTTGATTCACCAGAAAACATGACACATACTTAATCTCTTAGAGCAAGTAAAATGATTATCATGTAGATCCCTATCACGCTAAAATTGACTCTAGGCCTCTCTGTGCCCCCATATAAAGTTCAGAGTGGCAAGGCGAACTCTTCGGACACTTTGACTATAATCACAAAGAACCAGTTAGTCAGGAACGTAACAATTGTCTGAAATAAATGGCTCACGACCCATTATCAAAAAAGAGCAATACCTTTCAGAGCAAAAAGAAAAAATGAGTGGAGATATCAACATGGAAAATTCTACGCCGGAGGAGTTGGTTGAACAAAAAGACTGGAGTACTTTAAAAACCCTTCTTTCAGCAA
This sequence comes from Nitrospirales bacterium, assembly GCA_965223675.1. GTDB lineage: Bacteria > Nitrospirota > Nitrospiria > Nitrospirales > UBA8639 > JAGQKC01. The sequence continues at coordinate 823,753 of OZ245013.1, read as the reverse complement.
TGCCGCCTCCAGAATCGGCAGATGTACTTATGCATTTAGCAAGAGCTGATAGGGTGCTCTTGTTTCATATGATGCCTCGTTCTCAATCCGTTAAAATTTTTTCTTATCTCGAACCGGATATTCAGGAATCCTTATTAACCGAGCTAACAGACGAGGAAGCTCAACAGCTCTTAGCGGTACTTCGACCCGATGACAGGACAGTCTTGCTAGAAGGTCTTCCTCGAGAAACAGTTCCTCGACTCCTTAATCTTCTGAGTCCTGAAAATCGTCGTCAGGCTCGCCAGCTGTTGGGCTATCCTGAAGAAAGTGTTGGAAGACTGATGACCCCAGATTATGTGGCGGTACTTCCTGAGTGGACCATTGAGCAATCATTACGTCATGTTCGAACGCGAGGCAGGGGTAGTGAAACGATCAGCGTCATCTATGTGACTGATGCATCCTGGAAGCTATTAGACGCTCTCGATCTTGAACTATTCGTCTTGGCCAATCCGTCTGACCGAGTGGAGCAGATCATGGACCACTCATTCACTGCATTGACTGTACTAGACGATCGGGAAGATGCGGTTCGAACAATGCAGAAATACGATCTCTTTGCGCTGCCTGTCATCAATGATTCTGGAATCCTTCTTGGTCTAGTTACGGCTGATGACGTATTAGATGTGGCGGAAGAAGAGGCGACTGAGGATATACAAAAAGGAGCGGCTGTGGAGCCGTTGAAAAGCAGCTACCGAGAGTCCAGCATTAGATCCTTATTTCAAAAACGAATTCCTTGGCTTGGAACCTTACTACTCGTGAATTTGGTAGCATCCGGTGTCATCGTCATGTTTGAAGATACGTTGTCTTCGGTCTTAGCACTTGCCTTCTTCATTCCACTTCTGATGGGAAGTGGAGGTAATACTGGAGCTCAGTCAGCCACCTTGATGGTTCGGGCACTGGCCACAGGAGATGTGAAGGTATCGGAATGGCTCCGGGTCGTCGCTAAAGAAGTGGCGGTTGGGTGTTCACTTGGACTGACGATGGGAATCGTCGTTGGCCTCATTGGGGTTTGGCGAGGTGATTATCTCATTGGTTTAGTGGTAGGGTTTGCCATGACGGCCATTGTGTTAGTGTCAAATCTTCTCGGTGTGCTATTTCCGGTTGTACTGACGAAACTTCGTGTTGACCCTGCGGTGGCCAGCAGTCCGATGGTTACCTCTACGGCTGACGTCACAAGTCTTATACTATACTTTTCTATTGCCAGGCTGATTTTACAACAAGCTGATGGATTCACTTTTTGAGAGTTCGCTGTTATCAATATGAATGTTTCATAGAGGTTTTGTCTAGACGGAGGCACCAGCACGGGAAAGAGTTCCCGAACGTGAAACTCGAATCAGTTGATGAATAAAGTCTAACTTTTTGACAACAGGGGGATGCAGGACCTCCGGCATCAAATCGATTAATCCCATTTCTCGATTCATTTCGTTTAGCACAAGCCCAAGACTTTGGTAGGATTGAATCATTCCCATAATTTCTGCCTTCATGGGATCGACAGCATCTTTCAGAAAGTTATGCTTTGCGGTATCCAAGACACTAACAATGGCAAGGTATTTGGCAAAAGTTTCCGCAAAATCTTCCCATGGATGCATAGTCGCATAAGCGCTAATAAAACTCTCTGGCCAGTCGGAAGGTGGCCCTTCCTTATAATGCCGTTCAAGAGCCTGTGAATAGGTCGGGTTTTGAAAATCTCCGAACACCTCGTTAAACGCTTCTTCTTGTTTTCCCTGTATCAACATCTCCCAGTAATAATGCGCGATTTCATGCCGAAAATGTCCAATAATTGTTCGATGGGTCTCCCCCAAGGAGACCCGTAATTTTTCTCGTTCCACGTCTTCGGCTTCTCGAAGATTAATCGTGATTTTTCCGTTCTGATGACCTGTATACACTTGTTCTCGCTCTCCGATGGGTTGCCAGACATTCTCAGCGTGACTCGCATCCGCTTTAAAATCAAATGACAGAGCAGGGTGAATTCCGTCTTCAGCTTTGCCGTAAGGAAGACTTAGCAAATCTAAGGTATACAACAATCGTCTTTTAGCAGTTTCAAGACGATACCAACGCTCTCGATTTTCTTCAATTGAAAGATCGGGTATCGTGTCATTATAACGACAATAGTCACACAACTGAGTCATAGAGCTGTTCTTAGAATTAGCCGAAATACATCGATTGCAGACATGTTCGACTTCATAATTATGGCATTTTACGAGTTGTGAAGGACATTCAGCAGCCCCACATTGATAGCTTCCGTTAGAATTCTTGATCAACCCGGTAATACGTTTGCAGCCAGGGCACCAACCAACTTCTGATCCACATGCCACACATTGAGTATTTTCGAAAAACAAGACATTACTACAATGGCAGACAAATCTATTCATACACATCTATCCTTTCTTTCAATACGTGAGTTCAACCATGCAACTCACAGCTTCAACCAAGAAAATCCATACTACACCCATCGGAAGTAGCCGCTTAGTGAGGCGATGATACCCCAAATGATGGCTACAAGGCCAAGAAGATAGGGCAAGCCATGGCGCACAAATTGATGGGTCTCGAGCATCTGTGATTTCGAATGAAAAGGGTTCTACTGTTCTTTAATTGAATATAATTGACTAAGCACGAAGATCAAAAAAAGGCTGCAGCTCATTGGTCATACTTCAATGGCCCCACCAACCCCACTGTGATCTTGAGAGATACATCGTCCCCACCGAGTTAAATCGCGAGCACCATGCTTTTGCTTCGTCTTTGCCCATACGAGTGACGTAAGTTTTTATCGGTTACCGTCTAGACCCATCCAAGGGCATAGGCGCGCAATTATTGTGCTACTAATTTCGTAAGTTCCATGAATTGGTTCCAATGGAAGCAGGAAGGGCTTCGACTGGTTGTAGATGGTTGTGCATAACATGTGCTATTTTTTTGCTCCTACCTGATCATACAGGGCTTCCCACATTTTAAGATTCTTTCGTGCATCCTGTACGTAGGCACTTCTTCGAATCCCCATAAGCAAACATTTATTGATGATCCGACCCACTAGTCGCATGGGTCGGTCTACGTCTATTAGCAGAACAATTCGTTCTTGATCCGTGGCATTCCAGACTTCGTGGTCATATGTATCATCGAAGACAAGACAGCGGCCTTCTTCCCATTCGCAGTTTTGATCGCCTACTCTCATTACGCACTGATCTCGTCTTTCTGGAACAATCAATGCAAGATGACAACGGATGAGCCCTTTTGTGACGCCTCGATGGTGGGGAATATGATAATTGGGTCCAAGAATCGAAAAAAAAGCGGTTCGAAGATGGGGAATCCTATTCAACACTTTCATGGTTTCTGGACATCGTTTCCAACTCTGTTTAGTCTCATACCCAAACCCCTTAAGAAAAAAAGTCCTCCAATTTTTTCCAGTTGATATTTTTTGTTGATCCGGGGAAAGTTCGTGGAAAAAAGGAATATATTTTCTCATGCGTAGGAGGGTTTCCAACTCGCTGCGTATCACTGCATAATTTATTTCAAGGGTTTTGGTCCAGTGAAATTGAGAGTTATCGAACACTGGAGGATCACCCACTAAAGACTGACTCCCTAAGTATGCAAATAAGGCTCGAAGAATTCTCTTCCCTTGTTTTTTACACCATTCACGCCTCAGGGCCTTGAAGTTCTGTAGCCAGTTAACCGTTCCTACGTTTACGTCAGTATTCACCGAACTTCTCTGCTGCGGCATAACCACTCCTATTTCTTTACCGGTTGAACAGAGTACCTGCTGGACTCACTCATGAACGGACTCAAGACCAATACGATCACTGCAAGAATTTCGAGCCGGCCCATCCACATTAGTACCATCAACGTGAGCTTGGCCGTGCTGGACAAAGCAGTGCTTGTGATACCCACACTTAGACCGACACCACCCAATGCCGATGTGACCTCAAATAATATTTCATATAAGTTATATCGATCGCCGAGTAAGGCAAAAAGGACAAGTGTGCCGGTGACCAGCGTCACGATGTAGAGGCATGCCAATAAGGCAGCGGATCCTACGCGGCGCATCGCAACAGCCTCGTCCACCTCTCTCTCATCGTAGAAATACTGTTCTTCCTTCTTGTCTTTGATCCAGAAGCTTCGGAGCCTCCAATACATGGCTTTATACAACCATGTAACCCGATTCGCCTTGAGTCCCCCGGTTGTCGAACCAGCCATCCCTCCTATGAACATGCCGATTGTCAGAAGAAATAGGGTTGGTTGCGACCATGCCGCTAGTTTCACAGAATTAAATCCGCACGTACCTAGCGCAGAGGTCCATTGGAAAGTCTGATCGATGAGTGTAGTTGGAATATTTCGGAAGATGGGTAATAAAAAGAGCATCATCAATCCCAAACCAAATAAGACGACAAATGTTTTCATTTGCGAGTGCCGAATCACAAAATTCAGGTCACGACGAACAAGTAGTGCGTGATGAATAGGAAAGCTGACAACCCCAAGCACCATTATGAAGATAGCTGCAGATTTGATGATAATGTCGTAGTCGCGAAAGCTATGCGATGTGATCGTGAATCCTCCAGTCGCAATGCCCGTCATCCCATGATTGACCGCTTCCCAGATTGGCATGCCTGCCACGTAGAACAGCGCAATTGCTAGAAGAGTATATCCCATAAAAATTCCCCAGATTCTACGTGCCGACTCTTTGATGCTTTCTCCTAATTGCGAGGAACGTGTTTCCGCAGAATAGGGAGCATAGTTATCTTCAGATGGCTCAATTAAGGCCAATGCTAAGACTATGACCCCCACTCCACCTACCCATTCATTCACACTACGCCACCATTGGAGACTCATCGGCAAAGCATTCGGATCCTGTGTCATGCTTAAGCCCGTGCTCGTAAATCCAGACATGGATTCAAACAAGGCGTTCAATGGGTGACTGAAGGCACGAGTAGTCTCGCTCAATTCGTGGCCTAATTGTGCAGCCAGATAGAACGGAAACGCACTGAACAATGCGATCAATAGCCAGCCGAGAGCCACAACTATCATAGGCTGTGGTGAAGGGCTTGCCCCTCCCTGTGGACAACAGCGATAGAGGAGTTGTCCGCCACCAAGGCCCAGCAGGACCGTAATCAGAAACCCTGGCAGCGTAAACCATTCGCCGAACCCAACAACAATGAAGAGACTGAACAGCGCTATGGCGCCCGGAATGTGTAGCAACAGACCAAGATCATGACCTATCGCATTCAATGAAAGTCGGGCGCTCATGGATTCCATAGGGCTGGGTTGATCATGATGAGGTGCGAGAGCAACTCTTTACCCTGCAGGCATCCGCTATTATGCCAAGCGCTGATATAAAAAGAATTAGACATTCAGATAGTGGCCTCCGTGGAATTTGTCCGCCAATCTTTCAATAGTTGGCATGCTGTCATGTCTTTTATCTCTATTTGCCATTGATGACTCGGGGTCTAGCACAAGCATGTCATCAGCTTTTGATAATATGGCTGAATGGTAAATTCATGCGTTATCTAGTTTGATCAAAAAGTTGAGAGGTGGACAGCTAAATGTTGTTGTTTGAATGATTTTCGGCTGTGCATAGCCTTCCTCAAGGAGTGTTAGACAATTCGCCGCACACGTTAGCGAATTTGTCCATAACAGAAAAATCTGTCGTGTGCTCTAATGCCATCCTGCCGTAGTCATGCATTCACTGCAGTCGCACAACATTCTCTTAGTGGAGGCTAATTATGGATATTTATCAAGCTCTGAGAAACGATCATCAGGAAGTGAAACAACTTTTTGTTGAACTCGAGCAACCTCCCCACCTAAACGGCACATCACGAAACGCGATCTTTGCAAAGCTCAAGGCCGCCCTAATTGCCCATGGTGAGGCCGAAGAGCAAGTCTTTTACATGGAGCTCAGACGACATCATTCACTCCACTCAAACGTCGAACAGGCCATAGAGGATCACGATCACGTCGCTAGGACATTAGAAGATCTTGAAAGTATGGATATGAATAGCAGCACATGGCTCAATAAGCTCATGCATTTCTACGACGACGTCCAACATCATATTCTTGGAGAAGAAGAAGAGATATTTCAGAACGCGAGAAATATTTTTTCTGATCAAGAAGCCAAAGATATGGCCAAACAATTTGAAAAAGCAAAAGCTGTGATTCCGATACCGATGAGTTGCTGAGATCACAGCTCTAAAAGTTTCCTCCTTGTTTTTTACATTACGGCCTTTGTTATGAACTAACTTTTTCATTGCGAGATAGCTCATCAAACCTTTCTTGGGAACTTGGTTTTTCCATGTCAGACGATACTATAGACAACCCTTACAGTTGGATGATGAATTGAGCCGTATTAAAACTGTTGAAAGTCAAAACTAAACAGAAGATGACTTCTGTCATAAGGGGGAGCGTATGTTGCGAACTATTAAAGCCGTGCTGGGTTACACACTCTTCGCCACCGATAAAAATCTCGGATCAGCCAAAGACTTTTGCTTTGACGACCACCTCTGGATCATTCGGTATCTTGTCGCTGACTCGGGTAATTGGTTGCCGGGCAGACACGTACTGATCGGCACAGAGGCGCTGGGGCAACCCGATTGGAAGCAGGGGCTCTTCCCGATCGGGCTCACGGCACAACAAATAGAAGAGAGTCCCGATATTCAAGACGATGCCCCAGTCTCTATTCAGCAGGAGGAAAAGCTTCGTGCCTACTTTTCATGGCAACGATATTGGGGAGAGAAACCCTTCATTCAGCCAGCGGCAGGAGCCACGTTTGGTTTGGTTGGTGTGACGCCGGCACCAGAAATCGTTCCTTCCGATGTTCAAGAAAGCCTTCATGTACCTACTGGTGACCCTCATCTGCGCAGTGTGAATGAAGTCTGTGGATATTCAATTCAAGTTCGCGATGGACACATCGGCCAGGTTGAGGACTTTGTCATTGACGACACAACCTGGAAAATCCATTACATGATCGTCAATACTGGAAACTGGCTTCCAGGAAAGAAGGTCCTTATTTCTCCTGAATGGATTAAAAGCGTAAGTTGGTCGGACCAAACTGTTGATCTTGATATGACCCAAGAAGAAGTCAAACACAGCCCTGAGTTCGACCCTTCCCTCCCGATCAATCGGGAATATGAGGCTCGACTCTATGACTACTATGGTCGGCCTAAATATTGGTCATAACACGATATTATTTCTAGGAACTAAGGCATAACCTTCCCAATTTATACGATTTCAGTCTTAACGAGGAGGACATATGGATCAATACAAGTCTTTGACGTCAAAAGCAGGATGTCCTATTTCCAATAATCAACATTCCATGACAGCTGGACCTCGTGGCCCGGTGCTTATGCAAGATGTGCATTTGATCGAAAAAATGGCTCATTTTAATCGGGAGAGGATTCCTGAACGCGTTGTGCATGCAAAAGGGTATGGTGCCTACGGTACGTTTACGGTCACACACGACATTTCCCAATTTACGAGAGCTAAAATTTTTTCGAGAATCGGAAAACAAACTGAATGTTTTTTTCGTTTTTCAACTGTCGGAGGTGAAGCCGGGTCGGCCGATTCGGTTCGTGACCCACGTGGTTTTGCGATGAAATTTTACACCGAGGAAGGGAATTGGGATCTTGTCGGAAATAATACCCCAATCTTTTTTATCCGTGATCCTTTAAAATTTTCTGATTTTATTCATACGCAAAAACGCGAACCCCAGTCACATTTAAAGCCTAACTGGATGAAATGGGATTACTGGTCTTTAAGTCCCGAATCCCTGCATCAAGTACTTTTCTTATTTAGCGATCGAGGAACCCCAAGGTCCGCGCGCTTCATGAATGGTTATGGAAGTCATACGTACAGCTTGATCAATGAGAACGATGAGCGATTTTGGGTGAAGTTTCATGTGAAAACCTTACAGGGAATACAGAATTTTACGGCTGATGAGGCCATGCACATGGCAGGGGAAGATCCAGATTATTCTACGAGAGATTTATGGCAGGCAATCATCGATAAAGATTTTCCCGAATGGAAACTGTCTGTGCAAATTATGCCTGAGAATGAGGCAGAGACGTATCACTGGCACCCATTTGATTTGACGAAAGTCTGGCCACATGGCGATTATCCGCTACACGATGTTGGCGTGGTGCAATTGAACGGAAATCCGAGTAATTATTTTGCCGAAGTTGAACAAGCGGCATTTGAACCGAGCAACCGGGTTCCGGGTATTGGTTTTTCTCCAGACAAAGTTTTGCAGAATCGACTACTTTCTTACAGCGATGCTCATCGATACCGTCTAGGCGTCAATTATGACCAGATTCCCGTCAACCAAGCTAAACATGCAAAGGTTCGCACCTATCACCGAGATGGATCCATGCGAGTCGATGGTAATCATAGCAATACGGTGAATTATGAGCCCAATACCTATGATGGTCCAATGGAAGATCCTGCCTTTGATGAACCTCCGCTAAAAATCGATGGAGATGCCGCACGGTACAATAGTTATGCCTGTGATGACCATGATTATTACGAACAACCCAGGATGTTCTATGAAAAGACCTTAGATGATAAGGGGCGCGATATCTTAATTGAAAATCTTGCGAAAAGTTTGGATAGTGTACCCAAGGACATTCAAACTAGACAGCTCTATCACTTCTACAGGGTTAACAAGGAATTTGGAGAACAATTGGGTGAGTTTTTAGATGTCAAAATCGATGATGCAATAAAGGCATGGGAGAAGTAGCGTCAGAACTTTAGTTCTGGCACTTCCTCTATTGAAAGAGGTTTATCTTATATGTGTCCTTGAACGATATGATACGATACTTGACGATCCTGGCCTCTTGTAGACAACACAGAGTCGTCTTTTCGTACTACGGATTTGTCCATCGTGCGGGGTAGCCGCGTACATCCACGTGAACAAACGGGCCACGATGACTTCTTGGGCCATAGATTCCAAGCCCGCCAACAAACGGGCGATACCAGGTTTTTTTTGATTGACTGACAATGAGATCGGCAAGTGTCTGTGCATCTGCAAATGTGCTCTTCCCATCCCCGTTAAGATCATCCATGACATTATTCTGATCCCGATCGACAAAAATATCAGCGGCGTCTCCATAAAGGTGCCGGCTATACTGAGTTGGATTACCAATGGCCTTGTTGTAGAAAGGCGTGCGGAAACCACTCATCACATGCAGCGTCGAAAGCTGAATCCCCTGCTCTTTCACGGCCTCGAGAATCATTTCTAGCTTTAACAGCAGTCGTTCTCGAAGCGCGAGATACTTCGGGTAACCACCCGCTTGCTTTGAGATGAACTGGCCCAGAGTAAAATGCGGAGACACGTGTTCATTGCGATTGTGTTCGGTCACTTCAATCAATGCGGTTGGTGGTGCGTAGACCGGATTGTTCTTGAGCGGTCTTAGTGGATATTGTCCGATTCTATAACCGTTAAGTTTCTGATGTTGTGGTGCAAATGGAACCATCACAAACACTTGAAGCTTCATAGACATCTGACTTAGTTTTTCTGTGATCGTAATGGGATAAAGCCCTTGTTCACGAGGGGCCGTCCATCGCCATCGCTCTTTTGCAATCAGATCTGGGTTTCCTTTCTGAGCCGAAATCGTAAAGGTACTCTTCGATGTCGTGAATACACATTCAAGCTCAATTCGCTCGCCGGGCTTAAGAAAAATGCCAAGGACCCGATACGGGTTGACCTCATCCTTAAATTTCACGGAAAAATTTAGTTTGTCTGAAAGAGACACTTTTTTTCCAAGCGCATCCTGTATGTCCGTAAAGAAGAGAAACGCTGTCACGAGGAGCCACGAAATGTGGGTGACGAGAGTTCTATCGACCTTCATTTCTCTTTGACCATGCGAAGGGGCAAAGATCGAATCTCGGATTCGTAAGTCAAACCAAAGATCCACTGGCCCCCGTTTGTCGGGAGAGTGACGGTATTCGAGAGGACGGGCTTTAAGGCCTCCCACAGGCGAGTGTCATGATCATAGACATCCTCTCGAAAGTTTACCCCTCCATTCTCATCGACCCACGTCGTAAAATAGACGATATAAACGGGAATGGCTCGAGGCATGTCCACAATCTCACGCTGAGAAGTGTTGAGGATCTCATTCATCTGATCAGCCGTCAGTGAATCTTGTAGTAATAGTTTTGCAAATGCGCGTGGGTCTTCAATGCGAATACAGCCGTGACTAAAATCTCGTTCTGACTCCTCGAAGAGATAGTCGGCCGGCGTATCATGTAAATACACGGCGTGATCATTGGGAAACATGAACTTCACCAGACCAAGAGCATTGGTAGGCCCAGGCCTTTGCCGAATTCGGACCTTGCCTTCTTTAAGATTCTCTTCTGTGAGTAGATCCATTTCCAGAATCTGTTCATCCAAATCAACAATCTCATAATTCTTTGAAACTAAATACATCGGATCTTCGAGAAATTTCGGGTAGATTTCTTCTGTGGCAATGCTTCGCGGAACATACCAATAAGGATTGAACACCACATACTCAATGCTGTCACTAAAGATAGGTGTCTGACTCATTGGCTTTCCAACAATGATTCGCATTTTCATGCGTTTCTCGCCATTTAAATACGTCGTGAGCGTAAAGTCGGGGATGTTCACAAATACGTGGTCAGAGCCAAGATCGCGAGGCATCCAGCGTCTCCTCTCCAGATTCAGTAAAATTTTTTTAATTCGTTCTTCAATCGGAACATTTAACGCCATCAGGGTTTGAGGGCCAACCAAACCATCAATTGATAGCCCATGACGTTGCTGAAACCGGCGAACAGCCTCTGTTACTTCCTCGTCATACTGACCATCATCAGGCGAACCTCCAAAGTCTTTGGTCGCAAACAAACGCTTTCGAAGTGTTTTCACTCGGCTCCCTTTCGATCCCTGGCCTAATAGAGGACCATTCTCTATCGTTCCCCAGCCATCATGACGTTCTTGAACGGTTCGATACATTTTCAAGGCTTCGAGCAGATGGGTATAACCATCATGTCCATCGGCGATGGACTGTAGTGTGGTGGCCAAGCCATGTTCTAGTGCTTTAGACAAAATCATCACGAGTTTTGGACGTTCGTCGCGTAAAAACCATTTTCCGTTGATTCTGTTCGGGTTAACGCGACCCCCTGTCAAATGATCGACAAACCTGAAAAAATTTTTCGTTAAGGCAATCTCGAGTTTCTCCAACACCTTGGTCCGAGCGACATGATCGTCTTCCGGGAATAGCTCAACAGTTCGGTTCATCCAATGAAGTTTATCGCCTTCATAATCGTGTGGGTCTAATCCATGTTCAATAGCATGAGATAATTCGTGCAGTAACTCCCTCCCGCGTTCATTGATGTGATGATTTTCTACCCAAATTGGCGCATGGGCTCTGTCCGAGTAGAAACTAGAGATGGCGTCGGCATGAGGACTTTTTAGAGTTTTCAGATGTTGCTTGATACGTTCTGAATAGGAGGGCATTTCGGCTCCAAACGATAGTTCGACAGCGAACAGAGACGCACTTACAAAACCAAAACAACAGATCATAAGTAAAATGATTTGACTGCGGATTCGTGGGTTCTTATGTTGTGAGTATGAAAACATAAAACTAGCAACCTCTCTCGCGTCTCCTGATGCTTTCTCTTCATCAAGTTCGTCAGGATTGGGATTCAGTGCAAAGAGACAACTCCTATGAAGCCGCGAACGAAACACATATGAATTCAAGTCGAGAGCAAAGAATCTTCGAAGATGTAAGGACACGGTCAAAAAGTAGTCGGGGCGGCAGAACCGCCCCGATGAAATGAATCCCCTGCGTTATCATCCGAATACGCAATCGGTTTTATCGGTAGCGGGACGGACGATAGTCATAGTCATCTATCTGGTCCCGCTCACGGCTTTGAGAGGAATAGGCTCGCCGGCCGCTTCGTCGTGCACTTCGCTCGTCATCCATATACCGATCTCGATCACGTTGTGAAAGTCGGCGTTGATCGCTACGCGAAAATCGGTCATCATCTCGATCGGAATGACGACGGTTGAATCGCGTTCGTTTTCGGTCACGATCACTGTCAACATATCTGTCCGGCCCACCATAGAAGCGTTCACGCAAGGAAGGTTCGCCGTCATCTTCTAAATCCCAGTTTTTTCGAACATTCGCCACAGTGCTTTCTCCCTCATGAATCAGGGGCAGGTGAGAAAATTGATCATCTGTGACGTCAAGTGTCGCCGTTTTCCCATCGGAGGAGGTTTCCAAGGCATCCCATGGGACAGAGATCATTTGGCGATTCTTTTTTCGAATAATGGCATAGGCGGGATCGCCTTCTGAATTGTTTACCACCTTAATGATATTTCCTAGCTCTTTACCCTGTTTTGATTTGACCGAAAATGATTTTTCACGATTCTCAGAATTAAGATTTCCCAACGCGCCGGCCGGCAAGATGGAGTACTCTGATGGAAAATCTAAATCAACTGATCGAGATCTAACCCCAGATCGATTGTCGTTCTTCGATCGTACGTAGCGGACAAATTTCGCATTGCCTGTTTGATCCAGACGAACCTTGATGCGGTCACCTGTCTGAAAATTACAGTCACCAAACCGGTATCCAGCGCGTTGAGATTGCTGGCCTTGCGACACTCCTGAATGTGAGCTCGATCCCTGTTGAGAGCTATGACCTTGGGACATGCTGCTTGAGGAACCTGACTCCGATGTGGAATTCGACGAGGAAGATGAAGATTGATTTTTTGATCGACACATCATGTTTGTGTCTTCTGAAATTTGGAACCGGATACGTTCTCCATCTGACGTACGCAACGTAAGTTCTTCTCCTTCAATGTTGATAATCTTTCCTTTCATGACTTCTCCACTCTGAGACCATCTTCCTTCGTCATAATTTCGCGGACTCGCAAACGACGAGTGAACCAAGAATGGTAACGACAGCATCGTGACTCCAAGACAAGTAGCAGCCTTCCGTAGAGCTGGCATTGGAAACCTCCTTGTGAACAATTGGTTGAAAATGACAGAAGTCAGAGACGAATGACTCTTCACCAAGAGCAGATCTATCGAAGAGTCCATTGTCTCTGTTCCCGCTTTTTTGATTGTTCAAAATCCTAGCAGCCCACTTGCTTGATGCACGATGGACAAATCACTCTTGATGAGCTTGAAAATGTCTTACCATGATTCACGAAAGAGATCCTGCGATCGTTGAAGACGCTACATGTATCCAACTCTATGCGTAATGGTGCGAATGAGTTAATGGCAAGACAAATGTAAGTTCACGATTATTTATTGTTTTTTTATCATTAGATTCAGGACTAAGGACATGGCTTTACGAATGCAGAAATGAGGAGCGGTATTCCTTCTACCTACGCAATATGTCCAGTCGACAATATAGGTTTGGATTTATCGAATTTGTCCATTTCTCTCTCCCTTGGGCTTTGCTATTAAAAACCATGAGAGGACTGATGTAAACGAATGGACGATTTGCATTTCTCAACAACCTCACTACCAACAAATCCAGGAGGGTTTATTATGATACGTTCTCTATTTAAACGATCTCTCCCCATCGCGGTGACTGTCAGTGCATTAGCATTCGGTTATCCCATAGTGGCTCAGAGTGCTTCTTCTCACTCTTCTGATTCCTATCCGTACGGGACATACGATACACACGGCTCTTCCACACTCACTAGTGACCAGCACAATCGCCGCTATAACAATGAACGGGATTACTATACGGATCAATATGGTGATCTTGACACGGTGAATCAAAAAAAGGACCGGCGACACAAAAAAACTCATTCTCAAGATGGAATTTACGCAGGGACCACGAGACTATACCAAGAGGAAATGAGACAATTAGACCGAGAACTGAGACAAGACATTCGTGACGAACTTGCGTTCAGCCCTTTTGTCGACGAGGAAAGAGTGCACGTGAAAGTCCGTCGTGGAGTGGCCACTTTAACGGGTACGGTCGAAGATCGGAGCGCCATGGTTGCAGCCGTGGAAAATGCGTACGAGGGTGGAGCACGTCGCGTAGTCAACAAACTTCGAGTCAATCGTTATGATGAGCGACCTTGGAGTGAATACAGCGATAGCCGGCTGGAAGCAGAAATTTATGACGAATTAGAAGAAGGCATTTCGGTTGATGTCCGAAATGGAGTGGCGACGTTGAGAGGAACCGTTGATGATCGAACAGCGATGGCAGATGCAGTTGAAGATACCTATGACATCGGAGCAAGACGAGTCGTCAATAAATTACGCCTTCGCAATTAATCTTCTATGAACTTATGGCGCCTCGTATGGGAAAACAATTTTCATGGCTCATACATCAACTTGCATTCTAGAATCTCAACACTTCTCCTTCCGATTCTGCCACTTGTCCCCTCCCCAATAAGCCTACCTTAACCTCTACCTTCTCTCATAAAGCTGAAAAGCTGAGAGGAGGTAGACCTGCCAACTAAATTTACACGTTCAGAGAACAGAGTATGAAAATCTATGAACTGTGTTCTTGATGGGCAACCGGGTGGGTTATGTGTCACTCGGGTTCGATTAGACATTTCAATATCCGTGACATGTAAATTGTCCGTGGAGAAAATTTTCTCCACCTGATAGTTTTTATACGTAACAACTATATATTTATATATTGTTCGTTGTCTTGAAAATAAAATCGTTCATTACCCTAGAAAGAGTTTTATTCATCCTTAATGTTGGGGGCACTCATGACGACACAACAGTTACGAAAGATGCTATCTTCTGATTCTATCGTCGGATCGGCAGTTCAAAATTTAGAAGGAGAAAACCTTGGAGAGATCAAAGATCTCATGATCGATTTATCATCTGGGCGAATTGGATATGTGGTGCTTTCTTTCGGTGGCCTTTTAGGTATAGGCGACAAATTGTTTGCGATTCCTTGGCAAGCATTTAGTATCTCTCAGGTTGAAAAGGTATTCTATCTTGATGTCCCCAAGGATAAGTTAGAGCAAGCTCCTGGTTTTGATAAAGACAACTGGCCAGATATGGCTGACCATACCTGGGGTACCACAATTCACGAGTATTATGGATATAAGCCTTACTGGCAATAATGGGTCGTGCATCGTTAGAGCGTTCAACAATCAATCAAGGAGGACGTTATGCCGTTACTATTATGGTTGCTTGGCGTGCCACTGAGTATTGTGTTGGTCTTGTGGGTTTTCGGGATTATTGCGTTTTAGACAGGTGCTAGAAATGGCTGTCACAGGCCTTTTAGTTTGAGAGGATGAGGCGACAAAGAGCGGTCCATTGCGATCACTGTCTCTATTCGTACTTTATCCATATGCGACAGGTCTGGATGTTTTGTAATTCTGAGCAAACCAAAAAGAGTTAGGATATTTCATGTCAATCAACAAACAATGGGACCTTTGCAAACGCTGTCAATGGTGGCAGATCGAGCCTGAAGCGTCTATTGAAGATGCAACCATGGGATTGTGCATCGATGAAGAATTGCAGTCTTATCTATTATTAGTTTCCGGAAACAGTGGCTGCAATAGGTTTATGAAAGGTGAGCCAGCTCGGGCCAAAGGTTCTGCTTCTCGTCCACCGAGTGCGAAGCCACAACGTTGATGATTCGACATACTTGAAGAAGAAGTAGAAAACCTAGATCTTACGATGAACAAGCGATATGGAGAGAAAAGATGGGCGATTGCTGAAGGGTACATTCCTGGCTGGAGTCATGGTCCAGAACCACAGTTCACAAGTCATGAGACAGTCTGCTTTCTTAATGTGACAGATCAAGATGCTCACATCGAAATCACTATTTTTTTTACTGACCGTGAACCCAGTGGCCCTTTTCATATCAATGTGCCAGCTCGGCGCACCAAACATGTCCGATTTAATGATCTTGTCGATCCAGAGCCTATTCCTCTCGACACTGATTTTGCAAGTCTCATTGAATCGGATACCCCCATTGTCGTACAACATACCCGCTTAGATTCTCGGCAAGCTGAAAATGCATTGTTAAGCACTATGGCATTCCCACTCACATAAGTTGGGCAACCCTTCATCGTCAGAACTCGGCCGCATCGCTTGTTTTTGTATAGTTGTGCCTGGAAGGTTTGAACAAACAAGACGGGGATCATCACGACGACTATCAACTTTTGTGTTGCCACACTACTCCTCCATTACCCTGAGCGATGTCATCGTATTCGGACAAGATAGAGTTCATACGCCACATTATTAGATAAGGAAGGAGGATACTATGCTGGACCTATATCAATTCGAGGAGTGTCCATATAGTCAAAAAGTAAGAAAAACATTATCGAACTTGCGCATTGATTATATTATTCGGAACGTGGCAGAAGATAAAAAGATGCGAACACACCTATCAAGGCTTACTGGTCAAAATGAAGTCCCGACTCTCATTGACTCTGATCAAGATATCACGATCGCAGGCGATGATGTGAAAATCATCGCGTATCTAGAAAATAAGTACTCCTCATGACAACCATTCACGTTGCGAGCTGACTAGTCTCAAAGGATAGGCTGCTGTTCAATCCATTTCTTTTTTGGACATTACTGAAAACTCTTCTCTTGATTTATCCATTTGTTTCGGAACAATTCAATTCTACAATGTAATTCGATTCTTTTTCTTTGTCGTGATGGTCGTCAGTTTCGCCAGAGAGAGCCAACCATCCAAGAGAAGATCAAAATAAAACGTTTTTGAAGAATGGGAATGCGACATCGTGGAATTCAAGACTTTTATTCTTGTCATCCTAATGAGAAGGAGGAGATTACTATGGACACCGGTTATCCAGCGTTGACAGACAGTTTCAATGAATTCCATAGAATGAGAACGCGGCTCAAACCTATGATGCTGAAACACAAAGATGGAACATTTCTCTCTTGCCAATCACTTTGTCAAACAACCGAAAAACAAGAACACCGACAGAAAAATACGGAGGGGATAGTGATGGAGCTTGGTGCGATCACGCAGGGCACGCGTCACAACTCGTAATAGTGGAGACGGATTTAACTATAGCTATTACCATGACCAACGAAGAACTCATTATTTATTTTTGACATTTAGAGTATAAAAGGGAAAAGATATGAATATTTATCAGGCACTCAAAGAAGATCATCAAGAAGCGAAAACATTATTCGCCAAGCTTAAAGGCACGACGAATCGAGCCCTAAAAACACGCCAAACGTTGTTCCAGAAGCTTAAGTGTGCTCTTGAAGCACACAGTAAAGCAGAAGAAAAGGTCTTTTACACCGCTTTGAGAAAACAGAATGTTGCCATTGAAGATTTAAACCATGCCAAGGAGGAGCATGAAAAGGCAGAAAAAAAGTTAAAAGAATTGCATAAAATGGAAAAAGGCTGCGATGAGTGGCTTTCTCAACTTTTGGACCTTAAGAAAAGTGTAGAACACCACATCAAAGAGGAAGAGGCAGACATCTTTGATGAGGCGAAAGATGTGATCTCGAAAGACGAGGCTCAAAGCTTGGGTGAAGATTTTGAAAAGCAAAAAAAGCAACGTATAAAGAAGACTGCGTAATACCCAACGACTGGTTTTTTCTTGTTCTTTGGGCCGGTTCTACGTATCCTGTGGATGAGATGACTCGAGAATCGTATGTTCGACGTGTTAGCGTTTAGCGGGGGAGGAACTCGCTGTTTGTGGCAGGGTGGGTTTCTTCATGAAGTCTCAAAGATTTGGCCTTGCCCCAAACACATTTTGGCTGTCAGTGCTGGCGCATTATCCGCTGTTAGCTATCTAGTGGATAATGGCGAGACGGTCAGAGCAGCCATGAAAGAGTCCTTTCAATCGATCGATCATAATTTACGCTGGGGGGCAGTCTTGAATGAAAAGGCTATCGCCCCCCATCTCCGGGCATATCGGCAAGCTCTTGAACAAGCTTTTGGAGATAGAGACATTAAAAAATTACATGAACGTCCTACACTCAATGTTTTGCTCACTCGTCCACCCAGGGTACTTCCTCTAAAACTTGCATCAGTTATCGGAGTCTGCGCTTACCAACTTGATCTTTTCCTACGAGGTACGCCCCATTCAATTATCGCGAGTAATTTAGGGTTTCGCCCAATTTGGGTGAAAGCGAATGACATTGCATCTACTTCCGACTTGTGCGAATTGCTGATCGCTGCTGGTTGTATTCCGCCTGTCATCCCACTCCAACAGTGGCAACAAGCTCCTGTACTCGATGGTGGATTAATCGATAATGCTCCGATTGAAGCCTGGGAGAACGAGCATGGGAAATATGGTCGAACATTGATTCTTCTGACACGCCGCTATAGACAATTACCAAAAGAAGACAATCGGGTTTACGTGCAACCTTCGCGTCCCATCCCAGCGTCGAAACTTGACTTTACCGACCCTGATCAAGTTGACGAGGCATATGCTTTGGGTAAGAGTGACGGTGAACGTTTTAGGAAACACATTCAGAATGGCGCTTCACCAAAGAGAGCAGCTCAGATTTTCACTGATCGCTAACCCACTGCTTGTTGATGTCTTGTTTTAGAGAATGGGAAGACATCTCATACATTAGAGTTCGAGCTATGATCATACTGCACGTATAAGCCTACGATTTCTTAAAACCTATGATGGCTACCCTATCTGTGCTAAATTCTATTCAATGGATTCCTCTCGGTGAGCGTCCAGCAGACAGGCATCTTGGACCAATTTGAATGCATGTCCTCTAGATGTCGCCAGAGGATAGTTTCGACGTCGTTCCAAAAGTGTGGATCGGGACGAAATGACAGTACACCCATTTCCCAAAAATCACAGAGTCAATCTCAATTACTGATCCCATGCCCGTAACCCCCACATGTCACTCGAAACATGACCTTTGATTTATTTCTCGCGCTATTAGCAAGCTTGATCATCATTCTGACGGTTCTCCCATTTTGGCGTGTAGGACTCTGGTGGGTGAGAATTTTTGATTTTCCCTGTGCGCAATTAACAGCGCTAGGCACGACCGTGATGGCGACTTGGCTGTATGGGTACTTTAATGCCCATAATGGTCATGTTCTATCTGTGAGTACTGGAATGATGCCGCTACTCGCTGCTGCCTTGATGATCCAGGGGTATCGCATTTATCCCTATACGGGCATCGCCAAGACGGAAAGCCAACATTCTAGTCGAGAAGACCCCGAGCAGACTTTGAGTATTCTTGCCTTCAATGTGCTTATGACAAACCGAAATGATGCCGAGATTTTAACATTAATCAAACAATGCAATCCTGATCTCATCTTACTGACCGAGCCCGACCATTGGTGGGAACGCGCTTTACAAGAATTAGAACTGGACTATCGGTTTACGATCAAAAAACCCATGGACAATACCTATGGTATGTTGATGTATTCTCGCCATGAACTCGAAGAGTCCTCCATCAGATTTCTCGTTGAAGATGACGTCCCTTCGTTTTTCACGATTATACGACTCCCATCTGGAGACACGGTGGACTTTTATGGCTTACATCCCCGTCCACCTCATGTGAACCAAGATGTCCATGAACGAGATGCTGAACTTCTCATCGTCGGCCGTTCAATTACAAGACGGCAACGACCTGCGATCGTTGCGGGCGACTTGAATGACGTGGCCTGGTCTCACACTACTCGTCTTTTTCGACGAGTCAGTGGTTTATTGGATCCGCGTATTGGTCGAGGGTTCTTTAATACATTTCCGACTCATCTGCCATTTTTTCGATTTCCGATGGACCACATTTTTCATTCGGAACATATGTATCTCAAACGCCTTGAAATACTCAATTCACAAGGATCCGACCACTATCCCATTTACGCTAGCTTTTACATGACTGGGAAACAAAGTGTGACACACATGGTCAGTCATGACGCAAAAAAAGAGTCTCAAGAGAAAATTGTGAAAGGCCTCCAGGAAGCGAATAGCGAACTCTCAGTCTGATCCCCCTTCTGACGGTCCTTGTAAAGTTTCCTACGTGAACCTCCTTTTTTCCTCAAGGAGTTATTCGTGTACACATAAAGCATGATGAAGCTCGTCATTGTTTCTCTTGGCAATCAGCGCTCATTGTCGGCATTGGACATTTATGCTTTTGAGATTCTGAATTTATACTTGGCTGTCTTGTTCTTGATCGGGTTTAATTAAGAAAAGGTAGATCAAAAAAACGCCAGGGCACGCTTAGAAAGCCTCAGTCAAGCAGATCAAGCATATGAAAAGGGAATTTCTATGCTAGCGCATCAATTCAGGACTCAAGGCACTCAACACGTCTCTAACTACGTAGTTCTGTTGGCCTACACATTGTCGATGTTTTTTTTCTCCCCACCTGCGATCCTTAGAGCATCTCCCGCAAAAGACATTCCTGATCAGCACATTTCGGTTGCTATTGAAAGCCGATTTATCGTTGATAAAAGTATTCCCGCCGACTTCATTGACGTGAAGACTAACAATGGAATCGTCTCCCTCACTGGACGCGTCACGAACTTGCTGGCTAAAGAACGTGCAAGCAAAATTGTTGAAAGTATTCGTGGGGTTAAAGCACTAATCAACACGATCCGCGTTCAACCACCCAATTCACTCAATGACGCGGACATCGAACGTAACGTTCTGAGCGCTCTAGCAGCCGATCCTGCCACAGATTCTTACGAACTGACTGTCACCGTGCAAAACGGTATCGTCACCTTAGGCGGATTGGTTGAATCCTGGGGTGAGAAACAATTGAGCGAGGAAGTTGCTAAATCGGTAAAAGGGGTGAAAGACGTCGCCAATCACATCAACGTAAACCCGAGCACGATTCGACCAGATTCGGAGATTGAAGCAGAAATTGTCAGACTCCTCCAATCCGATGTATGGATCCATGAACGACTCATCGGTGTGTTGGTAGATCAGGGTAAGGTCACCCTCGTAGGCACAGTTGGAAGTTTAGCCGAAAAATATATCGCTTTTACCAATGCCTGGGTTCTTGGAGTCAAGTCTGTAAACGTAGAACGACTTGAGGTCAAGTGGTGGGCTGAAGATCGTATGCTCCGGACTCCAAACGACGTAGTAGCTTCGAATACTCAGCAAGAAAAAATCCTACATACGGCTTTATCCTATCACCCAAGGATCAAAGAAGCTGAGATCTCTGTACAAGTCAGGCATGGGACCGCCACACTCACTGGCCTTGTGAGTAACCTGGCCACGAAGCAAGCCGCCGAAGATACAGCGAGAAATGTGATTGGAATTTGGCGTGTGCGCAACCTGATCAAAGTCCGTCCTACCAATCCTGTGACTGATCACGACTTAAAACAGCGAATCATCAATGCGCTCAATAAAAATCCATTGGTTGACCGATACGACATCAAGGTTATTTCAAGAAACGGTATCGTCTCTATTGAAGGGTATATCGATTCTCCAGCAGCCATTTCCCAGGCCGTCACCACCGTGGCAAAAGTCAAGGGCGTGGCCAAAGTCATCAATAACTTACAGTATGACCACGCTGACATACCCGACAGCGATGAAGAAATCTGGGAAAAGATCAGAAGGTCATTTTGGTGGGATCTACGCCTCTACGATCAAGATATTACCGTAGCAGTCAGCAACGGCACCGTGACTCTCCAAGGGACCGTGCCGTCAATCATTGAATGGCGCCGTGCTACTCAGATCTCGAGAGAATCCGGAGCTAAGCGGGTTCAAAATAAATTGAAAGTCAAACGTGGCCCTGACTTTCTCACTGGCTAGCCTCCTTATGGTTAGAAAGCAGAGAAGATGAAAAATACCAATGGTATTTCCAGGGCTTTTACGTTGAATTAACTATAGGAGATATTTAGATGAATAACTACATTTTTCGTCTCAGAACTGTGCTGATTTTAAGTGTTATCGGTCTGTTGTTCTTTTTTACCTCCCACGCGTTTGGAGAGACTCGTCATAGAAGCCACTACAATTCACCTTTTCTTTTTCACGTGGAATTTTCATCGCAACAGAAGCTACAAGAATACCATAATGACATCCAACAGCAGTTGCAAAAATCACGTGACCTTTTGAAAGACATGGAAAACACAGTTCACGCAAGATCTTCTGAAGAGCAAGAAACTCTCAAACGAAAAATGATGAAGCTGAACAAAGAGGTTGAACATGCCCAACGCGTGTATGACAAATTCGATACAATCGAGGCAAAAGACTGGCTAAGGGATAAGGCCGAAGTTGATGCTGTAATGGCCAATTTAGATGTGGCCTATGATGAAATTCTTCCGATTCTGCGTGATAAAACTCGATATCTTCAAGAAGCCGTTCACCACGCCAAACTGGCCAAGAACTTTGGAGAAGAAAAAAGGGGAAATTTATTCCTTAAAAATACCGAAAAAGCCAAACAATATGCGGCTCTTGCACAAGAAGAAGGTCTGGACTCTGAACTTATCACAGAAAGCCTATCTCAATTGAAGGATGCCGTCACTCATATCAACGAAGATAATGTTGGTGCAGCAACAACTTTGATCGAGGGGGCGTATCTTCATTTAAATACAGCGTTTAAGCAACAGAAGAATCTCCAATAATTCTCATCGACCTTGTGGGGACGATTGGCAGCCGTTCACGACATCGAATAAAAATGAAGTAGGCTTGCCATGAGCCTATTTACCATCATCATCATAACGCGAAATATACGATTGAAAATTCCTGATATTCGGATGTGCCGATCGCTCGCACAGACATCTACTAAGCCATCTCTTGATTGGGCAGAGACTCTGATGCTTGTTGTGGTCGTGTTCTGGCTTTCTTACTTTTGCTCCCCTCTCTATGCCGAGACATCGAAGACTCATAGGGAAGTGACGGACTCTCAGATCGCTAATGCGCTAGAGGAAAGACTCGCCCAAGATGATGAAGTGCCAGAACATCTTATTGATATCTCGGTGCATGAGGGTATCGTCAATTTGTTGGGCAAGACAGACAACATGTTAGCCAAAGAACGTACCACAGACCTTGCTGAAACCGTGCGCGGGGTGCGGAGTGTCATCAATCGTATCCAGGTGACCCCCATTCCAGCGATAAAAGACGATGAACTGAAACACCATATCGTCTCGGCGTTACTGGAAGATCCGGTTGCGAAATTGTACGATGTGGAGGTCAAAGTTGTGAACGGGACAGTAGCACTTTCGGGAACTGTTCAGTCCTGGACCGAAAAGCGATTGGTCTTAGAAGTCGTTAAAGGAGTTCGAGGCGTTCAAAAGATTCAAGATAATATCGATATCAATCCTGTCGAGCATCGATCGGATGAAGTTATCAAAGCTGAAATTGTTGGCAAGCTTGCATCTGATGTGTGGATCAGTGCAGGATCGATCGAGGTGATGGTGAATGACGGAAACGTCACGCTATCTGGCACTGTGCCGAGCGCTGCCGAGAAATCTCGGGCAACACATCTGTCTTGGGTTTACGGAGTGACAGACGTGGACAGTGACGACATAGAAGTTAACCCTTCCACCGTAAACACCATGATACGACCTGGCTTGCCCGTTCTTACCAATTCCGAGATCGAGAAGGCCGTGAAGGATACTTTATCGAATGATCCGAGAGTTAACGTCTCAAACATTTCCGTGGAGTCCCAGGATGGGTTAGTCACACTCCGTGGGATAGTTGATAGTTTCAGGGAAAAAGAAACCGCCGCGCAAGATGGACTTAACACTTCTGGCGTCTACAAGGTGATAAACTTGTTAAAAGTGCGAACGAGGCATCTTTATTCCGACGACGTCATCCGAGATTTGGTCCTATCGGCACTTTCTCGCGATCCGCTGATTGATCCAAATGACATTGAGATGACTGTGCATGAGGGAATAGTCTACCTGAGAGGAAAGGTCGATACTCGTCTTCAAAAAATACGTGCGTCTACCATCATCTCAAAAATCAATGGCGTAGTGCAGGTTGTCAATCAATTAGAACATCCCATCAAATGGTTTTGGAAATCGGACTTTGAATTGCGCCAAGATATTGAAGACCGGCTGTGGTGGAGCCCATTTGTAGCCAATCAATCGGTTCACGTTCGTGTCGAAGATAGTGTTGTAACATTAACTGGTGTAGTCAGTAATTTGAAACAAAAGCATATTGTAGAAGAAGCCGCTTACGAAGCGGGTGCCCGATCTGTAATTAACCAACTACGCTTGAATTCGTTACGATAGGAGCATTGAGGACACGCAGCCTGCTAACAACAGTTACTATTAGTTGATGATTTCAAGAAATTTTGATGGAAGGTCATCAATCATATAAGGTTTCTGGATAAAGCTGCACACCTGTCCTCCAAGACGCTCTTGTGCTTCTTCCTGGGAATGACCGCTCGAAACGATGATTGGTATGTCGTGACGAAGTCGCCGTATTTCTCTAAAGACTTCTTCTCCATTGAGATTTGGCATAGTTAAATCAAGAAGGACTCCCTCCAATTCATCATGATGTTGACGAAATAAGCGAATGCCCTCAAATCCATCTGACGCCACGAGAACTTTAAATCCAGTCTGTTCCAAGATCAACTGCGCTGCGGTGCAGATATCTTCTTCATCGTCAACAATGAGTATGAGCGCTCCCTTACCATGCTGTCGTTGAAATTGGGAAGAATCTGATACGGCAGCCTCTTCTCCACTCTGTGGTGAAGTTTGGACAGGAAAGAACATCTGAAATGACGTACCTTGTCCTAATTCACTGGAGACAGCTATCGCACCACCATGTGTTCGGACTATTCCCAAGAGAGCGGCGAGTCCGAGACCACGGCCCGTAAATTTTGTCGTAAAGAACGGATCGAAGATGTTTGGTAAGTCGCTCTGCCGGATGCCGCCTCCCGAGTCTGTGACCTCCAAGCACACAGCATTTCCAGGCACCATGTCCCCGGCTAGCACGCATTGCTTTAAAAAGTTCGGAGTGACAGACATGACACTCGTTCGAATGCGGATCACACCCTCCTTACCTTCGAGTGCTTCTGATGCGTTAGTCGTCAGATTGAGTATGATCTGACGTATCTGAGAAGGATCTGCTTGAATAGGTGGTAGGGCCTCTTCCAACTCGTATTGTAAGACGCCTTTTTGTGTAATAGCGACCTGTATCAGATGGGACATTTCTCTTATGAGCTCAGAAAGATTGAGTAATTGCATGGTGGCTTTGCTCAGTCCCGCATAAGCCAAAAGTTGATGTGCCAACTCTCCTCCCCTCAATGCAGCTTTTTCGATGGTCTTGAGGCGCTCGTACTGAAGACTGCTCTCGGGCACATCTCGGAGTGCCAGTCCCGTATGTGATGAAATGACAGCAAGGAGATTATTGACATCATGTGCAATGCCGCCGGCCAATACCCCTAAACTTTCCAATTTTTGGGCATAACGAACTTGAGATTCGAGGTGTTTTCTTTCTGTAATATCCATGACGGCGGTTCGACAACGTATCACTTGATTTTGGGGATCGCGAATGGGAACACTTTCCAGAAAGACAAAAAATGTTTGCTTGTCCGATTGAAGAAATTCCACTTCCACGGAAGCTCTGAGCGATCCTAAAAAAATCTGACTCAAATGCTTATTAAAAAGATCTCGAGATTCATGTTGCACGTAGGCAGCTAAGTTTGTTCGTAGGATTTGGTCATGATCGCGTCCCAGCATTCGGCAACCAGTTAAATTGACTTCTTCGACTAGGCCTGTAGGATCCAAGAGAAAGTATCCAATAGGCGCACTTTCGAAGAGGTCAAGATACTTCGCATGAGAATCCTCAAGCTCGCCCTGAACTTTCAGAAGACTTTCATTCTGAACCCGTAACTCTTCCTGATGAATGCGTAAGTTTTCTAAGGTCTGTTCAAGGCGTTTTTGAGTCTGTTCATGGATTGGATCATCTTGTCGAAACACGACTACCTCCTTATGGATATTCTCCTTGTGTGTGGCGGTAAAAGAGGTGTGATCGCATCATGGATTTGGCGGCGTGTCATGATGTTGTGGAAGGAGATCTTGAATGACTCGATCGAGTTCATGCGAGAGCAAGGGTTTCATTAAAAAGGCGCTGATGCCGATTGACAATGCTCGTTCATGAGTCATCACATGGCTAAACCCTGTACAAAGGATCACTGGCAGATTTGGCCGTAGTGACAAGAGTCTCCTGGCAACAGTTTCACCTGTGATGACTGGCATGGTTTGATCCAGCACTATAACGTCGAATGCGTTTGGGTCGGCTTCGAAAATTTCTATACCCTGAGCGCCACTCGTACACGTCACCACTGCATAACCGAGTTGCTGTAAGATTTGTTCACCCATTCGAGCAAGTGAGTCTTCGTCATCGATAAAGAGTATTCTGCCCGACTTTCGAGGAGCTGTAGGTCGTGCGTGAGTCGGTTCGCAGGTTGTCTTACTCGTCCAGGGTAAATAGACGCCAAAGCGGGTTCCTTCAGGACTGGTCCGTTCGAGCATGATGAGTCCTCCATGATGAGCGACGATACCATGCGCCACGGCTAATCCCATGCCGGTGCCTTCTCCAATTTCTTTAGTCGTAAAAAATGGATCAAATATTCGTGGCTGAATTTTTAGGGGAATCCCCAACCCGGTATCCTGAATGGACAGATACAGATAAGGAATTGGCTTGAGAGGAGGATGGGCCTTGGCAAAATCAGCAGAGATTTCGACACGGTC
This sequence comes from Nitrospirales bacterium, assembly GCA_965223675.1. Taxonomy (GTDB): domain Bacteria; phylum Nitrospirota; class Nitrospiria; order Nitrospirales; family UBA8639; genus JAGQKC01. The sequence continues at coordinate 797,179 of OZ245013.1, read as the reverse complement.
CAGTTGAATAACCAAGGTCCCCCCTTTTTCTCGCATCGCATATTCCGCATTGGTACATAGGTTGATAATAACCTGATGAAGTTCCGTCGGATTCGCTACGACACACAAATCTTCTTGTTCGGCGAACTGAGTTTTTATATGAATGGTCTTCGGAAGGGTCGCTCTCAGTAATCGAATAGATTCCCGGACCAGATATTTCAGATCAACAATCTGTTTTTCCGGTTCAGTCTGACGACTAAATGCGAGAATCTGCCCAACTAAATCTTTAGCTCGAAATCCGGCTGTCAACACCTCATCCAGGTGGCGGCAAACAGGACTCTCTGACGGAAGTTGGGTCATAGCAAGTTGGGAATATCCGATGATGGCTGAGAGAATGTTATTGAAATCGTGGGCAATTCCTCCAGCGAGCGTGCCTATGGCCTCCATTTTAAATGCCTGTCGCAACTGCCGTTCCGAATGAAGAAGTATGGCCTCAGCTTTTTTTCTTTCCGTAATGTCAATCACTGTCGTGCGAAAAAGTCTTTGAAAACCCGAAGATTCATGAGTGAGCACACTTTCTATTCGAGTTGGAATGGTTTTTCCATTGGTATGTACACACTCCACTTCAGTTGACGAAGAGTGAATTTTTCCAGAAATTCTTCGTAAGTGAGCCGAAAAAATTTTTCGGGATGAATGAGTCAGATAGAGAAGAAAAGGTTTATGTTTGAGATAATCACTCGTATAACCAAGAATGTCTGCGCCTTTTTTATTAACCTGATGGATCGTCCCTTGGTCATCAAGGATAAAATATCCAACTGGAGCCTGGTCAAACAAGTCGCGGTATCGACGAGTTGATTCTTCTAGGCTCGCTTGGGCTCGTCGTAATTCCTCATTTTGGGTTCGCAATTCTTCTTGGTGAATCGTGAGATTTTCTAACGTGTTCGAAAGTTTTTCTTCAATCTGCTTATGATTCACTTCACGGGCTTGGAAACGTGCGACCTCTGCTCGGAGTCTATTGACTTCCAGCTCTAGGGTTTGATTGTCGTGTTGAGAATATGACATTCGCTAACCTAGGAAAAAATAAATCGATTTATTCGAGATGCCGTCGCGGGCGGACTATAAGTAGGAATGAAAGATCTCCTTCCGTGGCGATCAACACTCTATATGAGAGAGCCATGACTTGGCTCTGCATCAGGAGGAATATTGTTCTTTCAAAACATGAATGTCGACGATGAGAAAGAAGAATCCTTTAGTCTTGTCCTGTTTGGTCTTATCGGGAACAAAGGTCATTTGTACCCACCGTTTTTCTTCATCTTTTTTGGAGAGTTTCAACTCAAACGTAATATGTTGTCCCGCTAGAGCTTGCTCGATCTTGGGTTTAAGTTCTCGGTATGTTTCATCGCCTAACACGTCTTGGAAGTGTTTGTTTTCCACCTTTTCTAGCGATCGACCGACCCAGTCAAGAAATTGATTATTAACCATTTGAAAACGTAGGTCCTCATTGAATGAACCAATTAACGCGGGACAATGATCCATAACGAGTCGACATTGACTTTCCTGTTCTTGAATCAAACGTGTTACCTCTTTTAACTGGCTGATGTCTTCAGCTAGACAGACAAACCGAATGATTTCTCCAGTTTCATCGAAGATGGGCCATCCGCGGTCCCTGATCCACCTCTCTGACCCGTCGGGCAGTAGGATTCGATAGTCAATATCTCTATGCTTTCCTCCTGGAACCGTCTCTTTCCAGTACTGCTGCACACGGAGTTGATCATCCGGATGAATAGTGTTCATCCAGTCCATGCCAGATTCATAGAGACTTTTGCAGGATCTCCCCCAAATTTTCTCATAGGCGGGACTCACATACTCGACTCGTTTTCCCGTCTTATCTGTAATCCAAAAGACTTCGGTAATATTTTCTGCGATTTGGCGAAAGCGTTCTTCACTTTCTCGAAGTGCCCGTTCAGCCCTTTTGTCTTCGGAGATATCAATAAACGTGAGAATGGCCCCAATGGGTCGTTGATCTTGAGAGTAGTAAGGAACACATTGAAATAGATAGACTTTGCCATGATTCACGAGTTCTCGACTTTTGGCCCGCCCCTGATTCATCACCTCCTCGATGTCATCCCGCAACGTGGGAAATTGGAGTTTGCAGGGCATCGTACTCAAATTATGTCCGATGCTTTCCTGAGTAATCGTGAAGATGGATTTGGCATGGGGTGTAAAGCGAGTCAAGTTCAAGTCTTTATCTACCACGAGCATCGCAAATCCGATCGCATGTTGGATGTTTTCTAAATCTGTATTGGCCGCACTGAGCTCGGCCGAGCGTTCTTGCAGCTCTTCGTTTAAGGTATTAAGTTCTTCGTTGGTTGATTGTAGTTCCTCATTGGCCGTTTCCAGTTCTTCGTTCGAAGATTGCAGTTCTTCATTGGCAGACTGCAGTTCTTCATTCACAGATTGTAATTCTTCGTTGGCCGTTTCGAGCTCTTCAACCGTGGTATGTAGATGTTCCTGCGTGACGTTTAATTCGTTCTGTAATTCTCGTATACGCGTCTCGGAGATTTCTTCTTCTTGAAGCGGAGGCGGAAGAGAAAGCGTAGAGGCTTGAGAGACAACCGGCTCAAAGGCGACAAGTTTGGTGCCTTCGCGTCCATAGCCAACGATCGGTTGGATAAAGAGGTGGAAGGGGTCTTGTGCCTGACTATGACGAAGCTTGAGTTCTCGGCTGCGAACAGATTTGAAATCTTTGCCAGCCTTAGTTAACAAGGCACGTAGATCTGTACGGATTTCGGGACGCACCATCCGTAAGACATTTAAAATGGTATCACCCTCAGGAAGCGAGAGATATGTACTGACATCACCACGGACATGAAGGACTTCGAGTTGATCATTGACCACGATAGCAGGTGGACCATAGGCGTCCATCAGAACTCGGTTGGCTACTTCGGCCAGCGGGATTTCTTGTTTGATGTTCTCTACACCAGTCACATGCTTGTGGGAAAGCAAAGGTAACCGCCCTAAGGCATAGTCTCGCCTACGAGTTTTCAGCTCTCCACGACAGCGAAAGATTTTAGCCTTTTTTTGATCCACCGGAGAAAAGAGATCCACAAACTGCCCGACAGATTCCGATTTACCGAGAAAAAGGTAGCCACTTGGTTGGAGCACATAGTGAAACATTGGTAAGATTTTTTGTTGAAGTGTTGAAGAAAAGTAAATCAATACATTTCTGCAGCTAATCAGATCTAAATGGGAGAATGGAGGATCTTTGACAAGATCTTGTCGAGAGAATACCACCATCTCCCGAATCGATTTATTGACTCTAAATGAATGATCAATCCTCGAAAAGTATCGATTGAGTAATTTTTTGTCGACCATCGTTAAGGCTGTCTCAGAGTAGAGCCCTTTCCGAGCTCTGCCAAGAGCTTCCGAATCAATGTCCGTCGCAAATATTTGAATCGGTAAAAAAATTTTATTTTCTTCTTGAGCTTCGGAAAGCAAAATTGCAATCGTGTAAGCTTCCTCACCGCTCGCACACCCAGGTATCCAAATTCTGACTGTTTCTCGATTTTTTTTAGATTTAAGGATGTTTTTGAGAACCGACTTTAAGGCCGTAAACGATTGTGGATCGCGAAAAAATCCCGTCACAGAGATCAGAATATCTTTATAAAGTGCATCAAGCTCCTGGTGATCTTGTTCAACCAAGTGGACATAATCTGAGAGATTTTTTATTTTATGAACGGTCATTCTCCGACCGATGCGGCGGAGAATGGTGTTTTGCTTATATTCAGAAAAATCACAACCGGTTCTTGTATTCAACAACGACATGAGCGATTGCATGACCGACGGAGCATCGGCTTCGCGAGCCAGATGCGGAATTCGAGTTGGGTAGACGAGAACCCCTAGAAGATTTTCTCCTATTTCCTGAGGGTTCATGACGAGATCAACATGGCCGGTGTCAATTGCGGCTCGAGGCATTCCATCGTATTTCGCTGATTCAGGTTTTTCGGCAATCGTGATCCCACCATTAGCCTTGACCGCCGTAATCCCATGTGCGCCGTCCGTCCCAGTTCCTGAAAGGATGATGCCTACGCTCTTCTCGCCTCGGTCTTCGCCAAGAGTCGTGAGCAACAAATCGATGGAAGGTTTTGGACCTAATAGGTTGGTAGGTTTCGTGAGAAGAAGACGGCCTTCCGACACAACCACATTACAGTCGGGTGGAGTAATATAAATTGTACCTGGTTTCGGTTCGATACCATCCTGTACCTCTAAGACCTTGAGCCCTGTATGTCGAGTCAACAAGGATGTCAGCATGCTTGGATGCTTTGGATCTAAATGCTGAGCCACTACGTAGGTCAGATTGTCTCGTTTTGGTAGAGTTGGCAATAGAGCTTGTAAAGCCTCTAACCCTCCAGCCGAAGCGCCAATCGCAACGATCACCAAATCAGAACTGACTTGAGAGTTTTGTGCTTCATCCCAAATCTTAGTGGATTTGGGAGACTGGCTTTTGGGGGTTGATGGCTTTCTGGAGGCAATGGACTTTGGAGGTTTTTTCTGTTTTTTCTTTTGTACCATAGGCTTTTTGAGGTGCAATTAACGAAGCGATTTAAGAGAATGTCAAAATGTCAATAGGATGAGCGCTAGTAGTATTGAGGTATTTACTCCGTGATTTTATGGCTATTCGTTCCTGTTCCAGAGGACACAATTTATTTAACCGCAGGAAATATCACTTTAGTAGTGTATAAATCTTGTCTTAAACAGAGAAATTGTCGAGTGATTTTCAGAGGTAGTATTCAGACGAGATAATGACTAATCAGCGATGAATTAGGGCAATAGCTCTCTGAGGAACGATGATGAAACTAAAGGAAGGATGTTAGTGGAGTAGGTCTATGCTCTCAATTTAATCGTCCGTATGGGTATCAATCATTTGCCAGGATGAAGAAATCAGGGATATTCTGATTATCTTCATGCTGGCCCGAAAACATCGCGTCCACCTCATCTCTGCCATCGTGTCGGTGCCAGAATTTTACGTATTTTATCTTAAATATTATTAATACGCTCGAACTATCAGTGGAGACTCATGTCCTTTATAACACTGTCTTTAAAGACCATAATCCATGCATAGGTCAAATCTCTAGAATTCACAGCCAAGAAATTTTCTCAACGAAAACAAGGCATTGCCTAGTATTCAACAGACGGCCTTTCGGTCTAGAATTTGTGCCACGTTTCATTCATCAGTCAAACATACGGCCTTATGAAAGCCACAGACCAGAAACTTGGAACGAGCCGGCAACCGGTAGCCACCTCGGTAACCAAGGAAGGTTGTTGTCGCCTCGCCCACCCCCATGTCTTGATGATTGGGGCATGGGGGATGCGGGTACGTTAGTCGTGTATGAATCAATCTGTTTAGTCGTTCTTGGATTGTTGTGCATTATTATGGGAGTGCGGCAGTTTCCCTAAGGTGCACCTGACTAATAAGGAAGAATGATAGATGTTCACAACTCGACCACAAACGCAATTCCGCCGGTTATGGGGAATTCTCCTGTTCTTGTTTATTGTTTTTCCAGCTTCGAGTGTAGGACAATATGCCTATTATGCCGATACGACTCCCGCGAAAGAATGGATGAACCTGAAACAAGAACATCGGGCTTTTTTTACTTTAGGGTTTTTAGCGGGTGTTGAGTATGCCTATAAGGAAGAGGGGAAAGTCCTCTCTTTTACGGAAAACAGGTCCATGAAAGAAGTGACACATCTCGTGTATTCTGAGCTGCTTGCCCATCCAGAATTACGAGAAGGCCCGATTGGACTCATCATCGCGAATATTCTGAATTACCAAGTCTCTGCGATACAAAAGTATTCTAAACCTCCTTCACCTATGTTGTCTGAAGTGAACCAATAAGTGGAGTATCGCAATCTATAGATGAAGAATGTTCAATTTCTCAATCAATAACTTGTTATTCTCATGTCTCGACCTCGACTTCTCTTAGCTGATGACCACCGTGTGTTACTAGCAGGGTTACAGAAAATCCTGGAGGACTCGTATGAGGTCGTGGGCCTGGTGGAAGATGGGCATGCTCTCTTGAGAGAAGCCCAGCGCATTCAACCAGACGTCATTGTTCTGGATATATCAATGCCACGCTTAAACGGACTCGATGCTATGAGACGACTGAAAACGCTTGCACCAGGAAGTCGAATCATTATATTGACCATGCATGGCGATGCAGTATATGCGGCCAAAAGCTTTCAAGCCGGTGCCTCAGCCTTTCTGGTAAAAAGAGCAGATCCATCCGAACTGCTTCACGCAATTCAAGTAGTCGCACGTGGTCACCAATATGTGACACCATTAGTCACTGAGGCTTTGTTACGACCTCTCGTGGAGGAGGATATCAGTCCTGAAAGACTCATGGATTTGAACGTACTCACGGTTCGACAACGAGAAATTCTTCAGCTTTCAGCTGAAGGTTGTAGTGCGAAAGAAATCGCTTCCGCTCTCAATATATCTGTCAAAACCGTGTCCTATCATAAAGCACAAATTTGCAGTCGTACGGGGCTTCACTCTACGGCAGACCTCACTAAACTCGCAATTTCTCATGGTCTGGTTTCTGCATGATATTAGGAGACACGAGTCTACATTAAACCCCTCGCATGTCGACTTTGCGTCATAGATGGTCACGACTGCCATGCTTGACGCATAGAGTCTTCGTGGACATGAATTTATCTGGGCGATAGCAAGGTGTGTCTCGACTCGTCGCCCTCCATTTGATCTCCCAATCTTCTTAGTTCTACAGTACGTTATGAACTTAGGAGCATCTTCTTATTCAAGGCATAACTAGATTCCTGTTAGGAAGATTGGTAATTAATAACGTAACCCTTGGCTTTTGAGATGGCCGCGAAAAATCCAATCAATGGGGGCAAAAGAAGATCACGATCATCTCACCGTCCCAAGCAAGCTCAGGATCCTCAATCGGGAAAACTCGGCCAACGCTCACGCGTAAGTTCTAGAATTCCTCTTGTGGGAATAGGAGCGTCAGCGGGGGGATTGTCGGCATTAAAAACATTTTTTTCACAGATGCCATCCGACAGTGGGTTATCTTTTGTCGTGATCGTTCACCGTTCGCGTGACTCTAAAAGTCTCTTGGCGAGTCTTTTAGCCAAAGAAACGAAGATGATGGTCCAAGAGGTCACAGAAACAACGAAAATCGAACCCAATCAGGTTTATTTGCCGAAACCTGGAGGTCAGTTCATCCTTTACGATCATCAGTTGAAGATCAAAATGAACCCATCTCGAACCCCCGCTCTTCAGTTTCCTATCGATACATTTTTTAATTCGCTCGCAAAAAAACGACAATCAAAAGCGGTAGGCATTATTCTCTCGGGCACGGGTACAGATGGGACACTCGGGGCTAAAGCGATACGCTCAACCCATGGCCTGACGATCGCGCAAGAAGAAAAAAGCGCCGAATTTTCAGCGATGCCGCATCATGCAATCTCAATGGGGTTCATTGATCATATCCTCAAGGTAGAGGAGATGCCAAAGACCATCATACAATTCTTGAGACCTGAGGCGGTCACACAAACACGCACTTCTCCAGCATCTTCCGCATTGAAACTTCCCCAAAAATCTTTAGCTACGACGCTCTCAATTATCCGAGCTGAAACGGGGCACGATTATACTTCCTCTGAATTCTCATCTGTTCAACTGAAAATTCAACAGAGAATGCAACTGAAAAACATCCAGCTTCTAGACCAGTATAACCAGTTTTTGATCGAGCATCCTGAAGAGGCTGCACAGCTAAGTCGTGATTTATTAATCAGTCAACCCTGGTTTTTTCGAGATGCTCGGCCGTTAAAAGAATTGAAGAAAGAGTTTCTCAAAAGATTACAAGTTCATCCGCGCCGGGAACCGTTTCGTGTCTGGGTCGCCGGGTGTTCGATCAGTGAGGAAGCCTATACGATCGCGATCCTGTTACATGAGTGTTGTCAACAGTTCTCGCCATCACTTCCGTACAAAATCTTTGCGACAGATCTCGATTCTCACGCGATTGAACTGGCGAGAACGGGGCGATTTCCTCCTTCGATTGAAAAAAGTGTTGACGCACAGCGAATGGATAAATGTTTCACGAAACGACACAATCAATGGTTTATACGAAAAACTATTCGAGATCACATTGTTTTTTCAGCCCACGACATATTTTCTGATCCGCCTTTCATGCAATTGGATGCTCTGTGTTGCCGGAATCTTTTCATGCCGACGGAACAGCCGGCACAAAAGCGCTTGCTTCATCTTTTTCATGCAGTACTTAAGCCGAAAGGAATTCTTTTTCTTAGCACTGATAAAATCCTTAAGAGCCAACCAGACAATCAGTTATTCACGTCTACCAATAAACAGGTGAAGCTCTTTCGACGATCTGAAAGGAAAGTTGACCAACCTCATGGCAATCGAATATTTTCTGAAGAACATCAGATTTCCTCATTTCCTCCATCAATCTCCAAGATAGAGCGACCCAAACAATTCTCTTTTACTGGCCGAGGGCAAGCCCAAGACTACTCCCAACAAATCGAGGAAGTTCTACTTAAATATCACGTACCACCATGCGTCCTGACGACGATGAAAGGTGACATGGTCTACATGTTTGGTAATACAAGTGAATATTTTAAGCGTGCTGGAGGCGAACCCTACGCATCATTGAATCTTTTGGATCTGATTCGTCCAGAACTCAAATCTCCATTAGTCAAAGCCCTCCATCAGATCAGAGATCATAGGCATTTTCTCATATTATATAATCTTTCCTATGACGTTGAAGGGACACCCTCTGCAGTGGATATACTCGTGAGGCGACTGAGTCATCCTCTTCATCTTCGAGACCTCCTTCTAATTACATTCGATACACTTGTTGGTGACCACCCAGGAGATATATCCGATGAGAAGCTGATATCACAGACAACGCACATAAACAGAAAATTGAATCGAGAACTAAAAAAGGTCAAGTACAGCCTACAAACTACGATCGAGGAATTAGAATCGGCGAACGAAGAAATGAACGAAACGTATGAGGAAATCCAATCGGCGAATGAAGAGCTGTATAGTATGAATGCTGAGCTGGAAAGTGCCAAGCAAGAAACTCAAGCACTTAATGAAGAGCTCCAGATGATCAACACTGAACTTCAAAACAAAATTGATGATCTCGTGCGCATTCAAGACAATTTCGCAAATTTAGTCAACGGGACAAACGTCGCTGTGTTATTTCTAGATCGCCACATGCGAATCACTTACTTCACTCCTCAGGTGAGCCCGATTTTTCGTCTGCTCGAAACAGATATCGGGAGGCCAATCTCTGATTTGAACTCGCGACTCACGACACCACGAGCGCTGGATTATGGACAACAAGTGTTAAAGACAAACGAATCTCAAGAATTTGAAGAACCCACGCTTGACAATATTTGGTACTCGATTCGAATTAGTCCCTATCGAACGTCAACTGGCGAGCTTGGTGGAGTAATGATGGCATTCCAGGATATCACCGCCAAGAATCGCGCTGAGGAACGCACAAGAACTGTCCTTGAAACGGTCGTGCAACCTCTTGTGATGATCGATAACCATTATCGAATAGTCATGAAAAATGAGGCGTTTACAGAACACTTCGTAAAACGAAATCACGGTCCTGAAAATCTGGATATTGTCCAAGTCCTCAATGTCCCCCAAAACGAGCAGAATCGTCTAAAAGCTAATCTTCGAGAAGTGTTTCAAAAGAATCAAGCAATGAACCAGATCGAGTTTATTCAAGAAAGGCAGAATACATACCAGACACGATGGATCTGTATGGCTCGTCCGGTACACACAACCTCACAAGAACCTTTACAGGTACTGATGGCCTTCACGAAGCAGGAATAACAATTTCAAGTTGATACTGTGAGCCTAGGCAAGAACCGATTTGGAAGATTGTTGACTATGCCAAGAAAAATTCAACAGAAACCAACACGCTTGACACGAAAGTTGGGAAGTAACACGGATCAATCTTTTTCGATCGTTCAGCACACACTTCCTCAACATCAAGCCATGTTTGAAGTACAGCGAAAAGATTCAGATGTCGGAATTCGGCAGTCATCAGGTTCACCTCAACATGATCTTCAACAAGTTTTTCTTCAACAAACGTTGGAACTTTATCACTTTACTTCGGCCATCTATGTCACGTTGACTGAACAAGGAAAGATTGAAAGGGCCAATCTACCTTTCTGTGATCTCTTTGGAATACATTTGAATCTTTTGTCTCAGTATTACCTTTCTCATATCGTAGCCCCCATCGATCATTCAAGGCTTTCTGTCTTTTTGCGTGAGGTCATCAAGCTTCGACGAAAGCTGAGTAGTCGGTTTTCGTTGAAGAAAAAAGATGGCACCATCTTTCCTGCACAAATTGAGAGTTTTCCTTTCAACGACCAGGTCGCGGCACATCATCAATATCACTTTCTGATTCGTGTCCTCAATGAGCAGACAGGAATGACAACACATGGGCAACAATCCCGTTTTCTTCCGGGACACGAAATGTTCGCACCCTCAGATGATCAATCAGAATACCCACGAAGATTGAGACAGGTCACCCGCAAACTTATTTTGAGCGAGCATCATCAGCGCAAACAATTCGCTTCCCAGTTACATGACTTTCTTGGTCCACGGCTGACCTTATGTGGCTTTAAAGTGAATCAACTTCGACAGCAAACAGATAAAGATGCCCATCATTTGGCTGGAGAAGCCTTAGCTCTTCTCGACGAAGCACTCGTCTACACTCGCATGCTAATCACAGACTTACACTGTCCAGTCTTAGCGGATCTCGGATTGTGTGAAGGGTTGCGATGGTTGGCTGAGAGAATGCGAGATTTTGGTATTCATGTGACTTTGAGAGTCCCCAAGCGTCCGCTCAACTTACCTGAAACTATCGACGTGTTGATTTTTGAAGCTGTTCGTGAATTACTAGTCAATGTTCGTAAACATGCCAAAGTCCAGGATGCCATGGTTTCAGTGAAAATGAAAAAATCTCATATACTCTCAGTCATCGTATCAGATAAAGGAATTGGAACGAACGTCGGATCACTCTGGAAGAACACACAGAAAAATCCATGCTATGGCCTGTCGACTATCCGTGAACGACTTCTCGCTTTTCAAGGAGAGTTAACCTTAAAATCACGACCCAAACAGGGAATGGTGGCAACCATTTCTATCCCGAATATCCCACAATAATTTTTTATCGAGAACGATTTTTACTGTTCCCCATCGCATGCTTCATATTTCATTGAGCGGCAAAAAGTTGATGTGACCATCATATCGCAAGAATCCAGTTGAGACTACGAGATCTAACTATCTATCAAATGCATCCCTTAATTCGGACGTATGATCCGAATCATATGAGACTTCTTTTAGTAGCCTAGACAGCACTAATCACGAACTTTTCTGATGGCTATGGCTTGGTCCACATTATCCGTAGCGATCTTCACTTCCACTCGATCTCCAACCTGAGCTGACTCATCAATGAGCGTGTTGGCGTTGGTCATAAATATTTTTTCTTCATCTGAGTTCGTTATAACCACATAGTGCGATTGCTCCTTGTCTATGCGACTCAATTTTCCCTGTAGTGTTTTATCTTCCGTGGATGATTCAGTGGCTTTTCCACTTTCGAGCATGGTTTCTTTACGGATTTTCCGGATGGCGATCGCCTTATGATCCTCTGAAAAACGGATTTCAATCTTGTCGCCTTCCTTGAGCGCCTCGTCAACAAGTGTTGATGAAGTCGCTTCAATAGAATGCGTTTCCTCATCAGCGCTTCTCACGGTGTACGTTTCTCCTTCTATGGCGACAACGTGTCCTACGAGTAATCGCTTGTCGGGATCTTCATGCGTTTCTTGCGGAGCTTGAGGAGTTGAACTGAGTGTGGAAGAGGGAGTTGGTGAAGAGTCGGTCAGAGGTTCCTGTTCTTCCTGACAGCCCGCAAGGCCATACGAAATGATCAAGGCTAATAGAAGACCGCTATATATTGGAGAAGGATGATTCATAAAGATACTCCTTATACTTACTGGTTTGTGTAGAAGAAATATTTAGTCTCGCTTGCTGTTAACGTGCATCTTGCTTAGGGCAAAAACCAGAAAGGTACGGCCACTAATTGCTAGAAGCCGCACGTTCATATTTCTGTTGTGTCATGATTGTGAGCTTTCACGTGAATAACGACCCTGTGCGGAAAAAGGGCTTACGATAGCTCTGGATCGACCCATAATCTGCTCTTAACGCGTTTGGCCCCGGCTTCATAGGCGTTTTCGACGGCATCGGCTATCTCTCCTTTATTTTCGACTCCACCGTAGAGGGTGGCCACTCCATTTCGCACACGGACTGTGATGTGATCCGAATTGACGAATGGACTGAGTAAGAGTTCTTGTTGAATCTCCTCAGCTAATTCTCTGTCACTCATATGGGCCCATCCTGGGTTGCCATTTTCTTGCTGTTTCAATTTATTTCGAACTCGCCAAGCCCCAGCATCATAAGCTATCTCAACTGCATCCATCATCTCACTCCGATCTTCCACGTCACCGGAAAGCGTCACAATGCCCTTATCGACTGAGACGTAAATACTATCTCGATCAATGAAGGGACTCATGGCTAAGTCTGTTATGATGCGTGCACGAAGTGTAGAATCGGTAAGAACATTATCTTCATCATCATAGTCGTCGTTCTCAAAGGAGGTGTGAGGATCATTAAAGTATGGATCATCGTAAGGACTGACATACGGCCCCGCGCCATAATACTTTTGGCTTTGAGCCAGTCCTGGTAAGCCGAGAATAAGCATGGTGAACCCGTATATCATGGCCAGCGAAGTAAATCGATGTACTAACTTCATGGTATCTGACCTCCTCGTCAGAAATGTGAAAAATAAAAATGGCATATATTAGCTTAAAGTTTTTCTCGATCGTCCAAAACAGACAAATTTTTGGCCCGCACATAAGAATTGTCTAATCCATCAAACTGTTCAGAATTTTAGGATTTTAAACGCGATATTGGGGAAAAGTGATAGGCCAGCCCATGACTGGGGGCAAAATAAAATGTGTTGTAAAGAGTAGAATGAAATGAGAGTGAGAAAGCGAAATTCTATGCGTCATTCGACCGTTCAAAATTAATTTTTCGTTCATCCATTTGGTCTTTGCGCGCTTTTCTCAGGTCTTCGATCATACCGGTGCATCGTTGACTATCATCGGCAGTGCCGAATTCTGGAGAAGGAAAACTGGGATCTACGCCAAAACTTGGATTCTTAAACGTGCCGGTGATATTCAATGGACCGCGTGAACTTAAAAGCGTAAAGTCTTTTGGATAAGGCTCGACTGTCAGATTCATCTGTTCTTGACGCAGATTGATCTTTCCATGACCTTTGAATTTTGTATCCTTGGTATCGAAGATAAAAGGTTTGATGGTAACAATGCCACTTCGAGCCTGAAGGTCAGCGTAGGCACAATCAATGGAAATACCCGTATCCGTCCCAAGAAACACCGTTGCCGATTCGGTGAAATCTAATCCAGCTAATTCAACTAACAGGGCATCCATCTTTCCTCCGGTCATGGTTAAATACAAACCGCCGTCTGCCGAGGCAAACCAATTGGCCATGGATTCTCCTTGCATCCAAAGAGTCGCTCGCCCTCCGATGTTTCCAAAAGAATCCTCGGCCATTTCGTATGAAGCCAATAATTTACTTAGGTTCACCTGATCGAAGTCCCCTTTGAGTTTGGCTCGCACAGGTGATTCGCGTGCATTGACTTCAAGCTCCATCGCTACTGTTCCGTTGGCCACACCAAAGTCTAAGCGGTTTAACTTCATGTGTCCATTTTTAAGTGTCATATTAAGGATGAAATCATCAATTGGAAGATCGGGTGCTTGAACACGTTTCGCACGATACTCCACATCCGCATCGACATTCTGAAGCTTTGTAAAGTCCATTGGCTTTTTAGGCAATACCCTGTCTCGATCCTCAAATTTTTCAGCTTTGGCTTTTTGTTTTGCCGAAGCGGTCTCCTCCGGATCGGGAGGAGCACCGGTCAAGCCAGCCAGATCATCTAAATCAAGTTTGCGAGACTGCAAACGTGTAAATATTATCGGCCGTTCGCCACCTGTCGTCACGCGCAACTGGCCGGCTACATCGCTGTCTCCTATCGTGCCCTCGAGATTTTCAAAGGTGGAAACTTGCCGGCCGTTATCACGTGGCTTTCTTTGCCAATTGGCCCGTAAATCGTAAGGAGGCAAGTGTGGCAGGGGAATGTTAATTGCCTCTCCGAAACGGAACAAGTCCGGCCCTGCCAATCGTAGAGATGTCGTGAGACTTTCTAGGGGAACGAGATTACCGACCTTTCCCTCGATACCTATTGTGGTTTCTCGAATTTTCAAGGTGGCATCTACCAGTAGTTCCTGGTAATTTTCAATGCTCTGATGCAGAGAACCGGTCGTGACGGAGACATCCACCGGTATGCCCTGATACTCGACTTTTCCTTTGATCCTCATGTCTGATTTGAAACTATCGGTCGTCAGGCGTAGATCTGTCTTAGCTTGTAGATCCGGATCGTGATACTTCAATCCCACTTCCTCTATGCGTAAACAGTCAAGGAGGGCGTCAACGTTTGAATTGTTCGGACCACATTGAGTCTTGTTTGGAAGCTTCATCACGATATGGCCATCAACTGTCCCAAGTTTAGGGGCATCATGGCCCAAAGCCGTCAAGGCTTGGTCAAGATCAACGCGTTGAATGTCTGTGCGTAGACTGCCTGCCGGCACCAGTGCGTTGAGGTTTAAGGAGACTTTGGTCTTGATTGTTCCTCCACCAAGCGAAATAGACAGCGGGGCGATGTCAAGCAGGCCCTCGTCTACAGATGCTTGCACGAAAACGTCTTTCAGCGTCGCTCCTGGCAACACCATCTGTTGCACATCTAAACTCATCTTGCCATTTAGGGTAGTCAGCCATGGACTGGACGGTTTCACTGGATGGCTTTCAGAAGGATTCGATTCCGACTGCTGAGCATTAACGCGCGACGACTCAGACGAATCTTTGTCGGAGCCTTCATTTGGTACAAACGCCGTGACATCCAACATCTTCGACTTCAATACGGCCTGAAAACGTAATTCGTCAGTCGTATCGACTATAGCCTCACCGGCCATGCTACTTTCTCCAATTTGGCTTTCAAACTTCGTCAGTTCCCAAATATTGTTTCGCTTGGCTAGCGAGCCACTCATGATAAATTCACCCAGCGTCGGAAGGTCAACCCCCAATAGGGCTGCGGTGGTTGCTGGCTTCGCACTTTCCACGAGGAAACGCAAGTGCATTTCCGTCGGAGGCCAGGTAGGCATGACTGAAGCAGTAGCAGAGACCGTCGCGTCAGTCAGCTTGAGATCTAAAGCCAAACGTTGAAAGGAATCTTGAGAACTAAGCGGTATTAATGATTCCAGCACAGGCATGGTTAAGGATAACGCTATCGGTTCATCATGATACTCCCCATCCGCTTTAATAACCACGCCTTTCTCTGACATATTCTCATGAAGACGCGCATCGATTTTCGTGTGAGAAGAAGAATCATCATAGTGAACGTTGAAATTTTGGAGAACGATCGTTCTCAGCTTTACAAATTGTGTCAGATCATCATTGTCATCTGACACAGGCTTGCCATCTTTTACTGGCAAACGATTGGCTTCAAAATTTACGGTCAACTCACCCGTGAAATTGCCCGTTACGTCCATTCGGTCGTTGATTTCAGACGAGCCTGTATCGGCAGCAGGGACGACATTAGATCCCTGAGCCATCTCTACGAGCAAACGAATACGACCCTCTGCATCGTCAT
This sequence comes from Nitrospirales bacterium, assembly GCA_965223675.1. Taxonomy (GTDB): domain Bacteria; phylum Nitrospirota; class Nitrospiria; order Nitrospirales; family UBA8639; genus JAGQKC01. The sequence goes on along the minus strand of OZ245013.1, from coordinate 781,351 downwards.
CTTCAACAGAAACGAGTCCCTCCAGACTGACTTGAGCTCCAGCCAGCGTCCCGCTCAGGGATTCTACGGTTAACGTCGTATCATCAAGCTTTAATGCCATCTTGGCATTTTCTATGGATAAACTCTCAGTTTGAACACCATCGACGCTGTATTGTATTTGGCCTTGCCATTCCGCATTGGCAAGTAAACCCATATACCCCGCGGCTTGGACCTCAAGAGGGTCGGGATTTTGTGGCTGCGGCATAAATTTCTGTAGCTGTGCGAGATTCAACCGGTCGGAAAAGAAGTCCCCTTTAAAACGTGGTTGATCGGCATCTTGCATAATTCTTAACGCGCCGGTTACATCGCTGTCTGCAACCTTGGCATTCATGTGTTCGATCGACCAGACATCGTCTAGAAGTGTTAAACGACCCGTCAATTCATACGTGGGTAGCCTGGGCAAAGCTATGCCGAATGCTTTTTCCCAGCGCGATAGGTTTTGCCCTTCCAAACTGACTTGCACGTCCACCGTCTCAGGCGAGATTAGGGCATCAACCTCACCCTCAACGAGCAGGGTTGTTCCGCGTGAATCAAGATGGAAAGTGAGTGGATAACTTGTAGAGCCTCTCTCTGGCTCGGCGGCTGCTCGTGACGCTACCGACAGCTCCATCGCAAGTGACTCGCCGGCAAGGTGTCCATTTCCTTCAACAAACAGACCTCGAGAGTCAGATGATGTATCGGGATGATTGGAATGAAACGACAGTTCAAGAGCAGTTTTGTGACGTAGGTCGTGATATGTCAATGTCCCTTCTTCTATGTCGAGTGATTCAACACGGGGTAAACCAATACCCGCGTCTTCTTTCTCAGATTGACTGCCCGGAACCTGGTGATTGACCAGGGAAGCGTCTCCGGTCGTTGCGACTGACCAGTTCGTTTTGCCATCGGCTGACTGTTCGAGGTGTACGACGGGCTTAGCTAACCGCACCTGAGTTAACACCACATCACCTCCCAGTAACTCGACGACATCAATGCTCAGGACGACTTCTTCTACAGTAGCCAGATGAGGAGCCGATGCCCATGGAGAATTCTTGACCGCAATATCCTTAATGAGAACGTCAATGACATTTCCAAGGTCTACGCTCAGCGATTCGATCGTGACCTCTTGACCAATAGTCTCTGTCAACGTATCCTCAACAAAACTCTTAAACCACGTGGAGTTTAGTAAACTGACACTAATGATTCCGACAACCGTGACCAGCAGAAGCAACAAGAGCGTCGAAACAATGAGGGGATGTCGAGAAGATGAAGATGACTTTGTGTGTGCGCTATTCATGATGACGCCTGCCAAGTTTTTCGATGATATGAGATGATTTTCTCCAGGACGTGGTATGCCCCTGTGGCATCACGCACGGCTATTGGCCTTCATGAGGTAAGGCATGCTCATACCAAACAACAGGACGGTTACTTACTTGTTGAAGACCTGATCATAGTTATACGTATGAAATCTTTCTTGTTTGGAGAGACGGTTCATCTCTGCCAGCCTAATAGACACATGCACTGCATTTCGAAACCTTTCTGTAAATCTTGGAAATCGCCGAAATCGGTAAAGAGTGTGTGTTCATGGAGATGTCTTTTCTGTCTACTTGCGCTTCTTCTGATATTCGCTGCCCCAGGCTGTGTGAATCACCTCGGACCAGATTCTGAAGCATCAAAAATCAATGAGAGAATAGAAGCTGAAGTGAAAGTCGCCCTCGCCCGACAGCCGAACCTTGACGCCGCTCCCATTAACGTAAATGCTGAGCTGGGGGTCGTGACATTAACCGGATTTGTTGAGGAAGACTCACAACGACAGCAAGCCACAGAAGCTGCGAGAGAAGTGAAGGGAGTTGAAACGGTCATCAACAACATTCGAGTAAAATAGAACGCATAACCTAAGAAAACTGTTTATTGGTTTTTGATGCAACCTCTGCTCTTGGGCTGATTTCATTGCTTGATAGACTGAATCAAATGAAAGTCATTCTGAGGAAACCTTGTTGCAAGCAGTTCATGGCAATTATTGTAAACAGCGGTTGCCCCAGCCTCTAGGAGTTCCTGACGACTAAACGCTCCTCCTGTCATCACGGCGATCGTCATAAGCCCGCATGTATTAGCAGCTTGAATGTCCCAAATGGTATCGCCAACCACGATGCTCTCTTCCGCACTACCATTGGCACGTTTAAGCGTCTGTTGGAAAATATGAGGAGCAGGTTTTGCTTTTTCCACATCATCCGACGAGACAATTCCCGCGATGTTTTTATGAGCATCTAATGCATCAAGATGATGGTCTAATTCTTCTGATTTCGCACTTGTGGCTAACCAGACCTCGACAGATTCTGATGCCAGTTTGGCGATAAGCTCCTTTGCTCCAGGCAACGGAATACCATATTGCTGCATTTCGTCGTAGAATTTCCCATGTAACTCATTGGCTTTTCGTTTCACTGATTGATCAGCAAGGAGTTCATCCAACATCATCCATGATCCTTTGCCAATTTGACGATGAATGGTTGCCCGTGGAATCTGTTGTTTGACAGCAGTGAACGCACGACCCCACGCTTCCACATGAAGGTAATTCGTATCCATCAACGTACCATCCACATCAAGAATCACAATTCGTTTCATCAGAAAAGTCTTTTCACTATTGAATGCATTCGCTTCCGTTAAACATAGTCATATCTGGGGAACTTTCATGTGAACACCTTATAAGAAGCCGCAAGCATTGCTCACGCAATTATGGGACTTCTCCGACCGTATCGGCTGCATACGCTCCACGGTTACCGAGTGGCTCGCTCGGACCCGTCGTCGTGTCTCGTTTGGTTTGTCTTTCCATTTCTGCATTTACTTCCGCACCGAACAGCACAATGTAGGCCGTCACAAAAAACCACATAAAGAGAATGACAGCGGAGCCGAGTGAGCCATAGGTCTCATTGTACTTCCCAAAATTTTCCACATAAATTGAAAAAAGGATCGACCCGATGATCCACAAGAGAGATGAAATGCCAGCGCCCCAAGAAGCCCATTGCCATTGAGGCTTCTCGCGATTGGGCGCATAGCGGTACAACACGGCGAGCGCACCAACCACCACGAGGGCCATGAACGGCCATCGCAAGAGCGTGAGCACCGTCTGCCCTACTTCCCCGAGTCCAAAACTTTCCATAAGAGACGGAAGAATCGTAATCAAACTGAGGGCGAAAACAACAAAAATGACTGCCCCGACTGTGAGTAACAGCGCCAGCCCTGTGAGTGTGAAAAATCCTCTGGTTTCCTCTTCATCATAGGCAATATTGAGAGATGCGACGAGCGCCTTCATGCCTTTGGACGCGCTCCATAACGCGAGTAAGAGACCACCAACGGCGCCAAGACTTAAGGCCGACCCTGCACTTTCTGTCACGGACTTGAGTTGCTCATTGATGATAGATCGAGCTTCCTGAGGCAGCAAAGAACTCACCGATGCGAGGTGAGACTCAATATCTTGAGGGTCCATGACGATCCCGTATAAAGAAACGAGTGCTCCTAGGGCGGGGAAGAGAGCAAGGACGCCATAAAAAGCAACTCCTGCCGCGATGATCGACACATTATCCAAGCTCAATTGATCCTTAACTCGCAGGGCAATGTCCCTCCATCCCACAGAAGGAATGTCGGTTGGGGCAGGTGCTGCTCTCCCTCTACCTGAGGAATTTTCAATCATGCTTGGCTGTTCCAGAGTGTTAGAAAAATACATATTCTTATGAAGCTATTTTTTGCCAAACGATTGGACATTCGTCACAGTGCAGTCTACTACCTCTAACTTGGATTCGAGACTAGCACTATCATAACTTTTCATAATCGTGTGGAGAAAATGGACAAACCTTGAAAATCTGACAGTGATTTGTCCATAGGTTTTTCTCAACGATCATGCTTGAATACTTCATTCATTGTTTTCTGTGAGCCATAGAAACTTGCTATCAGTAAGTTTCAAAATCTTAATAAACTTTATAAGGGCCACATAAAAAGGAGAAGGGCATGGACATCTATCAAGCCTTAAAAAAAGATCATCGGACGGCGAAATCATTGTTCACCAAACTTCTGAAGACGTCGATGGAGGACCCAGCGAGAGAGCGTATATTGGAAAAACTCAAAACCATTTTGGCCTCGCATCATGATGCTGAGGAAAACGTATTTTATGCCGCGCTTAGGCAAGCAGAAGATCCAAGTCAACAAATTGAAAATGCTTTGGAACAACATGAAGAACTGATGCATTCCATCGAAGAGATTGAAACGATCAATCTTCACAAAGAAGAATGGCAAGAAAAAGTGGCGGATTTGCAAGAATACCTGCTCGAACATATAAAGATCGAAGAAGGGACAATTTTTAAAGAAGCGCGGCAAACATTCTCCGATCACCAAGCCAAAGAGCTTGCTCAGGACTTTATCAATGCCAAGCAATAAAATGAATTTCTATTTTCGTTTCATCGCTCGCGACAGTATGACAAGTCATTATTTTAATATTTTCATGGATGACAGATCTGAAAGTCGCATTACCATCAATTACCTTTGAGAGTTGATAATCGTGAATCATCATAAAGATCGCCAACAAAAGAATAAACACTTAACGTGGCGGCGAATAACATTCATTCGCTATAGAAGGGCAACGAATCATGACATCTCGTTCATCTATTCAAAAAGCCCAGGATCGCGTCGAACATATCACGAATATGACCAAGGAAATTACTGATATGGCACATCAACTGAACCGGCTGGCCCTCGAGTTGCCTACTACAGGCTCGCTAGCAGGACACCAAATCAGCGAGTCGACAAAGATCGAGGATGAATTAAAGATACTGGCGAGTCAAACTCAATACGTGAAACGACAGCTGGAATCAATCGTTAAAGAACGTCGGTTGAACACGACGACGGACTTCGCACTATCCGAGGATAGTCGAAACGCGAGACAACGAACACAAGTCAGCGAGGGAAGGTTTAAACTCCAGGCCATCTCAGGCAAGAAAGTACCTCGTTGGCGGCAGTACGCTGACTGGGTGGTCGGCAAGGCCTCGTTGACAGGGATCCTCAAGTATGAACTCATTACGGGCGTATTGGGGAGCTTCCCCGGTGCCCCAGGGTATTTTCTTCGCAGTAAGATCTATCCATGGCTGCTCGGGGAAGTTGGGGCGAATACTGTCATTGGGCGAGGCGTCACGTTACGCCATCCGCATAAGATTCGACTTGGGAAGAACGTCACCATCGATGACTACAGTGTGTTGGATGCCAAAGGGCAATCAAACACGGGCATTCACATTGGGGATGACGTCTATATTGGGCGGAATTCGATCGTCTACTGTAAAGATGGGGATATTGAGATTCAATCCCGAGCCAACATTGGGACGCATTGCGAGATTTTCTCAGGGGATCGGGTCTGTGTCGGGAATGGCAGTATGGTGGCGGCGTATTGTTACATCATGAGTGGGAATTCGTATGATTACGAGAGCCAAGTCGCGTTCGCGGATCAGAAAGTCTCTTCAAAAGGTCCCACAACTATCGGCTGCAATTGTTGGCTGGGGACGAAAGTGGTTGTGCTTGATGGGGTAACAATCGAAGAGGGTGCGGTTGTGGGAGCCGGGGCGGTGGTGACAAATAACGTGCCATCAAGAACCGTCTCAATGGGTGTACCGGCGAAAAGTATGTTTTCTCGTGACCCAGAGGTTCAGAGAGGAAGTTAAGCATAGAAACTCATAAAGAAAACAAATTCTCTTTTGTAGAACAGTATTGTCTCACGAACAGGATATCAAATTTTCTGAGCAAATGACGAAATTCACTGCACTTTTTCACTGAGAGTGATACCCTAAATAAGAACGGCACAAAATCATGGCGCACAACAATTGAAAAAACTTGACGTTGCGAAATTACTCGCTGAATTTTTAGACAGACAATTTGTCATACCAGGAACCTCGATCCGTATCGGACTTGATCCAGTTATTGGGCTCATCCCAGGCATTGGAGATTTGCTCAGCAGTGCGGCCGGCTCGGTCATTTTATTCGTCGCGGCTCATTATCACCTCCCGAAGATCGTCTTATTCCGCATGGGCATGAATATCGCGATCAATGGATTACTGGGCGCTATCCCGATTATCGGTGATCTATTTTCAGTCTGGTTTAAGAGTAATGTACGAAATATGACCTTGTTAGAAAACCATCTCCACCAGCCTCAACAAAACTCAACATTTGGCGATTGGGCGTTTGTCGTGACCATATTCTTGAGTATTTTGCTCCTCCTCATTGGAATGATCGCTGCTATCACATGGCTTATCAAGAAAGTATGGGATGCAGTCGGAACACCGTCATAATTGTAAATTTGTCGTCGGACAGTCGACAAATACTCAACGCTTATTCTGACCTTCTTCCCGATCCTCCAGGATGTTTTCCGCCACCGTCCTGTTTATTGATCGTCGCCCAAGCACGTTCCTCAGCTTGATCTTCTGGAAGACCTCGTTCCTCATAACTGTCTTTTATGTGTTTTGCCTGTCTTTTCTGTTTGTCCGTGTATTTCGATTTATCACCTTGAGGCATCACTTTATCCTTTGATGTCAATTACTTATTCGTCCGCCGTTTCCATTATTGGGCTGCGGAATCAAACCACCATTGAGGTTCATTTAAGAAACAACTTTTTATGATATTTCATAGATTCGTCCTGATCTTTAGGCCATTCTTTCCATTCGTTTTTTTCGGAGTTAAACCGCCACCCGAGGCCATTCACATATAAGTCTTTATGTTCATCTAATGACCATGGTGCTTCCTGTGCTGGCCACTCCTCCCATCCCTCAGGATCGGAATTAAACCACCAGCCCTCGTTTTCAAGATACAACTTTCTTATGGCCTTCTAAAGTGAGATATCCTTCGCTATCCTATTAGTTCTGCATGTCGTTGGCAAAAGTTTTCTGTGGTATTTTGAGCCAAACTGTAGGATGCGAATGTGCCACTTATGAATAGAAAAAATGCCAAAATTTTTGCATATTTCTTCATCGTTGACCACCTCCATAATATAAAATAAATATATGGCGGTGAACCCAAAGAATTCACGCAGCGTATTTCAGCGTATTTCTATGATAAACCTTGTCGTTGAGCTTCCGCTTTTACTTTTTTTGTCGCTGTATCTTGGACCTCTCCAGCAACGTGCATGACTTTATCACCAAGTTCTTGAGCTTTGTCACGAGCTTGTTCAACTAAACTGTCTCGAGCTTCCCCCATCCATTCGTCCTCCTGTTCCGTTCGAGGCGCTGACAAGCCTACGGCCGCTCCAATGGCAAAAGCCATCGCCCCCACTCCCCAGGGATTTTCTTGAAATGTTAGGTCGAACCCTTGCGAAGCCCGCCGCGTTCGATCTTCAACTCGATACTTCAGTTCACCTGCTCGACGTTGGACTTGCGTTGATAATTCATTGACCTGTCCTTTGACCCGCTCACCGAATGCACTTGTACTTTGGCGAATGGAGTCTGCGGTCTCACTCATTTTATCTTGTACGGTTTGTGATACATCTTCGACTTTCCCACGCACAGTTTCAGCAGTCTCTTCCGCTTTGCCTTTCAAATCGTCGAACCTACTGGATTGACGGTCTTCATAGGGATCATAGGGATTACGATAGGCCAATGATCGACTATATTCCGGTAAATCTTCATAACGTGCGTTCTCGGATCGTGCCTTGAACAGCCAAGCGACTCCAAGTCCGATCAGTGCCACCGGAACTGGATTTTGGCTAATCGTATCCAACATGTTTCCTTTCCATTGCTGTGCCGTATAGCGTGCTGACTGGGCCATATCTTCTACCTTTCCGACAGTCGCATCACGCACATCCTGCTTGAGGCGGGTGGGCGACAGTCTGGCTTGAATGGTTGTTATCGTTTCTTTCACTTCAGCCCGTGTCCGTTCAACGCGTGCGCGAAGCACCTCAGGACTTTCAGTGTCGCCAATTTCCTTGGTGTCTGAACGAGTCTCTATCTCATTGGTTGAGCGATCCATGACTTGTCCTCCTTCAACGCGTTAATAGCCTGTTGCGGCACCGGATTGACCTGTTTGATGTCATTCAATCCCTTCTGAATTAGTGCATATCCGGAAGCCACCACGACTAATCCAACCAGTAGTGCGGAAACCCAGCCTGGCAAAATCTGGGCGACGATGAGCACCGCCGCCGCCAATAAGACAAGAAGCCCTCCATACGCCAACGCGGCCCCGATTCCTACCAAGACCAAGTCTTTACCGGCTCGAGAAGTTTTTTGAGACATCTCCGCCTTGACGAGGTCAATTTCCTGCTTCACTAATGTTTTGATCTCATGCATTAATTCTTTTAATAAATCGCTCAATGATTGTTCTTCCTCCATTCGCATCATGATGTGTCCCCTCTTATTTTATTCGTTCTTCCTCTTGAAATTCCTGTGAGGCGATGTGAGAGTGTAAAACATGGCCTGATGCCGAAAGCACTTACTCACGCCTCGGTTCTGACATTGACTCTCAAACTCTCTATGACTGCTGATGAGATTCAGAATATCGTCGTTGTCGAGAACTCTTAATAAATCGAGCGGCCAATAAACCTAGTCCGAAGGTCACTCCAAGGAATAACTCCGGATTTCGCTTGGCCAATCCTTCGCCTTCCTCGATCAGTTGATCAACATCTCGATTTGAAAGGTACCCGGAGACGCGATCGATTTGCTGTGCAGCCTTCTCAGTGTATTGAGCCACAGCTTTCTGATCTTTCTGGCGCAGTTGTGTACCAGTCTGACGGAGAGCCTGTGCCAAGTTCCCTAGCTCTCCCACTGCTTGCTCTTTTTTATCGGCCAACGCTGATTTTGTTTTTTCTTGCGTTTTTCTGGCATAGGCTTTAGCCTCGGCTTTTCCTTCCTCGACCATCGAAGACGCTTGATCCTTCAACGCATCAATTGACTCTGGTGATCGTGAATCCTGTACCGTGGCTTTGAGCGTTGAACCTGATTTACTTTTGGTAGCCTCTTCCATTGTTCGGCCTCCTCTTAAGATAAGGGAGATTAGTAAAATTTATGAAATACCCTCAAAAGATTCGGTCAGCATAAGGACCTCATCATTCTGGCCTTGCTAGCTCTCGGGTTTGTTGAATTAACACCGGACTGATTGTAGGCCTTTAGAATGATTATGAATACTGGATAAAACACGAACCTCAGAGAGAAAATTGTCTAAGGATCAGAGTAGGAGCAGATGATAGATTTAAAGTAACGATTATGTAAGACATCTTAGCTATGAAATACCAATTTATGCCAAACGCACCAAAATCCTAGGACTCTGAGAATATACATGGACGAACTATGTCTTTGTAGTAGGGAGCACACCTTCCCAATGTGGAAATGAAACCAACGTGGAAATGAAAAATTCCATTGAACAGTTTATGAATATACCAAGCATAAGGAGGTGCTTTATGGCAAGAAAGATGGTTTTCATAGGTGTACAGGTCACGTGTCTTTTTGTTTTCTTCGGATTAACGGCCAGCTATTCACACGCGCAACTGAGCGATTCTCCAGAAGAACCACCGGCTATTTCAGATCTTGGTCCTTCGTTGGAGGAGCTAGGGGAAGCCCAACAGGATATTGATCGTTACGAGGAAGCTCAGGATCAGTTTAATGAAGATGTCGATGACTTCATGAAAGATCGACTGAAGTATAAGGAAGCTCAATCCAAATTTTCTCGAGAAAGAGCTATCTTTGAGCAGAAGCAGCATCGATTTGATAAGGCTCTTGATAGCTTTGAACGCGAGCGAGATCGGTATTTAGAAGCTAAAGACAAATTTGTGGGCGCTCGCAAGCGATTTCAGCAGGCGAGAGGAAAGTTTTTTGGCGGTTCTATTAACGCCGCGAGTTCATCAAAGTCGAAGTTTGGTGGAGTGGGTAAGAAGAACCGAAGGTCTTTTTTGGAACAATTCCAGAAATGAGACAAGGGGTATTCATAAATTCACAAGAGCAAACACGATGACTCGGAGGGGTACCATGAAAACTTTTCAACAGGTATTGGCGCTAAGTTGCTTTGTTTTATTGATCACTGTGCCGGCGGGATGTGCTGGCGGACCGCAATCGGCAAGTTTTGGTGAACATATTGATGACAGTGTTATCTCGACAAAAGTCAAGACCGCACTCTTGCGTGATCCAGACGTATCAGGATTCGATATCAATGTAAGTACGTTCAAGGGTCGCGTTCAGTTAAACGGTCTCGTGGACAACGCCGATCAAATGGTAAAGGCAGGTGAACTGGCGCGCAATGTCAGTGGAGTCATCTCTGTCGAAAATAATTTGGCTGTCAAATAAGATTCCGACCCTTTAATAGAAAAGGGCCGCATGAAATTTTTTAGGGAGCATATAACGGGTTTTGGCATTGTCTGCATCTTGTCAATGGGGTGTGCTGCTACGCCAAAGCAAGAGAGCACTGGGGAATATATCGATGACAGCGTGATTTCAGCAAAGGTGAAAACGGCTCTCTTGCGATGTCCCATGGTTTCAGGTTTTCATATTCATGTAAACACATTCAAAGGCCGTGTCCAGTTGAATGGATTCGTGGACTCTGTCAAACAGGTAAAACAGGCGGTGAACCTCACTAAAGAAGTAGGAGGAGTAGGGGCTGTTGAGAATCATCTCAGCATCAAATAGGTTCGTGATATCTTCGCAACTTCTCAACCTGGTTACAGTTCGATCTGATAGCTTTAACGTGGTGGCAGATCTTGTTTAACCGATGTCGTAACTCCTTGGGGTGAGACCGTCGCTTCCACTTGATCGCCCACTTGAAAATCCGATGCCTGATATCCACTCTGGCCAGGTAAACGAACCCGAACGATTTCCCCATCAGCTTGTTTCACGACCAGAGTATGCTCTTCTACCTCTAGGACTTGTCCGTGATAGGTGCCAGTGGCAATTGGAGCTGGTCCTGTGTCAGATACTTCAGCAAATCCCTGGGAAACTGGGCTAAAATGAACCAGCGCCATCACAATAGCCGAGATCAATACACATACTTTTCGAGTTTGAAATTTCATGGTAATCCCTCTCATGTTCATCATAAAGATTTGGATGTGATCGCAGAGAATTTAGTTTGTTTCTGGTCTCTTGATTTTTTTGACAGACGTCGCATTATCGTTCGGTAATATGGTCGCTTCTATCCAATCACCTTTTTTAATGGTTTCGTCTATCTTTGTATCGGAGTTCGTCTGAATGATAACTTGCCTTCCCTCTTCAGTTCTTAGATAGTAATACTCATCCGCATTGCCCGTGACGATTCCTTTGACTGAAGTTGTATTTGTGCCCTGCTGATGGGGCTCGTTTTTTGATATGTTGTCTTCGCTTGCATGCACAGCCGCCGCGGAGAAAAAGATAATTCCCAATAGACTAAATAAGATCTTCAGCTGATTGTTCATGTTAATTTTCTCCTTATTCTATACATAGGTATGAAATCGAGTCACTCAAGGATGGCATCTTACGTCCAATATCCCGGCTTCCCGTAATGTTTATAAAGCTCCGTTTCGTAATGTCGTTCGATTGGTTTGAGAGGGTCGTACTCGGGACTGTCTTTAATTTCGTCTTTCGTCAGTTCAACAGCAACAGTCTGCTCATCCCAATTAACGCTGTTCACCCAAAACGGGGAAACGAGCACTTTTCTTCCGGTCAGCCATTTGGCCGTATCCACGACAAGATACCGAACAATCCATGTGGATTCTTCAACGATAAAGTCGTACACTTTTCCGATCTCGCCATCAGCGGCTTTGATTGAGCTATCTATCACTCCTCTGGCGCTTTGAAGGGTTCCAGCTACTGATGAAAGCGTGGGATCTGTGAATGTCCAATAGTTGGTCCACTCATAATATTGACACAGTTCCAATTCCTTCTCTCGCGTGATGGGTTTTTCGACTTCGACGACTGGACTATTTTCAATCTGCTCTCTACTTAATAAGGCCGGAAAGTGAGCGTCTTCCCAGTTTTTGATACCGATGGCTTCTGGAGCGATAAGCACATGCCGTCCTTGAAGCCAATTGCCCGTATTCGCCGCCACATATCGAATGACCCAATCCTTGTCATCGAAATAAAAATCTTCAACTGGACCGATTTCAGAATCTGTCGCTCCAATTCTATACGTCTTTAACGAGTTTAAACTGCGCAGCATTCTTGACCTCCTAGTAAGTTAGTGATGAGATGAACATTAGTAAGAAGCGATCATTTGGTGTGTGAAACACTGTCAGTTGGTTCGATAAAAGAAAATTAAGCGACGAGGAGCAACTGTCTCACGGTTATCGATTGCTTGTACCAGTGTCAATCAACTGCTCGGCTTTTCGATGGTCACTCCGGCTTTCTTCCGGTGGAGCAAGACTTCCAGCGTCAGGCGATGTAAGCATCAGGAATGCATAAATAGGAAAATGATCAGATCCAAAATTGGGTAATCGTGTCATGGAATCTAAACGAAAATCCGCGGAGTGAAAAACGTAGTCCAATGGAAAACGTAATATTGGGTATGCCGTATGATAGGTATTGTAAAAACCACGTCCTTTTCTCGGGTCGACCAGGCCGCTGATTCTCTGAAAGAGACTTGTCGTATACGACCACGCCACGTCATTTAGATCTCCGGCCACAATAACGGGCCACTGGGCATCTGCAACCTCACGTCCTACCAGAAGGAGTTCCGCATCTCGCTCCTGAGAATCATGCAATAAATGAGGAGGGCGAGGGTGTAAACCATAAAATTCTATGATCTCTTCAGAAGGCAATGAAATTTTTGTATAAACCGAGGGAATAGTATCTTCGACCAAAAACCTCACTCGAGGTTCCAGCAACTCATAGCGTGAATACAAGAGCATCCCATAGGTATTACCTTGCGGCTGTTTGATTGTATACGGAAATGTCGATTCAAGTGTTCGTAAAGCTTCTTCCCACCACCGATCCGCTTCGGTGACAAGGATCACATCCGCACGAACGGAATTGACTATCTCCAGAAATTGTGAGGAATTACGATTATGCATATATACGTTGGCAACGAGGATGCCGAGAGTGGATCCTTCTGTTGCGTTTACCACATCTATCGACTGTTTTTTGGCAATAGTCGTATACGGGTAGATCATAGATCCCTGATAACATAAACAACCAATGAGTAAAGCTAAGACGACCCACTTTACGGTTGTCCCCTGCGTCTTGCTGATAGAAAACGTCAGCCCAGCGGCTACACCTGTCCCGAGCGTGACGATTTGAACTCTAGGAAAATCGAAAATTCGTATCCACCATGCACCAATTCGGATCAGCGGGAGCAGTGTCATGACGACAATAAGAAGCGCACCGATGATGAGGGTCATCACCAGCTTTCCCTTCATCGCCATACAGAAATTCCGGAGACCTGACTAGCAATATTCAGTCAATGAATAAAAAAAGAATTAAGGCGCAAAGCTCGTTGTTCTAGCTGAGACGTTCATCTACCATTTTCAGACAGAGGTTCGCTTGCCCATTACCATACTGACAACAAAAATCACGAGAAAAACAACAAACAGCACCCATGCAATATTGGAGGCAGTTCCTGCCACCCCTGTTAGTCCGATAGCACCCGCGATTAATGCAATGACCAGAAATGTGATTGCCCAACTCAACATAGCGCACCTCCCTACTTGAGAATGTGAGTTTCTCCATTAAACAGAGTGACCATTCCGTTTCATCACTGAAAGTTGTAGCAGGCTGCTGCTTTCAAGCCAATAGACAAATTCGGAACAGTCTTGAAAGTTATGTCTACCTCTTGATTCCTAACTGCATATTGGACATTTTTCGTTTATGAAGAATTAATTTGTCCTTTGCGGAATGCCTGGCAATGAACATACATTTCTTTCCGACTCAATTTCACTCTGTACTTAGCCGTACTTATTATGAAGACTAGACCTGATTTCTGGAGGCAGAGTGGTCACAAGAAGAACGTATAGTCATGGCTACGAAATGGGACTGAAAGGAACTCTTCAGTCATCAAAGGAAAGAATGAATTCCTCATCCACAAGTCGTAACTCTATATGTTGTAGAGCTAAAGAAAGAGAGTGTTATGAGTAAAGGACACCATCATATTATCGTTCTGTTTGGATTTTTGTGTTTCGCGATAATCTCAGTAGCACTGATCAAAACGGATGCCCCATCGAAAATTTCTCCCGTGCAATTCGTCTATGCGCAGGATCCACCTTCGCAAGAGCGGAATGGGACCACAGTACCTCTTACAAACAGGGAGCAAAGCATCTCCGATGACAGCATTACCTTTGCCGTTGAAAATGCCTTGCATCTCGACTCCGGCGTGTCCTCACGATTAATCGATATCGACACAAAGGCAGGGATAGTGACCCTCAGTGGTTCGGTCGCAAACTTACTCTCAAAAGAGCGCGCCTTAATGAACGCGGAAACCATCAAGGGTGTCCGGTCCGTCATTGATCAGCTAGTCGTTATGCCATCTGGCGTTTTCACTGATCAACAAATCCAACAAGATGTCGTTGAGGCCTTAACTAAGAATCCAGCTGTTGATGCGTCATCCTTAAAAATTTCTGTCACTGATGGTGTCGTGACAGTGAACGGACAGGTTGATTCCTGGCCCTCTCGCGAGTTGGTGGTGGAAGCAGCCAAAGGCGTGAAAGGAGCCAAAAAGATCGTGAATCAGATGCGGGTTGTAGAGGCCCACAACCGATCAGATTCAGAAATTCAAGCGGAAATTGAACAACGCTTGAATGCTGATGTGTGGCTCAATGAGTGGCTCATCTCAGTGAACGTCAAGGATGGGCATGTGACTCTATCCGGAAAAGTAAGCAGCGCGGCTGAAAAAACTCGAGCTCTCAAATTGGCTTGGACCTCTGGAGTGCAAGATATTGATGGTTCTGGACTGGAAGTTGAATGGTGGGCACGTCAAGGCAATCGCCGTGCGAAGCCCTTATTACTTCGTGATGAAAAAGAGATTGAACAGACTATCTTAGATGCCTGGCTGCTTGATCCTCGTATCGAAATCTTGGATCCATCTGTGAATGTAAAAAATGGGACTGCCAGTTTGAGAGGATCGGTGTCGACGCTACAAGCTAAAAGATCGGCAGAGCAGGATGCCAAGAATACGATCGGCGTCTTTCGTGTGAAAAATTTTCTGAAAGTGCGCCCAACAGAGCCCCGTACAGATCAAGAAACCGTCGAGGATATTCGCGCGGCCGTTACCCGCGATCCTTTTCTTGAACGGATGGGCCTCTCGGTCTCTGTTTTTAATGGAGTGGCGTATCTCACAGGCGCTGTGGATAACACTTTTCAAAAAACTCATGCTGAGAACCTTGTTTCTCAGACGCCTGGGGTGGTGGAGGTTTTAAACCGTCTTCGAGTTCCTTCTATTCATCAAGATAAGGACGATCGCGAAATCTTGGAGGATATTCAAGATGAACTCTGGTGGAGTCCATTTATCGATAGCGAGACGATCAACGTGACGGTCAATGACGGACTCGTTACCTTAACCGGAACTGTTAATTCATGGAGAGAGAAAAAAATTGCTGGAGAAAACGCGAGAGAGGGTGGCGCCATAGCCGTGAAAAATAAACTGACTGTGAAGTAGATGTCCGAAAACACGCTTCAATAAAATCTCATCGCTTGTAATTCTTGCTCGTGCTCGCACAGAGCCCATTCTTAGATCCACACGAATGACGAGCCTGTCATAAACATCACTATCAATTAGACTTTTTCCCCCATCAAAAATCTTTTTGTCCATTGCAACCGACTCGCAACTGTGCTAGACATAATGCATAAATAACAACTACTTATATCCACAAATGATTCTTCCAGGCGTCAGGATACTGGAAAGTATCGATCTTTGAGTAAAGGACTAACCTGCGACATGAAACTCTTTTCCTTAATCACGAGAAATGCCTTTCTTTTCTGTCTATGTATGACTCTGCTCATATCAATGCCCACTTTGGTTCAGGCTTCAGAAACATTGACCAAAGCAGGTTGGATAGAAAAAGTCCGTATATTTCCAGGCAAACTCGTTATGAAGGCGAAATTAGACACTGGAGCCAGAACGTCTTCAATTCATGCCGAGGAGATGACCCGATTCGAACGCGATGGCAAACCCTGGGTGCGGTTTACCGTGAAAGATGAATTCGGCAAAATAAAAGAACTTGAACGCAAAGTGCATCGAGTTGTCAAAATTAAAAGGCACAAACAAAAGCCTGCAGAACGTCCCGTGATTTTTCTTGGAATCTGTCTTGGCGACACCTATCGAAAAACTGAAGTCAATTTGGCTGATCGTAGCAATTATGAATATGATCTGTTAATCGGCCGTGTGTATATGGATGAACATTTTGCGATCGATCCCTCATCGAAGTATTTGCTCAAATCCAACTGTCAAATCCCCTCCCGCGAATGAATCGAATTCATCTTGCCATTTTGGTCTCTCTGCTCACTGGGGTGGGACTATTCATCTTTGGCTATAAAGTCCTAGTCTTGGGGTTTCCGCTTTCAACGAATGTCACGACCGATGTCTGGAATGTGGAAGCCAGGGTCAGCTTAAAATCCGAGAAAGGTCCCGTTCGGATCTCGATGTACGTCCCTCAATCCATCAAGCCCTATATCATTACCGATGAATCGTTTATTGCTCCTAGTTATGGTGTGACGAAAGAAATATCCAAGCCCAATCGAGTCATCACCTGGTCCATTCGTGAGGCGGATGGTGTCCAAACCTTGTATTACAGAAGCGTGATCCGCCAGATGGAAGAATGGGAAATTGAAGATATCTTGTCAGCTGATGTCCCAGATGAATTCCGAACAACCTTACCTACAATGGAAGGAGCATTCATAGATGCAGGCATGGCATTTCTGGGCGAGGTGAAAGCAAAGACCGCAGACGAGGAAACACTGGTACTTACTATTCTAGAAGAATTGCTTCACCCCCAATCGAACTCCAACGCCGCCATCCTCTTATCTCAAGCCACCCCTATCGAAGTTGCGGCCCAGGTGTTGGCGCTGGATGGCATTCATTCCAGAATCGTCCATGGTGTGGAATTAAGCAAAACCGCACAAACTGTTGAACTGAAGGATTGGCTTGAAGTGTATGGAGAAAGTGGATGGATTGCGTACGACCTCGACACGAGTCAAAGAGGGATTCCAGAAAATTATCTTCCCTGGTGGAGGGGAAACACTCCCTTGTTCAGTATAGAAGGGGCAGAGCAACTTGATTATCGAATTTCCGTCAGTCCCAACCGCGAGCAAGCGATCAAGGCAGCTATTGCTCGCAGCGCGATTACCGATCCTGGTTTATTAAAGTTTTCGCTATTTAGTCTGCCGATTGAAACGCAAGTCGTCTATCACATACTCGTGCTGATTCCCATCGGAGCATTCTTATTGATCATCTTGCGCAATATCGTCGGCGTAAAAACTTTTGGGACATTCATGCCAATACTCATCGCACTAGCCTTTCGTGAAACTCAATTGCTCTGGGGAGTGATATTATTTTCCGCACTGATTGCTTTAGGATTAGCCGTACGATTTTACTTAGAACACTTGCAATTATTACTGGTTCCACGATTAGGCGCTGTGCTCATTGTCGTTGTGCTTATGATGGGGATTGTGAGTATTATTTCTCATCATTTAGGAATTGTTCGGGGACTTTCTGTCGCGCTATTTCCGATGGTCATCGTCACGATGACGATTGAACGCATGTCCATCGTGTGGGACGAACGCGGAGCTGCAGAGGCTCTACAACAAGCACTCGGTAGTATCGCGGTTGCCGCCCTGACCTACTTGATCATGAGCCTGAGCATCGTCGACCATATCTTCTTCACGTTTCCAGAATTATTGTTGGTCTTACTCGCAATGACCATATTGCTTGGTCGATACTCCGGGTATCGTCTCCTCGAAATTCGTCGGTTTCAATCTTTGCTGCAAAAATCACCGTCCGCATAAATTCAATAACAACAACTGATGATCAGCGCCGCTTCAAAATTGTCAGACTTAGGTATTCTAGGGCTCAATCACCGTAATGCGATCTTTACGCTTGGTTATAATAAACGAATGTATTATCCCCTTGTGGATGACAAAGGTCAGACCAAAATCCGGTGTCAAAAAGCCGGGGTGAGTGTTCCTGAACTGTATGGCATGATTGAAATCGAACGGCAAATACGTGATCTTCCAACGATGATCGAAGACAAATCGGAGTTTGTCATTAAACCGGCGCATGGGAGTGGCGGCGACGGCATTCTTATCGTTAAAGGGAGAATGAAGAACAAATTTCGGAAAGCCAACGGGATGTTGCTGACGGAGTCCAAACTCGCCCACCATGTCTCGAATGTTCTCAGTGGAATGTATAGTCTTGGGGGCGCTTCAGACGTCGCACTCGTCGAATACTGCGTTGACTTTGCACCTGTCTTCGAAGCCATCAGTTATCAAGGCGTACCTGACATTCGGATCATTGTGTTTTTAGGCGTTCCCGTCATGTCGATGGTTCGCTTGCCTACGCGAATGTCTGATGGCAAAGCGAACCTCCATCAAGGCGCGATGGGGGTCGGTGTTGATCTCGCATCAGGGAAAACGTTGACTGCTGTTCTGATGAACGATGTCGTCACGGAACATCCTGACACCGGAAACCAAGTGACGGGGATCGCAATCCCCGATTGGGAAAATCTGCTTACGTTGGCATCGAAGTGCTATAACATTTTTAATCTTGGATACCTGGGAGTGGATATCGTACTCGATAAAGAACGTGGACCTTTGTTACTCGAGGTAAACGCCAGACCAGGGCTGAATATACAGATTGCGAATCAGGCCGGCCTGTTGCCGCGATTGAATCTTATCAACGAACACCACGAGACGCTCGTAGAAACGACGGATCGTGTTCAATTCGCGATAGAACACTTCAATACAGACTCACCAACAATGTAACAGATCTGTTGTGTTTAACCTCTCTGGTCGACAACCTCTATCTGATATGAATGTAGCGCCACCCGCATTTCTTCAGAGCCAAACTGTGCCATTTGAATAAACTGCTTGTGGGTCATCTCTTTCGAACCGAAGAATTGCGTATAACGTGATTGCACGAATCTAGCAAACTCGTCATGTCGTTCGGATGGAACGTCGAGTAGGGCTTCGAGTGATGAAAGATACTCCCCGTCTCCTCGAGCAACATCTTGTTGGAGGTTCTCAAGATTATATTGAGCAAATAGATGAAGCTTTTTGACTCGCTGGTGAGCCGTTTCAGCCGAGTCGCTAGGAGTCGTGCTTGATGAGATATCGGAGATGGCTTGAGACACTCCGTTGGTAATTTGAACAGTAGTATCAGTCGTGGCATCGAGTAATGAACAGGCACTCATTACAAAACCAATGACCATGATGCTGATGGTGGATGATAACCTTTTAAGAGTAAGCATAGGAGTCTCCTGATTAATCATTAAATGAAGAAATGAATAGGCGAATACGACTGCCTTCCTTATTTGCCAGATATATCAATGTGGAAGAAAGTATGATCAGCTTTCACTCTTTTGAAATCATACTTTCTTCCACATCTCACGTCGCATAGTAACGTGAACCAGAAGACTTTTTCCATAGGGTTTTCGATGAGAATTAGTAAGTATGCGTTATTTACCGGCTTCACAACCTTGATGCCC
The DNA here is from genome assembly GCA_965223675.1 of Nitrospirales bacterium. GTDB lineage: Bacteria > Nitrospirota > Nitrospiria > Nitrospirales > UBA8639 > JAGQKC01. Next base: position 761,733 of record OZ245013.1, on the reverse strand, counting down.
ACAGTGACACTTGCCGCCTGGCGGCTCCTGAGGGTTTCGGCAGTTATCCGAACAAAATTCTTTGCCAGGTTCCGCGTCACACGAACACGATGGATGTGCACATTTTTTGGCCATAGTACATCTCCTTTGCTTACCTACTGGTTTTTATTCGCAAGTTGATAATCGACGACCTTATTCTTATTATTTACGGTGATTTTCAGTCGATCACCTTGTTTGAGTGAGTCTGCTGCTTTATTTCCTAATTTATCTAGTTCGAGATAACGTGGTGACATTTCACCTGCTTCGCCTGCGTTTACTTTGATCGTGTTTTCATTGATCCCTTCGATGGTACCATAAATAATTCGTTGGTTAGCGGAAAGACCGCTGGTGATTTCCTGTTTTCCTTGCTCTTGCTCCATCCCTTCTTTATGACCAGGGTCCCCTAAAGCTGTGGAAGTTAGAAAAAATAGGCTACATACCACCACACTCTTCACGATAAAACTTCTAGACAGACAGGTGTAAGTTTGATAAACCATTTTGTTCTCCTTTCGATTAAGAAAAATATATAATGTTACTGAGCCGTTGCCTTCTCTCTTACTCATACACACAAGTCCTCGTTGCGTGATTTTATCCATTGCCTAAACAGTGTCTATTTCCGCGTTTCTGCTGTTCGCGTTAAGAAATCAGCCAGTTCTCCTGCATGCTTTTCAGTATCCTGTAAGATGTTCACGAGCAAATGTCGCGTGACCGGATCCTTGTCGCCGGTTTTTCGAATCAGTTTTGTGTACGATTCGATTTGATTACGTTCTAACAATAAATCTTGAGCGACCATATCCTTGAGAGTCGTGCCTTGTTTGGCTTGAATGCCAGTTCGACTCGCGTTCTGTGCAATTTCATCTAATTCATACATTGGTACGCCCCCTAACTGCTGGATACGCTCAGCCAATACATCAGCATGTTGCAATTCTTGTGTCGCATGCCCTTCGAATTCTGCTTTGAGTCCGGGAGACATGAGCGATACGGCCATGTACGCATGTTGTTTATATTGGAGATAGCTGGTGATTTCGGTTGAACGTAACTTATTCAATTCCTTGATGATTTCTTTAGGTTCAGCTTTATATTCTCTCGTGATTGCACCTGTTTTGATAGCATGTTGGATATCATTTCGAGTTCTTCGTTTACCCATGTATTTCTCCTTGAGTGTTAGACATTTTCCTGAAGATCCTCTTTACATAAGGCCGACTCAGGCAATAGACATTTCCACGGATGTACTCACCGGTGGCGTCTTAGGGCGCTTCAATAAAAGATATGACCCACGGGGAATCATGCATACGGCTTCCCACCCTTTTTCGCCAAGCAGAAGAAGGGCAGCTTCAATTTGCGCTGCATCGCTAGACTTCACTTCATGACAACAGTATTCCCACGTAACCATGTATATGAATTCCAAGATTATGAATATATACCAACATCCGGGACATAAAATGTCCTTAAGCCGTTCTCCTCAAACTATAGTTTCTAGCCGTTGCATTTAACTCAACCATTCAGTTACCGAATCCCACCAACCTTCGATTTGTTCTTTCAAACTAACCGAGTCTTCTTGGCTTTCGTGTTTTGCTTCAATAGTATTCGCGACTTCTTGAATCTCATTTCGTAAGTGTTTGACTTTTTCTCCTCGTGATTCCCCGACATTTTTTTCATACTCTTCCAGCGACTCTGAGGCTTCTTCGAGAGCAGCACGCGCTTCTTTGAATTGATTATGCTCGACCATTCCTTGAGCAAGAAGAAGGTTGCTACGTACTTCTTCTAGTGGGAGGTCAATTTCTGTATAATTGAGAATGACCCCTGTTTGAATCGCCGCAAGAAGATCATCGGCCTTCTCAGTGTGATCGGCATCTAAAGCCTTCTTGGCCTGCTCTAACCCAAGTTTAGCCAACGCAATATTCAGTTCAGCTCGGGTATACCGTAACCGAACATCTTGAACGACTGGTACGGAAAATTGGCTTTTTCCCGCCTGTTCTTTTTTGGCCGCAATCACAGGACCAAGTGCCGAGACCTCATCCAACTCTTCATAGACTGGGACGAATAACTGACGATGTTTTCGAATGTCCTCGTATGTGAGACCGCCCGATTTAATCGTGGCTTTGACCTCATAATCCGGTGAGCTTTCTTCGATAATACGAACAAGAATTGCCCCCTTTTCGATGTGAGATAACGCATCTTCGTTCTCTTGGTCTTTTATTGCCTTTCGTGCGTCGTCGACATGCAAGAGGATACGTCCCGCCGCTCGAGACAAACTCGCCTTTTCAGAAGCCGTCAACTTTTCTTTCGGTTCAACCGTTACCTTAGATTCAATACGTGGTTTGTCAGCTAAAACTAAAGATGTAAACCATACAGATATCGTTCCGAATAGCAGGGTGACCAACAATGCACCTTTGATTTGTGAGCCAATACCCATTCCTTGTTCCTCCTTCAGGTATAAGATGTCGAGGGATTGTACAACATCACAACGGCCGATCAGGTAAAAGATCAAAATCCAAATATTTTCTGATAGTCAGTAAGCTCTCGACACGTCTGGCACCACCTTCACGGGCATTTTCTAGAGCCGTTTCGTATTCAAAAAAACTATCGACGGTTCCGGAAAGTGTCGCCACGCCGGACTCGACCGTCACCGTGATATTGTCACTATCGACAAATGGGCTCCACCACAACTCACTCTCGATCTCACGTTTAATGATATAGTCAGGCTTCCACACCCAGGTGCTGTCGACAGTCAATTTGTTTTTGACGGCGACCACACCTTTGACTCGCGAAACCACTTCCTCAGCTTGTTTTTTCTGAAACTCAGACTCCACTGATCCTCGTAACGCGACGATCCCACTATGCACCACCGCCTTTACCTGAAAGCGATTGATGAATGGATCATCATGCAAGGCGAGTTCGACTTTTCGTCGAAGCACATCATCTTCGACGGGGTCTTTGGGTCTGACCTTTAAAAAGTTTTTTACCCACAGAACGCCTCGCGTATGTTTCGCGACTTCCTCTGCGGCTCGTTTGGCCTGAAGATTGTCAACAACTCCTGATAATGTGACCATTCCATGACGCACTTCGATCGTTGGGTTAAACACAGACACACGAGGGTCGTAGGCGTACGCCAGCAGTAAAGTTTCTTTAATTTCATCGTCAGTTTTGTACCCGGGTTGTCCCTTTCGCCTCATTTTCCCCTTCGCCCAGGCTTTCACGAATAGCAGATCATCATCGACTTCTTTCACGCCCGCGACTCGTGTATCGCTCTCTATACGACGTTTTTCAGCCACGCTTCCGACAACCCCATCAAGGGTCACCACCCCATCTTTCACCGAAACCATTACAGAGTCTTCGTTGACCCATACGTCTGCCTCTAACCGCGTTTGAATTTCATCCAGGATGACATCGTCTGCGCGATGTTCTTTCAAAGAAATGTTCAGTAAATTCTTGATATCGCGGACTCCATAAACACCAGAAGCGACCCATTGACTTAACTCACGCGCTGCCCAAGATGGCACGGATCCCGTCAGAGTCACGATACCATGTTCAACAGCAACGTCGACGTCATATGAATCTGTTGCGGAATCATCCTGGAGAGCTTGCTTGACTTTCTTGAGAATCTCTTCATCCGTGCGTTTTGAAACATGAACAGTCAGCCCGTTGATGACGCTTTGAACACCTTTGATCGTTTCGACCAAATTGCCAGCTCGTTCTTTCGCTCGATAATTCGGCATGACGCCAATGAGGGTGACAATTCCTTGTTCAGTCCGTACATCAATTAAATGCGCAGGAACGTTTTCTTCGATTAGAAGGGCGCTTTCTACCGCTCTCGTAATAGCCTGATCTGAGATGTCTCTTTTTTCTTCCTCGCCAAATGCATTGGCTCCTTGAAGCAAGATACTCCCGCTCAATAATGCGACGTTCATAAATAGTAAGACCCATCGATTAAAACGCATTGTATTTAGAACAGAATCGTCCGTCCGCACTTGCACCCCCTTTTCATAAAGTCTTACTAGACGATTTGAATATACGGCAGAGCAAACATCGCCACGCCACCAAAAGAGTCGGATCATCGGTCAATCTTGAGATCAACCGTCAAATCAATGTACCCGCTATTAGAGGACCCTGCACTAGACAAAAACAGGTAATCTGGACAAGTTTTGTCCAGTTCTGAAATTTTTGACTAACTCTCATGATCCCTCATGACACGAGAAAACAGACGTGATATCCGCAATAAATGAAGAGTGTTGAGGAAACGGGTAGTTTACAATTGTAATGCTCGCCTAATTTGCTTGACGAGAGCTTGCGGAGATGCGGTGAGATTCAGAGTCAGTGCATCGGGTGGTTCTTCAAGTGTGTTAAGCTGCGAATCGAGCAGACCTCCCTTCATGAAATGAGACTTTCTAAGCTCAAGACGCCTTCGAAGTTCAGTACGGCTCCCCTTCAAGTACACAAACGCAACATGCGAGTTATTGTCCTTCAAATTATCACGATAGGCCTGTTTCAAGGCTGAGCATGAAATGACGGCGTGTTGCGAAGTTTTGCTCAGACTCCGGATTAATTGTTTCAACTGAGCTAACCAAGGTTGACGATCATGCTCAGTCAAAGGATCGCCACGGCTCATCTTCTCAATGCTTTGGAAAGAATGAAACTCATCTCCTTCGTAAAATATCCAACCAAGATCCTTTGCCAGTAATTTTCCGATCGTTGATTTCCCCGCCCCTGAAACTCCCATCACGATGATGATATGAACTTCTGGAATATACGAGGATTTCATCATTCACAACTCATAGCAACGAAAGTTTCCTAGAATGCGATTCCCTAACCATGAAAATATTTTTTCACCTTAGGAAACATGAATAGTATGTCTGACCTAGTTGCAGAGTCGAGGTTGTCAGTCCTTTATTCTGGTTGAGCCGGAAGACTTTCAGGGTTCACTGCCATATCAGAATCTATCACCGGAGGAGAGATGGTCATTTCAGGATCAGTGACTGGAGGAGTAACGACCGCGGGGTGATCGGTGGCAGGATCAGACAGGAGTGGCTGTTCAGGCTCAGTAGGTGATGGCGGAGTACTCAGAGGATCTGGTTCCATGTCGGACTTTTTGTCCTTCTCCTGTTCTGAGTGTTCATCGGCCATAAAACTTTCGACATCAAGCTGTTTGGTTGTTGCACGGTTCAATGTTTCAGCATGAACGACAATTGGACTGATTGCCAGAAAAAGAAGGCACGGTAAAAGTATCATTTTCATCGTATTTCCTCCTAGCTTCACAACGCTTGAGTCAAGAGCCTCAGTTTATTCAATCACCATATCTTCGGGAAGCGATACGAAACTCCCGCTGCGATAAACCAGTCAGTCGCTGCATCCGTGAGCGCTGGTCCACCAGATAGATCTAGCTGCAAGGTTGGAAGAACAAGATATGTAAAACCGGCATCGAACGCGTGAGTGGATGGACCGTTGATATTGCCAAAAAACTCCGCAAATGGTGTGAACTTGTCTGTAATTGATAGGCCCAAAGCTGTGGTATAAAAACCGGTTATGTTATTCAGTCCGTCCTCCCAACCCGCTCCGAGATTGCCTTCCCAACTCACGCTCTCTGAAATCGAGTAATTCGCCGCCATTTTAAAATCGGGCGTAACATCATCCGGATGCAGTCTCTCGCTTCCAACAGGTAGGGTGAGATTGAGAAAGAGTGCCGTCTGGGGAGTTTGGCGGTCTTCTTCAGTCAGCTGCAATTTAGTTCCGATGATCGGAGCACTCACTCCGTCATCATGGTTGTCCTGGTTGCCTGTACTTGTCTTCTCATACACGTATTCTCCACCTAAGAACCGCAGTTCCATCACGTCAAATACGCCTATTCTGATCAATGTATTGGGTACCGAAACCGTCGTAATTCGTTGAGAGGGGGCGCCTGTTCTATCATGTTGATACGTAACCCCGCCTTCCAGTTGAACGAAGCCCTGTGGAACGAGATACGCCGTATCACCCACTCCAGGTCGATCTGTTGTAAAGGACGGGAGTGAAGGCTGCTGAGCGAAAACTTGCGCGATCGATAGGAAAGTCACTATGCAGATATCTAGTAGAGTCAGCAGTACGACTCTAGCTTTTACTGGACAATGAGCCGATGTCACTACTCTTTACCCATTCTGATTCTACTCTATTGACCAGGCCATGGCATAATGGGGACCGTTGATATCGCATTTTTCGGTGAGCCTTCGATAATCTTATCGCTATAGACAAGATAAATAAGTGTGTTGCGCTTTTTGTCGAAGAACCGGACCACTTGGAGTTTCTTGAAAATGAGTGATCGACTCTCCTTGAATACCTCTTCGCCCTCTTCGAGTTCGTCTTTCATGCGAACTGGGCCTACTTGACGACAAGCAATCGAGGCATGTGAACTATCCTCAGCCACTCCGATCATGCCTTTCAATCCGCCCCGTTTCGAACGGCTAAGATGACAGGTCACGCCTTCGACCTTGGGGTCATCAAAGGCTTCGATCACAATTTTGTGATCAGGCCCAAGGAAATTAAACTTCGTGTCCACACTCCCAATTTCTTCAGCATAGGTGGATGAAACGACGGCTATGCAAAGCAACACTGTTTGGATGACAAACTTTAGCTTCATAAATACCTCGTAGCGGAATACGAATCAGTCCCAAATTTTGTGAGTACTTATAAGTATCGCACCTCGCACGATACAAGCAAGCCCAGTACACTGGACAAATTCGGCGAGTATAGGACAAAAAATACAGTCCCTTAGTATATCGAACTGGAGCATTTTTCGTTATCTTCTACAATACATAGAAGATCTATGATGACTAACTTATTCGCCGCACGCATTCAGATGGGCTTGTCCCTTGGGTTTCATATCATTTTTGCCGTGATCGGCATTGCGATGCCGTTAATGATGGTGATTGCTGAATCGCTATGGATCCGAACCCGCCGAGCGGAATATCTGGAATTGGCCAAGCGGTGGGCACGGGGCACGGCTATTTTATTCGCTGTCGGTGCAGTATCCGGCACCGTACTTTCCTTCGAACTTGGATTGTTATGGCCGCATTTCATGGAATTTTCAGGCCCAATCATCGGTTTATTGTTCTCACTAGAAGGCTTTGCATTTTTCACTGAGGCCATTTTTCTGGGAATTTATCTCTACGGTTGGGATCGAATCCGACCCAAGCTGCACGTGACTGCAGGATTAATTGTGGCAGCAAGCGGAGCCGCTTCGGCCGTGTTTGTCGTTGTCGCGAATGGATGGATGAATACACCGACAGGTTTTCGAATGGTCAACGAGATGCCCGTTGACATTGACCCAATCAGCGCGATGAGGAATCCGATGGGACTGATGGAAACACAACATATGTTGATCGCGGCTTATGCCGCCACAGGTTTTCTTGTGGCTGGTATTCATGGGTTCTTATTGCTTCGACATCCTCAAAACACCTTTCATCAGCGAGCGTTTCGGATTGCCTTTGCCGTTGGCGCGATCTGCGCGATGCTCCAGCCATTAAGCGGTGATATTCTTTCTCGGGGCGTCGCGGAACATCAACCTCGAAAACTGGCTGCTTTTGAGGCTCTATTTCACACGGAACAGGGTGCACCGTTCCGGATTGGCGGCATTCCCGATATGGAGACCGGTACGATCTCGTATGCCATTGAAATTCCTTACCTTCTGAGTTTTTTACTCTATCAAGATCCCAACGCCACCGTGATCGGACTCGAAGAATTTCCCAGGGACGAATGGCCGCCAGTCGGGATCGTGCATACCGCGTTTCAACTGATGATCGCTGCTGGCTTCATCATGGCAGGATTAGCACTATGGGGATTCTATCTTTGGTGGCGAAACAGCATGAGAGTTTTGTCACAACCGTTCCTATGGTCAGTGGTGTTTGCGGCGCCGCTCGGACTGCTGGCCGTTGAAGCTGGATGGGTTGTCACGGAGGTCGGACGGCAACCATGGATTATCTCAGGATTTTTGCGTACCTCAGAAGCGGTCACACCGATGCCAGGTCTAGTGATTCCATTCATTCTTTTTGCAATCCTGTATCTTTTCCTCGCAGGTATTGTGATCTGGTTGTTACTGCGCCACGTGTCAGCAAGCGTTGATGCCCCTACACACTCATCTACTTTGCCATGAAGGGACGGCATGGTTTCAATTGAATTACTCTTGGCCGGAGCCATACTTGTTTCCTTAACCTTTTATGTGCTTATGGGAGGGGCCGATTATGGAGCCGGAGTCTGGCATTTCCTCGCTCAAGGCTCACATGCGAAAGCTCAGCGAGAATTAATTGCAAAGGCCATCGGGCCCATATGGGAAGCGAATCATGTTTGGCTGATTCTTGCGATTACCATTCTGTTCAATGCCTTTCCGCGCGCCTATGCCCTCATCACGACGACACTTCATATCCCGTTGACTCTCATGATCATCGGGGTGGTGTTGCGAGGATCTGCCTTTGCCTTCAAAAGCTATGATGTTGAATATGCACCGATACATCACTACTGGGAAGGCATATTCGCATGGGCCAGTATCTGGACTCCCGTTCTGTTAGGAATCACTATTGGCGGCATTTCTTCTGGAACACTTCAGCTGACCGGGAATGATTTTTCGGAGGTATTCCTGAATCCCTGGCTCGCGCCTTTTCCCTTTGCTGTGGGCCTATTCACCCTCATGCTTTTTGCTATGTTAGCGGCGGTGTATTTAACGTTGGAAACGAAGAATCCGGTCATTCAAGAAAAATTTCGTCAAAAATCGTTGTGGTCGGTTCTCCTGGTTGGAGCTCTGGGTATTGTGGTATTGTGGTTATCGCAGTCTGGCGCTCCGGAAATTCAGCAAGGACTGGAAACGCATGCATGGGGATGGACGGCTCTCATTTTCGCGGTGGTGCTGGGAAGCCTCACATTCAATTTTTTGAGAATTCGAAGGTTTCGACTAGCCCGGTATACAGCTGCCGGACAGGTCACGGTGATCCTGTGGGGTTGGGCTCTCGCTCAGTATCCCTTTCTTGTGCCACCAGAGCTGACCATTTACAACACCGCGGCTCCACCGCTTGTCATGCAGTTTCTTCTCTTCGCCTTACTCCTTGGTGCTCTTCTTTTATTTCCGTCGCTCTATGTTCTTTATCGAATTTTCAAAAAACGTCAAATTTTTGATCCTCATGAAACTCCTGAATGATGATCGTGGGTACTGGTGGCACGGGTCGAGTCGGTTGGGGGGGAGGTTGGGGCACAGGTGGACCAGGATCAGGAAACGGCGGTGTAGGATCTGGAAATGGAGATGGAGGATCTGGCCTGGGCTCTCGTTCCATGTGTTCGTGTTCAATCTTTTCCAAGCTGTTCTTGTGCTTCTTCATAGGTGTTTACCCTTCTCCTCGTGCAGGATACGTATTCTCCTTCACAAAATCGACGGCCGATAGCAGGTCTTTAAAACGTGGCCTGGCAAAAGGCATACTATTGATTGCTGCATAATACAGCTCCCCATCAGGTTGAATGAGAAATACGCCAGGCTCACCAAATTTCGATGGTTCCTCTTCCTTGATGCTGTTTGAAACATAGAGTCCCCAATCTTGCATCGAATCGATCTCTTGCCCATATCCGATCGTGAGTTTGTCTAGTCCCCATTCCTCCTTGGACCTGGTCGCTCGGTCCTTGACGTCGCCACTCACGGCGATCACATCCACTCCACGGTGCCAAAATTCCTTTAAACGCTGTTCAAGATCTTGAAGATACGTTTGACATATTGGACAATGCCATCCGCGATAGAAAACGACCATCGTGAATGTTTTGGGATTTTGATCAGACAATTTCCAGGTGGAACCATTGACAATTTGGACTTCTAGCGGCGCAGTCTTTTGACGAGGTATCAATGTAGGCATGTCTTACTCTTCATAATCTGCGTAACGGGCAACTCTTTGTAATAATGTTCCCAATAATTCTCCATGATACTCGTTCTTAAAAAATGGCGCATTCTACAAATTCAGACAATTCACGCTCATTTTGTCCACTCCAAACCAGGGTGTTTTTCTCTCACACATCGACAGGTCTCCTCGACTTTGGTACAACAGTGAGGGGACTGCAGCCAATATTGTATCATTCACATGCAAGGAGCCAGGTCTATGGAAGAAAAAAAAACGTTTCAAACAACGATCGAGAAACAACTTCAAGAGTGGCGGGCACAGATTCATGAGCATTCAATAAGAATTGAGGAGTTTAAGGCCAAAGCGGAGAAGCTGGAACTGGAGGCCAAATATCAGTATCTCGAACAAATCAAAGAACTTGAAACTCGAATTGATTCCGTGAAAGAAAAAATTGATGATGGACAGGAAAAACTGGATGCCCTTAAGTCAGGCGGAGAGGAAGCATGGGAAGAGGTCAAAGTGGGAAGCGAAAAGGCTTGGGATGATCTTGTCAAAGGGTTTAACAAGGCGTGGGGAGATATAAAAACTTCATTTGATCTGGCTTCCTCAAAAATACAAGATCGAATCCCAAAAGAGTAAAAGATTCATCTCAGTTGCCATACCAATGCGATTTTCCGTCATAGTCTCTTAAAAGGCTAGGCTGCTTATTGATATGACCAACGATTCCTGCTGTCTGACAGGTCCCATACGGTTAAAGATTAAGATTAATTGATAAAAACGCAAAACCCATACAGGAAATTCATGACTATCCTATCAACCTGACCTTATTCACGTACATACATCTCGATTGAGCTGTATTCAAGTGCTATACTATGGCTAGTTTCGACACGATTTAAGTCCAGACAGTAATCGTACCGATTACAGTCAACAACTTAGCAGCACGGACATTTATTCAAAAGCGAAACGCGAAACCCCTTTTGAGCTGGCGTAGCTCAGTCGGTAGAGCAGCGGTTTTGTAAACCGCCGGTCGGAGGTTCGATTCCTCTCGCCAGCTCCATATTTATCTCTTCATTCTCAATACCTTTCAATTCTCCTCCCCGCTTTGCTCGTAAAGCTCCTTTGGTATAACCGCAAAGTAGAAGTTAATAGTGCGCACCATCTGGCGATGGTGGTTGGGTGGGCAGACATCGAATAACGAGTTGCAAGAAGACAGAAACAGCAGAAACCCTACGGAACTGACTCGCTCGTAAACCTCGTGTTGAAGGGCTATGCCTTCTGCAAGCTTATACCAAGGCCATATCAAACCGAGATAGGGGCTAGAATGTAAGAAAGCCGCAATTAATATCTTAATCTTGGAGATTGTCTATGCGCCTGCACCAAGCCCCCTACCTACTGATTCTTTCGCTCTTATTTTTGTTACTGAGTACGCAGGCTCATGCAAATTTCCAAGAAGCCTTGGATGCACATAAGCGAGGCGACTATGCATTGGCATTCAAAGAGTATAAGACCCTCGCTGATCAGGGCGACGCGTTGGCACAGACAATGCTCGGCAGTATGTTCGACATGGGTAACGGCGTCGCGAAGGATCCGCAGGAAGCCGTCCGTTGGTATCGTCTTGCGGCTGTGCAGGGAGATGCGACGGGGCAGTTGATGCTGGGCATACATTATTTTTATGGTAAAGGCGTACGACAAGATTACACCGAAGCTCATTGGTGGCTAAGTTTGTCAGCTGCTCAGGGCAATGAAGACGCCAAAGAATTCATGAAGAAGGCAGCCGAAAGAATGAGAGCTCGACAGATAAATGATCGACCATCAGATCGCCAAGGCCCGATGTTTCGCCTGCCAAAGCTGTAATTTCTAAGAGCATGAACCTTCTGAACCGTTCAATTAACTCAGGGCTGTGTTGGCCTTCCCCAGAGAATAAACATTCTTCGAAACAGAATTCACCTCGATCAGCACATCCACCATGAGACGAAACACGGCATCTTGAATTCCTGGGGCATGGCTTTCCCGTGAGCCTGCTACATTGAGAATACATTCCAACGGTGGACTGGCTTGATACTCATCATGGTCGGTTAGTGAAGGATCACCTGATAGCCAATGCACTATCTCCTGTACTGCTTTACTTCGAAGTCTGCGTGAGAGATCAATGACATGGTAGGGCTTTTCTAAGTGATGGGCATATTCAGCAGTCTTCAACGAACCACCTGACAACGTACCACGGGTAAAGAGCAACGTAGCATCAGAGTCAATCACATTGGCTTGGGTTCTGGGGAGGTATTCATCTGATTCCATTTCGATGAGATGGTATTCAACTGGTGCGATGCCATCTTCTGCCCTCCGTCCCCTCGGACACCATCCACCATGAGGAATCTTGCAGTAAATAGCAGCGTCTACCCCCCCTCGATCGGCTCCTGTTTGGCCACCTGAAACAATTTTTATAATCATGAACGAGAGAGATGTAGTAAGTGTAACAATTAATTTTTTATTTTAGAGATAGGAGATATTCTATGCGTATAAATGCATTTTTGAGACTTGTCGCTACCTCTTCCGGCAAATCGGAAATATTCTCTTCAGGATTTTTTAGTATTTGCGTTGCAAGATTGACAGAATTTGGGTGCACAAAATTAGCCATATTGACTGCAGACATTAGTGCTCGTTCAGTACTCGTCTTTGTAACCATTCCACCAGGCGATACTCTTGCTTTAGCCGTATTCAAGGCCTCCTGAGCCTTTGTTAAAGCGTACCTATGTATCTCTAGTTTTTCCTGTTGAATGAGGTCTAAGTCAGTGACAAGGAGAGTTCGTGCTGCCAGAAGATTCTCCCTAATTCTATTTTCCATCTGTGTAATATCGCCTGAGGTCTTTATCCAAGTTAGGTCAAATAAGGAGGTTATCACCTCACGATATTTAGTGGACCATGAACGATCATTGTCATTAAGCGCAGCCTCCCTGATTGGGTAGAAACGATCTTGAATATGAAAGCTTACAACTCCATATGAAACATCCTTGATAGGTGTACCGCCATGTTGTAAATCTTTCCCTGACCACACTAGTCTATCATCATAATATTTTTCATAGGATGTTTTATTTTCTGCCCCAAAAGTAGCGTAATAACCCTCACAAAGTTTTTCTGCTTGTAGCGGTATATCTAGCTGGGCACCTAACAAATCTCTAGCTCTATCTGGACCAAACAGAAGTTTATCTATGGCGTTGGTAATCGCAAACCCAGTCGCAAGCGATGAAGAAATTGTGTAGTCTGGAATTGCAGATGTTATACCCGTAAATGCATCGGTTAGGGCCTTAAGTGCAGAGTCTGCGGCATACCCCAATTTAATGTCTAGGGTAGGGTTTCTTAATACCCAGGGGACTCTATCCAAAATCTGCCAGTCAACACTCATATCCACACTGCTCTCTGAACCACTGAGAGCTATTGGTCTACCAACTTTCGACACTGATAATTGTTGTGTTTTGTAGTTTGCTTTAAGGCTTACTGCCCCAAAAGCATGTCTATCCCAGTTGAAAACCCTATATAAAAATGAGTCATTTTTATTGACGGTCAACTTATCAATACGAATAGTCACATAGTGACTACCAAAGACAGCTTTTTTAGTATTACACGTCTTTATCTCTATACCATCATGATTTTTATACGAAACCGGAATAAGTCCTGATGTTGATAGAAAAGTCCTCGGTTCAGCCGCTAGAACTTGACACACGCAGATGGCAAAAAACATCATTCCACCCAATAGAGTGAGCCTTAGAGTTTTCATTTTTCCACCTTTGTTGAAATTATCGTATTAGAAAGTCTTAAGTCACGTACCAAGAATATAAATTTAACATTGAATATTGCAGCACAAATACCCACTACCTAAAATCTGAATAATGTTGTCGTATCCTTGTAGTTCATCAATCTGCAACGGTCCTTGCTTATTCATACGAAATTCTTATGACAGAAACTTGTTCCTCTGAGGGCCCCTTACAACATGTAGTGGCACAAATCATAATAATGTCTCACGTAATCTAGGCCCCATTCCAACTCTTCACAAGTGTTTTCAGACCTTGCAGGGGATGCAATGGTTTCCCAAACAGAGTTCCTTCTACATAGGGAAACGCAAAGATGCGATCCGTATTCTGAACATGATCTCTTAAGCATTGGACATATTCTGGAAACATGGTTGTGATTGCTAGCGTAGGAATTATCTTATTCGGTGAAGCATCGTGTAAGGACTCAAGCAAACGTCCGTTGTTTCCATCAAAAACTATGCAAACGTTATGATCTTGATGTAATGATGCGATAAATTCCTTTTGTACCCACACCGATTGAACCGAATCCTCTGTCACGTCGGCGACTATCCCCAAACATGACTTTCTTCCTTTTTCAATGGCAACAAATATATCTTGTCCCCGAACAATATCGAGCTCCGACATCCATACATTGACCCCATAACTGAGAAGGAACTCGCGGAGATATAAAGCTCGTTCACGATTCCTATGACTATGAGATAGAAAAAGGCGTGGATAATCATTCAGCTCTTCCTGAAAGCGCCTATCTGGTTCATCAATCCGTGTGTAGTCATAAAGTTCTTCGAGCTTCTGGATATGCTTTTTATGTGCCCAAATCATGTCCAGATTACGTTTGCTGGGATAGTGGGAATAGCGAATCATGAGATTCTCGGAGTCCGTCTCATTGGTGTATTCCAAGAGTAATTGTCTCATGTAACTTTCTTGGATACCGCACTTCTTTGCCAGAACTCCTACCGACTTCCACGGTTTGGCTTTTTGTAGCCTCTCAAGGTCCAATATGACATCTTGAACCAACCGTTGTTCGTGTTCAGTCATAATGCATTAACTCCCTTACACAAGACCATGAACAAAGATTATTGCCGATCTTTCACATTCTCAAACGTTAATGTCGAATAACATCTATCAATAATTCCCAATAGTTCTTTTGTGGGATATCCACACATACAAAGATCTGAGCACCATGAGAGGGCACTTGGTTATTCATCTCATGCCAGGAGTGTACTCATCATGGAATCCTTTGATCTTATGCTTACAATAGCTGCCTGTCTCGTCTTTAGTTGGGTCTGGATGACCGAAGTCCAGCGTTAAGAATAAACTCAAGTTTGAAAATTATGTCTTTCCAGAACCAACCTATGCCCTACCCTATGACGGGTTAGTATCTGCCTGTGGCTTCCTCCGTCGTAGCTCCTGAATCGTATCCAAAATCTCATGCTTCGTAACGATCCCTCTTTTCCTCTAACATTCTAATCAGTGCACCAATCTCGTACATGTTGGAAATGGCGAAGTGGACTCTTGCTCATGGACTCACTCGAACGAACGCCGCAGTTGCGCGGAACAAGCCTGCTGCTTGATCAAGGACTTCCAGTTTTCGTTCCCTTTCGGGTTTCGTCCTTCCACTTAGCTCCGAATATAGCTGCTCGATCTCCCACACCTCCTTGAGCTGATTGCCAAGATTGGCTGCTTTCATGTTTCCAACCAAGTCTCCAATAGCAGCTTCCATGCTCTGGGAGTGGGACAATAGCTCTTGGCAACTACCGTGTGGGTAAATCTCCTGCTTAAGAGAAGCACTTACATTTTCTATTGTCCCAGCAAGTGCACCAAGGTACTCAGCGACTTGCTGCTTGCGGGTTTGACGTGCCTGCGCAAGCGTGCCGCGAAGCCCAAATAATTTTTGTGCAACGCTAAGTACCGTATCGATGATATTAAACATTGAGAAATTCCTCCCAACTAATGATTACATCTCACCAATTCCCAATCGTCTTGTCCGTGATTCATTCCGTAATTGTTTATGGCATTCGTTCTGATTGCGGTGTACTCCGCAGTAATTCGTGAATCATGTCCAGGATCTCTTGATTAATAATTATCCACTTTTCTCTAACAATTCAATCAGTCACCAATCTCATACAGATTTGAGAAGGTGAGTTCTTCAAAAATACGACTTCTTTGGGATCTCTTGATTGAGCCATAAAAGAGAAGCATAACGATTCAGGCTTATTCGTCAAGAGTGGAGTAGGAGAAAAAAGAGCCCTACTTTCATAAAGCAAGGATCTTTGGCGGTGTTAATAACTCAGATTCGCATACGGTTATTTCACCTTGTTCTTCTGTCGCCAGATCGTTAAGCCTAACAATCCTGAGCCTAGAAGCAAAACTGTGGAAGGTTCGGGGATAGGTGTTGTAGAGGGCGTCCATACCGCATATCGCTGATCAACATCGAAGTCGTTGTCAAATGGCCCGGAAACACTATCATCTGCTTCTATTAATGAGTTTTCGGTTGACACCACATTAACGCCAGAGGGGTTCGTAGCAGAAAAAGGTGTGTCAATAAAACAGTTGCCGATAGGTGCGCATACCTCGATCAGATCTATGTTATCATCAAATTGCGACGTTGGCGTATTTACGAAAACCTGGTTCAATAATGCGTGTCCCGCGTTAAGGGCTTCAGCTAAAGTTGTAAAGGTGAATTCGGTTCCGACGGCACATCCGTCAAAAAGATTTACACAGGAGTCGTTCTTGAAGTCTACGTCATATAATGTACCGTTTACCAGCACGCCTGTTGCCCCTGTAAGCTGTCCGAAATCGTTAACCTGTAACAGTGGAACGGCTAATGCTTGTAGTGGTAAGACCATGATGATGCCGAATACTATCAGGCAGCCAAACTTTTTGAATCTCTCAATTATCTTTCTTGTCTTCCGGAGGGTTGTCTGTTGTTTTACCAAACTTTGAAACATAGATGAGCTTTTTGATAATTCTATTACACCATTCATTTCTACCCTCCTTGGCAAAAACAATTAATCCCATGTGAAAATTGAAACTAGTTCTCTTGGCGCTACCGTATTTATATTCTGTTTGGTCGCTGAACCGGAAATTGTGATGTCTTCCTTTTAAGGAACATCCGTTCTAAAGCAACCATCTTTGACTATTTCTAAAAGCAAGCCTTGTGCCTTGAGATGTTACAAGCTAAATACTTATAAGCGGACAAGCATAAACCTCTAAAACACAAGCCAAGATTCGCAAGGCTAAATATTCCAAAGAAGGATTCAGGGGAAATAACAGATCTGATGTTGTTCAAATGGATACAGGACGTATCCAAGTTGATAAATACAAGTTTCGTTGAGTAGTAGGACAATTTGGAAGGCTCAGGAATGAAAACGGCCTGAAGTTCTGCCTTCCAAAATTATCATAACTGTAACTCTTTGAATAATTGGATTGGATGAAAAACTCGCGCAAAGGATAGTTGTAGCGGCTCTTTGACCGGTGCCACAATAAAACAAGGAACCTTGGGGTGGCTTTCATGAAACGATCGTAATCCGGACAAATCGCTTGAGGAAAGATAGGGTGACATTTTACATTCTATCGCATAGAGAACTTTGGTCCCTCGGCAGATTAATAGGTCCACTTCTGCCCCATGGCTTGTCCGCCAGAAGAACAGTTTCCAGTCTTTTTGATAGTATTCGTTGTGTCGCATAATTTCTTGTATGAACCATTGTTCATACAGACGTCCGTGTTCGACACGACTAGGCTGATCTTTCAGTGTTCCCAACACAGCCCGGGTTACACCATTATCAAAAAAATAAAATTTAGGTTGATGACTCATGCGTTTTCGTTGACTTTTCAAATATGGGGGGAGAAAGGTTCCGAGCAAGGTATCTTCTAGAATAGAATAATATTCACGAACAGTTGAAAGCGCGATTTGGCAATCACGAGCGATACCCGAAAAATTTATCTGCTCTGCATATTGTGCAGCGGCCACATCTAAAAAATTCTGAAAACCTTGAAGGTTTCGTACCAATGCTTCCGCTTTAACTTCTTCTTTGAGGTAGGTGATCACATAAGACCGCAAGTGATCTTCTGCTTCATCCGTTTTCTTTTGGTTGAGAACCGTATAGACATGTGGGAGTGAACCATAGCGGAGTATCCGTTGGAGATTAAAGGTTTTGGACAATTCCTCAAATGTTAACGGATGCATGGTTCGGTATAGTGCTCGTCCTCCGAGTAGATTTGCCGCGCCGTGCCGAAGTTTTCTAGCTGAAGACCCACAGAGGATAAATTTCAGTTTTGGCCTCTTTTCCATCAGTGCATGAATGACATCAAGAATTTTAGGGACACGCTGTACTTCATCAATAAATATCTTCGAAGATCCTTTGAGTTCCGCAACTTGTTGACTGAGCAGGTTAGGGTTTTTTGTGTATGAGAGTTGAAGTTCAGGATCAAGCAAGTCTATCGTCAAATCTGCGTCCTCCTTTTTTAGCAGTGTACTTTTTCCAACTTGTCGCGGACCAAACAGAAAGTAGCTCTTTTGAGGCAAGCGATTTTCTAAGGTTCTTGTATACATTACCGTTAATTTACCGTGTATATTAACAATCAGTCAAATTAAATACACAGTGGATTAGGCGTAATTTCCCCTGAAAATTAACACTAGAGAGAACTATCCTGTGTCTGTATATGGTGTAAGATGGGAACATTGCCAAACTCTGGGTTGGACTACAAAACAAAGGTAGTGACAATCGATTTAAAAATCAGCGAATTCAAAAGATTGTCGAAGAGGCGCGCGCGCATTAAAGAGGAGGCATGAGTATGCATAGCTAACCCAATATGAGCAATATACGGTCAATTACTCAAAGTTTGAAAGTTACGGAGGACGCCCCCTTGAGCGTTGATCTAGATAGTAGACGAAGCATTGCAGTTCCATTGGGTTGGTTCTCGAGACACGTCGATGCAGCAGTAGAAGAAAAAAATATCGATGGCTTATTCGGAATAGCAGGGGAATTTATTAGAAGATCTTGATGAGGATAACAGCATTGATGGAATATTTGAAGAGCACCATTCCAAAGAACGTAAGGCACATTTAAAAAGTGGGTAGTGGAACGGGACACACGTACTTGAGCGCTATTTCATTACTTAACATTCACAGGTTGAAACGATTTCACTGATGAGGTATCTGAATGGCTAAAAAGACTGGAAAAACTCAATCCATTCCTCGTTGGATATTGTCAGACCTTCTGACTCATCCCGAAAAAGATCTAGACAAGCTTTCCAAAAAACTCGAGCGTCAAGTGAGTCAACTCGAACGTTTACGCCCTCGATTAAAACAAGATGTGTCCTCAAAAATTTTTGAACAGGCGTATCAATTAAAAGAGTCAATCGCTGAGATTGCCGCAACCCTGAGAGCTTTTGCTTTTCTCTGGTTTTCAGAGAACACGCAACGACAGTCCGTGCGCGCCTTTGATGCGAAAGTTCGTGAACGACTGACGAAATTGGAAAATCGAATCCTCTTTTTAGATCTCTGGTGGCAAGGGCTGAGGCCTCAGAAAGCCAAGCAGCTTCTCAGTCAGAGTGGATCACTTCGATATTACTTGGAAACGCTCATACGACTAAAACCGCATACCTTGAGCGAAGCGGAAGAACAAGTTGTCAGTGTGAAGGACAGCACTGGACGTAGCGCCATAGAAATGCTGTATGGCGTGTTGACGACTGGATTCAAGTTTTCTCTCAAGATCGGTGGGAAAATCCATACCCTAACTCGTGAAGAACTCACGACACATGTCCGTCATCCCTCGGTTCAACGTCGCCGGGCAGCCTATCAAGAGCTCTTCCGTGTCTATTCAAATCACCGAGACATGATTGGTGAAATGTATAAAACTTTGGTATTAGATTGGAAAAATGAAGGCGTCACGCTCCGCCATCATCACACACCGATAGCCGTTCGAAATTTAGCGAATGATATTCCAGATCGAGCGGTATCAGCTCTTCTCACAACCTGCCGAAAGAATGCTAATCTTTTTCAACATTATTTTCGCTTGAAGGCAAAACTACTCAAGAAAAGGGCGTTCACGCGATACGATCTGTATGCCCCAATTCAATCAACCTCTGCGCACTATTCTTTTTCACAAGCGTCGAAAATTGTCGATGAATCGTATCGACACTTTTCTCCACGCCTTGCACAATTGGCCAATCGCGTTATACAGGAACGGCACCTTGATGCACAGATTCGTCCAGGGAAAATGGGCGGAGCGTTTTGCTACAGCGTGACTCCACGTCGAACCCCCTATGTGTTGATGAATTTCAATGGTCATCCTCGTGATGTTTCCACATTAGCCCATGAGCTTGGCCATGCCGTGCATGGGATGCTGGCTCATCAGCATTCGGTGTTGACCTTTCATTCATCCCTTCCGCTCGCTGAAACCGCGTCAATTTTTGGGGAACAACTCTTGTCGGAGAATTTTTTAACACAAGAGCGTAAAGCGCAATCAAAACGGGCACTCTTAGTGACCCAACTTGACGATCTGTACGCAACGATTCTCCGACAAGCGTATTTTGTGGAATTTGAACGAACGGCTCATCAAATGATCGGAGAAGGGACAACGATTGATGCCCTTTCTCAATCCTATTTACGGTTGCTTCGGGAACAATTTGGGCGTGCCGTTCAAGTTTCAGAAGACTTTCAATGGGAATGGTTGGGGATTCCGCATATTTTTGCCAGTCCGTTTTATTGCTACGCCTATAGTTTTGGAAATCTGCTGGTACTCGCTCTCTATCAACGATATAAAAAAGAAGGCCAATCGTTTGTACCGAAGTATCTCAATTTGTTGTCCGCGGGTGGGTCCGCAAGCCCTGAATCACTTCTTAAACCGCTCAATGTCAATATTCGTTCGGAAAGTTTTTGGCAAGAGGGCTTTAAGCGAGTTCAGGATCTTGTCATGGCTCTAGAAGACGCCATGCCGTAAAGACGCATCGCTTTCTTGAACGTCTGACTAGAGAAAAGTGGAACTTGCGTTAAGATTGAGCTTGCGTTACCGTTTACTATCCCTATCTGACATGTTCCCGTGACGACCGCCGTGGTTCTAAAAGAAGAGGTCTCGAGCACTATGCAAATTCATCGAGCTTATGTGCTGATAAACGTGCTTCCTGGTCTCACCGATCAGGTCATTTCTCTTCTTAGTGATATTGACGAAATCAAGACAATAGATTCATGTTGGGGTAAACCCGACATCATTGCCTTAGCCGAAACATCTGATCAAGAAGCCCTCACTCAACTTGTCCTCTCCCGCATTCACGCCATAGAAGGCGTTGCTCAAACTGATACTCATTTAGTGTATCAGATTGTCCGCAACCGCCTGACTCATGCCTAACATTCGTAGGATCAAAAACCGCAGAGCCTACGTGTAAGTAAAATCATACCTTAAAGGAGAAAGAGTTATAGCCGATTCAGTTAACTTCCGCACCTTTGAAGCGTGTGATACCGCGTTGAAAGTCCCATGATTCAACTGGAACATTTTTGGGATTCGCTATAATACTGTAGCTTTTAGGAAAGAATGTCGGAAAGTACAAGACAGCGTTTGGTAGGACAGATCTATGAAGAGGAAAGATCAAAAAATTCCAGCTTGCTGTTGCAACCAACGAATGTAACGAATGATCTCTTTGACATCGTCTGGCGTCACGCCTTCGATCTTTGGCATATCCCCAAATTTCCAATGATGCGCACGAACTCCTTGAGCTGCAGCGCGCTGGAAAGCAAAATCTGCATGATGATTGGGTTCATAAATTTTGTGAACCAACGGAGGTCCTTGATTTGTCCCACTTCCTTGCGCACCATGACATCGTGCACAATTATTGTTAAAGAGGGTTTCTCCTTTCGCTAAATCATTCGGCATAGACTCTGTGCTAACGGCAATCGGTGCTGATACGTTTGTTTGATGCCCGTCATGACTGGTATCCGTTTTCGCTTCTGAACACCCAGCCAAGTGAAAAAGACAAATAAACAAGAACATCAAAGAAATGAACGATGTGCGTCTTGAAAAGACTTCCTGTGAGGCCTGAGATATCGACAATGTCATAACGTGCAATTCGATTGGTATCTCTAGTTACTGATAGGGCTCGAAGTTAAGGCTGGATCATCGAAGCCCGCAGCTTTAAATCCTTCCAAACGGAAGAGACAGCTATCACATTGGCCACAAGCACGACCGTCAGCATCTGGAGCATAACAGCTATGCGTGAGATGGAAGGGAACATCAAGCTCCATCCCCTTTTGAATGATTTCAGCTTTGGTCATTCTAATCAGGGGAGTTAAAATTTCTACCTGCACCCCGTTGATTCCCATTTGCGTGCCAAGGCGCGCAACCTTCACGAATGCTTCTACATATTCTGGCCGACAGTCGGGATAGCCAGAATAATCAAGAATATTGGCCCCAAAATAGATTCGTGTCGCAGACAGAACTTCTGCATAAGCTAACGCAAGACTTAAAAAAATTGTATTGCGTGCTGGAACATACGTGATGGGAACTCCTTTTTTTCGTTCTTCTACGGATTGATGGCGAGGGACATTGATTTCATCTGTTAAGGCTGATCCTCCAAATACACGAAGGTCTAATTCAAGCACTTTATGTTCTGTCGCCTGTAACGAGATGGCAATTTTGGCGGCTTGAGCTACTTCAATAGCATGCCGTTGACCATACGAAATCGTGAGCATGTATATGTCATGACCTTCAGCTTTAGCAATCGCCGCGGTGACGGTCGAATCGAGCCCGCCACTTGCAAGAATCACTGCCTTAGTCCTGGTCATCGCGTAATTTTAGTGGTTTGAACGGCTCGTGATTCCTGGAAATTATAGATAAAAGAACAAGACCTCTATACCCAAGAGGACAATCAGAAATACTTATAGGAATGCTCGTATAGCAGAAACTCTCATCGACTCATAAGGTCAAGAACGTTGTTCGGCACGTTCGATTTTTTCCATGAGTTCGCGATTGGTTTGGCAGGCCACGCAGAGACGAGCAAAAGGAAGTGCCTGCAACCGTTTTTCACTAATTTCCTCACCACACTCAGCACAAACACCGTATGTGCCTTCTTCTAGGCTCACCAACGCATCGTCAATCTGTTGCCGTTCTTTATTTCGCATTTCTTGAAGA
The DNA here is from genome assembly GCA_965223675.1 of Nitrospirales bacterium. GTDB lineage: Bacteria > Nitrospirota > Nitrospiria > Nitrospirales > UBA8639 > JAGQKC01. The sequence goes on along the minus strand of OZ245013.1, from coordinate 738,945 downwards.
GAAATGCCCATTTCTCTATCCAAGTCAACAAGAGCTTGATCACCACTATCCATCGCAGACTCTAATCGACGTTGTTGTTCATCAGTTAACGATTGCCCTAACTGTTGCTTGATGGCTTGTGAAATAGCATCACGTTTCGCCAAGAGAATCTTTCGGAGTGTGGCTTTACGACCCTTAGGGGCAGTGGACTTTGTCACTTTTGACTCTTTCTTTGTTACTTCGTCTTTTTTAGGTTTTGAGGCTTTTCCCTTTTGTTTCACCGTAGAGCTCGCAGTCTTAGGTGTCATCTTTTTCACAGAAGTTGGCTTCTTTTTTGGGGTAGGAGATTTCTTTGACGTCGTCTTTTTCCCAGGAGAACTCTTTTTACTTGTAGGATTTTTTTTCGTTACAGCACTTTTCTTAGCAATCTTCCTGGTAGTGCTTTTCTTGCTTTTCGTTGAAGTGGTTGTCGTCTTTTTTTTCTGAACTTTTGAGGCCATACATCAGCGCCCTTTCTGGCTGAACCGTCTTAGAGGTGTCAAATATTTCGCACCTTTGTAAGCTCGTTAACCGAAACGGGAGGGTGATATTAGCAAAATTTATCAATATGGCAAATAGAAAGGGTCAGGAATAGGTAATCAGGGAATGTACAGAGCAATCATCAAGCTTTTCCCTGCCCGCCAAAAATAAGAGTTCAACAAGAAATGCGACTTCAACAATTTCTCCTCCTAATTGACGAATAAGATGGACCGTCGCGCTCGCCGTCCCTCCAGTCGCCAAAAGGTCGTCCACAACCAACACGCGCTCACCAGGAGTGATCGCGTCTCGATGGATGGCTAAGGAACTAGAGCCATATTCTAAATTATATTTCACCTCGTAGACATCTGCCGGTAACTTCCCTGGCTTTCTGACGGGCACAAACCCAGCATTCATTCGATAGGCTAATGGGCTTCCCAAAATAAAGCCACGAGACTCAATCCCAACAATTTTTGAAATATTGGCAGATTCATACTTTTCAATCAGTTCGTCAATGATCTTTCGAAAAGCTTCAGGATGTTTTAAGAGTGTCGTGATGTCATAAAAGAGGATCCCTGGCTTGGGGAAATCAGGAACTTCGCGAATGATTGATTTGTAATCCATGAGTTAGATCTTTTTATCACACAGATGATGCTCGATTATTCTTGTTCTGTCTAGTACAAAAGTCGACTTATGACCGCACAATACAAAACTCTTGTAGATCATTCGTCACAGCGATCCACTTCACCCGCACTTCCTCTACTTGAGCAAGCGGGGGACCTTGGCGCAGGGAAACTAGAAAAGCATCAACTGACGCTCGGGGCCCTTCGACTTCGGATTCTACTTGTCCGTCTGAAAGGTTTCGTACCCATCCATGAAGGTTTAGATGCATGGCTTGGTGTTGAGCAAAAGCACGAAACGCCACACCTTGCACGTGTCCAGAGACTAAGACATGAGCACGAATGACATCTGATGTTGAATTGTGTTCTTCACTCACCGGTTTATCCTCAGTGTGCATGGTAGCTGATATCCCAGTATAAGCTCATCCATATGATTGAACTAATTCGGAACCCACCCGAGTACCCTCACGAATACAATCTGGGATACCAAGGCCTTCAAAGGCAGCCCCAGTTAGATGAATGCCTTTCACTTCTTTCATGAACATGCGAATCTCCTGAAGACGCTGTACATGACCACAGACATACTGCGGCATCGCACGATCCCATCGATGAACTTCTGCAAACAAGGGTTCGCTCGAAAGCCCGACCATTTCTTGTAATTGAGCCCGTATATATTTCACGATAGAGGCGTCACTTTCTTCAAGTATGTTTTCTCGACCTCTCCCCCCCACATAACATCGAATAAGGCTCTGATTGGGCTTGGAACGACCAGGCCATTTTAATGAAGTCCAGGTTGCTGCAATTAATGATTTGCCCTCAATACGAGGAACAACAAAGCCAAATCCCTTGATATAATCCTCCACGTCTTTTTGGTGGAACGCCAAAGAAATGGTGGCAGTTGAACAATAGGGAATCTGCCCAAGCAGTGCCGAAACCTTAGGGTGTAACGTCTCAAGCAGCTTGGCTGTAACATAAGCTGGGGTGGCCAGCACCACGTCGTCAACGGTGATCTTCTCTTGATTATCTAAAAGAAGTGTGTACCCTAATCGAGGAGCCTGAGCCGTGGAAATTTCGCAAACATGATGTCCAGTAAGCAATGTAGCCCCGCTGGATTCTATCTGTTTTACAAGCGCATCAATGAGGTCGCCAAGTCCGCCTCGGAGCGTCGCAAACATCGTCTTCTTAGGCCCCTGCTGAGTTGTGAGAGGTTTGCTGCGTTTTTGTTGAGCGCGCATGCCCTTAATGAGACTCCCATATTGTTGTTCAAGCTCATAAAATCGTGGGAATGTCGCTTTGACACTTAATTCGTTCGCATCCCCTGCATAAATCCCAGCCACAAGAGGTTCGATAAAATAATCAAAGGCCTCAACACCGAGTCTTCGACGAAAGAATGAAGCCAACGATTCATCTTTCTCCAAGTCTGTGTAGCGTGGAACAAACCACTCCCACCCCATACGAAGCATGCCAAGTGGAGAAATTAACCCTCCTGAAAAAAGTGCGGTGAGACGAGTAGGAACAAATCCAACAAGTCCTTGAGGGAGTTCTCGCATCTGGCCTTTGGCAAAGCAAAACGTTTGACTGTTTGCTGAATTCGTATTGATCAATTGATCGGTGAGACCCAGTTTTTCACATAATTCAAACGCCCAGGGTTTTGATGTCAAAAACGAATCTGGGCCTCCTTCCACGATAAAACCATCGACATGATGTGTAAGAATTTTTCCACCAAAGCCATGGTGACCTTCGATCACCGTGCAGTCTACCGTGCGATCAGTATTTCGGCATCCCTCTTGAATCGCAAAGGCTGTGGCAAGACCTGAAATCCCGCCTCCGATAATTGCGACATGGTATGCAGCGTTAGACATGTTTATGAGGCTAGACTATCGGAACTGCGATGACCGTCGTAGATCAAACGAAAGCCATGCATGTTTTCGGTTAGAACACGATGTAGGTATTGTACTCTTTCAGATATTTAGCCGGAGATCGGGGCTCCTGCTTCACGCGTACTTAGTTGATGGACGAACTCTATCGTCGCTTCGACAGATTCAACCGGGATGTGAGGAAGAATCCCATGACCAAGATTAAAAATATGACCATCTCGACCATTGGCTTGTTGCAAAATTCGACGAACACGTCGTTCAATTTCTTTCAAAGGAGCCGCAAGAACAAGCGGATCAAGGTTGCCTTGCACGGCAAGATGGTATCCAATCGTCGCCCACGCTTCATCTAACCGAACTCGCCAATCCAGTCCCATGACATCACAACCGGCTTTACGCATGAGAGGTAACAACGTGGCCGTTCCTGTGCCAAAGTAGATCCTCGGCACCCCTTCTGAGGCCAACGCATCAAATATTCGTTGCGTGTACGGTAAAACATATTCCTCATAATCGTCTGGACTGAGACAGCCTACCCAACTATCAAATAACTGAACAGCCTGAGCTCCTGCGTGAATTTGCACTCGCAAATATTCAATCACACCATTCGCCAATTTCGTAAGTAACGCATCCCAGAGATCCGGTCGTGCAAACATCATATCTTTAGTGCGCATATAATCTCGAGAACTTCCGCCTTCTATCGCATAGCTCGCTAACGTAAATGGCGCGCCCGCAAAGCCAATGAGAGGAACACGCCCAGTAAGAGCTTTGCGTGTAAGGCGAATGGCTTCTCCGGCATAACCAAAAGACTCTCCATCGACCGGAATCATTTTCTGAATGTCTTTATCCGAACGAACCGGATTGTGAAATACCGGACCTTTATTTTCTAAAAATTCCAATTGCAAACCCATGGCCTCAAGTGGAAGTAAGATGTCTGCGAAAATAATGGCGGCATCCAAGGAAAACCGTTCAATCGGTTGTAGGGTCACTTCAGTGGCTAATTCAGGGGTTTTACAAACTTCAAGGATAGAGTGACGTTTGCGAACAGTTAGATATTCTTTCATATATCGTCCAGCCTGACGCATAAACCAGACTGGGGTCCGGTCAACAGATTCACGTCGACACGCGCGAAGAAAACGATCATTCATGTCAGGCATTCTACGAGTGCCTCTCTGGGCTGTCAACGAATTCATTCATCTGCCAAACTAACCACTTAGGCAAGTTATTCAGAAACAAAGCGCGCCTCTTCTTTTTATCTTGGTACCTCAATCACACCAGCTCACGGCAAAAGAGGTTGAAGCTTTTCATGCAAAGATTGACTCAAGGCTTCTATTTCTTCAATTTGTTCAAGTGATACAATGTGAGCATCTTCAGGTTCCAACTCGATACGGTAATGATCATCGTGTTGAGAAAACCATTCTATATACGGATGAGGTGGCAAGAGGGGATGAGGATCAAAAGAAATAAGACTGACCTTCCCAATTTGCGGTGTCTCTAAATCTGCAAGGACGTCTATCGCCCTCCCGTCATCGATAAACTTTGAATTTTGAAACCGAATCACCTGACCATTAATCTCCCCGGTGAACTGCCCGGAGAGACAAAAATCGACAAGACCGAGACCTGCAAACGTGATCTGTCCCACAACAATATTAGGAGTTCGGTTATCTAAATACCCCTCTTTGACCCAGCGAAAATTTCCAAATTTTTGCGCCATAATGGTGAAGTTGCAAACAATCGATTAAGAAGGAACCTAAGATTAGAATTTGGGAGTATACGAAGGGACGAAGAATTCAGATTGAAATGATTCTGAAATGTCTATTTAGGGTTTGCAAATAGGACAATGAACCAGCCGAGTCAGTCCAGTATTCTCTAGTTCGTCAAGAGCCGTTTCCCTGTTCGGGTATTCAAACCAACCCCCTTCCCAGAAATCAGCACGTCCTGGTATTGAGGGTATTTCCAGACATCGCTCGCGATGAAGCATCGCTTGGTCTAGAGAATTCTTCACGTGAATCCAATAATTCATGCTTGAGAAGACCTATAGTAAAGTGACTCTCTCTACAGACAAAAACGATTAGTCATCCAAGAGTTGCCATTCATCCTTTTCTACGATCACCTTTTCTCCTGCTTGAAGCTTTTTGACATCATCACGGTGCAAAAGACGAAAGTACCGATCAATACGGTCTTGTTCATCAATACGTTCCTCTTGCATGAGTCCGCTGGCTAGTTTGTACTTTCGAATAAGCACGGGCATGTTGAGCCTCCTTCACGTTCTACGAGATTTTTACGATGTTCCAACCTCATAAGGTAATGATCTTGCTTTGAAAAAGTCAAGATAGGTCTTTACAATACTACCAGCGTCCGAACTTAGGCCAACATAGCAGCAAACGGTATAGATTCTGTATAATGATGCCAAGGGTCGTGAAATTAATGAAATACGAGTCACATCTAGCTCTTCATGATCATGAGTTAACAGAAATTACACATTCTATTTTCACACGTTTAAGGAGAAGTGACTATGCCACTCTACGAATATGTTTGTGAAGCATGTGATAATCAGTACGAAGTCATGCAATCACTGAGCGCGAAATCCGATGAAACAGCTTGTCCGAAGTGTAACGCCATCAGGAGCAGGAGGCTGATGTCCGCCTTTGCGTCGAAGGTCGTAGGAACGCATAAGACCGGCTTTGAAGAAATGAAGGCCTATGACATGTTGGGTGAACGTATGAACAAATTTGGGAAACTTCCTCCGATTTCTGGCCAACGTGCAGCTCCTTCAGCTGACAACGCGTTGCCACCAGGCACGGCCCCAAGCGACTCAGTGTAATATCTCAATCCAATCATTATCAGCAAAAGGATATTGGTCAAACTGGAGCTTGGTATATGTCTGCCGCTTTTAGACGCCTATGTCTTCTTGATTCAAATTGTTGCCTGTCTAATCTTGGGTTGACATTGATGTGCAAAAACAGGAATTATTCCGCGGGTTTCTGATAAAACTCAGAGAGCAATCTTTGAAAAAACAGATACATGTTTTGCGTTCTTTTACCTTCATAACAAGGGTAAACCTCTGTTGAGAATTTTCATTCTTTTGAACATTTTTCTTTTCTGTATTATGGGTGGAAGTTCTCTGAGTGCAGAGGAGACTCGCCAAGCTACGACTGAGCTCACTGGGACGATACTGATTACTGGGAATGGTCCAGAACGTCATGTTATCACCAGTCTGGCTCAAGCGTTTGAAGCAAGACACCCATCCGTCTCCGTTGACATTTTTTGGCATGAAAATGCCAAACCCATACGAACAATCGAGCTACATGAGACCGATATCGGCGTCACGGGCTATAAAGCCACGCACCTTCGTTCCACAGTCATCGCCCGTGATGGCATTGCCATTCTCACGAATTTTTCTAATCCCATTGAAGAAATGAGTCTTCAACAAGTAGCCGATGTCTTCTCAGGCAAAATACGCTATTGGTCGCAGGTCTATGAAGAAGCGCCAGAGATGAAAATTAATTTGGTGAATCGAACCGACAATCAAAATATCCGACAAGAATTTCTGAACGTGTTAGGGATCAAACGGATCCCTCGTACGGCCAAAATGGTCGATCAGGAACGCCATGCGATTAATGCCGTCACAGGCGATTTGGGCGCCATTACATTTGTTTCCATCACCCCAGCGTTACGAGCGAAGGAAGATGGAGTGGCGATTAATTTGCTCTTTGTCGAGAAGATAGAGCCAGAATATCAAACTGTTTTAGATAAAACGTACCCACTTCAAAGACCAATCGTGTTGAATACCGACCCCAATCCAGCTCCGTTGACCGTAGCCTTCGAAAAATTTGCGCTATCTCCAGAAGGGCAACGCATCGTCAAGGCAAGTGAGTTCTACCCACTTGCGACTGAATAAACTAGTTGAAAGATTACAGAAATTCATGCAACATTGCATGCGTTTCAGGTAGAATCCCGTACCATTCAATTACGCACTATACACTGACATGATGTTTAGAAAAATCCTAGTTGCCAATCGAGGCGAAATCGCCATGCGAGTGATTCGCGCCTGTCGTGAATTAGGTATTGCGACTGCAGCTATTTACGCCGAGAGTGATGCGACGGGAATTTATGTCAAAAAGGCCAATGAAGCCTATTTGGTTGGGCCTGGACCTGTCCAAGGCTATTTAGACGCCCAGCAAATTGTCGGACTTGCCAAACGCATACGTGCAGATGCCATCCATCCCGGATATGGATTTCTGGCAGAAAATGCTGAATTTGCTAATTTGTGCGAGCAGGCGGGAATCACGTTTATTGGCCCATCAGCCCATTCACTCGACCTATTAGGAGATAAGGTTAAAGCACGAGAATTAGCGACAAAAGTCGGAGTTCCTGTCGTCCCAGGAACTGATGGCCCTGTGACCAGTGTTGAGGACGGGTTAGCGTTTGCTCAACGAATTGGATACCCCATCATGGTCAAAGCGAGTGCGGGGGGAGGTGGACGCGGCCTTCGGGTCGTCCGTTCTGATGAGGAATTAAAAGAAGCGATGGAAGCGGGCGCTCGCGAAGCGTTGGCGGCATTTGGAAACGACGAATTGTTTTTAGAAAAGTATGTCGAACGACCACATCATATCGAGTTTCAATTGCTTGCTGACAAAAATGGCTATGTCATCCATCTTGGTGAGCGAGATTGTTCGATACAACGGCGCCATCAAAAACTCATTGAAATTGCGCCCTCTCTCATTCTGACACCTCGCTTACGGGCAGAGATGGGAGAAGCCGCAATCTCTCTGGCACGTGCAGCCCAGTTTTATAATGCCGGAACGATTGAGTTTTTACTCGACCCAGACGGTCGCTATTATTTCATAGAAATGAATCCTCGAATTCAGGTGGAACATACCGTGACTGAACAGATAACAGCTGTCGACATCGTGCAGTCTCAAATTTGGATTGCAGCCGGTCGTCCCCTCGTCTTTGGCCAACATGAAGTAAACCTTCAGGGCTATGCTATTCAATGCCGCATCAACGCGGAGGATCCTCAAAATGGATTTCGACCATCATCTGGGAAAGTCACCGCGTATCTTTCGCCAGGAGGTGTGGGAGTCAGAATTGACGGTCAAGTCTATAAAGATTTCACGGTTCCCCCTTATTACGATGCCCTGTTAGCTAAACTTACTGTGCATGGTCGAACCTGGGATGAAGCTGTCAGACGAACTCATCGTTCTTTAGAAGAATTCGTCCTTCGAGGAGTCAAAACGACTATTCCGTTCCTCACAAAAATTATGGAGGAACCAGATTTTCGAGCCGGTCGCTTTGACACCTCATATCTCGATGTCCATACTGATCTCTATACATATGAAGAAATGGTTGAACCAGAAGACCTAGTTGTAGCATTATCTGCTGCAATTGCTGCTTATGAAGGTTTATAACGTATCCGAACCTTATTTGATCTCGTGAGTGCAGGGCATGAACCGAGGCGCTCATCATCATTGACTCACTTTCAGCTGTGATGAAAGGCGTATGATGGCTGCTAAACGTCCTTCAGGAAAACAGAAAAAACCGTCTCGTCAATCTTCAGGGAAAAAGCTCAAACAAGAAAGAACGGAGCTTGACCTGACCGCTTCTCCTGGAAGGCGTCTCCATATCACTGATGTCGCCCTCCGTGATGGCCATCAGTCTCTTTTGGCGACCCGAATGCGCACAGAAGATCTTCTTCCTATTGCAGCACAATTAGATACCGTTGGCTTCTGGTCACTTGAAGTCTGGGGTGGCGCAACATTTGATTCATGCCTCCGATTTCTCAAAGAAGATCCTTGGGAGCGACTGCGAGAATTTCGAAAAGCCGCGCCGAACACAAGACTTCAAATGCTCCTCCGAGGACAAAACTTAGTTGGATATAGACATTATGCTGATGATGTCTTAGAAAAATTTATTGAGCTTTCTGCAAAAAATGGCATTGATGTGTTTCGCATTTTTGATGCACTCAATGATTTACGAAACATGAAACATGCCATGGAGGTCGCCAAGAGTTGCGGCAAACATGTCGAAGCCACCATTTGCTATACCGTGAGTCCAGTCCATAGCTTGAACCACTTTGTCGAACAAGCCAAGCAACTTGAAGATCTTGGGACGGATACCATATGCATTAAAGACATGGCCGGGCTACTGCCCCCTTTTGAAGCCTATGAATTAATAACACGACTGAAGACCGCAGTTCGGGTCCCCATCCACCTCCATACTCACTACACATCAGGCATGGCATCCATGTCTGCATTGATGGCCGTACTTGGAGGACTTGATATTCTCGATACGGCCATGTCGCCCTTAGCCGGCGGCACCTCCCATCCGCCCACAGAATCCTTCATCGCAGCGCTAAGAGATACCCCGTATGATACGGGCCTCGACCTCCAACAATTGGCTCCAGCTGCCGAAGGCCTACGCAACACCCGAAAGCGATACCGTCAATTCGAAAGTGACTTTACGGGAGTCGATACGGATATCTTAGTCTCTCAAGTTCCCGGCGGCATGCTTTCCAATTTGGCTGCACAATTATCAGAACAAAAAGCCTTAGACAAAATGAAAGAAGTGCTGAGTGAAATCCCCCGTGTTCGAAAAGATATGGGGTATCCGCCATTGGTCACACCCTCTAGCCAAATAGTGGGAACCCAAGCCACGCTTAATGTCTTGACGGGCGAACGCTATAAAGTGATTACCAATGAAACAAAAAATTATTTTCGTGGTCTTTACGGAAAACCACCAGGCTCCCTTAATTCAACCATTCGAAAACAGTCTTTAGAAGATGAACATCCCGTGAAAGGGAGGCCAGCCGATAGTCTGGACCCAGAGTTGGGTGATGCCAACGAAGAACTATCCGAACAAGAAGTCTCCCCTGAAGACATTGTTTCTTATGCCATGTTACCCTCGGTCGCACTCCAATTTTTTGATGAACGAGAACGAGGAGAGCTCAAGCCTGAACCGCTTGACCCTCCAGGAGAAGGTGGTCCATTCGTGGCGACTGACTTACACTTAGCACCTGTGGAATTTAAAGTCACGGTTCATGGAGAGTCCTACCATATTCGTGTGTCAGGAGCTGGACGAACCACCGATGGCATAAAGCCCTACTATATAAAAGTTGACGATAAGCTGGAAGAAGTCTACCTTGAACCACTTCAAGAAGTGCTAGCCGGCGGGCCAGAGACGGTTACTCCTGGAAGTGAAAGCAAATCGACGGGAGGACGTCCGAAACCATCACAGCCTGGGGATGTGACGACCCCAATGCCTGGAAAAGTCGTTAAAGTCTTCGTTAATCAGGGCGATGCGGTGAAAACAGGCGATCCTTTGCTTGTCGTTGAAGCCATGAAGATGGAAAATAGAGTCCAAGCCCCTATGGCCGGCACTGTATCAGCTATCTATGTACAAGAAGGAGATGAAGTCAATCCAGACGAAACACTGATTCAGCTCGAGTAGAGATTGTCATTACGCTTGAAGCAAATTTGGTGCGTACTCATCACATTCGTACTGGCCCTATCATGTGCTTGTACGACGACGTCCCCTCCCCCACCTTTGATTGAATCTATTCAACGCTTGCCACTGAAAACCATTCAGGTCGACGGAGATCAGATCACGTATGTTGATACAGGGTCAGGGCATCCACTCATCTTAATTCATGGGCTGGGAGGAGCCATCTGGAATTGGGAACATCAATACATGACACTGTCATCCTGCTATCGAGTGATTGCCTTAGACCTGTTAGGATCCGGCATGTCTGCCAAACCAGATATACGCTATACGCCGTCTCGACTCGTCACGTTTTTTCTGCATTTTATGGAGAGCTTGAAGATCAGCCAAGCCACCTTAATCGGAAATTCTATGGGAGCGGGCTTAGCAATGGGGATAGCCATTACGGATCCAGATCGCGTAAAAGCCTTAGTCTTGATCTCAGGATTTCCTTTAACCCTGAAAGGCACGATACATTCAACGCTTTACCAGCGTTACTTAGAACATCGCCCTCCGCTATGGCTTGCAAAAATTGGCAATTGGCTGTCTGGCCGATGGGCGACCCGAATGGTTCTTGAGGAAATCGTTTTTGATCACACGTTGTTAACGTCATCGGTGATCGAACGATCTTATCAAAATCGAAAACGTGACGATGTCCTTACACCCTTGTATTCTCTGTTGGAGAATATGGATGAATGGGATCAGCAGTACGCCCCCCGCATTGCCGAGATTCAACAACCCACGCTCATCCTATGGGGGGAAGAAGACCAAGTCTTTCGACCACGTATCGGTCAAAAAATACTGGAACAAATTGCTCAGCCCACATGGCACCTAATTCCTAACGCTGGGCATTTTCTCCAGTGGGAAAAACCTGAACAGGTGAACTCGCTCATTTTGGATTTTTTAGTTAAAATAGCGAATCAAAATATTCCTCAAGCACGCAAATAAGACTTTCCCTGCGTAATCTGCGCGTCAAACCTTGAAAGGATCTTGAATCGGCTATTTACCTCAAAGACGTACTAGGACAGTCAGAGAATACTTCATGACGATATAAGGAGGAAGTCATGCAATCATACACACGAACCATACAAGCCCTAACGGGGATAAGTATGCTGTCATTCGTACTTGGATGCTCAACGATCACAAAAGAATCCTCGGAAGGATTTACCTACACCAGTATTCCAGTCACTCATGAGTCCGCTCAGGCAGGAGAAGGGAACCATATTCAATTTCGTGGAACTGATCTGCCTTTATCTGGAAAGACACTACAAGTGGGGGATACACTTCGATCGGTACAGGTCGCAAAAAAAGATTTATCACTTATCAATTTGTCCTCGCCGAATAATTCCGTACGCATTATCAATGTAGTTCCATCCTTGGACACCAGAGTCTGCGAACAACAAACGCACTACCTCAGTGAAAAAAATCAAGGACTGGACCAACACGTCTCGCTCATCACCATCAGCGTCGATACTCCATTCGCGCAAGATCGGTTCGCCAAAGAAGCGCATATCGACAACATCTTGTTCTTATCAGATTATCGTGGTGGTGAATTTGGCAAGGCGCATGGCCTTCTGTTGGAAGGTCCTCACGTACTGGCACGAGCAGTCATGGTCGTTGATCAACAGAATATCATCCGTTATCTTCAAGTCACCCCAGACCTTGGCCAACTTCCTGATATGGAAAGCGCGTTTCAAGAAGCCAGACGCCTCATCAAATCATCATGACATTTTCTGACCACTTAAAAAAACAAGCTCATAGTATTTGGAAGGCACAACTCAAACATCCGTTTGTTGTTGCACTGGGTAATGGCACCCTTCCTGCCAGAAAATTTCGCTACTACATCTTGCAAGACGCACGATATCTTGAAGAGCTCGCTAGGATATTTGCTGCTGGCGCTCAACGAGCCACTGATTCAGAAACCGCCCTTCACTTTGCCAAGCTCGTAGAAGAAACAATCACTGTGGAACGTGGACTCCATGAACGCTATGGGAAACGCTGGAAATTATCAGCTAAGCAGATGAGAACGACTCCTCAATCTCCGACGAACTATGCCTATTGCCGACATATGCGAAGTGTAGCGCAAGAAGGCACGCTTGGAGAAATTACAGTCGTTGCGCTTCCCTGTGCATGGATCTATTGTGAAGTAGGAAAGTATCTTTTACGAAAAGGACCTCCCGGAGCCAATCACCCCTATCGTGATTGGCTACTGATGTATGGGTCGCCAGAGTTTGCAAAAGTGGCGCAGTGGATGCGGACACTAGTCAATCAATGCGCACAATCTGCTGGGTCAGCCGAAAAGAAACGCATGGAAGAAGCGTTCCTCATTAGCTCTCGCTATGAATGGATGTTTTGGGATATGGCCTGGCGTGAAGAAACCTGGCCTGTGTAATCTCTTAGCTATATATCTCCCTCCTCCTTTCACGTTCTCTAAAATTTCAAGCATCTCCAACGTTCCTCAATTGATCTTGGGGCAAGATAAGCACCTGTCCCTAACTCTTCGTCATTCCACATCACCACATACGTAACTGACTTCCCCTCTAATGGGGAATCGACGGCGATGAGCCACCCGTGCGTTTACTTCCAACCGTGAGCAACAGAACTTCAGCAAGATCGTCCTGCTCACTTCTTTGAATACTTGCTCACAATCTCAACTTTTTTCTCAAGGAGTTCTCGCATGAACGGTTGCGCTCCCGCTTTAAGGAAAATGGCTCTCACATTAGTGATAGTTAGTATGAGTTTCTATAATTTACCCATAGCCCATGCTGAGGAAACAGATCAAGATATGCCGGTTGGGGCCGTCGGCGGTGCAGTCCATGCGGATCCGTTCACAGGAACGGCCACAACCAGTATTCCCATTGAGGTTCCACCTGGACGGCAAGGGATACAACCTGAGCTAGCCTTGGTATACGGTAGTAGCAATGGCAATGGCTGGCTCGGCATGGGCTGGAAACTGGAGAAAGGCGTCATCGAGCGGCAAATCAAGTTTGGCGTAGACTACAGTAGAGATGATTATGTCTTTCGACTCTCGGGGATCAATGTGGAATTAGTGAATATCGGCAATGATGAATATCGTGCTAAAGTCGAAGGTGGCTTCACGCGAGTCAAAAAACTTACAGCATCTGATGGTAACCCCTACTTTGAAGCCACGGACAAGACGGGCAAGATATTCATCTTTGGGGCCGTGCCCACTACTCGTCTTGCCGATCCCAATGATGCCTCCAAGATCTTCCGTTGGTGTTTAGAGCGAGTTGAAGATGTCCATGGCAATTACATGACCTTGAGTTATATCTCTGACCAGGGCCAAGCGTATCTCCGCCAAATTGATTACACCGGACATGACACTACAGCTCCGACTGCCCAAATCATCTTTCATCTAGAAAATCGGTCAGATGCCCCACGCATGTACGTGCCCAACTTTGAGATGACCACGGCGAAGCGGCTCAAGACCATTGAGATAAAGGTGAATGGGAACCTTATTCGAGCCTACAAATTAACTTATGTCATGAGTGCTAACCACTCCATGCTCGATACTGTTCAACACTATGGCAACGATGCTGTCATTGACACCAGCGGAACAATTACCACTGGGACAGCCTTACCAGCCGTGACCATGGGCTACCCATCTGATGCCAATGATGGGAAGTTTGACACCAATATGACGGATATCACGTCTAGTGGGACCTATGGTCCCGGGTGGCAGTGGCAAATGGCCGATGTAAACGGCGATGGCCGAGCCGATTCAGTCGCTGGGTTTATTGGGCAAAACTCAGAATGGCGCACCTACGTGGCCTTGTCCGAAGGGGATGGAACGTTCGAATCACCTACAGTAGAAATTACGTCAAACGGAACTTATGGAGCTGGGTGGCAATGGCAAATGGCCGATGTGAATGGCGATGGGCGAGCCGACTCCATTGGCGGAATCATGGACAGTTCCGCATGGCGGACCTACGTGGCCTTGTCCGAAGGGGATGGGACCTTCGCACCTATTACAACACAAATTATTTCCACTGGAAATTATTCGATGGGGTGGACCTGGCAGATGGCCGATGTAAATGGCGATGGGCGCGCCGACTCGGTGGCAGGATACATTGGCCAAAACTCCGTGTGGTACACGTACGTCGCCCTCTCAGATGGTGATGGCACCTTCACACCCATCACCCAGCAGATCATTTCTGCTGGATCCTATGGTGCCGGGTGGCAGTGGCAAATGGCCGATGTAAATGGCGATGGCCGAGCCGATTCAGTCGCCGGGTTTATTGGACAAAACTCCGAATGGCGCACCTACGTTGCCTTAGCCAAAGCTGACGGGACATTCGAGTCACCAACAGTAGACATTACCTCCAATGGAACTTACGGTCCGGAGTGGCAATGGCGGATGGCCGATGTGAACGGCGACGGACGAGCCGATTCGATCGCCGGAATCATGGGAAGCCTTGAATGGCGAACATATGTCGCCTTGTCTGAAGGGGATGGAACGTTCGCACCGATTACGACCCAAATGATTGTAAACGGAGATTATTCAACCAATTGGGAATGGCAAATGGCCGATGTGAATGGCGATGGCCGAGTCGATTCAGTCGCCGGGTACCTTGGACAGAATGCAGAATGGCGCACATACGTTGCGGTATCTCAAGGGGATGGGACATTCGCACCAATCACGTCAGAGATTACTTCCCCTGCCAACTATGGAAGCGGCTGGACCTGGCAGATGGCGGATGTGAATGGCGATGGCCGAACGGACTCGGTCGCCGGCATCATTGGGCAAAACTCCGAATGGCGAACCTACGTAGCCTTGGCAGAAGGGGTTGCCCCCACACTTACCTCTCTCGCGAACGGCTTCGGTGCAACAACGACTATCGAGTTCACACCCTCAACGCAATACACAAATACCCAACTGCCCTATCCGGTGCAAACGGTCTCCAAAATAACGACAAATGACGGCAATGGGAATGTGGCGGAAACAGCGTATGCCTATGAAGGCGGATTCCATCACATTGAAGAGCGCGACTTCCGCGGCTTCAATTACGTCACAGTGACCGGCCCAACTGGACCATCTGGCGAGCAAACCATCACCGAGACCTGGTTTCATCAAGGGAACGACACTGGGGTGGATGTGAATGATCCCAATGTTCCGGACGGTTATCTCAAAGGCGCCTCCTATCGCGTGAAGGTGACCGATGGCTCGGGCAATCTTTACACCGAAACGACGACCACCTATACGGTCGATGACAATGGGCAGGCCCCGTTCTTTAGTCCACCCACTTCAGTCGTCACGAACATTTGCGATGGCACGAGCTGTTCCAAACAAACTCACACGGACTTTACCTATGATGTCTATGGGAATATCACGCGCGAAGATCAATATGGCGATACCGGCACGACCTCCGATGATCGCACGGTCGTACGCACCTATGACCCGAATACTACCGACTGGATTCTGAGTCTGCCTAGCACCGAAACCGTCTATCAAGGCCTCGGCACCTCAGTACAATTGGCTCAGACCACCTTCTACTACGATGGCACGACGAGTTGTAGTACGCCGTCGACGAATCAACAGCCAACCAAAGGTCAACTGACACGCGTGGTCAAATGGCTATCAGTTGGGACCGATCCCGAAACGCGTATGGCCTATGATTCACATGGCAATGTCATCTGTACGCGGGATGCTAATGGCCACACGACGACCATGGCCTACGACACCTCCGGAACCTTTGCGACGACGGTGACCAATCCACTTGGGCACGTTGTGAGTACGACCTACTATGGGGTCAATGGAGTCGCGATGGACCTGGGCCTCTACGGCCAAGTCAAATCCGTGACCGATCCCAATGGGGCTGTGGTCTCCACGGAATATGATGCTCTGGGTCGCCGCACCAAAGTCACCCAACCCGATGGCTTCTGGACAACGACTTCGTTCAACAGTTTCGGCACAGTCGGCAATCAACATGTACGCACCGATTCACAACTGGGCCTCTCCACGTGGACCTACTTCGATGGCTTGGGCCGCACCATCACACAAAAAAGTACAGGGACAGATTCAAAGATCATCGTGTCGAAAACGGAGTACGATGCCCGGGGGGCCGTCACGCGAAGCAGTATGCCGTACTTCGAAACGGGTGGCACACCATTGTGGTCCACCAATACCTATGATCCACTGGGTCGGGTGATTCGCACCGACAACCCCGACGGTAGTCGAGGCCTTGCCTGTTTTGATGACTCAGTCACGGTCACGATTGATGCCAATAATCACCGGAAGCGCACGACACGGGATGCCTATGGGCGGGTGGCCACGGTACAGGAATACATGGGCACCTTTACCACGTGTGATACCAGTGAAGGCACTCCCTATTCTACAACCACTTATAACTATGATGATCTCGGGAACTTGCTCACCCTGACGGATACACTGGGTAACCAGAGCACGATGATCTATGACACACTTTCGCGTAAAACTAGCATGCATGACCCCGATATGGGGAACTGGTTGTATAAATATGACGCCAATGGCAATTTGACGACACAGACCGATGCCAAAGGCCAACAGATTCATTTCCGATACGACGCGCTCAATCGTCGAGTACAGAAAGATTTTGACACGCAGAAGACGTTGGGGAATGGCGATGTGGTCTATATCTACGATGGGAACACGAACAATCGCAAAGGCCGGCTCCAACAGGTCACTGACGGTTCTGGCACCACGACCTTCTTCTATGACATCACGGGGCGCGTCATCAAGACGGACAAAGTGGTGGATGGCACCATCTACACGACCCAGAGTGGGTATGATGGGTTGGGCCGGGTGACACAGCTCACCTATCCCGATAGTAGCACCGTCACCCAGACCTATAACGGCCCCCAGTTAGCCAGTGTCCAAGAAGGCAGTACCATCTATGCCAGTTATGGTAGCTTCAATGCTTTGGGCCAGCCCAGTACGTTGACGTTAGGCAATGGCGTTACCACCACCTACACCTACGACAGTCAAAATTTCCGCTTAAAAACGCTCAAGACGGTGAAGGGCAGCACCACGCTCCAGGACTTGGGGTATACCTTCGATACGGGCGGCAATGTCACAAATCTCACCGATGCCACGCATGGCAATCAGACGTTCAATTACGATGACCTCGACCGCCTCACGAGTGCCAGTGGCCCCTATCCCCCCATTACCTACACCTATGATCAAATTGGGAACATGCTCAGCAATTCCCAAGTCGGCACCTACACCTATCCCACGAGTGGGAGCAGTAGCGTGCAGCCGCATGCGGTCACAGGCGCAGGTTCCAATACGTACGTTTACGATGCTAACGGCAACATGACGAGTGGCACCGGCCGCACGATCACCTATGACCATGAGAATCGGCCAAGCAGTATCACCACGAGTGAAGGGAGTAGCGGAGGAGGGGGAACACCCATCAAGATTAACTTCCAACCCAGTAGTGCGTCCGTGCCACCTGGATATCTCAAAGATGACGGCGCGGTCTATGACAGTACACGCGGCTATGGCTGGAATTCTAATGTGTCCTCTTATACACGGGACCGCAACAATGATCCTGATCAGGCGCTGGATACCTTCGTTTCTCGCACGAATAGCAGTAGCCTGAAAACTTGGACCCATGATGTAGACAATGGAGATTATCTCGTCACCGTCGTGAGTGGAGATGCCAGTTATGCTCAAGGCCATCGCATCGTTGTGGAAGGGAGTGTAGTCATTAACAGTATGCCAACGAGTATCGGGAACTATGTGACCATCACCGATTATCCCGTGACCGTCGCAGATGGAGCCCTGACTATTACGATCGGGGGAAGCACTTCGGGCTATCAGACCAATCTGAATTACGTCATCATTACTCCCGTCGCCTCTGGGGGCGGCAGCGGCCCTAGCACGACGACAACCTTTCTTTATGATGGCGATGGCGGGCGTGTGAAGAAGACCGTCGATGATGGCAGCTTAATCACGGCCACGACGTACATCGGCAAGCTCTATGTGTGCGACGGCACGGCGCCACCGCTCTCGTGCGCGAAAATGATCTTCTCCGGTAGTCAACGCATCGCCCTCAAGCAAGTGGACACTGGCTCGATCAGCTATTTTCATCCCGATCATTTAGGGTCCACCAGTGTACTAACCGATGATAACGGGGTGAGTGAACAAGATGTGGCCTACTATCCCTATGGCGCCACCCGCAGCAACACAGGCACAGCCGATGTGGCGTATAAGTACACAGGGAAGGAACAAGACAATAGCACGGGGCTCTACTTCTACGAAGCCCGATACTATGATCCGGTCCTGGGGAGATTTATCTCACCAGATACCATCGTGCCGGATCCAGAGAATCCACAAGCGCTTAGTCGCTATTCGTATGTCTTAAATAATCCGTTGCAGTATATTGATCCAAGTGGGAATAACCCGATACTTCCAACCTTCGATTTCAGTATGTTTCTCAATGTTGGTCTGAATCCAACTAGCCGATTTGATTTCGGATTACTGGACTTCAAGCAACCTCTGAATTTCAATACAAGCTCAAACATCCCATTCATTCAACAATCGGCAGAGTCTTCCACAGTTGGAGGCTTTGCGTCCCGTTTTGACTTTGGGCTTACGAATTCCACTGATCATTTTAGGATTAGCGATATACCAACTGTGCGTTCTACATCTTCATCTACAGGGTTACTAGATAGCATTGAGGCAAGTATTCGATCGTTTTTTTCGCCTAAAAACGTTTTGGAATTTGCTTTTGGCCCGGAGGCTGTAGGGAAGCAACGGCCCTCTTTCTTGGAAACTTCTATTGAGACAGGTACGTTGTTTCTTGGTGGACCTTTGGTCAAGGGTGGAACGAAATTGTTATCATTTGCTGCAACGAACAATGTTGTCAAAAAAGGCACAACTATAATTGGGAATGACCAATTTGGTAGAGTTGGCCCTTTCGCTCAAAAAACTGGCGCAACTACCTTACGATCGAGACTTACGGAAAAACAGTTTAATGCACTATCCATAAAGCAAAAGTTTCGTGTAAATGATGGCCTCTTGCGTCAAAGAATCAATCGCGGCGATGTTTTCAGGGATATTGGCCCAGATCTAAGAAACAGATCATTCGATCTGCGTTTACTGGAGTTGTTTCGACTGAAAGAAAGAGGTGTCTCAATTGAACGAATTTCTCCAACACAGGTGTTTCGAATACTTGGGAGGGAATAGATGAGTCAGGACAGGCATTATGAAAATAGCACCCCTAATGAATATTTCACAAATACTGTCGAGGAAGTATTTGATGATTATTTCTTAAAGCACGGATTGTATAGGACAGAAATAAAAGAAAAATGGGCGGTTACTTATATACTGAAAAATTGTTTTTTTTGCATAGATTACGAACCAGATGGTGGACCGATGTACAGTCCGTACATTTCTATCGGACCTCTACCTAGACTCACCGACGATCCCGCTCAAAACTGTGTGGATGTTCAAGATATAGTTCCTGAGTCTACTGAGTTGCATCAATATAATGTCCTTTGGAGATACTCAAATGCCGATGAACTAAAAGAAACGCTTACTCGGATACGCGATGAAATTATTGAAGTTTATGTTCTTCCATTACTAAATAAGCCAAACCATTTACGTAACCTTTTAAAAGCACGAGTAGATAAGATGATTATTCAGTTTGACAAGGAAGTCCAAGAGCATAACGATTCAGAAAATCGCGTACTGGCTGAGAAAAATTTTCGATTAAAAAACTATGATTTGGCAATTCAATATTACGAAGCTATAGGGTGGGAATCTCTCACTAAAGCAGAAATTAAAAAACTTGGTTTTGCCAGAAAACAGATTAATAGAATCCTGTAAGGTCACA
Source organism: Nitrospirales bacterium (assembly GCA_965223675.1). Lineage (GTDB taxonomy): Bacteria > Nitrospirota > Nitrospiria > Nitrospirales > UBA8639 > JAGQKC01. The sequence goes on along the minus strand of OZ245013.1, from coordinate 718,641 downwards.
AGGTCACAACTAGAAATTTAGGGTCACTCATTAAATAGGGAAACAGAGGCAAATAGAAAAATAGGGGCAAATCTTTTGTTGGTGTTTTCTCACTCGACAGTTTCGTCTTCGTTGCTCTGATCACAAACAAGAAAGACACATGGGGCAGCCTTGTTGTCTAGCTGATCACTGGGAAAAAAATGGGGGGGATAGAGATAAAAGGGGACAGATTTATTTTTTAAGGGCAAGAAGGTAGAAAAGGGGTCAGAAAAGGGGTCGGGAGTCTTTTGGAGTGCTCTGTTGTTCAAAAGAAAATTCATGCGACGGCTTTTTTCCGTGAGTAGCCGAGAGGGGGTAGCGGATTTAGGCTGTCTGATGTATTGGAATTTCGAGGATTAATTAGCAAAAATATAAACGGGGCTCAAGAAAAGACACCCGACCCCTTTTATCTGTTAAATTTACGGATCCATCTGGCCAATTTGGCGAAAATGTAATCGATGCTCTTATAATAAATGTGTTGGGGAGCATTGGAGATCTTCTGAATCACATATTCGGCTCACCCTCTCCCCCGCCACCTGTTCTTCTCGATACTCCGAGTCAGACTCTTCTGCCTCAGCATCTGTTTCGATCTCAGATTACCACCAGTCCACAGGCGCAACGCCTGGGATTAGGCAATACGCCGTTTGTTAGTGGGCCGCAATCTAATGGGTTTAACTTCCGTAGCGCTGCTATTTTTGGCGGATCACTTATTGCGGGGTTCACTCCCCCATTAGGAGAATTCCTTGATGCGGCTGTTCTGTTTGGGCCTAACTCTTCAGGGTTAGAACGAGTGGCGGCAGGAATCAGTCTTGGAGCCAACACGGTCCTCCCATTCCTACCAAATTTGGGGGGACAGTCAGAACTCTTAGAGGAGCAGATGATACGATAGATTTTTTTAGAACCGTAGGCCCAAGGGAGTTCAATGCCGCCGATATTTTAGTGCTAGGCCGTAGAGACGGCCTGAGCGATTTTGCCAGGAATGAAGGAGGTCGTTTATCCACGATAAACTCGAATTTGCCACAAGATATTTACAAACAAAATGCAAGAGATATTCGATCTGCAGGTAAAATTATTTTTCGTGAAAAGGGGGTTCCGAATTCTCTGGAAGAATCATTACGTATTGGTGGCCGTGGGCAATTTTCTAGAGCCGAGCGAAATTTGATATTATCTCGACCAGAACTAAGAAAGAAAACAGAATTTAAATAACGGAGCACAATGGATGAGAACTCATGTATGAGATAAAAGAAGTTTTTGCCTTGATAAACAATCTAGATAAGCGAGAGGCATTACGAAAGTTTGGACCTCGGTGGTCGATCGTGATTGTTAATAGTGATTTGCGAATCGTCGGTATTTCTCGGTTCAAGTACATGCCTAAAGTGACAGAGTCTATTGATCTTATGGCACAATATCCGGATTGCGTATATTTTTACGCTCAACCAGGGGATTATGATTCGATTGCTAAGCTAAAGGCTAAAGTTGAATCTTGCAGGGATGCATTTTTGCTACCTTGAGTTTTGTTTGGCTAGTGATGTCTACGGAAAAGGGGTCGGGAGTTTTTTTGAGTGCTCTGTTGTTCAAAAGAAGATTCATGCGACGGCTTTTTTCCGTGAGTAGCCGAGAGGGGGTAGCGGATTTAGGCTGTCTGATGTATTGGAATTTCGAGGATTAATTAGCAAAAATATAAACGGGGCTCAAGAAAAGACACCCGACCCCTTTTATCTGTTTGGCGTTACTTCCTGGATTTAATCTTATGAAAGGGTTTCAGCAATTCCAAATCCGACCTGGAGCGACGATAATAAGCGGTCGCGCATCTTCTCAAGGAATAGGTTTTGAAGGTGGGCAAATTCAAAGGTTTGTTCTTAGTCCTAAGCAGGATCTCATAGTCCCATGAACAAGGAAGAAAAAGCATTGACTCTAATAAAGCAATGTCTCAAAGAGCTAGAGGCTGAAATTGAGCGGCATGGACACGGGAAGGGAATTATTGGAACCATAATACAGCTCCGTAGTTTTAAAATGGACTTAGAAACCATGCTGGAACAATTAGAAAGTAATCAACTGCCCCCAAGAATCAAGAGGGATTTTGGCATAAGCTATACAATTATTGATAATTGGGAGCACGGTTCGGAATTAGGTAATCTGTTACTTTCAACAGAGCAAGCATATAGAAAATTGTAGGAAGTCATCCAACAATAAAATAGCCTCTGGCCGCCCAGCAAGGTGCTGGGAGTCTTTTTTAACATTAAAAAGAAAAATGATTAAGACCAGGTTAACGAAGGGTCTGAAAAGGGTCAAGAGTCTTTGGAGTGCTCTGTTGTTCAAAAGAAGATTCATGCGACGGCTTTTTTCCGTGAGTAGCGAGAGGGTGTAGCGGATTTAGGCTATCTGATGTATTGGAATTTCGAGGATTAATTAGCAAAAATATAAACGGGGCTCAAGAAAAGACACCCGACCCCTTTTATCCTTTTATTGTTCCTGCTTTTGCTCGGGAGGCATTGGCATTGCCACCAAGCAATAAAGCTGATTTTATTCAGGAAGTTTTTGTGCCAGCAGGCACTCGGTTACAACGTTCTCGGACATTGCCCGTTTACGGAAAAAGAGGTGGAGCGGAACAGTTCCAATTGCTAAACCGTCTTCCAGAAGTAAACTTTGGTTCAGGGGTGCCTTTTCAATGACAGAAAAAAAGTCCAATTTTCCGGAAAAGCTATAAAAGTTGGAGAAGAAACGTTCATTGTTGAACATGAAATTCGTGACGCCTTTCTTGCTGGTGGTCGTGTAATAGTTCTTTATCATCCTGATGCTTGCAAAGGTGTCTTCAAGAATCTTGAATGTTTCTCGACAAAAGGAAAAAAGATTTGGATTGCCGAGCTACCTGAGCCAGGTCATGAAGATGCATACTATAGAATAGATTCTTATAGTCCATTGGTCCTTCTTTCGTTCACATCATTTGCATGCCAAATTGATATTAAAACTGGAAAGATTGAAAAGCTTGAGTTTACTAAGTGATACACAAGAACTCTCATTTCGACTGATGCCGTTATTACCCAACTAAGGGTCGGGAAAGGGGTCGGGAGTCTTTTGGAGTCCTCTGTTGTTCAAGAGAAGATTCATGCGACGGCTTTTCCGTGAGTAGCCGAGAGGGTGTAGCGGATTTAGGCTGTCTGATGTATTAGAATTTCGAGGATTAATTAGCAAAAATATAAACGGGGCTCAAGAAAAGACACCCGACCCCTTTTATCTGTTTGGTCCAACTACTACATTCTTGGATTGACTCAATCTGTGATCCGACTATTATCAAGCGTGAAGCCTTCTGAACCACGTCGGGGAAACACGCAACCTTTGCTTGACAGTCGTCATTTCTTGACATAGAGTGAAACTGCCTTCTTTGTCAGAGACCTCTGGGTATCAGAAATAAGATACTGCTTAATAAAGGTGCAGATATCTTCATTTCCTTCTAAGGTGGCGATCCCCACTCGATTCTGACTCTCAATCACTCTCAGTCCTCACTTCCCCCTCAAAAGGTCATCCTATGCGACGTTTACGTGTTACGATACTCGATCTGGTTACGAAAGGCGCGACTCGTAAGACATTTGCACGAGTCATGCATCCAAATATGGCGAGCATCATGCCCCAAGTTCTCGGAGTGTGGTGTGAAGAACTTGGACATACCGTTCGTTATATTTGTTATACCGGATTACAAGATCTGGCTAAAGAACTCACAGGCGATACAGACGTATTATTTGTTGGAGCCTTTTCCCGAGCAGGTCAAACGGCCTATGCCGTGAGCAACCTGTTCAGGAGTCGTGGAGCGATTACCATTCTAGGTGGACCCCATGCCCGTTGTTATCCGCAGGATGCCGCACAGTATTTTGATTATGTACTTGGAATGACGGATAAGACTCTTATTGACGAGGTGCTTCGTGATTGTTCACCTCATCGTCCCATAGGTCTTCAGCTTCATGCGCCTAGACAACCATTGTTTCTTCCTGGGGTAAAAGAACGATGGAAGTTTATCCAACCAACGATTGCACAAGCCCCTGCACTTAAAGTCGTTCCGATGATCGGAAGCATGGGATGTCCTTATACCTGCAGTTTTTGCATCGATTCCGTCGTCGACTACCAACCGCTTGCGTTCGACCAGATTCGAGAAGATCTAATTTTTTTGCAACGCCAACTACGCAACCCCTGGGTTGGATGGCATGACCCGATCTTTGGAGTACGGTTTAACGATTACATGAGTGTTATTGATGAGGTGGTGCGTCCTGGGAAAATGAGTTTCATTGCCGAAAGCAGTCTTTCCCTCTTGTCAGAGCCACATCTGAAACAACTTCGACACAACGGATTCAAGGCCATTCTACCTGGCATTGAATCCTGGTTCTCGAACGGTGATAAATCGAAGACAGGCCCGAAGGAGGGAATAGCTAAGGTTAGGCAGATTTCTGACCACGTCAACATGATTCTACGATACATTCCTTATGTCCAGACCAACTTTATCCTTGGGCTGGACACGGATGAAGGTTCTGAACCTTTCGAACTCACGAAAAAGTTTCTAGACCTTTCCCCCGGAGCCTATCCAACTTTTTCCTTATTTACGGCCTTTGGACAAGCCGCTCCCATGAACATGGAACTCCAGCGAACAGGTCGTGTGCTTCCGATTCCTTTTCATTTTCTCGATAATAAACACGCGATGAATATTCGCCCCAAACATTATGCCTGGCCGGAGTTCTACGATCGTGTCTTAGATCTCACGGAATATGCATTGTCTTGGCCGCGCCTTATTCGTCGGTTTCATGCCAATCGTGGTCTTGGAACGAAGTTCTTAAACATCGTACGGGCCGCACCGGCTAGCCGTCTGAAATGGGATAAAAAAATTCGCGCTTTACTTGATACAGATTTGACCGTCCGAGGGTTTTTTGAAGGAGAGGCCACCGCTCTCCCTCAGATGTATGAAAACCGAATTCGCAAAAACCTCGGCCCGCTTTGGCCGGCTCTACCCAGCGGCGCACTCCACCACGATCAAAATGCCTACCTCAACTCTACACCTTCCGCTAGCTGGATTGATACCCCTATTGCTCTTAAAATATCTAAGCCTGCGGTCATCCAGACCTAACATTATCTTTCTGTAACGTCTAATACGAAGAGACCAACCTACATTTGAAAAGTTAACTCGCGACACATCGACTTTTGCGGGATGAATAATTCAATCATCCTATCCATACGGCTATTTTCTTATTTGCAGAACAATTCTTTAAGTGCGAAAATATATAGTCGATAATGGAACTATTAACTGTTTAACCAAAAAATAGGCCAAACTTGTTACACGAATTGTCCCTATCTGCTTCAATGCTCTCTTTAGCACATCATAAGCCTGATCCCTCTCCGGTGGTTTTACGATGAAAGTCGAAGATATGGTGAATAGCGAACGGGGTTTTACGTATCTCATGGTCATGTTCTTTGTCGTCATGATTGGCATTTCATTGATGGTAATCGGACAAGAATGGTCCGTGACGCTGAAGCGCGATCGAGAAGCCGAGCTCCATTTTCGAGGAACTCGTATCAAAGAAGCCATTGAGCGGTATGCAGCAGATTATGAAGTCCAAAAAGGAACTCGCCCCAATCGCTACCCGCAAAAATTGATCGATCTGATAAAAAAGCCGAAACGCTATCTTCAAGCCGTGTACAAAGATCCTTTCACTGGAGAAGACTTTCAGCTGATTAAAATTGGCACGGAAATTCGTGGGGTGCATAGTGCGAGTCAGGAAAAGCCGTATGATCAAGTCAATTTTAAAGGGGCAGAGACGTATGAAGCCGTTCGGTATGAAGCCACAGGACAGTCGGGGGACTGCACCCCAAATCCTGCCAATCCGCTTCTTCCTCCAAACTGTTCCAAAATGACCCCTGCCAATCCGCTAACGGGCAAACCTGATGCTGACAACCCTTTAAATACGGAAAACCCTCAAGACACGGAAGAAGAACCAGAGATCTAATCTAGCAAATCTTCAATGAATAAGGGCTTCATGATTAATGACGTTTCAGTTGTTACCGTTGCCCGTACTGTGAGCAAGGAACTCCACATAAAAACTGGAAACGGTGTTGAGGTTAATTCTCCCTTCACACATTCCGATAAAAACGGAGTGTCTAAACCTTCAAAATGGAATCTAGCCTGAACAGACGAAATATGCTAGGTTAATTTATTGTTTTTTACGTATTTCTCTGCAGTCTCGTTTTGAGATTGTTTCCTAATTCAATAAGGATTTATGAAAAATTATCACATCTCCTTGATTCTGCCTCTCTTTCTTTTGTCAGTGATGGCTTCGACCATTACAGCCTGCACTCATCCTCAGTTAGAACTCGCAGAGGAGATGGTGGCGAAGGAAGATTGGGACGGCGCAGTGGCAGCCTATCGGGAAGCCGTACGGCAAGATCCGTTCAATCAAGAACTCCAAGAAAAGCTTGATGAGGTCAAAACCCGCGCCGCGGAGGTTCACTATACCAATGGAAGACAATGGCTCAAAGATCATCGTTTGGCTGAAGCTCTCCAATCGTTTCAGATGGCATTAGGCCTGGCACCTGAACAACCGGAATATCAAACAGCCTTAGCCGACGTGTTGCGATTAAAAGAAGCTCGCCACGCTCTTCTAGAAGGGAAAAAACTGCAAAGTCTTGGACTACTCGATCAAGCCATGGCGCGCTTTGAACACGCCATTGAACTCGACCCAAGCTTGACTGCGGCCCTTGAAGGCATTACGGCCATTTCACAACAACAGCAAGAGCACAAAACCATCGGTGGATCGGCGGAACCGGTCACTCTCCGCTTTCAAAATACACGGCTCAAACAGGTTTTTGAAATCCTAGCTCGCACGGCCAATATTGATATCTTGTTCGATAAGGATGTACGTGATGACCTTGTCACCATTTTCACACGAGACACGCCATTTGATGAAGCGCTCACGCTTATCTTGAATACCAATCAACTTTTCGCAAAACGAGTCAGTCAAGACACGTTATTAATCATTCCCGATACCAAACAAAAACGCGAACAATATCAGGATCTAAAAATTCGAACCTTTTATTTATCAAATGCCAAGGCCAAGGATATGGCGAATTTGCTTCGGACAATTCTTGAAACGAAACGCGTGTATGTGAATGAACCGTTAAATACTGTCGTGGTGCGAGATGAGCCTGCAAAGTTGTTGCTGGCAGAAAATATTATTCAAGCCAATGATCGTGGAGACGCAGAAGTCTTGTTTGACGTGGAAGTGCTCGAAGTTAATCGAACGAAGACAAAGCGCTTAGGGCTCAACTTTGCCAAGCAAGCTGGAGCCGGCATCTTTCCTCCCGGAACTGCAGCTTTTAGTAACATCTTACAGTCCTTCACCTTCCGCGAACTTGTGAACATTGGTCCTGATTCGTATCTCTTTACGTTCCCTGGCAGCTTCCTTCTGGACTTCTTTAAACAGGAATCTGACGCAAAAACTCTCGCTGCCCCGAAAATTCGTGTCCTGAATAACGAAAAGGCCTCGATTAATATCGGAGATAAACAGCCCATCCTTCTCTCGACGACGAATGTTTTACCTGGCCAAGGAACGACGGGAGCAACGCCGACGACCTCGACGGTCACGTCCATTGAATTTAAGGACACGGGGATTAAACTTACCGTTGAACCAACCATTCACTTGAATAATGAAATTTCCTTACGTCTGCAAGTTGAAGTGACACGGTTGGGTGACCGAGTCGTTCTCCAATCTAATCCGGAAATCTCACAATTTCGGTTTGGTACTCGCACGGCTGACACGGCACTGAGCCTGCAAGATGGAGAAACCGTCGTTCTCGCCGGCCTCTTACAGGAAGAAGATCGAAAGACTCGAGAATCGGTCCCAGGCATTGATGATGTCCCGCTTTTGGGCGACCTACTTAGCAATTCCGAAACCAACAAAGTTACGACCGAAGTGATCCTCGTGATCACAGCGCATATCGTCAATAGCGTATCGCCGACAGACTTAGCGAAACAGACCCTGTGGTCCGGAACCGCAAAAAACTATGATACGAAACCGTTATTCTCTGAACCTCATGCTGCCTTACCCGTCTTGTTGGACGAGAGCGCATCAGAAGAATTTCAACCCGCTGCGGATGAATCCGAGACGGGAACAAACGGAACACACTCCAATTCAAATGAAGAGACACGTTCACCGTCATTTCCTGAAGCAACGTCTTCTGATGACTCTGAGGCGGCTGCTACACCTTCTCAAGATCCGGTGACTCGATTAACGTTAATGCCACCAGCCCTTTCCACTCAAGTAGGCAAAGATGTTCACATTGATCTTACAGGACAAAATATACCTGCCATCGAGCAAACGAACATGACCATTTCTTATGATCCGGCGATACTGGAGTTTCATCAGGTTTTGGAAGGCACCTTTTGGAAAGATCAGGATGTTCAACCCAGTCTCACAGTCTCCGATGTCCCCACCAAAGGCCAAGTTGTCATTCAAATGAGTGGAGCAGGAGAAACGGTTGCCGGAGATGGAGCATTGGCGACTCTCGTCTTCAAAGCCAAGGCTGAAGGGAACGCATCTCTACACATTCATCGTTCATCTTTTGTTAACTCAACGGGGAAACCAGTTCCGGTGATTGCACAACATGGGAGGATTTGGGTTCAATAGAGTACAGACTTGTCGCGGGGTGACGTTCCTCGAGCTCTTAATCACGCTAGCGATCATCTTTATCTTAGCGTCAGTGGCGTTGCCAATTACCAAAATGAGCACAAAACGCTCTCAAGAGCTTGAGCTTCGACAAACATTGCGAACTGTACGTACCGCCATCGACACGTTTCGGCGAGATTGGGCGAGAGACGGCGACACACTGCTAGGACCGCTTTGCGTGAAGAACCAACTGACGTGTAAGGAAAGCACCGGACAGAGCGGGTATCCAAAATCGCTAGAGCAGTTATTGAAAATAGAACTCACTGGCGCGGAAGCGCAAGTTGAAGGAACGCATAATATACGACGGTATCTGCGTCGAATTCCTATTGATCCGATGACAGGTACAGATGAGTGGGGTATCCGGTGTTATCAAGATGAAGTTGACGTTGACCGATGGTGCGGGGAAGATGTGTTTGATATCTTCACGACCAGTGCTCGGACAGCGCTGGATAAAACGAAATACCGTGACTGGTAATGATGCTCAGCTCTCGATCAGACAAAAGTGGTTTTACGCTTTTGGAACTGTTGATTGTGGTGGCCATTGCAGCCATTTTAATAACCCTAGCCGTTCCCTCCTTTCAGACGTCTTCACTGAAAGCCAAGGAAGCGGCATTAAAGCAAAATTTATTTACGATGCGAGCAATCATTGATCAATTTTATGCCGATCGTGGCAATTACCCAGCTACATTAGAAGAGCTCGTAACAGAACATTACATTCGTGAAATACCCATTGATCCATTTACCAAGTCATCATCAACCTGGGAGGAAGTTTTAGAAGAAAAGGATCAGGAAGATGACTCTCCTGCAGGGGTCTATGATGTTCATAGTGGAAGTGATCAAACCGGACTTGATGGTAGGCCCTATAAAGATTGGTAGGAACGATTATGCAACACATCTCATCGGCTCAGACGAAGTTTCTCTTGTTTCTTTTGTATCTTGTGATCACCGTGGGGTGTGCTCATCACCCAGCCACCGCAGATGAAACGATACCGGCCTCTCCAGCCTCAGACACTCGTGAATTCCTTATCCATGAAGCACGAGAGGAAGCCGATATGTTACGCTCCGAGTTAGCGGCGATTAAAATTGCGGCAGCGAAACAACATGCAGAACTTCAATCTGCCAAGAAAAGGGTGGATTCATTTAAAGCCCGTGAAGAAGATCTTGTTTCCAATGTTCAAGAAATGAAAGACAGCCTCTTGATGGCGGAAAATGAACGAGATCAATTACGGCGGGAAAATGTTGAACTTCAATCCCAGTCAGCGTCTATTCCTGACCTTCAACAACTGATGGGAGAGGTCCGGACCATGCAAGCATCCGTTCAGCAAATGGTCGCAAACATGCAAACCCTTATGACTGAGGTTGTCCATATTAAACAAGACATGAAGAAAAATCAGAATAACGCTCAACGGGGCACTACCAGCTTGACAGCCTTTTCCATGACTACACCGTCCAAGGCGATGCGAGGAGTCTGGACAGTGGCCGCTGGGGATACCTTATGGAGCATTTCACAAAAACATGCGACGACAGTCGACACATTAAAGGCGATCAATAAATTAGACTCAGACGTCATCGTGGAGGGTCAAACACTGAAAGTGCCAATGCTTGCCTCCACGACACCAGCAAACCTCAAAGCATCCAAGAGCCAAAGGCAGGAATCTGAGCCTACAGAACAACCATAATAAGGAACATCCATTGGCACTCACGATCTTTTCACTCATTTGACTGCTCCGAATGTTGCGACCTCGTGCCACAATTTCGCTACAGAGCTGCCCGTCCTGATGGAAGTATTTTTGAAGATACGGCGGAAGACGACAACGAACGTTTGGTCCGGACCAGACTGGAAACCCAAGGTCTTCTTATTCTTGAACTGAACGGGAAAGGGACCCGGACCAGTGTACACACATTTCAACGAAAAGGAAAACCGCTCTCGCTTCGAGAGTTTCTTATTTTTAATCAAGAATTTCTTGCCCTGATTAAATCCGGACTCCCGATGTTACGCAGTTTCGACTTGCTTTCGGAACGAGCCACGAAGGGAGCGTTTCAACAAACACTTCTGAGTCTTCGCGAAGAAATACGTGGTGGAACATCAATCTCTGAAGCCATGGCTAATTACCCCACATATTTTCCTGAACTGTATCAAGCCTCAATTCGTTCAGGCGAACAAGCTGGAAATCTTCCGGAAGTCATTCAGCGGTATATCGGGTATCTCAAACTTCTGATTAGCGTTCAGGAGAAGGTCAGAAGTGCGCTAGCCTACCCAACGTTCCTCGTCGTATTTGGTTTTGGCGTCGTGGGGTTTTTGCTGGCATATGTCATGCCGATCTTTTCGGAAGTCTATGCTGAAAGCAATACCGAACTTCCGTTTGCGACGCAGGTACTTCTCGATACCATCAATTCTGTGGGGGTCTGGCTCCCCTGGATAGGACTCGGCCTCCTGATAGGCGGCATCAGTATTCACCTTTGGCGGAAAACTCCTGCCGGTCAACTACAGATCCATCAATGGCTTCTTGGCATTCCCGTGCTTGGGGACGTCATTCTCAAAAACCAAGTTATTCGTTTTACGCGAACCCTTTCCACAATTCTTGCTGGTGGTACTCCACTGTTATCAGCATTACAAGTCACGGCTCGAGGTATGACCAATAAGGTCTTCACCCGTGCGCTTGCATCGACGATTAACTCCGTCCGCGACGGAAAAAGTCTTTCCGTCTCGCTCAAACAGGAGTCATTCCTCCCTAAAATGACGATCGAAATGATTGAAGTCGGAGAGACCACCGGTTCATTAGAAACCATGTTGCTTGAGGTTGCCGAATTTCATGAAGGTGAGCTGGACTACAAACTTTCGCGATTAACGACCTGGATCGAACCGGTTCTTTTGCTGGGCATGGGGATCTTGGTTGCCGGAATCCTGATCATTATGTATTTACCAATCTTTAATCTTGCTGGGGCTATTTAAGACTTTTACGTCAGTAGAGACGCCGGATGCCAACACCTCTTAAACGCATGGCCCTCGAAGACATTTTTGTCAAACGAGGCCTCATCTCCGACTCCATGATGGAACAGCTGGTCTCGAAAGCCCTTGAGACGCAGCAGCCCCTCAAGACTGTCTTACTGGAAGAAGGCATCGTGTCTGAGGAACATATTGTTCAAGCGTTAGCAGAGCAATATGGACTGCCCTACGAACCACTTCACGAATTTCGAGTGGACCCTGAATTCTTTGAAACTATTCCCGTTGAATGGATGCATCGATACCCGTTTGTGCCGGTGTCCGAAGATCACGGAGTGTTGACGATCGCCATTCCCAATCCACAAGACGTGCGAGTTCTCGATGAATTAGAACTGTTCTTAGGCCGTGAATTACGACTTGTTGTCTCATCGCAGGCCGCCATTAATGAAGCATTAGCTGCTAGCGAGGGCAACAAGCAGGTCCTCACAAGAATTCAGGCTGAACTTGATCCCGTTCTCATCAAAGAAGATGAAAAAGGCGAAGAAATTCTCTCAGTCGAACAAATCACAAAGGACCAAAGCCCTGTTGTCAAGCTGGTCAACACCATCATTCTCAGCGCACTACAAAAACAAACGAGTGATATCCACATTGAGGCAACGGATCAACTCGTTCATGTCAAATTTCGTATTGATGGGGTCCTGTATACTGCCATGGAACCCCTATCAAGTTCATTGCATGCCTCCTTAATTTCACGACTAAAAATTATGGCAGAATTGGACATAGCGGAGCGAAGAATTCCTCAAGATGGCCGATTCAAACTGCATGTGGATAAGCGAACGGTAGACTTTCGTGTCTCGATTCTTCCGAGTGTCTTTGGAGAATCTGTGGTCATCCGAATCCTAGACAAACAACATATTGCCACTGGCACACATGGGCTAGATCTCAACGTCCTTGGGTTTAATCCGGAAGACTTGCGTCGATTTCGACGAGCGATTACTCGGCCGTATGGCATGGTACTCGTGACCGGCCCCACGGGAAGCGGAAAAACCACCACCTTGTATGGTGCACTCAATGAGGTCCACACGGTCGAAGACAAAATCATTACCATCGAAGACCCTGTTGAATATCAATTAAAGGGGATTGTCCAAATACCAGTCAATGAAAAGAAAGGACTCACCTTTGCTCGCGGGCTTCGTTCGATCTTACGTCATGACCCTGACAAAATCATGGTTGGGGAAATTCGAGACGTCGAAACAGCTCAAATTGCCATTCAGTCTGCTCTAACCGGACATTTAGTCTTTACAACAGTGCATGCCAATAATGCATTTGACGTCATCAGCCGATTCGTTAATATGGGAATCGAGCCTTACAATTTTGTGGCCTCTCTCAGTTGTATTCTTGCACAACGATTGGTCCGAGCAATTTGTCCATTTTGCAAAGTCCCAGTTGAAATCAGTCCTGAACTCTGCCAGGAATCAGGACTGGATTTTGAGAAAGTAAAAATTAATACTTTATATGAGGGAAAAGGTTGCCATGAATGTCATGGCCTTGGCTATCGTGGAAGAAAAGGCATTACCGAGTTCCTCGACATGACGGACTCGATTAAAGAAATGATTTTAGCAGGGAAAACTTCTTCTGAAATTCGCATTGCAGCCATGGCGCAAGGATTAACAACTTTGAGACAAGCTGCTGTACAGAAAGTGTTTCGTGGGGAAACCACGCTCAAGGAAATTAACCGGGTCACTCCGGTCGACGACATCACATGATCACGCTCCTGCCAATGACAAAACCTAATTTAGGGCTATCGGTGACCCGGGACTCTCTCTGCCTTGTTGAGATTCGACGAAACTGGCGTGGCATGAGTTGTCGACACATTTCAGAAAGTATCCTGCCGGCTGGGACTTTACGGCTATCCCCAGCGAGACCAAACATTGAAAATGTCAACGAATTTGTTCAAAGCCTACGCACCCTCATCAAGCACGTCAAACTTCCGCAATCCGTCGCTCTTTCGTTACCTGACCTTTGCGGACGATCTACCGTTTTACATTTTCCTTCATTTCCTACCAAGAAAACTGAACAAGACTCCATTGTCGAGTGGAAATTTCAACAGGACATGAACTTATCGACCAACACCACACGATTTTCTTATCGTACATTTTCTTCTCCAAAGAACCAGCCAAGTACAAGGCAGGTTCTTGCCACGGCCATTCAACAAGATATCGTTGAACAATACGAACAGGCATGTCTTGAAGTTGGACTTTTACCCAATTCCGTTGGCTTTTCCGGATTAGATGTCTGTGACCTCTATCAACCGAAGATCCATGAAGGTAGTCGACGCATGAAGCAACCAAGACGCGCAGATGGAGAGGAATACCTTTTTTTGTATTTGGCCAACTGGGGAATTTCTTTTATGGCATTTCGCGATGACCATCCAACTTTTCTACGAGTTAAAGCCTTGCCCATACCTCGCTTAAATCAAAACTGTGATTCGGCCAGCAATCCAGAACCCTATTCAGATGAAACTTTGATTGGCGGCCATGAGGTAGGTGAAGCTGCAAATCAGGACCTTGCACAAGGTTCTTCCGTAGACATCAATAGTGTATCGAATGAACTTGTCGCCACTCTGCAGTATTATTTTGAAAGTCAACCATTTTCACAAGAGGCGGAGACCCCCATTCCCCTCTATATTGCTGAAGGCGTGCGTCTGGGTGAAAGCCTATTCCCCACAGAACAAACCATTGGGACAATGCTAAGAGCGAGCTTATTACATCCGCCATCAATCATGATACAAAAGATCTCAGACAGTATTTCTCCACGAATCAAGAAAGCCATCATGAGGTCTGAGCCACAAATGAACGCTTTTTCAGCTTATGCCAGTGTAACAGCCATATCATGAAATCTCGAATTCATCTATCACTTACGGCTCCAGGGATGAATGGCCTTCGGCTCGCACAGTGGAGCCTCACGTTGTTGACCGTCGGTAGTTTACTACTTTCGGGAGGCATCTGGTGGGTCAGCCAAGTTATTCATGATGAAAGCTCGCAGTTTGCCCAACACACACACGAACTGAAGGTCAGTAATCAACAAATGATCATCAATGCGTCATCTCAGGGACTTGACCTCTCAAAGACACGAATTCAAACCCTTCCACAAGAAGTGAAATTCGCACAACAAATTCGCAAACAATTGGGATTCTCCTGGACGCAGTTTCTTAACGATTTAGAGTCTACGGTTCCTCAAACTATTTCAATGAATTCAGTGAAGGTCAACTTTAAAGAAGCTTCTATTACGTTAAGTGGTTCGGCTAAATCACTGGCAGATATCAACAGGCTAGTCGATCGCCTAGAGACACATCCGTCGTTTCATCACGTGGTCTTATCTCAGCATCTCAACAAACGGAAAAAGAAATCAGACACTCAAACGTTCACAGTATTCACCTTAACCGTGTTGTATGAATCAAACCATACGTCTTCCTTGAAAAGTTAAACGAAAGTATAAAACCGATATGCCGCTCGCATTCATCAGACGCTCCAAGACAACATTTCAAGTTTCACGTCACCTCATTCCATTGACGATTGTCACTGGCTTATCATGCCTCATCGCACTAGGCATGTATGCATTCGTGTTTGTCCCAGCGAAAACGACGCTTGAACATAACTCAGCAGCCTATAGTCAAGCGCTGCAGACTCAACAACAGTTAAAAACCGCTCGAAATACCCAGGAAGTATTGGCTGAAATCTGGAATGGACTTCCTGCAGAGAAGGACTTCACCCGACTGAGTGTCTCCATAGCCTCTCTTGCGAAGACCCATCGCGTCGAAATTCCCGGAATGGGATATGACCTCCAGAAACTGCGTCATGATCTCGCGACTAAAGGGATTATTTCCTTTGAGGCCTCTGGAAAGTACAAATCAATCAGAAAATTTATTTTTGAACTCGAGGCGAAATGGCCGTATATCTTCATAGAAAAACTCTCTGCAGAGCGAACCAATAAACCACATGAAGTTGGATTTAAGATTAAAGTCGCCACTTTCTTAAGGCATCACAAAGAACGTTCGGAACAAGAACTTCATCAATTATGACTAATAAAACAAAGATACAGCTTCTTGTCGCCTTACTCATCATCTGGGGAGGCACTCTCGTATTGCAATACTCAGATGAGACAGAAAGTTCCGATACCTCCGTAAACAATTCTACCTCCATCGGGAGCATACTCGGCTCGACTTCTCATGCCTTAACGTTATCAAAATCCTTCACGAATCCTCGCCAAAATATTGCCTTGTCCACACCTCGAAATATTTTCAGTTCTTTTAACCGTCGCTCAACTACCCCCTCATCAAAGAAAGCGATGCCTTCAAAAAAGATTGCCGTCAAACCTGTTGAAGCCAAACCAGTATTTACGCCACCCTCAGGCCCGTCTCCTGAAGAATTGGCCTATCAGCAAGCTCAACAACAATTACGTCAATTTCGTTTTCTTGGATATCTAAAAAAAGGGGGTGAGAGTCAAGCGTTTTTAACCAAGGGACAATCAATATACATCG
The DNA here is from genome assembly GCA_965223675.1 of Nitrospirales bacterium. GTDB lineage: Bacteria > Nitrospirota > Nitrospiria > Nitrospirales > UBA8639 > JAGQKC01. The sequence goes on along the minus strand of OZ245013.1, from coordinate 702,440 downwards.
TTAAACAAGGCGCGACAGTGGAAGGCCGCATATTCGTCAATCGTATTGATCCAACCCTGGTCATATTATCAACGCAGGTCTTAGCATCTGGAGACCACGTCAAGGCTGAAATTCCACTGACTAAGGATCATCCTAATTCCTGATCGATTGAAGACTGACGTTACCTTCATCGCAGAACACATGAGAAATTTTCCAAGCAAACGCATCTCTTTCCAGATATTCAGTATTTATTTCTTTATTGTAACCCTTAGCCTTTCTTCCACCTCAACGTTCATGTCGCCATTGGCTTCGACCTATCGCTGTGAGGACTTATCTGGAACAACCGTGTTAACCGATAGTCCAACCCAACTTGAAAGGTGTTCGTTATTGCTTGAGGAACTTGAAGGTGACAATCCTCAAGTCTCTCACTCACCTTCTCAACCTTCTTATCCACAGATTTCTCCTTCATCAACAACGCAACAAGCCCTCGTCGAAGAAAAAGAAATCAACCATGAGTATACGTTCACGGATGAAGAAGATGAACCTTTTCTAGAAGAAGATCCGGATCTTGTCATCGTTCCTGTTACACCATATGGTGGCTCTCTACTCGTCACCGTTCGATTGAATCAAACTCGAAATGCGCACCTCATTCTTGATACGGGAGCAACAATGACGGTGCTTTCAAATGACGTGGCGCTTGATCTCGGGCTCAATGCTAGTACCGCAACACAATTAACAACTGTCAATACTGCTGGTGGCCCCATACAAGTCAACGTAAGCAAGATCTCATCAATTCGCGCTGGTACAGCGCAAGTGAACGATGTTGCTGTGGCTATTCATGACCTTCCAGATAGTCCAGCTGGCATCGATGGGCTTTTAGGTATGTCCTTTCTCAATCACTTCCTCGTCACGTTAGACACCAATAAACGACAACTCCACCTCAAACCACGTTCATGATCGCCTTCATACAAGTCTCTCGCCTTGTTCATTCCAGAGTGCCCGTCATGAAAACGCTTACATTCTTTCTGATGGCTATATGGATGCGCAGTCACACTGCTCTCTATGTCTTTCAAAATACCTGGCGTTTCAAACTGATAGTGATAGCGGTCATCGTCATCATCGGAAACCCTGCTCACACCGTACGAGGAGAGGACTCTCACACACCGATGGCTGGTCAGCCATATGACACTGAACTGTTTGGAAAAGAAATTCACATTCCTCCACGTGATCGTCGTCATGTCACGGCTATCAATGCCGGCGTACAGTGGATCCCAGAGGGACCGAGTACACTGGAAATTTTACCCTTCGGCGCGTTGTATGTTTGGCATAATTGGGAAGAAGAAAATCATCGATTCCGTGGAACCTTTTCCGGAGTCGTCAATGATATTCAATATCAACGCGGCTTCACCCCCCATAGCCCATGGTTTGGGTTTTTCACGCTGGAAAATTTCATTCTCCCCCTCGGTCGAAGCGAATATGTAGAGGGACAACGAATTCGAGATGTGGAGGTAGAGTGGAACTATGTTTTCGCAGGCATCGGCATCGGGTATCGCACATCGTTACGACCAGGATATCAAGATAATGCTTTTGAATTCGCGTTGACGTATGAACCAGGTTTTCGATGGTTCAACCAAAGTTCAAAAGCGGCAGACACTTTTATTGTGCCCACGGACACCTATGAGGGGCATGTGCATTTTCGGCTACGAGTGGATGCACTCGAACGAAACCTCATGGAGTTACTTCATACAGGAATAGCGTTAGGGGGCGATGTCATCTACGGACATCGCGAAACCTGGCGGCAGTGGGGCGGGGTGGCTTTTGATTCGCCTGACGTTGCCAAAGAACGCACGTTTTTTTCAGCGAATATCTATGCCTTCATTGCCGACAAAGTGCCTTGGCTTGATAATGAACGACATCGACTAATTGCTAGCGTACACGGAGGGGTTGGCAGGGATTTAGATCGATTTTCAACCTTCCGATTGCCAGGTCGACCCACTGGCTATGAATGGGAATCTCTTTCTCGTCCTCTTCTTCCAGGCGTTGCTTTTAATGAGTTGTTTCCTCGGAAGTACGGTATCGCTAATATCATGTATCGATATGAAGCCTTCTTTTTTTTGTATCCCTACATTCGTGGAACGTGGGCAGCCGTCGATCGTGCTCGCTTCCGTCGAGATGGCTCCGTTCACAACCAGGTGGATATGCTTCCGGCCATAGGCACAGGAGTGGTGAGTGGTGCTCCATGGGGATCACAAGTTGAGATCAATTACAGCTATAACTTTGGGATATTTCGAGATCGGCAAGGACCGGAAAAAGGAGGACATGGTATTATGTTCTTCTGGTCGAAACTCCTCTAATCGAGAAATAATGATAAAAATGAAGAGGAGCAAGAAAATGAGTCAACTTTCCAAGAATAACGAATCCCAATACATGCCAGTTGAACCAGGCTTGGACACGATCATGAAGAGCCCCACTGGCTCCTCGATCCACATTTTAGATTAAAGCAGCAAACCAACCGACAGGGTGATCAAAGGTGTCCAAGCTTTCTATGCGGGATCAGACGCGTGAAAAGCAGGAAGGTGATACCCGCTTGGCGTGACTGCACACGATTGACGTGTTGAATGACGCAGCGAGTATCGGAACGGAGCAACGAGGAGTGAAATTGATCCGGCATAACTGAATCGGCTATAACTATTTCTCTTTACCGCTCTTGCCGTCCCACTCCCATCCCATCCGATAAAATGTTAGACAAGGACGAATATAGTTTTCGCAGGTGTCTCTGCTTGAAGTACTTTACCTAATGCCCAACATTCTCATTTATAGGCTGGCTCATGAATCAGGTTAGGAAAATTACTTTTATACTTTCGTTGTTCGTTCCACAGAAATCTCGATCGACTATTACCTAAGGTTACTATCTGTCCCCTTCTTGCCAGCAACTTTACCATCCCGCATGAGATTCTCATATGAGCCAAATCTTTGGATGAATAATAATTGAGATATCTTGGGAGGGGATAAAAAAAGACGTCCATCAATTCTCTGCATCGATTAGCACTCGTTTATTAGCGCTAACTATTTTGCTGAGCGGATTGCACCAAACTTGTCAATCACGACTGGAAATTGTACAGGCTGGTTACTTAACGTGAGGTCTACCCAAGGCCTCCCGGTTGGTTTGGCGGTAATTCTTCCGCCATGAACCTTTAGCTTCATGTCGTTAACTATGGCCGATACTGAACTGCGATGTCTTGAAGAAAAGACGCGATCGAGTAGTCCGCACTCGCCTCTATTGAGATTTCTACCCATTGAGTCGGTTTTGCCCATACCTTTCCTGAAGTGAACGGTCAGATGGGTCACCACGATCTTATTCAGTTCCATAAGAAATTCGGTTTGAAAGGTAATCTCCGGTCCGCCTTTACAGACCATGGTGGCTTCTTCTTCAGCCATCGCACTCGTCGGGGGACCCGCGAGTACGAGATTGAACACGACAATTGACAACGCGATGTGGAGCACAGTTATAACAGCACTACTCGGCTGTTGGGCTAAAACATTAATATCCCGACGTCCAGGAATTGATACGCGATAGCCCTGCATTACCGCACCTCACTTCTTTGAGATTGCAAGATTACTCCAAACCTTGTATCTACTCATTGAATGTATAGCAAAATTCATTTAGCGGTTCATATCTTTTTACAAGTCTGTGAGAAATATCCTGAAGAAACAAAGTCCTTACAGAATCTGATCATTCACTAGGCGGAACTGATCGATCAGCCATTGGCCTTGAGAATTCTTAATCAATCGATATTCCTCATACCGATCGCGTTCTCCCCAAATACTGCTACTAGTGGCTTTGAAGATGACGAGTGCAGTTTCACCTTCAGTCCACCCTGACTGTACTTTGCCTGTTCGATAGCGAAATCGTAATTGTGACCAGATACCTCGCATATCTTCAACCCAGACTTCAGGAGACCGTCCATCACGAAAGTGTTCTGTCGTCAGAGCTACAGCCAATGTGGGCGCATGCGGAAACGTCTTAGCCCAGCCGGTGACCACCTCGCTTGGCACATTAACCTCTTTGTGTGTTTGGTTAGAGAGAGTATCTCTTAATACGACCACAGAAAAATAGACCCCAATCACTAGAGCTAGAATAAATCCCACAATCAACTGAGGAAAAGGAGTGCGTAAATGCGAATTCATGCGGTCCAACGTGTGTCTTAAAGGGGTAATGCGGACCCACACCGAGATCCCAATAAGTGTCACACAGTAAAAGGAAGTGAGGCTATTAGTCGAAAGAGGGGTATATGGGATGAGGGTACTCTATTTACCGAGCTTTGAACAACTTTCCCTAAGATTTTCATTGGCTTTTCGCTCGTCTTACGGACAGAAAATTTACAGAAAAACCTAAGCATTATTACTCATTTAAAGCACGTCCGACTCCTGCTCTGAGCCAACAACAGTCAAGAACGTAAGAAAAGTAACCGAAAAGTCTTATAGAGCTCACGTAAAGGGGAACCTGATTAACAACCTGCCACGACTCCCCATTGGACACTGACCACGTCATTCGCTTCGCTGCCTTTTTAAGCATCCTCGTCAGTATGGCATGCTGGGAAATCAACGCCCCACGACGCCAATCATTCCAAAAGAAATCAACACGCTGGATCATCAACCTCATGATGTCGACGACTAACGCGCTGATCTTACGTATATTTTTTATGTCAGGCGCCATCGGGGCAGCCCTCCTTGCCCAATCGAAAGGATGGGGCCTCCTGAATCTTACCGTGTGGCCCGAGTGGGTGGAACTTGTAGTTGCTATCCTTGTGCTCGACTTGGTCGTCTACGGGCAACATGTACTGTTTCACACAATACCGATGTTGTGGTGCCTGCATAAGGTTCATCATTCGGACATTGAGCTTGACGTGACCACCGGTGTACGCTTTCATCCAGGTGAAATTATTATCTCGATGTTCATCAAAATCGGGACCATCTTAGTCATAGGGGCTTCACCGAGTACCGTACTCATTTTCGAAGTGTTGCTTAACGCTACGGCCATGTTTAACCACAGTAATGTCCGCATGCCATTGCGGTTGGATCGTATGCTGAGATGGATAGTCGTGACACCAGATATGCATTGTATTCATCACTCAGTCATCACTGAAGAAACCGATCGAAATTTTGGGTTTAACCTCTCGGTATGGGATCGCGTGTTTGGGACATATCAACATCAACCGCTTCTCGGCCATGAGTACATGACCATCGGCCTCGAACACTACAGAGACCCTATTCAACTGACTTGGCTGCGTCTCCTGGCATTGCCCTTTCTAGAAGAACCATCACTTTACCAATTTAGACCTGCCCCAAATCCTCAAATTGGATCAACCGGCGAAGAGAACCCCATCAAAAAAACCGTCAAGACAGAAGAGAAAGTCCTCACATAGATTCCCCCGGGCATGCCCGGGGTGCTTACGGTTACAGCTTCCTTCGAAGCTGACCTAAGCCCTGCAGACAAAACCCAGCAGGACTTAGGAGGGCTCATTCACCCACGGGTCAACCCGTGGTGCTCTGTCTTCGACCGCATAGACACGATCACGTAACATCCTATCCTGCTTTCAAAAAATTTCTTTCGAATTAATGCGCCAATGCTCGATCATTCAGGATCGCGATGAACCGTATCGGGGGAAAAGGCTGGCACACAGACCGCGACATATTCCGCGCCACCCTGTTCTGGTGAGCTATACCGAACCCATTCCCCTGGTGAACACACAATAGCTTGCCCAGCATACACATCAAAGGCGCCCTGCTCATGCTCGACTCGCAGCATGCCTTTGAGTACCACGGTCGTCTCTGTAAACTCTGGACGCTGCCCAGGCTCAATCCAGCCCTGAGGTGACACCATTCTGGCAATGCTGATCGACTCGTCCTTGGTCGCGACGCGTCCTGCATATTCTTCTATCCGTTTAGGCTTATTCCCTGCTGCTGTGATCACTGAAGGCTCTTCAATTAATTTAGGCATTGCAATATTCTCCTATGAAGATTTTGAATCACTTTAGCAAGAAAGGCTAGTTGGCCAGCAAAGCGGTGTCAAGAATTTACGATGTGGTCTTTATCATGAACTCTGCTCCTTTAATAATTGATTGCGCCATCTACTTAGAGTTGTACTATGGTATGTTGTTAGCCTATTCACTTTCTTAGGCATGGAGGATGCGCGGACAGGATGGAATCAGAACGGCAATTCCACACTATTGCTTCAGAACTTGGCATTGGAAATCAACAGGTAGCAGCCACGGTTGAGCTTTTGGATGACGGTGCCACAGTACCGTTTCTTGCACGCTACCGAAAAGAAAAAACAGGCGGATTAGATGAGGTCCTGATTACGTCCATTCGAGACCGAATAACCCAACTGCGAGAATTAGACAAACGTCGCTCGGCCATTTTGGCGTCACTGGAGGAACAAGGTAAGCTCACGGACGATCTAAAAGAACATATTCAAGCTGCAACCTCGATGTCGGAGTTAGAGGATCTGTACCTCCCCTATCGTCCCAAACGACGCACTCGAGCCATGGTCGCAAAAGAAAATGGGTTAGAACCACTCGCGCAAACCCTCTGGGCGCAAAATAAGGAGGTTGATATCTTCAGAGAAGCGGAAATGTATCTCAATCCAGACAAGGGGGTGGAGTCCGGAGGAGATGCATTGACAGGTGCACGCGATATTATCGCCGAATGGATCAACGAAGATCAGCAAGCCCGCACATCTATGCGTGCCTTGTTTTTAGAACAAGGCATCTTCAAATCCACAGGCATGCGAGGAAAGGACGTACAAGCCAGCAAATATCGAGCTTATGCCGAATGGGAAGAACCAGTGGCGACCGCACCCTCACATCGTGTACTCGCCATGCGCCGAGGAGAACAAGAAGGTTTCTTGAGTCTTCGCGTGATCGTACCTGAAGCGACTGCCTTGTCGATTCTGAATCGACTCTTTCTCAAAGAAAAAGGACCAGCCTCAGATCAGGTCCGTATGGCTATCCAAGACAGCTTTACCCGATTGTTGTCTCTTTCAATGGAAACGGAAACTCGGGTGGCGACAAAAGCTCGTGCAGATCAAACCGCCATTGAAGTCTTTGTTCAGAACGTCCAGCTGCTACTCATGGCTTCACCCTTAGGGCAGAAAGCGGTGCTAGCTATTGATCCGGGGTTTCGCACTGGATGCAAAGTAGTGTGTTTAAGCAGGCAAGGGAATTTATTGCATACCGAAACTATTTTCCCACATCAAGGGCAAGCGGCAGCGGCCAAATCAGGAAAGACAATGGTCGATCTGTGTCAGCGCTTCGAGATTGAGGCCATCGCCATTGGCAATGGAACAGCTGGAAGGGAAACTGAAACCTTTCTTCGTGAATTGACGTTACCGGCGAACATTCCCCTCGTCATGGTGAACGAAAGCGGGGCCTCCATCTATTCAGCCTCTGCAGTAGCCCGTGAAGAATTCCCTGATCAAGATGTGACCGTGCGTGGAGCCGTCTCCATTGGTCGGCGACTCATGGACCCCCTAGCTGAACTCATTAAAATTGATCCCAAGGCTATCGGAGTCGGACAGTATCAGCATGATGTAGATCAAGGCATTTTAAAACGACGCCTTCAGGATGTGGTCATGAGATGCGTGAATCGAGTTGGAGTGGATGTCAATATCGCCAGTCCTCAACTCCTCACCGCCGTTTCAGGTGTCGGTCCGCAACTGGCCAATAACATTGTCGGGTATCGACAAGAACATGGTCCCTTCAAAGACAGAACAGCTCTCAAGAAGGTTCCTCGCTTGGGAGCGAAAGCCTTTGAACAAGCTGCAGGATTTTTGCGTATTACAGATGGAGAGCATCCACTGGATGCTAGTGCCGTGCATCCAGAACGATATCCCGTGGTCAATACGATGGCAAAAGATTTGGGCTGCACGGTAAAGGAATTGATGAGGGACCTAGATAGACAAAAGACGATCGATCTCAATCGATACATCACGGAAGACGTAGGTAAACCAACCTTAATTGATATTCTCAACGAATTGGCCAAACCCGGCCGTGATCCACGAGACGAATTTGAAGCAGTACGATTTGATGAAAATGTCCAATCAATTGAGCAGGTTGAACCTGGCATGATCCTGAATGGAGTAATCACCAATGTGACCGCATTTGGGGCCTTTGTTGATATCGGCGTGCATCAAGATGGCCTTGTCCACATCAGTCAACTCGCCAATCACTTTGTCAGCGATCCCAATACGTTGGTCGAAGTTAACCAACACGTCAAGGTTTCTGTGTTAGAAGTCGACCTTTCCCGCAAGCGCATTTCACTGTCCATGAAAGCAGTTCCAAGCGAGTCGATCTAAAACTAAACTTGCCTTGATTCTCAATGTCTCCATCCAAAGCAAGGCCGATCTAACGCCGTCTGATTTGTCCTCGAACCCATTCGTGGACGACCTTGACCATGTCCCCCGTATGTTCGGAGAACACGTGGTCTGCACCGTCAATCTGTACAAGCTGTTTAGGTTCATTCGCTCTCTCAAAGATGTCGAGCGAGTCCTGGAGTGGAACCACGTCGTCCTTGGTGCCGTGGACGAGCAGCCAGGGGACTTGGATCGATGGAGCATGGGGAACGACAGTTTCGATAGCCGTAGTATCATCAATGTAAGCCTGCGACAGCGGGCAGTTCGGGTCATCCCACATGAAACCCTCATCCGGCGTCACGTCATCGAACTCGCGCTGCGCGAACGCTTTTGTATGGACCATTCCGGCGAGTGACACCAGTCCGACAATCCGCACATCTTGGCTGGCCTCCAGAACACCGACGGCTCCTCCCATGCTGTGGCCGACATATAGGATATTCCAGCCGTCGAGCTCGTCGATCACACAACCCAGGTCTTTTACTTCCTTTGAGATCGTGGAGTCTTCGAATCGACCTTCCGAGTCGCCGTTGCCAGAGAACGACATTCTGAGCGTCGGGATACCATCGTTTGACAAAGCTTCTGCTAACGTAACGATAAATGGGCGATCCTTATTACCTGTGACCCCATGCCCAATGACAACAATGATCTTCTCATTAATGTCACCCCGATGAAACGTGTAGTCAATTTTTTCACCTTTGGTATTGCATATGGTGCCAAACATGTTTCTTCCTGTGATCCGTTAAGATTCTATTGACCTTTCCCTAAGTCAATCGCATACAACTGGAGTTAAAGTCGACTGAATGTCTGCAAGTTAGCACGTGACTCGAAGTAAAGAAATATTATAAAGCAAGTGACTTGCCCCCCATCTCTTTGTTGATAACAATTCACAATATGAAGTTCTCAATAAATATGTACGGGAGTAGAAATTTGCAAACACAAACCTTGCGGTATTGGAACCATTTCCATCCTAGATGCTCCTAGGTGCGCTGAAACCAGACCACCACATCTGAGAAGCTGACGCTACCCGTACCATCCACCACGTTGAACTCGAGACTGTTCACCGCGCCAGGCAGGAACCTATTCCCACCAATACTCTCGTGCAATGTCCGCCGCACGCCTTCGTTAAAAGTGATTGACATGGCCATGTCACCGTTGATCCGGATCTCGCAGTTGAGGCCACTTGCACTGTTCGTGGGATTTGCTGTGAACATGATGAGCGGGCGCTGCGGGGCAGTTCCGTCACCAGTTGCGGCCGGCAATGCGGCATCTGATGGCAACTCGAACTCTAGCGTATGGGTCTCACTAGCGCTGAGAGTGAAGGCGTGGTCAATGAGGACCTTGTAGTCAGCAAGCATTCTCATAGGTAACCTCCTTTGAAGGAATTGGTATACACTCACCTGATCTGTCACAATGCCAATCATGCACACCCTACCCAATTCTTCAAAATACTTCAAAGGCCGCCACTTCAACCTGCTCTTCGTTCGCCGGTATATGACAGACACACTGAGCTACCACGATCTCGTCGGGATGATAGAGGAACGTGGCAATACTCTGTCGAATACGACGATCCTTCGCTGGGTTCAACGCTAGATTCTACGTTTGATAAACGATGGCACTAGTCTTTCGGACCGTTGTCGACAAAATAAGCTATCGAGGATTTTTTATTTCTGGGATAGATAAATAACTATATTCATGGCATGATGCTATTGTTTTTAATGAAAGCTATCTCTATGCCAAAGAAAGCTCCCCCATCTCTATTCATTTCCTATAGCCAAAAAGATAAAGCGCTCATCCAACCTATCGTCGAAATTCTCAGAATTTCTGGGGCACCAGTTTTTCTAGATACAGATAGTATTCCCAAGGGCAAACCTTGGCGGGCCACAATTGTCACAGCCATCCAAGATTGTATGAACATATTGGTGTTTTGGTGTGCACATTCAGGGAAGTCTAAAGAAGTGAAGAAGGAATATACGGAGGCAATGAAGCAAGGGAAAAATATAGTCCCAGTAATGTTGGACAATACCAAAATGCCAAGAAAGCTTTCGGCCTTACAAGGAATAAGCCTTCAAGGCATGCTCAGTGGCCATGGAACTTCTTCTGAAGGGTACAGCGCTCCCTCTTGGCGTCCCGGATATGAAGAAGAAGCTTGGTCACCTGACATGGATGATGGAGCAGGGGGGTATGCATTAGAAACAAATAAAGTCGAAGCGACAAAAGAAGACGAGCAGGAATCATTAAGAATTACGGGAAACTATTTGAAATGGAAACTCTATGACCGCTTGACGATCTAAGTGTTGGCTAGGCTAGCATTGAAGTGCATCAGGACGGCCTCGTGCGTATCAGCAGCTCGCCCCTCGCTATATCAGCGATCCCAATACCATCGTGCAAGTGAATTAACAAGTCAAAGTTTTTATCTTAGAAGTCGACATTCCCGAAAAACGTATATCGATAATAAGGAAAACAGTAACAACTAAAGTACTAAAATGCTAGAGAGTAGCCCAAGACGTCTTCCCTCTCTCAGAGGCATGCATTACGACTAACTGGTTGGCCATTCACGGAAAGTAGAAGTGAAACCTATAAAAAAGAGAATGTCCCCTTTTCCTATAATCTATTATGATTCTAATCAGCTTTGCATCACAGGTGCTAACGTCAGGCCTAACGTCCACTTCTCTGTTAAACTAGTCCTAGGCTAGTTTGGTATACACAATTCAATTCGTCAATAAACATTGGACACGTACTCACAAGAAATTTAGAAAGAAACCAGCACATGCCTACTAGTTAGTTGTAAGTGTGTTTATCTCGTTTAGCAAGTTTCAAAAGGATTACTTTTTTATTTTGGTCGTCAATATCGTAGAGCACACGATGGGAGCCCACCCGCAATCTATACTGTGCAACAAATTTTGATACAATCAACTCGCCCGTTAACTTTTTGGTTCGTTTACCCTGTGGTCGAGGATTCGTACGAAGTGACCGAATGGCCGCAATGATAGCTTCTTGAAAGTCGGCAGGAATCTTTTTTAAGGCTTTATGGAAGAGGCGCTCAACCCGTTCACTGGGGAAGACGACTTCGTACGCCACCTAGAATCCCATTTTTTTAAAGAGCTGCTCTGCAGGAACGGCTTTTCCTTGAGCGTACTCTTTACGTGCCCGCTCAATTTCTCCAAGTAGTTTCTTATCCTTTAATTCATCCAGGGTTTCAACCAGATCCAGCATGTCTTCATACGGGACAAGAAATGAGACAGGTTTCCCATGAGAAAGCACCATCGAGGGTGATTTTGATTTAATCAGCTTAGATAGTTGAGCTTGTGCTTCTCGAACGTTAACTGGCTTGGCTTTTCGCAGAAGATTATTGGCACTCATTTGAAGCCTCCATCTGCATTGCAACTGTATATACAATAGCAGATATTACCTCACCTGACAAGGCTAAACACAGCATAGTGTTGTCTGGAATGATTACAAATGCGACGGCCTTTGGCACTATGGTAGAAAAAGAAGAATGTCCTTTTCCTGTCCCCTTTTCCAGAATAAATCTGTTCCTATTTTTCTTTTTGAATTTCTCCTAAAATACGCAATATACGATCTTACTTGAGAAACTCATTCTCCAGGTCACCGAGAATTCCCACAGCTTTGACAAGGATATTTTCGAAGCTTTTGCAGTAACTTTCATGGGGGAGCCCAAATTTGTTAGCGACCTTCTCATAACTTCTGCCTTTTCTGTGCGCAGCGCTGTTTGATCGAAGGTCCTGCAGATCTCGAAAAAACTGAATTGTATCCTCCGTCTTCGCATAACCTTTCTGGTCCAGCCACATTTTTAATTTGCCAATTCCCTTCAATCCCTCTGGAATGCTAGACAGTTGCTGTGCTATTTCAGCTTCGTTAATTGAATCGATGAGGACTTTTGTTAGCCCTAGAATTTGGTCATCAAATTCGGATTGGTCCTCAATAATCGGAACTCTAAGCCGTGAAAAGGCATACTGGTCACTTGGGTTCAATCTCTTGAACAGGGGCCATCCATACTCTTTCTCCCACATTTTTAGGAAAGTTGAAAAACGATACTTAAATAAAAAATCCGGTCTTCCTGGCTCGGTGAACTCTGCAAGGAAATCCCGTTTAAATGCAGCCTGACTGATAGTTCCGTCCGGGATTACATTAAAACTTTTCCAGTATGTTCTTTCAGCTTCAGGTAGATCTCGACCAAGATCACCTAAATAGGCGATCACATAATGCGCGTGATCATTATCAATACTCATACCCCAAAGGCTTCTGCAACGAAGGAACCCTGTTTCCACGGAATATTTTTGAGAATTCTGATAATATTTTTGAAGTACTTCTCGTCTGAAGAAAACAGGCGTCAAGTAGTTTGCTGAGGAAGCAGTGGTGCAAAAATGATCGGATAGGCAGTTAGGATCGCAAGTGTGCGAAACAGGTTCTCCATCTTGATTCGACCCAATGATGAATTCATGAAACTCTTCATTTTGGTCTTGATTAAATGGCCATATTCCACTTTTTTCTTTTGGCAGAGGAGGTATAAGCCTCTTTCCGAGTAGCCGTGAAAACGACCTTTGAGTACTGTTAAGACTCCAAGTATTTTTGGCGATGGCGAAATGGTAGTTAACATATTCTGTTTGACAGTCATTAAGTGTTTCAAATACTGGTATTTCTTGAACATCGAGGCCAGAGAAACGATTGGAAACAAAAAACACAGCTAAATGCATTTCTTTGATCGCAAGAAATTGTCGCAGTTCTAGCTTTGTAACCTTAAAGGCTTTGGTTATTTGATCGCCTTCATACCGGATTACGTCATGTTCTTCTCCAGAATCATCAATCTTCTTGTAAGCTTTTGAGTTGGGGTCATGGTAAAGATTATGAAACAGTCGAAATTCCTCCAATATCTCGTAGTCCTCAGGTTTGATTCCATGGAAAGAACGCTTTAGAACAAATGGTTCAATTCCCTTGCTGATAGGGCCAAATCGCTTGTATTCAGTCACCTGCTCTCCTGCTTTGGTAGATCGCACGCATCCAGGACGGCCAGCTCCTAGACTTAAGTCCCAAGATTCCTTCTGTAGAGATTGTGAAACTAAAAGATTATTAACGAGCCCGCAAAAAATGGCTCCATTGGAATCATTGTCATGCCACGAACAAAAGATGGGTATCCAGGTTTGGTTATCCCAACCACCTTCGATATAACCTCTCAATTCTTTTTGGCACAGGAAATCAATTGGACTTTTGGAAGGAGTTGGAATGCTCAAAAACTGAAATTGTGACAAGTTTTTACTCTTTATAAAAATCCAAAATCGTTTCTTTTGGAACTCTTCAAAAACTTACCCCAAAGTAATTGAAATTTCGAGATGCTTTATTTTCATTCTTTTCTAGGGTTTTGACTAGGTCTAGAGTACTAAAAAGATGCTACCCAACATATTTTAAAAAGTACAGGAGTATAGCGAAACCCAATAAAGTATTCCCGAACCGTACTTACTGACACAGCGCAATTCATGCAATAAACTTTGAATACATTTTGGCACGGCTATACTTTTCACTTTGATGAACTCTTTGTAAGTTCGCAGCGTTTTTTGAATCATTTGATATACTCACTCATCATGTTTTTGACGTGAATCGGAATTCATTCAATACTGTAAGCATGCCTTTCATATCAATCATTGTTATCAGCACCGTCATGCTGCTCTCAGGTTGCGTCACGTATGTCCCGAGTAACCTTGATAATCTTTGCCATATTTTCTGGGGTGAAACGGATTGGTACGAAGCGGCTCGTGATGCTCAAGAGAAGTGGGGAACGCCGATCTTCGTAACGATGGCGATCATGCATCAGGAGTCAAGATTTATCGATGATGCACAGCCACCACGCCCATGGTTTTTAGGATTTATTCCTTTGCCGCGAGATTCTTCCGCGTATGGCTATGCACAAGCTCAAGATCCAGCGTGGGAGGACTATATCAATCAAACAGACAATTCAGGAGCCGATCGTGATAAGTTCGAAGACGCAATCGATTTCATCGGATGGTACACCAACGGCACTCAAAGACGCCTCAAAATCTCCAAGTGGGACGCCTACAGACAGTATCTGGCCTACCATGAAGGGCGAGGTGGGTATGCACGAAAAACGTATGAGAAGAAACCATGGCTTAAGAAAGTCGCCAAGAAAGTGAAGTGGCGCGCCGCGCGCTATAACAAGCAACTCAAGACCTGTCAGGCTGAGTTAGACGATGATGTTGACAGTTGGTTTTGAACATCACCTGGAATGAATGTTCAAGCAGAGAAGCTGCTTTGCTCTTGAGAACGCATAACACGTTGTCCGCTCTACGAGCGGTCCATGGCAAAGACGAGAAACACCTGCTTGGAGAGAAACGGGTGTTCCTCCAGAAGGATGAAGCCGGCTTCTTCGAGGTCTTGTTGAATGGTCTCGCTCGGTGTGTAGTGACCACTTAACGTTTGAAAGATCCCCTCGCCTTTGAAATCAATGATCGCAATTCGCGCATCGGGTTTCAGATACTTTCGGAGATTAAAAAAGTACGCCGAGGGATCATCCAGATGATGATAGGCATTGCTCGAAAAGATTAAGTCTATGCTCTTCTCTGGCAGCTCTGGATCTTCGGCCTTTGCGAGAATAATTTCGATATTCTTGTAACCCTGCTTCTGTACGCGCTCGGCAAGCATCGCATTCATATCTTCATCGATATCAACGGCATAAATCTTACCCTTCGGGCCAACTGCATCGGCTAGCCTGAACGTGAAATAGCCACTCCCTGCCCCTATGTCCGCAACCTGCTCTCCTGGTTGTATCTTAAGGTTTTGAATGACCTCCTCAGGATATTGCCATGCATCGCGGTCAAACCCTTCATACATCCATCGCTTAATATCAGTACAGGCGGTAGTGGCGAGCAAAAACCAAAGAAGAACCACCGTTTGCAAAACGGTCCAAGGTCTACTTGGCTCGGTAGAAACACATGTATGACGTGAACATTTCACTCTCTTACTCATTTCTTTGTGCATGCCTTTGGCATGTATCCGGTGTTCCTTCTCCTCCTTTCATGCTACTCAACCCTAAGAAATAAGTACAGGGGAAGAAACCGGAGAGTCGAGAGTTAGTGAGATGGATTCTCAATGAACAAGGTCGTCGTTGACCTACTAAGGAAGGGTCACACGGGCGAGGGTATTGGCATCGGTGCCAAACCAGATCGTTTGGGTGGGTTGGTGGTAGACCATATGACGCACAGTCCCTCCTCCGCTTTTGATATGAGTCATGCTGATGAATTGCTCCGTCTTTGTATCAAAACCGACAAGTCGATTCGGAAATGAACCAGTTTCCACAAACCAGACACGCTCTTGATCGTCGACGGTCATGCCGTATGGTCGCGAGTCCTCGCCTCCTGGCGCCCTCCACTCTTTGACCTTTGTCGTCGTGCGATTATATCGCCCGACATATCCTTCGGCATAATCCACATACCATACGGCCCCATCGGAAGTCAGTGCTAATCGTCGCGGTCGCGCTTCGGAACGAGGGAGTGAAATTTCTCTGACGAATTTGGTCACCGGATCGATCGTTCCGAGCTTGTTCGTGCCAAATTCCGTAAACCAAGGCAGTTGCGTTTTATCATCTATGACAATGCCGTATGGACGCGCATGTTGTGTAAGCAGTGGAGTAAGAAGAACACTTCCAGAAGACATTGAAAGTTGTCCGATAAAATTGCCTTGTTGGACAGTAAACCAGATTTTTCTAGGTTTTCCGAATACCAACGTATGTGGATCGGCGGCATCAGGATTAGGCATCGCATATTTTACGATATTCCCGGTTTCTGGATTAAGCTTTCCAATATGTGAGGCTTTGTTACCCGCGTACCAAACAAACCCTTGGTCATCGACAATGAGATTATGAGGCCCCGTGCCAGATACTAAGGGGTATTTTTGAAACTTCCCTTTTTGCGGATCCAGCACCGCCACATAATCTCCACGTTGTCCGACAAACCAGACTCGATTGTCCAGGGCGACATAGGGATCACGCGGCCTTGTCTGCTCCCACGGTACCGGCCATTCAGTGATGATTGCCGGATTGAACTCATCTTGTAACCCAGTCGAAACAGCTGCCCCGCAACCAAGAACGATACCCAGGGTGAGCCAAACGGTAACACTAAGCATTGTCATGATTGAACGCACGCGCACATGCATCCTCCACACATTCTTTTCATAATTCTTGGCGCGGACTATGACAAACATTACCCGTTCTTTTTCGCTTTCTTCTCCGCGCGTTTTTCTTTCATCGTTTTTGTCGGCTTCTTCTTGGCTTCCTTTCGTGAATCCTGACTTTTAGCCATAAGTTTTGCTCCTGATAGGTTAGAGTGTACATGTAGCCATTTTTATTGGGCGCGCATACTAGCGAACCTTTTCTCGAAAGTATAGCCTTTTCTAAGGATCCACGGCATCTCCATACGCCAAGTTGATAATAGGAGAATGAAAATAGGTCGACATACTTTCTACTCAACCAATGCTCGCAATACGACCATGTATAGATGATGAGGAATCTCTGATGATTGATCGCTGGATGCTTCTTGGCATAGAGTTCAACAATTGCAATTGTGATTATTGTGATTGGGATGTCCTTGCCAGTTTAATGGGCTCTCGACGCACGGGTTCTGTGAGGCCTTTGCCGCGGGTCATATTGAAGAAGGCTCTTTCAATAACACCCGATTAGATGGGTTGAACTGGGCTATGATGCTGCACTGGCCTGGAGAGATCGCGGCTGGAAACAACAAGCAACAAGCCATTATTGACAGTCGGACCAATGACGCTCAGCACGAAGCAATCCGGAAAATTCTCCACGGTGACTCAACCGCCCCGGGAGAGACTCAAGTCTTTTGTGTTTCATAGCACGATGTCCGACGTTCTTGAACCCATGTCTGCTTCCATTGATATGACTATTGATGTGGACGCGCGAAAAGCCGATGTGACGATCCCTGATCTTGCAGAATCAAAAGGTACGCCAATTATTAATAAACATACGGGTTTTCCTCATCGTGCCCGAATCAATTTTCCCAATGGTTTTGAATAAACCGTCGCCGAAGTGGATACAGGAACGTCTACGACGAAGAGAGGAATCGCCTTGCAGCTTTCCCAAAGCCACGCGCACTTTAATGCTCTCCATATGAATGAAGACAGTGTCGTTCACTCACGGCGTTTGTTCTTTCCCCCCTCGCCTTCTCTTCTTAGGGCCCTCATGAGTTCCCTCCTCACTCGCGACCGCATTACTATTCTGTCTGGAATCATTGGCGTGACGATTCTGGCCTCGGCCTACCTGTTTTACCTTTCGTCTCGCATGTCGGATAAGAAAACTGAGACTGTCATGCAGCTTGAACCATGGACAAGCACTGATGATCCTTCGGTATGCCGGCATGGTTCGCAAGGCCGAACGCCAGGGCACACCCATCGCTTCCACCATGGCCTTTGTCACAGGCTATCTGCTCATGTGGTGTGCATTTAGTATCGGCGCCACCCTAACCCAGTGAGGTCGACACGAAACAGCACTTCTCTCTCCGATGATGGTCACCACCAGCCATCTTGTGAGAGCTGGACTCTTGATGCTGGCAGGTTTTTACCAACTCACTCCCTGGAAAAATGTATGTCTTGACCATTGTCGTTCACCCGCTCACTTTATCGCAAGACATTGGGGCACGGGTGTTGGTGGGGCTCTTCGAATAGGATTAGAGCATGGGTGGTTCTATCTGAGGTGCTGCTGGGCTCTAATGGGACTCTTATTTTTTGGAGGAGTCATGAATTTACTTTAGATTGCCAGAATTACGCTGTTTGTATTTTTAGAAAAAATCTTGCCATTTGTCGTCTGGGGCGGCCGTTTTGTTGGTAGGGGCATGATATTGGCTGGCTCTATTATCTTGATAAGATGATGTATGTGTACATTTAGATACTCAATTTCCTTTTCTGAAGATTCCAATTTATACCTAAAAACCAATACTTTATAACGCAACAATCTATTTACTCATGGCAAGTCTTCATCATTGGGCCTGAAATTATTGCTGCTAGAGCCTCATTTGACTCACCATCACTAGAATGTTACCTTAGGAGACGGTTCGAGCTACGGGCACTGCCATAGTTGGATGTCTCTTGGAGTGAATCCCTTCAAATCTTAATCCGTACTGCTCGCTGCATGTGCACCCTAGGCTATTACCCCTAGCATAGAGGGTAGAGAAGAGGGTGGTTTGTTGTGATACTGTGCTTGATTGGTTCCCTAATAACGGGTATCGAATGATGGCGTACACTGGAGCGCGTTAAGTAAGTGGACATCTGGAGATACCCATCCTCAGCTATAAGGAGAGAAAGAGACGATGAAGATGACAAAAGGTTGGCCTGCGCACAAACGACCCCATAAAATCGTTCGCATTAAAGATAACCGGAGTATTCCCTGGAAAACATTGGGGCTCACAGATCCCTCTGAAGAGCAACGGTCGAGATCTATGGACGAAATTCGCCAGCAAGTTCTGATGATGTCATCTCAAGAGATTGGTCAAGGCTTTGAAGAGATTCAATATGAGGAGACGCCTAAAGCCGCTCCTTCTGCTCGAGCAAAAACAGAACGGAAATCAATCGGTCGAAGGACCAAAAAGCAAACACTCCAACGATAGACAGAATTTTACCCCATCCATCTGAGCATCGGTATGGGAAAAGTTAAGAAAGAAACACAAGGAAAACGCTTTCGCGAGCATGCTCAGCGACTCAAGCGGCAAGAGAAAGAACTGCGTCGAGAACAGCGCAAAGCTCAAGCTGCCGCTGAACCTCGGCACGCGATCGATGGGGAAGACCCCGACCTTATCGGTCTTCGCTGCGGGCCGCAGCCCCCACTTTTCTGATTTCTATTTTTTGCCAATTTCCTACTCGTTGCCTCAGACAAGTTCATCCACGTCTATTAACCTGCCCCAGCTATCGTAGGCGATTGGGGTTTCGACTCCTCATTTTCCTCAGTTGCGTCGTATTGAATAAGGCCAATAGCCTCAAATACAGCATTCAGCTCATACGTCTGTCCCCCACCTCCCTAATTTCCTCGTTATTCACTTGTAATTTCCATTAACCTGGTACAACAAGTCAGACTCACCAATGCCTACCATTTAATCTTACTTTTAAATGGTCCGATACAGATCTACAGGGTCCAATTCTTGTTTTATAGATATATATGGTGATCTGAGTGATTATGCAATCTTCAGCAATACGGTTGGGGCTTTTGCTCGCAGGATGGACAAGTTTGGCCTTGGGAGTTATTGGAATTTTCCTTCCTCTTCTTCCAACAACCCCATTCGTCCTGCTTTCCGCCTATTGCTTTTCAAAAAGCTCACCACGGCTCCATCAATGGTTAATCCAACAACCAACCCTTGGGCCAATGATTCAAGACTGGGAACGGTATGGAAGTATCAGCAGAGGGGCAAAGATTACTGCGACAGTACTGATGGTAGGTCTCTTTTTTATTTCATTTCTTGTCTTGCAAATTGGGGCACTGCTCAAACTTTTACTCCTGTGTATCGCGACTGGAGTATTGTCATATATCTGGACTAGGCCTTCACATTCTCATAGTAATAGCCAAACCGAAGTTGTCAGCGCAAAATAATTCAACTTTTTTATCATGTCCTCATCACTACTGTATATTTTCAGCCCTTACAACAAACAACAATTGATATGATCGTTCGCAAGCTTAGTATCCCCTATCGTTCATCATAACGCTGAACGGAAGACTGCCAGCAGATCACTCAGTGCCAAAGTTTTAATTCGTAGCACCTCTCTTTCTTGATCCACTTGCGTAATAAGCTCTGAATCCCCAGGTTTTTTGGTCAACGCTTCTCCACGTTTCATCACGCGCTCATACTCCTCTTCCACCTTATTTGGAACAATTCTATTCGTGGAAAGCAAATGCGATACTGCGGCTTTCGTATCACTTAAATGTTTTTGAAACTCACCTTCTGATAATGACGGGCTGCTCCCATCTTCAGATCGACAACGGTCAAGATATTGAGCTAAGAGAACATACAATCTTAGTAAGGTCTCAGTCGTTCTAATATGTTGAGGTACAGACGATTCTTGAGACATTATCGCCTCCTTTGGCTATTGCCTATCAGTTGCATTCATCAACTGCACTTTTGGTATTAACCTCGATAGTTTTATTGTACCACGCCTTTTCCATCTGGTGATGGAGATTCCTAATTATAAACACTTAAAAATTAGCTCAAGACTTCAATTACCGTAAATACGTGAGAAACCACTGCGCGATTGTTTCTGCTGACCCACGTTCAACTTGAATGGACAAATATTCTGCCCTTTCAGCTCTCGCATATGCTGATCGGACCGCATGATATGTATCCTCAATTGCCGGACGGCTTACCGGACGATTCCATCCATCCACCAATCCCTCCATTCGTAAAGGACGTGGGGCCAACGCTTCGGCAACATCAGATAGATCGGCGATGCGCAACAACCCCCGAACGATGCAGTCCATCGGCTGGTAGACACAGAAATTATCCAGCAGCGCGGCATAACTGCTCAGACCTCCATGAATGTACACGGCTTGAACTTGTGGTTCATACAAAGCGGTCAGCAGTGCCGTCGCACCCCCGAGAGGTTCACCTCGTAATGGATAAGGAGATGAATCTAACGGGACGATTAGGTTATCCCTAAAAGAGTTGGTTGCCGCAAGAGAATCACCCCATAGGGCTACTCGCTGGCAGTCCATGTCCTCTCGACCACGGAGATAGGCCATCACCGTTCGAAGGTCGCGAATGCGGGATGCGAGTAAGCTATCTCCCATCATGAGACTCATAGTCGCTATGCCGGAGCTCGGACTGATCCTGCCTCGATACAATTCACCATGACGCCCATCACCAAGTCCTCGTAATTCCGTTAAACACACAACGACTCCCTGCTCTTGAAGATGCTGGATCAGTCGACGATGCTCTCTTCGTAGACCATGATTGCCTTCCTGAGCGAAGCCAATCACCACTGGCAGTTTCGCATGACCAGATACGAACGGACGGAATAGCTGCAGGCGCACAGAAATATTGTCCTCAACCTCCAAAACAACATATTCGGATCGACCAATTCCATGACGCTCTGTTTGAACTCGGTACGTCGTCACTGGCGTTACGGATCCAAGCACTTCGCCGAGTTGTTGTTGTAAGAAAACAACACGAGTGCTTGTCTCTAGTGACTCTTTTGAATGTCGAGCCGCAGCAAGGTGTTTTTGACTCATTGCACCAGTGATCTCATGAACCAAGCGTACGCTGAACATCTTTCCCGCTTCACCCGTTAAACACTGCAGCTTTTCTTTACGAACAGGTTCTATTATTTCTTCATCAGGAATTGGAATGCCAAACCATTCTTGGAAAATGGGATAGAGTTGCCTACGATGAATTGGACCAACGTTCATACAATGGCTATCCAGCGGACCATGGCCCGATACTCGACCGGAGCCACAAATCGATCGAAGAGCCTCGGGGCTATCATAGAAGTCATAAATCTTTTTTAGACGTTGCCAAACGAAATCCTGCTCAGAATCCAGGAAAATTCTCTGCCATAGACCAACAGACGAGGGGCACGGGAACCGAGAATAACCCATGGCCAAAATCCACCTCGAACCGTATTGAAAAGATTCCTCGTTGAATCCCAGTCACCAATCGACAGTTGGCCAAAATTGAAAGCGACAACCGCTGCCACACGGTCATCTACTGCCCCAACACTTGCCGCAATATCTCCTCCACCCGCCACTGCTCCAATGACAATGATTCGGTCCCGGTCCACCTGTGGATCTGCCCATAACAGATCAAGGCCTCGCCTCACATCTTCCACCATCCAACCCATCAAACTTTCACCCACTAAATCCAATTGCATGCCAAGGACAGATCGAAAATAGTAGTCTTGCCGATCGACAAGAAATGACCCAACATAGTCATCTTTCGCCTTAAAAGGATGCTGTCGTCTCTCGCCATGACCGAGCAAATCCATGATTAAAACCGTGCACCCCTGTTGGGCGAATGTCATCCCCATGCATTGTAATTCCTCTTCGGTCTTTGAATCGTGATGACTGTGACAGATGACAATCGCAGGAGTTTTCGGAACGAGTCGAATTGGTGAATAACAATTAGCTGTTATTGGTACGTTCATATGTCCTTGAAACACCACATTGTCAATTTGATACGTATCTCGCTCCAACGTACTGGTCACTATAGAGTTAGGTGCGTCAGAATGTGCCTGACTGACTCCCAATGAACGATGTAGTGCATCAATACGCACATGATGAAAAAGTTCCCACTCGGCTTTTGTACTGATATGTTCGGATGAGGCAAAGTCCTTCTCTGCAGCCTTATGAATATGATGTGAGAGTTGACGGCCTAGCTCTCGAATCCGGCGGTTCCCTATCGCAACCTTACGTTCCCACAACCATCGACGTAACTGTGGGGGAAGCTTTTCACTGACTAAGCGTTTTAACTCAATGAGACGAGTCATGCGTCACCGATCGATTAAAATATGGACATCACGAGCCTAGCAGACTTTTTATGTTAGGCAGAAAGT
The DNA here is from genome assembly GCA_965223675.1 of Nitrospirales bacterium. Lineage (GTDB taxonomy): Bacteria > Nitrospirota > Nitrospiria > Nitrospirales > UBA8639 > JAGQKC01. The sequence continues at coordinate 679,477 of OZ245013.1, read as the reverse complement.
CTAGCAATGAAGATGATTTATAGAGTAGAAAGGAACTAAGGTATGGCCTGTGACATCATTAGCAGAAATTGAGAAAAAGGAGGATGCTATCCACCACTTCCAACATCCGTAGCTTTAATGTAGCCCAAAATAACATCACCGCGAGCCAGAATTCCCACCAACCGTTTCCCCCTAAGAACTGGCACGCGAATAAGGTGATTCCGCTGAAGTAACCCCACGATTTCCATGAATGGTGTCTCCTCTGTCACTGAAACAACTTGTGACTTCATGATCATTGATACCCGTGTATCACGTAGATTCTTTTCGGCTTCAATAGCCTGAAGAAGATCAAACTCTGTCACGATTCCAAGCAATGATTTTTCTACATCCACCACTGGCAAACTGCCGATGCCACTATCATATAGTCTATGCGCAGCTGTGAGCACCGTATCTTCAGGAAGACACGTCGCCACCTGATCTTCCATTAATTGATGGGCGACCAACGTCTTCGGATCACAACGTTGGGAAATCCACTCAACCTTCCTCATCGTTCTGTTCCTCTATTTGTACTATAGTGATGAAATTTTCCAAAAAAATTTAAAGAAAATACAAGACAACATTAAAGAGATGAATATGAGGTCCAGTGTTTTGGAAAAAATGGAGCGGGCGATGGGATTTGAACCCACTCCGTCGTCTGCTCGGCACTGAGACCTACCTCGCAGACTCCCACAGAGGGGGCCAGCCCCCTCGTGTCCTCCTCATGAAGGGGACACATCCCCTTCAGAACCCCTCATCGTGAGTTCAAATACATGCTGACCTCTCTAGTCTGTTTAAACCTTCGATAATTGAAATATTGTCTGGAAAGTTGGAGCGGGCGATGGGATTTGAACCCACGACAGCTTGCTTGGGAAGCAAGAACTCTACCACTGAGCTACGCCCGCTCTCTAGAGGTTTTCACATTCTAGGTCTGTGGTCATGCAGAGTCAAGATGAATGATGAGGGGAGTAACACGTGCTAATAACTCTTTATTCTCATATGTAAGTCTTTTCCCCCTCACTCTACGTGCGTGGGAATGAAACCTAGACGTAACGAGAGAATCCCTCTGTCATTCTTTCTTGAGTTCAATGAGTGCAAATTTCCGTTTTCCGATTTTCACTCGATATTGTCGACCTAATTCAAACATGGTGTTGCCATTGGGGTCAGTGAGCTTGGCCCCCTCTAATTGAACGGCACGTTGTGCAATCAGACGGCGCGCTTCAGCCTTACTGGGCAGGAGGCCGGTCCGCATGAGCAAATCCACGACTCCCAGTTGAGGAGCATCCGGACTCTCAAAGTCTGAGGGCTTGAGCAAGATATGGGCGTCAGGTTCGTCAGGAAAATCTTTTGATTGAAACCGTTGCTGAAAATCCGCCTTAGCTTGTTCGGCACCAGCAGAGCCATGATATTGCTGGACAATGAGTTCCGCCAATGCCTTTTTGGCTTCCATCGGATGTTGATCATCAACAGACGTTAAGTCCTCCGTCGTCAACAACTCATAATACCTCCGCATCAGCGTGTCGCTAATGGACATGATCTTGCCATACATATCACCGGGTTTATCTTCGAGAGCAATGTAGTTTCCATAGCTCTTGCTCATTTTGCGAACACCGTCGGTTCCTTCAAGAAGCGGCATGGTGATTACCGTTTGCGGTTTTTGTCCATAGTCTCTCTGTAAATCACGTCCCACCAACAAATTAAACTTTTGATCGGTGCCGCCTAATTCCACATCCGCTTTTAGAGCCACTGAATCATAGCCTTGCACCAGTGGATAGAGAAACTCATGGACACTGATGGGTTTTTGATCGCGATAGCGTTTCGCGAAGTCATCACGTTCTAACATGCGGGCAACACTAAAATGTGAACATAACTGCACCACATCTTCAGCATTCATCTCATTCATCCACTGACTATTAAACACGATGCGTGTTTTCTGAGGATCAAGTGTTTTAAAAATTTGTGTTTCGTAGGTTTTGGCGTTGTCTAATACCTGTGCTTTCGTAAGCGCCACACGTGTTTCGGATACACCCGTTGGATCTCCAATCATCCCGGTAAAATCGCCGATAAGAAAAATAATCTCATGGCCTAATTCTTGAAAATGTTTCAGTTTTTGAATGAGGACGGTATGTCCAAGATGCAGGTCTGGTGCAGTCGGGTCAAAGCCGGCTTTCACACGCAACGGCCTCTTTTCTTTGATTGAATTGGCGAGTTTTTCTGTCAGCTCATCGAGCTGTATGACTTCAATCGATCCACGAAGGATGAGATCTAACTGACGCTGAAGCTCTGAAGCTGACATAGTAAATGGTATAGCCAGTTCTTACGATCCAGTCTGCGAAGCCCGAACAATCTTCTCATGTTGGTCATCTAGTGTAACGATGACCAATGGACGAAGGTGCGCTATCCGTAACTTCCCTATCCCAGGGACTGTGTCTAATGCCGCTAAGGTTTTAAAGGGGCCGTGGCGTTCGCGATGATCGATAATCCTCTGAGCCAGCACAGACCCTATTCCTGGAAGACTCTCTAAATCTGAGACTTTAGCGAGATTCAAATTAATTCGTGCGCTTTGAGCGTTCGCTTCATGTTGAGCACTGCTTGAGAACCCAGCGTTGGCCATTTCACCAACTCGCGTGGATTTTTGAAATGCCGATTGACTCTCACTTCTATCGCGAGTTTGAGAGACTGGCCATCCAATGAACAGGAGACACACGATGCCAGCGCTCAAGATTGCTGCCTTGGACAGTAATGAATACCTCAATGGGAAAGATAGAGACGTCATGCACGTTTTTTTGCCTGATGAATGGCTAACCCATCAACGTCTTCCGCAGCTTCCATCAGGCCTTCAGCGAGCGTCGGGTGAGCATGAATCATCGAAGCCAGTTTATCGGCCGTTGCCCCAACTTCCATAGCCATCGCGGCCTCATGGATCAAATCTGCGGCATGAGATCCCATAATATGTGCACCCAATAATTTTCCTGTTTCACTATCGGAAAGGACTTTGAACATACCAGTAATTTCACCAACACTCTGCGCCTTACCGATTCCGCTATAACGAAAACGACCAATCTTTGTGTGAATTCCCTGATCACGTGTCTGTTGTTCGGTCAGACCTACCCGACCAATTTCAGGTAGAGTGAAAATCCCGGCTGGAACCACATCATAATTGATACTCTCTGAATGACCTAAAATATTTCCGACAGCGACTTTTCCTTGCGCGGATGCCACATGAGCAAGCATGGCTTTGCCCACAACATCTCCAATTGCATAGACACCGGGGACATTCGTTTCCATCCGATCGTTTATCTCGATTTCTCCTCTCGACCCCAACGAGACGCCAACTTGATCCAGTCCAATTCCTTGAGTATTGAATCGACGCCCGATTGAAACTAAAACCGTATCGGCTTTAATCTCTTCTCCAGACCCAAGCTTCACACTGACACCACCTTCTCCAACTTGACATGTTTCAACTTTTGTCCCGGCAAACAGCTGAATACCACGCTTTTTAAATTCTCGAGTCATGAGTGCTGAGATTTCTTCATCTTCTTCAGGCAGGAGGGTCGGCATCATTTCCACCACTGTAACTTGAGAACCTAGGCCACGATACAACGAAGCAAATTCGCATCCCTCGATCCCACCACCAACAATCAAGAGATTTTCAGGAACAGATTTTACCTCTAATGCTTCTTTGCTTGTGATCATGCGGGTTCCATCGATAGGAAAGAGCGGAAGGTTGGGCCACGACGAACCCGTGGCAATGATGATGGCATCTGCCCGAACAGTCGTCGCAGAGCCATCTGACAGAGTCACAGAAATTGTTCGCTCGTCGACCAATGTCCCTGTTCCCTGAAGATGACTGACACCGCCTCCCTTTAACAACATACCAATACCCTTGACCAGATTGGCCACAACTTGATCTTTCCGTTTCACCATCTGGCCCAGGTCGTACTGCACTGAACCTTCGACTCGAATACCAAATTCACCTGCTTTCTTAACCTTTTCCCCTAATTCGACGACGGAAAGAAGAGCTTTGGACGGAATACATCCCCAATTCAGGCATACGCCACCAAGCGCTTGATTCTCAATGATCGTGACCTGGGCTCCGAGTTGAGCAGCCCGGATCGCCGCAACATACCCGCCGGGTCCGGCACCCAATATTGCGATGTGTTTATCCGAACTCACCTCTGCTCCTCATCGTCGTTCGTTGCTCGTATCTCGATCTGGCTTTATCGTCTTCCGTTTTATGTCTTCCGTTCTATCCTTGAGACTTGAGAAACTCGTCGTATTGCTCAGGCGTCATCAATTGCTCAACTTCAGAAGGAGTGGATAGCTCAAGCACAACAATCCATCCTTTTCCATAGGGATCTTTATTCAGTAATTCTGGATGCTCATCGAGTTCGTTATTGACTTGAGTAACTTTTCCGCTCACTGGTGAATAAATCGTAGAAGTCGCCTTTGTGGACTCAACCTCGCCAAGCTCTTGCTCAGCTTCAAAGGACGTTCCAATTTTTGGCAACTCGATGAAGACCACATCTCCTAAAGCATCTTGAGCAAAATTGCTGATCCCGATCGTACCTTCACGGCCTTCGACTCTGATCCATTCATGTTCTTTGTGAAACCGCAAATCACTCGGCTCCATAAAGTCCTCCATACAAGTTATTAGAAAGTGAAGCTCCCCCCAGCAAGCTGGGGGGCATCTTTTAAATGTATTGACTAATCACATTTGCTCATTCCTCCCCTCAGCAAGCTGAGGGGTATCTGCGCTGCTTTTATGAAAAGAGCGTGTTCAAAAAGACTGTCCAGCAAAGCCCAATTCGTGAAAAAGTAAAAAGGTCAGACTAGTAAACCTTCAACATGATCAATGAACACTCTTTTTTACTTCTTGCTGCTCACTTCTTACTTTTCACTTTTTCCTGATTTAGATGACACTGGTGGTAGACTTTTTCAACGCTCCCTGAATGTATCAAGAAAACGGACGTAAGTCATAGATCAACCCAATTCCTTGAGGAATATTTTCACCGCGTGTCAGATCCTTTAAAGATTCTGAAGACCAAGTCTTGACTTCCATCTTCCTCGGTATCGTCAGCCATATTTTGGTTGGATCTTTTGTGACCTCAAGGAGACGATTAGCAAGAATGAAGAGAGATTCTTGTTGGGACTGAACGCCTTGTCGCGACGACGAACTCTGAGATTGTTGAGGGCCATCGACATCTATCACAAAAAACGAAAAGTCATGATTGTGGCTTTCAAGAATATCTTCGTTAAATCGTAATAACGTTCGAAGAGGATCATTGAGGCTTCCCGCATAAATTTCAAGCGCTACTTGAGATTTAGGGGAAGACGCCCTGACGGCGGACATCAACCCTTCCAACACTTTCAAACGAGTGCGAGCCCTCCATCCCACCCACCGCCAAAATTCTGCTTTCTTGGGAAGAACTACCCTACTCGATCGATTCCTTGATTTGCCCTTGGCTGCAAACACACTCTTTGGGTTAAAGGCCACTCCAAACTCCCGCTGAAATTTGGCCAACGCTATGGGAGTTAGCCCGTCAAATATCCCCATGGGCGCATCGCCAAGAAAGACAAATCCATCAACGCCAAAACTGGCAAGTTGCACGAGAGTCTTCTTAAGAAACCGTTGGTATAGTGGATTAAACACATCAAAATACTTAGTGGACCGAACAGCTTCCGTTTTTTGATCATAGGCCCGATCAACCCATTCAACGGCAAGCTCAGGCTCCAGGTCCCCAAGACATCGTATATTCACGCCGACGAATACGGAGAGTCCCTGCTCGCGAGATTGCTGCACAAACGATAAAAAATCAGAAGAGGAACCTGAGGCTCCGGTTTCTACCTTAGACGTTTCGGCAAAGAGCATTGCCGCTTCTTCCTTCGTTAGTCCACATTCAAGATTGATCACTTGCGTTGTCACACCACGACTCACCATGTTTTTTAATCTTGCGGTCCAATCTTGCCCTTGAAGCCACTGACGGAAGGTCATTTGTAATGCAAATACGTCAGACCGGTCTCGGACTGGAGGTTTCGAGAGCGCTTGAAGGTGCTGTAGATGTTGTCGCGCTTCTCGATGATGAGGCCTGGCTGAAGGATCGCTGAGTACGCGCTCATACAGCATGAGAGCCTTTTTCATATCACCCGATTCGTGATAGGCGCGGGCCAACATCCAAGTGACTTCAGCGTCATAGCGTGAGCGAGGATAGGTTGACGCAAAATGTCGAAGCTCTTTAATAGCTTGAGTGTATTGTTGAGAAAGATATTCGCTTTTTGCAGATTGAAACAGTCGTTCCTGAGATTGAGCTTGAAGATCTTCTAAAGTTTTTGGAGGAGGAACAGTCTTTCCACACGCAGAGAATATCAGACAGACGAATGATAGGAGCACCCAATAGAAAACAGGATTGCTCCTGAGAAGTGATGCGGGGTTTCTCCAAGTCCACATTGCAACCATTTCTGTACTTTCTTAAAGAAATCCAACGAGACATGAAGCCAATCAGAAAACACGTAATGACCGAGTGAGTTCAGAGTTCCGGAAAAAAATACTGAATTTCAAATTTTGCAGTTTCTGAAGCATCAGAGCCATGAACCGCATTCGCTTCGATCGACGCACCATGATCGGCACGAATGGTCCCCGCCTCAGCTTTGGTCGGATCAGTTGCCCCCATGAGATCGCGATTGATCTTAATCGCATTTTCTCCTTCCAACACCAGCACAACGACTGGTCCCGATGCCATGTATGCCGTAAGATCATTAAAAAATGGACGTTCTTTGTGAACCGCATAGAAGCCTTCAGCCTCCGCCTTGGAAAGGGTCAGCATTCTCATGGCAATTGGATGAATTTCGGCTTTCTCATAGCGCCGAATAATATCTCCGATCGCATGTTTTTTCACTGCATCTGGCTTAATAATCGCGAGAGTACGCTCCGACATAAACTTCAATCCTTTCTTGAATTTTTATGATTTCTAATACTGAAAAGAAAATATGATTTTTGGATACCACAAAAATTGAGTGGCATTCTAAGAGACGATCACACACAGTTGCAAATCTTTCACCGCCTCATCAGTATTATAAACGAGATACTCGCGACGAACGACGAGAGACGCGCTATGTACACACTTCTGGCGGGCGCGTATCTCGGCCTGCCCCTTTAGTAATTTCTATTCTAACCACTTGCTTGACATTGGCGCACAGATCTCCAAGCCCTGGCGTAACGAGTCGAAAGGGGCCGCCCTTTTCAAGTGGCAAGGGTGCCCCATCGACTTCATAGATCAAAATCCCAAACTCCCGTGCTTGCGCCAACGTGAGCGTAGCCGCAAATTGGCCATCCAATGAATGAAACGTGACATGGTCTGCGTCAACCCGCAATGTCGCAATATCCAAGAGACCACGTAGTCGCACGCCTTGTCCCTTCATCTTTGGCATCAGAACACTGATATCCGGCACTTGCGCCTCTGATGACACCTTCCTCAAACTCTCAATGTCGAAAGAGAGCCTCTGAACGACTTCACCTTCAATAAAGAACTTACCTAAATGAGTAGAATTTTCTTCAGTCATCACCTTCACCATGGCAGTTAAAGATTCGTTAAGCGGCGTCGGCACGCCAAACTCTTTTCCTTTCTTGGTAATATACCCATTGAGATAGTCTATTTCCGTTGGCCGCCCAGCTTTCCAATCATCATACATGGAAGTATGAATATCTCGAAGGTCTTGTGATGATTGCACAACCTTCTCAGCCATGTTCTTACCAAAAAACAACCCTTGCCCGCGCGCGACTGTCATAACCTCTTCCACAATCATAGAAATTACCGAAGACATCTCTGGCCGATCTAAGGCTTTAGCCACAGAATCATTCAGTAGAATCGTGAGAGGATTAAATACGCAATTCCAACACATCTTCTCCCACTTGGCACGACGGATATCAGAGCTCATCTGGCATTCTATCCCTGCATCGGTGAAGAGCTCAGCAATCTGATTGACGCGTGGAGTTTTTCGCCCATCTAATTCTCCAATCTTCAATGCGCCTCGCTTGTAATGTTCGATCACACCAGGCTCGATAATTTTTGAGTAGATAAAGGCTACTCCTCCGACTATAGGTTCCTTCCCAAATCGTTCCACGAGTACATCCTCAATAGTGACTCCATTTTGGAGAGTCAAAAGAATCATATCAGGACTCATCACTGGCTTAAGCTGGCGACAAACTTCCTGAAGATCGTACGCTTTCACTCCTAGAACAATGAGATCTGGAGTAGGCAATGCAGTAGGATCGGAACTTACATGTTTCGGACGAACCGTAAATGTTCCCAACGTCTGACTTCGAACAGTCAGGCCATTCTCCTTAACCGCTTCACATGTTCTGGGACGAAGAAGGAAAGACACATGAGGATGCTTGCGGGCAAGCTGCGCCCCAAAGAAACCACTCACCGCCCCAGCCCCAACCATCATGATGTTATTCATCGTGCCTCGTTCATGCTCATCATCTCCCATTGTGAGCGCTCATCAATACCGCTCGCACCGGCGAGGCTTCGGCTCCAAGAAGTCTCAATGGAAATCCTGAAAACACATAATGACCAGAAGAGACATCTTTCAAATTGAGACAGACATAGACCGGAATTCCTGCTCGTGCCAATATCGTGTGGGCCGGAAAGCCTCCGTCCTCTTGATACGGATCTAGGCTGTAATAGTCAAAGCCAACTGACAGGGGTTGACGCTCACACAACCATTCAGCTACTTCCGGAGATACAGTACAGTAGCTTGAAGAAAATGTTTTGCATTCAAGTAATTCAGAATTCTTGGTTTTCAGCAAAATATGATGCCGTTCAAGTACAGACACATTTTGTATATCAGTTTGTGTAATGACATCGCGATCGAGAAACTCATACACCATGGCCGGTCCATGAAATCGATCAAGTCGCAACTCATCTAAGTTTTCCCCATCTCCCAGGAAATGTGCCGGGGCATCCACATGCGTTCCAACGTGGCAATTCATAGAAAGATGCGATGCGGTCAAAGCATCTCCCTTTTCAAGATTCGAGCTTTTAGTAAGAATGGGAGGTGAATCACCAGGATACACAAACGTATCCCTGAAAAGCGGCACGGAAAGATCAAAGAGTCTTGTAACCATGAATAGGATATTTTCCTTCAAGTTAGTAGAGAATAGATCTGAACAATCAAATACTTCAACATCCTTTCTCTCATACGAATCTCCTCAACCTCTGCTTATCCCCTCTCCTTCTATCCTCCTTCTATATTGACAAACAATTAATTAATCAATAGATTTTTCGTATTACGATTAGTTGATCGAAAGGTAAATCATATGTCATTGGTTACCATCTCACCAAAATTTCAAGTCGTGATTCCCAAACAAATTCGAGAAAAACTCCGATTGATGCCTGGGCAGAAGATTCAGACCATCCTCTATGACGGTCGTATTGAGCTGATTCCCTTTCGCACTCCACAAGAGATGCGCGGGTTTCTCTCTGGAATCGATACCGAAATCCAACGGGAGTCTGACCGAGCATGAACGTTGTGGATTCGTCCGCTTGGTTGGAATACTTTGCTGATGGCCCCAATGCTACATTTTTTTCTGAGCCGATTGAACAAACGCATGAGTTGATCGTCCCCTCTGTCAGCCTTTACGAAGTATTTAAAAGAATTCTTCAACAGACTGATGAAAGCAAAGCGTTACAATCTATTGCCGCCATGCAACAGGGGACCGTCGTGGATCTCGACTCCGTTCTCGCTCTCAATGCGGCTAAACTCAGTATTGAGCATCGACTACCTATGGTAGACAGTCTTATCCTTGCAACAGCTCATGCCTTTCACGCCACCCTCTGGACTCAAGATGAGGATTTTAAGGGCATTGGGAACGTGAAATATCGAAAAAGAAAATGACTGTGAATGTAAGATTTGGTCATACAGTACACTCTTCTAATGAAAATCAACACATGAGCATATCTGATATTCGAGACAAGATTTCTCAAGCCCGCTCAGTGACCGTGCTCACGGGAGCAGGTATTTCAGCAGACAGTGGAGTGCCCACTTTTCGCGGAGCTGATGGACTCTGGAAGAATTTTCGTCCCGAGGAATTGGCTTCCCCCGATGCATTTGAGCGTGACCCCAAGCTCGTGTGGGAATGGTATAACTGGCGGCGAGAACTAATCAGCACAAAGAAACCCAACGAGGCTCATAAAACCCTCGCCATACTCGAATCAAAGATCGAAGATTTTTGGATTATTACTCAAAACGTGGATGGGTTGCATCGTGCCGCGGGATCGACGAACTTGTCTGAAATTCACGGCAACATCTGGAAAGTTCGCTGCACCAATTGTAGAACTGTGACATCAAATCATGAAGTCCCTATTGATATCCTACCAAGCTGCACAGATTGCCAAGGCCTCTTACGTCCACACATTGTGTGGTTTGGAGAATCACTCGCGCAGGAAGATCTTGATGCCAGTTTCCGAGCCCTTCGAAACTGTGACATGCTTCTCATCATCGGCACGTCAGGCGTTGTTTATCCAGCTGCTTCCTTCGCGCCAATTGCCAAAGAACATGGCGCCTTTGTCGTGGAATTGAATTTGGACCCTACTCCAAATTCGGACCTTGTTGATGTGTCATTTCAAGGCCGAGCGAAAGATTTAGTCCCGCTCCTGCTTTCAACGTGATGTAAAAGATTCCAGAAAGTCAGCCGTACGGTATGGATGTCATTCATCACAAGACGCATATTTTCTGAAAATTCGTCACCGACCCGCACGCTCTGTTCAGAACAAAATGATGAACCAATTCCCGATTCGTACCTAAAGCGCTCGATTGTTTGGTACGATAATTTAAGGCCACAGGGAGCTGTCTAAAAGCTAGCTAAGCAACACCGTTGTCATGTCGCTATTCAGTTCAAATCACCACACAAAAACATATAGAAACCGAGTAATTGTTATATTGATAATGTTGCTGGTTCTCACAGGTGCCTACAACATTCGCCACCACTACTACCTTAACGGTCTCGATAGGTATGAGTCCTTTACCGTCAGCTCTTATCAAGAGCCGAGATTTCCCAAACTTACTCAGTCACAAATTCTGAATCTGGGGTGGGCCCATGTTGATCGAAAAATTCTGAAAGGTCCATTGTCCATTTATAGCCCCCCCCAAAGTTCTTACATAAATTTTTCCGAGTCGAAAAGTCCCAACACGATCAGAATTGGATTATTTGGAGGTTCTTACGTCTGGGGGGAAGAAGCCGCTTACGCATTTGATTTTCCGACCCTTCTTCAGGAGCTATTTGATCAAGTCGGTCATGATCATGTGCAAGTACTCAATTTCGGGGTGCCAGGATACGGTGTACACCAAATCTTTCTGATGTGGGAGTATGTCGGTAAACAATACGACCTGGATTATTCTATTTTTTTCCCATTTTCTTTTCATATCTTTCGAGATGTGACCTTTAACCTTTTCCCTCACAGCTTTTGCCCAATACACGCCAGATATATCGTCTCAGAGGTGGGGCTTACACTCTCACCAGTTCTAGGTAATTCAAGAAAAGAAGCGTGCTCGATTTATCACCGTTTACTGACTCCCTGGCAATATATCTTGCATGACCGGCGTGCACCCGCGTTTTTACGAGTTTTAGTTCCCAAAGGGCGAGAATTTAAATTGAATCCCTTCTATTACACCAGCATGGACAAAACTGAAGAAACCCTCACCACCTATACGATGTTATTCAACCGGTTAGCGGCAGAAGCCAAACATCCTATCGTGGTTTGCGATCACCCAGATATTTGTGGACTTCAAAACAAGACATCGGATGATATCTATTTCTACGAAAGTGAAATAGCTCAAAAATATCTCAAGCCATTACCGAGCCTCTATCACGCTCCCAAAGGCCACTTGAGTGCACTAGGGAATGAGATGCGGGCGCAAGAATTATTTTCTTTTCTGACTGCTCAAAAATCAGGGGAGTTACAAGTGCTGACCCTGACATCTAGGCCAGACGTTGAAAATGTACGCTTTGACTCTTCCCCTCCGATCAGCCACTATGACCAGATGAGAGTCGGCATTCAAGGATACATCGCGGCGGATTTTGTCAGCCCTACGAATGAGGACGCATTAGCTGAGAGATTTGAGAAGACCCTCGATTTCAAGAAGGATGCTGTGGCAAGCTTACTTTGGGTGACAAGCCGAAAAGGGTTAGAATTTATTCCAGTTTCTTTTCCATTGGAACGCGGACAGTCTGTATTTGCTCGGTTTGAGGTGGGCAACGACAGATTTCGCATTCCTATTGGACGCATAGAAGCAACCAACTCCACAATCGGGAGGTTGCGGCTGAACTGTAGCCAATGGGCAACCCCGACGGACCCTCAGCATACGTGGAGACTCAAGTGTAAGGAGAACTCTTTACGCACTCTTCGGGTAGAAGGCAGCGGGGAGCTTCAAGCTGTCCAAATTGAAGTAGGGGAAAACGCCAACCCCATTATGAAGGGGGAACGAATCAATGGTCTTCAGAAGCTCAAGAACACTATAAAAAATACCTTGAATATGAAACTCCGACTGACGATACCGTTAGAGCCACTCATCTCTTCCGTGACAAACCTCCGAGCCACGTCCGGTTCATTGACTCTCAGAGAGAGTCAGATCCTTGATGTAGGAACCTTGGACCTTATGGTTCAAAAGAAAAATGAACAGCCCCAGACGTTTCCTCTTGTTCCCTACCGTGTAGTCGAGGTCACCCCTCCGCATTCTCATCTTAAGTATCCATATCCCATTCAATAAATGATCTGAAAAATTTATACGACCTCGATTGGGCCAAAGCTCTGTCGGCAGACAAAATTTCCACGAAAGCAGAAAATCTTGTCTCGTACCATCCACACCCCCTTCAAAATCGATCTATAACATTTTACGTGCTTTACGTGCTGAGATAAATTTTCCTCAGTGCATGTACAAACATGGTGACCTACGTACAGGCGGGAAAGAATCTGTGCGGTTGAATCAAAATTCGCGCAAAAGGCGCAACCGTTTGTACCCACAACTCCCATATTTCTTGACGGATTGCGCGGAAGTCTGTTACGTTTTTTTGTTTAGGTTATATTTTGGAAAACGCGGGGTTTTCAATGCAAATTAGCATTAATGGGAAGCAAGAAACGATTGATGCGACGACGGTTTTAGATGTTCTAAAAGTCAAAGACATCGACCCTCAACTTGTGGCTGTAGAATTGAATACTGAGGTCGTTGAACGTGAACAGATGCCAACCACCAATGTGAAAGATGGTGATAAACTAGAGTTCCTCTTTTATATGGGTGGCGGTGAGTGAGCGCGCTTTGTTTAGCTCAAATCACCGACGGTATCGGCAAAACACCGTTAGTTCGTTTAAATCGACTCTCTCCCCCCGGAGGGGCTACGATATATGGAAAAGCTGAGTTTTATAATCCTGGGGGCAGCGTCAAAGACCGAATCTGTCTCAACATGATCGATGAGGCAGAGCGTCAAGGTCGCCTTAAACCGGGTGGGACAATTGTCGAACCGACCAGCGGCAACACCGGGATAGGTCTTGCGCTTGTCGCAGCGGTTCGAGGGTATAAGTTGATCTTAGTCATGCCGGAAGGTATGAGCTTAGAACGAGCGAGTCTTTTGTCTTCTTATGGAGCGCAGTTGGTTCTCACGCCAGCACGAGAAGGCATGAGAGGTTCAATTTCAGAGGCTAAGAGTATTTTAAGCCAAAATCCAGAGTATTTTATGCCTGATCAATTCTCCAATCCGTCAAATCCGGCCATGCATAAAAAAACGACAGCTCCAGAGATTTTGGAAGCACTCGATGGGAAAGTTGATGCATTCGTTGCTGCGGTTGGAACTGGTGGAACGATTACGGGATGTGGGGAGATTTTTAAGGAACGAAATCCTTCGACCAAGATTGTCGCAGTGGAACCCTCAGGGTCGCCAGTGCTTTCAGGCGGAGAACCCGGTCCTCATAAAATTCAAGGAATTGGTGCTGGGTTTGTACCAACGGTGCTTAATCGGAAGATCTTGGATGAAATCATGGCTGTGACTGATGAAGAGGCTTATCAAAGTACGAAACAGTTGGCAAAAAAAGAAGGACTCTTGGTTGGCATTTCAGCAGGCGCCAATGTCTTTGCATCACAAAAGGTTGCTGAAACTATGCAGCCTGATCAAAACGTCGTGACGGTGTTATGTGACACCGGAGAACGATACCTCAGTATGGAAAAGTATTTTAACATCTGATTGATAAAGCCTCGACTCCCTTAGGACATAGTGATATTCCTACAAACTCTACTTAGGTTAGCAAATGGAATTTTCTGAAGATCAAATCAATCGATATAGCCGCCATATTCTTTTGCCAGAAGTCGGAGGAAAAGGGCAAAAGAAGCTCGCCAAAGCTCGCATCTTCGTCGTTGGTGCCGGCGGCCTTGGCTCGCCAGTGGCTTTATATCTCGCCGCGGCTGGAGTTGGAACGATTGGATTGATCGATAGTGACGTCGTCGACTTATCCAACCTGCAACGTCAGGTCCTTCATCATACTCCAGACGTGAATCGCTCGAAAGTCATTTCTGCAAAAGAGAAAATTTTTGCACTCAACCCTGACGTGAACGTCGAGACCTACGAAGATCGTCTCACATCGAGCAATGCGCTGGAACTGATCAAGCAGTATGATGTGATTATCGATGGTGTCGACAATTTTCCTGCTAAATTCCTGCTCAACGACGCGTGCTTCTTCGCAAAGAAACCGCTCGTTCATGGTGGTATTCTTCGATTTGACGGGCGTGTCTTCACAATCATTCCAGACCAGTCAGCCTGTTATCGTTGCATCTTTAAAGAGCCACCACCGCCTGGACTCGTTGCCAGTTGCCAGGAAGCCGGCATTATTGGCGTGGTAGCGGGTATCATTGGGACCATCCAAGCTACAGAAGCTCTTAAGCTGATTTTGAACATTGGACAACCGTTGACCAATCGAATTTTAGACTTTAACGCGCAGAACACCAACTTCCGCGAAATACGAACCAAGCGCAATCCCAATTGTCAGTTGTGTGGCACACAACCAACGATCACTGAACTCATTGATTACGAACAAGAAGCCTGTCAACTGCAACCCTCGGCAGGTGTAAGCGTCTCATAACGTTTCCCCACATTCCATAAGTGGGAGGATTATCCTATGGCTAAAATGAAATCTCTCGTTTGCCGCGAATGCGGCAAGGAATATCCAACCAAAGACATTCATGTCTGTGAGCTCTGCTTTGGTCCATTAGAAGTCAAATATGACTATGAAGAAATCAAGGCTTCGATTTCGCGGGAAAAAATTCAAGCTGGCCCCAAAAGCCTGTGGCGCTATATTGACCTGCTTCCTGTCGAAGGGCAGCCTACAGTAGGTAAATATGCGGGGTTCACGCCATTGGTTCGAGCTCACAACCTCGGTGCATTCCTTGGCATTGATGAACTGTATATCAAAAACGATTGCGTCAATCATCCCACACTCTCCTTTAAAGATCGCGTGGTGGCCATTGCGTTAACACGAGCACGCGAATTAGGGTTTGAAACCGTCGCCTGTGCGTCTACTGGAAATTTGGCCAACTCTGTCGCCGCACATGCCTCCTCGGCTGGCATGACATGTTATGTGTTTATTCCTGGCGACTTAGAAGCTGCCAAAGTGCTGGGTAACTTGATCTATCGACCAAATGTGGTCGAGATCGAAGGCACCTATGACGATGTCAATCGTCTTTGCAGCGAGATTGCGGGGGAACGTCGTTGGGCATTCGTCAATATCAATGTGCGCCCCTATTACGCTGAAGGCTCAAAGACGTTAGCTTTTGAAACGGTCGAACAACTTGGGTGGCGTGCGCCGGATCAAGTGGTGGTCCCGATGGCGTCAGGCTCCTTACTCACCAAAATCTGGAAGGGACTGAAAGAGTTTGAAAAACTTGGCTTGATCGATCAAGTCGCAACCAAAGTCAATGGCGCCCAGGCTGAGGGATGCTCACCTATTGCTACGGCGTATAAAAATGGTCGAGACTTCTTTAAACCTGTGAAACCGAACACCATCGCGAAATCTCTCGCCATAGGAAATCCTGCAGACGGCTATTATGCGTTGAAAACTGCCGCAGAAAGCCAAGGAGCCATGGAATCCGTGACTGATGATGAGATTGTCGAAGGGATTAAGCTGCTCGCTCAAACCGAGGGCATTTTTGCTGAAACGGCCGGAGGTGTGACGATTGGCGTCCTTCGAAAACTAGCAAAACAAGGACACATTAAGAAAAATGACGTCACAGTCGCCTATATCACCGGGAACGGATTGAAAACCCAAGAAGCGGTGATTGATTCGGTGGGACGTCCAATTCGAATACAACCCAGCTTAAGCCAATTTACTAAGAAGTTTGATCTACAGGAGCCGGCATGACCAAAGTTCGTATCCCAACCCCTCTTCGACCAAAAACTGGAGGAAAAAGTGAGGTAGAGGTTCAAGCCTCGAACATTTCTGAGATGATTGAAAGTCTGGAATCATCCTATCCTGGCATTAAAGAACGCCTCTGTGATGAAACTGGAGAAATTCGTCGATTTCTGAACATCTATTTAAATGAAGAAGACATACGATTTTTAGAAGGCAAAAATACACCACTGAAAGATACTGATGAAGTCTCCATTATCCCAGCGATCGCAGGGGGCAAGTAATGGCCAAATTACGATTTCATATTCGATATCCGGAAGAAAAAATTCCGGACCCGATCCTGTATGAAATTGGGCAGGAGTTCAAAGTCGTGACGAGCATTCGCCGAGCCGATGTACGTGAAACCACCGGCTGGCTAGATGTGGAGTTCACAGGAGATGCCGATGAGATTGATCGAGCTATTGCAGGGCTTCGTGACAAAGGATGCATCGTTGACCCGATAGAACTCAATATCGTGGAATAAGGATAACGCACGTGGAATTTACTGATGAACAGATTCAACGGTATAGCCGACAAATCATCCTAAATGATGTCGGAGGTAAAGGCCAACAAAAAATACGACAGGCCAAAGTGTTGGTGATTGGTGCTGGTGGCCTGGGTTCGCCATCGGCCTTGTACCTTGCTGCTGCAGGGGTTGGGACGTTGGGGTTGGCAGATGGAGATGTTGTTGATCTTTCTAATCTTCAACGCCAAATTCTTCATACGACCGATAGAGTAGGAACTTCTAAAGTGGAATCAGGAAAGACTATGCTCTCCGCTCTAAACCCTGATGTTCAACTCAACCTCTATCCTGAGCATGTGAGCGCGTCAAGCATTTCTGGACTTATCCAAGACTACGATATCGTCCTCGACGGATCAGACAATTTTTCAACACGTTTTCTCGTGAATGATGCGTGCTATTTTGCAAAGAAAACCTTGATATCAGGAAGTATCTTTCGTTTTGAAGGTCAACTTGCCACGATTAAGCCGCATGAAGGGTATCCTTGTTATCGCTGTTTGTACCCAGAACCACCTCCTGCTGGACTTGTTCCCAATTGTCAAGAAGCTGGCGTACTAGGAGTCCTTGCTGGCACCATCGGCGTATTACAAGCTAATGAAGCCATCAAAGAAATCTTAGGCACAGGAGACACCCTTGCTAATCGACTCCTTCTGTATGATGCACTAGATATGACATTCAGAAACGTGAAACGTCCTAAAGCTCCTGATTGTCCTCTTTGTGGATCTGAGCCTTCGATTACCACGATTGAAGAGCATGAAGTCTCATGTAGTCTCTAATCACTTCCCATGCTAACCATCCCCGCTGTTATCGCTGAAGAGATGATTGCCCACGCCCGTGAATTGGATCCTCACGAATGTTGTGGCATTCTTGGTGGAGAGGATGGAACAGTATCTCAACACTACCGCATTAAAAATATTCTTGCGAACCTATCAGAAGATGACCTCGCACGATTTGATGCTCCCAAACTTTCAGACCTTACACAACTATCACCAGAAGAACGTGCAGATATTGCCTTTCAAATGGACTCACAAGAAATGGGCAAAGCCTTACGAGACATTCGAGACAAAGGCGTGAGCCTTCAAGCGTTTTACCATTCCCATACATTTAGCCCAGCACGCCCCTCTCAAACGGATATTACGATCGCCATGGAATTTGAAAGCTACCGAGAAAAACTTAATCTTCCAGAGCCTCTCCACATCATTATCTCACTCCTCGATAAACATGAACCAGACGTTCGAGCCTTTCGCATTCGCCACAACAAATCCATTGAAGTTCCCACCAAGCTTTCCTAAGGATTCTTCACTTTCTCCTTGTACAAATTTTTATAAATTCTTTATAAATTCCTTAAAAAAACCATAGACTTACGAGCTTATAGCCTGACATAATAGTCTATTAATAGCTCAAC
Source organism: Nitrospirales bacterium (assembly GCA_965223675.1). Taxonomy (GTDB): domain Bacteria; phylum Nitrospirota; class Nitrospiria; order Nitrospirales; family UBA8639; genus JAGQKC01. The sequence continues at coordinate 661,110 of OZ245013.1, read as the reverse complement.
TTAGTTGGAGGTTTCCTCTATGTCTATTTTACTCCGAACTTGGTACATTCTGACGTTATTCTTCATGGTCAGTGTATCAGTAATTTCAGGCCCTGTGATGAGTGCGGCTCAGGAACCTGGAGAAGTCAAATCCTATTACAGTCCTATTGTCCGCATTGAGGCTGAAAAAGGCTTTTTTCTTATCACGACCGGCTCCGGAATATTATGGATACAAGTTGCAGAGGAGGTAAAATCTCACCTTCAAACGTTAAGCCTAGGGGACATGATTGATGTGGTTATTCAATTTCGACCAGATAATTTACCCCCAATTTTAGTGTCATGGAAACTGGCACGAAGTGAATCGCCTTGCAAAATATACGATGGAAAATCATGCAGAAAGGAATGAAGAATTCAAACTTCGAGTAAAAGCTAAGGACGGCCCTACCACATTGTTCGACTAAGGACTACCTGAAAGAGGGTAAGGTTTTACAGGGTTTTCTTCGCGAAATTCTCGACAGGGATGCATCACATCTAAGATTAAACCTTCTTCCTGTCTTTCTCTCCCTGACACGCGCTCTAGCATCTACTTGACCTAACGAGTTCACACGTTCTTGATAATACCAGACCATTCCTTTCTTTTACATATATTGTTTAATGTTACGCAAAGCGTGTGATAGCTATTCTATGATTCTAAGTAATTCTGAAAGATCGAAATGCTACAAACGTAGTGTGGAAAAACGAGAGAGATCGAGAATGATCTCTCCATCGTGATCTTCTCCAACCAAATTTTCAAAAAAACTGACCGTATTGGGAATGATGTAATCCGATGGCTCAAAGAAGACATCAATATTTCTTGGTGCGAGGGAGTAGGAGGGATAACGACGATCATAGACTATGCCAAAAGGTGGGATGCTGTACACTGTTCGGTAGTTACTCAACATGAAGTGAAACTGTTTTCCCTGAAGAAAGACGACTCCGGACGTCACCACCCTTGTCGTGGCATTCAGAGGCTGACTGACATAAAACGTGACCACTTCTTCAGCAACGGCTTGGCTCAATGCTTTGCCAACATATTGAGCAAGAAATCCCACTTCCTTTTCCGTAAAAGCTGGTACGAGCTCTGCTGGATCCATAAACCATAACAGAACTGCAGATCGGTGCTGCCTTACCAACAATCCTCTAAAAATTTGAGTCAGCTGTTCTTCAGTCAAATATGCAGGATGGGCATGCAGTGTCTTGGGTTGATCAGTCCGAGCGTTCGGAGAAAACTCTAGTCGAACAAATGAAGCCGGATCTTCATAGACAACATGCGAATAGAACTGAGGTGCAGCACAACCACTCACAAGAAGACTACCCAGGTACCCGATCAACACAAAGACTTTAGGCATCGACCTCGGAAATTGAGATGGTCATTTGGATCCGGCTATCTGGATTATCTCGATCATCGCGTTTCACAGCCACGATTCGATCGACGGTATCCATCCCGCTAACGACCTCGCCAAACGCTGTATATTGTCCATCGAGAAAGTTCGCATCTGCTACACAAATAAAAAACTGAGACCCAGCACTGTCCGGATCTTGGGCTCGTGCCATCGATAGGACACCTCGTTTGTGAGGTTGTTTGTTAAACTCAGCCGCTACCCGATAGCCTGGTCCTCCAGTCCCATGAGAAGACCGGTCTAAACTTTTACTGTTCGGATCTCCACCCTGGATCATAAAACCCGGGATAACCCGATGAAATGTCGTCCCATCATAAAACTTATCGTTAGCAAGCTTGACCATATTTTTCACATGGTTGGGCGCATGCTCCAGATAAAACTTGAGTAAAATTTCTCCCCAACTCTCTCCATCCACCGAAACTCCAATCGTGGCTCGAGTCCGTTCGCTCACTTCTGCCTCACTCATAAGTTCTTGTCTCCCCAGTCTGATAATAAGATTAAGATGAAATCTGTTTTGCTAATATGGTCCTGATCTCGAGGTTTGTGTCCCTAACCCGTCACTGACATTCACCCAAGTCTCTCCATCATTGTCACTTCGAAAGGCCCCAGCACTCGTACCAGCATACAAGACACCGTGTGGTGAGACGATTAAGGTCTGAATGGCCTTTTCCGTGAGGCCTGTATTGAGTGATTTCCACCGACGAGCCTCTTGGTCCAATGTGTAAATTCCTCGACCGGTTCCCACGTATAAATTCGAATCATGGGACACAATGCCTCGAATGGAGTCATTCGGAAGCGTCCGGCTTATCGTATGCCATGAAGATCCATAGTCCGTGCTTCGAAAGATTCCACCATCTTGTGTTCCTAAAAAAATATGATTTTTCTTGCCTGTTGCGACAACCCGCAAAAACCGGTGCTGCAAACGTTCTTTGGGATCGACGAGTTCTGAAGCCTTCCCTTGCCACCTTGACGCGGTGACGCCACTGACATCATACCGAAACAGCCCTTTTCCTGCAGTCGCGGCAAGAAGGATATGGTCTTCAACCATCGCTAAACTCTCAATCAGTAATTGATCAAGTTCTTCAGCAACAGTCTTCCATGCATTCTCGGATTCCATCCAACGATAGATGCCTCGTCCGGTTCCCGCAAACACACCGGTGGCATGTACCAACAATGACTTGACTTCAACTCGTTTGAGCCCTGTATTAATGCGTTCCCATTGACGCCCATCAGCTGTAGTCCGAAACGCACCTCCACGTACAGTTCCCGCATACACACGTCCTTCCTCACCCACAGCTAAGCAGAGGAGAAAATGGTCAGTCAGTCCAACATTTATCGGCTCCCATGATTTTCCACCATTTTCGCTCCGAAAAATCCCTAATCCAAAAGAACCAGCATACACCACGCCCTCTTGCGTGACCGCGATGGCCTGCACACTTGGAGGAAACGGCTTTCCGCCGTCTTCCGATGGCTCTCCATGTACACGAGGCGTGGACCTTGCCAACGCAGGATCAAAGGCGTGCCCTGCTATGAATACAAACAAGGCGTTCCCTATAACTATGCTGAATAAGATGGTCAATATTCGTGCGTTCAATTGGTTCGTTTCAGACTTCAAGTTTGACGCCCTCCATCTGGGGAAGTATCTGTAGGCAACGTCACATCGTCTTCGGTGCCTTCACTTGTCGTATCAGCCGCCTGAGTCGCGGGTCGGGGCTGCCAAAAAACCTTTGCTCCGATAATCCCAATTTCGTAGAGGATAATGAGTGGGATGGCCATAAGGAGCATCGTAAAGAGCGTCGCATCAGGAGTCACCACCGCTGAAAGAATCAGCGCGATCATGGCTGCATGTTTTCGATATTGAATCAGCATAGTTGGAGCGATAAATCCAACCCGTGCCAGAAGTGTCAGCACTAATGGAATTTCAAACGCAAACCCAAACGCCAAGAGAAACTTCACATTAAAATCTACGTATGTGCCAACGGCTAATTCAGGGCTAATTGATCGATCCATGCCAAAGGAAACGAAAAAATCTATCACGAGCGGTAGGATAATGAGATTGCAAAACACCAGACCTAAGATAAAACAGGCCATTCCTAAAATGAAAAGAGGGATGGCCCAGCCCTGTTCCTTTTTCAGTAAAGCCGGCTCAATAAACTTCCAGAATTGATATAAAATCACTGGAACACTCCCCACGATACCGGCTAAAAACGAAATTTTGATGGAGGCAAAAAGGGCTTCAGCTGGAGAATAAAAAATCAGCGTATCTTCAAAGGGGCGTTTAAACCAATCGATCAGCACTGAGGAATAAGAAAACGCAATCATGAAACCGACTAAGACCGTCGCGCCTACGATGATAAGACGTCTTTTAAGACCAGAAATATGTCGGCTTAGCGGATGAGCGACGGTGGGCATGACATCTCGGGGCAAGGGAAGGACTCGTCCATGGAGGTCGATCACACCTCCATGGACGAGTAAGATTTCTACGAAACCGCCATATCACATGAATCATTTCGTTGTTGACGAACTAACCAAGCCATACGGTCTTTTTTCCCAAGCTTCTCCTTTTGCAACTGTTTCTTTAATACTTCCTCTTGTGGAGTGAGAACATGATTCTTCAGTAGTTCCTGCAATTCCGCATCAAGTCGATGATGTGCCTCCTCTAGTTCACGGAACTCCGGGTTAGAGGTTCGAAGCTGTGCTGCGATTTCTTCGTCCGTCACCATGAGAACCCTCCTTGTGATGAGTGATTCATGAAAAAGACGATGCCGTTGTACCTCTCTTCTATATTTTTGTCCGTTACACCTTCCATGCATCAGTCACTGTGGGTGCGTGGAAGAGATAAAAATTCTCGTGCCATAAGCATAGCATCCTCGTTAGGATTCGTATAGTAGCGGCATCGTGTTCCATATGATTTAAAGCCAAAACGATTATATAACGCTTGAGCAGCATAATTCGATTCTCTCACCTCCAACAACGCTCGTTGAACCCCTTGTTTTTTCGCAATTTCTATCGCTTTATTCACTAATTTCGACCCAATTCCTTGTCGACGCCACTCCGCCTCTACGGCAATGTTCATGAACCGCAACTCCTCAAAGACCATCCAAACACAAATATACCCAACGATTCTCTGCTCGGACAGCTTTCGTTCATATGATGCCGAATCCGCAGTTTCAGGGCAGCGGGCCACAAGAATAAGGCTAAATTCATTCCCCCACAATTCCGCTTCAAATGATTTTCGTGACCACGGAGATGAGAATGCTCTCTTCTCCAGGACCACCAACTCATCAAGATCTTCAAGTGTTGCTTGAGAAATTGAGAGCACTGTTGAATGATGAAGGCCTTTCATCAATTACACCTTTTTCTGATGATCTTTGAGCTCAGCATATGACGGTAACACATAACGTGGCGAAACTCCCATTTCTGCAATTTCGCCGTTCGTCAAGCGTTGAATACTCGATAATCCTACACTCACCGCGCTGGCTGCGTGAGTATCAAAAGGGGCAGACTTCAATTTGTCAGACTTGTCAAGAAAATATTGCTGATAAAGATGCCATCCTTCTCCAAGACCCCAGGCCGGCTCATCGAGCGACTGTACCAAATTCTCTATGGATCCGACTCGATCATCTGTCACCCGAACGAGTTCTCCAAATTTCCAACGAAAACATGCCCAATACACCTCTCTTGCTCTTGCCCTCAGCATAGGACAAATGAGTTTTTCTTCTGACCGAAAATTCCAGGCCATTGCTTCTAGCGTAGGCACTGTTACCAGGGGCAAGTCAAGAGCGAGACGAAACCCAGTCATTGTTGCGAGCCCAGCACGGAGTCCAGTAAAGGACCCAGGCCCAATCGACACAGCCAGACCCGAAAAATTTTCTAGTTTCAGATCAAGGGAGCCAAGTAATTCATCGATAGTGGGAATGAGCCATCGCGTATGGGAGCCTTGCGAATCACCATTTCTGACTCCCAGAACCTGTGATTCTCGTAGGACGGCAATACTATGTTGACTAGTCGCAGTTTCAACGGCAAGTATGAGCATCAGCAACAACTTGTTATTGAAGAGTAGGACCTTGGAGTACGGTATTCTCGGAGATGACTATTTATAATCTTACATTCGCGACAAGTTCCTGAAAGTCCAATGTGACTGATCCAGATAATCGATCATCTTCAGCACGAATATGAAAAGGCAATTGAATGGTAGTCTCTGATGAATTAGCTGTTGAAGAAACCGTTCGGAAATCTTGGCAATCAATGCGTCTGACTACTTCACTATCTTGATCAAGATATTCGACATGCACAATATCATATCGTTGTTTATTCACCCAGATTCGCGTCATGAACACTTGATTTTCTGCGTTCTTCTGAGTTTTAAGTGAGGGAATATCTATGCGAAACCTTTGATCCTCCTCATACAAGTGCACCATGTTGGGATTGAGTCCCACAGTCTTCCCTAGCACCGCATCCATGGCCTGTAAACTTAGCTCGACGACTTGTCCCATATCCCCCGCCCGTCCTAATTCCTCGATCTTTCCCGCTGCGAAGTGTCCGCTTGTCGGCATGGCAAGCTGATAGTCTTCACCTTTTCGAACAAACTGGAAAAACGTTCCACCAATTGCAGTCAATCCTTTTAAGCGAAGTGAGTCAGGCCGCGTATAAAATACGACTCCTGGCAGGGTTTTGGAAATAGGCAGGAGCGATCCAGTAATGGAAACTCGAAAAAGTCCTTTGAGATTTCGAATGCTGGACTCTTTCTCATTCAATGCTTGAAGAATAGCTTGGGCTTTCTGACCTGAAACGGACTTGATGGGATGAACAGGGACGGTGGTACAACTCGCAAACAGAAAGCTTGCCAAGAGAAGGAAAATGAAAAGAAACCATCTCTGACTCAATCGAGGTGATTTCCCGGCTTCAGCCTCATGCATTGGCCATCACCAGGTCAAACGCTCCTTGAATTTCTTGAATCCCGATCATTTCCATGCCTGGTATGGGTTTCCACTTTTTCAAATTGCCTTCCGGAAGCAGACATCGCCCAAAGCCAAGTTTGATCGCTTCACGAACACGTATTTCTACCTGATTAACTGGTCGCACCTCTCCCCCCAAACCAACCTCGCCTAAGACAATGGTACGGGGGTCAATCGGGGCGTCACGAAGACTCGAGACAACAGCGACAACAATACCTAGATCCATCGTCGGTTCGTCAATCTGTAATCCCCCCACGATGTTTATGTAGATATCCTGTCCTGAAAGATGAAGACCCAAACGCTTTTCCATTACCGCTAACAGCAATGCCACTCGATTGAGTTCAACGCCATTCGCCATTCGTTTTGGCATGGCATAGCCTGTTTCAGCGACAAGAGCTTGCAATTCGACTAAGATCGGACGGGAGCCCTCAAGGCTGGAAACCACGACCGATCCTGTGCTCTGCTCTGGTCGACCACTCAAGAATAATTCTGACGGATTATTAACTTCGGTTAATCCACTCTCATTCATTTCAAACACACCGATCTCGTTGGTTGCGCCAAAACGATTTTTCACCGCGCGAAGAATACGATAGGCATGAGATTTATCGCCTTCAAAATACAACACAGTGTCAACAATATGTTCAAGCAATCGAGGTCCCGCGATCACCCCTTCTTTTGTCACATGACCAATCAGGAAGACCGGAACTCCCGTACGTTTGGCGTACCACATCAGTTGACAGGCGACTTCTTGAACTTGACTCACACTTCCAGGAGCTGAGCTAATGTCCTCGGTAAAGACGGTTTGGATCGAGTCTACGACAATGGCTTGAGGTTCCAAATTCTGAGCAACTTTAAAAATTTCTTGAAGTGAGGTGGCTGCATGTATGTAAAGAGAAGAACATCTCACATTGAGACGATCACCCCGCATCTTGATCTGACGCACTGACTCTTCGCCGGAAACATAGAGGACATTACGATGTCCATCGCTCAGAGCTGGTAACGCTTGAAGAAGTAACGTTGTTTTTCCAATTCCAGGATCTCCACCAACCAAAATGACTGATCCCGGCACGACGCCCCCACCTAAGACTCGGTCCAATTCCCTTATGCCAGTGGGCAGGCGCATTTCTTCGGTGCCATTGATCTCCCCGATTGGCATGGGGATTTGCGCATCGAGACCCACACCGCCTGGTCGAGCATTGGCAACTTTTCGAATGACCTCTTCTTTCATCGAATTCCATTCGTTGCAGTCTGGGCAACGTCCACTCCAACGCGGCGCTTGATAGCCACAAGACTGGCAACAAAATGTCGTTTTCGTAGTCGTCGTTTTTTTAGACATTTTCCAACCGTAGCTAAGAGAGTAATCTGCGTACGTGAAAGTAAAGAATGAGGAGGACCGTCGTCTAAAATTCGCTCAAGATGATACAGGCTCACAAATGTCGACGGACTTTTTCCCAACCCGTCACAAGTTTTGCTCGTCTTGGAAACGCCTCATGACTGTCAGTCTCTTGAATAATAACGGTCTGAATTCGTCTTTCGACCAAGACTTGAGCAAATTCAACAGTTCGACCGATCCCAGCCGTCACGTTTTCCCACCCATCGGCCTTCAGTTTTTCCAAAAAAGTGACGAAAGCCTCCGGCCCCGCTTGAGCCACCATCGGAACTCCCGTAGGAAACTGATGCTTGTTGAGCCAATCTCGCAGATATTCTTTGGATCCACTTTTCGACCGATGAAGATAAATAATGTTGTAATAAAATTTCCCCAATTTCTCGAGTTCAGAAGAAGCCCCTGACTCTGGAGCTGGGAACGAATCTTTTCCAAATGCCGCTTGAAGTAATGACTCCAGAGTCTCACCCTGCTGATCAGAAGGCAATAACGCTTCGAGATCGACAAGAAGAATTGGCCTGCGTTTCTCCCAGGCTGCAAGCAATCCGGTCGCTTCCTGATCAAGAACACGTGAACTCTCAAGAACCCTAGCTTTTATCATGAGGTTCCCACGAAGCCTCGGCACAAATTCTATATAGGCGTTGCCATCCCCACCTGTCATCGACTCGCCAATTAATCGATTTTGAACAAAAAACTCTACGTTTTCACCCCCAAGCCCCACTCTTTTTCCCAGCAATCCCTCACGGAAAAGAAAAGCCTTCAATTGTATTCGCTTTCCTGGCATAGCTAAGACATCTTCTACCATCAGATTTGCCGCTACTCGTTCCTCTGCCAATACTACGCTCACTGAGGCCAGGCCAGCCAGTAAAAATCCTAGGTTCAGCAGCAGAGCAAATCCGGCATGCCGTCGGTTCTTTCGAATATTCATCATTATTCTCGGATCAAAACAGTCCACGTCCTCGTTTCCCAAAAGAAAAAGCATCAAACGCGGCAAATATGGCGAATTGAACATAAATCCACGTCATAACATGCCAATAAAATTCCCCCACGATGATCATGACGAGCGAAATTGTTATAAACCAATACCCGCGTTGAAGACCTAAGTATAAGTGTCCTAACCCTGCGATTACGGAAAGCGTCGCAGCTCCAATGCCGTACCAAGTTTTTTCACGTTCATCTTCGAGTTCCGCCATGCCCTACCTCTTCACCCTCTTTATTTCTCCATAGTCAAGAAACATTACCATGCACCTTGTAATGCTGACTAGACATACAATTCTGCACAACTTATTAAAGGATCAATCTGACTGATTGATTGATTGTGAAAACGAGGGTTAAGCAGACATTTTTATCCGAGATTCCGTTTTCGGAGCTCTTCGGCATAGGTTTTTTGGTACAGGACATCCCATTCCTGGGACCCTTCGGGTATCCGGCGGGAATACGACTCGAGTTTGGTGCGGACAACTTGGGTAACTTCTTGCTCGATCTTCATCTGTTCATTTAAAACTCTTTTGATTTCCTTTAAAACAAGCGTCGACTCACTTTTTATATTCACTTCACTATGTGCTTGAAGAAACTGAAGAATGGTATGAGCTAAATGGGTCTGTTTGTCATCACTCAACAAGGAGGACATCATACGCTCTCAGATTCCAGCAACAGGCCAGATGTATTAAGGGGCTACTATGTACAACGAGCTTCTAGAGAACAATACCTCTCTCACGAACCAGCTTTTGCTTAACCATCGTAAACATTTTTTGATAATCCGCTTTGCCACTTTCAAATTCAGAGTCAAATCTTTTGAGTATTTCACGCACTTCAGCGTTTAATCGATCTTCGACAGCCAACTCTTCCGTCATAGCGTGTTCGAGCGCGCGAGTCAGTGACTCTGAGGAGCCTTGACTCTCGATATGTTTATGTGCCTGAAGTCTCTGAAGAATAGTCGACGCGATCGTATGAACCCGTTCTTTGGTCAGACGCATAAGAAAATCCGCTTAGGAAACCGGTTCAACCCTAATGGTGGTGGCTCCAATGGCCTCTCTGAGCCTCTGTGCATTACCGATAATCTTACCAATCACATTCACACGATCAGCCGGCACAGGATCTTCTCCAATGCTCATAGGCGTTCGCCCGAAAAAAATCGCGAGCATTTCTCCCACCCCCCAAAACGCCACGTCTCCCACTTTCACCTGTGTCGTGGCTGTCTCTCGGAAATCTTTGACACCCGGCACCTTACAATAAAATTCCTCACCCCACATATTGACGGATGCTTCAATCGGTAATGCCTCAAAGATTGCCTGTGCCGTTCTGGTTGGTTTAAGATCCGCCTCCAGCTTGACACCACCGACGGATATTCGAATGCGCCGTGCTTGCAACTCCATAATGATAACCTCTGTCTATTAATGTGTGAAAACATAGCAATGATTTTGAATGTAGCTCGTCCTCCCCGTGAAATCAAGGCTAGGATTATAGGCTAAATATGTGAGTCATCCATGCTAGAATCGACGTTCATCTTTCTCGACGGCATTGGAGAATCTACGGAACAGCGGTTGTGGGAGCAAGGTATTGATACCTGGCAAACATTTTTAGCATCACCAACCGTTCAGGGCATTCCTTCTGCAAGAAAAGAACTGTATGATGCTGAGCTCAGGACCGCACTCCATCACCTTGAATGCGGAAACGCGAAATACTTTGCGCAACGTCTCAAGTCTCGTGACCATTGGCGACTCTTTGAAACCTTTCGTGAACACACCGCGTTTCTCGATATTGAAACAAATGGAGTCCCAGCCGCCTACGGCTATATTACCGTCGTCGGCATTTATGGGAAATATGGTATGACGACACTCATTCATGACGACACGCTCACCTATGATCGCCTTTGCGGAGAGTTGGCCAAATATGATCTTCTTGTCACATTTTTTGGTTCTGGCTTCGATCTTCCCTATATTCGAACCCAGTTCCCTCTCATCTCTCTCGATCATCCTCATTTTGATTTGTGCTTTGCCGCAAGACGGCTTGGGTATAAGGGTGGACTGAAGCACATTGAAGGCGAATTTGACTTGCAACGTCCTTCCAATGTTGAAGGCCTGACCGGATGGGATGCTGTACATCTTTGGCATGCGTGGCGCGGGGGGGATACAGATGCAAGGATGCGACTTATCGAATATAATGAAATGGATGTGAAAAACCTTGAACCATTGGCCGAACTGGTCTTTGATAAACTCAAACAACGCTATCAACCTATGACCACTTCAGAGTCCATGAGGCCAAGAAAGCTGCACAAAACATGATATGGCATGGATGGGGACAAACTGATCTTGGACGAGTACGAAAAGTCAATCAAGATGCCTTTCAATTACATCCTGAATTAAATATGTGGGTGGTGGCTGATGGGATGGGAGGTCACGCTGGTGGAGAAGTGGCTAGTCGTCTGGCGGTAGAAACCATTGGCCCCTATGTTCAGCAACACCAGGCAAAGAACAGCTCCCTCACCACTGCAGACAGGGAAAAGACCTTACAAGAAGCCCTTGAAGCTGCGAATCAGACGATTCGTACTCATGCGCGGGACCACCCTGAATATTCTGGCATGGGAACAACGGCGGTCGTGCTTCAAATTTCTGAAGGGCCTCCTTATCAAGCAACAATCGGCCACGTCGGAGATAGCCGGGCCTATCTGATTCAAGGCGAGACTATGAAGTTATTAACGCGTGACCATAGTTTGGTGGAAGAACGTGTCGAACTTGGCATCCTTACTCGCGAAGATGCACTCACCCACCCACTTCGTCACGTCCTTACCAAAGGACTCGGCATTGAATCAAAAGTTGAGCCATCCGTGCAAACACAATCGATTGAACCAACAGATACAGTATTATTGTGCTCTGACGGATTAACCAAAATGATGGATGACGATGAATTTCTTGCGGTGATTCGTCAACATAGCCATTCGCTGGAAGAGGCCTGTCAACAACTCGTGGGAAAAGCCAATGAGTTAGGAGGAAAAGATAATATCACCGTAGTCTTAGTTGGCACAGAAACATAAAAAGAAAATAACGTTTCTCGTGAAGCGTCGTTCGTTACTCGTAAAACTGAATGCTTCTTTCTACGAGATACCCTTGACGAGAAACGAGATACAAACGACGAGCGACGAGTTAAGAGCGACGAAACAGAGCAGGTAGTCCAAAATATCCCACCGCATCTTTCCAACTTGACACCCACCGCTTGAAGCGCCCCATCTCAGGGTTGGTCACATACTGCAAGGTGAGAACAATTCTCTCTTCATTCTGTCCGAGTGGTGTCACAGCGTGATGAAGTTTATCGCCATTGAAAAAAATTAGGGAACCAGGCTTGGTATTCAAGGATAACTTCTTGATTTCTTTTGTCGGATCTTTCGTGTGCAATCGACATTCAAGTCGACTCGTTGAGTTATCTAGCAGGCCGATCAAGACCGTATAGCGTGCGCCTTTATAATAGGACGTATCGTAATGATAGCCGATATGGTCACCAGCCTCGGTATAGAAATACAAGGCACAGGCATGTGGATCGTCCTTTGGACAAAGCAGCAAGTGTTCTCCTGCAAGCTGACTCAACCACTCAATAAAGCCTGTATCTTGATACAATGCGGTCAGAGTCGGAGCTGATTCCCGAACAATAAAATAACTAACACTTCCTCCCTTTTTATGCCTTGGAATAAAGTTACGATTCAGTCGAGGACGCACAACTTCGACTTCTTCCATGAATTGATGAATGACGTCTTGAGGCAAAAATGACTCAATCGTCAAAAATTCGCCCTGTGCTTGATAGCGATCAAGCAAAACGGACTCGTCCTGTCGCTGAATGGCCTCAATGATTTCTTCGCTGATTTGTGCCGCTGTAGTCTTCATAAATACGTCTTAGTCCCAATAGACCCTAATTTTAGAAATAATGCATCCAACGAAAGTTGTTCTTACCCATTTACTATCAATAATGTAGCACGAACACTCTGGCTCATCTACACACTTCACTTGTGACCTTAGCTTGAGTTGATCTATCCTCTCAAGTCAGACTATCGTACATGTTTTTATGGCATCTACATTAATAACAACTCGCTGATATTATGGCACTGTTACTCACAATCAAGAACGGTTATCAGAAAGGAGAATGTTCAAAAATGTTCGACCAGCAAGGCCGCAGACAGTGAAACTTGGACACCTGTAATCGAAACATCAGAAGTCATATGATCACAACAATGGATGATGTTCAATTACTAAAATTCATGGAACTATTGTGTCCAAGGACACTTCATAGTACGTTGAGCCCTTTGAGTAACGAGAACGCTGCTGGCGGCATTTTTCAACATTCTACACAATAATGGGTATACTTCCATTTCGAGAACCTAAATTAGGAAAAGACTATTGGGTAGAGGATAACGTACTGCCCAATGCCATGGAAATTGCTCAACGCTGTATTTCAAACACCACATGGACATTAGGATCACCTTGGAGGTCAGAGCCATGGCCTGGTATGCGCGCACCCAACGCACTAACATCCAATGAGTTAGCTCAAGTTGAAACCTGTGTAAAGACACGCTTGGACATTCCCGCTCTTTGTCCTCAAAGCGATAGTGAAATGGGCCTTTCCGGTCACAATCACATTCAAATCGTTGGAGGATCAGAGGGGGTAGCGAGGCCCCATGTCGATTCAGCCAGAATATGCGATTATGCAGCAGTCCTGTTTCTTCATCCGAATCCCCCGACTCCACATTGTGGAACCTCACTGTATCGTCTACATATTCCAGGTGAAGAACCAGATGGCAACATTTGTCCCAGAGAATACGAAAGCCTCAGCGAAGTCCCCAACATGCCTAAAGACGTCGACCCCACGATGTTTCAAGAAATCGTAGAAATCCCGTATGTCTTTAATCGCTTATTGGCCTACAAATCGGATTTAATCCACTCAGCGACATCATATTTTGGCTGGAGCCACGAGCTAGCCTCCAAACGCATGGCCGTCGTCTTTTTCTGGAAAGTGGCAGAGTGAGAAAAATTGCTTGAGACTATTAGTTAGGCTAGTAGTGCTTGTGGATTCTACTCTCATGTTATGAGGTTTGAATCGTTTTTAATTCAAACTGAACGCCTTTTTACACAACATTTCGAATTCCTCGACCTTTTTAAATATGATAAGGTCGTCGTAAGACCAGAGGACGATGGACAAATATCGGCATCTTGCCTTTCGCAAAAACCAGACCGAAACATTTCATCCTTCAACCCATAGGAAAGTAGTCATGATGGCCAAGTCACAATCCATCAGATCCATCAATACTCAAAATACTTCGTCTACTCTTCTGTCATCTCGGTTGACTAAAGAAAGAATGAAGCCCTGTTTATGGAAATGCTTTATCATTCTTATGGGGATTAGCATTCTGCATTCCAGTCACAATATGTTATTGGCCGCTGAGTCCTCTTCCGAACTAGACTCAAAATCTCAGTCGAATCCATCGGACTTGGCACAAATCCAGACAATTTTAGTGACTGGTACGGTGAAATCTTGGCTAGAAGGTGGCAAACCCAACTATTCAGTCGTCGTCACATTAAAACTGAAGTTACAGGATGCTGGATTTACAGTGGTCTTCGATCCGGCGCTTCCTCATGATGCTAATTTACATATTGCTTACGAAGAATATGCGAGTGGACAATTTCAAGTACTGGAACAAGCCACAGCTCTGACCTATTCTCTTCAACTTGTCCATTCACAATATGGAAAAATCTTTTCTCGTGATTTTGCAGCCAATCCCAATCCAACCCCTGTTGGGAGTTTATATTGGGATACCATCAGTAATCTGGAAGAAAATCCCCGCTATTATTTCTTGGGAGACATCTTATGGGAGCACCTTCAGCACGGCATGAATGAGGAAACAGCCATGCTCAAAATTTTGATGGCGCCCTATACCAACGCCAATGGTGCCACTCAATCACACTCACGGAGCATGAATGAAGCCATCGTTCTCAAGCGGGCGCGAATCAATGCCATTAAGGAATTAGGGCAAGGATCGTTTAATACCCCCCAAGCGAGAACAACCTTATGGAAGATCGCGAAGAACGCGAAAACCAATGAACGGCATGAGGCAGTCACGCAGCTTGGGAAGATCGGGGATCGTTCAATTCTTGCAGACCTTACGGAATTGATGGAAAATGAGGCGGATCCAGATGTACAGTCTGCCGCTCAATATGCCATTAGCCTTATTGAATCCAGATAAAACCTGTATTGATGTTTCTTGAATCTCTGTCGGTCCTACCATTGCCAAAGACGGGGATTGCAACCAGAAAAAATTCGAGAGCCTTAACCTGACTCCTGAGCAACAAAATGCACAGATCCCACGGTGTTTCTCATTATTCAGCGACATCCTGTTTCATCTGTGGACACGAGCTGACAACCGAAAGTATAGCCATCGTCTTTTTTGGGAAAGTGGCAGAGTGAGAAATACTGCGTAAGACTATCCGTTTGGCTAGGTAAAGATTCTACACCGATGTTATGAAGTTTGAATGGTTTTTAATTCAAACTGAACACCTTCTTTTTTCTGCAAATGTTTAATCACGGCAAAAAGATTGTCTGCGCGTGGATTTCCATCCTTGCTAAACATCCGCATCAGGCTTTGAGGTTTATGTTTGGTAAGACGGGCAAGCTGCTCAAAACCAATACTCGCGTTAATGTAATCTCGGATGAGGGATTTTCCTGTGGTGATATCACCGGCCAAAAGCAGTTCTATACCTTCTTCCAGTAGTCCTCTGCGAAAATCGGGGTCGCGTTGCGCTCGTTCAAGAACAGTATTTTTAAAATCCCGTGTTAAGGCCATAATCATGACTCCCGTTTTTTCCTGAGATATTTCTTGATGTCGACAGTTTACAATAATAACACATACGTTATTAATGTTGACGTGTCTTCCTCACAAGCCTCATGAGTTGAACAATTCTCTTCACTTCGTAAAAACCAACTTCGATGAAAAAGGAATGACCTGCACATGCAAGCGTGTTAGAGGGCCTCTTAATTCGTATACCTAGGGGCAAGCTGGAAACATTATGATAGGTGCCCCTTGACAAATGATGGTAAATATACCATCATTGATGATTATGCGGAGAATTTCATGGATTAAAGCCGCACACAAGGCCTTCACCCGATTCCCGATCGATGCCCAAGACCAAATGATGACCGCGCTTCGACTAGCAGCCACAGGGAGAAAATCCCAACTCGCGAAACCCTTGAGGGGTTTGGGCTCTGGGATTCTAGAAGTTGCCCTGCCTTATCAGGGAGATGCGTATCGAACAATCTATGCAATTCAGCTTGGCGAAGATATGTGGGTTATCCATGCGTTTAAAAAGAAATCGACTCAAGGCGTGAAAACGCCAAAGAAAGAGCTTGAGGTAATTGAGGAAAGGATAAAGCAATTAAAAAAGGAGTTGCGATCATGAAGAAAGAAAAGCTGGAATTGGTCAAGGGCAGTGACAATCCTTTTCGCGACGCCGGCTTGCCCGATGCTGATACAAAACTGGTAAAAGCTGATCTATGTGGAAACATCATTGATATTCTTGATAAAAAAGGCTGGTCACAACGGCAAGCGTCCCTCCAGACGGGAATTGATCAAGCAGACATTTGCCGGATCAAAAATGGTGATCTGAAAGGTTTTACGATCGATCGATTGGTCAGGGTTTTAAATAAACTCAACCACAAAGTTGAAGTCACTGTCCGTCCTGTCCGCCGACGCACACGAATAGAGGCGCATACACCCCTTTGAAATCCTCCTCAGCCTTAAGTCCAAGGATTCTTCCCGTGTTCAGATCTAGGTATGAATCGTCTGCAGAGTCTTTGCTCCACAGAGCACCCTCACATCATCGGTTCTCCTTAGGAGAACTCACTTACATCCTATTTCGGCTGGAGTCACGAATTACTTTAAAACGCATGGCCGTCGTCTTTTTTTGGAAAGTGGAGTGATCTTAAAAAATTTTCGATGAAGCTGAAGATTTTAGCCAGACTACACTAAACGGGCCACCCTCTCAAATAGGGTACACCCTATTTGAGAGTGCCGAAAAATGAGGAGAAAAAAACGAAAAGGCCGATGAATGGTGACGATTAAATTTTAGGGGAGAACCCTATTTGAGAGGGATTTTCGGGAAAAAGCCACTTGCAAGGTAAGTTTCTACGAGGTCTAAAAGTAGACAGAAGTGGTCCCCGTTTTTTGGACAGCTTGATAAGTGAAATTTCTGCCTTTCCTTACGCTACCTGCTGTGTTTTGAGATCAGCAAAATATACGGTATCAGGTGTTTGTCGGTTCAATGTCTGATGACGGCGTACGTTGTTATAGAATTGAAAATAGCTTGTCAGGCCAGCGCACAGCGTGGCTGGCGTGTCATAAGCTCGTAGATACACATCCTCGTACTTGACGCTCCGCCAGAGCCGTTCCACAAAGACATTGTCGACCCACCGCCCTTTCCCATCCATACTGATCCGTACTCCATGAGCTTTGAGCACCGCGGTGAACGCCTCACTGGTGTATTGCGCCCCTTGGTCAGTATTGAAAATTTCGGGTGCCCCATAAGAGCCGAGTGCTTCTTGCAACGCTTCCACACAGGCCTCGGTCTCCAGGGTATTCGAGACCCGCCAGGCCAGTACTCGACGTGAGTGCCAGTCCATAATGACCGTCAGATACATAAACCCTTGGGCCATGGGAATATAACAGATGTCACTCGTCCAGACCTGATTCGAGCGGTCAATATTCAGGCCTCTCAGCAAGTAAGGATACACCTTATGCTCCTTGCCCGGCTGACTGGTGCGGGGCTTGGGATAGAGAGCCCGGAGGCCCATTTTCCGCATGAGCCGCTGGACCCGCTTCCGGTTCACGCCGTACCCTCGATGCCGAAGTTCAACACACAGGCGTCGACTTCCGTAGAACGGCCATTGCAGATAGAGCGCGTCGAGCTGTCTCATCAATGCGAGATCAGCCTCCGAGACAGCCTGTGAGCGAGCATACGCACTGGAGCGAGGGACGGCCAACAGCTCACACTGACGAACCACAGAGAGTTTTTGCTTGACCTTGATCATCGCTTTGCGCTCGCTCATCGGCCATGCCCGAGCGCGTTGGCTAAAAAATCCTTCTCCATGGTCAGCTGCCCGATCTTGGCATGGAGTTTCTGCTGCACCTGCTCGTGAGTCGCGGCATCGGCGAGGCTTGCACCAAATACGTGTTCGGCTTTGGCAAGCAGCTGTTTCTTCCAATCCTGGATTTGATTGGGATGCACATCAAACTGTTTCACCAACTCTGCCAGTGTGCGATCTCCTCGAACCGCCGCGAGGGCGACTTTGGCCTTAAAAGCGGGAGAATGATTCCTTCGTGATCGTCGGACCATCTTCTGCTCCTTTCGTTGAACAAAAATATACCGCAGAAGATTTCACTTAGCATCTAGAAATTCCTGTCTAAGGAATGGGGTCCACTTCTTAGACTTCTATTTTCGCTTTTGCAAAAAGCAAAATTTATTTTGGCCTGCCTTAAGACAATTCCACGTTCAAATGAGGTGTGGCTTATTAAGAGGAACGAAAAGAACAGGGAATTGGTAATGGATAAGTTGCTTACGAATATGAAGGGGCTTGTTGGGGAGAGTTATTTATCCAGATTATGTATTTTTGAAGTTTGTACTTTCAGCACTGGGTCACAATATTCTTTCATAGTATTAAATTGCCTAAACAAAACATCATCCAATTTTACAGTTGCCTCTCTCGTAATCTCTGTAATCGTTCCTAAGAAACTTTCAATCCTTTCAGATTCTGCTATTCCCTGCAAAGCTAATTTTTGAGCAAGTTTCGGAAAGATTGGGTTAGCGAAAAATGCCAAACACGTCTCGCGACTCGTATCTTTTTCGACAACACTTGCCACAAGATGCTTTACAGTATCGGCGATGGTCTTAATACTCACAGGGTCCATTGGTGTCCGCGTATATGAATCGCTAGGAGATTCATTTAGTAACTTCTGAGTATCCGCCGCATTTGAGTCTTGTTCATTAGGCTCCTTTGAAGAAAGGGGAGAAATCGGAGCGCGAAGATTTTTCTTGGTGATACTAAGATTCAAATTTGTCAACTGTTCAATAGCCAAAAGTGTCACCATAATATTTTCGTACTTTGCAACAATTTGCGAATATTGGAATTGATCTAACGCTTGATTGGCAAACGCTTCACAAGCCCGATATAAACCATCTCGAAGAAGTTGAATTGTGGCATTCCGATCTCCAAGGGCCTTGACCGATTCGGCTAAAGTTTGGTCCAAGTGTCCTTCAATTTCTTTATATCCTATGCCCGCTGATAAGGACGCTCCGAAAGCTGATAAGGCATCGGGACTCGGTTCTGCGCAAAATATTTTTCTTACGCCGTCTTCCCCCTCCGTCACAATGATGGCACGTTGCTTAGCATCAACACTCACACTTTCCGTCTCTACAACGTCAAACTTCTTAAAAATCGTATTCGTGCAACCAAGTTGAGAGACAAATAAAGGAACCCAAAGTACTAAGAGGAATGATATTTTCATCTTTAATGGACCTTATGGAAAATTTAAATTCTGAAACGTAAGTTATAAGCGAAACGTTGATATACAGCAACATAACTTTTGACCTTTTCTATTTTTGCTTTTGTGAATAGCCAAAATAGCGAACCACATAAAATCAATGTTTTACACAATCACTACCCAATGGTATTTTGGCTTTTATGCCGAAACAACCGAAACCCAAAATTAAAAAACCGACATGGAACCGCGGTAAAGCAGTCGGACAAATGACACCGTTCACGCCAGAGCAGGCCCAAGTGATTCGTAGTTTGCTCCGGACGGAAAAAAAATTCCGAGACTTGGCGCTCTTTAACGTGGGACTTGATACGATGTTGCGGGCGTCGGATTTACTGCCGCTGACCATGGCTGAT
The DNA here is from genome assembly GCA_965223675.1 of Nitrospirales bacterium. Lineage (GTDB taxonomy): Bacteria > Nitrospirota > Nitrospiria > Nitrospirales > UBA8639 > JAGQKC01. The sequence continues at coordinate 641,428 of OZ245013.1, read as the reverse complement.
GTAACCGATCACAATGGTGATGTGGTGAGTGAGATCAACATCCGGCAGAAGAAAACGAACCGAGGGCATCTGGTGGCGTTATCGGAAGACACACGGGAGAGTCTAGCCGATTGGATACTGCACAGTGGCAAGCGATCGGATGACTGTCTTTGGACGAGTATCGGCAATCGAAAGACCCGCCTTCATCTCACGCGCGAACAATACGCTAACTTAGTTAAACAGTGGGCCTATCTAGCTCGACTGGACCCCAAACGTCATAGTACCCACTCCATCCGCCGCACAAAGTCCGCGGTCATCTACGATAAAACACAGAACCTTGCAGCCTGCCAGCACCTCTTAGGGCATAAAAGCATCGGGAGCACCGCCCATTATTTAGGAGTCGATCAAAGGAAAGCCCTCGATCTCGCCAAACGAATTAAAATTTAGAGTTACATTTCTTACAGGCTGTTAATGACATTAAATAGATAAACTTAGTAGGCGAGATTTTTTTAACATTTATGTCAATTACACCTGCAAGATTGAGAATAAGTCATCAATTCCTTTTGGGGAATTGGCCGTCATTCAACGAGCGCTCCAGTAAAAACACTGTTCTCAAAATTATTACCCTATGAACTCGTTTGAGAAATTTCGTCTTTTTCGGTCATCACAAGGCTTTTCATTCTTTGAAACAAAACGCCAACAGGTAATGGCTGAAATTGATACTCAAAGTGAAAATTACCTTCTCAATGTTAACCAGGAAGACTTTCTCGAATACTTGGAAACTCAACATCGCATTCAACCGATCCACATTTGCGAAGAAGGCCTATCTGTTTCAACTCATACTGAAATGATCCCCGCTGAACACCATTCCTTCAATTATTTTGTTGAACCTGGAGAAAGTTATGAACGAGACGTGATCCGCTATCACCTCCCATTTGACGGCGACCCTCAACTTTTACGGGTTCAGCCTAGCACATGGCTAAGTAACCATCCTCTAGTTAGATTGCATAACAATGAAATTCTATTTGATATTGTTAATTTCAGCCTTTCCTCGGAACAAATTAAACAGGAAGCAGAAAAAACTTTAGGCACAATACGAACACTTGCTTCCAACTTAAATAAGGACATTGAAAACTTTAACGCACGGATTCGTGAGGAGGCAGCAAAGCGTTTCGATCAAAAGAAGGACGAAATATTAAAGAAAAATGATTTGGTTTCTTCTCTCGGAGTACCAGTTAGAAAAGTAGAAGGCGTGCCAGAAACCTTTTCTCTCCCCGTCAAAAGGAAGGTAACAACTTCTCCTGCAGAAAAACCTGCCGTGTACGACCAATCTTTTAGGCCAGAGCCGACACTGGATGAAACCATATATCGGCAAATCCTTCAATTTATTCACGATGTAGGTAAACAGTTTGAGCGTCATCCTAGGACGTATTCGGAAAAGGATGAAGAGGCGCTTCGAGATCATTTCCTTTTAATCCTTGAACCCAACTTCCAAGGATCGGCAACTGGGGAAACCTTTAATAAAGCTGGCAAGACTGACATTTTAATGCGTCACGAAGGACATAACATTTTTGTCGCCGAGCTTAAATTTTGGAGAGGCGAGAAAGCTTATTTTGAAACTGTAACCCAGTTACTTAAATATCTTACATGGCGGGATTCTAAAGCTGCGGTAATTATTTTTGTACGGAATAAGGAACTTTCTCCTGTGCTACACACGATTAAGGACAAAACGCCTCTGCATTCTAATTATTTAAGATATGTTAGTGAAATTCAGGAGGGGTGGTACCAATATATCTTCCATATTCCTAATGATCGAAATAGAGAGGTGAGGGTAGCAGTAATGACATTTCACTTACCAACAGCCGGAGAATAAATATTCACAATTTTCAATTAACTTACGCCCTAATTGAGATGATGTTACGACCGAAAAACAGACAAGAAACTAAGCTTTTCAAACACGATATTGAGAGAGCCCATTATGACGGTAAGAAACTACTCAATTTTCGACTTGAGAACGAGGGCGGAAGGTTGAACTAGGTCAAACGATTCCAATGAAAGGACAATTCATTGTCCTCATGAACCTGGACGTGCAAATATTACTACGCTACACTGATCTATGTAACATCGACAGAAAGGAGGAAGAATAATGCGTGTGAGTGACATTCCCGACATTGAACGATTGAGCACCCCCGAAAAAATCTTGCTCGTTGAAGACCTCTGGGATCACATTGCTTCAGACGAATCGAACATACCCGTCCCCCAATCCCACAAAAATACCCTAACGCGACGGCTGAAGAACTATCAGTCAAATCCAGGAACGCTCTTGTCTCTTGATGAACTCCAGGAACGGATAGCCAAAAGAACATAAGCTATGGAGTTGCGTTTCCTTCCAGAAGTGGAGGAAGACGTCATGGCAGGGTCTGTCTGGTATGAAACCAAAGCCCTTGGCCTTGGCGAAGAGTTTCTTCGGATGTTTTATGCTCAGGCTCGTGGAATTCTCGATAATCCGGTCATGTTCCCTAAAGTCTATGGTGATTTTCGTCGTCGCCTTTTGAGACGATTTCCTTATGCTGTGTATTTTTTTATAGAAGAGGACCAGATCATTGTAGCCGGACTCTTCCATAGTGCTCGAGATCCGAATACTATCCGTACCACTCTACAGGGTCGAGATGAGACTTGTGACTCAAAGTTCTGAATCTATGGATTTCCTCTTTTTGGGAGAAATCGCTGTTTCCAGCATTTCGGCTGCCGTTTGACGCACGGCTTTTGTGACATCCGTTCCACTCAGCATACGAGAGATTTCATTTTCTCTTTCTTTGCCATTTAGCTGACGTACACGCGTAACGGTTTTATTCCCTTTTACTTCTTTTTCAATGTGATAATGAGCATGAGCTTGCGAGGCCAGTTGTGGAAGATGGGTAATGCAAAAGACTTGATGATATTGCGAAACATCACGCAACCGTCTTCCAATCACGCCCCCTACCCCACCTCCTACTCCAGCATCGACTTCATCAAACACCAACACAGGGATTTCGTCTGCTTCGGAAAGAACCGACTTCATGGCTAACATGACACGAGACAATTCTCCTCCAGAGGCAATCTTGGCCAACGGGTACAATGGTTCTCCAGGATTAGCGGAAAACAAAAACTCGACCGAATCCTTACCTGAAGGACCAAACTGCTCAACATCGGACAATTCCTCTATCTGAACAGTGAGATGGACGTTATCCATTTTCAATGCTGTGAGTTCCTTGGCAATCTTCTTCTCTAATTCCTTCGCTGCTTTTTGACGTTTGCCTGATAAATCTTGAGCCAGTTTCTCAATCTGGTTACGCAACACCTCTCCCTTCTTACGCAATTGCTCGATCTGTTGTTCAATATCAGTGCCGCCATGAAGTTCGGACTGCAGCTCTTCCTGCAACACAAGTAACTTATCAACCGAAGCATTGTATTTCTTTTTCAATCGCTGAAGTTTCGCGATGCGGTCATCGAGTTCCCCAAGCCGCTCTGGATCATACTCGAGCGTTTCCCGATAATTTCGCAGACCATCTGCATACTCTCGCAGCGTGACGGCAGCGGTTTCCCCTAACGGCGACCATTCTTTGACGCTTGAGTCGATACTTTCCAGCTCCTGGACATTATTGGTTATCGTTTGCAACTGACTTACGACTGAAGCATCGTTCTCGTACAAGAGTTGGTAAGCTTGTTCCACGAGTTCTCCAATTCGCTCGCTATACCGAAGGCGTTGATGTTCTTGCGTCAACGCCTCTTCCTCTCCAACTTGAAGATTCGCCTCTCGTAGCTCTTGATATTGAAATTGCTTCATCTCAAGATGACGACCTTGCTCCTCACGTTTTCCTATTGTCTCTGCCAATATGTGCTCTGTTTGTCTCCATTCTTGATAGGTTTGCGCATATGTCTCCCTTAACGTCTTCGTCCTTCCAAAACTATCCAGCACATCTAATTGCGCCTGTACCGACAAGAGGGATTGCTGGTCATGTTGCCCATGAATGTCCAGCAAGCTTCTTGCTAGTGTTTGCACACCTTGTATGGGTGTGAGCGACCCGTTGACGTAGGTCTTATTTTTTCCTGTCCTGGATAGCACTCGTCTGATAATAAGTTCCTCTTCACCAGAACTGAGCAGGTCTTGCTCTTGAAGATGACCAATCAGTGGACTATTGGGAGATAACGAAAACGCGGCTTCGATTGTGGCCTGCTCCGCTCCTGATCGTATGTGCTCCGCAGAGGCTCGACCTCCAGCGATGAGCTCGAGTGCATCTATCAACAACGATTTGCCTGCTCCTGTTTCGCCAGAGAGGACGATAAATCCTTCTGGAAATTCAAGATGCAGTCGATCAATCAGGGCGAAGTTTGAAATGCGGAGTTCGGTGAGCATAGAACCCCGTCATCAACGCAACGGGCTTACGCCGTTGCGGATGACTGTGCAAGGAGGGAATCAATGACTTGTTTAAATTGCTGCTTAGAGCGTGCGCCAACGATTTTCTCGACTGGTTCTCCATTCTTGAAAAATAATATCGTGGGGATGCTCATAATCTGAAACTTTCCCGCCACCTCTGGAACTTCATCCGTATTCAGCTTCATGACTTTCAATTTCCCTTGATACTCTTGAGCTAACTCTTCGACCACAGGAGCCACCATTTGACAGGGGCCACACCAGACTGCCCAAAAATCAACCATCACAATATCTGAAGATTTAGCAACTTCCGCTTCCCAATTTTCCGCAGTAGCTTGTGCAACCAGTGTGGACACGCGCGCCCCCTTTGCTATACGTGAGTGAAAACAAGTTTCAGCAATTTTAGCAACATCAACAATCTTTCAGCCAAACCAACATGTCTCTCTCACATTGCCAAAATCCGCTCTGGACATTGAATTGTTATTGGAACGGCTAAAACCATCCTAAACTGAGGTTCTCGATAGTGTCAACATTCTTACTCGTATCTCGTGACTCGTGATTCATATCTCGTCGTTCGTATTTCGTATCTCGCCTTTTTCTTCACGCGTCAGGCGTCACGAACGCCGCTTCATGATTTCACCAATCCCACTCTTCTGGCACACCCGCCCACCAATTATCAGGACGAGCTTCACGCCATGCGGTCTGTTGCACCCACATTTTCTCTGTGCGTTTCTTATCAAGACGATTCGCCATGGTCGAGGTAATATCAAACTGCTGACGAAGACCTTCATGAATCATTTCTCGAGCCATGCGCGGCATGACATTGGGTGGATCGATGATGTCAAGTAACTCTCTCGATGTCAGATTTAACGAAACTTGACCGACTTTGACCCAATCGTCTTTTTTTTGCAGTGCCGCCAGATACCCGTCTATGGCTTCATACACATAGGCCAAGTACACATAACCTTCTACAGAGGGATTCTCATCCAAATACTCTTGGCACGCTTCCACGGCCCGTCGGTAGTCTCCTGCCTCGACATAGACCTTTGCACGTTGAAGATGTGAAGCCGACAACGCTTCTTGAATTCTTTGTGCCCCATAAACCGTTTGACCTGAACACACGCCTAAAATTGCGACAAGGATCCCTGTGATCAGACTGCTGGTCGTCCATAAATGAAAACCCTTACGAATCATCATGATACCTCCCAGGATATGTCATTCGACGCTAATGAGAGTAAATGGAGCTCGATCTATCTTCTGATATTTCTATTGTATCAATCATATTTGTAGATTTGAGTCGATTCTCGCTATTTGTTTTTTGCTGGAGCGCTCGTCGTCGACATTTTTATCAAGGAATAGTGTCAAATATTACAGGCAGTTTCATATGAAACCATAAAAAAAGACGTCAAAACTATCTACAAATTGTCAATTTCTTTAACAAGAAACTGATAGTTTTCCCTAATTTTCTTAGTAAAGCCAATCACTCATAAATCTTTTTCTAGCGAAATCCTTCCACAAAGTACGCCATTCTCTAGCAAGGAGGACGTAGAGTTACAGTTTATGGCTTAAGGCACGACCCTTGCCAATACCCATGTATGAACCACGTATTCGACAATAACCATCGGGGCCAATCGTCTAGAAGATAGAAAAAGCGCTATATGCAAAAGGTACAGACGCCATGTTAAGGACACCACAACAGAGGAAACGCCACATGATAAGTTTGGGGATGGTTGCTCTCATTGTTGTCTTCTTTCCAATTAGGACAAACAACTCTGCAGCATTTTCTCCCATCACCATTGCCCATAAAAATACCGAATCTCGGCTCTTGTACGCCCCGCGCCTATTTGGCACAGCGGTCCCATTATCTGAGGACCGACTTGCCGCGCTTACAATATATCTGGAAGCTCGAGGAGAGAGTTTTGCGGGAAAATTAGCGGTAGCTGCCGTGATTCGGAACAGAATAAAGGCGAAGTATCAGAGTGACGGAACCGTCAAAGGCACAGTCTTGAAGCGCTTACAATTTCAGCCGTGGAACCATCGCACTCCTGAAGATGTTCGACATACGATTAGCGAATCAAGAATGCGTGACAGTATTCTCGCGTGGCGAATGGTTCAGGATGGGAGGAACGTTGTTGATGGGGCTCTCTTGTTTTACAACCCACGCTTGGTCAACACCCCCAGATGGGCAAGGGTCAGCCAAAAAGTGGCTTCGATAGGGGGGCATGATTTCTTCGTTCCTCCAGGGCGCAATCAAGTCTAGATCTCACTCACGGTGTCTGCGGATCTGTCTGTCGTTCTTCAGCTAATCTCTGTCTCTTTCTTGAACGTTTGGTCTTTACCTGAGGCGTGTTTTCTCCCGTGGTCGACGGCACATCAAATTCTTTGAGCCCTGTGCGCAACTTCCTCAACGCTTCTGCATGCACACGACAGACTCCTGACTCGGTCAGTCCTAATCGCTGACCTATTTCTTTCATCGTTAACCCTTGAAAATAATATTGCTGTATCACGTCTTGCTGTCGATCTGAGAGATTCTTCATCGCCATTTCAAGAGCCGTATTCGTTTCTGAAGATAGACACTCGTCATAAGGATCGAGTTGTTCCTCATCCGGCAACACGTCCCTCAGTGTAAACACCTCATCTTGAGAGCCCATCGGGTCATCAAGACTCAGCAATCTCGTTTCGCGAACATAGGACGCATCCAATTCTTGTTGGGTGATTCCGAGAAGGGAGGCAATGTCCTCTCGCGCTGGAAGCCGCCCTTCCCTCCGAACGAACTCGACGCTGGCCTGTCGAATCTGATCATGTCGCGCACGAACCGAACGAGGGACCCAGTCCATCGAGCGCATTTCATCGAGCATCATTCCTCGAATTCGATACTCAGCAAATGTCCAAAACTTTGTCTCTCTTGCAGGATCATAACGGGTTAATGCCCCCAATAGACCAATCACTCCCGCACTGGTCAGATCTTCGATATCGAGAGAAGCCGGATTTCTAGACACTAAACTGCCGGCAATCCGCCGAATCATGGGAATACATTCTCTGAGAATCGTCACCGGATCTTGATTGGATGTTGGCGCATACGCATCGACAGGTTTCCCTCGAGGAGAATCTGAGCAAGCGATGTCTTCTTGAACATCCGAATCGTAAGACTGGTCTTCCATATCAATGCTCCTGCTCCTGAGTTCACACATCCGAAATCTCACGATTGTGGAGATTCTTAAAAAAAAAGCGCCCATCTCTTGAGGATGGACGCCGAGCCGTTTACAGAACTGTTCACAACTTGTAGTTCGGCAACCAGACAAACCTGAAAAAGAAAACAGTTTTAAGTCAGGCCTCTTGGCTTTGCGTCCTACCCTTACGGATAGTTTGCCTTTGTCTCCACGTATCGTTAGATCATCATAGAGTTAAAACGTGTTCTCCATTCATCGCAATGTACTCACACACCCCTTCTATTCATCTAGATATTTCGGAAGAAAAAGGAAAAGAGTTAAGCTAATTTTCGCCGACGAACTTCACACAATTTTCCGCATCACGATGTGACATACCCGAACTTGCGACATGGAATGCCAAACAATAAGTGAAAGTGAGGACTATTTTTTTCTGGGAAGGAGGAAGGAAGGTGACTCGCTATGAACACTCTCCCTCACATGGGAGAAGCATTGGACGCAAACTCGACACTATGGCATGTAAGAAAAGAGAACCCCCATCATCGAGCTCTCAAAAAAATATTCACCCCAATGACCAAAAACATCACACAAGCAAACGAACCTGCTACAACCGGAACAAGCGCTCCATTTTGCCCGAGCACCACACCGAATGAATGAGTGACCCAGAAGAGAAATCCAATACCAAGGGCTTGTCCGATGCCCTTCGCCACCGCATGGTCCCGAACCCCAGTTTTCAATAAACTAATGGCCATCCCTAAAATCGTCATCACGAAGGTCATCGCGGAGAACGCGACCCGACCCCAATAATCAGTCGCAAAGCGATGGCTATTATGTCCATCGCGCTTCAATCGTTTGATATAGGCGTCCAATTGATGAAGCGTCATATTTTTAGAATCCAACGCCAGCCATGTCTGAAAATCTTGAGGACTTAACGGCAAGCCAAGTGAAAAATATGCAAAACGATCAGCTATGACTCGCCCTTGTGGTTGCACGACTCGTTGAGTCGCTTTATGTAGTACCCATCCATCTTCTGAAAAACGAGCATCGTCAGATTCAATAATTTCATACAGCTGGAATTGCTCATTGACCCGATACAAGCTGACGTTTTCAAGATGCGTTCCGTTTTCTTTCACCGCACCAATCTTGAGAAGACCATCTTGCCCTAATCTCAACCACAAACGATCCGGTGAAACAGAAAGCGCAACAGGTTTTTTCTCAATCAGCACCGTTCTTACATAATCAGCTTGAATATTGGCAATGGGCACAAACACCGCGGTAAAACTAAAGAGAACAGCGCTCACGATGATGGCAACGGCAAAAAACGGGGAAGCGATCTGAAAATAACTCATGCCACAGCTTCGCATTGCTGTGATTTCATGACTTTTATTAAGAAACCCGAGCGTTAACAACGTCCCCATAAGGGCTGCGAGGGGCGTAATTTGAAAACAAATATCCGGGATTCGATAGAAAAAATAGGTCAGTATGGATGAGAAATCTGCATCGTATTTGAGGAACTTCCGAAGTTTTTCAAAAAAGTCGACAACCAAGTACACCGTCAACAAGGCACTGATACACATGAAAAACACCTTGGAGTATTGACGAAACATGTACCAAAATAAGACGCCCATGTTAGTTCCTACTTGCCCTCATATAGAGAATGCCGGTTAAGCCCAATATCGCAACGTTGGGAAACCACGCCCCGACAAAAGGATGCACCACGAAGGTCGTGACTAAGAATTCTCCCATAATATTCAGCAGATAAAATCCCACGATGATCCCAATGCCGATCGCAAACCCTCCTCCCTTTCCAGATCGTTTTGAAATGATCCCCACTGGAAATCCCAATAGCCCGAGCAACAATGCGGCAACCGGAAATCCTAAGTCCTTATAATGCTCCATCAATCGACGAAGATTCCCAGAATCCTTCCAATTCGTTTCATTGAGTCGTTCGATGATCTCGTCATAACTTTTTCGTTGCGTCGTCCCCATCCCCTGCGGTGGAGGTACATCCATCCAAAAGTCATATGTTTCAAATCCAACTTCGTGATATTGCTGTAACTCGGGAGGTACCTGATGAATCGCTCCTTCAAATAACCGCATTCCCAACTGTTTCTGTCTGTTATCGTGCAACACCCGATATGATTTCGCCACGATGATCAATGATTTTCCAGGATCTCGTTGGTCAGAAATAAATACACCACGTTTTCGATTCGAATGTTTCGAATCTGGGACATAAATCATCAAGTCTGGAATGGGTTCATTAAACACACCAGAGTCGAGCGCGATATTCAGTTGATCTTCGATCACGCTCATGGCCAACCCCTTTAGCGAGACATTGGACCAAGGTTGTCCCCACTGAGAAAGAAATAAGGTTCCCAAGAATACACAGAGCGAGAACAGGAAAACTGGCACGCTCAACCGCCACAAACTTAATCCAGCCGCACGCATCGCGATTAACTCATTATCGAAAGACAATCGACTAAACGTTGAAATCGAGGCGATGAGACAAGCAATGGGGAGAGTCAGCACTAAAAATGAAGGCATGAGGTAAGCTACAATTTTTAAAAGGGACCATACACCGATCCCTTTCGACACGAGAAGGTCGATCAACCGCAACATCTCTTTGGCAAAAATGATGAAACACAGTGCGGTGAGCGTGGACAGAAAAGGTGAAAACAACTCCCGAATAATGTAGCGGTCAAGCAGTGTCAACAAAGAAACCCTGCAGGAAGATAGGATGGCTTAGGCATGGTTTAACCGTTTGTTACATGATCTAGACACCATTGTCCATCAATTTCGAAAGAATCACCTGGAATCCGTTACTCTCTTGCCACCTCCATTATTGACACGATACAGATTCTATGCTAAATCCTCATGTCTTTTTGGGATTTTGTACCGTGGTGAGCCATCTCATGCTTAATGCCGTAGAAGGAGCTAACCCTTTCTGCGGCTTTTTTTTACCCACCACTTCCTTGATAAGAGCGCAATAAAAATTCCTAGGCCAACGGCGTTCCACGCTTCACGTATGAGCCTGAAACAAGACGACAAGCTTTACTTAAAACAGCAAAGCGCATTTCAGAAAGCTCGAACAATCAACCACCTCAATGTCATAACTTATTTTAGGAGGTACCTGTGAAAAGTAAAGGAACGGTGAAATGGTTTAACGACCGAAAAGGCTTTGGGTTTATTCACGTGGAAGATGGACAAGATGTTTTTGTGCACTACTCTGCACTTGAAGGTGAAGGATTTAAAACCTTAAAGGAAGGAGAATCCGTTGAATTTGACTTAGTGGAAGGGGCCAAGGGGCCACAGGCCTCCAACGTCGTCAAAATGGGTTCCCAAGCATCCTGAGACAACGTATTGAGAGCAAAACATGAAACCCCAATCTTTTCTGTTCCCGCCTTGAAAAGGGTAGGCAAATTTATCAGCTGAAATCTCAGTATACGATACTGGGAAAAGGCCTCACCTTCAGCCCTCGAGCCATGGCGAACCGATATCATTGGCTGAGGAGCACCTTGCTTATGTCCTGTGCCCAGGACCTTCAAACATTACTCTATTTCTTCGCTCACAGGTTGAAAATGTCATAATCAATCCACGACTCTGATAGCCGATGTCTATCAATAACTAAAGACAAAACAACCAAATTTTCAAGAGGATATATCCGTAATTTCTCGTATACTCCACGTCTTTTTCTCCCTCAGTCGTTGTCCAGAACATCTTCTTGACTTCCAGAAAACCTGCCTGCTAGACTTCCTCGTAAGTAATTGGAATTATTATCAAAATTTATCAACGAGGCTATCTGATACGCAGAAAGACTCGGGTGAGGAATAGTAACTATTTCTCGAGATGCGAGGCATTATGAGCGATTGGATGCGTAAAATTCGACCAACGAATACATCTCCTGCTTTTCAGTCACTTTTCATTGCAGGCAATGAAGAAGAGTGGGGAGCGGGCACCGGCGATGAACAACTACCCCCTGCCCCTCAAAATCTCCATGCCAAACCTGATAATGGACGGATCACGATTTCTTGGGATGCCGTTCCAGATGCTCTCTACTACAATCTCCACTTCATGACCACCAAAGGCGTATCTATTAAGCCCAATGAATTACATCGGCCGATCGCGAGCGCTGAAGATTTTAATCCAATTATTGGGGTCAAGAAAGAAAACGCCAATTGTATAGAAGGCGCTCAGAGTCCCTACGTTCATGACGATTTGTCAAACAACTTATGCTATCACTATGTGGTGACAGCCATTACAGCAGATGGAGAAAGCCTCGAATCAGAAGAGGTGATGACTATTCCTTCTCCCTACCTGAATGTCATGCACTTTGGGGTCGAGGGCATGGACGATGGAGAGTTTAACTCACCTACCGGTATTGCGGTCGACAATGATGGCAATATTTATGTATCAGACACGGACAATCATTCCGTACAGAAATTCGATAGTGAAGGTAAGTTCATTGCTCGATGGGGCGATGAACCGGATTCCGAAGAAGGGAAGTTTTATTATCCTCGCGGGCTTGCCACGTCCCCTGATGGCGTGATGTACATCGCCGACAGCGGGAACAACCGGGTCCAAAAATTTGATTTAGATGGTAACTTAATCAATGCCTGGGGGAAATATGGTTGGGCATGGCGTGGCGCTGAAGCAGGAAAGTTCGATGTTCCTTGGGGTGTCACCACCGACCAACACGGATATTTATATGTGTCCGATACCAGCAACGCGAGAATTCAAAAATTCCAACCAGACGGGACGCCCTTACTCACCTGGGGACGAGATGGCGGTTATGATGGCGCCATGTTTTATCCAAGAGGAATTGCGGTAGATTTCGTTGGGAATATTTACGTCGCCGACGAGGGAAATCATCGGATTCAGAAATTTGATGCCCGAGGGAATTTTCTTTTGAAATGGGGAAAAGAAGGCAACGGCTTAGGACAGTTCAAATCACCTTGGGGAGTGGCATGTGATGCGCTAGGGAATGTGTATATCGTCGACAGCGGCAATCATCGTGTCCAAAAATTTGACTCCAATGGAACCTTCTTGTGTTCTTGGGGGAATCGTGGCTTGACGGAAGGCCAACTTAATTTCCCATCCGGGATTGCTGTCGATAAAGAAGGCTATGTGTATGTCATTGACAGTGGCAACAATCGTCTGACGAAATTTGCCCCAACCGAAGAAGAATTAAATAGGGGGAAAGAACAAGCTCAAGCCCAAACACTCGAACCGGCCGACCTTTCAACTCCAACCAATATGACGGTAAAACCCGGAGACACGGAAAACATCATCAGTTGGTTTGAAGTACCGGACGCTACGAGTTACAACCTGTATTTTAGTACTGATTCTGGTGTGACTCCTCAAAACTCAACCAAAATCGAAGGCGTGACCAGTCCTTACAACCATCTTGGGTTAACGAATACCACCACCTATTACTATGCACTCAGCGCTGTGACCGAAGAAGGTCGGGAGAGTGTTCTTTCTGAAGAATACTCTGCAACCCCAACTCTTATTGATATTACCGCGCCACAAAATCCAGATATCGTCTTAAACCATGGCGCCTACATGACAAACTCGCCGGATCTCGTTGCAACGATCTCGGCAAAAGATGTTGATACCGGAGTTTCAGCCTACTTTATTTCTGAAAACCCAATGACCCCCAGTGCAACCATGCCAGGATGGGTCGAAGTCGAACCAGAAGAACGATTTGGCGCCACGATCCCTTTTACAACCTCAGCGGGAGATGGAACGAAAACCGCTTATGTGTGGTTTAAAGACACCAATAACAATGTCTCTGTGCCGGCGAGCGCGACCATATTACTGAATACCTCTGGGTATGTTTGTGTCAGCACCTGGGGCAAATCCGGTCGAGGCGCTTCCCTCTTACATGGAGGGGAATTCATCAGCCCATTGTATGGAATGACGATTGACCGGCAAGGGTCCATATTCGTCGTTGATAATGGCAATAACCGTATTCAAAAGTTTGAACGGAATGGAAATTTCATTCTTCTGTGGGGAAACTTTGGCACGGCCAATGGTAGCTTCAATAACCCAACGGGCATTGCCTGCGATGCCAAAGGCGATGTCTATGTGGCTGATGCCAATAATCACCGGATCCAAAAGTTTGATGGCAAACTTGGACATTACATCATGAAATTTGGTTCTCGAGGCAATGGAGAAGGACAGATGAATTCTCCATGGGGAATCGCCGTGGATCGAGTGCGCGGATACATTTACGTCGTTGACAGTGCGAATTTCCGCATTCAAAAATTTGATGAGACCGGGGAATTCATCATGCAATGGGGGAGCTTTGGTAATAATGATGGTCAATTTTACTTTGCAAGGGGCATTACCGTCGACCAAACAGACGGGACAGTCTATGTAGTCGACATGGGGAATCATCGAATCCAAAAATTTGATACGAGTACCAATGTCCTCCCGCAGCTCCTGTCCAAATGGGGAGGTGGCATAGGCGCAGGACACGCGAGTAGCGCACAAGCTCAAGAACCTGGTCAATTCCGATCCCCTTGGGGTGTGGCTGTGGATGAAATGGGCGATGTCTATGTGAGTGACACTGGGAACCAACGAATCCAAAAATTTGACCGAGACGGGAATTTTATTACTCAATGGGGTGGGTTTGGGAACGCAGATGGCCAGTTCAACTTCCCCTATGGCCTTGCTCTTGATAACCAGGGAGGAGTCTTTGTCGTAGACAGTGGAAACATGCGAATCCAACAGTTTATGCCTGCGGAAGAAGCCGAAGAGCAATTGAAAGAGGAAGAAGAGGCCGTTGGTCTTTTGCCTGAACATTTAGAGCCTTAAGCGTATCTTCCATAGCACTTCGAATATTGAAAATTTAGCTGATCGCTTGATGGCAACTTCTCTTGATTCTGTTATGACTTAAAAAATATCGGTTGATATATTTATAGCTACCCAGTGAAGAAGACAGCACTCTTTCCTTTCTTGTCATTCAAACATACATGTTTTACAAACAAGGATGCAGCCATTTAGGTCAGGCTGCAGGGTATCACGAGCACTAGCCCCAGTCTCAGAGAAGGAATGACTCACGATGTGGGAACATAATATTCGAATAGGCCTAACCTTTGATGACGTCGTTCTTGTTCCTTCCCGATCTGATGTCATACCTGCGCAAGTAGATACTTCTACGAATCTCACAAGAAATATACGGATTAACATCCCCTTACTCAGTGCCGCCATGGATACGGTCACGGAAGGTCGTTTGGCCATCGCATTGGCACGAGAGGGGGGAATTGGAATTATTCATCGAGCCTTGCCTCCAGATATACAAGCTGGAGAAGTTGATAAAGTTAAAAAGTCTGAAAGTGGAATGATTCTTTCGCCTGTTACGATTTCTCCGGATCAAACGATTCGTGATGTTCGCCACCTCATGGCCACGTATCGTATCTCTGGAATTCCTGTCGCCCAAAACGGAAAATTGGTCGGCATTCTGACGAACCGCGACCTCCGTTTTGAATCACGCATGGACTTGAAAGTTGCTCAGGTGATGACAAAAGAGAATCTGATTACAGTTCCAGAAGGCACAAGCCTAGAGAAGGCTCGAGAAATACTGCACGAACACCGCATTGAAAAACTTCCTGTGGTCAATGATCACTTTGAGCTGAAGGGACTGATCACCATCAAAGACATTCAAAAACGCATTAAATATCCGTCGGCCTGCAAGGATGAACACGGACGTTTGCGGGTCGGGGCGGCCATTGGAGTTGGCCCTGATGCAGAGGAACGGCTTGACCGACTCGTGAAGGCTGGGGTGGATATCATTGTAGTAGACACAGCCCACGGACATTCACAGAGCGTTCTCGATATGGTCAGGGTGGTCAAAAAGAAATATTCAGACCTTGACATCATTGCGGGAAACATTGCCACCACTGAGGGCGCCAAAGATCTTCTTGATTGCGGGGTTGATGCCGTGAAGGTTGGAGTCGGACCTGGGTCTATTTGTACGACACGAGTCGTCTCTGGCGCTGGCGTTCCTCAATTAACAGCCATTGCGGACTGTGCGAGAGTGTTGCATGAAGAATCTGTTCCTATTATTGCCGATGGTGGTGTGAAGTATTCTGGGGATATCACTAAAGCGCTTGCCGCAGGTGCCTCATCTATCATGATTGGATCATTATTTGCTGGCACTGAAGAGTCTCCTGGAGATATGGTGTTATTTCAAGGACGAGCGTATAAAGAATACCGAGGGATGGGATCGCTGGGGGCATTGGAACGGGGCGGCAAGGATCGGTATTTTCAAGAGGGTCAACCAGCGGCTAAGCTTGTCCCCGAAGGAATCGAAGCCCGCGTCCCGTATAAAGGCACATTATCCGCGCTCGTCTACCAACTGGTCGGTGGACTCAAAGCTGGCATGGGATATTGCGGTTGTCAATCTATTCCTCAACTCCAAAAAGAAGCCAAGTTTACTCGTCTTACACAAGCTGGCCTTCGAGAAGCCCACGTGCATGATGTCGTGATTACTAAGGAAGCTCCCAATTATCGCGCTGATGTTGAGTAACACTCTTCGCCAGCCAGACCCACACAACATATCATCCTATGATGGAGTCTTCCCACGATACGATCGTTATTCTCGATTTTGGTTCTCAATACACTCAACTCATTGCCCGTCGAATTCGCGAACTCTCAATCCACTCGATGATTCTTCCTCCCACGACTTCATGCGATAAGATTTCAAGATATCACCCCAAAGGCATTATTCTTTCAGGAGGACCATCGAGCATCCTTGAAGAACATGCGCCGTATCCGCCCGACAGCATATTAAATTCTGGCATCCCGATACTGGGTATTTGTTATGGCATGCAGATTGTGACCCACCACTTTGGAGGAAAAGTTGGACAAGCCGTACAACGCGAATATGGACGCGCAGAATTGGCTATCGATGATGACTCCGACCTGTTTCATGGACTTTCAAGCGGTTTGAGATTTCCTGTTTGGATGTCACATGGGGATCGAATCGATCAATTGCCTGAAGGCTTTACCGTCATGGCGCATACCGACAACTCACCCATCGCGGCCATGAAACGGGTGCAGGCAAAATACAAATTCTACTGCCTACAATTCCATCCTGAAGTTGCCCATACAGAACATGGTCAAGATATCCTTTCTAATTTTGCGATGGGAATCTGTCAATGCCGACCAACGTGGACCATGGGATCGTTTGTTCAACAAGCTACTCAAGACATACAACAACAAGTCGGAGATGGAAAAGTTATCTGTGCCTTAAGTGGTGGTGTGGACTCAACAGTTGCTGCAGCTCTAACGTATCAGGCACTCGGAGATCAACTAACCTGTATCTTTATTGACAATGGTCTGATGAGAAAAAATGAAGTGTCTCTTTTGAAGGACACATTTTCGACTAAATACCAAATGGATGTTCACATGCTCGATAGTGCCTCTGAATTTCTCAAAGCACTCGGTCGCACGGTGGATCCTGAACGTAAAAGGAAAATCATTGGAAGGCGGTTCATAAAATCCTTCGAATCTGAAGCGAAACGTATTGGCAAAGTTGATTTTCTTGTTCAAGGAACGTTGTATCCCGATGTCATTGAAAGCGTCAGCACCAAAGGGCCTTCGGCGACGATTAAAACCCATCACAATGTCGGTGGATTACCATCTCGGATGAAATTACGGCTTATCGAACCACTACGAGAATTATTTAAAGATGAAGTCAGGAAGCTTGGCTTGGAATTAGGGCTTCCAGATGACCTTATTTGGCGTCAACCTTTTCCTGGTCCCGGCCTCGCTATACGCATTTTAGGATTCGTCAACGCAGAACGATTGCACATGCTGCGTGAGGCTGATGCCATTGTGACGGATGAGATCATGAAAGCCGGACTTTCCCGTGAAATCTGGCAATATTTTGCCGTCCTCCTCCCTATTCAAACGGTCGGAGTCATGGGAGATCAAAGAACCTATGAATCGGTTATTGCGGTCAGGGCCGTAACCAGCACGGATGGCATGACGGCAGATTGGGCCTCCCTTCCGTATGAACTCTTAGGACGGATGTCCAATCGAATCATCAATGAAGTCAACGGAGTCAACCGAGTCGTATACGATATTAGTTCGAAACCGCCTGGAACGATTGAGTGGGAATGACCGCAGCTCAACCATCACCGGACGTCCGACTTCAAAAAGTCATCGCTCGATCAGGTATCACGTCGCGTCGGCAAGCCGAACTGCTCATGAAACAAGGGCGAGTCACCGTCAATGGGAAAGCCGTGACAGCCATGGGAACACGAGTCGACCCTCAACGTGACCATATTAAGGTCAATGGACGGCACCTCAAGCCTCCGCCACCCGATGTCTTTCTTATGGTCAATAAACCGGCGGGTTATGTGTCGACCATGAAGGATCCGCAACTTCGGCCAACAATTGCCGATCTGCTGGATAAGACGTCCGTGCGGACTTTTCCAGTCGGTCGTCTTGACTACGATAGTGAAGGGTTGTTACTGCTCACGAATAATGGGGAAGTCGCACAAGCGTGCCTCCACCCGCGTTTCCATGTCGAGAAGACGTATCTCGTGAAAATCAAAGGCCATCTGTCGGAAGAATCGATACAAAAACTCGAACAAGGCATAGACTTGGAAGACGGACTCACCGCTCCAGCACGAGTGCGAAAGGTTCGGAAAGTCGCCGTCAATTCTTGGATAGAACTCACGATTTATGAAGGGCGGAATCACCAAGTAAAACGAATGCTTCAGGCTGTCGAACACGTTGTCCTCAAGCTCAAACGAACCAAATTTGGACCACTGCACTTAGGAAATCTCTCGGTCGGCAACAGTCGACATCTCACGGACCGTGAAGCCAATGCGCTACGAGATCTTCTTCATCAGCCACGTGAACCCTTGAAATCGACTCCAGCTAGCAAAAGAGCTCTATGGGCAAAAAGTACAAAGACACGTCAGAGTAAACACCGTTCTCGGCCAAGCCAGAAAAACACACTCAAGACTCAACAACGTCGCAAGCAGGAGTTATCGTGAGACGATCGCATCGCTGTGGAGAATTAACCAAAGCGCATATTGGACAGACGGTGACACTCTGTGGCTGGGTCGATAGCCGACGAGATCATGGCGGTATTTTATTTATTGATATCCGTGATCGACAAGGCCTCACTCAGATTGTCTTTGATTCGGAACAACAGCTAAGCGTCCATCAAATCGCCAGCCAGGTACGCAATGAATTCGTCATCGAAATTTCCGGAACCGTGACCGAACGACCAGATGATTCCATCAATCCTCAATTATCAACCGGTGAAATTGAGGTACGCGCCACAACCATTACGATACTCAATGAAGCCAAACCCCTTCCCTTTAGTGTCGAAGATGAGGTCCAAGCCTCTGAGTCCATTCGCTTAAAATATCGCTATGTGGACCTCCGCCGCCCGCATATGCAACGACTGCTTACTCTCCGTTCACAGGTTGCGCAACAGATCAGAAATAGGCTTTGTCGCGATGGCTTCTTAGAAATTGAAACACCCATTTTAACCAAGAGCACGCCGGAAGGCGCCAGAGACTATCTTGTGCCAAGCCGGGTTAATCCTGGAGAATTTTTCGCCCTCCCTCAATCACCTCAATTGTTCAAACAGATCCTCATGGTGGGCGGCACGGATCGTTACTTTCAAATCGCTCGATGTTTTCGCGATGAAGATCTTCGTCTTGATCGTCAACCTGAATTCACGCAGGTCGACCTCGAACTCTCGTTTGTCGAACAAGACGATATCCTCGACCTGACGGAAAACATGATTCGAGACGTATTTGAACAGACCCAAAGCATCCAACTTCCTCATCCGTTTCCTCGTTACACCTATGAAGAAGTCATGACTCGTTACGGGACTGATAAACCCGATTTGCGGTATGACCTTCCCCTCGAAGATCTGACTGAATTTTCAAAATCTTCTGATTTTAAAGTCTTCCGAACAACAGTTGAAACAGGTGGCATGGTCAAGGGATTGGTCATTAAAGGAGGGGCGTCATTCACCAGAAGCCGTGTCGATAATTTAGTCGATGTAGCCAAAGACTTTGGAGCCAAGGGATTGGCCTGGGTCAAAATCATTGACAACTGGAAGCTTGACTCCGTGATCGCAAAGTTCCTCAAGCCTGAAGACCTGCAACGGACGCTCCCGAATGCTCAACCTGGAGACCTTCTGTTGTGTGTGGCTGATAAACCATCAGTAGTCCACAATGTCCTTGGACGCTTACGAAGCTATTTTGGCGAAGACCTTCAACTCATTCAAACGGATAATTGGACTCCGCTTTGGGTGCTGGACTTTCCGATGTTCGAGTATGACGATGAGACCAAGCGGTATGTTTCGCTTCATCATCCCTTTACGGCGCCAACAAGAGAAAGTATTTCCTTCCTTGACACCGACCCACTCAAAGTACGGGCACAAGCCTATGATTTAGTGTTAAATGGTTTTGAACTAGGTGGCGGAAGTCTTCGTATCCATTCTGCGATTCTTCAGCAACAAGTGTTTGATCTTTTGGGAATTCAAAAGGAAGAAGCCAGAGAGAAATTTGGCTTTCTGTTGGAAGCTCTGGAACTCGGCGCGCCGCCACATGGGGGGATTGCGTTAGGCTTAGATCGACTGATTATGCTTCTGGGAAAGACCGAATCGATCCGCGATGTGATTCCGTTCCCGAAAACACAAAAAGCCCAATGCCTGATGACAGAAGCGCCATCTATCGTGAACCACAATCAGCTCAACGACCTTCATATTCGTTCAACCTGGAAAGATTCGAAATCTTAAAATCTAAAAATTTGCTCTTGAATTGGTTAAGTGCAATCAACAGAGATGGCTCGTTATCCTGCCTTCACATCCAACACGATAGAATGTAATCCGCTCGCACCAGCGGGTTGCGGTCTCACCATTTCTGACGTCTGAACCTTTCCATCGATATCTATCGCGCGCACCGCGACCATATGCTTTCCAGGTTTGGGCGCAACCCAATCATAATTCCAAATAACCCACGTATAAGGAGAAAGCGGAGGTTCAATCTCTGCCATGACCCAGGTTTTTTCTTGATCAAAGCTCAATTGGACTTCGCGGATTGTCCGTGGCCCACCAAAAGCCAACCCACGAAGCCGCTGTGTTAGGCCTCCTAACACCTGATAATGTCCAGGACTATCAATGCGAGAGAAAATTTTGATGGTTCCATCATCCGTCCAACCTTTTTGCTGCCAATAGCCTTTGTAATCACCATTGTAGAGTTCAATTTCTGTGATCCATTTCACGTTCTTGATTCCATACAGACCAGGCACAACAAGACGGAGAGGGAAGCCGTGCATCTGAGGCAACTTTTCACCATTCATCAGATACGCTAACATGACATCATCCTGCATGGCCCGACTTACCGGAATGCTGTCATGATAACCATCAGCAGCTCGAAAGATCACATCTCGCGCAGTTTCCTGGTCAATGCCAACGTCCTTCAAGAGCGCTTTTAAAGAAATTCCTCGCCACATCGCATTCCCTATGCTACTTCCCCCAGGAAGCGTGTCTATACACATTAAGGTCGCTGCCTGATCAAAAGACGTACGATTGAGAATATCTCGCCAATTCAGGATTAACGATTGACGCACTTCTCCTTTGACAAGAAGCCGCCATTGCTCTATATCAACATCACGTGAGAAATTATAAGGAGAATCAGAAAAATTGACCGTATAAAACTTATCATTTGGAGTAAAATACACCGTGTCTCTGGGAGGAACCGCAAACATTCCACCCAAATCACATCCCGGCAATACACCAAAAAGCGTCGCGAGCCCCCCAAGTTTCAATAAGGATCGGCGGGAAATAGACAGTGATTGTTCAAAGGGTTGTATCAACATAATTATCAGTTATGATTATCTACTAGACTCGAGAACTACCGCAAGAAGCATTCATTAAAAGTCTACTAAATGTTCATGATTTCATCAATGCTGTGTTAAAGAGGAGTACTTATGAGAATCCTTATTACGGGTGGAGCAGGCTTTCTGGGGAGTCACTTGTGCGATCTGCTTATCCAGGAAGGTCACCAGGTGATCGGTATGGATAACTTTATTACAGGCCGACCCGAAAACATCGCACATCTTTTGGGACATGATCGCTTTACGTTCATTAGATACAACGTCTGTGACTACCTGCACATCGATGGCGAAGTAGATGCCGTGATGCATTTTGCTTCACCAGCAAGCCCTCAAGACTACTTGGAATTCCCTATTGCAACCATGAAAGTCGGCGCATTGGGCACGCATAAGGCGCTAGGATTAGCCAAAGCCAAAAATGCAAGATTTCTCCTTGCCAGCACGTCAGAAGTCTACGGTGATCCACTGGTGAATCCTCAACCGGAATCCTATTGGGGCAATGTGAATCCGATTAGCCCCCGCGGCGTGTACGATGAAGCCAAGCGCTTTGGGGAAGCTTTGACGACTGCCTATCACACCTATCATGGACTCGACACACGCATCGTGAGAATTTTTAACACCTTTGGTCCACGTATGCGACCTAAGGACGGGCGCGTCGTGTCGAACTTTATCGTCCAAGCTTTGCAGAAGAATCCCTTAACCGTCTATGGCGATGGCTCGCAAACTCGAAGTTTTTGTTTCGCCGACGATCTCGTTCGAGGAATCGTTTCATTGCTGATGGCTCCGGACGACGGCCCAGCCACTGACACAAGCGAGGAAGTAGGCGTCAAAGGCACAACGGACAGAAAAGTCACGATTCATTACCCTGTGAATATTGGAAATCCCCGAGAACTGACCGTCTTAGAAATCGCCAAGCTAGTGTTAAGTTTAACAGGTTCACCTAGCGCAATAGAGCATCTCCCCCTTCCAATCGGCGACCCCAAAGTCCGTAGGCCGGACATTCAACGAGCAAAAACAGTCCTGAACTGGGAACCAAAGGTATCACTGGAAGAGGGGCTTTCAAAGACGATTGCTTATTTTCAAAGTCTTGTCTAAGGCCTTGAATCCTCATGATGCTTGTAAATGGTCTCTCACTTCCTGTGCATAGGTTCGGAAGGGGTCGGGCATGAGAAACGCAGAGTTCCCACGTACTTGAAACACTGACCAATTAATCACATAAGGAGGAAAGCGATGTTCGTCAAGTCTAAGATCCTGACTATCAGGAATGACCCGTTCGGCGAGATGACGAATGACCTCCCCCCGCCCAAACGCACGTGTATCTCTAGGAGGCGAATGTTTGGCCAATTCAATGGCATCGAATGTCGTCACACATAGAGCTTTCCCCTCCTCCACCAGTCCAAAATATAAGCCTTTTTTCGGGTCCACATTGTGATATTCCAGATCAAGACTTTTGAGCCAAGGATCGTCCCATGGCAAATCTTCCTGTTTTCGAAATGTTTCCAACAACCACAGCTTCGAAGCCCAATCTACCTTCCCCACGAGCGTCGCATAGTCGCCACGCAACCCATGTAACACATCTTCCCACTGCGTTAACACCCAATCTGTTTCTTCATCCTGTCCTTGGTAGTGCTTGCGGGCTAGTTCTAAAAATCGCTCTTGAATGTCGATTGCCGAAAGTTTTTCTCCCGTCGCCAATGTCACGATCCATGTTCGTTCAGGATCACGAGAAACTTCCTTCAGTGTTTCGACTGGATCATGAAAATCCAGCCCGGTCGGCGCATGCCCATCTTCAATAAGCTGAAGAACCAGCCCTGTCGTTCCCATTTTCAATACCGTGGCAATCTCGGAAATATTTGAGTCCCCAACGAGAAGATGAATACGTCGGAATTGTGTGGGGTCAGCCAACGGTTCATCGCGCGTATTAATGATGGCCCGATTGTGCTGCACCCATTCAAAAAAATCATTCACGATATAATCCGCACGCTGAGAAATTTGAAACGGTACGCTCAAGCCCTCTCCTGATTCACGAGTCGGGAGATCCTTACCTGAAAGACGGTCAACAGGAATCCATCCGTCATAATTTTCTGTTGCCCCTATTCTTCCTGAGCCTGTAAAAATCTGTCGTGTCACCAGAAACGGTATCAATTTTCCTAATCCGTTATAGCTAAATGGAAAGTCTCGAGAGACGAGATAATTTTCATGGCAACCAAAGGTGGCATCTGTTTCATGATCAATATTATTTTTAATCACGGACACCCGTTCAGCTAGGCCTAACTCTTCTATCGCATCTTGCAATAACCAATCCCCTGCTCGATCCAAAGCCACGAGGTCCCTAAGAGAATGACATTCCGGAGAAGCAAACTCCAGATGCCCCATATCCACATACATCCGTCCTCCATTCAAGAGAAAACCTCCATTACCTGGAGGCTCATCATACCCACGATGGTGAAGATCCAAGACTCCACATCGCTTGGTACGAAACAGATGGTTGATAATTTGATAGGCAATCCAAGACGGAGGACGATCAGGCTGCTCTTCGTTGATCAAAAGACCATACTCAGTTTCTATCCCAAAAATTCTATGGAGCATGGACCGTCCTCAAATGCCAGATTCATTTATGCCGTCAGTTGAATGGCCGAAGGAAGGAGGTCTGTCATTTCTTCAGGGGAAAGAACGCGATACTTCGAAACTCCCGGCAGGGTTCGATCTAAGAGGGTGCATTCAAGTGTATACTGCGGGAATTTTTGACGGAGATGATTGTGAATGTCTTCATCACGAAATTGTTCTGCAGTAACGGGCGTCGCGAGGGTGCCACCCCCTTCTTCTTTAGTATTCTGCTCAGTTGGAATATTATGATGTAATAGATCTCCCATCGCCCAAGTCTGCAAGGCAATATGAACGGCCTCCTTGAGTGCTGGAAGTGTCTTGTCTATTTGAGTGTGCATATACTCCACCAACCTCGCCTGAATCGAAGGGGTACCGGCAACCGCGAGACATGTCGATGCTTCGTCAAAGGTTCCATCGTAGTCAACACTCAAAAACTGATCACGTTCTTTCGAACTACCCAATTCTGCTAAGAGGAGTTTGGCAATGAAGGGTGCCTTGAAGATTTCTTCAAATGCTTGTTTGATGGTTGGAGCAAGCCCATTCTTTAAAAGCCGAGGTCCAGTCACGTCCGCTGGTGATCGATTGAAACCTTCGAGATGGGCCATATCCAGCAAATGAAAGCGTAGCTTTTCCAAGTCGGCCGGATGCCCCATTCCCCCCAACGCAAGACGATCATAAATTTCATATAACTTCGGCGTCCCCCGACTGACCGTCAGAAGGAGAATCCCATCAGCATATGAGAGCGCCACAATCGGACTCCCCTGCTTCAACTGATCATCGAGGTATTGACGCCGATTGTTGACAGCTTCAATCCATCGATACGGTTCTTCATACATAGCGAACCACCTGAGTTTCACTGAGTTCTTTGAGACGTTCTAACGCGACCGGCTCGACGCCTTTTGCCGTAATACGTTTCACAATAGGGAAAAGATTGGCTTCATAATTAATCCCACCTGTCGCTGCATCAAATTCAGCAGCACTGCTCAGTAAGCGTAGCATCAAAACAATCGCTTCATCTTCCGGAAGCGTATACAACGGTCGTTCTCCCCATCGATGTAAATAATGCAGAATCCCGCGTATGGTCGGAGCACCGGATCCTGAAACAGCGTAATCGACCCCCTCAAATTCCGCACCAAGTATGTCGTAGAAAAAGATCTTTCCTTCTTGATGCTCCTGGTCAAATCCGGCAAAAACAGGGGCAACGGTCCCTGTCCCCGCTAAAGCTGCAGGCGCATTGTCTTTCAGAAGCTTTGTGAGCGCACGAAGTTTGCCTTCAAAACTTAAATCCTGAAGCTGGCTTCGCCGATAATATTTGAACGAATGCTCAAGCACTCGTGCCATCTCAAATGCGGTTGCCGGAACACCGGCAATGGCCATGATACAAAATCGGTCAAGCTCTAAGACTTTATCCGTACGATCGTACATGACCGTCGTGCCCATTGTGGCTCGTCGATCCCCACCAACGATCACACCATCCTGGCATTTACAGGCAAGGACGGTAGTTCCCTTGGTTATCATTTCTGATGAGGACGAGAAGACACGGGCCGGGTCCGATTGTGGACCATCAAGTGAGTACCCCTGTTCTCGCAACAATTGAATAAAATCGCCTTGTCGACCCACGGCTCTTATTCTCCCGTCCGCTGTCGATAGCGTTCTGCTTGCTTCGGGTCTACCTTGCGCATCCGTTTCATCAGGTTATCCTTTTGCCCAGACTCAGGATCTGGTCGTCTTGGTCCACCTCCGTCTTCTGAGGGACCCAAAGGTTTAGGGATTGGACTAATCGGCTGCTCACGCCGCTCTAGCCCAATAGGGTTTGGCACTGGACTTAGCCTTGCACTCTGACCATTAGATAACTCTTTCATTTTCATGTAAGACTCCTCTCTTGCATAGATGTGTCGCGATACACGTCGGATAAACTCTTGGCACCATCGAGAACAGATTTGAGCGCATTCACCGCTGCAAGCTCAACGACATCATCGAGATCAAGAGTATGTAAATTTCCAGATTCCGACGAAAACTGAATACGTTCCCATTGTACGGATTGTATCTGGCTACCAAATCGTTTAATGCAGAGGCCACGGATTCCCCCTCTGGTATCCACAGGCCCCTCATTCATCGCCTTCAGAATATCATTTTCTGTACACAGACGTTTCACCAGCCCCTCGGCCTCTAATCCCAAATACAGCCCACGCTCCGAGTCTATATTATGATATTCAAGATCAAGGCTGGCGAGCCAAGGGTCCGACCATTCAAGTTGTTCTTCTTCGCGAAATTTGTCCAACAATGAAAGTTTGGTGATCCAGTCTAACTGCCCCACAAGTGCCCATCGATCACGTTCTAATAGCGTGAGAACCGCTGCCCACTCACGAAGAATCCAGTCCGTCTCCTCGTCCCAGCCTGCCAAATGTTTTTGTGCTGCCTCGAGATACACTGCCTGGATTTGACAAGCCGTCAATGGAGGGCCATTCACTTGGTTCACGGCAGTCTTGAGTTTCGGGTCACGCGACAAAGCCTGTATCGCACGAACCGGATCTTCCAATTCCACGACTGGAGCGACTCTTTTTTCAATCAAATCCAGAACGACTCTCGTCGTACCAACCTTTAGCGCCGTGGCATGCTCACACATGTTCGCATCGCCAACGATTAAATGAAGACGCCGATATTTCGTCCGATCGGCATGTGGTTCATCACGAGTATTAAGAATGGGCCGATTGTACATGGTATCGACCCCTAGCTGCGCCTCCATAAAATCTGCGCGTTGCGACAATTGAAATCCACCAGGATGATATCCTTGTTCTTGTTTTTCAATGCCGACTTTTCCGGCGCCAGCGATGACTTGGCGACTGACTAAAAAAGGAATGAGCACAGTTTGCAGATCGGAAAACGGGAGAAGGCGAGACACCAGGTAGTTGTCATGACACCCATAACTATGACCATGAAAATCAGTATTATTCTTATACAGCTGAACAGCGGGACTTCCTAATTGTCGATTGCGCTTTTCCGCAGCCTGTTGGACGATTCGCTCGCCCGCTCGATCATGGGCCACGAGATCTTGAAGGGTACGGCATTCGGGAGTTGAATACTCTGGATGGGTATGATCGTTATAAAACCTGGCACCATTAGGCAAAACCAAATCACTTTTCATCTCGTAAAATGAGAATGATCGATAGGCATCCTGCCTGACAAACTCCTCTTCTTCTTTATCTTGCTGCAATCCAGAGACTCGAAACCCACGCTGATCATCATGAGGATCTTCTCCGCGATAATCCCATTGTTGTTCAAACTCTCCCTCAAGATGCGCACGAACCAATTCCATGGACTCGACCACTGGGTCAACGTCATGCTGATCCTCTCGTGTAATGCCATACTCTGTTTCAATGCCAAAGAGTCGTAATGTATGCATGGTGAATTAGATAATCGTGTGAACCCGACGTTCTCCTGATGAAGCCTCACTTCGAAATGAAGAAACTCCTATGACCTGGTCAGGGTGATGATCAAGCAGCTTCAACCATTCTTCAGCTGAATCATCAGGCGGAAAGATCTCGCCTTCCCGAAATTCCTCATGAATCGAAGCCTCAAAATCCTCGTACGAAATTCCTTCATGTCCTTTTCTCTCTTCCGTGATGTCTCGCTCGATGGCCCGTTCTTTTGCTCGACGAACAATACTCGATAGCACCGCTCCACTTAATACGTCACAGCGATATAAGACCTCTCGACGACCATTCCGCAAGCGTATCGAAAGCACTCGATTCTCATCAGTTCGAGCAAAAAGCTGATCAAGGATGCGAACGATGAGAGCTTGACGAGCAGACTCATGATGATCTTGATGGGCATTCAATAATTCTGCCTCAAGTGGGATTTGCGGCGTCACATAAATTCGAAGAATATCTTCTGCTTCTTTTCGATTAGGACGATGAACCTTGATCTTCCGATCGATCCTGCCGGGTCTAAGGACCGCTGGGTCAATGAGATCTGGACGATTTGAAGCAAGGATCACAACAACTTCACGCAGTGATTCGATGCCGTCTAATTCCGAGCAAAACATCGGCACCAACGTATTCGAAATGTTGTAAGAACGAAGAGCGCGGCGTGTTCCTAGAATGGATTCAGCTTCATCGATAAAAATGAACGGCAAAAATCCTGCCTTGCGACGTTCACGAGCCTGTGCGAAAAGATCGCGAACCATGCGTTCAGATTCGCCAACCCACATATTTAAAATCTCAGGACCTTTTATATGTAAAAAACTTCCTCTCTCGATTGGAGGATAGTTTTGACTCTTATCATGAACCTGCTGATCTTTAACTGCCAGTCCAGCGTTCTCTTTGACCAATTGCGCCAAGCTCGCAGCCGTCGCCTGGCCAATTAAGGTTTTTCCGCATCCTGGAGGTCCGTGAAGCAAAAATCCTTTGGGTTGCGTGAACTGATATTGTTGAAAAGTGCCTGCATGAAGGAGCGGATATTCGATCGCTCGCCGAATGGCCGAAATGACTGTCTTTTGCCCACCAATTTGCTCCCACGTCACTGACGGAACTTCATCAAGCAGGCGGCTGTCTTCCTGTAACTTCTCAAGTCGCTCCACGACGATTCGATGTGAAGCGTCTACGCGCACTTCATCTCCAGGCTTGAACGCGGTATCCTTCAACTCGGCCGCTCGCTGCAGGAGAAGCCCTTGACGACCAGGTTCCTGTTCCATACGAAGCCGCCCATCAGATAATACTGCCCGGACTTTTAAAATAGGGCCATTGACATCGTAGCCAAGCGATCGAATCACCACATACGCTTCATTCACAAGAACCTGACTGCCAATCTTCAATTCTGCGGAATCGAGACGCGGGTCCACATTGCTATAAAATTCACTGCCTCCAACCATGATTCGTGCGGTTCCGTTAGCTGGTACATCTAGCAAAGTCCCGACCCGATTCGCCGGAGCGGTCAGCTGCTCCACAACAGCGTTAAGCTTCTTTACTTCGGCCTCTCGCTGCTGATGCTCGACTCCTTCTTGTAACACATGATTCTTGAGATTCTTGAGTAAAGGAATCCGCGGATCTCCTTCGGGCATTAACGCAAGACATTCGTCCAGCAATGTAAGCGAATTAGTCGGCCGTGATTGTGATGTGTCGCTCGAATGCCCCTTGGACGACTCAGGTAACGGCTTTTGGTTTGATTGTTGATGATCACTCATGCGTGTGTCTTACCCCGTGGAGAACTCTTCATCATATCACAGAAACCCCATTATCGTGGTAATGTTCAACTTACCCACCTGTGATGGCATAGCACAGGGGAAATGCCTTTCCTGCTAAGTCCATGTCCAGCACGCATGCCCTATTCCCACCGCGTGGGCAAGCCCACCTGTGATGGCACAAACCCTAGATAGAGGCCCTCTCCCGCGCGGCCCCACTCCAGCCAGCATTCCGTATTCCCTTCGCATGGGCAAGTGGGACCTGAACATGTCGATCTCAAACAGCCTTGGGCACAATAGTTTTCAAGCCAGTGAGGGATGACCAATTTTCTTTGTCAAGAGTCTTTTCCCTCTTGCAAGCCCAATGACAGGTGCCCAAGAGAAAAAAAAGCAGGGGTGCCTTTTTACAAGGCCCCCTGCATTATAGTCAGTTCAATATTAAGTTGCGCTATTGTGTTAGGATGGGAGAAAAGCTCAGATTGCTAAAATCTTCTCCCACCGCCTCCGCCATAGCCGCCACCGCCACCAAATCCACCTCCATCTCGAGAGCGAGGGGTTTGGGGCCGTGCTTCATTAACCGTAAGCGTTCGCCCTCCCATTTCTGTCCCGTTGAGCGCTTCAATAGCCGCTTTGGCTTCTTCCTCTGTAGACATTTCTACAAAACCAAATCCCCTCGATCGTCCAGTAAATTTATCCATGATGATTCGAGCTGATTCTACGTTTCCATGGGGCATAAATAAATCGGACAACTCTTGGTCAACTGCCGAATACGGCAAGCCACCGACATAAATTTTTGAACCCATCGGGTTCCTCCTTTTAATTTGACTGTTGTTGTTTTGCAGTGAAGAGAAAGGAAGGAACGGCCCGAGAACGCAATAATGAGGCGACTAAGGTCTGACTTCCGAGTAAGTTCCGAAGCAAAACAACATTTTTCAGGGCCATCCCATTTCACACCCAGCTACCAGGCCCACAGAATGTAGCTACGGTAGACAAACGATAGCCTACCTCTATAAAAAAAGCAACAAAAAAGAATATAAAACAATCTCGTATAATTAATAAAAACAGTCTAATATTGAGCGACTTCTCAACTCCAACGATACGAGATCAAGCTAATTCGTAACGAAAACAGGAACTGAAGAAGATTGACGGACCAATTGTCCACTACACATCCTTCTTATCCAATATTTTTCCAATTTTAAGAGAAAAGATGGTTATGAAAATTCAAAAATAGAGAAGGAATAGATCAGAAAATTACCGAGGGAAGAAGCTAAAGGAAATTGGTGCGGGAGACGGGAATTGAACCCGTATGCCCTTGCGGGCGCAGGATTTTAAGTCCTGTGCGTCTGCCGATTCCGCCACTCCCGCGTGTCTGAACGCAAAGGACAAGACTGTACCATTCGAACCCAACCATGGCAAGAACTCACCCTAATCGTCGCCTCTCTTTCACGTCGTGTAAAGAACATTCAAGAACCTCAGAGGCGTAAAAGAGAGGAGACGGGGATCGGATCGTCATGCTATGAGTGCAAAAGAAAAGGGCTGTAGGATTTCATGCCCTACAGCCCCCTGTTAATCGAGACGGGAATTAATGACGGTGCCCGAATGCCTTAGTTTCGCACCGCGATATGGCCTCGCCGATTTTGTTGATAGCAGAATTCGTTGTGCTCTGAACAGAACGGCCGTTCTTTGCCGTACGACACCACTTTTAATTGAGAGGAATTGACACCTAAATCAACGAGGTATTCTTTTGCGGCTTCAGCGCGCTTTTTCCCCAACACCATATTGTAGTCTTGGGTGCCCCGTTGATCGCAATGACCTTCAATGGTCACAAATTGTCCAGGATGATTTTTCAGCCATTCGGCGTCAGCCTCAAGAGACTTGGCCCCGTCTCGTGATATTTTCCAACTATCGAAGGCAAAATATACATCTTCCACGTGACCGCCGCTTGTGCCACTTCCATAGCGATTGTTCATAGAAGAACCGTGCGAGCCTGGCGATTGATTCCCGATGCCATAGTCCGATGCATACGGGTTTGACTTTGCGACCAAGACGTCTTGACCAACATGTTCAGATGTTAATCCACCATTCGACATGCTCTCGCCAGAATCATTATCATTACCTCGTAAGAAGGCCTCGGCCCAGGCTTCCGGATTGGGATTCACGCTCTCAGCAAATCCGTTTCCAAACCCTGTGACAGGCCCATTGTTTGACCCATACCCAGGAACACCGGAATAATTATGGCCGTAATCGCTTCCATCACTGTTTAAGCCAGAGCCTGGCTCGATATATTGCAACCCATTATAGGCTCCATTACTCACATCTGTCCCATAGGGCACTCCACTATATTTGTAACCTTGAGGAGAGCCAACAGCTCCTGGATCATAGGATTCCCCACTTTCATAAAAAGACCGTCCCTGTTCATAGTCACCAGAACCATACGCAGAAGTTCCATCTTGGTCGACCATGCCCACAACTGCACTTTCCTCACCCATACCTTGAGGGCCAGACTCGGAATCGACGGTATACCCCACACTATGAGAACTACACCCCTGCCCGACAGACAGGAGCAAAGCTATGGCGCTCATCCATAATCGTTTATGATGCTGAGTATTCATAAAAACCTCCTCTTAAGTAAGTAGATGATACGCGTGCGTTTCTCATCACCTTCTTATCGTTCCTATCATTTAGGGTGAGGGGACGCAATTCAGTACCTTGATGAATATCGCTTTGTTAGCAAAAACATGGATGAAAACGAGTTAGTCGTCATGCAATTCACTATCGGCATTCCGGAGTAAAACTTAAGTACTATTCAGAAATTTCTGTGAAAAAATCTGTACTCATTGCAAAAACATGAACGCACAAACGTGTAGGGATGACGTCATTCTCACGTCACAAGACGCCCAAGATGTTGACCGCAAGAGAGGAGAAGAAATGAAGACCCTGAGGTTTGAAACCTAAAGATCAGACAGGATGTGATGGCAATTGAAAGGAAGGTGGCAAAAGTATCAGAAAAAGAACCTAGGCCGTCATGAGCCAACGTCCTGCATGCTCGTACAAATTCAATCGATCGATTCGACGACTCGTTGATATGGACGATCTATCCGCAAAATATGTTTGAATTGAAAACCGCAATGAAAGAAAAGGGAGTCAATATGTCAGGAACTGTACGCACTTTCTCGTTAAAGAATCGCTTTCTCATACCACTCCCAAAATCGTGTAACGCCTTCCGGCACAGAGGTTTTTGGATTGTACCCTAATACGTCACGCGTTTTACTGATATCAGCAAACGTGTAGGAAATATCTGCATCTAACATGGGAGTCGGAATAAGATGAGCAGACTGGCCGGTCAATTGCTCAATCCTCTTGACAAAATCTGAAAGCAATACAGGTTCTCCACGCCCTAAATTTAACACATCATATCCCAATGGCCGGTCAACTGCCGCAATCACCCCACTAACGATATCCTCCACATACGTCCAATCTCGATGCATATTTCCCCCATTATACAGTGGAACTTCCGCACCCTTAAAAATGTTGTCTAGTACTTTAAATGCCATCATATCTGGACGTCCTCGAGGTCCATAGACCGTAAAAAATCGGAGTACCGTGCATGATAGTCCATGCAAATGATGATACGAGTAGGCCAACATTTCGCTCGCACGCTTACTGGACGCGTATGGAGCCAGAGGACGATCACAGCGATCATCCGGAACAAATGGAATAATCTGAGTATTACCATAGACCGATGAAGTTGAAGCAAAAACGAAATTTGGCAGGCTGTTCAACGATTGCATTCCGTCTAATCTTCCGACACAGGCATCAAGTAAACTCAATGTTCCAATCACATTCACATCATAATAGAGTTCTGGGTCATCTATAGACACACGGACTCCCGCCATGGCCGCAAGATGAACAACCGAATCAAATTGGTACTCTTGAAATATTTTTTTGATAAGCTTTCGGTCACGGATATCGCCTTCGATAAGCGTCAAGGACTCGAATTGTCCCGAAGGAACAAGATGGCCTTCAATTTCCTTTATATTCGCACGCTTTCTCTTCGGATCATAGTATTCATTAAAATTGTCGATACCGACAACCCGGTCACCTCGCTTCAGCAGTGATTCAACTGTGTGACTTCCAATGAATCCCGCCGCACCCGTTACGAATACAGTCTTAGACATACCACATCTCCTTGTCACACTCTTGCCGGTTTGGCCTTATCGCCACATACGCGTCCACTTTCATTCAGAATGTTGAAGTCATTGTTAGGTTGTCCATCTATTCTATGCCTTCAATCTTTCTATATAGCAATCCGTCGGCCATTCAACCAGCTACCTTAACACATAACCTCCATATTGTTGAAAAGGTACGTGACGTCTCCTCTCCCGGGAGACCTATTAGGACAAGTCTTCATTAGCTTGTGAGGTATCAAAGTGATTGCTACAATAGGTCCATGACCCAAGTGGTAGGGAGTCGTACACTTGAGACACCTGACGTTATCGAGGAATCAGGAATTGGCACGGGAGAAGACTTTGAAGCAGAAGTCATTGTTTATAATTGTAACTGCCACACCTATCAGCAGGTTATTGCCTTGTTCTGCCAATTCATACCCGGCATGACCCCTGAACGAGCATTTGAACTCGCGTGGCAAATTGATCACCATGGAAGTGCGAGTGTCTATCGAGGAGATCAAAAGAAAGCAGAAGGCATTGCCAAACATTTAGCAGCAGGAGGATTGCGCGTCGAGGTCCGATACTGAATGGTTTGTCGAATAATTATTCAAGAGATATTTACCTTTCCCTCCAATTGGTTATGACACTGTACACGCCAAACATTTGAACCAGACTCAGAGTTCCATCAACGTTTCTTCCCTTTTTTGCCCGTTACGCCAACTTTCTTTCCTTTACCTTTTCCCTTCGATAGACTCGTGGGTTTGATCGATTTTTTGAGATTCACCCTAGCCTTTCTCGCCAAAGTCCGTGGCTTTTTAGAGAGCTTGCCTTTAGCTTGAGTCGAAGTTTTTTTGGTTGCTTTAGGTGATGTGAGTTTGGATTTTGCTTGTGATTTTTTCGTTGTTTTTGAGGGTTTCGCTTGGGTCTTCTCCGGGCCCTTTCGAGTCTTGGTCTTAGCGGCAACGCGCTCCGTTACAGATTTTGGTTTAGACTTTGTGCCGGCTGGTTTTCGGGGTTTCGCCGCTTGAGACGTCTTAAGTCTTGAGCCCGACTTTCTCTCGGAATTGAGGGGCTGCGGATTTTTTGAGAAAGACGTTTTACTTTTCTTGAGAGTCTCTCCTGTATAGACTTTGACTTGATACAATTCAAATAATTGACTGATTGCCTTATCATCCCCTTTTCTAGCAAGGCCTAAGAGACGGCGACGCTGGTTCATTTCTTCTTCTTCGGTATGGGAGGTTACGCGCCGTTCCATCCAACGTTCCTTTCATAGAGTCTTGAAATAGCATGCCCTTGCCACCAGGCACCAGGATTGTACAGAAATCAGTCATCATTTGTCATTAACACCTAATGAAATTTTCTCACTCAACAATGCGTATTTCAAGGAAATTTCATACACACGATAGTTCACTCTTCTCTTTTTCAACCTCGAGCATTTCATTTATCGACGAACGAGTCCTCGAGCTCTAGCCGGGTTGAGTTGAAGCCTGCACAAGATCGGGCGCTGAAACTAGAGACTATTCAATGTGGTCTTGGCTTCATCGGCACCAGGGAAATTCGCATTCAGCTTGAGTGCGGCTTCTAACGCTTTTTTCGCTTCGACCGTATTCCCTTTTTTATATTGAGCCATCCCAAAATGATATTGCACGACTGGATTATCTTTCAGTTTTTCCGCAGCCTCTCCAAGCAATGAAACAGACTTCAAATACGCATCTTTTTTATAATAAATCCACCCCAATGTGTCGGCGATATGTGGTTCTTGGGGTTGCTGTTCACGAGCCACCTGCGCATGGGAAAGTGCCACGTCAAGATTGCCTCCGTGTTCAGCGAGAATCCACGCTAAATTGTTGGCCGCTGGAGCAAACTTCGGCTGGATGTCCAACGTACTCTGGTAATGAGTCTTCGCCTTTTCATAGTCAGCTTGTTGCTCTGCAATCATGCCTAACACCATATGAGCAGAAACTAATTTTGGATTTCTTTTCACGAGTTGCTCATATTCACGCACGGCTTCCTCGGTCCTATTAGTGAGACGATACAACTCCGCTAAGTTTAAATAGGAGGCTTGGACACTTTCATCAAGTTCAATCGCTTTCTTAAATGCGATTTCAGCTTGCGCGACGTCCTTCGCTTGCATCCATAGTCTCCCCAGAAGGTTGTAAAACAACGGGTTCTGAGGTGACACCTCAATTTGTTCAAGTACACGATCACGAGCAGCTTTCGCATCACCCTTCACAAGATGTATATTCGACAGTTGAGTCAATGCTTGCAGTGAGTCACGATTATTTTTTAGAGATTGCTCAAAATGACCAATGGCCTCCACCCAGCGTTTATCGTTACGAGCAATCAGTCCTAACTGATAGTGACTTGACGCCTCCTGCGGCACCTGCTCCACAATCATCTCAAACACCTTTTTCGCCTTGGCAATCTCCCCTTTTTGAAGATAGGCAGAACCAAGAATTCGCACGGCTTTTAGATTTCGTGGGTTTAATCGAATCCCCGTTTTTGCTTCTTTGATCGCCGAGTTATAGTCTCCCGAAGCCAATCTCACAGCCGCAAGCGCCGTCCGCGCAGTGACGTTATTAGGAGCCAACTTCACGGCTTCAGATAATTCAGTCGCGGCTTGCGAAAATTCTTTGCGCGCCCCGTGCGCAATGCCAAGATATTCATGGGCTGCCGCAAGGTTTGGTTTATCGGTGAGCACTTCCTGTAAAAGGGAAATGGCCCGATCAACTTCCCCTCGGGCCAACCTGAGCCGCGCCTTGTGGACTCGTCCCATCAAATCGTGCTTATCCTTATCCAGGGTTACATTGACCAGCTCTCTCGCCAATTCAAACTTTCCCGTATCGATATAATGATTGGTGAGCCTTTCTCGAGCGGCTGTCGAATCCGGATTCACTTCCAGAGCTTGCTGAAAACTTTCTAAGGCCTTATCCATCTGCCCCATGAAGGTATAAAAATCCCCGAGGAACAAGTGTGGTTTTTCACTACCAGGTTTTTCTGCCACTAACTGCTGATACGTTGTTTCGGCTTGATCAAATTTTTGATACGCTTGAAAAAATAAGGCTAATTTCACATACAACCCCTCATTGTCAGGGTCTAGTGCTATGGCCTTTCGATATTGCGCTTCGGCCTCTTCGGTTTTTTGTTGAATCGCATAAAAATCACCCAAGGCCGTGACCAGTTGGGTAGAGTCCGGATGTTTCGCTAAGGCGTCTTTGAGGGTTTGCTCAGCAATTGGAAAGTCCTTGAGACCAACATAGGCTCTTGCCAAATCAAGATAAATTTGGATGTTGTCGGGATCTAATTCAATAGATTTTTTCAGCTCAGAAATTCCTTCAGTATATTCTTTTTCGCTAATCAGACTGCGTCCACGAAGAAGATGTCCCTTCGGGTCTTGCGGAGAAGACGCTAATACGATCTCCGCCCTTTCCCGGGCCTCAGCTGGCTTCCGGCCAAGCAAAAACAGCTCGCCCAACTTCAGTTGAGCATCTTGATTGCTCGGATCTAAATCTACGGTCTTGGTTAGTTCACCATAGGCTAACTGCATATCGGTAATCCCACCAATCTTCAAATGACTCAAGGCGAGTTGATAATGTCCGTTCGCATCTTTGGGATCAATTTGAATCACATTCTTAAATTCAATGACCGCTTCCTGATATTTCTCCTCATCAAAATAGGCCATCCCTCTTTCATAGTGCGTGGCTTTTTTTTCTTCAGCCGTCATCTGCGTACAATTTGCCATCACCAGCATGAGACATGGGATGAAACCGATCACAAAAATGTGAATCGTTCGTCTAAACATCATAAAATCAATCTCCTCCGACAATTTGTTTCTATGTGGTCACAAGCGAAGGCAAGCACATCGTGCTCCCAACACGACCTCATATCAATAACACGTCCCGCAGTTATTGTGCGCTCCCGATCAACGACTCCCTATCATTTTCTAAAAGACTTACATGACAAAGCTCTTGTGGCTCCAAATACCTCCCCATTCTATTCATTGACAATTTCAAGAAACCGCCGATATAGTACTGGCCGTACATGTGACGCCTGCATCCTTGTTTTTCAACAAATACGTCATTTTTTGAACGATCAAGAGCCTTACTCATTCACGAAAGTCTTCTCATGTCTGAACATACAACGCCTTTTACCATTGATCAAATCGGCATTAGTAATGTCCGATTTTCGAGTTCTGGGATCTTTGCAACTCATAAAGACCAAATGGTTGACCCTTATGTCGCCACCCGCATCCCCAAAGAAGCACAGGTGGAGGGAACTCAATATACGCCGCAAGGGAAAGGCCTGTTCCCATCTCTCGTCCTGTTACACGATCGTTGGGGACTCACCGTGCACATTCAAACCCTAGCCAAACAGATAGCCTGCGAAGGGTATATTGTTCTCACTCCCAACCTTTATGGCCGCCAAGGGGGAATGATTACCGCCAACGATGAAGTTGCCGAAGCTCTCATGGCTCGCCTTGATGAACCGTTGGCCTTGCAAGATATTAATGCATGCTGCGAATTCTTAAATACCAACATCCCAGAGGATACGCTATTAGATAATACGAAACGCAATATGCACGGGATCATTGGTTTTGGGATGGGTGGTGGACTCGCCATTCAATTTGCCGCTCGACGAAGACGGCTAAGGGCCGCAGTCTCGTTCTGTGGGCCTATTCCCTCAAATTGTGATGAAATCGCCAAGGGATTGTTCTGTCCACTTTTGTATCATGCCGTCAGTCACAATGGAACATCATCTCATGAATCAGCGACCCAACTTCAACAACGAGCCAAAGAAGAAGGAAAGAATGTTGAAATTGAGTCGTACCCGGATATTCCAGAAGGATTCTGGAATCAAGCTAATACCGCGACCTATCGCCCTGAAGCCTCACGACAGGCATGGAGCACAACCATCCGATTTCTCAACGAAATTTTAAGGACCTCGTAGTTACCTCTCCCTTCTTTGTTACAATTGTATCAGAATGCGAGAATATAGCCAGTCCCTTTTCCTCTTGTGAATAGTTGAGGCGCTTTCACGGAAATACTTTCATGTCTCCCCTTCTATCAAGGACATGCCTTCCCATTGGTCTTTTGATCTTTCTCTTTTGCACCTCTCCTTCTCTAGCTCTAACTCTTTCTGAAAAACCCATCCTCGTAAAGCTGAGTGAACTCCACCAAGCAGATCTCTTCGCCATATCCTCGGACAACGATGCGATCAGTTTTTATAAAAAGACCTTGCAAGCAAAATTACAACTGACTCCAAAACGCATCAGCCACAATCGAAAGGTATCGCCACCCCAAATTCCGATTGAGATAAAAAACCACATTCACACTTTGGTCGCCAACCTCCAAGCGTCACGTATTGCTTTAACTATTCAATCAAATGTTCAAACCAACAAAAAGGCAAACCATAGCCTTCCCTCAGATCAACAGAACGTAGCTTTCGATTGGCTGATGACCAAATCGCTTCCAACTTCCATGCAAAAGATGATGTCGTTCATGGCTCATGTTACAGACTATTTCAAGATCAAAACCGCACCACCAAAACGACCTCACCAATTTGACGCGTTTGCGCAATATCTTGATCAACGCTACCCTAGACTTACCGGCTCCGACGACTCATGGGTTGGGATTCTGGAACAAGGGAAAACAGCGGACATCTCTCAGCGCTTGTCTGAATATTGGAAACGAACGGCTCATCAAAATCAACCAGTAGACCCTACCGTCAATAAAGAACCAAACAATTTCAATGACTATGCACAGTACTACACATGGACGAGATTGGTGCCAATTTTCAAAGCCCATCTTCTTGCTCTGGCCATCCAGGCTCAAACCGAGGCCATGCAACTCGCCAGACAATCCTTCCAGAACATCAAAAAATGGCAGCGTGTCTCCAACGGTGACCGAGGCAAGGTTCGACTTTGCGGGAAATGGCATTGGACAGTCCATAATCATCAAAATCATGGCGACCATAGCATGACCATCTATTTGGGAGATTCAGCTCGTCAGCCCACCAATCAACCACAGCCAGCAGAAATAAAAATCAATGGAAATACCGTCTATCTTTTATGGAAATTCCCCCGAGGATTTCAGGAAGACAGCCTGCTCCTCAGTAACAACGACAAGCGCTTAGAAGGCACATTTACGAACTCCTTCGGCCCTTACGGCAGCATCATGGGAAAACGCATCACCAAATGTAAGCCTTAACCTTCCCCTCCCTACCTCCGATTCTTTTCACGCTCCGACGATCTCACCCCTAATTGAAAAAGTAGGATATAATGAAAGTAGAAAGGGGGTAGCTGCCTATGGTTTCCCCAGAGGCACTCGAATCATCAATCCAAGACATCGGTCGTACGCTTCACGATCGGTCACGCCGCTTTACCCTCAACCTTTTTCATCATCGTCGAATCATTAATGCTCTGCTTGATTGGGGAACCAAAGATGAACAATTCAAGGTTCAACTCTTTCGCTTTGTCGATGTCTTGCCAACGCTTCACACCGACGAACAATTCGTTCGCGTATTTAAAGAATACTTTCAAGATCTGACGATTCTTCCATCGACCGTCCGTTGGCTCATCAAAGAGACCCCGTCACATTCGATGCGCGCCCATATCGGCACAGCACTTTTGCGACGACAGTTTCTCAGAACAGCGGAAGCCTTTATGGCGGGACATTCTGCTGAACACGCAAAAGCCACGCTCAAGAAACTCTGGAAGTCCGGCTGTGGGTATTCCATTGATCTACTGGGTGAAGCAACGGTAAGCGAAGCTGAAGCCGACCAGTATCGGGATCGATGCCTCAATACATTAGTCTTTCTTCACCAAGAGACACAAGGATGGGAAGACCACCCGATACTCGAAAAGGATCATTTAGGTAGCCTTCCACGCGTTCAACTCTCCATTAAGGTGTCCGCGCTCTATTCTCAACTTGACCCCATAGACCCGGAAGGAAGCGTTGAAGGCGTTGCGAAACGGCTTCGTCCAATCCTCGACCTGGCGAAAACTCTTCCTGCCGCGATTACCTTTGATATGGAACAAGCCGAACTCAAAGATCTTACGGTAAAGATCTTTACCCGTATTCTTTCTGAAGAACCCTATGCGACATACCCTCATGCGGCCATTGCGCTGCAAGCTTACTTGAAAGACACGGGACACACATTAGAGGAACTTCTTGGCTGGGTACGAACGCGGGGAACACCAATAGGCATTCGTCTGGTCAAGGGGGCCTATTGGGATTCAGAAACCGTGCAATATCAGCAACGACGATGGCCCATTCCAGTATTTCTGAACAAGGCCGAAACCGATGTAAACTATGAAACGCTCACGCACACGTTGCTCAACAACCGTGATGTGTTGCGACCTGCATTTGGCACACATAATCTTCGGACTTTAGCTCACACTCAAGCTCTCGCGGACTCACTTCATCTTCCTCCGGAAACTTGCGAGTATCAAATGCTATTCGGAATGACCGATGGTCTCCAACAAGCGGTCATCGACTCAGAACTACGAATGCGGGTGTATACACCGGTGGGGGAACTGATTCCCGGCATGGCCTACCTCGTTCGACGGTTACTAGAAAATACGTCTAACGAAGGATTTATCCGGAAACACCAGGATAAGGAAACTTCAGTTGATCAATTACTTACGCCCCCGCAAGGTCAAATCCGTCTTCAGTCATCGAACGGAACACATGAACTTTCTCCTGCAGCTGACGAAAATCAAGAATTTCATAACGAACCCCTGACTGATTTTTCTCAACGAGGAACACATGCCCCAATCGAGTACGCCCTCACGCATGTTCGTCAGCAACTTGGCGTGTCACATGCGTATCCAGTACCAGCAAGAGTGACGCCTTCAGGCCCTGACCTCTTGACGTGTAACCCCAGTCATCCCGATGAGATCATTTCGAAATTTCAGAGCCTCACACCGAACGATATCGAGCCAATCGTCACATCGGCCAAAGACGCGATCGCCAACTGGCGCTCAACACCGCCCTCAACACGAATTGACATGCTCTTTAAAACTGCCTCACTGATGAGAACACGGCGTTCGGAATTGACTGCGTGGGAAATCCTAGAGACCGGTAAACCCTGGCGGGAAGCCGATGCTGATGTCGCCGAAGCCATCGACTTCCTTGAATTCTATGGTCGCGACATGCAAAGAATTGTACGGTCACGACCACTCCAATCAGAGCCTGGAGAATATAATCAACTTCGGCATCAGTCTCGGGGACTTGCGGCAATTATTTCTCCCTGGAATTTCTCACTCGCGATCCCGACAGGAATGGTTTCGGCCGCCCTAGTCACGGGCAACACCGTTCTGTTTAAACCTTCTGAACGTTCGCTCATGGTCGGATACCAACTCTACACCCTTTTCCGCGAAGCAGGAGTTCCTGACAATGTGCTTCATTTTCTTCCCGGCGGCCCAAGTCTCGGGCAAGCACTTGTGATTCATCCAGACATTCACCTGATCGCTTTTACCGGGTCAAAAGACGTTGGGCTGCAGATCATTTCCGCAGCATCACAAGTCGTATCCGGTCAAAAGCATGTCAAGCACGTCATTACGGAAATGGGAGGGAAAAATGCGATTATCGTCGATGAAACCGCTGACCTTGACCAAGCTGTCACGGGAGTATTGGCCAGCGCAACGGGATATCAGGGGCAAAAATGTTCGGCCTGTTCGCGTGTGATTGTTCTCGAATCGATTCAGGAAGCCTTCATCAATCGGTTAACACAGGCCGCTCGTAGCCTCCAAATCGGACCACCCGAAAACCCTCACTATCGCATGGGTCCGCTGATTGATGCACGAGCGTTGGATCGCGTGCGTGAGTATATCGCCATTGGTAAAACAGAAGGCCGATGTGTGCTTGATCGTACATTCAATTTTCCGGGATTCTTTCAAGGCCCTGCTATTTTCGACGATATCGGACCTCATCATCGATTAGCCCAAGAAGAAATATTTGGACCTGTCATGGCCGTCATGAAAGCCACCAACTTTTCACACGCATTAGAACTCGCGAACGACTCTCCCTATGCCCTCACCGGGGGCATCTATTCCAGAAGTCCTGCCAACATTCGACTTGCGTTCGAATCATTCGACGTTGGCAATCTCTACATCAATAGACCAACGACTGGAGCGCTGGTTGGACGACAGCCATTCGGAGGTCATCGTTTGTCAGGGAGTGGCATGAAAGCAGGAGGCGAGAATTATTTATGGCAGTTTATGGTCGAGCGAGTGATGAGTGAAAATACGCTTCGCCGTGGATTTGCGCCCTCGACTTAAAATTGCCTGTCCTTCAATCTTAGCCTTTTCTAATTCTTCCGTTACCTCAATCAACCGATCAGTTTCCGACCGCAATGAAGGAATCGTTTGTCGTTCTTCATATTTCAGAAGGCCGATACCATGACCAAACCACGCCGTCATCGTATCTGTCCCGTGAACCGTTTGCTTCGATTGAGACATATGAACATCCATCGTCATTTTGGCTTCCAAGCGAATCGCTTCATGATAAGTTCCAAGTGGAACGGTTACAGTCTCTTTTCCGAGTACCGATACGAACGCCCGAACATCAACTTGCTCGGTCTGACCATCGCGGTCTAAATCCAGCCCCAAGTCTAAGCCTTTGCGGTCAAGTTGTTGAAAAGAACTGGGAATCTCAAGCGGAAATCGAACAATTTGATAAGGAACCAACTGTTTTTCAAGCGCCGTTCCCGGCTTCGAGCCAAAGTACCGAATGCCGGCTGCATCACGACGATAATAGCTATCCGAAGGTCCTTGGTCTCCCGGGTTCGTATCATGAAAGACTGTCACCTTCATGCCCTCTTTCGTTTCCGAGCCCATCACCGTCGACACGTTGGTGAACGACTTTTCAGCAATCTGAACCATCTTGTCTTCAATAAACCGGCCACGATAGGTCCATTCATTGCCCTCTTGATCAGGAAAGTACTCTGCGATATTCGAAACGACATCTCTCGGGGAACCCGCAAAACTTATGATGGAACTCCCTAGAGCCCCACAAAAAACTAGGCTTAGACAAACAAAAGTCATAGAGAGTTTTACGATTCTTTTGAACAAATTACCCTCCTTCATCTATGTTAAATTTCCTAAGGTACAATATCATACACTGATTTATTGCAGCAAGAAACGAGTCAGATAATGTATAGACATGATGGGCACTACGATTCTAGACAGTCAGATGAAAAAGACCTTGGGTGTTTGAAGTTCAATTCAAAAAGTTTGTGGAGGAAGATCCTAAGGCATTCCTCCAAGGCCGCTCAAAAAAAAGGGTTAGAACCAATCGGAAAAGGCTTAGCTAAAGACCCCTATCCAAACGCTTTCAACGGAGAGTTTAAAGGATTGTACCGTTGGCGAACTGAACGATTTCGTGTGCTCTATGAAATTCAGAAAGATGTGCTTATTATTCTTGTTCTAAAGATTGGGCATCGCACCCTGTCCATTCTTCCTTATATCTCTCTTCCGTTTCATAAGTCGCTCGTGGTCTAATTGCTCTTTTGCAGGCAGCCGCCACAACTTTGTTATCTGAAAAATTCTCATTATTAAAACATTAAACTCTTATAGTGAGCACATTAACGAAATACCAATCTCGATGTGTCTTTGTTGCTGGTGGATCCGGAGTAATCGGGAAGGCAATCTCTCAACACTTTGGAGAATGCCAATGGCATGTTGGAGTTCATTACCACCGCAATCATGAATCTGCCGAACACACGGCTCGAGTCATACACAAGGCTGGAGGGTCGGTTTCACTGCATCAAGCCAATGTGCACAACCATACTCAAATTCAAACAATGATTCGACTTTTTCTTGAGCAACAAAAACAACTCGACGTAGTGATTTGGGCCATTGGGATATCTGAAAGTCGATTACTCGCGCGCACAACAGTGGAATCATGGTCTAACCAATTAATCACGAACTTAACCGGATGTTTCAATCTCCTACAGGCTGTTGCCCCCATCTTTGAACGACAACAACATGGTTCAGTTATCATTGTGGGGTCTCTTTCAGGAATACAGGGAAAAACAGGACAGGCCGCATACGCAGCATCAAAAGCAGGACTCATCGGGTTCATGAAAAGTGTCGCGAAAGAATGGGCAACGTGGAACGTCCGCGTGAATGTCATATTTCCCGGATGGCACGCTTCGCCGCTTGCGGGAACAGCCTATCCTGGTGAGGCTGATTTGAGCGATCATCTTCTCAACGGTACACCAACTGCAGAAAATATTGCCAAAGCCGCTTATCACCTAGCAGTAATGGAAGGTATCTCTGGGCAGGTTTGGAATTTAGATAGCCGAATTTGGTGACCCTTCAAGGGTCTGTTGAAAAAAGCCGTCAGCGGCGTTCTCGTCCTTTGGCCATGCTCACGTAGTACCAGTACGCTCCGCGTGTCAAAATGGCTGAGACCTTGCTGAACAGACTTTTTTGAACCGACCCTAGGCCTCTGAAATGGCTTATCTCCAGGACCAAATGTGTCCTTTGATATCATTATTCAACAGTCCCTTCGAGGAAACCTATAGCACAAACCATTCATCTATTTTGGATGATATGTAATGGGAAAAGGAATTTTCATCACCGGGACGGATACTGGGG
Source organism: Nitrospirales bacterium (assembly GCA_965223675.1). Classification (GTDB taxonomy): domain Bacteria; phylum Nitrospirota; class Nitrospiria; order Nitrospirales; family UBA8639; genus JAGQKC01. The sequence continues at coordinate 596,433 of OZ245013.1, read as the reverse complement.
TGGGCAAGACTGCCGTTACGGCTTCGCTAGCTCGAAGCGTACAAGCACAAGGCCTTAGCGTTGGCGTGATGAAACCTATTGAGACTGGCGCGAATCAAGCCAACACATTGCGATCTGATGCACATCGCTTGAAAAATGCTCTCCAGTCAACTCAATCGCCTGATTCAGTATGCCAGTATGCATTTCCTGATCCCATTGCACCATTATCTGCTGCAAATCGATGGAAACAGACCATTAATCTTCAGTCAATACAGTCAGCCTATCTTAAGCTTACGGAAAACTACGAGTGGGTATTCATAGAAGGAGTCGGCGGGGTCATGGTTCCCATAACCAACGACAGTCAGGTTAGGGATCTCATCAAGATGTTACAGTTACCATGTATTATTGTGGGCCATGCCATACTAGGTAGCGTGAATCATCTCCTCCTCACGCTTGATGCATTGACGAATCTTGAGATTCAAGTCTTGGCGATCATCCTGAACCATTCCCAACCAGCCAACAACTCAGAGATTCACCAATTACAAACAGAATCAACCGTCCAGTTAATTCAAAAGTTGAGTGGTGTTCCTGTTTTTGGACCTCTCGCATTTGAAAATGCCTTCAACGAAGAGTGGCACGCTGGAGTGATCAAACTGCAGCAACATACAGAGATTCAGAAGTTGACCAACTTGCTTATTTCATGGCAACCATGAATTGTTGCAGGGCTGATTGAATATCCGCTGCACCAAGAATAGCTGACGCCACAGCAACACCATCAGCTCCCGCATTAAGCAGACTAGGTACAGTTTGAGCCGTAATCCCTCCAATCGCAAAGATAGGAAGAGTCGTCAATGACCGCGCATGTTGAAGCCCATCAAGTCCCACCAGCGGTTCATGATTTTTTTTGGTCGATGTTGGATAGATCGGCCCAAACCCCAAATAATCGGCTCCTTCCATAGTCGCAGACTGAACTTCTTCGGCCCGATGCGTGGAGATGCCAATCAGGCATTTTTCTCCCATCAAATTTCTGGCCATTTCTAGCGGGAGATCAGACTGCCCCAAATGAACGCCATCCGCATTGACAGCTTTTGCCAGATCACATCGATCGTTCACGATGAATTTCACTCCCAGTTCACCAGCCATGTTACGCAACACCACGGCCTGCTCGTACACCTCCCGCATAGAATCCTGTTTATTGCGATACTGCACAAGTTTTACCCCTAGTTCACCTGCCTGTTTTAATACGTCAATTAAAGAACACCGTGAAGCCCAGCTTGCTTCTAAAATGAGATAGAGCCCTTTTAGAGGAATGCTAAAAGAAGAGGGATGCATTGGGTGACACTATGACACGGGACGCGGTGTCATTAACCGATCCAAAAATCTGGTGGAGACCTGCCCTTTTTGAAAGTCAGGGTGGTCGAGAACCCGTCGATGAAGAGGAATAGTCGTCTTCACGCCTTCAATAATAAATTCATCAAGAGCTCGTCGAGTTCTCGCTAGTGCTTCTTCTCGGTCACGTCCGTACCCAATAAGTTTCGCCACCAACGAATCATAATACGGTTGGACTACCCCTCCGGACTCCATCGCGGAATCTACGCGAATACCAGGCCCTCCGGGTGAATGATACTGTGAGACAACTCCCGGGCTTGGGGTAAACCGATCTGGGCATTCGGCATTCACACGACACTCAATCGCATGGCCAGTTAGTCGAATATCTCGTTGGCTTAATGAAAGTCGAAGACCAGCGGCAATCCGTATTTGCTCCTTAATCAAATCGATCCCCGTCACCATTTCCGTCACGGGATGTTCGACCTGAATTCGGGTGTTCACTTCCATAAAATAAAATTGTCCATCACGATCGAGCAAGAATTCCACTGTCCCGGCGTTTCGGTAGTTCACGGATTTCATAACCTGAATCGCTACTTTCCCCATCTTTTGACGTAACTGATCATTCATGCCAGGTGAGGGAGATTCCTCGATCAACTTTTGATAACGTCGTTGGACAGAACAATCCCGTTCATTGAGATGAACAATCCGACCATGATGATCAGCCAAGACTTGAATTTCAATATGACGGGGGTCTTGGAAAAACCGTTCAAGATATACGCCACCATGGCCGAACGACGACTCCGCTTCCCCCTGAGCCGCCTGAACTGCCGGCAGCAAGTCTCCCTCTTTCAACACAACCCGCATTCCACGTCCTCCACCACCAGATGATGCTTTCACAATGACGGGGAACCCAATTTTTTCTGCAATTTTGTGGCAATCTTGATCAGGGCTAATTTCACCATCACTTCCAGGAAGCACGGGAATTCCTTCGCGACTCAGCTGTTGACGCGCTTTGGACTTGTCCCCTAATAGAGCAATATGTTCTGAAGTCGGTCCGATAAACGTAAGGCCAATGGATTCACATACTTCAGCGAAGTGGGCATTTTCAGACAAAAATCCATAGCCGGGATGGATTGCATCAACTCCGGTTACTTCTGCTGCACTCAATACATTCGGAATATTTCGATAACTAAGGGTTCCGTCGGCTGGACCAATGCATATGTGTTCATCAGCTTGTCGCACCGGTAACGAATCAGCATCCACATCCGCATACACCACAACCGTGCGAACCCCTAACTCCCGACAGGCACGGATGATCCGAAGCGCAATTTCGCCACGATTCGCTATTAAAATCTTCTTAAACACTACTCATACTCCAACCACTTAACGGACTTTCCGGTTGCCCTAAGATTTTTCGAACCAGATATTCGCATACAACCGCATCACACATGTCATCCGTTGGCTCACGTCATCACTCCGTGTCGTCCTTCGATCTTCCTACAAGTTCAGTCGCGAGACCTGTCACCGAACCAGTTGCCTTGGCATCAATGGAGTATGAGTAGGCATACTCCAACCACTTAACGGGCTGTCCAATTGCCCCAAGATTTTTCGAACTAGGTTTTCGCATACAACCGCATCACACATGTCACCCGTTGGCTCACGTCATCACTCCGTGTCGTCCTTCGATCTTCTTACAAGTTCAGTCGCCAGACCTGTCACCGAACCAGTTGCCTCGGCATCAATGGAGTATGAGTCGCCTTTCTACAATCTTTTCGAAACATCATCCTACTTCAGCTGTGTCCTTACCATTTCATGCAAGGAGGTCTTCGTCACTTGTCGGCGAAACTCTAAGAGGTTGACCGTTTGAGCAGGCAATCTAACTGAAGAAAAACATAGCGAACCTGTTTCTCACGTAGGGGACGAAGGTATTATGACTCGCAAGTCCCCACTAACGCAGTGGCACTAAGAAACGGCAACGGGATCGATCAAGAACAAGGCTTGGGCATACTCAACAGGCGTTGTGCTCTCGACTAACACTTTCATGATACGCCCATCTGTTTCGGCCTCAATTTCATTCATAAGTTTCATGGCCTCGACAATGCAGAGAACCTGCCCCTTTTTCACAAAGTCACCTTCTTCAACGTAGGGGTCAGCATCAGGAGAAGGTGAACGATAAAAAGTCCCAACTATTGGAGAAGTCACTGTCACAAATCTTCCCTGATCTGCTGGAGAAACTGACGGTGAGGGTACAGAAACGACACTCTCAGCAGTCACGTTGGGCTGCTCAACTGAAGCTGTGGAAACAAGCGGAGTCGGGTCACGTCTAACACGAATCCGCACACCTTTTTTTTCAATTTCTAATTCAGTCAGTTGGTGTTGATTAAGAAGATAAATTAATGATTCGATGTCTTCTCGCTGCGTATCGCTCATACGTTAATGCTACCATTCCTGAGGAAAAGAAAATAAAGACCGCATCATTCCTTACGGCTTAACTTATCCATATCTTATCGTACACGTTCGACATATTCACGCGTTCGAGTATCCACTTTGATGACCTCTCCGGCCTCGAGATACAAAGGAACCTTAATCACAGCTCCAGTTTCGACGACGGCCGGCTTTGTCCCTCCTGACGCCGTATCGCCACGTATCCCAGGATCTGTTTCTACCACTTTCAGTTCCATAAAAATCGGCAGATCTACTGATATCGGCTCATCATGATACAGAAGAATATTGACATTCGTGTTTTCTTTCAGAAGATCCGTATTCTCACCCAGTTGCTTCTTTTGATAAGCAAATTGTTCGTAGTTCGACGTATCCATAAAAGTGTATTCTTCACCGCTACTGTATAAGAATTGCATTTCACGTTCATCAAGATTCGGTTCTTGAAATTTTTCTCCTGAACGGAACGTTCGATCGATGACATTACCTGTCCGATAGGCTTTAAGTTTTGTTCTAACAAACGCGCCACCTTTTCCTGGTTTTACATGCTGAAACTCAACGATGTAATACGGAACTCCATCAATCTCTAACCGAGCACCACTTCGAAATTCTGATGTTGAAATCACGACCTTATCACTCCTCTACCGAGATTTTTTTCTTCTTTTCCTCCATCGGTATTTCTCAATCGTAAGAATTCAATGACTGCTTGGACGGCAAGCAGATAACTTGTGGCCCCAAATCCAGAGATTTGTCCAAGCGCAACCGGAGCGATCAATGAGCGCTTTCGAAAAGCTTCTCGTCGATGAATATTCGACAGATGCACTTCTACAGTCGGGAGTCCTACCGCCACAATGGCATCTCGAATAGCAATGCTCGTGTGCGTATATGCGGCGGGATTGATCACCAAAGCCTGAAAATGCCCCTGAGTCTCTTGAATCCATGTCACGAGCTCGCCTTCGTGATTGGACTGCCGCGCTTCGATATGCACCCCCTCACGTCGAGCCAGTTGCCCAATGGCCATGTTCACTTCATTGAGTGTTTGCGTCCCATATATCGACTTCTCTCTCGTGCCAAGCAGATTTAAGTTTGGCCCATGTAGGACAAGTATGCGAAACATAAATGAACCCTCTGTATTCTGATTTAAGGGATAGGCAGCACCACACACGAATGCTACGGCAGAGACATAACCTACATGGAAGGAGCGTTTTCGATTCTAACAGGCCTCTTTCAAGGGGTCAACGAGAATGACGTTGAAGCATCATGTCAAGGAAAGCTTTACGACAAGGGAACAGCATAGTTGCTCATCCAGATAGAACGCACTTCATGGAGCTATAACCCGATCTGCGGTTTTTCCCAAGAGTACACGACGCAGTTCAAGCATGCCTTCAGTATCTCTTGCACAATACTCCACAAGACGACTGGCCATTTTCGAGCGTTCAATGAGATCTTGTTCCTCAAAGACCATCTTCCGATACACGACGGAAGCCATAGCTCCATTTTGCACATCAAGATTGTCATACGACATGTGAGGAATCAAGGCGGGCAACACCGTTTTAATCGATAACGAACCATGAAAATTTGGATGATAGTAATGATGTTGTAAGACCTCAAACAGATCCCACAAACGTTCAACAATTTCAGCAATTGAATCGTGGAGCGAGGGAAACATTTCGGCAAGGGAACGTAAGATATGTCGTTCATTCTCAGAGTAGACACAAATGGTCCCTGCTTCACCCACGGTCGCGATGACACTCTTAGCAATTTCCTCGCGAGGATCCTTCGGATCAGTACAGAGATATGTTTCATGTTTGACCGTGCCATCTTCATATTCAATATGATTTGACCATTGAATGGGTATGGGTCGATAGGGCCGGGTTCCTGGATAAGGAGGAATCGCTGGCATAAACATCTCAAAGTCTAAGTGATGCACCGGATACGTCACTGCGCGCAAAACGGAAGGAAATTCCGGCGACATCCACTCCACATTGTCCTTCATCCGCTGCTGAAGAATGGTCAGCTTAAACTGGTTAGGGATTTCATCGATTGTTTCAATACCTTCCGATTGAAGATCCTTGAACGTTTGTCGGCTCCCAGGAAGATAATAGATCCAACGAGATGATTTTTCTTTCGTACAATTTTCCCAAAAGGGACACACATACGGCGAATGACAATGTCCATCGGGACCAATGGCGGGAGGAGAGGGCGACTGTAAGATACCCCTCATTTCCTTTAATTGCTCACTCACCTTTTCTCGTCGCTTCTTGACTACCTCTGTTAAATCGGCAATCCGAAATAACTGGTTCAAGTCTAATTCTCCACCCCGGTATACATACCGAGTGTTGAGGTGCATTAAACTCGTTTCAACAAGGGAAACACCCCCACCACGAAGCACTTCTGACTGCACAGCCAGATCATGGACATGAATGGGTTTGACCTTGGCTGTTGACTTGACCTCTATTAATCTCCAAGAGGAATCTTCAGCTTTTTCTAATATGTCAACGCGCACTAAAGTGTCTTGCCACTCAAAGGCCCCTTCAAATATGGCAACTGTGTCTGGGTCCTGTACAAGTTCCGCAGTCCGACGAAGTGCCGCACTCGTTTGTCGGTAACTTTCTTCTACGAGGATCCCTTTAGGAAACCGACGACGAGCGATTTCACCAATTTCCGTCCCCATATTCATGATGGCTTGCCGTTCTGGATCAACCACGCTTGCCAACTCTGGAGAATGCACTTCGAAATACAACCGTTTCGCACATTGTAGGCCTGATAAGAAACGGCTTTTCGACAACCGAATGGGCAACCGATGAGTCACAAGGATTGTTCCTTTTTTATCCCGTTATGGCCATGAGTAACCAGCTTGCCATCACGTAGGTTAGGGATATACGATTTTAATGTCCGTACGCTCTTCATCATGGCATCATCCCAAGAATCCCATACCTCTCGAACTCGTCACACTCGGCAAGGCGAAACCCCTCGTGACTTAGCCAAGGTCATCGCGACCATCCTAGATTCCGCATTTTCAATCCCTGGGACGACAATACGAATAGGGTTGGACCCTCTTTTGGGCTTGATTCCTGGGATTGGAGATTATCTCTCTAACCTTATTGGATCATCGTTGCTCTTTTTGGCCTCTCGCTCAGGTGTTCCTAAGATTGTAATCTTTCGAATGGCGTTTAATATTTTTCTCAACATGGTCATTGGTGCGATCCCCGGGATTGGAGATATCTTTTCCTTTTGGTTCAAAAGCAATATCCGAAACGCCGAACTGTTTCATCGCTATAGCCAGGTCCCTCCCCCAGCATCCACAACAATAGATTGGCTCTACGTCATCACGCTTATGTCCGGAATATTAATCATATTGACCATGTTGTTTCTCGGAGTTCTTTGGATTTTAAGAGAAATTTGGCAATATTTCGCTTAGTCACTCCACACACCATCTAGTATTCAGCAGATAGTCAACAGAATCTTGAAAACGCTTCAGTATTCATCACCCATTCGGGACACGAAAGCCTCATAAAATCTGCCTACCAGGTCAATCAATGGACATCCTGTTAATAACTCCCAAGTTTTGAGGAAAGTTTTTTAAGAAATGAAGGCATACTTTTCTCTCGTATTTACGGTCAGTACGGTGTTTTCGCTGAAGTATTTTCTCTAATCTCATGAAAAATAAGAAATTTTCCCCACCTTAACTAGTCTATTCTATGTAATAAAATTTCCCATGAGTTTAATTCGTTTTGAAAGTCATACTATCCACAAAAACTGGGGAAAAACTCTTAATAATCCTGTTCATAAGTCCTTTGTAGACTCATAGGATGCACCATCGAGCAAATTGCCTAATATATAGGCACTTTAGCGAATCGATTTATACTCGACTTGCTTCGACTGACTATCTTGCTGTAATTCCACATTTCAACAATTTGATGAAGATCTTCGAAACGACTATGACTATTCATAGCCCACCACACATAGTAAATTACTTACCCAATGAGAATAATTTCACATCAATTGGACCGCAACCTCATCAATAAACCGACGACCCTTTGATGTCGCTTTCAAATGTTGATTATCGAACACAAGCAATCCGGAGTCGATTAAACGATCAACAGTCGATTGCCAATGAACATCAGACTCCACTGCCTGTAACTCAAAAGTAGGAATACCTTTATTCATTCGCAATCCGAATATCACTCGCTCACGAGCAACATCTTCTCTCGATAAAATATCACAAGATTCTACTGGTAGTTGTTGTCTCTCCAGAGAATGTGAATAGCCAACCAGATCAGAGATATTTCCAAATCTCATACCGCCGATGTAAGATTGTGCGCTTGGTCCTAGACCAAGGTAGTCCAAACCTGACCAATATCGAAGATTATGCTGACACTCCCGACCAAACTGAGTAAAATTTGAAACTTCATACTGATGATAACCAGCTTGATGTAAGAAATTGGTCGCCAGTTCTTGCATAGCCGTTTCTAATTCAAAGTCATTACCAGTCACACGCCCTCGTTGGATATCACGGTGCAAGTACGTTCCTTCCTCAATCGTTAAGGCGTAACAGGCTACATGGTTGGGTTGAAGGTCGACAACACTTTCTAACGAACGTTGCCAAGTCTCTAGCGTTTGCTCTGGGAGCCCATACATGAGATCAAGATTTACATTCGAAAACCCAATGTCCTTGACCTGTTCCAAGACTCGATAGATTCCAGCCATTTCTCCCGATCGCCCTAAACGCTGCCACTCTGGATTCTCGAGTGTTTGCACGCCAAAACTCAGGCGATTTACGCCGATTTTGTATAAAGACTCTAGACTGGCCTCATTCACAGTATGAGGATCTGCTTCGACCGAAATTTCCGCAGAAGGATGTACCGTGAAGTGCTGCCTGATCAGGAGAAGGATTTCTTCCAGTTGTTCTGACTCCAGCGATGTCGGTGTCCCACCACCAAAATAAATCGTCGAGATAGGGAAACGACCGCATGCCTCTTCTTTTGCAAAAAGGACAATCTCTTGCGCCAAAGCCGCTAAATACCGTTGAACGTGTTCATCGCGATGGGCCATCAAATAAAAGGCACAAAAGTGACAACGTTTTTGACAAAAAGGAACATGTATATACAGACCAAGATCATGGGGCTGCGCATGCATGCATAATTGCTGAAGTATTGGGTTTTTGTTCTCTTTCAACTTAAATCTCACTTGACAACATGAATGGGACCAAGACGATTTCAACTCTCTCGTCTATCTTGCCCGAAAGAAAAGGCCTTGAAGCGTCAATCAGACATCGCCTTATGAAGTGGGAACTCGCAAGATCTCTTTTGCGTGCTAATATTCTTCTTGATAAATAGGACAGTGGCCTTTCTTTCGCACAATTGCCGTCACTTCGTCCACCATCTTCCGATGACCACACACATAGACAGCAAGATCATCGACAGATGGCAAATTCGAAACGAGATCTGTCACTCGCCCAGTGGGACCGGGCCAAGTATGTTGCGAGCGGGAAAGTGTGATCACGAAAGAAAAGCCAGGATGCTGATTGGCTAAGGCTTGTAACTCATCTTGATAGTATAAATCATGTTCACTTCGAAGTCCCCAAAATAATGTTATTGGCTTTATGGGAGGTTTTTCCAACAGTGAATACAGCATAGATCGAAAGGGAGCGATTCCTGTACCTGTCGCGACAAAAAGAATCGACCTTCCATCGTCTGGATTAAGACAAAAAGAACCATTGGGACCCTGCAATTGCACCTCGGTACCTTCTGATTGCTGAAATAGATGAGTTGAGTCAGTTTCTTGTTCCGCAAGACTGAGTAGCAGTACAAGAGTTGTTGATTGACTTGGGGGAGATGCCAGTGAGTAATAGCGAATCGCCGTTGTTTGGCTCTCGGATGAAGGTACTTCTACTGCGACGGATTGACCTGGCAGAAAGCGAAGCTCGGTTGGACCAGGCTCAACCAAACGAAGCGTTAATTCACGCACTTTTGGACCTAGATCACGAATTCGTTCAATCCGAGCAGTATAATGCGTGAGAGACATAGATGAGGAATGTAGTAGATTCGATAAACCCATGACAACCTCTCCTCATGAGAATCTTTACGCCTCAAACAGTTATAGTAAGTGCTTGAGTAATATCCTTAAAGCGTAAGGATCTGGTATGATGAGTTCGGCGATCGGATATCCTTCCATATATAAGAACCAACACATTTCGAGGAACGCATGAGTGAAAAAATCCAAAAATCTGATGAAGAATGGAGAAAGATCCTGACCCCTGAACAATACGCAATTACAAGACAACACGGGACCGAACGAGCCTTTACTGGACAATATTACGATCATAAAGCAACTGGGACCTACCTATGTGTATGCTGTGGAAACTCATTATTTCGATCAGAGCATAAGTTTGACTCAGGAACCGGCTGGCCAAGCTTTACAAGTCCAGCAGCACCAAATGCACTAGCTTCAGAACACGATGAAAGCTATGGCATGAGAAGAACTGAAGTCATCTGTTCGAGCTGTGATGCTCATTTAGGCCATGTCTTTGACGACGGGCCGCTTCCTACTGGACAACGCTATTGCATCAATTCTGCCGCACTTCAATTTAAGGAAGAGCCGAAAAAGAGCCCTGAATCCTCGTCTTAACCTTCAAACCGTAAACAACTCGATGCACGACAGCCAGAATGATCTTGTCGAAATTAGTGTCAGCTATCGCTACTCCCAAGAACATTCTTGGGTGACCCAGGGTATCACTGGCTTTCTTTCGGCCTATTATATGGAAAAACCAGGATTTCAAATTCGTCGACATTTCGACGAGCTAGAAACGGGCTTACATGTCTGGATTTGTGAAGTGCCGACGGGGACCAGTGTTCCTCGTCTCCTCAAGCGTCTTCAGAAAGATCTCCCGCCATCAAAAATTACAGAATGCTCTGCGAAAGCGGATGGAAAACTTCGTTATCTCATCGATGAGGAAAAAGCCGGAGAACCGTAGACCATAAGACTGTCAACGTTTACTTGCTGATACCTGCCAGATCTAAAAGATACGCATAAATCGATGCGGTTTCTTTATAGCGCTTAAAGCGACCCGAAGCACCACCATGGCCAGCATCCATGTTCGTTTTGAGAATGAGACGATTGGAATCAGTTTTGAGTTTTCGTAATTTCGCGACCCATTTCGCAGGCTCCCAGTACTGCACTTGAGAATCATGGAGACCTGTAGTGACTAAGATATGCGGATAGGCCTTGGCCTCGACATTGTCATAGGGAGAATAAGATAACATATAGTCATAGGACTCTTTGGAATTTGGATTTCCCCATTCATCATATTCCCCGGTGGTAAGAGGAATCGTTTCGTCGAGCATGGTCGTCACGACATCAACAAACGGCACTTGCGCCACAACCCCGGTAAAGACATCAGGGCGTAAATTTACGACAGCCCCGATCAAGAGCCCCCCTGCGCTTCCACCCATCGCAAATAACTTTTCTGGATCCGCATAGTGTTTGTCTCGTAAGTATTCGGCACAGTCAATAAAATCCGTGAACGTATTTATTTTCTTGAACAATTTCCCATTCTCATACCACGCTCGCCCCAATTCCTCACCCCCTCGTATATGCGCAATGGCATACACAAATCCACGATCTAGCAAACTGAGACGTGGCGAACTAAAGCTCGCATCCATGCTCGCGCCATAAGAACCGTACCCATACAGCAGAAGCGGTGTATGTCCATCGGGCACAAATCCTTTACGATACACAACCGAAATGGGAATAGATGTTCCATCCTTAGCAGGAGCATGGAGACGCTCCGTTTGATAATTTTTGACATCAAAGTCCCCTACGACCTCCTCACGCTTCAAGAGAATTTTACTTCGATTTTCCATATCGTAATCATAAATGGTCATGGGCGTGGTCATTGATGTATACCCAAATCGCAGTATCGGCGTATCCATCTCATAGTTATCACCAAATGCGGCATAATAGGCAGACTCTCCAAAGTCGATTTCATGCTCGTTATCACCGTCCCATGGAATAATACGAAGATGAATCAGTCCTTGAATTCGTTCTTCCACCACCATAAACCGTTTGAACAGTTCTATGCCTTCCAACAAAACATGCTCTCGATGAGGAATCTGTTCTTTCCAGTATTTCTTTTCTGGATAATCCACAGAGGTGACCATCAGACGAAAGTTTTTCGCCTCACTGTTCGTTCGAATATAAAATTTCCCATCGTAATGCTCGACATCGTATTCATGCCCACGCTCCCGTGGTTGGAGGATTTGAAACTCCCCAGAAGGATGGTTGGCTTCCAGAAATCGATATTCACTGGAAACCGTTTGATGGGAGGCAATCATGAGATATTGCTTGGACTTTGTTTTAAACACATAGGTTGAAAATGTTTCGTCGTCTTCTTCATATACCAACTCATCTTTTTCAACACCTGTACCTAGGACATGTCGCCAGATCTGGTAGGCTCTCAGTGTTTCAGGATCTTGTTTGCTGTAGAAAAATGTTCGATTATCGTTCGCCCAATCCATATTTCCCGTCGTATCAGGAATCGTATCTTGAAGGATTTCTCCAGTGACGAGATTTTTAATGTGTACCGTATAGATTCTCCGCCCCTGTGTGTCGACCGCATAGGCCAAAAAATCTTGACCAGAGCTGATCATCCAGTTCCCCAGTGAAAAGTACTCACATCCTTGGGCTAGAATATTCCCATCCAGCATGATTTCCTCGGGATTCTCTAATGTCTGATATTTTCGGCAATAAATTCCGTATTCACGTTCCGACTCATACCGGACATAATAATAATAGTCACCAACCTTAAACGGAACTGAAAGATCAGTCGGTTTAATCCGACCTCTAATTTCCTGAAACAGGGTCTCTTCTAAAATTTTGGTGTGCGCCATTACCTTGTCCGCATAGTCGTTTTCTGCGGTCAGGTAGTGCATGACGTCAGGACTCTCTCGTTCACGCATCCAATAATAGTCATCTATCCTCACATGTCCATGCGTTTCTAGTTTATAAGGAATCCGCTTCGCTTTTGGCGGTGCAAACTTTGAAGGCGTGGGCTGTATCTGCATTTCTCTTTTCCTTATCGTAATGATGCCTCTTCAATAATTTTTTATTCGTCCATTCCCAGGGAAGACGAACGTTTTTTCTTTATCTGTCCACGTCGTTTTTTTTGGTCGATTCTTCGTTCTTTAACCGCCTTGGATATCCGTGTTGCAACTCGAGGTCGCCTAGGAGTCAGGGCTGTCTTCAAATAACTCACAAAACGAGCAATGAGTTCTGCGCGATTCATAGACTGCGTTCGATGTTTCTGACAATCCAAGCGGAGAATCCCACTTGACGTAATTCTCGTTGACAGAGAAGAAGTAATGCGACTCTTTTGCATAACGGTAAGAGACGGGCTTTCTTGAACATTAAACTGTAACGACAGTCGGCTGTTCACCTTATTAACGTGCTGTCCCCCAGGACCACAACTTCGAGAAGCTGTAAACCTTAACTCTCGTTCTGGGATCGTAAGAGAATCGTTAATAAAAATATCCATTGTATGTTCATGCCCTCGAAAGTTTTTAGAGCTCCATACAACCCAGTGAAGTCTCCATTGCCCGGTATTTTCAAACCTGCCAATCACAGGCTTAAATGCAATAGGGTCTCAATGATAAGGTAAAAATGATACCCAGAATAACAATAGGTCAACGCTTGACAGCCCCCCAATGCATAGGGGATGGTTCAAACTGATTATCCTTCTCGTTTGTTCGGTTCGTTTAGAGAAAATCTGATGACGAAGTTCTTCAAATCGTATTGAATTAGAGTGCCTGATTCACAAAAATCATTATATTTTCAATCACTTTTGTCTTCATTTCTCGAAAATTCAAAGCTGCCTTATTGACACTGTTTGAACTTCTGACAAATCATGTGTCATTCTACCCATCTGACTTAAAAGAACGAAAGGCGTAAGGTTTGAATTATCACAACCTTACGCCTTTTTACCTACATGCATTAAATTTTAATCAAAATTGTCGGCACTAAATCACATGTTATGCCCTCGCATCTGACCCTATCCTCTTGTTCTACATTGATAAGATGAGATTACAATCTCCCTTTTATTACCGCATATGGCTTCACTTCCCTATTCAAGGTCACAGGACATTTCATCAGCGCAATTCAGCGAGCATTGATTTGACTTGAGGTTCTTTCAACTTCTTTAATGCCACGCCTTCAATTTGTCGTATCCGTTCACGTGTCACGGACATACTTCTTCCCACTTGCTCCAGAGTCCAAGGTTCATCCTGACCAATTCCGAATCGCAAACGAAGAACCTGCTGCTCCCTTGGTGTCAAGACCTGCAAAATTCGTTCAAGTTGCTCAGTGGTTCTCTTTTTATCGATCTCCACATCAGGTGAGATCACCTCAAGATCAGGGATTAAATCACCGAGATGGCTGTCTCCATCGGCAGGTGTCGCATCTAAGGAAATAGGCTCTTGAAATGCTTGTAGCGTTTCCTTGATCCGATCCCGACTCAGGCCGAGCTCTCGACTGAGCTCTTCATAACTTGGCTCGCGATCATACTGTTGCGCGAACTTCTGAGCTGTCTTCGCGATCCGATTGGATGCTTCCGTCGTATGAACGGGAACACGGATAGTCCGTGATTGATCAGCCACCGCACGAGTAATACCCTGACGAACCCACCATGTGGCATACGTACTAAATTTAAATCCTCGTTGAAAATCAAATCGCTCGGCAGCTTTCATCAATCCGATATTGCCCTCTTGCACTAAATCTAGGAATCCAAGGCCGCGATTAAGATACCGCTTGGCGATATCAACGACTAAGCGAAGGTTTCGCTGAACAAGCTCATCCTTTGCCCGTTCAACTTTTTGCCGGGCAAAGCATACTTGCTGAAGAAGTCGATCAACCTGCTTTGGGATATTTCGGCGTTTCGAACTTTTTTGACTCGTATACTCTCGAATTTTCTCAAATGACGATATGACTTCATCGATGATTGGCGCAGACAAACCACTTAACTCTTGCATCTCATTGAATCTCTCAGTCATACCGTGAATCTCGGGATGAGAGTTCATACTTTTAGACAGCTTCACAGCCTCTTGCAACGCTTCCCGAATTATTGTAGTTCCTTGGTGGAGCTGTTTGGCTAACTGCAATTCGGCATCAGGATCGAGTAGTGGCCTTGATCGAAAATCTCGAAAGTACACAGTCTCTAAGGTGACTGAGCCTTCACCATTGAGGAGCGGGACCTTGTCAAAAGTCCCTTCATTCCTTAACTTCTTTCTTCTCCTAGGTGTGTGTTCAACGACTATGCCACTCCGAAGTTGATGATCTCTGGCATACGGAATTTTTCTTTGGCGCTTGACACCTATTGCTCCTCGAGGTTGTTCCATGACCTTCATAAAAATACCCCTTTCTATGCTTACCCGAGCATCCACTCACCCATCATGCTGGCTCATGCAAGATTCCATTGAAAATCACTGAGCGATTTGTACATTCTCGAGACCTTGGTACAACATCGTGCTGCGTGAGCTCTTCTGTAAAAATAAACGTATATGTTCTGCTGTTAGCTTTATATTCCTACATTCATCAATTTCTTCATGACCTTAGGGAAGTCCTCAAGAACTCTACTAGAGACACTTATAACCACTAGAAATGAAAGGAGGATTAAGCCCACATTAAAACTTTTTAATGTGGGATGTTAACTGGAAGGACAATGCTAGGAACGAGAGGAAAGAAGTGGAAATCGGACTGTAAAACATGACCCTGCGTCAGAAGAGCTTTGAGTCTGGATGGTCCCATGATGAACCTCGACAATCCATTTGCAAATAGCCAAACCTAATCCAGTTCCTTTCGAGGTATGGGCACGAGCCGTATCTGTACGGTAGAAACGATCAAAAATTCTTTGCTGTTCCTCCGATGAAACACCGATGCCATAGTCACGAACTTTTAACTCTGCCTGATCTTCCTTTCGTATCAGTGACAATTCTACCTTGGCGTTGGGATGAGAATACTTGATCGCATTATCAACAAGATTGAGTAGCAGCTCACGGAGTCGAAGCTCATCACCTTGAAGAGTAATCGGATCGACTTGGAGCAAAACGGTTTCGACTTGTTGATCTTGGCCAAGGACACTTGCCTGGAGCTGAACTTCTCGAACTAAATCGTCTAATGAAACTTCCGTCATCGTCATTTTAATTTCACCCAAATCTGCTCGTGACAGAAAGAGCAATTCATCAACAATTCGGCTCATCCGATCTATTTCTTCTAAATTACTTTCTAAAACTTGACGGTAATCCTCAGCTTCGCGAGGACGACGCAAGGCCAGCTCTGTTTCTCCTTTGGTAATCGTCAGCGGCGTCCGAAGTTCGTGAGAGGCATCCGCGCTAAATTGACGAATTTGACGAAAAGAAATTTCAAGTCGTGCAATCATATCATTAAACACCGACGCCAACCGCCCAATTTCGTCTGTTGAACGAGGGCTCGTGATCCGTTGAGTGAAGTCACCATCGGCAATCCGTTGGGCCGCGCGGGTAATGACATTGACCGGCATTAATGCTCTTCCAGCCAAAAACCATCCACCCAGTAACGACACAATAATCGCAATCGGTGAAGCAATGACAAGAGCAAGCAGTAATCGTTGCAACATTTTCTCAGTGGGATAGAGCGACGTCCCAACACGAAGAATGCTCACCAGTCGTTCGGTGTGACGGATTGGGACCGACAACAATCGAAAGGGCACCCCTTCATCGAATCGAACCGATTCAAAGGTGGCTTGCCCTTTCAAAGATGATTGAAACGCCGTTTGACTCAATGGAATATCTCGACTCTTAATATTGGCAGATTGGATCGTCACTTGACCGGCTGGTCCGAATATCTGAAAAAACTTATCCAGAAGAGCAAGCTCAGGAAAGTTTTGAGACAGGTCTTCAAATATTAAAAAAGGACCAAATCGATGCTCACCTAGCGTCCGAATCGCAGCAGAAGCCGCTTCTTCAAGAGACGCATCAACTTGATCACGCAAAGCACGGGACATGACAAAATAAATTGTCCCTGCGAATAAAACGAGGATAAGGGCTAAGGCGGTGCCATACCATAGAGTCAACCGCACTCGAATAGAAGCTTGATTCATGTCTCAGACCTCATCACATACCCGCTGCCTCGAACGGTCTGAATCAGGCTGTGTTCACGCCCTCGATCAATTTTATTCCGTAAATAACTGATATAGACATCTATCACATTCGTAAATGTATCAAAATCAAGATCCCAGACATGTTCGGTAATCATTGGTCTTGTGAGGACACGTCCGGCATTTCGCATGAGATACTCTAGTAACGCATATTCTTTAGTCGTTAGATCAATCCGTTGTCCGCCACGCGTCACTTCTCGTGTCACAGGATTTAGGATTAGGTCGTCCACCTGCAAGATACCTGTCGGAGCCCCGCCAGCTCGACGAAGGAGTGCGCGTGCGCGTGCTAGTAATTCTTCGATCGCAAAGGGCTTCGTCAAATAATCGTCTGCTCCAGCATCCAACCCTTTTACGCGCTGATCTACCTCGGATCGTGCGGTGAGAATCACGACAGGGGTTTTGACCCCTCCTTTTCGTATTTGTTTCAGGAGCTCAAGTCCGGGAATGCCTGGAAGCATCAAATCCAGGATGATCAAGTCGTAATCCACGGACTGCGCCCAGTCCAGTCCTTTTTGACCGTCGGCACAGACATCAACGGCATAACTTTCTTCTTCCAAGGCACGTCGAATAAATGACGCGACCTTCGGCTCATCTTCAACGACAAGAATACGCATGATTAATTATTGTACCATCTGAAAAGATTCGCTAGAAGAGACGATCAAGAGGGCCTGGAAAACACCATAACAATCTCAAAATAAAAAAGCCCCGTCAATTTTGACGGGGCTTTTTTAACTCTAAAACAGAATTCAAACGTTAAATATGCTCAACTAAACTACGAAGTTTATGACTACAACTTGGATGACGTAACTTCTTGAGCGCTTTCGCCTCAATTTGACGAATGCGCTCTCGTGTGACATCAAAGTCCTGACCGATTTCTTCCAAGGTATGATCGGTACTATCTCCAATACCAAACCGTTTTCGGATAACGGTTTCTTCTCGAGGCGTAAGCACCCCTAGAGCATTGGCGATCTGTCGCTGAAGATCATAACGATTTGCCGCATCCATCGGTGAGACAGCATTTTTATCTTCAATTAAATCACCTAATTGGCTATCCTCTTTTTCACCAATTGGGGTTTCCAATGAGATCGTCCCTTTTGAAATATCCAACATCATGCGGACCTTTTCAGCCGTAAGCCCCATACGACCGGCGATTTCTTCCGGAGTCGGTTCTCGGCCTAGCTGTTGGACCAATTGCCTTGCCGTTCGAGCTAATTTGGTATTGGCCTCAATCATATGAACAGGAATTCGGATCGTTCGCGCTTGGTCGGCAATAGCACGAGTGACACCCTGTCGAATCCACCAAGTGGCATACGTACTAAACTTATACCCTCGTTGATATTCAAATTTATCAACGGCACGCATGAGACCAATATTTCCTTCTTGTATTAAATCAATAAATTGAAGGCCTCGATTCGTGTACTTCCGGGCAATACTTACAACGAGTCGAAGATTAGCTTCAATTAGTTGAGCTTTTCCACGTTTCACTTTTGCTTCTGCACGACCAAGTTTATTCAATGCATCACGAAACTCATTGATCGGAATCAATACCATTTCTTCTTGCACTTCTTTCAAGCGACGCTTGGCTTCCGTGATCAGGGCTTTGAGTTTTGCAGTCTCTTCGCTACTTAGCGGAGCTTTTCGTCGTCCTGCACCAGCCTTGGCAGCAGAACTTCGAGACCGCTGAGCAATGACCTGCAATCCATCTTGGCTCGCATATCCTAAACGTGTTGTACTCCTACGAATGACGGATTCACACTCGAAAATTTCTTTTCCTATGTCCTTAATCCGCTTCAGCATTTGATCACGAACGCGCTGGTGTAGATTCAGTGATTCAATTTGATCGACAAATTGGTCGCAGACATCAATAATTCGTTTTTCCAATTGCACTTTTTTGACTTTTGAATTAGAAGATTTCCGATGATTTCCGTACAGAACCATTAAGGATCTTCCCAACTTACGGATAGCCCCTAGAATGTCTAATGTACGTTGATGTAATTCTTCGTCTTCTTGATCAGTGGCCTGGGGTTCTTCTTCAATCTCATCTTCTTCCAGGGTATCCTGTAAGAGCACGAGGTCACGAACACGAATTTCCTGGTTTTTTAATTGTTCGTACAGCATTTCAAACTGCTGGATGGTGACGGGCATGCCAAACATGGCACACGCAAGTTCACGCTTACCTTCTTCAATGCGCTTTGCAAGATCAATTTCACCTTCACGAGTCAGAAGGGGAACCCGACCCATCTCTTTCAAATAGAGACGAACAGGATCATCAATGCGAGTAGGTTCACCAGGAGTTAGATCAATGTCGTTTCCCCCGTGTTCCGCCTCATCCGAATGCTCCTGACCTTCTACCTCTGTCCCGTTACCAGTATGTTGCAGCACTTCTTTGATGGGCATATCCACAACTTCAATGTTCATTTCATTTAATGCCAGCAAAACCACATGTAATTGATCTGAGGTCACAATCTCAGCAGGTAACACCTGAGAAAGATCTTTATGGGTCAAGTGCCCCTTTTCCCTTGCAAGGGAAATGAGACGCTGTACATCATCCACTATCTTTTCTTTTGACATGCAACACCCCTTCACAAACAATAATTCACAAACTCTCTCATAGACATCATTTACGGGAAAAGCATGTAATTCAACAAGGCAACCCTTTTATTTCAGGTTAGGTCATTTACATCCAGAAACCCAACTCGTATTTCACCCAATCTGTGGGGCAAAAATATAATGACATTCAGCAAATTAATAGACGGTAATTTCAGATGATTACTTGTACATGTGATAGTGACGAGGGAAGCGCCAATAGACAATTGAAGTAGTTAAATAAGCAAAACGACAAGTCAACCAATCATAAGTATATGAAATACTCGAATAATATTCGTAAATTTGAGTATTTAAAAATCCATGTTCCTATGAAGGCAAAAGTTATACGTAATATACGCTGTTTCACTAAGAAAGTAAAGACACTAATAACCTAAGAATTAATTCTTAATATATGAGCCCAAATACAAAAGGTCAAAAAACCCATACTACGTTGTAAAGTGTTGAAATGCCTTGCGTAATCCTCTGAGTGTACAAGTGGTTGCATTCACCCATTGCTGCAAATGGATATTAAGAAATACCTCACAGAGAGTAATATACGCAGATGAGTGGAAAAATACTCATTCTTACCTCGTTCTCTAGGGCCTCAGCGGGATTATGGGCAGGGGTGTAATAACAATACTTCGATTAGAGTAGGTTGTGACGGGAAAAACAGAGGAGGTATTCACGTATTAATGGTGAAAGAGATTAACTTGATTAAATTGAGATCCTTCACCAATAAATACACCACCGTTGGCCTGAATATTATCCATACTCAGGCTTTCTGAAAATGTGGCACCCACAATAGCTAGTCTACCTTGGACCTGCGCTCCGTCAAGTATAACGGACCCAAATTCATCGTTATCATATAAATTCAAACTACCCCCGACTTGAATTGATTCCATGTTTAATTTTCCACAGACATTCGCAGCAATAAAAAGCACTGGACCACCAATTTCAGCTTCTGCGAGATTCACAGATTGAAGCTGAGCGTTGGAACCAAAAATCAATTCACCGATCACGAGTATATGCTTCATGTACACGACTGCGTTGACATGTACATCAACAAATGTCAGGTTATGCGCAACATGCGCATGATACAAATTGATCTCTTCACAAGAAGCATTTTCACCAAAGAATAGACATTTCTCAAATTTCCCACCTTCAAAATTAATCTTTCCAGCTATAGAAACGCCCAGAATCCTCACGTGACCATGACAGTGCGCATCCTGCAAATTCACTGACTCACATTTAAGCCCGGGGCGAAGGTACAGAGTCCCCTGTACCTGTGTTTCGCGCATATTTAACACATTAAATATTATGGATCTCTTCAAAGATACATGTCCTTGAATCATGGCTGCTTGTAACGAAAGATAAGAGAGAATTTCAGCATTTTCCACATAGATACTTCCACCTATCTGAGACTGGTCAAGGTTCACTGCGCCATAGACTGTTACCCCAGATATGACAAGACCACGATCAAGCAGACTACCGTGTAAATTCATCGAAGCGAAAGAGGCTGAGCCTCCAAACCATAGTAATCCCTTAACATGCAATCCATTCATGTCTAGCGACATCGAAATGGTACATCTATCGAACACGAGATCCCCGCCAATAGTCGCATTGAACAACGTCAACTTCTGAGGAAATGACGAACCTTCAAATGATAGGGTCCCAGTCGTACGTAAATGCTGAAGTTTCACGGAATCTTCAAAATAACACCCATGCAACCAGAGATCATGGGTAATTGGTCGCTTGGGACTTTTCAGTTCATCAACCCACCACGCCCCTCTTATCCGAACTCCTTGTTCGGGGATCGCACTTGCGTATGGCTCTTCTAAAAGTATTCTCCAGAGAAATGAGGAACGGAGAATTCGGCTTGTCGGCCAGTTTGATGGTTGCGTTGGATCAAGAACTCCGCTCACACCGTCGTAAGAATTCAGGTCTGCTATCTCTCCTTCGCAGATTCGTTCCCACACCCATTGCTCTTGTGGAGTCCATGACAACTGAGCTAGGACGATTGAACGATTAGAGGATTCTGAAGAATGATGCCTCACTACAGTCGCAAGCCTCCTCAAATATCTCTAGCATAGACGGAAATCCTACGAATCTTCCTAGAGCCAACCTGGAATCTCGATTGCACAACGATTATTGTTCATGTCGGCCAAGTCAATGATCGAATTGAATATCAAGGCTGCATTTGAACGGGAAGGCGCTGATAAGAAACATTAAAGACGCAAGCCTACCAGAGCGATTCAGCAGCACATAGGACACAAGACTCAACCATCTTTTCATCGAAAATATCGATCGGTAGGCTTCGCCTGCCCCTGATTTATCACACAAAATCTCTCATAATCGGATGCCCGCCTGGCCTCCCTACTCACATAAATCATCACTAACCTTGATACATCTACTTGGAAACTCAAGAATCCTCCTCAAACTCCCGAAGAGAAGCACAGGGAGAACATAACTGACCATAATTTCCTTTAATGTAGATTCCGCACCACGTAAAAATTAGGAGCTAACCGTGTTGAATATCCTTGTGATTGATGACGACGTTGAAGATCGAAACGCGACCTATTTCATGCTTAAAGAAGGTCTTGCTACCCAGTTTGAGTATACACAAGCCACAGGTATTAGGGATGCTCTCAAATACGTCGCAGAGCAGTCCTTTGACATAATATTACTCGACCTGGTGCTACCAGATAGTCTTGGGCTCGACACATTACGGCAATTTAGACAGGCCAGTCCCAGCGCAGCCATCTTAATTATCAGTGGTCTTGAAGATGAAGCGCTGGCTGTGCAGGCTGTTCAAATTGGAGCTCAGGATTACCTCATCAAGGGACAAGTGAATAGTCAATCCTTGAGCAGAGCCATCCGATATGCCATTGAACGGCATCGCGTCCAAGAGCAAATCACCTATCAAGCACATTATGATCATCTGACCGGCCTCGCCAATCGCGGACTCTTTCAGGAGCGCCTACAGTATGCACTGGCACGCTGCAACCGCAATGATACAGCCATTGCCGTCCTCTTCCTTGACCTTGATCGCTTCAAAACCATCAACGATACCTTGGGGCATGAATATGGGGATGCGGTCTTAAAAACCGTGGCCAGTCGACTCAAGAAATGTATTCGTGAAGTCGACACCGGTGTGCGAATGGGTGGAGATGAGTTTGCTGTTCTCCTCGATGAGGTCTCTTCAGTAGAAAATGTCGGGACAATCGCTCAACGTTTGCTTAACCTTATTGCCGAACCAATGGTGGTTCTAGAACACGAACTCCACATCACTGGCAGCGTGGGAGCGACCATTTATCCTTGGGATTGCGCCAAAGCGCAAGACCTGCTGAAACACAGCGACACCGCGATGTATAGAGCAAAGGCGAAAGGAGGCAACAATTTTCAGTTTTATACTGCCGGCATGCAAACATCGCCTCTTGATAACACCACCATCGACGTCGAACTCCGGAGAGCCCTCGTTAAAGGTGAATTTTTATTACACTATCAACCACAGATGGATCTTCAGACTCGACAAATCATTGGAATGGAGGCCTTACTTCGCTGGCAACATCCGTATCAAGGTATGGTGGGGCCAATGAACTTTATCCCAAAAGCCGAAGAAACAGGCATGATCGTACCCATAGGTGAATGGGTGCTCCAAACCGCTAGCTTACAAGCCAAACAGTGGGAAAAGGAGGGATTGCTCCTTGCCCCTATCTCCGTCAATCTTTCAGCGCAACAGGTGCATCAACGAAGCCTCCCATCTTCGGTTGAAAACATATTGCGGGCCACGCAACTCGACCCACAATACCTACAAGTGGAGCTCACCGAAAGCTTTTTAATTCAGGAGACACCCGCCACCTTGGCCACGTTACGAGAACTCAAAGCGATGGGCGTACGGATATATATTGATGACTTTGGGGTTGGCTACGCCTCACTGCGTTACCTTAAATCGTTTCCATTAGACGGCCTCAAGCTGGATCGGTCGTTAGTCCATGATCTCGATACTGATGTGAGCAATACCGCCATTGTGAGAGCGGTGATTGCCCTCGCGAGTACTCTCGGACTCAAAGTGATTGCTGAAGGTGTGGAAACACAATCTCAAGCGGATTTTCTCACCGAACATGGCTGTGATGCCATTCAGGGATATTGGCTTACGCCACCAATTCCAGCTCATGAAAGTCAGAGGTGGCTCACGGCATCGCAACCCATAGAACATTCGCTCTGCTCGTAACCTATCGTTTCTTCTTCGTCATTCATCATTGGCGCATTGTTCGTCATCTCTGGAAACACATACACGCTTCTCACCCGTCAACTCTCCGCCTCGTGTATTACTTTTTTTGTTTTTTCGACAAGCGTTCCAAATTGAATGACCTCATCACCAAATCGAACTCTAATCGCATCAATCGCATGGGAAAGTTGAACGCCTTGATGCCGAGTTGAATCGAATAACCTTAATTGTTCATGTGATTCAAAAGACGTCAATTTCGTCGCAGACAACCCAAGCAACCGAACTTTTTTCGCAGAAGGTGAAACACGTGCAAGAAGCTTCAGGGCAACCCCGTAGAGATCTGACGCTTGGGCAGTCGCTTCCGGCAGAACACTTGAACGTGTCACGGTTTCAAATAATTCATTTCGAAATTTGAGGGTCAATCCTCGAGCACTGACCCCTTCCGTTCGCAACCGTTGAGCCACGCGCTCGGACAAGGCCAATAGGGTTTGTCGAATAAAATTTTGATCCTTTGTATCACGTAAGAAAGTCGTTTCCGCCCCGATTGACTTCGCATGCGCATCAGACATCACTGGACGATCATCGACCCCGTTGGCCAATTGCCACAAATGCACCCCAAGCCGACCAAAGCGTGAGCGTAAGGATTCTTGCGATTGTCGCGCGATATCACCAATTCTTTCATAACCCAATTCATGTAACTTACGAACGGTCTTTGTCCCCGCTCCCCATAGCCGACTCACAGGGAGGTCGCGTAAAAATTCTCTTTCGTGTTGATGAGAAACCGCCACGAACCCTCGAGGTTTATGTAAATCTGAGGCAACTTTGGCGACAAATTTATTCGCGGCAATGCCAACTGATGCACGTAATCGTTCTTCCTTCCAAATCTTCTCCTGAATACGACGGCCAATCGTTTTGGCTGATCCGAACAGTGCATAACTACCGGTGACATCCAAAAAGGCCTCATCCACGCTCAAGGGTTCCACCAAATCGGTATACCGATGAAATATATTGAAAATTCGCCTTGAGACTTCTTGGTACCGTTCCATTCTCACGGGCAAGAAGATTCCGCCAGGACAACATCGATACGCTTGACTGATTGGCATGGCCGAATGAATACCGAATATTCTCGCTTCATACGAGGCAGTTGAAACCACCCCTCGCCCTTTCCCCCCTCGTGGATCAGCTCCAACCACAACGGGCTTTCCTCGATACGCTGGATTATCGCGTTGCTCGATAGATGCGTAAAACGCATCCATATCTACATGAAGGATTGAACGCATATTGGGAACGCGTTGAACGTAAAAATCTAAAACATGCCTATCCGGCCAAACGTGCAACAAAAGGACACAAAGATTCGTTTTGCAATAAAGTCGCTAAAACATTATCATACATACACATATGTTGCCCAAAAACTCCCTCTGTTATGGCTCAGGAAGTTTCTATGCCTCTCACTCTCATATTCCAGTGAGCTCATTCTAACTTTTCATACGATGTTTTTGCTCTTCATCATTTCTTGTTGTACTCATTATTCGATCACTTTCTAAACGTAACCCTGTGCTTAAGAACCTTCTAGGTTCAGAAAACTCAAAGAGACGGCAACCCTGAATTTCATTTGGGGAAGGGCTTTCATGCCTCGCTCTCTCACGTCGTAATTTTACGTTAACGAATGTAAGTTCTGATATTCGAAACCCCATGAGTGAATTATCTTTTCTATCATGAAAACTCATCAACTCAAGGTCCTACTGTTTGAAGATGAGGCGGAAGATCTCCTCACTCTCAAAGATATGCTTCGTCATGCACGCAGCCCCGTCTTAGAACTCGAATGTGTCACACGCATGGACGAAGGACTTCAACGCCTCACAAACGGTTTAAAACCTGACCTCATTCTCCTGGACTTATCCTCCCCCAAACAAGAAAGGCTTGATGCGCTACACCAAGTTCATGCCAATGCTCAGGAAATACCAATTATTGTCTTAACAAGTCATGATGATGAGGATCTCGCATTAGAAGCTGTCCAAGCAGGGGCACAAGACTTCCTAGTCAAGGGGGAATTCCATCAATCGCTTTTCATTCGGACCATTCGCCATTCGGTCGAACGAAAGCGAACGGAAATAGAACGAAAACGTCTGGAAGCCCATATGCAGTACACCCAAAAACTGGAAAGCCTTGGCATACTTGCAGGAGGCATTGCTCACGACTTCAACAACTTGCTCATGGCGATTGTGGCACGTGCGGGCTTGGCCCTTCGTACGATAGGCCCCGAATCACCGGCTCATGGGCACCTCAAACATATTGAAAAGTCCGGACTTCGAGGGGGAGAGCTTGCCAATCAAATGCTCACCTATGCCGGAAAGGGCAAACCCATTGTCCAAGCCATTGATGTGTCACTATTGATTCAGGAAATGGCGCATTTATTAAGAATTTCTATCTCCAAACGTGCCGTCATCAATTATGATCTGACACCAAACCTTCCGCCTATTGACGCAGACCCGTCACAGTTACGGCAACTTGTCATGAGCATTGTTACCAATGCGTCAGAAGCTATTGGTGAACAAAGTGGCATTATTACCGTAGCCACTGGAACGGTGCAGACCCATATGAGTCATCTTAAAAACTGGTACGTTGCTGGTGAAGTTCCCTCATCACTCTGCGTCTACCTCGACGTACGCGATACAGGTTCTGGGATGGACGCCGAAACTATTCCAAAAATCTTTGACCCATTTTTTACGACCAAGTTTACTGGACGCGGACTGGGGTTAGCTGCGCTCCTCGGTATTGTCCGAGCTCTCAACGGGGCGGTTGCCGTGACGAGCGAATCAGGTGAAGGCACTCAATTTCGACTACTCTTTCCTACCATCGGCGCTCCTGAACAGATCACGGCCGCGTCATCTCCAGAGCTCTACTGGCAAGGGAAAGGCACTGTGCTAGTCGTTGATGATGAAGAAGATGTTCGCATTGCCTCCCAACTTATTCTTGAAGAGGTTGGACTGACCGTCTTGACTGCGAACGATGGACGCGCAGGGTTAGAAGTCTACCAACGATACCAAGAAGAGATTGCCCTTGTTTTACTTGATTTGACGATGCCGAAAATGAATGGCGAACAATTGTTCAAAGAGATTCGCAAACTCAACCAGAGTGTCCCCATTCTTCTTTCAAGTGGTTATAATGAGGATGAAGCGTCTAAACGATTTCACGGAGTAGGCATCTATGGTTTCATCCAGAAGCCTTATCAAATTGATGCGTTGCTCGATAAAGTTCGTCAGACGTTAGAAGCACCAGAATAATTTCGTTGCTCGTGAATCGTCGCTCGTATCTCGTCAGTTGTCTTGCTCATTTAGCATTTTCGAATTCAGCTTCTCACGACTCTCTCGCAGCTCTTATCTATACTTTTCAGTTTTAATTTTCATTTTGAATATTTCGTTCTTCTACGGTGCGTATCGATACCCCCCACTGATATGTCGTTCAAACATCGATGAGAGCCCAAGGTGATTACGATAGATCGTGGACTTGACAATACTCTGATTCGTCGGTGCTAATTTCCCTGCCGCTGTAAAATGCTGTGTCGCTAGCTCATGGTTTTCTAATTTATGTAAGGTCAGCGCAAGGTTAAAATGGGCTTCTGGTAATCCATCATCTGCGCCAACAGCTTGTTCAAAATGTTCTCTAGCCAGCTCCCACTGTCCATTATTGTATGCTGCGATGCCCTGCCGATTATATTCCGCCGCCGCCGGGCTCACGATTGGTAAAGTTGCCAATGGTCCCGTTGTCGTAACACAACCCTGCGCCAGCAACGTGATTAGTCCCAAAACAATGATCCATGTATGCGTCATCTTGTTTGTTGCCCTTTCTTTCACCGTCAGTTGAACACCGGTTGCGTAAGAATTGGAATCAGAGTAGGATTCTCGGCGGCTACACACTTTCTAGCATTACTCATTGACCACGATATGAATCATGACGTCATCATTATCGGTGGTGGTTCGGCTGGGTATGCCGCCGCCCGAACCGCTGAAGACGAAGGCGCAGATGTCGCCATTCTCGACCACGGACCCTTGGGGGGGCTGTGTATTCTTCGGGGTTGTATGCCTACCAAAACGATTTTACGTTCTTCTGATGTCATGTCATTAATGCGGCGCGCGGAAGAATTTGGCCTGTACCCTATAGCCGCCAAAGCTAACCTTTCAGCTATTATTGACCGCAAGACTCGCCTCATTCAAGAGTTCGCCGATTACCGAATCAAGGCTCTCAACGATCCACGCTTCACCCTTTACCAGGAGCATGCTCAATTCCTTTCACCAACGGAAGTTCAGGCCGGCTCGCATCGTTTGACCGCCAAGGCATTCATCATTTCTACTGGATCAATCGTCTCCAGAATAGCTCTTCCTGGACTTGAAGAGGTGGGGTATATCACGAGCGACGAAGCCCTGGAGTTGCGCACCCAACCTGATTCGATGATCGTCTTGGGTGGAGGGGCCGTCGCACTGGAGTTCGCTCAGTTCTTCTCACGACTAGGAACGAAAGTGACGCTTCTTCAACGCAGTGGACATGTCATGTCTCAAGGGGATGAAGATCTCGCCCGTCCCGTTGAAGAACGTTTTCGCGAAGAAGGCATGACAGTATTGACCGGCACACAGATTCAAGGGTTTAGTCAAACCGGGCATCTCAAAACAGCAAGATTCACGCATAAGGGTAAAGAACAAACGATTTCAGCGGAGGTCATCCTGCAAGCGCTCGGTCGGCGTCCAAATGTTGGTACATTAAACCTGGCAAAAGCAAAGGTAGATATCGAGCACGGAGCTATTGCCGTTACCAACGACATGCGGACCTCAACTCCACATATCTTTGCGGTAGGAGATGTCAACGGCCTTCATGAAATCGTTCATATCGCCATCCAGCAGGGGGAAATTGCCGGATGGAATGCTGCTCATTCAAGAAAATCGCCTCGAGTCCAAGATGATCGTCTCAAGGCTCAGGTTGTCTTTACCGATCCACAGGTCGCGAGCGTTGGACTGTATGAACGAGAGTGCCAGCAACAAGGCATCAATTACCTTGTCGCTTCGTATCCATTTAATGACCATGGGAAATCGCTGTGTTTGGGCGAAACACATGGGCATGTCAAGATTTTATGCGATCCCAAGTCTGGAGAGATCATTGGAGGCCATATCGTTGGACCTGAAGCCGCGGAGCTCATCCATGAATTGATTGCGATCATGTATTACCACGGCAACGTTCATGACTTGATGAAAATGCCCCATTACCATCCAACCCTTGCCGAGATCTTGACCTACCCTGCAGAAGAACTTGCAGCAAAAATTCAATAGTGTCATAGTTTTATACGCCTGACCCGATTAACTATTCCTTCATTTGCATGCCAACGAGAGAAATGCCACCGCTTGCCAAATTATATGAACAATGGTATGTATATAGATATGAATAATTCTGTCACAACAAGACGAGTCACAGCAAATCTCCCTACCAACCTACTCAAAGAGGCCTGTGATATATCCGGAACGGGAATTACCGATACCCTTATTCAAGGCTTAACGTTGGTTGCCCGAAGTCGGGCAGCAGTGAAAGCCGCACGTCTAAAGGGCAAACTGAAACTGGATATTGATTTGGAGGTCTCACGTGAGCGCCCTCGTCGTTGATACGTCAAGCTGGATTTCTTATTTCAATGATGGGGAGAATTCGATCATTGACGAGGCGTTAACTGAAGGACGCATCTATCTATCTGGAATCATCGCAGCCGAGTTGACCAGCGGAAACATGTCAACGCGTCACCGATCTGATTTGGAGTCTTTCTTGGGTGACCTGCCACTAATTGAACATGATCTTTCTCATTGGTGCCGAGTTGGGCAACTTCGTGCAGGATTGATATCAAAAGGGCTAACAGTCTCCACTCCCGATGCGCATGTAGCCCAATGTGCTTTGGACCTTCAAGCAGAACTCCTGACCAAAGACAAAATTTTCACAAAAATCTCGCAAAAAGTTTCATTGAAATTACTTTAAGGGGTTGCCTAAGTAATATAACCCAAAGAAGGCAAACCTCAATCTTTCTCAATTTCCTGCTGTTTCTTGATCTGATTGATAATATATATGCCAAGCATTGCAGTTACAAAACTGAGAAAACTACCGATCCAAAGTGAATTATTTAACTCTCCTCCAATAAATATGATAAAGCTTACTGCAAGCAGAGGGACTAGCAAAAAATGCAACAATGAGATATAGCTTCCGAAAAACAGTTTTTTGTTCTTCTGTTTCTGATTGTTCGAAATTAGTCATGAATGTGTGTTCCCGTACCCTAATATCTCCTTGGCACCGCCCACGGTAATAGTACAAGCTACTTTCTAGATAAAATTCTAGGCCATTAGACGCAAACAGCTGAGGAACCGATTCAACGATCCAACACTCTCCTATTTTCAAGAACCTTGCTCCTTCGCGCCACACCACGAACACGTTCGAGAGGGCTCTGATGAAAGAACCGGCTCTGGAGCAGATGAGAGTCTTTCGTTGGATTCCAGCTTTTCCCCCAGAATTAATCGGACCCACCATGATGACTGATTCTGCATGATCAGCTTTGGCAAGACGACTAAAAGACCAACTAAGACGAGACCCAAGAGAATGACGAGCCAATCATCTGTCAAAACACTACTTCCAAAATAGACGAGGGCAAAGGTTGGCGGAACCATACCGACAAATGTCGCAAGAGCAAATGCTTTGAGACTCATGGTCGTCAGACCTGCTCCATAACTCACAAGGTCAAAGGAAAACACTGGCAGGAGACGAGCTAAAAACACGAATCCAATAAGATGATGATCCGAACATTTCTCACAAAACACAACATCGCTCCTCAATAGCCTAGCGATCACATCTCTTCCCAGCCACCGACCGATCAAGAAACTTACGATGGCTCCAATTTCTGCACCAATCACAGCATACACAGTTCCTAAGAAAGGACCAAAGGCCGCGCCTGCCACCAGATCGAGCGGGAGGCTTGGAATAGGACTCACGATAACGGCAAGAGCCATGATTCCAACGAAAACGAGAGGGGCCAGCATCCCAAAATCTTGTATGAACTCGACGAAATGAGCTGGCTGAAGATACTCGATCATGTCATACTGACGGACAAACCAATACGTCATCACTAAGACAACGCCCACACATCCTAACTTCACCCACTGACTGAGACGCAAGACCTTCTGCGTATCGTGTGACGCTGCTGTTTGCTTCATCTTCTTAAACTCGTCATGATGCAAGTCAACAAAGATTTTGATCTACAATTGGGATTTACAAGCTTCGTTTTTTTCGCCAATGTCCAACTCTCCAAAATTAAGAGAAAGACCATATGATCAAGATTTGTGTAACAACTCTTCACTTCATGAGACTCTCCATCAGTTATAGACACTTTTTCAACACACAGGATTACAAGCAAGGAGTCCTTCATAATGACGACTCAACCCATGGAGCAGACCATGAGCAACTCACCCAGTACTTCAGTTGAAGAGTCCTCAAGCCCGGTTGGCAAAATTGTTCTTGCACTCCTTTTAGCAGCCGGCATCGGGGCTTTTTTCTATTTTGATCTTGGCCAGTATTTATCTTTAGAATCGCTTAAGGCAAATCGTGACAGACTGTTCGCATATACAGAATCCAACTATGGAATTGCCGTAACAATTTTTATCGTCACGTACATCGTTCAGACAGCCTTCTCTTTACCAGGCGGCGCCATTCTCACTCTTGCAGGAGGATTTCTTTTTGGAAGTCTTTTCGGAACCATATTTGTCAATATCGGTGCCACGACTGGCGCAACACTCGCATTTCTTGCAGCACGGTATCTCTTGCGAGATTGGGTTGAAAATAAATTTGGAGACAGACTTGGCCCGATTCAAGCTGGATTTGCAAAAAACGCTTTTAGTTATCTCATGACATTGCGTCTCATACCCGCATTCCCTTTCTTCTTAGTCAACCTTGTTTCCGGCCTCACTCGAGTCAATCTTGGAACATACGTGGCAGCCACGGCCTTGGGAATTATACCTGGAAGTTTTGTCTTTGCTTTCGCTGGACGCCAACTGGGCACCATCAATTCGTTATCTGAAATCGCGTCTCCACCCGTATTACTCGCCTTTACGTTTCTTGGATTGCTCGCGATCATGCCAATTATCTATCGAAAAATAACCGGGAAAAACAGTCCTGGAGCTTAACTCATGAGGACAATCTCAGTATACACTTTCGAAATCATCTTGATTCACCACACAATCACTGCATGACATAGAGGGGAATAATGACTCATCCCAAACCAGCGGCTTCATATGCAACTGAAGTTCTTCCAATGGATCAATTTAACGAAGAACTTGTCAATAACGTGCACCCTCCCCAGTGGGTGAATCCAGAGCCAATTAAAAAATACAACATCGTAGTCATCGGTGCTGGAACAGCTGGTCTTATTACCGCCGCTGTCGCAGCGGCCCTTGGAGCGAAGGTCGCGTTAATCGAACGTCACCTGATGGGAGGTGATTGTCTGAATGTCGGGTGCGTCCCCTCTAAGGGCGTGATACGTGCTGCACGAACATGGTCAGAAGTCAACCATGCTAGTGAATTTGGTATTCAATTACCTCCAGGCGGAGTCAAACGTGATTTTGGTGCAGCCATGGCTCGTATGCGTAAACTTCGTGCTCGAATTAGCCATGTTGACTCGGCTCATCGTTACAAAAAACTCGGCGTTGATGTGTTTATCGGTGAGGGAACATTCACTGGATCCAATACGGTTGAAGTGGGAGAAACAACATTGCACTTCACCAAAGCTGCGATTTGTACTGGAGCGAGAGCAGCCGCTCCTCCTATACCGGGCTTGGAAGATACGGGCTATCTCACGAATGAAACGATTTTCACCTTAACGGAATTACCCCGACGACTCGCTGTCATTGGCGCTGGACCAATTGGATGTGAAATGGCCCAGTCTTTTGCACGTTTTGGCAGTCAAGTCTGTCTGTTCGAACGAACAGATCACATTCTCCCACGCGAAGATGCAGATGCGGCACAAGTCGTCCAAGAACAAATGGGAAAAGATGGTGTGTGCTTTGTCTTTAACTCTGATGTTAAGAACATTGAATCAAAAGGCACTGAAAAAGTCATTCACTACACAATGAATGGCCAAAGCCAAGAACTCACCGTGGATGAAATCTTAGTCGGCATTGGACGAGCGCCTAATGTAGAAGGCATGGGATTGGACAACGTTGGGGTTGAATATGATTCACAGTCAGGAGTCAAGGTTAATGCTCGGCTTCAAACTACCAATTCCAAGATCTTTGCGGCAGGTGACATTTGCTTTCCGTTTAAATTCACGCACACAGCTGATGCCATGGCACAAATTGTCATTCAAAATGCTCTATTCCCTCATCCCTTTGGCATTGGATATGCCAGTACCGATTCGTTGATTATTCCATGGTGCACGTATACTCAACCAGAGATCGCCCATGTTGGACTGTATGAAAACGACGCGAAATCAAAAAATATCGAGATCGATACGTTCACATTTCCTCTTCAAGAAGTTGATCGTGCTATTTTAGATGGAGAAGACAAAGGATTTGCGAGGGTGCATGTTAAAAAAGGAACTGATACAATCCTCGGGGCGACGATTGTCGCGGCACATGCCGGAGATATGATCAGTGAATTCACCTTGGCGATGAAAGCTGAAATAGGCCTTAGCACGATCACGGGAACTATTCACCCCTACCCCACTCAGGCTGAGGTCATCAAAAAAGTCGCGAATGCCTGGCGAAAAACGACGTTTACAGATGGGAAGAAACAGTTTCTGAAAAAGCTCTTTGCTTGGACACGATGAGTCTAATATTTTAGAAGACATCTAGATGACATGGGAAATCTCTTGCGGTTAATTCGAGCGTCTTCTTGTCATAAGTCAACACCTTCGGTTCTTGGGCTCTTCATCATTTTTGTCTGTCTGCCACACTTCAGCCATGCACAAACGCCTTCTCCTAAAACTCTTGAAGTTGGGTTATTTTCAAAAGCAGTGGAAGGTGGCCCATTTCCTGTAGGCTGGGAACCGCTCACCTTTGACAAGATCAAAGAGCATACCCAATATGAGTTAGTTAAGGACAAGGATCAGGTCGTTGTCAAAGCGACAAGTGTTGAAAGTTCTTCGGGACTCACAAGAGAGATCTCAATCGATCCGAAAGAATTTCCCATCGTGAAATGGAGTTGGAAAGTCGAGAACGTCTTCAAGGACGGAGACGTAACTCGTAAAGAAGGCGATGACTATCCCGCGAGAATCTACATCACATTTGCGTACGACGATCAAAAAGTTGGCTTTTTCGAAAAAGCCAAATATGAGGCCGCGAAATTATTGTATGGTCAATACCCCCCTTTGGGGGCGATCAACTACATATGGGAAAGCAAAAGTCCCATTGGCACAGTGGTCCCAAATCCTTATACCGATCGAGTGCAAATGTTCGTCACCGAAAGCGGAACCAATAAGCTTGGTCTATGGGTCACCGAGGAACGAAATGTCTATGATGATTATGTGTTCGCATTTGGCGAAGAACCGCCAATGATTTCCGGTGTCGCGATTATGACAGACACGGACAACACAAAAGAAGCCGCGATTGCATATTTTGGAGATATCGTCTTTGAAAAAGTCAGAAGTGAAAGGTAAAAAGTAAGATATAATCAGGTGCACAGATAATTTCTCACTTCTCACACCTTACTTCTCACTATTCAAGCATAGTCCGGTTCATTCCCAGGCTTCCATTTAATATTGCAGCCAGCGCTTGGCCGTTGCTCGTCCTGGACCTTTTTCCCAGCCAAAACCGCATCAATGGCCGCTCGTAAATCCTTTCCTGTTACGGGCTCCCCATTACCTGGGCGACTGTCATCTAATTGTCCCCTGTACACTAACTTGCGCTGTTGATCGAAGAGAAAAAAATCCGGGGTGCAGGCGGCGGTAAAGGCCTTGGCAATTTCTTGACGTTCGTCGTAGCACATCGGAAAGAGAAACCCTAATTGCTCCGCCATTGACTTCAATCCATCTGGTGCGTCATCAGGATAACTCCTCGCATCGTTACTACTAATCGCAACAATGCCAAGGCCCATTTTGTGATAGTCTCGACCAAGTCGAGCTAACTCTTCTTTGACATGAACCACAAAAGGACAATGCTTACAGATAAACATCACAAGGACGCCCGTGTCGCCGACAACTGATTGGTGAGAAACTAATTGACCAGTCACCACATCTGGCAAGGTAAAGTGAGGCACAGGGGTTCCAAGCGGCAACATCGTTGAATTCGTGAGCGCCATCGTCATCTCTCCTTATTGAACAATTGTCATGTTCGGTTTGAGGAATCGAAAGAAATCTGAACACTTACCAAAGAGGCGAACAAACGAGAAAAGTCATTCTTGCAAGCCGAGTCGCGAGAAATTAACGTTTTATCCCTTTTTCCAATTACGAAACTGTCTAAGGAGGGCTTCTCGGACTTCAGGAGAAATGGGATCAGTTGGAAGTTTCCCAAGGGTTTGAACTGTATACTTCATTTGCTTCAAATAATTTCTACATGCATTACACAAACCTAAGTGCATGTGGAAACGTATTCGCGTCGACCATGGCATGGCTCCTTCAAGATACTCCGTAATAACTTCAGCCACATCTTGGCAAGATAAATTTCCCACCATATAAGTCATCAAATGGTCTTTCAGACTTTTATCCATGAGAATTACCCTGTATGGCCCTTCACATATTCATCCAAAATCTTGCGCACTCGTGACCGCGCCCGATGCAAAAGAACGCGCTGATTAGTCTCTGTCACACCTAAAATGTTACAAACTTCCTCGGAGCTTACGCCTTCCAGATCGCG
Source organism: Nitrospirales bacterium (assembly GCA_965223675.1). Lineage (GTDB taxonomy): Bacteria > Nitrospirota > Nitrospiria > Nitrospirales > UBA8639 > JAGQKC01. The sequence goes on along the minus strand of OZ245013.1, from coordinate 560,828 downwards.
AAGCGTCATGACTTGCCGTTGTGTGTCCGGAAGAACCTCAATGGCTTTTTCGATCTGTTCTCGACTTTCTTTTGACAATGCTAGCCGTTCTGGTGTGCCATGATCCCAAGCATGAGGAGGTTCAATCCAGTGACCAGCCTTCGTACCGGATTGAATGAATAAATCAAGATTAACCCCATGGTCCTCCTCATCATCGGAATGAGTCTTATTGGCAAATGCAACATATCGGTTTTCTCGCTGACCTCTTGTTTTAGCTCGATTCGTTAGAATTGTGAATAGCCAGGTTTTAAAGGATGAACGTCCTTCAAAACGAGATAAGCCTTCAAACACGCCAAGCCAGGTCTCCTGAACAACTTCTTCTGCTACGGCTCGACTTGGCACATAGGCCATTGCCACGCGCAATAACGACCCCGAATAACAATCTACCGCATGAGCAAAGGCTTGCTCATCTCCATTACGTAAACCTTCAAGCAATTCACGATCATTCATTCCTGAAGAGTGGATCGGGAGTGCCAAGGCTATTTCTATCCATCTGACGACAACCATCTTCGCCTGAAACTCCAATGCAACATGACCCAATCCCGACACCGGATTATCTACTCCCACGCTCGACAGAATCAAGTTATTACTCCTCGAGCAGAATATTGTACCGAACAATCACATGGCAAAAAATGAAAGAACCTGGTTGAGCAGGAATGGCCAACTGAGATACTGGCTAGCAGTCTTGGTAGATCTGAGCGAGAATGGCGGTCCGGGTTGAAGTTTTGGTCTTTTTGAGAAGATGCCGTACGTGTTCTTTTACCGTATGTTCACTGATTGAGAGTGCATCCGCAATTTCCTTATTGGTGCATCCATCGGCAATATGAGTCACAATTTCCTGCTCTCGATCAGTTAAATGGAACCGCTCCTTAGCCTGAACTGGTATCACACGACTCTCACGACCGATCTTTTCCATAAGAATCAGGATACGCGTATCCTGACTACGTTGTGGGTCAGGCAATAAAAACCCACGCAACAAAACTGGCAACTGCAAATTACCTGTGACTCGACGGAACTCAAGATGTTCACAATCTTCAGGCTTGAGTTGATCTTGGAGTGCTTTTCGAAGGTCGGCACACATCTCCAAAACCTCTGAGGGAAAAATATCAGTTGCCTGATCTCCAAAACGACTCCCAAGAATTTGACGGCTCAACATTTCAGCCTCAGGATTCATGTATAACACTTCGCCCGCGGCAGAAAATGACAGAACTCCCGGCACTGACCGACGATCCGCTATCGTCTCTAAATAGGACATGAGCGGTCGCGCATGACCGTTTCCGTTTTGATTCACGTGAGAAAAGTTTTTTTGAGGAGCAGCCACATGCCCTCTTAGACGAACAAGCAAAAAGTAAAAAAACTAAGAAGAACCTAAAGACAACCCTGTAAGACTCCAAGCCCCGTGTGGTGATCCACATTCCGCGATCAGATAGGCATGGAACTTTTATGGATTCAATCTTCTGTTTTCGGTCTTTTTTAGCTAAGACTTAACGGGATGGGATTGGATGGTTCGCTGCTTGGCCAAAGATCCCGATTTGAGGCGTGAAAATTTTTCTTAAGCACAACAATCAAAAAACGGGAAAACGTTAGAAATTTAGATCATGAATCCATGAACTCTGTAAATTAATAACATTGTTAGAGCATGTTGTGTATTCATGGCCATTTAGGTAAACCTAAAAAAACACCTTACCAATTTACTCTCAGTTACTTGTCTTATTCTATCATCACGGCTGTACCGCTGACGGTCACCATCAACATGCTCCCCGTCTCACCAAGAACTTCATAATCCAAGTCGATTCCCACAATGGCGTTGGCACCGACTCGGCTCGCATCTTCTTCAATTTCTTGAAAAGCAATCTGACGTGCGCGAGCTAATTCTTTTTCATACGCTCCTGATCGACCACCAACAATGTCACGAATATTGGCGAAAAAATCCCGAAAAAAATTGGTCCCAAGGATGGCTTCCCCTGTCACAACTCCCAGATATTCCCGAATCTTTTTCCCTTCAATGTTTGGTGTTGTGGTTAAGATCATGATGACCTCCTTTGTTTTCGATGATGAAATAAGACTTTTTATCTATTATCCCCATTTTATCCCCACCTAGGGTCTTATAAAATCTTTTTCTCCAATTAAATTGTCATAAATGGTACAATTGTGCGTTCATAGATTTCGACTTAGGTCCTCATTGCAAATTTTACTTCTGCCAAGGAACTGTTGAGTGGCCTCCCAATTCGTTCATCTCCACCTCCATACCCAATATAGTCTGTTAGACGGCGCCAACCAACTTGATCCGCTCTTCAAACAAGTAAGTGAGTTTGGCATGCCTGCCGTTGCCATGACTGACCATGGCAATATGTTTGGGGCGATTGATTTCTTTCAAAAAGGTCAAAATTATGGGGTCAAACCCATTATTGGCTGTGAAGCCTACATGGCCCCAGGAAGTCGTCGACAAAAGCGAGACGGGCATCTCGCGCATAATGACTACTACCACCTCATTCTGCTCGCGACGAATCTTACCGGATACCAAAACCTCATGAAACTTTCCAGCAAGGCTTATCTGGAAGGCTTCTACTACAAACCAAGAATGGATAAGGAATTACTCGCTGACCACCATGAAGGGCTGATTGCTCTGTCCGGTTGTTTAAGTGGAGAGATCCCCTACCTGATTGGGCAGAAAAACATGGACGAGGCTCTTCAGGTAGCGGATGAATACCGTTCCATATTTGGTAAGGATCACTATTATCTGGAGATTCAAGCCAATGGCTTAGATCATCAACTCATTGCCAACCGAGGTCTTGTTGAAATTCACAAAAAATTAGATATTCCTCTTGTCGGCACGAATGATTGCCATTACCTAAAAAAACGCGATGCCCGCCCCCATGAAATAATGCTCTGTCTTCAAACGGGGAAAACACTCAAAGACCCTTCACGCATGAAGTTTGATACTGATCAATTATACGTTAAATCAACGGAAGAGATGCTCGCTGATTTTTCCGAACTCCCTTCAGCCGTCCTCAATACCTGCCAAGTTGCTGAACAATGTGACCTTAAACTGGCATTTGGGAAATCTTATCTTCCTCATTACCCTGTACCAGACGGTGAGACTCGTGAAAGCTATCTGAAGAAGCTCACGGAAGAGGGGCTAGCCGCTAGACTACGCGAACGGCCAACTGGCATAGCGAGCGAAATCTACGAATTACGACTCAAGGCCGAACTCGAAATTTTAACATCCATGGGATATGCCGGGTATTTCCTTGTGGTGTGGGATATCATCAATTTTGCACGGTCGCGTGGTATACCAGTAGGACCAGGAAGAGGGTCCGCGGCGGGAAGCCTTGTCGCATACGCTCTTCGGATCACCGACTTGGACCCACTTTCCTACAACCTTCTGTTTGAACGATTCTTGAACCCTGAACGCGTGACCATGCCGGATATTGATATGGACTTCTGCATGGACCGGCGCGGAGAGGTAATTAATTATGTCATCGAAAAATACGGAGAAGAGCATGTCTGTCAAATCATTACCTTTGGAACGTTAGGAGCGAAGGCAGCGATTCGAGATGTCGGACGTGTCATGGATATGCCCTATGCCGAAGTGGATCGAGTGGCTAAGCTCGTTCCCACACAACTGAATATCACTTTGCAAGATGCGCTTATACAGGAACCGCGGTTGGAAGAATTAGTCGAGAAAGATCAGAGAATGAAAGACCTGATGGAAACAGCTCAAGCCTTAGAAGGTCTGGCTCGTCATGCCTCCACCCACGCCGCGGGTGTGGTCATCTCGCAAAAACCGTTGATGGAACATGTCCCTCTTTACAAAACAAGCAACGACGAAATCGTTACTCAATACACCATGACTGATGTGGAAAAAATTGGCTTGGTGAAATTTGATTTTTTGGGGCTCAAGACACTCACCATGATTCACCGTGCTGTGTCACTCATTCATGCTGGACAATCTCAAAACACTGACCTGGACATTCATCAGATTTCTCTTACCGATGCGCAAACCTTCTCTCTCCTCGCGTCAGGAAAAACCACTGGCATTTTTCAGTTGGAAAGTTCCGGGATGCGGAACTTGCTGGTTAAGATCAAACCAGAGACCTTTGAAGATCTCATTGCTATTCTTGCGCTCTACCGCCCTGGACCGTTGGAAAGCGGCATGGTCGATGACTTTATTAAACGAAAACGCGATCCTTCCAAGACTGTCTACGACCCGCCACAACTTGAGTCTATTCTTAAAGAAACCTATGGTGTGATCGTCTACCAAGAACAGGTCATGGCGATCGCCAACCAACTCGCCGGCTTTACCCTCGGCCAAGCCGATCTTCTTCGACGGGCCATGGGAAAGAAAAAGCATGAGGAAATGGCTAAACAAAAAGCCTTGTTCATCGAAGGAGCCAAAAAGAAACGCATTCCTGAGAAAAAGGCTGAGAAGCTGTTCGACCAAATGGCATTCTTTGCTGGCTACGGATTCAACAAATCACACTCAGCCGCCTATGCCCTCGTCACCTACCAAACAGCCTATTTAAAAACCCACTATCCCACTGAATTTATGGCAGCGCTACTCACCACTGAAATGGGCAATACCGATAAGATGGTGGGCTACTTCACTGAGTGTCGAGAGCGTGGGCTTAAAATTCTTCCGCCTGATGTCAATCAAAGTGGTAAAGACTTTTCGGTGGTTCCCGATGGCATACGGTTTGGATTGGCGGCAATCAAGAACGTGGGAGGTGGAGCCGTCGAAAGTATTCTGGCAACACGTGAGGAAAAAGGCTCATTTCGATCATTTCATGATTTCTGTTGCCAAATTGATTTGCAAAAGATCAACAAACGTGTACTTGAGGGGCTCATCAAAGTTGGGGCGTTTGATTCGATGAAACTCAAACGTTCACAACTCATAGCCATTCTGGAGAAAGCTCTCGAAGAAGCCAACATGGTTCAACGACGAAAACGTCATGGTCAGACAAGCCTGTTTGAAGCCATGGATGAAGACGCTGAATCCGCTTCTTCCACACCATTGGAATTTTCCCTCCCCGATATCGGAGAATGGTCCCAAAATGAGTTATTACAATACGAACGAGAATTGACTGGATTTTACATCACGGCTCACCCTTTAAATCGACATGCCACCGCGATTAAACAGTTTTCAACTGGGACGACCGCAACCCTTTCAGACGTGCTCGAAGGAAAAGACGTGAAACTCTGCGGAGTGATCGCTTCGATTAAACACCACACGACCAAACGTGGAGATCCGATGGCCTACATTCAACTTGAGGATCTTCGGGGAACCGTAGAAATCATTGTGTTTCCAGAACTTTACAAGACAAGCTCGGAACATCTCGTTCCAGAGTCCATCATACAAATTACCGGAACCGTCGACCAGATGGATAGTGGCACCCGTGTGAAAGCCACTGCTATAGTAGCCATGCACGAACTCCTATCCCGCTCGATTAAATCTTTAACCTTGAATATCAACGAAACTGTGGCTCACGAGGAAAGCCTGACTCAATTACATGGAATTTTCCAAAAACACCCAGGACCTGTTTCAATCTCATTTCGCTTTTCTCTCCTGAGCGACCTAGAAGCCAAAACATCATTGCTCCCTAATTTGGGTGTGCTACCAAACGCCGAGTTCCTGGAGGAAGTTGAACATGTACTGGGAAAGTCTACCGTAACCCTCCACGAATAAATGGAGAAACTTGTGAGAGAATACCTCGACTTCGAAAAACCCATACGGGAATTGGAAGAGCGGATCAATAAACTAAAACGGTCTGGGTCTCTCAAAAAGTCTGTTCGTGACCAAATACGAAAACAAACGGCACGACTGCGCGACCTCGAAACGGAACTGTACAGTAACCTCACGCCATGGCAACGGAGTCAAATCGCCAGACATCCTGAACGTCCATCTATTTCAAACTATCTTGACCTGATTACTCAAGACTTTCTGGAACTCCACGGCGATCGCTTGTTTGGTGATGACCAGGCCATTGTTGGTGGATTTACACTATTTCAAGAACGACCAGTGATGGTGATTGGGCAAGAAAAAGGGAAAACGCTGAAAGAACGAATGCGACGAAATTTTGGTATGCCCAATCCCGAGGGGTATCGTAAAGCCTTACGGCTAATGAAAATGGCAGAAAAATTTCAGCGCCCAATCATCACGTTCATCGATACGCCAGGCGCCTATCCCGGGCTTGATGCAGAACAGCGAGGGCAAGCGGAAGCGATTGCCAGAAACCTGATGACGATGGCTCGTCTTCGCGTACCCATCATCGCGATTATCACCGGAGAAGGCGGGAGTGGAGGAGCCTTGGCCTTAGGCGTCGCGGATCGAGTTTTGATCCTCGAACATTCAATCTATTCAGTTATCTCTCCTGAAGGATGTGCCGCCATTCTATGGGGCGATGCCTCAAAGGCGTCTCAAGCTGCTTCAGCTCTTAAACTCACCGCTTCCGAACTCTTAAAGCTCGGCATCGTAGATCATGTGATTCCTGAGCCATTGGGAGGCGCTCACCGTGATGCCGAAATCACCGCACAACAACTCTCAAAAGCCATTGAATCCAACCTTCAACAACTTGACAAAATCCCAACCGAAACTCTTCTACAGGAGCGTGACCAAAAATTTAGAAAAATGGAAGCCATTCGCTACACCCACGAAGCGACTCAATCCAAGACCTCCTCGTAATCTCACACATCATTTTTTTCTTATTCTATATTCAGAATTTTGGGATTAAATTGGGAAGACAAAGATGTCTTATCTTCTTGGTTAGCCCGATAGTTAAGGAACAGAGTTTCACCTTAGACAACGAACTGGATTTGCTATACGTTGTTGGAGTGAACGAAGCAGACAAGATCGTGCTCATTGAAAAAGGAGGAACATGATCTCACAGTTAATAATGAGGTGGGCAAGAGACTTGTTTCATTTTAACTTCAGCGTCAGATGACATTGCCCGTACAAAACGGTTACCGAGGAATTTCGATGTTCAGACCTGGGACCTTTCTAAAATCCTGTATGTTGTTCGTAAGTACGGCAAATCCATTGGTAATAGCTGTGGCCGCAATTTGTAGATCATGCACATTGGGTATGCGTTTGGTGCGTGGACTAGACTTAAGAAAATGAGCATAGAGTTCTGCATATGTTCGTGCCACAGCTTCTTCAAACGGGAGGCATGGAATAGCGCTGAGAACTCCCTCAACAAAAGCTAACCGCTGGACCCTGGCTTCAGGGGTTTTGGCTAGATGGACTCCAGCAAGAAGCTCTGAAACCGTAATGGCTGCCATGTAAGCCTCACCATATTCACTCAAAACAGTGAGCTCTTTAAACACCAATCGCTGGTGTTCAGCATCAATAAAGACATTTGTGTCAATGATCAGTCCCATGGGTTTTTAGGCAAGCTTAAACTCTTGCGTACTTTCCCCAGATCCCGCAACATGGCTTTGTTTTCCTTACCTAATTGGGGTAATGACTCAAATAGTTCTTTTAGCTTTATAATTGGAAATCCAACCCTCGGGGGGGGACGAAGTTCAGCGACAGCTTTGGTGCCTTTCGTGATTAACATAGGCCTTCCCGACATTCTCACCTGATCTATCGTGCCTGAGAGATTACGAACTAAATCTGTTGCCTTAATCGTCTGAGTGGTTGCCATCTACACCTCCATTTCCATTTATATGTATTTTACAAATAATATGTAATTTATGCAATATGCGCACTTCTCTCCGTCGCTCAAATTCAAAGCAGTGATTCAGCAATTGAAGATAATCAAATTAGTCTCTTCACAGATCGCCCAAAGCCAAGACCTCCTCGTAAAGTCTCACATCACTCGCTCTCTTTTTCTGTCTTTCTCTAAGTTCTTTCTTGTTGTATCTACAGACAGAAACATCAGGGCGAAATTACCGATAGTACCAATCTGAGTACTAAAACTTAGCTGACTTCTATGTCAAACAAAATGGTGTCAAAACTAGAATTGTTAAGAGAAGGTCTTTAGCTGAAAGGAAGGAAATCGATTAAATCGAGTCTATTATGCTACCTCTCAATGATCCATCAAAATTCTTTAAAGACTTGGGCAATCTCCACGATGCACGGATCTACCACCTAAGCTGGCACCCGAGTCATCATCAAATTGCAATTTCCATTGATGATATTGGTCTTCCCCTGCTTTTGCGGACACATTCAAAAAGGTTCATAATGAGCCGGGAGGTGTGTCATGCGACAACGGAGGAAATTTACCAAGGAGTTCAAACACGAAGCCGTGCAGATGGCGAAGGGAGCCGACCGATCCCTGCAACAAGTGGCTGACGACTTAGGCATTCATGCCAACGTTTTGGGCCGCTGGTGCCGAGAGCAGGAGCACGCCGGTCCCCGGACTTTCCCAGGTCAGGGGATCCCGAAAGACCAGGAGCTTGTTCGCCTCAAGCGGGAATTAGCTCGGGTGAAGCGAGAACGGGATTTTTTAAAAGACGCGGCGGCGTTCTTTGCCAGGGAGTCACAGCCAGGTACGCCATGATTCAACGCTGCCGCCAATACTTTCCAATCCGAATGATGTGTCGTCTCTTGCGTGTCTCACCCAGTGGCTTCTATGCGAGGCAGGCTCGTCCGATGAGTGCGCGAGCTGTAGCCAATGTCGAGTTGACGCAGGCGATTCGACGAATTCATACGGCCAATGATGCGGTCTATGGGAGTCCCAAGGTGTGGCAAGAATTGCGGGCGCAAGGCCAGCGGTGCGGTCGACATCGGGTGGCCCGCCTGATGAAACAGGCAGGGCTTCAAGGGATTCCCGCCAAAAAGCGCTGGCGAGGCCGCAAGGCGGGACAACGGCCTGAAGGGGTCAGCAATCACCTCGCCCGTGACTTTTCCGCGGCCACGCCCAACACCAAATGGGTGACGGATATCACCTATATTCGGACGGTCGAGGGCTGGCTCTCCTTGGCCGTGGTCTTAGACTTATGCTCTCGGCAGGTCATTGGCTGGTCGATGCAGCCGACGTTAGGGCGTGAGGTGGTTCTCCAAGCCGTGCTCATGGCCGTGTGGCAACGGACCACACCGGACACGGTCATTCTGCATTCGGATCGGGGCACGCAGTATACTGCTGAGGAGTTTCAAGCGTTCTTGAGCTCGCATGGGATCGTGAGTAGCATGAGTGGCGTGGGCAATTGTTATGACAATGCCGTGGCCGAAAGTTTCTTTGGGTTACTCAAGCGGGAACGGGTCTATCGACGTCGCTATCAAACCCGAGCGGAAGCGCGGACCGATATCTTTGAGTACATCGAACGGTTTTATAATCGTCAACGCCGCCACTCTTATACCAACGGGGTGGCCCCAGCGATCTATGGGAAACAATCCTAAACTCTTAACTTACCTGTCCACAAAACCGGGGGAAGACCATATCAACAGCAACTTCTTGGACCTCCCTAAAGACCAGGGACCAAAACCTGCCACAATAAAATTTTCAAATGTGGTAGATTTCAAATTAGCCGTTGACAATATTGATCCACCTTTAAATATCTATGAGCTGGAAGTTTTCAATGAGTCCCCAAAATTTATGATTCAAGTTAAGATTAGCCCAAGTGATCAATTCAAGATCATTTGTTCATCAATTGGGATAGAGTACCAAGAATAATGAGATATTGGGTCAAATACGAATTAACTACGATCCATCTTATGTCCGATATAAAGTAGAGAATTAATCGAGTCTGAGGTAGCTAGGCTTGACGTACAGTTCGAAAGCTAGTTGAAAGAGCTTTCAGATATTAAAAACTTAGACATGCAACATTGTGCGAAGGAAAAACTTCAGGGATTATGCCAACGGGCACCTTCAAGCTCGGGGTTAAACTGGTGAGTGAGTTTGAGGGTATCACCATCTTTAATTTTCGATTCTAATGTTGAGATCTTCAGATTAATCGTCATCATCACTTGATTGGAATTCAGAAATGACTGGAAAGGCTCAAATTTTTCAGCTTGAGTTTCAAACAATTCTCTTACCGTCATCGGCTCAGGCATTTCACATTCAAATTCTGGCTCTTCAACAGCGTCTTGAAGAACTTGACCAAATACCAAAACTTTAATCATACGATCCTCTCAAAACATTGTTCAGCATTACACTTAGACATTAAACCACGAATCTCTTTCAAGATACAATTGCTACTCGCTAGTTTCGTTCATCAATTCAGCCACATGCTTAACGGTAACCTTTCCTCGTAGGCCGTTTTTCAACTGAATCATGCAAGCAGGACAACTGGTCGCCACAGTCTCGGCTCCAGTGTCAAGAATGGCATTTCGTTTACGTTCGAAGATTTTCTGTGAAGTGTCATAATCCTTCACAATATAGGTTCCCGCTCCGCCAGCACACCGATCGGCGTCTTGCATCTCAACGAATTGCACACCCGGCAAATTCGACAAGGCTTCTCGTGGAGCTTTTGTCACACCAGCTGCACGTAAATGACATGAGGAATGATACGTGACTTTTCGTGGTCGACTGTCTGACGAGATTGGTTCGGTCTGGCTTTTCTGCCTTGCGAATTCAGAAATATGTTTCACACGTTTGGCCAATTGATTGGCGAGAGTTTCTTCAGGCTCTCCTTTAAACAAACGTGGATAGTCTTTCAAACTGAGCGTGCAGGAGGCACACCCAGTCACCACCGTCTCAAAGGATTCTAGATTCGCTAAATTTTCACGAGCGCCGTCCTTCACCAACTCTCGATGACCATAGGTTTCAATGGGCGTTCCCGAGCAACGTTGAGTCGGCATCACTGGCTCGATGCCCTGCTTGCGTAAAACTCCAATCACGGCATCACCAACACCATCATCAAAATAATTAGCGGCACACCCATGGAAATAGGCAACCTTCGAGTCCTTGATTGCATTGTCCTCGCAAAGCTCAGAATATCGTTCTCGTAATGTGTGTTTTGCTAATCGGGGAAGCACAAGGTCGTGAGGAATTCTGGCGTTTGGAGCCACCAGGCGCAGCACTGGCCATGTCAGCTTTTCAAGAAGGCTTCGGCAAAAAGGTTGATCCCAAAATTTTTGAGTTGTGGCAGCGATTTTTAACAAACGCTCAAAAATCCATGGACGTGCATGAACGGCAAAGACCCATCCCATGAGTCGATTCGGGTGTTCCGCACGACGTTGTAAGATTAGGTCAGAGACATCGACATCAGCCGGACATACAGTACGACACGACTTGCAGTTGAGACAGGCCTCCACCACACGTTGAGAATTCAGATAGCTATAGTCTTTCGCCGTCACGATTTCGAACCAGCCTCGCGAACTCATATCTTCCGATTGAAATACATCATACACAGGACACACAGCGTTGCACTTGGCACAGGTCGCACAGGGCTTGGCAAGACGCTCATAGTCGATGTGTTCGGTGAATGAGTCTTCGCTGATTTTTACTCCTGGGTTCATGATTCCTTGCGGATCGAGCAATCGTTTTACTTCGACAAATACTTGATATAGGTCATCTCCAAACATGGGACGTACCATCTCCGCTCGAATACGGCCATCACCATGCTCACCGCAAATCGATCCTCCGAACTGCTCAAGGACAACCTGATGCACTTCGCGATGCGCATTGACCATCCCTTGAAAGTCCTTTGAATCATTCAGGTCCAAGAGTGGCAGTATGTGAGCGTTGCCATCACCAATGTGTCCAAACACCGCCACGGCGATGTCCTGTTTCCCAAAGAAGCTTTCCAAGTAACGGATGAGTTCTGCTGTTCGTTCTGCTGTCACGACGACATCATCAACAAAATTAATCGGTTTTTTTCGTTGGTCATAGCGATACAGCGTTGGATACAACGCTTTTCGTGCTTTCCAGAGTTCTTTTTGCTTTTCACCGTCGAAAGCCACAACTGGATCCGACGACAGGCGGTAGCCTCGACAGAAGCTCAGTAATCGCTCACTTCTTCCTGGATCTTCTCCCTGGTCAAATTCAATCAATAGCGTGGCAGCGGAATCCTGAGGAATCCCATAGGTGTGCCTCCCGATTAAATTCAGGGTATTTGCATCCATCACCTCTAGCGCACTCGGCATGAGTGTCAAAAGATCTGGAACCGCCTCTCCCATTTCTTCTAAATTTTGAAAATGAATGAGGGCGGATGCTGTCGATTTTGGTTGATCGACTAATCGAATCGTGGCTTCGCTGAAAATCCCAAGTGTGCCCTCGCTACCGACAAAGAGTTTCGGCAAATCCCAGACCCCTAAATTCATGCCATCCATCAAGTCAAACAGATTGTATCCAGAACTGTTCTTGCTTACATGAGGGCGTTTGGATTGAATTAAAGTCTTGTGCTCTTCGAGTATATTAAGAAGAGATTGAAGGGCAGGATGATCAGTTAAAATTCCAGAGAGAGTCGAATCACCAACTTCATACGATTGTGCTTGTAGCCATCCACTTTGAGGCAAGTGAACTCGAAGCGCCTTCACATTATCTTTAACCGATCCATATCGTAAGGTATGGGGCCCGGAAGAATTGTTCGCCAACATGCCTCCCAGCTTGCACATATCACCGCTGGATGGATCAGGGCCAAACATCAATTCGTGCTTTGACAATTGTCTATTTAACTCTGCCAGCACGATCCCAGGCTGAACTCTCGCCCATTTTTCTGTGGCATTGACCTCGAGAATTCTGTTCATTCTTGAGACGTCAAGAATGATTCCGGTTCCGATCGCCGAACCAGTTAAATTCGTTCCGGCCGCCCTCGCCGTTAAAGGAACTCCTTGGCGGACAGCATACTCGACAATTCGGTCAATCTCTTCTTCAGAATCAGGTAAAACGACAACTTGGGGCGATAGTCGGTAAATACTGGCATCAACCGCGTATGCCTTGAGCGTCGACGTATCACTTTTAACTTTGTCATCGCCAAGGAGTCGATGTAGATCTTGAGCAACAGCAGATTTCTTGTCAGGAAGAATCAAGGGCATGGGGGCAACTCTTAGTTTCTATATATGGGAATAATTAGAGGGACTGTTGTATCATACCGATACCTATATTAAGATTCTCTAGGACCAATCTGCGTACAAAAAACTTCTGATCGATTCAACTGGAACACCTTCGACCTCATGAGCAATAGCCACCAGAGGCTCCGGCAAAGTTGATTCACTGAAAGGGTACCCTGTACGAGTCACACGTGTTCCAGCCCACGCGTTGAGCACGATCATCTTGAGAGCCATGGAAAACAAGCGACTTCCATTGTTGATGATCTCTTCGCCAGAATTGACTGAGATAGCAGGCGCTCAAGTGGAGTCATGACCAATAGGCCAATGTGAACTCCTGAACGATCGCCTTGCCAGGGGGCATGCGATGCTTCAGGTGCGTGGGCAAGGTCACCTTCTTGACCACAGCCTTTGGCACGATGGCTCTAAGAGCCTATGCTGATGATACACAAATTGGATGAGGATCAAGAGTTCTCCTCTCAGTACGATAGCAGATGCCCAAGTGTAACACGGTCTAGTTTCTAGGCGGGAAAATCAATACACCCATTGCCTGAGGAGGCATCCGACTGCGATTCTCCATCAAATGGGAGACTTAACGTCTCTGAAGCACCAAGATCTTGGATTTCCTTCAGGGGTGGCAGATCACGAAGGTCACGAAGTCCAAACCGTAAGAGAAACTGTTTGCTCGTCCCATAGAGGATTGGACGTCCTGGGACGTCTTGTCGACCAACAATTCGCACGAGTTTCTGATCGAGTAAGGTTTTGAGAACGCCCGAAGTTTCTACGCCTCGAAGCTTTTCAATATCAAGACGAGTAATCGGTTGCTTGTAACTGATAATGGCCAGCGTTTCGAGGGCAGAGCGAGAAAGCTTCGAGGAAGACTTCGTCTTCATAAGACGTCGAATGTATGGAGCACAATCTGGTCGTGTGGCTAAGAGATACCCACCGGCAACTTCCGACAGTTGCAGACCCCGTCCTTCCTGCTCATAGTCAGATTGCATCACTCGCAGCGTATGCACAATCTGGGCTTTTGGCATGCCCTCAAGCACCATGCTGAATTTATCAACAGTAATAGGATCAGAAGAAACAAAGAGCACAGCTTCTAGAATACTTTTAATTTCCTGCTCTGATAATTCAGGACCTTCTGAAAATCCACCGTGATTATCTTCTTCTTTCAGAATGTCAATCGAAGGGCCATCCGAAATGGAAAGCCTCTTGTGTTCAGAGGGCCCCTCTTCCAGTTCAGATTCAACAAGATTTCCATTATTTAATGCTTCAACACTCATTCTGACCCTCCATGAGGTAATTCATAAGATCCATGAGGAAGCACTTGACTCTCATCATACACCCTGGCCATTCCACCGTGCTCCTACGTATCTGTGGTGGCCTCCCCAGGAACAAACTTTCTGGTCACACGAATTGGGCCGAACATATCGCCTTGATACAAACGTACTAAATTCATGCGAACCAGTTCCAACAGAGCAAGGAAGGTGACAATAATCATCACGCGAGAATCGAGACGCTCAAACAAGGCTTCAAAGGTCACCGATGGCTCAACCTCTAAACGTTCAAGAATCCCATTGATACGATCTTGGATAGACAAGGCTTCTCTTGTCACATCCATGATCACCTCAGGAGCTGCGCGATCTAATACTCCTTGCAACGCGCCAACCAGGTCAAACAAACTAAGATCGTCTGTAGGAACTTCGGCATCGACTGCACGTAGATCATTGAGGTCAACGGGAAGATCAAACTCACGGGCAAATGATTCTCTCCAAATCTTTTCCTGACTCGAAAGACGGAGAGCCGCGTCCTTAAATTGTTCATATTCCACCAATTGACGAACAAGCTCAGCGCGAGGATCTTCTCCGTCACCTTCATCTTCCGCCGGCAATTCATCTTTTGGAAGGAGCAGCCGAGACTTTATCTGAAGCAGAGTCGCTGCCATGACCAGAAACTCTCCAGCAAAGGAAAGATTCAAGTTTTTCATCAAATTCAGATACTCGAGATATTGCCGGGTGATGAGGGCGATAGGAATGTCGTAGATGTTAATTTCTTGTTTTCGAATCAGGTGGAGGAGTAGATCGAGAGGACCATTAAAGGAATCAAGTTGGACTTTGTACGACTCGTCTAACGAATCGTCAATTTGCAGACTTTCTATCGACAAATTTCCCCCTAGGTCCCCTCTGATCTCTCAACGTCTACAGGCGTCTTCTAGGTATACCATCTTTTGTAGGCTCCATCAATCCCCCACCTACATATTGTGGGGCTTTACCTTCATGAAGCAGACTGTCTGCATTTTAGCACGCCCCATACAAGAAAACAGAGAAGCCCTAAAGAAGCGAACCCAATAGCTGCATTTTTACTTAAGAAGTTATTTTTATTAACGTTTTGCCATTTGCCTTCAAGGTGGGTTCCTAAAAAATTCGGAGGCACCGAAAACTTCACGTTCTCGAAGTCTACGCCCCCATCAAACGTTGTGTGACTAAAGTCACTGACTTCTCGAAAGGTGACACCACGGAATTCGGCCTCTTGTCGAAACACGGCAAATCGAAAAAATGTCTCCCTCGCAAACAGAGATTGAGAAAAATTCGAATGTCCGCCAAATTGGGTCCCAGAAAAACCTGTTCCCATCTGAAAATGCGTTTTTTTAAAATTGGCGTGTTTTTCAAATACCACTTCAAGAAACTCAGCAAGCCCAGTAAATTGGCTTTCTAAAAAGCTAACATTCTGCTTGAAATGAGCTTTATGAAATCGTGAATGCGTTCCAAATGTCACCCCTTCAAAAACCGTCTCCTCTTCAAAGCGTGCACCAATAAAAAACCCCTCAAATCGAATGGTCGAATGAGAGAAATTGACCGTTTTCAGGAACGCTGTTTTGGAAAAGTCGACTGATCGTTGGAATATCGTCCCAGTGATATGCGTATCCCCCATGATCATCAATGTGCCATCTCGTAAATTTGTTGCCCAACTTCCTTGTACTACAGAATCGCGAATAGAAATTTCCCCTTGAATGATCCTCCCATTTTGAATGTGCCGTTCGGCGACAATCTGCTGGGCCACGACTAACGGGAGAGTCGTTTCGTTCATGGGCCGGAGTGGCAACTGATCCAACATGAGATCTCCAGTAATCGTCACTCCGAGAAGATCTAAACTTTTACCGTCTTGAAGCGCCTGAAGCAGTACATCAGTAGAAATGGCTAACTTCTCACGTTCCTCTGGCGTACAAGAACCCACGAGATGCCGACGAAAGATCTTCTGTTCTGCAGACGACGATTCATTCAATTCACATGCAAAAGCCGTCATTGCGTCCACGAACATCAACATGATCACAAGACACAGGAGTCTCCTGTTAAGCCAACGACGACCCTGCACACGTAACCTGGTAATTGCAGAAAAACTATCCATTGCTATTGTCAATCACGAGGAAAGTTCTGACCAAAGCATGCAAAGCTTCTATTCGGTAGGATACAATAACACTTTGAGTGTGATCGGAGGGAAGAACGAACCGCGTAGCATCTCAACGAACTGGAATCTGACCTTGACTATAGGAAAACCAAAAAGTTTCCAGCAGATACCCTCGAACACGATAGTTCACCAGACTAAGCATGCCTCACAGACAATCCACGTTGGAGCCTCGGATCATCTGTGTGTCCTTGAACTCGGTCTCAGTCATTTTATGATAGTTGCTGGGTATTCAGATGAGATGCGAAAATCCTCTTAACGGCCTTTGCTTTGTCGATTACAGGCATTCAGAACAGATTCACGATGACACACCGCAGGGAAACACCTCAAATATTAGAAGTCTCGTAAAGCGGCTATAGCGATTATCACAAGGGATAGTGGGCACGAAAAGTCAGGAGTGACACACGATCTATTTCTTTGTTTTTCCTACTCCCAACCTTTCATTGTTGACTTTTGAAATCCAGCAACTCCCGCCAAACATGTTATTCTGAGACAGGTTCCTTGGAAGGTTTCGGCTCAGATTCTGAAGGCTTCTTGGTATTCACATCTTTAAGCATCAGATAAAAATCTTGCTTATCTACATCTGACCGCCCAAGTCGTTCTTCAATATCTTTGACTGTTTTTGGTGGAGGTACCACAACTTTCTCACCCTCGCGCCAATTCACAGGTGTCGCACAAGCAAACTGCTCAGTCGTCTGCAACGCCGTGACCAAGCGTAAGACTTCTTCGACATTTCGACCCGCGTTCATCGGATAATAGATCAGCGCTCGGATGATTCGTTTTGGATCGATGATGAATACCGCACGAACAGTGGCCGTAGAACTCGCGCCAGGATGGATCATGCCGTAAAGATGAGAAACTTTCATATCAATATCAGCAATCATGGGAAATGGTATACTGACCCCCATTTTGTCTTTCATATTCTGAAGCCACGCCAGGTGAGAATGGATACTATCAACGCTCAGACCGATCAGCTTGATTCTCTTGGCTGAAAAACGTTCATATTGACGAGCAAATTCAAGTAGTTCAGTCGTACAGACTGGTGTGAAGTCTGCTGGATGCGAAAACATCACCACCCAATCTTGCTCCTGCCAGGCGCTAAAATTGAAAGCAGGAATATGGGTGGTTGTCGCTTCAAAGTCCGGAGCACGATCACCAATACGAGGCAAACCCGTCACTTCCAACATGCATCCTCCTTTACTACCTTATTGAAATTCTCCGTGTTCAACTATCTATAGAGACACTTTGGATTGTTCATTCGTACGAGAATTAGTCTTACCAGGAGCGTGAAAGATCTTCATCGTCATCATCTTCCAGCCCAGATTCGGTATCTCGGAAAAACTTTTCTGTCCCAAGCTCATCGGAAAGATCATCGGTAAGATCAACATCATCATTGTCATCATCGAGACCTCGAGGAAACGCATCGTCAACAAACTCGTCAGCAAGATCATCAGTCAATTCATCAAGGTCATCATCTGAATCATCTCCCACTTCTCCCGTCAACTCATCAACCTCAAGTTCAGGGTCCGTACTAAGCCTCCCCCCTGGGGGCTCCAATACATTCTGAGAAACACTTTCTGCACTCAAAGCTGCAACTAAAGGAGAGCTCGAGACATCTTCTTCCACTATTGTGCTCTTCACCTCTCTTTTCGGCGTTTTGGCTGACTTTTTCGGTGTGATCTTTGACTTGGCAGACTGTTTTGAGCCCGTTTTTCGAGTTGTTCCAGAGGATAATTTCCCCTTCGTCTTCTTCGTTGCAGCTTTGGCTTTAGCCGCCTTCGTTGCCTTTCCAGTTTTTTTCACAATTTTTTTGGTCATCTTTTTGGCCGCCGTTTTCTTTTGGACGGCCTTTTTTGCAGCCTTCTTGGCAACGCCTTTTACTTTAGCTTTTACTTTGGGCTTCTTCTTCACTGCTTTTTTTAACGCTTTAGACGACTTCAGAGTTTTACTCGCCTTTGTTTTTTTTGCGATTTTCGCTTTTGGTTTGACGGTCGCTTTTCGTTTAGGCTTTGCTTTTGCCTTTCCAGCTGTTTTCGCCTTTGCCTTGGATTTCATTTTGGGTTTCGTTGCTGAAGAAAATTTAGACTTTGATTTCGTTTTGGGCTTGGCCTTTGTTGCCATTTCAACCCCCTTAATATATGTAAGCGTATCGTCACCCGAAGCCAGACGGCTACTCTTTCTCGTGGCTCCCATCTAACATGGACCGTATACCTGTTTCAAGAAAAGAATTTCAACACTAAAAAAAGGCCAATTCACGCTACTAAAGAACCAAAGCCTATCGGTACAATGCCATTCTTCAGAACATGATCGCCTCTGTGCACTTGTGTGAAACCTAGAAGAACCACAGACAATTTTGACTCGTGATTCTTGCTTTTCTTTGCGTTCAACTTCCTGTTACCAAACACCACATATTTACTCAAAAGTCAAGACGACGATTACGAGCATTCTTTGCTTTGACCAGACTTGTATTTCGCTGCCAATAAGTTAAAGTAAAACTTTAATACAGATTTTCATTAAAAACCCTGAACTCCAACATACCTTCAGAGAGTTTCTTACCAACACCAATAGCGATGACTTCCTATCCAATCGATCAGGCGCCTTCCAGAACGAGATGGAAAATTCTTGGACTCCTTCTACTCATCAGCATCATCACGTACATCGACAGAGTCAACATCTCGGTGACAGCACGACAGATGATGCCGGCGCTTGGACTCACCGAGATGCAAATGGGGCAAGTCTTCTCAGCATTCGTCTTCGGTTACGCCCTGTTTCAAATCCCTGGAGGATGGTTAGGCGACCGCTGGGGAGCTCGGCGTGTTCTTGCCCTGGCGGTTATTTGGTGGTCCGTCTTTACCGGATTGACGGCCATTGCCCCAACGCTACCTCTCGTGAGTCTCGTGGGCATCATGGGCTCGCTCATCGTCGTTCGGTTTTTCATCGGTGTCGGTGAGTCGGCTGCACTCCCAAATTTCAATCGAGCTGTCGCAAATTGGCATCCACCAAATGAGCGTGGGCTTGGTATTGGCATTACTATCGGCGGCATCGGGATTGGCTCAGCCCTAACTCCTCCTGTGACTGCGTGGATTATGGTCAATTACGGATGGCAAATGGCTTTCTATGCTGCGGCGGTTCTCGGAATAGGGATCGCTCTTCTCTGGTATTGGTACGCCACTGACCATCCACGACAACATCGACATGTCAATAGAGCAGAAGCCGATCTGATTAGTGGAACAGGTCAGGAGGTGATCGAAGAAACTCAGACTAGAGTCTCCTGGAAAGTCATACTCCAAACTCCTACAGTCTGGTGGCTTGTTCTTAGTTATACCTGTCTGGGTTATGTCGCTTATGTGTACATGTCCTGGTTCTATCTCTATCTTGTCAATGAAAGGGGATTTGATGTCTTGCGCGGAGCCTTCTTTGCCTCAGCGCCGTTTCTTGCCATGGCCATATTTTGCCCAATGGGAGGGTGGGTCACTGACAAACTGGCTCAAGCTCGAGGATTAAATTTTGGACGTTCGAGCGTGGGTGGAACGGGAATGATCCTCGCGGCCCTTTCGATCGTGATCGGCGCGAATGTCGAAGCTCCGTTTCTCGCCATTGGCATGTTGTCCCTGGGGGCAGGATGGCTCTATTTCACCGTTGGAGCCTTTTGGGCTTCCACAACAGACCTTTCAAAACCCCATGCCGGGACCCTTTCCGGACTCATGAACACGGGGGCGAATCTCGGCGGAACCCTCTCCCCTACCCTCACTCCCTGGCTTGCAGATCAGTTTGGATGGGCTGCGGCACTTGGGACCGCAGCCATGGCAGCCTTCTTGGGCGGACTTTTTTGGCTTCTGATTCGACCTGGAGATGGATTGAACAAAAAGGAGCATAGCTAACCCTACACTCAATCGCTTGATGATCTGAACTGCCGCTTGGTACATTCACTCTCATTGTGTCAGATTCTGCAAAACTTCAATTTCAAAAGAAAAATCCGAAAGCGACGATCTTAACGAAACTTGGAAAGATAGAACTTCGCTTTTTCCCGGATGTCGCACCGCGCCATGTTGAAAATTTTATCAATCTCGCTAAGATAAAATTTTACGACGGCACAACTTTTCATCGGGTCGTTCCTGGCTTTCTAATCCAAGGTGGCGACCCCTTAAGCAAGAACCCAGATCGTGCTCTTCATGGAACTGGTAGCCCCGGGTACAGTATTCCACCAGAAACGAGCGATTACCCACATCGACGAGGCACGCTCGCCATGGCCAAGGTGCCACGAAATGAAGACCGAACCCGTGACGTCAACGATAATGGATCTCAGTTCTTTATTTGCGTAGAAGATTCAGGAAGTTTAGACCGCATGTACACGGTCTTTGGAAAAGTCATTCGAGGAATGGATGTCGTCGATCAGATCGTGGCAGGCGCTAGAGATGATCGAGATAACCCCCTCGAACCGATTGAAATGACCGTCACAGTGGAAGAGTAAAAGTACCATTGCGCGTATCTCGTGAATCGTCGCTCGTTAAATCCTATCTTCCACGAAATACGAATCACGAACGACACTTCACGTTATTCAGAAAGAAATGTTCAAAAATCCTGTCCAGCAAGGCCGCACTTGAACACCTGTAATCTAAGAATCCAAGAGGTCAAAAAATGCTGAAAAAGACTTGATGCTGATAGGTAGCTGCCCCTGGAATAACCGTGTTCAAGGCCGAATGATCAGTACGTGAGCAGGATGAGGGGCTGAGAACGCAGCTGGCAGGGGTTTTCAACATTTCTTAAAAGAAGGCGATGCT
Source organism: Nitrospirales bacterium (assembly GCA_965223675.1). Classification (GTDB taxonomy): domain Bacteria; phylum Nitrospirota; class Nitrospiria; order Nitrospirales; family UBA8639; genus JAGQKC01. Next base: position 539,612 of record OZ245013.1, on the reverse strand, counting down.
GGCATAGGTCACAGTCGAATTAAACTGATCCGTAATTCCCCGATCATACCGCAGCACCTCTCCTTTCTCTGCGTCGATCAACTTCATCAGTAAGAAAAGGGTAGAAAACCCCATGATATGTCGCTTGTCTCCCTCATCCAGGATAAATTGTGCAAATTCTTCAGGTTTCATCTCCTCGACTTTTTTAAGCATTTCCAAATCTGTTTGCATGCAACGATGAAATGAAAAATCTGTCGGTGGTTTATTATCACCATAGCGTAGCCCGATATGCGCCAAGCTAGAACTTCCAATGACACAGACTTCTTGACCCGACGCAGCAATAGCCGCTTTCAATGAGACTAAAAAGCTATCAATGTTCTCAAAGAGGGGCTTGAGTTCAGCCATGGCGAGCGTGGCAGCCGGAAATGAACAGAGAACTGGAACTATCGTAATAGGTCGTTGACTCCCAATGGTATGCTGGAGAAACGGCAATTGAAATTCAAGGCTATGTTCTTGTTCATGCAGAATGTCTTCTTCGAAAAACTTCGCACCCCCATGAGCACGAAAATGATCGAGAATCGGTTTGTTCGCTTGTAGTACCCCTAGTGGGGTTTCAAAATCTTTGTCCGTGACAGCCACACCATGTTCTAGCCCCGCATGACAGGTTCCTAGAATAACAAACACATCAGGAGTGATCGCTTCTCGCAATTCTTTGTACGCCCAGGCATAGATCGGACCAGCCTCTTTGGGTTCATAGTTGGGAGCTGCTATGGCCTTAATCTTTTCTCCCTGATGATTAGACGGCTTTTTCTCTGGCCCTTCTTTCGAATCAAAAAACCCATCGAGTTGTTGACGAAGTTTGTCAGTATCGGCTTCATAACTTTTTCCAGCAAATACCGCCTTCCTCACCGGAGCTTGCCGATATGTTGCAACGGCTGCGGCCTTGGCTTGCTCATACCGTTCCCCTTCCAAAAACAGTTTATCGTCGAGATCAGCAACCAACTGGCTCAGTTTGTCGGGCATGAGAAATTCGCCATATTTTTTTAAGTACTCTGCCCCTAATTGTTCTAAAGAATGCTCGCCATCGAAAAATTGAAATAAGAAAAAGAAATTTAAGGGAATCACCAATTTTTCTGCCGACAATCGGGATGGATCCCAGAGCAAAATATATTGTTCTTCTCCCTGCTTAAGAGGTGAATATTGCAAATTGCGTAAGGCCGGATAATTTTTCGGATCTTTTCTTGAACTCGTCATGATGTATGAATGCTCCTTCTAGAATGCATGTACGATGAAATGGAACAGATGAAAGCAACAATGATTATACGAGGCCTGGTAATAAAGCGGCAACCAAAGAACAGGTAAAAAGTGAGGAGTGAGAAGTAAGAACGACTTTTTACTATTTACTTTTCACATCTTACTAGTAATTTACGTATACAAATGACACCAGACTTGGTGGCTTTGCTCCGCGGGACCAACTTGAATAAGCGGCGGTTCGGTAGTCTTACATACATCCATCACTTGAGGGCAGCGGGTATGGAAACGACAACCAGATGGAGGGTGTAGCGGTGAAGGAACATCTCCTTCTAAGACGATTCGTTCACCTTGTTGGGCAGGATCAGGAATAGGGTTTGCTGATAGGAGCGCTTGTGTGTAGGGATGCTTGGCGTCACGAAACAACGTTTCCGCTGGGGCCACCTCAGCTAATTTCCCAAGATACATCACGGCAATTCGATGAGCCAAATATTCCACCACATTGAGGTCGTGGGTGATGAATAAATAGGCTAACTGAAACTCCTCTTGAAGATCTTTTAGCAGATTAATGATCTGAGCTTGAATAGAAACATCCAAGGCCGAGACCGCTTCATCGCATACGATAAATTTTGGCCGCAACGCAAGAGCTCGAGCAATACCCACACGTTGTCGTTGCCCCCCAGAAAATTCATGTGGATAGCGCGAATGATGTTCTGGGCGCAACCCAACACGCAAGAGCAGTTGATCAACCTGATCTTGTAGTTCTTTCCCTTTTGCCAAACCATGAATCTTGAGCGGCTCCCCAACGATCGACCCAACCGTCATCCTCGGATTTAACGAACTATACGGGTCTTGAAAAATAATCTGCATATGGCGACGTGCGCCTCGTAATTCCTTCGCACTGAGGTGAAAAATATTTCTTCCTTCAAATATGGCTTCACCCTCTGTCGGTTCCATCAAACGAAGAATAGTTCGTCCTACCGTGGTCTTCCCGCACCCAGACTCACCGACTAACCCAAGGGTCTCACTAGCCTGGATAGCGAGACTCACGTCGTCTACCGCTTTGACCCATGCCGAGGTTCTCGAAAATACTCCACTCCGAACAGGGAAATATTTTTTAAGACGATTGACCTGAAGAAGTGGCTTACCATTCTGAACACTATTTGGGATTACAGTCATCTCAGATTTACTCCGACTTCTCCTCCGAATTTTTCACTTTTATTTTTTCATTTTTCACCGAATTTCTCACGTATGCAGCCAACAAGATGTCTCATGCCCATCCCCAATTTGCACGAGAGGTGGTGGTTGCTCGGCACAATGCTCCAAGACCTCCAAACAGCGCGTCGAAAAATGACACCCTTTCGGGTACTGCAAAGGCGATGGGACAGTCCCTTGAATCGACTCCAGACGCTTCCCTCGTTCACCTGGTCGAGGGAGGGAATTCAGTAACGCTCTCGTATAGGGGTGCGACGGATTCTTGAACAATTGCTCGACGCTGGCCCGCTCTGCGATCTTGCTGGCATACATCACGATCACATCACGAGAGAATTGTGCGACAACACCTAAGTTATGCGTAATGAGTAAAATGGCCATACCCATTTCCTCTTGGAGATTTTTCAGAAGATCCAAAATCTGCGCCTGTATGGTCACATCGAGGGCCGTGGTCGGCTCATCGGCGATGAGAAGATCCGGCTTGCAAGCCAATGCCATCGCAATCATCACGCGTTGTTTCATTCCACCCGACATCTCATGCGGATATTGATCAATACGACGGTCAGGTGAAGGAATGCGTACTTTTTCAAGGAGCTTCAGCACCTCCCTGCGAACATCATGAGCGGAGAGATCTGTATGAATCTGAAGCGCCTCTCCGATCTGATCACCAATCTTAAACACTGGATTCAAAGAGGTCATGGGTTCTTGAAAGATCATCCCAATTGATTTTCCTCGAACCCTGCGCATCTCGCCCTCAGGCAGATCGAGGAGATTTTTCCCTTTAAACAAGATCTTTCCATCGACAATTCGTCCAGGCTTATCTACCAACCGCATGATGGAAAATGCTGTCACCGATTTCCCACATCCCGACTCTCCGACTAACGCAAGCGTCTCACCGGCTTGAATCGAAAAGCTCACATCATCAACTGCCCGAATCTCACCTTTATCGGTAAAGAAAGAAGTTGAAAGATGGCTCAATTCTAAAAGTGGAGTGTGCACTTGATCCAACTACCGGCTCCGAAGTTTCGGGTTTAACGCTTCGCGCAGACCTTCACCCACCAGATTAAACGCAAGCACGACGAGAAATATGGCCATACCGGGAATAAAGAACAACCAGGGTGCATCAAAAATAAATCCCTTGCCTCCAGATAGGATATTACCCCAGGTAGCATAGGGTGGCTGAACACCAAACCCCAAGAAACTGAGGGCCGATTCAGTCAATATGGCCGAAGCCACACCAATTGTTGCGGACACTAAGACTGGTGCGATGGCATTAGGAACCATATGTCTAAAAATAATTCGCTTTTCTGGCAATCCTAGTGCCTGAGCCGCAACCACAAAATCTTGTTCGCGCAATGAAAGAAATTCAGCTCGCACAAATCTTGCTGTCCCCATCCAACTAGTCAATCCAATAATGATCATGATGTTGTAAATGCTTGGAGGCAGTAGTGCCACGACTGTCAAAATCAGAAAGAATGTCGGGAAGCAGAGCATGATGTCGGTAAATCGCATGATCAGCGTATCGACCGTCATAAATCCTAATTTGACTTTCCCATAAAATCCTGAGAGCCCGCCCAAGAAAATCCCTATAAAGACGGAGATACCCACCGCGATAAAACCAATTGAGAGGGAGACGAAAGAGCCTTGTAACATACGCGAAAATACATCACGTCCTAATTCATCAGTTCCGAAAAGATAGACCCCTAACCTTGGTTGATCGTTCTTCCGAATAACTTCCTCAGAAGGAGCCGAGAGCGGTGGTTGGAACTTATCGGCCAGACGGACGGCTTCAGCGTCAAAGACAACGACCCATTCTGTGAATACTTTTCCAGCTATTGCCGCAATGAGTAACAACGCCAATACGACACAGCTTGCGACAGCCATCCGATCTTTTTTGAAGATCCGAACAAATTCTTCCCATGGCGTTTCATGAGGGAGGAGAGGTTCATCATGATCCACATTCGTACCTACGGCCAATGTTTGTTCATTCACCATGTCGCTTACATTTCAAAAATAGATATTCTCTTTGTTCAATGGAGTCGTATTCTGGGGTCTACCACTGCGTATAAGATGTCTGACAGCAGTGTCCCTGCAAGAGTGAGGACGGCAGCAATGAAATTGATCGTCAAAATAACCGGAAAATCTCTTGCGAGGATGGCTTCATACCCAAGACGGCCCAACCCAGGCCATGCAAAAATTTGTTCGAAGATGACCGATCCGCCAATGAGGCCTGGAAGCAGCAATCCAAACATCGTGACAAATGGCAGTAACGCATTCCGCAACGCATGACCGTAAATCACCGTGTTTTCTTCCAGTCCCTTCGCTCGTGCCGTTCGAACATAGTCCTGTCCTATCACTTCTAACATTTGAGATCGAACATACCTCGATAAGACTGCCACACCTAAGATAGCCGACATCAGAGAAGGTATGACTAAATGCCAAATACGATCCATGACACGAAAGGCAGGCTGCGCGTCCTCCATTCCAAAAGTTTTCATCCCGATGACTGGCACTCCAAATACTTCAACGATCCAAAGGATCATGATGTAGGATAAGAAAAACCCCGGCACAGATATCAGCGCATACGCCACAAACGTACTCGATCGATCATACACAGCTCCGCGTCGTATCGCGGCATAAATGCCCGTGGGAAATGCAAATGTCCAAATCAGTAACGTGGCACAAATAAAAAGGGGAAGCGAATTCAAAAAACGGCGCCATATTTTTGGCAAGACCGGCTGGCTATCTTTGAAGGACTTGAGTTCGCCGGTAAAGAGATCTTGAACCCAATACACATATTGAAGATACAGGGGATCATCTAAGTGAAATGCTGCTCGAATCCTGGCAATGTCTTCTGGCTTCATTCTCGGATTCGAGGGATCAACTTGACTCGGCTCTCCAGGCGCAAGATGAATCACGGAATGCGCCACAATTGACACTACCACCAAGAGCACCATGCGCTGAAGAACATTGCGTGTGATGAATGCCAACATTAGAAACGACGTGAGTTTTTCTCGAAAGAGTAGAAAGAAAGATTCATCTGGCCTACTCTATCTTGATTTCGAAACTAGTTAAAAATTGGCGTGTGCTCGAGTTTTCTCCATTTATGAAAATGAAACATTTCATTGCCTGTTTTGGTCGGATAGATTTTCACATACTTCTCGTTCCCATCCTCGTCCTTTTCCACGATAACGATTTTTTTATCCACCACGCGAGTGCTCAGGGGAGCGAAGAGGAACGTGTAAGGCTGATCTTCATGAATGAGCCGATGTAATTGGTGAGCCAGTTCCCGTTGACGGTCTCGATCGTACTCTTGTCGAATACGTACAATAAGATCATCCGCACGAGGACTACGATATCCCACAAAGTTGAGTTGTTGCGGTCCAGTCTGGCTTGAGTGCCAGAGTTGGAATAAATCCGGATCAATATTCATACTCCAACCCAACACGACCGCATCAAACTGTGCCGTATTGACAAAATCCTTCAGAAAGACTGCCCATTCAAAATACTGTATATGACACTTGACGCCAATTTTCTTCCATGCATGTTGGGCAATGGTCATAATATTTTCTCGAATGGGATTACCACTATTAGTGATCAGATTGAATTCAAACACTTTGCCGTCTTTCTCCAGCCAACCATCGTCATTGAACTGCCATCCCATCTCTTCGAGGATTTCGATGGCCCCAACCGGATCGTAGGGAAGTGGATCGATAGAATGATCGTACCATTCCGTGTTTTTGGGATATGGCCCCGTGGTTCGTTCCCCCTCCTCGTACAACAGATATTTCAAAAAGTCATCGACGTTAATCGCCATGCCTAGGGCTTGCCGAACCTTGGCTTCCGCAAACAAGGGGTTGCGGTTGTTATAACCGATATACGAATAGCCAAATCCTAAGCTGGAAAACGATTGATATGTTGGATCATCTTTGTACCGAGCCACTTGATGCGGCTGCGCAGCATAATAGTCGACAGCTCCTGCCAAGAACTCCATTTCTTGGGTGAGCAGATCAGGAATGATTCGCATATAGTAATCTCGATATTCAGCAGGCCCTTCCCAATACGGCTCAAACCTCCTGAGATGAATAAACTCATCTCCTTGCCATTCGACAAACTGAAACCGACCACTCCCGATGGGATGTCTATTAAATTCACTGTCTCGCATACCAAAGCTTTTTTGGGCCTCATCCGATAGCCTACGCTCTCTCATCTCCTTGTTCATCGCCTCTTGATTCAGAAGGTGTTCAGGCAATATCCCTATCAACCACGCATTAATGGCGGGTGAGTACAGTCGTTTATAGATGACTTTGACGGTATGGGTGTCGAGTATCTCCACAGTCTTAATAGGCTCAAAGTCTGATGTGCGCGGGGATAAATTTTTTGGATCCATAACCGCTTCATATGTGAATTTCACATCTCCCGAATCAAACTCATGTCCATCGTGAAATTTCACACCCTTTCTCAGATGAAATAAAATTTGCGGATTATGTTCACTAGGGGAAAGCAGTTCCGGAAATTTTTGTCGCATCTCCTCCCGGACCTCCGAACTCACTTCGGACTGCACAGCGATGTACTCCTCATACGGAAAGTGATCTGCATATCGTTCACCAAGAATGGGCGTTAAACGTGTAAAAAGATCCTGGTCCACCTGGTCCAAGACAAATTCGATCCTCTCAGGAACATTAATGACCACAGGAATTTCTCGAATCACAGATTCTCCATCTGTCCCCTCTATCGACACAGATACGATCTCATTCCGTTGCTGAGGAGGCAATAAACGAGTTGAATGAAGATGGGAACGGAATTCAGAAAAAGCTTTCTCGGAGAGACTGGATTCTATCCTTCGTAATAGCTCCTTTCCCGATACCTGGCTCCCATCTGGAAATCGATGTTGTTCATTGACGAGTAAATAGGCCTTTTCAGTAATTTCCCAATCTGTCGCCAGGCGACCTCGTAAGTTCAAATCTTCATCCAAATCTAATAAACCTTCAAAGACATGGCTGACAATAATCGAACTTGGCATATCAGCATTCAAGATCGGATTGAGTATCTTGGCATCACCAATCGAGCCTTCAATATAGGTGACAAGCCTGTTGGGATTACCTGAAGCCTGATTCTCGTAGGTCGGAACCCAAAAATAGGATTGGAGGAGGAAGACTGTGATGACGACTGGAATAAAAAGCAGTAACCGTTTAATCGTCATACGAAATCGAGAAAGTGTTCAAAAACAAAAAATGAACAGCCCCTTCGATGAGATGGTAACAGGAAATGTAGAAATGGCGCTACTAAACTTCATATGTTACAGCATCCACGGCACAAGGAACGAACAAACGTCCGAAGAAACGTATCTAAGGTATATGCCTATCTGATTAATGAAAAATTCGTTCACCTCTTACAACGTATGAATTCGGAATAACGAGGATTAAGACCAAAGAGGAGAGAAACTATTCGCATAACACAAGAATAGGCGATAGTAAGCACACTCCTATCATCGATAGATACTTTTAACCCTTGAGACCTGCGCTTGTTAAAGACCATCATCCAAAATGGTAAGTTGCTAGCAAGGTCAACCCAAGGGCGATAGCTCGTGGAGTCCCCAATACGCAACCTAGTAAATCCTCCAAACTCTTTGGTTCTCTCCTATGTCTATTCAATTGGTATGCCCCTTGCTTCTATAATCCTCACCGACGATTTTCTACCTGTTGAACATAACTTAATACGCATACGGCATTCTTCGGACTTCAATCGATCGTGCGATAACAGCCTTTTCGGGCCATTATCTGCAGAAAGCAAGGTGTCTTGAAACAATACTCAGTTCTCTGGCCACATACAACGCCAATAGCATGATTCATATAGAATTGATAAATCGTCATTTCCTATTGAATCACCTCACCTGATCAGCTATGATGTGATCTTTCCGTCCTTGCACAATCAATAGAACGCTTTTTATCCTTCATCGAAAATCAGCAGCATTGGTTGTGTCTATGAATCATCAGGAGGGACAACTTACCCATCTCTTTTAAATCATATCTTCGTTTTTATATTCCTATCTCACTTTCCTCGTTTTCTTCTGTCCTCATGTTTATTACCACATAACCCATAGCATCCAATTCACTGGCAAGTAGGGATCATTATGTGCCACGTTCCCTTCAAGTCAATGACGAGGAAGGAATGTGTGCATGCGTAACAGCCAACAAACCTTCACCGTATTAGTGGTGGATGATAACCCTGGACTTATCACGCTCATTCAAAAGTATCTCCATCGAGAAGGCATCACTACTTTCGTGGTCCAGAGTGGAGCAGAAGCCATCGGGTGGCTAGCCGAGAACTATGCAGATCTCATGCTCTTAGATCTCCAACTTTCAGATATCAATGGCGTTGAATTAGTTCAAACCTTAGACCAACAAAAACGCTTGCTTCCTTTTATTGTCGTGACGGGACACGGTGATGAACGACTTGCGGTCAAAATGATGAAATGTGGCGCACGCGACTACATCATGAAAGACGATAGGCTCCTTGAACTGCTGCCATCAATCGTTATTCAAACCTATGAACAGCTTCAACGGGAAAAGAGACTCTTAGCCGCTGAGGAAGAGTTGAATGCTGAACGTGAGCGTCTGGCAATTACCTTAGCATCAATTGCAGAAGGAGTCATTACGACGGACACAGAAGGTCGTATCACCTCCATGAATCGTGCGGCTGAGACACAAACAGGCTGGGAACAGCACGAAGCCATTGGGCAACCGGTCGATGAAGTGGTCCAATTGGTCCAACAGAATAATATGACGTTTCAAGAGAACCCCGTTCAGGACGTCCTCGACTCCGGTAAGACCCTGAATCCCATTCATCATCGACTCATGTTTTCCAGGAAAGGAGTTGAGCGTGCAGTTGTGACGAGCACCGCACCAATCCGAAGACAAGATAAAACCATTCTCGGAGTCGTGCTTGTTCTTCGAGATATGACAGATCGTATTCGAGTAGACCAAGAACTGATAAAGGCAAGTAAACTCGAATCGCTCGGAATCTTGGCTGGAGGCATTGCCCACGATTTCAATAATCTACTCACAGGCATTCTCGGAAATATCTCCTTATCAAAAATTTCACTCAACCCTCAGACCGAATCGTTTGGGTATCTTGCTGAGGCCGAGAAGGCTTCCATCCGAGCCAAAAGCCTTACACAACAGCTCCTCACATTCGCTCAAGGAGGAGCTCCGGTCACAAAGCCTCTTGCCCTTGAGCCAATAATCTCCGAATCAGCAACCTTTGCATTACGAGGGACAAAAAGCCGATGCCACTTTGAGATTCCCTCAAACCTCTGGGTGGTTGAAGCCGACAAAGGACAACTCAGCCATGTCATCCATAATTTGGTACTCAATGCACACCAAGCCATGCCGCGAGGAGGTACCGTTTCGGTGCATGCCGAAAATGTCGTCCTTCGATCAAATTCAGATGAATGTAAGGTCGCGTTACCAAAGGGGCAGTACGTAAAGATCACCGTAAAGGATCAGGGTATTGGCATTCCAGCAGAATATGTATCTCAAATTTTTGATCCGTACTTTACCACGAAACAGTCTGGCAGCGGCCTTGGACTCTCTACCGCGTATTCTGTAATCAAACACCACGGAGGCACGATGACGGTTTCATCTGATTTGGGCCACGGGACTCGATTGAGTCTGTACTTGCCCGCATCGCCAAGCCAAAAAATGACGAGTGACAGCCCCCGTTCCGTCTCGATTCATGGGGAAGGAAAAATTCTAGTGATGGACGATGATGATTCCGTTCGCTTACTGCTTGAAGAGATGCTCAATCATCTTGGCTATGAGGTCGAAAGTGTCCCTGATGGTGGAGACGCTATTACTCGGTATCAACAAGCTAAAGCTATGCAACAAGACTACTCTGCAGTGATTCTTGACTTAACCGTTCCGGGAGGATTAGGAGGCAAAGATACCTTGGAAAAACTTCGACAGATTGACCCCAATGTGAGGGCGATTGTTGCCAGCGGATACTCAAATGACCCCTTACTCTCGCGTTACACCGCCTTTGGATTCCTTGGAATGGTCGCGAAACCTTTTGAGCTGGGCGAACTGAGCGCCGTACTTCATCGAGTGACGATTTAAGAAAAGGTAAGGAGGACAATATTACGAATTTCAAATTTTGACTTTGATATCTGACCCCTCAACGATGACTTCATAGCTCTTCACGCACGCCGCAGGATTATTCGTACAGGCCCCCGTCTTGACATTATATTCCCAGCCATGCCAAGGGCAGGATACCGTCTCACCTTCCAGATCGCCTTCTCCTAGCGGCCCTCCACGATGCACACAAGTATTGTCGATCACACGATAGTCTCCATTAACATTAAATACGGCCAGACTTTTCTCATCGATCTCAGCAACGATTCCAGTCCCTGGAGCTACATCCTCAGTTTTTGCGATAGACACGAGTTCTCCCATATTCCCTCCTCCTTACACTCGACGAATATCTATATATTAATTGCCCTGCATAGGCTTTTTGATTTTATCTAACAGACTCGAGATAGACGGTGCGCTCTTTCGATCATCTGAAGAAGACTCTGTCGTTTGTTTGATCAGAGCTGCGGCAATCTTCTTAAAAGCTTCGGTTTGGGATGAGGAGGGATCGGCAATAACAATGGGTTTACCCGTATCTCCACCACGACGAATCTCAGGGTCAAGAGGAATTCCCCCTAAGAATGGGATACCAAACTTTTTGGCGGCCTCCACACCCCCACCATGTGAAAATATTTCAGTTCGCTCTCCACAATGTCCACACACATAAAAACTCATATTTTCAATCACACCCAGGAGCGGGACATTGACCTTTTGAAACATGACGATCCCCTTACGAACATCCTGAAGCGCAACTTCCTGAGGGGTCGTCACAGTAATCGCTCCGGTCAAGGGAACGAGCTGTGCTAACGTCAATTGCACGTCTCCAGTCCCGGGAGGAAGATCAATCAATAAATAGTCCAACTCGCCCCACACGACGTCACGAAAAAATTGTTGAATAGCCGAGTGGACCATTGGCCCACGCCAGACAACCGGCGTTTCTTCCGGAACAAAAAAGCCCATCGACATGACCTTGACGCCATGGCCTTCTGCGGGAATAATTTTTTTCTCATCCTTTTCCGGAGGCTGCGTCACCCCCATCATGGTAGGAATATTTGGCCCATAAATATCCGCATCCATCAAGCCAACTCGTTGACCAGCCAACGTCAAAGCCACGGCAATATTGACCGTCACAGTGGACTTACCAACCCCCCCTTTTCCGCTGCTCACGGCAATCACATGTTTGACACCAGGAATAGGATTATCTTTTGGTTCCGTTGCATCTGTTGGCTGATCGCCGGTTTTCGGACTGTCCTCAGACATAGATGGATACTCCCTTTATGAAGAAACATTCATGGAACTCATCATACCTCTTGCGTTGATAGCTGCACGGTCTACCAATGGCCAAGCGTCCAGCACAGCAAGCCCCAAACCAAGAGGCAATTGCGCCCAAGACACGGTTATGACGTGAATGAATTAATCTCTACAGAGCCTGGAGAAAATTCATTGTCACCCTAGTTGTGTAGCAAATTTTTTGCGCGACCGACCAAGGAGAGGCTCGTGATGGGCTTGTCGGTTGGCAGAAATAACGGGATCTAATATCTCTCCGCAAAGTATACAACGCCACCCTGAAAACTTCATTGCTCCAGATTCGTCAGCAACATCTTCAAATCTATCGCTTACCATAACCCCTTTACAACGCGGACATTCCATTTGGTACTCCTGAAGTAGTTGGAAAATAATAATATGAAGAGAATACTCTACGTGCCTATATTATAAGCAATTATGATTCCTTAATTTTTAATTTCTAAAGCGTTGATTTTTAATGTTTTTCTATTTCATTGCTAAACCAACATGTTTCAAATTAAAACCATAACGTGTATTAAACCATACATATTTTTGATTATCACTTCTAAGCTTTTGATATCTTTATTTTTTATTTTGTTACCTCTAGTAATCATATGTTGTTCTATTGTGAAACATCTTTTTCGGCCCTCTTTATACCATATTGCTTCATTTTTCGCCAAAGCGTTGATCGACCAATACCTAATTTCTTCGAGGTTTCCGTATAACGCCATCCGGTTTGTGAGAGTGCTTGGCAAATAGCTTCTCGCTCAATACTTCTCAAACTATCATTTGACTTTCCATTTTTGTGAAGAAGACTATATCGTTGGATTTCAAGAGGGAGATGTTCGAATCTTATGACTGTATCTTCACAACACACAAATGCATGCTCCATGATATTTTGAAGTTCACGAATATTTCCTGGAAAATGATACTCCATTAATGCCTCAAGCGCATGAGAAGAAACCCTGTGCACACCCTTGTTCATTTTCTTATTGAATTTCTCAATGCAATGATTAATCAAGAGTGGAAGATCATCCATACGTGTTCGCAGAGGTGGGAGGTCAATCGCTAGCACTCGTATACGATAGTATAAATCCTCCCTGAATGTTCCTAATTGGACCGCTTCGGATAAATCTTGGTTCGTCGCCGCAACTAAACGGACATCGACCTTCAGCGTTTCATTTGAACCAACACGTTCAAATTCACCAATTTCAAGCACACGCAGCAGTTTAACTTGGGTCGACAAGGGAATATCAGCAACTTCATCTAAAAATAACGTGCCTTGATGGGCACGTTCAAATCTTCCTATCTTGTCATAATAGGCCCCCGTAAAAGCTCCTTTGACATGTCCAAACAGTTCACTTTCTAGCACGCCTTCTGAAAGACTTGAACAATTCAGCACGACAAATGGAAACGATTTTCTCAGGCTATGGGCGTGTAACGCATACGCCATTAACTCCTTGCCGGTCCCACTCTCCCCGGTAAGAAGGGTTGAGGTCCCAGACGCGGCAATGGCTGGAAGCTTAGAAAAAATTTCACACATCACACGACTCTGCCCGATCATATTCTCAAAGTTCGTCTGCTCTTCCAGTCGATGTTTTAATTCATTCACCTCAACAAGTTTTTCAGACAACTCTTGGGAGAATGACATGTCCCGAATCACTTCGATTAACCCGATCAATTGCCCTTCTTCATCGCGCAAGAAATCTGTGTTAATACTCACAGGTATCACGCGGCCATCATGCCGACGCACAGAAGCTGCAAAATTAGAAACCTGCTCTCCACGCACTGCTTGTTCCAGTACACAATCTTGATTGGCACAGATATTACTCTGCACGAGCACATCACACGCCAGAAATTGGCCCGTGAGTTCCCCTTCAAACCCAAGAAGGTCTCGCATGGCCCGATTTAAAAACGTCACACGTTTTTGCAGGTCAATCGTCATCACCCCATCGCTAATACAATCAAGAATGATTTCTGCATCCTGCAGACGGGGCAACGAAACTGGCACAACACTCATAATGTTTACTTCTTGCAATCGTTTTGTAAATTCACTCAATGCCTGTATCTGTCATTCAAGTCAGCATCATAACGACAACATCTCCGGCTCAGCAAGTACGCCGCACAACTTCACAACGAAGCACATCTACCTCATGTCTCTACTTGCAATCCACACGCATGCCCCCTACTATGTTTCGCCATATGAATTGGGATACGCTCAATGGTTCGTCCATTTTCGTTACTCGCTGAAGTCGCACAGCAATAATCATGCAATACAAAATATAACGGCTCATTCACCAAAAGGAACTCTCTACGTTGCTGGAACATTTTTTGGTTATCCCCTACCCTGAAATTGACCCCATCATTTTTCGTCTTGGGCCTCTCGCGTTTCGTTGGTACGGACTCATGTACCTGCTTGGCCTTGGCGCAGCGTATTTTCTCATAAGAGCACGAGCGTCGAACAAAAATCTTTTGCTATCGGCCGAACAACTTTCCGACCTTATCGTGTTTGCCGCGTTTGGCGTTTTTCTTGGCGGACGATTGGGTTACGTGTTGTTTTACAATCCCATGTTTTATATAGAGAACCCTCTGAAAATATTGGCCGTGTGGGAAGGAGGAATGTCCTTCCATGGCGGGCTGATTGGGACCTGTGTCGCACTTTGGGTTTTTAGTCGGCGTCGAGGATTTCCCCTCTATACGATCGCAGACCTTGCCGCGGGAGCTGTTCCTATTGGATTAGGATTTGGAAGATTGGGAAATTTCATTAATGGTGAATTGTATGGGAGAGCGACAGATGTCTCCTGGTGTATGGTCTTTCCTCAAGGGGGACCTGATTGCCGGCATCCATCTCAATTGTATGAAGCGCTGCTCGAAGGGTTTTTACTGTTCGTCGTGCTGACCGTCATCAGCCGACGTCAAACACCACCAGGAACAATCTTCTGGAGTTTTCTGATTGGGTACGGATGTGCAAGATTCTTCATTGAACAGTTTCGTCAGCCCGATAGCCACATCGGGTTTATTTTTTCTTCATTGACGATGGGACAACTGTTGTGTCTACCAATGATCATCATTGGCACAACCATGCTAATTAGAGGATACTGGAACTCAAAACATTCTTGAGTTGTAGTTCAACTGCCAACCCCTCCATAGCCACCAATCCCTCCTCCCCCGCCAATCCCGGGTAGAACGGGCGCACTCGTATTGGACCGAGGTTTATCTGGGACATTGCCATACCGGCGCAGTGGAGGAGAGTCCCAGATGACTTTGTGCCCCGGAGCAAGATTTGCCGCCTCAATGTAATGGTGTCGCGCCTGCTCAGAGTCTCCGAGTTTTTCTAACGCCAGCGCAAGATTATAATGCGCCTCCGCCAACTTCGGTTGTGTCTTGACCGCTTGCTCATATTGAACTTTGGCGGCGCCCCAACGTCCCTCAGCAAAACGCTCATTGCCCGTATTGAGGAAGGTCAAGGCTGAAGGATGAGTTCCGCTTGGAGCAGATAATGTCCTTTGAGGGAGCGGATCAGGTTGACTTGAACACCCAAACATTCCAACGATCCCTCCGACGATTATCGCCAAATATCCAATGAGTTTCACCTGCATGTCACACCTCTTTTCTTGAGGACACTAGACTTGTATGGATTTCCCTAGACGTAAAAACAGTAACTGGCACTTCACCTGATCGAGCCCAAGACACCGTTGTGCCGCGTGTCGATAGATAGCGGTTTGTTCTTGATAATACGCGCTCCTTGCGGGCATGTCTTTCTCTTTCACGTCATCCGTCTTGTAATCAGCCAGCCAAATTTGGCGATCGATTTGATAGACGAGATCAATGACTCCTTCCATCACACATGACCGACTTGTTATACCTTGGGCATGGTTTCTCTCGCAATCCCAAGGAACCGTGAACGGAATTTCACGACCTAACACAGTAGCCTGCTTGAGTGTCGCGTATATCTCGGAAGAAAGAAATTTCTGTATAATCTTATTTACTTCTTCCCGAATCATTGACCCTTCCTCCACGTATTCGGATGGAATGCCGTGCTCACATGCTTTTTCTATTTTGTCCTTTAACCGATCAAGACTGTCTGTAAAATTCCAACCCTCAAGTATACGATGAATCAGCGTTCCGATCAAAGCTCCCTGTTGACCTAATGAATCATTAAGTGTCGATGATTTATGAGTTTGAGCCTTTTGGGATTTTTGCGATGTTGGGGTAAGATAGGTTGAACTGGCCTTGAGCAATTCCCAAGTCTTCCCTCGTTCTTCCCAGCAATCAAGCCAGGGAGTCAGGTCTTTTGGACTTTTCAATGTATGACTTGCTCGTGACCATTTCGTAGAGCGTCGATCAGATGGGTGGACCGTCGTTTGTCGAAAAGATATTGGGCCAATGGATATATCCTCGCCATGAGAATTCTCAATGTCGCTATCCACCACGTTTTGAAGAAGGTCAAGAAAAGACCCTGACGCCAACCGCGAAGGAAATCCTCCAGAGAGAATTAACCGTTCTTTTGCACGAGTCATCGCCACATAGAGCAATCGACGTTGTTCAGCTTCTTCTTTTACACGTTTTTTTTCATGTGTCATGACCGCACTTAACGTTGAAGACCCCCCGATAGACACTCCCATGACTCCAGTTGCCCAATCATAGGTCACCGATGAACTCTCGTACCCCGCTTGGGCCCCATGATGACACCCAGGCAAGATGACCACTGGAAACTCAAGGCCTTTGGCTTTATGTATCGTTAAAATACGCACCGCATCAAGCGATTCCTCTTCAAGTGCACGTTCCGCTTCACTCGGTTTCTGCTCTAGACGTTCTACGAGAAGATTCACAAAGCCCGTGATGGTCATATGAGGACGATCAGCTAATTCCGCAGCCAGAATACGAACCTTCATGAGATTGGCCACGGCCTGCTCTCCATGCATAGATGCCGCAGCAAGCTCAAGAATCGGTAAGCATGAAAAGATCCGATCTACAACCTTGACCAACGGATACAGAAACGCCGTTTCGTGGAGGTCAGTAAAGGTCTCATATAATCGCAAAATCGCAGGGGCTTTCAGATTTTTCCATGGCTTAATCCGTTCGCACTCACGACAGTCAAAGGCTTCGCATTGGGCCAACTCGTATATGTCCTGGTCATTCAGTCCTCCGAGAGACGATCGTAAGACACCAAGCATGGCTGGAGAATCTCGCGGATTCTCAATAACTCTCAGAACATTGACGAAATCAATGATTTCTTGCCGACGGTAGAAGTGTCTTTCGCCATCCGTGACGTACGGAATGCCCTGACGCTGAAGCGCCTCAAGATAAACCTGAGCCTGAGTCAGTTTCCGGAACAAGAGGCCGATATGTCCCGGCCGAAATGGCCTACGTTGCCCCTGTTCCTCAGTCCAACCTTCGCAGTCGAGTACTTGAGTTTTGATCCAACGTGCGAGCTGGTCAGCTTCAAGTCTTGACACAGCCTGAGTATCAGACTCAGTTGGGAAGTCATCTGTGTTGACGAGATGCAGCTCGACACCTGAATGCTGAAGTCCGCCATGCCTTCCAGGTCGAACAGCCAAAGGGATATTGCTTGGCTGAACATGTTTCTGGGGTTGGAATAGCCGATTAAACACTTCATTAATCACTTCAAGTACGCGATGATGACTTCGGAAATTGGTGAGCAGCTCATAGACGACTCCACCAGAATCCTGAATTTTTTGAACGACATAATCGAAGGCCTCTAAATCCGCACCACGAAAGGCGTAGATCGATTGCTTGGGATCACCGACGATAAAGAGTTTGCCAGGAGCCAATCTCACGCCTGTCCAATTTGACGCACTCTGTCCATGTTCTTCGCACAAATACAAAATAATTTCATACTGAATCGGGTCAGTATCTTGAAATTCATCGACTAATATAGCCTGATACTCTTGCTTTAAACCGTCCCGAACGATTGGGTAATCGCGAAGAAGCGATCTGGCTCTAGTGAGTAACCCGTGAAATGTCACCCACCCTTCATTCACAAAACCATGTTGAACGTTTTTTAGAAAGGGAATGAGAACGAGAAGAAGAACGTGAATAAGCTGGGGGTTCACAGAGCACAGAGCTCGTCCAATACGAATAAGCTCACGAGCTTCAGCAAAATGCTCCTCAGACCATCCGCTTGGTGCCCGACTGATCGTCGAAAAGAGCACGGGGGTTTTTGCGACAACGTCACGAGCAATTTCTTCAGTAAGCCCTTCTGTGAGCATATGCTCCAAGACTTCTTGCACAACCCCAAGCATCGTTTCAATTTTTCGTGGCTTGGGAGAATCGTATACCGCGCGCAGTGCGACCACACGTTCTCGCTTGTTCTCACACCATGCCCGAAGATTTTCCGGAATATCTGTCAAGTCAGCTTGTTGAACGAACGTGTCTACGGAAGAGGTTTCTCTACAGAGATCCAACGCCAATCCACGTATCTGCTCTAACTTGAAATTCGAAAGAAGCGTTCGCCACTGATCATGCTGCTCTCCATGAAGGCTTAACTCATGATCACTCCATAGGTTCCATTCTTGACGAAAGTACTCCTCGAACCGGGAGTCATCGTCTTCTCGAAAATTTGGAGGCACGCCACTTTCAAGTGGATGAAGTCGAAGAAGGTGTGCAGCAAAACTGTGCAAGGTCCCAATCTGAGCTTTTTCTATCTCGTTGAGCGCCCTTTGAGCCCGATCCACAATTTGACTGGCCGAGAGTTGAAACCGCTCTTGAAGTTCCGACAAGCTAAGGCTTCCTCCAGCTGCCTGGAGCTGTTGTCGCGGCGTCCAATCGATCAGTGTGAAAAGTTGTTCTTGTAGACGAGCTTTCACTTCCGCTGCAGCTTTATTGGTAAAAGTGAGTGCCACGATTTTCGTGATGGGGATCGGATCAGGCTCCCGAAACAATGTGGTCAGCAGGCGATTCACTAAGAGCGTTGTCTTACCGGTTCCCGCACCAGCGACAACCACGACATTTTGATCAAAGTTTGATTCCGCCAAACGACGGACATGAAAATCTGGAATAGACGACGACTCAAGCACGTGCGATCTCCTTTGCTCGAAGTGCAAGAAGCTGTTTCGCGAACGTCGACCTGTGTGATCGAAGCCAAGTCGGTCCGTGTAAACGACGACACGCCGCCGACGCCGGACAGTTCTGACAATACTCACCTGGGAAAATATAAAATTGCCCTTTATGGATGCCCGTCAAAAGGTCCGTCAAGGTCTCTTGGAGTTGCTGACCAGGACTGGAGTCCCAGGAAACATGTTCAAACACCGAACGCACGACCATCGTTTCCCAATGTGGCGCCAAATACACAAATTCGACACGCTCCGGCCGAAAAGATTGCCAACCATCATCTTCTTCATTTCGAACATGAAAGGCTGTCATGAATGAATACAAAGTCGGCTGAAGATAGTGACCCCTTATTCCTGCAGCCAAGAGATCACGTTCTTTACTTTTGATCTTCGAACTCGATTTAAATTTATAATCGACTACTCGAAATTTCTTCGTGACATCGTTATAGTCCACTCGATCCAAACGCCCATGTACCTTGAGGGCACTGAACGATAACCCGGTCAGTTCAATCTGTCCTTTCGCATCGACTTCAACAGCAATCGGTCGAAAGCCATTCTTCGAGAAGGCGTCTCGACTCGCTTCCACCTCTGCTGTCACGAGCGCTGTCACCCGTTCTTTCAGAAGCTGCCAACAGACCCAGTGGCCTGTCGGGTATTCAGCCTCGTAGGCTGCGAAGACAATTTCAGCTGATGATGCAATAAGCGTGTGAGGCAGACCAGAGAAAGACCCAGAGTCAGGCCACCCGGCTTTTATCAGATGCACATAGACATGGCGTAACACAGCATGGCATAACGTCCCCACGTCTGAAGGTGATAACGCATCAGTGAGTCGCCGTCGCATCACATTCACACAAAGCAATTGAGAAGAAAAATATTGGAAGGGACACCGCGCATAGACTTCAAGCGCGGTAGGCGAAACACCCTTCGAAACCAGGTGCTGCCAATGTTCATGGCTTGAACTCAGCATGCCATCAAAAGGTCCCAATTCTTCCCTAATGGCTTCAATACCATCTAAGGCATTCCACCCCTGTTGAAATACGGAAGATTCTTGGCCTGACCTGTCAAGCAGAACGGATGGGTCAACGCCCTGGAGTATAAGTTTCACCCCCAATTCTTCCCGTGTCAGTAAACTGTCCCGAAACAAGGGATGAGCCAGTCGATCAGAAAATCGCCTTGGCAGAGATAGCTCCTGATCGATATCGCTCTGTCCTGATTTTCGACTCAGATCTCGAAGAAAGGGCGAGGGAACCAAAGGACGACCAGCTTCATCGGCCCGTTGAAAGGACAAGTAGAGTCGATGCTGCGCCGCTTGTTGCAAGAGCGCGAATAAGAGTCGTTCTTCATCGTAGCCTGAAAGTTTTTCGTCGATCTTATACCCCAATGTTTCGGCCAAAACCCGTCGGTGGCAATCCCTCAAAAATGCGTCTTCTCGTACATATCGTGGAAACACTTTTTCATTGAGTCCGAGAATAAATACGGCTCGAAACGGCAATCCACGAGCCGACATCGCATCAAGCACATGTACTCCCGATCGAGGTTCACGTTCACACGGAATAGAATTTTCCTTGACAATCTGCGATAGGATGCCGACCCATTCTTCCCATGTGACCATTTCTTGTAAACCATCAAACTGCCTCAAATGATCAAACACAAGTCGAATGGCTTCAGCGCATGATGTCTCGCACGCAAAACGACAACGATCACCCCCTGTCCCGTCAAAAGCCGGCAATACAAGATGTTTACGAATGAACTGTACAAAAGCTTCGGTGTGTTCTCCGATACGAGCGCGTGTCGGAAGAGACTTTACATCCACGATTATTTCTTCAACAAGTCTATTGAAAAACTGCAGAGACTTTCGGAATACAGCAACTGGAACTTTCAGGTGTTCCGCGACTTTTGCGCAAATGCTACCATCCTGATTTTCCGCCGCGGCAGAAAGCCGAAGCCATTGCTCTTCACCACGGGTTATACCCATGGCCAGAACGACTTCCTCCCACAAGTCTGGCTGGAGTAAATCTTGCCCCACCCCCAAACGGTTCAGGTGATAGAAAGGAGACCTCAAGACATCTAAGAGGTCTCTGGCAAAAAATTGGTTCAATGTAAGACGAGCAAGCTGAAACAACAATTTAATGGCAGGCTCATGAATAATCGGAGTCACTGCAGAAGTCGTAAATGGAATTTGATGTTGTTCGAAGAGACGTCCTATCCACGATTGATAGGGCTCGAGCGTCCTGGCAACAACTCCAACTTCTTCGAACTGATAGCCATGAAGTTCAATCAAATTTCCAATCTCTTTACACACGAAGGTCAATTCATCTTCCGCCCCTATAGCATTCATCACCATTATCGACGGCTGGCTTATCGCTGTTTGCGGCCGCTCTGGCATAGAAGGGAGAGAAGATCGACTTTTCTCGATTACGACGCCTGTTGAAAGGTGGCGATCATAAAACTGTTGAGCGAATGCAAAAGCCGGATCATCAACGAGAGGAGTATAGACGGTCACGGGCACTTTCAGCGTAACAGCCTCAAAAAATGAAAGCTGAACTTGGGTCAGGTCGTAAAAACCGTAGTAACACACGCGACTGAGTCGAGTCAGAAATGGAGAATCTGTTACCCAAGAAATCGCCAAGGTAGCTAAATCATCAGCACTTCCAATCTGTAAACGTTGAATGGTCTTACGCATCTCTGACTGCAAAACAAACAGTGCATGTAAGGTATGCCGAGCCTCTCGCTCAAACAGCCCTTCATCCACTCCTTGCAAGACGGAGAACGGATCAACCATGGCTTCGTTGAGATCGCGAATGGTCGACCAGAGCGCCGCACACGATCCCAAAGATACTTTTGAAGGACTCAAGAGGTGCAAATCTGGTAAATCTCGGCTAAGAATTTCTCGAAGGCATGCTCGAAGAACCAACTCTGAAACCAGTTGAAAAACCGGCGCATTTGATTGAGACACACCATGCACCTGGTCGCCATACAAACGTAGAGCCAGCTGATGAAATGTAAGAAAGTGGACATCGTATAGCTCAAGACCTTGTTCGACACACAGCAACCACTGCAATCGCCGGCGAAGAAGCTCTGACGGCACAACGATCGCTAATGGAGTCCACTGATCAGCAGACTTGAGCTCTCGGATTTCGTCAACGAGAGACGATTCGAGAACCGGGTGAAAAGGACCAGTGACAATCTGAAACATAAGAACCCGAAAGAAAATTGAAATGGATCAGGAGCAGAAGATGATACTAAGAAGAGAGGGGTTTGGAAAGGACAAAGGAGAAGGTACAAATAAAGGAAGAGGGTACCCTGAAAAAGTGCTCTTCTTCCACGAGATATGAACGACAAATGTCGCTAACCGGTTTCCGGACCAACCAACTCCCCATTGCAGTCAATACAAATCCAATCTCCGTCATTAAACTTCATCGGATCTCCACAAAAGGGACATTCCGGGGGAGGGCCAGCCTCCATGGTTGGAAGAATTGGGACTTCAATCTCCTCTTCATCATCGTCCATCCCAAAGGGACGGGTACCTTCTGAATGGGTGTCCATCATGGAGCTAGGCGTCTTTGGGCTTTATTTTCGCCGAAAGTGCTTTCTCTGCAGCCTGACGGGTTGGAACGCCAATAAACGTCAACTTTCCATTAATAATCGTCGCAGGAGTCGCGCGAATTGAATGTCGCTCCGCTAACTCTTGACCGTTTTCAGTACTCACATCGATCTCTCTATAAGAAAAACTATATTTGACCTTCATCCCCTTCCACAGCGTTTTTGCCGCAGGACACGCGCCACACGATTTTGCTACGAGTAATGTCACATTCGCCATAACATGATGATCCTTCCCCAAGCGCCTTAGTAAATATTCATGTTAACACTGGAGAAAATGAGGCCGCAAGGACTTGGACACCTGTAATCGAAACAACTCTACACTGCGCTGTTGTCCCCGTAGATTCCCCACCATGAACGCACAGGCTGTCAATGACCGTGTCCACCTAGGCACCTATAATCCTTCTGTTCAAGTCGCACAGTGCTTTAAGCAAAAGACGGATACCAATTAAGCCATTTTGGCCTGTTGAACCATCGTGCTCTAGGCACCTGTCGCAAACACCTGTAATCGAAACAACTCTACACTGCGCTGTTGCCCCCATAGATTCCCCACCATGAACGCACAGGCTGTCAATGACCGTGTTCCACCTGGGCACCTATAATCCTTCTGTTCAAGTCGCATAGTGCTTTAAGCTAAGGACGGATGCCAATAAGCCATTTTGGCCTGTTGAACTATCGTGCTCTAGGCACCTGTCTCGAACGCCTGTTATCTACCTTGCAGGAGGAGGGCACTCACACTTCATCTGAATGCCCATCAACTTTCATGAAATTATCCACGAACGTGTTCAAGGACACATCAGATGATCTGAGGTCCTAACGAAGCTGGTCCTTGAGTCATGCTTGGTTCGACCAACTACCGTATCCAAGAATTGATGTGTGGACGGTTAAGTCTTCTGAGTCAAGAGACCGACGCCGGACGCTTTCCGGCAGGTTCACAAGAGCAATAAACGGGTGGTTGGAAGAGAAGATCACGACCAACTGAACGTCGATACACTAGCCTCGAATAGACCCTACTGGTCTAGACAACTTTAAGACGAAAAGCCCATCAGCTTATCCAGTACGGGTGTGTTCAAAGATCGACAAATCGTCTCCAGTCAGCACGTACGCTTGCCCAAAACCCATCACAAACTGCCCACCAATTGGTTGCAATTGAAACAGCACAAAGTCCGGTAGTTGTCGCAATAATCCTGCCGTCTTACCATGCCGCTGTTCATAGTCATCCAGCGACGAAGCGTACTCCTGATTTTCTGGTGGAATCTGACTGGCTTCACACAAATACGTCACTCTTGTTCTAGCAAAAATCTGTGAGGTCGACTGTTCATCCGCGATGATCATGATGGCAACTTGGGGGTTCTCTAGCACATGGCGGGTATGCGCTGCGAGTTGACTGACAAAGATATAAAAACTGCACGGGGGACGATGCAAGTAGGGAGTGTAGCTGCAGTGAGGAACCCCGTCGGGCCCGACGGTCGAAAGTTGCAAACTGCGCATTTCATCGATAAGCCTGGCGCAGACTTTCGCTGGATCTTCATCACTCATTACGCATGGCCTGATTCACGACTAGGTTCACGCACAGCAAGCTGTCCGAATAGTCAACCAACCCATTATGCCTGTCTTGGCTCTAATTCAATGATACCCTTACGAATAGCGAGAATTGCGGCTTGGGTGCGGTCGTAGACGTGGAGTTTATGGAAGATATTGCGGACGTGATTTTTGACGGTCTTTTCACTGAGATCCAAGACGTTGGCGATTTCTTTATTCGTCTTCCCGTCAGCCACTAAACGAAGCACGGTAATTTCTCGATCGGTCAGGTCATGTTCAAGCACACCTCGTTTCCGGCCTTTTCCTTCGGCGAGCAACGAAAATTCAGCAAGGATTTTACTCGCCACGGACGGGTGAATGAGCGACTCGCCACGGGATATCGTTCGAATGGCCGCCACGATCTGGGCTGAATCACTATCCTTGAGCAAATAACCTGTAGCTCCCGCACGAACCAGATCAAAGATATACTGCTGCTCTTCATACATGGTTAGGGCGATTACCCCGATGTGCGGAAACTCCCGCTTGATGATGCGTGTGGCCTCGACCCCTGTCATTCCCGGCATACTGACATCCATCAAAATAACATCTGGCAGCAAGGCCCGAGTCTTTTCCACCGCTTCGCCACCATCACGCGCCTCACCTATGATCTCGATATCATCTTTGGTTTCGAGAATGGCACAGAGCCCCTCGCGCACAACTCGATGATCGTCCGTAATTAAGACTTTCGTTTTCTTAGCCATGGGCGAGTTTCTCCTTTGATCCGATAGGAATGTGAATCGTGACGCTGGTCCCTTTTCCTCGTTGGGACTCCCAATGTACTTTTCCAGCCAACATCCTAGCGCGTTCCATCATCCCTTGTAACCCAAAATGGTCCCATTTTTCAGGATTAGTCGATTCCATTTCGACATCAAATCCCGTTCCATTGTCCGTGATGGTGGTGGACAGAAATCCATTTTTGGCCGTGACCTCTACATGCACATGTGAAGCCTTGGCATGCTTGGCGACATTATGTAACGCTTCTTGAACCATCCGAAACACGAACACTTTGGTTTTCGGATCCAAGCGGGATTGTGCACCGGTGGACTTGAACGCCGTGCTAATCTTTTGGTCCACCTCAAATGCCTTCATGTAGTTTGAAAGCGCCGACGCCAGATCAAGGTTATCATAATGGCCTGGCCGTAAATTGTACACTACTTCACGAGCTTCTTGGATGGCACCTTTCAACTGGCTATTCGTTTGATTCAACATCGTCAAACACTTTTCGGGTTCGTTCCGGATCAATTCTCGACATCGCTCAAGTTTGAGGTTTGAGCCGACAAGTGTTTGCACCAAGCCATCATGAATTTCACAAGCAATGCGCGTCCGCTCATCATTCACGGCTCCTTCCGACTCTTCTTTTACGTACAGCTGAAACAGTGATTGATACCGGGTCAACGTCGTTTCAATTTCTGTCGTCGCTCGAATACGGGCTTCAATCAATTGCCACATAAACTTGGCGCTGGTTCCTCCAATAATCGCCAGATGAGGGGCGTGAATCTTAAGGAGCGCTGTTTCGACACTAGGATTTCCCGTGACATCGATCACCAGATCAACATCTTTACTCTTCAGGAAATCTTTGTAATTTTTGGTGACCGGAATCTTCAGACGTTTCGCAATCCGAATCCCACGCGTTCCTGCGCGTATCTCTGCCAGCCCCACAACTCTCACTAATGGGTCTTCCGCAAAAATCTCGATTAAGGCCGTTCCGCCTTTTCCACCACCGATAATGGCCACTCGCGTGACGGCGATCGTTGTTCTAACCCTTTTGGACGACTTCTCACGTTTTACTGGCTTAGCTTTGGTAGGTTGACGAGGCATGGCGAAAGAAAAATACGATAGCGAAAAGCCAGAAGTTCAAGATGACCCGGGACGACTCTCTCGTGGGGCGTGTTCCCAAAAGAAGACGGGCCAGTATGAGTGCTTCGTCAACGTACGCACATTAGGACACACCTTTTTCTTGGGCAAGGATCTTGATGGTATCCATAAATTGATCAATGTCTTTGAATTCACGATAGACCGAAGCAAATCGAACATAGGCCACAGGATCAAGGTCACGGAGTTCACGAATGACCTCCTCACCAACATCGCGACTAGGAACTTCTGTTTCACCTTTGTCCTGAATTCGTTTTTCAATTCGATCAACCGAGGCACCCAGCGCACTGATACTGAC
Organism: Nitrospirales bacterium; assembly: GCA_965223675.1. Classification (GTDB taxonomy): domain Bacteria; phylum Nitrospirota; class Nitrospiria; order Nitrospirales; family UBA8639; genus JAGQKC01. The sequence continues at coordinate 513,333 of OZ245013.1, read as the reverse complement.
AGGACGTTTTTCACAAGCTTTTTTGAGTCCTGACAGAATCTTGGTACGATCAAAAGGCTCACGACGGTTGTCTTTCTTCACGACCATCGGCATGCTTTCTTCAATCCGTTCGTAGGTCGTATAACGACGACGGCACGAAAGACATTCCCGACGGCGACGAATAATCTCTCCTTCTCGTGCGGTACGAGAGTCGATTACTTTATCATCAAGTTGATCACAAAATGGGCACTTCACCCGAACACGATCCTGTCGTTGAATCTACCGTTAGGCGGGTTGATAGGAATGAAATATGGGAAACTGAGCGCACAGGGCCTTGATTTCTTTTTTTACTTGTCGTTGGACAGTTTTATCTTTTGCACGTTCCAGGACTTGATCCATGAGAGAGACAACTTTCAGCATTTCGGATTGTCCCATGCCTCGTGTCGATACGACTGGAGTGCCTATCCGGATTCCACTTGCCACTGCCGGTGGCTTTTCATCGTAAGGAATCGCATTCTTATTGACGACAATACCTGCAGCATCTAACCCAGCCTCCGCATCCTTTCCCGTCACATCTTTGTGTGTGAGATTCAGAAGAAACAAATGATTATCGGTTCCACCAGAGACAACACGGTAGCCTCGCTTAAGAAATTCATCAGCGAGCGTCTTGGCATTGGCCACAACCTGGCGTTGATACGCTTTAAAGGTTGGTGATAAGGCCTCTTGAAATGCTACAGCTTTCGCGGCGATCACATGCATCAGCGGACCACCTTGGAGACCAGGAAAAACAATTTTATCCACAGCCTTGGCATGTTCAGCTTTGCACATGACCATACCCGATCGAGGACCACGCAGCGTTTTATGAGTCGTCGTCGTCACAAAATCCGCATAAGGTACAGGATTAGGATGAAGACCGGCCGCAATTAAACCAGCGATATGCGCGATATCGACCAATAGATACGCTCCAACTGCCTGAGCGATCGCTTTAAATCGAGAAAAATCCAATACGCGCGAATAGGCGCTGGCTCCTACGACCAACATACGGGGTTTGCATTCTTCAGCTATTCGTTGAACGGCGTCATAGTCAAGACATTCCGTTTCACGATCGATTCCATACGAGTAGGATTGAAACAATTTTCCTGAAAAGTTCACCTTGTGCCCATGAGTGAGGTGCCCGCCATGCGCTAAATCCATACCCAAAATGACGTCTCCAGGTTTGAGGACAGAAAGATAGGCGGCCATATTGGCTGAAGACCCCGAATGCGGCTGGACATTCACATGCTCGCACCCAAACAGTTCTTTAGCACGAGCAATAGCCAACTCTTCAACTGTATCGACATGCTGACATCCTCCATAATACCGACGCCCAGCGTAACCCTCCGCATATTTATTTGTCATGAGACAGCCCTGGGCGCCAAGAACAGCTGGACTGGCATAATTCTCCGACGCAATCAAGACCAACTTTTCACGCTGCCGTTTTTCTTCAGCACGTATCGCGGCATAGACTTCAGGGTCGGTCTGTTGAATAGCTTTTATGGTTCCTACGGGATGTCGCATGACTCTCTCTATCGTTTCTATTCTTCCACTTCTTCGGTCACATCACTCGTCGAATTGTCGTCAACGACTGGCTCTTCGCCACCTTTTTTCACGACTGCGACAGAAAACTCCGGCACCACCTCACGATGCAATTTCACAGGAATTGAGAATGTTCCGAGTTCCTTGATTGGTTGAGCCAGTTGAATTTTGCGCCGATCGATATTAATTCCTTCTTGCGTCAGCCGCTCTGAAATATCTTTCGATGTCACAGAGCCAAACAATTTATCGTCTTTGCCAGTTTGCACTTCAAACGTCAGTGAGACCTTGGCAATAGTCTTTCCTAGCTCATCAAGACCTTGAAGTTCCTTTTTAGTCTGCTGAGACGCCACTCGCTTTAAATGTTCGAACATTTTGAGATTTCGGGGGTTGGCGACAACAGCCTTTTTTCTGGGAATCAGAAAATTTCTAGCATAACCATCCGCAACCGTCATGAGGTCGCCGAGATATCCGAGACCTTCAACATTTTCTTTCAGAATCACTTTCATCCAACGTGCTCCTTCTGCTGTAAACAATCTCGAAACAATATAGGTACCGATCGATCCTGGTTTGTGAATTTTCCCTCGTCCGTGAAGATTCCATTCGCTAGCTACATGGAGATAGCACCCCTCTGCGAGTTTGACGATCGGCGTCTACATTCCACAACATAGCGTTATGACACACAAGAAGAGATCGGGGATTTAGAGGAACAGTTACAGGAGATTGATCATAAAGTCGGGTCTTCAAAAAGTCAATTTGCACTGAGAATACCTCTGCCATTTTCGTCTGAGCTTACCTCCTAGACACTCCTGAAAAGCCTTCTCTACAATGTATCAAAAGACAATATCGGCGACTCTAAAACTCATTTCTCATTGTAGAGACTCCTATTTCGTGCCAATACCTCTTCACCTTTCTAGGAAATTAGTGCCATTCGTGAAATATTACGTGAGGCGCTCTTTACCATATTTCATGATCTGGCTCGTGACAACACTTCAAATAACAACACCTCTATTTGGATTCGAATTCATTCGAGTCTCTGACCTCAATCAATCATCTACATTAAATGTTCGTCTCAGCACGAGGACCATACGCCCACCCCTCGACATGATTTCAACCACTCTGACAATATCAGACATCATCATTGCTAAACCGATAGTTGGCCCACCCTCCAAGTCTGCTATTCTAGAAGATGATCAACGACATCGCATGGTCATTCTGACATCAGAAGACAATGGCGACCTCACGGCATACATGCTGGACAACATTGATATCGCTCCCCATGTTCAAGATCTCCGTGCCCAAGTTACGGCTCGCGGATGTTCACACGACCGAATGACGATTACCGGCGGCCTTGGCTGTGTTGCCCTTTGCTTAAAAGACATCATTGAAGGGAAGATTCTACCCTAGCGTCATGGGGATACCTGGGCAACAAAATAAAGGGCAAGATCTCACTGATGGCTGTTTCGAATTTCACAAAATATTCACTCAGCGAATAGGACGAACTCTTTAGGCCAGCCATGAACCTTCACGACCTGCTTACCCACTACCTACACCAGTTACAGGAAGAACGTGACCAGGCCATGACGCAAGGACTTGACGCACCCATTGACATTCTCAAAGCCAGATACCTTCAAACCGTCGGAAGCTTACACCTTTACGCGGTAGAACTTCCTGAAGGTCAGGTCCTGATGCAGGACGTCCCGGTTACCATTTTACCTTCCAACGACTGTGAGCCTACAGAAGGGGTTGTCCTTGGTCAGGTAGATGGTGAAGTTCTCATCCAAACATTTGATGCCTTTGGTAAAACCATACATCATGGCACGATCATTCCCGATACTTCTGGTTTTCTTGAAACGGCTGTCGCACGATTGAACGATATGACAGCGAAACCTGAATCCTTCACACTCGGCCCAGCAGAGCGACTCGTTCCATGGCTCGCCCCTGACGATGACACATCTGATGTCCATGCACGTACCACCGTGGCCACCTCGGTCCTCACGACAATGTGGCATGACGATGAAACTAATCGCCAAGCCAAATTGGGAGCCCTTTTAGTGGAGCAAGCCAAACTCAATAAACGCGTCCTATTGATGTGCCCTGATCATGAATCACTCGACCGGCTCGCAGGAGTTGTCGCCAAAAAGCTCCAAAATGCCGCGCTACCCTATAAAAGTCTTCTCAGTCGTTATGAGCTCCCTATTCTCAAGACCATCAATGGCGTTGAACTCCACGATATTGGGTTCGAGGCGCACATGTATCAGTTTTATGCAAAGGCCAATTCTCACAAAGTGGCTCTTCGTAAAAAATACGACCGTTTTCGAGAACTCACGCCAATTCTGGCGTATAAGCGAGACAAACAAAAAGATCTGAATGAAGTCAAACTCTTGGAATGGCGTCTTCTCACTTCACTAAGCGAATGGCAGGGAAAGATCAAAGCCCTCGATAAGACTGTCGCGGACTATGAAGCCATTCCCATATGGAAACGTCTTGCCATGCAAGCTGCCGGGAAAAATGTTGAAACGCTGAAGGAATACCGAATGATTTATGAGCAGAAAATTCAAGAACTCATGAAAGAAGTGGAAATTGCGCAGCAACGTATTCGAGAATTGATCCCGGAGGCCACCATCCCCAAAGACATGCGCCCTGAATACGAAGAGCTCAAAGAAGACATCGCGAAGCTAGGTGGAACAAAAAAAATACGAGAAATGTTAGCTGCTGGGGAGGGCACGAATCGTCAAGCCTTCATCCAAAATAAGCGCATTGTGGCCACCACCGCTAGCCGTGTGCTCACTGATCCAATTTTCAAACGCGTTCGTTTCGATGTCGCTATCATTGACAACGCGCCTCGAATTCCAGCGCCTTGCGTGTTGGGCGCTTCCGGACTTGTCCGAGAACGGATCATCCTGAGTGGCAACAGTCAGGACTTACAACCTTGGCCAACTGGAAAACATCACGATGCCTTGGGAATGTGGCTTCAGGAGTTTTTAGGTCCTGCTCAACGAGCTCATTCATCGCAAACTCAAGTGGGATAATGCGTTCATCGACGACCTTCGTGCTGAACTTTTCTATACCAATCAGGAAACATTCTTGTCCCTTGACCAGTGTTCCATAAAAGACGATAATCTTTCGTGACGTGCCGAAGTGGCGGAACGGCAGACGCACCAGATTCAGGGTCTGGCGCCCTCCGGGGTGTGCGGGTTCAAATCCCGCCTTCGGCACCACGGTTTCCCCTATCTCTTCCTCCTTTTTTTCTGACAGAAACAATCACCCAGCCCATCTCTCCACGAACAGCGGCTTGCCATTCAACAGCTTGTTCTGTCAATCAGATAGAAAAACCTATATAATGACCTACCCCCAATTTTTTGTCGTCACAGTGCTCGCGGATCGCTGCTAAGGCTATCTGCACCCTTCTTTATGAGCAACGTCGTTTCAAATAACGAGCAGGTTAGTTCTCGATGTTCCAAACACATCTACTTAATCGATGATGATCCGGCGGCTCGAACTCTCCTCCGAATCTTGCTCGAACACCAGGGATATCATTGCATCGAAGCTGAAGAGGGCACACCGGCACTCGCACACCTTCAAGAAGGTCATACGGTTGACCTCGTTCTGACCGATAATCGAATGCCCCATATGAACGGACTAGAGTTTCTACGAAAACTCCCTGAATCACTGACGTCCCCTCCCCCCGTCATCTTGTACTCTGGCCAATTGACCGAAGACATCAAAAACCAAGCCTTTCAACTAGGGGCCTTTGCCGTGTTGCGTAAGCCCTATACGTTTCCGGAAATCCTACAAACAGTCAGCCAAGCCCTCGAAATGAAATCATAGCGATGCTGGCAAGACTTCTGTCCCTAATTCATGGCTAAGACCATCCAAATCTTTCGACCTTTTACCGTTTAATGATCTCCACTTTCGCCCTGTTTGTAATCAATTCTTTCACTGTCTCTCACTTTTCTATTCTGGATGGAAAGAAAAGCTTCACTTGACAATTACTGAAACTTCCAGTTCCATTATGTATCATTTGTGTGTCATATACGTTTATACCTTCATTGATACATGGCCTTATGAATCATGTTTTGGATCAAAAAATTTGAATTGAAACTCAAGAATAATGACAAAAAAATCGTTTTAGAACGCGTCTCACTATTTGGAGCACGAACCCGGGTAAAGTTCATAGAAGCTTCGCTGTTTTCTGTAAGCCGTTTGTCCAAGACCAACGTTGTCAGCGTCACCCAGCGTCGACGAGGATGGCGGTTTCGAACCAAGCATCCAATACAAACGACCTATTACAAAAGAAATGCAAAAGGAAAGTGGATCCGAATTGGAACGGTGCTTCCTTAAATGTGCAGCCCCTTAGGCATCATTGATCAGAAAGGACAGATTTGGAGTGAACAGAACCCCAATATCATTATTTGTACTTAGGAAATATCCGCCTCACTCTGCCGCCCTGCTCATCATTCTTGTCCTGCTACTCTTTGTTATTTCTGGATGTACCAAACGGATGATGACTCCAGAAGAGATCACAAAGTCTTCGACCAAAATATATCCTCATGTCGCACCTGAAACCATTCTCAACGCGGTATCTGATTTATTTTTTTTAGCCGATGATCAAGCCTTTCAAATAACCCAAGCACCTGATCATCTTATTGCAACTCGAACCCATAGCCTCGACATCGGAATCAACTTCGCGAAGGGACAAGACATCTGGAAGGTCGAAACCCGCAAAACTCCTGATGGAACGATGGTGGTGCTTGATGCCAAAAGCGAAGAAACATGGATGGCTGGAAAAACAGAGGTCGAAACCCCAAACGGACCGGCCATGTATACTCAATTTTGGAATCGATTGGATTTTTTACTTGGACAATCGACATCATGGATGACATGTCGACATTTGAGCCACGAATATCTAGAAGATCGGACATGGGGTGATACTTGGTGGCTGTGTAGTGAATTAAAAGACAGAATTCCTCCCGAGCTTATCAAAGGAACATGGCGGAACGCCAAAGGCCATCCGCTCTCGGTTGAAGACCAAAACTTTTGTTCGGGGAAAGTACAAAGAGGAGACTATGGCGTGGCTCGAACAAAACGGCAGCGAGAGGTATACCAAGCAATTTGCCTCAGAAAAGAGGGGTATGAAAAAATTGAAGAATCGCCAGGTGAACCTTTAGACACGCAGTCGCTAGATGATAGAGACCGCACAATACACCCTTTACCACCATTGGAAGATCCCGACCCCTTCCCTCCAATTCTCATTGACTAACTTTTCACTCCCAACATTTTCATGTAGATACCAACACAAACTATGCTACAATAATACTTATCATATCACTGTCAATGTCGAGTATACGCGTAATCTTCCTGGTCTTTCGGAATCGAACGTTTCTTCGAATTCTTATTTATCCTCATTTTTCCTCAGACAAGCCCGTGGTCATAAACAGACGTTTGGCTACACTCATTTAAAAACCCGCAGAGACTCTTATACGTTCATGACAACATGGATGTAGGTTAAACCATACGAATAGAGGCTGAAAAATCCTATCTCTCAAAAGGAGTTGAGACTATCATGAATGGTGCTAGCAATCCTTCATGTCAACGACGAATCTCTCATGCTCTCTGGCTCGGACTCAGTTTAGTGCTTTGTCTGACTATCACCGCGTGTTCTCGGTCAGCGTGGGTAAAAAAAGATGGTCATGAGGTTGCCCCAAGTGAGCAATTAGAATGTGCGAACGAAGTGGGAAGCGCGCCGGAAAATCGAGCACTCAATCATGATGAGTTACAGCCAAAAATTGAAGCATGCATGAAGGCCAAAGGGTATCATCGTCGTCCGTGGTGGCTCTTGAACGATCTTCACTGGAACATCAGTCCTCCATCGTAAAGGTCCGTCAATTCTCAAAGATTCCAACTCCCCATCATCCTTAGGAATTTGCTCTTCTCTTTTGTGCTTTGGGGATAATTGGACAAAGACTTGGCAACACCATAAACTCCCCTTGGGTTCACGATCGTCTACCCGACGTGATTGAAATCTATTCTTCGTTCATTCGCTTCCACAGTTCTGGTTCTGATATGGTGTATTCGTCAAGAATATCTTAAGCAGTCGAGATGAGACGACTAGCTATTAGAATCTGATGTCTCATTTCTATAAGCGTACTCTAAGAAGGACACATGTATGTTCTCTCAGCACCCACAACACTTTTGTACTGCTGCATTAATATTCGTTTGCCTTACCCTTCTTTCGAGCCCCGCTCAATCCGAAATCATAGAAGGATATCGGGACCTCAAATTCGGCATGACAGAAAGTGAAGTGCAAGCGCTAGAAAACTGCTCAACAGCCTCTGAATGTTTATACGAGCTTGGAGGAAAAAACCGTTATCTTCACCCTTTATACCTACAGACCAAGAGCCAAGATGCTCCACCAACTCTCGTGAGGATATCTATCGACATGGGAAGATTTACAGACGCGTGGTATGGAGAACTTCAATTTCGACTACAAGATCAATACCGATTAACCCATGATATAACGGAAAATGATATTGCCGCCTTCGAGAATGAACAAGTCTCTGAATTAACGTCTGGATATGAAAATGGCCAAGTCCTCCTCAAAGTTGTTAGGCGAAAATTTGGGAATCTTATTCTCAAAGTCATCTATCAAAATAAGGATCTGGCTTCCGAATCGATCAAACATCTCAACTCATCGCATTAGCCTCAATGTTACATCACGCTCGTCCTCAACCCAAGGCCAGAAATCGTGGGTTCTTCTTGATTTTTCTCTTCATAATTTTTGGAATTCCAGGCCCTGCCCTTGCCACATTTGGATGGGAGATAGGTGAAATGGTTTTAGACTTCGGAAATGAGGTGGAGCCCGGGGAAAGTAAGACACTGGTAGACACGATAGAGGTCGGACAATCCTTTTCCGTGGACCTCTCCTGGAAGATCAATCAACAAAATTGCCTTTTACAAATCCAACAATCTTCAACCGATGAGACACCACCCACACCCAGGGCCGTCATAGATGACGGGTTGTTTAACGGTGCCCCAGCTCATGCGTTTTATCCTCAGATTGATGCTCTTTTACTGACGGCTAAGGAAGGACACCTTTGTGAAATCGATGGGTCTCAAGATGAGTTTATCACTGTCGCTCGTCAATCATATCCAGTCATCAATCAAACACCTGAATCCCAATCGGCACCCCTTGGCGCCACGGTGATGGTCTTTCGGGCAACAGGGTTTTTTACTCCCCATGACGTCACCATACGGGCAGGAGAAAAAATTATCTGGATCTACGCCGATGGCGCGAAAGAACCACACAGCGTGACGAGCGGAGCCTGTCGGGTTAACGATTGCTCAGGGGGCGGGCAAGAATTCAATAGCGGGCCAACCTTACTCAAACCTGGCCATCAATACGAACATGTCTTTACCGAAGCTGGGACCTTTCCTTACCATTGCGATCTCCATCTTGGTTCCATGCAAGGCACGGTCATCGTCAAACCACAATGAGTGCCCGAGGAATATTTTACAATGCTTGAGTATTCGTCTGAGTGTTTGGCCTCACGAGGCCGCTGGAGGAAATTCATCGTGTTCGACGCGTGATGAACTTTGCGTTGAAACGCGACGTATGCGTCCAAGATCAACGACTGTCGCATGTCGATCATGCTGGATTAGACGTCTCCAACACCGTCGGCATAAATCATGGTCTTTCATGCTGACGGCCCTACCAAGCTTACTGGAATGGGGATTTCGTCTTGGCGAGACCAAGACTTTTACTTCGTTTCCACATTCTGCACATCGAAGAAGGCCTGGACTGAGAACTTTTGAAGGTTTTCCCGATCGAATGAACAGGCCACCTCGATGTTTGTGATGTTTAGATGCCCACCATTCTTCTGTCGTCATGCCTTCCTCTTGAAACTTGATCGGCAACACACGTTTCATGATCAACCCCTCAATTAAGTATGAATCCTAGGACAAATCTCATTCATCTCATGACTTGAGCAAAGGATATGCCGAAGAAGGTTCCACGCGACAAAAGATCAAGGGGTTGAAAATCAGACTGGCTTTCAGAGGGGATAGACACCCTCTTGATGAGAGGAAGGAGTCACTATCAAGAAAAAATGACCTGGTTCACTAGGAAATTATAGGTCATTTCTGACGGACTGTTGTGGCACATGACACCCAAAGTAAAGTGAAAAAGTTAAAATTGAAAAGTAACACTAGAAGACGAGATGCGTATTGGCTGTACACTACAGAGACTTCAGAATGTGAAATTGGTAGACGATACCGGCATCCAGTTCTTTTCCGATACCTCCAAAAGGTGCGCCAACAAGAAGCCCGTTTTCTTGAGAAGAGAGCGTATGACCAAAGACATCGCTCGCGCCAGCCAACGGAAAAGGACCACGAAGAGTTTGCACGAGCGTTCCTGAAACTTGATCAAAGAGATAAACAGCCCCGCCCTCAATTTTTCCAGATTCTCGTATACGATCTCCAGGAGCCGCCACGACCAACTTCTCAGAAAAGAGAGCAACGGATTTACCAAATTGCGCACGTTCAGTCGGACTTGGATTTTTCAAGATATGCAACAATTTCCCTGATTCGACATCAAAAACATAGGCAATGCCTTGTTCACGATAGAGACCCTGAAAACCAAAAGCGCCGATTACGATCACATGCGCATTGGCCGCGAACGCCCATCCAAACAATAATGAACGCGTTGGCGTTGCTGGAACAAACGTTCGCACCAGCTTGCCTGATGTGGCATCGAATAGATACACAATTCCTGCTTCCAATCCTGAAGATTCAGCAAAGGGCGCACTGACGAATATGTGCTGCCCCACCAATGCCACGGCATGACCAAACTGCGTTGAACCGCCCGCTGCCACTTCTTCTGGTCGAAACGTCCGTTTCAACACGCCTGTGGTTTCATCAAACAGGTAAGCCGCTCCACTATGGAATGATATTGACGTACTGGCTTGTGGATCACCAACGAGGACACCTTCTTTGCCAACAGCTAATGCATGACCAAAGACTCCACTGCTTGGATGAGGATTATGCAGCGTCACTCGTGTCTTTTTGGTTTTCCGATCAAAGATGTAGACCACACCGTTTTGAGTCTTAAGGTGATCTTGACCATGTGGTGAGCCAACAATGACATTCTTCTCTGAAAGAGCTACGGCCTGACCAAATAACGCACCGGAGATCGCCGTGGGAATTTCAAAAGTATGGATGAGATTCCCCTGAAGATCGAAGAGATGCGTGACGCCCGTTTCTCTTCCTGCAAATATCGCATTCGGCACACCAATCAGAACTTGGTCACGATGCTGCGTGACAGCCATTCCAAAGCCGTCGAGAATGCGTGGGTTAGGGTGATGGAAGGCAGCTATTGGTTGTTCAGATATCGAAATTGGCGGTATATTTTCACCGTAAACCCACGAACTCAGGCCGGTGAAGAGTAAACAAGACCCAATAATTTTGATGAGAAAGCGCGTCACCATAGCGAAGCTTAAGCACTTCTAACGCCGTGATATGACATACATCAAGCGACTGAAGCCGATTGAAACGGCTATGACATCATCAAAGCACGAACATCGACGTCCTTGCAATACGATAGAGAAGACAGAGTGAAACTATGGCTCCCGCTTTCATCAATCCTTTCGTCTTGATCTTTCCCACGTGACATTGAAGAATACGCTGTTAGTCCTTCCATTATCTGTCAAGGTCTGCTCTAGACTGAGTTCCTTCTTGGGAACAACCGCGTTACAATGACTTTGGCAAGTTCAGTGACTCTACGCCCGTGAATTGCACAACCTTGATCATTAGACATACCAGTGAATTCTTTCAAAACAGTCTATTCTCCTATTTACATGCAGATGCTCTATTCTCCAAACACTCACCGCTTCAGAACTTGCCCACCCACAGTCCGTGTTGAAAGAAACAAGCCATGAAAGGCTTTGCCATCATCACAGGAGCATCTCGTGGCATTGGAGCCGAATATGCCCGAGCGTTCGCAAAACGAGGATACTCACTCTTGCTCGTCGCAAGGGATAAAGAACGATTACAACACCTGGCAAAAGAAACTTCACGTACTCATGACGTTGAGATCATCACTGAATCCCTCGACCTCTCCATGCCGAATGCCGCGCATCAACTGTTTGCGAGCGCACGTGATTGTCATAGCCACGTTGATGTCCTGGTCAACAATGCCGGCTTTGGTATGTATGGCGAGTTCGCCAATATGCCCCTACCTCAAATCCAGGAGATGCTTCAATTGCATATCAACGCTGCAGTAGAGAGCACACGACTTTTTTTACCTTCAATGATCGAACGACAAGCAGGAGCTATCATCAACATGGCTTCGGTTGCAGGATTTTTTCCTATACCCTTCATGGCTGAATATGCGGCGACCAAAGCTTTTCTCATTTCTTTTTCCGAAGCCCTTGCTGAAGAAGTACGGTCTTCTGGCGTGCTGATTCAAGCTTGTTGCCCTGGGTATACGAAGACAGATTTTCACGACACCGCGGGACATCGACCAAGGAATCCTCTCGCTCCACAAACAGTCCAGGAAGTCGTTCAAGCCTCTCTGTCAGGGCTCGACCAAAGCCGTACTCGTGTCACTGTAGGTTGGCAGGGATGGCTATCCCAACTCGCGACTCACATCGTTCCTCGCCGACGGCTTATTCGTCTAACGGGTAAAAGGACGAAGCCGCGTTCCTAAAATCTATACAAACCTCGACTTACGATTTCAAGAAACATCCATGCAGAAAGCTTGTTATTGCTGTAACGAGTGAGGACCATCGTTCCACAAATTGAAGGCGCAATCGTGTTCATTTTCAATATGTTGAGAAGAACATGATTGCACTTTTTCATTAATCAAAATCTCTATCGAGTCAGAGAAAACTTCGAAACTTGAGCACGTTTTGTTCATTTGATGCTCGTTACTGCATATTTCCGAACAAGAACGATAACTGTTCGTGCATAAACTTCATATTGCGACCAACAATTCCGAAAATATGAGTGCAATAAAAAGATTGGCACACACAGAAGGCAAAGTGAGTCCACTCCCGGGGCTAAAGCTCAGGGCTTCAGACCGCTCTCGCTCAAATTTTTGTCCTAACAAAACTAGAGCGAGATAATTTGCCTCTCCCCCTTGACTGCTGTGAAGGGGTTCCGGACAACTATTCATCCCATGGCTTCAAAGCCATGGGATTTCCTAGTCGATTTTATGAATAGGGCATCGAGTAAAGAATACGAACTTGGTGTCATAGAACAGGAATCAATCTAAATGTGATGAAATGTTTTCCTATGTATCTGCTTCAAGTGGCAAGCAGCTATAACTTGTCAAAAATTTCAGTTGTTGCAGCGTACATTTTTGTCCTTCAAGGATGCATGGTAACTCCGACAGTCTTGACGAACAAAGAAATTCAATCCCGCATTGACCATGATCTGGTTCACCTGACAAAGGATCAAGAACCCGTGACGGGCCCAATTGACCTCTTCGAGGCGATGGCACGTGCATTGAAATATAACTTAGAGACCAAAGTCGAAGTGATGAAAACCATGCTCGCGCATCAGCAATTGGACCTCAGCCATTACGACTTGCTCCCAAAACTGGTCGCCAATGCCAACTACGATGGACGTGACAATTTCAGTGGAGCGCGCAGTCGATCATTACTCAGCGGGCAAACATCACTCGAACCCTCCACCTCAGCTGAGAAGAACATTTTCAATGCAGATTTGACATTGAGTTGGGATGTACTTGATTTTGGCTTGTCCTATGTTCGCGCCCAACAGGCCGCCGATAATGTACTCATTGCTGAAGAAGAAAAACGGCGGGTCGCGAACCGTGTCATGCAGGAAGTCCGCACCGCGTATTGGCGAGCGGTCAGTGCGGATCGCATGCTCGGACGCCTTGCATTGTTAGAGGAATGGGTTTCCCGAACGATACACGATTTGACCAATGTGCGAGAACGCCAACTAGAATCCCCATTGGCCTCTCTTCAATATCAGAGAGAGCTTCTGGCCACGAAAAGCGAAATTCAAAAACTCCATCACAAGTTGTCCCTAGCCCGCATTGAACTGGCTGAGCTTATGAATCTCAAGCCTGGGCAATCGTATGAGCTGGTCCAACCATCTCGAGACCTATCGATCCCAGACATTTCCGCCCCAGTGACAAGTCTGGAATACCAGGCGTTGCTCAATCGTCCAGAGCTGAGAACAGTAGACTATCGAAAACGAATAAATGCCAAAGAAACAAAGGCGGCTCTCCTCGAAATGCTTCCCAACCTTAATCTGCAATTCGGACCGAATTATAGCAGCAACAGTTTTCTCTTTAATAACCATTGGCTTTCCTATGGTGCCAAAGTCAGCTGGAATTTGCTCAATGTCTTTCGGAAACCCGCACAATTCAGCGTTATTAATATGCAAGAAAAAATCTTAGACACGCAAAGCGTCGCGTTAACCATGGCTATTCTCAGCCAGGTCCATGTGAGTTTGGCCCAACTGGTGTCGGCCAGAACAGAAATGCTCTCGACAAAGACGTATTTCGAGACGCAACAACAGATTGGGATCCAGGTTCAACATTCATGGAAAGTCAATAGGATGAGTGAACAAACACTCATTCGTGAGAGGCTCAACAATGTCTTGGCTGAGCTTCGCCATGAAGCCGCACTGGCCGAATGTGAAACAGCCTACGCGAACCTGCTAGCAGCCGTGGGAGCAGAAGCGTTACCGCAAAACCTTACCAACGTGACGGTCGTGAACCTGGCACGAGGGCTACGAACCCGTTGGGAGTTACAGACAGCAGCACAAGAACACGTCAAGGCGGAAAAACCGAGTGAACACCACGTTCAAACAATTGTACATGACTAGATTCTACGCAAAAAGTATTTTAATCGCTCTCATGTTATGTGGAAACGTCCTCAATCCCTGCATTGCGGATGCAAAACAAAAACACGGAAAACAATCTGCTTCGGCCGAGCTGAATACGATTCGAGGCGTCATCAAACCGAAAGTCGAGGCTGTGATCTCTAGTGAAATTCCAGCACGCATTAAGCGATTCCCCTTTTCTGTCGGACAGCATTTCACAAAAGGGCAAATCTTAGTCGAATTTGACTGCTCGAGGTTAAAAGCGGAACTCGCGGCAGCACAAGCTGAAGTCGAAGCACGACAAAAAACTCTGGAAAACAGCAAACAACTGTTGAAGCTCAATGGGATAGGACAATTGGAAGTGGAGATAGCCGCCGCTGACTACAAAAAGGCTCGGGCTACGATGAAAGTCGCGTACGTCAATGTCAGGGAATGTCAGATCAGGGCACCATTTTCTGGACGAGTGGTCAAGACTCTGGTGAATGAGTATGAGAGTGTCAATCCCTATGATCAATTACTCAGTATTCTCAATGATAACCAATTTGAAATTGAACTCATCCTACCCTCTAAATCGTTGCAATGGCTCAAGAAAGGTGCCAAATTTTCTTTTACAATCGACGAAACCGAACAAGTACTATCCGCAAAAGTGACCCAACTTGGAGCCAGTATTGACCCAGTCAGTCAAACAATTCGTGCCATGGGAACTTTTGAGAACAAGCCTAAACACATTCTTGCCGGCATGAGCGGCAGTGCCACCTTTAACCACGGTCCACAAAAGAAAAACGGGCTCGAGACAGGGAAGACAGAACACAACAAAAACATGGCAGGCCACTCAACAAGAATGAACCAGCAGGCTACCCCTTCACTGAACACCAAACCGACAAAAAACTATCTGAGTGGAAGACGACGTTCCACCATTCCATAAGATATCTCCATGAGCGATGATCAGACAAATGTAGCGATCGACCTCCATGAAGCAGTCAAAGAACCTATTTCAACAAATCCTCCGGATTCGCCATCCTCTCAACCTCACGTAACACCCAACCATCCCTCCAAAGACTTCCAACCTATTTTCACCTTATTGGAGCTCGAACCGCAGGCACGAGCTGCCCAAAGCATACAAGAACTTCAATTTCTTGCCGTGAATGAGACTCGTAGATTGCTCCCCTATCGGCAGGGATTCTTGTTTACGGCCGGAGCAACCCCGGGAAAAGTCTGTCAGTTAGAAGCAGCATCGAGTCTTCCACATATTCAGCATGACGCCCCATTAACACAATGGCTCGAACGCACATTACATACACTGAGACAAAAAGACAGTTCGCCAAGCGCACAACGCTTTTGCGTAAACGACTGTCCGCCAGAGTTGAAATCCGAGTGGCAGGAATTTAGCTTTGCGCACGTCCTGTGGTGTCCATTCATCCTCCCCAATAACACGTTCATCGGAGGTTTGTGGCTGGCCAAAGAAACACCCTGGCTCGACAGCGAAGTCACCGTCGCTCAACGACTCTGCGCTACCTATGCGCATGCTTGGGGAGCCTTGAGCGGCAACAAAAATGGCCTTCGGAAAAGAAAATTCTCTACACGTTGGTGGTGGCTAGGGATGATTGCGGCCTTCGTCATCTTGAGCATACCCGTGCGCATGTCCACCCTCGCCCCGATGGAAATCGTCGCGAAAGATCCGGCGATCGTGAGCGCCCCTATGGATGGAATCATCGCCAACATTCTGGAGCCACCCAATACGTTCGTATCTGAAGATCAGGTTCTCTTCAGGTATGAAGACACCAACTTCCGAAATCAATATGAGATCGCACAACAAAACCTGTCGAAGGTGATGGCGGAATACAAGAAAGCCGTTCAAGGCGCCTTTGTCCAAGAAGAAAGTAACGCCACGGTGCTGCTCTTAAAAACAGAAGTTCAATTGCGTGAAGCTGAACGAGACTATGCTCTGGAACGCCTGAGTCAAGTCGAAGTCAAAGCGAAGAAAGATGGGGTACTTCTCTATTCGAACAAGTCGGATTGGATCGGACGTCCAATCAGCGTGGGACAACGAATTATGGAAATCGCTGATCCGACTCAAATTGAAGTAAAGGTTGACGTTCCTGTCGATGACGCCATCATCATGAAACAGCAGGCAGCCATCGAAGTGTTTCTCGACGCCAAACCGCTCGACAAGCTCACCGCAACCCTGACGCAAGCCAGCTATCACGCCACACAGTTACCCGAGAAGATTCTTGCGTATCAGGTTCGAGGCACTCTGAAACATTCACCTGACGACGTTCGAATAGGCTGGCGTGGAACGGCAAAAATCTATGGTGAACAAGTCCCAATGTACTTTCTGCTATTTCGAAAACCGATCTCTGCCACAAGACAATTCCTAGGCGTATAATGCTCCAACCAACCGCACAACACCCACCTCTCCCGTCGCTTCGAGACGATCTTCAGATCATCAACGGCACCCCAACCCCACAAGGCGAGCCAACATGGACCATCATTGACCCTGTTCGTAATTGTTACTTTCAGATTGGATGGAGAGCCTTTCAAATGCTTTCACGATGGCATTGCGGAACAGTGGCAAAACTTGTAGACACGGTTTCTTCCGACACGACATATCAAGTGACCGAAAACGACGTGGACGAATTAATACAATTTCTTTACGCCAACCACTTGACCCAAGCACCTCCTCGCGGTGGAAGCGCTTCGTTCGTCGAACAATCCAACTTGCACCAACAACATTGGCTTAGTTGGATCATCCACCATTATTTGTTTTTCAAGATACCGCTCGTTCAACCCGACCGTTGGTTAAAAATGACTCTGCCATACGTCTCCCCATTCATGACTCCCACAGCAGGCTTTATGATCGCGACTCTCGGTGTCCTGGGATTGTTGATGGTCAGTCGACAATGGGAAACCTTTACCAATACGTTTCTTCATATGTTCACGCTAGAAGGCATGTTGGCCTTTATGATTGCACTGTGCGTGGTGAAGGTTCTTCACGAACTCGGACATGCCTATATGGCCACAAAATATCGATGTCGCGTCCATTCGATGGGCGTGGCATTCTTAGTCATGTTCCCGGTGCTCTACACCGACACCACAGATGCCTGGCGCCTCAAGTCGCGAAAAGAACGGTTGACGATTGCAGCAGCAGGAATCATCGTGGAACTTGCGGTCGCGATGCTGGCGACGTTTCTGTGGACCTTCCTACCAGACGGCATTTTGCGCAGCGTGGCCTTTTGCTTGGCGACGACGAGCTGGATCATGTCGATCACCATCAATCTCAACCCTTTCTTGAGATTTGATGGATATTATTTCCTTTCTGATTGGTTGGGAATACCAAACCTCCAACATCGCGCATTTGCACTCGGTCGATGGAAACTTCGAGAATGGCTTTTTGGAATCGGGGCTTCACCTCCCGAAAGTCTGACCTCAATGTACCGTAAAATTCTTGTTGGGTATGCTTGGTGCACTTGGGCATTCCGGTTTTTTCTCTTTCTCGGCATTGCGTTGCTGGTCTATCACTTTTTCTTCAAAGTGTTGGGAATTATCTTGTTCGTCGTTGAGATCGTGTGGTTTATTCTTCTACCCATCAAACATGAACTCAAAGAATGGTGGGACTTTAGAGGGCAGATTCGACTCAATCGCCGCACATGGATATCCGCAACCATTGTCGCGCTTCTACTCATCCTGACCTGCCTACCGTGGAATACACGAGTTTCTATTCCAGCGATTCTTCAGGTTCAAGAGCATACAATGATCTATACACCTGTCCCAGCGCGACTCGTTCAGATCTTCATGTCCAATGGGCAGACAGTCAGAAAGGGAGATGTCCTTGCGAAATTAGAGTCGCCGAAACTTGAACACGACATCAACCAAACCCAGCAGCGAATTACAACATTAAAGCTCCAGCTTGCGAGATTCGCGGACAATCCGGAGCAATTGGCTGACTACCCCATAGCATTAGAAGATCTCAAAACACGCATATCTGAGTTGGATGGACTCCTCGAAATGAAAGAGCATCTCGAATTACGATCTCCATTTTCGGGCTTGGTCGTCGATCTTCAAAGTTCCTTACATCCTGGCCGTTGGGTTAATGAACAGGTACCACTCGCCCATGTCATTCAGCCTGAAGACATCGAGGTTCTCGCGGTGACCACAGACACGGAATTACAACGCTTGTCTGTGGGCCAGCCGGCGAAATTCATCCCTGATGACCCACTCCGTCCGATACACTCCGCGCAGATACGAGAGATACGCCACATTGATGAAAAGACGCTTATGGTCCCGTATCTTGCCTCACTCTTTGGCGGAGACATTCCTGTGCGTGAGGACCAAGAAGGAAATCTCTTTCCGGAATCGGCAGTGTACCGAGTCGTGCTGGACGTCAACAACCATGCTTTCACGAACACTCAAGTGATCAGAGGCCTTATCCACATCGAAGGTGAACCCAAGAGCCTCCTCGAGCGCATCAGAGACTTCACCGTAACGGTCCTCATACGAGAAATGGGATTCTAGGAAAAACCGTATCTCGTCGTTTGTATCTCATATTCCATGAAAAAAACTTGAAGCTTTGGCGTGACGTCCATGGCAAAAGACACGATCGATCCTGCTGAACTCATGGGGCAGGCGAATCATGCCCTATAGGCGACAAAGGAAGGCGGACAGAATCAAGTTCAACGGTGGGCACCAATCGAAGATCAGCACGTTCTCGCTTCGATGACCAAGATTTAACGTCATCCATGACGTCATGTTCGTCAAGCAAAAATTGAAACGGGAGTGAATGGCGAGGCCCAGATCAATGAAGATTCACGAACGACGAGAGACGAGCAACGTTATTCTCAAAGTCATGCGGCATGTTCCATGGTTGGCGATATCATCTCAAGCATCACATGCAATCCCTCTTGTACAATCTCGAGCAACCGATCAATATCTTCGTCCGTTAATTCTTGTAACTCCTTCGCCTCAATCATCATCCACTGCCTCCAATTGTCCCTGGAAATTTCCAATAACTGACATTCCGTCAGAACTCCGGCGACATGAAGGATCTGGGTTTCCAACGAGGATTCTGACGACTTTGCCGGATCCATGTGATAACGAATCGCGTGTTGATAAGAAACCGGAAGTTGCCATTCGGCTAACAACGCTGCGCCAACCTGAGCCGCATCAAACCCGATCAATTCCTGTTCGAGCGTAGGCCGAAGTGTTCTCTCAGTTCTGGCTTGATGAAGAACTTGCTCTGCGAGATCAGGAATTTTTTGAAACATCACGAGATGGCCGATATCACTCAACAGACCCCCGACAAACAGGCGTTCACTATCAACCAGGTTGCATGTATTGGCTAATGCACGCGCCAGTAATCCACGTTCCACACTCTGGTGCCAATAGGCTTTCATATCCATGAGTGACGGGGAGACCTTGGAAAAGGAGGTGGCCACGGCGGTCGCGAGCACTAGGTCATGGAGGGGTTGCATCCCCAAGATACTCGCCGCACGGGAAACCGTCTCGACTTTCCCGTTTAAGCTATAAAACGAACTGTTGACCAACTTCAACACTCGGGCCGTCATGGATGAATCAACGGACATGGCTCTCGCTAAATCTACCATCGAGGCCTTCGGATCTTCGATCACGTCCTTTACTCGGCGATACACTTCCGGCAAAGTTGGTAAATCATCACAATCTTGTATGAGTTCTTCTACCGTCACGATGTATGTCTCTCAGCTCTTGTACATTGTTATATATGGCAGGGGCAGAATGCTTTGGCCTCTTTAGGAATCGATCGGCCATCCACAGACAGACCTTAACTTACAGGGTAGGTAAGAACGGTAAGAGGTGAGGCAAGAAAACAGAGGAGGAACGAAAAATGTTCAGAAAAGGTAATACTGATGATTTTCACCCAAGGCGAGATTTAGCTTAAACACGCCGACAGAAAAGACTTCTGAGCTCAAAGACGATCTTCAACTTTCTAGCCGTTACCAGCTATTCCCACGCATTCGTGGAAATAAGCCTGCATTCATGACCATTAACATATTGAATTTATTAAACTTTTCAAGAATATTTGGTCAATTTTAGTACCTGAATGCCGAAAGAGATAAGAGGAAAATTTTACCTACTATGCGCTAACCCGTTGGCAACCTTCAGCAGAACATTCGGAGGCTATAGGTGAGGGAAACGTCTATTTTCTGATATTCAATCATGCCAATTACAGAATCTCATAAACGACCCAGGAACGGTCCACGTTCAAAACGTAAAGCTGCGGAGGAACGTTCAGCGTCGAGAGCCAAGTCCACGGCATCACAGACCACACCACACACACACTTAAATTCTGGCCAAAAGGACACTCACGTGGAAACGTGTGAGGGAAGACTCAAAGAGTCGTTACTCGTTTTGGAGCCGCGGGTCATGCTTGATGGAGCAGCCCTTGTCACGGGCGCAGAAGTCACAACCGAGACCACGGCTGATCAACAGACCGACGCACCGGTCTCTGCCGAACACAATCCTGAACCCACACAATCTTCTGAAACAGCTTTTGAGTCACTCCTTGAAATGTCCGGCACCTATGCCGCTCCGTCCGAGCGTCAAGAAATGGTCTTCATCGACACCAGCGTGGAGGACTACCAAACGCTCATGGCAGGCATCGATCCCAATGCGGAAGTGGTGTTGCTCAATTCCACCCAAGATGGCATCGAACAAATCGCCAATGTCTTACGAGACCGCACGGATATTGAGGCCATTCATCTCATCTCTCACGGGAATCAAGGGGAACTCCAGGTCGGCACGGGAACCCTCAACCTCGAGTCGATGACTGGTGCATACGCTGACGAGCTTTTGCTCATCAGCCAAGCCTTATCCGACGATGCGGATTTTTTAATCTATGGCTGTAACTTTGGCGAAGGGCAAACGGGACAAACTGCTGCCGCACGGCTAGCTCAGCTCACCGGCGCGGATGTGGCCGCTTCAAGCGATCTAACCGGAAGCACAGAACTCGGCGGTGATTGGGATTTGGAGGTTGAAACCGGCAAGATCGAAACCGTCGTGGCGTTTAATGCAGAAGTGCGACAAGTTTGGTCAGGCGTGTTGGCCGATGGCGATACGACGGTTACGTTTCAAGAAGGTGTCGATGGCTACGCGAGCACGGAAGATACGGCTCTCGAAGAAGATACGCCCACCACCTCCTACGGCAGTCAGACAACGTTAGAAGTTGATTTGTCCAATTCAGGTGGAGGACAAGAACAAACGCTGATCAGGTTCGACGACCTGTTCGGGACCGGAGCAGGACAAATTCCCTCTGGGGCCACCATCATCTCAGCCACGCTTACGTTAGAACAAACCGATACATCGGGATCGACAGCCACAATCAGTCTACATCGCATGTTGACCTCTTGGGGCGAAAGCTCGACATGGAACTCCATGACGGGCGGAATTTCAACCGACGATGTGGAAGCCGCCTCGACCGCTGATGCGACCATCTACAATCCGGAAACGGTGGAGTCCAAGGTCATCACGGGCCTGGAAAGCACCCTCCAAGCCTGGGCCGATGGAACCTCCACCAACTACGGGTGGGTCATCATCAGTGATAACACAGACGGCGTCATCTTTGGTTCTTCAGAAAACGGCACGACGAGCTTTCGCCCGAAACTGACGGTCGAATACCGAACATCGGGCGGCGATACGACGACCGGCCTCACCGGCCAATGGACCTTTGATGCCGACGCCACTGACTCCAGTGGGAACAGTTATAACGGCACACTGACTAATGGCGCCACGATCGACACGACCGATACGACCGACCAAGTGGGAGCTGCCAAACTATCACTTGATGGCACCGATGACTATGTCGACCTTGATAGTCACATCAGCAACTTCAGTAGTCTCACAGAAGGCACCATCTCCGCGTGGATTAAGACGACCGGCACCAGCCAGGCAATTTTTTCCATCTCCGATACGGCGGACTCGAATAGTTACGCCACGCTGTTTGTTGGAGCTTCAGGGTATTTGACCTTCGAAGTCTATGAAGGCGGCGTTGCGCAATTAGTCACTTACAATGGAAATGGCGACGCGATTAACGACGGCAATTGGCATCATGTGGCCGTCACGGTGGATTCTACTGGGCATAGTCTCTACATCGATGGCCAAAAGGTTTCAGAAGCCGATCTGATTTACGACACGGGATCAGCTTCGACGAGTAAATTCTTTAATGATGTCACGAGCGTCGATGCCATGGCCATCGGACGCAATGAAAACAACTCTGGAGGCCGATGGTACTTCGATGGTCTGCTCGATGAGGTACGGGTGTATAACCGCGACCTATCGGTCGCGGATATCGCCGCACTCGCGGCCGAAGCGCCAGTAGCCTATGACGACACAGCCACGACCACCAAGAACACCGCCGTCAATATCGATCTCACCGCAAATGACACTGATATAGACAGCGAAACGATTACCGTCCTGGACGTCAGCGATCCCACCAATGGCACCGTAGTCAACAACGAAGATGGCACGGTCACCTACACCCCCGACTCCAACTACACCGGAACCGACAGCTTTACGTATCTCACTGCAGACTTAGATGACACGACCAACTACTGGCGCCTCGATGGCAATGGGACCGATGCGGTCGGAAGCAATAACGGAACACTCACCGGCACCACGACCGTCGATGGAGTCTACGGCGACGCCCTCCAGTTCGATGAAGTTGATGATAAAGTCGTCGTCTCGGATTTTGCCATTAATAATGAATTTAGCCTATCATTTAAATTCAAGATCGATGATAACACCGGCACCGGCAATGACTTTCAATATCTCTACAGTCATGGAGATATCAACAACACCAACAGTCTCAATATATTTCTTGGTGATGCCTCACACGCCGACTCTGCCAATATGTTTCGGACCGTAATCAGAGACACGAATGACTCTCTCGACAACCAGGCACTTCAATTCGATGCAAGTCACATCATCGGTGACGGCCAATGGCATACCTATACTCTCACCGTCTCTGCAGGGGAAGGTTCAAAAGTTTATCTTGATGGCCTGTTACAAAATACTGATACCCGTGGAGGAGATTCCTTTGACCCAGGAACCGATCTGTATTTTGGAGCAAGACAAGATCTCCATGCCGACCGTTTTTACGGCGGGGCACTGGATAGCGTCCAGCTCTTCAATCGCGCGCTGAATGCGGAAGAAGTCAACGATACCCACACTGGTGGCAGTTCGCTCGCTACAGTCAATGTCCTCGTCAACGACCCGCCCGTCAACAATGTGCCTGGGGCTCAAGCCGTCAACGAAGACACCACCCTGACCTTTAACACTGCTAACAGCAATCTCATCTCGATCAGCGATGGTGACGCCGGGAGTAACCCCCTGCGCATCACGTTGACGGCAACTAACGGCACAATGACCCTGTCTCAAACCACGGGGCTTACGTTTAGTACTGGCGACGGAACCTCTGACGCCTCGATGGTCTTCGAAGGAACGCTCACGAATATCAATGCCGCATTGGACGGATTGAGCTTTCTCGGCGATCAAGACTTTAATGGTGCGGCAAACATCCAAATTACGACGGACGATCTCACATTAACCTCGCTGAACGAAGACACGAGTCAAGAAGGCTATTATACCTTTGACGACACCGGAGACCTTGGTAATGATTCAAGCCAAGGGGCTAATGACGGAACTGTTAATGGGGCAGTCACCAACAGCGATGCCACCCGCGGCAATGTGCTCGAATTCGATGGAACGAATGACAATGTAGAAATCACCGGACTCATGGGCAGCCCCGCCGACGTCACCTTAGCCGCGTGGGTCAACTTGGATACTGGTGCTAGCGATGGTGAAATTATCTCGGTAGGCGACTATGTCGCAATTCGCGCGGACGAAAGTGGTGGAGAGGGTGTTCAAGCATTTTTCTACGACGGAAGCACCTGGCACAATCTGGATTCGTCAACGTATATCGCTGGAACCGGCTGGCATCACATCGCCTATACCTTTGACGATACGAATAATACCCAAACGCTCTACATTGACGGAGTCGCCGTAGCTACAGGCAGTCGAACGGAATCCATTTCCTATTCGGGACAAGGGAGCAATACGTTTATTGGTCAGCATGGCAACGCCACAAGTTATAACTTTGATGGGAAAATCGACGATGCTCGAATTTATGATCGCGTCTTAACAGCCTCGGAAATTGAAAGCCTCGCCTACGAGCCCACCTCCACAGACACCGACAATATTGCGATCACCGTCAATGCCGTTAACGATGCACCGACAGATCTGTCCAACGGTATCGAACTCAACACAGATGGTGGAAATGATGCCTATCTGATCTCGGATACCGGTTTATCACAGTCGCTGAGCGCAACGACGGTGGAAATTCTTTTCGCCGCCAATGACACGCCTCTCGAGACAGTGTTTATGTCCTTCAATAACCCCACCGGCGACGAGCTGAGCCTCCAAATCAATGATCCATCAAATAGCCTTGAGATCGACTTTGGGGCCGGTACCCCTGTGAATGCGAGTGCAATTGATTATCGAGCAGCTCTTGTGGACGGTACCGTTCATAGCCTGTCGGTGACCTGGGATAGCACCGCCGGCGATTGGGCGATCTACATTGACGGTGTATTCATCGAATCAGGTACCGGGCTCAGTGCGGGTTCCTCGCTTGACACGACCAACGGTCAGTTCGTCTTTGGTCAGGAACAGGATGGTCAAAACACCGGGTATGATTCGAATCAATACCTCTCTGGCACCTACTATGACGTGCGCATCTGGAACGACGTGCGAACCGCCGGTGAGATTGCCCAGTATCATCAGCAACAGCTCGATCTGACACCGACAGAAGCGGCCGCCGTCGGTCTGGTGGCCAACTGGCAGATGGATGGCTTCGATGGTTCCAGTCAGGTCGTCGATATTGTTAGTGGCAACAACCTCAGCATCGCGCACGCAAGCGGGACGGGATTCACCACAGGCAACGTGACTGCGCAACTGTCGATCGATGAAAATAGCACCAACGGCAGTCATGTTGGTTTTGTGACGACACAAGACCCCGATGCCAGCGAGACGTTCAGCTACAGCCTGACCGACTCTGCTGGGGGACGGTTTGCCGTGAATTCTTCCACCGGGGAGGTCACGGTTGCCGACGGTTCACTGCTCGACTACGAATCGTCCACGTCCCACAACATAACTGTGCGGGTGACCGATTCCGGCGGGCTGACCTATGATGAGGTCCTGACCATTAACGTTAACGATGTCGAGGACGTGCCGGTCAGTACCGTGCCGGGGGCACAGAGCACCAACGAAGACACGACGCTCACCTTTAATGCCGCTAACAGCAATCTGATCTCCATTGCCGACGATGCCGGTGAAACCTTGGTTGTCACCGTGGCCGTCAATAACGGTACCGTGACATTGTCAGGCACGACCGGCCTGACCTTCACGACCGGAGATGGGACCGCGGATGCCACCATGACCTTCTCGGGAACGGTCGAAGACATCAATACCGCTCTGGATGGTTTGCAATACGATCCTACAGCCGACTACAACGGGAGTGATACGCTCACCCTCACAAGCTACGATCAAACCCTGTATTCCTTAGATTTTGATGCCAATCTGCAAGGCTACTACACGTTTGACAATGCTGGTGATCTTGGAAACGATGACAGTCCTGGCGGATCGCATGACGGCACTGTGAACGGCGCCGTGACCAACAACGATGCGACCCGTGGGAATGTTCTATCCTTAGATGGAAATGACGACTATGTGGATATTACTGGAGCCGGGGCGCTCTTCGGATCACCATCAGACATCACGCTTTCTGCGTGGGTGAACTATTCTAGCGTCGATACGTTTGGGGGAGAAGTCATTTCGCTTGGGAACAACGTCATGCTTCGAGTTGACGATGCAGTCGAAGGGGTGACTGGAGTCTTTTATGACGGTTCGACCTGGCAGTATGTCGGATCCAGTACCAGCCTCGCCGACGGGAATTGGCATCATATTGCATTCACGTTCGACGATGCGGGCAACGCCCAAGCTCTCTATATTGATGGAGTGCTCGCAGCTTCAGATACGTCAACGGCATCTATTTCATATACTAACGGATCGAATACGCGAATCGGCGCCAATGCTAGTGACTCCGACAATGATTTTGATTTTAACGGTCTGATCGACGATGTCCGAATTTATGATCGCGCCTTGTCGGCCAGCGAGATCCAAGACCTAGCCTCAGCACCAGTCACGCCCAGTGACACCGATGCGGTGGCAATCACCGTCACCCCCGTCAACGACGCCCCCACGATCACGAATGTGAGTGGTGACACCTTGGCCTACACCGAAGGCGATGGGGCGCAAGTGATTGAGCAGAGTGCCGATGCCGCCGTGAGTGACGTCGACTCCGCGAACTTCGACTCCGGCACCCTAACCGTCTCCTTCCAAGCCGGCAGTGACTCCGCGGAAGATGTCTTGAGTATCCGCCACCAAGGCACCGGCGCCGGGCAGATTGGCGTCAGCGGTTCCAGCGTCACCTATGCCGGCACCACCATCGGGACCTTTACCGGGGGCACCGGCGGGACCGATCTCGTCATCACCTTGAACAGCAGTGCCGATGCCACCGCCACCTCGGCCTTGATCCAAAACATCACCTATGAGAACACCGACACCGATGCTCCCACCACCGGGGCCCGTACCGTCCGCTATGTGCTCACCGATGGTGATGGCGGCACCAGCGCCAACTACGACGCCACCGTCACCTTTACGGCAGTGAATGACCCGGCCACTATTGGGACCAATACAGGCCTAACGGTAACTGAAGGCGGCAGCGTCATCATTACCAATGCCATGTTGAATGAAGGAGACCCTGATGATTCCGGAGCTGAGGTCACGTATCGAGTCCAGGGTGATATCACCGATGGTTCGCTTCTCGTCGGTGGCGTAGCACTGGAACGTAACGACACATTCACCCAAGCCGATATCGATGCGGGAATCGTCGTGTACAAGCACCCGGGCGGCGAAGACCAAACCGAGAGCTTCCGATTAGCAATCTTTGACGGAGGTGAAGACGGAGCGGGCGAAACATTTTTTGATGTGAGTGTTTCCGTGACTGCTGCGAATGACGCTCCGGTGGCCGCCGATGATCCCGCAGGTACGGTCACCAATGTGACAACTGATCCAGACACGATCGGGTTCTGGCGCTTGGGAGAATCGTCTGGATCAACCGCAGTGGATGAAACAGGAAGTAATGATGGCACCTATAACAATGTTACCCTCGGCTCTACCGGTGTGACGGGTGGCAATACCGCCGCTGATTTCAGTGGCAGCAATTCGTACGTCGATCTCGGCAATCTTGATGTGGCTGGGAATGGAATCACGATGGCCGCATGGATCAATGCCGATTCGTTTGGTACCGGAGACGGACGTATTTTTGGAAAATCAGATGGAAGTTTTGATCCAGATCACACCTGGATGCTCAGCGTGATTGATCAGGGGGCGGACGTCTTCTTGCGAGTTCGAGTTTCCGCTGGTGGCTACACCGAAACGCTCATCGCCAACAGCCCAAGTCTGTCAACAGGTCAGTGGTATCACGTGGCCGCGACGTACGACAGCACAACGGGTGAAATGGCACTCTACGTGAATGGCGAGCAAGTCGAGTTCGGTGAACATAGTGTGGGTGGAGCCGTGGATCAGGACCCGACTCGTTCCGTTTGGATCGGTGGCAATCCGGCTGGCTCAAATTACTTTGATGGCCGCATCGACGAAGCTCTCTTAATGCAACGCGCTATGACTGGTAGCGAAATCGCGGCACTCGCTGAGTTGGCTCCGCCAGATTACAGTGTGAATGAAGATGGCACACTCGTTGTTAATGCAGCTGACGGTGTCTTGCAAAACGATAGCGATGCCGATGGTGATTCATTAACCGCTTCGCTGGTGACTGGTCCTTCCAACGCCGCTTCCTTCACACTCAATGCCGATGGATCATTTACGTATACTCCAACATCGAATTTTAACGGCACTGACACCTTTACGTATCAGGTGAGTGATGGCAATGGAGGTACCGATACCGCCACGGCTACGATCACCGTCACGGCGCAAAACGATGCCCCGGTGTTGACCCCCTCGACCCCGAGCTTGACCACCATTACTGAAGACGACACCGGCAACAGCGGCGACCTGATCTCCGCCATCGTCACGACCGATATTACCGACGCCGACAGTGGCGCCTCAGAAGGCATCGCCATTACCAGCTTGAATTCCAGCAACGGCACCTGGGAGTACAACACCGGCAGTGGTTGGACCGCCGTCGGCACCGTCAGCAATACCTCCGCCCTCTTGCTGCGCTCGACGGATAGTTTGCGCTTTGTGCCCGATGGGCAAAACGCCGATACCGCCGCCGTGACCTATCGCGCCTGGGATCAAACCAGCGGCACCGCCGGCACCAAAGTCGATGTGTCCACCAATGGCGGCACCACCGCCTTCTCCACCGCCACCGATACGGCCTCCATCTCCGTCACCGCCGTCAACGATGCACCCGGGCTCGATAACACCGGCACCATGACCCTCACGAACATTGCCGAGGATGACACCAGTCCCACCGGCGATACCGTCGCGACCATCATCAGTAGTGCCGGCGGCGATCGCATTACCGATGTCGATACCGGCGCCGTCGAAGGCCTCGCCGTCATCGGCGTCGACGATACCAATGGCCAGTGGCAGTACAACACCGGCAGTGGCTGGACCGCCTTTGGCGCCGTCACCAATACCAACGCCGTCCTCTTGGACAGCACCGCCTCCATCCGCTTCGTGCCCACCGCCAACTATACGGGCTCCGCCGGCGATATTACGTTTAGGGCTTGGGATACCACCACCGGCAGCGATGGCGACACCGGCGTCGATGTCTCCACCAACGGCGGCACCACCGCCTATAGCAGTGCCACCGAGACCGCCACCTTGACCGTCACGGCGCAAAACGATGCCCCGGTGTTGACCCCCTCGACCCCGAGCTTGACCACCATTACTGAAGACGACACCGGCAACAGCGGCGACCTGATCTCCGCCATCGTCACGACCGATATTACCGACGCCGACAGTGGCGCCTCAGAAGGCATCGCCATTACCAGCTTGAATTCCAGCAACGGCACCTGGGAGTACAACACCGGCAGTGGTTGGACCGCCGTCGGCACCGTCAGCAATACCTCCGCCCTCTTGCTGCGCTCGACGGATAGTTTGCGCTTTGTGCCCGATGGGCAAAACGCCGATACCGCCGCCGTGACCTATCGCGCCTGGGATCAAACCAGCGGCACCGCCGGCACCAAAGTCGATGTGTCCACCAATGGCGGCACCACCGCCTTCTCCACCGCCACCGATACGGCCTCCATCTCCGTCACCGCCGTCAACGATGCACCCGGGCTCGATAACACCGGCACCATGACCCTCACGAACATTGCCGAGGATGACACCAGTCCCACCGGCGATACCGTCGCGACCATCATCAGTAGTGCCGGCGGCGATCGCATTACCGATGTCGATACCGGCGCCGTCGAAGGCCTCGCCGTCATCGGCGTCGACGATACCAATGGCCAGTGGCAGTACAACACCGGCAGTGGCTGGACCGCCTTTGGCGCCGTCACCAATACCAACGCCGTCCTCTTGGACAGCACCGCCTCCATCCGCTTCGTGCCCACCGCCAACTATACGGGCTCCGCCGGCGATATTACGTTTAGGGCTTGGGATACCACCACCGGCAGCGATGGCGACACCGGCGTCGATGTCTCCACCAACGGCGGCACCACCGCCTATAGCAGTGCCACCGAGACCGCCACCTTGACCGTCACGGCGCAAAACGATGCCCCGGTGTTGACCCCCTCGACCCCGAGCTTGACCACCATTACTGAAGACGACACCGGCAACAGCGGCGACCTGATCTCCGCCATCGTCACGACCGATATTACCGACGCCGACAGTGGCGCCTCAGAAGGCATCGCCATTACCAGCTTGAATTCCAGCAACGGCACCTGGGAGTACAACACCGGCAGTGGTTGGACCGCCGTCGGCACCGTCAGCAATACCTCCGCCCTCTTGCTGCGCTCGACGGATAGTTTGCGCTTTGTGCCCGATGGGCAAAACGCCGATACCGCCGCCGTGACCTATCGCGCCTGGGATCAAACCAGCGGCACCGCCGGCACCAAAGTCGATGTGTCCACCAATGGCGGCACCACCGCCTTCTCCACCGCCACCGATACGGCCTCCATCTCCGTCACCGCCGTCAACGATGCACCCGGGCTCGATAACACCGGCACCATGACCCTCACGAACATTGCCGAGGATGACACCAGTCCCACCGGCGATACCGTCGCGACCATCATCAGTAGTGCCGGCGGCGATCGCATTACCGATGTCGATACCGGCGCCGTCGAAGGCCTCGCCGTCATCGGCGTCGACGATACCAATGGCCAGTGGCAGTACAACACCGGCAGTGGCTGGACCGCCTTTGGCGCCGTCACCAATACCAACGCCGTCCTCTTGGACAGCACCGCCTCCATCCGCTTCGTGCCCACCGCCAACTATACGGGCTCCGCCGGCGATATTACGTTTAGGGCTTGGGATACCACCACCGGCAGCGATGGCGACACCGGCGTCGATGTCTCCACCAACGGCGGCACCACCGCCTATAGCAGTGCCACCGAGACCGCCACCTTGACCGTCACGGCGCAAAACGATGCCCCGGTGTTGACCCCCTCGACCCCGAGCTTGACCACCATTACTGAAGACGACACCGGCAACAGCGGCGACCTGATCTCCGCCATCGTCACGACCGATATTACCGACGCCGACAGTGGCGCCTCAGAAGGCATCGCCATTACCAGCTTGAATTCCAGCAACGGCACCTGGGAGTACAACACCGGCAGTGGTTGGACCGCCGTCGGCACCGTCAGCAATACCTCCGCCCTCTTGCTGCGCTCGACGGATAGTTTGCGCTTTGTGCCCGATGGGCAAAACGCCGATACCGCCGCCGTGACCTATCGCGCCTGGGATCAAACCAGCGGCACCGCCGGCACCAAAGTCGATGTGTCCACCAATGGCGGCACCACCGCCTTCTCCACCGCCACCGATACGGCCTCCATCTCCGTCACCGCCGTCAACGATGCACCCGGGCTCGATAACACCGGCACCATGACCCTCACGAACATTGCCGAGGATGACACCAGTCCCACCGGCGATACCGTCGCGACCATCATCAGTAGTGCCGGCGGCGATCGCATTACCGATGTCGATACCGGCGCCGTCGAAGGCCTCGCCGTCATCGGCGTCGACGATACCAATGGCCAGTGGCAGTACAACACCGGCAGTGGCTGGACCGCCTTTGGCGCCGTCACCAATACCAACGCCGTCCTCTTGGACAGCACCGCCTCCATCCGCTTCGTGCCCACCGCCAACTATACGGGCTCCGCCGGCGATATTACGTTTAGGGCTTGGGATACCACCACCGGCAGCGATGGCGACACCGGCGTCGATGTCTCCACCAACGGCGGCACCACCGCCTATAGCAGTGCCACCGAGACCGCCACCTTGACCGTCACGGCGCAAAACGATGCCCCGGTGTTGACCCCCTCGACCCCGAGCTTGACCACCATTACTGAAGACGACACCGGCAACAGCGGCGACCTGATCTCCGCCATCGTCACGACCGATATTACCGACGCCGACAGTGGCGCCTCAGAAGGCATCGCCATTACCAGCTTGAATTCCAGCAACGGCACCTGGGAGTACAACACCGGCAGTGGTTGGACCGCCGTCGGCACCGTCAGCAATACCTCCGCCCTCTTGCTGCGCTCGACGGATAGTTTGCGCTTTGTGCCCGATGGGCAAAACGCCGATACCGCCGCCGTGACCTATCGCGCCTGGGATCAAACCAGCGGCACCGCCGGCACCAAAGTCGATGTGTCCACCAATGGCGGCACCACCGCCTTCTCCACCGCCACCGATACGGCCTCCATCTCCGTCACCGCCGTCAACGATGCACCCGGGCTCGATAACACCGGCACCATGACCCTCACGAACATTGCCGAGGATGACACCAGTCCCACCGGCGATACCGTCGCGACCATCATCAGTAGTGCCGGCGGCGATCGCATTACCGATGTCGATACCGGCGCCGTCGAAGGCCTCGCCGTCATCGGCGTCGACGATACCAATGGCCAGTGGCAGTACAACACCGGCAGTGGCTGGACCGCCTTTGGCGCCGTCACCAATACCAACGCCGTCCTCTTGGACAGCACCGCCTCCATCCGCTTCGTGCCCACCGCCAACTATACGGGCTCCGCCGGCGATATTACGTTTAGGGCTTGGGATACCACCACCGGCAGCGATGGCGACACCGGCGTCGATGTCTCCACCAACGGCGGCACCACCGCCTATAGCAGTGCCACCGAGACCGCCACCTTGACCGTCACGGCGCAAAACGATGCCCCGGTGTTGACCCCCTCGACCCCGAGCTTGACCACCATTACTGAAGACGACACCGGCAACAGCGGCGACCTGATCTCCGCCATCGTCACGACCGATATTACCGACGCCGACAGTGGCGCCTCAGAAGGCATCGCCATTACCAGCTTGAATTCCAGCAACGGCACCTGGGAGTACAACACCGGCAGTGGTTGGACCGCCGTCGGCACCGTCAGCAATACCTCCGCCCTCTTGCTGCGCTCGACGGATAGTTTGCGCTTTGTGCCCGATGGGCAAAACGCCGATACCGCCGCCGTGACCTATCGCGCCTGGGATCAAACCAGCGGCACCGCCGGCACCAAAGTCGATGTGTCCACCAATGGCGGCACCACCGCCTTCTCCACCGCCACCGATACGGCCTCCATCTCCGTCACCGCCGTCAACGATGCACCCGGGCTCGATAACACCGGCACCATGACCCTCACGAACATTGCCGAGGATGACACCAGTCCCACCGGCGATACCGTCGCGACCATCATCAGTAGTGCCGGCGGCGATCGCATTACCGATGTCGATACCGGCGCCGTCGAAGGCCTCGCCGTCATCGGCGTCGACGATACCAATGGCCAGTGGCAGTACAACACCGGCAGTGGCTGGACCGCCTTTGGCGCCGTCACCAATACCAACGCCGTCCTCTTGGACAGCACCGCCTCCATCCGCTTCGTGCCCACCGCCAACTATACGGGCTCCGCCGGCGATATTACGTTTAGGGCTTGGGATACCACCACCGGCAGCGATGGCGACACCGGCGTCGATGTCTCCACCAACGGCGGCACCACCGCCTATAGCAGTGCCACCGAGACCGCCACCTTGACCGTCACGGCGCAAAACGATGCCCCGGTGTTGACCCCCTCGACCCCGAGCTTGACCACCATTACTGAAGACGACACCGGCAACAGCGGCGACCTGATCTCCGCCATCGTCACGACCGATATTACCGACGCCGACAGTGGCGCCTCAGAAGGCATCGCCATTACCAGCTTGAATTCCAGCAACGGCACCTGGGAGTACAACACCGGCAGTGGTTGGACCGCCGTCGGCACCGTCAGCAATACCTCCGCCCTCTTGCTGCGCTCGACGGATAGTTTGCGCTTTGTGCCCGATGGGCAAAACGCCGATACCGCCGCCGTGACCTATCGCGCCTGGGATCAAACCAGCGGCACCGCCGGCACCAAAGTCGATGTGTCCACCAATGGCGGCACCACCGCCTTCTCCACCGCCACCGATACGGCCTCCATCTCCGTCACCGCCGTCAACGATGCACCCGGGCTCGATAACACCGGCACCATGACCCTCACGAACATTGCCGAGGATGACACCAGTCCCACCGGCGATACCGTCGCGACCATCATCAGTAGTGCCGGCGGCGATCGCATTACCGATGTCGATACCGGCGCCGTCGAAGGCCTCGCCGTCATCGGCGTCGACGATACCAATGGCCAGTGGCAGTACAACACCGGCAGTGGCTGGACCGCCTTTGGCGCCGTCACCAATACCAACGCCGTCCTCTTGGACAGCACCGCCTCCATCCGCTTCGTGCCCACCGCCAACTATACGGGCTCCGCCGGCGATATTACGTTTAGGGCTTGGGATACCACCACCGGCAGCGATGGCGACACCGGCGTCGATGTCTCCACCAACGGCGGCACCACCGCCTATAGCAGTGCCACCGAGACCGCCACCTTGACCGTCACGGCGCAAAACGATGCCCCGGTGTTGACCCCCTCGACCCCGAGCTTGACCACCATTACTGAAGACGACACCGGCAACAGCGGCGACCTGATCTCCGCCATCGTCACGACCGATATTACCGACGCCGACAGTGGCGCCTCAGAAGGCATCGCCATTACCAGCTTGAATTCCAGCAACGGCACCTGGGAGTACAACACCGGCAGTGGTTGGACCGCCGTCGGCACCGTCAGCAATACCTCCGCCCTCTTGCTGCGCTCGACGGATAGTTTGCGCTTTGTGCCCGATGGGCAAAACGCCGATACCGCCGCCGTGACCTATCGCGCCTGGGATCAAACCAGCGGCACCGCCGGCACCAAAGTCGATGTGTCCACCAATGGCGGCACCACCGCCTTCTCCACCGCCACCGATACGGCCTCCATCTCCGTCACCGCCGTCAACGATGCACCCGGGCTCGATAACACCGGCACCATGACCCTCACGAACATTGCCGAGGATGACACCAGTCCCACCGGCGATACCGTCGCGACCATCATCAGTAGTGCCGGCGGCGATCGCATTACCGATGTCGATACCGGCGCCGTCGAAGGCCTCGCCGTCATCGGCGTCGACGATACCAATGGCCAGTGGCAGTACAACACCGGCAGTGGCTGGACCGCCTTTGGCGCCGTCACCAATACCAACGCCGTCCTCTTGGACAGCACCGCCTCCATCCGCTTCGTGCCCACCGCCAACTATACGGGCTCCGCCGGCGATATTACGTTTAGGGCTTGGGATACCACCACCGGCAGCGATGGCGACACCGGCGTCGATGTCTCCACCAACGGCGGCACCACCGCCTATAGCAGTGCCACCGAGACCGCCACCTTGACCGTCACGGCGCAAAACGATGCCCCGGTGTTGACCCCCTCGACCCCGAGCTTGACCACCATTACTGAAGACGACACCGGCAACAGCGGCGACCTGATCTCCGCCATCGTCACGACCGATATTACCGACGCCGACAGTGGCGCCTCAGAAGGCATCGCCATTACCAGCTTGAATTCCAGCAACGGCACCTGGGAGTACAACACCGGCAGTGGTTGGACCGCCGTCGGCACCGTCAGCAATACCTCCGCCCTCTTGCTGCGCTCGACGGATAGTTTGCGCTTTGTGCCCGATGGGCAAAACGCCGATACCGCCGCCGTGACCTATCGCGCCTGGGATCAAACCAGCGGCACCGCCGGCACCAAAGTCGATGTGTCCACCAATGGCGGCACCACCGCCTTCTCCACCGCCACCGATACGGCCTCCATCTCCGTCACCGCCGTCAACGATGATCCAACGATCACCAGTGATGGTGGTGGAGCCACCGCTAACGTCAATGTGGTTGAAGGGAACACAGCTGTTACCACTGTTACGGCCAGTGATGTTGATTTGCCAGCAGATACGCTGTCCTACAGTTTAATCGGTGGAGCAGATCAAGGTTTCTTTAGTATCGATGCCAATAGTGGAGCATTAACCTTCAATACCGCGCCAGCTTTTGCCAGCCCGACAGATGCGAACATGGACAATATTTACCAAGTTCAAGTCCAGGTCAGCGATGGAAACGGAGGCATCGACACCCAAACGATTAATGTCACAGTCACCGATACAAATACCGCACCCATCATCACCAGCAATGGCGGCGGCGCTACGGCAAACGTGAATGTGGCCGAAGCGACCACCGCCGTCACCACCGTCTCGGCCACCGATGTGGATCTCCCTGGAGATACCTTGACCTATAGTCTCGTGGGTGGAGCCGATGTCTCGAGGTTCAACATCAATAACACCACCGGGGCCTTAACCTTCTCGACTACGCCAGATTTCGAAGCTCCAGTTGATGCGAATGGCGACAATCTCTATGAAGTTCTGGTCCAAGCCAGTGATGGCAATGGTGGAACCGATACACAAATGCTGTATGTATCTGTCACCAATATCGTGGAAGCTCCAGCTCCGGTCCCTTCTCCACCGCCGAGTCCGGAACCGCCGCTCGAGCCAGACCCAGAGCCAGATTCAGACCCAGATCCAGAGGAAACCCCAGACTCTCCATCCAATACGACACAACTTTCGCCCACCAGTCCGCCAGGTACCGTTACTCCAGCGGTGTTGACAGACAAGGCCGATACTCAAGAACAATCAACTGACAAGTCAGGAGCAATCTTTCTCACACAGCAGCTGGAAGAGCTTTCTGCCACGTCTTTGGCTGACCTGACCTCCCCAAAGATTCTTGGCGTAAACGATCCATTTTCTCGTCCCATGCGCCTCTTGGATTTGGACAACTCCGCTCGCCCAATCCCTCTTGAGCTTGATTCTCAGCTCGATGCCTTAGCCGAACACTTAAAAGAAACCATTCAACACGATCAAATTGAGTCGAACCTTGTCTCGGGTTTGGCGACAGGGACTGGAGCGACTCTTTCGGCTGGATACGTCGCGTGGATGTTACGCGGGACATCTCTGCTGACTAGCCTGTTTGCCTCGCTCCCTGCATGGGGAAATTTTGACCCCTTACCGATCTTAACGGGCGGCTATACGGCCCGGAAGGTAGAAGTGAAAGACAATCAGTCGGCAACGGATAAAGAAAACCAAGAATATCAAGGAATCGACAAGATTTTCCGAGACTCTAAATAGGACTTGTCCACCCTTTATCCATTTTGCCTGTCTCATACCATGCGTCTCCCTCCTCTTGTCAGTATCAGTATCGGTCTTGTTTCACTGACCATCACATCCATGATGCTCGCGAATACGTTTTTTCAACTCGTCCCAGACGAACGAGAACAGACCTTTACCTTTCGCCAAACGCTTTCTGAATCACTCGCGGTCCAATATTCGACCCTTGCCAGCCAAGACGACTTTGACACCCTCAAATTAGCCATGAACCAACTTGTCGACCGAACAGACGACATTCTGTCTGCGGCATTAGTCGCAGTGGATGGGACAACCTTGGCTGCCTCGAACGAGCATCTGAGTTCATGGACTCCTCCAGAGCACGGAGAATCTACCCTCGATCATATACAGATTCCTATCTTTCAAGGACTCGCGAAATGGGGCACACTCCAAGTCCGTTTTCGATCACACAGTACTCATACTCTATTAGAATTTATCCCTTTTACCTGGATTCGCTTCATTGCATTCGTGGCATTCTTAGGCTTTCTGAGTTACTTCTTTTTCATGAAACGAACATTACGACATCTCGACCCCTCTGCAGTCATTCCCAAACGCGTCAAAGCCGCTCTGGACAATCTCGAAGAAGGAGTCGTGATTCTTGACCCTCATGATCGAATCATCTTAGCCAATTCTGCTTTTGTTCGACTGTCAACAAAAGAAATCTCTTCCTTACTGGGCACCAAACTTGACAAGTTGACCTGGTTAACCACCGAAGACCATATGGGCGAAGACACGCCTTGGGTGCTCGCCCGCACGACCAATCGTGCTCAAACCGGCTTCCCACGCGTACTTGCGAACTCTGATGAAACCTTCCGAAAGCTTCTGATCAACAGTTCCCCGATTACAGACGACGCCGGAACTGTCAATGGCGTGCTGGTCTCCTTTAATGACGTCACTGAATTAGATCTGGCAAATGCCCAACTCGTCGATACCTTGAAGACGCTGCATGAAAGTCAAGCTGAAGTACTCAAGAAAAACGAAGAACTCGAAAAATTAGCCACTCGGGATTCCTTGACGGGCTGCTTAAACCGGCGGGCCTTTTTCGAGCAACTCGAGCAGGCATACATACGAGCCAAAGAACAAGGAACTAATCTGAGCTGTATCATGACGGATATCGATCACTTTAAGTCTTTCAATGATCGTTACGGACATGCCCTGGGCGATCAGGTCATTCAGGTCTTTACGAAAACTCTCAGCGAGGGGCTTCGACCCACCGACCTTATCGGCCGTTATGGCGGGGAAGAATTCTGCGTGATTTTACCCGATGCCGATGAGGAGAAGGCGGCAGAAATCGCGGAGCGGATGTGTCGAAAAGTTGAAGTTGAGAGTGGCGCCAAGATCCGCACGACCGCAGGCCTGCGCATCACGGCGAGCTTTGGCGTGACGTCTATGAGCAAAGAGACGATCGACCCGGCGGAACTCATTGAGAAGGCTGATCAAGCCCTGTATGCGGCGAAGGAAGGCGGACGGAATCAGGTCCAACGGTGGGCACCAGTCACGGAGCAACAAACACTGGCATCAAGCACTACGCCATGATGCCCAGCAGAGGGCAGCCCTGGCTAAGCCTTGCCCTGCTGGCTCACGGTCAGATCAGAAACCACACGATACTCAAGAGAGCCACATCAATAAGGTATCAGACCACATACACTTCAAACTTCCAAGTCTGCCTAGTTCGCCACATCTGCCCGCTGCAACGCACGCATTAAGACCGGATCGCTCATCGCGACTTCACTTAGAGCATCCATCATATGAAGATCCTTGGATTTCGCAAGGGCCTTGGCTTTTGAATACTGACGCGCATTAAATCTCGCGACAGATGGTTGACCATTGATGATTTGGCAGGCAAGGACACCTCCAGTTTTTAATTCACAGGTCCCCCCATGGTCTAAAAGCGCTCGCGCTTCATCTTGACTGACGCCATGAAAATTCGCGAAATCCTCAAGACCGCTTGTTTCCACAAGTTTACCATCAGGCATCACACACTTCCGTTTAAAATGAGGTGACCAGTCTTTACGAAAGTCGATATATTTGACGTCACCTCCACGCGCAACAGACAGTTCTAATTTGGCGTAATCTATTCCAAGGTTTTTTTGTTTCAGGCGTTCTTTTAACTCATCAGGAAGGGTTCGATAGAATACTCGGCTTGCGGCCTCTTCCATCGAGAGGCCCCAACTCTGGTGCAATCTTTCAGCATCGGCATATTGCTCGAGATCTAACACCCAGGTTTGTTTCGGTTCTTGTCCTGTCGAATCGATCTTGCAAACGAAAAGCCCCTTTGTGACCAAAGAACCTGATTGCGGATACTGATATAAACCGCCTTCACTGAGGAGCCGTGTCACAGCCTCCAGAGGGATCTCATAACTTTCTGATAAAACTTTTGCATGAACGGATATATCCTCCGGCTCAGTCATCGCACAGACCATGACATTGCCAGGCGGATCATGATCCGTGTAGTTCTCAAGGATATTGTAAAGGACAGGCAACTTTTCTTTTTTGAGTGGACGCTTTTTTACCTTAAACATCTGAATCAACTCCTCATAACTCGTCTCTCGTGCCTGCGCGCTGCAGCGCTCTGGGGCGCAAGCGTGAATCGTATCTCGTATTTTGTACTAGACAAATTGTTCAAGGACTTCTTTCGTGCTCTTCCCTTCAGCAATTCATAGTTGCGTTTCACATTGGCCTAATGGTAGAAGGATTGCCGTTTTACCACATGTTTTCTTTTACTCATTTCCATCATGTCGAAACAAGATCTTCTTCGAGCCTTTCACACAACCCAAGCGTTTAAGTGGGATAAAGAAAAGGGTTTTCGTCTCGCTTCAGGATTGACCAGCCCATTTTATATTGACTGTCGTATTGTATTATCTCACCCAGGCCCACGTCACCTCGTTGCCAAGATCGCTCATGAACAACTACAGAGGTTTGCTTTTGACTTAGTTGGAGGACTTGAGATTGGAGCAATCCCCTTGGCAACCTGCATTTCAGACTATGGCTATACGGCAAACCCTACTCGAGAATGGCGCACCTTTGTTGTCAGAAAGCAGCCCAAAGATCATGGTCTTGGCAAATTGATTGAGGGCACGTTCTCTCACGGAGAGACGGCACTTATTGTTGATGATGTTCTGACCACTGGAGGATCACTCATCAAAGCCGCAGATGCCGCTAGAGATGCAGGGCTTCTCGTTTCACATGCCCTGGTTATTGTTGATCGTTCAGATAAGGAGGGACAAAAGCGCCTTGAACAACATGGTATTCAGTTAATACGACTCCTCACGTTAGACGATCTGAAGCAATCTCAATCCTCGTAATTTATCCTTGCTCTCTTTCATGATTCTGTTTTCGGTAGACACTTGAATCGAATTCCCCACCAACTTTCGGTAATGACGTCCGAACCAGCAATGTCGTCTACCACTCGCTTTCTTCCTTGCGTCGGTCCTTCCTTTATGATTGTATACGAGCGAACACAATATCGGCTAATCTGACGTAATGCTTCCGTTCGATTAGAAGACAGCATATGACCATCGTGTTCTTGATAAAGGTATTGAGCGATACCTCCCCCCTGCCCCTCCGGATTAAGAAGCACTCCTGCACCACATCCCATGACGATACCTGCTATTAGCACTGTTATCCAAAAACTTGACCAACGCTTCAAGAACAGCATAAGATTTTTATGAACGCCCGTTCTTATTTTTTCTTATCATGAGTATCATCGAATCAGCATAAACCCAAATATAAACATGAAGCGTCAGCTGATAAAGGAGACTACGTTATGATACGAATAAAACACCTTTTGACCATTGTCACAGCCTTGTTCCTCATCCTTGGGATAAGCCACTCCAGCTTCGCCGCTCAACCTTATGTGTTAAATGTCCAACAATTAAAAGCTGGATTGGAAAAGGCCTCAGATCCCTCTCGAAAAGGGTTTGTCTTAGTCGACGTACGAACTCCAGAAGAACATCAGGGTGGGTTTATTCCTGGAACAGACTTTAATATCGACTACCGTGAAATGCAACAGCGCTATCGTGATCTAGAAGTGAGAACAGACGATCATATTGTCGTCTACTGCCAATCTGGACATCGCAGCAATATCGCCGCCAATACACTAATGGAATTGGGATACAAACACGTCTATAACGTCGAAGGTAGCATGAATGCGTGGGAAGCGGCTGGCTATACTGTAGAACATCCCCGTTAAAGAAGTTGCGACACGTATCTAGGGTGAG
The DNA here is from genome assembly GCA_965223675.1 of Nitrospirales bacterium. Classification (GTDB taxonomy): domain Bacteria; phylum Nitrospirota; class Nitrospiria; order Nitrospirales; family UBA8639; genus JAGQKC01. The sequence goes on along the minus strand of OZ245013.1, from coordinate 471,847 downwards.
GATTTTCAAACAGAGTGAAATCTAATGTCCTTGAGCCATGAGACCTGCTGTTTCGTCCATTACTCGAGAATATATCAGGTCAAACTCTGCATGAAATTCTCGGAATGCTGCTAATAACTGAGGGTCAAAATGTGTAGGTTTGGTTCGATCATTTCCATTCAACATTAAATCGCATGTTTTCTTATGGGAAAAGGAAGGTTTATACGGACGTTTGCTTCGAAGTGCATCATAGTGATCTCCAAGCATGACAATGCGCCCTGAGAGGGGAATTTGCTCACCCTTTAACCCATATGGATACCCACTCCCATCCCATCGTTCATGATGGGTCATCGCCACCTCTCGTGCCATCTTGAGTAAGGGGGATGAAGACCCCGATAACAAACTCGCGCCCAATGTTGGATGTTTTTTGATCAGCTCCCATTCTTCTTCCTCGAGTGGACCTTTCTTCCCTAACACAGCATCAGGAATTCCAATTTTACCAACATCATGCATAGGCGCTGCGGCGTATAATCGCTCTGCTTCGCTCTCCTTCCATCCAATACATAGCGCTATGGTCTTAGAATAATGACTCAATCGTTCGATATGCCCTCCCGTCTCTTCATCCTTATAGCGAGAGGCCAAAGAAAGACGAACGATTGTTTCCGCGTAGGCTTGTTCCAATTCTCGGTTCTTTTGTTGCTCGGCGTCATAGGCTTTCTTCCAATCTCGGGCATAGGCTTTCAATTGTTCGTTGATTCGCGTGACCTGTTTTGTCTTTTTTGCCTCTCTCCGCAGCAAAGTTTTAAGATCCACGGCATATTTTGCTAATTGGGAACGCGAACCTTCCAATTGCCGCTGAGCAGCAATATTCGGAACACTTTGAGGCTGCATAGAAAGATGGTCCTCCGGCTCGAACGGAATCTTTGACGTTGCAGACTTCATCCGGCTAACGCTTTCTGAACCGTCTGTATGAGTTCTAATGGACTAAAGGGTTTCTGAAGGTAGGAAAAGATCCCAAGGGTTCGAATTTCTTCACGATGATCCTTATCAGGCTGACTTGTCAATAAAACGACGGGAATCCCTGCCGTCCTTGTATTCTCACGAAGCTTCTTTACAACCTGAAGGCCATCAAGCCTCGGCATCATCCAATCTAAGATGACAAGATCTGGTCGCTGATCTTGGATCGCGTTGAGCCCCGCTTCACCATCTTCCGCAGTGCGAAGAGAATAGTGTGAATCCTCAAGTGTAATTTCAACTAATTCTCTAATATCTTCATCATCATCCACGATGAGGATTGTTTTTTCTCTGGATTCCATTGTTCTTTTACCTCTAACGCACTCGCAATGATGGCTTCATGATGACTTGCACTCTCCATACGAACCTTGATCTTCCATGATCACGTCTTCTGTTTCCTGACTTGCCTCTCCCTTTTGGAGACGTGATTGAGTTTCCCATGTACCTTTCTCTATCTTGCGGGCGACCGTAATAAATCCTGAGTGGGCAACCATACGGTGATCAGGTCTGACACTTCGGCCCTTTACATTCCATGTGCGTAACAAGGTCTCAAATGTTTCAATAAGCCCAAACTCCCTTGTCTCTTCCAATGCATTGACCGTTTGCATGACTTGTGGAATCGTCGGCACAAAACTCAAATAGAGCCCACCGCAACGTAACCCATCTGCAGCATGAGACACGACCTGCCATGGCTCGGAGAGGTCAAGCACAACACGATCAAAGAGTCCCTCACGAAGATCATCTTTATGAATGCCGTCAAAAATACTTTCTTGCCTCAGAGTAAAGTGAGGAACTACTCCCATGTAGCGCTCAATATTTTTCGTGGCCGTTTTCGCAAAATCCTCTCGAACTTCATAACTCACAACCTTCCCTTGCTCGCCCACCGCTCGAAGCAACGCCATCGTTAAAGAACCCGACCCAACTCCTGCTTCCAATACACGAGCTCCAGGGTAGATATCGGCCCAAATGGTGATCATCGCCAAATCCTTCGGATAGATGACCTGAGCCCCTCTCGGCATCTTGACCGAATACTCCGCTAAAGTCGGATAAATCGCGAGCATCGGTTTCCCAGTAGAAAGTTGAACCATTGTGCCATCAGGTTTGCCTATTAATTCATCGTGAGCAATTTTCTCTCCGCTGAACTGAAACGTTTCTCCAGCTCGTAACGTGAGGGCGTAATGCCGATCTTTTTTGTCGACTAAATGTATTCTGTCGCCCACTTGGAGATGTTTCATCGCGTGGTCATTCTAACAAGCAGTTCGCGCATTGCACACCCACTCTTTTGAGGGATTTTAATGGTCAGACTCATCTTTCGTCGTTCGTGAATCGTACTGCTGGCTACCTGTTGGCTGTCCCCCGTTTTGTACCTCAGGCTTTACGGATCGTCCTCACGTCTTTTAGCATTTTCCTTGACATGATTCTGAGGGAAACGTAAGATCCAGATAGATGGGGGTTCACTATGGGAGCCTCATGAATCCCTTACAGCGACTATCAACATTCTTCACTTTTTTGGGTACAACACCTCCGCTTTACCACTTCACGTGGATTTTCTGTTTTTTTCTTCCTTTCTGGGGAGTTCAAGCAGCCTATTCACAGCAACCTCTTGTGATCACAGCCACATATGAAGGCGTCATTAATCCAGTTGCCGTCGAATACCTGCAGGAAGCTCTTCAATTCGCACAGGACAATGACGCAGAACTCTTAGTTTTTCAACTTGATACTCCTGGAGGACTGGACAGTTCAATGCGCCTCATGGTGAAGGACCTCACAAAGTCAAGAGTCCCCGTTGCAGTCTACGTCTCTCCCTCTGGAGGCCGTGCCGCATCAGCTGGAGTCTTTTTGACGCTTGCCGCTCATTTTGCCGCCATGTCGCCGGGCACCAATATCGGCGCAGCCCATCCCGTTGCCATGGGGGGCGGGGAAATGGACAAGGTGATGAAGGAAAAAGTTGAAAATGATGCGGTGGCCTACATTATTTCCATCGCCGAACGACGTGGACGCAACGCAGAGTGGGCGGAAAATGCCGTTCGGAAGAGTGTCTCGGTCCCCGCACAAGAAGCGCTAGAATTAGGGCTCATCGACGTCGTTCCAGACAACCTGACTCAGCTTCTGCAAGAACTCGATGGAAAAACCACTTCCATTGACTCACAATCCGTGACACTTCAGACAAGCAATGCTCGAATACAGGATTTTCCCATGTCCTGGCGTCTGGAAATCCTTAGAGCGTTAAGCGACCCGAACATCGCTTACGTCCTGATGACCATCGGCACTATCGGAGTCATTGCTGAACTCTACAACCCTGGGGCGATTTTACCAGGAGTTGTTGGCGCGATCAGCCTTATACTGGCGTTTTATTCATTGCAAACACTGCCGGTGAACTATGCGGGAGTTCTTCTTCTCCTCTTGGGATTGGTGATGCTCATTCTCGAGGCGACGGTCACAAGTTTTGGGCTCCTGGCCATTGGAGGCATCACCTCGCTCATACTGGGATCCTTGATGTTAATTAAAGAGGGGTACCCGTTTTATCAACTTTCTTGGTCGATGATTATTCCCGTTGTCGCATTCACTGCCGGCTTTGTCCTTCTGATCGTCACCTTTAGTCTTAAATCTCTCAAAAGCCGCACCGTCACAGGAAGTGAAGGTCTCATTGGCATGACAGGACTAGCCAAAACCGATTTGACTCCCATGGGGAAAATTTTTGTGCATGGAGAGCTCTGGGATGCCGTCAGTGATCAACCTCTCAATGCTGGAGACGCCATCGAAGTCACTGGGATCGACGGATTAACACTTCATGTTAAATCTTCATCAACTTCACAACGGAACGTGTAGCCATGGAGGTTATGGTGAACCCATCTTATTTACTCATCTTGATCGGTATTATGGCCTTAATCACAAAAGGGTTTTATGTCCTTCGCGAATACGAACGGGCGGTAATTTTTCGTTTCGGCCGTTTGGCAAGTGGAATCATTGGGGCCCATGGCCCGGGCGTGATTGTCATTCTTCCCTTTATCGACAAGTTGGTCCGGGTAAGTCTCAGAACCGTCACCATGGATGTTCCACCACAGGACGTCATTACCAAAGACAACGTCTCGGTGAAAGTAAACGCGGTGATTTACTTCAGAGTCGTCGACGCGCAGAAAGCGATTGTGGACGTCGAAGATTACTACTATGCAACATCAATGATTGCTCAGACAACCCTCCGAAGCGTATTAGGACAAAGTCAGCTCGATGATCTTCTCTCGAAGCGAGATGAAATCAATGCCGACCTTCAGCGCATTATCGATCAAGCGACGGAACCGTGGGGCATTAAAGTCACAGCCGTTGAAGTCAAGAATGTTGACCTCCCGCATGAAATGCAACGGGCTATCGCTCGACAAGCCGAAGCGGAACGGGAACGCCGTTCAAAAGTCATCCATGCTGAAGGGGAGTTTCAAGCGTCCCAACGGCTCGCTGATGCGGCCAATGTCCTTTCCCAAAACCCAGCCGCCATCCAGCTTCGATATTTGGAAACGATGATGAGCATTGCGGGAGATAAGAGTTCGACGATACTCTTCCCTCTTCCAATCGATATTCTTAGCTCATTTATCAAACCATCTGAGAGCACTAAAATTGAAGATCGGTAACTTTTCACTGAAGTGCTAATCATTCAACATCGAAATCAACTATTCGCGAAGGATATGTTTTGATGAAACGTTTTTTTGCTGTGATAGGATTGGGGCGATTCGGCTATAGCGTAGCAGAAACACTCATCAATAAGGGATGTGAAGTCTTAGCCATTGACCGAGACGAGGAAAAGATCCAAGCCATCAGTGACATTGCCACGTTTGCCGTTCAATGCGATGCAACGGATGAACGAGCTTTAAAAGCCGTGAGCGCTCAAAATGTTGATGTGGCCGTGGTCAGTATTGGGGAAAATATTGAAGCCAGCATTCTGATTGTTCAAACTCTCAAGGAGATGGGCATCAAATCCATTGTCGCGAAGGCGGTCGCGCCCATTCAAGGGAAGATCTTGAAAAATTTGGGCGTCAACGAAGTCATCTACCCTGAGCGTGATACCGCGATTCGGCTTGCTCACCGACTGATCTCGCCGAATGTCTTGGAATATCTCGAACTTGCCCCAGGGTACAGTATCGAAGAAGTGTCGGTTTCTGATCAATTGTCTGGGTTAAGTATCGCGGAGTCAAAGATTCGGGAGCAACATAACCTCAACATCATCGGCATTAAAAAACAGGTCACGCGTATGGTCAAAGGACGGATGATGGTCGGAGAGTCATTCAATTTTACCCCATCCCATGATGAGATCATCGAAAAAGGTGATGTCTTAGTGTTAATCGGTCGTCAAGAAGATTTTGATCGATTTAGTAACACGGAATAGATCCAGAACGACTCTTGCATCAACTGTTGTCTGTCTTGCGATGAATGCCACTCTCCAGGAAGAAGAGAGCACCCTCCATCAGTAAGATAAGATGAGTTGATATACTGTTCTAACTAACACCCACACACCAACTAGACACGATCAGCGTAGAACTATCAAAACGCAACACCGTTCCTCAGGAGGATTACTTGTTGCTCATCCTTTCTCACTTACTCACGTTACCCTCTTGGTTTCTCACATGGATACCCCAAGCTTTGCCAACTCTTCTTGTGTGTCTGAGCCTGATGATCCTCAACCCTCTGTTTTCTGCTGCCAGTAATAATGACAAACAACCTGAGAAACTATGTGACAGAGAGCCGTATCCTATTGCCGTCCATGTGCATGGACTCCGCAATAGGCACGGCACCATCAAAGCTAAACTTTACGGAGACAACCCCGATGACTTTCTTGCATCAGGGAAGAAGCTTGATTCGAAGCGAACGCCAGCAACACTTCCCTCTACAAACGCTTGCCTCTACGCACCAGGTCCCGGCACCTATGCCATCGTAGTGCATCATGATGAAAATGGGAATAAAAAGTTAGACCGAAACTGGATTGGAATGCCGGTTGAAGGGGTAGGGTTTTCTAATGATCCACAGCTCTTTCTCGCTCCGCCTAATCATGATGAAGTGGCGTTTTCAGTCACTGATGGTGTGACACATGTTGATATTACGTTGCAGTATTAAGCTTTTCATCGTTTCCAGACCTTTCTAAAAATCTTCTCTTCCTTCATGCTACGCGATTCGTCACCTCATTACATGAGGTTTCAATAGGATTTCCTCTGGAACGGTATTTACACGAAAACAACATTTTCCTCCCTCCCCTGACCACCACACACACGGCTTGCCACCATAAGTTAGGCGAAAATTTGGCAGTCTTTAGAGCTAAGCCTAATAGATGTCTCACCTTTTTCCACTCACCTAAATATAACATCCACTGAACTCCCCTTAAATATTCACACGCCTTCATCCAATTCCGAATTTTTGGTGAAAGAACATCCATTGATAGAGATTGGAAGTTAACGAAGTCGTCAATATGAGTGACCTCCATGCCTGCCGCATCTGTATTCATTGCAGATCGAAGGGGCTTTTGAAGTTTGAAGTTTTTTGCAGCTTTATCATATAACTCCTTGAGGCAATCGATAGAGTTCGACCATTGTCGTTTCTGAATAATCGTACGGCGTGCCTCTAATCTCATTTTCCGACTTAACTCTTCATTACCCTCAAGTTTTAAGGTGAGTTCGACATACTGTTCCGGAGAATCGAACGGCACAATAAACCCATTTCTACTATTTTCTATCAGGTCAAGAGCTGCACCCACGGGAGTCGAAATACAAGGAATTCCACTTGCCATGGCTTCTATAAGGGGAACCGGCCCACCCTCTATTCGAGAAGTCATCCAAAATACATCGATACCCTGATATAATTTGGCAATTTCCCTATGATCCACTTGATACGGAATGTGAAGGCAACGAATATTTTCTTTGCGAAGATGAGTCACGAGGTTTTTCCAACCTGGCCCAATAATTAACGTTAAGAGGTTAGGTAATTTTCTTTGTACGTCTCTAACGGCGCGAATGAAACAACCTACCCCTTTTCTCCCATCCTTATCACTCAAACGATTTGCGGCAAATCCTATGACAAAGTCAGTCTTCTTTATATGTAATTCGTCTCGAACCGTAGAACGTTCTTGATCAGTTGGCGGATGAAACTGACTCACATCAACGCCAAACGGGACCATACCTAAACGTTCTGTTGACACACCTAGTGTCAGAAGATGGTCATACCATTGTTGGGACACCGTCATGATGGCATCGCTCTCGTCAAAGCAGTCCATTTTAGTGCTAGAGTCAACATGATGAAGAGTCATAACAATCGGTAACTTTCCAAGAAAAGGCTTCATAGATTGTTGTGTCAGAAAATGTACGACATCAAAATTCATAGGAAAGTACCCGAATCTCTTAACAAATCGCCTAAATACGAAGTGAGAACAAATAAACGGATCTATCCACATATTATTCTTCGTAACCTGATGCGCAAAATTTCCAATCACCCAATAGAAAGAGTCCACAACCATCAGAACACGAATCTTTTGATTCAGACTACAGTCACGGCCATGTCCATTTCCTTCTGTACTCACGCTCTGTCCACTTCTTGTTTTTATAAGTTACTAAGCTGTTGCTTATTCATAATAACCAGCTAGCGATTATGAATGATCTTGTTGGTAACCGCTCTAGCTGAATCGTCTTTTTCTTCGATGGCCTTTTCAGGTTCTCTTTCCCTGTTCAGTTGGAATTCCTCTTTCGCTCGATCAACAATCAACGTCGCCATGCCATCCTGCAAGCGATACACTCGATCGGCCGCATCAATGAGACCTGATTGATGGGAAATAGCCAGTATGGTCAACCTCCCACGAAGCTTCTGTAGTGTCTGACAGATGGCCACCTCGGTCTCAGTATCTAATGCACTCGTAGCCTCATCTAAAATCAACAACCTTGGACGATGAGCTAATGCCCGAGCAATAGCGATACGTTGCCTCTGACCTCCAGACAGACTCCGACCATGTTCCCCGACCGATGTCTCTAAACCCTGAGGGAGACTCTGAACAAATTCCCAAGCTCCTGCGGCTCGTAATGCGACTTCGGCATCCCCTTCATCCAACTCAGGATCGCCTAGTGTCACATTCTTGAGTACGGTGTCATGCAAAAGCAAAGTTTCTTGGGGTACATAGCCAATCATTCTTCGCCAACTTTGAATATCTACTTCTTTCAACGGAATGGCATCAAGTACAACATCACCCCTTTGCGGGCGGATTAGCCCGATAACTAAATCGACTATAGTGGTTTTTCCTGCTCCAGAAGATCCAACAATAGAAGTGAAAGACCCTGAAGGAAACATGAGAACAATATCTTGTAAAACTGGTTGAACATCATAAGCAAAGGTTACATGGTCGAATTTGATAACTTCCTGGAATTCTGGAGCCTTGTCCCCAGACACATCTTCTCGGTGCTGTTCTGTTTTCTGTATGGTCTCCTTCAAAGACCAATAGGCACTTTCAAGCGTCACCATTTCCTGATATTGACGCTGAACCTTTCCTAGTCGACTCAACAATTGCGTAAGCAACAGGACCAAAACCAAAACATTGGCAAACGGCATCCCCCATTGTACTAACGTAATATACAGACCAAGAGCGACTAAAATCGTCAACATGGGTTCTTGTGCCGCTCGTAGAGCCTCCCGACTCAAAACTTGTCGCCTAATAGCTTTGTTGAGTTTTGTTATTTCTGATTCAAGGAGAGAATTAAAGAGCACTTCGCGAGCCATAGCCTTTAAAGGTTTGACGGACTGCAGACTGTCGGTCATGGATCTCAATAATGATTTCAATAATTTAGTTTGTCGTTTCCCCGCTCGCCTTGCCATTTGAATTAAGTGGCTCAATACATAGAGAAGACACATACTGGCTACGATGGAAGCGAGCGTTACCCTCCACGATACGAGAAAAGCTACGCATAAATACACGAGGACCTGAATAGTTAAGGCAACAACACTCGCCCCATACTGATAGGCTTTCGCTGCACGGTTAGCTTCTGTTGCTACTGCATTCACCAAGGAGCCAGATGATTGTCGAATATAATAATCCCATCGAGTTACCAACAAAGCGCGAATGAGGGCCAAACGAAGATCGGTCGCGACTTGAGCTACTGTATAGCCAACCTGTCTGTTCGCGAGCATGAGAAACCCATTTTTCAGGAAAATGCACATCACAATGAGAATGAGCAGCCCTCCGAGCGATGGATGAATCCCTATCTGTTCAAGTGCATCCATCACCACCCGTCCTGGACCAACATCGCTGCCAGAACTCTCAGGCGATCCCAGTGAGTTGGACGGTGACTGCTGCCCCATTGCCCTCGTGAGCAATGGGAGGAGGGCTGAAAGACTCACCCCCTCCATTATTCCTGCAACCAACAAAGCAAAAATCGTGGTGAAGCAGGCTACTGGATACGCTCGCGCAAAGGCACTAAACAGTTTCATGCTTACAAAGTTTCCACAGATAGTTCTTAACTAGTCACACTCTATAGCACTCCACACTGTGAAATGTGGACCATACTGTCCCCTATTTTTGACAGTGAGATACGTGAACGTTGTGGAACCATTATCCCACAATAGACCGGCCCATAACCCCAAGGTAATCTCTTGAGACCTGGACAGCCTGCGCAGTAAGATTTCATTCAGTCTCCATTGGGCCATTGGTTAGTTACAATTAGATGACCAGTAATGTGTAGGTTCTTTGTGGGAAAGAAACACATAAAAAGTGAGTTGCAATGTAGCGGACACCCTTCTCTTACGAATGCTCTTCATACCAGGCTTGAAACATGAGAATGCTCCATAACAGCGTATCATGATCTTGCCATCCCGTTAGATGTTGTCGCCAGATGCGGCGTATGGCGTTCGGTTTCAATAAGCCCTGTTGCCGAAGTCGTCGCTCATCCAATAAACTTTCAGCCCACTCACGCAAAGGACCTTTGACCCAATCGGAAACTGGCACAGCAAATCCTTTTTTGGGTCGTTCAGTCAGGTCACGAGGCACATACCGTTCAAGTACTTGTCGAAGGACGTACTTGCCTTGGTGATTATGTAATCGCATGGAAATCGGAAGACTCCAGGCAAAATCAACCAACCGAGAATCTAATAAAGGGCAACGAACTTCAAGACCGACAGACATGCTTGCACGATCAACCTTGACCAAGATATCGTCAGTCAGGAAAGTGACAAAATCCAAGTACATCATTCCTTGAATGGGATTGGTCAGATCGGCCCAATCTCCTGGAGTTGTGAGCAATGACATCACCTCTCTAGCATTTTGGACATAATCCCGAACTTGTCGACAACGGGCATGCCTTTTGGCAACACAATCCACTGGATTACATGCGGTGATCCACCTAGACTTTTTTTCGAGTTTTGCGAAAAATCGCTGCCATTTGGGGATGGCAACTGATTGAGAAACATTCGAAGACCCAAATAGACTCCAGCTTCCCCGCCCCATGTAGGTCATCGCGTCTGCCAGTCTCTTGCGAATCCAAACTGGTTTGTTTCCCCAAGTTTTCCATCGCTGCATGCATTCAGGGTACTTGGAATACCCCGCAAAGAGTTCGTCTCCTCCATCTCCGCTAAGGGCGACCTGAACGTCTTGTCGAGCCAATTTTGAAAGTAGAACCGTTGGCATTTGAGAAGAATCGGCGAAAGGCTCATCATAAATTCGCGGAAGTTCTGGGATAACGGCCTGAGCTTCTTTTGGAGAAACATAGAGTTCAGTGTGATCCGTTCCAAGGTGGCAAGCAATATCTTTGGCATGTTGGGCTTCATTGTACTGCGATTCCCAAAACCCAATGGAAAAAGTTTTTATCGGACGGTGGCTCATCGATTGCATTAATGAGACCACGATCGTTGAATCAAGTCCCCCCGATAAGAGGGCTCCCAAACTGACATCAGCAATCATCCGACAGCCTACGGTATCTCGTAAAATCTTTTCTAACTCGTTTGCGGCATCGTCCAGTGAACCGCCGAAAGGGACTTGTTCGCCTTTTTCGGCCACAGCCCGTGCAGACCAATACTTATGAGAGCTCGTATTTTCTACTGTGCTTTGCGAATGTACCGTAACCAGATGTCCAGGAGGGAGTTTGCGGATTCCTTGATAAATAGAATACGGCGTAGGAACCCATGAGTACTTGATAAAGAGACCGAGTGCATCCGGACTAATGGGTAAATCAAATTGAGGATGAGCGCGTAAGGCTTTAAGCTCTGAACCAAATAGAAAAAAATCGTGGCACCATCCATAGTACAATGGCTTCTTGCCAACAGGATCTCGAACCAATGTCAGCGATTCCTCTTCTCTGTCCCACAGAGCAATCGCAAACATTCCAATGATTTGCCTAAGAGTTTTCTCGAGGCCCCATTCAGTGATGGCTCCAAGGAGCACTTCAGTGTCTGAGTGTCCTCGGAAGCGAAAACCATGGCGTTCAAGCTCTTTGCGCAATTCTCTGAAGTTGTAGATTTCGCCATTATAACTAAGCAGAAAACGACCGCAGACAGACGTCATGGGTTGGTGTCCTTCGCTCGAGAGATCTTGAATGGAAAGACGCCGGTGCCCTAAGGCCACTCCTGCTCGAGAGTCAATCCAGACTCCAACGTCATTAGGCCCACGATGCACGAGGGTATCAGTCATGTGACGAGATACGGATTGCATCCATTCTTGTGAATAATGATGATGGGGATTAAAAAAACCACAAATCCCACACACGGGCGAAGAGCTCCTTTCAAACGTGATAAGAATGAGGATTCATTGTGGAAGTAAGGCCTGTAGATATTGTTCTGCGATCCTGTGCAAATCAAATTCTGCTGCACGAGATCGAAGACGGTCAGCATTCGGAGGATGCTCTAAGATCTCTAGAATAGACTCCGCTAAAGCCACGTGCTCTCTAACGGGAACTAATGGGCCAAAGGCCCCGTTGTCCAAAATTTCTTGTGGACCGCTGGGACAATTGGTACTAACAACGGGACATCCGCAGGCTAAGGCTTCAATGAGCACATTTGGCAATCCTTCACAGATAGAAGATAAGACAAAGACAGAAGCCCGTGACATAAAAGCATAGGGGTTGGGCTCAAAACCACCGAATGACACATCTGGTCCAACTCCGAGTTGCGAAACCAGGGTCTCGAGTGTTGAACGTTCTCTTCCTTCACCAAGGATGAGGAGATGGACTGGACGTTTCTTCCTTACCAGGGCAAAGGCTCTAATAAGTGTCGTCAAGTTTTTTTGTGGTACCAACCGGCCAACGCTTAAAATCACAGGGACGTTGGTTGAAGACAACCAGGGATGAGAAATAGGAGCCTGAGATTTTTCCTGGATTTCTGTCGTGAAGATTGGATTGTAAATGACTTCAATCAATTCTCGAGATAATCCGGTACTCGCAACGAGGTCATCGGCCACACCTCTCGATACTGTAACAATACGTTCGGCCTGTGAATAGACCTCTTTAATTAAGGGCGCTACAAAGTTCCAACGCCATTTTTGTGATTGTGTGATGTTCATCGACAAATTCGATCGTTCGCTCAGGACCATCCGAGTTTGAACATTCGCGAGTCGTTTGGCCCAAATGGCAACCAAATTTGTGTGAGTTTTTGCTGAGAGCAACGAATCTGGGCGTTCTTTGTGAAGATATGCAGCCAAGCTGTGAATATAACGTATGGCTTTAGGTGGTTTGCGAGTCAATAGAATAGGGAAACATAACGACATAAAGGCTTGGGGATGCGTACGGAGAACTCTAAGCCTACTCACGGCAAAGCTCCTCCGTTTGAGCTCTATGACATTGACTCCGACGGGAATCTTATTCGCATGTGGCCCTTTGTGTTGACACAGGACAAGATCAACCTTGTGTCCTTGTTCAGCAAAGGCTTTAGCAAGATGAAGCATCACTCGTGCAACACCTCCTCCTGCCAACGAAGGAATAAAAATTGCGAGATGCGGCTTTTTGTCTGTAGGAGGGTGATTGATGAGAATGTCTTTCTTCTTGAGGATCAGCTTTGCTTGAATGACAAAAATATTTTCCTAGTGATAAACCTAGGAATTCTTTGTTCCCAATAACTGCCTCGGTAAGGAGGAAAGCACGTGTTTACTTAATGCCGAACTAAAGAAATATTTCGCTATCTCCAAGCCCATATTTTTGCGAGCGACCCAACAGGATTGAAGCCATTTTTGGCTGAGCGCATGTGAAAATTCAGGTTCAGGATAACGATGAGTCTGCGAGTTGGCTTCTTGCAAGCGCTCTAACCATTCTCTCGCCCATTCTAGATAGTCTGCGTCAGGAACGAAATTGGCTTTCCTCATACGCGAAAGCAGTAAATGAGGATCAAGATCTTCTAAGGAAAAGGTGACGTCCAATTCTCGGAGTTGCCGACTAATAATCTCTTGTTTTTTTGTATCGCCGAGGACAGGAGTTTGCCCTGTGATTTGCTGAGGATGAATTCGACCATAGACCAAACATTCTGGAATGTTGCCCAATTTATATTTTTTGGCGAGTCTGACATGGAGTTCATAATCTTGACATCGTGGAAAATCATTGCGGTACCCGTATTCTCGCAAAATAGTTGTCCTCGCCATAATTGACCGATTACTCATCGCACATCGGAACAAAAATTGAGCATGAATATCATTAGGTAATGTAGGCTGTCGTTTCACTTTTTTTAAAATTCGTCCATCAGAATCCATCATTCGACACCAACTTCCTATCTGAGCATATTCTTGATGGGTGTCCAGAAACGCGACTTGTTTTTCAAGGCGATCGGGAAAGGCGCGGTCATCACTATCGAGCATAGCTATATATTCTCCGCGAGCATGCTCGACTCCCTTGTTCCGGGTTTTTGGAATACCGAGGTTTTCTTCATTGCAAACTAAACGAATACGTGGATCAGTATAAGAGTGAATCTTCTCTACACTGGAATCAGTGGATCCATCATCAAGCAACAGTATTTCAAAATCTGAGAATGTTTGAGCCAAAATACTCTCAATAGCCTCTCCAATGTATTCTTCTCGATTATAAACCGGGATGAAAACCGTGACCTTAGGAGCCTTAGAATTAATCATTTGGATAGGGTTGAATGAAACGATTTGTGGGTTTTTGTGGGTTACGGCATGTCTTAGACAATGATGTGGATAGCTATGTTGAACGTGATCATGTGTTTTGCCAGATCTGACGTGTTTGGTACAATTGAATGTGAGAGTCACTCAAAACTTATTCACCAACCTCTTCCTCTTACCCGGCCTATTTAAGTGGCCGGCAAATTTTATACAACCCATCATCTAATTGCCATATCCAAACTTCCTTCAAATGTTAAACTACCGAACAACTTGTGCGCATGGACTTTAAAGGATTTACGAACCAATCTTCTCCTTTTTGGGTGAAAAGGCTGAAATATGTCCTTTCTCGATTATTTGGTACACGCTTGCAAAAAGACAAAGGCATTCACTTTGTCACGACGAATGGACACCAATTCAAGCGCCTAATTCTTTGCGATTCATTTTTAGCTGCGGAAATTGAACAAGGTCTCCAATGTTTTACGGAAAGTGGCTATTTTCCTCCTCTCGTTGCGCGATATGAGCATGAGATATGGCTCGAATTTGTGGACGGCACTCAGGTTCGATCCGTTGACGAGGAATTTATAATAAAAGTAGCAGAATTTTACAGCACAGTGTATAGGAAAAACCCCAAGTTGATGGATACGAAACAATCATCTTTCCTTGGCACACTTCTTCAGGATCTTCGCTTTCTCCACCAAATCAATGTGTTGACTCCAACCTCTTATCGTGACCTTCAAGCTGTGGTGCCTGATTTGACCCCAGAACAAATATGGGTAGGATACGAGTATACTGATCCTGTCCTTAAAAATTTTCTCCTGCGGAAAGAGAATGGGAGGCTCTGTGTCGTAGATGTCGATGGATTAGCTGGAAACCAACTTATAGGAATTGGAGTCGCTAAAGCCTGTGCGCGGTGGCTAGGACCTCATAGGGCCCAGCTGTTTTCATTACTTGCCGATCAGGGTACACCTGATTTTCAGAAGTATTTCAGCTTTGTGGAACTGTATTTTCTCGCGAGGTGGATGAAACGAGCTTTTTTTGAGCATGATTGGAAAGTGATAGACTCGACATTATTTGACCGATTCCGTCACTCTGGGTAATCCTCGAATGGTTTGCAGCAAGAGTACTCTCTTTAGCGAACCAATTATTTTTTCTTAAAGTTTGAACATCGATGATGCATGCCCACCTGTCAGATTTTTAAGGTTTCATCCAACGGTCATACCAAATTTGGAACATTAAGATGGTCCAAAGGGACCGAGTCCTATCATGACTTCCGGAAAGATGTTCTTTCCATCTTTTCCTGATTGGAGCAGGATTAAATAACCCACCTCTTTTCAAAGCGTGTTCAGAAAGGAAATCTTCGGCCCATTCTTGTAATGGCCCCCTTAGCCATTGCCCGATGGGAACCCCAAATCCCATTTTTGGCCTTTCGAACATATGACGAGGTACGTATTTCCCCAGAAGTTGGCGAAGCAACCATTTGCTTTGTCCTTCACGCATTTTCATATGGTGAGGCAAAGACCAGGCAAACTCCACAACACGGTGATCGAGCATGGGGACCCTAACTTCAAGACTGACCCCCATACTCGCTCGGTCAACTTTAGCCAAAATATCATCTGGAAGGTGGGTCATCATATCCCAGTATTGCGCGCGGGTAATGGGATGAGGAAAGTCTGTGCCTAACGTTTGGTCTGAGTAGAGTTTGAGATATTCTTCGGTTGCATGAGGGACAAGATCTAAAGGATTCTCCCAACGGCTAACCAGTTGCCGATATTGCCCTCCTATGTCAGCATTTGCCAATTTTTGAGAAAAATTGTGCATTTTTTTGGTGAGTTTCATCCACTTTTCAGGAAGGTGCTGCAAGGCAGGATTCAAGAGAGCCGAAGGAATTCCGACACATGTTGCAAGAATAGGCTGTAGAAAAGGAGGAATGTTCTCGAGCATGCGCAACCGTTGAGACAGTTTAAAGTAACGGTTATAGCCCGCAAAAAGCTCGTCCCCGCCATCGCCTGAAAGCGCGACAGTCACTTGCTGGCGAGTCATTTCTGAAACTAAAAATGTTGGAATCTGAGAAATGTCTGCAAATGGCTCATCGTACCAATTCCCTAGTTGGGGCAATATACGAAATATATGGTCAGGTTCGATGATAAATTCCTGGTGATCCGTGCCTAAAAATGCAGAAATCTCCTTCGCATGAATCGACTCATCATGTGAAATGTCCCGAGACCCGATGGTGAAGGTTCGAACCGGCCGATTCGAAGACTTTTGCATTAAGGCCACAATTGTTGAAGAATCAATTCCGCCAGAAAGAAATGCTCCTAGAGGAACATCTGCAGTCATGCGTTGCGTAACAGCATCTCCAAGCAAACATTCCAATTGATTGGTCGTTTCTTCATCATTGAAAGACCATGGTTCTCTCATGTTCCGAATGGCTATGTTGCGAAGATCCCAATATTTTTCAATTTGAGGTGGATGTTGTGGACGAAGTGTAAGGAGACAGCCCGGTTCTAATTTATAGGTATGTTCATAGATGCAGTGAGGAGAAGGGATGAATCCGAATCGTAGAAAGGTCGCCATCGCATTAAGGTTTATAGAGGGGATGAATCGGGGATGCTGTCGTAGAGCTTTCAATTCGGAGCCAAAAATAAAGACATCATCGAAATATCCCCAAAAAAGCGGCTTAATTCCCAATCGATCTCGCCCCAAGGTCAAGGTGGTTTCTTGACGATCCCAAAATCCAAAGGCAAACATGCCAATACATTGTTCTATGGTCTTTTTCACACCCCAGGCCACACAAGCTTGTAATAAAACTTCAGTATCACTTGTTCCAGAAAAAACATGGCCCATGTCTGTCAAAGTTTTTTTTAATTCACGAAAATTATAGATCTCGCCATTGTAAACGATGGCATATCGCTTATCGGCGGAGAGCATTGGTTGGTGTCCACTTGGAGAAAGATCAATGACAGCAAGACGACGGTGAGATAACGCTAGGTTATGTTGTCGATCTTCCCAAACTCCTCCATGGTCTGGCCCACGGGAATGCATGGTCTCAGCCATATGAGTCGCAATTTCCGATAAATTGTAAGGAATACCTTTCGGAGAAAAATCTATAAACCCAGCTATGCCACACATAGAAACTTTTAAGGGGCGAGAGAATTGTTGTTTGCAGAGTTCAGTGCTAAAGGATATACACGCTGTTGAGAAAATTGAAAAAAGTTGTGAGCCATTTGGTAACTTAAGGCGAAAGTAAGGCATTCGCTATAGTTTCTGCAACTATTCGGTTGCCAACTTGAGAATAGTGACTGCCACGCTCAGCAAATAGGTCTGCCGGTGAAGATACGTCAGCTTGACGAATAAGTTCTGGAGATGGATCTATAAGCTCATAAGTCGCTTGTAATTCCTTCAAGAGATCTTGATATTTCAAGTCTCGTCCATTTCGTAACCGTTTTATGGGTTTCTTTGTTGGGAGATGGACAATCACAAAACGTCCTCCTTCTTCCTCAACCTCGCGCTTGAATTCTTCAATGATCCGCCAGACGACCTTTCTGGACATTGAGTCTTTAGCAAAGAAGTCGTATCCCTTTCTCCTGGGAGAGAATTTTACTGAAACCCCGGTAATGATAAACGAAGCTAATCGGCTCCAGTACAACGGACTCTCTTCATAATTCGCCCTCTGGTAAAAAAACTCATGGTCTTGGAATTCCCAATTATGGAAATTTTGGAATATGGACAGAAGGTCTTCAGGTGAAGCCGTTGGCACATTAATGAGCTGCAACTTGTCATTTTGTAAGATGAATCGTGGTTTGGAGAAAATGACGCCCGTATCTGGACTGTACAGCAATCGAATAAGATTCATAGTTCTCTTCACATTGGAATTCTGAAAACCAAAAATGACCACGTGAGGATGTAAGGGCTTCCCATGTTTTCTCCAACGGAGGTAGGCTTGGTCAATGGCATAGCCTTGTCCTCCCAGGTTTATCACCTCAACTTGGCGACCTTTACTGTTCAAGATTTTTTCAAGGACGGCTCCCCAGCTTTCTTCATATGCGACATCATCGCCATGAGTAAAAGAATCTCCCAAAATGGCAATACGTAATGTTTCCGGCGAAGGCTCTGGTAGCGTTTCTTGACGAGTCGAAGATGTCCGGACTCCTGCACTGTTGGAATAATACAGCCCATTGATAGACTGACTGTTCGGACGAACAGCCCAACCAAGATCGGGATCATAGTGGGTATAACTGGTTTTCTGTGTCTTGTAATGAGAGAGTTTTTTTTCCAAACTTTTTATTGGAAATTGAAAAGGCCGTATTCTGCGGTCAGCAATAGATATATTACCGTCAATATCTGTATGCGAAATTACTCGCAGTATGATTTCGCCTCCAATTAAGGTCAAGAAGACCGAGACAGACATTAGCGCTATCCGTGACCATTTTTCAGTTTTGATCATAGGTGATGAATGAGAAGGGCTTGAAAACAGGAATGAAGAAGTACGTGTTAAGTAAATTCTGTGGGAAAAGGGATTGTCTTTCCTCTCTGCCAGCCTAATAACTGTTGGCAGACTTGCCGAAAATTCGCTGCATGCGATCAATTAACGTAAAGCGATTGATCACAACAATAAACACTTTTCGCATGCTGTCGGGCGGGCATTGAATTTCTCTGACGCCATGCCAAGAATTTCCTTTTCGGGCAAACAATAGACTATAATTTCCAATAGCCTTGGAAACCGAGGTTTTCTTGAAGTCTTCAAACTTTGGTGCGGATTTACGGTCAAATTGACCTCCGTCATCGAGGATAACGGTTTCTCCCCCCCAACTTTCCTGCCAGTTCTTTTCCGTGTTGAGATAAAAAATATGGGAGCCAAGTTTATGCTTGGCATCGCAATGAGGTGAGACGGAGCATCCATTGGGTGTGTAGTGCCAGTGAAGGGTTAAGTCCAAAGAATTGACGTTGAATAAACGTTTGAGCCAAGTTTGGTACTCCAGCCCATAAAGTTCGGCGATAAAGGCTTTCCAGTCTGGCGCAAGGGGAAGATCGTCCTGGTATTCAAGAGTAAAACGATCATGACTTTGTTGTCCATGGGCTCGTACGACTCCGAAACGCCGTTGAAAGAGCGAAACATCGGGCAGGGTCGAAAGCAGCTGTTGGTGCCCATTGGGAGTGAGTAACCCTTCAGGATTAATCCAGGGATAGGGTGTTTTTTGTTGGAATGACACCGGGTCAATGGTTGCCAGGCGTTGAAAATCCAAATAGGTCATTCGTTCAACTTACGAAGAAATGCGTTCAATCCAATGGCCTGATATTTTCTTGATACATTGACTGAACGTCGAATAGGAACGCCAATCCTCTCGGCTGAGAGGAACCAAGTGTTCGTTCAATTCATACAGCATGAGCTCAGCTGTGCGTATCGGGATATTCGCCATGTTCGAGTTGCTGAGGTGCTTGTCTCGCAGGAGCTTCGGTACGGCGATATCTTGCCAGAAGGAAAGAAGGCGTGCAAGCGTGTCTTGGAGACTTTCACTTTGAAGAAAATCGGTTGGCCATTGCTGAGCAAAGGGGTCATTAATGGGTCATTCCCAGGAAAATGGGGATCTGTCATCTCAAGAAGTGCTGGCAGGACATCAAAGTGTCTTTGCCAAGCCAGGACTTGTTTTGCCCTATACTTTTTCCTTGCTTCCCACTATCCCACCAGTTTAAACCTTGCAGTACCCCATAATGGCATTCATTCGATTGGGGAAAAGTAATGCCTCCTCTACAAGAGCCCGTGACAGAAAGTCTCGTGCTTTGCACGAAGATGAATGGCATCTTTTTTACGGAGTCTGGCCTATAGATTTCCCCCAAAAACTATACAAAGCTTTTGAGAAGTCCTTGCCATTGAACAGGAGTTTCACTTCATCATGCTTTCATATAACAGGTGAGATTGTGGGGAGATTGCTCGACATCCGCTTTAATAAAGCTGCTATTTATATGTTGGGTCAAAGAATGTATAGCTCAAGCTTAGTCCACAATGAGCTAGACAGTCCGATAGGGGCTTTTCGCATTAGCGGAAGTGATTATTATGTTGAGGTCGCCTCGGATACTGGCAAGAAAGATGTTCTTAATATTGATAATGGAATGCCTCCTTGCCCCATAGAATGCTCATATCGAACCGCTGGAGCCCCCGTATTATAGGGAATCCCAAGATGTTGGCGAACATCGGCTTCGAGCCAGTCACGCAATCGTACGAGCTCAGGAGAGCTTAGGTGGTCCGTGTAAACATAAGACGTATATTCTCCAGGGATGCCTTTGTAGTATTCAGCTGTTTCCCGATAATCGACTGCCACGCTGTGGAGTTGGTCACCTGTTTTCTTATAGGTGTAAGTCCAAATGCCAGGCTTGGTCTCTACCGCTTCATCGAAGTAGGGTGTTCCAGGGTACGTTGTAATGACCGACGAGTCAAAATCATCGGGTTTCACATCGATCAACCAATCTCTCGTCGCTCGAATGGATTCCTCGGATTCACCTGGATGTCCAACGGACATGAGTGCTTTGACTTTTAAATTATTCCGTTTAGCGATGTCCATACAACGAGTGTTATCAGCTTTTGAAGCTTTTTTCTGGATATTCGTTAGAATACGTTCGTGGCCAGATTCGAATCCGACAAGGATCCAGCGAAATCCTGCTCGATACATCGCTACAGCTTGTTCGTCAGTGAAGAGCTCAGCTTTTATGAACCCCCGGAGACGAAACTCCACTCCAAGATTCTCTTGAGTTTTGGCAATGAGGTTCATTAATTCAACGAATTTAGGGTTCACATTCAGTTCATCGTCATAGAACATAAACCCTTTTGTGCCGTAGGTCTTGTATAAGTGAACAACTTCCTGGACAATACTTTCTGAGGTTCGTATGCGAATACGCCGCAAGAACGGACTCATACGTCCTCCACAAAACCCACATCCGAACGGACAGCCTAATTGGGCAATTAAGGAAAGTGCTCGAACACCGTCGATTTCGTACTGATAACTGTCCACATCTAAAAGATGTCGGGAGGGTAAGGGAAGTTCTGTGAGTCGTGTATTGGTCAAAAATAACTCCGACTTAGGATCATCACCGTCCACTAACTTTGGCGGATCATTAGTCAGAGCTCTAAAAATAGCTTCTTCCCCATCTCCAGTGACCAATACATCGAACATTTCATACAATTGACTCAAGCCTGTGGTGCCACGGCCTGCACGATCGTGTTTCTTTTCATACAAGTGGGCGGCATGGATTAAGGTGACATGTGGTCCGCCCAAAATTATTCTGGCCTCGGGTTGTAGCTCACGAATCATTTTGTGGATTTTTGATGCAGCTGGCATTTGAGGTGTGGTAGCGGTCAGACCAAAGCAGGTAACGCTGTGGTTTTGGACATAATCATGTACCACTTGCTCGAAGTTTTCCACTCCCGAAAGATCCAACATATCTACGGTAATTCCAGCCGTTTCCAGTACGGCGGCAACTTTTAGAATTCCAAGCGTCATAAAGACCCGTTCATCGAGAAGAAAAATTGACGGTGGCGTGATGAGACAAATGTGTGAAATCATCAAAGAAAATGTAGATTGAATTATCCGTAAAGAAAGAAGCGGATATGAGGACAGACCATATCTCTTTTTTAGAATAAAATCTAGGGGGAATTGGGAACTTATCGGAAGAAAAGTCGGAAGTCGATGTTTATTAACTAGATGGTAATATTTCCGAATGTGGAAAGAGGAACCTATTCCCCGTGCTAAAGCCCGGGGCTTCAGATTTTCAGCATGCTCTGACCTTTCTCCTGATCGCGAATGTATTTGCGAATGACTTCCTTCCCAAGCCATGCTTACACTTTCGGCAAAATACATCGTGGCTCTGTTAGTCATGGGCTCGTATGACTCCAAAACACCGCTGCAATAGCGAACAATCTTACTGAGAAATGCGTTCAATCCAATGGCCTAATATTTTCCAAGTAAATTGACCGAGCGTCGAACGAGGACGAAGATGTTCTCGACTAATAGGAACCAAGTGTTCGTTCAATTCATACAGCATGGGGGCAGCTGTGCGAATCGAGATGTTCGCAATGTCAGCGTCACTGATGTTATCGAGGTGCTTCAATAGGCCTCGTAGACTATTATGATGCGCGACAATAAGGAGATGCTTGCCTCGGTGGAGCTCAGGTACGGCGACATCCTGCCAGAAGGGAAGAAAGCGTGTAAGCGTGTCTTTCAGGCTTTCGCTTAGAGGAAGATCGTTTGGCGATAGATGCGAGTATAGAGGATCATTTCCCGGAAAACGGGGATCTGTCATCTCGAGCGGTGGGGGTGGGACGTCAAAGTGCCTTTGCCAAGCCAAGACCTGTTTTGCTCCATACCTTTTTCTCGCTTCCCACCAGTTTAAACCTTGCAGTACCCCATAATGGCGTTCATTTAAACGCCAATCTTTCAGGACAGGGACATGTGATAAGTTCATAGTATCGAGCACAATTCGTAGCGTTTCGCTAGCTCGATTTAAGTAAGAAGTAAAGCAAACGTCAAAAGTCACGCCGCGAGATTTGAGAAGTTCGCCCGCCTGCTTAGCTTCTGCAATACCACGTGAACTTAAGGCGATATCCGTCCACCCAGTAAAGCGTTTCTCCTTATTCCATATACTTTTTCCGTGTCGGAGGATTGTCAGAGTTGCCATTAAAGGATGATGCTCATTTCAAGCTGAAAAACATGATGAAGGATGGCTGGTTGCTGACTTTTTGACTGCAATGAGCCTCAATACACACGACTGATTAAAACCATACTCTAGAAGGATATGAGTTTTTAAGGATTTGTCCAGAGCTGATAGGATTTTTCTGGAAACTTGCCGTAAAAATATTTGATGCTAAATGTATGCATTATGGGATTAAGGGGTTAATTCGACATAGGCTTTCGATTGTATGGTACAGAAAGTGATGACATCCAGTTCAAGTTTCTGAGAGGCCTCGTTTGGTCTGAGGGGTAGAGACTTGCGACATCTTTTTGCCAATTTTCGCAAGCATATTGACGTGCCAAGGCAAAAAGCAAATATTATGAATTGGCAATCAACTAATATAGTAGGCAACAGTTTAGGTTAGCATTTTTCTTGATCTCCGACACTAAAACCTGCATATTGTGTTTACTCCACATCCATGAAAAAGGATTGAGTCGTCGACTATTCATTATCGATGTTCCTTCATAAGAGTTTACATATCAATGACAGCATACGTTCTGCGCTAGCCAAGATCGGCCTTTCCGAATTTAAGGATTTCGTCAATTATTCGGCTGGTGAGCTTCTGTCCCGTCCATCCAAACGCCCTGTTCGTTCTCTGTATCTTGACGTTGCGGGTCAGAAAAGAAAGTACTTTCTCAAACAAGCCGGTTTCAAATGGCATTGTTCAGAAACGGCTCGAGAGCTATTAATTCTCGAGTTATTTCGTGACCATGGCATTCCGGTGATGACCCCTGTGGCTTGGGGGGAGTCCAAAGTTTTCGGTTGGTCTATTAGTGGATTTATTCTAGTGGAAGAGGTAGTTGGAAGGGAATTTGTGGAGGTGTATCGAGATGCCTCGTTACGAAACCGTCGGCGTCTCATGTGGGTGCATGGCGAGTTAATGGGGACTTTGCACCAGAAGGGAATTGGGTCAAAGGTTCATCCGAGAGATTTAATATGCATTTCGGAGGATTATGAGACTTTTCGAAAATGTTTGGTAGTCATCGATCGTGAACGCGGCCTGACTCGTCTGGAGACTATTTCCTTAGAGCAGAGAGGAAAGACCTTAGCTGAAATTTGGATCAAGGGAGCATTCACGATTGGGCGAGGCAAGCGGACTGAGCTCTTGGCCTTTTTGTCTGGGTACGTCGCCGCGTCCTGTATGTATCAGTTTAACAAGGCCATACGTCGAGATTTGGGCAATGAGGTTGTTACTCGCGCTGTAGGTATCCTTGAAAATGACAGGCGATTTTCTAGCCTCCGGCAGGATTTCAAGGAAAAGTATGGCATTCCTCGAGAAGCACGGAAAGTGGATAATGAAGGGCTCAGATAAAATGTTAGTTTTTATTATAGGTGAGTGAAAGGGAACATGATTTCATTGTCCAGAAAGACGGTATTCACTGTTTTCGTGATCTTGATGTCAATTGGAGTCCTCATTCTCCTGGCTGAGGCCGGAGTTCGTCTTTTTGTGAAAAACGGAGAGATCACTCCTGAGATCCTGCGAAATAGATCTGTGCAATACGAACCCGTCATTTTTGCTAGACATGCATTTAAACAGGAAGCTCGCTTAGTGAGTACTCCTTTTGGCAAGAAAAAACATTTAGTATGGGAAATTAACGAAAAAGGATACCGAGGACCAAATTTTGAGATTTCCAAGCCTGAGGGAATGACTCGTATTATCGTTTTCGGAGGGTCTTCCGTATTCGATACGAGAAGCACTAAAGGAGAAGATTGGCCACACCTCGTAGAAGG
Organism: Nitrospirales bacterium; assembly: GCA_965223675.1. Classification (GTDB taxonomy): domain Bacteria; phylum Nitrospirota; class Nitrospiria; order Nitrospirales; family UBA8639; genus JAGQKC01. Next base: position 447,354 of record OZ245013.1, on the reverse strand, counting down.
CAAATTGCGAGAAGTTGGTTTTGCAAACGTCGAAGTGATCAATGCTGGGGTGATTGGACATACCGCGCTGGAATCTGTCGGACGTTTATTCGCCGAAGGTTTTATTTTCGAACCAGATTATGTCTTGATCTATAATGCTTGGAACGACATCAAATACTTTAGCTCCCCCACAACAGTACTACGAACTCTACGTCCCGCTCTAGGAGGATTTGACCCACGAATTCATTACGGAAGTTTTTTTGATCGATGGCTCTGTGAATGGTCACAGTTGTATACCACCTTAAGAAGAATCTACTACAAAACCAAATTAAAGATTGGCAAAGAAGGTTTACAAAAGACAAGTGACACACAAAATTCCATCGCGACACTCAATCCTAAAGCTTTTCGACAATATCAATTGGCGATGGAAATGTTTGTCGATTTGGCTCGCAATATTGATGCTGAACCCATTCTCATGACCCAAGCTCGATTGGTTTATGGATCGAATGTTCTGACTCCGGAAAAGAAGAAGCGAGTCGATTATCACCATGTAGGACTGAGTCATGAAGCCTTGGTGGAGACGTTTGATCGGTTAGATGGAATCGTTCGAAATGTTTCAGATGCAAAAGGAGTTAGGTTAATTGATACGTCGGGTTATCTTTCTGGAAAGGATTGGGCTTTTGATGATCATGTGCATGTGGTGCCAAAAGGTTCAGAGGCCCTCGCTCAATTCGTGGCCGATCATCTTCAGAAAATACTCCGAGAATAATTTTCATGGTGTTAAGCCTTTAGTCTTATTTGTGGGTCTTGCAAGCATATTTTACGGTTTTCCTTTCTTGTCGATCTTGACGAGTCCCATTGAAAATTTTTCCCTGGGTCCCTACATCTTGGATGCATAGTTTTTGAAATTGCGTAGTCTAGCGGATCTATTCAAAAAAGCTTGTAAGCGTCTGGCTTGGTGGGCCAGCACAATCCTGCAACCCCTCATAATTTATAGGTGGACGGGGATTTTAGTCTATCACACTATTTCCTATCGAGAATTTTTCTCAATTTCATTTCGTCCTGATGCGCAAGACGCCATGGATGAAAAAAAGCCGCGGTCAATCCATGACAAGCAGATTTGGACCTTCACCCCTGCAAGCGATTTGGTCATGAGCCATGTTCTGACCATCGAAGAAGGTATTGCTGATCGATTAGGAAATATATTTGACCCAAAGACCGGCAAACTGATCTCGGGAGCAACACATAAATATCGTTACAAAGTCAAACGCGCACATATTCCTCGATCCCATCAACGATATCCACACATAGAACGTTTGTCAGGCGATGTGGCGGTTTTCACGGCTTCTAATCAACATATTTATTGGCATTGGCTTCTGGATGTTATACCACGCGTAATCATGCTTGAGGACTTGAGAAAGATGCCAAAGCAAATCTATTTGCAGAACCGGCTTCGCTTTCAAAAGGAAACTCTCACTCTGATGGGGATAGCCCCTCGTGTAGTTGAGATCGACTGCGATCAATTTCCTATGATTTCGGCCTCGACCTTACTCGTACCATGTCATCAGATTATGGAAGGTCGAAACTTTCCTCAGTGGGTCTGTGAGACCCTCAGAAATACATTTCTTGCTAAGGCAGTGCGGCGTAAGGATATCACGACCGACCGCATCTATATCTCCCGAGCAGCTGCGAATCAACGGCGTGTACTCAATGAGGAAGAAATCACTCCGTTACTTCAACGATATGGCTTTCACATAGTGAAATTAGAGGAACTGTCTTTCAGGGAACAAGTTGGCATTTTCAGAGATGCCGACGTAGTCCTAGCCGCTAATGGCAGCGGATTGGCTAATTTGGTATTTTGTTCTGAAGGGACGCGGGTCATTGAGTTTTTTCCTTGTTCCGACCAGGCCCTGACCAGCACCAATCTCAATTTCAATTTTGATTATAACTATAGGCTCAGCCGAGAACGTAATTTGGATTATTACTACTTGTCTTGCCCTGCTTGCAAAAAGAGAGGGTCGGATCCAAAAATCGGTGATTTCAAGATTGTTGAGGAAGATCTGCGCGAAGTTCTAGACCTTGCCAGAATCGTCCCCTGAGAGCAAGAAACGAGCGTTACTCATACATCCACACAGGCTGGGTAATGTGATAAGTTCAGGAACAGCATTCGGGTCAGGGTATGGATGCTGTTCAACTATTATATGAATGGGGAAAAGGGTCTGACTAATGACATTCTGATGATTTCAGTGAGGAGCAAGTTCATTCTTCTGTTTTTTGTGAGGTCACCACCGCACTGTTTACGTTATACCCATTTCTTACGAAGATTAGCGAAGGCTTAACCCAAGAGTATAGAGAGTAGCACTGGGCAGATATGAATTCATAAAGCTCCGATTTTAGAATTTCTTCAATCAATTCCTCGTGCAATTCAATCACCAAGACCTTGGGTTTGTAGAATTGAAAGTTAAGGGATTGGAGCACTGGCAACTCGTGCCCCTCTACGTCGATGCTCAGCAAGTCGATTTCCGCTTCACGGAATTGAGTCTCTTGAATGATGTTGTTCAGCGTCCTGCTTTTGGTTTGTTTTAACTCATAATTCACTCGCGGCTTCTTGAAAGTCATTTCCTCCGCAAAATTCTGCTCAAGCGTATTGACAGGACCATAATCTCTCGAACAGTAATAGCTGACCTCTTTTTCTTCATTTGAAACCGCCGTGCAAATATTTGTTGAGCTTTTTCTTGCCATGTTGAACATCTGGACCTTGTATGCATCAATGTCAATATTGATACCAATCCACTGTTTCTTATGCATCAAATACGTATTGGACCAGTGCTTGGGATGATAACAACCGACATCCACATAAAATCCATTCTTTTTATGCCCGAAAATACTGTCTAGAACAATATCTTCACCGAATTGTGAAAAATACTCTCTTCCATGTTGTTTAATGAACAAGTCATACCATAAATGCAGGGGACGCATGATTGAAGATTGGCTATTTGTGGGAAGCCGTTTTATATAGGCATTGAGAGGTTTTAGAGCTTTTTTGAGAGGGTTTTTCATGATGTCAAGTAGCGTAATATTTCAAAAATCAAGGCTCAGAATATGAAGTTACTCATAGCCTTTACACGCCATGAATTGTTGAGCGTTTGCTTGGCTGAACTTTCAAACCATATAGCGCCTGGCAAGGTTCTGAGGATACTCCAAGCGAAGAGTAAGTCCCAGGCATGCATTTCTTTCTTCAACGGGATTTTAGAAGCCGAATTTTTGCAACGAGCGCTGAGACTTTTTCTTGATTTTTACTCTAACAAGCCGCAGTTTCCAAGTTCGCTCAAGCCACCACAAACGACGGTGAATTGCTCTAACGCTTGAAAACTTCTCCAAATCCGTTTGCCACGAAAAGGCTGAAGTCGGTGTCGACCCCTCTGGTTTTTGTGCGACGATTCTAATATGACGAAAGTCACTGCAACGTTGCTTATCGATTTCACTTTCAATGATCTTAAACCCCACTGAGCGAATATAGCGAGTCGTTGTCGCTAAAGTTAGGTGATATTGGTGTGCAGGCCCTGAATCAAGCGCAGATTGTTTTTTGTGTCGAACAGGATGGAGCACATCTTTTTCATCAAGGAAAACGTATCCTCCTGGTTTGAGAGATTTATATATTTGTTCTAAGAGTATTCGAGGTGAGAGTACATGGGCCAGGACATGATGGGGAAGTATATTCACGACGTCGTAATATTCATCTCGCGGCAAAGGAAATTGATGAAACCTGGAAAATGGCAGGTCAACGATATTTGATAACCCACGCATTTCTCTGGCGTAGTTCGCATTTCCACCAAATGGCTCAACTCCAATAACCTCAGCTCCCTCTTCTTGGAGAAGGTAAGTCAGCGATCCAGTTCGACATCTTAAGTCAAGAATGTTCTTGGCCCGCGGATTAACATAGCGCTTAATAATTTTTATCCCCCAGTTTTCAGCAAGAACTTCCTCTTTTTTTCTGTCTTTGTCTGGCGGAAAGTTGGATCCAGCTCTTAACTGACATCCAGGGTCGTTAGCAAAGGTATCGTCATAAAAACTGTCAAGCGCTTCAGCCGATAATGGAGGGGACACCTGCATCAATCGGCAGTTGTTGCATATGAGGATAGAACCGTTCCCTTGAGTGGCATCCATGACCAACGAAAGCTCTGTTGAATGACAGAGATCACATCGAGTCAAGGTTGTTCCAAGACCGGAGGGAGAAGCATGTTCTATTGGGGAAGTGTTCGACATGCAATCTTGGGATTAGGTTATTAAACACTCACCTTATTTATGGAGTTTCGGAAATGAGTGATAGATAAACTCTGATAACTTTAAATCCCACATGGTATCAATACTGATAAAATATTCCGGGAGGATGAGCGCTCCAGTCCGAATTCCAGTGATATTCTTATGGGAAAGTAAGCAGTCCCGTGAGATTACATACGCGACTCCGTTACGATGATAAAGGGGAGTCAGTTGTTGTCGTGCAATGATCTGGTGGCCAGCTGGGTCAGCATAGTGCAGTTGGTCGTTCTCCACCTTGAGTTGTTTGAGAGGATGATGTTTCGAGTCAGTTTCAGAGACAGTCCAGACGGCATCCCATTGTCCATGTACAAACATTTCTATGGCTTGAATGATGTGTTCTGTTCGACGTAGCGGTGACGTTGGTTGTAGCATGACAACAAGGTCATATAGGACCTTATCAAGACGTTCCATTTCTTTGAGGGCATGAGTCAGAACCTGTGCATCAGATATTTGGTCTCCAGAAAGGTCTTCCGGTCGAAAAAATGGAACATCCAAACCGGATTGACTGGCGACTTCAGCAATTTTGTGGTGGTCGGTTGAAACAACGGCCCTATCAATAATTGAAATTTCGGAAACCAAATGTCCGACTCTGGCAACTAAAGGAACGCCAAGGAATGGCACCAAATTCTTAAGAGGTATTCCTTTACTGCCTCCGCGTGCAGGACACACCGCCAAAACCTTTTTATTGTGTATCAAAAAAAATCCTCATTCCTTTTAATGGAGGGTATCTCCTCATATGCGTTCCCTGTCCACGTAAGGTGCAATTACTAATTCGCTAATCTGTCTGAATGGTGAACCAGGTTTCAATGGTTAGCATTTCCTTAGAAATCCTATTGGTGCAGGGGTTTTACGATTTTTTGGAGTTGACAAAGATGGGTAATACACCGTTCTGGAGGAGGGGCTGAAAAACGAGATTTGTCCCGTAAGACGACACCCACAAAGTGGCAGCCTGTCTCCTGGGCAGCCTTTCGATCATCTTCACTATCTCCCACAAAGAGTATTTCATTCGGTTGCGCTTTGACCTGATTTTCAATAAATCGTAGGTTGTCGTACTTGGTTGCTGGAGCTCCATATATTCCAGAAACGAAGGAATGAAATGATCGTGAGGTCACTAATCGCTTGAGGGTCATCGTTGGTGTTCGAGAATTGATAAAGATGGGAAGGTGTTGCTCGAACATCCACCGTAAAGCTTCAGATGTCCCTGGAACTTCTTCACAGATTCCAATAGCGTGTTCACATCTGACCGTGTAAGCCTCGGCCCATTGGGATGAGAGACGGTCTACATCCTTCGGGAGAATCGCCGGGTCTTTGGTAAAGAGCTCCCGAACGATAGCCTGAAAAAGGCCATACCGGTCTTTATCGGGAAATTGCTTGAGAACCCTGGTAACGGTCGAGCCATTTGGATCATGGGACTTTGTGACTTCGTAAAAGGTCTGAAGTTTTATGTCATTTGAGTCAACCAATGTCCCATCGAAATCAAAGACAATACCTCTAATCATGGTACCTGAGGATCAGCGACGACTATCTCATCAGTTTTCTTGAATTTTTGATCGGAGGTGATTTGAAATCTTCCCCAATGATCAACCATCGTTTTTCGTTCTGATCTATCCAACTTATTGATTCGTTTGTCGGCATAAAATGAGTCATTGTTGTAATGCGTGGTGGAAACTTCCTCGAAAATCACACCGGTATCGGTCCAAAACGAATGCCACACTCCTGGAAGAATAAGAATGGTTTCCCCAGGATGAAGAGTGCGAGGACAGCCGTCGGTATTCACATGAAGTATTCCGTAAAGAATTTGAAACGTTTCCTCTTTCCGCGCATGGTAATGAGACGGGTGCCGCTGCCCAGGAAGTTGGACAACCAATTTTTTGCAATATTCACGATTAATGCATTCAATAATCACCGCACCAGTTTTTCGAAAATTTTCCAAGCCATAATGATGAGAATATTCAACTTTAAATTCACTACCTAGTTGGATTTTGGCCTCATTGAGAAGGGCCTTGATCTCGTGAATGACCTGCTTGAGAGTCACAATGCCCTGATTCACTTCAATTTCTACAGATTCTTTCATGATTGGCTCGTCCGGCGAAACATCCTGAAGGGCTTGGTACCCTTCCTTCCAATGACCGCTTTCTAATTGCCCTTCAATATAGGGCATGGCAAAGTATACGGAATCTCTGGAAAATACATGCCCTTTTTTGATGGGACGCTTGGCAAACACCCCACGACGCAAGCCATCAAGTGAAGCTTGCTCAACTTCGGAAACTGGAGGTCGACTGTGTGGCCCGCATAACACTTTGGCTCGTCCATGAGCTTCCAACCATTTGTTGACTTGTTCAGGAGTCGATGAATAGGCATTGAGCTTAATCTCGTCGGTTTCTACACCGATGTGCCTTTCAAAAAGCTGTGCTCCGAGGGCTACCGCAAGTTGAACAGGAATCGTATCGGGTGGGTTTTCATGCGTGGACCAACCTATTGAAACTTGAGGATATCGATTTCTGAGCATTCGTACTTGGTTAAGGGCTAACATATCATCTGGAGTCGGATAGACCGAGACGCAATGCATGAGAGCAAACTGAACCGCGCGATGTTGAAAGAAACTGACGACATTGTCGATATCCTCAACGGTTAATCCTCCCGTCGAGCACACAACAGGTGGCCCTGCACTCGCGATCTCTTCCAAAAGAGGCCAATCCTTTGCGGAGCAACTGGCCACCTTTAAGATATTAAATCCCATATCTACGGCCACGTGAACCGATTCTTCGTCAAAGGGTGTGCACATGGCCAACAAACCATTTGCCCAGACTTCATTGAGCAATGTTTGAAATTGGGCATGATCTAAACGAGTAGATTGAAATCGTTGAATGTACTTGAGCTCGCTTCCTGTTTGGTGACTTGGATGAATGAAGGAATCCAGCTGTCGAAATTGAAATTTAATAGCCGCCCGCACAGAATGTTTTTTAATCATTTGTGCGTGAGACTGGATAATCTTTAGGCCATGTTCCACGCTTCCTTGGTGGTTATTTGCCAGATCCAAAATAAACATATCGCGAAAGTCAAAATCTTGGTCCATCATGTTCATGACCTTTCTCCTGACAGTTTAAAGCAATTCTAAAGCTTGAGGGATAAATCCTTTTTCATAGTTTATCCGAACGGTGCGTGTGTGTTTTTGTGAAAGATGGGCGGCAGCGACAACCATCATCGTTTCCAGCCCTTGCTCAAGAGAAATAGCAGATGTACTTTCCTTACCTCGTAAGACCGAGTCAATATTTTCTAATTCCCAAATGAAGTCATCTGGCCGTGTTTTTTTAATGGTCCGTACCTGGACCGGTTCTTCATTGATTCGCCAATTGACTCGATCAACACCAGGTTCGTGGCTGATAGTCAGCTCGACATAGCCATTATTTCCCTGTATGCGTGCCCATTTTCTTGCTGGTGAGGTGATGACGTCTTGGACCACTCGTCCAATAAGCCCTGATTCAGTTTTGAAGTGAAGAAGGCAGAGTTTGTCATAATCCACGGTCTCTGTTTTGCAATAGTCGAGAGATGCCGAAACCTCAGTGATTCGACCTTTTCCTAATTGGGTAGCAAAAAATTGCCACAGATTAATGGCATGAGAATGCTCTCCACTTGCACCCCCGCCTCGCTTCCAAAAACCTAAATAACTGTCCTGAGGACCTTGGAGCCACGGGTGGGCCGCAAAAATCCCACCCCAATGTTCACGAAATTCTACATCCAAGGTTTCAATCGATTGTAAATTTTGACCAGCGAGTGCCGTTTTTTGCGCTGCTTTTCCAACCACATGATCATATCCAACGAACGCTGTGGTTTTGGACTGTGCAACATGCGCCTTTAAGGTTTCAGCTCCTTCTAACGAAGGAGGGCACAGAGGCTTCTCAATCAGCAAAGCTTTAGGATTTTCCTTCAACGCTTCCATGGCTATCGGAATATGGGAATCCGGCGGAGTCCCGACCATAATGAGGTCAAAAGTTCCGCGCGGAGCGGTATCGACCAACCTCAGGGAAATAGACTCATCCCAAGCTCCATACCGTGTTGGATAAATTTGGGATTTCGTCCGATCTAATGCAGCTTGATCTACATCACACAATGTGACCTGCCACCCTAGGGAACGAGAGGCGTGAGCCAGATGATTTCCAATGGAGCCAGCTCCAATAATTTTCACATTATACATGTAGGCCTCTCATTTTCCTTGCAGGTTATCATTTCATAATTTCCACAGTTTCATGAGCGAAGCAAGGGTACGTGATGCTAACGACAAGAGTACATTACCTAGTTGGAAAAGATTTCAAATATGGACTTGTCGAGTGATCGAACCTTAACCTTAGAAAATCGCTGTAAAATATGTTGAAAACGTTCAATGCGATTTTGTATCGCAGAATCTTCAATGTCCGGAAAGATATGTTGAAGGTACTGATATCGTTGCGAACGGTTTAGATTTGACATACGAAACTTGGCATTGAATTTTCTTTTAAACTTTCTAGCCGTGCCATAGAGTTTTGCTATAGACATCTTCCTCAAACTTGGGGCTTTGGGGGAAAAAGTATCATCAAAATTTTGTAGGGTTGTGACTATATTTTCTGAAGCAAATGGACCATGCAAAGAGAAGAGGTATTTTTCAACTAGCTGATTGTTGTGACAAGAACCGTTCGCGTGAGAATCAGATTGAGATGAAAGCGCCATACGTAGAAGATCAATTAAATCTTGGGAAGACGTCGCTCGTTGACTTAAGGAGTTCGGAAGCGCTTTATCAAAACGTTCCGAAGTAACTGGTTGATATGAAAAAACAGGGCGCTTCAACAAGTAGCCCTCCAGGCCTGTTGTGCAACTATTATGAATAATGGCATCTGAGGCTAAAAGCCAAGGCGTCACATGGCCCTCAAAATGAACCCGAACATTGGAACAGCCTGTTCCTGCTTGTTTCCATATTTCATGGTTTTCAGAAGGGTGGGGGCGAATGAGAATGGTATGAGCGGGAAAGGCTCTTCCCACTTCCCCTACCATCTCCTGAAAGAATTGAAAAAGAGCCAAGCGATGTTTCGCCATTCCTAACTCTTGTTCGTCTACCATTTCTGGGGAATGTGTGGCCGCATCAAGAGCTTTCTTTTCGTCTCCCTTGTTTTGACGGAAATTATTCAATTTACCGAAGTTTGTGTTGATCAAAATTATTTTGCCAAATTGTTGACGAATATTGTCAACACTGTGCGACCAATACGATTGTAGCTCTGGGCGCAATAGGTCGGTTCGAGGATTTCCGGTAATATGGACAGGCCTACCATTGTAATTTTTTTGAGATTTCCAAATTCTGGAGTTTTCAGGACCCCATGCCAAATACAGATAGGGTTGTGGAAAAACGATAGTACCTAATTTTTCTTTGACATACACTTCCGGTGAACAATAGACGATTGCTTCTTCATCCATCCCTACTAAGGTATGACCTAAATTCTTGAGAAGATGTGTCGTCACTTGATTTCGATTGTGCAGGTTAATGGGGAGATAAATCGATGATGGGAAAGATGCCAGATTAAGATTGATTTCTCGTTTGGAGCCAATAATGACCGAAAATCCACGCTCTGCTGCAAAACAAGCAAGTAACACTTTAGCGTCAAATTCCCTATTGAAAATTTCAACGGGAAGAATCAGGCGACGTCGAGGGTTGGGCATTCGTCAACTACTAGCGTAAGGAAGCCAAGTAAGTATTGACACATTGGGGAGCATCATGACTAGACAGTTTCATGATCGAATATTCCCAAAATATCCTTGGTTTTTTGGGCCACACGTTCGACTTCTCGTAATTGCGGTCTGAGGCCATTCTCTATGGGTTCCCCAAAGGGGCGAGCGATGCCTCGTTGAATAAGTGAATCGTGTAATCGCGCGAGATCTCGTCGAGGTTGAACGAGGCCTGACTGAATAAGTCGAGCACAGAATCGTTCTAAACCCTGTTGAGGTCTCACGGTCCCTCGCTTATTTAAGGGCTGGGACTGCGCGCGTTGAACAATCGCTTCACCTAACCGAATCTTCCATGTTGGCGGCTTTTCAGGTAATGGAATAATGTACACGGGTTTCCCCAATGAAGCGGCTTCCGCCAACATGGATTCGCTTTCTCCAGTCACAATAATGACGTCAGCCCCATTCAAATAGGCTAGATAGGGATTGTCAGATTGGTGAGGTTCCCATTGATGAAGATGGTGCTCAGGCATTAAGACCGATTGCAAGGCTTGACTCACTTTATCACCAGTTCTCGGAGAAGTGACAGCAAAGACCTTTCCTCCACATTCGTCGGCCAAGTCTTTCAATTGATTTCCAATGGCGCAAGCAAATTCTTTCGTCAAGGTAAATCGTGCGGTTGAACCTCCGACCACTAAAACAATTCGAGGATATGGGGCTTTGTCAAACAGGTTTGGCCATCGTTGAGTAACCTCGACTAATTCTTCTTTTTTGATTTCGTTCAGTGGCGCGAGGGTTTCAATTCGATGGGGATGTGGAGCAAAACCATAGTAGGTAGGGGTAATGACCACATCAAATAAGTCAGCGGACGCTCCGCCTTTTCTCCCTAATTGAATGATTCGAGTCTTCTCTTCATTTTGCTCACGAATCCATCTGGCAACAGGAGCAGGTCGCCATCCGGTCGACATAACAATATCAGGCCACGGGGGACTCAGCGAAGAGGATTGTGTCTTATTGAGTCCAATGGTATTGGGAGGTAACAGGCTCCAAAAGTGCTTCTGGAATTTATTCCATGGATGAAAATGTAGGTGCTTGATTTCATAAGGCCATCCCAAAGATTTGGCGAGTCGTTCTGATTGAGTATCGTGTCCAACCTTTCCATCTGAAAGAATCCAGATTCGTGGTGGAGAACCAATCCATTTCCCGCCATAACGAACTCGTGGTTGATGACCGTCACCAACCGCGCTGTCTTGAAAATAAAACTTCCAATGAATACTGGGGTATCGCTTACTGATACTTTCAATATGGTGAGTCCACCAATGGAAATTTTGCTGTTGTTTCTGCATAGGTGACTGAAGTACACGGGTAGGACTATCCGTCTGTACGTGGATATAGACGCATGAAATAGCCAATTGAAACATTTCCTCTATGATCCAAGGAATGTCTTCATTAGGTATACACGATAATGACTCCCCAGAAAACACGATATCAAATCGTTGAGTAGGGAAGGGATTCCCCCTCCGACACAATATATTGAATGAGGTCCTGATTGGTGAAAGAGAATTCGAGAACTGTGGTAATAGATCTTTTAAAGTTCTCTGAACTGGATCACCAATGGAATAACACAATATCGATTGAGCCTTGAGAACACTGATGTAGCGTTCAAGTTCCGAGAACACTTCCTTGCCTAGAGAACAACTGGAGTCATTTTGTGAGACATCAGGCGTCGATGCAAACGACTCGACAAGTTCCGTGAATTGAGAACTCGGGTTGTTCCTTGAAAAGAGATGGTAGCCAACTTTATCGGCCTGTCTTTCCAAATCCTTCCAGATAGATCCTTCTGTGCTATCTTGATACACAAATTGTTCAGGAAAGGGATGCCAAGGTTGGGTATGAAGTGCAGTGTAATGGAGAACTTTAGACTCCCCTGGTTGAAATTCTTCATCCCGTGCGTTCCATTCTGGCTCTAATTTTCCCCAGAGATTGTTGATGGATAACGCGTTTTGGAGAAGGGTCTTTTTTCGTTCACGTTGAGCGAGTTCAAGATTCCAAACCGAAATCATTTGTGCACAGTCTATAAGCATCACAGATGAGTCATTTTGTGCAATAGAGAGAAAGCCATGTCCATCCATATCTCGGTCAAATAATTCGGCCGGATCAGTCAGATAGATTTGATCGACATCATTATAAATCGCCCTGCCTGCACCACCTGCAAAAGTCGGTATGGAAAACCGGTAATTGGTAAACCCAGTTAGCCAGCGGCGGCGATCGAAACCACGCAATTCTTTCATAAGATAAATTTCATAGACGCGGGCCGGATCCCGGACCGTTTCAATTGACCATACAAAGACTCTCTCCGCTCGAAACTGGGCGGTCTCAGTTCCGACAAAAATACGTATGGGGGGGGAACTAGAATCTGCTCCACTCCCCTGCGATGGTAACCGCACGCATTCAAGTTCAGTACGTTTCTGGGGCGAGAGAAGCATCTCGTTCATCGAAACCTCTATGAATCGAACGATTCGAGTAGTCAACCTGATTAATACGAGCTCAATATCCTCACTCTATAGACTATATTGGGCTAAGACGTTGCACTCAATTTTTTCTGGAGACCATCAAAGACTTCACAAATGTACGTGAGCTGTTCCTTTGTATGAGATGCACTCACACTACAACGAAGTAAACTCACCCCATTGGGTGTTGCAGGCGGCAGCATCAGATTTACATAGACTCCCTGCTCAATGAGTCCGTTCCAAAATGATATGGCATACTCCTTGGTCGGAACTGTCGCCGCAATCACTGGAGAGATTTCCGGGCCGAGAGTAAAACCAATCTTTTGTAGTCCACTATAGAGACCGTGGCTGTTTTCCCAAAGTCGGTCTCGTAACAGCTGGTTTTCTTGAAGGATTTTCAAGGCACATCGCGTTGACGCCACAACAGAGGGGCAGAGGGATGCTGAAAATATATAGGGACGACTCGTATACCGAATGAGATCTAACTCTGTCCTTCGACTCGCACAAAATCCCCCCGTTGATCCCAAGCTTTTACTAAATGTCCCCACGATAAAATCGACTTTTTCATCAAGCTTCGCTTCTTCGGCAAGCCCACGCCCATTTTGCCCGAGCACCCCGAGAGAATGAGCTTCATCAACGACTAAACAGGCACCATATTTTTCCTTTAAAGCCACAATCGCGGCAAGAGGAGCACGATCACCGAGCATGCTATAGATACCTTCGATCACAATGAGCGTTTTCGTGGCTCGCTCACCAAGCCTGACTAACCGTTTCTCCAAATCCTTGACGTCATTATGCCGAAACCGGACAACCTCTGCCCCCCCTAAACGACACCCATCGTAGATGCTCGCATGACTATCAGCATCAAGCAGAATCACATCTCCAGGACCTGCGAGAGTCGACAAAATTCCTAAATTAGCTTGATACCCGGTGGAGAAGACAATCGCCCCCGAACATCTAAAAAATTCCGCGAGTTCTTGTTCTAGAGCCAAATGCCCATCAAAGGTGCCATTGGCCATGCGAGAACCCGTCGTCCCCGTTCCCTGGCGTTCTAATGCCTCATGGGCCGCTTGAATACACTGAGGATCGAACGTCAGACCTAAGTAATTATTGGTTCCAGCCAGAATTGTGCGACGACCATTAACGATAGCCTCTGTTGGAGAAAGAATTTGTTGAACGATCAAATTAAAAGGATCGGTGCCATTTTCCACGATTGACTGATGTGCAGATTGAACCGGCTTGAATTTATCTAGGAGACTCATGAGGATGGCACAACCAGTTTAGAAATTTGAGTTGCAAGATCATTGACCGTTCGGACTTCTGGAACGATGTTCAATGGAACGGATATATCAAACTCATCTTCAATAGTAGACAATAGCTCCATGACTTGCATGGAGTCTAGACCAAGATCCGCAACAAGTTCAGTATCGGCATCCAATGTTTGCCCATCCTTCTTAAATGGAGCCAAGACCTCGTACAGCCTTGATAGCAAGACTTCATGTGTAGACATTGAATTCCCCTTTGCTTTTCGTTTTCACCAATTGAGTGCCTGCTCTCAGTACAAAACCGAGCAGTACCGGAGATCATGCCATAGATTATAATGAACGTTTCACCCCTTCCGATAATGTGACTAAAGGCTCCCACTCCAAGACTTGAGTCAGAGCTGAATTATCGCAAACCCAATCGGGATGTCTTAATTCCCGAACTTTACCATAGGTTAAAATTGGATCATACTTAAATATTTCAGCCATAACGTGATTCATCGAAGCCACAAAAGAGAGCAAGGGTCTTGGAACCACTATGCGTATAACTTTCTTCCCTCCTATTAACTCAAAAACTTCTTCCCAGGAGTACCCGCCAGCTCGCCCATCATGAAGCTCAAACGCGCGTCCAGCATGTGAACCCCTCTCCAGCCAGGTGACGACAGCATTGACTAAATCATCGACATACAAGAAGGAAAATCGGGCATTGGAAGATCCGAGTTGAAGTCCGATTCCTCGTTGAATCCACTTGAATAAGGGGACAACATCTCTATCGTGCGGACCATAGACTGCTGGAGGCCGAAGAATAATCCATGGCATCTCACCGGCTTCCTCCTGTAACGCGACCTCTCCTTGATACTTACTCCATGCATAAGCTGACAACGCTGGCTCTCGTGCCGCCAACGACGATATTAATAAAAATCGCGGAAGAGAGTTCTGGGCTACAGCCATTCGTGCAATTCGACTCACTCCCTCAATATTGTCTTGTTCGAAGTCTACTCGATTCAGCCCCCTCACCCTTCCAGCACAGTGGACGACTGCGTCTACGCCACGAAGAAGCTCATGTAAACTTTCTTCATTGTCCAATGTCCCTTGAACATATTCTTTATCACGCAATTTCTCTCGATTCCGATTGGCAAAGACTGGACGAATTAACGGACGAACGATCCATCCAGCTTTTTCCAGACTTCGCCACAACACGGTACCAATGAATCCGGTCCCTCCGGTCAGGGCAACTATTTGGGACATGATTGATGACTACAAAAACGTGTGACTATTGATGATTAGAGGGAAGCTAGACTCTTATAGAAGGAGAGGCACACAAGGCAAGAGCAGGCGATTCGTCCCAGTTTCCTCGTTTCAAGAAATCTTCACGAGCTCGAGATCGCGACAACTTCCCAGAAGAAGTTCGTGGCAACGTACGAGGGGGAATCAACTCAACAAAACAGTCAATACCGAGTTCTTTATAGATAATGGGTTTCAACTGTTCGATTAATTCTTCACGCTTGATTGGATTAGTTTCGCGACATTGAATCACAACGACGGCACATTCTTCCTCATTCGAACTCTCGACAGAAAACGCTGAAGCATCCCCTGGACGTACACCAGGAAGACATTCTGCAAGATATTCTAAATCTTGAGGCCAGATATTTTTCCCATTAATGATAATGAGATCTTTTTCTCGACCAATGATGACAAGGCTTTCACCAATTCGGTACCCAATATCACCGGTATTGAGCCAGCCATCCGAAGAAAGTACCTCGTCAGTGGTAACAGGATCTCCAAAGTACCCAACCATCACTCCGGGTCCCTTCACATGGATCACTCCAGCACACCGCTCGGGCAGCACTTCACCAAACTCATTGCGAATTTCCACTTCACAATTCGGTATGGGATTCCCACAATTCACATAGCGGCTTGCTCGTCCATTTGATTGTTCAATTCGATCTTCATCCTCAAACGGGATCGCTTCTTTGTGCTCCGCCAAATAATCGCCATCGACATGATCAACGATCAGACCTTGATCAAGCGGAGCAAAACTTACGGCCAACGAACACTCGGCCATTCCATAACAAGCCACAAACGCTTTTTTATTAAACCCGCTCGGTTTCAGTGCGTGAGCAAATTGCAGTAACGACTCTGACCGAACGGTTTCGGCGCCGACTCCAGCAATACGCCAATGGGACAGGTCAAATTGATCCCGATCACGTTCCGCTAACCGCCTCAAGCAGAGTTCAAACCCAAATGAAGGACTAAACGATATAGTGGCCTGGCTTTGAGTCATGAGATTGAGCCACTGACGAGGTCTCATAGCAAAATCTCGAGTACTGAGATAGTCGACAGATAATTGCGACGCCACAGGCCCCAACACAAAACCGACCAATCCCATGTCGTGATAAAAAGGCAACCATGACACGCAACGATCACCTGGTCGAACTTGCAAGCCATGTTGAATGATTCCAGAAAGATTACTTAGCACAGCTTCTTGGGTAATCTCGACACCTCGCGGCCATCGAGTACTACCAGATGTAAACTGTATGTAGGCCAACTCTGATGGTCCAAGTGGACGTACCTCGCGTGAACTTTCCGGCAGAGAGGCGAACACTTCAGCTCCACCTTGGATCTCGAGAGCAAGACCTGCAGAGGCTTCTTCAAGAAATGGAACGATCTCTTCTGGAGCCATGGCAGCGGAGGCTTCACAAGTTTTCAGCAAGCGACTCAACTGCTTCACATAGGCCTCATGACCACCCAAATGTATTGATATCGGCAAAGGTACAGGCACAAGCCCTGCAAATTGACAAGCAAAGAAGAACCGAAGAAAGTCGGGAGAAGTCTCGGCCACAAGGGCCACCCTGCTTCCACGTTTTAACCTAAGAGACAAGAGCCTTTTAGCTAGTGCGTTTGCCTGCTGGTGTAGGTCTCGATACGAAAGAGAGGTCGCAAGCTTTCCCCTACTGGTATAAAAATTAGCTCCAGTCGTTCCTTCTGCCGCATACTCAAGAGCATGAGCAAGGCTGAGAAAATCTCCAGCTCGAAGAAGAATCCCACTGTCCGTCGGGGTTGCCGCACTTTCCATCAATATTTCTCCCTGCTCAACTTCTGTTTTTTTGATGCGTAGACCACTCATTTTTACTTTCTAAATTTACAGCCGCTTCTCATTCAAAATACTTAGGAGTAACAACTCAAAAAAATTAGTGATGACAACAAGGCAAAACAAGGCTCAGGCATTATATAGCAATATGTATACCTAAAAAATAACTAGCGATTACTGGGATATTATGCCTATTTTCTTTATAATTTTCATTACCTTAATGTATAAATGTTGCGAAACTACCACTCAAATGAGTCCATTTCGCAACACCATATCATGACAACTTACATGGCCTTCAGGTACTCAAGGATCGATTGCTGTAGTTCATCGTTTGTGACATTGACTTGCTTGAGATTCGGTGGGCCTGGCCACCCATGATCCAGAAACTCGTGTTCAGAAAAATGTCGTGGCCCGGAATATCTTGGAAATACATGAAAATGAACATCTGGATCAACCATCATAAGCATCAGGTAGTTAATTTTTTCATAGGAAAATGCCTGACCAAGCAATTGTTCGACAAAGACGACGACATCCTGAAACTCTGAAAATGCTCCCCGGCTTAGTTGAGAGAATGCCGACGCCTTTTCACTACTCACGATAACGAGTGATCCAAGGGTTACCTGCTGTGGCCGTAACAATACAACCCACTGATCGAACAACTTCAGTCGAGTATGAGGATCTCCAAACTTCTGTAAAGTCTCATTTACCATCTTGCCTCCCTCATCTCATGTTCATCCTCATGATAATGTGCGTCAACTCTCATTTCGTCATGGAGGATCCAGTATATTCGCGGCCTGGGTCTATTGACCAACTACGGTACAGCTCGTAGCGGTCTTACACCCTCTATCTTACACATCTTGGACAGTGAGAGAAAATTACCATATGATAATGGACATCTGACGATTGCATTTCACAGTTTACGTATTCCAAAGTCTTCGGCGCGAGCATAAGTGAAACGCCCTTTCGACCGATAACTGATATAGGTTAAACACCGATAAACATGTCAGGGTTCGACCTATAACATCGACACCCATATCCGAAAAGGATCATACGACTTCGCCACCAATCTTGAGTTCATATTAGTTGGCACCTATAATTTCAATTAACGACCTACTAAAAAATTAAACCTATGAATGTGCTCGGAACATTTTGGCGTGAACGCACACACCACTTAGATCGGATGACATTACGCGAACTCATCATCGCGTATTTTCAATATCCCGCAGTTCTTGCCTACATCATCTTATTTATTGCGAGCGTCTATTTAACCATCGCTCCTTGGCGAGGGGAGATTACCACACATTGGTCGTTGCTTTTTCTAGCAGCAGCAATAGCTATACTCGTCTATCCAGCTGTTTGGTACCTGTTACATCGATACGTCTTGCATGGACAATTTCTCTATCGCTCACCAATGACCGCGGCTTTGTGGAAACGGATTCACTATGACCATCATCAGGACCCCAATAACCTTCGCGTTCTTTTTGGGGCTCTGTACACGACACTCCCAACAGTCGCTATCGTGACGATGACCGTGGGAAACCTCATCGGAGGGATTCAAGGTGCCACCGCGGCTTTTGCCGCTGGATTGGCTACGACACTGGTTTATGAGTTTTGTCACTGCATACAACACTTACGGTACGTCCCTAAGCTGAAATTTCTTCGAAGGATTAAGCGGCTTCACTTACTTCATCATTTTCACAACGAAAACGGTAACTACGGCATCACGAACTATTTCTGGGATCAGATGACCGGAACCTATTATGGGCAATCGAGCGATGTTGCTTCCAGCAAAACCGTGTTTAACCTTGGCTACTCCGAAGAGGAAAGCCTACGCTATC
Organism: Nitrospirales bacterium; assembly: GCA_965223675.1. GTDB lineage: Bacteria > Nitrospirota > Nitrospiria > Nitrospirales > UBA8639 > JAGQKC01. The sequence goes on along the minus strand of OZ245013.1, from coordinate 428,666 downwards.
CGTGGGTCGCTGAACTTTCGGAAACCCGTCAATAATCGCTCCGCTCAGCCATCTCCAACATTCTGCAAACACCAAATCCAATTCGACTTCCACACATTCATCTGCTATACCAGCGAGATATCAGATACGGCAGTTCTCATCGCCAGAACGTCTTCAAATGAATTCACAGGACGGCCACGACCCTGAACACTCTCGACCTACATTAGCTGGCGGTTCGATTCGAATCGTCCCTGTAGAAGGACGTCGAGCTCTTGACAACTTTATTCGTATTCCTTGGCCCATATACGCGAAAGATGCCTACTGGGTCCCACCGCTTTTTATCGAGCGAGGCCAACACTTATCTAAAAACAATCCGTACTTTGCCCATGCAGACGTTCAATTATGGATCGCTTATCGAGATGAGAAACCGGTTGGTCGTATCAGCGCTCAGATCGATACATTTCATTTGGCCCGCTACCAAGATCAAACAGGGTTTTTCGGAATGCTTGAGGCACAAGATGACGTAGAAGTATTCGACGCCTTGCTCAAGACTGCGGAACATTGGCTACGACGTAAAGCCATGAGAAGAATCTTAGGCCCCTTCAACTTATCTATTAACCAAGAGTGCGGATTACTCATAGACGGATTTGACTCGCCTCCAATGGTGATGATGGGCCATGCCCGCCCCTACTACCAAAACCATATCGAATCATGCGGATACGAAAAAGCCAAGGAACTTTTCGCGTATGAAATCGACCTGAACTTCGATATTCCCCTCATTATCCAAAAAGCCATTCGCAAAGCTGAATCCTCTGTGACGTTTCGGAATCTGCGTAAATCTGAATTTAAAAAAGAACTTCAAACGATTCAAAACATCTTCGAAGATGCCTGGTCGAATAATTGGGGATTCATTCCATTTTCAAACGAAGAATTTTCGGCTGTCGGCCAAGAAATGCGATTGTTAGTCGATGATAGCTTCGTCCAAATTGCTGAAGTTGACGGAAATCCTGAAGCCATGTTGGTGGCTTTTCCGAATGTGAACGAAATGATCCAAGATCTGAATGGACGCCTGTTTCCGTTCGGGTGGGTAAAGTTTCTCTGGCGACTCAAAGTCTCGCTCCCACGAACGGGACGAGTGGCTTTAATGGGAGTCAGGAAAAAATATCAAGAGACTCCATTAGGAGCTGTCCTGGCGTTTGGAATGATTGACGCCGTTCGTCATGCTGGACGCAGACGTCGCATAGAACGAGTAGAACTGTCATGGATATTAGAAGACAATGCCGGCATGCGCAATATGCTGAACGCTATTGGCAGCGCCCCTTATAAGACCTATCGCATTTATGAAAAGGGGTTAACGAACTCATGAAAGACCTGACGTACAATGTCATGCATCCATTTCTCGTCGTCGAACATTTCGACTTTCACTGACTATGTCACGACCGCATGCATTTACTGCTGTTGTTCTTGCTGGAAGCCGTTCACCGCACGATCCGGTAGCAGAGGCCGCCAATGTCCTCTGCAAAGCATTGACACCCATCAATAATTCGCCAATGGTCATTCGGGTGCTTGATGCCTTACAGGCAGCCGAAACCATCTCTCACAACATACTTTGCGGCCCAGACTGGACGGCAGTTGAACAAGAGCCGCAACTTCACTCACGCATTGAATCCGAGCAAGTTCGATGGGTTTCACCCCAGACAACGCCCTGTACGAGCACGACATTCGCCATGAAGTCTATTCCTGATGATCAACCAATTCTCGTCACAACAGCTGATCATGCACTCCTAACCCCTGAAATCGTGGACTACTTTTGCTCCCACGCTCGCTCGACTGACCATGACGTTGTGGTTGGCCTTGTCCCTTACACCATCATAGAAACGGCTTTTCCACAAACCAAACGAACGGTCATGAAATTCAAAAATCAAGGGTACTGTGGCTGCAACCTGTTCGCATTTTTGACGCCGCAAGGACGAACCATCGCGGAATTTTGGCGTCAAGTGGAACAAGAGCGAAAAAATCCGCTTCGTCTTATGCGCACTCTCGGGTGGATAGCTGTTTTACGATATATGACAGGAAATATGTCGTTAGCTCAAGGATTGGATGGAATCTCAGCGAAGCTAAAACTGAAAATCAGTGCAGTCAGTCTTCCTTTCCCCCATGCTGCCATTGATGTGGATACCGTTGCTGATTGGGAACTTGTCCAAGAAATCCTACGCAACACACCTACGCAGTAATTCCCCACGGCATCGAAGAGGATCATCACGACTCGTCACGAACATTTCAAAAAGATTTGCGAGTACTTTTTCAGTTTTTTGGAAGACATTCAACAAGTTTATGGGCATGATCGAGATCAGCTGAACTATCAATTTCTCCCCAACGTAGGCCATTGATCGGACACGTCCAAACCAGCCCTTGCTGTGCTAACTCATCGATAATCGACAAATACCATTTTTTTAAAGACTCGGGTCGACGGAGAGCTTGCTCAATTGACTGTCGAAAAATTGATGGACCTTCCTCTCGAAACACCATCATGCCGATCGACTCTCCATGCGTCTCCCCAATCGGTATCGTCTTCCCAACCTTTGCCAGCTTGGCCTCATCCACGATGACTTTCATATCATCAGCATCATAGTTTCCTTTGGAATCCGTTACCAAGGTCACCGGGTTCAAGGGAGAAGCAAGCAATTGCTGAGGCACCGAACACTCAAAAAGCGTATCACCATTTAAAAGGATAAATTCCTCCGTCATTTCATGACGAGCCACCCAGCAGCTTCCTAAATTATCAGCCACGGCGTAAAATGGATTAAATATCGTGCGGACCCAGTTATCATGTCCCTGCTTGCAGAGAAGCGCTTCAACTTTGTCCGCACCATATCCCACAACTACAGCAACTTGATCAATTCCACATTTACGCAGTTCCTGTAACTGCCATTCCAAAAGAGATTGCCCTCCAATTTGCAGCAAACATTTAGGACGCTCAGCCGTTAGAGGCAACAACCGTCGGCCTTGCCCAGCACTCAGGATAATCGTTTTCATGTCCACCTACGTTTGGGATGAGTATACAATTCTTTTCTTCTACCACATTGAGTTTCATTTTACGACATTCGTGAGAAACTCTGGGTTATCCTTGTCAAGACTGCCTCATATTCAATACTCTTCTCTCATATCAACACGAAGCCACTCCATGGAATCTCGTACCACCAAAGCATGAAAAGAATACGGATGATGACTCAGTGGCTTCCGACAACACGGAGATCGCGTTGCAGTCTTACCATCTCCACAGGTCGACAATGTCGCAATTCATGATACCCTAATCCTATTCAGGTATATTGAGATCGCATCATGCTACTAGAACGATATCTCTCCAGGGAAATTGCCAAACCTTTCTTTGGCATCTGCAGTATCCTCATTATCATATTTATCAGTTTTAATTGGGTTCGCTTTTTAGGCCGTGCAGTCGAGGCTCAGCTTCCGTCAAGTATGATATTCACACTCATCATATTCAAAGTGATCATTGCATTGGAAGTGCTCTTGCCTGTTTCTTTGCTCTTGTCTATTGTCCTTGCACTCGGTCGCCTTCACACGGAATTAGAAATCACCGCTCTGTCCGCCTGTGGAGTCAGCCCTTGGAAAACCATCAAAGTCGTGTTTTTCTTTGCACTTGGCCTCTCAATACTCGTCAGCAGTTTGTCACTGTTTATTCGCCCCTGGGCCTATCAACAGAGTTACCAGTTACTGGCGCAGGCAGACACTGGCTTTCGAATCTCCGACCTTGAAGCCGGTCGATTTTATGAACGAAAAAAGGGTGATGGATCTTTCGTGCTTTTCACGCAAGACATCGATTACAAAGGTGGAAGGATGAAAAAGGTATTTGTGCAAACTGAAAAAGACGACAAGATCCGTATTTTCACAGCGAAAGAGGGATACGAACACCGTGCCCCCCTGAGTAATCAAACATTACCAGTTCTCGTAAATGGATACGAATATAAATTGTCGCGCCGCGAGGGCATTAATCGAATCACAGAGTTCAATGAACTCACGATTCATCCAAACGACCAAAAACCCATGGACTACAAACGGAAAGCCGCATCAACATCTCACTTAGCCGATTCTTCTAATACTAAAGAAATCGCAGAGTTGCAATGGCGGCTGTCAACTGGCCTTTCTACGTTACTCTTGGCACTCCTCGGAGTTCCCTTGAGTCGTGCAACACCACGCCACGGTAAATATGCCAAAGTTTTTGTTACTGTGATCGCATTTGCCCTCTACTATAATCTCGGTGTTATGGCCAAAACATGGGTTGAACAAGGTATTGTCGCAACAATACCAGGTATTTGGTGGGTCAATGGAATTCTTGGATTAATCGTATTTTCATTTTATGGAGCGCCACTGTTCCGCAACCGTTTACGAACGCCATAAATTGTTCGTGAATGAACATTCGTCACGTCATCCATATCTCTAGACCACTGTATACCCGCCTCACCTTATTATGAAAATTCTTGATCGTTATATCGCCTTATCAGTCATCAACAGCTATGGACTCATCCTCTCACTATTCCTAGCCATCTTTAGTATCTTTGTGTTCGTTGAAGAACTCGATCAAGTCGGGACTGGCCAGTATGCCTTATCGAATGCAGTCACTCATGTTTTCCTCACGATGCCGGGTCGAGTCATTGACCTTGCTCCCATCACGGCCTTACTAGGCAGCATCATCGGGCTCGGAACATTGGCAAACCACCGCGAACTCATTGCCATGCAAACAGTAGGAATCTCTACGCTTCGTATTGCCTGGTCAGTCCTGAGAGTCGGTCTGCTATTTATGATCACCATTGTGGTCATCGAAGAGTTTATTCATCCTCCATTAGCACATTATTCCCATAACCAACGTGCGCTAGCCTTATCAGACTCGCAAACGTTACTGGGTGAACACGGATTCTGGTTCCACGACTCTTTTCGATTTATTAAAGTCGGAGGGCTTCGATACGGAAAGATTCCAGAAAACATCGATGTCTATCAATTTAACGAACAAGGCGAGTTACAGACGTTTACCCATGCTCGGAAAGCTGATATTGTCAATTCCAATCAATGGATTTTGAAAGATGTAGACCAGAAGACCATAGACCAAAGAGGTGTCACCTCTGATCATCTTGATCAGCTGATATGGAATTCATTTCTTAGTCCTCATCAAGTAGGGATTTTCTCGACTCCTCCAGAAATGTTTTCGCTCTCTCAGCTCTATGCATATTTAGGTTATTTGCAGAAATCAGGAAAAAGCTCAAATCGGCTTGAGCTTGTGTTTTGGCAAAAGGTGGCCATGCCATTCACTTCAGGAGCCATGGTTCTCCTAGCGATCCCATTCGTCTTTGGCCCTCTTCGTTCATCTACCATAGGAAAACGCATTCTCATTGGATCTGGCATTGCCATCGCGTTTTATTTTCTCAATCAAATCCTGAGTCATATAGGAATTCTTTTCGAATTCAACCCCATTCTGACGACTTTTGCCCCAATTGGAATTCTTGTTAGTATCGGGGCGTGGTTATGGAAACAACATATTTAAGAAGGTTAGACCTTACAACCCTGAAGTGCTATGAAGTGTCGTTTCTGTTCAAGATGAAGAGACTGTTCATCTGCGCCGCACGCGTAGAATTTCCCACGAAGATCCCGATTCTCTCGATGCTTCATTACCCGATAAAGATGATAGTGAGTAGGACGCTTAGGCATAGCACCGAGAATCTAAGCTCAAGGTACTCACACTTTCAACAGTGTCGAGTGAACTCACGTGAGTATCTTATTGTCGGACATATGTTAAACGGCACATTCTAAACCGAGTTTACCTACGATAGAAATTCCTAAATACCTCGTCACTTAATCCTTTACCTAGGCTACTCCAATAGTATACGATTTTGCGTTGATAAGTCCTTGAACTACTCGCAAAAATATTCCTCCTTGCCATAAACAAACTTGTTTTTCAACAGATACACTTAATTCTTATGCCAAGCTATGCTTACGTGGTCAATGATTCTCCCGTTTCTCTTTGGGGGCTAACCGCTCGCGAGCGATTAAAACGAATGATCACACGGGCAGGCAATTTCAAGATTCTTGAAAACTTAAATACCCTACACGCGACTTCGTCAGTCCTTATCCTTCGCGGAGATTTTCTCTATGACGATCGTATTATTAAACGTTTGGCTAAAGAAGAAAATATGTTGCTTCAGACAACCGTTAAAGGAACTGTTGTTCCAGTGGCTGCTGTGGTGCCGACACAACTTGCGGCTCAGACGGAAACACGACTCTCTCAAGGCACTTCAGCAAAAGACATCCCCGGCATTCAAATCGTTCATTGGCAAGACTGGTCTTCCGGCTTTCAAGAACAACTTCGAAAATTTGATCCGCCGTACATCTTTCCTCTTAGCAGAGACCGCCAAGATGACTTTGAAGAACATCTGTATTCAGGTTCCTATAAAGGGGTCACCGACCTCATTACGAAATGGGCTTGGCCTATTCCAGCAAAATGGGCGGTACGAATGTGCGTGAACGTTGGCATCGTACCCAATGCGGTTACCACGATCAGTTTATTTCTCACGATCATAGCCGGCGTGTGTTTTGCGAAGGGGCAATATGGAGCAGGATTACTCGCGGCATGGGTGATGACCTTTCTTGACACTGTCGACGGGAAATTGGCTCGAGTCACGGTTACGTCGAGTAAATTCGGACATGTCTTGGATCATGGGCTTGATATTATCCACCCTCCTCTCTGGTATATGGCTTGGGGTATTGGGTTAACGGCAGTTACACCACCCCTAGCTTTTCATGCACTTCCAGAAATTTTGTTGCTTATTCTCGTTGGCTATATTCTAGGTCGACTCTGTGAAGGACTGTTTCAACTCTGTCTAGGGCAATTCGGACTGTTTTGCTGGCGGCCACTCGACTCCTATAATAGACTGATTACTGCTAGACGAAATCCTAACCTCATATTGCTCACGATCTCCCTGATCATTGACCAACCAGATTGGGGATTACTGGCTGTTGCTGGATGGACGACATTCTCAACCCTTTTTCTACTCATTCGGCTGTGTTTCGCCTTTGGCGTCAGATTGATTTCCGGTCATCCTCTTCGTCCATGGCTTGCAGATATTGGGACACGAATCCCCCGCGAATCATTAGCGGCCAAAACATTCACACGTCCTCCACTCACCACCACCATTCAATCAACAGATTGACTCTGATATCATGAATTAGTCATCTGCCAACTCATAAGAGGCCAATTCAGCCCCTTGATCACACTCATTCAGATTCAAGAGCATGTAGGCAGAAGTGGACCCCATTCCTTACAGGAATTTCTAGATGCTAAGTGAAATCTTCTGCGGTATATTTTTGTTCAACGAAAGGAGCAGAAGATGGTCCGACGATCACGAAGGAATGCTTTTAAGGCCAAAGTCGCCCTCGCGGCGGTTCGAGGAGATCGCACACTGGCAGAGTTGGTGAAACAGTTTGATGTGCATCCCAATCAAATCCAGGATTGGAAGAAACAGCTGCTTGCCAAAGCCGAACACGTATTTGGTGCAAGCCTCGCCGATGCCGCGACTCACGAGCAGGTGCAGCAGAAACTCCATGCCAAGATCGGGCAGCTGACCATGGAGAAGGATTTTTTAGCCAACGCGCTCGGGCATGGCCGATGAGCGAGCGCAAAGCGATGATCAAGGTCAAGCAAAAACTCTCTGTGGTTCGTCAGTGTGAGCTGTTGGCCGTCCCTCGCTCCAGTGCGTATGCTCGCTCACAGGCTGTCTCGGAGGCTGATCTCGCATTGATGAGACAGCTCGACGCGCTCTATCTGCAATGGCCGTTCTACGGAAGTCGACGCCTGTGTGTTGAACTTCGGCATCGAGGGTACGGCGTGAACCGGAAGCGGGTCCAGCGGCTCATGCGGAAAATGGGCCTCCGGGCTCTCTATCCCAAGCCCCGCACCAGTCAGCCGGGCAAGGAGCATAAGGTGTATCCTTACTTGCTGAGAGGCCTGAATATTGACCGCTCGAATCAGGTCTGGACGAGTGACATCTGTTATATTCCCATGGCCCAAGGGTTTATGTATCTGACGGTCATTATGGACTGGCACTCACGTCGAGTACTGGCCTGGCGGGTCTCGAATACCCTGGAGACCGAGGCCTGTGTGGAAGCGTTGCAAGAAGCACTCGGCTCTTATGGGGCACCCGAAATTTTCAATACTGACCAAGGGGCGCAATACACCAGTGAGGCGTTCACCGCGGTGCTCAAAGCTCATGGAGTACGGATCAGTATGGATGGGAAAGGGCGGTGGGTCGACAATGTCTTTGTGGAACGGCTCTGGCGGAGCGTCAAGTACGAGGATGTGTATCTACGAGCTTATGACACGCCAGCCACGCTGTGCGCTGGCCTGACAAGCTATTTTCAATTCTATAACAACGTACGCCGTCATCAGACATTGAACCGACAAACACCTGATACCGTATATTTTGCTGATCTCAAAACACAGCAGGTAGCGTAAGGAAAGGCAGAAATTTCACTTATCAAGCTGTCCAAAAAACGGGGACCACTTCTGGCCACCACATTAAATGACCAAAGAAGTCGGTAATGCAAGGTCAACCATAGATTGAAGAGGAAAATCATTGTCATTACCTGAGTCAACACATCGTCTAGGGATTTTATCTAACCCACTAAGCGGACGAAACAAAAATGGAGTTTCGTCCTTCAAAGATATCCTAGACATCCATCCTACGATCCCGCAATACGAGGCCCATACACCACAAGATATTCACACAGCTATCTCAGAGTTTGCACGACAAGAAGTCGATGTGGTCGTGATTGACGGTGGAGATGGAACGGTTCAGGCCGTGCTTACCGTACTATTCCATCATCAACCATTCCCAACTCTCCCTATACTCGCCATTCTTCCTTCGGGAACGTCTAATTTGAACGCGGGAGATGTCGGGCTCAAAGGAAGTCGAACTGCAGCCCTCCAACGACTGATATCCTGGGCCAACGGACAAGGGCCGGAACCGACCATTATCCAACGACATGTCCTACGAGTACAAAGAGTGCCAAATGAAGACCCAATCTATGGAATGTTTTTCGGTGCAGGCGCTATCTATCAGGGAGCTCAGATGGGATGGAGAACTAAACAATCAGTTGGACGATTGGGTGAGGTAGGTGCAAGCCTTATCATTTCTCGTTTTTTTCTTTCGCTTTTTTGGGGAAAACAAAGTCAGGTCAGACCGACTCATATGACCATTTCCTGTCCAGAACATCCGCCCATTGAAAACGAATTCTTGACTATTCTCGTCACGACACTAGATCGATTATTTTTGGGTCTGCGACCGTACTGGGGACAAGAGACGAACCCTTTGCACTACACGGCAGTCAAAAGCAAACCCAACTACCTTAAACGAACCCTCCCCTCTCTCTTGTTTGGTCGTCCGCATCACTATGGGACACCAGAGCACGGATACTACAGTCATAATATTCAGAAGCTCGAGCTTCAACTTCACGATGGATTTACGATTGATGGAGAAGATTACACGCCAGATCCACAACTTGGCCCAGTCCAACTCACTGACGGAGGCATCGCTTCATTTGTCAGTTTCTCAAGAACACGATCGTGACTATTTCCTCTAACCTACTACGGCTTGTTCACTGCCAGGATGCGATTGATGCTCCTGATGCAATCCATGAGTTATGCGAAAGACTCCTCAACCATTATCCTCATGCCATTCAAGCCATTTTGTTTTACGGGTCATGCCTTCGCTCAGTCGAGGAGCTTGATGGTATCGTTGATCTCTATGTCCTCGTTGATCACTATGAATCGTTCTACAACAATACATTCTCGGCGTTGGCTAACAAACTTCTTCCTCCTAATGTGTTTTATATCGAAATGCCGTATAAGAACCAGAAACTACGGGCAAAATATGCCGTGCTTTCAGTCAAAGACTTTGAACGAAGCCTATCGATAAGATGGTTTCATTCATATTTTTGGGCACGGTTTGCACAACCGACTAAAGTCTTATTTGTTGCGACACCATATATTCAAAAAAAGATCTATGCGGCTTTAGCTCAAGCCATCATGACATTCACAGCCCGAGCTGTCTATTCCACACCCACCCCATTCGATGCGTTTGCCATGTGGAAGACGGGATTTTCTCTCTCGTACCAAGCAGAGCTGCGAACCGAACGACCAGGTCGTATCCAGGAACTTCTCAAGAGGTATCCTGACTACTATCAACAGACCGGCGATATCGCGATTTCGACGTTATCGATCCCTATTGTGACCTCTGAACGCGGAGAACCACAACGTTACACGACACAGCATTCCTCCTTTCGCAGATTTCTCAATCGATGCGCTTGGGTGATCAGGCAAACACAAGGTAAGATCTTATCAATTTTACGGTTGATCAAAGGACTCTTTACATTTGATGGTGGAGTTGACTACATCCTGTGGAAGATCGAACGCCATTCAGGGGTGAGTATTGAACTCACCCCTCAACAACGCAAACATCCTCTGCTGGCTAGTCCCGCTGTTTTTTGGAAATTGTACCGGAAAGGCGCATTTCGATAAGCGTGTAGAAAGACAACGCGCCCATTTTCAAAAGAAAATGAGCGCGTTGTACATCGTCGCCATCCAGAGAAGTCTGGGATTCTAGTCTCTTCTACACATCATAATACATGAAGAACTCGTGAGGATGGGGTCGAACCCTGACTTGATCAACCTCATTTTCTCGCTTGTAGGTAATCCACGCTTCAACAAGATCTTCAGTGAACACACCGCCCTTGAGTAAGAACTGATGGTCGTCTTCAAGGCTATTAAGGGCCTCCTCTAAACTTGCTGGGAGCGTGGGAATATTGGCCGCCTCTTCTGGTTCCAAATCATAGAGGTTTTTATCCATCGGTTCCCCAGGATGAATTTTATTTTGAATACCATCAAGCCCAGCCATCAACATCGCACTAAAGGCCAGATACATATTGCTCGACGGGTCAGGGAACCGAACTTCAATACGTTTCGCTTTAGGATTCGGGGAATACATCGGAATACGAATTCCCGCAGACCGATTGCGACTGGAATAGGCTAGCAACGTTGGCGCTTCAAACCCAGGAGTCAAACGCTTGTAAGAGTTGGTGGATGGATTGGTAAAAGCTGCCAGAGCCCTCGCATGCTTGAGAATCCCACCTATGTAGTAAAGACATTGTTGCGACACACCGGCATAATCTTTTCCAGCAAAACTTGGCTTCTTGTCTTTCCAGATACTTTGGTGAGTGTGCATGCCCGTCCCATTATCCCCAAACACTGGTTTCGGCATGAACGTCGCTGTTTTTCCATGACGCCGTGCGACATTTCTCACGATATACTTATACATCATCATCTTGTCGGCCATACTCAGGAGCGTATCGAACCGAAGGTCAATCTCTCCTTGTCCACCTGTGGCCACCTCATGATGATGTTTTTCTACATGAATTCCCGCCCTCTCCATTTCACGAACCATCTCTGAACGAATGTCCTGTTGAGAATCCGTCGGGGCAACTGGGAAATACCCTTCTTTATGTCGAGGACGTGACCCCAGGTTATTCCCTTCGTCTCCTGAGTTCCACACCCCCTCTTCAGAATCGATGAAATAGAACCCTGAGTGCGAATTCTGATCAAAGCTGACGTGATCAAAGACAAAAAATTCTGCTTCAGGTCCCCAATATGAGGTATCACCAATTTTGGTACTCTTCAGATATTTTTCAGCTTTTTGTGCGACGAAACGCGGATCTCGTTCGTATCCTTGTCTCGTAATGGGATCTTCAACATTCCCGATCATGGAAAGAGTCGGAATCTCGGTGAACGGATCTAATCGTGCCGTATCAGGATCTGGAATCAACAGCATATCGCTGTTTTGGATCGCCTTCCACCCGCGTATGGAAGACCCATCAAAACCCGAACCTTCTTTAAATAAATCGAGAGATAATTCAGAGGTGGGAATGGAGAAATGCTGCCAAGCTCCCAGTAAATCCACAAACTTTAAGTCTACCATCTCCACTTTGTTCTTTTTGGCAAAATCCAATACTTCACGCGGAGTCATGTGTTACCTCCTTCAGGAGAATTGTTTATAAAAACTGGATTGAGTAGAACAATAACAATCACGCTTGTGACGAACAGAAAAATCCTTCCTCACTCAGCCGCCATGACAAGCAGGAGTGAAGAAGGATTATCCGTGACTTACATGATAAACCGTTTGCTGCCCAAACCTCTTACGAATACGCTCGTTCACTATGTTGACTCAAGTCCAAGCCAACTTCTTCGTCCTGTGACGATACACGGAGGCCAATAGTCATATCAATCACTTTTAAGATAATGTACGTCCCAACAAGGGCAAAAACCAATGTCACGACGGCCAAAATAATTTGAATACCAAATTGGCCTGCATTGCCAAAAAACAACCCTTGGGCACCGATAGATGCAAAAAGACCAGTGGCTAAAATACCTGTAAACCCTCCAACCCCATGTATGCCAACAACGTCGAGGGAGTCATCGTACCCCAGTTTCACCTTCCACACAACCGCAGCGTAACAGATAGTTCCTGCGGCCAGACCAATACACAAGGCTGACAGAGGTCCAAGAAATCCTGCCCCAGGAGTGATGGTCGCCAGTCCTGCAATGATTCCGCTTGCAACGCCAAGTATTGTTGGCTTCCCACGGTGTACCCATTCTGCGACCATCCAACTGATACCTCCGGCTGCCGCCGCCGTATGCGTTGCCACAAACGCCGCAATAGCCACTTCATTCGCGCCTAGCGCACTGCCAGCATTAAACCCAAACCAACCAAACCACAAGAGGCCCGTTCCCAACACGGTCATCGGCAAATTATGAGGAGGCATGGGCTCCGTTCCAAACCCCCTACGTGGCCCCAACATGATGGCACAGACCAATGCGGCAACGCCTGAGCTAATATGCACGACAGCCCCACCTGCAAAATCCAACGCGCCCATTTGCCCTAACCATCCACCACCCCACACCCAATGGGCTAATGGTGAATAAATGAAGAGTGACCACAACACGGCAAACCATAATAATGCGGTAAATTTCATCCGCTCGGCGACACTTCCAGTGATCAGCGCGACCGTGATAGCCGCAAACATGAGTTGAAAAACCATGAACAATTGATGGGGGATAGTAGATGCATAGTCCGGGCTTGGCGCGAGTCCCACTCCATGAAGTCCCACCCACTCAAGGCTTCCGATCATTCCACCGACATCTGGACCAAACGCAACGCTGTACCCACATAAAATCCACACAACGCTAATCATGCAAAGAATAATGGCTGTATGCATGATCGTACCGAGCACGTTTCGGCTTCGAACCAACCCTCCATAAAACAGGGCCAACCCTGGCAATGTCATACACAAGACAAAGGCTGATGAAACAAGAATCCATGCTGTATCTCCCGTGTCGATTTTGAGAGCGTCTGTTGCTTCAGCCCATGCGACACTGCTGTGTAGGCTCACAAAACATATCAGCCCAACAAGACTCATGATCCCACTTCGACAACGATTCACAGCGACACCTCACAATCAAAGATTCGTAAGCACCTTCTCTCTATAGACGTACTTGATAGTCTTACACGGCAGACTCATCAGCTTCTCCCGTTCTAATCCGGATGACACGACTTAAATCAGACACAAAGATCTTTCCATCACCAATATTCCCAGTTTTTGCGGCACGTCCAATCGTTTCAATCACTTGTTGAACCATATTATCTGCGACGGCAATTTCGAGTTTAATTTTTGGCACAAATTCTATTTGATACTCTGTGCCCCGATAGGTTTCTTTATGACCCTTCTGTCGGCCAAACCCTTTCACTTCAACGACAGTCATTCCCTGAACGCCTAACTCAATCAAGGCATCCTTGACTTCATCTAACTTGAACGGCTTGATAATCGCTTCAATGAGTTTCATGGGTTGGTTCCTCTCACAAGGTTAAAGACTGTGGAATGAGATCATCCTCATCTAGTGGCCTATACTGGACATTTCATTCAATGGATGCAAGCTTTTTCAGGCATAGGCACGTTCGCTATGCTGACTGAGATCCAACCCAAGAATCTCTTCTTCTTTCGACACTCGCAATCCAACAGTCCAGTCAACAATTTTCAGGATGATAAGCGTCCCAACAAAGGCAAAAATCCATGTTGCGATGACCCCAACTGCTTGGATCGCCACTTGCCCTGGATTACCAAAAAATAGGCCGGTTCCTCCTCCTACACTCGCAAAGAGCCCAGTGGCCATGGCGCCCCAAGTTCCTCCAATGCCATGTATGCCAAGGACATCAAGCGCATCATCGTAACCCATCTTGTTTTTTAAAAAGACCCCGAGATAGCACACCACACCGCCACCCAATCCGATGATGATGGCCGATACAGGACCAACGAAGCCCGCTGCAGGCGTAATCGCCACTAATCCAGCTACGGCTCCGCTTGCTGCACCCAATAAAGTGGGTTTGCCTCGATAGCCCCATTCTACGGTTAACCAGGCAAGTGCTCCAGAAGCTGTGGCCACATGAGTCGCGACAAATGCACTAGCCGCAATGCCATCTGCCGCCAACGCACTCCCAGCATTAAACCCAAACCATCCAACCCATAGTAGACTTGCGCCCACAACGGTGAGCGGAAGATTATGAGGAGCCATATTCTCATTACCATATCCGTGCCGCTTACCAAGCACAAGTGCGCAAGCCAAAGCGGCCACTCCCGAACTAATGTGCACGACCGTTCCACCAGCAAAATCTAAGTCCCCGAGTCCGGCTAACCATCCACCACCCCAGACCCAATGGGCCAACGGAGCATAGATAAGAGTGACCCACAACACCGAAAACGAAATAAACGCACTAAATTTCATCCGCTCGGCGACAGCCCCGCTAATCAACGCCACAGTAATTCCTGCAAACATCAGCTGAAACACCATAAAGGCCAAATGTGGAATCGACGCTCCCTCTTGAGGCTCAGGGCCTACCCCGTTCAACCCAAGCCATTGCAGATTCCCAACAATGCCTCCAACATCTGGGGCAAAGGCCAAGCTATAACCCCAGAGCACCCACACCACACTGACCGTACACACAGCGATGAAACTATGCATCATCGTGCTCAGAATATTTTTACTCCGAACCATCCCACCATAGAATAAGGCAAGGCCTGGAATGGTCATTGCTAGGACCAAGGCAGAGGAAATCAAAATCCAACCGGTATCCCCGGCGCTGATCGTGGAAGCATCTTCTGCAAATGCAGAAGGCACTGATAACCCAAGAACTCCAACCAAACTGAAAATTGATACACCTATCTTAGAAAGAGTGTCACCAACCATTATCATTTTCCTTTCCCTCTACCAGTTAGGTAAGGAACCTAGAAGAGGTACGCCACTGACGCAGCCAGTGTCTCCTGATGATTGGCAGATCTGTTGCCAAATTGGAACGTATTTCGATTGGATTTGTCGTAACGAAATTCCAAACGCGTTATCAACGGAGGAACCGGTTTATATTGAAGTGTGAAGGTGCCTTCCCATAGAGTCTGCGACGCTGGGGCAATGCCCCCAAAACACGTATTAGCGTTCCCCAGGGTACCCACTGCACCTCCACAACCCAAGAATCCTGCAGCATCCTCGAATATTTCTCCTCGGATACGCACGCCCCATTGCTCGGTGAAATCATGGATGATATATCCTGCCACCCCATTCCAGCGAGCATTCGCACCCGGAGTAGCATTCGCTTGATTGGCATAATACCCTTCTACGACAAACTCAGTCTGCTCAGTTGCATGAATATCGATGATCGCCCCAGCTAAGACTCGATCGGAATTCTTGGCACCCAATGCACCTTCAGGTCCCCAAAATCCAAATAGCGAAATACCCAACCAGTCAGTCGGCGTCAACCCGAGCAAGGCCTCAACTGATTTGCTTCGATTGAGATCAGCTTGAGTTCCCGTAAAGGAGTTGATGCCACCGACTGAAAAAGTCACACTGTTCGACAATTGATACGTACCTCGAATACCTGTCGTGGTAAAGGGTTCGCCCAACCCAAAAAGCCAAGACCGTGAAAAATTAGGATTGAGTGGGCCTTTAATGACTTCATAACCAATCAATGTATTCATGCGACCAACTCGCAAATCGAGACCGGTTCCTATCGGAGCCACGTACTGGGCATACGCTTCTTGAAAGTCGAATTCATCAGCACCAGTGTTCCCTCCAGTGAATTTCGCATCTTCACCGAAATTCAGCTTGACTCGGAATCCAGCCCGATCAACCATGGCACCATCGGACTTTCCTTCTTTTTCGATCACTAACTGCGCCACATTTGGTCTAAACGAATTCGCATCACCATCAAAAATTCTGAGAGCATTGGTTTGTGAATTTGGATTGTTAAAGTTATGCGTGTACGATGCCTCCACATGACCGTAGAGAGAAAGTCCTAACTTTCGGGCCAAAGATTGTTCTCCTGCAGTTCTCTCAATTTTTTCTAGTCGTTTTAAAATGTCCGTCGTTCCCTCTTCGGCGAAGCTCACATTGGTTGTTCCCGAAAATGCAAAAAGACCTAATACTCCCACCATGACAAAGGAAATCTTGGTTTTAATTATGGAAATCACATGAGATGTAACGTGCATTGCTTCTCCTTGACTTGATGGTCTAATGGACATTCCTTTCTCCTCAGAAAAGGGAAATGTGGTAGAACGGGCTCCTAGAAACTGATACAGATAAAGCCCCCATTAAATCATCGGTAACAACAGTTAAAAACTTAAGGTAAAATAGGTATACATTCAATAACTTGAAACATCTAAAACAACCAAAAAAAAAAGCCCTCAACCCCTTCTTCGGGGTGAGGACTCCATCGTCCAGATCATATTAATTTTTTAATCGTGATTCTCGAAGGGACAACGTTGTCTCTTCAGCTTAGCTAGACTTTTATCACCTTGATCAGTAACTGTCAAGATACTTCTCAGAAAATGGGCACTATCTAATTCGTAAGCGATTACGGTTTTACAAGAATTTCAAAAACATGAACACACGACATCTTTGTGCAAAAATACGTACACACAACACGTGTAGAACATCTTTGTCTATATTATTCAATGGAGGATGGACCAATGCTAGATCTTAACATGGAGTATCTCTCAACATGGATGTTGAGTATGATCCCAAATCTTTCAAAAGCGGGACTCAAGATTCTACTCATTTTCGGGGTGACATTATTGGCCGTTCGCTTTCTAAAATTTGGTCTTCAACAATTGGAGGCCACTCTCATCAAACACAGAGAACATGAAGATGTCTATCCTGGAGCCGCAGCCAAACGGATTAAAACATTAACTGGATTGATCCAGACGATCAGTCTTGCGGCTGTTTGGGTCATCGCCATCATCATGATTCTCGCTCAAGTTGGACTGGATGTGACGCCAATTCTCGCAGGGGCGGGCATTCTTGGATTAGCCGTTGGATTTGGTGCGCAAAATCTTGTTCGAGACATCATTGGCGGGTTTTTCATGATTCTTGAAAATCAAGTCCGCGTCGGAGACGTCGCGATTGTGAATGGCACAGGAGGTCTCGTTGAACAAATCACCTTTCGAACGATTATTCTCCGCGATTTAGAAGGTATCGTTCATGTATTCCCCAACGGAACAATTACAACTCTAGCCAATAGAACGAAAGAATGGTCCGCCTGCGTCCTAGACGTTGGCGTCGCCTACAAAGAAGATACGGATCGAGTCGTTCATGTAATGAAAGACGTTGGTGAAGATTTACGGCGAGACCCTGTGTTTCAAGCGAAAATTCTTGACCCAATCGAAATATTCGGTGTCGACCAATTCGGTACATCAGAAGTGGTGGTCAAAGCCCGCATTAAGACTCAACCAAGCCAGCAGTGGAGCGTCGGACGTGAATACCGCCGACGCCTGAAAAAGGCGTTTGACGCCCAAGGCATAGAGATTCCCTTTCCTCATCGTACACTCTATATGGGAGAAGCCAGCTCGCCATTCATGATTCGTTCTGAACCCGCGAGACAGTCAGCATGAGGAGAGGTGCGACACTGCACACTTTTCCTGAATAAGATTTTTTTAGCTTGACAGCATTTCTCAAGCCCCCAATAATAGTGGATCTGCGACCAACGAATGTGTAGGCCACAAAATTGGAATCCTCATGCAAGACCACGATTTTCCACAAGACCCGGAACAACCCGAGAGTTCATTCACACGCGAGGAGACTCAAGAAATCATTCCTCCAACTCTCGAAAAAGGGAACACACTCTTCGTTGATGCGACGGACCCTCAGTGTTACCCCAAACCAAGCGCAGCATTGAAAGATGCAGGACTCGATGATCAAGTTTTTATCAGACCTGGCATTTATGAAGATCGAGTCTTTGTGGCAGATCGAAACATTCGATTGATCGGGGCTGGACGAAACCAGGTACAAATTTTCAGCCGACGCAGTAGTCCTCTATACTTACAACGCGTACCCAACGGACGAATTGAAGGCATATCTTTTCGATACGTTGGCAGCGATCAACATTCGGCCATGAACATCCTCGATTCCGTGTGCACGATCAGCAAATGTCGCGCGCTCGAAGGCCTTCTCTCCGGCGTCGTCTTATACGGACCTGAATGCCGACCCACTTTGTCAGAAAACGAAGTCTGCTATAACCGAGAATCTGGTATCTTTTCATTCGCAGGCGCTCGCCCCTATATCAGTCAGAACACGTGCTTCGGCAATCATCACTTTGGAATTGCTGTCCGTGATGATGGGACCTCTCCTGATATTGTGCGAAATACTTGCCGAAATAATATGTTGAGCGGCATTTTGCTTTTCCATTCGGCCAAGGCTCTTTTACTCGAAAATCATTGCCACGACAATCAGCATTGGGGCATCGTTATGACCCCTGACAGTCAGTCATCGCCTGAACAAGAAAAACTGATCGAAGCAAACCAATTAAATGACAACCCCCGCGGAAGTCTGATCATCACTTATGAACCGCTCGCTGAAATTGGCCGGTGATTCAGCAAGACCGAATTCATGAAATGTCGCTTGCATCGCGTCGCTCGCATTTCGTAGGAAGAATTTTTCGGCTTTTCTTTTACGCTTCACGTTTCACAAACGATGCTTCACATTCTTCTTCCAAGCTTTCGAACAAAGCGACAGATCATATAGTTGGAGGAATATATCGACTCTCCCAAAGGATCATGAGGATTGTTTAGCGACTTTCCAAAAACCAATAGCCAACAACAGCCATCCGATCATAAAAAAGAGCCCACCTAGCGGAGTAATCGCGCCTAGCCAGCGCACTCCCGTCAAGGACATGACATACAAACTTCCTGAAAATAACACGATGCCTGTGAGAAACGCTCGGATCGCCCATCGAAAAAGTGGCAGGTGATAGACTGCCAATGCTCCACCCGATACCATTAAACCAAACGCATGGTACATCTGATACCGAACACCTGTATGGAAAACTTCCAACATGTGCTCAGACAAGATGGAACGAAGACCATGTGCACCAAAAGCACCAAACGCGACACCACATAGAGCCAACAATGCTCCCATGGCCATGAATCGAAAACCCATAAAGTCCCTCAATAAACTTGGATGAGACATTGCGTCATGGAGACGCGGTTGGCGGTGGAGGCATTCGCCCCCAATCAATGTGTTGCCAGCCACGTTCATGAGCCCAATACAGCCCTATTTTCACGAATGAATCACTCGCCCCAGCAAACAGAGCCATCGCGATCTCACCAGAAATAAACCACACCACGAATGTCGTCACGAGAGTTGCGATGACTCGCCAACTAATACCTTTCACCACACTGCGTAAATGCGTGTCCATGGGAGCGACTCCAATCTATCTTGAAGACGAGGCCTTCTTTGCTTTTTTTTGTTGCCCAGTTTGAATTGTTCGAGTCTTTCTACGAGGCATCTCTCCTTTTCGCACAAAGTCTTCTAGCGTATAGTGATCAAGGATTGCGGAAATGGCATTTCGAACTTCCAACATAATCGTTTGAATCGCACACACAGACTTCTCCGCATAAGGACAATCTTCACACTTTTGATAGGCCGTCTGACTGACACATCCAATCGGCGCAAGTGGACCATCAAGCGTTCGAATGACTTGTCCAAGCGTTACCTCTCTCGGATCTTTCAATAAACGAAACCCACCATCCACCCCTCGACGACTGGTCAAAATACCCGCATTCTTGAGTGTCAGGAGAATCCCTTCCAGAAACCCCAAGGGAATTCGCTGTTCCTTGGCCAACTGCGCCCGTTGAACCGGCATGGTCTGCACATAATTCGTCGTCAGCTCAATCAGCGCCCGCAAGGCATACTCACTTTTCTTCGAAAATCGCATGATCCGCTTACTCTCGATTTAATGATCTTACAACGCTTGAAGTTGGCACATACTCAATGCATGCCAGCCACCATGACGATCATTCACCATAATACATTATAATGTTAACTAATTTAATTAAGAATAGTAAACATCACGCTGTAATCAATCGAACACTAAAAGTTATAATTTTCTAAGACCTTGAAAAATCCTTGCTAATGATCGGTTAAAAATACAGAAGTCATAGGACAAGAACTTCCTGAATTTGCCTCAATCAGTCCAAAGACCAAATTCCCCTAGAAGGAAAATAAGCTTTCTTGAAATCTGGACAGACAAAGGAAGAGCCTTCTGACATTTTTGACCCAGGAAGTTCTCATGAACATGTCCTAATTTAGCGAAACCCAAATATTTCCGTCCTTAAAACAAGAAGACAGTGGAATCAAAGTCAAAGCCTTACTGGAAGCTTATAGTCCTACCAGACACGGATGTGATAATTATCACATTTATCAAAAAACCATTAAGGGGAAAACCATCCCCGTTTTCAAGAGAAACATACAGTCGTCACTCGCATTAAGGCAGAGTAAATGACACAGTAAATTATTTTCGCAGCTATATTCACAAGATGCTATTTAGCTTATACTCTCGGTCACTGTGGACCCCTTCTGAGAATCCAAAACACAGACATCAGCAATGGCCAACCACACAGACATCCCACCCAGGGTTATCTCAGCTATTGACTCCATGCGTGGGATCTTTGCCCTATTCATAGCCATAGGACATACGTACGATATCGCAAAAAACTCCAGTCAACCTATAAATTTAATGCTGGAAGATTCGGTCCGCGCATGTTTTGGATTTCAGTGGGTGATAGGATTTTTTGTGATAGGTGGATTCTGTATTGAACGCTCTTGCCAGAATGCATCCAAACAGCATTTCCTGAAAAATTATGCCGTTGCGAGATTTACACGATTAGCCCCTCTTTATTATGCCGCCCTACTTATGACTATCATCTTTGAGCTCTTCATGTTTCAGTCAGAATATCGACCGACATATTGGACAAAGCATATCTCTTTCTAAGGTATCGTGACACAAGCGCTCTTTCTTCAAGGCTCTGGAATGCTGGCTGCTGCCTTCGGGGCATTTGCGTCATCATTCACAATCACCCACGAAGTTTTTTATTATATTTATTGGGGAATACTCAGAGGACAAATCCAACGAACTCACGATGCTCTGCAATTGACTCGAGCGGCACTACTTTCTTCGGTTGGGTTTTTGGTTGGATACTACCTGCTGAAAAACATAGCATATCCAATGTCACTCATATTCTATTATAGTCTTCCGTGGCTTTTAGGAACGCAGGTATATCAACATTATCATTCATTAGCAAATCACTCTATAGTGAGAAATATTTGCTCAGTGTGGCCGTTTTTTCTTCTGCTGATCTTAAGCGGATATGCCATTGGTTTCGCAACTCAGCGCTATTGGTTTTTAGTGTTAGCAATTATTTTTTCTATGATGATCATCCAAGCGAACGAGGACACGTCTTACTTCACTATATTGAGTAACCGTTCACGTTTCCTCGGATATCTTAGCTATCCTCTTTTTCTCGTCCATGGCCCTATTGCTATGTTTGTCGCTTTCCTGATCAATCAGACCCAGTGGCACCTTGACTTCCATCATTTCTTCTTCATATTGATCAGCAGTACTCTTGCCGGGGCAACCCTCATCACTTATTCCATAGAAAAGCCATGGCTGATATTGAGAAATCACTGGCTTCCAGGAAGATTTAACCGTGAATCCCTGTAGTCCGGATTCTAGAGCTTCTTAGATACAGGGAAAGAGACATCTGCGGGCAAGGAGGAACTCAATGACAGGAAGCATTCCGTGCCCTCCATATAATATAAGTACAACAGCATTATTCAAAGAATAATTTTCTCAAAATGAAACTTCTGATTTATACCATTCAATTGTCTTTTTCAGCCCCTCGTCAAGACTCGTCCGTGCCTCAAAACCAAATAGTTCCTTCGCTTTCGTGACATCCAAACAACGTCTGAGTTGACCATCGGGCATGCTACTGTCCCAAACAATTTCTCCTTGAAACCCAGTCAATTTTGAAATTTTAAGAACAAGTTCCTTAATCGAAATCTCTTTTCCTGACCCCAAGTTTACAGGTTCGCTAGAATTGTAATGCTCGGCGGCAAGAATAATTCCTTCTGCCGCATCTTCCACATACAGAAACTCACGTGTCGGAACTCCAGTACCCCATACAGTGAGTACTGGCTCTGTTTGGCCACTGTCCTTATCTTCATTAGACTTTCCCTGGATGTTTTCCTTAGCTTCTAGGCATTTCCTAATCACCCCAGGAATAACATGGGAGGTCAGTAGATCGAAATTATCATGTGGTCCATATAAATTTACGGGAAAAAGAACAACGGCATTAAATCCATATTGCTTTCGATAGGCTTGAGCTTGGACAAGTAACATTTTTTTTGCTAGACCGTAGGGGGCATTGGTTTCCTCTGGATAGCCATTCCAAATATCCTCCTCCTTGAAAGGAATGTGACAAAATTTTGGGTAGGCGCAGATTGTGCCAATCGCAACAAGTTTCTCTACTCCTACCCGGCATCCAACTTCAAGTAATTGAGCACCCATCATCAAATTGTCATAAAAGTACTTGGCTGGATTTACTCGATTTGCGTGTATTCCTCCTACCCGAGCGGCCAAATGAATCACAATATTAGGACGAGCGTCATCAAATAACCGCAACACATCAGACATTTTTACTAAATCATAATCCTTACTTCTTGGGACAAAAATTTCTGTGCAACCCTTTTTTCGAAGGTTTTCAACCACGAAGGATCCCAAGAAGCCTCCTCCTCCAGTCACGAGCACTCTCCGTGATGACCAAAAACTCACTAATATTTCCTCATCAAACAATCCAACTATATTCGACCCGCTGAACTTGCGCCCATTCCATCCCGCTTGACTATTTCGACCTGAAGATCTGCCTCAACCATCATGACCACCAGTTCCTCGAAGGTGACTCTGGGTTGCCACCCAAGTTTCTCCCTAGCCTTGCTCGCATCCCCAATAAGAATGTCGACTTCCGTAGGACGGTAGTATCGTTCGTCCACCTTCACGAATTCTTTCCAATCTAAATTGAGATGGCCAAACGCGAGATCTAAGAACTCTCGAACCGAGTGCGTCTCACCCATAGCAATCACGAAATCCTCAGGAACATCCTGCTGAAGCATGAGCCACATAGCCTGAACATAATCACCGGCAAACCCCCAATCCCTCTTTGCATCTAAGTTTCCTAGAAACAGATCGTGTTGAAGGCCAAGCTTAATTCGTGCAGCAGCTCTTGTAATTTTACGACTCACAAAAGTCTCCCCTCTTCTTGGAGACTCATGATTAAATAAAATACCATTACACGCAAAAAGGTTGTACGCCTCACGATAATTCACGGTAATCCAATAGGAAAACACCTTAGCTGCACCGTATGGACTTCTGGGATAAAAGGGGGTCGTTTCTCTTTGAGGAATCTCAGCAACTTTGCCATACATCTCACTGCTAGAGGCTTGATAAAACTTTGGTTGAAGTCCTGACTCACGAATTGCTTCTAACAATCTGAGGGTCCCAACCGCTGTTACTTCTGTAGTATATTCAGGAATATCAAAACTGACACGAACATGGCTCTGCGCACCAAGGTTATAAATCTCATCGGGTCGCACCGTTCGTAGAATTTTATTCAGAGAACTCGCATCATTAAGGTCCCCATATATCAAACGTAGCTTAGCATTGGGAACATGAGGATCTTGATAAATTGCATCAAGTCGCTCTGTATTAAAGGAACTTGAGCGACGTACGATTCCAAAGACCTCATAGCCTTTAGAAAGAAGAAATTCTGCTAGATAACTACCATCTTGGCCAGAAATCCCAGTAATCAGTGCTTTCATAATCAGCAAACCCTCTCCCCTTATTCACCCATGTACGCTGTCAACAAAAAATGTCCCTTTGAGACTACCTCCAGAGACGACAATTTTTCTATAAAAATACACAAAGGATAGTGCAGCCCCATGCTATGCGTTGAAGTAATAAGAACTAACAAAATCACCAATTGGCTAGCAAGCACATATCACTTACGTCGAACCCTTACAGCTAAAATGAACGCCCCGTCTTCTTGAAGGCAAACAGATTATCAGCATATTATCCAGAAGATAAAATCGTAACAAGAAAAATTTGAACGATGGATTGAGGGTAACTACCAATAAGGCAAGGAGGGTTCTTTTTCTTCAACTTTGAGGTCTTTGGAGCCCAGAGCAGATGTTGATCTTTCTCCTTCATTTTCAACGCGATCTCTATCATCTCTCATTTCAGGCTTATCAAGCGTTAAAAGAGCAAACTTCATTCGCCCTTCATAAACAGGTATTCCGCTTCGACCACACACGTCACTGACGTACCGAATACGCTCGGCAGAAATTTTTGTGGAACCCACAATGAGCACACAATTAGGATTCCCGGAAATGATTTTCTCTAACGTATCAACCGTGCCTAACACAGGAAGTCGGTTCACAGTACATCCCCAAAAAGAAGCCGCGTCATCGATGAATCCTACTGCACGAAGTCCTAAAGCAAAGTTTTGATTTAATTCTCGCTGAATAAGCTGCCCACATTTCCCCGCACCATAGATAACAGCAGGACGTCTCGACTCATCTTGCTCAAAACGGAAATAATCCAAGACTCTATACGTACTGCGAGAAGAAACAAGCAAGGTGGTGAGGACTAAGAAGTCAGTAAAGAAAAATCCAATGATGCCATCTGGCGGCAAACTGACTAGCGCAATAATTGATGATAAGACAACAGATCCGCCTACCGCAAAAACAATCCTTAACAAATCTCCTGTACTGAGTGCTCTCCATACGCCGCGATATAAACCAAAGAGATAAAACACCCCAAACTGAAGACCTAAGGCTATTGGAAAAAGGGATTTGTACCAGGATAAAAATTCCGGATTGTAGTGTGGCTCATATTTCAAGATGAACGCCAACCAAAACGAAAAACTAATGAAAAAAAGGTCAAAGAAGCCTAAGAAGAAAGATTTATGAAGACCTAATCGGTTATAGAGCCGTATGAACTGTTCAGCTTGCACGATTCGTAACTCCGTATACCCGAGCTTTGAAATTCCAATATAGGTTGCAAGCGCCACAAGGGCAATCACAAGACCAGCATTTCGGCCATTCGCCAACACAGTCAAAAATCCTAACGTCGATAGTGCTAAGGCAAGCCCATAAAGAGTGAGAACAGCTCCTCGATGTGAAAATCCAACTGATAGCAAACGATGATGAATGTGGTCTTGATCAGGTTCAAACATCCGTTTCATGGACGTGACTTTTTGTTTGATCGGCCCCTTATATGGCTGCAGCACTTTAAGCGACCCCAAGAATCGCCTGACCATAGAAATGAGTGTATCTGCAATAGGAAGCCCAAAAACTAAAAGAGGAAACACGATGGCTAAAGCCGTGACACCCTTCTGAGATCCGGTAATGGCTGTTATCGCCAGCACATACCCAATGACTAAACTCCCGGAATCCCCTAAAAATATTCTTGCGGGGAAAAAGTTATATCGAAGAAAACCAACGAGTGCCCCGATAATCGTAATTAGCAAGAGCGCTTCATTCTGATCTCCTCGTAACAGAAAAACCGCAGCACTTGTTCCTGCTGCAATACTAGCCAATCCGGCAGACAGTCCATCAAGCCCATCTACTAAATTAAACGCATTGGTAATACCAACTATCCACAGAAAGGTTAAAGGAAAAGCCAAAAAACCGATATCAAGACCCGTTTCGCCTAAAAATGAGATGTGGTCGAACCGTATTCCCCAGGAGATAGCGACTAATGCCGCAATGCTTTGAAATCCCAACTTCACCCAAACTGGACGAGGGCTGATGTCATCCCATAGCCCTATAACAAATACAAGCAAGCTCCCCAATACAAGAGGCAACCACACAGAGGTGAGTGGAATCGTCACATGCCCTAAAGAAGCGAGGGCGACAAAAACACCCATTGTCATGACGATAGAACAGACTACACTGACCCCTCCAAGCCGAGGTATAGGCGTCGAATGAACTTTTCGGCCACTCGGCAGATCAACAACATCAAATTTCTTTGCTATTTTGGCAATGAGAGGGGTCAGCAGGAGAGAAGTGCCGGCTGCAACAAAAAATAATAGAAGGCCCACAAGCTCCATTTACCCTCCTTGGACAGTCGGAGAAAACCTTCTTTTTTAGAAAAACAATTTAACCAGCATGCAATAAATGAAAGGGGAACGATGTAGACATTGACTGTTTCGTTAATGAATAAAACAAAAGCAATAATATAAGGTACTTATAACTAGATATTCATGTTATTGCAAGAAACGCGATGATCACACTCACTGATTCACCGTCTATCGATATCCTTCAATACTTGACAGAACTCATCCGCTATTCTTGCTTGACTAAATGTCGCACCAAGCTTTGCAGCATTCTGTCCCATCTTCTGTAATTCGTTCGGATGATTTTTGGCATGTATCACGCATTTAACAACAGACTCAACACTTGTTGGTGGAGCAAACAAACCACAGTGATACTGTTGAACAATCCTCACAACATCACAGCCCTCCGGAGCCACTGCAAACACGGGACATCCCGCTACCAATAGAGGGTATAACTTGCTCGGAACAACAAGGCCTTCCAAGCCAGCCCTAACCGTTACAACATGTAGATCCCCAGCTGACAAAAGGTAGGGAAACTCTTCTTGAGATCGAAACGGTAAAAAGAGGACATTCGTAAGTCCCTGTGCCAGCAATTCAAGCTTTGATTGAAAACTCCCCTCCCCAACGAAAACAAACCTCACGCCTTCTTCAGCTAATTGACCCGCCGCTTCTATGAGAACTTCCCATGCTCCAGCAAACCCTAGATTCCCTGAGTACAGGACAACGAATGCAAAGCCTTGTCGTATTTCTTCAATAAGCGGATGATTCGTTGATGCTGGACCTTTCACCCAATCGGAACCATGCCGAATCACAACTATACGCTCTGGTGCAATCCCTTTTGCCGCAACTCGATCTCGCATATCATCGCCCAACACAATGACGACATGGGCCTTTCGCATCGCCCAAGCATGGACCCAATGCCACACCGATACCACCCAACCCGGCTTGACCATTCCTGAAGCCAACGCCATATCTGGGTGAAGATCTTGAACACTATACACAAACCGGCATTTCTTTACCGTCACAGCCAAAGCCCCTATTAGACAGGTCAGCGGTGGATCCGTCATAGCGATAATCACCGTAGGAGCAGGCCGGAGAGTAAACAGTCGAATCATCGCCAACACAAGATACGTAAAGTAATTGATGACTCGACCTACCATAAATTTATGTTCGAATGCTGTTGTACCAATGCGCTCGACGATGACAGGACCTTCTCGCTCAGAATTACCCCATGCCCATGACGATCGACTTTTTCGTGGAAGAGAAGGGCGTCCAACAAGAAGCGTCACGTGAAAATCCCTACTCAATTCCTTCGCTAAACGTTTAAGAATTTTTCCGGTAGCACCGACTTCTGGAGGATAGCAACGATTGAGAAAAACAATGTGAGGGTTGCTCTTCACTGGCGAGGCGAAACCTCAATGGCAAAAGGCCCAACAACCAAAACATCCATCTTTGTTCTCAAGAAACAATCTAATGCCTGCTCAGGCGTACAAACAACAGGCTCATTTTCATTAAAGGATGTGTTTAATAGAACCGGAACACCCGTTAAGTCATGAAACGCCTTAATCAATTGCCAGTATAGTGGGCTCTGCTCCTGAGTCACAGTCTGAAGACGGCCAGTTCCATCCACATGTGTTGGCGCAGGAATGATAGTCCGTTTATCCGGTTTTACACGAAAAGTCATTGTCATAAATGGAGAAGGAGATGACTGTTCAAAATACTCGCCGACCGCTTCGTATAATATGGAAGGGGCAAAGGGGCGAAACTCTTCTCGGCGTTTTATGCGTGCATTTAAAACGTCCTTCATTTCAGCGCGCCTTGGATCAGCTAAGATACTTCGATGGCCCAGAGCTCGAGCGCCCCACTCCATTCTTCCCTGAAACCAGCCAACAATCTTGCCTTCTGAAATCCGCTTCGCCGTCCATCGGCAACGTTCTAATTCATCTGGAAGAGATTTGATGACACAGTTGGCATCACGTAAGGCAGACTCATGTTTTTGAACTTGGGTATGAATTTGGTCATTATTGAATTCTGGCCCCCAATCTGGACGACTTAACATAAACGAACGGGGCTGCCCACAAACCTCATGCCACACAGAATACGCAGCTCCAACAGCTCCACCAGAATCACCAGCTGCCGGAGGAATATATACCTCTGCAAAATTAGAGCGAGATGAAATCTTTCCGTTTGCTACACTATTTAAGGCACATCCCCCGGCCAAACATAGGTGATCTTGGCCTGTTCGTTTATGCAAATCAGCGAGAATATGGAAGAAGGCCTCTTCATACATAGCCTGAAGTGATGAAGCAAGATTTGCATGCCGGTTTGTCACTTCTTCGACTCCATGCTGACGTGCGGGCCCAAGAAGTCTTTCCCATTCTTCTGAATACACCTTTCCTATGGATGGGGCCCCGCCCTCCCAGGACATCGCAACCCCTTCAGAATGGTGCAAGAAATAATCGAGATTTAACGAAAAACTCCCATGCTTTTCTAGCTTAACAATATCTCGAAGCGCCGGGAGAAACTCAGGTTGGCCACAAGCAGCCAATCCCATGACCTTATACTCATCACCGTAATTAGGAAATCCCAGGTACTGGGTCATGGCCAGATAAAACAATCCTAATGAATGAGGGAAGAGTACTTGTCCAAAGGCTTGAATTTTCTCCCCTTCCCCGATACCTACCATTGTACTCGTAAAATCACCAAAGCCATCAACTGAGGCGATTGCTGCTGTATCGAATGGCGATACATAAAAAGTTGAAGCAAGGTGAGCACGATGATGTTCAATCTGATGAATAGAAAACGTCAAACGTTCCTTTTCTATCTCACATGCTTCAGCCAACACGACCCGAAGATCTTGGACCTTAGAGGCATTCTTTAATCGGTCTTTGATAGCCGAAAAACTCGGACGTTTTGAGAAAGCAAAGAGTGCCTTCTTAAACAGATTGGCATTGGGATTCCGATTGATCGCAAGATGGTCAACCTGATGAATATTGATTTGAGCAACCTTGAGGCAATATCGAATCGACTCAGTGGGCATCCCAGCCCAATGTTTTATCCTGCGAAAACGTTCTTCCTCGACTGCAGCAACGAGTTTTCCATCAATAACGATACATGCCGCCGCATCCCCATGGTAGGCATT
The DNA here is from genome assembly GCA_965223675.1 of Nitrospirales bacterium. Classification (GTDB taxonomy): domain Bacteria; phylum Nitrospirota; class Nitrospiria; order Nitrospirales; family UBA8639; genus JAGQKC01. Next base: position 398,938 of record OZ245013.1, on the reverse strand, counting down.
TAACCCCAAAATGATCATGTCTAGGACAAAACTTCCTTCATGGCATTACTAATAAGTTCTAAGCCTTTGTCGCCGGTCAGAAAATCTTTCTGGCCAACAAGCATTCTTGCCCGTTCAATCGCATTGGCAAGCTCAAGAGCATTCAGAACTGATATGATTCTTTCCTGCTCTGCAAGGACTTTGACTAATTCTAATTGATGATCATCCACATGTTCGCCATATCGTTTCTGCCTGGGCATCACGAGAGGAACTTTTCTTGCCCGAAATACATGAATCAAGGTCCCTGCCCCTGCATGCGAAATCACGAGTTCAGCTTGCCGAACATTCTCTTCAAATTCTTCAAGTGGCATAAAAGGAACGAGTCGACCAGTGATCGAAACAAACCCACTGGTATGACCACTTTGAAAGAGTATGTCTTCCCCTCTCAGGATACCGTGCTGAGCCTCGCGTTCAACGGCTTCCAGTAATCGACGAAATCCCTGCAGAGTATTACCCACAGTCACAAAAATCATACTAATGGCCCACAATACACGCCCTTAGGAAAAAACTGAGCAAGGGCTTTCCATTGATAGAAAAAGCGATCGGCTAACCGATACATGATTCGACCAGTTAAAGATGGATAAGCAACTCGAGTAAATGTTTCTACAAATATAGTGGGAATTTTGAGTGCTTTACCGATGATCGAGAATGGAACAATCGGACCAGCACCTGTGCTTAATAAAATCTTGGGGCGTTCTCGTCGAAGAATACGCCAGGCTTCCCACAAATTCCAAAAGATCTTCCAATCGCGCTCAGAATGAACGATGAAATAGGTTCTACCCTTCATGTCCTCTGGTAAACTCACATGATCATTTAGTACATAAAAATGCTCGTATGCCTGATACACAGGATGCAACGCTCGTACTTCTGTTAAGTGTCCCCCGCATGAAGAAACAATGCAAACTTTTATATTATCAGATGTTTCAATCATGGCTTCTCAATGTAATCATCCAATAATCAGGTCCTCATTGAGGATAGACATTCGGCTTTGAGAAAATGTACGGCATACGTCACATACCTGCTGCCTGTTTTTCATATAATGCCTTCATTTTTCTCGCCACAACAGACCACGAAAACTCTCCCTTCATCCAAAGTCGACCTCGATTTCCCATTTCATTCAAATTCATAGTGGACGCTCTAATGATAGAATGAGCTAATGTATCAGGGTCATTCTTTACCCATAACCCACAACCAATCTCCTCCATACGTTTCCACGGCGTTCCCGTACTTGCGATGACGGGTACACCATTGGCAAGGGATTCGGCCACCACTATCCCAAAGTTTTCAGTATGCGATGGCACGACGGTCACATCAGTCTGTTCAAACAACACTCTTTTCTGCTCATTATTCACATGGCCAACAAATGTAATTTGAGAATTAAGATCTTGCTCATTCACTAATCTTTGGAGAGACCGAATATAGCTTTCCTGCCCTTCGCCGGCGATTTTTAGCTTAAAACTTTGTTGAGATTCTTTTTTAAATCGATGACAAGCAGCCAATAAGTTCTCAATACCCTTCTTTTGATCCAACCGCCCTAAATACAAAAGACGTAAACTTCCGTTGCTTGGCTTATACGTTATTGATTCTGGAAATTCTACACCATTTGGGATGACACACGTCGAAACACCAGGCAATCTCTCTGCGCTCTCTGTCGCCTCACCATCCGATGTGACATGCAACATAAGATTTTTGGGCAATGAGATCTGACAAAAACGTTCCCAACCAGCCTTCAACCATACTCGTCGAGAACCGCTCCATCGCTGGAAAGCTCCTCTAGGAGACCAGACCACTGGAATATCCCATCTTCGACACAGAAAGAGTACAGGAAGAGTTGGAAATGAATACACACCCGTCAAATGTACGACCTGTGCATTACGAAGGTATACTGGCAGCACCTTAAGAAAATCTAAAGAAATCGAGTGACGGAACAGACGACGACAATAACGAACGTGCACCCCCTTTACGAGTTCTTGTTCACAGTCAGGATCAACAGTTAACTCTTTTCCTATGCCATTGGAGTTTGTCGTAAGAACTCGAACGGAACATCCATTCTGCGCTAACTTTGCACAAAGAAAATAAGCAGATTGAACTGAGCCACCATACGACCATGCTGGAGCAAAACTCGGAATAATATGAAGAATATCCAACTCTGATCCTGAATGATGCTTGCGAAACAATGCAATTAATGTAACCTTTTTCTGTACGTAGAACAATACAGAAATTTCATTTCGCACATTTTAGATAGCAGGAATCTAGTAGTGTAATTTTGCGCCACTCAAAAACTGATCGAATATTTCTGAAAAGAAGTTGACTATCATGTAATTCTAAGGCAACATCGTGCTATCAATACCCTGATACCTCACCAATACCTCCTTAGGTTCCTACAAATTATTTTAGTGCCTCGCTTCTTGTTCAGGACAAGAAGGCAATATCAGTCTCGCACCCATCACCATGAGTGATACTGCATTATCACAAGATGCCAATTAAGTATTTCATATTTCTGCTCATCCCACTATGCACTGCATATACTGCATTGCAAGTTAGAAATGTTACAACACCATACTTTCTCCTGAATTATGACCCGGACTATGCTTATCTTTTCAACAGCCTCAACATAGTAAACTTTCTCTCTCCAGCCTATGTTGATCATCCAGGAACACCCGTGCAATTAGTGGGCGCCTTAGTCATTAAATTCATGCACCCTTTCCAAAGCTCCATAGAGATTATGAAGACGGTGATCCAAAATCCGGAAATATATTTGTTTTCGATTAGCAATGTGCTCATTGCTATGAACGTTTTTGCATTATTCGTTGCCGGTGTGATCTTTTTTCAGAAAACAAATAGGATGGAATTGGGCATTTTGGTGCAACTGTCCCCATTGCTATACCCCATAACGGTCACTTCCTTAGGACGAGTCACGCCGGAACCACTTCTTTTATGTGTCGCCACCATATTGACCTGCCTTCTAGGACTCACCCTGAACTCAAACCAATCAACAGATGACCCCAAATTAGTCAAAGCGTTTGGCTGGGTATCCGGATTGGGGATTGCGACAAAACTAACCTTTCTTCCTATTATCTTCCTGCCCATCGCATTGTTTCGCACAATACCAGCATTGAAATCTTATTTACTGTACGTATGTGGGGGAGCTTTTGTTTTCACATCAGTGTTTTTATTGTATCCCAAAATTTATTATTCATTTCTCCGATGGATATTTAATCTTGTCATGGGCTCTGGTATCTACGGACAAGGAAAACGAACAGTTATCGACCCTCAAAAGTATCTGTCTGACTTAGGGGAGGTTGTACTCGCTCAACCAATGTATTTGGTCATCATTGCACTCGCGATTTTGGCATACCTAGTCAACTTTCGAGGGCTCCGTGAGTTTCATAAACATTATTTCCTTCTGGTTGGACTCATTGTGATTCACTTTTTAGCCCTAGGGATCGTCGCCAAACACCCTCAATCGTTACGCTATCTCATCCCTTCTTTAGGTTTGTCCGGTGTGACGCTGGTCGTAGCGATACTTACCATTAAATCTGCATATAGTTATAAAAAAACGAGCATCTGGTTGCTACAAGCAAGTGTATTTGTTGCCATCATAGTAATGATTACATTTTCCCTAAACCAAATCGTCTTCACCATTAACGAACTGCAAATTCAGAAAAGTACATTCGGGACAGAAATTGCCAAGAGAAATAAACTTGTCGAAGAAAAGTTTTCTCACTGCATTCAAGCACATCAAGACTCTTCAACCCAGACATTTGGCCGATTTTTTGGCCTCCAATGGTCAAGATCCTCACCTGAAAGACAGGAGCTATTGGCTACCATGCCCCTAGGTAAACAATCCTTCTCATATGACCCCAATCAGAAAGTGTTTTTCAAATTGGGAGGAAGCAAAATATCCATTCAGGAAATCAGGAAGTCAGCACCCTGCATTATCAGGCTTACACATTCCGGAACAATCGAACTGCTATAGGATCGTCATTACACATGTTTTCCAGCATGAATGGCTATGGTCTTAGTAGCCCACTCTTCTCTAAAATATGTCTATCGATAAGTCAAATGCTTCATGTCACGAAGTATGAGAGGGTCGAGAAATAGAACAAATCAATCAAAGCATCTTGAAGCCATCCCTCATGAAGGACAAACTGATCAGGCATTGAGAAATTCTCGAATTCTCATTACGATCGAAGAAACCCCCATGAACAAGCATCGCAATCTTTGGAGTTCATGAATCGTCGACAAGATAGCGAACAAGCAAAGCCTGAATTCTCGAATGAAATACAAGAATTGTGTGCCCTCTGGGCTAATGGGCATTTTTATCTGTAACGAGTCATGAAAAATAATACTTGCTGTTTATTGTTCATACTTGTCATTTCACTTACGGGATGCGCCCAAGAAAGCAATAACACCTTTAACGAAAAGTTTGAAAACAACATCGTGCATCTTAGCGAAGAGCTGTCAAAATACAAAACTGCTGTCGCGAGGAAGATAAAATTTGAACGCCTTTATTTAGACTCGAATGAGAGAGAGCATAAAGATGAATTAAACGAAGCCTATGCCAAAATGCTTGATCAAAAACAGACGTTACTGACGAGTGCTCGGAAGGTCGGGTTCGATCACAGTAAATTTCGAGCCAATCGTGCAAAACTCCGAACAAAAACAAAACGTGACCTTGATTCCGCTATCGATTTTTCTGAATGGTCCTTAGAATTCGCCCTAGGTAAATTGATAGATTTTTATTATGCTAACCCCAAAGGGTATCATGCTGGATTAAAATCCAACCGTAACGACGGGTACTTTGCTTTTCTTGATGCTGATATTTTCAACTCCAATCGCAAGTCGCGGCTAGAGACCCATGCAGAAATCGAAAAAGATTCATCAAATAAGACTCTTGCATTTCCAACAAATGACCGTGCCCCATTTAGTATATTCATGAATAGAACATTCACGAAAAATGACGTTCTGTATCTTGCATATAATAGCGTGGGGTTAGAAGGGAATTGCTCTGGAAACAGTCACCGAAAAGTGGTATGCGATCTACCCTACCTTGCTTTATCCATGGAAAGTAATTACGAACCATTAGATGGGCGAAGATTAATGGAGTTAAATTTTGATTTTATTTCTGAAAATAATTCATATAGTAACCGATATTTAAGCTTTGAAATTGATAATGATACATACTTCACTCGGTGGGGACTCGCTGGGAATGACATTCGAATTGAGAAAGAAATGAATGCGCAAAACTTCGTTTTTCAACCTGATGGTACTTCGCAGTTCTTCTTTAAGAATAAAAAAGATAAAACTGATGTGGTCCAGCTCGGCGGCTATGGTGATCACCAGGCCCTTTCTCTAATCGAAATTGGACCTTCTGCCTTAACTGAGTCGGAGTTGAGCATCAAAAATAAAAACACACTGCGTGACAACCAAACTGCGCTTGGCGTAAACATCCAAGGTCTTGGTCACAGGGACATTTATGTGGGAGAACCTGATAGCTGCGGCAGTGGATATCGATGTCTGAGAATTAAAAATTAAAGCTATTTTTCCTTCGGCTCTATGACCTTCAACGTCTTTCAAACAACCGCGTTACCACCAAAACCATCATAGAGAGGCGTTGAGATCAGGCCAAGATAGAACCACACCGAGTATGACTTATGGCCTAACAAACGAGAATTTGTGGTGCGCATTGAATCATTAAACTGCGCGATCAACATTCAAGGATTCCCACCTTCGACGGGTCGTGAAATGAATCTCGTCTAGTAAACATACAGTCAAAACCAAATTCATTGCATAGCATCCACATCAACCCTAAGATGACAACCATTAGCCATTGGCTTGTACATCAGACAACCAGTTCTTTCTAAAGCACGTTACTATTCTATCGTTTCATATGCTTTTTACGTCCTATAAATTCATCTTTATCTTCTTACCCATCGTTTTCACTGGCTTCTATTTCATCGCTCGAATTCATCATAAATTCGCAGCAGCATGGCTGTGTATCGCGTCTCTCTTTTTTTATGGTTATTGGAATCAGAAGTTCGTTTTGTTGTTACTAGCGTCTGTGGCATTTAACTATGTCGTTGGCCTTCAAATTGAGAAACAGAGAACGTCTGCCACTTCTCAACTCATCTTTGTTTTCTCAATCGTGGCAAATCTTGGTCTACTCGCGTATTTCAAATATGTGAACTTCTTCATTTCGACAGTTACCAGTCTTACTGGGATAGAAGGAGCTCTCGTCAATGTCGCATTGCCCCTAGGGATATCTATTTTCACATTCACACAGATCACATTCTTAGTCGATGTGCATCTCGGAATAGCCTGTCAGTATGACTTCATTGACTACTTACTTTTTGTGACGTATTTCCCTCATTTAATTGCCGGCCCGATATTGCACCACAAGGAAATGTTGCCTCAGATAGTGTCTCTTGGAATCCGTCCTGATCACATCGAAAAACTTGCTATCGGATTTCTGGTTTTTACCATTGGATTAAGTAAGAAAATTTTTTTGGCAGATAATTTTTCTGAATATGCAACGCCTGTTTTTGATCATGCCCGCGATGGGCTACAGCCTGATTTCATTGTTGCTTGGACAGGGACCCTGGCCTATACGATGCAACTCTATTTTGATTTCTCCGGCTATTCGGATATGGCAATTGGCCTATCATTTCTGTTTGGAATTTATCTTCCTATTAATTTTAATTCACCGTATAAGGCCCACAATATCATTGAGTTTTGGCGTCGATGGCATATGACATTATCACGGTTTTTACGAGATTATTTATACATTCCTCTGGGAGGAAATAGAAAAGGGCAATCAAGGCGTAAGGTGAATATTATGATCACCATGCTGTTAGGAGGACTATGGCATGGAGCGAGCTGGAATTTCGTAGCATGGGGTGGTCTGCATGGATTATTCCTATTGGTAAATCATGTATGGCATGAAATGAAGGAGAAGTTAGATCTCCCTACATCGCGAACATTTACATTAATCGGTAAAGTAGGCGGAATAATACTGACCTTTGCTGCCGTAGCAATGGCCTGGGTATTTTTTCGGGCGGAGACCTGGGATTCGGCCATAGCCATATTGAAAGGCTGTCTAGGAATGAACGGAATAAAATTGTCTGTTGACTTTGCGGCTTCGCTCACCCTCTTCTATGAACAACTCGATGTATACGGACTTCAAGCCTTCCTCGAAGTCGTCACGAACAGTACCTCGACCGTAGCCTTCGCACGTGACCAAAGATTTGCAGTCCTTTTAGCCTTAGGCCTATTGATAGTCTGGATGCTGCCGAATACACAACAGATCACAGCCTATGTGTTTGGTCAAAAACGATCCACGTATACATTGGCAAGTCTCGGGTTTGTCGTTGGAACACTGTTCGTATTCGTGTGGGGACGGATGCATACGGTTAGTCCATTTATCTACTATCAATTTTGATTGTCCCAAATGAAATTCACACAGAGTAACAACGCTGGCTCTTATGGATTTACCATCGCATTCATCGTACCAGTCGTCATTTATTTGGCGTTGGCATTTTATATTAAAAAACCAGAAAATATTCTCACGAGGATGGGACAATGGTCTGAACAAGACTACAGACCACAGAAATCGGAACCCGTCATTCATGTACAGGCCAACGGAATTCAAGACCTCAATCCAGATGTTCTGGTACTAGGCGATTCCTTCTCAAGGTGGAATTATTGGCAGAGTATCCTTTCCGAAAGAACGGGGTTGAAACATCAGTCTTATCACTTCAGTGATGTTGGCTGCGTTGAGAACTGGATAGAGTGGCTGATAGCCAATGCCTCTCCATCCCTTAAAATAGTTATGATTGAAAGAATTGAAGAAGGATATCTTGAAACATTTTTATATAACTTTACATGTACAATTGGTGAGATTGAGCCCAAAATGTTTAAAATCGAAGATCATCAGACTTCTCCTCAAAAGAAGGCATTGGCCCCTGCGTTTGACTCTGATTATCTGTATCTCACTGCGCTGAATACGTTATCCTTATCCTTGAACCCGGAAGGTTCATTTTATAATGGCAAAGTTTACAACCAACCTTTAAAAAGACATGACCTCTTTTCAAATCGGCGTTCTGATCGATTGCTCTCAATCTTTCTGGACGCCGTGAAGAATGGAGAAGATTGGAACTCTGAGCAATTCAACCAAGCGAGCCAAAATATCCTTAACATGAAAACCCGACTGGCTAGTCAGGGAATCGAACTCATTATTATTGTTGTCCCTGATAAAACTAGCGTCTATGAGGACTTCATCGCTACGACCCCTGTCGTCTCCAGCAAAGTACATGCTATCACAGTATCCCTTCACACATATGGCATCTTGACGATAGATTTATTAACATATTTTAAGCAGGTAAGAGATGAAATTATTGATTTATATAATCCTAATGATTTGCACTTGAGCATCGCAGGATATATTGAGATGGCCCATCAAATTGAGAAATCCCCTGTCATACAACAAATTAAAAAACAAGCACTCAAATAGCTGACTCAGACAACATCGTTCAATTATGTGACAGCAGACCAATAACGTATTTATTGCACTTGAAACTCACAACATGCAGTAATGCAACGCGACATCTCATTCGCCGCCCTCATTATGAAGAAACCAACACTCTCAAAAGTATAAGAATTGCAAGTTTCAGAAAGAATCAAGAACTCAGTAATGATCAAAAATATCACCACACTATGTATATCTTTATTTGTGTCGGTGTATTTCTTTAATTTTTTATTAATGAGCTTTAATGTTTTTTATAAAGAACGACTTACCCCAGAATATATACTGCAAAATGCAGTAACCAAGGCAGGGCTCGAATGGGATCCAAGGAAAGCAGGAGAGGTAATTGTAGATTTGCGAAAGATCGGTGTGAATGCGGCACCAAATTTCACACCGATTGGAACAGCCGATCATTTCAAGGATCTTGACTTTCAGGCACTGAGTGGACGCTCTCATGCTACCGTGGTCATGTGCAACGAAATAGGAACTTGGGAAACCTATGTGAGTGACCGTTTTGGCTTCAATAATGATGACTCTGTCCATGACAATCCACATGTCAAAGTGGCTCTTATCGGAGACTCCTATGTTCAAGGATATTGTGTGCCACGAACGAATACCATAGGAGGACACCTGAATAAAAACGGTATTCTTACGATTAATTTAGGCATGAGTGGTAATGGCTATCTTTCTTACCTTGCCACGTTTATGGAATATATACGACCCCTCAGAATAGAAACGACAGTCCTCGTCTGGTTTTACAACGATTTGGACGATACACAGCGAGAGTATCAGTATGAAAATCTAAGATACTATTTGGAGAATGAGAATATTAAATTTCTGAGAAATAAACAAACTGAGATTGATGTAGTACTAGATGAACTGATTAATTTGAACCCATATCAGAATAAAAACACTTCTCCAGAGTCTAAACTTTTCAAGGATGAAAACATACATTGGCAGTCTTATATTCGAGGTCTGATTACACTATCTGGAATACGAAGTACCATCCGATCTGCATTCGGCATTGAATATCGTTCCACAAAGACTTCTAAATGGGACGATGAGACTATGACAACTTTCTCTATCATGAAAAACGTCCTTGAAAAAATGGCCAAGGAGGCAGAAAGTTGGGATGGACAAATTATCGTTCTCATACTCCCTCCCTATGGCGGTACAACACCCCAATTTGCAATGCAGATAGCTGAAATGAAGGAATCAATGCAGGAGAAGATGAATGTAATAATCAGAGACTTTGAACCAACGTACAAAAAGCATGGTGAGGAAAAATTGTATGCTTTATCATTAAATGGTACTCATTTTAACGAATATGGATATTGTCTTTTTGCAAAATATGTCGCGGAACTTATCGAAAGCGTTCAAAAATCTAAGGCATTAAATGGACATTTCAGCGACTGCAAAACCGAGTTTCCTATTCTTCCGTATAATTAACTGAGCTCATAGTGAGTGACATAAATGAAGCAACGACCGTGATATATGATGGATGAGTGGAAAATCTCAAAAATTTGTAGCTTTGACGATAGTTAGTCAAACCCAGGGCTTTAAAACAAGCAGCACTATACTTTGAAAAATCATGATTAATTCCAACGGGATTGACACCGCAGCTTCATAAACTAAGCGAAGTAGAATACGAACATGTCTTCAACGAAACATGAGAATTCAAAATTAGATAGCTGGTATCTGGAAAATTTGGTATGCCCGATTGATCACACACACTTAGAGCATCACAATGGACAATTAGTATCTGCTTCGGGACGAAAATATCCGATCATTGATGGGATTCCGGTTATGCTTGTATCTGATGTCGAACAAACACATTGGGTCGCGAAGGCCTCTCTTGAATGTGCAAGAAAGCATCCATCTAAACAGGACAGTCCATCCTATTATCTAGAGACTCTTGGCCTGAGTGAAATTGAACGGCGAGGTGTTGCTGAACTCATACAAAAGGATTTCTCAGAAATTGATCCGGTCGTCGCGTTTGCCGTGGCACAAACGAACGGAATTGCGTACAAGCACTTGATTGGGCAGTTAAAAACGTATCCCATTCCAGAATTGCGCCTACCCAACACTCACGAAAAAATATTATTGGATTTAGGCTGTAATTGGGGCCGATGGTGCGTAGCCGCTGCACGCAAGGGATATCTTGCAGTTGGCCTTGACCCCTCCTTAGGAGCAATCATGGCTGCGCGCAGAGTCGCATTACAGTTAAACTTGCCGATCAGGTACCTTGTAGCCGACTCTCGCTATCTTCCCTTCAATGATGCAAGCATCGATGTTGTATTTTCGTACAGTGTTTTGCAACACCTTGCCAAACCCAACGTCAGAATGGCTCTATCAGAATCTAGCAGAGTCTTAAAAGCAGGCGGGACAACTTTTATTCAGATGCCAAATTTCTTGGGTATTCGTTCACTTTATCATCAATTAAAGAGATGTTTTAGACTAGCCAAAGCTTTCGAGGTACGATACTGGAGCTTGGGAGAACTTAAGAAAGTGTTTATCGAAGAGGTTGGACCAACCAAGATATCGGTAGATTGTTTTTTTGGACTTGGGTTACAAAAAAGTGATGCTCATTTAATGCCTACCAGGATGCGCTTGATCATTCAGTTTTCAGAGAAGTTAAGAGGTTTTAGTGACAAGATTCCAATCTTAAATTTTCTAGCCGACAGTGTATATCTTCACTCAACAAAGAATGCTCTTTCGAGAAATGATGAACAATAAATTTTCCCGGCTTTAGCAGGACTTAGGAGGGCTCCCTCACCCACGGGTTAATCCGCGGAGCTCTGTCTTCGTTCGCATAGCTAAACAATGACATTGCTCTTTCCCTGACTTATCATACACCAACTGATTCTAATATTCTCTCAGTTGAGTATTAAAATAGAAGGGTTGGATAAAGAGACAATAAACAAGCCACAAGATATGGCGATCCGAATCAAGATTGAAGCCCGCATCAGAAACACAGTAAGTTCCGCATACTATACTCCACGTTTTGCTAAAAAATAGTTTTCTACTTACAGTCAGAATCGCAAACCTTTTACTAATCAAGCGACATATAGAATTTATACGTTGCGTATCGCGTATCGAAAAGCAAGAATCATGAGATACACATGAAAGAGCCAGTAAGCCAAATCTCTACCGGCACATTTCCTGGCACCACCTGGTCTCGTCTCGTGAAAGGGTTAGGCGCTAACGCGATAGGTCAAGCCCTGAACCTTGCCTCAAAGATCTTACTCGTTCCCCTCTTCTTAACAGCCTGGGGGGCGAATATTTACGGTGAGTGGTTAGTCCTGTATTCCTTAGTTGCCTATGTTTCGCTAACCGATTTAGGTGGGCAAGTTTATCTTGTCAATAAACTGACTCAAGCTTATGCCAGCCAGGAGATTGATTTATTCCGAAAATTGCTTCATAGCGGTTTAGCGCTCTTCGTCTCATTCCCCACAATAGCCTTGGCGTTCATGATCCTGATCCTTTGGCTGTACCCCATTGAACGAACATTAGGCATTGTTGAAACAACACATACCATAACTGTTGTCGTTGCGAGTCTCTTAGGTGCGCAGTTTCTCATCGCTCTTCCTCAAGGACTTCTTCTGGGGATTTATCGAGCCGTGGGTCTCATGTCGAGAGGTGTGATGTTTGGCAATTTGATTATTTTAGTTCAGATGGTCTTTACAGCTGTGGGTTTGCTAGTAGGTGCAGATATGATGATGATCGCAATTTTGCAAATATTGCCCTATGGAATCGTCGTGGGATTGGTGCTCGTAGATCTTAATAAGAAGGTTCCAAATATCTGTATATTTTCATTGCAACATGCCAGTTATTCATTGATGAAGACTTTCATCAGACCTAGTCTTCATTTTTTCTCGATTCAAATCTCCCAATTGCTTTCGATACAAGGAACGATCCTCGTAGCAGGCGCACTCCTTGGTTCTGTACAGGTTGTCATTTTCTCAGCATTACGGACTATCGCTAATTCCATTAAGCAACTTCTAGGGTTGCTTTCTCATACTGCTTGGCCAGAACTCACTCGCCTCGACATCGAAAGAGATGACAAAAGGCTACTTGAATTGTTTCGTTTTGTGCTTCGCTCGTCTCTCGTTGGATCCGCAGCATTTTTTATTATTTTTCATTTTTGGGGAGAAACCATCTTTCAACTTTGGCTCGGCAAAGCTCTTACCTATAACCAACAGGCAATGGACCTCATACTTCTCTATGTCATTCAACTTGTGTTTTGGACAGCTTGCAGCCATGTTCTGATGGCTGTGAATCATCATGAAGACCTAGCTCGTTCCTTGGCACTATCTTCGCTCTTTACTATTGTCCTCAGTTATATAGGAGGCGCATATTGGGGGGTTGTGGGTATGGTATCAGGAATGATTCTGGCTGACATACTTGTTCCCCTGTGGTTTGTCCCACTCCTTCTTTGGAAATACTGTCAACGATTCGATTTCCTCTTTATCGCTGCCGAAGTCTGGCCAATTGCGGTTTGTATTATCACAACAACGTTTATTCCATGGAGTGCAGTCTTGATTCTTTTTTGTCTAATGTTTTGGTGGTGGAAATGTCTGCCTACTGCGATGACCAAACAGCGACACTCTGAAGGTTTAGCCTCAAAATAACATACCTGCATGATTTGGCACTTTACATTTCTCTGCTTCTTTCCAATGATTTGCGTTTTTCTCACGCCACTCATCTTCTATGAATTGCCTTTGTCCGTGCGAGTTGATCAGATCGTATTCCACCTCACAACCAATGAAATTTTTTACGCAACGATTGTGTGGGTTACATGGATTTTTTTGGCAGGAAGTATTGTTGTCGTTGGTCAGAAAAGTGGAAATTTTCACAAAAGAGTATGGCATATCAGCCAACAGGGAGTTTGGTGGTGTTTTATTGGATTCGCGACACTAGGGAGTATGCTATCTGCCTTGCATCAGACCATGGTATTTCCGCAGATCTTTGAGAATCTCGCCCATATTCTCTCACTCTCGTCAACGCTTGCCATCATATTAGGAATCTACTTATTACGGTCAGTTAACCTGAGCCAATGGAATCGTCTTCTCATCATAATGTTACTTATTCCATGCATCATAATAACTTTTGGACTCCCCGTGCTACTGGGCTATGTAAACCCTATTGCCATTAGCGGACTTGGTGTTTTATATGCACTTGGCGTCATGAGAATTTCCTTACGAACTCAGATTGGGATTGTGACATTCTTTATTGTCGGGATTGGTCTTGCATTGGCGTATAAATCAGACCTTCGCGCAGAAATATATGGTGGAGCTTTTGAACGAGACACGAGATTAGTATCTTGGCATCAAAAGTTAATTCCAGCACCAGAGACTAAGAAGCCATCATCGACCTCGTGCATAGACACTACAGATATGAGCTCACACGAGCTTGAGATTGACACAGCCAAACACATAATCTCCAGCCTTATCGCCTATGACACCAATGTGGCCATTACTACCTCCTCTCTCATCAGATCAGACACCGTTTCTCGCCAAGCTAAAGATGGCAGCAGTTCCGCAATGTTTTCTCTTGGATTTTTAGCCGAACAAAATGCCGACGACAGAAAAGCCATGCGCATCGCTGAGTATTGGTATCGCCGTGCGATAGAACACGGTCATTCCAGCGCCATGCTCAGACTCGGTCATCTGCATGAAAAAGGGTTGCTCCAACCACCTGATGTAGAGGAGGCGATACGTTGGTATAGACAAGCTGCAGACGGACAAAACCGCAATGCGATGAAGATTTTATCTACTTTGTATGAGTATGGCTATGGCGTAACAAAAAGTTATGGAAAAGCTATGGAGCTAGATATACAAGGCATGGGGTTACGATTAACAGAGAGAGACTTCATAAACCAACTTCCAAAAGATTCGAAAAATATTAAAATTGCAATGAGAAAATTAGGGTTACTCTACGAAAAAGGGATGAGAGTCGGAAAGGATCTCACGAAAGCTAGTCGATGGTATGAACGGGCAGCCATTCTTGGAGATGGTGAAGCCATGCGATATCTTGGAGTCATGTATGAAAGCGGCAATGGCCACAGTTATGATCTCGCAAGGGCTCTCGCTTGCTACAATGAAGCAGCGGAAAATGGTGATGGGCCAGCGATGCGAATCATCGGACGCATGTATGAACTCGGCGGAGGCTTACCCAAAGATTATGCACTTGCCCATGAATGGTATTCACGTGCGGCTGATCTAAAAGATGCAGCAGCCATTCGACGTCTGGCAGCACTCTATGAAAAAGGGCATGGCGTACAACAAGATCTTCTCCGTGCTAAAGCCTTGTTTGCGCAGGCTCAAACAATAGAACCTTTCGCATTCAAAATGAAGCCTGAAGACATGAATAAGACAGATAACCTGGAGGAATATGATCCTAATTACGACAAACTACGATGGCCTTTTTCAACAATAAAACCCAGTCTCTACCACATCGTTGCGCGCATTGCACATCGACTTAATTCACTCGGCAATTTAGCATTTGCGATTAAGATGACGCCAAGCCAGGTCCCCTATTCTCATTGGGAGACCTACGAACCGTTATTCTACAAGCTGATTCCACGAGTAATATGGAAAGACAAACCAGTTGAAAAGACTGGGCTCGTCATCGGATTGAAATATGGATTTTCCAAGCCAACCGATAAACCGTTTGTGTGGTCTATGCCTACTATTTTTGAGTCTTGGATGGCTTTTGGATGGGGAGGGATCGTTATCACCGCAATCGCCATTGGCCTCTGCTTACGTCTTGCATGGCACTTCTTGGTTGGAACAAGCTCAGCTGCTGGCAATCTTATTTTTGGAACATTGATAATCATGTCGACAGCCCACCTCTCCATGTCAAGTCTGAATCTCGTCATTGGTGGAATGATACACAATTTAATGGTCTTTGGGTTACTTATTTTTAGCGTCATAAAAATTAGTCAGCCCAGAACTTAATCAGAGAAAACATTCTCATCATTATTTTGTTAACAAGGACCGAACACTGCAGAGGTTACAAAACATCATAAGAAAACTTCTTAACCTAGACGTCTTTAATCTGGGATTTTCTTTCCTCGCTTACTATCTCGTCATTTTTTCCATTCTCCCTGTCTCGTTTCACTTTGGGCTCACGACGGAATTCACGAACCTTCCTGCACGTGGAATCAATTTCTTGAGCCATGAATCTCTAACATACCTTGTCATAGCCTTCGTCGCTTTTATCGTCGGCTATTATCCAGTTGCAAGGCATCGTACTCAAGACTCTCTTGCAACATTCCTTAACAAACCATGGGATCCGAGTAGATCGGCGTGGGTCATGAGCGTTGTCTTTGTCGCTGGCTTTACCATCAAACTCCCCCGAATCATCTCGAATTCATCAGAACTCAACGCCGACGTGAATACGATCCTCTTATCATTTCTATCGCTTAACCCTCTACACTTTATCGCATTGGCTATCGCCTTCTCACAGTATTTTTCGTTACTCCACAATCACGACGAACGAGCGAACTCATGGCGATTGATCGCATGGGCTCTGTTTCTATTTGAATTTCTCGGACAGGTCGAATTTGGTGCGGGGAGAATGTCGATAGTGACCCCTGTCTTGATTTATTTGATCACCAGACATTATCTCTATCGGAGATGTGCAGGGAGAATTATTCTTATTGGCTTTGGAACGTTACTGCTGATATTCCCAATAAAATTATACATGAAAGACAAAGACAATCTTGATGACAACTACTTCACAACCCAACAAAAACCGTCATCGATAGAGACATTGACTTCAGATTTAGCTACGACCGCAACATTGATTATTGATAGTTCAATAGGAAGACTTGGACAATCTCATATATTCACAGCCGTCGTAGATCGCACCGAACGTTTCCTTTACGGTCAAGGATTCCTAGACTTTTTTAAAGCATTTAACCTTTCTTCCTTTCTTGGCCAACCTTCGCGTTTCATCAACGACGGCAATGACTTTGGCAAGGCAATCGGCATGCTTAGAACACACGATAGTGTCACCGGAGTCGGACCCACACAAGTAGGCGATATGTACCTCAATTTTGGAATTTCTGGAATTATATTTGGCATGATATTGCTGGGAATTTTATACCGGTGCGTATTCGAAAATTTTGTCGCTGCAAACTCCATCTCAGGCATTATGTTTTATTCAATACTTTGGGTTCAGATTATTCATGGCTTCGAAGATTGGATTTCCTTGACCTACGTTCGACACATTAAAGTACTGTTTGTTTTAATCGGCGTGCATATCCTCTTAACAACAGATCTCAATGTTCCAGATGGACATCAATCACTATCATCGCGACTAATAGATATAGCGAAAAGATTTTGGTCTGTGGGAGCTAAGCCCGCCATCATTGCCTTTGTCAGCCTTATATTGGTTTCAACGACACTCGCCAATTCAATACCCCTGACACGATACATGCAAGATGACTCTCACAAATTATTGCCAACCAGGGGCATTTATCAAGTGCTTATGCGAGACCTGGAAAAATGCGAACCGGAAGATATTCCATTTTTCAGGGAAAGCCTGCCGCATGATTATTTTTTTCATGCCATCATGAACGAGCAAAAGGTTCGACCTACCACACATCACGCATACCTATTGGGACTAATAAAATTGAGAGAAGAACAAGATGGGGAAGCAAGGACATGGTTTTTACTTGCTGCCCACCAAGGACATGTCGTTGCCATGTATAATCTTGGCCTGATGTATGAACAGGGCTACGGTGTACCCAAAAACAACGTTGAAGCCATAAAATGGTATCGCAAGGCAGAAAACCAAGACTACCTCCCGGCCACAGGAACTCTCGGACGGCTCTATTTGAAGAGTGCGGACGCAAAAGACCAAAAAGAACGAGCTTTCACATTGCTCACACGCGCTGCTAGCCAAGGCGATGCTCCATCTCAGGCGTCGCTTGGATATATGTATCAAGAAGGCATTATTACGTCTCCAGACCTTACTAAGGCAGTCGAGTTATTCCGCCTAGCTGTTTCTAAGAATAATAGTCGCGCGATGGTTTATCTTGCTCAGCTCTACGAATCCGGATTTGGAGGATCTTCTAACACAGATGCGGTACTTTCCCTTTATCAACAAGCAGCCCAACTGGGCAATCCGGTGGCCATGCGCAAACTAAGCAACCTTTACCAATCCGGAGGTATTATTCCTAAAAGTGAAGGTATATCTCTCCATTGGAAAATAAAAGCTGATCAAGCTGAGAAAAAAAGTGCGCGCGTTGAGTTTATCAAGCAATATTATTCTGAAATGGCTAATTGGGCACGATCACATGAAACGTTAAAAGATGCAGTAGCGATGCGAACATTGGGCATTCTCTACGCAGAA
Source organism: Nitrospirales bacterium (assembly GCA_965223675.1). Classification (GTDB taxonomy): domain Bacteria; phylum Nitrospirota; class Nitrospiria; order Nitrospirales; family UBA8639; genus JAGQKC01. The sequence continues at coordinate 381,012 of OZ245013.1, read as the reverse complement.
GGGCTTTCAGTTCCAAAGGACCTCAGTCAAGCTCGAGAATGGTTCATCAAAGCAGGACGTCTTCATGACATCCCCTCCTGGCGAAACTTAGGAATGATGTATGAAAGAGGGTTAGGAGTCGAGGCGGACAAGTCTAAAGCAAGAAAGTGGTACAAAACTGCAGCGTCTGAGGGGGACGCTATCGCTTCTCAGAATATCGGTCAATTGCATGAACGAGAAAGAATGAGTGATCCCCATAGCTTAACACAAGCATATAGATGGTATAGCCAAGCGGCAAATGCTGGGAATAGTGTAGCGATGTGTAAACTTGGCAAAATGCACTATCATGGAGAAAGCTTATCACGATCATTCGACCTGGCAAGTCAATGGTTCAAACGCTCAGCGGATGAAGGAAATGCTGCAGCTATGAACAATCTAGGATTCATGTATGAACTGGGACGTGGGGTAAAGGCTAATGACAATACTGCATTCCTCTGGTATGAACGAAGTGCACATAACGGCAATTTTGCAGGAATGAGAAACCTGGCGTTGATGTATGAAAAAGGTAGAGGAATTGAACGAAATTATGATCAAGCCATTCAATGGTATCGAAAGGCCAGTCGAGGCTTTGATTCGATCGCTAGAACAAAGTTATCAAAACGCTAATCCCAACGAGCCTCCTTCCATCATTCGATTTAGCAGTTCGCTAAAATGTTCGTCCGACGGAGATTTCACGAATGAGAAATCTCAAGAACAACATACCCGTAGGAATTGATGGAGCACCACTTTCTCCACCAATTCGTTGGCCTTCCTCTGTGGCAATTTCTGCAATCTTTAGCCCAAGTTTCATCGCACGAATCGATAGTTGATACTCAATAACATATCCAGGACCATCCGGGTTTAAACGCTGAAATACATCTCGCCTAATAGCACGAAAGCCATTGATGCTATCAGTTAATTCACCATGCCAAAGAACATTTGCAATCCAGGTAAACGCGCGATTGGCCCAAGCCCTCCAAGGAAAAAGTAGATCATCTTCTTCATTTCTACTATTTGGAAGAAATCGGGAGGCAATCACCATATCATGGCCTTCTTCAAGTTTCGTTAGAAGGCGTGGAATATCATCTGGGTTTTCATTGCCATCGGGGCTAAAGAAAACAAGGTACTCGCTCGTCGTCTCTCTGACAGCAATTCTAAATGCTTCACCACGACCTAGAATGGTTTGTTCAACAACACGAATTCCATGATCGCGATAAAACTCTACGGTACCATCCTTTGACCCACCGTCGATCACGAGACATTCATCAACCGCAGATAGAGGTATTTGGTTATACAAAGCACGAGAACCCTCTATTTCGTTTCTCGTTAAGATCACTAATGTAGAATTCAATCGTTTGGTCATTTCAATTTTTTTCGGAAACATACCAGTCTATGGTTTCCTTCAAACCTTGTTGTAATGACATAGAAGGCTCAAAGCTCAAGAGTGTTTTCGCCTTCGTAAAATTTCCATTTCGCCTGGGCTGTCCCGTTGGCTTCGACGTATCAAACTCAAGTCGGTTGGAGCAACCAGCTAATTTAATAATTAGACGGATAAGTTCTTCAATAGACACTTCCTCATCTGTCCCGATATTGACGGGGTCAGGTTCGGGATATCTTTCTAATCCAAGCATTAAACCTTTGACAAAATCCTTTACATACAGAAAAGATCGTGTCTGTGTCCCATCGCCCCAGACCATAATAGGATCCTGCCGCTCAACCACTTTTCGTATCAAAGCAGGAATCACATGACTGGTTTTCCAATCAAAATTATCTCGTGGACCATATCCGTTATAAGGTCGAACAATGCCAATTTTTATAGGATACTCATGACTATACGCTTTGGCCTGAACCTCCAACACACGCTTAGCCCACCCATAGCCAAAATTTGACTGATCTGGATTATCCCAGAACCCTTCAGATTCTTTAGTTGGCACTGCACAGTCTCTCGAGTACACACAAGCAGAACTGACACACAGAAACCGCTCAACATTATGACTCACAGCACTATTAAGAAGATGAAGGCTGAGCTCGATATTCTGTGTGAACATTGAACCTGGGTGAGTGCTATTCCAACCGGCTCCAGCAACGCATGCGGCGAGATTAAACACGGCTTCCATATTTTTACATACGCTCGCCGAAAATTCTGCCGATCGAAGATCGCCTTCTAAAAATTTCACATCAGTAACTTTTTCTCCAATCATTTTTTCAAGTTTGGTTCGACTCCGACCTACCACAGTCACTCTTGCACCGTCCTCAAGCAATCGTTCAACTAGGTGTGACCCTATAAATCCAGTTCCCCCGGTCACCAGAGTACGTCGTCCAGTCCAAAAACTCATTCTAGAGAGCCCCTACGATTCAACATGCCTCGTCCTCACTTTTTTAAACCATTCATTGACAAGAATTCCAAACATTGGGAGTATGCTCTGCCAGGCTTTTCTTCGATGGACATGCGAGAGATCAACAGACTCTTGTGTTGGAAACTCTCTCACGTTCCAACTCCCTTTCATCGCTTGAATTGAAAGCAGGTACAAAAGACTCAAGTCTTTACGTGGTAAAGTAATCGATTGAAAAGCTGACAACTTAATACCACGAAACCCCGAAAGGCTATCAGTGAAGTTCCCATAGAAAAGTATATTAGCAAGCATGGTAAACACTCGATTACCAAGACTTCGATAAGGGAATCGCTTTACTCGATCATGGCGAACTCCACCTGGCAAAAAACGAGATGCAAGCACCATATCTTTTCCTGCTTCTAAGGCAAAAAGTAGCTTGGCGATGTCTCGAGCACCATAACTCCCATCTGCAGGAAACACGACTATATTTTCGCGACTCAAGCCCTGCCGTGCGAGAAACCTCAAAGGGTCTTCATTGCCGATAGTCTGAAGATGAACTTTATACCCATCAAATTTTCTTTGTAATCCTTCAGAATATGTTTGAACAAGGCCTATAACTTCATCAAAAAGCTCAAACGGCAAAGACTCTATAATTTCCTCTAGGTGGTCTGCTTGATCAGGGAAAACTAAGATAAGGAGAGAGGTTCCTCTTTGAGATGTTTGAACACGAGGCTTCCAAAACCGTGCAAACAATTCGATCATATAATCCAAATCCGAGTCAGTCAGATCTTGATGACAACCAATATAGAATCCACTCTCAGTGATCCATCTTGAAATCGGATAATCATCACATCGAATTTTCAATAGATCTTGATACACGGGTTGATTAATCAAAGGAAGCATATCTCTGGTTTCAAGACCATGTTCTTCAAGATAATGGACCAGGTCCGTCTTCGAGAGATCTTTCAACACGATCGGAAACATCATGAAGGAGTGTTCGGACCCTGGCCGAATGGCTGGAAGCTGCATACGATCTTCATAAATCGACAATTCTCTGATGAGCCGACGCGCATTGGCTCGCCGCTTAGCGATAAGATCCTCCCATTCCTCTAATTGTGCTAGTCCTAAGGCCGCTTCAAATTCAGTCGTACGGAAACTATGGCCGACACTCACAAAAGAAAACCGACGACCGACGATCACACGGAGCTCTTCCTTGGTGAGTTCATTGTCATCATCAATATTCAAATACAATGAATCCCGGCCATGATTAATCAGAGAACGGATTTTCACGGCATATTCAGGATTATTCGTCGTGCTCATCCCACCAACCCCCGTCACGATCAAATGTGCAATATACGTTGAAAAACACCCAATGTCTCCAATACTCCCGACAGTCCGTCCTTTGTATGAAGCAAACATTGTCTCGCATGTATCTTCAATAACTTTCAGATTGGCATCACGTGAAATAGCAAGAATAGGGTCCATATCCGCAGGTTGCCCAAATACATGAACAGGTATAACTGCACGAGTACGTGAAGAAATTTTTTTCTCTACCAGATTCGGATCCAAACAGTAATACAATGGATCTACATCCACCAACACAGGTGTCAGATTATTATGTAAAATCACATTTGATGTTGCGACAAATGTGGTGGCTGGAAGAAGAATTTCATCCCCATCACTCCAACCATGGATTTCCTTTAGTGCGGCAACAGCAACGTGAAGAGCACTCGTACCGCTATTGCTCATGATCCCAAAACGACAACCATGGAGTTTGGAAAAAGAACTTTCAAATTCCTGTGTCATTGGCCCATAAGACAGACGTCGACTATCTAAAACCTTGTTGACGAGCTCTTTTGCCCGAAGTGATGGATTGAATGTGCCCACACCAATGATAGGATTCTCAAACATGATCTAGATGATCCTTGAACACAGATTTCTTAGAGCAAACTCAAAAGATCTCTGCCTCATAAGCAACCCCTACAATAGGCCTATGAGTCTCATTCCTCTTGACACCCCTCATTGAAATGAAAAATCAGTACGCCCAAAAAAATGAATGGAAAGATCAAGCAATGTCTTAGAATTGACGGTGCAACATCTAGCGGGAACACTATGTGTATCATTTATTATGAATCGTCCAAGTATACAATAATTATTGCATTTGAGAACACCTAAAAACTTCCTGACTTCCCATTCACCTTTTCCCTGGATTGGCGTCCTACTTTGACGATGCGGAAGAACACCTCATGCATCAGCCAATCCGTCTGTTAAGTTCTGCAAGAAGTCGATCTCCATAATCATTCCAAGTATACCCCTTAGAAACTGCGCCTATGGCATTGTGACTCATCTCCATCAAGAGCTCCCTATTTTCATACAAGAGGAGAAGTCTATCCTTGAGAGCCTGTACATCACGGACGGGCACAATGAATCCACTTTCCCCATTAACCACTAAATCTGCAGCACCAACATTTTCCGTTATAATGACAGGAAGCCCACACGCCATAGCTTGGGGCACAACCATTCCAAACCCATCAACAAGCGAAGGTAAAACAAAAACAGATCCCTGCGAGTAGATTTCAGCGAGTTCATCTTGCGGATAGGCTCCTTTAAAGTAAATATTCTCAGCGGAATACTGTTCTAGTATTGGACGAAGGGGTGATACTTCTATTCCACGTCCAATAAACCATAATTCTGCGTTTGGGAGTTTGAGTTCACTAAATGCTTGCAATAGATAATGAATGCCTTTTGTGGGAGTCATTGCACTACACTGAATAATACGAAAAATATTGTCTGTTTTTGGAAGTGGCCTAAAATCGTCAAGACAGACTCCACAATTATTCACGATGACCTTTTCTCTTGGTATGCCTTCTTCGATCAGCGTTCGTTTTGCAACCTCACTTAACACGGATACGCAATCGGCAGCCTGAAATTCCGCATCTTCCTTCTCAATAAGCCACTCTGACGGAATAACATCTTGGGTCGAGATGGACAATAGGTTACACTCTTCCAATAAAATATGTTTCTCCACACGTTGATGTACGCTTCCATGATCCACAACCGTAAAGATCCCGCTTTCTTTGGCTTTAACAATCGCTTCATAACAGAAGGATGACAGTCCAATAAACACATCGCACGTGGATGGAACATACCTGGCCAATTTTTTAGAAAAATGAGTATGGAGTGACTCTGTCGCCCAACGACCAATAGTTGGATGAAGTTTTTTCAACCCTCTATCAACAAGGTAACCATACGCACCGCTCAGTGGTAAGGAAACAACTTTGTCCGGAGGGATATTCCAATCACTCGCCCATTGCTTTGGACATGCTGTCAGCAGCTGACTAAGGGCGCCTAAACGATGCAATTGACGAGCTTGATCAAAGATATGAAAACGTGAAAAACATGACGTGACCACATTCATAAGTCTGACCTGACCTTACAAATAATCGTCATGCCAGTCACTAATAAATCTGTCGGATGCGACACCATATCTTCTAACCGTCTACGATGGGTTTCATGTCTTTTCAAATATTGCACCGCGCGAGGGTCAATAATAAGGGAAGTAAATATTCTCTCATAGCCGGACTCGTCTATCTTTAGGCAGTACTCGTTGGGAGACAAGAAGCTGAATAACCCTTCTTTTATCCACGTTCTACCATCATGCTTTGAATGCTCCAATACTCCAAAACCATTAAGATATTCTTGATAGTCGCTTTGCTCTAAAAGAAGATGGTTATAGCCATGGCTTGGATCATCAGAACCAGAGATATGATCGCCTCCCCAGCAATGCCATAACGGACCAAATGTCGCATACAGCACACCATCTTTGCGTAACACTCTTCGAAACTCTTTCAACACAGAAGAAATATCTGACAGATGTTCAAAAAGCGCATCAGAAGCAACCACGTCAAAGGCCTCATTTGAAAACCCTTCTAGGAATGTTAGGTCGCGTTGGGCAAACTGTACAACTGTATCTGGAAACGCACGAGATAAATATTGCTCAAGCATATTCCACGCTGTTTCATAGTTAAATAAGTCTACTCCAGTGACAGAGCGTGGTGAATAGGGAAACCACGTTGGGACGTCTTGACCAGTTCCACAGCCAGCAATAAGTATATCCTTCTTTGCTAGCGGCAAATAACTATTGACTCTCCTTCTATGTCGTTCATAGTCGTTCCCTCGTTGTCCCCATAACCACAGGTCAACAGGAAAGGGAACAACCTCACGATACTGCTTAGCCAGCCACTGACTAACCACACAATTATAAATAGGGTAGAGATAGCGTCGTATAGGTTTCTTTATCGAAGTTTCGATAAAAGATTCGCGAGGAACAGAAAAACTTGAGGGTGTAAAGTCTCTGGTTGGAAGCATGTCGAAATCAAAAGCCTATGTATTCGACCTTTCTGCATTCATGACTTCACATATTGATTGCCACTCGCCTGCATGAAAGGCCAGCAACTCGATAAGCCACGCACATACGAAAGGGAAAAGGTCTTGTCTCCCATACTTAGAAAAATCACTGACCCTCCAATTAATAATAAACGGCGGGAAAATGAGACAAACGATGACCGCAGATTTGATAACTCGGAGTAGCGCCCAAGTTATAATTTTCCCAAAAGACCAGCGATCAATAAATCGACGAAACTGTGGGCCACCACGCCCTCTTCCCTTTCTTATGTACCAGAACTCTCGTAGATTTCCTGGAGCAACATGATCCACAACAATGTGAAGATCTAACATCCTCTTTGCTCCAAGCTTTCGAAGGTTTTCCCCAAAATATCCATCTTCTCCAGCACAAATGGGAATCGGAAACCCTACAGGAAATAGTCCTGCCTTCAAAGCTAGATCTCTACGACACGAAAACCCTTCGGTCCATTCCATCCATGAGGTATCACCGGCATAATCCATATCCGTAATGGCACCAATGTATCGAGCCAAGAATGAATCAGTATTCGAAACCTTGGACCCCACAAGCACATAGTCATAGCCCGATTCGTAATGTGATAGAAGTCGCTCTAAAAAATCTGACCTAGGACGAACATCTGCGTTCAAAATCACAATAATCTCGCCATCTGCAGATCGAATTCCGAGATTTCGTGCTTCACAGCGCCCACCTCGTTGCGCCGGCCTTATCAGTGTGACACCTTTAGAAGCATACGAACGTACAATGTTGGGGGTATGATCTGTTGAATCGTCGACAACAACAATTTCTTTATTGTCGTACGTAAGTCGAATAAGAGAGTCCAAAGTTTCACCAATATCAGCTTCTTCGTTGTACGTAGGGATAATAATACTAAACTTCATTTGAGAAATAACCTCTCACAAGGAACCCCGAAGTATAGGTTTTAGGGAATAATCCAAACAGAAGACAAGAGGAAAACGCAGCTATGCACCGTTTGACTGCCAATGGATTGCGGAAGAAGATTCTTGACGACAAATATTTTTAAATCTTTCTTTAGCAACGGCAATTCCAACAACCATGAGCACATCTACATTTGAACAAGATGACTACACTCATGAGTCACGAATCTCAAAGCATCAACAAGGCCAGAAGCATCTTTAGCATATGACCATTCGGAAATACGCCTCTTGCTTTCTGCCCCCATTTGATTTGCTAACTCTGGATGGGTAACGACTTCAAAGAGCCGTTTGGCTAATGTAGAAATATCCCCAACTTTAACCACATATCCATTCACGCCGTCTTTTACCAGATCTGTTCCAGCCCCGACTTTGTCACTCACTAACACGGGTTTCCCGGCATTCATGACTTCGTTAATAACCAATCCCCAGGGTTCGTACTCAGATGGAAGAACAAATACATCACACAGGTCATAAAAACGTGGAAGTTCCGTTTGATTTTTAAACCCAATAATTTTCACATGAGTCAAGCCCTGTTTTCTCACGACTTCCGTCATTTTTGAACTTTCTTCCCCCGCTCCTACAAATAGCAAATACGGAGTGGGTATTTCCGTTTTTGTTTCTACCAGTAGACGGGAATAGGCCTTGAGAAGATCCAGAGGGCGTTTCCGACGTTGAAATTTCGAAACAAATAAAATCACCGCATGACCTGGATCCAGGCCCAATTCTTCTCTGAACATCTCTCTGCGTGAACTCATCGTCACTATCTTTTTCTGAAAAAATTCATTATCGACTGCATATGGCATAGAAAAAATTTTTTTCGGCGAAACTCCATAATGTAAATAGTACTCACGATTAAGCGTTCCAATCGCGAGAAATCCATCAATAGCATTAAAAATTTTTGGAAGAATTCGATGCCGTATCCACTCTTTCGTCGATGAACGTTGGTGACTAGATAAGTGAGACTCACCGCGAAGTAACGTCTTGAGCCCAAGTCGCTTGGCAATCACTAAAGCACGAAGGTTCGCATGATGCGCATACCCATGAATCCAAAGGGCATCAAACTGTTGCTCCTTTAAATGGTGAGAAATTCCGTACACCAATGGACTCCAGAAGGAAACGGTTTGTCTACCACCCAAAACTGGCAAAAACTGGGAACGATATCCATCTAATAAAGGAACGTCCCACTGCGTAGGAATACCAAACCCTTGATCAAAATAGGGACGTGTCGAAAAGTCGCTAAGAAAAAACACTGTTAGCTCAATATCTGCATGTTGAGTCAAATAACGCAAAAGAGGGGCTTGATACTGAATTGGATGTGAGACCAGGTAAGCAACACGGTAAGGTCTATTCACGACACAATGTTATCCTTTGGATACTGCATATACTTCATCACTATTGGAATTTTCTTTCAAGGGTTCGCCTCGTAAATTAAAAATTTCATAGGCATTCTCCCATAAAAATCGAAAACACTTCTCTCGCTGATCATCTCCATGCAAGGCAAGAAATACCCTTGGCTTATACGTATTCAAGGTTTGCGCGGCACCTTCTAATACCTGTGACTCCTCACCCTCGACATCAATTTTCAGCAAGCTTGGTGGACGAAGACGGCCCATTTCTACAACCTCGTCCAATGTAAAAATTGGGACAATCAAGATCCCCGTATTTTCTTCGAGGATTGAATTTTCACAATTATTGTTTTCTACACCGAAACCTCTAATGGCTCTTTGGTTACTTAAGGCCCCCTGAATTACTTTTAAGTTTTGGATTCGATTCAATTGGATATGAGCAAGCAAGTGTTTCACATTTTCAGCAAATGGCTCTACGGCGTACACTATACCCTGAGGCTGAACGAGTCTGGAGAAAATGAGACTATAAAAACCAGCTTGCGCCCCAATGTCATAGACCGTCATTCCTGGCTTTACAAACTGTTCTATTGAAATCTGCTTATCAAGTTCATATGTCCCCAGCCAACATCCATGTGTTGCACTTCCAACAATCCATTTTAGTCCTTGAGCCGGACCTCTACGAATTGATAAGACCGTATTTTGAGGAAGAAATCTGAGTGGGAATCTCAAGATTTTTCCGACTAGGCGGTCTTGGTTAATATCGGTCCAATTAATCAATTCACGCGACTCTGTTCTTAGAGAAATCCATTGAGCGCACTTTAAACTTTAGGACAACCTACCTAAACGATTCTAAAGCAACGTGGGCTTTTTCTTAGTGAAACTCACCACCACAACTTGAGGGGTATTCTTCGTTGTTTTTATAAAAAAATCGACACCTACCTTACTGTTTATGGTAGGAAATTCTTGTCCGTTTCAGCCTTGACCATCATTCGAACAACATCCGGCATCATCGTTTTGGCCTTCCACCCTAATTTATCCAATGCTTTTTGGGAGCATCCTCGACCTTCGGAGAGATCAGTGGGACGACTCAATGCTGGATCGGAACTCACAAAATCTTGCCAATTGAGCCCCAATGACTCAAAGGCAATACTGACAAACTCCTCTAACTTTCGGCTTTCTCCCGTTGCAATCACAAAATCGTCAGGCTCATCTTGTTGAAGCATCAGCCACATAGCTTCGACATATTCAGGTGCCCAACCCCAATCACGACGAATAGTCATATTTCCTAACAATAATTTGTCCGCTTTACCAGTGGCGATTTCACAGGCTGTTTTGATGATCTTCTTGCAAACGAATCGTTCGGGACGTAAGGGGGACTCATGATTAAATAGAATTCCCGTACAAGCATATAACCCATACGCCTCACGATAGTTGGCGACTTCCCAGAAGGCTGCAGCTTTCGCAACAGCATAAGGACTTCTTGGGTGAAAAGGTGTTGTCTCATCGGCTGGTACTCCAGGCAAATCACCAAAACATTCACTTGAACCAGCATTATAGAACCGGATGGGCCTGCCCATCATCCGAATCGCTTCAAGCATGGTCAGCGTCCCAACAGTAATACTTTCAAGAGTTTCGACCGGCAACTGGAAAGACAGGCCAACGGAACTTTGCCCCGCAAGATTATAGACTTCATCAGGCTGAATTTTCATTAAGACTTGCCACACACTTCGAAAGTCAGTAAGTGAGACGGATTCCACTTGTACATGCTGTCGTATCCCTAATCGAACTAAATTTTCAAAAGTCGCAATTTGAGCATCGCGTGAAGTCCCGTAGACTTGGTACCCCTTACTAAGTAAAAATCGTGCCAGGTAAGGACCATCTTGGCCTGACACACCACAGATGAGTGCAACTTTTCTAGAAGGATTCGCTAACATAAAAAGTCGAAAGCTCGATCAATTGATCGGATGTAGAACTTTCCTCATTTTCATAGCCTTACTATTTGACTTTAATATGCATGCTTATTTAATAGTCGAAAAAATATTTCCTTAAAATGCATAAAAGAGAATTGAGTTTCTACCGTATGTCGCCCAGCCTCACCAAGCCGCTTTCGCAAATCCTCATCCTTAAGAAGGCGCACGAGACAATTGGCGAGCTCATCTTTATCACCATAGGTCACTAAACACCCAGTCTCTCCATCGTGTATAACATCAATGGCACCCGCATGATTGCCACCGACAACTGGTTTATAACATGCCATCGCTTCGAGAAACACGATTCCAAACCCCTCATTCAAACTTGGCATAACGAACACATCACAGGTTTGATAGTGTTTCTGTAACTCCGAATCTGAAACTTTCCCTTGAAACGAAACTTGGTCTTTTATATTCCCATCCTGCACTAGTCTCTCCAAACGACTCCGATCATCTCCATCACCCACAATATAATAAAGCACATGAGGGACAGCAGCTAGAACTTGTGGTAACGCTCGTATGACGACATCAATTCCTTTATAGGAATCCAAAGTCGACAATCTGGACACGGTCAACAGTCTCATAGATTTTGTGGATTTAGGAAGCTCGTCCGTTGGTCGAGAAGCTTGAGTTAAAAACCCTTTTTCGACAGCAGGAGGCAATAGTGAAATTTTATCAGGCTTTACACCTTGCATCTCCACGAGTTTCGTTGATGAAAACCGGCTAATCGTGATGACCATGGTCGATATTTGTAGTGCCAAACGGTGCCACATTGGGAGTGGCTCCCATACATCAATGCCATACGTTACAACATGACAAGGAATCGAAGAACGCAAGACCCGAACAAGATACACCAATGGAGCAAAGTGTGGATGCGCAAGAAGAAGAAGTCTAAGCTTGAAAAGGAGCTTTGCAAACTCCCACACAAAGAGGGATTTGTTACGATTACATCCGTGAACAACGATGAGCAAGTCTTCCACCTGAATTTCGTGCTCACCTTCTGGATCATTCAAACTAAGCATACGGTACGATTGACCATGTTTTTTGGCATAATTCCCAAGCACGACCGCCAACTGCCTTCCCATTCGTTCAACTCCCCCATGATTCAATAATCCGGTAAAGAGACCAACAACCATACGCACTCAATTCATTAAGAGTTTTTAATACCCACAGCGATGAGATTTTGTGTAAATATATGTCCTGTATAAGTCCCTGTCTCTACAGCCTTATAGCCTCGTAAGAAGAGAGAAATTATTTGCCACGCACCCCAACGAATCGCGCTTATGGGACCGTGGACAAAAGGGTCAGCAGAATACACGGAAACATGAGAAAACCCCGAGCTATGTAATACCTGCTGAATACTTGTTGAGGTAAATGCCACTTCATGCGTAAAGTCACCATATCGGAGGCTGCCAGAAAACGGGCTTCCACCATTCGGTACTTGGACAATAATCCGACCGTTTGGGCTAAGAGCCTGAAAGATCGCATCCATCAAGGGAAGGGTTTCGTCTTTTGGAAAATGTTCTATCACATCGAGGGCAGTAACACAGTCAAAGACTTCAGAGCAGGCCTTGAGATGCTCAAGGACGTTGCCTGCAGAGACATTGGGTATCCCGAGTCGTTTGGCGGCTTCAACTTGCTCCTTGCTGATCTCGATTCCATGGACATTTTCATATCCGAGCTTTCGAAGAAAAAATAGAAACCCTCCAAAACCACAACCAACATCCAAAATTTTTGCATGAGAATTTGGAGGTAAATGTTTTTTAAAGTACGCTTCAAAGGTAGGACACTGGCTCTCGCAAGCTTCCGGAGAGATCTCTCTAATAGACCCGAAGTGCGTTGAAATATAACTCTGATAGAGGCGGTCTCGATAATTCATGAATGATGAGAATAGGGAATTTGACCCCACCCAACATGAAATTGCCTTAACCATACTCTTAGGACAACCAGACACCATATTCTCGACCAGTGCACCTGGCCTTTAAGGAAAAGATCCCATAAGAGTCTCGTGTTTTCAACATCTAACACTTGTGTATTTTCTTCCATGAGAATCTCTTCAATATATGGCCTCCACTTTCCTCGAAACCAACTGTCAAAAGGAAAGGTAAAACCTCTTTTAGGATGTGATGTGACTTGAGGCGGGAGGGGTGTGGGAATCGCTTTGAGCAATAGGGCTTTGGTCTGATCCGTAAATTTGAACTGAGCGGGTACGATGGCCAAGAATTCCACTAACCGATGGTCCAGAAACGGAACTCGAACTTCTAACCCATGTGCCATGCTCATCACATCAGTATCGCGAAGAAGTTGATTATGCATATAACTTCTCAATTCGAGCAAGGACACCATATTGCGTAGATCTATATCAGTTGACTGTATTCCTAACTGCCGAAGACTTTCGAGCGGCGAAAAATTCCTGCATGCTTGCTCTCCCTGCCCCATTGATCCCTGTTGGCCATTAAGAAATAACCCTCTTACACTGAGATAGGCAGCTTCCGCTGATAGCGGATTTTGCAGAACACACTTTAGCTTTTTTATCTTAGTCCACTTTGGCCTGTGTTCCAACATTGCATTCAATATTTCACCTAATCCCGGAACAGCATTAATGGCTCTAGAGAAACGAAAAAGTCGAGGCACGTGATTAAAGGAAGGGTATCCCCCAAATAGTTCATCTCCACCAAGCCCAGAAATTGCTACTATTGCACCTGATGTGCGAGCCAATTTTGAGACTAAGAATGTGTTGACCCCGTCTATCGTTGGTTGATCCATAGCTTGAAATATTTCAGGCAATGTTTCAAAAACACTTTCTGCCGTCATTTCTAATTCTACATGCTCCGTACGAAACTGCTGGGCGACCGATCTCGCTATATTCGCTTCGTTAAATTCTGATTCCTGAAATCCAAGAGAATACGAACGAATAGGCTTTTCAGTCACCTCGTTCAAGAGCGAAAGAATCGCCGAAGAATCGACCCCTCCCGAAAGAAACACTCCAAGAGGTACATCACTGATGAGTCGACATTTGACGCTGTCAAGTAAAAGCTCTTGAAGCTGATCTATCACATCTTGCTGACTCATAGATACATTTTCGCAAAATGAAATTTTCCAATATTGTTTTTCCTCCCAATCATTCCTATCCACACGAACATAGGTAGATGGTTCCAGAGATTTGACTCCACTGATAATTGTTAATGGCGTTGGAATGGACCCAAACATGAGATAGGCTTGAACTGCAGTCTCATCGACTTCTTGTTCAACAAGACCAGAAGTCATTAAGGCCTTTACTTCTGAGGCAAACAACAATCGTTCACCATCCCAGGAATAATAGAGGGGTTTTTTGCCCAATCGATCTCTCACTAAATAGAATTCAAAGTCCTTTCCACTTTGCCTGTTCTGTACACCATCAGTTGCGTTTACCTTCCTATGGTAAATCACAAAGGCAAACATCCCAACAAGACGATCAAGTAATTTCTCTATTCCCCATTCTTCGTAACCATGCACAATGACTTCTGTGTCAGAATTGGAAGAAAATACATGTCCGCTGGCTGAGAGTTCACGACGAAGGTCACGATAGTTGTATATTTCTCCATTACAAATAGTGAAAACTGTCCCATCCTCGTTGGACAGAGGTTGCCGTCCTGCTGGAGAAAGATCAATGATTGATAAACGTCGATGCCCAAGGACGACATACTCATCGTGATAGAGACCTGCATCGTCAGGACCACGATGCACCTGAGCTTCTAACATCTTCTTTACCGAACTAATTTCACGCTCAGATGAAAGACCAGAGACGCTCAATATTCCAGCTATGCCACACATGTCCGCTATAATTTCCTAATCACGATTCTTTTTATGCTAAAGCACTCCCATCATCACTACCATCCCTGACACGAACCGCCCAAAAGCAAAAAACTTCCACTCATCGTTTCCCACGCATAAAATTTTCAGTAGAGCAATAAATAATTAGTGATGTCCCACTAGCTAATAAAATAAAGAACAAATATGACAGGCTGCCAGTAAAAAGATAATTAAAAAAATTACAAACCACAAATCCTATGGTCACAACTGCAATCGTAATTTTTAAGGACTCAAAATCACGATCACCAATCTTTGAAATCGGTTGCATCAATAGACTTATGGTCTTCCACCCAATCCACATTAAAAGGAAAACTGTCGGGATTCCACTACCTACGATGTACATCAAAAATGAACTGTGCAAGTGCGCATGCTGGCTACAAGGCCCTGGAGGATCACCTGGGAATACCTTCCCAAAGATTTCATTGCCAAATCCAATGCCGAAAACTGGATGTGACATTAGGGCCTGTACACCCAACGTCCAACATCCCAACCGATCCGACACACTTTCCATCACGAACACTCCTTCGAAATAACCAACCTGACTCATCAGAAACAATAGCGTCAAGATCATGAGACAAAACAGCACCACACTCAACACCATAGTAACTTTTCCACGAAATCCAGCATAGCTTATGGTTTGAATGCTCAAAGCCAACCAGCCCCCACGTGAATACGTGAAAAATTCCGCCAAAAATAATACCACGAAGCTACAAATGAAGACCCCTCGCTGCCAAACTTTCTGATAGACAGAGACAAGATACACAGCAAGAGGAAGTGCCATCACCATGTATACAGCTAACCGATCACTACCTGACCCAGGAGCAACAGCTCTTGAACCTCTCGTAAGCAATCCTCCACCTTGCTCGAAAAATGACCAGACTGCATATCCTCCAGTGCAGAATGCTCCTATCACCACAACAAGATACACTTGATGAGGGAGCTTTATAGGGTCCTGTGCATTCGCCTGTTGCTGGAAAATGAAAAGTGCCCAATAGAAAACCAGAAAGTTTACAACTAGTTTTCTCCACTCAGAAAAGCTGTGTGTTGGGTCGACAGAGAATGGAATTGTGAGTAGTATCCAACTAATTAATAAAAAGACAGGAAGATCAAGTTCAGTTTTTATCCAAATACTTTTGCCGTTACGCCAAGAGAAGACAATAGCCCAAATTAATAACGTAAAAAAAAGATACTCCTGAATATGAAACAGTCGTGGCCATAAGCTCATGAAGGAGATGAGGATGAGCCCCCATCCTTGAACAAGCCACACTCTATTCTGTGATATCGCTTGACTAGCTTGAATAGCTACTCCGATGCTCGAAGAGCTTTCTGAAATACTCAAAGATTTCTGAGAATGAGCAAGTTTTGCACGACGAAGATCAAAAATTTTCCCAGCATTTCACATTCAGAAAAATGCTACAACCCCTTGGCCACAAGGTCGTGAAGGTGGATCATACCCACCACCTTTTCGGTCCGGCTGAGTACGGGGAGTACTGAAATTGGTCGTTCTCGACGTTCCATTAATTCTAAAGCCGCAATGGCCATTTCGTCTTCGTAGATCGACGAAGGGGTTGGATTCATGATTTCTTGAATCGTCAAAGCAAAGAGATCGCGGCCACTCTCCAAAGCCCGACGAATATCAAAGTCTGTGACGAAGCCAAGCAACCGATTCGTATCATCAACCACAGACACCGCACCTGCATGTTTACTCGTAATCTCACACAACATCGACTTTACATCACTGGTTATTGAGATCACTGAATTGTCTTTTCCCGAGCGCATCATATCGCCAACGGTTAATAAGAGCCGTTTGCCAAGTTGTCCGCCAGGATGATAGAGCGCAAAATCGTTCGGCTGGAAATTTCTCAACTTCATCAACGTCATCGCGATAGCGTCGCCGAGTACCAATGCCGCAGTGGTACTGCATGTCGGAGCCATGTTGAGCGGACACGCTTCTTCCTCAATCGGCGTCATGAGGACAAGATCAGACGTCCGCGCCATGGTGGAGTCCGTTCTAGCTGTAATTGAAATGATACGTGCGCCCAACCGTCGTATAAAAGGGAGAATGGTGATCAACTCTTCACTCTCGCCGGACTTTCCAACGGCAATCACAATATCCTCTTTAGTCACGATGCCGATATCTCCATGCATCCCTTCAGCTGCATGGAGAAAAATGGAGGGCGTTCCAGTAGAGACTAAAGTAGCGGCAATTTTTTGAGCAATTAAACCAGACTTTCCAACACCGGTGAGGATAACACGACCGGAACAGGTGGCAAGAAGACGAACTGCTTCTTCAAATGATGGACCGACCGACTCAGACAGTTGAGCAATGGTCTTGCCCTCAAGGTCAATAACTCGACGTAGCTCTTTTAAAAGATCCAAAGATTTCGCTCCCGTTGATTTGCAGCATTATAGCGAAACCAAATAACTTCCAGTCGATTCAATCCACCTAGCACAGCGCGAGACATCACTTTAAACATACGGAAGTTTATTGAAACGGCTATAACAGAAAAACTTGCGACTACCTGGTTGGGAAATATGGTAAGTGAAGAGGCAAATACTACTTTCAGTCCTGTTGGCATCACAATGTACAGCAACCCCACATCTGAATTGAAGCACTGGATAAGAAAACAGAACAATGGATTCCAAGTATAACATAGGATCTGTTGAAAACATGCATCTCACAGGAAGAAAATCGTCACGTCAGTTCCATAGTTCAGTCAGGATGCTCAAAGAGAGTAATCGTGTTTTCTTTTTGCTCGAAAACACGTATTTTAGCCATTATACTGCTCCTGAGAGCCATACGATGAAAAACCAATCTTCAAAACTCCATTCTACGACTCAAAAAACGATCAAACATATCTTCAATAACTTAGACTACGCCGCACTTGGCTCAATCTACTGCGATGAAGGAGGAGTTGAATTTTGGAAAGCCCATCGTCGTCCATGCGAACGGATGGGAGTCAAGCTTGCGCAGTCTTTAAAAGATCTACTGTCGCCTAAAGGAGCAAGTCTCTATGTTGGTGCCGGTGTCGCAGAAATCCCTCCACTACTCATGGAAATCTCTGAATTGGATAGAAACGTCGCAGCCTACAATCTCCGAAAAGAAGAAGTCGACATACTGAATCAAACATGTCATGATTTTAGCTTATCGTTTTTTCCTTCAGACGCCAAAGAAGCCGTAGGATCATACGATCACATTTGGATCGTGAGTGTACTCAACGACCCGGAACGTTTCCCAGAACTTTCCTCTCTCTCATACGGACGAGCCAACCCCGTCACTTTCAATGCGGGTGAATTTGAACATGAGCGAGACGCGGTTTTATCCATGACGAATAACTGTCTAAACAAACTGACGATTCCTGGATGGATTACAACATCGGTCGAGGAAATACCATGGATTACGAATTGGTGCGAGCAAAAATCCGTACCCTATACCGTCGGCGAAAAAGATCACCCAACAGCTATTGTGAGAGACCCAATCTGCTTCATTCATGTAGGGTAAGAAAAGTTCCTCAGTGCCATAATACTTCACATAGGGACAAGTGAACGACAATGAACGTAGGTCTCATTGGATTAGGTCGTCACGGCAAGCGCTATGCACACCATCTCTTGGCCCCACAATCGCCCGCACGGCTCGTCGCTGTTTGTCGTCGTGATGTTGAACAAGGTGAAGCCTTTGCACAAAAAACTCAGCTTCGTTTTCACCAACACTACCGAGCTCTCATCAAAGATCCAGAAGTTGAAGCCATAATTGTCGTCGCCCCACCCTCTCTGACATTGCCTATTGCGATTGAAGCTATTCGGCACAACAAGCCACTGTTGATCGAAAAACCATTCGCAGTCTCTTCCAAAGATGCGCGCCAAATCGTGAATAAGGCCTCACAGTCTCTTGTGCCACTTATGATCGCCTACACCCTGCGATACGACGAAACCATTAGAACGCTGAAAGAATACGCAAAGAATATTGGGCTATGGCAATACCTCTCACTCACGGCCAGGCTAGAAAGAAGACCACACACACTTGAAGAAATTAGGGCATGGCGAGGGCGTGGAGCCTTATTAGAATTTGGAGTCCATTTGCTGGATTTAGCAAGATTCCTCACTGACGAAGAAATTCGTGAAGTACATTGCGAAAAGAACCAACCAGAGCCTGAGGCACCAGAAGATCAGATTTGGGGAAGACTGACCACACAATCAGGAATGCCTTGTCTTCTTGATATTTCACGGGTGAGCGAGTCGCGCCTGACACGGATAGAGCTCATTGGCGAGTCGGGACAATTGAGCGCCGATTGGACGACAGGAACCTTGAGCCTACAAAGAGAAAGGAACCTACCAGAAGAATTCAAACGATCACCAACGGCAACAATCCAGCATGTCCTCAATGATTGGGTTCAAGCCCTCAAAGCTGGAGCACCCATGCCCATTACTGGAAAAGATGGCTTGCAAGTCTTAGAAATAGCCGAGGCATGCTATGAATCAGCGATGATGAAAAGGCCCATTACACTTTTACAATAGACCCAATACTATTTTGTCGAACCAGGCATCTTTTCTCTTTGGTGCGCAAAGACAGTTGCCAAAGCCTCTCCTCTTTTCGCAAACTCTTCTCGAGCTTTTAAAAGAATCTTTCGCAGAAGCATCCAATCTTCTTGTTGAACATTAAAGGCCAGAAAACCTTCGGCCAGTTCAACATGATCCCATGGCGAATGTATGTCAGCATAATCTACGAGGGCCTCTAACGAACCCATGGTAAGTCCCGTGTCACTCAATCCAGCGTGAACGTCTTTGGCCTCACTCCCATACTTCACTCGTAAAGCACTCAAAGACCATTCACGAATTTCAGGATTCTGGCTTTTCATCACCACACTTTGAAACTGAATGAGGGTATGAATGAGCTGATTGGCTTCCGGAGCATGCTCAGGAGGCAACACCTTCGCATCATGAAACGTTGCCAGCAGCGCCATGACCGCACCAATATGAGCAGAACTCACCCGTGTCTTTGTCTGATCATTTACAGGTTGAGGTGGCGAAAAAATCTCATTAACGGCACTAAATGACCCACCCGGCGTTGGCCCACCACTGAGTACATACAATCGCTCATCTATAACTGCAGAACCTAAGCCATGTCTGGCAGTCGGCATCTCGGCCATCGATATCCATCGATCTTCGCCCGGGATATACACTTCATTGGTCGAAAATGTCCCACTCGCAGACTCTCCTCCCAAAACATAGATTTGCCCGCCTAATACCCCTGCTGTAATTCCACTTCGTGCTGTTGGTAGATCAGCCTGGGTCTGCCATTCATTAGTCCGCGGATCATACATCTCAACTGTCGACATGTTTCGACGATAATCCAGATTTGGACGACCCCCGATCGCATAGAGCCGATCGCCAACCGTGACCACCGCTAAATGATCGCGAGGAGTTGGCAAAGACGCCACTGTCCGCCAAGAATTGGACTTAGGATCAAACACTTCTACAACATTGGGATTTGTCTCCCCGTCATATCCCCCGATTGCGTAAAGCTCCCCAGCATACGTTGTAACACCTAACGCCCCTCGAGCTGTGGGCATTGGAGCCATAGCCTTCCATTTCTTAGAGAATGGATTGTACCAATAGACCGTCGAAACAGGCTTCCAAACTGAAAACATCGACTTTGTAAACCCACCGATCACATAGAGCGCCCCGTCCAGGGCTGCAATCCCCGCATGGTGACGGCCTTCAGGGAGCGATGTGGTCTTCGTCCACGAATCAGCGTCGGGATCATACATTTCCACATCTTGGCTAATGGCATAGTCGAGTACATTGCTTACACCTGGTTTATTGAAACCTCCAATGACATAAATTTTCCTTTCAAGGGCTGTCACCGATACCTCCGTCCTTTCAGTTGGTGCCGAAGCTCCTGTAGCCCATGACCCAAGCTTCTGGTTCTCGGCGACAGCATAGGAAGGCATCCAGTCCATTACAAAAAGAAAAAGCAACAAAAGTATGAACATAATTCGCTTGAGCAGTATTATTAGCTTGACAATCATTCGGGCCATTACAACATTTCTTCAATAAGGAAAATAAGCAAGGTTTAGTATACACCCTTAAGATTTCATGGCAAAACACAATAGGCTCTGAGAAGCAATTTGCCGGCTTGCCGGCAATACCTGCCGATCGAAATCGTCTCCCTACACCTCGTCTTTTCCCGCACGACCTACCATGTTCAACAACGATGCGAGAAATCGAAACAGAACATAGGATCAGCAGCTTGTCAAAATCAGGTACTTATTTTGCGATAGACAAGATGTTGCACGTATGGTCCATTCACCCAAGAAAAAAGGGAGCCAGTTATGCCCGAACTCACCACCCTAAGAACACCTCGCATCGTACAGACTGAATCCTCACCAACCTTAGAACCAACCCACAAAGGAACATTAAATGCGGATATCTGGCGAACTTTCTTGGCAGAGGACTATACCAATGTCCTCAACACCATAAATTGGGAAGCCATATTTCCAAAAGGGACGATTCCCCTTCAACTTTTAGACATCGGATGCGGAATCGGGATATTTCCACACATGTTGCGCCCCCTTTTGCCTGAAAAACCGACTATCTACTATGATTACTTAGATCCGGCCCACTATTGCTTATCCATGTGCCAACAAGTCCTGCATCCTCCCTATCAAGCACGACGGGCATTTCACACATCTATAGAAAAAGCCTCCTTGCACACATATCCTACTCGGTATGACATGGTATGGGCCTTACAATCGCTGCATGGGCTCAAGCCACACGCGCTCTCTAAGGCCATCAAGACACTCAATGACATCTTAACTCCTCATCGTGGCACCGTCCTCATCATGCTTGCCAAGCAAGACGCCTTTATTCCACAAATCTACGAACGCTACACCCGTCTGTTCAGCGCGCAAAAATCACGGCATTACCTCACCGCAGAACCCGTCCTCACAGCCTTGAGCAATCAGGCTATGCCGGCAATCGTGCGGGAAATAGATTGTTCACATGAGATTTCTATCCGAGATGAATATCGCCTTGAACAATACTTACAGCAATGTATCATGGACAGCCAACCACCGGACCGCTGGCGACATCACCCACAAATGCGCGACTTCCTCGATAGCTTTCGCCACGTCGATATCTACCGCTTCCCCAATCCTGTGTGGGTCATACTTGGAGCCCCCAGTCAATCAGGCCTCGCCGGCCGCCGACGACTGCTGACCTATTTGGAGCCAGTCTCAACACAAATGGCAGCGTAATGAAAAAGAGAGAGGCATAAGGTGCGGCATGCACTTTATGCCTCTCTCATTCCTATCCGCAGTAATGTGGGATTTCTAAATTGACTTCTTGCTGTACCTCACAAGAAGGGGACGGAGCACAGACTTTCATGCTTCAAAGAAAATAAGGTTTTAAGACAACACCACACTTAGTTAACAAAAGACTATTATCCACCTAGCTCCGGAAGAAGCCAGGAAGATAGGGGGCGATATTAAACATTATTCTTCCTCCATACGTTGGCCCAAAATCCTTTGACCCGGATTCGTCAAAATTTATCATGTCGTTCCAAGTTTCAAATGTGAAGTTACGAATTCGAATGGTGATCAGAGAAATAAATTTCTCTTCTAAAGAATCTCCCCGAAAATCGGTAAACAAACCTGAATCAATAGACACTCCCAATTCAATTTCAAAGAAAGGGAACAAATCATTTTTATCAAAAATTCCCCAACTTAATGAAGCCTGCCCAAGATAGGTTTGAGGGGCCACGTCTCGAAAAGCAGCCCCAGCATAGGTTCGACCATATCGTCCCATGCCCGATAGTCGAAAACCTGAGATAATATCCGATAAATAACCAAAATATTTTGATGTGTTATAGGATGGTAAAAAACTGGCAAGCCAGGGACCAATCGGTAATCTCCTGGCACCTCCCCGTAAAAACAACTCATGGTATAAGGATCCAGATGAAAATCCCCCACCTGCAAAGATAACTTTCCGTGAATCACCAAGGCTCCACCAATAGGTGGCAGATCCATCAAACACAAAATCAAATTCATTTCGTGTATCTTCTACTGGAACCTTGTCAATACCATATAGAGCTTCATGCACAAATTCGTTTTGGAGCCACTCAGAAGGTTGTTCTCCAGTAGGCCCAGCTCCTACGGTCAAGTTAGTGCTCCAAGCAGATGAAGCCCCATCATCCCAAAACTTGGTCCAGCTAATTGTGCCAAAATTGATACCCATGGTTTCTCGCATATCATTAAATTGACGGAAGTTTTGATCGAATTCTGTAAACCGATTAATGGTAAATCCTAGTCCCACAGTAGGAATTTGATCTGGATACCCCAACCCTCCCCAATGCACAGTCGGAGCTGGAGACTCGGCAAAAGCAAAAGGAGTACAAGAAAAAAGAATGCACATACATACTACCTGAAGAACTTGTTCTGCTTTACCGAAACGAAAGAATTTCGAGTTTGTATGAAAACATTTTTGATTTAAGCTATACATTAACCAGAAACCTTTAGTAGGAATTTTCTGAATCTTTTCACTTTTGTTTTTCTAAGATTTCATCGCAACTCTGTAGTTATTCTGTATTAGTCGACAAAAGATTTGACCCTATATTTATTCGCGAAGCGCGTGGTGCACTTCCACGTTGAATGTGGAAAATTTGACCCTGTATTCTTAAAAGGTTCCTACAAGTTTCACGCCATTCTCTTTTATAGAGTTAAAGTTATCTATAATGTTTTTGGCATCTTTGGCAAATGCTTTTAATTGGGCAACCCCATCACTTGCACTAAACTCAGGGTTAGTTGCCATTTTGTGAAGAGTAGCTTGAGCCTTTACAAGTTTATTTCTAAGCTTCACTAAATCTCCGGCACTCGTAAGTACATCAATTCCTTCTAAATCTCTATGAAGTTCTTTGCCGATTCTGACAATTTGGGTTTTGTCCTTGGTCTCATAAACGCGCTTTTTACTTAGTTCTCCTATCTCAAGAAATTTATAATATGGACTTACTAAAAGCCCTTTTATTTGTCGATTCATGTAAATTTGCACTTTAGCTTTCTTCAAACCGTCATTTAAAATGTCATCGATTTTCCCACTATTTTCCCTTACAAATTTTCGAATTTTTTCAACCCTTATACTTTCTTCATATGTTGTTAAAACAGTTTTGGCAATTCCCTCAATTGAGTCAATAATTTTCCCAATTATTTCAATAGCTGCAAACACTGCAGCAGGCCCCGCTTCCTCCCCTGGAGTAAAGGGTTCATTAAATAGAGTATCATTTTTTATTTTTTCAATTGTTGGCAAGTTACTTCTAACAAGTTTAAGACACTGATTAAATGGATTTTTTTCACCGTCTTTTTTAAAAACTTTGATTTCTGGATTATCCTTTTTTAGTTTCTTAATTTCTTTCCACAATTTACCAACTTCCTTTGAGGGCTCCTTCGATAAATCGTTGATTATATTGCTATAACTGCTTAGAACTAATAATTGCTTTTTTTCATCAAGGCTTCTTCGTTTTGATATACATGCTAGCCTTGAAAATGATTCATCGATATATTGCGAATCTTGAAATGATATGTTCTTATTTGAGTCCCTGTATTCAGCGAAATGAGCAATTGCTAACATCCTAGAATTCCTGATGTCATCGTTAAAAATTTTTTTCATTACCTGTGAAATGCTCTCAACACCTTTATTAAAGTCTTGACTTGCTTTTAAATATTGAGACCTTTCGTTAGAACATCCAAATACAATTAGTTGAAAAGCAACAAAGAAAAAGGCTAGGCCAGCCTTAAAATTATTCATTTTCACCCCTCAAAAAATTTTTGGATAATAACTTCATCCCACAGTTATTATTTTTTATTTCGCATTTCTCAAACCCACGGTTATGAATACCTATTAATCCTCCTAAAGAATCAAAAACCGGCGATCCGGAGCTCCCAGTCTCAGTGTCACATGAATGGCTAAAAGCCATCTTGTCTTCTTGTAGTTGAAGATTTGTAACTCGACAGTTATTAAAACAAATTTTCATAGGACCTCCTCCTGGATGCCCAATGATAAAAACATTGTGCATGTTCTCTTTTAAATCTTTATCAGAACTATCTTGGGGTTTTTCCCAAAACTTTTCATTGATAGTTTTAATAACTTTACGTTTAGAAAGAACCCCCTCTGGGTCATAAAGCTCTAAAAGAATGACATCAATATTTTGAGTTCGTTTATATACACGTAAACAGTTAAAGTCTTGCCCATAAATAAAGTTCCCCTCATCTTCTTTTTCGCGATACCCCAAAGTAACAAATCCAGCGTTGCAAACTTGATCATTTTCCAGGCAGTGAGAATTAGTTAAAAAATAATTTCCCTCTATAAGAAAACCACTACAAGACCATTCACCATCACCATATGAAAATTGAAATTTCCCTATTGCTTCCGAAATGGTTTTTATTCTTTTATTCCTAAAATATCGATGAATATTTTCAAGATCATTTTTTCCGACATGGGAAAGGGCACTGATCATTTCGTCAACTTCAAATGCTATCTCAGATATCCTAGCGGAGAACCCTTTTGGGAGGATTTTGCTTGCAAGCAAAATAACAGCGGTATCCCCAATTATTTGAGGTGTCCAAAATTCGCTCTTAGTGTTTAAAAAATCGGAATCATATACATATTTAATTTCCCCTTTATAATTTTTAACAAGCAAATAAACATTTGTGTTTGATTTAAGTTCAATTTGGTCGATTTTCAACCTCAAATATTGTTTTCCTTCTCTTTTCACTTCTTTTCGAAAATAGCATTTCAATTCTTTCCCACAATAATAGTGTTTCAGTAACCCATAGTTTTTAATTTGTATTTCCTTATCCGTTAACCGCTCAATTGTACCAACTCGTTGAGGAGGTTGAGGCAACCCTTGATTAACAAAAACAATCAAAACAATAAGCTGAAGACCTAAAATTTTACAAATGCGCACTTTTCTTACATTCCTTTATTGATGATATAAAATCATCGATTTCATCCACAGAAAACAAATTTTTAACAACTTTAGGTGACCCTTTAGGTTTCTGCTTTATACTTATCTGCAATCTACTCTGTTTATTAATTTCTACATCAGTATACTTTTGAATGTTCTTGCTAAAATCTCCATTTGGCAAGGTTAAGATGGTCCATTTGTCCAAATCCTTATGATACTTAATTCTTAAAACATCCTTCATGTTTACCGAAAAATCGTCTTCGAATTCATCTGTGAAATAAACAATAAACTTTTTGTTTACATCTCCGTATGAAATAGAAATATTTCGATTCCTTAGTTTCAATTGATCACGCTCACACAATAAAGCCTGTCGAATATTTATCTCTCCTCCTAACAACTTTTCATTTAAGTTCTCATCCAAGTTATTAGGATCCGCTCCTAAAAGATTGGAAGAGTATATAAGACGTGCTTTGACTTGGCTTGGCTTCAGTGACGGGTATTTGCCTGCAATTAATGAGGCAGCACCTGAGACAATTGCTGTGGCCTGTGAGGTCCCACTCAGATAGCCATACCTATTTTGGGTTATGGTACTTAATATGTTCTTCCCGGGGGCTGCCACATGAATTTTCCTTCCATAATTAGACCCCTTATTTTCCTTTTGGTCATACCAAAAGCTGGGCTTTCCACTCGAATCATATTCCAAAGCTGCAACTGATAATACGTTTTCTGATTCCATACAAGCAGGGGCTGTCAAGCAAAGGTCAGTGTAATCGAAACCGTCGTTTCCGGCCGCTGTTACAAATAGACTTAATTTCTTATACTGTTTAATTATTCTAAGAATTGGATCACCCTTATTGGGGTCACCAAAGAGTTTCTTTGGTTTGTAACTCCAACTCAAGTTAAATACGTTTGGCCGAATGCTTTTAGAAGTATCGTTTAGCTTTTTGGCAATCTCCAGTGCTTTACTTTTCTGTGATGATATTTCTTGGTAGTAGGAGACATACGTGTAAATATTCGCATGAGGGTTAATTCCTACCATTCCTTTTTTATTGAGCCCAGAACCGATTAATCCAGTTATATGAGTTCCATGATCTAAAATTCCTGTATCCGGCGAAATTCCACCGCATTGACTATTGGGTTTTTTCGTCCTAGATTTGTTTTTCGAAAATATAGAATTTAAAAACTCACCTTCTTCGTTATGAACATGGATTCTATTTTTGGGAAATTCACAATGAAAATCGTCAACGACGGTATCGAATATGGCAATAAAGGGTCGTCTCTTAATTTCCTTGTCATAAAACTCTTGATACAGAATGTCTGGATTTTCAGAAATCCTTTGAAATAGCTTAGTTTGGTGTTCTTTATAAAAAGGCTCACTTTCATGCTGGCTTTGCGGTACAATTTCAATACTAGGTGGAATAAAATCTTCAAGCTGCCTAATTGTCTCTTGATGCATCTTCATCCTTCTGTTGTGATCAACCCCTTGGGTAAGAATATCTTTTGGGTTTTTGAGATGGGCATAATGTCCTGTTTTATTGGGATCAATATATGCTTCCAACCCTAAAGTCGGGACTAGAATTTTCCCTTTATATTCACGGGAAAAAATTTTCTTACTTTTTCCAGGATTCAAATTTTTAATCTCATTTTTACATTCTTCATTAAACGACACACAGCCTTGAGTAGCATGAATTACGATGGACTGAATATCATCCCCTATCTTCATCCTATAATCTTGAGGGAATGTTAGCGTAATAAAATGGATATCTGGAATGATTAGATCTCTGTTTTTTCCATGTGTCCATGCATTTACTATTTCTCCACTTTTCCTTTTGTAGCCATTTAATTTACACTTTGACTTATTCAACTTGCATAGAAAATTATCTAATCTTTTATTTCCATTCGGTTCAAACCATAATCTTTTCCGAGTAAGCAACTCAACTGGCAGCATTCCTATTTTGTCTTCATATTTTTCAATCTTTAGTAGGCCGGCTGTTAACAAGCTTTCGTAAAGATTCATTAAATCATTTGCCAATTGATATGAATTTCTAGGAGTTGAATACCAAACAAAGGGTTCCAATCTTTTAGGATTATTACCTTCTTTTGTCCCATATTTATACAGCTCCACTTCATAGTACAAAAATTCATTATCTAAAGGTTTTCCAAAAGTTATATTTGGAGATAGAAAAGATAATATTGCAATCAGAAACATGTGCATTTTTCACATCCAGTTTTTACGCTGCAATTAGGAGGCAGTATTGAAGCTCATCACTACCTTTTTTCTTAATCGAAAGTCCTGTATCCTGGACCAGTTGAGGCAAGCTTCATGTTGTAGAAAACTCTCTAAGAGCAACAAGTGTTAGATATTTTCATTACATATAGACCTTCTGTCGTATATTCTTTTCAATTCGTCCCCTCTGCTTTATGACCTCTAAATTTCGTTTGTGGTCGAGTTAACCACGATGTTCCTAAAATCTGATACCAAAGGCATATAACAATCCATAGTTGAACAGTCTGTAAACTAATTCACACAGGTGAACTTTTATTTGACTGCGATTGTCGTTTTATTTAATTGTAAAGAAGTATGTCATTGACTTAAGCAAGAACAAGTCCAAGAAAATTTTCAGAGAACTCACAACTAATCATTCCTCAGTCATTCTTGGGGAAAATAAAATTTTGAAAACTATGTTGATTAAATATTGAGCAGGTTATGAGAAGCGGTGGTATCTAAAAAGATAACTCCTGTATCTTTTTAGATAACTTCGGCATAAATTTTACAAGAAATTTGTCCTTCAACTTCGTTTTCCACAAAGTTCTCACGAGAGAAGTAAAGAATTTTTCTGAAATTGCTTAAGGAATGATCAATATTTCAATAAGGCGAGAGTTTTTACAATTGCAATCTGTATCTTTTTAGATACTACTGAAGGGAAAACAAGAAAGAATTAATGAAGAGAGAAGCTCGGGTAGCTTCGAGCAACTCTTTTTTTATCCTCTAACCAGCACAACACCTGCCAGAACCACAGCTAAGCCAAGAAGCATCGTCATACGACCTATCCACGGTGCAGTTCGCACAAGAACGCGATCCAGGTCTGTCCACTCTTTGGAATGCCTTTGCTTTATGACTCGGACTTTCGGGCCTATGATTCGATCGTGCGAAACGGATGTCAGGATCAACAGCACGACCAACGTTAGTTTTACAATCACGGAAGACGGCCAAGTTGAAAATGAAGTCGAAAAATCTATGTGGGGGGATAGAAGATATGCCCCCGTGATTACAAGAACCCCAATGGCAACCCACACCAAAGCTCTAAATCGCCGAGCGACTCCAAGAAACCAACGTTGAGCCTGTGCAGGATCGGCACTATTCTTGAGAAGTGGTACGACAACGAATGACAAGAACAACATCCCACCCACCCAAAAGATTGCAACAAACAAGTGTATCCCTGAAATCATGATGTAGAGCCTATTCATCGCTAACCTTTTCCAATCTCGAATGTATAGTCAACCATGTTGCTCGAGAAAATCCCCTATCAAGTGGTTGAATCGGCAGACAACGGGTCATTGCAACTAAGGCAGAGAGGGGATCGCTCTAGAAGTGATTGGCTCTCGTCCGAAAAGTCGTAAGAAGAAGTGATGATCGATGAGAGAGTGGAACACACCCAAGATAAGTTGATGGCTGGGGGAGAAGGATTCGAACCCTCACAATCAGACCTGAAACATTCTTTACTGAAAAGGCAAGCTAACGACTTTAGAGCTTTTGACCTATCACGTCTTCTTTTTTAAATTCTGCAATTCCGACAGCAACGTTGGAATATCATCTTTGATGATACTTCAAAGCGATTCCTTTTCAATGCCTAGATATTCATGAATCAAAAGATAAGACGTAGCAATTAACTGGCAACTTAATATCTTTTCTGGGCATTCAGTACTGGACCGCCTTCAAACTGTAGAGGGAGTTATCTGTCTCACAGTATTACTCATTGTCGAGGAGCACAGGAGTTTGAGATTTCTCTGAATTTACTTGTTCGCATTTCTTATAAAGAGTTTCTGGAGCAATGTCTAATCCATTTGGCCAAGCTATTGTCCCACCCACGATTGTGGCCCGCTTAAAAAATTCTAAGTCAGATAACGGTCGAAAGACGGGCCCTTTTGTGAGGTATGAGGAAAAGTCAACCTCAGCTTGCAAACCATCATCAAACCGTATTTGGTAGATATACATCCCTTTATAATGGATTTCCGTTACCTCATTCATGTTCCACATTTACATTGCTCCGTCAAGTTAATGGATCAATAGCCTTTAATTCTTTGCCGTGCATAGCGAGCTCTCAGTTTTGAACGATCTCGTCAACATGTAAATCAACCCAATCTCTTACTAATTTTCGTGCAGTTCTCGAACCTAAATCACCGTGCGTCATATTTCCATCGAGGTCAAATACAGCTTTGTGCCCTTGGTACTCAGCTGAAAGTGAGGTGGATTATGTTCGTCATAGTACATGCGAATGATGATCCCAAAAAATCTTGATATCTCAGGCATTGGCTACCTCTAAGGTACTCAGTAGTTACCCAAGTATCAAGAAGTATTTGGCATCGGCCATCATTTTTTCCAAAAAACCAATCATATCGTCAACATAAAAAACGCCACTCACGTTCAGACACTCAAAGCCTCCTGTTCAATGAACGGGCGTAACTCTTTGCGTAAAGCTTTTTCCGTTACAAGATCAATGGGACACCCGAGGACATCTTCAAGATGGAACTGTACACCGAAAAAATGTTGGGAGGTTGCAGGTCCATCAAATGATACGAGGATATCCACATCACTACCAGGTTTATACTCATCAAGAACGGTAGAACCAAACAACATTAATTGAACAACGCCGAAGCGCTGAATTAAGTCTGGCTTAGCATGACTCAAGACTTCAAGAACTTTAGATCGACTTAAAACTTTATCTTTCTTTTTTATATACACACTCGGGAGACCACAGCGCCAATATCACTCAATGATCATACTAGGAGGGAATGCATGAAGAAATAGTTGATGGCTGGGGGAGAAGGATTCGAACCCTCACAATCAGAACCAGAATCTGATGTCCTACCCTTAGACGATCCCCCAACCTAAAAATAGCTTAGTAGAGGATTTCTTCTTGAGTCAAGCAAAATATAAAAAGCAGGGCTTCAACTGACGGGGACGATTTGCTTGATGCCTTCTCGAAGACGACCAAGCGTGCGTTCTTTGCCAAGCAATGCCATCACTTCGTAAATTCCTGGGCTGACCGTCCCCCCTGTCAGGGCGACACGAAGTGGCTGTGCCAGCTTCCCCATCTTCAGACCATCTTCCTCTAGTACATCATGAAAGACCTTCTCCAACGACTCTTTCGCAAACGATGATTCTGCTTCGATTCGGTCAGCGAACTTGGTAAGACTCGGTGCAATCGTTGGCGTTAAAAACTTTTTCGCCGCGCGTTCTTCAATTGAGACCGTCTCGGCAAGATACGGGGCTGCACCCTTGACCATGTCAAGCAACGTTTCGGACCGCTCTCGCAAAGGGGGCACCAACGCCTCCACGCCACCAGGGATTCTCGCAAACGCTTTCTCATCATAACCCTCCTTCTGTAGGTGGGGAATCATATGATTGGCTACATCATGCGGTTCAGAATTTCGAATATACTGGGCATTAAGCCATCGCAACTTCTCTGGATTAAACACAGCTGCCGAGGACTGGACATGATCAAAACTGAAGAACTTCACCATTTCGTCCATCGAAAATATTTCCTGATCACCGTGGGACCACCCTAAGCGCACAAGATAATTGACGAGCGCCTCAGGTAGGTACCCCATCTCTTGATACGCTAGAACTGAAGTTGCGCCATGTCTTTTGGACAGTCGGGCCTTATCCGATCCCAAAATCATGGGAAGATGCGCGAACTTAGGAACTGTGTACCCCAAGGCTTTGAAGAGCGGAACTTGTCGAGGGGTATTGTTCACATGATCGTCGCCACGAATAACATGAGTAATATTCATCAAGGCATCATCAATGACCACAGAAAAGTTATAGGTCGGATATCCATTCGATCGTAGCACGATCAAGTCATCCAGGACCTGATTCTCAAAAACAATTTTGCCTTTGATGAGATCATCAACAATCGTTTGGCCGTCTTGTGGAGACTTGAATCTCAGTGCCGCAGGCTCGGTAGGAGTTTGAATGCCCTTTTCTCGACATCGGCCATCGTACTTCAGAGATTCTCCTTTGGCTTGAGCCTCTTTACGACGAACTTCCAATTCCTCAGACGTACAGACACACCAATAGGCTTGCCCACGTTCAAACAGCGCCATGGCTTGCTCTCGATAGAGTTCTAGTCGGTCAGTTTGTCGATATGGACCTTCATCCCAATCGAGACCGGTCCATTTGAGTCCTTCAAGAATGATTTGAATAGCCTCATCGGTCGAACGCTCTCTATCCGTGTCCTCTATTCGTAAGACAAATGTTCCATCCTCATGGCGGGCAAAGAGCCAATTGAATAAGGCCGTTCGCACACCGCCAATGTGGAGATATCCTGTTGGACTTGGGGCAAACCGCACCCGGACATTAGACATGAACCACCCGTGAAGCGTGAAACGTGAAGCGTGAAGCGCGAGATATAAGACTTGAAGCGTAAAGCGTAAAACGTGAAGCGAAAGAGATGAGACGTGAAGAGGAAAACGAAAATGCATAATGGGAAAGACGAGCGACGAGCAACGAGCGACGAAATACAAGACTCAAACTATTCATGGAACACCTCATTACCATGCGCTTCAAGTAGATGTAAAGTCATGCATTCTCTGTGTCTTGCGTTTAAAATTCAGCTAACTTACAATCTTTTCAATTATTGTTTAGGCTAAGCTAATACTCAAGGAGTTGTCATGCTTCGCACCATGAGAGAAGGATCGGAAAAACACCCCTGGATCCTTTGGTCTATTTTGATCGCCATCACCGTGACGTTTGTGATTGTCGGAGCCTGGGATTACGAAGGAAGTCCAACCAATGTCGTCGCAGAAGTTGGACCGCATAAAGTGTCTCTTCAAGAATATCGCCGCACATACGACAACTATGCTCGATTCTACCGCGAGCAGCTCAAGCAAGAAGATATCAAGGACGAGCAAATTAAACAGCAGGCGATCAATGGCCTGATCGATGCCAAAGCATGGACATTGGTCGCAGAAGAGTTAGGATTAGCCATCTCCGAAGAAGAACTCCGGAAGGCAATCGTGGAACAACAGGAATTTCAAAAAGATGGCAACTTCGATCCTCAATTTTATCAGCGAATTCTTGCGAATAATCGAATGACGCCGGCAGAATTCGAGAGTCAACGAAAAATTGAATTACTTCGCGATAAAGCTCGTCTCCTTGTCACAGAGTCCACGACTTTAACACCTGCAGAGTTGAAGGAAGTTGAGGAATTGGCTCAACGTCAGGCGCAAGAAGGCGAAGAACCTGACCTCAAGACTAAGGAACGTATCCGGCTACAGTTTCTCTTTCAGAAAAAACAACGTGCTCTTCAAGCCTTCCAAACGGCCATGCGATCAAAAAGCAACATCGTCATTCACGATCAGTTACTCTGAGACATCCGTATTTCGTAATTCTTACCTCACCTTGGAAGTCTTTCAGTTTTCTTTCACGAGATACGCTTCACAAGCGACGAAATACGCTTAAAGAATGAGCATCGCATCGCCGTAACTGTAGAATCGATAACGCTCTTTCACCGCATGTTCATACGCTCTTCGAGATTGTTCTAAACCCGCAAATGCCGCCAAAAGCATTAAGAGGGTCGTGCCTGGTAAATGAAAATTGGTCATCAGCACATCAACCACACGAAACTGGTAGCCAGGTGTGACAAATAAACTCGTCTGCCCCTGTTGAGCACTAACTTTTCCTGTTTTGTCGACTGCTGACTCCAAACTTCTCGTCACTGTCGTTCCAACCGCAACGACTCGCCCTCCCCTCTGCTTCACCCGCGCAATCGCTTGAGCCGTCTTTTCTGGAATCTCAAACCATTCAGGCTCCATACGGTGCTCTTCAATGCGTGTCGTGGTGACAGGCCGAAATGTCCCAAGCCCCACATGCAAGGTAATGTGAGCCATCTCAATACCTCGAGAGAGTACTGCTTCGAGGAGCTCTGGCGTGAAATGTAGTCCCGCTGTGGGTGCTGCAATTGCACCGTCTTCCCGAGCGAACATGGTTTGATAGTCAGCACGATCCTCCTCGGTCGGTCGTCGCTTGATGTATGGTGGCAGTGGCATTTGCCCGACAGACTGCAAAAGCTCATCCCATGGCTGGGAACTTGTCACTGAAACCAGCGTTCGTTCGTGAGTCCGTTCTTCCACTGTCATCCAAGCTTTATCGCCTACGTGAATCTGCTGTCCAACCCGGACTTTTCCCTTGATTAGCACTTCCCATCTATCTTCACCATGTGACTGAAGTAAGAGCAACTCAACTTTTCCTCCACTGGGATGTTTCGTCCCAATTAACCGTGCGGGAATCACGCGCGTGTCATTGACCACAATCAAATCACCAGGCTTCAACAAGCCTGGAAGATCATAGACGTGGCGATCATGATACTCGCCCTGTGCTCGTGGAACGACTAACAATCTCGCATGGTCACGAGGACGGACTGGATGGGAAGCAATGAGAGCGGAATCAAATGGAAATTGAAATTCAGTGAGCTGCATGAGCTCAAGTAGAGGAGCGGAAGATAATAAGCGTTTCCATTAACTTCCAAAATTTGAAGACTTTCATTACGTTGTCTCGGCTACCTCTCATCGACATGCCAAGAGGGGACAGGCTTCAACGTCTCTTGCCGACTAGGGAGATCAGGGATTAATCAACGATCGTTGCCACCTAGGCACTTATAACTCTCATGCTCATAGTGCACAGTATCTCGCAAAAAGACTGAATATCTATTAGGCACTGGCCTGTTGAACGATTGCGCTCTAGACACAGCATAAGAATTGTCTTGAACTCGCTATGAATGACCTAGAGGAGGTGTCATATTTACTTGAGACAATGATAACAACTCAGTGCCTGGGTAATAGTACCGTACAATCGCTTCATAGGAATACCCTAATTCCGCCATTTCTTTCATGCCCCATTGACACAACCCCACACCATGCCCAGAACCTTTTCCCACTAAAACCAAATCACGGCCAATACTTTCGATCTGAAATTGCGTACTGAGAACTTTAGAATATCCTGCCACTCGACGAAAATCTTGGCCACTCAGAATGAGCTGGCCTCGAGAATGCAAAATCCGAATACGATCAATGCGTCCTGAGGGCGTCTGGCTAAATGGGGTAATGGTCGCAATAGTCCCGACGGAATAGTCAAGCTTCCGAAATCTGCCTTCCAATTTTTCAAGAGGAACGGCTGCTCGCCAACGATACCGAGGAGACTGATCATCGAATGGACATTCCACACCTTTCAAATATGGCACATCGACATCCCACACATACGAAGCATCTTCCGTTGGCCCTGCCGCCGTCGAGGAATAGGCTGCAAGGATAGGATGATGGTCATAGGTAATGACTTGCCCTTTGGTTTTCCGAATAGCCGATCGAACTTTCGAGTTGACTTGAGCTTGTCCTTGATAAACTTGGTCTTGAACACTCGATACTACATCGTAGGGTTGTTGTTGATTCATCATTTTTTTGTACAACACATACGTTCTCGCGGCCACCGCCTGCGCCTTTAACGCTTCTGGATGCCAACTGATGTTAATCTCACCCGTGACCACACCCGCCACATAGGCTTCCACATCGATTTGATTCACGACCAGGAGTGTTGAATGAAGTCGTTGAATATCTACTCCTCCATTCACGACCCATTGCCGACTTCCCTTACCATTTGAACCGTGGACAGATAATGTCAACCCACCCCTCTTAGCTCGAGCAAACAGTTTCTTAAATCCAAGTTGCCGCCCATTCACACGCAACCCTCTTCCTCCAGGTTCAATAGTAAGAATGTTGGTCTCAATGGTGCGCTGACCAGAGGGGAATCGAAGAGTGATCGGTTGCATAGCTGATATCACCACGCGTACGGCATTATCCGTTAACGAAACTCGAATGTCTTGAGAAGCGATGGCCCAGGATGGCAAAGCGCTAAGGGTCAAGAGCATCGATCCAAACACACATACCAGCAAGTATAAATAATGTCGCTCGTCGCTCGTGGCTCGTCGCTCGTGTTCGCCATCGAATCGCATTCTTAGCTTTTCATTCCTTACTTTTTACTAGATTTCACCGTTTCATGAATAGATACAGAAAGAGGCTACCAATGACACTGATGACAATACTCGTGGCAAGTGGAAAATAAAATGTAAAGTTTTCTCGTTTAACAAGGATATCTCCTGGCAACCGACCTAGCCATCCACTCCCTGCCCAAGGCGACTTTCCAAGCACCAGGAAAACGAGACCGATAGCCGCGACCGAAAGTCCCATCAACAGTAACAGTTTCCCCAAGCCAGTTAAATCCATGAATAAGCCTCACTTAATGAGTTCCTCGGCAATCTGCACTGCATTCAACGCCGCACCCTTTCGAAGATTGTCCGCGACTACCCACAGATTGAGTCCATTGGAAATCGATTCATCCTCACGCACTCGCCCTACATAGACGGCATCCGTACCGGCCACATCTTTTTGCAGAGGATAGATCTTATGAGATGGATCATCATAAACCTGAACGCCTGGAGCCGCTGAAAGAATCGCTCGAGCCTCATTCGCTGTCAATCGGTGCTTGGTTTCAATATTAATCGATTCTGCATGGCTGACAAATACAGGAACTCGAACAGTAGTCGCCGTGACTTGAATCATCTCATCTTCCATTATCTTTCTGGTCTCATTCACCATTTTCATTTCTTCCTTGGTGTACCCAGATGGCAAAAAGTCATCAATGTGAGGAAGACAATTAAAGGCAATGTGATAGGGATAAACTTTTGTGGGTGCTTCCCGCAAACTCATGAGTTGGCGGGATTGATTGGCGAGCTCTTCCATTGCCTCCTTTCCCGTCCCAGAAACTGATTGGAACGTCGTCACGACAATCCGTTTAATACAAACAGCTTCATGTAATGGTTGTAAGGCCACCACCATCTGAATAGTCGAGCAGTTGGGATTGGCGATAATCCCATCGTGCCATTCAAGCGCTTGAGGATTGACTTCAGGAACAACGAGCGGCACTTGTGGATCCATACGCCACGCAGAACTGTTATCGACCACGACGGCTCCGGCATCGACAGCGAGTGGAGCAAAATCTTTACTTGTATCAGCGCCAGCCGAAAATAAAGCGATATCAACCCCTGTGAAAGAATCTTTTTCTAACAGCTTAACCGTGACATCCTCGCCATTAAATGAGACATCTTCACCGGCTGAACGAGATGAGGCTAAGGGAAGCACCTGACCCACCGGAAACTTCCGCTCCTCAAGTATGCGGAGCATTTCGGAACCCACAGCACCAGTCGCTCCCACAATCGCGACATTATAGGCGTGTTTCTTATTCATAGAAGAATACGACTCTAGAACTATTGAGATTTAGACTCCTGAGAAAAAAAGAGAGATTCCATCAAGTCATATAACCAACGACTGCTCTGCCAGAGATGAGATAAACTGGAAGCGTTACACTGCAATCAAGCGAATGCGATGGTTAAAAGTATCGGCAATCGCAATATTCCCTTCATGGTCCACGGCAACTCCAAATGGAAAATTGAGACTGCTCTTCTGTGACAGCTCACTATCTCCTGAAAATTGAGCCACTCCACTTCCAGCAATAAGGCTCATCGTGTTCCCAACAGGGTCCCATTTTCTCAATACATGATTATCAGAATCAGTGATCAACAAATGTCCGTTCAGATCAAAAGCGATACCGTAGGGTCGGGCGACAGAAAGTTCACCCTCATTGACACCTGGTTCATAACTAAAGGCTTGCCCATTGCCGAGCGCGGTTTCTATGGACCCCGTTTCGACATTCACTTTACGAATTCGACTATTAAACGTGTCTGCGATAAATAGGTTTCCCTCGACATCTAAGGCCAACCCGCTTGGGCCTGCGAGACCTGCTTCAACGGCAGGCCGGTCATCACCATTGTAAGTGGCTTCTCCGTCACCTGCGACTGTCGTGATCATGCCCGTGGTCGTATCAATCATTCGAATTCGGTTGTTACTCTGATCTGCCACATAGAGCCGGCCTTTTTTATCGATCACCAGTGCAACCGGTTCGTTTAAGGCGGCCAACTCCGCCGGTCCCCCATCACCCATCCATTTGGCTTTTCCGGTTCCAGCAATCGTTTGAATGATTCCCGTGGCCGGATCAATCCTACGAATACGGTGATTTAGCGTATCGGCAATATACATAACACCCGTTTCACTAATGGTAAACGCTGAAGGAAAATTCAACTTGGCCTGTTGCGCAAGCCCTCCATCACCCTCATAACGAGATTCAGTTGGCGCCGTCCCTCCCCAATAACGAACGGTTCCACTAAGATCTGGGGTATGCTCATACGCACCAGCTGGGTTATCAGCGAAGTCGGCCAATAGATCATCTGGTTCCGTCGATATCTCTCTTGCTTTGATTTCAGAATCTGAACCCGTTCGTTGATTTTTGACCACGCAACCCACCATCGTCTGAATGATGCCGGTCTTGTGATCAACTTTCCGAATCACGTGATTTTCAGAATCAATAATGTACAAATTCCCTTCTCGATCGAACGCTACATTTTTGGGCTCGTTAATGGTCGCCTGAGTCGCGACGCTTCCGTCGCCAGAGAACCCTGGTTCTCCGTTGCCAGCGATCGTCCCAATGTTCCCTGACCGTATAGAAGTTTCCATTTTACAAACTTCCAAGATTCTGAAGAATTGTATCGCCCATTTCCTTCGTGCCTAACAACGTCGCCCCCTCACCGTGGATGTCTTTTGTCCGATAGCCTTGATCAAGCGTCAATTGAATCGACTGTTCAATCAGTTCAGCTTCTTTCGACAAATCGAATGAATACTCCAACATCATCGCAAGGGACGCAATGGTTCCGATTGGGTTGGCCATGTTTTTACCAGCAATATCCGGAGCACTCCCATGAATCGGTTCGAACATCCCAACCGTCGAACCGACACTCGCTGAGGGCAGCATGCCTATGGACCCTGTCAACATCGCGGCTTCATCACTCAATATATCTCCAAACAGGTTGGTCGTCACCAACACATCAAACTGTTTTGGATTTCTGACGAGCTGCATCGCACAGTTGTCCACATACATGTGACGGAGTTCCACATCAGGATAGTTTTTGTGGACTTGTGTCACTACACGACGCCACAATTCAGATGACTCAAGCACGTTGGCTTTATCAATGGACGTCACGACCCGACGACGTTTCTGGGCTGCCTTGAATGCAATATCGGCAATTCTGGAGATCTCTTCTGTCGTATACACTTCGGTATTAATGCCCTTGTGTCCCGTTGCCGTTTCCTCAATTCCTTTGGGTTTTCCAAAGTAAATTCCACCGGTAAGCTCTCGCACAACAAGGACATCAATCCCATCGATAATTTCTGGCTTGAGCGTAGAAGCCTGAATGAGTGCCGAATAAATTTTGGCAGGCCGTAAATTTGCAAAAAGTCCAAGTTGTTCACGAAGGCCCAACAACGCACGTTCTGGTCGCCTCTCATATTCTAGGCCTTCCCACTTTGGTCCACCGACAGCCCCCAACAACACGGCATCACTGTTCTTGGCTAATTCCAGCGACTCTTTGGGCAAAGGGATGCCCGTAGCGTCAATAGCAGCTCCACCAACCTGGGCATACTCGCACTCGAAGGAATGACCGAAACGTGTACCAATGGCCTCAAGAACTTTAATAGCTTCCGGTACAATTTCTTGGCCGATTCCATCACCGGTAAAAACACAAATTCGTTTTTTCATCATTTTTGCCTCAACTCAAAAAAATATCGCTCTATAGAGTATTTAGTTTACATTGCTAAGCAATGTATTTTTTAGTATTTCGGAAGGCGATGGCTCCTTACTTCCATCACCTTTTTAAGGGAGAGGATCAAGGTGGGGTACTCTCGCTACAATAGAAACTACACAACCTGCCTTCAGTACTCTACCTCCCCTACTTTTTCTTACTGCAACGTGCAGAGCGGACCATTACTTACAAAGGAAAGGTGAGGATAGCAAAACCTCTCTGCCTATCCCGTCACTTAACACAATGGAATCTTCTGCTCTGCTCGCGCATGTCGCTCCATGAGAGATGTTAACTTATTCAGTGCATTCAAGTACGCATGGGCAGATGCCACAATTACATCCGTATTAGAACCATGACCTGTTACCATTTCTCCATTCTCTTCAATACGGACGGACACTTCCCCCTGCGCATCAGTCCCTCCGGTTATGGCCTTGACGATATACGCTTTTAATTGGCTCTTTGTTTCAGTCAGGCTGGCAATGACACGATACACGGCATCTACTGGACCATCTCCTGTACCCGTCTTTTTGACAATACTCCCATTCACATCAAGCTCTACGCTCGCCTGAGGCTCCTGCCCTAGCCCACTTTCGACTGACAGGCCTTTCAAGACATATCGTTCGGGAACTCGTATCGCTGCTTCCGAGACGATGGCTTCAAGATCTTCCTCAAACAATTCCTTTTTTTGATCTGCTAACCGTTTAAATCGATCAAAGGCTTCATTAATTTCTTGATCAGAAAGTGTATAACCAAGCTTCTGTAATTCCTCTCGAAACGCATGACGCCCAGACAACTTTCCCATAACCAAACGACTATGTGTCAACCCGATTGATTCGGGCTGCATAATCTCATACGTATTCTTTTCTTTCAGGAGACCATCTTGATGAATACCGGAGGTATGAGCAAACGCATTGGCTCCCACGATCGCCTTGTTAGGTTGAACGACCATTCCTGTAATCTTACTTACCAGGCGGCTACTCTTGGAAATTTCTTCAGTCAGAATTTGGGTATCCGCATCATAAAAGTCTTTTCTTGTCCTCAAGCCCATCGCGATTTCTTCCAACGACGCATTACCTGCACGTTCACCGATTCCGTTAATCGTGCATTCGACTTGCCCTGCTCCCGCGTAAATGGCCGCCATTGAATTTCCCACCGCCAACCCTAAGTCGTTATGGCAATGGACTGAAATAATCGCCTTCTCACAATTCCGAACGCGTTCTCGAAGTGTTCGAATAATGTTCCCAAATTCTTGAGGGGTGGTATAACCAACCGTATCGGGAATATTGACTGTTCCCGCTCCGGCCTCAATCACGGCTTCCACGACTTCGCATAAATATGACAGATCGGATCGCGTGGCATCCATGGGTGAGAACTCCACATCATCCACGTAGCTCCGCGCATGTTGCACCATCTCAACCGCTCGTGTTCTCGCCTCATCACGGGTCATACGAAACTGATGTTTCAGATGGATATCCGAAGTCGAAAGAAACGTATGGATACGACGCTTCGGAGCCCCCTTGAGCGCTTCCCACGCTCGATCGATATCTTCTGGTTTCGCTCTTGCCAAGCTGCATATGGTCGGGCCTTCCACTTCATGTCCAATGCGCGTGATGGCCTCAAAATCACCTGGAGAACTGAAGGCAAACCCGGCTTCAATGATATCGACGTTGAGTCGGGCGAGCTGTTTGGCTACCAGGACCTTTTCTTCGATATTCATACTCGCGCCCGGAGATTGCTCTCCATCTCGCAATGTTGTATCAAAGATCCTGATCATCCGTGCCATAACTCATACCTCCCGTGATGGAGCTGTTGAAAAATGCCTTCAGC
Source organism: Nitrospirales bacterium (assembly GCA_965223675.1). Classification (GTDB taxonomy): domain Bacteria; phylum Nitrospirota; class Nitrospiria; order Nitrospirales; family UBA8639; genus JAGQKC01. The sequence continues at coordinate 339,390 of OZ245013.1, read as the reverse complement.
TGCGTTCTCATTGCTCGAAGGATTCGACGTACCCTTTGTACGCCTCATCCTCCTTGCGGCTTGTGACCTTGCTGATCGACAGTTTTGAACAGCCCCTGGCAATCAAACAGGCCTTGTGCAATCGTTCATCGAAAAAAGCGTGTTATTGTCGAGTTCTTCAATTCTTCAACCATCTCGTGATAAAAAAGCCTTCCTCCCGATCGGGACGAAGGCTAAATAATTCACCCTGGCACCCAATCGAACTCAACTACTCCTTCTTGAGGAGAAAATACTGCTGCTCTCCATGTAATCTCATTTCTATTAATGCTAGCAGAATCCTAGTCCGTTCCATCATCATTCTACTCTTTAGATTCCTGTACATGATCTCTTACAGCATGAGGCTCCTTTCGTCTGCCAAATACTTTCGCCAGAGATTGATAGCCTTGCTCAACGACACCTGAAAGCGCATACACCACAAAGACCGTTAACATGATGACTTCGTACGGAACGTGTTGAGCCGCGGCAATCACAAGCATAAGAACAAGAACGGTATACACCAAAATATTAAAAAGATAGTGCTCCTGTGTTTTTAATTCCTTCAGACTTCGATAATGAAAGTTACTGACCATTAAAAATGCTAGAAACAACGTCAACAGAATCCCGAGATTTGGCCTCACGCCTTCTCCCAAATACTCTATATTTTGATCAAAAATCACGAGCGTGGCAATGACACCAGCCGCACCGGGAATAGGTAATCCTGTAAAGGGTTTCCCTTCACCTGGCTTAGAAGCTGCGGCCATCACATTATGTCGAGCGAGCCGCAAGGTTCCACAGGCAACAAACGCAAACATCACAGCAGCCCCAATTTTGTCTTGGGTACTTAACGCCCAAACATACATCAATAGGCCTGGGGCCACACCAAAAGACACCACATCTCCTAATGAATCGTATTGCAACCCAAAGTCACTCGTACTTTTCATCAAACGCGCCGTCGTGCCATCCAAGACATCAAAGACAATCGCGACAAGAATGGCAATGCCTGCGGCTTCATAGTTTCCTCGAAAAACAAAGAGAATCGAGGCCAATCCACTAAACAAATTTCCCGTGGTCAGGATATTCGGGATAAGGGAAATGACCCGCCGTTTCCGTGGTTGTCTTATGAGGGTTCTGCGCATGCTTGTGTCGAGTTAAAAAGTTTGTGCAAAAGCTGAACTTACATCACTTACCGTTTTACTAGGCTAACTCTGCGATCACAGATGTGCCGCCTTTCACTCGATCCCCGACTTGAACAATCACTTGACTTTCCGAAGGTAGATACACATCCATACGAGAACCAAATCGAATGAGCCCAAACCGCTCACCTTTTGAAACATGTTCCCCAGGTGAAGACCAACAGACAATTCGACGAGCGATCAGTCCGGCAATCTGGACACATAAGACCTTCTTTCCATCCGTGCGTTGAATCATCAAAGCATTTTGTTCATTTCGCACTGATGCGTCGGGGTTATTCGCAGCAATGAATTGTCCAGGCTGATAGACCACATCATGCAGGACTCCCCCACATGGAAGCCGATTGATATGCACATTAAAAACATTAAGAAACACGCTGATTCGAATACTGTCAGCCTTCAAAAATCGTGACTCAAACTCCTGCTCAATAGCCACCACTTGGCCATCCCCAGGGGAAACGATAACTTCCTCTCCCGGAGGAATCACGCGTGACGGATTTCTGAAAAACCAAACGCAATAACTTGCAAGGACACCCAGAGCGATCGCCGATCCCGTCCAACCCACCAGACCAGCCACAACTCCCGGTAGACCAGCACCGATGACAAAAGGAACCCCTTCCCGCGCAATCGGCAACCCTGCGGCACGATCAGCCAATGGTCTTACCTCCCATCTTCAAGCAGAGGTAGGTCACCCTCGTTAATTCTTGGATTGATCAACAAGTTTATCCTTTTGCAACCACGGCATCATCCCGCGAAGCTTTTGGCCGACTTCTTCAATCGGATGTTCTTCGCCTTTTTTCAAAAGCGCGTTGTAGACAGGTCGATTAGCCTGATTCTCTAACACCCATTCTCGGGCAAAACGTCCACTTTGAATCTCAGACAAAATCCTCTTCATGGTTTTCTTCGTTTCATTCGTGATCACGCGAGGCCCTCGTGTCACGTCTCCATATTTGGCGGTCGTACTAATGGAGTAGCGCATATTGGCGATCCCGCCTTGATAGATCAGATCCACGATTAACTTCACTTCATGCAAACATTCGAAGTAGGCCATCTCCGGTGAGTAGCCGGCTTCCACGAGTGTCTCATAGCCAGCTTGAATCAACGACGTAAGGCCGCCGCATAGCACCGCTTGTTCACCAAATAAGTCCGTTTCCGTTTCCTCGCGAAAATTCGTTTGAATCACTCCCGCTCGCGCGCCACCAATCGCACTGGCATAGGCCAAGCCAACTTTTGTCGTATCCCCACTCGGATCTTGATGTACGGCCAGGAGACAAGGCACCCCACTCCCATGACAGTACTCGGAACGAACAAGATGACCTGGTCCCTTTGGCGCAACCATAAACACATTCGTTTTTTTTGTGGGCTGTATTTGCCCAAAATGGATGTTGAATCCATGGCCAAAGGCCAGGTATGCCCCTGTTTTTAAATTGGGGGCGATATCTTTCTCATAAATGGCCGCCTGACATTCATCAGGAGCCAAGATCATCGCCACATCGGCATCCTTGACGGCATCAGCCGTCGGCATCACTTTCAGTCCAGCAGACTCAGCTTTGCGCCAAGACGCTCCAGGTCGAACGCCCACGACAACCTTGACTCCACTTTCGTGTAAGTTCAAGGCATGGGCATGCCCTTGGCTGCCAAACCCTACAATCGTCACTTTTTTCTTTAAAATGTGTTGCTGATCTGCATCTTTCTCATAAAAAATATTCATGACGACTCCCAAAAAATAAGAGGGTTAGAGCATACTCTCCGAATACGATGAAACCGGAGATAATGAGAACCAGACGATCAGTTCACTTTGGCAAGCGGCCGAGGCTGAGCACTCGCTGTGCGAGTCGGCTCTCGTCCAATTGCGATCCGACCCGTTCGAACAAGTTCTTTAATACCGAGCGGTTGAAGCAGATTAATAATGGCTTGGACTTTTCGGATATCACCAGTGACCTCGATAGTGTAGGACGTCGGCGAGGAATCGACCACATTTGCTCGAAAAATATCGGCAATGCGGAGGGCCTCAGCACGATCTTCGGGACGGGTATGAACCTTGATAAGAGCCGTTTCTCGTTCAACGTATTCATTTTCGTTAACATCGACGACCTTGATCACATCGATCAGTTTATTCAATTGCTTTAAAATTTGTTCAATAATCCGATCTTCCCCAGATGTCACTAAGGTCATCATCGAAATAGTGGGATCAAGAGTTGGAGCGACAGAAAGACTCTCAATATTAAACCCACGTCCACTGAACAACCCAGCGACGCGTGATAAGGCGCCAAATTTATTTTCGATGGTGAGCGAAATAATATGTTCCATGAACAACTCGCGTTACGCAGTCAATACCGTATCCTTGTCTTGATGAGTTTTCTTCTTTCCTGTCGGCTGCGGCTTCTTCAAATCTGGAGGATCTCCGAGAATCATTTCATGATTGCATCCACCAGCTGGAATCATGGGATAACAATTTTCATACTGGTACACTGGCACGTCGATCACGACAGGCCGATCGATCGACAACGCCTCCTGAATACCTGCATCAACTTCGCTCACTTTTTCCACTCGTACGCCAGCCGCGCCATAGGCTTCAGCCAATTTCACAAAGTCCGGATGTTGATCGAGATAACTCGACGCATAACGGCCTTCATAGAAGAGGTCTTGCCATTGACGGACCATTCCGTGGAAACGATTGTTGATGACGAATATCTTCACAGGTAATTTTTCAATCACGGCTGTCGCAAGCTCTTGTGTATTCATCTGAAAACTTCCATCTCCGGCGATACAGAGAACTAGACGATTTCGAAAAGCTGCCTGAGCACCCATCGCCGCGGGAAATCCAAAACCCATCGTTCCCAACCCGCCCGACGTCAACCACGTTCGCGGACTGGCGAGTTTAAAGAACTGAGCCGTCCACATTTGATGCTGGCCCACGTCGGTCGAAACAATTGGATCCCGCCCCTCTGTCAGCTTGTAGACGCGTTCAATCAGATATTGCGGCTTTATCTGGCCTTCAGGATCCTGATCGTAATGTAGCGGATGTTCAGTCTGCCAAGCATGGAGCTGATCCCACCAAGGTTTCCGAAGCTCTTTTTGGTTGCCGTTCACTGTGGCTCGAAGAATGTTGTTCAGTTCTTGTAACACTCGTTTACAATCACCGACGATCGGAATGTCCACATGGACATTCTTCCGGATGGAGGTCGGATCGATGTCAATGTGAATGACCTTAGCTTGCGGGCAGAATTCAGACACCTTCCCCGTCACACGATCATCAAATCGAGCACCCACTGCAATCACCAAATCGGAATAATGCATGGCCATATTCGCCACATACGTCCCATGCATACCTAACATGCCAAGTGACAACGGATGGTTCCCAGGAAAACCTCCTAGCGCCATCAATGTCATATCCACAGGAATCTGAGTCATCTCCGCGAGCTCAATCAATTCCTGGGAGGCACCCGAGAAGACGACACCACCACCGACATATAAAACAGGCCGTTTGGCTTTCGCAATAGCTTCAGCAGCTTGCTTAATCTTCCATTTACTCCCTTCATACGTGGGACTATAGCCACGAATGGCAACGGAATCAGGATATTTAAAGTCGGCTTTGTCCATGGAAATGTCTTTGGGAATATCAACTAAAACTGGACCGGGACGTCCGGTAGACGCAATATAAAACGCTTCTTTTATCGTAGCCGCTAAATCACTCACATCTTTCACTAAAAAATTGTACTTGGTGCATGGACGACTCAATCCAATATTATCGGCTTCCTGAAACGCATCATTTCCGATCAGCGCCGTAGGCACCTGCCCGGAAAACACTACGATCGGGACGGAATCCATATAGGCATCAGCCAAAGCCGTAATCACATTGGTCATGCCAGGGCCTGAGGTAATCAGAGCCACACCTGGCTTACCCGTGGCCTTTGCAGACCCAACGGCCATGAACCCGGCACCTTGTTCATGACGAGTGAGCACCACTTCGATATCTTTTTGTTGATGCAGGACATCAAAAATCTTGAGGACCACACCGCCCGGTAAGGCAAAAATGGTTTTGACGCCTTCGCGTTTTAATGACTCAAGAAAAATTTCAGCTCCTGTCAGTTGCATGATAACTCACCCTCTTGTTAGGGACTCCCTCAAGAGTCCTACGCACGTTTATGGTAAGGTGTACTGCTTAGATCAACACCAGAGGACAATGGTGATTTTAAAAGCTTTTATCGATTATTTAATGAATGTTGCATGATATTCTTACTCTATTTGACAAGTCAACAAGTATTCTACCATGGAATAGGATTCCAACCAACTGTTTCAATTGTCTAGATAGGGGTTTCGGCAGGAAATAAAAGATGTTTGATGACAAGCTCAACGAACTCGATCGAAAGCACTTGCGACGTAGGCTAAAGACAAGCGATTCCCCTGCGGAACCAGTCATCACTTTGGAAGGCAAACCCGTCATCCAATTCGCCTCGAACAACTACCTAGGTCTCGCTAATCACGCGAGCGTAAAAAACGCCGCCATTAAAGCCATTCATCACTATGGGGTGGGTTCCGGTGCTTCACGCCTGATTTCCGGAACGCAACCTCCACATCAAAGTCTAGAAACAGCCCTCTCTCGGTTTAAAGGTACAGAAGCCGCACTGACCTTCGGAACCGGATATGGTACCAACTGCGGCATCATCCCTGTACTGGCAGGCCCTCAAGACCTGATCCTGGCTGACCGTCTCTGCCATGCCAGCCTCATCGATGGCTGCAGAGTGAGCCAGGCCACCTTTCGAGTCTTTCCTCACAATGATCTGGACCACCTTGCAAAAATACTGAGCAAAAGATCAACTAAGCAAAAGACCCTGATTATCACGGAAGGCGTGTTTAGCATGGATGGGGACCTGGCGCCGCTCCCAGAACTTATACGTCTCGTGAAAGAACATCAGGCCGCTCTTTTAGTCGATGACGCCCATGGAACCGGCGTGATGGGAAACCACGGGAGAGGCATTGTTGAACACTTTGGAGTAGACCCAAATTCCCTTTTTCAAATGGGAACACTCAGCAAAGCCTTAGGCACCTTTGGTGGGTACGTGGTCGGGGCACGGACGTTCATTGACTATCTCATCAACTCAAGCCGCTCCTTCATCTATACAACTGCTCCCCCTCCTTCAATAGCCGCAGCCGCTCAAGCCGCGATAACAATCGTCGAGTCAGACTCCGAGCGTCGCACTCGACTCTGGGAAAACCGCCATCAACTGTATCAAGGCCTCAAAGATCTGGGGTTTCAACTCACTGATACCCAAAGCCCCATTCTTCCGATTATTCTCAATGATCCGCGACTCGCTGTAAACGTGAGTGCAAAATTACTAGAACGCGGAATTTACGTCCCGGCCATCCGCCCTCCAACCGTCCCCAAAGACACCAGCCGTCTTCGTCTTTCCATTACGTCTGAACACACACCAGAACACATCGAAACCGCATTACAGGCTTTTTACAGAATCAAAAAAGATTTGCACTTGTGAATACCCTAACGAGCGGACCATGTTCAAGACTCCTTCTCTAGGAATATCCATTAAGGTGGCGTACTTTTTTACAATCACTATTACGTACACAGAACACGTCATAACCAACAACAAATCACGCACGACTCAATAGACAAAGAAGAAGTTCACGGCAAATGCATTCAAGAGGTTCATCCCAATGATGGATTTCTTTTCTTTTGGATTGGTTGCGATGACTTGTATAAACTTATACCGAAATCGCTGTAGTGTATCGAACACACTGCACCATATCTCTCAGAAGCGTCACGTTCTATTACATTTCTGCCAGAAAGGTTTTTGGTTCTAGGCCTCCTCAAAAGAGGGATTTGTATCTGTTGAGCAAGTGCCATCTTCTCTCGTGTCAATCACTTCTCGTCCCCATTCGCATGACCACACCTGTCTTGCTCTAACCGGCATTGAAATTGCCAATGACTAACTTCGGTCAATAATTTGTCGGTTATTTTCATCTGGCATCACAATCTTTCATACATCAACATACATAAGACACAGGAGGACTTTATGCACGACAAACACAAAGGCTTAGGAAAATTCCAGGTTATCATTTTCACAGCAATTTTCAGTATGGCTCCATGGCAACTCGTCCATGCCACGAGTATCTTCATCAATGAATTGCATTATGACAACACCAGCGGAGACACCGGGGAAGCCGTTGAAATCGCTGGTCCTGAAGGCACCAACCTGAGCGGATGGAGCCTCGCTTTGTATAACGGAAGCCTAACTCAACGCCGTGTCTATAATACGATCTCGTTATCTGGTATTTTCGCCAACCAACAAAACGGATTTGGAACCCTTGCCTTTTCTCAATCTGGTATTCAGAATGGGGCACCGGATGGACTGGCACTTGTGAATCCTTCGAACACAGTGATCCAATTTCTCAGTTATGAGGGAGCGTTCATCGCAGCGAGCGGGCCAGCTTCAGGGTTAACGAGCATGGACATTGGAGTGTCAGAATCCAACAGCACGCCTATTGGGCATTCATTACAACTGACAGGAACCGGAAACGTCTACTCTGACTTTACCTGGACATCCGCCATGTCCAATACATTTGGGAACATCAATACGGGACAAACTTTTCGCGCCAATACACCAACAGAACCCGTTCCTGAACCATCCACTCTTCTACTATTAGGCTCAGGACTATCAGCTCTGCTCAGCTATCGCCGTTTGGTTAGAAACCAAAAGAAGAGCACGGTTCAAGTGTAATGCAGAATACTCGTTAAAAAGGAAAGCCTGCTTCAAATTTGAAGCAGGCTTTCCTTTTTCAACTGACTTATCCTCTCATCTGAAAGACAGATAAGGTGAAAATCTTCGACCAGGAAAGAAAGACCAATAAAGTGCCCCTCTCTACTGACGCAGCACTTAGATAACAAAAACTAATTGATGGTGGACATGGATGGAAACATTTCGAACCAACTCTTCCAGATTTTAGGGGATTGGAACATGATTCTCCAGGACGCTTCAGTCGATCTTAGCCCATCTTTGTAATACCCAACAATAAGGTATTTCAGTAGTACCTCCTTTAAACGCTAGTCCAGAATCTTTCTGGGCTGGCGTTTTTCTTTTTTCCCTCGATTCAACCAAGACAATTCACGGCACGTATCAGCTCTGTTTCCCAGAAACAGGGTTTGGCCCTGCTATGTCAATTTTAGAAAAAGTGAAAGATATGCCTGCACCAAAGAAAAAACAAATGCCACCTTTCTCGCTACGCCTGACGCCAGAAGAACGCACGCAGCTTGAGAAGGATGCGGCAGGCATGTCTTTAGGGGCCTATATCCGTTCTCGTCTTTTTGACAACTCAATCCCTAAAAGGCGAACCCGGAATAAGTTTCCAGTCAAAAACCATCAGGAGCTGGCCAAAGTCCTGGGCGAACTGGGCAGATCACGCCTCGCTAACAATATGAACCAACTAGCCAAAGCTGTGAATAAAGGAATTCTGGAAGTCACCCTGGAAACAGAGCAAGCCATTCACGCTGGCTGTTCGGATATCCAGTGGATGCGTCATGTCCTGATGGCGGCTCTAGGTTTAATAGTGGAGAAAAATCATGATTCTGAAAGGCTCACAACGTGGTGGAGCCAGGCAACTGGCGACCCATCTTTTAAAGGTGGACGAAAACGAGCACGTTGAAATCCATGAAATCTCCGGCTTTGTCTCAGAAGATTTGGATGGGGCTTTGAGAGAAATCCACGCCATCAGTCAAGGCACGCGCTGTAAGCAATTCATGTTTTCCCTAAGCCTCAATCCGCCTCAATCCGAATCTGTCCCGATTGAGTATTTTGAAAAAGCGCTAACGGATATTGAAAAAGAGCTGAAACTTGAAAAACAGCCCCGCGCCATAGTCTTTCATGAAAAAGAGGGCAGACGGCATTGCCATGCTGTCTGGTCACGCATTGATACGGATGAGATGAAGGCGATCAACCTACCCTACTTCAAAATGAAGCTTCAGGATATTTCGCGCCAGCTATATTTCCAATATGGCTGGCAAATGCCGCGTGGCTTAATGAATAAGGAAGAACGCAATCCTCTTAATTTCACCCTGGCTGAATGGCAGCAGGCCAAGCGCCTGGAGGAGGATCCAAAATTTATTAAGAAAATTTTTCAGGATTCTTGGGCTCTGTCAGACAATAAGGCCTCCTTTGAAAAGGCTTTAAATGCGTATGGATTTTATTTGGCAAAAGGTGATCGGCGCGGATTTGTAGCGATTGATTATCGTGGCGAAGTTTTTTCTTTAAGCCGCTGGATGGGAATTAAAACCAAAGACATCAAGCAGCGTCTGGGCAATTTGGAGGCACTGCCTAATACTAAAGAGATAAATACACAAATCGCCGAACGTATGACCAGCGCCTTGGAAAGCTATATTGGGCAGGTCCATACACGTATGGATAAAAAGCTTGAGTCATTCGTTAAACGAAAATCGGTACTGAAGTATCAACATCGTAAAGAGCGCGAGGATTTACAAAGGAGGCAGGAGGAACGAAAGCAAAAGGAACAAAAAGATCGTCTACTGCGCTTGCCTAAAGGCTTTAAAGCCCTGTGGTCACGAATGACTGGAAAACTTAAGAAAATCAATGCGCAGAATGAACATGAGGTCAAAAGCAGCAATATTCGTGACAGAGGTGAAAAGCAAGACCTGATAGACCGCCAACTGACTCAGCAACAGGACTTACAAGATCAGGTCCGCCCCATCCTGCGCAAACATCAAAAGCTGATAGTTGGGCTCAAACAGGATGTTGCAGGCTATATGGAGATGGGCAGCTCGGACCTAAAGGTCTTACAGAAAAAGATAAAGCAGGTGAACCAAGAAGGAGAAGAGCAAGTAGACCGTAGCCAGAGTCGTGGCTACGGGCAGGAAATTTAATGGATAAAAGGTTAAATCAAATCCCGACCAAATTCCCACTAGCTTCAAAAGCGCCCTAAATATTACCAAATAACTATCTTATTATTAGGCTGAACCACGATGTATCTTAAATAATTCGAATGGCAAATGCAGCCTCTTTTTGTTTTCTTCGGCCCAATGTCTCTGCTCATCAGATAGTTTGTCTTTAGATAATTTTACTTCAACAAAGATATAACCATCTTTGTTAAAAGCTAGCATATCAGGCCAACCTAGATACCTATTCCAATAGTTACCCAATAGATACTTAACAATCTCTAATATCGTGTGTGGCTCTAATATTTCGACTACTTTTCGTGCTGTTTGAACATGCTCTTCTTTGTGAGCCCACAAATATTGTCTTAACCCTTCGCTATATGGCATCCAATAATCAAAAAGCCAGAGGAGGTCTTGGGTATTCTCCTGAATATTAGACAGGTGTATTTTTATTTCATTTTCCCTACGTTCTGCGTAGCCACTTGAGCCAAAGTCAGAAGGAAGGGGAACCCAGATTGGATTCTTTGAACGATCCTCTTCATAAGCTGACCTCTCACCAAACTCTGCCATACAAACCTCAGGATCACTGGGGTCTTGGATTAGCAACCAGGTATAAATGCCGAAAAGCGCATGGAATGGCATGCTTTCCAAATTAATCACTTTATAGCCAAGCCCCTCATATGTTTTCTTGGCGTACTGTTCAACTGTGAGTAACTCATCTTGATATAGAATCTTCGCTTTCCGACCGCTATCCTTAACACAAACTCCTTGAACATTACGGACTTGAATACCCACTCGGGTAATAAACGATTCATACGACTCTTCGTCATAATGGTACTTTGGGTCTTCAACATGCAGTGCCTTTATATCGTCCAATGCTTGAGTTCGTGCTTTGCGTATGATTTCAGTCTCATTTTCCCCTAGTTCATAAAGATAGCTTTCTGGACTGCCTCCAATCTTTTCATAGAGCTCGTATTCACGGAAAGCTAACTCACGCCAATAGTATCGCTTTATCTTACTGGTACGCCCTATGATAGCTGCTACTGGGCTTGGCGTAGCAGGAAGCCCTCTACACTCATTACACACGGCATCAATAAAACCTTCTGTAATCTCAACTTCTTCTTGCGTTTCAAGTTTCTTACCGAACGAGAGCTGATGAGATAAAAATTTTTGGCCTATGTCCTTGTCACACACACACATCATTACTGCACCACAATCTGGGCACTCATACTTACGAATTAGCTCAAACTGGTTGATACAGCGAACGTTTTTATGATGGCACTCTGACAAAGCTATCTCCTTGCCTTTTGGGCAAATATTAAGTGGACATCACTAAAGCGGTAATTAGAGATGCACCGAACAAAGACTAGTCTTCGTTTTGAATCTCCTCAGGTGGACGTCCGCGCGTTATTGGGTTAACCTCGCGTAGCGCAATTCTTCCTTCAATCCCATATTTCATGATGAGCTCAAAAAACTCTCGGTAACCTTTTACAGCCCTAATGTCATCAGGGACCAGAATCTTTCGTTTGTCTAGCTCAGAGCAATCGAAAGGAAGCGACGGATACGGTTGGGGTCTTACCATTCTAAGGTATGGAGAGAAAGGCATGAGCATCAGGCCGGCGAAGAAGTACCGGTTCCAGACGGCGTCATAGGCTGCGCACTCTTCTTTATTCTTGAGTTTCGAATAGCCCGGTCGTCCAATCGGTTCATAATAGGTGTGGAACCCATCAAGCTGTTGCTCAACGGTCCAGACTCGCTTATTAATCCACTTCGCAAAGTAGGCGCGTTGGAACTCCTCAAACGTGACGAGTTCGATATTAGTCGCCTCAACAGCTTCAATGGCACCGGCCTGAAAACCGTTCATCGATATGATGTAGCCACGATTAGCGCCGGACTCCGCCATTACAGTACGAAATGAGTGGACTACTGACTTGGGAACGCTCGCGCGCCAGTGCTTGCATTCGCAAATTGTGCGATGGACGATGCCGTCTACTGTTTCTTCTGCATACACGTCGACATCTACCTTTCCACGAGGGAGCGGCAACGTCACACCATGTTCCACAAGCATTCCACTTTCCTCGAGGATAGTTGCTACAATTTTTTCGAGCTGCTCCCAACTTTCTGGAACATTCTCAGTGATCAGGTTGTTCTGCTCTGGCGCCATGGACTAGTTCATTCTCCTGAATAACGGATATCACACATCAAGACTTCTACTTTTCATCTGCTTGCGTTAGAGAGAATATATTATTTCTGTTCAATCTGAAAATTTAATCGAGCTTGGCAAAACATCATGAAAACATTTCTTCTAATAATAATAACTCGGATTTAAATTCCTCATTATTGGATGATTCTGACAATGCCTTAGCAAACTTTAGGAGTTTATCTTTGTCTTGTGATGCCTGCAGTAGGCCCAACCCAAAAATTGAGACATCCTGACTGCTGCTTTGAAGGAGTGCTTTAATTTCTTCCTCTTGAAGAGAAATTTGCTCTGCAGCCAATTTTTCAATGGCCTTGCAACGTTCTCTAGAGTGAGCATTTTCATCGAAGGCTGACATGAGCCACTTTAAAACCGTGGGCATACCGGAATTTAGTGAGTTTTCTAATTGTTTAAGACTTTCTACATCCTGATCTTTTAGAAATTTTGGAAGTGTAGAAATCAAAAATTGGCCACTGTTTTGATTTATAAGCACTACATTATCTGGAAGAAGATTTTCTGGGAAATTCTTGCTCCGTGATACGACAAAAGTAGGGATTCGATTGGCACATTTGGCACATACATCACGTATATGAGGATCCCGCAATGAGGTTCCAATAAAAATGGCAATGTCTGCTTTTTCTGCAAATCTTCTAAATTCGGAGCCAATATCTGGGAAAGGTGGCTGCGTCACCTTTTTCTCACGTGAAGGCAAAACCAGCGCACTCTTAAAAGTCACATCTGGTAGGGATTCTGAGACAATCCCAAGTCTTCCGTATAAAGGCATGGGATGGCGGAGTTTATAAACTTGAAGGTCCGGGCCATGATACCAGTCGGTTGATCCATGGAGTTTTAGCAATCGGAGTTGCTTGTTATCATTGCTATTAAATCCTTTCCAAGGGACAATTTCTTTTCCTTCAAAAGTTTCAAATCCGTCAAAAAGTTCCAGCCTCAAGCGAGATGATGAAATTTCTATAGCCCGGTCATAATTGGTAGATGCTATGGTTAAATCCATATTCGCTGCCGCTCTTAAGGTGGGAGTCCACATTGTGACAGCGGCATTTGCCTTTACCTGCTCACAGCTATGTTGAACAAACCATTCTGCTTCTTGGCGAATAACTTTATAAGGTATAATTTTGGCTTCATCAACTTCTTCCCCTAGCTGTGAGCTTGCCCGCGCTCCTCCCTCCACTTGATCAATAAGTTCAATCATGTGTTCCATATCATTGCTTTGAATAGCAAGAAACTGTTCCACTTTCTGAAGAATTTCCTGAGGAAGTTTTATATCGTAAAGATGGTTTTTGAATTGCTCGGCCATGGAACGCATGGCAGGCACACCCAGCTCCACGGAAGTTCCTGCCCCGGTAAAGAGTAAAATTTTCATTCCACAAATTTCCTTAGAAATTGACGACGAACAAGCCCTAAGAGCTTTGGTTCGGGCTTAGCTCGTCTAAGAAAATTTGCGACCTGCTCTAATCCTTGCGCCTGCTCTGGTGCAAATTTCATACATGCCACCCATAATCCCAGATGGCCTTCATTACGTAGGCAAATTTCTTTTAAAATATTTTTTCCGTTATCAGCTTCAATGTTAATCCAAATTTCGTTTTTAACGGCCACAAATGGCGCTGCTTTCAACCCAAGCCGCATTAATTTTACAATTGGAGCGATTGAATAAACCTCAGCGATACTTTCCCGATCAACAATATCCGCTGCTACACTATCTACCTGAATAATGGGTGGAAGTTCTTGCTTAAAAGAATTTAGTAAAAGCCATGTAGAAGAATTTGACATTAACGAAACCGATGATAAGTAACCACTGTCCCGTAGCAGGCCTTGCACTACCAATTCTCCACGAGCCCGAAGCACTCTAACGGCTTGACTTATGACTGGATCAGCTTGGCCAAGATTATCAGGGGCAAGGAAAATCTTTTCTGCATTCAGTTCTAAAAGATCGTTTACCGGAACTTCTTTTTCCGAATCTTGAGCAAGAATCCTAAATGCTTTTTGTTTTTTGAATTCTAAATCCCAGGCTTGTGCAGCTCTTTGGTATTGTGCACTTCGTGGAACAGCCAGCCACAACGTAACAGCTTTTTGTAAACTCCAATCCCCTTTAGAAGTTAATAAATCACGGATACATTCAATAGCTTCTTCCAAAACAGCAGGATGCAATAAAGTTAAATAGGGAGTTACATCTGCTTTAAGATTTTCCCCAACAAAACCTTCCCTATTCAACTTTGGCCTAAAATGTTTAGGATCAACGTGAATTGCACCTTCAATTGCCCATAGGCCATCGATTTCAATCCGCTCAACAAATACCCCGCGGTACAATACATCTACGTGACCTTTTCCATCGTAACGTTCCCATATATCAAGTTGTTCTGGAGGTCCTATATTGGCCTTTTCAATCCAATCTGGTGGAGAATCCAATTTAATACTACGAATTGTCCTTGTAAGTCCTCCTTGGGGAAGCGGTTTATTCTCTGGGAGAATGGATGCGTTTAACCCCTCCACATTACGCATCCAGTTACTGAACTTTTGGGTCAGCAAGTCAAAATAATTAGAGGCCTTAAGAAACAGTATAAGGGTCGTTCCAACTTCCTTTTGACAGGGGATTAATTCTTTAGCTTGTGATTTTCCATCCAGCATTTCATCCGAAAACTCCAACCCAAGCGGCTCACTGTGCTCAGTTTTTGTTTGAATTTGATATTTGTTACAAACCAGAAAATAACTAAGTGCCCCAATTCCAAATTCTCCAACAGCTCGGTAATCCTGTTTTCCCCCCAAGGCAATTTTTGAAGCCGAGGCCCCAACCTTGGCAAAAAGGGTTGCAACATTTTCCTGGGTCATTCCATCTCCATTATCAGAAATAGAAACGGTTTGCTCTGTCCTATCGAATACAATCTGTATATTCTGCCTGAGGCTTTCATCTGATTCCCTTCGCCTTCCAACAGCATCAATGGCGTTTAACACCGCCTCCCTGAGCGCAGCATCCGCCGATGAATAAAAGTTCTCCCCTGTGAATAAACGCAAGACAGGTGCTACGTCTATTGAAAGGGCTGGTGGCCAACCAGGAGGAATCTGAATATCTTCAGGCATAAATTATCTCTTCTCCTAATTGAGACATGGTTTCATTAGATACCAAAAATGCTAACACACCGTGATTAATGCATCTACACGGTTTTGTTTATGATTACGTTTAAGGCAACAATTCTTTGGCTTGAGGCAAAACGGAGGGGTAGCTGGGTTGTGTCGGGTCTGGGCAGAGCCCAGGATTAAGGAAGAAACACATCCAAGGACGCATCCTTGGTCGCCGGTGCAGGGGGCGAAACCCCTGCTTGAAGTCCAGCAAACGAAATGCTGGCCGTGATCCATCGGCGGAAGCGATGGCGCGCATCCAATCCGCGTAGGGTTGGTCGAGGGTTCCACAGGGGAGCGAAGTCCCCTTGGTCGATGGAGGTGCAGGAGGAGAGATACTGTAATTGCGTTGTGAAATCAGGCAAGGGAAGTAAGTGGTTGGCCTCTATGGTAAGAAGGAGTTTTTTAACCACTAACCTATGGAGAGACAGCCATGAAATACTATGTTGGATTAGATGTATCTTTGAAAGAAACTGCCGTTTGTATCGTTGACCAAGACGGCACCATTGTTCAGGAAGGAATGATGCCTACGGAGCCAAGTGCATTGGCGAAATACTTTCGAGCCCAGAAGTTGACGTTTGAGCGGATCGGTCTGGAAGCTGGAGGTCTAACCCCATGGCTATATCATGGACTGGTCGAAATGGGTTTCCCCGTAGTGTGTCTTGAAACACGCCATGCCAAGGCTGCCTTACAAGCTCAGCAAGTGAAAACGGATCGGAACGATGCACGAGGGCTGGCCCATATCATGCGAACGGGATGGTATAAAGCGGTCCAGGTCAAAAGTGTTGATAGTCAGAAGCTACGCGTCCTCTTAAACAATCGCCGGTGTCTCCTCGATAAACGTCTGGACATGGAAAACCAAATACGGGGAACTTTGAAAGTGTTCGGACTCAAGACCGGAGCTGTTAGTAAACTCCGCTTTGAGAACCGCATTCTGGATTTAATCAAAGAAGATGAGGAACTTCAAACATATATTCTTCCGCTGCTGGATGCCCGAACAGGATTATTGGACCAGGAACAAAAGTTAGATAGGTTGATACGGCGCACGGTGCGGGCAGATGAGGTGTGCCAACGCTTGATGAGTATTCCCGGCGTTGGAGTCCTCACAGCCCTAGCTTTCAAAACGACTATTGATAATCCATCTCGCTTTGCCAAAGCCCAGGATGTTGGGGTACATCTGGGGCTGACCCCTCGCAAATACGCTTCTGGAGAGATTGATTACAATGGACGCATTAGTAAGTGTGGCGATACCTTGGCGCGGACTCACCTGTATGAAGCTGCCAAGGTATTATTGAGCCGGGTCACAAAATGGAGTTCATTGAAAGCCTGGGGGCTGAGAATAGCTAAACGTAGCTGTATGAAAAACGCCTGTGTCGCCGTTGCCAGAAAGCTGGCGGTGATTATGTACCGTATTTGGAGGGATGGGACAACTTTCCAATGGGGAGTTGAACCATCACCACAACAAGTGGCTGCATAATACCAGGCAAACAAGTTTTTCTGTGGGTCGGAATTAAGATCGCTGATCCATGGGGAAGGTCCGGCAGGACCGGGGTCGAGGTAAGGGCGTAGACTTCGCCGTGACATGGCCGTGTTATCCATGATCACGCAGGAGAGTTTGCTCTACCTCACCCTCCACGGCCAGTAACTTGTGGCGCCTTCGCGTTTTGAGGAATGCGACCACGGAGAGAAGCATGTTCCTGCCGAAGATCATTTCCATGGGAACCACCCAAATGATCTCTTGACTTCAACGCAATTAGAGAAGCGAAGTCTCTTCCTGCGAGTGATAAAACGGCGATACGTTTTGATGGTGCGAAGTGGGGCTAGATGCCCGCGAAGCACCAAAGGCTAGAGGGATGCAACGGGAGAGCGCAGCGTCTCCCTTGCCAAGATGTGTTGTAGTACAACACACATCTTGCGGCCATCCTTACCGTCAAGGCTTTCACGCGGTTGTCATACAGTTAGTGTTCTGGAGATGAGCCGACATGAGCCGTAACCGAACTGGCATCAAGCCCCATTGCTTTTTAATTCAGGAGCTTACGAGTAGACAAGGTAGGGCCAGAAACTTTATTGCGAGGTCAAGGATTCCTCAACGGCCTTGCGGATATATTTCTGGTAGGAAATGCCTTCCTGCTCTGCCTTCTGCCGAACTGCCGAGAGTAATTGCTCCGAAAACCGAAGATTGACCTGCTTGTCTTTCGGCAGCATCTCAAAATTGACCGCAGTGAAATTCTTCAGATTGATGTAATCCGTCAAATCCTGGTCCAGGAACTTTTCGGCGTCTTTATCGCTTTTCAATTTTGGCACTTTCTTCTTCATATCGTTTCGCCTCTTTCTCATGCATATAACGGGCACTGATGGGCCGGATTAACATCTCTCCATTCATATCCCGCAAGGTAAACACAACAAACATTGGTTTGTGCTTTTTCGAGCGTCCAATGGCCAGATAACGCTCCTCTTCATCGGAATGTTTGGGATCGGGGGCAATAAACACCTCGTTTTGGTGAAAGAAATATTCAATTTCCTTCTGGGAGAGCCCATGTTTCTGGCACTTCTCCCGATTCCCTTCATCCCAATCAAAGCCGTTAACCTGTAGATTTATCATAGCATGAAGGTATACATTTGTCTATACAAATGTCAATCTCTTTATTCTTCCATTTTTGACTCGGCAAATGAGAACAAATCGTGTACATTTGTTTTTGAACTCACCCAGGCCATGTCGAATACTTTTTATTACGAAAAACACCTTCCCTAGTGTTGAGAGTTTTTCATCGAACAAGCCGCTTTTCTGATTTCTCCAATTCAGAAAACACTACCATGCGTCCTGTTTCCCAACGAGGAAACCTTCTCATGTTATATATTTTTCAGTCATTCGTTTTAACCCTTTATGATGCGTCTGTCTTACAGCCAGCCGCAAGGAATCGTTGTGATCTTGTCATGCCCCTAGATATCTCAAAATACACCCGCTTCGTCGAAGGCTTTGACCTGAGCGGCAAACAAAAGCGGGAATTGATACAAGCTGTGTGGCAAATTATGGAGAGTTTTGTAGATCGAGGTTGGGGCATTCATCCCCTACAACAAGGAAGTGGGAAAGCGATAGATAAGGATTGCCTCGGAAGGCCTTCATCCATAGAATCACAAGACAGCAACTCTAAAACATTTATCGGGAAGTCAGTATCTCCTACTTTGGAGAGCAAGACGGATTCGTAACAGATAGACAAGAAAGTCAGACCCATGTCAGATCATAACACCACATCAAAGGCCGTGATTTATTGCCGTGTGTCCAGCACCGCCCAAGTTACTAAAGGCGATGGACTCGGCTCACAGGAAACTCGTTGCCGCGAGTACGCCAAGCACAAACATTATGAGATTGTAAAAGTCTTTAAGGATGAAGGTATTTCAGGAAGTCTTATTGATCGTCCCGGTATGCAAGCGATGCTTAAATTTCTACGGACGCACAAGAAAAAACAGCATGTTGTCATCATTGATGATATCAGCCGTTTGGCCCGCGGTCTGGAAGCCCATATCCAGCTTCGCATGGCCATTAGTGAAGCTGGCGGCAAACTGGAAAGCCCTTCGATTGAATTCGGAGAAGATTCAGACAGTCAATTGGTTGAAAATCTGCTGGCCAGTGTCTCACAACACCAGCGCCAGAAAAATACCGAGCAGGTCGTAAACCGCATGCAGGCACGCATGATGAACGGGTATTGGGTGTTTTTTCATCCTATCGGTTATCGGTATGAACGTGTCAGTGGCCACGGCAAGATGCTGGTCAGGGATGAACCACTGGCGTCTATCATTACTGAGGTTTTAGAAGGCTATGCCCGAGGAAGATTTGAAACGCAAGCCGAGGTAAAACGATTTCTAGATTCTCATGAAGCCTTTCCTAAGGGAAGCAATGGAGAAGTCCACTATCAGCGAGTTAATAACATTCTCACGCAGGTTCTTTATTCAGGATACATTAACTATGCTCCCTGGAACTTTACACTTCATCCGGGAAAACACGAGCCACTCATCAGTTACGAGACATTTCAGACTATTCAGGAAAATTTGACAGAAACAGCCAAAGCTCCAGCAAGGAAAGACCTCAATGAGGATTTCCCATTGCGTGGATTTGTGACCTGCGGATGCTGCGGCTCTGCGATGACCTCATGTTGGTCAAAGGGGCGAAACAAGAAGTATCCGTATTACCTTTGCCCTCAGAAGGGTTGTGAGGCATACGGCAAATCCATCCGCAGAGAAACCCTGGAAGAGGAATTTGAAACCCTCCTGGGCGAACTTCGGCCAGCACCCAATTTGTTTTACATGGCCTTGGAAATGTTTAAAGAGTTGTGGAGTCACCGCCAGCAGCATGCAGGACAAGATGGTACGTTCATGCAGAGCGAGGTGCGTAAGATCGATAAGAAGGTTAACCAATATCTCGATAGAGTTGTGAGCGCAGACACGCCCATGTTGATCGAAACCTATGAAAACAAGATCAAGGAACTACAGGAACAAAAGATTACACTAAACGAAAAAATCAAAAATTGTGGTCGTCCCCTCCAAAGTTTTGATGAGAGTTTTAGAACCGCGTTTGATTTTCTCGGAAACCCGCATAAACTCTGGAGTTCCGACCGCATTGAAGACAAAAGGTTGGTCCTCAGACTGGCATTTTCTGAGAAGCTGCCCTATGACCGGACTGAAGGTTTTAGAACCGCCCAAACTAACAAATTTTCTTTACCTTTCAGGCTCTTAGAAAATTTGAAAGGCGGCAACTATGAAATGGTGGAGGGCACGGGAGTCGAACCCGCGACCTCAACGTTGCGAACGTTGCGCTCTCCCAACTGAGCTAGCCCCCCACATAATTGGCAGGAAATATCGCATCTATGTGTCGCTTCAGATTATACACGAGTGAAAACGTGCAAGCTACTCAACACACCTAGTGAAGCGTCACTCGTTGCTCGTATCTCGTAGAAGCAACGACACATTCCCTTGCTTACAGTTTCTCTCTTGTTTAGAAAAGCGCTCTAATCTTTCTTTTACGAACGACGATTCACGAGCAACTAGCAACGTGTTTTTCTTCGCTTCACACTTCACGTTTCACGATTTTCAGAATTCGTGTTCGTCGGCCTTCAATCTTTAATCGCCCTTCCGCATAAAGTTGTATCGCTTCTGGATAGACGCGATGTTCATGTTCAAGAATCCGTGCGGAGAGTGTCTCTTCAGTATCGTCTTCCTGAATAGGCACCGCAACTTGGATGATGATGGGACCTTCGTCCATTCCTTCTGTGACGAAATGAACCGTACAACCACTGACTTTCGCGCCCCACTCTAGCGCTTGTCGCTGAGCATGAAGTCCTGGAAAAGATGGCAACAACGATGGATGAATGTTCATCATCTTGCCTTCGTAGGAATTGATGATCACGGAGGTCACAATTCTCATGTAACCAGCCAAAATTACCAATTCGACGTCATGAGCTTTGAGTATTTCCAATACGGCATGATCATAGGCTTCCCGAGGATTAGCCTGTTCTTTAAAAGGTTTTGGATCAACAAACACCGTTTTTAGGCCATGTTTTTGAGCTCGTTCTACTCCGAAAGCCTCTCGCTTGTTACTCACCACCACCGCAATATGAGCATCCAACTTGCCAGCTGTGATGGCATCGATAATCGACTGAAGATTCGATCCTCGGCCAGATATCAAGACGCCTAGAACAACCTTCGCCATCATCTTCTCTCAATTACCGTATCGAACTGCGAGGTCAGGAGAAGAACGTTCACCAATCTCTCCGATAATATGTGCGTCTTCCCCCAAACTCTTCATGTGATCTATCACTCGGTCAACATCAGAAGATGGAACGATGGCCACCATGCCGACACCCATGTTAAAGACTCGGAACATTTCGTCTTGATCAATATTTCCTGATCGTTGTATCACATCAAAAATTTCTGGAACCGGCCACGTTCCTCGTTCAATAAATATTTCACAGTGCGAGGGCAACACTCGAGGAAGATTGCCAGTCAGTCCCCCACCTGTGATATGAGCCAAACCATGAATAGCGCAATCCTGCAAAAGTGCTCTCACAGGCTTGACATAAATCTTGGTGGGTTCGAGCAAGACTTCGCCCAAGGGTCGATTGAGTTCGGATAATTTCGTAGTCCCTGACCATTCTTTCTTTTCAAAGAGCACTTGTCGAGCCAAAGTGTATCCATTGCTATGCAATCCACTCGAAGACAAGCCGATCGCGATATCTCCTTTTGAAATCTTCTTCCCATCGATAATATCTGCACGCTCAACCACACCAACGACAAACCCGGCCAGATCATATTCATGATCGGGATAACATGATGGCATCTCAGCGGTTTCACCACCAATCAACGCGCAACCCGCTTCTTTGCAACCAGCTACAATGCCCTTCACGATACTTTCTGCCTTTGAAACCTCCAACTTCCCAGTGGCCAGATAGTCCAAAAAAAACAACGGCTCTGCGCCACTCACCAAGACATCGTTGACACACATGGCCACCAGATCAATTCCAATCGTGTCATGACGGTCTACGAGTGCGGCAACTTTTAACTTCGTCCCGACGCCATCAGTTCCTGAAACCAAAATTGGATCTGTATACTGCGTTGATGGAAATCGGAACAGCCCGCCAAATCCGCCTAAATGACTGACGACCTCGGGGCGAAACGTGGTCCGGACCAGCGATTTAATGCGTCGGACAAATTCGTCACCCGCCTCAATATCGACACCGGCGTCGCGATACGTTGTCATAACTATAAATGTTTACTCGAGCAACAAAGACGTGATCAGTAAGATTACGCCGCTAATTCTACAAGAGTTTCAATGTGAGCGGTTTGCGGAAACATATCAAAAGGTTGAATGCGTACAATGTGATACCCATGTCCGACGAGTCGAGCAAGGTCTCTCGCCAAGGTTGCCACATCACATGAGACATAAAATATCCGCGATGCTTTTACTCTCCCAAGTTCTTTGGTCACAATCGGACTGAGCCCCGTTCTCGGGGGATCAACAAGTATGATGTCATATTCTCTCTCTTTGACAGAACGCAAACAACTTTCTCCTGTTTGTCGTTTGAACTTGCAGCGAGCCACGCGGCTTAAAGCAACCGACTTTCGAGCATCTGCCAAAGCAAAGGCATTGGATTCTACCAACGTCACATAAGCCCCATTTCGAGCGAGGCTCATGCCGAAAGCTCCTGTCCCTGCATACAGTTCTAGTACATGCATACCGTTTTGACTGCCCAGCCAATGTGTAAGGGTTTGCCCTATCTCCTCATAGACTGGCCAATTGGTTTGCGTGAATGATTGAAAACCAACACGCAATGTTAAATCGCCAAAACGTTCAGTGAGAAAATCTTGCCCAAGGACCAATGAAGAATTTATGTTCTTCGCAATCTTTGGACCGGACCGCTGAGCAATACACCCCACCACATCTGGAAATTCTTGGAATGGTTCAAGGAACGCCTGCACTCGCTCAATATTCTTATAGGTTCCATGAAAAACAATCAACACTTGCGGAAAAGTCGTCGAGGAGCGAATTTCGATGTGCTCCAAAAACATCGGCAGTGAGGAACAGGACGCAAGACGTCTGGCCAGCATCGCTGTTAATTGTTGCAAACGGTCGGGAATGAGCAAACAAGCTTTGGCCTCTACAGCGTTTCGCGTGCCCGCTTGACAAAAGCCAAGCTTGAAACCTTGAGCGTCTTTAAAGACGACAAATCGAATCGTGCGGCGATAACCAAAAGGTTCAGGAGAAGGCCTAACTGTTCCAATTTCAGGAATGTCAATTTTCCCGATACGTTCAAGGGCATCAGCCAGAATCGCTCTTTTCTGTATGAGTTGACCTTGATAATGAATATGTTGGATTTGACAGCCACCACACTCTCCATAAATCGAACAGGGAGGAACCGCTCGGTCACGAGACGGCTGAAGAATGTTTGTTATCTCTCCGTGGTGGACACCACGAATCCTCCTCCCGACACGGATACGTAGACGTTCTCCAACGACTCCTCCTTTTACAAAGACCACGTGAGGCCCTATTCGTCCTAGCGCATGGCCACCAGGGACAAGTTTCTCTATAAGGACTTCTGAAGATGGAGGCAGGGATGGAACAGACACAAATGCTCCCCTCTTCCTGACAACAGAGGGATTATGAATTTTCAGAGCGGAGTTCAACATTAAGTAATTTGATTTTCCGGTGAAGATGACTACGTTCAATCTTCAAGTCATCTGCGGTTTTAGAGACATTCCAATTATTCTCTCGCAATTTATTGGCGATTAATTCTCGTTCAAAGGCATTACGGGCTTCTCGTAACGAAGAAAAATCCTTCCCCGACGTGAACGATTGATTCGCACCTCCACTGCGCACCTGAAGAAAGAGCTCAACGTCGGATCCATCAATCACTGGTCGTGGAACCATGATCAGCAATCGCTCGATTAAATTCCTGAGCTCACGAATATTGCCCGGCCAATCGTGCTGCCGTAACATTTCCATGGCCTCTTTCGTCAACTCCTTGAATTTCATTCCTTGTTCTTCAGCATGCAGTCTGAGGAAATGCTGCGCCAATTCAGGAATATCTTCCCGACGCTCTCGAAGCGTCGGGACCATAATCGGTAAGACGTTCAGACGATAATAGAGATCTTCTCGAAACGTCCCTTTTTCAATTTCATCTGCTAAATCTTTATTGGAAGCCGCAATCACTCGCACCTGCACATTTAATAATTTCGTTCCCCCTACTCGTGTAAATTGCTGTTCTTGTAGAACTCGTAAGACTTTTGCTTGTGTGGCCAGGCTCATGTCACCAATTTCATCGAGAAAGAGCGTACCGCCGTCAGCTAGCTCAAACTTCCCGCGCTTCATGGAAGTCGCGCCACTAAATGCTCCACGTTCGTGACCGAATAGCTCACTTTCAATCAGGGTTTCTGGAATGGCGGCACAATTCACTTCCACAAAAGGACGGCTATGACGAGGACTATGAAGGTGTATCGCTCGTGCCACCAGTTCTTTCCCCGTTCCATTAGCCCCTGAGATCAGGACTCGACTGTTTGTTGGAGCCGCCATATTGATCAACTCTCGAAGCCGACTCATCGAGACTGATTTGCCGACTAACTCGAATCTCCGTTCAACTTGAATGCGGAGATTAAGGTTTTCTTCTTCAAGTTTCCGTTGATGTAGCGCGTTACGAACCAGAATCGTCACTTTTTCTAAGTCTAGGGGCTTCTCGAGATAATCATAGGCTCCTAACTTCGTCGCCTTGATCGCCGTTTCTATTGAACCGTGGCCCGACATCATGATGACCAGAAGAGCAGGGAATTGTTGTCGCAATCGCTTCAGAGTTTCCAGACCATCAAGTTCCGGCATCCAAATATCGAGAATAATTAAATCCGGAGGTTCGCTTCGCACTAACTTCAACACTTCCGTTCCGCTCTTGGCGACAGAGATTTGATACCCTTCATCTTCCAAAATACTGCTGAGAGTATTCAGAATCGCTGGCTCGTCATCAACGATACAAATGCTTTCAGCCACGAGATCTTCTCCTCATGTAGATAAAAATTTCGATCTTCCACATATCGTGTTTAGGACAGAAACCGCCACAAGCCCGTCTCAAGACTGCACTCTATTAGATTGGAAGGTCAAACGTAAAAATCGCGCCCTTGGGATCGTGATTCTCGGCTCGAATTGAGCCATTATGATCAGTAATGATGCGATGAACAATAGCCAAGCCTAAGCCTGTCCCTGTCCTCTTCCTCGAAAAATACGGAACAAATAATTTCTCTTGATCATCTGGCTGAATACCCGTCCCTTCATCTGCAACTTGCACGATAACACGATGGCGTCTTCGATCGCACTCCGTGGAGATCCAAATGCGCCCGCTGCTATTCATCGCCTGAACGGCATTATCAAAGAGATTAACAAATACACGACGAATTTGTTCCACATCACAACTAATCTCGGGAACCGAATCATCTAAGTTCACAATCAGCTCTACTTCACGATGAGCTCCTGCATATAACGATACTACTTTTTCGATGATGTCTCCCAATGATTCTCGTCTCATATGTGGCGCTGGCATTCGTGCAAATTTGGAAAACTCATCCACCATACGTTTGAGGCTGCTGACTTCCCCAACAATGACATTCGTCGACTGATCAAAAATTTCCTCAAAGTCAGAAGACTTTTCAAAAAACTTCTTTCGCAAACGTTGCGCCGACAATTGAATGGGCGTAAGAGGATTTTTAATTTCGTGTGCAATTCGCTGAGCCACTTCTTGCCATGCAGCCGTTTTCTGGGCTTTGATCAATTCCGTTCGATCCTCAAACACAAACACGAATCCCAAGTCATTGCCGGCCTCATTGCGCATACGCGAAACATTAAGCCCGATCGTCAAGAGAAGCCCATGCGCTTCCATTTGACCTGCTGACGAGAAACTCTCACGTCCATCAAGAAGCATGTGATCATAGGCGGATTGAAAGAGCGTCAAATTGAACTCCTTAAACGCCTCTGAGACAGGCCGACCGCGAAATTTCTCACCGCTGATCCCTAAAATTCGTTCAGCCGAAGGATTGAACGTGGTAATTTTTCCATCAGCGGAGATAGAAAGCACACCGGAAGCAATGGTTTCCACCACCGTTTCGGTATAGGCACGCCGCTGATCAATTTCAGCATTCGACTGAACTAATGAATAGTTTGCTTCTTCCAACCTCGTTTTGCTTTGTCGCAAGTCTGCAGTCATTCGATTAAACGACGCGACCAAGGTCCCGATCTCATCAGTAGCCTTCACGTCAATTTTCACATCGAGATCACCCTTCGCGACGGCTTCCGTCCCTTCAGCGAGTCGCTGAATGGGGACCGTAATGCCACGGGCGACATAAAACCCAAACCACGTCGCACCAAAAAGTATCAGAACCGAGACAACGGCAACAAATAAATATGCCCCAACCTTGATAGGGGCTTTCATTTCTTTGATTTGTCGATAATCATTAAACTGCTTTTCAATCACGTCCATCTTGACCAACAACGATTCCGGCACATAGGCCGAAACCACGACGACTCCACTCACTTTTTCGGAGTTCGTATTGGATAAAATAGGCGTCGCCGCGCGAATAAGTCGTCCAACCGTCGCTTCTTGAACCGAGTTCAATTCTTCACGCGTATCAAGCACTTGCAAGACCAATTGTCCGACAGGAAGACTGAGGACTGCATCGGAAAGTTCAGGATGAACGACACGCGCTAACGTCTCCATCCTCGGAGAAAAGACTTCAACCCCTGCAAGATTATATTCCGTTCGCTTTCGACCCATCGCGGAAATTAACAGTTCTCGATGTTCAGGGCTTAAAATATCCTCTCGAAAAATCTCTTTGCTAATCGCGCGCGCGCTATTGACGGCAAGATCAACACGATCTTCATGATAGAGTTGAGCAAGTTCTTCAGAGTCGTTTAAGACTTCCATGATTTGCTCATTAAACCAGACTTCAATGACCTCGCTGATCACACCACTCGCCACCGTCGCTAACATGACAGTGGGGATCAGGGCGAATCCGATAAACGCGGCAATCAATTTTGCGCGAAACCCCGATCCAATCAATCGATGCCGTTTTTCAAAATAGGCTCGAATCAAATTTCGTGACAACAGGAGAGTCAAGACCACCAATCCCACACTATCCAAGTACACAAAAAACATGACGACGGCATAACTGGGATTAGGCAGAATAGAATCCGGCTTAATCGCGACGGTGATGCCATATCGTGCGTAATACGCGGTCAAAGCCAGACACGGAATGAGGAACAGAAGCACGATCCAGACAGGCTTATAATGTCTTGCCTTTTGTTGGCTATCAGACTCACTATCTGGTGTGCGGCTAGAAGGTTCAGGCAGAGGCAACACTCGTCTGGGGAATTTCGGGGATGGAGAAGGCTTACTGGAAATCAGATTCATATCTTAATGGAAAAAATTAGGTAATGGCCTACCCAAACGGACTCTAGGCCCACCATGGGTGAAGACTGAGTATTGGTATTTAGGTATGTCCAATCCTTTTCATGTGTTGTTCACCCAAACCATGGGAGAGGACTCTCGAAATTGGTTTGAGAGAATATGAATATGCTCGTAAGACACAATACCAGACTCGTTTGATGTTTCAAATAAACTATACGCCACATCATGGTCATAGCTTGCACATCAAACGATGTTCTGCACTCTTTAATTTTCCTCACCCTTCAAACATCCTAAAGGGTGAACACGAACATTCAGGAATTATAGCAACACGATACTAGGAAGACGGAGATTGTGGTGTCGAAGATGTGAGTCCAACGTATTTCATTCGCAGGGTATACAGCATATCCCCGATCACTGAAGCTTCATCAGATGAAAGATTGCCTTTGGTTTTTTCCTCTAACATGGAGAGAATATCCACGATTTCTTTAGCCTGTGGAATGTTCACGGGAATCGACTCTTGCGTGGGATCGAGGGATTCTCCCATAAGCATCAATGCTGAAGTCCCAAGGGAAAAGACAAAGGAGGAAAAGGTCACGGGAGGACCGGGGTTTTGAGGCTCCGAAGTCGACGTGGCAGACTTTTCGTGAGAAGGGGTTTCAGTTTTGGGAGGTTCAGCTGCCGTCGGAGAGGACGAGTCCTCTTCAGTGCGCCCGCGTCGGTCGCGGATCACAAACCCTTGTTCTTCTTCGCTCATAATAGAGAACCTCCCTCCAAAATCATCTAAAACCGTAACATTATTGTGGGGTATCTCGCAAGAAATTGGGCAATTGCGCCATCTTCAGAAACCGGTATAATGGGCCTGTTGAAAAAAACAGCGGCACTCTTCGGGATGCCATCTGCCACGGGTGGACCCAGGTTGACGAGAGTGAATCGTCTCTACTAATTCATGAAAGATAAAGAGCGTGTACCACGAGATACGAGCAGCAAACGAGATTTCGCGAATTAGGCCTTGCTGATCAGTTCTTTTGACTAGACCCAAGAGTTTTTGAATTCAAACCATTGTCACATGATGAGTAGAGAAATCGCTGAGCTCGTAAAAATTATGGCACATCTTCGATCTCCAGCCGGATGTCCCTGGGACCGACAGCAAACACATGAATCTCTCAAACCCTACCTTGTAGAAGAAGCCTACGAGGCGCTAGAAGCCATCGATCAGAATGATTCCTGCGCATTAAAAGAAGAACTAGGAGATGTCCTCTTACAAGTGATATTTCACGCGCAAATTGCCGAGGAGCACAACGAATTCAACCTTGAAGACGTGGCATCCCATTTGAGTGAAAAACTGATTCGTCGGCACCCGCATGTCTTTCATCCAGAGCAAGAACCCAACGTGAAGACCGCGACAGATGTCGCGCGTAATTGGGAGGCAATTAAAAGCGAAGAACGCCAAACCGATCCAACCCCGACTTCAGTATTGGATGGAATTTCTCAATCAGCTCCGTCACTTCAACGAGCCTATCAAGCCCAAAAGCGCGCAGCAAAAAGTGGATTTGATTGGAAAACGGCAGAGCCTGTGTTAGAAAAGTTGCGAGAGGAATGTCAAGAACTCTGCACAGCTACAGCCGATCTCATCGAGAAACACGGAACATCATCGTCATTGGACTCTCCAAAGCTCACGCAAGCTCGAGTCGAGGAAGAGTTCGGCGATGTGTTATTTTCATTCGTGAACATGGCTCGTTTTTTAAAAATTAACCCGGAAGAAACTCTGCGTAAAGCCACCAATCGATTCATGACACGATTTCAGTACGTCGAAAGCAAGGCCGCAAAGACCTCTCAATCGGTCGACCAATGCTCTGAGACACAACTTGATCAGTGGTGGGAAGAAGCCAAGGTACTCGAAAGCTCTCAACGCCCTGAAATGGGTGGGATCGCGTGACGCGAAAGATGTAAAGAGTTAGGAATTGTAAAATGGAAGGGCAGCATAAAACACAATCAGAAGGAAAGCGCGTCGGACTTCACCCAGCCCTTGTGTTATTCGGGGTGATTGTCGGGCTCTGGCTCTTCATTACGATGATTATTCCTAAGGAAAAAAACACTAAACAACACAAAGCTGGCATGCCCTCTCAACCCGAACAACCGCTTTCCACCCACGCCTTTACTGATGATGTCGTTCCGGTTTTTTCAACGAGCGCCACTATCCCAGAACTGAAAATCGTCAATCTTGTTGTTCCGTCGGCCACGACTGATAGTCAAATTGGAGCGTTGCTCAATCATCTCAGAACCGCTCGACAGAACAATACCCTGGCTGATTTGATTCCGGCGACCACTCCCGGTGATGAGCTAGGTAATTTTGCCATAGCCGATATTTACATATTTTCAGAAACCGAACATGGAATCGCTCAAACCACAAAGGTGTTGAGTCGAGGCGCACATGCACCCAGCACGATTTACGGAGAGACAATCCCGTATGAAGTGGCGATGGAGCAGGTACGGGGACATTACTCAATCAATCTGCATGACCGCACAAACCCAGACACGGGCACACTCGGCTTCGGCGAAGAAGAAACCGGCGTCTACTCAGAACGTTAT
This sequence comes from Nitrospirales bacterium, assembly GCA_965223675.1. Lineage (GTDB taxonomy): Bacteria > Nitrospirota > Nitrospiria > Nitrospirales > UBA8639 > JAGQKC01. The sequence goes on along the minus strand of OZ245013.1, from coordinate 309,429 downwards.
CAGAAGATTTTCTGAAGAACCGAAAAGCAAATTTTAAACGGTAAAATGAAAATTGAAAAGTTTTACGACGGAGGACTCTTTACACGTTTCCAACCTAAACATTTTACATTTTTCACTTTGCATGAAGAGAGAGGCCTTATATTCCAACTTTTTCTTTAATATCTCGCCGAAGCCGATCTTTCTCATCTTGCATCCATCGCTCCAGCGGTGGCGCTAAATGTTCAAGGGCATCAACAAAAGCTCCAATCATGACATCAAGTCGTTCTAAGAACAAACCATCCTTATTCCCGATTTCCAGTTTCTGATCAGCAATCTCGCGACATAATATCTGATTAATTCGTAACTGCTGCCCCACGCTTCCACCGCTGATTTCTAAGACCTTCCCTTTCAAGTATTCTAATTCCTCTTCGATGAGCACTTTGACTCTTACACCTTGAGGGGTAGCCCACTGTGGCCGTTGAACTGAATAATCGAATGAAAATGCCGGTTCACGGGGCTCACGGTATGGTCCCATCACATTAAGAACGGTATACTCCTCTGCCTGAGTTTCTTCACTCATCGCTGTAGGTCTTCGGAGGCCGAGAAAGTCCTCGTTTTGCCTGTATCTGAATAAGGCTAGAGTGGGGAGCACCCTCAAGCGCTCCTTTCCAGCGTTGGATTCCGTCGTGCATATTATAAAGGTTGAGATATCCCTGCCGACTCAAATATTCACACGCTAATCGACTTCGTTCACCACTGGCACAATACACTAATATCGCATTGTCCATCATGGGAATTTCATCTTTGTGGCGCTGTTCTATCTCTTCAATCGGAAGGAGTCTGGCTCCCGGCAAATGGCCACGCTCATATTCACGAGCTGTACGAACATCAATAAGCATCAAATCATTTTGTTTGGCTTCAATGTTGGCAACGATGGTCCTCTCAGCTTCTTTTGCAGTAATATTGCGATAGAGACAACCATCTCGAATCAAATCCTCGGATACCACTTTTCCCTTAGCAAGGGCCGCTAACTGGAGACGAAGTGGTTCAATTGTATCGGTTATCTCTTTAGGCAGCATTTTGAGTTTCTGCTCCATGCCATACGTATCACGGTTCAGTTGCTGAACGTGTTTTGCCACTTTTCGAGTGTACCCTAACGCGCCAATCGCAATCAGAAACCCCATCATCGCCAACCCTTGAAGTAATATATCCATGTCAATCAAAGAGTAATCAATCAAGGATCATTGCCACCTAGGCACTTATCACTCTCACGCTATATTGCACAGTATCTCCTGAAAGGAATGAATATCTATTAGACATTGGCCTGTTGAACGATCATGCTCTAGGCATACCATAAGAACTTTTGTGGATTCGCGATAGAGGAGAATGAAGCTGGTCGGGGCGAGAGGATTTGAACCTCCGACCCCCGCGTCCCGAACGCGGTGCGCTACCGGTCTGCGCTACGCCCCGACACTACGAAAAACGAGCCGACTATTTATTCACCTAGGGAAAGGGGATCAAAAGGAAACCCATGCGACTCAGCCACCGCACGACACGTGACCTTCCCTCGACTGACATTCACCCCTCGAGCGAGACCCACATCGGTTACAAGAGCCTCCTCAACGCCTTGATTCACCAATCGGACTATAAAAGGTAGCGTCGCATTGGTCAAGGCCACCGTTGAAGTCCGAGGGACAATGCCCGGAATATTGGTCACCGCATAATGCACGACATGATCAACGACATAGACCGGATCAGAATGTGTCGTCGGATGCGTCGTTTCAGCGCACCCACCTTGATCAACCGCTACGTCGACTAACACCGCACCACGTTTCATGCGTCGGACCAATTCCCGAGAAATAAGTCTTGGCGCGCGCGCGCCCGGAATCATCACGGCTCCAATGACAAGGTCGGCTTCTTCTATCGATTCCTCCAAAACATGCGGCCGTGAAACCAACGTGGTCACTCGACCTAAATAGAGATCATCGAGGTGTCGAAGCTGATTGACGTCGATACTCAGCACGGTCACACGAGCTCCCATCCCTATGGCAATCTTCGTTGCTGATGCCCCCACGACTCCGGAACCGACGATCACAACATGCCCAGGAGTGACGCCAGGAATTCCCCCAAGAAGAACTCCTCTCCCTTCATGGTTTCGTTCTAAAAAATGCGCACCAATTTGAATAGACATGCGGCCGGCAATTTCACTCATAGGACGAAGCATCGAAAGTTCTCCCTGTGCTGTCTCCGTCGTCTCATATGCAATTGCTGTACAGCCTGAGGCCATTAAGGCCTCAGTCAATGATTTCGAAGCCGCGAGATGGAGATAGGTAAAGAGTGTATGATGGGCCTGAATGTACTGATACTCTTGGGGTTGAGGTTCCTTCACCTTGAGAATGAGTTCGGCCTCTCCAAATACCTGTTGACTAGACACCACCATTCGAGCACCAGCAGACTCATACTCCTGATCTAAAAAACCACTGCCCTCTCCTGCTCCTTTTTCGACGAGCAGGACTTGGTCGAGGGAAACCAAGTGACGGACAGCGCTCGGAGTTAAGGCCACACGAAACTCATGATCTTTCACTTCCTTTGGAACGCCAATCACCATCGTCAACCCTCCTCTAGCAATGAGACGAAAGCCCGTACAACTGCTGGACACTCACTGGAATCCTCATGTAAGATCGCTGACCATCGCTATCACTTTTTATAGTTTTTATTGAGAATATCAGGAAAATGGGAGCATTCAAACACCACATCTTTATCTGCATTAATCAACGTCCCAAGGGAGATCCGCGAGGGTGTTGCGCCGACACTGGATCCGTGCAGCTCCATGCCTTTTTCAAGAAGGAAGTGGAACGCTTAGGGCTAAAGGGAATCGTTCGGGCTAATAAAGCTGGATGCCTTGACCATTGTGAGTATGGGCCCAGTATCGTCATCTATCCCGAAGGCGTGTGGTATTGGGCAGGAACAGAAGCTGATGTCACTGAAATCATGGAACGGCATATCGGCAAAGGGGAAATCGTTGAGCGCTTGCTCATGCCAGGGCACGATGCACCGAAACAGCTCATCAATCCTCAATAACCTACCGTTCTTCAACTGATCACCAAACCCCGTTCACGAATTTTCCCAGCATAATCAGCATAAAATGAGAGGCTCTTATGTCAATTGAAGCAAAATGGAAAGCTAATCAAGACAGAGCTGCCTTTTTGAAAACGTTCCCTGGGCTCCTCTCCTCCTGGGATCAGTCTGTCAGTCAGACGGTAGAACACGTTGCTCAACTCTCGTCAGAGGATGGAACTGCCATTATTGTCTTTTCTAATTCTACATTCGCGATCGCTCCTCCAGTGACGGTTGAACCTCGGGATATCAAGGCTGCCCTCTCTGTAGGGCGCTCAATATTAGAACAGAAACACCCACAAGCCTTTGCCGAATATGACCGACTCTCTCAATTGGATCAAGAAGCCGGTCGGCAGGCTCGTCTGGAAAATATTCTAGGCGCGATCACAAACAATCTTGACCAGATTCCGGAATTAAAAGATCATATTCGAACATTAGTACAGTCCTGGGACTCGTAGGTTGTTTGTCATGTAGTAATTACCACGTGGATTTGCCGAGGACACGGCACAGCCGAGTCCTTGGTGCTCTGATACGATATTAGTTCTTCGAAAGATAAGAATTCGGTGCCGACTATCTTGATTACAGGTGTCCTTTTATGAATATGTTCGAACTCTTTTCTCAGGGATTGTTTGAAGGAGTAAAGCCCATGATGGTAACCAGAGATCACCTCGTTCGCCACCCAGACCGATGTACCCATAATGCCGTGTGCATCCCAGTTTGCCCGACGGGTGCTTGGCTCTCAACCCCACCTTTCAAATTTGACTCGTCTCGCTGCATGGAGTCTTGTCGACTATGTTTAGATGCTTGCCCCACTCAGGCCATCTATGCCGTCTTCAAGAAAGGTGAAAAAGTTATAGAGCCACCTCAGGAGTAGATCATTGCGTCGCTTGTGATTCGTTGCTTGTCGCTCGCAAAAAAAACCAAAACACTCCTAACACGAGATACGAAATACGAGAGACGAGAGACGTTTTTTACAATCCCTCACACCACCCGTTTCCGAAGATAACCCCAGTACGCCGTCCCAACAGAATCACAACCACCAGACAGCGTTGTGGTGGCCATAATGCGATACACTTCCCCTCGAGATACTTTTAATGGAACAGCTGGATTAAGAAGATGTGGCGATGTGGACAACTGTTGAAGTGTCCGGAGACCGATCAAAATAGGCCACATACACGCCAACCGCAGTCTAACCTCTGAACGTGGAATGGCCATCGTGTAGCGCCATCCTTGGTCTAAATGCTCTAAAGCGATCGACACGAGCTTCCTAAGAATTGGGCGGAATTGCTGAACGTTTTCTTGGTCTAATAACTGTTGCGGCTTAAGATGAGCTTCTTCCAACAACACTTCCGGGATATAACATCTCCCAATACGTAAATCCTGAGCAATGTCTTTTAAAATATTCACCAGCTGCAAGCCTTTTCCGTAACGAATTCCTGTTGGAACCATGACAGACAAATCCCAATCAGACAAACGGGGCAGATGCAAGCACATCATCTTCGTCCAAAACTCCCCAACACACCCCGCCACGGCGTACGTGTAATAATCCAACTCTTTCATCGTTGGGAGAGTGTTCACCTCCCCATCGGCTCGTTTAGGAAATCGAACGAGATCAAATTCCATTCCTTCAATAATCGTCGGCAAGAGATCGGCAATAAGTTTTTGATCTTCGGGAATCAGAGATTCGTATACAGAGAAGCAGTGGAGAAGTTTCTCAAGTAATAAACATTCACTGGTATCCTGCTGTTGAGAAACAACCAAAGACTGAAGGGCTTGCACATCGCTTTTCTCAACATGTGCATTGGTAAATTGTGCTTTCAGCTGTCGCAGACAATGAAGCCTAGTCTCATGGTTCAGTTTTCCGGTATCGGCAATAGTGTCAGCAGCCCTGGCAAATAGATATGCAAGCCCAACTTGCGAACGGACAGCTCTAGGAAGGACAGATAATGTTAAATAGAAAGACCGAGAGACACGCTTGAGGACCGTCTGTAGAAGATATTTGTCCGTACGCGGATGGTCCATCTTTTGGAAAGTCCCTAAAAATATCAAAATAAACTAAATAGTAGAGACTGTTCAAAAAGGCTAACGAGCAAGACCGCAGGCAGTGAAAAGGGCAAGGCGTACGGGACAGTACGTTGAGCCTTTTGAACAACGAGTACGCAGCTGGCAGGTTTTTTCAACAGTCTCTTAAGGTCACTGGACCGTGAGAGTTCCCTCCATACCTTCTTCACGGTGGTTTGGAAAGAAAAGAAGTTGCTTGTCACAATAAAAAAGATAGATTCCAGCCTGTGTTGGTGTGAAGTCTACGACCGCCTCTTCCCCACTATCCACATTTACTTCAACAAGTCGATTTCCGTTAGGAGAATCCAGGAGAAAGTTGTGTGGAACCAGAAAAGACTCATTTTTGAGCAAGAATTTAATAGGTTTTCCTACTTCAGCTGTTAAAGTTTGGGGCGTATATTCATAACTCTCCATGGTTATCGTAATAGTTGTGACGCCATCTGTAGGCTCTAAAGTTGAGAGAGTATCTTGAGAAAAAGACGCCTGTGGGTTAAAGGCTAATACGCAGAATACCATGCCCAATACACAAAGAATTCGGTTTCGCAGGGAGCACACCATAAATAAGCCTTAAACTAGGGGTTTTAAATACTGGGGATATTCAAATTTGCGGAAACACAGTATAATAACTCTAATAGCAAAAAGATTCATCATTTTACAGAGAATTACCCTTGACTCGATGAAAAAAAGTGTTATCTGTCATATAGATAGGAAAATTTGCTCTTCACGAGATCAGTCATAGAGCGAAAGTAGGAACCTATGCTCTATCAACTTAGTCATATCATACTGCATTTCCTAAAGGGGGAGATTCGATGAAAAGTTTGAAAGGTATCGGGTTGTTGTTGCTGGCAAATATTCTCATATTTGTCACGCTGTCTATCACCTTTACCGTCTTGTCTGAATTCATTCTTCCAGCGTTTGGCATTGATATTCGTGGCGCTATTGCTCAGCAAGATCTGTTATGGGCGTTTGTTTTTGGATTTGGTGGGGCATTTATCAGCTTGGCCTTCTCAAAACAGATGGCAAAGAGCATGATGAATTGCCAGCAAATTACCCAACCTCGAACGCAAGCCGAGATGCTGGTCTTTGACACTGTTCGAAAAATTTCCACGCGCCTGGATGTCAAAATGCCTGAAGTATACGTCTATGAAGGAGAAGATCCAAACGCTTTTGCGACTGGGCCATCTAAGAATAATTCCATGGTCGCCGTCTCAACCGGCTTATTGAATAACCTCAACGAAAACGAGGTGCGAGCTGTCCTCGCGCATGAAATGGGACATGTCTACAACGGTGATATGTTTACCACCACCATACTTGCTGGACTTATGAACACTTTTGTGTACTTCATCAGTCGATGGGTATACCGACATGTGGCAGAGCGTAATCCAATGCTTGGGTTTGGAGTCTATATCTTTTTACAGATTATTCTCTCATTCCTCGCCATGATTCCGATTAGCTGGTGGTCGCGTCGACGAGAGTTTGTCGCCGATCGATTTGCCGCGAACACGGTTGGCAAAGAACACATGATTTCAGCTTTACAAAGCATTGACCGATGGGTAAAGGGCGTCCAGTACCAGTACAGTAGTGAAGACGCACTTGCCACGATGAAAATCTCCGGTCAAAGCAAAAGCATGATGCAAATGTTTTCAACCCATCCACCCATTGAAGCTCGCGTGGCAGCATTACAACGCCTATAATCATTGCACGTTAGCGGGACTTTCTTATAAAAATGAGGCCTGGTAAAAACCCCAGGCCCCTTTTTCATTTCTTGTTTGCCCTCACTCGCACACGTTTAAAAGTTACTAAGAGTTCGCTTCCAGCCCAGGCTGTGTGAAAACACCACAGCCGTCTGACGGTAGAAGTCGAGTACAAATGCAGCATGACATGCCATTAACTAGCCTTGGAGGCGATAACGTCCTATCAGGAGGTGACTGGTCTGATCTAAAAACTTGGCAGCCTTAAAAACAATTTCAGGGGACCACTTTTACGTTTTCACACAGCCTGGATCGTAAGTGGACAATCTCGATCAACCCATGTTAAACGGTTTCCACAATCATGGTGACCCGGCCAGCATCTCGCGTGTGCCGACAGTTTCCAGTGCTTGATCCTGTTGCTGCTGCATCCATTTCTGAATTTTGTCGTCGCTCACCTTATGCTCCCGCAAGACTAATGCTGCCAAGTCAAGTCCTTTCGGAACACTCCTTGTCACAATGGCCTTCATACCAAGTGCCTCGAATTTCCGTCGCTCTTCGTCATTTTCGACGGAAACAAATCGTGTCAGATCGGGATAGCGCTCTCGAACAATAGGAGTGAGTGCCTTGGAAATTTCATAACGGGCAATCGTAATCACAATCGTCGGTCTCTGAGCCATTTGAAACGTTTCCATGAGACGTAAATCAGCCACATCGCCAAATGCCACCGGGTAGCCATCTGCATGGGCCTTAATGAATCGATCGTGATCCATCTCGATCGCGGTATAGGCAATGCCTTGCGCTTCCAACCCGTCGGCAACGCGCTGTCCCACTTCATCCATGCCAAAAATAACGACTGGAGAAATTTGGTGAACGGACGAGGGTTCGTCAGTAAGCCTCACCTCCGAGTCCTTGTTTGCGAGATATGTCGCAAGCCGATGACCGAGCGTGGCAAGTAGGGGTGTCAATGCCATGCTGGCAGCAATGCTGATGATCAGAATGGCCGATAACTCTGGACCGAGGGCATTTTCTAGGGCCGGCATTCCAAATATCACAAAGGCAAACTCACTGCCTTGAGACAACAGGAAGCTGAACTGAATGGCGTGGGGCATTGGCCTACGTAACCCCATAGCGGCAAAACACGCCATCACAGTTTTGAGACTGACAAGCAGAAACACCGCGAGAAGGACCTTCCACCATTCTCGATACAGAATTTCGATATCAATCGACATCCCGACCGTGACAAAGAAAAACCCTAGTAGCAAGGCACGAAAGGGTTTGACTTCCGTTTGGATGACTTGACGATAGGGTGTTTCAGAGATAATCATGCCACCGAGAAATGCCCCGAGCGTCATCGACAATTCCATGGCACCGGTAGCCGCCGCTGTCGCAAGCACCACGAGCAAAGCGGTCGCGGTAAAAATTTCCTCTCTTTTGGTCTTGGACAAAAACACAAAAAGCGGACCGACAACAAACCGCCCCACCCCAATCGCTATTACGAAGGCCACCACGCCCTTCGCTGCAGCACCCGCGATTGCATGTTCCAATGACGTTTCGCTTTCACCTAACGAGCTGGCGAGTATGAGGAGGAAGATCGCGCAGATGTCCTGAAATATCAGCACGGCTATGGCTGACTGTCCGATTGGGCAGCGTTGCTGGTCATACTCGTTCAACGTCTGCACCGCAACTGCAGTCGATGACAACGCAAGCGCAGCCCCGAGGACCACAGAGAATTCCGTTGGTAAATCGCTTGTCACTGCGAACACAATTGCCAAAGCGGCTGTGCACAAAACCATCTGCAATGGCCCCAGCCCCAGAATATCACGCCGCGCACCCCAAATATGGGAGAGCGAAAAGTGCAAACCAATATCGAACAAAAGAAACACCACACCAAGCTCCGCCAGGAGGTGTGTCGTCTCACTCTCGTGAATGAGCCCGAGACCGTGCGAACCGATGATCATGCCGGCAAGCAAATACCCTACGATCGGGCTCATGCCTATCGAACGCATCATGACGATCGCGACAATTCCGATGAAGAGCAACAGAATCGCCGGCTGAAGTGCGTGAACGTATTCCATCGTTGGTTAGTTATTGAAGCCCTGCAAGCCTTCTTGTTCCATCTCCTGAAGCGTTCACTTTTTGCGCCTATAGTGTGGGGGCGGTTGCTGCAACCAAATGCAACCGATTGTTGAGGTCAACACAATTTTATTCATACGTCCCTCGGATGGGGTAATTATTTTCTCGTATCCATTCTACGGTTTCCACCAATTCTCCAAGATCGGCTCGGTTGAACGGCGTATTTGATATGTCAATCAACTGAACCTTTCTGTCAGTATTCACGGCAAACATGCCCGGCTCGGCAAAAGGCTGATCGGTTTCTTGTGGAGATCGGGGATGTGAAATATACAGCCCTAAGTCCTGCATCTGTTCTATCGACAGGCCATAGGCAACCGGGAATGTTAGCCCATTGGATTCAACCATGAACACGGCTTTATGTTCTGGGTCCCCAGACACCGCAATGACCTCGGCTCCTTTCGCAAGAAATTGTTCTTTCAAACTTTCAAGCCGCGTGAGGTATTGCTTGCAGATCGGGCAATGAAAACCTCGGTAAACAAACACGAGCTTCCAATGGCCTTCTTGCTGAGGTGTTCCTAAGGTCTCTTTCCCACCACCAACTAGTGGCAGAGTGATAGGAGGAAGTGAACTTCCTGAGGAAAGTTTCATCGTCGACATAAGTTCTTCTCCTAGAAATTTATCTCTTTAAGGCCTGGCGAATCTTCATAGGCCTAGTAGGAGAGGCTGATTTTCTCCAAAACAATGTGTGCAGTCCCAAACAAACGGAAAACGAGTGTGTCCAGACAAAACTATGTGGTGATTGATTCGATATAAGATGAGGCCGCTTTGGCAAAGGCCGCAATATCACGCTGAGCCCGGGCCAGCACCTGGAGACCTTGGAGCATGGCGAGAAAAGCCGTTGCGGCTTGTTTAGGCGAACCTTCGAACGTCAGCGTGCCCTCTCGTCGACCTTGTTCAAAGACCTTTTTATAACGATCGATCGTGGCATCAGCCGTGAATTGCAGTTCCGCCTTGAGTTCCTTTGAGAGCATCCCACTTCCATTTCCGAGAGCACCAAGCAAGCATAATTCGTTACTTTTTAGGCCTGTTTCAAAGAGTCGTGCGATTTCCCGAAGTTTCTTTGGGGCCGGAAGGTCCTTAGCAAGGACTTCAGCATATTGGGCACCGTAAATCGTTTGACATCGCTTCAGCAACGCTAACGCTAGAGCGTCTTTGTTCTTGAAGTGGTGGAAGACACTTGCTTTGCTGAGCCCCACCGCGTCTGCCAAATCCTGAAAACTTACGGCATTTAACCCTCTATCCTGGACCATGGTCTGGCTGGCATCCAAAATCTTCTCTTTCATAGCCGAATTCTACCAACCGATCGGTTGACATGCAAGAGGAGAAAGTTTAACCTACCAACCGAGTAAGCAACCTTATTCAAAAGAAGTTGCATTTTTGGCGAAAAGTTTCTTATAGCTGTGGTTTTCGCAAATGAAATGATTGTGGGTTGAAAGTGTTGTTTCTTCCCAAAACAAGAAGGAGTGACTGGTGGCGAATCATCTATTTCGATTGCTGACACAGTGGCATCAAAATCAAGATGTCTGTGAATGGGTGCTCGGCACTGTCTATAAAACGGAAGGCCCTTGTTACCGAAAACCCGGAGCAATGATGCTCTTTAATGGACTGGGGCAACAGTATGGAATGTTAAGTGGGGGTTGCCTGGAAGCGGATATTCAAGGGCAAGCTCGCCGAGTGATGCTAGATGGTCGAGCTAGGACGCTTTGCTACGACAGCAATGAAGATGATCCCTCTTTCCATGTTGCAAGTGGCTGTGGCGGGACGGTCCACGTACTTCTGCAACCGGTAAATCCTGCGACACATTTTCTTCATTTGGAGTCGGTATTTCAGGCACTACGCGCACGAAGAACAGGCCTGTACTCTCAACGAATTCCTGATGTGCGGGGCAACGTCGATTCTCGGTTCATCGAAACCGATTCGTTTTTACAAACGGGCATGCAGAGAACCGACTTGATCGAAGAAGATGATGCACAGTGGTTGATCACCCCAATCGTCCCCGAGCCCCATTTACTCCTGGCTGGTGGAGGAGTGGATGCCCAACCGCTGGCAGCAATGGCACATGAACTTGGTTGGCAAGTGAGCGTGTGGGATCCTCGCCCAGCAAATGCTCGACAAGAACATTTTCTGAATGCAGATTGGTTATTGAATGGATCAGCATCCGACTTGTTTGAGTTTGCCATTCAAAAGTCTGTCGATGCTGTTGTCCTGATGACCCACAACATCCAGCTGGACAGCATGGCTTTGCACAGTCTACGACATATCCCTTTACAGTACCTGGCCCTCCTCGGCCCAACACATCGCCGACTCACGGTGCTTGAACATGCTGGCATTCAAGAGGCCGAACTGACGACGCCGTTAGCAGGACCGGCAGGACTGGATATCGGGGCAGAGCGACCAGAAAGCATTGCCCTTTCGATCTTGGCAGAATGTCATGCCAGCCTAAAACGACGATCGGCTTGTTCCCTCACAGGGGTGCTGGTCTGATGCAATCAATCGCTGCACTCATTATGGCTGCAGGTTCCTCCGCACGTTTCGGCCAGTGCAAACAACTCACCAGGGTTGGCAACAAGCCACTCCTCCAACACAGTATTGATCTCGCTCAGGCTATCTGCCCGGGGAATGTTTTTGCCGTCAGCGGTGCATGGCATGAAAAACTGACCAAGGCGATGAACCATCAAGAGATCAAAAACGTGAGCCTCATCTACCATCCTGAATGGTCTGAGGGACTCAGTAGTTCGATTGCACGAGGGGTGAACGAGGTGTCCTCGCGCGTCGACAGCATTCTGATTATGCTGGCGGACCAGATAGCCCTCACATCAGAAGATCTCGTTCAATTACACAACCAGTTTACTGGAAACAATATTGTCTGTGGCTTCTATGCAAGTCGGCGCGGTGTACCTGCGATTTTTGGTCGGAATAGCTTCAAAAATTTGACTGAGTTACACGGAGATCACGGGGCCAAAGCGTTGCTCTATGATCCACATGTTCCTGTCGTCGAGTATGCCTTGGAACATGCCATGATCGATATTGACACGCCTGAAGACTTACACATTTGGAACACGAATAAAGACAACGATTATGCACTCGAGGGACAGCGAAACTGTGTTTGATGAAAGTCCCTGCCAATCCATTGTCTTCGTCTAGGGATCGTTAATACAGGAGGTACCCGCCATGATTGAATTTATCCTCAATGGGAAAAAAGTTTCGACCGCTGCGTCTCCCGATACCCCGTTATTGTGGGTCATACGCGATGAGTTTGGCTTAAAAGGCACGAAGTTCGGCTGCGGGATCGCCATGTGTGGGGCCTGTACCATTCATCTCAACGGCTTAGCGCAGCGTTCATGTATCTTGCCCATCAGTGCCATTGCGAATAGCACGATTACGACCATTGAAGGGCTCAATGGGTCTCATCCCCTCCAAGAGGCTTGGATTGAAGAACAAGTCCCGCAGTGTGGCTATTGCCAGTCTGGTCAAATCATGCAGGCAGCTACCTTGTTGACCGAAAACTCACAACCCACCGATCAGGATATTGAAGCCCACATGAATGGGAACCTTTGCCGGTGCATGGCCTATACCCGCATTAAAAAAGCCATCAAAAGAGCGGCAGCATCAGGAGCCAATCATGCCGGCACCCGTGCTTTAAAGGAGGTAAGCTGACATGGTTACGAAGCATGAGCAAGAACAGACTACGGGGCTTACCCGACGCTCGTTTATGGTAGGGACAGTCGGAGCTTCTCTCATGATGGCGTTTGGGATGTTCCCAAGTACAAACAGGGCCGGCACGATATCGGCCACCAAAGAATTAGCGACAAAGAACTTTGCCCCAACTCTATGGTTTGAAATTGACCCACAAGGCCAAATCGTCGTCAACATTGCGAAGGCTGAGATGGGTCAACATGTCGGGACGGCTCTCGCGCGGATTATTGCCGATGAATTAGGCGCCAACTGGGATGATATCCGCATTAAACATGTGGATTTTGATCTTAAATGGGGATTTATGATCACGGGAGGATCGTGGTCGGTCTTTAAGAGCTTTACCTTGTTATCTCAGGCTGGAGCGGCTGGCCGTATTGCATTGATAGAGGCTGGGGCTCAATTACTTGGCAAACAGCCAAGTGACTGTCATACCCTGAACAGCAAAGTCATCTGTGGCGAACAGTCACTCACCTTTGCAGAAATCATACAACAATCAACGATCAGTCGTACGTTTAGCGATGAGGAATTGGCGGCCCTTCCGGTGAAACCCGTTCAACAAAGACAAATGATCGGAAAAGAAAGCCATTCGTTAGATATCCCCGCTAAAACAAATGGCACCGCTCAATATGGAATCGATGTGGACATTCCCGGCATGGTGTACGCACGGCCTATTCTGCCCCCCACTCGCTATGGCAGCCGCGTCACGGCAGTGGATGATTCCAAAGCCAAAACCATTCCTGGTTATCTGGGATACCAGATCCTGAAGGATGCCAGCGACATTCTCCAGGGTTGGGTGGCAGTCATTGCTGAAAACTATTTCAGTGCTATCAAGGCGGGTGATGCCGTCAAGGTCAGTTACAACCCAGGACCCACTGCGAAGGTTAATGAATCGGATATTCAAGCTGAAGGCGAACGGCTCACTAAAGACAAATCTGCCGGCGCGCTCTTTATCGATGATGGAGACGTGGATCGAGCACCAGCTGACGCAGCCACAACACTTGAGGCTCGGTACCGTACTTCATCAGCCCTGCATTTTCAGTTAGAGCCGGTGAATGCGGTTGCTGAATTGAAAGACGAGAAATGGCATATCCATACCGGGTGTCAATCGCCAACCGTGATGCTCCCGCATATCGCGAAGGCCTTGGGCGTCAAGGAAGAAGCTATCGAGATTCATCAATATTATCTTGGTGGGGCTTTTGGGCGTCGGTTATGGGGAGATTATATTATTCCTGCTGCCCTGACCGCTCAAGCGATTGGCAAGCCGGTCAAGATGGTCTTTACACGACCCGATGACGCACGACTTGATTGTATCCGGTCCCCATCGGTTCAACAATTTCAGGCTTGGTTGGATCAACAGGGTAAATTGTTAGGTCTCGAACATGCAGCCACGGCCGGATGGCCAACCTTGTCTATGATGCCAGATTTTCTGATGGAGAGTTTGGATAAAAAAGGCAAAATCGATCCGTTTTCCAGTAGCGGGGCTGACCATTGGTATACCATTCCCAATCACCGTGTGCGCATGGTGAACAACGATCTCGCGCAACGATCATTCCTGCCAGGGTATCTTCGCGCTGTGGGACCGGGATGGATTGCCTGGGGTGTCGAATCCTTTCTCGATGAAATCGCGGTTTCCGCAAACAAGGACCCCCTCGAACTTCGTTTAGACATGCTCGATGGCAAAGGGAAGAATGCTGGAAAAGCACCAGAGAGTGTTGGAGGTGCCAGACGATTGGCAAAAGTTTTGAAAAAACTCAAGACACAATCCGGCTGGGGCAAATCGCTGCCGGCTGATGAAGGCATAGGTGTGGCAACAGCATTTGGACAAGAACGCACCATGCCCACATGGATGGCCTGTGCGGCACATGTTCATGTCAACCGGTCCACGGGTAAAGTCACGATTAAAAAGCTAAGCATTACCCTGGACTGTGGCACGGTCGTGCATCCCGATGGGGCATTGGCGCAAGTCGAAGGCTCAACGTTGTGGGGAGTCAGTCTCGCGCTTCATGAAGGAAACCGCATTGACAATGGTCACGTCTCTATGGACAACCTGCATACCTATACTCCCCTTCGCATGGCGGATGTTCCTGAGTTGGATATCCAGTTTGTCGAGAGTGATGAATTCCCAGTTGGTCTGGGGGAGCCCGGTTTGATTGCGGTCGCACCGGCTATTGGGAATGCCATTTATGCAGCTGTCGGGGTTCGGGTTAGAGATTTACCGATCCGTCCCAGCATGATTCTGGATGGGCTCAAAAGTTAGACACGCAATCTTTATTCACAATCTGCAAGGGATTATCTGTCATGAAGTTCACAATATTTGTCATGATCAGTGTGCTATGGCTTGGTAACGTCCACTCGGCTGTGGCTGGCAAATCTGATATTCAGGCCGGAAAACTTGCTGCGTCGAACTGCCAAGGTTGCCATGGCCCTAAAGGCATATCGCCTGTGCCGAACTACCCGAATCTTGCGGGACAACAAACCGCTTATTTCATCAAAGCCATGAATGACTACAAAAATGGGGATCGGAAAGACGCGGTGATGAATGGGGTCGTCAGCTCCCTCTCTGATAATGACATTAAAAACTTGGCAGCGTTTTACGCGAGTTTGCCCGTCAAGTAAGTCAGAAGATTCACGTACATCTCTCAACTGTAGTTCGTGCATGAAACGGTGTCGTGACCTCCTGGTCTTTATCGTTCTGAAAAGATCGTGTTCAAAGCTATCTATATCACTCAAGATGACAAGGGGTATTCGGCTTCATTAACCGAGCTGAATGAAGACGCACTACCTGAGGGCGAAGTTTCAGTCGCCGTGGAATACTCGACGCTGAATTACAAAGATGCGTTAGCGATTACCGGCAAAGCACCCGTTGTACGAGCATTTCCGATGGTTCCAGGCATCGATTTCGCTGGTGTTGTCACGAAGAGTCATGACGCGCGATTCACGGCGGGGGACCGCGTCTTTCTCAACGGTTGGGGTGTGGGAGAACGCTACTGGGGTGGACTGGCCCAATATGCCCGTGGAAAGGCTGATTGGTTCCTCCCACTCCCAAAGGCCTTTTCCTCTCACGATGTAATGGATCTTGGAACTGCAGGGTATACCGCGATGCTTTGCATCCAAACCCTCGAAGCTCATGGTCTCACACCGGGCAAAGGAGAAGTGCTCGTCACTGGTGCTTCCGGCGGTGTAGGAAGTATTGCCATTCAACTCTTAGCCAAGCGTGGGTATTCGGTTGTGGCCTCCACAAGAATTTCTGGTGATAGCAGTTATGTTTTTGACTTAGGAGCTAAAGAAATTCTCGATCGGGAAATACTCTCAAGTCCAGGTTGCCCTTTAGGGAAAGAACGATGGAGTGGTGCAATTGATGTGGTAGGAGGTCCAACGCTCGCGAACATCTGTGCCAGCACACAATATGGGGGTGTGGTCACAGCCTGCGGTATGGCACAGGGAATGGAAGTCCCACTCACCGTAGCACCATTTATCTTACGTGGGATTTCCTTAATAGGGATAGACAGCGTGTATTATCCTTTGGAAAAACGCCAAGCTGTTTGGGATGCATTCGAAGCGGAATGGGATGCAGCAACCACAAAACATACGACAACTTGCATCCCGCTATCGGAAGTCATTGGTCAAGCTCAGGCACTTCTTGAGGGGAAAGTTCGAGGCCGCATTGTCGTTGATGTCAATGCCTAATCCGAGTTTCGTAGCATACTTCTATGCCGCAATAGGCGTCCTAGGCAAGACTTTTCCCCACGAAAAACCTGCTGATTTCTAATCAGATTATCCTCCTCAAACCCCTGCAATTAGTTGCCATTGATTCAATGGTAGTGCCTTGCTGAGACCCTACCAAAAATTTGAATTTTCCGAGCTCAAGGCAATTATTTTAATTGCTGCATAAGAGAACTCTTTGCGGAACGACTTCCAATCTCAAATATGAACATAAGGTATTTTGATACAAGGTTCCGTTGCGAAATATGTAGATAAAGATTTACGGCAGGATGTCACCTTTCCACAAAGGCTTACCGTTTATTTTTTTTGCAACGATACGCGTGGTACTGTAATGTCTGCTTTGGGTCCAGGCTGTGTGAAAACTTGGTGGGAGAGTATAATAGGGCTTTCCTACGGAGGTGTTCATAATGAGTGGATGTATTCAAGGTACCGATCGCCACCAAGCGACCCTGTTTCCTGAACGATTGGATGATTAATATCGCCGAGGCCAACGCGGTACGGGTGATCGACGTTTTCGTGGACGATCTGGATCTCTCCGGTCTTGACTTTAAGACCCATTCAGAGGAAACGGGCCGCCCAGCCTACCACCCAACAACACTGCTCAAGCTCTATGTCTACGGGTATCTCAACCGTTGCAGTCCAGTCGTCGCCTGGAACGGGAAGCACACCGCAACGTGGAGCTCATGTGGCTCACCGGCCATTTAGCGCCAGACGTTAAAACCATTGCCGACTTTCGCAAGAACAATGGCCAAGCCATCCGCTTGGTCTGTCGTGAGTTCCTCCTGCTGTGCAAGAAACTCAATCTGTTTGCCGAGGCCTTTGTGGCCATCGACAGCAGTAAGTTCAAGGCCGTCAATAACCGAGACCGGAACTTTACCAAGGCCAAGATGCAGCGCCGGTTGCAACAGATTGATGAGAGCATTGCCCGGTATCTAAACCAGATCGCCAGCGCGGATCGACAAAAAGCGGCGGTGGCCAAAGACAAAACTCAACGGCTGGAGGACAAGATCACGGCCCTAAAGATGGAAATGAAACGCCTTAACAAGCTCGAAGTCCAGATGCGTCAAACGCCAGACCACCAGCTCTCCCTGACAGATCCCGATGCTCGAGCAATGAAAACGAGAGGTACCGGAATCGTCGGATATGATATAATGTTCAGACAGCCGTGGATGCGACGCACCATTTGATCGTGACGCACGAGGTGACTAATGTCGGGCATGATCGTCACCAGTTACACCACATGGCACAACAAGCGAAAGAGGCCATAGGGTCAGAGACACTCGACGTGGTTGCCGACCGGGGGTACTTCACAAGTAAAGAAATCCTCGCCTCCAATGAGTCGAAGATCACGACCTATCATCTCCCCAAACCCCAGACATCGGGAAGTAGGAAGCAAGGCCTGTTCAGCAAACGCGACTTTACGTACAAAGCAGAAGATGATGAATACGTATGCCCGGCCGGAGAGCGCCTGATCTGGCGGTTTGAGACGCAGGAGAAAGGATTAACGATTCACAAATACTGGTCATCGCACTGTCCAACCTGCTCACTGAAGTCCCAGTCCACAACCAGTGCGTATCGGCGAGTGACGCGATGGGAATATGAAGCCGTGCTTGAGGCCGCCGAAGCCCGGCTCGATCGAGAACCGGAGCGGATGCGCACTCGCCGAAAAACCGTCAAGCATCCGTTCGGGACCTTAAAGGCCTGGATGGGTTATACTCACTTCCAAACCAAAACCCTCAAGCAGGTGAGTACTGAGATGAGTTTGCATGTGTTGGCCTACAACCTCAAACGTGTGCTGTCGATCATCGGTGTGCAACCGCTCCTTCAGGCGATCCAGGCATGAGAGGCACTCTCATAGACGCAACAACGGACTCATCAACTACTGGTTCCATTGCTGGAGCAGCACCCTCAGCGTAATTAGAGTCATTCCTAAAAGATGGTGGAATCACGTTTACTGGATTTTTCTACAAAAGAAGTTTAGGCTAATAGAAAAATATGAATGTACAAGATCTATCAAAAATGAAAGGCTGTGTGTCTGTCATCCTTTTTGCCTTCATGCTTTGCGGAGTAGGCGGTTGGTATTGTCCCATGCCAGCTTCCGCCAGCGACATACAGCACTCTCAGTCAACTTCTCACCATTCCTCTTCTTCACAAACAACTGGTGATTGTCCCGATCAATTAATCACGTCGGCGGAATCTTTCGAAAAAGATACTGTCTCTGTTGGGGTTTTTTCCGCAGCAAGTGTTTCCTGGCTACCCGACATCCTTAACTTCGGTCTCTTCAAGCTTCTAGGCTATGAAGGGATACCCAGCGCCACTACCTATCCTCTTTTATATCTTCTCTTCTCCGTTTTTCTGAACTGAGCTTTCCTCACAACTGAATGGCAAACACGTTCGAAATCCCTTACTTAGGGGTTCGAGGCTTAGTTGACTAGGTTTGTCATTGGGTTGGACTTCTGTCGCTTCATTACTTTTATCCACCTCAACCCTACGACGGTTTTCTGTTCAAAAGAGACTACGAGCGCACGAGAAAAATTAAACAACGGTTAAAACGTTAATAATTGAAAGGAACAGAGACATGGATCGTCAGAATCATAGGATAACGCGGCGTGTGTTACTAGAACGCCTCGGAGCGATGGGGCTCATGGCGGCCCTGACCCCTCTCATTCCCTCCTATGTTTGGGCACGTACAGCGATCAATGGGACAACACTTCCTCCACTGTTGCGAGGAAATTCCATTGATTTAACGATTGCTGAGACTCCTATTCAAATTGGAGAACAACTTGGCATGGCGAAGACTATCAATGGCACGGTGCCGGGTCCCTTGATCCGCCTACAGGAAGGCCAAACTATCACCTTCAACGTTATCAACCGTTTGAAGGAGGACACCTCCATTCATTGGCATGGATTGATTCTTCCTCCAAATATGGATGGCGTGCCAGGTGTCAGCTTTGCTGGCATCAAGCCAGCCTCAACCTTTACCTACCGCTACCCAATTCGGCAAAGCGGTACCTACTGGTACCATAGCCACTCTGGAGGGCAGGAGCAATTAGGAGTCTACGGACCGCTCATTATCGATCCGATGACGCCGGAGCCGTTTCAGTATACCCGTGAATATGTCGTGGTGCTCTCGGATTGGACCTTCGACTCGCCGGAGACGGTCTTCGCGAATCTCAAAAAATTACCTAGCTATTATAACTTTCAGAAACGTACTGCTCATGAGTTGTTTAGCGACATTGGGCGAAAGGGGTTATGGCATACATTACAAAGTTATTTGATGTGGGACAGGATGCGGATGGACCCAACAGACTTTGCAGACGTCAGCGGCTACGCCTACACCTATTTGATGAATGGGCTGTCGCCCGAAAGCAATTGGACCGGGCGTTTTTGTCCAGGCGACAGGATCCGTTTGCGCATCATTAATGCGGGCGCGATGACCTTCTTCGATGTGCGCCTGCCCGATCTCATTATGACGGTCATTCAAGCAGATGGTCAAAACGTGCAACCCGTTGTGGTGGACGAATTTCGCATCGGCCCAGCGGAAACCTACGACGTGATCGTCAATCCTACCGAGGATCGTGCCTATACCCTTTTTGCTGAGACGATGGATCGAAGCGGATACGCACGCGGCACGCTGGCACCGCGCGCAGGAATGAGTGCTCCGCTTCCTGAACGTCGTCTGAGGCCACTCCGCACGATGAGTGATATGGGCAGGAGTATGGAAGAAATGACCATGGCCGCTATGGAGGAGTCTTCTCATGGGAACCAAACTCTCTCGACTCCCCAGGAAATGAACATGCTCGGGAACCAGGACACACGACCTACATTCGAGATGAACAAGCTGTCAGACATGCCGATAGATGATCCATCTCATTCAACAATTCCTGGTATTGATCCTGTCAGGCATGGCCCAGACCATCACGGGACTGGGAATCAAGCTGTGCCGGAATATTCGCAAAATCGAAGTGGAGAACCCGGGAGAGGTCTCGAAAACAGTGGCAGACGCGTGTTGGTCTATACCGATTTGAAGAGCCTTGTGCCCTATCCCGACCAACGGGAGCTGGAACGTGAGATCGAACTTCACCTCACTGGGCATATGCAGCGCTACATGTGGTCATTCGACGGTAAGAAGTATTCGGAAGCCAAAGATCCTATTCAGTTTCAGTTGGGCGAACGTCTTCGCTTGACCTTCGTGAACGACACCATGATGGAACATCCCCTACACCTGCACGGCATGTGGATGCACCTTGAGAACGGCACGGGTACCTACCTGCCGCGTAAGCACACGGTGGTCGTCAAGCCGGCAGAACGACTCTCCGTGGCCATCACCGCTGATGCGCCGGGCCGGTGGGCATTTCACTGCCATTTGCTCTTTCATATGAAGGCGGGGATGTTTCGAATCATCGAGGTCACTGACCAAGAGCAAGAGATGCGATCATGAATGCATCTCGTCGAGCCATTCTTTTCCTGGGCGTGATAAGTTTCTTGAGCATAGAAGTCGCTTCAGCGAAGACGTCTGCTAAGATGATCTCCGGCTCATCAGCCTTCTCGGGTGTGTCCACTCTTTCGACCCCCAGAGTATATGCAGAGATAGAGCAACAGACTCTATTGAGTGAATCCACAAGAAAGGGGGACGTCACGACAAATGTTGGCACCCAGTCTGATTGGCCCAGTCCTGTCGATGATCAAAAAAATCACTTCTTTTTTCTTGCCGACGTCCTGGAATATCGTCCGAAAATAGGTAGATCGGGAAGTGGCAACGATTACAGATGGGACATTGAAGGCTGGTATGGCGGGGACTATAACCGTCTCTGGTATAAAACCGAGGGGCAACAGAACAGTGCATTTAAAGCCGACTACGATATAGATTCTCAACTACTCTACGGGCGTTTCTTTCAACAATATTACGATTTTCAGGTTGGCGGTCGTCTCGAAACGCAGTCCTTTCGGGATCGCAATGTGACGCGTGGGCTTGCGGTAATCGGACTTCAAGGATTGGTGCCCTATAACTACGAAATTGAGTCCGCCCTTTTTGTGAGTCATCGCGGAGACGTGTCCGCTCGCTTGACGACGACCAAAGATATGTCCTTGAGTCAACGACTGATCCTCCAACTTCGTCTTGAAGCCAACGCCGCCGTACAACGCGTCAAAAAATTCACAACTGGTTCTGGATTCAATAACGTGGAAGGGGGCGCACGTCTGCGCTATGAAATTCGGCGGGAACTCGCCCCCTACGTGGGAGTTTCCCTAGATAGAAGTTTTGGAGAAACCGCCACCCTCGTCCGCGAAGAAGACGGAGACACTAGTCAAATTCGATTTGTAGTGGGGGCGCGAGTATGGTTCTAAATTATGTAAGCGGTTTGGGATAGTCAATATAGACCACACGTTAATTGGACGACAGAAGGCAGTACGCTCCAACTATTGCAGTGGAGGAGACCCACTAATTCACAGGCAGTTACAGGCAAGAGATTATTCGCTTTCAGCCCGAAGCGGTCATTTAATGATTTACCCCCAAAATTTTTCTTTTGATCTTCAATCTCTCGGTACGCTCGCTAAGAAAGTCGACCTTTTACTTGGAGCGCGCGCGCACAGATCCAACAACCACCAGCGAAGAGAAAACTGAATACAAACCGAGCGTAACTACCAATGCCAGCTGTATCAAGCCAGTCGGTGGAAAGGACGTGGTAGGGCGATGCCACGATCATGAGGAGAATATATAAACCGTATGCGATCACCGCATAATGCCGTAGGCGCATTAAGAACATACCAGCTCATATTAAGAAGAATGCATGCACTGGTTTCGATAGCCAATTGATCATGGACCAGGAAGCTGTCACGTGGTGATATGCCTGGGCATTACCAAAGACATCATTCACTCGAAGGAAGAGCATCACATGATTGAATAGCCCAGCAATAGCGAAGAGTACTGATAGCATTCCCAACACCCATGCCCAAGTAGGTAGGTTATCCGACTTTGTTTCGACTTGGCTGGATTCCATATCCCTCAACACTTCTTCACTTTACCAGTATACTCATCAACATATTGAGGGACGTTTCCCTGGAGATAACAAGACAGTGCTCTTTTTCTTTCAGGAGTGAGTGCCTAGAGAGTAGGAAGGGAAAACTAACTCAAAGACTACAGGACAAAAACCTTTTCACTAGTGCTTAGTTGTAGGACTTTGGTTAGCTGGAAATCATCGATTCAGCTCGATTACTGAAACACGAAGTGACTTCGACGATTATGTTTCCAGCAATTCCAAGAATGTTGCGTGCAGAATGGCTTTTCCTTGCCATAGCTCAACACTTGCATATTTTCAGGTGGAACCCCAAGATCAGCTAAATAGTCTTTGACTGTTTGAGCGCGTCTTACACCGAGCGCCATGTTATATTCTTCCGTCCCCCGTTCGTCGCAATGGCCCTGAATGAGAATCTTTTTCTTTGGATACCGGCCGAGGAGAACCTTGGCATTCGTTTCCAAGGCACTGAGATCGTTGGTTTGTAACACGTACTGATCATAGTCGAAAAAAATATCTGATAACGTATAGGGAAGATTTTCAAGATCACTGGGCTTTGCAAGCTCAGATATTGAAGTGGATTGAGGTATCGCTACCTCCGTTGAACCTTCTCCCGACGAAGCATACAGGTCGCCATTAGGCTCAGATGACGGCACTTCCGATGATTCAAGTTCTGGCTCTTCGACCGATACAGGTTGGACCGGCAGACTTGGCTTAGGAGGGAGCTCAATTTTTTCATTTTCCAAGCTCGAAATCGGCTTAATCAGAGTGTCTTCGATCGGAGTCTCTTCAAGCTCGACGATTTTTGTCTTACCAGAGAATTGCTCACTATTTACTTTGGTTTGATGACGTGAACTACAGCCTACCATAAGGCCTAGAACTAAGAACAAGAGCAGTCCAACACGGATGCAGGAGAAATCCTCAGATTGATTTTGTATTTGAAACACCATCATGCCCTCCTCACTTATTGTGAAAGGCTTGAGCGATTATTGTCATTCTCAGATGTTGAGCCACCAGCCAGAACGGCCCTCTGGATCCCGCCAAACGTTAGACAGCATATTCTCTTTTTCATCATACTAAATTGCCTAATCGTGTCAAACTCACTCCTCTCAAGAAAGCATAGCAGAAAGACTTGACGGTATTTTAAGGAGGTCGGTATGATTCCCTTTGTTCTTCCTCCCATTTTCCATGCACAAACAGCATTAGCCCTTACCAAGAACTCACACGTAAAATCTCGGTATTATCCCTATGATTGATGTTCAGCATGTCACAAAACGCTATGGCCCTCTCACAGCCGTCAACGATATTTCGTTTTCCGTGGCCAAGGGAGAAATTGTTGCGTTTCTGGGTCCTAACGGAGCAGGGAAAACGACGACCATGCGTATCCTGACTGGCTACATGCCAGCCACGGAAGGGATCGTCCGTGTTTGTGATTTTGACTGCCATGAATCACCACTAGAAATCAAACGGCGCATCGGCTATCTCCCAGAACATCCCCCATTGTACCTTGAATTAACGGTTGATGAATACTTGACGTTCGTTGGACGGTTGAAGAAAGTGAAGATAGACCATCTTGCTCAACGAAAAGACCGAATCATCGAACAAACGGGGTTGGGTGATGTGAAAAAGCGTGTCATAGGAAATTTGTCTCGTGGTTATCGACAACGGGTTGGATTAGCACAGGCACTCATTCATGACCCACCAGTACTGATCCTCGACGAGCCAACCGTTGGCCTAGACCCCAATCAAATCATCGAAATCCGCGAGCTCATTAAAGGTCTCGCTGGCTCCCATACCATCATCTTGAGCACGCACATCCTGCCCGAAGCCACGGCCCTCTGTGAGCGCGTCATCATCATTCATCATGGACAAATCGTCGCGATTGACACCCATGAACAATTGGCCGCTCGTCTTCGCCAATCAGAACAACTCCGGGTCACCGTCAAGACGCCGCTCCCTGATATGGAAGACCAACTTCAAAAGGTGCCTGGGGTTGTCAACGTTTCTACAGGCGAATCAGACAATACGTATCTCGTGGAGGCCGAGTTAGGGCAAGATATTCGGGAAGCAATCACCGAGTTCGTCATGACGCGCCAACTAGGTCTTCTCGAGCTTGCCGTGGTCTCGATGTCTCTTGAAGATGTCTTTATTCGACTCACGAATGAAGATGAGTCAGTTTCCAAATTAGAGGTATAGTGAGTTCGTCATGCAACCTGTTACGACATTACTGGCTAAAGAACTTCGCTGTTATTTTGTCTCACCCATCGTCTACGTAATTGCCGCGGTGTTCTTAGGATTGGTTGGTTTGCTGAGTTATTGGGCCGTGGTCAATGCGAGCGGTCAAGCGTTGAGAATGATGCAAATCACCAACACCCATGCGCAAATTAATTTAAATGATTTGGTCTTTCGCCCTGTGTTTTACAGCATGAATCTCGTACTGATGTTCGTCTTGCCGTTACTGACGATGCGCACCTTTGCAGAAGAACGAAAACTGCGAACATTCGAGTTACTCTTAACTTCGCCTATTGGCATTAACGAAATTGTGTCGGCAAAATTCTTGAGTGTGTTGGTCATTTATCTGATCCTCCTCGTGCTTACTGGATTAATCCCCGTCGTACTTTCAGCCTACGTGAGTTTTCATTGGGATCCTATCTGGACAGGATTTCTCGCCTTACTCCTTCAAGGCGCCTTCATGTTAGCCATTGGCGTGATGGCGTCAGCCATGACCGAGAATCAAATTATCGCCGCCTTTTTGAGTTTCGGGATCATCCTCGTCATCTGGCTACTTGGCCTCTTTGCCACTGTTCTTGGAGACTCAACCTTGGGTCATTTCCTATCGTATCTCTCATTTACCGAACATTATGATCGACTTGTTCGCGGCCTCGTGAATGTCAAAGATATTGTCTATTACTTATCTGGCATGACATTCATGTGGTTTGCTGCACATCAAGTGATTGACGCACACCGATGGAAATAAGTCGTCTTATCCCCACTTTAGGCATTGTTGGCGTTCTTCTGGCACTGGCGGGATTGATCGTCCCGCTTTTCGCCCCAAAAACCACATGGCTTACGACAGTCTGTGAAAGTCTCGCACTGATTTGTTTCGTCACCCTATTTATTTTTCACTTCAAAGCCATCAAGAGCTTCTCGCGACAACGTTCGACACGGCTGGGGCTCAATAGCATCGTTGCCGTCGTGTTGGTTGGAGCTATTATGGTGATTATCAACTTCTTGGCCGCACGTCATGCTCCAGAATGGGACTTTTCTGAAACTCAGCACTTTACTCTTTCGCGACAAACCTACCAAGTCTTACGAAAATTAGAGGAACCCATTTCAATCAAAGTATTTGCGCATGAGCGAAGTCCGAAGTTTGCGGCCTTTCGCGACTTACTATCCACCTATTCCAAAGAGACTGCTCAGGTCACCGTGGAGTTTATCGATCCTGAACGACAACCGGAATTGGCCAAGAAGTACGCTATTGCTCAGGTTGATACCGCAGTCGTAGAGGGTTCTTCACAGAAACTCTATCTCCAGGACGCATCGGAAAATGAAGTCACCAATGCCCTACTTCGCGTCACTCAAACCACCAAGAAGCATCTCGTGTTTCTCACCGGTCACGGAGAAAAAGGAATACTCGATCAACAATCCACGGGATTGTCCCGGGCCCATGATGCCTTAAGCAAACAAGGGTATCACATCGACGCCATTCCTAACATGACGAAGAAGGAAACTCAGACACCCGCTGTCATCGTCTCGGCTTCTCCTCAAGAGTCATTCGCAGAAGATGAACAGAGTTCCATTCATGAGTACGTCCAGCAAGGAGGTCATGTGCTTTTACTCGTCGATCCTCAGAGTCACGACTCGGTAGACACGTTGACCCAACGTTGGGGAGTCTCATTAGGGAAGGGAATCGTGGTGGACGAAGAACATCGGCTTGGCCGTGGAAGTCCAACAGCCTTGCAGATTCGCACCTTCACCGGCCATGACATTACCGATGAGTTTACTGTTCCTATCTTACTTCCTGTCTCTCGACATATTGACTTTGATACGGAAAAAGGGAAAGACTGGGATTTCGTGTCATTAGCTCAAACATCAGAGAACAGTTGGGCGGAAATAAATTTAACCAATACAACACCAGCATTCAATCCCGAAGAAGACATCAAAGGTCCTCTGACTATTGCAGCCGCGTTAACATCGAAAACCGTAAACTCAAAGACAGGAAGCCCGGGGAAAATCGTGATTGTCGGTAATTCTGCCTTTGCAACAAACGGATACCTCACGTATCCTGGCAACACCGATTTCTTCTTAAAAACTGTCGCATGGCTGGCAGATGAAGGTCATCTTGTGTCCATAGCACCCAAGGAACCAGCCTTCCGTCCTTTCGTGCCTAATCCTTCTCAAGAACAAGCTCTCCTCTTTTTCCAAGTCTTGTTCTTGCCCTTATTTACGTTATTCTTGGGGTTTTCCGTCTGGAAGAAACGCCGACGACTCTAACGCCTATGTCGCATTCTTATCGACTCACCTTAATACTCGCCATCATCCTGCTGGGGGTCGGCGGCTATGTTTATTTTGTCGATGTACCGGCATCGGAGCAGACCGTTCAAGTCGAGCAAGAAAAACGCAAGATTATTCCCTTTGATGACCGTCTCATTACGCAGCTCACCATGAAAACCGGCAAAGAACATCTCGTCTTTAACCGAGATGAACGGGGACGTTGGCTCATCACCACACCACTGACTGCTCCTGCTGATTCCCGAGAAGTCAGAAAAATTCTTCGTGCCTTAACGCTTGGAAAAATTGAACGCGTCATTCAAAAACAAGCCACCGATACCAAACAATATGGCCTTGCCCCTCCACATATGACAGTCACAGTCACGGATGGGCAACAGACCATCACTCTCGACTTGGGCAATCCCGGCCCATTTTCTTCTTCGTTGTATGTTCGAAAAGCCTCGGACAATAGCGTCGTCCTCACAACGCTCAATGTCTTGACCTTCGCAAAAAAGAATCTCTACACGTTCAGATTAAAAGATGTCCTCTTTTTTAACCACGCGAAAGTCGAACACTTGGAAATTCACACCCCAGAGCAGGAGATGCTCCTCCACCGTGTCCCAGGAGTTCATGGCATGAGTCCCAACTGGAGATTTGAGCGTCCGATCAAAGGACCGGCTGACAAAACCACGGTGGGAGTTTTACTGATGGCTCTCGAAGACCTCAAGGCCGAAGCCTTTGTGGATACTGAGCAAGAAAAACTAACGCTCCTCGCATCGCTTGGAGAACCAAAAGCCACGGCCGTGATTAAAACTGCGAACCGAACATTCCCCGTATCCTTCTTTCAACATGCAGAACAAACATATGCCAAAACCACTGATGAAAAACCTCTGTATCGCATCACCCCACAAATCGTGAAAGAAGTGACTCAGGAACTCTTTGGTATGCGAGATAAACGGCTCTTAGGTATCGCACCTGACGACCTCACAATCATACGGGTGAAAACTCCCAGTGAGAAGTATGGTCTCATTCATCAAAATGATGTGTGGTTATGGGAGGAAGATCCTGCGACCCCCATCAACCAAAAGGCTGCCAACCTGTTAGTCAGTCGTCTCGCCGACTTACCCGCAGAACATCGTGTGACCAAACAAGAATCAGAGCTTAGTCAATACGGATTAGACCAACCGACATTTGACATCACAGCGACGGACACACGCGGGAATGAACGAGGACGCTTACTCCTCGGAAAAGCAAATCGCGGACTCGTCTATGCCGCCGGCGCTGGCCTACCTGGAATTTCCCAAGCTCGCTCTACGATCCTCACCCAAATTCCCTCTATCCAGGGACTCATTGAACAGACAACAGACCGCGAATAACTCACTCCGCGATTTACACCACCACATCTTGACACAACCATTAAGAGAAGAGAAAAAACACAATGATTTCCAACACGTGACAAGAGTGTTACCATCAACGCAGCTACAAAACGCCATTCACCTAAACATTCGGCGTAATTACGATCATGAAATTTTGGCAGAGTTTTAGAAGAGTCGGATCAAAGTTCTTTTCAGACAATGCCCCGTTTCTGGCCTCAGGCCTGTCCTTTGATCTTGTCCTGTACTGCTTACCTTTACCCGTACTCTTTGTTTCCGGATTAGGGTTCACGCTTATTGGTTCAGATCGCGCATTGATTTGGGTACAGGACATCATTGTCCGTCTACTTCCAGAATTCCAGAAACCTTTTCTCGAACTGTTGTCGTCTTTGATCGACAATCGTGGGATCTTAGGATTTACTGGATTCTTGCTATTTTTCCTCTTTAGTAGTGCGGTCTTTTCCTCTGCTCGTCATGTCCTGAATCAAGTCTTTCACGTCGGGAAGGGGCGTGGCTTTATCAAAGGGAAGGGAAATGACTTTCTCCTGATGTTAGTGTTGTCATTACTCATCATTGTGATCGTCTTGGTCAATTCTGCGCTAGGTCTTATCCAGTCCTATGGGGAAAGCGTGCTTGGACTGGAAGGACTCTTGAACCCTTTTTGGTTTGTGATCGGAAAAGTCTTTGGATTTGTCTGTCTCGGCGCGCTGTTTTATCTTTTTTATGGCTTTTCTACTCCAACGCGATTAAGCCAACCGGCACTCCTTGTTGGTTCACTCACTGCAGCTGGGCTCTTTGAAGTTTCGAAATGGGTCTTTTCGTGGTACATCCAACTCGCACAGATCTTGACGGCATTTTATGGCGTACTCAGTGGGTTCATCTTCTTTTTCCTATGGGTGTACTACGCATCCATCGTGTTCATCCTTGGTGCAGAAGTTGGATGGGAGTATGAAAGAAGCAAGAAGACATCTAAGCCATAATTGTGTGGTAAAAATTATGGACAGAGTGAAAATGGTTGAGGCATAAGATCGCACCAGATTCTAAGGCCCTGGTAGGAAATGAGCCTTGCCCCGTAATTCGGGAACATTTTCTGTTCTGCTTGTCCACTTGTGACAGTATTCGTTATTTCTTAAATCACAATGACGGCTCTCGACCCAGATGTGTGTAAACTCCGTATAAACTTTTGATCTAAAAATTTAGTCTTCGAGGATCGCTTCTATTCCACGATCTCTGCATGAGCAAGGGGCGAGGCACCTCCTGAATCCAGAAAATTCCGAGTTTTCACACAGCCTGGACCCAAAGCAGACACTCAATTTAGTGACCTCTCTACCGACTTACATCGTTTCCCAACCACCTGTTTTGCAAACAACCAAATCCACTAACCTGCACCCGCATAAATACAGGATATTTGACCTCGCATTTTGCTGGGGTTTGTCAACGCCCATACCTTTAAGGGAACAAAACGGAGAAAGTAAAAATGAACCGGAAATTTTCAGTCCCCTCTCCACCCTGTTGATCATCCTCTTCATTGAGATCTTTCCAGATCGGAACCTTTGCGCCAATGGCTGCACTGACATTCCTCCAATACCCTCGCAGCCCTCCCAGCAGGTATAGAATGTCTCCACCGGTGGCTCGTTCATCATCACCATTGGTGCGATCTCTGCCGAGATGGAGGTATTGGGGCTCTCCAGAAATGTCTAGTCGGACTTTGTGCTGCGGACTAGTGTACGCCCGGTAGACCAAGGCTGGATTCACCCGATATTCGGTCCCGAAGCGCGTTCGATTTCCATCGGCATACCGGTTTTCGGTAAAAGCCGTCCGGGATAATTCCAGATTCACGGTCCATCGGTCGGCGATAACCCTAGTTGCGGTCAGCCCCGTATAATAAGAGGGAGATCCAAAGCCAGTCGATTTGCCTGGATCAATATTGCGGTCATTGTCTCGCACATTGTCATCTCCGGTGGGAATGGTAAATCCCCCAATCAGGGTAAAGTGCCAGTCCTCGAAGTCGTCCAGACTTTCATTCGCCGGAATCAGACGCAAACCTTCATCCCATTGGAAACCGATTTGCCCAAAGAGCGAAATATCCGCAAAACCACTGGTATCAAACCCGCCTGGTTCGTCTTCCTTTTGATTGTAAGGAACAAATAAATAGGCCGAGAACCATGGGGTAACCCCATACCCAAGGCCTCCAATCCAGAAGTTGGAGTAATCACTCTCGTGGTTCGAGGGATCGGAGTCGAAGGTCTCATAATCCGCGTGGTCGAGTTTGAAGTACAGGAGGACTTTGCTGTCCGGTAAGGTGGCGGAGGTGGCCGCCTCGATCGGGGCACCCGGGCCTTGCAGGGCGGCGGCTCCAATGCCTGCTACCCCATGGTGAGCGTATGCGGGTAGAGCCTCTGTTCCCAGGAACATCAGGATACTGACAAGAGTCAGCCATTGAATGTTCAAGAATGACGGATGAGCTGCCATGGGTTAAAGGGCGTCAGACAACTCAAACAACAAGGTACTGCTGCGGAGGAGGGTGTCCGCCTTTCGAGGATCGGGGGCGGGTTCTTTGAGACTGGCGGTGATGACTTGAAGCCCGCCATGGCGGACGCGAATATTGATACGGCCGTCCGGCCCGGTCACTCCTCGAGGATTGCCATCATAGGCCACCGTGACCCCCTGGCAGGGTTTTCCCGCCTGCAAGACCACCAGGCGAAGCTTCTCGCCCTCCTCTGTGAGGAAAGGATCATTTTCGAGAAAGATCTCCAATCCCTGCGGTAAGGATGGTAGGTGTTCAAGCTTATTCCAGGAATTGAGCAATGTGGTACTCTCGATCGCACGCCATGTACTGAGCGCGTCCGGAACCTCTTCCTTAGGGTGATTGAACGTCTCGATACCAGTCACGGACCAATAGCCCGAATCCACCTCCACCGTGAGTCGGGTACAGGGGCCTGAAATTCGAAGGGGGTATCGGCTTGGAGGGCGGACGGATTGAGGGACACCGTCAGGGGACACACAAGTCACGTGCTGGATGATCGCCGGGTCGTAGGGAACGATGGATTCCCCTTCATGGTCGCCAAAGTGATGCCCGCGATACAACACATACTCCTGTTCCTCTCGTTCAAACCAATAATCATGGGCTAAGACAGGATTCTGCAGAGAAATCACAAGGGCCAAGGTCAGTCTAAGGAATGAGGCGGATTGAAAGATAGAGAGAAGGCGCATGCGGGGGATCATGGGATTGTGAAAAAGAACAACTAAACTAGCATAGGGGATTAGGAGAATGGAATTCAGATGTTCTTTAAACTGATTGATATAGTGGGTGAAAAGAGGAGATGATGAAAAATGGAAGACGGATTTGTCAACTTGCATTTCCAACCTTAATGCCCAACCCTATATCACTCTGTCTCTATTACAGGTGTTCACCTAGAACACGGTACAGCCAAGTACTTCAGCACATGAGACGACAGCCTTTGTTGGAAAGAACTTTCGCCTAATCGTAGGTCTTTATTACAGGTGTTCGCCTAGAACACGGTACAGCCAAGTACTTCAGCACATGAGACGACAGCTTTTGTTGGAAAGAACGGTCGCCTAATCGTAGGTCTTTCATTACAGGTGTTCGCCTAGAACACGGTACAGCCAAGTACTTCAGCACATGAGACGACAGCCTTTGTTGGAAAGAACGGTCGCCTAATCGTAGGTCTTTATTACAGGTGTTCGCCTAGAACACGGTACAGCCAAGTACTTCAGCACATGAGACGACAGCCTTTGTTGGAAAGAACGGTCGCCTAATCGTAGGTCTTTATTACAGGTGTTCGCCTAGAACACGGTACAGCCAAGTACTTCAGCACATGAGACGACAGCCTTTGTTGGAAAGAACGGTCGCCTAATCGTAGGTCTTTATTACAGGTGTTCTAGCTAGTAACGAAAGTGCTGTTGGAAGCAGTCGGAGCTGCGGATGCCTAATGATTGATAGATCTGTAGCGTGGCTTTGGATTTGTTTAATGTATAAAAGTGAATCCCGCGCACTTTATTCTCGATTAAATCATGGACCTGTTCTTTCGCCCATTCTATCCCCACATGCGTGGCTTGATCATCGGTTTCTGCGCGCTCCATAGCCCGAAGCAGTTGAGCTGGGAATCGAGCTCCTAGCGCGAGTTCTGCCATGCGACTCATGCCTTTTCGAGAAGTAATCGGCATAATTCCCGCGATGATTGGCACTTTTATCCCTGCCATTTCACAGCGCTCGCAGTAATCGTAAAAGTCTCGATTATCAAAAAACAGCTGGGTGCAAATATAGTCGGCTCCAGCATCAATTTTTTTCTTTAAATGATCAATTTCCATCAAACGGTTCGGAGTCCCTGGATGGCCTTCTGGAAAACCGGCTACCCCAACACCCATTTGCGGATAGTGAGTTTTGATGAATGTCACTAAATCTGAGGCAAAAGCAAACCCATCTGTAGGCGGTTCGGCCTGTGCTTGGCCTTTAGGAGGATCACCCCGAAGCGCCATGATGTTGTCAATGCCATTCGCGTCATACTTGGACAAAATTTGGTTGATCTCCTCTCGTCCTGATCCCACACAGGTTAAATGAGAAACAATGGTCAGGTCAGTTTCTTTTCGAAGTTTCACCACCAAATCATGCGTACGACCACGAGTCGTGCCTCCTGCTCCATAGGTCACACTGACATACGCTGGTTGCAACGGCATCAGCATTGAAATGGTTTGGAACAACTCCTCTGAGGCCGCCTCTGACTTTGGGGGAAAAAACTCAAAACTAATAGCGGGATTGTGCTTTGAAAATACGTCTGAAATATGCATTCCTATTCCCTATGGTAAATACCTGAATACCATGGCTGTATAGAGTCGGTAAGATGCAGAGTACATTAACTTGTCGTTGTCTGCTTGTGGGACAATGTGACATAACGACCACCGAGATACAACCCCATGAAAGTCATGATTACCAGAGTAATCACCACTATCCAGGAGAGCTCTCCAGGACCAACTGCCATTCCATAAGAACTCATCCACAATTTTCTCACTTCTTCTCGTATCAGAACCATAAAGACGATCGTTAAGGTCAGACTTCCCACACCTCCCCATACTAACCCGCGCTTGTGAGGGATGATGAGTGATGAATTGAGCAAGACCAACGTCAGCAAGGTCAGTGTCAGACTGATAAAAAAAATCAAAGAGACGACGGTCGTTCCATCGATCAAATGAAACCTCACGTCTGACGGTAAAGCCAAGAGGAACCAAGGTCCGACAACAATTTGAGGGACAGTGCCTCCAAGAACCCAGCCCACGCCATATCGGACTAACCTGATATCATAGGGCGCAGGATCGACTTCATGATCTTCTCGGCATTGCGGCCGAAGACTTCCATAGATGGTCAAGACTAATCCCGTAATGGCAAAACCGCTAAAGACCGAATGAAAAAATCTTGGCCATAAGGTAGAAACGTCTGGGACAGTACTGTCATTTGTCGTTGCTAATTCTAAACCTGAGGAGAGATTCAACATACCAATATGCGACGAAACAAAAATCCCTGTGATGGCAAGCATACAGGCCATCACAAAAATTCCAAGAGCCCATTGGATTTCAGAACTTCTTTGATAGTTGCGTTTGAGTTGCAAAACACCCCAGAATCCACTGACAAGTAACACGATTAAAACGACCCATCCTAATATTTGTGACCCAAACACCTGTACGACGGTCCAATCATATTGCCAGAGGACCATGCCCCACGTAATAAAACCAAACAGCATGGAAAGACTGACAACCATCGGGACTAGTTGACTCATACCTTTGGCGAGTGAAAGATAATAGTCATTTTTATCTCCGTAGCGACCTCGGTAGTACGTCATCATCAATATGGGAATTCCGCCTATCACAAGATTTTTCAAGAGCCCATGAATTAAAAAGCTTGAGACCACTAATATTTGGATTATTGTGTCCACGGACGACTTCTATTTATCCTCAATGACTAATAAACGCACCAGTATATGATAATTTGCTCAACACGCTGTTTTCCCATACCATCCCATCAAACCGCAAATTTTGCTGCACATAAAGTGAGAAACTCAATGATGTTTCCCAAATAGGTTTTAATGAGTAACATATTTACCGGTAATTCATGACCTTTCTCGACTTTCTCATTCTATTCTTATTTATCGCCTATGCTCTTGCAAGCGGTTTTCGCTCTCGAACCATCGCTTCACAAAACCTTGAAGAGTACTTTCTAGCCGGACGGACCTTAAAGGGATGGCAGGCCGGCATTAGCATGGCTGCCACACAATTCGCGGCCGACACTCCCCTTCTCGTCACAGGGCTCATTGCCACCTCTGGAATTTTTGCACTTTGGAGACTATGGATCTATGCACTAGCGTTTCTGTTAATGGGCTTTCTTCTTGCACCAAGTTGGCGTCGAGTAGGAGTAATCACCGATGCAGAATTAACAGAAGTTCGATATGGAGGCCAAGCTGCGACCCTCCTGCGAGGCATCAAAGCCATCTACTTTGGCACCATCATTAATTGTACCGTCCTGGCTATGGTGCTTCTGGCCGCAACACGACTTGCAGAACCATTTCTCTTATGGAATGAATGGCTCCCCTCGTTTCTTTACGATCAACTCGTCTATATCGTTCAGGGAATAGGCATTCCCTTCACGCTGAGTCAAACATCACCAAACAGCCTGTGGATTCTCTCAACAAATAATCTTCTTTCAATTGGCACCATTGTCCTGGTCACATTATTTTACTCAACTACAGGTGGCTTACGAAGTGTTGTTGCCACAGACATCGCACAATTTGCTATCGCGATCATCGCAAGTGGGTTATTTGCCTGGTTCGTCATTCAACATGTTGGAGGATTCTATGGCTTCCAGGAACAACTCACCGCCATGTATACACCGATCGGACCAG
Organism: Nitrospirales bacterium; assembly: GCA_965223675.1. GTDB lineage: Bacteria > Nitrospirota > Nitrospiria > Nitrospirales > UBA8639 > JAGQKC01. The sequence goes on along the minus strand of OZ245013.1, from coordinate 274,240 downwards.
CCAATCTGACATTCGACCAACTCGTCGCGTTTACCCCTTCAGAGGCGAAATATGCCTCATTCGCCATCCTTCTAGCCTACGGTTTTCAATGGCTCTTTCAAATGAATGCTGATGGAACCGGCTATCTTGCTCAGCGTTCTATGGCTTGTCGAAGTGACCGAGATGCCAAACAAGCAGCGGTGGTCTTTACCGTGGCCCAGGTATTATTACGAAGCCTCATTTGGCTTCCTTTGGGACTAGGACTTTTGCTGGTCTTTCCACCAGACACAGAGTTGACCGGAGCAAACTTCGTTGCCGACAGGGAATTCACGTTTGTACGGGGCATCGCCGAATTGTTACCAAGTGGACTTCGTGGATTGATGCTGGTCGGCATGCTTGCCGCCTTGGCTTCAACCATCGACACACACCTGAACTGGGGATCGTCCTATTGGACGAATGACATTTACAAGCGATTCATTTGTCAAATCTGGCTCAAACGTGTTCCGTCCGCGCGATCTCTTGTGTGGATCGCACGAGCAGCTAATGTTCTGATTCTTCTGATTGCCCTTCTGATCGTTCCCGTCCTCTCGTCGATCCAGACGGCCTGGCAAGTGAGCCTCTTGTTAGGTTCAGGAATTGGCGTAACTTTGATCCTACGGTGGATCTGGTGGCGTGTGAACGCTTGGGGAGAGCTGGCGAGCATTGCTATGTCAATGCTACTTGCACCGTTCTTACTTTGGCAAACGAGCCAAACCAATGAAGCCACTCGTCTGCTGATCATGGCGTTTGGAGCCACTGTGGTCAGTATATTCGTTTCGCTCTTTACCGCATCCGAAAAGGAAGATCATTTACAAAAATTTTATCGAAGAGCGAAGCCTCCTGGATTCTGGAGGCCTATCGCTCAAAAATGTGGAGAATCAGGCAATGATGTCAGAAGATTCTTGACAGCGTTGTTAGCGACTTTGCTGACTGCAACATCAATATTTTTTGTGCTAACAGGATTAGGAACGCTACTCGCAGGCAGCCCTACGCCAGATTGGTTTCCTTGGCGTCTAGGTTGGATTTGCAGTTTGTTGATCGTTGGACTCGGACTTTTTCCCCTATCGCTACGGTTGGCCTTTAGGAATTCACACACGTAGGATTCAACAAAAGTTCCCTTCATTGCTATATACGTAAAGTTTAAAAATAAATGTTAATTGACTCCGGAGTAATAGCGCAGCACATCTGAAACCGACACTAGTCCAATGATATGGCCATTCTCTGTCACAGCCAAATGACGCGTGGCTTTCTCTTTCATCAACCTCACAGCTTCAACGATCGCATCACTGCTTTCAATCGTGATCACAGGCTCACGCATACACGTTTTCACGGTTGTCGTCGAGGCATCGACTCCTCCTCCAACCACCTCTTTCGTGAGCTCAGTCTCAGTGATATATCCCACGTATTCATCTCCACTCTGAACCAATAATGACCCTATTTTCCATTTCGTCAAACTTTGTCCTGCCTCTTTCAGTGTGGTATCCATTGGAATGGCACGAATGGATTTGGACATATATTCTGCGACACTGGGACCGGACGTCTGTTTTCGTCGAGCTCCCTGTGTTGCGGCAGCCCGACGAGCCTCCAAGTCCGCGACACAACTTTCCAAAATTCGTAAGCGTTGCCGTAAATTTTCTCTCTCCGACTGATGAGTCATACCCTCAGGGGCTTCATCAGGCCAATTCATCAATCCAGCAGCCTCTCCAACCGTCGCATATTCATACGCTTCAATCATCGGAGACGAACTTCCTAAAATATCACTAATCAGGTCTACGGTCTTCGAATCATACTCAAGTAAATCTTCAGAAGAAGGCTCAATCCTCAAATAGCCCTTCAAAACAGACAATTGGTTCCGTAAGCGTTCAATGTCACGATCGAGAGGGACTTCTTGTTTGGTACGATTGACCGTCGTTTCCATAGCGCCTCCTATTATAACGATAATTATTAACGACTGAATAGTATCTCAGGACGTCATGGACAGGCAATAACCAGCGATTCAAAATTCACATTTTGGTGCAAATCAATAGCCATAGGTGAGAAATTCACCATCCTGTAAGAGGCCACGGGATTTCGGAAAGCGGGTTAAAACTCGAGGAATTGAGAAAAGACGGTCGCGAGGCCAAGGAAACTAAAGAATCCAACCACGTCGGTAATCGTGGTCAGGACAATAGAAGAAGATTGTGCAGGATCTTGCTTGAGGGCCTTCAACGTTAAAGGAATAATCGCTCCGGATAAACCCGCGATAACCATCGAGACGACCATCGATATACCAATCACGATTGTAAGCCCCACTGAATGACTCCAGAGAGCCACAGCAATACAAGCCGTCAACGCGATAGCGATCCCATTTAAAAATGAGACATACACTTCTTTTCCACTCACTTTCAGCCATTGCGAGGGACGGATATCCCGTAAGGCTAGTCCTCGCATGACGACGGCCAGCGATTGAGCGCCGGTATTTCCCGACTGTCCGGCCACAACAGGCAAAAGTACGGCTAATGCGGTGATTTGAGCAATGGTATCTTCAAACATCCCGACGACAAACGCCGCGATAAATGCGGTCAATAAATTAATCTGCAACCAGGGCAATCGTTTTCGAACCGAAAACCAGGCAGAAGATAGCGCGCGCTCATCTTTACTCGCCCCGACCATCGTTTGTAAGTCCGCAGTGGCATCTTCTTGGCTGGCCTTCACGATATCTTCGTTTCGAATCACGCCGAGCAAAATGCCGTCCAGGTCTACGACCGGGATAGTAAATAAATGTCGTTCACTAAACAGTTCAACAATTTGTTCACGATTTTCGAGAGGATGAATCGCTGGCAAGTCTTGATGCATCACAGACTGCAGTCGCTCATCAGGCGAGACTAACAAAAGATCCCGTAGCGAGAGCTTTCCAACAAGCTTGTGAGTCCGATCAATAACATAGAGATCATGGATATCTTTGGAAGCTCGATTGCGAACCTCCGAAATCGCGTCCTCCACAGAGAAATCTTCAGGAAGAGCAAAGGCTGTAGGATCCATCAAACTTCCTACACTTTCAGCAGGATATTCCATATGAGCGCGAATTTCATTGGCATGCGTTGATGGTATTCGATGAAGAATAGCGATCTGGAAGTCTTCATCTACACGATGCAGCAATGAGGCAGCGATCGTTGGAGACAATTCAGCCAATGTCTTCGAGAGAAGATCAGTCGGCATCACCGTCATGATCTCTGCGGCAAGCGAAGGACTGAGACAGGATAGAAGATTGGCGGCATTTTTCCCACTCGTTGATTGAAGCATCCGAAGAATGTCTGGGATCGGAAAGGTTTCAAGTATTTGTGCGGCTTCCTCATGATAATCTGTAAAAAATGCCTCGTGCATGATATGTTGCGACATCAGCGTTTCTCCTTCCGAAACGTCACGGATGTCCCTGATGAAGGAGGCTTCTCTGGTCCACTGATAGTCTTTGCCATATCTGTCATGATTCCAATGCCCGCAAGGGAATAGACTTCCCAAAGTTGGATCAAGGCTTGACTCAATGGGCCAGGATCAGGATTTTGGACATGTTCTTGTTCTATGCCTTTTAACGTGCGATATCGCAACGCACCTAAAAACGTTCCCCATCGATCGACAACCGGTAAGGTGTGAAATCGTTCCCATTGTGGATGTTGCAGAATCTCATCAATACTGGCCTCTGCCGACAACGTCACCACTTTGGTCGTCATAAGAGACGCGATTAAATGATCGGCATCATTCGCGATCAACTGTTTGAGCGTGACAAGACCTTCGAGTTTCGTCTCCCGATCAATCACGTACACATAGTAGGTAGTATTTCGTACATCTTGTTTCGTGCGAGTCAACGCTTCTTCAATCGTAATATCAGGAGGCAGAGTTAACACGCGAGGATCAGCCAAATTGGCGGCCGTGTGCGGAGGATACCGCATTGCGCGTCGCAAGCTTGACCCAATGGCTTTTTCTAAACGCTCTAACAGGTCAATGCGAAGCGAATCGTCAAACTGACGAAGCACACTAATGGCCGACGAAGTAGAGAGTTCGGTAATAATATGACTCGTCATTCGTAACGTAAGATTGGATAATATCTTTGAAGCCGGACCTGGCAAGCAATGCTCTAACACTAATGCCACATCCTCGGCCGGTAAGGGGGCAAGCAAAGCCGCCGACTGATCAGATTTCATGGTTTCTAACCGCCGGGCAGCTTCAAGCGGATGTGATCGGACATAGCCGAGCGTCAGACGATCCTCAGGTTCCATCCTAATTTTCTGGGCTTGAAATGACTGCCGTTGACTCATTGAACTGTGATGCGGGAATGACCACACGGCCTTCTTCGGTTTCTAACACCACCGAGACAGGTGTAATGGCCACAACCGTCCCATGAACATTATCCATCCGGACATGAAGACCAACGCGAACCACGCTTTGAAGATAGTGAGCGGCGATGAGATTCGACACGGCAGCCCGAGATCCAAGACCAAACGACAGAGCCGCACCAGCAATAAGACCGGCGACGATCAGCGTAATGGTATTGTTGAGCAAACTCGTGTCAATTCCCAACTCATTAATAGCCGTCACCACAACTAAAAGAATGCCAGCGACATAAAACGCTTGAGCCACAATGGCTCCTTGAACAATGCCGGCGGTACTGCAAGCCAGTAGAATCAATTCTCGCACAAAGTTGGTCGCCATCATCCCTAAGACCAGAATAAGTATGGCAATACCAACTTTTGGAATATAGTAGGCCAAACTCGTTAACGCTTCAGATACGATGGCGAGTCCAACCGTCTTAGACGCTGAGATGAGAAACAAGAGAAAGATTAGCCAAAAACTTGTTGTCCCGAGAATTTCTGAAACATGTTTTTTAGTGCCAGCCCGTTCAAGCAATGTCTGTATTGTCGTCCTGCTCAAGAGACGGTCCAATCCAAATAAGTGCAATAGTCGCGTTGTGGCACCACCGACCAATCGGGCTAATAAAAACCCAAGCAATAACAATAAAAGCGCCTCTAAAATCGTAGGGAGAAAAGAGGCAACTTCCGACACACTCGTCGCAAAAGACTGCGTGATCCGCTCAGCCCAATCAGACATGCCTGCACGGGTATTCCTCAGGAAAATGATCATGGGGAACATTGTATGTTCTGTCAACATGGGAAAAAGTATCGAGAAGACTGAAATGATAGCGGATTCAGTGATACCGAAACGGTAAAAGGCCTACTATAGCGAATCCAAATACATTCCAAGGTTTGACGTCTTGCAAACCGCGCAGAACGTCAGGATGGCGCATAGGGAAATTATTGGTATTTTCAATCATTTATTAGCATCTGCGCATACGACCGCTTATCTTGGCATGTCCATCATCACAGTCGCAAGCAAACTCTAGGCTCAATCTTCATAATCCAACTTCCTTCTCTTGAAGAGTCATCAAATTACTGTCGGTGGAGAGACACGCTGACGCCATAACACCAAGCTGTGGTCTTCCGCGTTCATTACACACTCAGATATTTGCATCTTTGCCAACGCTAGCCTGCTTGATTTCGACTTCGCTGGATAACTTTGACCATCGAACGAATTCGTGCATCTTGTCGAAAAGCTTGCAGTGACCGATTTAACCTGAGTTGCCAGGACGGATACGCATCAGTTGAAGCTCCTGGCAAGTTTGGCGCTTCGAATTCTCCCAATAAATCTTCGAGTGGGATCATCAATATTCGACAAGGAGTTCGAGCAAGATAGGCATAAGCGGCTTTCACGAATGCATACGGTGCCTGCAGGGGAATACGCGTCAATGTCTGTTTGGACAGGAGTCCTTCTTTCACAAGCGCATGAATGAATGCTAAACGATCCTTCATTCGAGCGTCCCAATCTTGTTCAATTTGTTCTTCAGTCCGGTAGAGACTCGCTTGGGCTTTGGTTTCGATATCACGTCCAGCCCAATACCCGATAAAAGTTGGAAGATCATGTGTCGTAAATGACACGATGGCCTGCTCGGGATATTGCTTAGGCGTTCGAAATTTTCCTGTTTGTGTTTTTTCAAAGGGCATCAATCGATATGAAAGAAGTCCAGCTTTCGTCAAGCGTCCTCGTATTTCCGGTGTGATTGCTCCAAGATCTTCACCCACAACCATCACCTGATACCTTACGCTCTCTAATGCTAAAATGGCCAGAACCTCATCCACAGGTGTTTTCACATACGTCCCGGCATCGCCTGGCAAACCTTCAGGAATGATAAAGAGTCGAAAAAGGCCAAGGGCATGATCGATACGCAACATACCTCCATACTTCATATTTCGGCGAAGTGTCTCAATAAAGAATCGATAGCCGGCCTTACGCATCTTCCAGGGAACAGGAGCCATTAACCCCCAATTTTGCCCTTGAAGATTGAAAGAATCGGGAGGCGCTCCTAGCGTAATCCCGGAGGCCAGTTCTTCTTGAAATATCCACGCATCAGCTCCATCAGGATGCACACCGACAGGTAAATCATGATACAGCTGGCAGGCAAGATTTAGGCGTTTCGCCATCCGGTTAATCCCGCCTAATTGCAGTTCACATTGCCACTGCACATACTGAAAGTAGCGGAGTCGGTCCTGCCTTGCATGCACCAATTCCACGACCTTCTGCGAATGTGGATTTCGATATTCCTCAGGCCAATAACGCCAAACAGGAGAACCTATACGTTCAGACAACACCTGAAAAAGACAATACCGTTTGAGGTATTCACCTCGGGCCAGACAATAGCGTTCAAATGTGCGAAAGCGAGATGTTTTGTGTTTGACATGTTGCTGTTTAAAGGCGCGATAAAGATTTTCTAACATTTGTGTTTTGACGGATCGGACCCGTTCATACTGCACCAGTCCGCTCGTCCGTAAGTCATGCAAAGTTTTTTGAAACCGTTTGCTATGGAAGCGTCTTTGACAAGAAGGCGTTGAACGAAACTCAGAAATCGCTTCGATATCTAAATACAATGGATTAAAAAATAATCGACTCGATGGAGAGTAAGGACTGCTCACCCCAGTCGTTGTGTCCTGGAGAGGACTAACTCCAACTGTGGTCGCACCCAGATTCTTTCCTGACCATCTCAGGAATGCTTTGAGATCTCGAAAATCCCCAATCCCCCAATTTTGATTCGTCCGGAGATTATAGAGCTGTAAGCTCACCCCAAAACTTCGAGATCGCGAGCGTGGAGTATGACAGCGAAGCGGCGACACAATAATGAGCGTCTTCGCGTCAATAGACTGATTGGTAGTCGTGACGGTAAGAAAAAGCCAATAATATCCCAAGACCAACGTTGCTTGAAGAGGAAGAAGAACTCGCACATAGTGTATTCCACCGATAACTGTCTCCTCATCAACGTGAAGACCTTTTCCGGATTGAAAAAACGATTGAGTCTCTTGATTTTCATTCGTGATAGTCCATGACAAACTGACATCTTCTAACACCGGCGAACCTACTGGCATGGACACGACGATAGAAGGTCTGAAGGTGCCTTCAGCGATCACAAGCACTTCGTCAATAAGCTGCTGCCAAGAAGACGCACATACTTCGTTAAGGCTTCGAACAATTGAATCAGTCGACTCTGCTTGAACTCCCATGGAGTTCAAAATTGATAAAAGTGTCTCGGGGGAGAGATGACGAGTGGAGCCAACGCCATCAGTATATGAAGAAGCAATCCCGTAACGATGAGCTAATTCATGAACATTTATCTGTGAGCTTGCAGAATTCTGCATGATAGGCATGATGCATGTCGGGTTCGCCCTAAATATCCTGTCACGATCTTAAGAGCAAATATCACCTTTCTTTACAACAACAATGACTGAATAATTCCTTTTAAATTGTTAGTTTGTTCGTAAAACAGACATTCATTTCCAGATACCATACTCCAGTTGTTACCGCAAGAAAAATTACGTATAGACCAAGATCTGCGTTTTTGCTGCTGTCCTCTCAATTTCTTCACGTATTGTAGAGCTCACGGCATGGCACGAGATTTTCCCATCATATGACTTGACGTCACATGCGTATTGGTAGACAATTATGACTCTTTCATGACCTCATCAACAGTGGGGCTCAAGTCATGCGATGCATTCTCCCCCATCCTGTTCACTCAAGAGAAGAGCAATATCCCATCTGTCGCATGGTGATGAAAGAGGATTTCGATACACAGACTACGTTTTCATACTCATTTCTCCGCACTTATTCCTACTGGTCGCTCAGTCACGGTAAGCCAAGAAATCAAAGCAATATCTCACTAATAAGATATTGAATTGATGAGAGTCGTTCCCATGTATGTCATGGGGGCAGGTGTCATTAACTGTTCCTTTCATTAAACAAAATTTTCTAAAGAAGTTCCTAATAATGATAAGGAATTTCAATGTTTGAGTAGAAAGATGTTGAGGCTTCAACGGATTTCTCGTGTATTTATCGAATTGGAAATGAGAAGGGTCAACATGCCAATCATCACGTAACAATTCCCATGCTTGCGATTTAGTCGTTGTCAACACCGAAAGGGGGTCATCATGCCCACTTCCCAACACGAACAGCTTCCCGTATGGTCAATTATTCTCACCGGTGAAGAAAATCTCCAAGCCCGCCCGTTCATTGAACAATGGCTTGGGTACAACAAACCCACACCGTTTTGTACGTTTGTGGGATCTCGATCTATGCTCCAGCATACCTGGGATCGCGCAGACCAATTGAGTCATCCCAATAGTAAAATTACCGTTGTCGAAAAATCGTACCTTCATGAAACCTGCACGCAACTTGGTGGGCGTGTCCCTGGCATTATTATTACCGAACCTCGCCATCGAGGTATGGTCGTAAGTCTGTATTTATCCCTCACCTACCTGCGAGTAAAGGAAACGACGGCTCTTGTCGTCGCCTATCCATCAGATCATTTTGTCTATCCGGAAGATCTTTTCCTGAGAGCCGTTCAACGAAGTATTTGGTCTACGGCACAATTCACTGATCATATTTTCATCATTGGGGTCACAGATTCAGGGTATCAATCAGCAGGAGGATGCATCACCTTAGACAAAGAACTCGGGTGGACGTATGGGATACCTGTTTATGGCGTTAAGGACCTCTCTCAAGAATTTCCACTTGAAGCGCTCGGAACCCGCTATTCTGATCAGACACGCTATCTCGCAAATACCTCTGTGTTAACGGCCAGGACAGATGTGCTGTGGGACCTCGGATGGCAATTTATACCCCAAATGATGGAGTTATTCGATGAGTTACAGGATGCGATTGGGACCTCCTATGAGCGTGCGATTTTGGAGAAAATCTTTCAAAATCCGAAGCTCTGGGATACGTCGCTCCTTGCGCTATTACAACTGACTCCGAACCTTGCGGTTCTCGAGTTAGAAAAGGTGCTGTGGAGTGATTGGGGTGCGCCTCGACAAATCGTCGCAAATCTGACAGAAATTGGTAAACAACCAGCGTTTCCTGTAGAATACGCCAAGAGTGTAAGAGGTTGGTGATCATCTAGAGCTTAAAAATTCATTAAGATCAAAAACATGAGAGAAGGGAGTTCAGAAATGGATACCGACACGCGATATGTGATGTTTGGAGGTCTGGCTTTCATCACGGGAATTGTGCTTGGAACGGCTATGGGTATTCTCATGGCACCACAATCCGGGACCAGAACCAGACGCAAATTGCGAAATTTTGCAGAAGATGCTGGAGAACGTATGACAGAGTTTACTGAAGATGCACGAGACGCCGTCGATAATATCATGGAGCGTGGAAAAAGATTTGTTGGGGATCGGGGATAATCTTGACTCGTGAAACGTTGCCCGTATGTTCGTATCTCGTAAACAGAATCTTTCGGGTTTTTATGAAGTATAGCGAAACCAAATAACTTTCAGCCGAACCTTACTCTGAGACACAGGGCAACAACGCGCGACAGACGATCGGAAGACTATGGGAACGGCTATACGCTTCACCAACGACAAAATACGTTGTATCCTTCGAGGTGGAGGTGCTACCGATGAGGGGTGCATTCTTTCTTAATGTAGCCGCATAAGGACAAACCCCCTGGGAGAAAGCGTATAGGGTGTTCCGCCTTTCATCAGTTTTATCCGCCTTCGAGATTTTTGATCATTCCAAAACGAAGTGTCGAATACCAGTTCCCACCGCACGCCCTTTTTGTGAGCTGGCAAAACAAACAGAACCTCTTCATGGTGCGCGTTCAGTAACAGGAGAAACGTCTCATCAACTATGGTCTGACCACGTTCATCTTTTTCTCCGATCGCATCACCAGCTAAGCGAATACCTATCGTCCTGAACCCCATACCCCACTCTACATCAGTCATCTCTTTGCCATGTGAGCCAAACCAGGCAATATCCTTAACCTCCGATCCACGTATTCGTCGACCTTGAAAAAATCGACGACGCCGAAACACGGGGTGATTTTTTTTCAAGTGAATCAAGAGACGCGTAAAGTTAAACAAAAGCTGGTTCGACTTCGAAAGATTCCAGTCATGCCAGCTAATTTCATTGTCCTGACAATACGCATTATTATTCCCACCTTGCGTCCGACCAATCTCATCGCCTCCACAGAGCATGGGTATTCCCTGCGAGAGGAGAAGTGTCGCTAGAAAATTTCGTTTTTGCTTCTCCCGTAGCTCTAAGATCGCCGTATCGTCAGTCGGCCCTTCCTCGCCGCAATTCCAACTTAGATTATCATCAGACCCATCGCGATTCTCTTCTCGATTCGCTTCATTATGTTTCTCGTTATAAGAAACTAAGTCGTGAAGAGTAAACCCATCATGGGCCGTCACAAAATTGATACTCGCATATGGTTGACGACCGCTCGCTCCATACAAATCACTACTCCCAGAGAGCCGATGCGCCATCTCTCCGAGAAGGCCGCCATCGCCCTTCCAATACCGCCTGATATCATCTCGGTATTTCCCATTCCATTCCGCCCACCCTGGAGGGAAATTGCCAACTTGGTAGCCGCCCTCCCCCAGATCCCAGGGCTCGGCAATGAGTTTTACCTGCGACAACACGGGATCTTGGTGGATAATGTCGAAAAAAGCGCTCAATCGATCGACATCATGTAACTCGCGTGCCAACGCGGAGGCCAAATCAAACCGAAATCCATCTACGTGCATTTCGCACACCCAGTATCGCAAGCTATCCATGATCAACTGAAGTGTTCGAGGATGACGAGCATTCAAGGTATTCCCACAACCTGTGTAATCCATGTAGTACCGAGGATGATCCGGAACCAATCGATAATACGAGGCATTATCGATTCCTCGAAAAGACAGCGTAGGCCCCAGATGATTGCCTTCGGCCGTATGGTTATACACGACATCTAAAATCACTTCGATGCCAGCGCTATGAAGTGTTTTGACCATCGTCTTGAATTCATACACTTTGCGGCCTAAATCCTTATAAGCCGAGTACCGAATATCCGGCGCAAAAAATCCTATGGAATTGTACCCCCAATAATTGGACAATCCCCGTTCTAGAAGGAAATTATCATTCACAAAATGATGGACAGGTAAGAGTTCTATAGCCGTCACGCCAAGTGATTGGAGATATTCTATGATGGGTGGCGACGCCAAACCGGCGTAGGTGCCTCGTAAAGACTCAGGCACATCTGGATGCTGCATGGTGAATCCTTTCACATGTACCTCGTAGATCACCGTTTGCTCCCATGGTATCTCCAACAGGCCATCACCACTCCACGTAAACGCTTGATCCACGACGATACCCTTTGGAACATTACCCGCATTATTCCGTTTGTCCAACGACAGATCTTCACCTCGATCACCTACACGATACCCAAACATGGCTTCTGACCACTTCACGACGCCGGTCAAGGCTTTCGCATAGGGATCAATTAACAACTTTGATGGATTAAAACGATGCCCCGCTTCCGGTTCATACGGACCATGTACGCGATACCCATAAAATTGCCCAGGGCGAATTTCAGGAAAATACACATGCCACACCTGGTCGGTTCGTTCTTCGATTCGAATGCGATGAGTCTCCTGATCCTGGAGTTCATGATCAAAGAGACACAACTCAACGCTCGTCGCATTTTCGGAGAAGAGCGCGAAGTTCACGCCCTGACCATCCCATGTCGCACCAAGAGGATACGGCCTACCTGGCCACATTTTCATTATCTGGCTTCTCCTGTCTGGGTTATAAGTTCACGATGATGGGGAAATAAAGGGAATGGAATCCACTATACTGAATTTTTAAAACTGGCGCAATTCCAAATTGCACGGCATAATCAAGTATGAGATGAACGAACCCTTATTTTAAACCTGCAAGGAAGCAGCTATGAGTAAAAAATCAAGAAATAAACAACACACTGTTAGACGAACATGTGATTCCGGAGTCAACCTCCTCAATGAATACACAGCGGCATTCAAGGTATGGGCGCCGTATGCGAAGTCGGTGGCCGTCAATATTCTTGAACGAACTGGTGGCCCAATTCAATTAGATCTTCAACCATTTGGCTATTGGCATTGCACCGTTGAAAACATTTCTTCGGGAGCACGCTACCAATATGTTCTTAACGATGAAGCAACACGTCCGGACCCAGTCTCTCGTTATCAGCCTGAAGGAGTTCACGGTCCGTCGGAAATCGTTGACCTTCAGGGCTTTCCCTGGACCGATCATCAATGGAAAGGACTCCCTCTAGAAGACTTGATTATCTATGAACTTCATCCTGGTACATTTTCTAAGGATGGATCGTTCGAAGGTATTATCCCTTCTTTGTCCTATCTTCGAGATGAAGTGGGCATCACTGCGATTGAACTTATGCCGATTGCGCAATTTCCTGGAACCAGAAATTGGGGCTATGACGGCACGTACTTATTTGCACCACAGAATAGTTACGGTGGTCCTAAAGGATTACATCGCTTCGTTGATGCCTGTCATGCTGTTGGGCTCGCCGTGGTCCTTGATGTTGTCTATAACCATTTGGGGCCTGAAGGAAATTACTGGGGAGAATTTGGTCCGTTTTTCACCGATCACTATCGAACACCTTGGGGAAGCGCCGTCAATTACGATGGCCCTCATTGTGATGCGGTCCGCAACACCATCATCGACAACGCAGTCTATTGGATACGAGACTATCACATCGACGCCTTACGCTTAGATGCCATTCATAGCATTTTCGACTTCAGCGCAAAACACATTCTTCAGGAATTGACAGAAGCCGTCCACGAAGAAGCAGGCCGCCTTGGTCGCTCAGCACATGTCATCGCAGAAAGTGATTTGAATGATGCTAAAATTATTGCCCCTACTTCGAAAGGCGGCTACGGTCTAGATGGCCAATGGAACGATGACTTCCATCACGCGCTTCACAGTCTTGTGACAAGAGAACAACAAGGCTACTATTGCGATTTTGGTTCGCTCGATGATGTCGCCACCGCTTTCAAAAAACACTTTGTGCTCTCAGGACAATATTCGCATCATCGATATCGACGACATGGAAACTCATCAGCCCATCTCCCCGCTACCTCGTTTGTCGTATTCAGCCAGAACCACGATCAGATTGGAAATCGTGCGCAGGGTGATCGACTCACAACGCTCATTCCACACTCTGCACAACAAGTCATGGTGGCATCTGTGCTATTATCTCCATTCATCCCGCTTCTCTTTATGGGCGAAGAATATAGTGAACAAGCACCCTTCCAATATTTTATCGATCACGGAGATGAACGATTGATTGAAGCCGTGCGAAAAGGTCGATTGGCAGAATTTCAAAAGTTTGGGTGGAAGCAAGTACCAGACCCTTACGATGTCAAAACCTTTGAAAACTCTCGACTCACGCCACCAGCAGAACAGACTGATCTCCAACATTCCATGGCCGCGTGGGTCAAGCAACTGATCATGCTCCGCAAACAAAATCCCTCATTAGGCCCTGGTGTCAAAGGCCATAAATTACAAGTAAGGGCACACAAGAAATCCAATGTGCTTACCATTTATCGCAAGCATCCAAAGGCTCCAGCGATGCTCCTGATTCTCGGGTTTAACGACAAACCCACTACTCTTACTTTTAACAAACCTCAGGGGAAATGGACGCTTCTCCTCAACAACCACTCCGAATTGTTCTCACAAGAAACCTCATATAGAACGACTGCCGAATTAGGTCTCGTTGCCCAAAAGTGCAAAATCCCACTTCCTCCATTTCCAGCTTGGGTCTATCATGAGACCAACGAAGATAAACCAACCTGATTCAGGCCATTCAGTGAAGCAAAAAGGAAGATTTTACGAAGCAGCCTGATTCGTCGTGTAGGGGTCATAAAAGTCTTTCTATAGATTACGTATTTGTGATACGAAGATACCTTCTCCATGATCCATGTTCAGTCAACACGATAAATCAGACGATGCCAGATGAATCGTTCGATCAAGGGCGAAGATAGTGTGATTCGAATGGAGCAATCGATTGCAAATTCCCAATCATGTCCAAATAGTGCTGAACGCTGTAACCATTTTGTTTTCCCGTACTATTCATATAGAAATTGGAAGTTACCAAAAACACATTACTCCCGCGCATGCTCCCAACTAGCACCGTATCTTTTGCACAATCATGTTGAAGACTGCCTCATCATCTTGCAGGTTGCTTGATGTGTGAATTTCTGCTAGACGGGTGCTTGAATATCCATAGAATGCTAGCCGCATCGCATCAAGAAGAGAATCGATCCCCAACCAGCAGCGTCATGCGTTGTGCACGATATATTATTGTGGTTTTCGTTCCCCTTATGCTGCATGCCGGCGTGGCGTCGGCACAGACCGAAAGCACCCACTACGGGCTGCAGTACGATCTCTGGCTGAAGCCTAAGGAGCATCTCACCATGGTTGCGCTGACACTCAGCAAAGGTGCGACCAAGAATATTTGGAAGTTACAGTTTCGCGTCGATCCGCAACGCCACCGTGGTTTCGAGGCAGATGGAAAGATTGAAATCGACGGCCAACATATCACCTGGTCACCACCTGAGGAAGGAGGCCGATTGTCGTTTCTCGCGCCTGTGGACAATCGCCGCTCCAATGGCAAATTCGATGCACGCATGACCGACGACTGGGCCCTGTTTCGTGGGGATGATCTCTTTCCGGCCGCACAAACTGACCAACTTGACGAGGCGGAGGCGGACGCTTCGCTGCACGTTCATCTACCTAACGGATGGTCCTTTGTCACAGCCTATCCCGAGATCCAAAAAAACGTCTACGAGGTCGAACATCCTCATCGGAGCTTCGACCGGCCTATTGGGTGGATGGCCGCTGGGCACCTAGGGGTGCGTCGGGAGAAGATTGCCGGCGTGCAGGTAATTGTGGCAGGGCCGAAGAATCAACGCGTGCGGAAGTTAGACATCCTTGCGATGCTCAACTGGAACCTACCCAAACTCCGCCGTGTTGTTCCCGACATGCCCAAACGCCTGCTCATCGCAAGCGCCAGAGATCCTATGTGGCGCGGCGGGCTCTCCGGTCCCAACTCTCTATTTTTGCATGCCGACCGGCCTCTGTTGAGCGAGAACGCAACCAGCACGTTGATCCATGAACTCATGCACGTCGCAAACCGGCTCAAGGCGGAAAAAGGTGGGGACTGGATCGTCGAAGGCATCGCCGAATATTACTCGCTCAAAATCATGTGGCGCTCCGGCACGATCACGGACCACCGTTATCAGGAGGCCTTTCAGAAACTCGAACAGTGGGCTCGTCAGGTTGATCGTCTCAATGTGGACCGTTCCAGCGGCGCGGTGACAGCCAGGGCCGTTGGAGTCCTGCGTATGTTAGACCGTGAAATTCATGCCAAAACTAAACGAGAGAAGAGTCTCGACGACGTCGTGAAGCGCTTGACTGCCGCACGACAGAAAGTGAGCCTCAAAAAGTTCAGAGAGGCCGTGGTTGAGGTCATGGGCGAACCGTCAAAGGTGCTAATCGACAAGCAGCTCGGCTTCAATACCAACAATCGCTGAGATGAGAACCCTAGCTACACAAAATGGGTAAGTGAACGCAAGTCTGGCAATTAGTGCACACTTGAGCTTTCCGCCATATTGTAAAGAGTCAGAATTGGACTCGAATTAGGAAACGGTCAGTTCCATATTCAGTATTTTTTTATCGAGTTTGACTCTAACGTCTCAAAATATTTGCTCCCTCCTGCCACGCGGCGTTCAATACTGCGCCTCTTTAGTTTTAATTTCAATTTATAGTTAAATAGCGTAATCTCTGAGCTAAAGCTCGATTTCATTCCAGTACTCATATCATTGTATGAAAAGGAGGTCTATCATGAAGCCTATTCATTTGTACTCTATACTCATACTCGTGGTACTCGGTAGTGGAGGGAAAGCGTTCGCAGAATTTGAAGGAAATAGCAATACGTTTTTGGGCGTCGATGCCGGAGCTAACACGGCAGATGATAATGATTCTGATACTTTTGTCGGAGCTCGAGCTGGAGAAAATAATACAAACGGATCTTCCAACAGCTTCTTCGGATATGTTGCCGGTAGATTCAACACTGACGGATCCCACAACAGCTTCTTTGGATTTGCTACTGGTGCCAGCAACACTATCGGATCCCATAATAGTTTTTTTGGTGAAAATGCTGGTTTTGGAAACACGGAAGGATCCAACAATACATTCCTCGGAAATGATGCTGGTTTTAATAACAGAGAAGGATCATTAAACACCTTTGTCGGAAACTACGCTGGCTATCTCAACACCGAAGGGTCTAATAATACCTTCCTCGGAGTTACCACCGGCTATTTCAACACGTCAGGATCCCACAATACATTTCTCGGGAACCAGTCCGGTTACAACAATACCATAGGCAACAAGAACACGTTCCTCGGCAACGAGGCTGGACACAGTAATAGGGATGGGAACCGGAATGTCTTTCTCGGAAATTCAGCAGGCCTCCTCAACTCCTCAGGATCTAACAATACGTTTCTCGGAAATGAGTCCGGCTCCAGAAACCTCGATGGAAACAAGAACACGTTCCTTGGCAATAAGGCTGGGCACAACAATAGAGACGGTGACCGAAATGTCTTTCTCGGCAATTCGGCCGGTTTCAACAATACTGAAGGCAACAAAAACACCTTTCTAGGCAATGGCGCAGGCTACAGAAATCTCGATGGGGACAAAAACACGTACCTAGGATATCGTGCAGGCTTCAGTAATGAATCAGGGTACAGAAATACTTTCCTCGGTATTGAAGCAGGCTTTAGCAATGACACAGGCTACGGCAATACCTTCCTAGGTGATCGAGCTGGCTATCGTACCACCAGCGGTCTAGCGAACGCCTTTCTCGGCAACGCTGCCGGCTACAGCAACCTTGATGGGGACAACAACACCTTCATCGGCGTGGCGGCTGGGTATAGCAACTCAACAGGACACAGCAATGTTTTTCTTGGTTATGGGGCAGGATATGATGAAACTGGTTCTAACAAACTGTATATTGAAAACTATCCATCTTCCCTTCCACTCATCTACGGCGATTTCTCAGCCCAGACCCTTACCTTTAACGGAAGTGTCCACGTCACGGGCACACTCACCAAAACCGCGGGCGCTTTTGTCCAGCCGCACCCATCAGACCCCACCAAAGAAGTAGCCTATGCGTTTTTCGAGGGGCCCGAACATGCTGTTTTTCTTAGAGGCAGGGCCAAACTCATTAAAGGCCACGCCACTATCGAGACACCCGAGCACTTTCGGCTCGTCGCGGGCAAGGACAGAGATATCACCGTCCAATTCACACCACGGTCAATCGATACCTTTGGCCTCGCCGCCGTGAAAGTGACCAAAGAGACGATCGAAGTGCGAGAACTCAAGGGCGAAGCAAACACGTTTGAGTTTGATTATTTCATCACGGCCAAGCGAGGAGGCTTTGAAGAGCACGAGCCCATCCAGCCAAACACACACTTCACGGCCGATCAGAAAACTGCAGAGGATTTCGAAGAGGCTTATGCTAAGACGGATGACCTCGCAATCAACGCCATGCGGACGCTCCTAGTCGCTAATGGAACGTTGAATCCGCAAGGCAAACTCAATCGAAATACGGCAAGCAAGCTCGGATGGAAGTTACGAAAGCGTCGGGGTCCGCTTGAAATTCAGCCTCCAGTCGAGAGTAAGTCTTCAGTTCCAGGACCATAAGCTCTGAATTGTTAGTTTCAGACTTAGAAAATTTGCCTGTTCTATAAGGGGCATGACTCGATCTGTGCTCCTTCAGGTATATCTACGCCCACCAAACTACGTCGTTCCCACTAATTTGTTTTCTCTCAGAAGAATCTCCACCAACATATTGGCACTCTTCGGTGTCGTGGAGTTCAAGCTTTGCTGCGTTAAACACTTCATCTCTAGGTTTTATTTTCGAATTATAGTTAAATAGCAGAATCATTCGGAGACGTGTGCAATTCGTGCCACCGTGGGAAAAGGAGGTCTATCATGAATCCTATTCATTTGTACTCTATACTCATACTCGTGGTACTCGGTAGTGGAGGGAAAGCGTTCGCAGAATTTGAAGGAAATAGCAATACCTTTCTAGGAACCGGGGCCGGAACAAACACAGCAGGGGATGATGATTCAAGTACCTTCCTCGGATACTTCGCCGGTGAGGGGAATACGATCGGAAACGGAAACACGTTTGTTGGATGGATCGCCGGTCGCAGCAATACTGAAGGCTCTGAAAATAGCTTCTTTGGCGCGAACACTGGTTTTAGCAATCTCACCGGCCGAACCAATAGCTTTATCGGAAACAACGCTGGCTACAGTAATATCAATGGATCTGATAACACCTTCCTAGGATATTCTGCTGGCTATAGCAACACCGAAGGAGCTGACAATACCTTCCTGGGTGTGGGTGCTGGGTTTAGTAACACTGAGGGATCCTTCAACACCTTTCTGGGAAAACAGGCCGGCAATCTTAACTCTACAGGCTCTCGCAACATCTTCATTGGCTATCAAGCTGGATTCAATAACACAACTGGACAAAACAACCACTTTTTGGGCAATTCTGCCGGTCATAACAATACTACCGGAAACTCTAACACCTTTCTCGGAAATGACGCTGGCTTCAGGAATACGACTGGGCAGATCAATACCTTCGTTGGGAACGGAGCTGGCAAGAACAACACCATAGGATCCACCAACACTTTCCTCGGAGATTCTGCTGGCCTCGAGAATACTGAGGGATCCGCCAACACCTTTCTGGGATATGTCGCCGGCAAATCCAACACCACGGGGTCCAGCAACACCTTCCTCGGAAGATCTGCCGGACTCTACAACACTACCGGATCCTCAAATACCTTCCTCGGCTATATTGCCGGGTTCAGGAACACCACTGGATCCTCCAATACGTTCTTAGGCCATACTTCTGGTTTTGACAACACTACAGGACACTTCAATTCCTTCGTGGGACGATACGCTGGCTATAATCATATGACCGGGTCCCACAACAACTTCTTTGGGTATGGGACGGGATTTAACACGACCACCGGTCATCGCAACACATTTTTAGGAGATTATGCTGGATATAAAAATGAAATAGGAAGTTACAATGTCTTTCTTGGCTATCATGCAGGATACAACGAGACCGGCTCACATAAGCTCTATATTGACAATACTAACACTTCCAGCCCTCTCCTTGAGGGAGATTTCTTGAGTAATGACCTGACGATCAACGGAGATGTGACAATTACTGGCAACCTCAGTAAAGCATCAGGGTCGTTTGTCCAGCCACATCCGTCAGATCCCACTAAGGAAGTCGTCTATGCGTTTTTTGAGGGACCTGAACATGCGGTCTTTCTTCGCGGTAAAGCCAAGTTGGTCGATGGCCGCGCCACAATCGAAACACCTAAACACTTTCGCCTCGTCGCAGGGAAAGACGAAGACATCACTGTGCAATTTACTCCCCGGTCCATGGATACCTTTGGTCTTGCTGCTATCAAAGTAACAAAAGAAACGATTGAGGTCAGAGAACTTAGGGGTGAAACGAACACCTATGAATTTGATTATTTCATCACCGCCAAGCGAGCAGGCTTTGAAGAACATGAGCCCATTCAATCGAACACGCACTTCACGGCGAACAACAAAACTTCAAAGGATTTCGAGGCGGCCTATACCAAAACGGATGATCTCACAGTGAAAGCTATGAGAATGCTACTTGTTTCCAATGGCATCTTGACGACAGAGGGAAAACTCAACAGATCAATGGCAACCAAGCTTGGCTGGAAACTGCGAGAGAGAAAAGATATGGCTAAGTTTCAGCCTCCAACTTCGGAACAATAAGACCTTAGGCTGTCAGTTAGGGAACGGAAAGCAGTTTGCCTGTCTTCAAGAGGGTTAAGAGTCACCGGATTTTCTTCGGGCTCTGCCTGGGCTAGGTTTCTTTACTATTTCACTCACGTTGGATGTTGGTTTACGCCTAAGACCACCACGTTGAGTCACACGGACATGAATAAATCCGTTTAAGTGAAAAACCAAAGTTCCAAGAAAATAGTGTTGCTTACCATCATTTTCAGCATTGAGCTCGGCGGAAGCAAGGCAC
This sequence comes from Nitrospirales bacterium, assembly GCA_965223675.1. GTDB lineage: Bacteria > Nitrospirota > Nitrospiria > Nitrospirales > UBA8639 > JAGQKC01. The sequence continues at coordinate 253,731 of OZ245013.1, read as the reverse complement.
GCGTTAAACTCATCAAAACGCAGTTGCGCAATATCCTTTTGCAACGATCCCAGAGAAAAACCTGGTACGAGCTCTAAACTGAGCAGGACTGAGGGAGAGATAGTTTGTAAAAGTTCTTGAAGAATGTCATAAGAACCGGATAGACACATCACCTTCACGATTAATCGGCCCGGCCGTTCCTCCTCAAATCCTCTGAATGTGGAAGGGCCTTTGACTGATCTCCGTGCGATCGCGACACCTTCAGCCGTGACCCCTCCAAAGTCGTCTAGTTTTGAAGCATGGATATACACCTCGGGTCGGATGCCGCTAAATTTAGAAACGACTAATGGACCACGAGTCAGCGGAACCTGTCTACCTAATAGACGTTTAAGTCTCTCTTCGAGAAACTTCTCAATGAATCTAGCATCCATTATTTATCTATCGATAAAAATATAGCAGAACATTTCTCACCTTATCCTCGTTCAACTTTCTCCACGACAATTTCGATTTCTTCGAAAAGCGAACCAGCATTTTTCGCATCATATTCGAAGCCTTTCCAGCGACATGGCCAGGCTTCAAAAAAGTTGTACCGTAAGATTTCAGAGCCATCATCAGCCAACGCAATAATGGAGCCCGCCTTTCTTTCTACTCTTCCATCAATGACCGCCTTGTGCCAATTCCACAGTTCATCGGTGTTGAGGTAGCCGCGTTTCAACACCAGATTAGAATAGTTTGTTCTTCCAGGTCTTTTACGAACAATCAAGTCGCTTCCATCGACAAACGTCACAACTTCAGTCGTAGACTCCAAGCCTTCAAAGGCCGCAAACTGTGCCTGAGTCACTCCCTCTATTTCCACTTTGAATTTGCTGCTAATCAGATGATCGAAATTTCTACGGTTCGGCATTTCATTCTCCTTCGTTAGAAGCTCCGCAAACGACAACCGCGGCTAAAATCCTCGCATGCCTGCCTGGTTGCTACGGATCATGAAGTGATAAAAAATGATGACTCTGATCAGGACACCTCAATATAGAGAGGTAATCTGCAAAGGGCTCTCTATTTACCGATATCCCCTACGCCTGTCAAGATAATGGTATTTTTTCTGGATTAACGAAGATTAGAGCACGCAGAAGTACGATGAGATCGCATCTAGCTACGGTCTAGGAGAGGAACTTCATCCCCGCGTGTGGGGGATTGGAGAAAAGATGGAGAATCAGAAGAGAATACTCTATATCAAAACGGAGGAGAACACGATTGTTGAATCTTGAGAAAAAACTCTCTCAAATAACTGCACGTCAATGACATGATCAGCCACCACAGCTAGTGAATAGATATCCCGTTACGCAGTGGCACATGATGCCTTTTCCGCCGCCACGACGGATACACTTTTCGAACAAATCTTTTCGACAATTTCTTCGAGTTTTTTATCGGCCACATCATTCTCTACCTGACAGGTACCTGCATTCGGATGCCCACCGCCGCCATACGAAAGACAAAGCTCACCGATATTGACCGCTGAACTTCGGTTAAAGATCGACTTACCAATAGCCAACACCGTATTTTGTTTTTTGAGACCCCACATCACATGAATAGACATATTGCATTCCGGATAGAGTGCATAAATCATAAAACGGTTGACGGCATAAATGGTCTCCTCGTCACGCAAATCCAATACCACTAAGTTATCATGTACTGTCGAGCATCGCCGTATCTGTTCTTTCGCTAACTCTGCATGTTCTTTGAAGAGCTGCACGCGTTCTTGAACGTCGGCCAAGGCAATGACTTCATCGATACTCAGGTTTGTACATTCCTCGATGAGTTGCATCATTAACAAGTAATTGGAGATGCGAAATTTACGAAAACGTCCCAGCCCCGTGCGCGCATCCATGATGAAATTCATTAATGCCCAACCGTGAGGGTTGAGGACCTCCTCGATCCCATATTGGGCTGAGTCACCCTTATCCACGGCATTCATCATTTCGTTCCATGCAATAGGAAATGTCTTTTCACCACCGTAATACCGATAGACGACTCGTGAGGCAGAAGGGGCATCCGGGTCGATGATATGATTACTTCTCTCACCTTTATTACGAACGATCTCACTATGATGATGATCAAAGGCGAGATGTACACCCTCGACATAGGGAAGATTGGTCGTGATATCACGGGCAGAGACCGCCACCTTCCCATCCTGCATATCTTTTGGATGGACAAATAGGATGTCGTCGATGATTCCCACTTTTTTCAGCAACACTGCACAGACAAGTCCGTCAAAATCACTTCGGGTCACGAGTCGAAATTTTCCAGTAGGCATAGGATAGACTCTCAAAGGTAAACCAGGTTTATAAAAATGTGTCGCGGGCTTCGTAACTGATTGCCAAGAGCGTCAACATCGGGTTCTTGGCTCAGGCATCCACTCTTACTCCTATTCGGCATATCGGAAGAGATCTTAAACTTATGACAAATTGGCATTTTTATCTATATCTAATCATGGACACGACTTTGGTCTGACCTCTGCGATGAACAATAACTCTAGAAACTTGATCTAGATCATAGTTTTACTCCGTTATTCTCGTTAATCTTCCCCAACTATTTCGATTCACTATTTTTTATTCTCTCACTGAGACGAAATCCATGAAGCGAAAGGCATGAAGCAGTTACATCTAAACTTTCCTCTTGTCGCTGTATAGCGTTCTGCTTACTGAGGGCCGTTTGTAGAATGTTCTAGCTCTATCATGGCCCTTCCATCTCCTTCATTCTGAATGCTAGGCCCCCTCCAGGAATGAAATCGAACTTAATGGCAAATCGTCATCCGACTCAACTCTATAGCAAGGCTGATCCAAAGAGTGAACGCATAGGTCCCCAACCAAGATGAAACCCGTACTCAAGAAAATCTTGATCGTTGAAGACGATGAACCCAATCGTCAATGTCTTCGTGATTTTCTTAAACACCAAGGCCACAGCTGCTATGAAGCCCAAAACGGGGCTGACGGCTTGTCCAAACTTCAGACGGAATCATTCGATCTAGTCATGACTGATCTCAACATGCCCATCATGAATGGCTATCAACTCCTTGAAGCATTAGCCAGCCATCCGACCCTCCGACATCTTCCTGTCCTAATCACAACAGGCCAATCTCTTTCAGAGGTTAAGCCGCAACTCCCTCTTGTCGAGATTCACCACGTCTTATCAAAACCCTACGATTTCTCTGAAATCTCGCGATTGCTCAACAGGATTCTGCAATAGGCGATGCTTCTCTGGGTTTCCGCGTAAGGATGCGTGAAACCAGCCACAGTGAAATGTAAAGAGCTTTACCCGTCTATTTGCTGTATTGATTATGAGGTCAGACAGGCTTAAAAAAGACCACGGCAAGCGGAGGAAGAGTCACAAGAAGAGAGAAGGGTTGATTATGGTAGGGAATAGAGTCAGCTTGGACTGAACCCGCATTTCCGATATTGCCCCCCCCATAGATCTCGGCATCGCTGTTGATCAGCTCCCGATAGACTCCTCCATGAGGAACCCCCATGCGATAGCGCTCTCTCGGTACCGGCGTAAAGTTGCAGGCACAGACAATAAAGTCACCGCGATCGCGAGCGTAGCGTATATACGCAAGGGTGGAATTATCGCTATCGTGGAGATCGATCCATTGAAATCCCTGCCAATCAAAATCCACCTCATAGAGAGCCGGTTCGGATTGATACAGACGATTCAGGTCCGCCACATACTGCTTCAATCCTTGATGAGAAGCATAGTCGAGCAAATGCCACTGGAGACTGTCATCATGATTCCATTCCCACCATTGTCCAAATTCTCCACCCATGAACAACATCTTTTTCCCTGGATGCCCCCACATATGTCCGTACAGCGCGCGTAAGTTCGCGAATCGTTGCCAATCATCTCCCGGCATTTTGTCGATGAGCGATTTTTTGCCATGTACAATTTCATCATGTGAAAGGACAAGCACAAAATTTTCCGTAAAGGCGTACATCAAGCCAAATGTAACTTTGTTTTGATGATATTTCCGATGAATCGGATCCATACTGAAATATTCTAACGTGTCGTGCATCCACCCCATATTCCACTTGTAAGTAAACCCAAGACCACCAACATAGGTTGGGCGTGACACCCCTGGCCACGCCGTGGATTCTTCGGCTATCATGACGACGCCTGGATGTTCTTGATGGACCATAACATTCAACTCTTTCAAAAATTCCACAGCTTCGAGATTTTCATTACCTCCGAATCGATTGGGGAACCACTCCCCCGCTTTTCTGGCATAGTCTAAATAGAGCATCGAGGCCACTGCATCCACACGAAGGCCGTCGATATGGTATCGATCAAACCACATTAATGCGCTATTAATGAGAAAGTTTTTGACTTCGGTCCGTCCGTAATTAAAAATACGGCTTTTCCACTCAGGATGGTACCCGAGACGTGGATCTTCATGATCGTAGAGGTGCGTGCCATCGAACCAGGCGAGTCCATGGGGATCGTCAGGGAAATGGGCTGGCGCCCAATCCATGATGACGCCGATATTCGCTTGATGACAGGCATTAACCAGGGCCATAAATTCTTCCGGCGATCCAAAGCGACTAGTCGGAGCAAAGTAGCCGGTCGACTGATATCCCCAGGACCCATCAAAGGGATGTTCCGTGACGGGCATGAGCTCGATATGCGTAAATCCCATTTCTTTCACGTAGGGTATGAGCGTCTTCGCTAACTCTTCATAAGTCATCCAGCGGCCCCCCTCTTCAGGCACACGCCTCCAGGACGCTAGATGAACTTCGTAGATTGAGCAGGGGCTGACTAACGGATCTTGCTCACCCCTTTTGGACATCCACTCTTGGTCGTTCCATTCATAACGAGTCGTAGTTCGGACGACAGAGGCAGTCTTCGGTCGAAGTTCGGCAGCTGTGGCATAGGGATCGGCTTTTAAGAATGGCGCGTCTCCGCTCCGAGAAAGAATCTCATACTTATATACCTCACCTTCTGGTAAATCTGGGATAAAAATCTCCCACATTCCAGAACCCTCTCGAGACTGCATGAGATGACGTCTTCCATCCCATTCATTGAAATCCCCTACGACACTCACACGCTTGGCATTCGGGGCCCACACAGCAAAACTCACACCTTCTACACCTTGATGTTGGCACATCTGCGCACCCAGTTTGTCATACGCTTTATAAAGCTTTCCCTCTCCGAATAAATGTAAATCATAATCAGAGAGGACGGGATCGAAGGCATACGGATCTCGGCTCTCAGTCATGTTTCCAGACCGATCTACCACTTGCAGACGATAGCCAATTTTTCTCGCATCAACAGCACAGTGAGCTTCAAACAGACCATCCGATGTTATAGCCTTCATGGGAAGAGCTTTGCCATCCGCATTATCTAAAAGAACATTCACACTGGCGGCTTGAGGAAGAAAGGCACGAATGGTGGCATGTGGCTGACCATGACGGTCTTCGCAATGGGGGCCCAAATAGGCAAAGGGATGGCTTTCCTCTGCATGAATCAGGCGTGCCCTTTGTTGATCAAGATGTACGGACATGGTAAATAAGTATAGAGTCTTGAGTGCGAATTCTTATTTTTTTCTGACTACCGCCAATCCTATCATGTCCTTTGCTCTAATTCTTGCACTCGTCATGGTCTTTCTCGCTGTGGCATTTTCTTTACAAAACGCGAGTGAAATTACCATACATTTCTTTGCATGGACCTTTCAAGGATCCTTGGTCATCGTCCTCCTCACGACTCTAGCTCTCGGCGTCATTATTAGTCTTTTAGCCTCGCTTCCTGGCCAAATGAAGAAAAGTCGTACAATTGCTCAACAATCTAAACAAATTGAAACCCTCAAACAGTCTCAGGGAACCTCCAAAACTCCACAAGTTCCCACTAAATCTTTATGAAACACGAACGTAAACTGAAATCACAAAATCCTCAGCGAGAGCGCGTTTCCCAACGAGTCTTGGCCATGATCATGGCCGGGGGGAAAGGCGAGCGCCTGATGCCTCTCACCGAACAACGTAGCAAACCATCCGTCCCCTTTGCTGGAACCTATCGTATCACAGACTTCGTCTTAAGTAACTTCCTCAATTCTGGCGTGCTCGCCATGTATGTCCTGGTTCAGTATCGTTCTCAATCGTTAATTGAACATCTTCGTCGTGCCTGGCGAAGCGGTGGACCTCATCGACAATCATTCATCACCGTGGTCCCGCCGCAAATGAAAGGACGTGGAAAGTGGTATGAAGGCACGGCAGATGCCATCTATCAAAACATTAATCTGATTCGTGATTTCGCTCCAGGCCTGGTGGCAGTCTTTGGAGCTGATCATATTTATCGTATGGACCTTCGGCAAATGATTCAATTTCACTTGGACCATCAAGCCGACGTCACGGTCGCCGCACTGCCCGTTCCGCTCCAAGCCGCGAAAGGATTCGGCATCATGGAAGTCGATGAGGAACATCAAATCATCGGCTTTGAAGAAAAACCAAAATCGCCGAAACCAATGCCGGAAAACCCAGAGATGGCCTACAGCTCAATGGGTAACTATATTTTCAATGTCGATACGTTGATTCGATCACTTGAACAAGATGCCAGCCAACCAGGCACTCATGACTTCGGTAAAGATATTATACCTTCTCTGACAAAAACTCACCGAGTTCTGGCCTACGACTTCCTAAAAAATGTCGTGCCTGGTATTCATCCTTATGAAGAATGGGGTTATTGGCGTGATGTTGGAACCATCGATGCCTATTGGCAGGCCAATATGGATGTTCTTGGTGAAACGCCAATTTTTGACCTGCGCAATGTCAACTGGCCAATTCAGACTGACGCGTCGCTAGAGCCTGTCGCGAGTTTAGTGCGAACACATATTGATGATTCGATGGTCGGACAAGGGAGCCTGGTCGTCGATGCCACCATCAAGCGATCCCTCATCGGTCGAAATGTTCGTATTGGTGAAGGAGCGCGCATCGAGGAATGCGTGATCCTTGACGGCACTATCATTGGTCCAAAATGCCGATTGCGACGCGTGATTGCTGATCGGTTCAACGTTATCTCAGCTGGAACGGAATTAGGCTTTCGAAAATCTAAAGATTCCCCAATCAGTACCGTCGGCAAATCAGGCTTAATCGTTCTCCCACGAGGGCAATCATACGGCGGCCGCGCCGTTGACCCCATCATTGCCACCCCTTAAGCTGCACTCCTCATGCCGATACCAGCCCGACGCATTCCAGTCTCCACCTATCGTTTACAGTTCAATCAATCGTTCACATTTCAGGATGCGGCGCACGTGGTTCCCTACCTTCACGATCTCGGCATAACCGACTGTTACGCGTCTCCGTATCTCAAAGCTCTTCCAGGCAGTTCACACGGATATGACGTCATCGATCCCACTTCGCTCAATCCAGAACTTGGAACTGAAGAAGAGTACCAACAGTTCATTCAAGCCATCGAAACACATCACATGGGTCAAATCATCGATGTAGTCCCCAATCATATGGGCATTGATCAATCCGCTAACCCATGGTGGCAAGACATATTAGAAAATGGGCCAAGCTCCAAACATGCCAAAATCTTCGATATCGACTGGAATCCGGTCAAACCTGAACTTAAAAATAAAGTCTTGCTGCCTATCTTAGGTGAGCAATACGGTATTGCGTTAGAAAATCAAGAAATCTCGCTTTGTTTTGTTGATGGGTCATTCTTCTTCCAATACTACGATCATCATCTTCCCATCGACCCTTCTACATGGCCATTGATTCTCACTTTGCGTGAAGAGGCACTCGCGGAGCTACTCAGCCCTGACAACCTACATCTGCAAGAATTCCAAAGCATCCTCACAGCGCTGTCCCATCTTCCATCAAGAGATGAACAGGATCACGAACGGATTGCCGAACGGTATAGAGAAAAAGAGGTCATTCAGCGACGTTTGGCTAATTTATGCAACGAGAATTCTGCAATCGAAGAATTTCTCCTGGAAAACACTCGCCTGTTAAATGGAGTCAAAGGCTCTCATCAAAGCTTTGACTTGCTTGATGCCCTTCTGAGTAATCAGGCCTATCGCCTGGCTTATTGGCGGGTTGCTGCGGAAGAGATTAATTATCGCCGTTTCTTTGATGTCAATCAATTGGCAGCCATTCGGATGGAACAACCGGACGTGTTTACCGAGTTTCATCAATGCATATTTTCTCTCCTTCAATCAGGGGCCGTCACGGGCCTTCGCATCGACCACATTGATGGCCTCTATGATCCCAAAGGGTACCTCCAGCAATGGCAGTCATGGGCTTTAGAAACACTCGGCTTACCTTATGACGATCACAATCGATCCATTTTTATCGTCGTTGAAAAAATTCTTGGCCCATCTGAGATGCTCAGTGAGGAATGGCCTTGCCATGGCACCACAGGCTATGACTACTTAACTCTTCTCAACAATCTGTTCGTTGACACGCGGCATGTGCGCCAATTCGATGATCTCTACCATCGATTTACCAAGACCATTGGATCGTATGAAGATTTGACCTACCACACAAAAAAACTAATCATGAGCAGTGCTATGTCGAGTGAGATCAACTCACTAGGTCATCAACTTAGCCTACTCTCCGAACGAAACCGTCGATCCAGGGACTTTACCCTGAACAATCTCACCCATGCCGTGCGTGAAATCATCGCGTGTTTTCCGGTCTACCGTACGTATGTCACGTTTGATCCGAGCGAAAGCGTCGTAGATCGTGATCGACTGTATATCCGTCTAGCAGCGGCTCGAGCTAATAGGCGAAACCCTGCAATTAGCAGCTTGGTATTTGACTTCATTCGGGATCTTCTCTTGAAGGTCCCGTTTGACGAATCACGCCTCGATTGGCGTGCTGTCAACAGTTTTGTCATGAAATTCCAACAAACCACAAGCCCTGTGATGGCCAAGGGGGTGGAAGATACCGCCTTTTATTCATTTAATCGGCTCATTTCCTTGAATGAAGTAGGAGGTGAACCTAACCAGTTTGGCATTTCACTTCCTCATTTTTATGAAAAGATGCAGACGCGAAAAGACACGTCTCCCTTTAGTCTCTCGACGACCTCCACCCATGACACCAAACGTGGAGAAGACGTGCGTGCCCGCCTTAATGTTCTCTCCGAACTCCCTCAAGAGTGGAGAAAACGCCTCAGTCGCTGGTATCAACTGAATAAGAAGGCCAAGCACCTCATCGATGAACAAACAATACCCGACCGCAATGAGGAGTATTTTCTTTACCAGACACTCTTAGGCTCTTGGCCATTTGCACCTCTCGAAGGGACAACACGTGAGAGTTATTCCACAAGAATCCAAGAATATATGGTCAAAGCTCTTCGTGAGGCCAAAGTCCATTCCAGTTGGCTCAATCCTAATGAAGCCTACGAATCAGCTATTCGAGAATTTGTCGACCACATTTTAACCCCGACCCGTTCTCGAACGTTTCTCAAAGATTTCTTACCTTTCCAACAAAAAATTGCTCAATCCGGCATGGTGAATTCACTTTCTCAGGTCCTGATAAAAATCACGACACCGGGAATTCCAGATTTTTATCAAGGAACTGAACTCTGGGACTTGAATTTAGTCGATCCCGACAATCGCCGACCAGTTCAGTATGGAGACAACCAGCAAGCCCTTGAATATCTCCGTACCACTCAAGACCAAGTTGGCACACTCGCCCTTATCAAGGAGCTTCTTGAGCATCCCAGTAACGGGTACCTCAAACTCTGGACATCCACCATGGCCCTCCACTACCGGAGAGAGCACCCAACTTTATTTTCGGAAGGACAATTTCAGCCATTCGAAGCCAATGGGCTACAATCGCCACATGTCTGCGCATTTGGTAGAATACAAGAGGAGCAGGCGGCTATAACTGTTATCCCACGTTTCACATCTAGCTTATGCTCAGAATCAGGAGAGTGGCCTCTAGGAAAGGAAATCTGGCAAGACACCGTGCTGCTTCTGCCAAATGAATTTGGAAATTTACCATTCAAGAATATACTAACGGGAGAAACCATCACATCGACACAGCAGCATGAAAAGGCTATATTACCCGTGCATAGGATATTTCAACATTTTCCTATCGCATTAGTAGAGAGGGGAGCATGACAATCTTACAGCATGAGCGTGAACGCATTGAGAGAGAAGACCATGACATAGACCAACCCTTTAAGCAGGCAAATCTTGGATGGGAGGGACATGTCCACTTCCCTACCGGGGTCCCCCTTTGGAGGCGAGTCCTCGAGAGTTGGCCAGAACTGAGAACGGGGCTCGCGTATAGTCTCGTGTTCGGGGCCGGCGTATTATTGGGAAGTGCTGTGACAACATTCGTGGCATCGAAACAACACAGAAATCAGGGATAAGTTAGATCCACAGGAGAAGCCAATCATGGACCATCAAGAGTATTCAGACGATTCAAGTTGGGTCAACACCTTTGTGTTCATTTCTGGAGTCATTCTCGGGGCGGGAGCGGCCTTGCTTATGGCGCCAGAGGCCGGCAATACCTTGCGAGAGCGAATTTCTCGGGGAGCCAAAACCGCTCAAGACGAACTTTCTGGAATGGCTTCTGATACGAAAGCCACTATTCATACTTTATCCAAGGATACTCAGCAAACACTGAAACAAGCGGCATCACGCGTGAACGCGGCTGTGGATGCGACCAAACAAGCGGTAAAGACGACGCCCGATGAAACGTTGATCGACTGAAGCGAAACCAAAACGCGGCAAAGTACCTCAACGCAGAGTAGGACTCTGTATTCGCATCCTCACGATTACTCAAAGCGATACGATCTTGAGGCTGTTCGACGTCGGCGTTGCCACTTTCATGAACTGAGAAACCCTTCCTTGAAATCTTCTGGTTGAGAGAACTCGTCCCGTGTGTGGCCACTCATAGTTCTGTGAATTGACTTCCTGGTCAATACTTTAAGGATAGAGAAATCTCACAGTCATGAATCACCAATTCCCTGGTTAAGAAAAGACACACGAGGATGAAAGTCTTAATCTTGAGCAATGAATATCCTCCTTACAACTATGGTGGTGCCGGAGTACATGTCGAATACCTCAGTCAAGAACTGGCGAAGTTCATGGAGGTTGAGGTGCGATGCTTCGGGGACCAAAGAGTCAATGAGGCCAATCTTCGTGTCAGAGGATTTACACTCGATTCAAGTCATTATGGATGTCCAAAATCTTTGGTGTCAGGGTTTGGCGCAGTTCAGCGAGGACTTGATTTCAATTCTTTCGGCATTGATGCCTCGCTCGTCCACTGTCACACTTGGTACACTCATCTGGCCGGAATCTTGGCTAAATTGAATTATGGGATTCCGCTTGTCATTACCACCCATTCTCTGGAACCTTTACGTCCGTGGAAACGCGAGCAACTTGGTGGTGGGTATGACTTCTCTTTATGGATAGAGCGAACAGCGCTCGAGATGGCTGACGCGGTCATTGCCGTCTCCCAGGGCACGAAACACGATATCCTTCAACACTTTTCTATCTCTCAAGAGAAAATCAACGTCATACATAATGGCATCGATCTCACCGAATACAAAAAGCAGACCTCAACCCAGGCGCTTCGGCACTACGGCATTGATCCCTTGAGGCCCTATGTGTTGTTTGTCGGTCGAATCACGAGACAGAAGGGCATCATCCATCTTGTTCAGGCTATCAAACACTTCGATACCAATTTTCAGGTTGTGTTGTGTGCAGGAGCGCCCGACACCCCTGAGATCGAAGCTGAAATGCAGTCCGCCGTTAAAGACGCATCGGCTACAAGGGAGGGCGTGATTTGGATTCGTGAAATGGTCGACAAACAAAGCGTGATAGAGTTCTATTCCCATGCTGCCGTCTTTTGTTGTCCCTCTATCTACGAACCTTTTGGAATCATCAACCTTGAAGCGATGGCTTGCGAAACAGCCGTGGTGGCCTCATCGATTGGAGGAATTCCTGAAGTCGTCATCGATAGAGAAACAGGAATTCTTGTCCCGCTACAACAAGAACCAGAATCTCCCTTTACACCATTAAACCCAAATAAATTTTCTCGAGATCTAGCCGATGCCATTAACGAACTCATGTCGAACCGTGACTTGAGAGAACGACTTTCCAAAGCCGGCCGTCAAAGGGCTGAAGAGTTCTTTAGCTGGGCTGCTATCGCACAGCAGACAAAAAGTCTCTACGAACAGCTACTCACTCAGTCATAACGCATCTTCCGGCATAAAATACAGATGAAACAGAGGTGACGTCGTGAATATCCCCTTGCACTGTCGCTATGCCTTTTTATGATACTCCCCTGTCATACCTTCCGGCACTCGACCATTTCGTCCAACCATACCAAGTAAAGATTGTGAATATTGTTGATAGGCAAATACGAGTTCCTTGCTCAATAGATTGGATGATGCGAAACTACAAATATGACTTCCACTTTTTGGGCTCGTGTTTGGCCGTGGGGTCAGCATCCATTGGAGATATAAGTCTTATGACCATTATCGTTTATCCGCTGTTGTGTGAAGAGAGCCCAGGCGTGAGATCTGAACCATGGACAGCCGACGCCAGGCTCCGATCTATACAAATGTCGACCGCACTTCACGAAACACGAAGAGAGTCATGACCACCAAGGCTCCTACCTACAATCAATTAAAGTCTCGCCTCATGATTGGCCTGGCTATTAATGCCGTGATCATTGTCGCTGAATTTGTTGGTGGGTATATCATCAACAGTATAAGCCTCATGAGTGACGCCGGACATAACTTAATCGATCAAGGGTCACTCTTTCTGGCTCTCTACGCCCACATTCTCGCTTCACGACCAGCGACTGAAGATCGAACGTTTGGGTATCATCGAGCAGGCATCGTATCGGCTTTTGTCAATGGATTTGTCCTCCTCATGACCGCAGCGTTTCTCGCGCTCCTTGCGTTCTATCGACTCACATCCCCTGTTGAGGTTCCTGGAGACTGGATGATTATTATCGCTCTCGTGAGTTTTCTTGCGAATTTGTCCGTCGCCTTCCTCCTTCAGCAAGGGGCGAAAGACGATCTGAACATCCGAGGAGCTTTTTGGCATATGCTGGCTGATGCGTGGGTTTCCCTTGGCGTTGTTGCAGCAGGAATTGGCATTCTCTCGACCGGCTGGACAGCACTCGATCCGCTTATCAGTCTGCTCATCGTCCTCGTCATCGCGAAAGGCGCATGGCCCATCTTTCGTGAGTCACTTGACGTGCTATTAGAATCGACGCCTCCAAGCATCAACCCTACAAAAATAGTGGAAGCCATCGAACAGATTCCTGAGGTCCGGAATGTTCATGATCTTCACATTTGGGCGGTTGAGCCTCGACTCGTTATGCTCACGTGTCACGTCTTAGTCGATACTAGACACAAGGAATCAAAGGATACTCTCCTCAAAACTATTCAATCGATGATCATCTCGGACTTTGGAATCCACCATCACACCATTCAACTCGAAACACAATGCACAGAACCAGATACCGTGCATTGTGATCTCAACCGCCTGACCAACAGAGAGTTGAGTTCAAGCATCTCTCATTCTCACTCTTCTCACTAATACTACAAAACATCACGTTCCGCAGCAGAAATGGTCACCCCCCTATTTTCACGACCAAGCCATGCAGATTTGGCTAAAAGGAAACCGACACTAGAGCCAAGGACAATTCCTATTATCCACCCACCAAACACATCCGTAACGTAATGCGCCCCTAAATACACGCGCGACAACCCAATAAGTCCAACTAATGGCCAGGTAATCCAAGCTGTCGCAGGATATAACATATGGAGAAAAGCCGCCGCCGCGGCAGAATTGACCGCATGATTTGATGGCATACTCATCGTTCCACCACATCCCACCAGTTTGTGTACGTAGGCTAACATCTGGCAGGGGCGAGACCTTCCTATCAGTATTTTCAATTGTCCTCCAATACTATCACTCAGTCCGATTAACAATGCTAAACTCGGACCTGCAATTCTTGCTTCTCGCCAATTCGTCCACCCCCAATACAGAACAAGGAGAAGCCCTGGAAAGAGGAGATTTCCTTCTCGTGACAATTCATACATTGACCAGTCTAAAAAATCAGACTGCCCCGCTAACCCATTAATGACTCGGAAGAGTTCCTCATCCCAATTCACTATTCACTCCTTACCAAATTTGTTGTTCGTTGTTCGTCCCTCGAGTCTTGTCTTCCGTCCCTGCCCTACTCTCCACTTCTCATTTTTACTCCTACCTCTTCACTCCTCACGCTTCACCATGTAGTTTCCCATCTGATCTTTCCCGCCTTACGTCCGACTTCTCAATTGTGGTACATTCAGCACACTAAAAATTTTTCTACACAACGAGGCGCCATGCTGATCGATAGTCATGTCCATTTAGATGATGAACGATACAATCCCGACCGTGCAGAGATCTTTGCTCGAGCTCAAGAAGCAGGAGTGGAAGCCTTTATCACTATTGGGTGTGATTTGGCTACGAGTCGAGCAGCCGTCGAACTGGCTGACCGACATGCAAATGTCTATGCCACTGTCGGTGTACACCCACACGAAGTAAAACACATTGAGGAGTCGTGGTACCAGGAATTCACAGAATTGGCCAAACATCCCAAGGTGGTTGGATACGGAGAAATTGGTTTGGACTTCCATTATGACCATTCTCCTCGAGAAATCCAACGGCAACGTTTTCGTGAACAAATCCGACTCGCAAAAGAGCTCGAACTTCCTATCGTCATTCACACACGAGACGCTCAAGATGACACTATCACGATTTTGCGGGAAGAGCACGCATCTGAAGTAGGAGGAGTTTTTCACTGTTTTTCAGGTGATGCATGGTTAGCCAAAGATGCGTTGGACCTTGGATTTTACATATCATTCTCGGGCATCATTACATTTCAAAATGCCTCTATGCTCCGAGAGATTGTACAAACCGTCCCTGATGATCGTCTTTTGATAGAGACCGATGCCCCGTACTTAACTCCAGTACCGTTCCGGGGGAAACGGAACGAATCGGCATACGTGAAAAAGGTTGCAGAAAAAATTGCAGAAGAGAAAGAAGGGACAACACCTTTAGCATTCGAACGAATCGCGCAGATCACCACAGCCAACGCCAGGAAACTTTTTAAAATTTCTTGAGATTCCTGAGACGTTGACGTGCCGCTTTTGGCAATTTACGAGGATTTCCTTTTTTACCAGGTCGTCGCACCACAATTGATTCTTCGCTGTCCATTTGCTTCATAGGAACTCTGGAATGTGAAGGAAGGGAATGATGACGAAGCTTGGTTAAGAATTCTTGTGATCGAAGCACCATCGCTCCATGAGCTTGAGCTGTGTTGATGATCTCATGGTCGGATGATACCACCACATAGTCCTGCCTTTGAGCTCTCACCATTCGCTGAATAACTTGATCGGCTTGCTCCCCTTGCTTCGTGAAGATCACCGTAACCCCAGCACGATGCTCATGCTGTTGAGTGCCACCAGGTTGTCGCCACGCATCAAATACGACGGTAATCATATGTCTTACACGTTGTTGGTAGCTAGCAAGATCTTGAAGGAAACGTTCTCGCGCGGCCTCTCCATTGTTTCTCTTTCCAGGAGAATCCCGATGCAAAACCCCCAAGAGGTTATACCCATCAATAATGAGGTGCTTAGACATAAAAAAAGACTACAGAGCGGTTTGCTACCAATCAACAATTCAAATGTCTTATCTTTCCAGCTTGACAATACACAAAACATCTGAGAAATAGTTATATTATAGCGAATCCAAATACGTTCCAATTGAGCAAACATGACAAACCCCGCGTGTAATTCACTTTAAGCGTCGTCAGGTATTTGAATCGGCTATAAGTCTATTATGCCACTACTTCCACGAATTCTCATAGCCTGGGTCCTGTGTGGTTTCCTTGGTCCGATCCCTCTTTCAGGTACCATTGGGTCAACCCAACCAGTCCTAGCTGACGTTCTTGTTGACCGAAACATTCAATCCTTCGTCCATCTTGTCGCCAAAAAGAAGTCCTCTCGGACTCGGAAAGCTCAAAAAGCGACGTCTTCCCTGATCAAAAACCTGCGCTTTCATAAGTATGCCGATCATACCAGGGTGGTCGTCGATCTCAAGGGCAAATTAAACTTTAAAAAACGAAGCAAGACGAAGTTGGACGAAGTCGTCCTTGAACTCACTGACACTCGACTGAGTAAACGAGCATACAACGCGAGCTTGAAGAAAGGCTTCCCACAGGCTGTCCGAGTTGCCAGAAAATGGAATAAACCCGTGACGATCACCGTCAATATGGCCACCGTCGCAAAATATAAAGTCTTGACGCTCAAGAATCCGAACCGGTTGGTCCTTGACCTGTTTCCATCTGCCTCAACACCATCAAAATCAAAAACGCCTCCGTCCAACATCGTAAAAAAATCACCGGCCAAGCCGAATGCCACTCCACCAAAGGTTGTTAAAAAGGCAGCCCCAAAACCCAAGATTCCTGCACCAATCACGGTGGCAAAATCTACGAAACCGGGAGGGAAACTCCTCATCATTATCGACCCTGGACACGGAGGAAAAGATCCAGGTGCATTGGGTCGAAAGGGGACGAGAGAAAAAGATGTGGTGCTGAAAGTCTCCAAACAGCTTAAATCAATGATTCGTGAACAACTTGGCGCTGACGTCCTCATGACTCGCGACAAGGATGTCTTTATCGAACTCGAAGATCGAGCCAAGTTTGCGAATAGTAAAAAAGCTGATCTCTTCGTCTCAATTCACGCGAATTCACATCCAAAGAGATCCGTCAAGGGCTTGGAACTGTATCACTTTGGAGAAGCCAGTGACCCTCGAGCCCTTGAAGTAGCTGCCCGAGAAAATGGCACCCCGTTAGAAAATAACGGACCGGCCTGGCAATTTATTCTCGCCGATAAATTGACGGATAAAAAAATTGATGAATCCAGAGATTTAGCTTGGATTGCCCGCAAAGCTCTGGTCGATCAACTACGGAAACACTATAAGATCAAAGACCATGGCGTGAAAACCGCACCCTTTTTTGTCCTCCGCATGACCACCATGCCGGGAATTCTCGCGGAAATAGCTTTTGTGTCGAATCCAACCGAAGAAAAACTTCTTACCAGTAAGACCTATCAGAAACGCGTGGCTGAAGGCATCTTTAAGGGCATTAAAGCCTACGTCACCCCCCTACAGACAGCCGCACGGTAACACCGACTCGTTGCTCGTGAATCGTATCTCGTATTTCGTTGAAAATAGCTAAGATTGTTGTTTTCGATAGAAATACGAACTACTCATCATGAAATATATTGATGGTTTTGTTCGTTCTCAGGTTTTTCCCTACACCCTACTCTAATAGAATATTCGAAAAACCTTTTCGTGTTTTTCTGGAAACGACATGTGGTAGGTTATTATCTTCCTCGACCATTCATGACTGTTCCATGCATTGAATTTCCAATATGGCTACCTACAAAGTGACACTCGAATATGATGGAACAAATTATGCCGGATGGCAATGCCAACCCAATCAACCCACCGTTCAAGCAGCCGTTGAAAAGGCTCTTGCTCAAATCACGCAAACTCCAACATCAGTCATTGCTGCCGGTCGCACAGATGCGGGTGTTCATGCTTGGGGGCAAGTTATAAGTTTTCAGTCTGAAAAATTTTTATCTTCCTATGAGTGGACGCGCGCGCTCAACGGCCTTCTACCCTCAGATATTGCCGTAAAACATGCCGAAGAAGTGCCAGAAACATTTCATGCTCGGTACAGCGCGATCGGAAAGATCTATGAATATCGGATATTACAAGCGGCCCATCGTTCAGCGCTCGAGCGATATCGCATGTGGCATATATCCAAAACATTGGATATAAAAGCGATGGAAGAGGCGGGAAAATATTTCATAGGCACTCATGACTTCTCTTCGTTTCAAAACTCCCCGACTGATACCAAAAATCCCGTCTGCAAGATTGATTTTTTTACGGTGAAACAAGAAGACTCGCTTTTACGTATTCAGATTCAGGCCGACCGCTTTCTTAAACAAATGGTACGGTCAATGGTAGGTACTTTAGTAGAGGTTGGATTAGGAAAGCGTCAAGCAAACGATATGAAACAGATTATCGAGTCCAGAGATCGCAGTTTGGCAGGAAAAACTGCACCTCCCCACGGGCTCTATCTTCTTACAGTCTTATATTAGCAGTCTTCACAAGAAAAGGTTCTCTACACCATTTTCTGCGACAGCTTCTCGATATCCTAATGTGAATCAGCCCACATAGGGTGCTATTCACAAAAACTCCTAGCTCATAAAGACTCCCGACCCCTTTCTTCTATCTGAACGCTGACTTCTATAATAGTTATGCATAAAAATAACGTTTTCTTTCAGTGCTCCGTGATCTGAGTTTCATTAAGTCAATACTCATGCCTGACCCCAATTCTAGCCTGTCACTACAGATTCGATAAACATCCACTCGTTCATCATCTGTCAGGCGAATAAAAACATCGTGAAATTGCATGACGACAGGGTCGTGGTTACATCGAGCATCGCCAATCTGAGTGCGCGTACCTTCCCACGTATCCGCAATGAATCTCGGATTTTCTTGGTATGTGGTAAAGTGCTCCAGGGAATAGTAGCGGTTTGTGCCGCAAAGATAGCCCTTTTCACCAAAATGATTGAAGAGCAGCTTGAGGATTAGACTTTTGCCGCAGTTGTTCGTTCCCGATAGCACAGACACATGACTATCATCTCTACTGAAAAATTGCTCTTCAGTGACTCCGGCAAAGTGAATGTCGTGGCCGTGGATCATGATTTCAGATAAGTCTTAACAGTGCCACATAACAAGCTGGCATCAAGATTCTAGATAATATCCCACCGAACTGATAAGAACAATGTTTCGATTGAAGTTGAAATACATAGAATAGAGGGTTGCGGCCAATTAATGATTAGAGCCTTGACATACCATAAATAGTATATATATTATATAATATGTGGTCTATTTATGAGCATCGGAGAGTGGGAAAACAATTAAAAGCCTTACCTCAGGAAATCCTCAAACGGTACGAAAAATGGAAAGATATCGTCATCATCTCCGGCCCCGTTGGGGTAAAGCTCATCGAGGGGTTTCATGATGAATCGCTTCATGGAGAATGGAAAGGGCATAGGTCCTCCCGCCTTGGATTGAAATATCGAGTGCTCTACAAAGTCATTGAAACTGACATTATGGTCCAAGTTGTCAGTCTCACGGCTCATGACTACCGGAGGAAATAGCATGAACAACTACCGTCCCGCAAAAAAACAAATCACGGTCTCGATCGGTGAATCCGTACGAATTATTCGAGAACTTCAAGGCCTCAGCCAAAATGACCTAGCCGGTTTGACCAAAATCCCACAGTCGACCATTTCGGCCATAGAAAATGACCGTGTTCAGCTTGGAGTAGAACGGGCAAAAGTTCTCGCGCGGGCCTTGCAGTGCCACCCGGCCGTACTGGTTTTCCCAGGATGGGATGTTAAGCAAAATTCAGCAGCTTAGACTGTCATTCGGATTACGCGACAATATAAAATTCTTAAGAGCAGGCTCAAGGCTACATTGATCTGCTGGATATCCTCCGCTCACCTCGTCTCGATCAGACTATATTTCCTCTGTAATATAGGCACTGAAAAACGCTTCGCCCATAAAGAATTCACACGACTCCCTGCCCTCATTTTGTGTTACGATTTACACAGGAACGCTTTCAACCAGGAGATGAGTCATGGATGCCTCTGCCACATCAGAATTTGATCATCCCACCTTTCATTTAGCCGTCGCTCAGTTTGATCAAGCAGCCGAAGCTATGGGGCTTCATCCGGACCTCAGAGAACGTCTCAAGGCACCACAACGAGCTCTCACTGTAAGCCTTCCTATTCAAATGGACGACGACACGGTCAAAGTCTTTATGGGGTATCGGGTCCAACATGACTCTGCCCGGGGTCCTTCGAAAGGCGGTATTCGATACCACCCAGATGTCAATTTAGGGGAAGTGGCTGCACTGGCCATGTGGATGACGTGGAAAACGGCGATCGCAGGACTCCCTTTTGGAGGAGCAAAGGGTGGAGTCAAAGTGTCATCAAACTCCCTCTCCCTGGGCGAGCTCGAACGAGTTACCCGTCGATACGCAGCCGAAATATTTCCAATCATCGGCCCAGAGAAAGATATCCCAGCTCCCGATATCGGAACCAATGCACAGGTGATGGCCTGGTTGATGGATACCTATAGTGAACAAGTCGGATTCGCGGTTCCTGGAGTCGTGACGGGCAAACCACTTGCCATTGGGGGAAGTTTAGGGCGTGAAGAAGCCACAGGCCGTGGGGTGGTCAATGTCACACTCGAGGCGTTAAAACATCTCAAGATCAACATTATCGACACCACGGTCGCCATACAAGGCTTGGGAAATGTGGGAAGTCATACGGCTCAAATCATCAGCCAAACTGGAGCGAAAGTCATAGCCATCAGTGACCAACGAGGAGGACTCTACAATGCTCACGGATTAAATATTCCCGAAGTTCTTCGGTGCTATCAGATCGATCAGCAACCTCTCAGTTCCATGCAAGCACTAGGCAACCCCATGACAAACGAAGAATTGCTGACGACGGATTGTACCGTGCTCATCCCTGCCGCCGTAGCCGAGCAAATTACAAAGGACAATGCAGAAAAGATCAGGTGTCGCATTCTGGTCGAAGCCGCCAATGGACCGACCACTCTTGAGGCTGACACTATCTTGGCAGACCGAGCTGTATTCATTATTCCAGATATCCTAGCCAATTCCGGCGGGGTAATTGTCTCGTACTTTGAATGGGTGCAGGATGGACAGCGATTTTTCTGGAAAGAGTCAGACATTCATGAACGTTTAGAAGAAATCATTGTGTCCGCGTTTCAACGAACCTTAGCCTTTGCACAAAACAAGAAGACGACCATGAGAATGGCGGCCCTCATAAACGGTATTGATCGAGTTGCACAAGCGCATCAACTCCGAGGGCTCTACCCTTGATGGAGTGGTAAAAACTAAGTGGGCACCCTTCGACATGCGATCCGCGATGCGTTCTCATTAAATACAAAGTCAAGCTGGCATGAAAAAAGATAGGAAGGAAATCGTCAAAAAGCCTCTCGACGATTTTAAGAGGAAGAATTTTTCGCAACTCTTATTGTAATTCTCCTGAATAAATTCTCATGACTGTCGACATAAACTCATGGGCTTCAGGGTTTTTCCGCTGAAATGAGTTTCGCCCGATAATTGACCCGTACCCACCCCCATCTCGAATCGCCCGGCATTCATCAAAGATCTTCTTATCTTCGCCTTTCGCTCCGCCTGAGAAGATCACAATCCGTCGTCCATTAAACGCGCTTTGCACCACGTGACGGATACGATCAGCCGGTGTATCGATAGGAATTTTCTCTGATTCGTAGACTTTCTTCGCTGCGCTCTGTTCAATATGGGCGGATGGAACCTTGACTTTGATGATGTGGGCTCCAAGCTGTGCGGCAATTTGTGCAGCATAAGCCGCTACATCAATACCCGTTTCCCCTTCTTTGCTTAACCCCTCCCCTCGAGGATAGGACCAGACGACCACCGCTAATCCATACGATTTGGCCTCTTCAGCGAGTTCTCTAAGTGTTTGATACATTGCTTGGGCATTCGCTGATCCCGGGTATATGGTATAGCCAATGGCACAACACCCAAGTCGTAGGGCATCGCGCACGCTCCCGGTCATGGCTGAACTCGGGATTTTTCGTGGGAAACAAGGAATCGTTGTTATTAAGTTTAAGAATCAGCGGAATTTGACCGGCAAATGCCGCAGCCCCAGCTTCGAGAAACCCTAGAGGTGCCGCATAGGCATTACATCCGGCTTCGATACCAAATTCAAAATGGTAGTGGGGATTATAGCCAAGAGGATTGGGAGCAAAACTTCGAGCCGGGCCGTGTTCAAAGCCTTGATCAACAGGAAGAATGACCAAACGACCCGTGCCAGCTAACCGACCCGTCATCATCAGTCGAGCCAGATTTGCTAGCTCACCTGGGCTCGCACCATCATAATAACCAAGAATTTCTTTCACGCGCGGCGTCATTTGAGTACTCACAAGTTCTTCCTCCTGTTCTAGTCCAACGACTAGCAATCAAAGTCAAACGAATTATACGTATAAATGAGGTACTTCATGCATCAGTTTAGAAAACAATCGAGAACAACGCAATATCTCTCGATCACAAAACTTATCGTGATGGCTGATCCCCTTCATTCTCGACTCGTTTTCGCAATTCAATCAGCTCTCGCTCCATGGCCTCGAATCGTTCGGCGATTGGGTCGGGAATATTGGCATGGTCCATTGTCGCCTCAGGAATTCGTTCGCCATCATACTTTACTACTCGGCCAGGATTTCCCACGACTGTAGAATTTGGCGGAACCGAACGAAGAACGACCGCATTGGCTCCAATTTTCACATTATCCCCGATCGTAATCCCTCCAAGCACTTTGGCCCCAGCCCCTACTACAACATGATTGCCGAGAGTCGGGTGTCGTTTGCCACGCTCTTTTCCCGTTCCACCTAAGGTCACCCCCTGAAACAGCGTAACATCATTTCCTATTTCCGTTGTTTCACCGACCACGACGCCCATACCGTGGTCAATAAAAAATCCTCTGCCTATTGAGGCCCCTGGATGAATTTCAATGCCAGTCACCCAACGTGTAACTTGAGATAGAAATCTCGGGAAAAATGGTGTCTTTCTACACCAAAACCAGTGCGCCACCCGATGCGCCAGTAACGCATGGAACCCTGAATAGGTAAAAAACACTTCCCAACGACTCGTGGCCGCTGGATCACGTTCAAACACCGCCTGAAGATCTTGTGAGATATACTTGAACATGAGAAGTCTGTAGGTCTTGAGGTAATGGTTTCAACCTATATCTTTCATACTGCTCAATCTTAGACTAAAGTCATTATGAAGAGATGCGACTGAGGTCGTCAATGAGACAAACCGCTTGCGTGGCGATGCCCTCTTGTCGACCAATCATCCCAATGCCCTCGCCACTTTTGACTTTCACATTAATTTGGCTTACGTCGACTCGCAGCACCTCGGCAAGGCGAGCAGTCATTTTCTGTAGATGGGGGCCTAACTTGGGAGACTGAGCCATGATGACGGTATCGAGGTTCACGAGCTTATAACCTTTTTGGGCAAGCATGCCTGCTATGTCTTCCAACATCATGACACTCGAGAGATCTTTAAACTTCGGATTAGAACTTGGATACCATTTCCCCAAATCTCCTTCTCCCATGGCGCCCAGTAAGGCATCACATACCGCATGCACCAAGGCATCGGCATCTGAATGACCATCAAGTCCGTGCGTATGCTCAATTTCAATGCCTCCGAGAAGCAACCGACGCCCCTCCTTGAGTGGATGCACATCGTACCCTTGACCTATTCTCATCATCGGAGTGTGAATCCTTTTAAGAACGGTAACATTCGAGAATCGATTCTCCTAAGGTCAAATCTTCAGGCCGCGTAATTTTGATATTGTGAGAACTCCCCTCAACAATATGGACATGGTAGCCAAGTTGTTCAATAAGTCCTGCATCATCTGTGACATGTAGATTGTTTGCCTCAGCCACTCGATGCGCTTCCACCAACCATGAATAACGAAATACTTGAGGCGTTTGAGCTAACCATAACTCTTCACGATTGAGCGTAGCCTCCACTACTCTCTTTTCATTGACTCGCTTGACCGTATCCTTCATCGGAATGGCGACAAGCGCCGCTCCAGTCTCAAACGCAGACCGAATAGCCTGTTCAACGATTTTTCGTGAGACAAACGGTCGGACCCCGTCATGGACTAATACCAATTCAGGTTTGTCATGTATCGCGAATACACCATTTCGAACAGAATCTTGGCGGCGTGCGCCCCCGGGTACAATCTGCGTCACTTTTTGAATATTGAATCGATTGACAACTTCTTTTTGGCAATACTCTCGATCAGCATCTGGGATCACCACCACGATTTCTGAAATGTGATCAACCGAAGCAAGAGTTTGGAGAGAGTAAACAAGAAGAGGAATTCCGCCAAGTGCTAAAAACTGTTTTGGCGTGGAGCCACCCATTCGAGCCCCACGCCCAGCAGCAGGAACCACCGCAACCACGTGCTCAGACACGTGCGAAGCTTAACTCCTCTCGTTCGGTTTCTTCTTTAAGGCGGGTAAAAATCATACGTCCGGCACTTGTCTGTAATACACTCGTCACCAAGACATCGACATTCTTTCCAATCGCACGTTTGGCATGGTCGACAACGACCATGGTCCCATCATCAAGGTACGCAATACCTTGCCCAGCTTCTTTCCCTTCCTTTAATACAAACACTCTCAATGTTTCACCAGGGAGAACAACCGGCTTTAGAGCATTGCACAATTCGTTAATATTGAGGACCTGCACACCCTGCAGCCCGGCCACTTTATTCAAATTCAAATCATTCGTCAGCACCTTAGCATCGATTTTTTTGGCCAACTCTACCAGCTTCGTATCGACTTCTTTCACATGAGGAAAATCATCTTCCACGATATTTATCTTGATATTGGACATCTTTTGCATACCATTCAGGATGTCCAATCCACGACGTCCCCGTGCGCGCTTGAGTCCGTCCGACGAATCAGAAATATGTTGCAGTTCTAACAAGATGAACTGTGGAACCACCAGCGTTCCCTCAATAAATCCTGTTTCGCACAAGTCGGCAATACGTCCATCAATAATCACACTCGTATCAAGCAACTTCAATGTCACATCTGACTCGCTTTTCGTATCCATATCGACCGATATTTCGTCGCCGGAAGGCACAGGCACCAATTTCTCTGCGCCAAATCGCATTCCAACGATCAAGCCCAAATATGGCAAGGTAAGAAAAGCAATCAACCCTCCTACATGACCAAGGAGAGAAGAGGTGTCAAGCATGAGCCCTGTCATTCGAACAAAAAACCCGGAAACCAATAGTCCGACCCCCAAGCCTACAGTTCCCCATACTGACAAGGAAAGCGGAACATTCACAAGACGCCGCTCTAATAGAATCATCGCCCCACTGATGGTGGTTCCAAGTGCAGCTCCAGCCAGGAGAAACGAAGCCTCTCCTGCACCTACACTAAATCCCACTCCCGCCCCAGTAACAATTCCCACCACCAAAAAGATGGTACGGAGAATCATAAGCTATACCCCTTTTCTCGAAAGGTTGGTGTTCAAGCCCGAATGAACTCTTGGACTTGTTCGACGTTTTCTTTACTGCCAATAAACAGAGGAACTCGTTGATGAAGCATCTTCGGTTGAATGGCCTTAATAAGCTCAACACCTGTACTCCCTAGACCTCCAGCTTGCTCAACCACAAATGTGAGAGGGGCAGCTTCATACAAGAGTCGAAGTTTTCCTTCTGGTTTCTTCACTTCCCCCGGATACATATACAACCCACCCTTCAGTAATATCCTATGAACATCGGCCGCAAGGCAGCCGGAATATCGTGAAGAATAAGGACGATTGGTGGAAGAATCGGTTTCTTGAATATAGTTAAGATAGTTTTGCGTCCCACGCGACCACTTTTGACGATTCCCTTCATTTACGCAATATATTTTTCCTTTTTTCGGCATTTGGACATTCTGAGCCGTCAAAAAAAACTCCCCGAGCTCCGAGTCCAGAGTAAACACTTGCACTCCACTTCCGCACGTATACACTAAGACCGTGCTACTGCCGTATATCACATAGCCAGCCGCGACTTGCTCTGAACCCGCCTTGAGAAGGTCTTCCTCACGATCCCCCGAACTCCCAACAGACAAACGATGCAAAGAGAATATGGAACCTAAAGGCGCATCAACATCAATGTTCGAAGAACCATCTAACGGGTCGAAATAGAGAGCATACGTGCCTTGGCGTTGCGCGGCGGAAACGACATAGGGCTTTTCCATTTCTTCCGATACTAAGGTCCTGACTACGTGATCTTCTTCAAAGACTTTGACGAAAATTTCATTTGCTCGTTCATCTAACTTTTGCACTTCTTCCCCTTGAACATTCGTTTCTCCGGTTGAGCCTAAAATGTCAGTCAGGCCACCACGACTGAGGTCACGAGCGATCATTTTCCCCGCCAGTCCGATCTGCATCATGACATGAGAAAACTCACTCGCGGCATCTGAGGGAAGGGCCTGCTCGTTCAGAACATGAGTCGTAAGCGATCGAGGAGCGTGAATCATCCGTGACTCCTTGAGGAAGAAACTATCTGTGAGCCTGTATTATAGACCTTTCTGAGGATCGGAGCAACGGAAGAAAGTGAAGTAACATTGGGAATGGTCGTTCGTACGATCTGCATTTCAAGAACAACACACAACAAAAAGAATTTGCAAAACACTGACAGACTGTTTTTAGAGAATCCGAGAAGCTTGGCGAGGTTGATTAATGTTACGTCAAAACCATCGATTGGGAACTGAAACGTTCTACGATTCGAGCAATTTTTGACATTGCGCAAGCTGAGATTCGAGAAAGGTTCGAATCGATTGAAGAGTTTGAAGAGAGGAAGCTTCAAATCGAAGCACTAAGGCTGGCTGAGTATTCGATGCACGAATGAGTCCCCATCCCTTATCAAATGTCACACGGATACCATCGATAGTCAAGATTTTTCGAATGGTCAAATCTGGATTGTCAGGATGGGCCGCCTTGGCGAGACCTTGTAACTGATCGATGACCTTTTCCACCAACTGAAACTTTGTTTCATCAGAACAATCAACGCGAATTTCGGGAGTGACAGACGTCTGGGGCACATCCGCCAATAGACTGGACAATGATTGCCGAGTCTTCGCAAGAATTTCGATCAACCGGCAGGAGGCGTAAATAGCATCATCGTAGCCAAAATATCGATCAGCAAAAAACATGTGACCAGACATTTCCCCTGCGAGGGCAGCTTGCTCTTCCTTCATCTTGGCTTTGATGACGGAGTGGCCGGTTTTCCACATGATGCCTCGCCCACCACGCTTTTCAATATCATCGTATAAGAGTTGCGAAGCCTTGACTTCAGAAATAAACGTGCTCCCAGGTCGAGAAGCCAATACATCCCGGGCAAAAAGCAGGAGGAGACGATCACCCCAGAGGATATTCCCCTGTTCATCAATCGCCCCAATACGATCCGCATCACCATCATATCCAATTCCCACATGCGCTTTATGTTGCTTGACCCCGTGAATTAAATCCTGCAGATTGTCCACCACCGTAGGATCGGGGTGATGATGAGGAAATCGTCCATCTAAATCACAATAGAGTCCAGTCACCGTACAGCCAAGTTGTTCTAAGGCTTCTTTTGCGACTAACGACGCTGCCCCGTTTCCACAATCGATGACAACGTGGATACCGCTTCCGTCAAGGGACGCAAAGCTCTCTTTCAGATAGGCCAAATATTCTGGAATAATCGGTGAGTCGACAACGGTTCCGTTTCCTTGGGAATATTTTCCCGAGTCGATAATTTGCCGCAAACGTTGAATGCCATCACCATACAGTGCCTCTTTTCCCATGCACATTTTAAATCCATTGTATTCAGCAGCATTATGACTTCCAGTGATCATAATGCCTCCATCTACATCACGCTTAAACAGCGAGAAGTACAAAAGCGGCGTGGCACAGACCCCGACATCGACAACATTCAGACCCCCCGAGGTTAAGCCATTAATCAGGCGATCTCGTAATTCTGGAGAAGTGAGACGACCATCACGACCCACGGCAATCGTTTGAATCCCTTTCTCCTTCCCCAGCGTCGCATAGCCGCGTCCAACAAGCTCTGCTGTCTCAACGGTGAGATCCTGCCCGACGATCCCACGAATATCATATTCCCTAAAAATACGCTGATTCACAGATGCGTTATTCATGACACTCACTTCCTATCGCCTCTCCCAAAATCATCTTGAAAACGAACGATATCGTCTTCACCGAGATATCCGCCGTTTTGCACTTCAATAATTTCCAACACATCCTTCCCGGAGTTCTCTAAACGATGGGGGGTTTCAACGGGAATCCCAGTGCTCTCCCCTGCACGGAGGTTGTAGACTTCATCTCCACGGGTCACTCGCGCTTGACCCGTAATGACTACCCAATGTTCGCTTCGTTTATGATGAAGCTGCAAAGACAATCTTCGTCCTGGCATCACGGTAATCCGTTTGACTTTATAGCCAGGGGCTTCCTCTAAGACTGTATAGGCTCCCCAAGGTCGCATGACCGTAAGATGCTCCAAATGTTCAGGAGCATCGCGTTTCTTTAACTCTTGGACAATTTTTTTCACATCTTGCGCTCTTGATTTTGGGCAGACGAGCGTAGCATCTGGTGTATCAACAACCACCATATCTGACAAGCCTATCGTTGCCACGATTCGTCGATCCGCAAATAACACAGAATTCTCGCTATCAATATCCATAATATTGCCGTTTATCACATTCCCAGTGCGAGTGCGAGGCGCCACTTCTTCGAGGCTTCCCCAACTCCCCACGTCCGACCAGCCAAAGTCAACTGGGATGACCGTCGCCTTTGAGGAATGCTCCATCACCCCATGATCGATCGATACCGACTCTAATCGATGGTACTGTTTAGCGATCTCTGCCTTCGCCGCACCTTCTTGAATCATGTTCGTAATCCGCTTGAGTCCTTTCACGAGCGCAGGCTTTTGCCGTTCAAGTTCATGCAAGACGACTGAGGCTTTCCACATGAAGATGCCACTATTCCAAAAAAAGTTCCCTGATCGAACATATCGTTGTGCCGTGGATAAATCGGGTTTTTCCACAAACTTCGCAACGCGATATCCTGTCATCTTTCCTCGACTACCGACACGAGAACGTCGTTGGGGTTGAATATAACCATAGCCAGTTTCTGGTCTTGATGGATGGATACCAAAGGTGACGAGATTTCCCTGAGAAGCCAATTGTGCGCCAAGACTGACCGCTTGCTGAAATTTTGCCGGTTTCGCAATAACATGATCAGCTGGCAGGACAACCATCACAGCTTCTGAATCACGTTCAAGTAATTGCACGGCGGCGAGACCAATCGCTGGAGCAGTATTCCTTCCCTCTGGCTCGAAAATCATATTTCCCGATAGTTCGTCTCTCCATTTCGCTAGTTGCAAGGTTATAGAGTCAGCCTGTTGTTCATTGGTCACCACAACAACACGATCGGCGGTCATAGAACGCAGCAGTCGTCGAACCGTCTGTTGAATGAGCGTTTCTTCACCGATAATTCGTAAGAGCTGTTTGGGAAATCGCTCGCGACTCAATGGCCAAAAACGAGTACCGCTTCCACCAGCTAAGATGACTCCATACAGATGAGACTTATTCATGTCTTACGACCATTAATTCCTAGAACCCTTCGGCGTACATTCTGGCTTATTCATAATTTTCGGTTAATTTTTGCCTAAATTGAGAGCTCTCTACGAAAACAATGGCTGTGTTCCTCGAGCCGACAAAATGAGATCAGCAACTTCTCGTACGGCTCCTTCACCACCTTTATGACGACAGAGATAATGCACGACTCGCCTAACTGGATCCATACAGTCCGCTGGAGCCCCTGCAAACCCAACGGCTCGTAAAGCCCCCAAATCATTGACATCATCGCCCATGTACGCCACTTCATCCAAAGACAAATCGTACTTTAATACTAGATCACGAAGAACAGTCAATTTGTCATGGATTCCTTGATGGACTTCTGGAATCCCAAGTTTTTTAGCACGTCTTTTGACGATTTTGGTGTTTTCCATGGTGATAATTGCCGTGATTATTCCGTCAGTTTGCAGCAATTTGATTCCCATGCCATCTCGTGTTTGAAATTTTTTGAGCTCTTCTCCCATTTCACCATAATACATGCCGCCATCAGTCAATACTCCATCAACATCTAAGGCAACCAAACGGATACGCCGTAGCACCTTTGTACGTGCGGTGGCCGGTAAGATGTTTTTCAATGTTCGGCGAGTGGAGTGGTTTGACACGTATAGATCCTGAACAAGGTAAGACTATTGCCTGATGAACATTAGGAGTCTCTCGCCTCTATCCAAACGATTCACTCGCAGCGCCCGTTTGCGGTCGAAGACGCAATCGGCATCAGCCTAACATACTCCGACGAAGACGCAAACCTACATCCAAGAATCACATGTCCCATTGAAAGAGAACATTCATGGTTTCTTCAATGAGAGAACAGTGATAAGATCATTAGTATTAGTAATGGACGAGCTGTAAATTTTTGAATCATAATTATTAATCTACAGACAATAATTTCTAGAGACTCTTCACCGTGCACTTTCTAAAAATTTTATTACTGCCGTTTGTCCGAGATGTTCACCAATCCAAGAGTAACCGAAAAGGGAGGATGTTTGGCAGCTTATTCATAATTGGAACTATCTTCTTTACCATCAGCTGTTCATCTCAAGAATCTCGAGAAAATTTTGACACTCTCTTATGTTGGCTTCGCCCTTCTTGCCTACCCTCTCAGTCTTCTTCTACTCGTTCTTATCCTCCTCGTCAAACTCAGGTTTCTTCATCAAGCCCAATTCTTCCAACACATTCACCTCCCCCGTGCCGCACCACGTTAAAAACCACTGTGACCGCAAAAAACCCGTCAATTACCATTTCGTACATTGAACCCACGACACAAGCTGATGGAGCCCAATTGACTAATCTGGCGATGACAACGATATACCAAGATATCGGAAATGGTTTTGTCAAAACAAAAGATGTGCCAGCGACAAGTCCAGAGGGAGGTGGAAAGATCATTGAAACATTGTCCATCCCTGTTGACCCAGAAGAAGAAAAAGAAACGACCATTTGCGTCACATCTACCAATAGCGTAGGACAAGAAGGATAATCCCTCCCCAAAACCCAAATCTGAGTTTATTACCAACCAAACCTACGCGACGTCGAAGAACAAATGGCCACAATCGTCTCGATCGCATCAGGAAAAGGTGGAGTCGGGAAAAGTATTATTGCCAGTAATCTCGCCCTTCAATTTTCTCGACAAGGCCGGAAGGTGATCATCGTTGATCTTGATATTGGAGGGGCCAATCTTCATATTCTCTTCGGAAACCTGTCCCCCTCTCCCACGTTGTCTGACTTTCTTGAGCGTAATATAGAATCCTTACATTCCGCCGTCCATCCCATTTCCTGGGCTAAGGGATTAGCTTTCATTCCAGGAACTGGGAACACACTTACTGGCGGAAACCTCCTGCATACCAAAAAACAACGAATGGTCCGTCATCTAAAAAGTCTTGAGGCTGATATTGTGATTTTAGACTGTGCACCAGGCACCAATTACCATACATTGGACTTTTTCCTTTGCGCCGATCACCATGTGACCATTGCCAATCCGGATCCAACATCAGTTCTCGAAGTGTATCGCTTCATTAAGCTCGCAGCCATTCGAAAGGTAATGACTCATCTTTCTCTGCGGCTCCATGGAGAAATACGGCACACGCTCGCCAATCAAGAATTTTCCAGTCTTGACGACGTGCTTGAAGCCTTAGAGCAAACGGGAGCAAAGCAGAAAGAGGAAGCCCACCAAATCTTGAGAACCTTTTACCCCCATTTGATCGTCAACCGTGTGAGTCAACGATCAAAATTTTCGACCTCGGCACTTCAGCAAGTTCTCCTAAAATTCTTGGGGACAGAATTGGTTGTGTTGGGAGAAATCCCTCAAGATCACCTTGTCGAACAATCTGTTAAACAATTTTTACCTATCCTAGACCTCGCCCCTCAATCTCCGGCTTCTCTCGCTCTTCTTCAAACCTTTTATGCCTTGGATCAGCGTATTGCAAAGCAACCGATCAAGATGACACCTGCGTCTCCTTCAAACCGCTAACCCTGAGCTTCGTTGCAGATCTTTCAAGTTGCTTGGGAATGACCGACTGCCGCGTCACCAAACATTCCTCATTGGGGCACGAGTGTATATCCTTGAACCACCATACATTGATTGATTTCCAGCCCTAAGGATACGGTATTTTTGGCCCACTCATCGTCAGGTTCAAGACTCTGGCGTTCGCACTTCGCATAGGCTTTGTCCGGATCTTCTACGACCAGATCTCCGGCAATCCATACAGCCTGAGCGCAATGACCATACGGATGACAAATTTGTTCAGCCCGTTCTCGTCCATAATGAGGAGTGGCATAACTTTCCCAAGTTTTTGTGACACAACCTGAAAACATCAAAGCACCCAACATAACTCCCATCGCGACCCCAAGCTGCGTGTTCATACGCGCCCCCTTATTCTCGTGTTTTTTCGATGATCTACTAATCTTCGGTTTTCCTTATTGACGCTTTCAACGTATTTATCGGATGGCTGGCAGGTTCAATAGAGGAGAAAAATTCTTGCAAACCTATTGGCGATTTGAGTTCTATGGCTGGCAGGCTTGAACGACTAAGCCCACTATCAAATTTGACCCTGAAGCCAGGCCCAAGCTATCCCTAAATATTCATGAATGGCACGGTCGGCTAGAAGTAACCCAGAAGTGCCAGGAAGCCAAGACCACATTCCCCTCTTCTCTTCGGCCTTCCAATGACCGACAGGAGATGGCACAGGGTGCAGATTGTACTTCCCGAACAATTTCATGGCTCTGGGCATGTGATACGCGGACGTCACAAGAATAAACGGATCGTCTTTCACCAATGTTGCTACATAACGAGGATGATCTTTTGTATCACGAGATTGAACTTCCAATACCATATCCGACTTTTTCACTCCGTAGGTTTGAGCCACACGACTCAGGAGTGTGGCTTCAGCAACAGACTGAACTCCAAGACCTCCAGTCAAAATTAATTGACTGCCTGGGAAAAGACGATACAGCCGAATGCCTTCTAACAATCGCTCTCGAGAGGCATGTGATATTTGAAGATGCAGAGGTAGAGTGGGATCGCCCGAGACGCCTCCAGCGAGGACCACAATCTGCGAGACTTTTTCAGCACCTGACGAGGCCAGTAACGATTCGATATGCGAGTTACTGAGTGGAAGATATTGGGACTCAAGTGTTTGGATCATTCGCCCTGATAGGGCTTCAATGCTGAATATGGTCAACAACACAAACCCGACACTAATCAAGAGTTTTCCAAATATTTTTTTTCTCGTAAGCCATAAGAGTAATAGTCCAAGACCAACAAGTCCTAAACTTAATGGAATAGGCAAGAGAAGCCGTCCAATAATTTTCTTCATCAAGAACATTTGAACCTTAAAACCACCCTCAAGGTCACTAATAGATCAGTCATCTGTATCTGTAGGGTGAAAAAATCCACCAAGTCCTGTCAAGAAATCAAACCAAAGCCTTCAATATTGTCGTTTTGATTCATCTCAGAAAAAGACGAACAGGTTTTAGGGACTGGGACGTTTTATAGCGAATCCAAAGATGTTCTCGTTGAACCCTGCTGACGCACACCCCGCAAAATCCAACACTTCACGCATGGGCCAGTTCTACCGCTTGGTCAAACCTCCTCCCCTTACCAGATTGAACGACGCAAAAACCATAGCAGTCCATGAGGAGCCAAATGCTCAACTCGGGATAACTGAGTCGGCTATAGCAGAGTCTTCCCTGCCACAAATATCCAACTGCTCTAGAATAAACAAAATAAGAACTTCTGACTAGGGGAAGAGACAGGCCATGTAGAGGAAAATTTCCACATGGCCTGTCGGAAAGGTTTATTTGAGAATTGAACAGGCTTGCGTCATTTCCTTGAAACGACGTTCGAAGTTTTGAGTCGCATGATCCAACATTCGTTGAGCTTGAATGACTTCTTTGATGGCAACACCCCCATGAGATCGATGATTCACACAATGGATTCTTCCACCTGCAAACCCACGGCGGCCACCCCGACATGTTTCTAGCCCATCGGGAAAAAGCTTTAACGTTAATTTTGATTGATAGACTCGATTGTGTTGCTGCACCACATCTTTCTGTGCATGATCGAGTAAGGTCATAGCTTCTGCACAGGCATAACTCCAAATTTCTGCCCTCAGAAGTGATGATGGGACACACAAGAATGTGAGAAGAAGACATAAGGTCAGGGGGTATTTTTTTAAATATCTTGATAGTTTCATTTTTCACTCACCTTTCCTGTTACAGCCAACAAAGTCAAATACACGAAAGATACTGTATTGAAAGAAAAGGCCAAGGTGAAAAACCATTCCTCTTTTGAGGGAGTTGCTGAACCAATTTCTGCACACAAGATGAACCTACTAAAAGCACTTGACAAGCAACACCTCAAAATGCAACCATTGGTTACATGACGTCAGACACGCTTAAGAAAATGCGAAAAAGTCTGGGATTGACACAAAAAGAATTGGCCGATCAGCTTCAGACGACTCGAACCACGATTGCTCGATATGAATGTGGAGATCGTCGCATTCCTGGAATGATCGAAGTCGCACTCGCACGACTGAGCACTCCGTTTCAAGTACCCATGGCGGGAATCGTTGCAGCTGGTACTCCTATTGAGCCAATACCCCAAACGGAGTTAGTGGAAATTCCTCATTCGATGCTCACGAGCGAAAAAACCTTTGCGCTTCGTGTCAAAGGAGAATCCATGAAAGACGATGGAATTCTCCCGAACGACTTAGTGATTATCCGAAAGCAAGAAACCGCAAGGAATGGCCAGACCGTTGTCGCCCTCTTGAACAACGAAGCGACAATAAAGAAGTATTATCGACGAGAAAATCAGATAGAACTGCGACCAGCTAATTCAACGATGGCATCTATTTTGGTGAGGTCGCATGACGAATTTCATCTGGAGGGAATTCTGATCGGTGTGATCCGGTACTGTGAATAATTTTCAAGACAAAGGAGAACGAACTATGAGTAATATCGCAACATCTCGAGGAGCATTGCAGGCGTGGATGAGCAACCTTTTCACTTTCGTGTTCATGCGCGGGCAAACACCCAAACGTCCGAGGCCCAACGTCCGCCTTCACAGCATTCAATTGTCGTTACCCTTTCAGTAAACGGAATGAAACATTATATCAGTAAATGTCATGATCACTCGCCGTCAAAAATAACTCTCCCTCAGCAGCGAGGACATCCCTTATTTTTTGGCTGGATTCAGCTCAGCTACCTGTCGTTGACCTGTTTTCGTCCGGCCGTTCACCTTCAACATTCGCTTGCCTTGACTTTCGTAGAGCGTGAAGGTGGCGCTTCCTGAATTCGGTTGCGGCTCAGTTGCAAGCTCACCGTTTTCTAGCCTGAGGGCTCCGCTTCCTAGCCAAGCACCAATCATGCGGTAGCTCGCGAATTTGAACTGACCATCTTCTTCGATTTTTACCTCCACCCAATCATCTTGACCAATGGTTCTTGGCTCAGCCCAGGTTATGCCTTCCCATTTCCCGGCAACCTGGCTGATGTTTGTCAGTGAGACCTTTTCCCAGGACGGGCTGTCAGGAAAGTGGATTCCTGTACAGGCGATCAGTGTGGACAAAACAACCATCAAGTAGAGGAAGAGGACACATCGAAGAAGTCTAACCATGACAAACTCCTTTTCTAGCAAAAAATGTTCACCACCCCCACTTGATGGTGACAGAAACACGACCGATGATCAAACCTAATGGCTGCAGGGCAGCTTGACATTCCTGATCAAATCTTGAGAACACGAGTCGTGTTACCAGTCCTACGAAAGACGTCAGTCAGTCTGTAGGCACTTCACCATCGTGTGACAACGTGGCCATGGAATCCTTGTCATTCAACGGATAGTCATTCATATCCGAATACGCTGGAGACCACCCCCACCAAGAGCTTTGTAGAGTTGTACAATAGAAACGAGGTGAAGGCGATGAGTTTGTGCGAGAGATAACTCCGCATCGAAAAGACTTCGTTTGGCAATAAGAACATCAATATAGCTTGTAACACCACCTTGATAGCGAAGGTTTGCAAGGCGTAAAGCCGACCGCAAGGCATCGACTTGTTCAGCCTGTGCTTGACGTTGGGTACGAGCGGTTTGAACCGCAATCAATGCATCTTCCACTTCCCTGAACGCCACAAGAATGGTTTGTTCATACTGGGCGAGGGTTTGCCTAGCTTGTGCTTCAGCCACATCTTGTTGGAAGCCAAGTGCTTCAGCATTCAACAGTGGTCCAACGAGATCGAACCCGGCCGCTCCAAAATCCGTGTCCGACTTAAAGAGATTCGAAAGACGTGGGCTGGCAA
The DNA here is from genome assembly GCA_965223675.1 of Nitrospirales bacterium. Classification (GTDB taxonomy): domain Bacteria; phylum Nitrospirota; class Nitrospiria; order Nitrospirales; family UBA8639; genus JAGQKC01. The sequence goes on along the minus strand of OZ245013.1, from coordinate 217,598 downwards.
CTCCAAGAACGCCGGTGAGCGTTACCTTCGGAAAACGATCAGCTTTGGCCACGCCGATTCGTGCTGTCGCCGCAGCGAGCTCTTGTTCCGCCTGAAGAATATCAGGACGTCGGCGAAGTAGCTCTGAAGGTAATCCGGCCGGCACTTCCGGCGGAAAGACTTGGTCAGTCAGAACTGTCCCTCTCTCGATTTCGGTCGGATTACTGCCTAAGAACACACTAAGCTCATTTTCTTTTTGTGTCATCAATCGTTCTAATTCTTCAACGCGCGCAGCCGCATTGGCCCGTTCTGCCTCAAATTGATCGGCATCAAGCCTAGAGGTAATTCCTCTTTTTAGCCTAGCCTGAGCGATCCTCACAGACTCTTCCCAGGATTCGAGCGTTCGTCTGGCAATATCCAATTGCATGTCAAATTGCAACAAATCGAAATAGGCCTGCGCAACTCCACTGACCAATCCAAGAACGACCGCGCGACGGTTTTCTTCGCGGGCAAAGAGATCAGCTAAGGCGGCCTCCGTTGAACGGCGAATCCGCCCCCACACATCTAGCTCCCAAGCCAAATCGCCTACAAGCGAATAATTAAATGTGCCAGGAGCGGCAGGGAAACGAAATCCGCCTTTGGTGCGACCAAGAGCGGGAAGCCTGGCACTACCGGTCACCTGTGGAACGAAATCAGTCCTTGCGGCGTAGAGCCGCGCTTGAAATTCTTCGATACTCGCGACCGCTTGCTGAAGATCCTTATTTTCCTGAAGTGCCGTCTGAACAAGTTTCTGAAGGGTGGGATCTTGCAGGAGCTCCCACCATGGCATGTTAGCTAATGACTCCAGGGTATTTGCCGTTTCGGCCTGCCGAAAGTCTTCAGGTACCTCCAGCTCAGGTCGGGAATAGTCGGGACCTACCGCACACGCGCTGAAGAATGTGAAAACGATGACAGAGAGCAAAAACATTTCAAAACTCTTCCTGTTCGTGAAGTGCTGGTTCAGCTGGAGAGGGCTGGTCTTCACGAACATCTCGTGTATCATTCTGAAATTTCTTGATCACAACAAAAAAGAGCGGGACAAAAAAGATAGCAAGAAACGTGGCGGCCAACATGCCTCCAAATACTCCCGTGCCGATTGAATTGCGACTCGCGGCTCCGGCCCCAGAAGCGATGACAAGCGGAATAACACCAAGAATAAAGGCCATCGACGTCATAATAATTGGTCGAAACCGAAGTCGCGCGGCCTCTATCGCAGCCTCAACCGCCGAAAGACCATCATGATATCGTTGATTCGCGAACTCAATGATGAGAATCGCATTCTTGGCCGATAGACCAATCAACGTCAGCAGCCCAATTTGAAAATAAATATCATTTTCCAATCCCCTGACCCAGACAGCTGTCACGGCACCCAAGACGCCAAAGGGAACGGCAAAGAGCACCGCAAACGGGATAGACCAGCTTTCATATTGGGCGGCAAGAACCAGAAAGACCATCAATAATCCAAGTAATAAAATCATCGTTGTTTGTCCGCCTACTTTTCGTTCTTGAAAGGAAATCCCGCTCCAATCGATACTGAACCCTTCTGGAATCAGAACCTCTTGAGCAACACGCTCCAGAGCGGACAGGGCTTGCCCTGAACTGAACCCAGGTGCTGCAGTTCCCATCACTAAAGCGGTGTTAAAACCATTGAAATGCGTGACGGGATCTGGCCCACTCGCTAATTCCAAATCCACCACGGTGTTGAGTGGAACCATCGAGGGAGTGACTCCGTTTTGAGCGCGGACATACACCTTCGAAATGTCGTCGGGGCTTGATCGATACTCCGGCTCCGCTTCGGTTTGAACACGATAGACACGTCCAAATTTGACAAAATCATTAATGTACAAATTCCCAAAGTACGCTTGCATGGTATCGAACACTTCAGAAATCGGAATACCTAAGGCCTTGGCTCGCTCACGATTCACTCGTGCATACATACGTGGAGCAGTGACGCGAAAACTTGAACTAGCCCCGCCAATAGCAGGATCTTCTTGGGCCTTGGCGAGATACGTCTGAACAGCCTCAGCAAATTGTGGAAACTCCCGACCACTGGGATCCTGAACCTGAAGAGAAAATCCGCCGGTCGCGCCCAGTCCGCGAATAGATGGGGCATTGAACGCCAGCACTAAGCCTTCAGATATTTCAGCAAATTTTTTATAGGCACGATCGATAAGAGATTTCACATGAGAAGCCGAGTCGGAACGCTCCTCCCATGGTTTGAGCGGAACAAACATCGTTGCGCTGTTTCCCCCTCGTGTATTGAAAATAAAGTTTTGTCCAGACAACGCCTGTGTCCCGTAGACCGCAGGATCTTTGAGGAAAAAACTCGAGAGCTCTTGAAGCACCGAGTCTGTTCGTTGCTTAGAAGCCCCATCAGGTAGCTGAGCAGCCACAATAAAGTAGCCTTGATCTTCTTCAGGCAAAAAACTTCCCGGAACAACTTTGAGTAAACCCCATGTAGCAAAGAGCAACAGACCAAAAACAAGAAACGACAACACCGCATGCCTCAGCATGAATCCGACAATTGTGGAATATCGTTCTTGTAACCACTCAAATGAGGTATTGAAGAAACGCCAAAATCCTTTTGGAGCTTCATGCTGGGGCTTAAGAAGAAGTGCGCAAAGAGCCGGACTGAGCGTGAGCGCAACCACACCGGAGAGAGCGACTGACAATGCAATGGTGATGGCAAATTGCTTATATAGCTCTCCAGTAATCCCTCCTAAAAATGCGACGGGAATAAACACGGAACTGAGGACCAACACAATGGCAATCACAGGCCCTGTGACTTCAGACATAGCCTGTTTCGCCGCTGCTTTTGGCGAAAGTCCTCCTTGCGTCATATGACGTTCGACGTTTTCGACGACAACAATAGCGTCATCTACGACAATGCCAATCGCCAAGACCATACCAAATAACGTCAAGGTGTTAATGGAAAATCCCAGGGCTTCCATGCCGGCAAAGGTTCCGATCAATGAAACAGGCACAGCAAGCGCCGGGATCAAGGTGGCTCGCCAACTTTGCAAGAATAAAAACACCACGATCAACACAAGGACCATGGCTTCGATTAACGTTTGAATCACCTCTTTAATCGAGACTTCAATAAACCGAGTGGTATCGTAAGGAATGTCATACGACATTCCCTGAGGAAAGGCTTGCGAGAGAGATCCTAATTCTGAACGAATACGTCGAACCGTATCGAGCGCATTCGCTCCTGGAGATAAAAACGTGAGGAGCAACGCCGTCGGCTCGCCGTTGAAACTTCCCTCTAAGTTGTAAGATTGGGCCCCAAGTTCAATTCGCGCGACGTCTTTCAATCGAACGATCGATCCATCGGGCAAAGCACGCACGATCAGATCTTCAAAATCTTTTATCTCCGTCAATCGACCTTGCGTAATGACAGGAATCGTCAATTCCGTACCCGGTTGCGCAGGCTCTCGCCCTATCGTTCCAGCGGGGAAATCACGATTCTGCTCCCGAACCACATTGGCGATATCGGTCGGCGTGATACTGAGTTGTGCCATTCGTACCGGATCGAGTATCAGCCGCATACTATAACTTTGTTGACCGTAGACCGACGCATCTCCGACGCCAGGCAAACGCTTAATGTTGTCGAGAAGCCGAAGAATGGCATAATTGGAAAGAAAAAACGCATCGTGATTCGGGTTATCGGAATCCAAAACAATCACGGCGAGAAGATCGGGAGAAGTCTTTTTCACTGAAACACCCTGACGCACGACTTCAGGCGGCAGTTGAGGTTCGGCCAGTTTCTGCCTATTTTGGGTTTGGACCTGTGCAATATCGACATCCGTTCCAATTTCAAATGTCAAACGCATCGTCATATGACCGTCGTTCGTACTCGTAGAGTCGTAATAGAGAAGATTGTCGATGCCGGGAAGCTGTAGCTCTATTGGACGGGCGACAGACTCCGCCACGACCTCAGCACTTGCGCCAGGATAGTCAGCATCAATTTGAACCATAGGAGGCGTAATCTGTGGGAATTGTGCGATGGGGAGCGTTTGAATAGCCACAAGCCCCGCAACCATAATCATGATCGACAACACCGAGGCAAAAATCGGCCGCTCAATAAAAAAACGAGGACTCATTGAACCACGTTATCATCGTTATTGTTGACGGTTTGATCATTGGAAGGTTGACCTATGTCATAAGGCACTGGATTGACCTGATTACCGGGACGAACTCGATGGAACCCCTCGACCACCACGCGGTCACCACTCTTGAGCCCTTTTTCAATTACCCAGTCATTCCCTTTCCACAAACTAGCCGTCACTGGACGTATATCGCAGATGTCATTCTGTCCAACCACAAAGAGAAATGTCCCTTGCGGCCCCTGCTGAACTGCACGTTGAGGGACTAACATCGCATTCTTCCGCATGTACCCCTTGACGCGGATTTTGACGAACTGTCCCGGGAACAATGCATAAATCGGTCGATCATCCCGATCCCCTGGAGCTGATCGTTGCCGGGTATTGGGAAAGACGAAGCGAGACTGCAGCGAGCCCGTTTCAGAACGAAATCCTGTTCCTGCAAAATCCAACTGGCCTTCATGTGGGTAGGTTGTCCCATCAGCCATCGTCATGATCCCTCGCAATTGAAAAAGATCAGGACGCTCAACACGCTGTTCTGACAGTTCCCGTTGACGTCGTAGGATATAACTCTCGGGTACATTGACATTGACGTACATCGGATCCATTTGTTGAATACTGGTCAGTAGATCTGTTTGGGCAGAAACGAGTCGTCCCTCGTATAGCTGGCTACGCTCGATCCGTCCTGATACGGGCGCGACGATAAGTGTATTTTTCAGATCAAACTTGGCCTTTTCAAAGTCAGCCTTGGCCGAGATGAGAGCAGACTCCGCCGCCAATTCCTCAGCAATGGCGTCATCCACGTCTTTTTGGCTCACGGCCTGTTCTTTAAGAAGAGGCTTGACTCGAGCCAATTCTGCCCGGGCCTTTGCCAATCGCGCAACGGCTTGCCCAACTTGCCCTCTTGCGCTCCCTGCCGCGGCCTTGAAAGGTATAGGATCAATCAGATAGAGCTTGTCGCCTTTCTTCACATCGCGGCCTTCTGTAAAAAAGACCTTCTTAATAATCCCCGTCACTTGAGACCGAATCTCAACCGGTCGAAACGATTCCGTCTGTCCAATAAATTCCACTTCATCAGGAATTGTTTTCGGAGCCACCGCGATGACTTTGACTTCGGGAGGCGGCGGGGACGGCGCTGTTCCCGCCTCCTGTTGACAGGCCGTCAGGTCTAGCAGCATTAGAATAAGTAATGCAAAATTCCTTGGGTATGCGCTTCGCACTTCCATCTTTAAAGAAATTCTTTCATGGCTATTGCTCCAAATCACAAGGACACTTGAAATCACGAACACTCCAACTTCTATAACACTAGAGGCTTGACCGGGGAAAGTACCATCATTGGGTTTTGTTCCCAATCAATGCCTTGAGCATCGACATATAGTTCGATTTCATTTCCATCTGGATCATGAAGATACAAACTTTGGGTAACCGTGTGGTCACTCATCCCTGAAATTGAAACTCCTGCCTGTTCAAGATCTTTCTTGGCAGAACGAAGTTCATTCAGACTATCCCCAATTTTAATCCCGATATGATAGAGACCTCGGCGAACACCTGAAGGAGGACCGGGTGCATGACCTACCTCGATCAAAAGCAGCTCATGATGAGTTCGCCCAGACGTTAGGGCTGCTGCTTTTCCCTCGAATATCCGACCGACTTCTTGGAATCCGAGCAGATCGCGATAAAAGTTTAGCGATTGTTCTAGATCTTTGACATAAAACACCACATGTCCTAAATAGTGTGCTTTCATATTTTCCTCTTTTCTTTTAAGGGGAAGACTTGAGTCCCCTTCCTCCATCACGTCACGTGTCACCTAGGATTTCTTCTGCAATGGCTTTTGTCATACAGCCGATAGCGATGAGTGCTCCGCCTTGCTCATACATTCGTTTCAGTAATCGCTTGCTACAATTATCCACGTATGTGACGCTTTGGAGATCCACCCGAACCCTCACAGAATTGTTCATGCCTTGGAAGGATCTCCACACGTTCTCGAATTCCTCCACCCATGGACCGGCTAGTCTACCCTCAAGCCGGATAATACTATCAACCCTCACCGTATCCACTGTAATCTTAAGCATAAGTGTACATCCTCGTTATTAACAAACCTTAATCAGACTGCAGAGTGTGCAACATTCTGAGTTACATGAATACGTTCAGGAGATTTTGCCGTGACCCATCGTGCAACGACTCTATCCACAGACCACTTTCCACCACCATTGGCGACCAACGCGAGTGCCATCCCAATCACTAGCAAATGAAATTCAAAACCCTCACCCCCTTGCTGACCAAACCAGTTCATGAAAAACCCATGTGGCCAATGCACCATGACCACGGCACCAAGCATAATAATCCCTAAACTGGCTGCAGAAAACCGAGTAAACAGGCCAACCGCGAGCGCAAGCGCACCCACTGACTCTCCAATAATCACGAGAAACGCAATGAACCAAGGCATTCCCATTTGTTGGGTAAAAAATCCCATCGTTCCCTCAAATCCATTTCCTCCAAACCACCCCAACAGCTTTTGCGCGCCATGAGGAAAAATGACGAGCGCCAACATCACTCTTAAGATCAACCCTGTCCATCGATTATCTGTTTGAAAAAATGCTTTCATGATTCAGCCTCCCTATTGTGTTTGGGTTATTAAGTGGTTTGGTAATGTACCTCTTAAATCATTCTGCTCTTGTCACCAGATATGGCATAAGGCATACCAAGCCATTGTGGCGTCACAAATTTTAGTAACCTATTGATTTCTTTTTATAGTTTCTATGGTCAGAAAAGTTGGACAGAGGAGGTGTCGAAATGAGTCATGACGATATATCGTCACATGGCGAAGAGACGACAGGACAACTAAATCGAGCGAGAAGTATTGTAGCGACAATAAATTCATAAAAAAAAAAAGCGGCCCCATCAAGGCCGACTCTTCCTTATCTGACGATATTCCAAGCGTGCTGAATTCTATTTTTTGGCTTCTACCTGTGGAGCTGCGCCGATACTATCAAGACCCGCTTGTGCGCAAGCTGCGTCAAGGTGGCCTCCAGGTGCACCGCCTACACCAATCCCGCCGACTACGGCATCACCGATTTTGATCGGTAGTCCGCCAGCTAACAGAAGCATATGTTCATTCATGCGCTGAAGGCCTTGGAGCGCAGGCATCTTCGCAATAAGCCCGGCCAGCTTGGCTGTGGGTTGTTTCATACTGGCCGAGGTATAGGCTTTCTTCCGGCTACTTTCGAGGGTATGCGGTCCGGTTCCATCCTGCCTCAAGACGGCGCGTATATTCCCGCCTTGATCGACGACGGTCACGCTGACCCGGTAGCCATCGGCCAAACATTTATCGACGGTCGCATGAGCCGCCTTCGTGGCCATGGCCAGCGGCAGGACACTTTCTTTCGGTAAGTCAGCCGCCTGAACCTGCCCGATCATCAATCCCGCGAAACACCAGGTGAACAGGCCAAGTTTTCCGGTGATTCTTTGTATGTTCATCGTTCAATCCTCCTTGTAGGTTAAAAAATCATGCTGAGATGTTCCGACCATTCTGACATTCCATTACGATGTTGGGGCTAGCCCAACAAACGAACATAAACGGCTATAGACTTTCGAGTGTTATGCGTCTTCCTGCAAAATTGTGCGCTTAGCCGGGGGATTCCTCCGTTGGTGTTCCGAGATACAGAGATGTCCCCCACAAAATCTGCTCCCCCTTGATCTGAGTCAAACAACTTTTTGGTGCAAGGGTTAACCCCCCTTAGGATCTGTGTCTTCTCCTGATCTTTCACTTTCTTCAGATGGGGGCATAGTAGAAAGCCGTTCAGCTACCCCATGATGCCAAACGATTTGTTCACGAAGCTCCGAAATTTCCTCACGGTTTGCTCTTATCAGTGACTTCCACCCTTGTCGTTTGGTCTTTTGCGGATCCAGATACGGCTTCTTGTTGATCCGCTCTATCCGTTGCTCCAAGTGGACCACCTTGGCTTCCAACCGTACCGCCTCTTCATCAAGCAAGTCGGCAGCCTCCCGATGCTCTTCTGCAGACCACTCCCTGGCAGCCTGAGAAAGTTTGGAAGGCAGCACCTTCTCTTCAGATGCCTGCACCCCATTAAATCGGTTGGCCTCCCCATGATGCCAAGCGATTCGTTCATAAAGCTCCGAAATTTCCACACGGTATGCTTCCATACGCCTCTTCCACCTTTCTCGTTTGATTTCTTTCGGATCCAGATACGGCTTTTCGTTGATCCGCTCCACCCGTTGCTCCAAGTGGGCCACCTGGTCTTCCAGCCGTACCGCCTCTTCATGCAACAGGTCGGCAGCCTCCTGATGCTCTTCTGCAGACCACTCCTTAGCAGTCTGAGAGGAAAGATGGGAAGGCAGAACCTGTGTTTTGATCTGCGAACAACCGAGAGAGAGACTAGCCAAAACAATACCTGTTAGGGCAACCATTCCTCTTTTCATAGTTCTCCTTCTGGTAAAAAGTGATTGGCGTTAGACGGTCATCCTTTCTCCTACCCTCTCTGCCTGAGATGATATATCTCAGGTATTCGGAATACCCCGTCCTTTTTTATTATCAATCTTATCAAGAGAACCATTACCCTAACTACAGACAAATAGATACGCAATGTTCCGACTATTTGGCTCCGGCCAGTTCTAAAATCTTCACGATCTCTTGAAACCCTTTTTGCCTCGCATGCTGCAAGGGTGTCACGCCGTCCTTGTCAGCAATATTCACATCCGCTCCAGCATTCACGAGTACTTGCACAATCTGCTGATGACGTGGTCCCCCATCACTGAGAACAATGGCTTCTAATAAAGCTGTCCAACCCAGATGGTTCACATGATCGATATCGATGTTTGTGTTGACTAACAATTTCACCATCTCCACATGACCCCGTTCAGCGGCCGGGACAAGCGAGGTGCCACCGAAGCGATTATACAGCGTGAAGTCTGGGTTCGCTTGCAGGATGCGCTTCATAATGCCCACCGTGCCTTCGGCTCCGGCTAATAATAGTGGGCTATCCTGTTTGTGATCTTGAATGTTCACATCAGCGCCCGCGTCAAGTAACACTTTGGCGCTCTCAAGATGATGCTCCTCCACCGCGACCAGTAAGGCTGTGCGGCCTTGAACATCCTGGGCGTCAATCTTCACGCCATTTTCCACTAACGTCTGTACTGTTGGGACATCGTTGTTGGCGACGGCCTCAAACAGGCGCTGTTCTTGATCGGAAAGGCCGGGGTTGCCGAACGCGAGGACCGTCACCCAAAATCCTACTCCTAAGAGACTCACGATGATGGTCATTTCCTTCATGGCTTCCGTTCCTTTATGAATAGTTGAAACACGGGCCCAATTTCATCTTTCTCCTTGAGCTACCACTAGATGGTGATAGCTCAAGGTCTCTCTCAGCATGTTTCCCTCTTATGAGGATTAACTCGCCGGGCGAAGATCGATGACTGTCCCGCCTTCATTGACTTCCACGGTCACCATCGTGCCTTCTTCAATCGGTTTCGTCTTGATTTCTAGCCGCTCGATTGGAAAGACTTGTTCACCGTCAGAGGTGAGAATTTTCACTTCTTTCTTCATCTTGCCCATATACACCAGCTTCCCGGTATAGAACTCATGACTTTCAACGTCCCCCTTCGGGTGCGCATCGATGAGTGTATTGTTCTCATCGAAGGTCATGATGACTTCCTCGCCCACTTGTGGAACATGATGACCATGCCGGTGCGAGCCGTTCTCGGTTAATGTAAAGTTCCCAGTGGGCGTTTTCACCGTGAGTATGCCATTTTTATTAGCACTCACTACCCCGGTTACCTGTCGATGTCCACCCGGACTGATTTCTCGTGTGTTAGCATTGCCCACGACAGGCATGAGGAACAGCGCACTCATGACAGCACTCACGGCAAGAACTTGGATGTTCGATGGTTGATTCATGGTATCCTCCTTAGCAATGATTGTTTATAAAAATCTGTTTGCCTTTCTTGTCATAGAACATCGCATAAGCCGTACCAAAATATGATGATCGAATAATACTTTATAACTCATTGTTTTCATGAAGAAATGAACCGTTCTGCCTTGTAGGGTAATTCCAAGTGTCGAAATGAAGCGTGACGAAATATCGACGAATGATGAGAGAAAGACGTGACAGCTATATGGGGCGAGAAATATTGAGTTTTTTCATTTTCGAGATGAGTGTGGTGCGTTTCGTATCTAATCGAGCGGCAGCGCCTGACGGACCGCCAATAACCCATTTGGTCTCGCGAAGCACCTGTAGGATGTGATCCCGTTCGACCCCTTCGAGCGTAGCCTTGGACGGAGGAGAAGCGCTTTCCAATCGTGGAGCAACTTTCAGATCAGTTAAGGGAAGTGTGAGCACGGAACCTTGTGAGAGGATCACGGCTCGTTCAATCATGTTTTCCAACTCCCGAATATTTCCGGGCCAGTGATAGCTGGAGAGAGTGTTCATGACCTTTGTGGGTATCGTCTCAATCCTTTTATTCATCCGCTGGGCATAGCGTTGGGTAAAGTAGCGAATCAGAACCGGGATATCGTCTGGTCGTTCTCGTAGCGCCGGAAGCGTGATGGGAAAGACATTCAAGCGGTAATAGAGATCGCTTCGAAACTGTCCAGCCTCGACCATGTTGGCTAAATCGCGATTGGTGGCGGTGATTAATCGCGCGTCCACTTTTATGGTGCGGGTACTTCCCAGACGCTCAAATTCCTGTTCTTGAAGCACCCGCAATAACTTGGATTGCAGTTCGACCGGGATTTCTCCGACTTCATCCAGAAAGATTGTTCCCCGGTTGGCAAGTTCAAATCGACCGGGCTTTTGCGCAATGGCCCCTGTAAACGCGCCTTTTTCATGACCAAATAATTCACTTTCTAAGAGACCCGTGGGAATAGCTGCACAGTTCAATTTGACAAATGCTTGCTCTTTTCGCGAACTCAGTTGATGCAGGGCTCGTGCAATCAATTCCTTGCCCGTTCCCGTTTCCCCTTGAATTAGCACTGTGGAATCAGTCGGGGCCACGATTTCCAATTGCTGAAGAACCTTCTTGAGTTCGGCACTCTCCCCAATGATGTCTTCAAAATTATGTTCCGTCCGAAGTTCATCTTTCAGATACACATTTTCTTGTTCAAGTTGCTCTTTCAACTCTTTGATTTGTTGATAGGCCAGCGAATTGTCTAAGGCAATCGCAATTTGGCCGGCCACCTGCGTGAGTAGATCAACTATGTCTTCGCCAAAAATCTTTTCTTGGGAACTGGCCAAATTCAACGTCCCGAGAACCTTGTCCCGGGCAACGAGCGGGGCATAAAAACCCGATTTCATTCCGGCTGCTAACAACTGATGTGTAGTCTTCGACTGGGCCTTCTTCATATCCGATTCATTCGATACCAATGCCGTGCGGCTCTGAAACACTCGTCCAGCAGGTGTGTCATCGAATCCAACCATGCCTCCGACTTCCAGCAACCCTGTACCACTCGGAAAATCCAGTATATGTCGTCTGAAGCAATGAGATTCCGGTACGTACAAGTACAGACTGGTAATTTCGTGAGAGATGACGCGACGCAAAGACGCGCAAATGGACGTGAAAAGTGCGCCTAGCTCAAGAGTTGAGACTACCGCATTATTCACCTCCAGCAAGAGACGTGAATGATCACGTTCGTGTTTTAACTCTTGAAAGTGAAGAACATTATCGACGGCAACGGCGATTGGCTTGGCGACTTGCTCAAGAAATTCAAGGTCAGATTCTTGGTAGGTTCCTTTTTTTCGACTGGCGAACACTAAGGCTCCCAGAGGTCGCACGGCAGTCGTCAACGGAAACGCACACAGAGACTGTATTCCGTCTTCCCGCATTAATGGAAACGACTTGGGGTACCGTTGATCAGCCTTGATGTCGGAGGCAAAAAACGGCTTCTGACTTTGCACCACAGTTCCCGCCGGGTGATCATCCACATTCCATACTTTCCCTCCTTCCACATCCGCAGGGACATTGGCCTGAATGAGATAATCTTGTACGGTTTGTCGTTCTGGGTTATGAAGGGCCAGAGCAAGAAAGTCCACATGGACTACTTGCGGAATATGCCGGGCCAGCGCGTCAAATAATGCAGAAAGATCACGATTCTTGGAAATGGCCTCAGTAATTTCCAGGAGTGTTGTATATAAAGGTTCGGGTTGGGAATGAGAAGAAATTGAAATCATGTTCTTGATAAATCATCTTGCACGGGAACTCAAGATCCTCATACTGCGACTGAAATTTCTAGACGTAGCGTAACAGATTCCCATGTATCCTCAATGAATGTTATTCGATAGCAATCCACAGCCGTCGAACGAAGCCACAATTTCGATGTATGGTCTACCATGAACGCCGTTTTGCATAGGTGCTCTAGGGTCCATGCCCTGTATTCTTAACGGATCACACGGGCTGCTGCAAGCCAAAAAGCCAACTCTCTCTGTAAATGATTACGTGAAGACCATGTATTTGATTTTAACGATGTGAACTCCTAGGGTGACTTGTTGTACACTGCAAGCATTCAATCAATCATGGCTCTTACAGTTCACTCATGACACCCGACATCACATCCGACGACAAAGATCAAGAAACAACCGGGAAACTTCAGCGAACGCTCCATCATTTAGGCGAGCGTGTCAAAGAACTCACAGCCCTCCACACGACGGCTCGCCTGTTTCAAGAAGATGATGGATCGACGGAACAACTCCTAACGAAGCTTGTCGCCCTGCTTCCCGTCTCATGGCAATACCCCGAGATCACTGCCGGACGCATATGTTTTGATGATATCAAAGTAACCACGCCCAACTATCAGGTGACCCCATGGGTCCAACGCGCCGACTTCGTGTGCCAAGGAAACATTTCAGGATCGATTGAAGTCGTCTATCTTGAAGAGCAGCCCCACGAAGTAGAAGGACCATTCCTGGCCGAGGAACGGAGTCTCATCAATTCTTTAGCTGAAATGCTCTCCCTTCATTTGGATCGGAAACTCTCCAATGAAGCGCTACAACACGCTCATGATAAGTTGGAAGAACGTGTCAAGGAACGCACGTCTGCCTTGTCAGAAGCCAATGAACTTTTGAAGGATGAGGTTGCGCAACGAAAGGAAGCAGAATCACAACTCGAAGGGGTCATCGGCAAACTCCAGCGGAGCCATGATGATCTTCAGGCCATGATGAATCAACTTTCAATCGGCGTGGCGCTCACCGATGGCGACGGCCAGATTCTGTTTCTTAACCGGGCCGCCCAGGAATTATGTCAGAAACGCTCCACACAATACGTGGGAAAACATTGGAGAGAAATTTTCGGCAACACGGAATACCTCGCACGCCTTGAAGCCATGCTTGAGCGACCACCTGCTCAACGTGAAAGCATCAAGGTCCAAATGCCAAACGTGACTGGTGGACGCATCTGCTGGGCCAATATCGACATTTGCGATGATCCGCGCGAGCCTGACCAAAAAATCTTCTATTTATACGATGCGTCTGAAGTGGAGGATCTCCGCCGTCTCCTCGGTGAAAGCGGAAAATTTCAGGATTTAATCGGAAAAAGCCCGGGGATGCAGGCCGTATTTCAGCAAATACACGAACTAGCACGCGTAGATTCGACGGTCTTGATCGAAGGCGAAACGGGTACAGGAAAGGAGCTCGTCGCACGCGCCATCCATCGCTCAAGCCATCGAAAGAATCGACCGTTTGTGGCCGTCAATTGCGCAGGGCTCACGGAATCGCTCGTGGCCAGTCAACTCTTTGGCCACAAGCGTGGCGCGTTCACTGGGGCCGTGTCGGACCAAACCGGTGTGTTTGAAGCAGCGGAGGGAGGCACGCTGTTCCTCGATGAAATTGGTGATATTCCACTGTCCGTTCAGACCAGTTTGTTACGTGTCTTACAAGAACGAGAAATCACGCGTGTGGGCGAATCTAACCTGAGAAAGATTGATGTCCGTGTCCTTGCCGCCACTCACCATCAATTAGCCAACGACGTCGAGGCCGGGCACTTTCGAGCGGATCTTTTGTATCGCATTCGAGTCGGACGCATTCTCTTGCCTCCCCTGCGCGATCGCAGAGAAGATATTCCATTGCTCGCCAGCTTTTTTTTGGGGCAATGTCGTGCGAGCACAGGACGTCCAGTGAATAAGATGAGTCATGAAGCCGTCCGCCTGCTCGTCGGACATCATTGGCCAGGCAACGTTCGAGAACTTCAGCATGCCATCGAATTTGCCGTGATTCGTTCTCATGGGCCAACGCTACAGCCTCACGATTTTCCGCCCGAGATTCTTGGGCAGCAGAACCTACCAAGCATTGTTCGTGGGAAGAATGCTCCCATCGAGGATCAGGCCGACCCTATTCTTTCCGCCTTAGAGAAGACGGGTGGAAATCGAAGTGCCGCGGCCAAACTACTTGGCATCAGCCGCGTTACTCTGTATCGTCGCCTCGCTCGCCACGGCATTCAATAGACTAAGCCTTCTCTCATTTCTATTTTGAACAACTGAAACACATGAAACACTTATGAAACATATATGTAAATATAATGTTTACATGTTTACATATTTTTAATGGAGAATACTACATAAAATGTTGAATTATTAGAATTTATAATTTGGCACTCATTTTGAGTATCTTTAAATAGCGAGAAGTCGAATTGAAGAGAGACTGGGTTCTTCAGTCTCAAGAATGAAAAGTTTGAGCATAGATAAAGGAGGCGTTATGTTTACGAAAACAATTCTTACGAGTGTAGTGATGATGGGTCTAACATTAGTCGGTTCTCCGGCGTGGTCCACGAGCACTGATACTCAGTTGTCTGCCACCGAAACTCGCCAGGCCCTACAAACGGCATCAGTGGATGAGCATCTGAGGTTAGCAGATTCAGCTAAAGAACGGTTTGAAACTCTCGAAAGCAAGATCGAAAAACTTCAAGCTCGAATCGATAAACTCACAAGAAGGCCCCACTTAGACACGAAGGGATTCAAACGCCAAGGCTTGCGGCTCTGGAAGGGCAAACTGGTGAACGAACTGAAAGAAACCGCAGATAAGGTCGTGTGGCACGAAATGCAGGCAAAAGAAATGCTGGCTTCTCAGGACAAAAACCACAAAGACTCCTAACCAACACCAAATTCCCCTCACGTACTGGAGCCCAATTCTCAAATTGGGCTCCACCTCCCTACTCGTAGAACAAGTCATTCTTTCCACAATGCTACGCTCATTGCCGAAGTAGGCATCAAGGAACGAGAATGGACACATAGAGTCCGGGTCCAGTGATTTGTGACCAGATGATTCAGGCTATCTAGTGGGCGAAATCGATGTGACGCTCTATGCCGATATTTCAGATGGTTTCAAGTTTTCAGTCGTATTCCGACAATGGCATAAATAAGTATGGTAGTGAGGATCTGTGAATTCAAAAGAGGAATGCGGAAGAGATTGGTATAGACAAAACGTTGAGTGATTGGGAAGATGCTTCGATCGTCCGGAAGACCATGAGACCGTTCTCTCTCTATCTGATAATTGGTGGGGGCAGCCTCGCTACACTCTTCCTCAGCTTAACCCTTTTGGCTCTCTGGCCTGGTTGGCGTTGGCATCATGAACCGCTCCACTCTACGTTGGAAGCGCTCGGCGGACTGGCCGCTATGGCGATGGCGCTCGTGTTACTTCAAAGTACGGAGGAACAGGTACGAAGGAAGTTCTATCCCGTAGCAGGAGGCTTTCTGGGCATGGGCTTCCTTGAAGTGCTGCACGCGACTT
Organism: Nitrospirales bacterium; assembly: GCA_965223675.1. Classification (GTDB taxonomy): domain Bacteria; phylum Nitrospirota; class Nitrospiria; order Nitrospirales; family UBA8639; genus JAGQKC01. The sequence continues at coordinate 201,748 of OZ245013.1, read as the reverse complement.
CGACGCCGGGGAATGGATTTGTGCTTTTACGTAGCGTGGCGAGTCTCATCGGGAGCGTGGGCTTTGCCCTCGTGTGGGTTCGTATTCCAGATGAAAGGACCGTGAATACCACATCGCTGTTCTGGGGAATTGCTGGAGTGGCCTCTGCGTTCGGCATATGGATACTCGGATTTCCGGAACAACTCCCTGTTATGATTCGCGAGGGCGATTTTACCCCAACCGCTATTGCGCCAAAAAGTCTTGCGTGTATGCTCTTTTTTGCTGGTACCACATATTTTTTATTGGATTATCGCAATACCACTAGGTCGGAAAATGTCCTGTTTGCTTCTCTCGCTCTCATGTTCGGTCTTGCCGAATTGATGTTCACCTATTCGACTATCTGGGATGGATCCTGGTGGTATTGGCATCTTCTGCGCCTCTTGGCCTATCTGTTGGTCTTAGGATATGTGGGATACGGATATCTCACCACCGTCTCTAATTTGCAGAATGCTTTGATCCAGACCAAACAATCGGAAGGCACCGTGCGTCAGGTTTTGGAAGAACGAGAGCAAATGGCTCAGAATCTTCATGATGGCGCAATCCAGTCAATTTTTGCACTGAATCTCAGTCTTGAGCGGTGTCAGCGACTTATTCCCAATGATCCGTCAGAAGCCGTCCGAAAGATTGGACACGTGATTGCTGATCTCAAACTCGTGATTCGAGACCTCCGGAGTTATCTCAGCGGGCAAAAGTCCGGAGTGGAGAATGAGCAACAGCTAGAAAAAGCCCTTGCCTCACTGATCCACACCATGAACCACTCCTCTCCTATTCAGTTTTGTCTATCTGTTGATCCAAATGCGGTTCACGGACTCACTTCAGAAGAAGCGAGGGATTTACTTTTCATCGCAAAGGAAGCCATGAGTAACACCCTTCAGCATGCCCAAGCTCAATCGGGAGTCGTGTCTCTCCACAAGCGAGATGGAATCCTGCGCTTAGAAGTGAAAGATGATGGTCGTGCATTTGCCACAACCGACCACTTACACCCGGGCCATGGCCTCCGAAACATGGCCGCACGCGCCAGACGACTGGGCGCTCGATTCGACGTGCGTTCCGTGCCGGGAAAAGGAACTCACATCACGGTAGCAATCAAAAGGGATGAAGACCATGTCTCGGCGTAAGGGAGAATCGATTCGCCTCTTACTCGTCGACGATCATGAAGTCCTCCGTCTTGGCTTACGCACCCTGTTCAGCGAGACGGAAGACATTACTGTCGTCGGCGAGGCTGACACCAAAGAGCAGGCTATTTCGGAAGCCAGCCGGCTTCAACCTGAGGTCATTGTCATGGATGTCCGACTACCAGATGGCAGTGGGATTGAGGCCTGCCATGAAATTCGGAACGCGCTCCCCAAAATACGCGTCTTGTTTTTGACTTCTTTTGCTGATGAGGAAGCTGTGGTGGCAACGATCATGGCGGGAGCTGACGGATTTCTCTTAAAAGAAATTAGTGGAGAGGAATTGATTCGAGCGGTCAAAACGATCGCAGAAGGACGCTCGATCCTCGATCCCGCCGTCACCCAACGCGTACTCGCAAAAATGAAAACCCTTTCGAGTTCAGCCCATGAAGACAAAAATGCAAACTTATCTCCGCAAGAACAGAAAGTGTTATCCTTTGTCGCCGAGGGGAAGACGAATAAAGAAATTGCGGTGGCCATGGACTTAAGTGACAAGACTGTCGGCCACTATCTCGAGAATATTTTCCAAAAGCTCAACGTCACTCGCCGCTCGCAGGCTGCTGCGCTGTTCGTCCGCCGCTTTCCCCAATAGGGGCATTCACCCCTAGCTGACTACGGGAAGAAAAGTTTGGGTTCTCCAGGTGTTCTCACCTACCTGCTTGTCTTTCTCAAGGCTATAGTGTCAACATGATTGATCAGAGAGACGGCAGTAATATCGTTCATCATGATGTTTCATAAAAGGAGGTCGCCATGCTTACTAAACACCAACAATCGTTCTTACGTTTCTCGGCGTTGGTTTTTCCCATCATCTGTTCGTTGCTGGTCGGAATTAACTGGGCTCAGGCAAGTGAGACAAACAAAAGTGACAAAGTAAAGGTCGTCTATCATGTAGACGGTCCTGATCCCACAGTTGCGAAATACGCACTAGCCCTCATCAACAAACATATCGAAGCTGAGGGTGGCCCTGAGAAGATCGATGTGGTGTTGGTGGTACATGGACCGGCTTTAAAGCTTTTTGAAAACGCCAATGCCGATCCCGAGTTGAAAGACAAGATCAAGATGGTCTTGGACAAAGGCGCCACAGCCGAGATGTGTCAGGTCTCTATGAAACTATTTGGAACGCCATTAGAGAAATTAGTCGCCGGGTTTGTTCCCACTGAGCATCCAGTTGCTGTCAAGCGTATCGCTGATCTGCAACGTGAGGGGTATGTGTACATCAAACCGTGAGGAGAAATGATGTTGAGTAATCGGATGACAGAAAAAAAAGTTTTCACTCGATGGAGCCAATCAGGCTCTCTCGAATGCCCTGAGGGCAATTGGACTTTTAAAATGGTCTTACGTTTTATGCTCGTCTTTATCAGTCTGGTTTTCTGGGCTTCTGCGGTTGAAGCGGCTCCACGGGTGGAAGCTCCGGAATTTGAGATGGTAACCCTAGATGGACAACGCTTCAGCAAGTCCTCATTAAGCGGACAGCCGACGCTCCTGGTGTTTTGGGCGTCATGGTGTCATTTCTGCAAACTGGAATTACCGATTTTGGCAAAATTTTATCGGGAGAACAAACCGGAGCAGCTCCGTATCTTAACCATTGCTTTTGCGGATACTCTTGAAAACATCGAGGAGTACGTCAAAGCCAATCCCGATACGTTTGTCTTTCCCACCTCCTATGATCAGGAGGATCAAATGGCAAAGAAATTCGGTGTGAGCGCGACTCCAACATTTGTGGTGATGAATGAGCATGGTGACCTGATCTTGGCGCACTTTGGGGCTCGACTCAATCAGAATCCTCAGTATCAGACATTTTTGGAAAGATTGCGTAAACCAGACGATCCCGCCTGACTTGTAGTGGGAAAGACCGTGCAGCTTTCGTTAACTGGAGTTTATCAATTGACTTACATAAAAGTGTTTGTATCATTGAAAAGTCAGGGTGAGAAGCGTGACTTGGGATGGTCTCAGAGGTGTTGGCATGAGTCTTGGGATTTCGACTCTCTCACTGTTGAAGAAACCTGGTATTCCTCATGGTCTTTGGGGGAGCCTTATTCTCATAATGAGTGGGACGATTTTTTTTATCGACCTGATGGTGCCACTTGGCGTGGCTGGAGGTGTCCTCTACATTGCTCCTATTTTAGTCGCATCCTTTGTCCTACAGGAACGATCACAACTCCTATTAGCCATCACCTGCTCCGGGCTCACGATAATGGGTTGGATGTCTTCTCCAATAACCGAACTCCCAGACTGGAAAGTCACTGCCAATCGTATCGTGGCTCTCCTTGTCATTTGGGCTACGACAACATTGATGATCCATCGAAATCGGTTGTCAGCGAAACAAGAATCAGCCCTTCAACGAATACGAGTCCTCGAGGGAATACTGCCCATTTGTGTGGAGTGTAAAAAAATACGAGATGATTCTCATAATTGGCATCAGCTAGAAAGGTATATTACGGACAACTCGGAGGCCATGTTTACTCATGGCTATTGTCCGGACTGCAAAACACGCACGCTGCAACGCATAGAACAAGAGTTCCAATATATGAAAAACCCTCAGTAATTCCTACCTCTCAGGCATCTATCTCCTATTCGGACAAGTACCAGATCGTTTTAGAAGACACGTGATCATCAAACTTTTTTCCCTGTGCGTTTTCACACGATATAGGAAGTGTGAATATACTCACTCATTATTCTTCATTATTGAAACGCATCGAAACTTCAACGGTAAAACTGAAAAGCCGTGAAATTTGAAGGCTATAAATGGTGAAAAATACTCTACGTTTTGATGTTGAAGAATTAAATTTTATAAAAGTGATAATCTATAAACATTTGTATTTATTCGATATTACATGAAATATTTTTCAATAATATGTTTATGAACCATTATGGTTTGAAAATGAATTCCATGGATTTTCAAGGCTGGTCCAAATATTGCGAAGAACTATATACGTACCTCTTTTGGGTCGGACGAGCGAAACTATTCTAGGAATAGGTACCAATAACGTAACAATCGAGGGAAAAAATTTATGCAATCCTACGTTAAGTCATAATCGTGAGAATGGAAAATTCATCATGAATTCTGAATCCCATATTAGCGTAAACAGTGATCGTCGGTCTTTTTATCGCAAATTACTTGAAGTGACGAATATTCTGAATTCGCAGCGCAACACGGAAAGTTTTTGGAAAACCATCACGAGCAACATTAAAGATGTCATCCCGTGGGAGCGGGCCGGAATTACTCTATACGACGCTGATCTTGACGCGTTCCGATTTCATGCTGTGGAAACCAGTATGCCAATCGTCAAACTTCAATGTGATGCCATCATACCAAGGGAAGGGAGCGCCATTGGTTGGGTCTACGAACATCGAATGATTCATGTTCGACCTCACTTGCAGACTGAGAGACTCTTCCTGGAAGACGACTTGTATTACCAGGAAGGCTTAGGACGGATGATCAATATCCCTCTACTCGTCAGTGATATCTGTCTGGGGTCGCTCAATATTGGCAGCGTGCAATCTGGAGATCCGGAGGTCGAGGACTTGGAATTTCTCACTCAGGTTGCGACGCAAATCGCCTTTGCGATTGATCATGTCAAGGCGTATGAAGAGATCAGTCAACTTCGCGAACAGTTAGCCAAAGAGAATGCGTATTTGCTCGAAGAAATCAAAGGCCGTCATGATCTAGGCGCGATGGTGGGGACAAGCGAAAAATTCAAAAAAACTCTTGAATTGGCACAGGCAGTCGCGCCCACCGTCACGAGCGTGCTCATCATGGGAGAGACGGGAACGGGAAAGGAAATGCTCGCACGATTCATTCACGAATATAGTCTTCGTCGTCACAAACCTTTCGTCCGTGTCAATTGCGCTTCTCTTCCTTCAGGATTAGTCGAGAGCGAATTATTCGGTCATGAGAGAGGGGCCTTTACAGGAGCCGAACAATCTCGTCAGGGAAAATTTGAGATAGCCCACGGAGGAACGCTATTTTTAGATGAGATTGGAGAGATGCCAATCGAAGCGCAGGCCAAGTTGTTGTTGGTGCTGCAAGACGGAATGGTAGACCGGGTTGGAAGCGCGCGCCCACTTACCGTTGACGTGCGAATTATTGCTGCCACAAATAATGATTTGACTCAAGCCATAGTCGAAGGTCGTTTTCGCTCTGATCTGTATTATCGCCTGCATGTTTTTCCAATTACGTCCCCTCCGCTCCGCGAACGTCCGCAAGACATTCCGATACTTGCTCAGTATTTCATGGAGGAATATTGTCGGCAATTTAAGCGCAGATGCCACAAGATCGAGGCTGTCACACTGGAGCGATTAATCCAGTATGCATGGCCGGGAAATATCCGAGAGCTTAAAAATATCATTGAACGTGCGATGATCCTTTCGGATTCGTCGGAATTACGAATCGATGAAACATTGGTGAATGCCTATCGACCTGAGTCGGGCGACCCGCTGCCCACAAATCTCAAGGATCTGGAGCGAGTGCGCATCATGGAGGCGCTGGAGCGAAGCGAATGGCGCATCGAAGGCCGGTTGGGGGCCGCCAAGCAATTAGGATTGAATCCTGGAACTCTCCGCAGTCGTCTGAAGAAACTGGGTATCTCCCGACCGAAACGGTCTTCTTTAACCGAGACCGTGATCGGTGAGCAAACTTGCTCATGAGACAGAATTGACAGGTTCTGTCCAACAACGGCTTTCTTTCCACACGTGCGGACCAGAGGCGCTTTGGCAAACGGTTCTTCGTCGAAAGCCTCTCTTGATAATTGCCTAAGGGACACAAGCTTCAAACAAGGAGTCCCTCAGATCTCACCAGTTGTCTGTTCAGCACTCCCTCAAGATAACAGAGACTGTGCCCGCAAGAGCTATTACTTTTCTACCTTTTTTAAGGTGGATGCATACCCTTCGTCGGTCACTTCAGCTACCACCTTGGCTCCGGGCTGAACATTGCCAGTGATCGACGTGTTTCCATCGACATGGACTCGATGGTCTTTGCCTTCGCTATCCATGATGACGTAAATATTTCCTTCTATTTTCATGAGTGTTCCTTCAAAAGTCGTTGTCCCAAAAACAACGAGACGGGGTGGGGTACTCAATGGTGCACTGTATGTACAGACCGCGGAGATCAATCCCCATACACAGAGCATGACAAGGACCATTAGTATTTTCTTCATAAAGAACCTCCTAATTATTAAGAAAACAAGAATCGAGCAAGATTGGTGCAGCCCAATAGGGCATGTGCTTTGAAAACAAGAGCAAGGATGATACCTCGTAAGGTAAAATTTTAAGTTTCTTCATAGAATCAACGAATTCGATGTCGAAATTCTTTGAAAACATTTTTGGAGAAGAAGATTCTGAAGGATTTGACCTACAGAGCTGAACCGAGATTTCGAAAATAAGCACATTTTATGAAAATCAGTAGTGTATCTAATCGTATACGTGAAAGGTGCGAGAGAAGGTTTCTTGTGTAGGGTTGCCTATCTCCTGCCGGAAAGATAGGGATTTTGGGGGAAGTGGTAAGTGTAGAGACGATTTTTTTGTTCCTCTGAGTACAGGCACACAGACAGGATAATCCAAAGATTGACAAAAATTTAAATATAAACTATTCATACATAAACTATTATGAAGCCTTACGATCTTAAGGATGATCCTTACCTAAAAGTGCTTCGACCATTAGTCGAGGCCTATCAGGCGATTTTCGAGGTTGGAGATCGCCATATTCGTTCGATGGGCCTCACGCCTGCTCAGTTTGATGTAATTGCTGAGCTTGGAGGGAGGAATGGGTTGACGGCGGTAGAACTCTCTCATTCAACACTCCTCGCAAAGGCCAGTTTGACTGGAATTATTGATCGGCTAGAAGAGAAAGCGCTGGTTACACGACAAGCAATTCCTGGAGATCGTCGATCCATGAAAGTTCGACTCACCAAGGCAGGAACACTCGTGTATCGTAGATGTTTCCCAACCCAAGCCAATATCATGCGCCCTTACTTTGAACAAGCCTTGAGTAAAAAAGAAATTAATGTCCTACGAGAGTTGTTAATCCGTTTGCGTGATAGTTGTAGAAAAAAGCCTCTCACTCACCCAAGTAAGTCGCCTCGACAAGCCAAAGCCGAGATTAGGAAAATTAATACGTAAGAAGATACAGGAATGAAGATTATGGCGGTGGTTGGAGCGAATGGGACTATTGGTCAAGCAGGCGTCAAAGAATTGGAGAAAAGACATGCGATTGTGAAAGTCGGGCACAGTCGTGAAGATGCGATGGTCGACATTACGTCAACAGATTCTATCAAACAGATGTTTCAAACAATCGGAAAAGTTGATGCGGTCGTTTCGACGATCGGCAGTGCCCATTTTGCTCCATTGGAGAATCTGACAGAATAAGAATTCGAGATTGGGATTCGCAACAAACTCATGGGGCAAATTAATCTGATGCTGATCGGTCGTGATTTTGTCTGTGATGGGGAATCATTTACGGTAACCACTGGAGTCTTAAGTCACGACCCTGTCTATTGTGGCACCGCCGTGACCACGGTCAATGCAGGTCTAGAAGGGTTTGTTCGTGGAGCATCCATTGAAATGCCGAGAGGGATTCGTATCAATGCGGTAAGTCCTGCAGTTGTTGAGGAGTCGATGGAGAAAATCAGATCATTTTTTAGAGGGCACGTACCAGTTCCTGTTCCTGTTCCTGTTCCTGTTCCACGAGTGGCTCTAGCCTATAGCAAAAGTGTTGAAGGTCGGTTGAACGGACAAGTTTTTCTGGCTCGTTAATCAGTATGTATAGAGGAACGTCATATGGATACGCAAAACGATTCTCCTTCCCTATCTCCTCAGCTCATATTTGAAACGATTAATGCTCATCAAAAGAGCGCAATTCTCAAGTCCGGTGTAGAGTTAGACGTGTTTACAGCCATTGCAGACGGAGATGATTCAGTCAAAACTCTCTCAAAGCGCTGTGTGACATCAGAGCGTGGAATGAGAATGCTTTTGGATGGCTTGACGATTCTTGGCTTTTTAACAAAAACAGATAATCGTTATCGCTTGACTCCTATTTCAAAATCGTTTCTGGTGCACTCTTCTCCCACATACCTGGGAGGAACCGTTGCATTTATGTTATCACCACCCCTCTATGACGGGTTTCGACATCTCACAGAGGCCGTTCGAAAAGGGGGCACTGCGCTGGATGAAAAAGGGACAACCGCGGAAGAGCACCCTGAGTGGGTGACATTTGCCAAAGCGATGGTTCCGATGATGATCGGCCCGGCTAAATGGATAGCTGAGTATCTGTCTAAACAAGAGCGGACGGTTCGAAAGGTTCTGGATATAGCCGCTGGGCATGGAATGTTTGGAGTAGAGATTGGAAAGATTTTCGAAGAATCAGTTATCGTGGGACTGGACTCTGCGCCTGTGCTCGAAATCGCCAAGGAAAATGCTCAGGCGGCGTCTTTGGGAAGACGGTATCAGACGATTGTCGGGAACGCATTTACCGTCGAGTATGGGTCTGGTTACGACCTCGTTCTGCTTCCAAACTTTCTTCATCATTTTGACCCTGATACTTGTACCTCGTTGCTAAAAAAAGTTCATGCCGCACTTCACCCGGATGGCCGTGTCATTTCGGTAGAGTTTGTCCCAAACGACGATCGAATTAGCCCTGCGTCGGCCGACTTTTCGTTGATCATGTTAGTGACCACGCCCAAAGGCGATGCGTACACCTTTGCCGAACTGGACAAGATGTTTCAGAATGCTGGATTTCCCAGAAGCGAAATCTTTCCGGTCCCCGAGTCGAAAGAACACGTGTTAGTCTCGTATAAAAGCTGAATAAATGTCTGTCCGAGCGATGCAAACTCTCATCTATGTCACCGATCCCATGTGTTCGTGGTGCTGGGGGTTTTCTCCGGTCATTGAGGCTGTGCGTGAACGCTATCAGGATCGATGTGCCATTCAATTGCTTGTCGGTGGACTGCGGCCTGGGAATACGGAACGATTCGATGAGCAGAGACGAGCATATATCCTTGGACATTGGCATGCAGTGCATGAACGAACAGGCCAACCTTTTAACTTTAATTTTCAAATGGATTCCACCTTTACCTATGATACAGAACCGGCTTCACGTGCCGTTGTCGCTGTGAAGAACATAGCCCCTTCTCAGGAGTTCACATACTTGAAACATGTTCAAGAAGCCTTTTACGTAGAGAATAGAGATGTGACCAAGGAGGATGCGTTAGCAAACTTAGCCGTTGATCAGGGGTTGCCTCGGGATCAGTTTGTCGGATTATTTCGGAGTCCAGAATTAAGAGAGAACGTTTTGAAAGAATTTGACCGATCTCGTGAGTTGGGCGTGAGTGGATTTCCCACACTTCTTGGGCAAAAGGTCGAGGAGACGACAATCTTGGCTCATGGCTATCAGTCACTTGATTTGCTTGTTCCAATTGTTGAAACATGGTTGAATACGACAGCGACTTATTCGTGACACAAAGGCGTCTCATGAATGTTGATGATGTTGAAGGAATTGGTGAGTTGAAGCGTCGTGGGGACGAACAGACGCATGAAGTCTTAATAAGATTTTAATCAGGAGGTATAGATGATGAGACATGTAGAGAAAATGAAAGTAGCGATGGTGTTCGCAGTACTGAGTATCCTGTTGAGTGTGGGAGGCGTCTCGGCTGAGGTGTCGCGATGGAAGATTGATCATGATCATACGACTATCGAGTTTCAGGTGAAACACATGGTTGTCTCTAAAACCAAAGGCAAGTTTTTGGACTATACGGGTGCGGTAAAAATGGATCCCGAGGCAAAAGAGTTTAAAACGATTGAAGCGGTCATTCAAACCAAGTCGGTGTTCACTGACCATGAAAAACGAGACGAACACCTTCGAAGCCCCGATTTCTTTGATGTACAAACATATCCGACTATGACCTATACAATGAAAAGTTATAAGAAAACTGGAGATACCTATACAGCACTTGGAGATATCACGATACGAGGAGTGACAAAAGAAATTACGCTGGTTGGGACTTTTAATGGCGTAGCGAAAGACCCATGGGGCAATCTTCGTGCAGGTTTTAGCGCGGAAGGAACATTGAATCGCAAAGACTTTGGCATGAAGTTTAGCAAGATGCTGGACAATGGGGGTCTTATGGTTGGGGATGAAGTGCAAATCATGCTCGAAGTTGAGGTCATTCAAGAAAAAAATCTCCCATCAGCCCAGCCAACGAAAGGATAGGGGCCATCCTGGATTATAGGAATGATTTCAGAATAGTTGGTAGAAGTGAATAAGAGCGACGCGGCCTGATACTTTCACAGGGTACGAGAAGTCATTTGCCAGGCTATTCAAGATGAAATGTCCTAGCATGGGAGATGGAAGTAGATGCAAGTTATTTTGATGGCTGATACAAACGGAAACGAGGGAAGTTCACCATACTTCCTAATGTGTCCACAAAACCCTGGGAAGACCAGATAAAACTTTAAGAAATTATTTGAGCATTTCAAGATAAAAAAGGCAGGAGGTTGTAGCCTCCTGCCTTTTATCTCGCAGCTTCTTCTCGAGAGAGTACTTACAGCCAGTTCACCCGCTCGGCTGGGCGAATGTAGATCGGCTCTTCGACTTGCTGCCGCACGGCTTCCTTGCCTGACTTGTTGAAGCCCAACACCGTATCGTTGTACATCTCGAACTTCTTCCCGTGAATGTTGGTCTCAAACACTTTCGGGCCCGGAATCACGTCATAGCGGAACAGGATCTGTTGGCTCGCCCGCCACAACTGCAGCACCGCCAACAACTCCCGACTCGGCACCAAGTACTTCTCGATCGCGTTATCCACCCCCGGCCCAAACATCTGCCGGGTATACCCCCGCGGCGCCTGCCGTGGCGGAATGTAATACCCATTGGGCTCCGTCCCCCATTGCGGGTACAGTGGCAACGCCACTTGCTCCACCCGGATGGCATAGTACAACGGATTCCACCGGTCTTCCGCCCACAACCCATCTTCGCCCACTTTCACCAGGCTCTGCAGCCGGATCTTCCCGACACAGGCCGCCATGCAGCGCGTCTCCATGGGCTCGCCCCCGGTTAACGGGTCTTTGCCTTCCACCCGGGGGTAACACGCAATACACTTCTCCGTCACCCGCGTCGTCCCCCGATACATCGGCTTCTTATACGGGCACTGCTCCACACACTTCTTGTACCCCCGGCACCGGTTCTGGTCGATCAACACGATCCCGTCTTCCGGCCGCTTGTAGATGGCCTTGCGCGGACACGCCGCCAGACACCCCGGATACGTACAGTGGTTACAGATCCGTTGCAGATAGAAGAAGTACGTCTCATGCTCCGGCAAACTACTGCCCGTCATCTTCCACGGCTCTTCTTTCGTGAACCCCGTCTTATCCACGCCTTCCACGATCGCTCGCATCGACGTGGCTGTATCTTCATAAATGTTCACAAACCGCCATTCTTGGTCCGTGGGGATGTACCCGATCGCCGCTTGCCCGATCTTCGCCCCCGCGTCAAAAATGGTCATCCCTTCAAACACCCCGTACGGCGCATGGTGTTTGCGGCCCACCCGCACGTTCCACACCTGCCCCCCGGGATTGACTTGTTCCACCAACTGCGTGATCTTCACGTCGTAGAACTGCGGATACCCCCCATAGGGCTTCGTCTCCACGTTGTTCCACCACATGTACTCCTGCCCCTTCGAGAACAACCAGGTCGACTTATCCGCCATCGAGCACGTTTGACAGGCCAAACACCGGTTGATGTTAAACACAAAGGCAAATTGCCATTTCGGATGCCGCTCCTCATACGGATACAGCATCTTCCGTCCTAGGTGCCAATTATAAACCTCTGGCATGGTTTCCTCCGTTTAGCAAGTTTAAAATTAATCCTAAGAATGTTCTCCTATCGCGGATTTTTCTATTCAAGACTAGAATATGTCACTTTTTTATTGCGCAGTTTATGAATGGCAACTGCTCCATTGACAATAGTCACTATCCCATCGAGCTCTACATTCTTGGTAAATATTTCAGACACTCCTAGGTTCCTGGCCATCTCTATATCGACGGCTTCCTTGTAGGCGGTCAAAATGACTGCGGTCACCATGGGAATCCTTTCTTTCAACTCTTTTAACGTTTCCAGACCGCTCAACCCTGGCAGGTTATAGTCCAATACCACCACATCTGGAACTTCATCTTGCGATTCCGCAAAGTGCAACAACGCCTCTCCCGAATCAAAATCTCGTACTTGGAAATGATGCCGTGTCAATCGTTGGACAATGCCACGTCGAATAATATCCTCATCATCTACAACAAACACACAAGGCATTCGGGCCGACGGTTCTTGATCGTAATTCAAATTTTTCTTTTCCTTGCGTGATTGTCATTCGAGATGTACCGCCATACATGATCATCTTTCACTACACCCGTATTGAGGAGAAGGAAGGGGCCAGGGTAGGAAGGGGTGTATGGTTCTTTCCAGACGGCTTTGAAAAGACATAAATCCTGGCCCCCATGCCCTCACACTTTGATTTTTATGTGGTCGCCTTTGAGCCACTTAATCATGAACTCATTCTCCTGCCCCGGTGTAAAACCGGTGCGGACCGGCTCCCACGGACCTCGGCCTCCGATCCCTCCATCTTCGGCTTTCGTAATCCGGATCAAACATTCTTTGGGAGTCGTATTAACCGCATGATGATCAATTTCGAATCCCCATTTGAATTTCCATTTATTGGCACTCTTACCCGGCAACGAATCTGTCTGATGCATCGGCATTAACCAACTTCGTGTAAAGGACTGTTGCGCCCCATACCGGAAGTTCGATTGATACCCCGTATCCATCGCAATCGCCCGGCCATCCGGCCGCGTTTCATGCCCCTTCACCGACTTCGCCGTCGACACATACGGCGCATGCTTCGCCATCGTCACATGATACGGGAAGGACGGGTTATATTTCGCCCGAATCATCAACCGGGCCACCTTATAATACGGATCACTCGGCTTCCAGCCCCGATACGGCCGATCCACCGGGTTCCCATCGACATAGACATAGTCCCCGTCGTTGATCCCCCGATCCTTCGCGGCAGATGGATTGATATGTAATTGATGCTCCCCGACCCCCGGCGTCCGTTTATCCATCCGGTACGCATCGCCAAAGTTCGATTCATACATCTGCACCCAGTCGTTCACTGACCACTGACTGTGCACCCGGTGCCGCGTTTTGGGCGTTACACAATAGAACTGATACCCCTTCTCCCACAACGGATTCGAGTACCGTTTGATCTCCTGCCACGGCAGTTTGATATTCCGCACCGTCTTATCATCATGGTGCTGCGCCGTGATCGGAATCCCGTAATCATCCGGACGAATATAGGGATTCGAAGACATAATCGCATTCGGCAGGTACGGCGTCGCTTCCGTGCCTTCGCGGTGCACAATAAAATTTTCGCCGTACTCGATCGCTTCCGGTTCCACGCGATAGGTTTCAAGACGTCCGCTTCTTGTCCACTGCGGTTTGCTCTCGTTCGTCTCTTCCCAGAAGGGAATACGTGGATAGGTCCGACACATGACCATCCAACCTTTTTCGGATTTGAGCATCGCATCCACACTGTACCCGTACGTGGTCGTTCCAGCGTCGATCAACCGCTGCGTATACACATCGACACGATTTTCATAGACAAATTTGAAGTAGTCCCGGAAGCGAATATCCCCTGTCATCTCCGCAAGCTTCGAGGCCACTCCAGCGACCGTATCCAGGTCATTCCGCGTGTCATACAAGGGGCGAATCCCGCCCTTCCAGACTTGCACCCAGGGATTGGATACGCAGGCTGTCATTTCTGGGTAAGTGAACTCCATCCAGGTGTTGACCGCAAATGACACGTCCGCATGATTGACATCCGACGTCATTTCGACTTCTTGGTTGACGATGGTTTCAATATGAGAATCGACATTTTTCACCATGTCATAATGATGCTTTGCATTATTCAGGATATTGACATTTGTTACCCAGCGAAGCTTGCTCGGGGTTGGCATGTGCGTCTTCCCTGTAAACACTCGTCGGCCATACTTGGGCGTGTTCACGATCAATGCTGTATCCCCGTGGTTCCAATACCCCGGCTCTTCTCCATAGTAATAGGATTTGGTCTTGATCTCCTTCCCATGTGCGTTGGGATCTGTCGTAATATGAAAGGGATCCTCTCCCGTATGGACCGATAACCCTTCGCCCGACCATGGCGTCGCAGCCCACACTCCAGCTTTGTAATTTCCCGACCAGGTATGACAGCCCGTCCCGAACTTTCCGATATTTCCCGTCAAAATAAGACTCAGGGCAGCGGCTCGCCCATTTTGGGTCATATGGAAATAATGGCAGACGCCTTCCCCATTATGGATTGCCGCGGGTTTAATCGTGCCGATATCTCGTCCCCACCGAACGATCAAGTCCTTCGGTGATCGACAGATCTGATGGACCGTATCCAAGTCGTAATCCTGCAAGTGAGATTGATACATTTGGAAAATAGGCATCACATCGACTTCTCGACCGTTCAGCAATTTCACACGAAACGTTCCCATGAGCGCCGGATCAATGCCACTATTTTTAAAATGCCACCCAACTAATTCTCTGTGGAGAGGAACCGCCTGATCTTTATTGAGATCCCACACCATCAACCCGCCTAATCTCGCGATGTGTTGAGGCTTCAATGTTTGGACTTTACCGGAATAGCTGTGTGAAAAATCTGGAAGTTGATACTCTTTTATGACTTCTCGCGGATCCAAGTATTGCAACGTGTCTGTTCTGACCAGCAGCGGCATGTCCGTATTTGCTTTACAATAATCGTGATCGTACATATTTTCATCTAAGAGAATTTTGCACGCACCGAGAAAGAACGATCCATCCGATTCAGGTCTGACTGGGATCCAGTAGTCTGCCCGATAGGCCGTCGGGTTGTACTCTGGAGTGATCACTGCGATTCGCCCCCCACGTTCTATGCTCTCGAGTTTCCAATGCGCTTCCGGCATCTTGTTCTCCACGAAGTTCTTCCCCCAACTCGTGTTGAATTTACAGAACCGCATATCGTTCAAATCTTCATCAGAGTTTTGCGTTCCATTCCACCAGGGTTGTGAAGGATCCTGATCTCCATGCCATGTATAGTTATTCCAATACCGGCCCCCTTGGGCATGATGAGGTTTCACTTGTCGCACATACGTGTCGAGCAAGGCTCCACACCCACCATTCATGCGTGTGACTCCCATCTTTCCGATAATTCCTAAGACCGGCATACCCGCTCGAAACTTCATGCATCGGACGCCAGACCCTTTCATCATTTCAATCTGTTCAGGAGCATAGCCTTGCTCCCGCAAGCGGCGCGCCCCGGCTTCCCCACTGTACCGCTTCGCAATGATGATCATCGCTTTGGCTATGTAGGTAAACGCCGTATCCCAACTCACTCGCAGCATGTCATCTAAATACCGCGCGTTAAACTTATACTTCGTCATCACGTCCGGCGTGAACTCTGGGCTGCCCGCATCCATCCACGCTTTCCAGCCCCGCCGCATCAACGGCCCTTTGAGCCGATACGGCCCATACACCCGCCGATGCATCGTGTACCCCTTCAAACACATCCGGGGGTTGTGCGCGAACGTCCCGCGGTTGCCGTACAAATCTTCATACGTTTGATGGTCGTAGTTCTGCTCCACCCGCATCACGATGCCGTTGCGGACAAACGCCCGGATCCGGCAGGCATGCGTATCATTAGGAGAACATACCCAGGTAAACGAGGAGTCATACCGATATTGGTCGTGATACACCCGCTCCCACGACCGATCCGGATACTCGCCCAGCGGATTGCCCACTTCCACCACCGGTTGCAGCGCCGTTAAGGCCAACGCCTTATCGGCTAACGCCACCGCGGCCACCGTGCCCGCCGAGACTTTTAAAAATTGTCGCCGTGACAGAAAGTTCATAGACTGCTCCTTTCACTAGTCACCATGAGGTAAATAAGAAAATAAATACATGAGACGGCTAACCCAATTACTCTACGCCTTTATACTTTTTCTCCTCCTCCTTTTTTCTCATTTGAAGATCCATAGTCATCATCATCAAAAGAAGTTTCTCCAAGATACGCACGCCCACCCTGAACGCAGACTTCAGGTTGCTAAGAATAATGTACTCACTAGCAACCCATATGCCTGAGTTTTCATAAAACATCGTGTGCAGTAACCATTTGAAATATCAGTGAAATTTTAATTTAACGCGAAGGCTATTCAATCACGACGACAATTGATCCCTTGAAAATTTCATGGAATCCCCGTGCATGCAATTATGTTTCAAGGGTCCGTGCGGAAGAAGAATAAAGAGACATTCTCCAAATAGGGGAACGGAAGTGGACTCATAGTGAGCCTAAGGGAAGTGAGAACGGGGGACACATCAAAGCTAAAACATGTCGTACTCTGGAAGCCACATGCTGAATGGTGGCTTGCTTGACGAGTACCATTCAATAGATCATGGACAAGCTTGCCTCACCACACGATACAGGAATTGGCCTGTTCAATAATTTTTTCTCGCCACACAGCGGTTACCTTTTTGAACATAGACAAGGATGAACGCGTTACTTCGTACAGGTTACGCAGGGGAACAGAGTATGGCGGTTAAAACAGGATAGGAGTGTTGAATGCAGAGGATATCAAGAGGCCTAAAATGCCTACGACCACTTGGTGCGTCAAAAGCCCGGGGTCCGTTCAAAAAAGTCTTGGCTCATCTTTGCAACTGACATTACCCTGAATACGTCAGTCTGCGAGGGAACGCGCCATTGGCCGGCAGAAAGGAAACGACGAGCCAGCTTTTGTGCATAGGAGTTGGCTCGATACAGCGAATCACAAATACGAGAAATTTATTTATCGCGTTCGTTACATGATGAGTTCCGTCATTCCATAGACGGGGATCATTCGTCCTTCATACTGTATCGAACCTTTAACGATGCCCATTGCAAACCCGCCAATTACCCAGTTTGCTATTCGATGAAACTGTGATAGCTCTAGTTGAACACTTCCCGCACCATCCGACGTCACCCAGCGAATCGCCCAACCCATGGGCCATCTGTAGAACCCTAGCCCCTGACGAAAACGCAGTGGAGTTAACTGTAGCACTTGAAACCGTTCAGGTTTTTCATCAATTGTGACAAATCCTTCTAGCTCTCCTAGTAAAGGTGTAAGCTTTTCGCTTTGTTGACTGTGAATATACAAATCTCCCACTCCATCTAGTGAAAGGTAGAACCCCTGAAATTCTTTCCACAGTCCCCAATAAGTTCGAGAAAGACGATTGAAATCAGGAATCATCAAATATTCATATATCACACGTCCTTTCAGCGTTCGATCTGCCCATTGAAGTATAGCTGAAGCCGACCCCATCTCTATCTCACCTCCATGATGCGTGCGATGAAGCGCCTTTAAGATAGGAGAAATCTTCAGTGTCAATTCATTCGATTCACTGCGAATCGTCATGCCCAGTTCAGGATTACCCTGAAATTGGAATATGGCCGAATCTGGAATTGAATTTAATTCTCGGGCAACATTGTCATAAGGCCCATTTCCTTGAATGTCCATCCACCCTTTCTCTTCGTCATGGAGTATTGCAAAATGTTCCGCTTGGTAGCTTTCACCATCTTTGCCACGGTTGTTGTCCAAAGCCAATGCCACATGCCCTAAAGCATCCTGACCGATAAACGCGAAATAATCAGACACATAAACGAGGTGATGATCGGAGGCGGGACCTTTTTGCGGAATCTGTTCTTGAGAGTGACTGCCGTGGGCTTGCAGAGGATAAATTCCAAGAATCCATATCAGTGGAACAAAAACGAAAGATGGCAAGAGATTGCCATGTAATTGAGAACGGGGCTTGAAAAAAAAAGTAGACAAGGAGAGAAGAGGAAACAAGTGATATTAGATTCCCCGCCTACACAGACGGGGAATTTTTATGTCTTCAACTTTGTTTACCTACACCGTGTTCCTTGAAACAGACGAACTACCGCACAGCGAAATGTACCCGACGGTTTTCCGCCCAACACTCATGAGTCTGTTCCGTACAAACCGGCTTTTCTTTGCCGAGACTGACGATATCTAAATTCTCACGAGGAATACCAAGATCCACCAAAAAATCCTTAACAGCTCGAGCGCGACGCTTGCCAAGAATCATATTGTAACTTTCCGTGCCTCGCGCATCACAGTGACCTTCAAGGACAACCGTTCGGCCTGCGAATTGAGAGGATAACACTTCTGCATTCGCCGCCAATCGAGGAAATGCTTCCTCACGAACTCCGAATCGATCATAATCAAAATACACATCTTCCAAATTTTTGAGAAGCTCCTCTGCGGCTTCAGTGGGGAATATTTCTGGTTCTTGAGGACTCAGCTTTGCGACTTCCAATGGTTGTTGAAGAGGCATCGGATCCTCCTGCACTTCAAGACTTCTCATTGGATCCATAGGTTCAGCAGGAATGTCCCCTGAATCCACTTCAAATGGCTCAGTGGACAAATCAGGATTTTCTTGAGGAGTGGCAAAGATCGATTGTGGCGCAGTTTCAAGGACAGCCGGTTGAGCTGGTTGAGGAGAAGGCTCAACCGGGATATCATCTGAGTTAGCTCTAGATAATTCCGCTTCTTCCCTACCAGATATTTCAGGTTCTTCCACTGCGCTCTCAGAGACCTCTATAGGTAGAGACTCTTGAAGGTCAACAACTTCTGGTTCTGGCGGAAAATCTTCGCTGAGTACCCTGGTTTGGAGCTTCGAGTGACACCCACCCAGGATCACCATCACAAGACTTAATTTAAACATAACGAGTAGTATTTCCTTTAATTTCATCGTGTTCTCCTTCCTAAAAATTCATTTGACATCTATTTCATTCAAGCTATGGGGCGAAATACTTCCAAGTCAAGGCTTTATTCAGATTTTCTCTATGTCGATACGTTCTTTCACACTCGCAAGCTCTTTTTTTTATCATCATACTTAAAGGCATGCACACCTTGAGCACCCCGTTCCAATTCGTGGTTACTGAAATCTATAGAAAATAGAGGATTATTTTGACAACTTGAAGGATATGAATGAGTAACTAAAAATAAAGAAGAAGAAAAGTTTTTAGGCAACAAGTAAAAATTTACAAGAACCAACAAGACCATCGGTCAGTATGCCATGAGGATCCTTTTTATATTCGACAATCACCTGTTTTTGATGTTCAGAAGTCATATGCGAATCATGTAAGATCAGGTCTTTTTCATTTAAATCAGAAATGATATCGATACCAGGAAGGTCTTGTCCGGAGAAATATGTTTGCGTCACAAACTCTGGATACCCTTTTGCACGAATAGAAAAATGTAAATGCGGAGGACGATACCAGTCATCAGCTGCTGGATAAAATCCAGGCAATATCGTCTTAAAGTGGAATTGTCCATTCGCATCCGTGATAGCTTTTCCCCAATATTGAAAAGAATCATCATGGACTCGCTCTATCATAACTCCTGTCTTAGGATGAGAGAAGCTCGCATGGTCAGCCTGGTCTAATTGATGATTATACTGCCCAGAAAAATTCGCCTGCCAAAGAAGAACGACGGCGCCAACCAATGGTCGACAATTCTCTCCTCCGATCTTTTCGTCAGAATGTGGATGAAGGAGTTGTCCATAAAAATACACTATCTGTCCTGTTGCGCTTCCTGTTTTTCCCTTGATACGAGTCAAGTCATTATCATTGGATTCGACCAGGGATAACCCGTTCCTCTCATTCTCCTGAATAGGATACGCCACAACATGGTCATAAGGGAAAAATGGACCTCGAGTCTGACGAGGACTTGGCACAGATGGACAGGAAGCGGCGAAACTCAAACCAGACATTGCTGGTACGATGATCGCCGTTGCCCCTATTTTTAGAAACGACCGTCGCGTGACGAAAGCCGGTCGAGGCCCTAAACCATCTTCCTTATCTAAGACGTCTAATGGATTCATTTTTGAAGACTTACCTAGCATCATAGCAATTCTTTTTCTTAAATCTACATATCAATAGAATACTCAACTACTGTGAAAAAGAAATTTTTAAATCTTGAATCTCTCGATAAGGAAGCAACCACACTAGGGACTCGTCATGCAGATCTCCAACCTGTATCCGATTTCCCCAAGGATCACGGAAATCACAGCGAAAGTCCGGATGGACTTCTAAGCCATATTTCTTCGTGATTTTTTCGCGAACCTCCTGAATCTGCATTTCGTCGCGAACCATAATTCCAAAATGCTTCATACGATCAGGCTTAAGCTCTTCGACTTCAAATATTGCGAGAAATTGATGTTCTCCGAGCTTGCACCAAGCCGCTCCCTCTCCACCCCTTAGCATTTCAAGTTGAAAAACATCTCCATAGAAGTCGACAGCCGTTTGAGCATCGTCAACTTCGATAACGACATGATTCACCCCATAGACTTGAACACTCATACGTATCCCCTTTCGAGTTTTCTGTAGATTAATCCTGTGGTCTTGTTCTTGATCATTATGCATTGGCTCCCATCTCTGGGATATTTCTCTCAAAGAATGAGTGGTAATGAGAAGTAATGGCGGCACAAATTGAATGAGTAAAAGTCCTTTAATTCCAGCCAATTACAATGAAAATTCTCTTGCATGCTGTCACTTTATCATGATGACATCATCACTACACTATTTCGTGCTACTGTACTCCAATCCCTACAGCTTCGAAGAGCCAATCTTATTGCATCAATCTTTTATTTACTTATAGAACTGTACCATGGAATATGTAGGCAATCACCTTCACACAGCATACAGTGACACCAAGGTTTTTTATCAAATTATCTTCGTAAACAATTGTTTTTAAGTAAGTTAGAATCATAGTCCCTAAAATGGAATAAACTTTGCCTCACAACTGTATTACCTAAATGCGTCAAAGGGCATATCGATTTGGCGGAGAGACTGAACCTCTATGGGGACACCGGGATCCACGCCGCACCGAGGACCTGGCCTCCTCGTCAGCCACCTTCTCATTGGTCTCTCCGCCACCATTCATTACTTGACTTGCAAAAAAGCAAGCGTACCACTATAAAGCGGCCACATAGGAATTGATGTCTCATTGTGTTTGCAGCTCAACTCAGAGCGGCGAGTTTAAGGCTTTGAGTAACAGGACTATGGAACATTTAAAGCATGTCCTTCTCGTCGATGATGATGTCGCTGTTCGTGGTTGTATTCGTCAGTTCTTAGAAATGCAAGGCTATAGTTGCACGGAAGCAGATAACGGAGCCATCGCTCTCGAAAAGCTCAAGGCCAAATCCTTCTCGTTGATCATTACTGATAATCAAATGCCGGTGATGGATGGGATCTCTTTTTTAGAAACACACTATGCAAAGGATCATGCTACGACTCCTGTCATTATCGTCACTGGCCATCTGACTTCCTCACTGAAGGAACGGGCTCAGCGTATTGGCATAAAAAATATCTTTGAAAAACCTTGTGCCTTTACAACACTCTCTCAAGCCATCGACAAGGTTATCTAAACCCAATCCGCTCATCCACATTTCATTGACCCTGCCGATCTTTGTCTTAAATTTAAGGCTTGATATCTCTTGCCACCATATGAATGATACTAACATTTGACTCTGCTCTATTGCCTAGACATGATTCTATAGGCAATTCCTCCACATATGGCACCCAATATGCCGCATCCCATCACACCAGACCAAATCCCTTGATACTCACTCAGCAGTCCTCCAGCACTGTTCGAGAACATCATTCCCACATACCCACTCGCTGATAAAGCGAGGGCTCCTGAGAATTGTCCAATCATATTGATGCTTCCTAGGTAACGGCCCGTCGTCGTGACTCCCCAGCGTTCCGAAACAGTCGCATTGATGATAGGAAACGCATGAAACAGTATACCTAGGAATACAGCAACCATTCCTAAAAGCCATGGCTGCGGAGAACTTACAAGAAACAGGCTAACAATGAGACCGCCCATGCCAAGGCAAATGCTTGGAAGAAAGAGCCGCTGAATACCGAATTTCATCAACCAATCAGAAAGCTTTCCTAAGAATGGACTCCCAACAATATGGCCGACAGTATAGAGAGTCCCAATAGTCCCTCCTGCCACCACCGCCGCATCACGGTCATAGTTCCAAACATGAAAAAAAACGTCATTGGCATACAGACTAATCCACGCTGGGACAAGCCGTAGCGCAACAAGACTCAAGGAAAAATACACTCCTAACAACCAAAAGATAGGATCCTTGAATACAGAATAGAAAAATACATAAGTTTCAGTTTTTTGCTCAATAAATATGGAAGTCCGGTCAGCTCCTGAATCATACTGAAGCGGCGGATACGATCTTAAGACAACAAGGCACAGGATTCCCACGCCCCCAACTACACATGCGATCAGGATCATCGACCCTCGCCACCCCGTAATGGGAAAAATCGAGTCATGTAGTACGTACACTGATAGCATTGGGAGAAGCAAAAAAGCTGTTCCTTGCCCAAGCCCTCCACCAAGACCATAATAGATACCATTAGCAAAACCTCGTTCTCGTTGAGAAAACCAATGTGCCAGGAGACTCGCAATCGGCACAAAAGCCGTTGCCGCAACTATACCCAGCGCCATTCGCCAAGCCACCGCGACCCATAAATTCGTCGCCGTGGCAAAACACGCGAGTCCAACAGCCGACAGCATGACACCGCAAGCCACAACATAGCGTCCTCCATATCGGTCAGCCATCCATCCCCAAGGGACTTGCGCTAATGCGTAGGGATAAAAAAATGCCCCGCCCAACAAGCCTAAAGCGGCCTTGTCTAGACCCAAGTCTTCACGAATATATGGAGCCAACCCCGTGTAGCTCCATCGCACAAGGAACGACACAGCATAAGCCAGCACACAACAACCAAGAATGATCCATCGATATGATGCACGGGGAGAGAGAAAAGACATGATTAAGTAGAAAACTTCATCTTTACAATTCTACGAAACATCCGCTACCTTCAGTAGCTGGACATACGCCGCAAAGTTTCACCAACCCTTAATAATAAGGAAACTCAATATGCCCTTTAAGCTAAAACTTGTCATCTCTTTAACATTAGCATGTTGTCTATTCGTCTCCCCATCTCTCGCGTCCGAAGCTGATGGATCAACAGTCAAAATCACCTCTCCACAGAATGGGAGTGTCGTCAGCCATACCTTTGACCTGACTTATGAATTGAGTAAAGGCATTCATGGCGATCATGTTCATACATATTTGGACGGAAAATATCAAAAAGGATTCAAGGGAACCTTTCACGGCATTTCCCCAGGGAAACATCAAATTACAGTGAAAGTGGCAAATCACGATCACGATGTGCTTGCTGCATCGGATAGCATCGAAATTGACGTTGAGTAATCAAGCATGCCTAGCCTGAGGTTTTTGCGTTTCTATATCGTATCTTCTTACACACACACGAGATTATCTTGATTAAGAAGCAGGTTCTCACAATCGCAGGTTCAGATTCCGGAGGAGGTGCCGGTATTCAAGCTGACCTCAACACGATGTCTGCTCATGGCGTCTTCGGCATGTCGGTCATTACTTCGATCACCGCACAAAATACTCAAGAAGTCACTGCGATTCATGACCTTCCTCTTTCGATCGTCGAAGCTCAGTTAGATACCATTTTTTCAGACTTTGACGTAGCCGCAGTCAAAACAGGTATGCTTTCGACTGCGGACATTGTCCAAACCGTAAGTAAAAAGTTAACCGAATACCAAGGAAAGAATCTGATTGTCGACCCGGTCATGGTCTCAAAAACTGGCCATCATCTGTTACAGAATGACGCCATACATGTGCTGAAGACGGACCTCATCCCTCTGGCACTACTGGTCACACCGAATATCCATGAAGCCGAGTTGCTAGCAGAGATGAAAATTCAAACACTTGCAGAAGCGCGGCAAGCAGCAAAGGCCATTCATCAACTCGGATGCCAGCATGTACTCATTAAAGGAGGGCACCTGCTTGAAAAACCCGCAATGGATCTACTTTACGATGGACGGTTCTTTAAAATGTATCCTGGAGAATTTATTGACACACCCAACACACACGGTACGGGCTGCACCTATGCATCGGCCATTGCGGCCAATCTCGCCAAGGGCATGCCTCTGCCTGCTGCAATTGAAGCATCAAAACGCTATATCACCTCAGCTATTCGCCACAGCCTCACGATTGGCCAAGGACACGGCCCAACCAATCATTTCTACTTTTTACCAGAGTGAAGGTAGCCCGCATAACTTAGAGCTCTTCCTAAGTCCAGTCACACGGCAATGGGCCCAGACAGGAACATCTTGCGCTACAACATCTTCGCAAATACACACTCTCTCTAGACATCTGGATTTGGACCGACAGTCATCAAAGGCTATAGCCGATTCAGTTATCCCGAAACGATTTGAAGAATTACTCCTTGGCATGAAAATGCCCTAAGGCTGCATGATGCAACTCGTGACCACAAACTGTAAAATTCCATTTCGGACAATACAGCGTGTTCGTAGAAAAATCATAGAAACCTCTGAGCGTTTTAACCAATGGAATCCCACCATCATGGTAGGGCATAAATTTTACTCCACTTTTCCCTGTATGCCCCTGCCATTCCTCATACAAGGTTTGTTGATCAACAAATACCACCTTCAAGTCTTTAATGACATGCTCTTCTCTATACTGATTATCTGTTGCGCACCCGAGAGCTCCCCCCCAAAAAATAAGCATCGCGAAAACCGAACCTGTTCGAACCAAGAATTCAAAAAAGAAACGAGTCTTCTTTCTATGCCAGGCAAGGCTCCTGAATAAATTTGAGTTCCTTCGTGTGGGAAATATCATCATATGAATATCCACCTGATCGTTTCATGCTCCGCTGAGCAGATCTAACGTCCACGATTCGCGCTATCATGCACCAACTTTTCACTCCTCTATCCATGGTAGAGCAAACGGTATGCCAGAAATACCGTACTGGGGAGTGCTCTTGACGAGCACCTTGATAATAAACATAAATTTCTGATCGACAAGGAGAATCAAGGGAGATCTGACAGTGGGTTAGAGAAGAAAGTCATCAAAACAGATACATCAAGAGTATCGAACTTGCTACTGAAGTCTCAAAAGGTACCAAGGTGAAACGGGAAACAAGTTTTTCACCTAAAATGTTCGAAGGTTTTGTCGTTGGACAGTATTACCAAGCCTCAGCATCGAGCCAAGCCGGCGGAGTTCGGGGTTTTGCACGTCGTGTCGAGGCAATGCAAGGGGGTAGTCCTTTAGTTTCTCTTCTCCAGACTTTCCAAGTACAAAGATAACTCCTCCCCACTCCTCCATAAACCGATGAATACTCATTCGTAAATTACCTCGGGAAGGGTCCGCTAGATATACTCGGCCACGATCAACCCCACGCAAAACAGCAAAATGTTTATAGCCTAAAGGTTCGATAAACACGATGACTGGGGCTGTTAACTTCGCAAGCTGTTCGATCGTCAATTCAAAACCAGCGGCACGAAACCCTTTCGTCTTCGCCACTTTTTTGAGATCAAGCAATGAAAACCCTTGCACAGACTTCGTCGGCCATTCTTCCGAAGATATTTGCTCTTTGAGAAGTTTGAGCAATTCAGTTTCAGAAGTCTCTTCACCATAGTAATAGAGCAGTAAGGTGGCAAGTGCAGCAGCTCCACAGGAATAATCTTCCTTTTGTTTAACTACATTGCGGTCACGGAGTTCTTTTAACGTATGCCTCTTGATCGTCGACCATTGATGTTCTGATGAATTGGCGATGAACGAACCCGCACAGCCTGATAGCCCAATCAAGCACAAGAACAAAGACAACAGAGAAAAAAAGGTTTTCATTGGCCTCTATTTGATTACAGAACAGTCGTGGAAGGACTCCTTTAGAAGCGATAGGGAAAACGTACCCCAAAGGTCAAGTCATTGGCTTCATCGGTAAGCCCGGCACCAATAACCGGTTCAATTGAAAGATGGCGATCAAGAAGAATCGTCGTCGCCAACAAGACACTCGCAACCTCCCGACTCGAACGAAGTATTTGGGTCCCTCGTTGACGGCTTCGACCCAAGAATGCTCCGCTGAGCTGCGCATTCAAGCTCACGCGGTCATTGAGAGAAAATCCAACTCCAAATCGATATTCAAAGATATTTCCTGGATTGAAGTTCTTTCGCTTGATGGTTTCCGTGTACCCAAACCTGGCGAAAATCACCGCAGGGTCGAGAGTCTTTACCAGGGTGAACCCTCCGCCGACATTCCAATGTCCTGACCCACGAAGCGTTTGCCCACCGGTTCTTGACTTGACATTAACATCAAGAATGACATCTGGCCGACCTGGTCCTTCTCCGAGCAACTGATATCGTAAATCTCCACTCACATCTCCAAACCCACGATCTTCATCTCGAGTGGACTGCCCATTCAGTACATTATTCGACTCTTGTACTGCATTAACCAGCACAGGAATCTGCAAGCCCAACTGAAGACCATTCAATAACCCATATTGCAAATTGATAGCATTATCCCAACTTCGTGATTTGAGTTCTAAGTTAAATAGCTGGGACGTATTACTGCTGTATGACGTGGAGAACTCTGCCAATAGGTCCCCCTGGCTAAAGACGATCTTTTCTTGACGCAAAAACAGATCTCGTGACTCCTGAAATTCTTCAGCTTCTTCCTGCCGATCACCTTCAAGAGATTGAGCCAAAGCTGAAAGACTCGGCACCAAAACACATGCGACACACTGAAGACCCACAAATAGCCAGGTACGACATAAACGTTTCATCACTTGTTCCTTCTCCGCATTTTCCCCCGTCAGAGGCGGTACCCTGTGGGCACCACCTCTGACTACTGGGCACGACGCGCCTGTGAATGACCAACTCAATTACAGCATGATGCTAACGCGCGGTAAGCGACGGCATCAGTGAACCTGGAGGTTCCGGTTGAGGGTTAAACATCACGGCGTTCCCTCGTAAAGCAGTCGTGTATTGTGGATTGATGACTTGGTCTTTGTAACTGTCGACCGGATACGGGCAGGATAAACAAACCGGTCCAGGCCATGGCCACGGCCATCTTGGCGGAAAAACAATAATGATAGGAGGATCGATTGGATTTGGAGTCCACCCTCCAACAATCCCATCAAGCTGGGCATCAGTGAGGGGAGTCGTGTTTTGATCACTGAGGGGAGCAACATTACTCAAAGCATGGAACCCATCCATGCTGTCAGGTGACCCACCCATTTCTGCCATAGCCGTACCGGTGAACAAAACTAATGTAGCTGCAATGATCGCGTGTTTCACGATATTCATAACATCTCCTTTCTTTCCGGCTTCCACACAGGGAAGGCAATTCGGTTTTAATGGACTTGCATGCATTTCAAATGTCCTGATGAATAGCTGATGCACCAACACATCTTCTTACAGAGCAAGCTCGGTACCAACACGGCGACTTTTATTTTGTGAAGCTGAAAAAAATACAAATAGACTTGCAAATACAGGGGGTTATTGAGAGGAATGAAAACACTACTCACACAAACACAATGCAGAGGCCATAATAATCTAAGCAATCCTCAAGGGTGGACGTATCGTTTTTCTCATGTTCGTATCGCTTCGGATACGAGGAACAAACACGTGACCGTACGGGTCATACCAACGCGGTAAAACAATTTGGGATATCCGACAACGGAACACAAAAGGTTATGGTCGAATTCGAGGCAGGAACTTTTTTCATGATTCGCCGAAGACCTCTCCCACACCAGGGAATGCCCTTCCATTCAAAAGAAATTCCAAGATGTTGTTTGGGGATCATCTCAACACACAGATGAGAAAGAGCAAGCAGGACACACAAATTATCAAAAGGGAAAGTCTCGGTTGCCCCAACTATGGACTGTTTCAGATACAAAGTTTTCTACGATTCATCGACTAGTGCTTGAGAGGGAAACTTGAATGAAAGGACACGAGGAATGCATCAAGCACGGAGTTCTTACTTGAAGGTAGGTTAATTCTGAGTACACAAGAGCGACTCTCAGAGAGAGTCACTCCTCGTTCGTGTATTCTCCAGATCAGATCGGCAATCTTTGAGCACAGAAATTCTCAATTCTGTAGCTCAAGGCATGTGAGCGACAGCAAATGTGTCTCAATAAACTCCACGAAGTGTTAGGCTACCAATTCTTAGTAGGTTGCGGAACGGTGTCGATCGTCAGCCTTCCTTTGTTGACTTCAGGTGTGGGTTCAAAAAGATGGGCATTCCATGTTTTCACCACCGGTCCTAGCGGCCCCCATGGACGATCTGGATCTTCCGGATTTGGAAGCAACCAAGGCCCCCCACTACTGCCCCCAAATGTATAAGATTGGGACGTCCTGACATACGGTAAAATCCATGGCGGAAAATCACTAGGATTTTGGTCGGGCGCAAGATACCCGCCTACGATATTTCCCAATTGCTCATCTGTGAGAGCAGCTATTGCGTATGTCCCTTGATTCGGCATCTGCCGCAAAGCATGAAATCCTTCACTAAAATTCCCATTGTTGCCTGTTTCAGCTATAGCGAAACTTGCAGACAATACCAGTGCTGCAGCAATGATAAGTTGTTGGGTCATGTTCATTCTAATTCTCCTTTTACGAAAAATATTTCTAAGAGCTACTTTGGTTCTATGAAGCTCACAAAGCCAAAGAAAAGAGCGTCTCTACCTGTGTGTAGGTATCGTTACGTTATCTCCACACCGGGATTCCACGGCTCAGGATCCGGCTCGAAGAAAGCTTGATAATGTTTCCATGGCACTGGATCCGGGCCAAGAGTCTCACTATATCGAATATAGGGCAAGATCCACTTTGGCCAGTTGGAAACCAAATCATCATGAGATACTCTACCTCCCTGAATATCGCCTAATTGCTCATCAGAGAGTGTTCTTACACCTTGCCTCTCCACATTGGTAAATTGACTCAAGGCATGGAAGCCATCTGGCTCATTCACATTGTTGCCTGTCATGGCCATGGCCGTCCCTGCAGATAACACCAACGCTGCTGAAATAATGACCTGTTGAAACATTTTCATAACAATCTCCTTATCACCAAGGCTCCATTTTTGAAGTGATGGTGTTCACATTGATAAATTAATGTAGGTTCAATATGCTTGAAAACAGTTAGTGCACCAACTCACGAATACTAATGAAAGCAAACTCAATACCAACCAATTGATCGACAATATCGTGGATTGCATCAACATTGGAAAAGTCCAGTATTTTCAGAATCTTCCTTCTATTTCCTCTGACATGACATTGATTGAAAATAGAAACAAAACTCGACGCTCAATGCAGCACAAAGAAAAAAAATATATCTTTACTTGACGCTTGCGTATCGCTTTCGATACCAGGCTATCTGATCATTGCAGGCAAGAGAAGGAGCAGAAGAACGAAGACAACCTTTTACTGTAGCGAAGTGCAAACGATTAGCTCTGTGTGAAAATAGGGTAGGTATTGATGTAGTCAAAGATGGGAGGAGGAGGAAGGTAGCAATGTAGGACTATTCGGAAGTCCGTTCGAGATAGGACACAATTTTGTCGAGCGCACTCGCGCTCAATTTCTTTCCATACCAGCGGGGCATCACACGATCAGGATAACCAGGAACCACGTAGGCGCCTGGCTCGAGGATCGATTCCATGATGTATTCATGAACCGTGGTCGCCTTGCCAAGATAATTGGGATCCGTTAAACGTTTTGGACCATTCTTGCCCAGGACCAAACGAGGACCTTCGCGCCCCTTTGCTGCCAGAATTCCCGGTATGGTATGGCAGGCCGCACAACCCGATTGAATGAAAAGTTTTGGAATTGGTTCATCGCCCGTAGCCAATGGCACATTGGCCAGCGAGACCTTGGGCTTTCCCACCCCAACTTTATTAGTTGATGAGCCTCCTTTGGCTTCTTGACCTTGAGGCTCTGCGGCTTGTTTTGTAGGATTCGACTTACCAGAAAAAAAAGTAAACAACAACGTCACCAAGATCCCTCCACAGACAACGAGAATGATTAACCCCGTTTCTCGATCTAAAGGCGGCTTTGAATTATGTTGCGTCACAATACTCCAATTGGGAAAAACAAAGTTGGACTGTGCCCACTATTTTTATGCATCGCTATCAATCCTAATCAAAAAGTCCATGGACATACTTTTCTAAAAGTCAATACATGGGTATGTCAAACTAATCGAAAAACTTTGTGAATAGCTACTATAAAAAAGGAAAAACTCTCACTGACTAGTTAATCAATGAATTTCACCACTCGTAAAGACCAACGACTCGTCCCCCACAGATTCTGTGGACAACATTGTGAATGGACACATGAGAAAACATCTGTTTGACTGACCTACTGCTCAAGAATGACAAACTGCACAATTGTTAGGCATTGTGGCATCTCCTCACAGACTACCATATATCGTATTTGGAACTTACCCCTAAGAGTCTGTCCAGGAATTAATTCCTCATGATGTATCTGTCAATCGTTGCTCGGCGTTCTCCTCTCGTGTAAAACAATAGAACGAGTGAAAGCCCTACGCCTCTCATCACAGAATGTTCAATCCACTCCCATATATTCCTCACCCACTCTTACATGGCCCCCATCGAATGACACTCATTCCACGATGGATTCCCAGACCTCACCTCCTCAAAGACGTTCCAATAGAAGAGCGACACTTTCAAGTTGACTCTCACTCTCAAATCTCGGCTAAGTGCCATTGGCAAACACCTGCACCAGAATATCCCACATTAGTTATCATACATGGACTTGAAGGGTGCACCGAATCGCACTATATGAAGGGGATTGCGCACAAAGCATGGCATGAAGGAATTAACGTGGTCAGGCTCAATCAACGAAATTGTGGAGGAACCGAACATTTGACCCCAACACTCTACAATACAGGAATGAGCGGAGATCTTCATGCGGTCATTACGGAACTCACAAAACGTGATGGCCTTTTCAACATTGTTCTTGCGGGATTTTCAATGGGTGGTAACCTGTCTTTAAAACTCGCTGGAGAAGTGGGAAACTCACTTACGAGTTTACAAGGCGTCGTGGGGGTATGTCCGAATATTCATCCGGCTACTTGTGTCGAAGCCCTCCAACAACCTACAAACTTGATGTATCACCATTATTTTCTCCGCAGACTCAAGGCACGCTTGAGAAGAAAAACTCAGCATTTTCCAAATAAGTGGGACCTGTCAAGATTTTCATCTACTCGAACCATGTGGGAATTCGATGACGTATATACAGCCCCAGATGGTGGTTACCGGAATGCGGCAGACTATTACGAACAATGTGGCGCGCGACAGTTCTTACACCGGGTACGTGTTCCAACCTTGATTATTACTTCGCAGGATGATCCTTTCATCCCTTATCACACGTTCAACATCGAGGCAATTCAAGGCAACCCTTTTATTCAGCTCCTCGCCCCAGAACACGGAGGACACTGTGGATTCTATCAACATTCTCAAGTACATGAAGATAATTTTTGGGTTGAGAACCGAATCATTGAATTTACCAAAACGTGCGAATAATCAGACACTGATGTTCAACGACTAATGAATAGTCGTTGATCTACCGGATGCTTCTACGCTGTTCAGCTCTAGCCTACAGACAAAATTAATTTCTTTAAATGCTTGCACATCCTCAGAACTTGCGCTAGAACCATACCAGAACACCCGTGCAACTGAATTTATTTCCATACGTACCGCAACCGATCATGAAACCAAAGGCCTCAACCTCAAAGCATGGATTTCTTCAACAAGTCCACGAGCCCAAAAAGAAATATCTTGAGGAATGGCTCGACGCCCCAGCGCACATCCACCACATCGCCCATCGAATGGCCAATCCCCCAACGGAGCGTCCACTCAGTCGTCGAGAATTTAAACAATTACTAGAGTGCCTTGAGATTCCTAATGAGGACGCTGTCGTACACGACAAGTTTGGATACGGGGCCCGCACAGCCAAAAACGGAGATCGACTGATTGTCACATGGGAGGCCCACACAGAATATTATAGCTACCAAGTTTGGCATATACCTGATAACACGGCTCAATCCCTTGAGTTTGGCCCCATCACTTTTCCCGACTACTATTTTCCATTTTCCCCATTAGGCGTCGCCATTAACGCTCTTGATATTCTCATTACCCCCAACGCGCAAGTCACCCCACAAGCGCTCAAATTGCGTATGCCTGGCCCTCAGCTTCATGGCGGACGGGTGCTTGGAGAAGAGATGTCTGTGATCGCTAACTTCACGCCTGACGAGTATGGTCGTGAACGATACTATGTCTGTGCGGCATCACACGATAAGCTTCAACCTCAGTTAGCAGGATTGATTGATACATTAGTGGCTATTGAAAACTACACGCACTTGATCCTACTTCCCTATCAAGCATTTAGCACCGCGGTCGATCAAGTGCATCAGTTCGAGCAACGTCACCTTTATCAACGAAATGTCATCACAAACCAACTAGAGACTGCCACCTCACAGACACTCCAAAAGTGGCTCACCGTACTGACTCAGGACTTTATGAAAGTGAGTCGTCTAGCCGAGTCCATGCGCTATAAACTTTCTGCTGCCGTTCCGTATGAACGTATCGTCGAGAGCAATCTCGATACATTGCAGGAACAGTCATTACCAAGCTGCAGACTCATCTCAGACTATATTCGCCACAAGACGACAGGTGTGGCCGATGGATACCAACAACTCATGAAGCGGATCGATGCTCTAGAAAAAGATTTTGAAGGAACGATTTCGGTGATACGCACAAAGGTGGACCTGTTATTACAAGATCATAATATCGCCCTCCAAGATCAAAACCTCAAAATGTTAGCCAGTGTCGATAAGACCACCAAAAGCCAAGCCATCCTCCAACATACCGTCGAAGGCCTCTCAGTCATCGTCATTGCTTACTATCTCAGCGGTCTTGGCAGTTATGTTTTTAAGGCCCTTCATAAAGCTGGCGTTTTAGAAAGCTCTACCTATGCATCAGGGCTTTTTGTACCCATTTCTCTCGTCATTTCTTTCGGACTTGTGTTCATTGGACGAAAAATCCTCAACAAACGACTCTTCAACGATCATTAGCTAATTAACTATATGCCTAAAAGTCAGTCACTCCCTCCATGCCCGGATTCTCCGAATTGCGTGTCTTCTCAAAGTCAAAATCCTGACCAGTACGTCGAACCCATTACCTATGCAGGGCCTGTGACCGAAGCCAAAGCCAAACTGAGGGCACTATTCGAAACTCAACCACGAACACGCATCATCGAAGACAAAGACACGTACCTCCACATTGAAATAAGCTCCTTCCTCTTTCGCTTCATTGATGATGTTGAATGTATTCTCGATGACGAGGACAAACAGATCCACATTCGCTCGGCTTCACGTACCGGATATTGGGATCTTGGCGTCAATCGCAGACGGATCGAAGAGATACGGACGAAGTTTCATGAGCCATGATTCCCTTGCCGATTGTGTAGAATTCTTTCACCACAACAGGAGAAATTTCGATGGAAGAACCTCTGAAACAAGGCGTTGCGCTTCTCACGACCTACGGATTGAAAATCATTGGCGCCATTGTCATCCTGATCGTGGGACGAATGGCGTCTTCCTGGGCTGCTAACGCTGTAGATCAATGGTGCCAAAGGTCAGAAAAAGTCGACGACACCCTTCGACCATTCTTCGCGAGTTTTGCTCGATACCTTGTTCTCATCGTGACAGTTCTGGCTGTCCTTTCACAATTTGGCATCGAAACCACAAGTTTGATCGCAGTCCTCGGCGCCGCCAGTTTGGCGATTGGCCTGGCCTTGCAGGGAACGCTTAGTAATGTCGCAGCGGGCGTTATGCTGCTCATCTTCCGACCGTTCAAAGTCGGAGATTATGTGGAAGCCGCCGGCATCGCGGGAACGGTCAAGGCCATCACCCTCTTGGTCACCGAGTTGGCGACTCCCGATAATGTGCAAATCCTGGCACCGAACGGTCAGGTCTGGGGTGCCATCGTAAAAAACTATAGCCATCACGCTACGCGCCGCGTCGATCTGGTCATGGGGATTGATTACAGCGATGATATCGATAAGGCCATACAAACCGTCACATCAGTGGCCAATGCCGATTCCCGCATTCACCAAGACCCGGCCCCTATGGTTGTCGTCGGCAATCTTGGAGAAAATTCCGTCGACTTGACGATCCGGGTCTGGTGTCACGCAGGCGACTATTGGGGCGTGAAGTTTGATCTGACAAAAATGCTCAAACAACGCTTCGATGCCGAAGGCTTGTCGATCCCCTTTCCTCAACGAACGATTCATATGGTCAAAGCGGAAGCGTAGGCGACATTCCATCTTCCTAGCCAACATCTAGACCGTTATCATCCTTAACGAAGGACAGAAAGAATGGGGAAAACCCAGAACATGTGGAATGAAGAGATAGAGCGATGCAAAAAGACTGTCCTTCATCAAGAACACTAGGCACTGTGAAACAAACGATTGACTAAAATCACTCTTTCGTTGCGAGTCAGCATTTCGGCATAGTCCTGGAATTGTGTTTCAGACTTTATTTCTTTTCCCTCTTGCTTGAAGGCATCTACTCGTTTCCGATGTTGTGGCCATACCGACTCAACCGATTGGGTAGTCCCCTGACGATAAAATTTTTCTGTCTCATCAGCACAATTTGGGATTCGCCCTTCGGTTCCAGTTATTAACATCTCATCACTATTCCCCTCACTTGGTGGCCCTACCCGTTGTTTCTTGAATCATTTTCAAACTTCGAATAATACTCGGCGACAACTATGACTTCCGGAAACGGTTTGAATCGTAGTATGAGCCTCCTTGCTCCTTGATTTTCATTTTCCCGAAGATTTAGACCGTCCGCTCCAATTTCTATTCACTTCATACGCCCAATACCCTCACAACACGTTTCGCCACCCGTGAATAACAACTTTCACCAACGGTTACCTGCCAAAAGTAAGATCAGCAAACTTCAAATATGACGGACCACTATAGCTTGAATTTCTCTCGAGAACAGGTAAAGGACATTCCTGTTCAGCCGAAGAGACAAGAGAGGACAACTACAGTTTCACCTATCGACTGCGTTACTCAGATATTAAGGAGAATCGATATGGATAGTGCCATGATTTTTTTGATCTTCATGCTGTTTGTGTTTGCGGCCGTCACCTACTGGGTTGTCAATTCGTACAACCAGTTCATTGCCTATCAAAACAGATTCAAAAATGCCTTTGCACAAATTGATGTGCAACTCACGCGACGATACGATTTGATTCCCAATCTCGTTGAAACGGCCAAAGCCTACATGCAACACGAGCGAGAAACACTCGAAGCTGTCATCAACGCCAGGAATCAGGCCTCTCAAGCCGCCAAACAGGCTTCTGCCAACCCAGAAGATGCGAAATCCATTCAAGGTCTCATCGGAGCGGAAGGTCTCTTAACCGGGGCCATGAGTCGCCTGTTTGCCGTCATGGAAAATTATCCTGACCTCAAAGCCAATGAAACTATGCGGCAAGTCAGCGAGGAACTCACCTCCACAGAAAACCGAGTGGCATTTGCTCGGCAAGCGTATAATGATGCCGTCATGGCATATAACACGCAATGTGAAAGTTTCCCTCTGAATCTGATCGCGGGAGGTTTCAATTTTAACTCCGCACAACTGCTCGAGATCGAAGAAGTGCAGAAACGTCAAGCTCCGCAAGTCGCTTTCGCCTAAGATTACACGATGGATTTTTTTGACTATCAAAACCAAGCTCGACGCAATACCAGATGGCTGCAGAGCCTCTTTGCTCTGGCAGTCTTAGCTTCCATCGTTGGCTTGTATTGGGCTCTGATGGGGGGCATAGCGTGGTATGAGTGGTGGACATTAGTACAAACCGACCCATCTACTTCATTATCTTGGAATTTCATATGGCAATGGGATGGAAGGCTGTTCACCTTAGCTGCACTGTTTTGCCTGGTCGTCATCTCCCTTGGCTGTGCGATTAAGTTCATGGAATTGCATTCAGGTGGCGCATGGGCGGCCGAACTTCTTGGCGGGAAACGCCTGAATCCTTCTAGCTCCTCGGACGATGCACGCACGTTATTCAATGTCGTCGAAGAAATGGCACTGGCTTCAGGCATGGCACCGCCACCAATTTACATCCTTGACCATGAAAAAGGCATCAATGCCTTTGCAGCTGGATATACTCCAGAAGATGCCGTGATCGGAGTCACGCGGGGCGCCATGACACAACTCGCTCGTGATGAACTTCAGGGGGTCATTGGTCATGAGTTCAGCCATATTCTCCATGGAGACATGCGTCTGAACTTAGAAATGATTGGCTTACTCTATGGATTGCAAGGACTCAGTGCTTTAGGGCACACGATACTCAATCGGTGCCTCAACCATAGTGCATATAAAAGTAACTTTTTCACGCCTTTACACGGCATGAGTATTTTATGCAGCTTTATCGCCGGAGTTGGGCTGAGGATTGTCGGCTTCTTCGGAGTCCTTTTAGCCAGTCTGGTAAAAGCCGCCGTCTCACGACAGCGTGAATTCCTCGCAGATGCAGCCGCCGTCCAATTCACGCGCAATCCAGCTGGCTTGGCCAAGGCCCTCAAAAAAATCGGGGATTGGAAGGAAGGATCGATTCTTCATCACCAAGAAGCGTCCCAAATTAGTCACATGCTTTTTTCTCATGGTCTACTCACGGGATTGGATACCATATTTTCGACCCACCCTTCATTGATCAAACGAATACGTCGCATTGAACCGACGTTCGCAGCGAAGACTTCTACAACCAAGCCAACGCCTTCCGTTCGCTCCTCGAACCAGACTGACATGGGAGTGTCTTTAGCTATAGCGAGTTCTTCAAATGGGCTCTCTCCTATTTATCAAAAGCTTACGCCCAGCTCAGTCATTCACCATATCGGCACTTCGCACCCAATCCATGTGAGCTATATCCATACGCTGATCTCGCGGGTACCAACGACTATTCAAGAGGCCGTCCATGGACCATTCGGCGCCCGGGCCGTTGTCTATGCCCTTCTTCTTTCATCCGATGCTCAAACACGAGCCGTTCAAAAAAATCGATTAGCCTCTCACGCTGATCATACGGTCTTTCAAGAAACGCTTAAGCTCGAACCCGACGTGCAGAATATTGAACCAGCGGCACGCCTTCCGCTTATCGATATGGCAATCCCCGCATTGACACTCCTCTCTCACCAACAATATGAGCTCTTTAAGAACAACGTGAGAACGATCATACCTCAGAAAAACCATGGAGCACTCTTTGGATGGACGCTGCGCCGGGTCATGTTGCGGCATCTCGACCCGCATTTTTCACCTGTCAGCCCATTAAGCGTGGAATATCGTTCATTCAAACGGATCTCTCATCATTGTGGAGATTTACTGTCTATGCTGGCGCATTCAGGAAAAGGGAATACTGAGTGCACCATGCACGCATTTCGCACCGGCAAGCAGGAATTAGGACTTCCAACACTGACGCTGACGCCCGCGAATCATGGTTCGTTAGCGTCATTGGATTTAACATTGTATGCGTTGGCAAGGACAACACCAGGGATAAAACGAACGATCATTAAAGCGTGCGCGGCATGCGTATTAGCCGATCAACATGTCTCATTCGAAGAAGGCGAATTGCTGCGAGGTATTGCCGATGCATTAGGATGTCCCATGCCACCAATATTTGCTGGACTCTCCCAACCTGTTCAAGCCGATAGCCTTACTCCTTCATCTGCTAAACCTCAAACACTTTCCGTATCGAATCAGGGAGCTACTCATGATCACCCAGGTCGTTTTGCCAAAGTTCACTAAGACTATGACACAAGGTGTCATTCGCACATGGAAAGTTGAAGAAGGCCAGGGTGTCGTGCCTGGAGACGTGTTGGCCGAAATTGAAACCGATACCGCAGTCATGGAATTAGAAGCGGCTGGCTCAGGCTTTCTCCGTCACATTCTGATCGCCGAAGGGAGTGCGGTCAAAGCGGGAACGATCGTAGCCGTCATTGGCGATTTAGATGATAATACGGGTCCAACGGTTAAAGAGGCGATGAGGTTGCAGAAACTGGCCCAAAATGATCAAGACTCGTCAC
Organism: Nitrospirales bacterium; assembly: GCA_965223675.1. Classification (GTDB taxonomy): domain Bacteria; phylum Nitrospirota; class Nitrospiria; order Nitrospirales; family UBA8639; genus JAGQKC01. The sequence continues at coordinate 163,454 of OZ245013.1, read as the reverse complement.
GACCAGCAACGTATGCCAAGAGTAAAACACCACGAGGAAAGGAAGAACTCGTTTCAACTCGAAAAGCGCGCACAGCAAGGCTTCCAGAATCATCACCAACCTCGCTGGAGGAGGAAGCGCTCATTGTGGAATCCGTAGAAATTATAGGAAGTTCCCCGCAATCATCAACAACACGAAGGGTTGAGCAAAAACCACAGAATGGCGTTCTTGAGCCAACCGTCACCGTTGCAGAAGAGACACTCGAAGTCATAGGGGATCTGCTTGAAGATGCAAGAGAGTCAGTTGACGAATTCCAAGACGAATTAGTCGAAACTCCAACTCAAGACAGTAATGGTCCCCCGCAATTTACTCTCACAACTGAGATCAGTATGGCGGATGGCGAACGCCTCCGTGGGCAAATGATAGAGATCCAGCAGACAACACTGAGCTTAACAACACTCTATGTCCGAGCTGCGGCCTTAGCTTGTTCTCGTCTTCCAGAGTTTCAAGCCGCTTGCTTTGGCGACGAGAAAGGGTCGATCGATATTGGCATGGCTATTACCGTCGAAGATCGTCTTCTCACTCCGGTCATCAGGGATTGTGGAAGAAAAAATATCGCTGAACTTTCGGACGAAATACAGGAAGCGACTCGACAAGCACGAATGGATCAATGTCTATCTGACGAAGATTCAGATGCATTCTTTTCCATCGTCCATCTGGGCATGTATCCTATTGAACGGTTTACCCCCATCTTGCGTTCAACCCAAGCTGCCGCACTTGCTATTGGAGCCGTCAGAAACGTCAAAACATCTGAAGAAGAAATGGCCACACTCGATAGCCGCACGACCGTTTCACTCACTTGCAATGACGAATGTCTTGATGAAGACCAAGCTGCCAAATTTCTAGGAACCTTTAAGCAAATCCTTGAACGACCTCTAGAAATCTTCCTCCCAAACCCAGTAGAGTAGAAGACGTGGATCGTCGTTCATATCTCGTATCTCGAAAATAGCAGTTTCGCCCACTTGAATTTACTCACATTTTCAGAAAGCAATCGATCATCATGACCTTCGTTCCCATCACTGAGGTCCAAAAAACCGTAGATTCTAGTCAACGAAAACGCTTGCCAAACTGGTTTAAAGTCAGGCTTCGCCAAGGACCAGATTATCGAGATATCCGACGGATTATCGATGAACGTGGTCTTCATACCATCTGCGAGGAAGCTCGATGCCCCAATATGTGGGAATGTTGGAATAACCGCACAGCCACGTTTCTTATCTTAGGAGATATTTGTACTAGGCGATGCCACTATTGCTCTGTCGAGACAGGTAGACCTACCAATCTTGACCTTGATGAACCTCAACGGGTAGCAGAGGCCGTCGAAGCCATGGATCTTCGACATGCCGTCATCACCTCAGTGAATCGCGATGAATTGCAGGACGGAGGGGCGTCGATCTTTGCAGAAACTATTCGGCTGATACGTGAAAAAGTTCCTACGTGTGGCATCGAAGTGTTAATCCCTGACTTTCAAGGAAACCAATCAGCCTTAACGACAGTATTGAACGAAAAACCAGACATCTTGAATCACAACATCGAATCTGTTCCTCGCCTGTTTCCCTCTGTCCGTCCACAAGGCAAATATAATCGTTCGATTCAACTCCTCAAACACGCCAAACAAATGGGTGGAACGACTAAATCTGGTCTCATCGCTGGACTAGGCGAAACAATCGAAGAGATTCGTGAAGTTATGCGGGATTTACGCCATGTTGCTTGTGACATCCTCACCATTGGCCAGTATCTTCAACCCACCAAGGTACACATGCCAGTCGCTCGATTCTATACGCCCGAAGAATTTGAGACGTTAAAGGTCGAAGCTCAAGACCTTGGCTTCCAGCATGTTGAATCTGGTCCCCTCGTCCGAAGCTCCTACCACGCAGAACAACAGACGGCTAACGCAACGACTTAATCCCCGACCTAGTCTCGCAGGGGAGATAGTGATAGTATTGTTAGGTCTACACACACAAAAAGGAACAAAACGATGGAACAAATATGCACATCTAATTACGACATAACGGAAAGCAAGTAATTCGTGAGTCAATATGAAAAATTATTAGAGCAAATTTTAAGAGGAACTTCTGATACAAATATTTCATTTACTGATCTCAGGCAATTGCTTATCCACTTGGATTTTACAGAACGTATTCGTGGGGATCATCACATTTTCTCAAAACACGGGGTTGAAGAAATAGTCAATCTTCAACCAAGAGGGGCAAAGGCAAAACCCTATCAAGTTAAACAGGTTCGAAAATTAATCGTACGGTATAAGTTAGGAGCAACCGATGGACAGTAGGTTTGAAATCATTATTTACTGGAGTCAAGAAGATAATGCATTTATCGCGGAAGTACCAGAGCTCTCTGGCTGCATGGCGGACGGGCAGACCTACCAGGAAGCTGTGTCCAATGTGGAAACCGTGATCAAAGAATGGATTGAAACAGCCCAAGAACTTGGACGTTCTATTCCAGAGCCACGTGGTCGGTTGCTATTTGCGTAATATTCACAAGATTAATCACCAAACCCATGGAATGGAATAGAAGACGTCATTCTTGACTTCTTAGAAAATATCCTCGCCCTTCCAGGCGGGCTCTCAAATGCGGTTTCTCGTAAATGAATCACGTTTAAAGATAGTACTCAACATCATAAAGACCAGCCTTCTCCCTCGCTTGTTTCCCTCTGTCCGTCCACAAGGCAAATATAATCGTTTGATTCAACTCCCTCAAACAAGGCAAGCAATTTGGGGCAACGACTAAATCTGGTCTCATCGCGGGATTAGGCGAAACAATCGAAGAGATTCGTGAAGCCATGCGGGATTTACGCAATGTCAATTGTGACATCCTCACCATTGGACAATACCTTCAACCCACCAAAGCACACATGCCAGTCGCTCGATTCTATAAGCCTAAGGAATTTGAGATGTTAAAGGGTGAAGCTCAAACACTTGGCTTCAAACATGTTGAATCTGACCCTCTCGTCCGCAGTTCCTACCATGCAGAACAACAAACTGCGAAAGCAACTATTTAACGAGCTTCAGTGGGCTTTGCCCATCTAGATCGAGCAGCCTTTTTTGCAATCTCAGACCGTTTCTTGGGGTAAGCTTTCCCCCTTTTCAATCCACCAAGACGACCGAGGGCACCGGCGGCAGGGTTTTTTTGAGAGGCTTCTTCTTTTTAGATAGGTCTTCTTCCTGTTCGGTGGCTGCTTACACAATCTGAGCAGCTAAGAGGTTAATATCGTCAGGCTGTTTTTTCTTTCTGGTTGGCTTGCTTGAACGCTCAGACATACCGTAGCATGCCACATGCCAAATAATATGGATGGGTTAAACAATCAATATGAGAAAACTCCGATCCAAGTGGCTATAGCGCCGAGCACTGAAACCAACGCCCCTAAAATAGAAACTTTACTCCCGCAACGACTGTCTAAGGTTTCGCGTATTCTTTGATGTGCCTTACTTTTGTCAATAATCATGGATTGGCCAGTAGATTTCCATAACTCAGTTTGAGGCACACCTAAGGCTTCCATAAGGTTCTCAAGTTCCCCATCGTTCATGGGATATTTCCCCCGAAGCCAAAGTCGGCACTCTTCAAGCCAGGTCATAGTGATAAATTTTAACATATAGTTTGTAAGAAAGCGCTCACATTCTTCAAACAGCAAGACTACCTCTAACACTGACCTGGTCCCCCTAGAGAGACAATGGTAGTATCGTCAGGTCTACGCACACAAAAATGAACAGAACGATGGGACAAACATACACAGCCGTGATTAAACAAGACAAGAAGAATTGGATTTGATGGATTGAAGAAATTCCTGGGGTGAATTACCAAGAACCATCAAGAGAGGAACTGCTTGAAAGCCTTCGAATCACGCTAAAGGAAGCACAAGAATTCAATCGACAAGAAGCATTGGGTGCTGCTGGAAGTGATTTTGAAGAAGAACCGCTTCCTGTATGAAGCGAGTTGAATGGCTTCGATATCTCCGAAATCATGGGAGTGAGTTTCTTCGTGAAGGTGGACGCTATCCTTGGTGGCATCACCCAACCTTCAACGTTTGACTAGAGACATTTGCAAAGACCTCGGTAATCCGCCATTGAAGTAATTCTATCGAATTGGAGTTAGTTGCCTTTTAGATTTCACCCGCATCCATACTCAACGCTATAGCATAAATACCAAATTGCGGAACCCAGTGGCTGTATTTCTTGTAATCATCTCGCCAGTACTGTGGTAACTCCATGTGTGTGACAATATGATCCACATACATATCCCGATAGATTTGCTCCCCCGTCGTTTGAAACAGAGACCAGAATCCCCACGATCGACTAAAGTTCAAACCTCCAGAATGAGGTTTGAGTGCAGTTGAAATAGGGACAAGCCGTAAATTTTCATTATAGAATGAGCGAAGCCATGAATGCGATTCCTCAGCCGGGAGAATTGAAAGAATGGCTCTCGTCCGTTGAAGTGACGCGGCGAAGAACTCATCGATACTCTCGTCATAAGACACCGGAAGATCCTTGTCTAATATCAACAATCGGTTTTTGGTAAATGTTGATAGCTTCTCACTCAGCTTAGTATTGCCTTTCCATCGACTCCACTCCCACAGATTTAGCAGAGCCCATGAGAGATTGCCATACTCTCTACGGAGAGCATGATGTATGATTTCATCATCAGATAATGAAAAAATCCATTGTTCTAATCGCCGAGCAATTTCTGTCGCCAATAGAAGCAAGTCCGTTTGACCACTCTTTTGCTCACGTTCCTGTGCGAGTTTCAGAAACCACGCATACCCATAAGGCAACTCATGATCTAATTCACCACGTTTCAAACAAGCCAATTCATCTGCTAACCGATCTGGGACTAAGACAGACTCTGCAACATTAATCCATCGTGATTCTCCAGTCAGCCGCGACGCGGCCAACAATGCATACGTCCCATGCACGCTCGAATGCCAGTCGATGCATCCACAAAAGACTGGGTGGGCAGTGTCACTTCTCATGACTCCATTCGCAACTGTCTCAGCAAGACAAGTCAGATAGTTCACCCGTGAGCGGCAAAATTCTTTCCACAATTTTTCCGATTGCCGACAGTCTCTACTCAACAACATAATTCCTTTCAAGAAACCGTTTGCACTTCAACACACCATGATAAATCTTTACACGTTACATTTGAACATAGATACACTAAACTCGAGCTGTAAGTGATCATAAATGGTTTGACATAATAAATATCCCGCACTAGGCTGCAAACTAGAAGCGGTAGCCTTTTGAAACGAAAATCTTCTTGTAAATATGGCCAAATTCAATCGCTCAATTATCATATTATTCTTATCCATCACACTCAGTGGTTGTATATATTTGCCTAAACAATACTATAAACCGTCAGGCACTGGAGATTTCAACACCGGATGGGGAGATTACTTAAAAAGTCAATGTGCAGGGCCAGACAATCATGTTGCAATCGAAATTGAAGATGGACTCGCACTTTCGGTACGTGCACAGATGGTTCAAAACCAAGACAACAGCAAAGCTAAACTTGACTCGGTTCTATTGATTTTGTATTTGGGACCAGGGCATCGCTTACAATTCAAGACTCCACTAGTTGAATTAATTTCAAGCGCCGACCAACAAAAAATTCAAAAAACAATCACCGAATTCTATTTCAAACGTGCCTATATAATTGAAGGAGACCCCAAAGACGAGATAGATTTTGAGTTTCCTATTAAAGGTGACTTTTCTGATAGCGTTAAGACTCATTCAATTTCCAATGGCAAAACCGTCGCATGGGTGAAGTATTTTTTCTCTCCTATCGAAGAAATCCAAGGAGGTTCTATCCCATCAACGGATTATAATTCCCTTCAACGATTAATGCTGTCTACCTGGCAACTACACCGAGGGTATATTGCTTCTATTGACGTAAAAGATATTAACCTAGACACGTTTTACCTTAATTTTCCAATAACACTTTTTGACGGCCAGCCTAAACGATTTCCAAAAATAAAAATAGATCTTGTCGACGAATGGGTACGTTATGCTCTGCTTTGCTGATTTGTTGAATATTGCCTTCAAGTGAGAGAGCTTTAATCTCCAATAGCGTAAGAACACATACAAGAAGTATAAGCTTAAATTTTGATGATGATGAAACCTATCTGTGTTTGGAATAAATTGGTTTGAGAAACAATTCCCCTACAGGCCAAACTCATCAAGCTCCTCAAAAAACCCCAGCTCAAAACCATTGGCAAGCCAATCTTCGTCTGATGGTCGGGCTCTTGTCCATCTGGTTTATTGTCTCTTATCTATTCAGTATTGTTTTCGTTGAGCCGCTCAATCAATTCTACCTTGGCGGCTTTCCCGTAGGATTCTGGTTCGCACAACAGGGATCCACCTATACCTTCATTATCCTCACTCTCATCTATGCATTAGGCATGGATCGAATCGATCGACGGCACGGCCAAGACAATTCCCAACACTCTCCGGAGACAACTGAGTGAGCATTCAGGGCTGGACGTACCTGCTCGTCGGCATCACATTTTCCCTTTACATTGGCATTGCTATCTGGAGTCGAGTCAAATCGACTTCTGGATTCTATGTCGCAGGGCGAGGTGTCCCTCCACTCGCCAATGGCATGGCCACCGCTGCAGACTGGATGAGTGCCGCATCATTTATTTCCATGGCGGGGCTCATTTCGTTTATGGGCTACACCGGAGCGATCTATCTCATGGGCTGGACAGGAGGGTATGTCCTCCTAGCTCTTCTCTTAGCTCCTTACTTGAGAAAATACGGACGCTACACCATTCCCGAATTTGTGGGTGATCGTTACTACTCTCAAGTAGCCCGCGTCATTGCCGTCTTCTGCGCTATTTTTGTTTCATTCACGTATGTTGCGGGACAGATGCGCGGAGTGGGGGTTGTCTTCTCACGGTTTCTCGAAGTCGATGTGAATATCGGTGTCGTAATTGGAGTCATCATCGTGTTCTTTTATGCCGTCATGGGTGGAATGCGTGGGATTACCTATACGCAGGTCGCTCAGTTCTGTGTGCTGATCGTGGCCTACTTGGTTCCGGCCGCAGCCATCTCCTGGCAAATGACCGGATGGGCTATTCCACAAATTGGGTTTGGCTCCACGATGGTAGAAGGGCAACATGCTGGTATGGCGTTACTCGAAACGCTCGATACGATTCATCGAGACTTAGGACTCCCCGAATATACGGGAGCATGGGTCGATGGAAAGAAGAGCATGATCGACGTTCTCGCGATTACCATGGCACTCATGATCGGTACGGCTGGCCTCCCTCATGTCTTGATTCGCTTTTATACGGTCCCCAATTCACGGGCAGCTCGATGGAGTGCCATGTGGGCGCTGATCTTCATCGGTCTTCTCTACACAACTGCGCCTGCCGTCAGTGCTTTTGCCCGCGTCAACATGATTGAAACCCTCAATGAAAAATCTTACACGGAAGCTCCACAATGGTTTAAGAGCTGGGAAGAAACAGGACTCATTGTATTCAAAGATCAAAACGGTGACGGTCTCATTCAATACAGCGGAGACAGTGCCAAGAATGAACTCACTGTTGATCGAGACATCATGGTCTTGGCCAACCCAGAGATCGCCAAACTTCCTGCCTGGGTCGTCGCCCTTGTGGCCGCCGGTGGACTGGCTGCAGCACTCTCGACCGCAGCGGGGTTATTGCTGGTGATCTCTGCTTCAGTCTCTCATGACCTTCTTAAATCGGTGTTGTGGAAAAACATGACGCAACAAGACGAATTGCGCATGGCGCGAATCGCGGCAGCTTTTGCTGTTATTGTCGCTGGACTTTTGGGGATCTATCCGCCGGGGTTTGTCGCTCAAGTTGTGGCGTTTGCCTTCGGTCTCGCAGCGGCCAGTTTTTTCCCAATTCTGTTACTGGGAATTTTTGATAAACGCACGACCAAGGAGGGCGCAGTTTCAGGAATGCTTTTAGGGATAGGATTTACGGCAGCGTATATCATTTGGTTTCGGTTTGTGGAACCAACGGCCAATGCTAATGAGTGGTTATTGGGCATCAGCCCAGAGGGCATCGGAACCATAGGCATGGCTCTCAACTTCATCGTCACCATTACTGTCAGTCGGTTTACTCCAGCACCACCGATCGAAGTTCAAAATATGGTTGAAGATATCCGCTCACCGAGTGGAAATCGTGACGGGTAAGACGACCAGCAAGAAATTCTTTGGTGAATGAACTAGATCGACACATGCGTCTTTTGACGCTCCTCGAGAAGTTGACTCAATTTGTGTCTCATTTTCTCTTGGGGTAACTGGATCCGATCACCATGACCCGGCAAGACCCATTCAAAGGAAAAGTCGAGAAGACGTTGGGTTGATTGGAGAAGTTGTTGCGTATTCCACACCAAGCGAATAGGCATGCCTAGCGAGGCTTCATCGCGATCCCACCATAAATGATCTCCAGTAAACAGGAATTTCTTTTTATAAAGCAGAGCGAGACTTCCTGCTGTATGTCCAGGAACTGGAATGATCTGAAACTCTGGCGAGACCTGAATCACCTCATATCCCTTCACGATCCATTCACTTTCTGGCATCGCCTCCGCATCAGCTTCGTGGATGATGCGGTCGGCCTTAAATTTTTGTGCATATCGATCAGCATCTGCTACATCATCTTGATGACTCAAAAAAATGTAACGAATGCCTCCCATTTCATCAAAGGCGTTTACCAAATGCCTCAGATATCTGGGAGAATCGATTAGCCAGTTTCCATCTGGATGATTAACGAAATAACTATTCGCGCCAAAGGACTTCTCAGAATTAAATCCATTGTAATAGACAGTATTGTCTACTTGAATCGGAAAACTCTCCTGAGCCTTGGTCAAGAGATCAGAATTTTTCGTAACCGTTCCTATAGATCCAACTGGACAGGCTAATAATGCTTGATAAGCTTGCAACACGTCAGAAATGCTTTGAGGTTGGTGACTCACAGAGGAGAACTCACCAACCCCCCGAAAAGTCGTAGAAGCAAGTTGTCGACAGGTATCACAGTTGATGCACGTTTCATCAACAAAGAAATTCCCTTCGATGTTCGTCGACAATCTCTTAGCTGGATTTGCCATTCGGCCACCACATCGCTCAATTTACGTTAAAGTTTCTGACATGAAAGATCAGCACTAAACAGACTTAAACCGTCTCTTCAATGAGCACCTTTTAAATCTTTTCCGTGGCGATACCCTTCGGAATGTCCTTTTCCATAACCATGCTTGCCCATCGCCCCATGCCCCATCATGCTACCCATTCCATGCAGACTTCCTGATCCACCACTCATTTGGTTCTTCAGCCGATCACGAAACTGTTGGTATTGATCGGGAGTTAAAATCTCCTTAAGTTTCAGCAAAGTATCCACGCGATACATCATCAATTGTTTTTGGAATCCTCCAATTTCATCGACCTTTTTCGCCACGGCCTCGCGATTCGTCTCTTTTTGGTCCAATAACGACCCTAAATCGATCATAGCTACTCGAAGATCAGCTCCATTCTTAATCATCATCTTTCGATACCCTGATTCGACAGGTTCAAGGGCGTTGACCTGCTCGTCCTTCAATCCAAGTTCTTGCTTCATTCCTAGCGGTGATAACGACCTATGATGTTTCATGTCTCCGTGCTGTGAACCCGTATGTTTTTCCATCATACCTGCATGCGGAGCCTTATCTTTCTCTGAATGATGATGTCCCTCATCGGCTATGGCCAACCCTAAAGGCATACTGATCACCCCTAGCGTTACCATAAATTTTGTGACACGCTTCCAGACAATTGCTTGGCTCATTGAACACCCTCCCTCATCAATAAATGGATGGTAAGCTGTAAACTCAGAAAAAGACTTAACCTCGCACAATGGTAGTATATCAGTTTCCTATCAAGAGTTGGGTAGAAATCAGAGAACACGGTATAATTGAGAAAAAGCGATGTAAAGTTTGCTCGTTAAATTAAGGAGCGAAAGTACATGCGAGATTTTTTCCCAGGGCTAGCCGGAGTTGCCGCGACTAAATCGAATATTAGCTCAGTAGATGGGCAAGAAGGCATTTTGGAATATCGCGGCATTCGAGTTGAAGAACTCGCCGCGCATGGTACGTTCACAGAAACTGCGTATCTCCTTTTGTTCAATGAACTTCCCACCCTCTCAGCCTTGCAACAATTTGAAGTCGACCTCATGAAGCACCGACGTATTAAGTATCGGATTACGGATCTGATCAAATGCCTTCCCGAACATGGACATCCAATGGATGCCTTGCAAGCTGCCGTTGCGGCCTTGGGAATGTTTTACCCATCCCCTAATGTACGGGATCCCAAAGACCGATATTGGGCTGCAATCCGTCTGCTTGCCAAACTTCCGACGATGGTGGCGGCCTTTGCTCGACTTCGTCGTGGTGACGACCAAATTCAACCACATGATACCCTTACCTATTCGGAGAATTTCTTTTACATGCTTTTTGAACATATACCTGACCCAGCCATCGCGAAGATATTTGACACAAGTCTCATCCTTCATGCCGAACATACGATGAACGCTTCGACCTTTAGCGGCTTGGTCACAGCCTCGACCCTCTCCGATCCGTTCTCCGTGATTTCATCAGCCATCGGTACACTGAAGGGCCCTCTTCATGGGGGAGCCAACGAAGCCGTGATTCACATGCTGAAAGAGATCGGTTCGGTTGATCAGGTTTCTGCATATCTTGATCAGAAAATGGCGGCCAAAGAAAAGATCATGGGTTTCGGTCATCGGGTGTATAAAGTCAAAGATCCGCGTGCCCTCATTCTTCAAGAACTTGCACAGCAACTGGACAAAAACCCGTCACATCACTCTTTATTCACGATTGCACGTGCAGTCGAACAAGAAATGGAGCGCCGTGTTGGACATAAAGGCATCCGTCCTAATGTAGATTTTTATTCAGGTATCATCTACCACCAAATGGGTATTGAAACAGACATGTTCACTCCGATATTCGCCATGGCTCGCGTGTCAGGCTGGTTAGCCCATTGCTTTGAACAGTATCAAAACAACCATTTGTTTCGTCCTGACCAACTCTATGAAGGACCACATAACCGTCCATATGAGCCCATCGCCTCTCGGAACAGCTCTTTTTCCGCTGGATGATCTTCGCACACCAATACGATTCATTTGAAAATGTTGAAAAAGATTAACGATGAAGTTCCGAGGACATCGCGCATTGTTGAAGTGGAATTACAATATGAAGCGGTTGATGAGGTGGGGAAATTTTACTCTCGACCCGATCTTCTTCCGCTGCCTTTTAACCAAAATACCTGTAAACCTTGTGTTTTTAAGAAAAACCTTATATAGTCAATGATTGTGCGCGCGTCTCTACAACCGTGTGCATGTCAATTCCAACCCGGCACACTAATTTTCACAACTTTCTTTAGCAACTCCCTTTCAGAGGGTGAGTCGTCGTCACACCTTTTACTCAATAACCACTTTCAGCCGTTATCGCCCTAAGACTCAAGTGTCTCTTTAGACAGTACGGTATGCCACGGGAATACTGCAGACGACGCGAGCAGTCAGCATAAATGGAGATTAAAGCCCATGTCAGATCATAAGCCTATAGTATCGCTCACTGGGAAGACAGAATTTATTCGGATGTTACGTTACAAGAGTGAAAATCAGGTTGGCGTATTCGCGGAATTTATCACGGCAATTGCAAACGAAGGCGGAAGTGTGGGTGATGTCAAAACGCGAAAACTCGGGAAGTTTTATATCTGGCGAGATGTCACCATTATTGCCAATGATCGAGAACACTTTCTCAGAATCCTGAAGGCTATCCATGCATTAAAACAGACCGTCGTTGAACTCATCATTGATGAAGTGCTTGAACGACATCAGGGTGGAAAAATCAAGATGGAGTTAAACCACTCGATTGACACCACTAACGACTTGCGGGCAGCGTACACACCGGGCGTGGCCGATGTCTGTCGTCTCATTCAGAATTATCCCAATGAGGCATACAATTATACCTGGATTCACAAGACCGTCGCCCTTCTCACCAATGGGAGCCGAACTTTAGGGCTGGGGAATATTGGCCCCTTAGCCGCCATGCCTGTCATGGAAGGGAAAGCCGCCCTATTTAATAAATTTACCGGCTACAATATGGTCCCAATCCCAATCAATACCACAGACCCGCAGGAGTTCATCGATACCGCCATACGTCTTTCCCCAGGATTCGGGGCCATTCATTTAGAGGATATTTCGGCCCCGGAATGCTTTGAAATCGAAACCGAGCTAGTGAAACACCTGAATATTCCCGTGATGCATGATGACCAAAATGGAACCGCTGTCGTCTGTTTAGCTGCTGTCATCAATGCATGCCGAATCGTCAAAGGCGACCTGGAGAAAGTCCAGATTGGTCAAGTCGGACTAGGCGCGGCTGGCAGCGCCATTGCGCGTCTGATTATGGCCTATACGAAACGCAACGTGTGGTGTTGTGACAAGAATCCCGCTGCAGTTGATCGGCTCGAGGAGTTTCGTCAGAACAGGGCTACCCTGGAGGAGATCATGAAGCGATGTGATGTGGTCATTTCAACAACGGGGGTTGAAGGATTAATTGCCCCGTCTATGGTGAAAAAACAACAAATCATTCTAGCGTTGACTAATCCCATTCCGGAAATCACCGAAGAAGAAGCGCTGAACGCCGGAGCCGCCTTTTATTCTGATGGACGATACGTCAACAACTTGCTGGCCTACCCCGGCATTTTCAAAGGAGCGTTGGAAACGCGAGCCACGGGAATTAATGACCCGATGCTACTCGCTGCCGTTCAAGCTATCGTCGAGACCACACCCCAAGGTGAAATTGTTCCCAGTCCTCTGGATTCGACTGTTCACGTCGCTGTGACAAAGGCTGTCGCAAAAGCAGCAATGGCAAGCGGCGTCGCACAAAAGTACTTTGACGACGAATATTTCGACGTTGAAGAAAAGACGTAGGAAGCCTTCAATGGCTAAAAGGACTGGGACGACGACTCAGATAACTTCTCAGTTGAAACTAACCAGTCCGTCACCTCCCTTAAGACATTTTGCCAAGTATTTTCGCTGTTTTCTTCAGTTAACAAACACATGACCCCCGTTCATACATACGACGTTTTGGTGATCGGAGCCGGCTTGGCAGGGATGCGGGCGGCCTTGGCCGCCCATGAACAAGGAGCAACCGTCGCCATTCTGACAAAAGTCCATCCTGTAAGGAGCCATTCGAATGCTGCGCAAGGGGGAATCAATGCCGCACTGACAGACCGCGGCGATAAGTGGGAGGATCATGCGTTCGAAACCGTCAAGGGAAGTGATTACCTGGGAGACCAAGATGCGGTGGAAGTCCTTGCGCAAGAGGCCGGCCAAGATATTATCGCCTTAGAACATATGGGGGTGATTTTCAATCGAAATGAAGAGGGTCGCTTGGGCACTCGCCGATTCGGTGGACAAAAACGTGCACGGACGTTTTTTGTTTCCGATTTCACAGGACAAGCGATGTTGCATGTCCTGTTCGAACAAATACTCCAAGCGAAGCTCCCCATATACGAAGAGTGGTTCGTCACATCAATCGTCAGGGATGATCACGGTCGATGCGCCGGCGTGGTAGCTTTTGAGATTCGAACCGGAACATTCGCCTTATTCAAGGCCAAGGCTGTGATCCTCGCTGCTGGCGGACTGGGACGTGTGTACGAACCCAGTACAAACGCACTAATCTGTACAGGTGATGGAATGGCGCTCGCGTACCGAGCCGGAGCGCCGCTCATGGATATGGAAATGGTCCAATATCACCCAACCACTCTTAAAGGGAAGGGGCTCCTCATCAGCGAAGCTGCACGAGGTGAAGGGGCATATCTGTTAAATAGTGAAGGCGACCGATTCATGGAATGGTACGCGCCAAACATGATGGAGCTGGCCTCCCGTGATGTCGTCTCGCGCGCGGAACAACTTGAGATCAATGAAGGTCGCGGCGTGAACGGGTGCGTCTTGCTAGACTGCCGGCATCTCGGTAAAACATTTATTAACGACCGATTACGTCAAATCAACGAAGAAGCCAAAACGTTTGCCAATATTGATCTTGCTGAAGAACCCATCCCAATCCGTCCAGGCATGCACTATCAAATGGGTGGGATCAAAACAGATGTTGATGGACGATGCTGGGACACCCACGAACAATGGAAAGGCGTATCAGGTTTGTTTGCTGCTGGCGAAGCAGCCTGTGTGAGTTTACACGGTGGCAATCGTCTAGGGGCCAATTCTCTTCTGGACACGGTCGTCTTTGGAAGACGAGCCGGCACGTGCGCGGCGGCATATGTAAAAACGGTAAGAACTCTCAAGGTTTCCGAAGCCATTGTGGACACGGACCACAGTCTTGTCTCATCAATACTCCGCAGACCAAGTCAAACTGATACCATCGCATCCATTCGGTCCGAGATGGGGAAAACGATGAATCGTCACCTTTCCGTCTTTCGAGATGAAGAAGGCATGAACGCCGCTCGAGAAGTGATTCGCTCTCTTAAGGATCGATGGCAAACAGTAGGAATTCAAGACAAAGGTCACGTCTTTAATACTGGGCTCGTCAATACACTTGAACTTGGGTTCATGTTGGACTGTGCGGAGACCATCATCATGGGCGCCCTCACACGCAAAGAAAGTCGTGGAGCACATTTTCGAACAGATTATTTAGACCGAGACGACGAGGGCTGGCTAAAGCACATTCTGCTATACCATAATACCAATGGGACACCCGATATCGACTATCTTCCCGTACGTATCACTCAATGGCAACCAAAGGCCCGAGTCTATTAAAGAAGTGATGGGGTAAATAGTCAAAAGTGAGAAAGTAGGAAAGATTAGCACTTACCTACTTTTCACACCTAACTGTTTAAAATGAACACCACTCTTCGCATACGCCGGTTCAACCCTGAACAGAAAACCCCTATTCCATTTTTCCAGGAATACGACCTGGAACTTGAGGAATCGGATAGCGTCCTTGATGGACTGATCAAGGTTCGAGAAACACTCGATGATTCTCTTGCTCTCCGTTGCTCGTGCCGCGGTGCAATCTGCGGTTCGTGTGGTATGCGAATTAATGGTCATGCCACATTAGCCTGTAAAACAAAAATTCTGACGGCTACACAAGAAGGAAGCACAATACAAGTTGAACCCATGAACAACATGTCGGTCATCAAAGATCTCATCACAGACATGTCACCCTTCTGGGATAAGATTCGCCAAATCCAACCATGGCTGCAGCCAGCAGGCCCCACTCCAGAAGCCGAGTACGTGGCACCAGCAGACGCCATGAGTCATCTGTCTGGCGTCATGACATGCATTATGTGCGGCGTCTGTGTGTCTGACTGTACCGTGTTGGAAGTAGATGCAAAGTTTGTTGGTCCCGCGGCCCTAGCCAAAGCTTACCGGTTCGTGGCCGATCCACGGGACGCCGCCACTAAACAACGCTTAAAAACACTCAACGAAGCTGGGGGAATGTGGGATTGCACACGCTGCATGGAATGTATTCAAGTCTGTCCCAAAGGCGTTGGTCCGATGGATCGAATTATGTCCCTACGAGCCAAAGGGATAGATGAACAGATTCCATCCACCTGCGGCTCGCGTCACGCCGAGGTCTTTGCCGACTTGATCGAGGATAAAGGCATCTTAGATGAACCCATGCTGGCAGTTCGAACGTTTGGACTTCGCAACTGGCGTCGTTTGTTCGGGCTGATTCCGGTGGCGATTCAATCATTCCGTCATCAAAGAATTCCACCATCCGGTCCATTGCATCGGGCTATTCCAGGCATTGATCAGATTAAGCGGATCTTTAAACGTGTGAGGAAAAATCCATGAAATACGCCTTCTTTCCCGGCTGCGTCTCAAAAGGTGCTTGCCCCGAACTCTACCAATCCGTCATGCAGGTGTATCCAAAAATCGGAATAGAACTTGAAGAAATGAGGACCGCCTCATGCACAGGCGCCGGCGTGCTACAAGAAAAGGATCGTCGATTGGGTGATGTCTTGAATGCACGCACATTCGCGCTCGCCGAACAACAGAATTTGCCCATCATGACCATCTGCTCTACCTGTCAAGGCGTGATGAGCCAAGCGAATCATCGAATGACTGCTGACGAAGAGTACTTGGCTGAAATCAACCAGGTATTAGGAGAGGAAGGGTTACAGTACCGAGGTACAACCAACATTCGCCATTTTGTTTGGATATTGCTAGAAGATGTTGGAGAGGAAGAACTCAAACGACATATCAAGCGACCATTGACTGGCCTACGAGCGGCCCCGTTTTACGGGTGTTATCTTCAACGTCCCACTGAAGCTCTTGAATTTGCTCAATACCCTGATCGTCCCCAAGCTTTGGAACGTGTGATTGAGATCTTGGGAGCCGAGGTTGTGGATTTTCCAGGCAAGAGTCGGTGCTGTGGATTTCCCATCCTCACTATCAATGAACCCAACTCTCTGACGATGGTAGCAACGCATACGACGGATGCCAAGGCTCATGGAGCCGATATTATGGTGACCCCCTGCCCGCTTTGTCATCTGAACTTAGACGGCATGCAATCCAAAGCCGCGAAGCAACACAAAACATCGATCGATCTTCCGATCCTTCACCTCCCGCAACTTCTGGGTCTCGCGATGAATATGGACCCCAAATCCCTGGGTCTCAACCGTAATCTTGTTTCAACGGAACCGGCGTTACAAAAACTGGCTGGCGTGGTATCTTCTTAAGTCTAAACTTAAGCTGGCCATACAGAACTGAAGGCCTTTTGAATCCAGAATAAGGAATCGCAAATATGAATTTTGATCCGGCTATTGCGGCACGACAAGCACTTGAAAAAGCTGAACAAGAAGGAGAGCTTGGAGACCTTGGAGATGATATCCTTGAAACAGAAGAAACGTTTTCTTCGATTCAAGGCCCTGATGCCACTCGTGCCTATAAAACGCTACAGCAATACGGAGATAAACTACCTCACGCACGATACTTCCAAGAATTTCTTATCTATATCACCTGGCAACAGGTGACAGAGGGACCGTTACCAGAGTTTTTTGAACAAGGCCTTAAGCTCTCGGATCAATTTCTCGAACGTTTCACGAAAGATATTGTTAATACACCATCCCACGATCATATTCTTGCCATTCGACAATCATTTCAAGCGGGGCTCGGTATTGAAACAGAAGAAGTCATCGAGGAACACGAAGAAGATGCATTTGCTGGTGGAGATTAAGAGAACTTTGGAGCGAGCATCATGAGTACATCACCATCCCCCTCGAACATTATGCAGCTCGGTATGGCCTTTTGGGGCTCAAAAACCTTACTTAGTGCCATTGAACTAGGTATTTTCACTGAATTGGCTCGTCAACCTCTTGATGCAGACTCATTGAGAACTCAAGTAGGATTGCATGAACGAAGTGCGAGAGACTTTTTCGATGCACTCGTGGCGCTCGGCATGTTGGAACGAGTCGACGGGAAATACTCCAATACATCTGAGACTGATCTGTATCTTGATCAATCCAAACCAACATATATTGGCGGCTTCCTGGAAATGGCCAATGATCGGCTCTATGACTATTGGGGATCACTCACAGAAGGGCTCAGAACCGGACTCCCACAAAATGAAACCAAAGAAGGTGGTGACTTTTTTGGAACGCTCTATAGGAATCCATTAAAACTCAAAGCCTTTCTTCAATCCATGACGGGCATCAGCATGGGAGCTAGCCAGGCTATTGCCCAAAAGTTCCCATGGAAAGATTATAAGACTTTTACGGACATCGGATGCGCCCAAGGTGGATTAGCTGTTCAAATCGCACAAACCCACACGCACTTGATTGGAGGAGGATTTGACCTGCCCCCCGTTGGTCCCATTTTTAAAGACTATGTTCAATCTTTTAACTTGACTCACCGACTTCGATTTATTCCAGGGGATTTTTTCAAAGAGCCGCTTCCCAACACCGACGTGTTGTGCATGGGTCACATACTGCATGACTGGAATCTTGAGGAAAAGAAACAACTTCTCGCCAAGGCCTATGAAGCTCTTCCACCAAACGGAGCGTTAATCATCTTTGAAGCTTTAATCGATGACGAACGCAGAAAGAATGCGTTTGGTCTGCTCATGAGCCTTAATATGCTCATTGAACTTCCCGGAGGGTTTGACTATACGGGCGCCGATTGCTCGACTTGGTTAAGAGAGGCAGGTTTTCGTGAAACTCGAGTAGAACACTTAATTGGGCCAGACTCCATGGTGATCGGAATCAAGTAAAGAAGTTGGCACTTCTTGTTCTAGCCACGTAACGAATCTCACATCCTTTTGCCATCCATTTTCCATGTCCGCAAGTAAACCTTTATTCCCTCGTCACCATACCTGGTCAGTCAGTATGGCCGTAAAACCTAGTCGTATCGAAGGCAAAGGGCTCTTCGCCGTGAAGGCTATCAAAGCTCGACAAAAAATTGGTGAGTTTGAGGGCGAAATGATTAGCCAAAGAGAAGCCCGAAGACGGGCAAAGTCACAACGTCATATCGCAATCGTCGAAGTCAATAATGGGAAAGCGATTGATGCAGCGAAATTGACCTATGGCTTTCGGTTTATCAATCACTCCTGCACACCCAATACTTTTATGCGAATCTTTCGCGAGCGGGCAGAGTTTTATACATTACGTCGTATCAAAGCAGGCGAAGAGTTGACCTGCAATTATGGAGCATCTCATCATGAAGGTCTACGTCAGTGTACATGCGGGAGTTCCACATGTAGAAAATTTCTGTGAGAATTTCCTCTTTGCGCAGCCAGCACATCACCTATTCGTAAACCAATAAAAACAAGCGATACCCTTTAACACTTAGCACTATTATATGGTCAAGACCTTCGTCCACAAAGCCGATAAATCTCTAGGCACGACGATTTCAGAACACGAAAGGAGACTGACTATGGATGGCCTAGCCGCACTCAACGCTGCAAATATCCAAGCATTAACAGATTTACCACTGATTGAATCGGCCACCAATGTGCAGTCTTCTAGACCATTAAAATCCCCCACATCTGTATCTATCGACCCTGTGACGATCTCACCCGAAGCCGCTGCCTTACAAGACAGCAACAAATAAGCCCTAAGAGCCGGCCCAAAAGTATAACTAGCCCTTCAATTTCTTTCTGTGGACATCCCTCAGTGTCTATCTGCAATCTCGTCTTTATGTAAATTATGAACTTTGAATATCATTGAGATACGCATCTTCAGATTCAATGTACTGCTGCAAACTTCGATGACCTGGCGCATGAGCAGCTCGATCACGCCAGAAATCAATGAGGGCAGCCTCAATACGTGATGTCTCTATTCCATGAGTATCTTGCTCTCGTCTATACTCAAGATATTCTACAATCGCCGAGGCTTCCTCTTTTGTGAAAACAGAAAGTCGACTTCGGGCATAATCATACGATGTCATCGCCCCATACCGTCGAGGATTGATGAATTCTGATCGACCAATGACTTTCTGGTGTGTCCGTGACTTACCTGGAAGATTCAGTACTTCATTTGAAAAACCATTCGTTAGATGAAACAGTGGATCAGCGGTATCTAATTCATCGTTGAGGTCTGCAATCAAATATGCTGGAAGAAAATAACGAAACGCGCCTTCGGAAAAAAAACTCAGGGCTGAGTAGTTATGGTCAAGAACTTGGGGATCGACTTGGGACCAATCGATCACTCCTTGGAATGCAGCAGTCACCTCATATGGCTCATCCCCTTCAAAACTGCCCTGCAGAAAATTATCACCAGGATGGTGAGTTTGTTGGAAACTTTCTCGAATCTGTCGAATGACGTTTTTCTTATCTCTCATAATCTAAAAATTGTATCAACCTGGGAAAGAAATTCCTAATGAGCAACTCTCAGATGCTCGTCCACTGTCGAGCAAAAAAACTTTCAGTCACCTACAGTATACATTCCTTTCTCTCGGCCATTTACTTAGAATAGAGATGTACAGGAAACTCCTATGAAACGAAAAGGATAGGCATTCATGAAGATTATTAGATTTGAAGATCAAGCAGGCAATATTCATTACGGTAATCCAATAGACGAGATGTCCGCACAGCTGGTTGAAGGCGACATATTTGGAAAGTACGACCTTACAAGTAAAACGATTGCCATGAAGAAACTCTTAGCTCCGATTGTTCCACCTACCCTACTTTGTATTGGCTTGAACTACAAAGCCCACGCTGAAGAGACAGGAGCCAAGCTTCCTGAATACCCTGTCCTCTTTATCAAGGCCTCCAATGCACTTAACAACCCTGGAGATCCAATCATTATTCCCAAAGTCGCTACAAACGAAGTGGATTTTGAATGTGAATTAGCCGTGATCATCGGAAGACAAGCGAAAAATATTTCTAAACGTAACGCTCTAGATTATGTACTCGGATACACGTGTGCCAACGATGTCAGTGCACGTCGATGGCAGAAAGAAGGAGGTGGGAAACAATGGTGTCGAGGAAAATCCTTTGACACATTTTGTCCGCTTGGTCCATGCCTCGTGACTACCGATGATATTCCAAATCCGAATGACCTCAAAATCAGGACGATTCTCAATGACCAAACGATGCAGGATTCGAAAACATCTGACATGATCTTCGATGTTCCTGCACTCATCAGCTTTTTAAGCCAAAGCGCCACTCTGCTACCCGGCACGATTATCCTGACCGGCACACCCCCTGGCGTCGGATTTGCCAGAAAACCACCCGTCTTTCTGAAACCCGGAGATCAAGTCTCAATCGAAATTGAACACATCGGAACACTAATTAATCCGGTTGAAGAGGAAAAGTAAAATCCTTTTTATTTCTTTCCTGATCCTCCATCTTTGCTTTGAAAAACTTCAGGGAATGCATCTCGCATTTTCAGTAGTAGTTCTTCTGCCATTACCATATGCCCCAATTCATTCCAATGCACATCACCTTCTATGAAATACTGACTGATGAATTGTTTTGAATCTGCTTCTGGTGTAATGAACGTGGGGAAGAAATTAAAAAACGATACAGAACGCTCGTTGGCCCACTCTTCCCAAAATGTAACCTGGCGAGAATGCAGATCCTTGTGAACAATCTGATCTGGCCAAGGATACACCGCAATGGTCATACTTTTATGATGTTGCTGAAGTAATCGATGCAACAAATCCAGATGATACCCTGCCTTCTCCAACCCACGGTGTCCATACTCTTGAAAGATTTGGTCATTGACTGTCCATAGGCTTTTTTGTTGATTGATCCCATACTGGCGTTCTTCCGGAGAACGAAGATCTTCATGATCTGGTGCAATGATTTTTTGTATGTTGACAAACAACATCCACATATTCTTCATCAATCCAGTGTATTCATACACAAAATCTTTTATTCTCGAAGCCTGACTCACAAGTCCCACGACATGTCCACCATGAAGTTCATAGCGTTTTATTTCATCTTCTATATCAGAAATGTCGAGAAAGACGAAAAGGTGATCAAAGTCCAACTTTACTGTTTGGATCAAATACCCCACCTTTTTAAAGTATATAGTCGGCGAATAGGAGGACACAGCTGCATTGAGCACTTCAACATGCTCAGAAGCCAACGCGCTATCAACCAATCCCACAAAGGTTTTCTCGTATTCAACTCCAATCCCTTCGGTAAAGGAATCCCCGATAAAGAGAAATCGATAGCTAGAGGACTCTAAGGGGACTTCACGAATACGTCGATCTTTGAATCCAAGCGAATTCGTATACAACGGGCTTGATAGATGGCCCCATTTTTGTTCTTGCTGCTGGCCATTGGCTTTGAGCGTATGATGAAAAATGGGAGATTGCTCACGTAAGGCTCTTCGATCGGCATACTTATGGATCGTTCCATACTTAAAAAGATGATAGGCCCCAGTAAGGACGAAATCCGATACAAGGACCACGACAACCACGACCAGCCCTAAGACCATCTTCGAATATTTCTCAAATCGGTTTGTCCTAATTTGTTTCTGCATAAATTATTGATTCACAGCATATTATCAAGTCTTTGATGAGACATCGGAGGGAATAACACAGGGATAGCTACAACAGGAGTTTCTGAAAAGCTCCATTTAAATTACATTACAAACATCCTCAAGACGCATATAAATCTGATGTGTTTCAAAAACCACTTCATCACGCTCTCCACAAAGGCTAGGCACGTATCGTGATCTTTAATTTTTTGCCTCCAGAAACTTCAAATCCATTGGCTTGATAGAACTGTAACGTCCGATCAAACTGCGGGAGAGGAGGCGTCGTTACCTCCAACCTTCGCCACCTTTTTTCTCTTCCAAAATCCAAAGCTTTCTTCAGAAGACTTTTCCCAATATTTTTAGATCGCCAGTCGGGACGGACATAGAGTTCTGGAATCGTACCATAAGCCCCTTCCGAATAGAGGGCATAGCTTTCATACAGTGACATAAAACCGACAACTGCGTCTGATTCTTTTTCGGTTGCGATAAAGACCCAATACTTCTCTTGTTCAATTAAACTTTTTGCTCTTCTCTCAGTTTCGTTCTCATTATAATTGAACGTTCTTTCGTGTATCGCATCCATGACTTCATTCAAAAGCTCTCCAACCATCACAGACAACTGATGACAGTGATTCTGGGATAGAGGCTTGATCTCAATATCATTCATAGGTCTTATTGTCTCGCTTGTCATTTTAACGTCTTGCCGGATTGTCTTTTATTTTACGAGAGTCATAGCTTTTTGATTCTGTCTCTTCAGTTCATTTCTCAACGTATGTTTGATGATCCATTTCGTTTCATGATTCACACCCGTATTCATTCGCCTATTAGCTACAATCGTATATCGATAGTTCTCTTTTAGAAAATCGATGAGATTATTCACCACTGACTTTCCCGTACACGCGGATTATCTGACTTAAGATTTCCCAGAAATCATATGACTGGTGAAAGATCATCTGAAAGATAGCCGTAATCCTTCTTAAGCCAGTCGTTGCTTGAATCCTTGTTACGCCGTGTTGATTGCTTACCACATGTCAATTGAGGTATCTGAGGAAGCCGGACACATAGGGTTATAGATGAATTCTTCATACTGAATCAGGTAAATGTTGGGGGAATTGACGAAGAGCTATTGTCAAATCTGGTGTTTGAGTCGTTGATCATGCAGCGACTGGGTCGCTGGTCGTCTCCTCCATGCCATCTGTGAACTGCATTCCGACAATCACCTTCGAGAGCTGCTGAAACCCGCGCAGCCGGCGCCACGTCTTCTCCGCACATTGCCCCAACTTGAACATCATATGGAGCATACCGTCTCGGGTGAGACAGCCCTTCGTCTGCTTCGTCCGATGTCGGATCGTGCCAAACGTGGATTCAATCGGATTCGTGGTCCGGAGACTCTGCCAATGGGCTGCGGGAAATGCGTAGAATGTCAGGAGCTCCTCCCGATCTTTCTGCAAACACGCCGTCGCCTTCGGATACTTCGGCGCATACATCTTGATAAAACTATCAAAGGCCTGGTCAGCTGTCCCCTTGGTGGCGGCCGCCCAGATATTCTGCAACGCCTGTTTGGCTTTGGGCTGCACACTCTTGGGGAACGCATTCAACACATTGCGCGTCTTGTGGCACCAACACCGTTGCTGGCGGGTCATCGCATAGATTTCCTCTAAAGCTGCCCAGAATCCCATGGCCCCATCACCAATGGCCAACTTCGGGGCGGTCAGCCCCCGCGCTTTCAGGTTCAAGAGGACCTCGCGCCAGCTCTGAGTCGATTCACGGAGTCCATCTTCAATCGCCAAGAAGTGCTTCTCCCCTCGGGCATTCACCCCAATGACGACCAACGCGCACAGCCGATGCTGTTCGGCTCGTAGCCCACTGTAGATGCCATCGGCCCAGATATAGACCCACTGCTCACCATCAAGTCGACAGTGCTGCCACATTTCATACTCCTCACGCCAGGCCTGCTTCAACCGGACGACCGTACTGGCAGAGAGGCCTTGGGCCTCGGGCCCCACTAACGCTTCCAGTGCGCCTTGCATCTCACCGGTTGAGATGCCTGTCAAGTACAACCACGGCCCCGCGGCTTCGAGGCTTTTGGTCTTCCGCACGTAGGGCGGAACAAGAGCCGACCGAAAGGTGACGGGCTCGCCCTGCCGACTCCGGACCTTCGGCACCTGGACCGTCACAGGGCCAATGCTTGTTTGTATCTCTCGGGCAGGTTGGTGCCCATTGCGGACGACCACTGCGTGCCCATGGGCATCTCGCTGATCACTAAATGTGGCTAACAGCTCAGTGACCTCCGCTTCGAGGGCTTGCGCAATGAGTTTGCGAGCGCCTACCCGCATTAATTCCGTCAGCGTGTCCGTAGTTCCTCGATCTGCCTCGTCCGTTTTGGTACTCTTTGGCATCGTGGCGTCTCTCCTTTGTGGTTGAATGTGGATGTCTAGCAACAACCATTTCAACCCGAGACGCCGCGTCTTTTCAACTCACCCCAAACACCACTTTCGAATATAACTCATTGACGAAGTGTCGAAACATTAAACAATTAAGAACATCACATGTCCGTATTGGCCTGCTGCTAGTCATGTATTGTTCAGTGTGAACAATGGTTAACAAGGTTCCCTACATGAACCAATCATTACCATTTGAGAAAACTTAATTGATTTTATGGTCCTTGAAAGAGTAAAAATATCATTCAACCCCCTTAACTTTTGTTGTGTAGTATTTTTGATAAGAAGTGGAAACACCTTTAGCTACAGGAGGCAATACATGAATTAGGTAATTTTATGGATTTAAGGCAGATTCTCTTCCGAGAAATCATTTATTTCCAGACCAACAAATTTCAACGTTCTTAACTTGGCGAAAAATTGGTGTGACGGGCCAATAAATGAGTCGAGTAGCGGCTAAAGGGAAGCGTATAATTGTCGGCAATGATAATGCATCTTCTAAGTTATTTCTTGAATTGAGTCATCATACGACAGTCTGTAAGATCTTGGGATTACAAATACTTGTAATTTTAGCGAAGAACATTCAGAAAATTTTCATCCTTAGCTAGATTCCCAGACTTCCTTCCCCCACCCGACCCTACTTGTTCATTGTGAGAAAGGCATACCCTTGTTTCATTGGGGATAATTTAAACTAAACCAATCTCACTAGATTTCCCGTCTGGTTTTCTCAGCTCTAGGTCATAAGTAGTATTTCATGAGTTAGGGGTTGAGCCTCTTAGTTATTTATGCGTTAAATGAGAACAAGACTATCTGACACAAGCACAGCTGGCATCTGAAGGCCCAATGTCTATTCGAATAGTTACACGTGGAATTCCTTTTCTCTAAGTTCTACCGAGAGTGGTTAGATTAAGACAAAAGTCGTTCTCACTATGCTCAAGATAAAAATTTCGGCAACGTTTACCCCTGAACCAATTCAAAAAAGCATGTTGTTTTGGGCCGAACAATTTGGTCTAGATCTCGATTTAGTCTTTGCTCCTTACAACCAAGTTTTTCAACAACTTCTTCATCCAAATACGTGTCTCGCCCAAGATGAGCAAGCAGTGAATCTATTTTTGATATGCCTTGAAGATTGGGCCCATATTCGGCATGAAGCAAAGAGTCAAGCAACAAGACCGTCTCTGAAGGGAATAAATACTAAGATTTCAGACGTCAATGATTTGTTGCAGAAAACAGTTCAGGAATTTGTGCAAGCACTCAAGGCAAAGGTGCCTTCAAATTCAAGTGCACATGTTGTCATGTTTTGCCCGCCTGCCTTTGTCGACATGAAAGATACAGAGCATTATTCGTTAGCACGCGTTTTCCAAGAAGTAGAACAGCAAATTATTGAGGACTTGCATAGCATTGCCAATCTCTATTTTATCACGTCATCAGAGCTACAGCAGCATTACCCCGTAAAAGAATACTATGACCCTTATGGAGACGATAGTGCACATATCCCTTTTACGGACGAATGTTTTACTGCTCTTGGTACGATGGCAATGCGCAAGATTGTGAGTTTGCAACGGCCTCCATACAAAGTGATCGTCCTTGATTGTGACCATACCCTGTGGCAGGGAGTTTGTGGAGAAGAGGGGACCGACATTGCAATCGAGGGACCGTACTACAGTTTACAGATGTTTATGCGTCAGCAATATGAGGCAGGCATGCTTCTCTGTTTATGCAGTAAAAATCACGAGGAGGATGTCCTCAACGTGTTTGCCAAACGACGCGATATGCCGCTTACACTTGAACAGATGGTGGCGTGGCGCATCAACTGGAAATCCAAGTCGGAAAACATTAAAACGCTGGCCAAAGAGTTAAATCTAGGATTGGAAAGTTTTATATTTGTTGATGACAGCCCGATCGAGTGTGCGGAAATGCGAGCTCATTGCCCTGAAGTTCTCACGGTTCAATTGCCAACTGATGTATCCAGCATTCCACATGTTTTGGACCATGTTTGGGCGTTTGATCATGTGAAGGTCACGCAGGAAGATACGAAGCGTACCCTCCAATATCAGCAAAATATAAAGCGCGAGCAAGCTCGTCAGCGCACTGATTCCCTGGAAGATTTTCTTGCAACCCTCCAGCTGAGTATTCGCATTTCTCCGATGAAAACGAATCAAGTTCCTCGAGTTTCACAACTTACACAACGAACGAATCAATTTAATTTCACCACACGTCGTCGAACAGAAGGCGAAATTCAGCAATGGGTTGACAACAAGGGTCAGCATTTACTTGTCGTTGAAGTCAGTGATCGCTTTGGTGACTACGGACTCGTGGGTGCCATTCTGTACAGTGTTGGCTCAAAGCATTTGGAAGTCGATACCTTATTACTCAGTTGTCGAGTGCTTGGTCGTGGGGTGGAACATCGGATGTTTGAAAAACTTGGAGAGATCGCTAAAGAGCATGGATTGAAAACAGTGCAAGCCGTTTATAAACCCACAAGAAAGAACCAACCAGCGTTTAACTTTCTTCGTAGTCTTGCAACAATCACGAATGAATATCTACCTCCCTATTCAGAGACCTTGAATAGGGAAGATGAAATATTTAGTACCTTTTCAGTCAATACCTTGGAAGCGATATCGCCCTTGGCGATTGTGGGCACCGTTCAGGAAAGTCAAGAAGACATTGCCTTGACTCCTAATAATCTAAAGAAAGAGTCAGATCAAAATGTGCTTCGTCCAAACCAAAAATTAGCCGATTATTCAAGGGTCTTGAGGTGGATCAGCGAAGAAATGTCTAGTGCCAAAAAGATTCACCAATGCATAGAAACTAGAAAAAGCCCACGTCCGGCACTCCAACAGGCCTATGTGCGTGCAAGGACCAAGACGGAACGACTACTCAGATCAATCTGGTTAGAGGCGTTGAACCTTGAAGACGTAGGAATGAATGACAGTTTAGAAGATCTTGGAGGGAGCTCGCTTCAAGTGGTTCAAATTCACAGCAGACTGGCAAAGCTTTTTTCGTTGGCTGATTCTCTCACAACAAGGGTTCCTGTGACTATGTTGTTTCAATATCCAACTATCAGAACATTGGCAAATTTTATCGAACAGGGGAATAAGGATCAGCAGAACTTTGCAGATTCTGTGCGATCACGAGCTGCTTTGCAGCAATCTGCATTTTTTCGCCAGCGTGAATTAAGGAAAACGACCAAAACACCAGGACGACATAACTACCTCATTGAAAACAAGGCACTATGAAAAGTGATTTCCCAGATGAGAACCAGGACAATGGGGGGATCGGCATGCCAGATTCCATCGCCATCGTAGGCATGGATGGTCGCTTTCCTCAGGCTCGTAACATCAACGAATTTTGGAAGAACATACGAAACGGTGTTGATTGCGTGAGTACATTTTCAGATGCAGAGCTAGAGTTATCAGCCTCTGATCGCTTGCTTATAGCAGAAAATCCGAATTACATCAGAAAGGGGGCCATTGTTGATGAGGCCGACTGTTTTGATGCACAGTTTTTTGGATTTCAGCCAAAAGACGTAAACCTGATGGACCCTCAACATCGTCTTTTTCTTGAATGCTCATGGAATGCGATTGAAGATGCCGGCTATGATCCAATTCGATACCAGGGGCGAATTGGTGTATTTGCAAGCTGCTATATGAATACCTATCTTCTTGCAAACCTCGAGACCAATCCTGAATTTGTGGAAGGCTTAGCTAATTCTTTCCATGGAGGATCACTGCAGACGGAGCTTGGCAATGATAAAGATTATTTAGCAACGCGAGTAGCATACAAACTAAATTTGCGTGGTCCTGCCATTACGATGCAAACCGCTTGTTCATCGTCCTTGGTCGCTATCACTCAAGCCTGTCAAAACCTTTTGACATATCAATGTGATATGGCGTTAGCCGGTGGTGTGACGCTTCGTTTCCCTCAAAAACGTGGGTATCTGTACACGCATGACGGGATGGTTTCCCCTGCAGGACAATGCCGTACATTCGATGCAAATGCCAAAGGAACAATTTTTGGCAATGGCGTCGGCGTGGTGTTATTGAAACGGTTGGAAGATGCCTTGGCAGATGGCGACAGTATTTATGCACTTATTAAAGGGTGGGGGCTGAATAACGATGGGGGTTCAAAGTATAGCTATACGGCACCAAGTGTTGATGGGCAAGCCGATGTGATTGCTCTCGCACAATCTTTGGCTAATGTGACCGCTGATTCAATTAGCTATGTCGAAGCTCATGGAACGGGAACTTCTCTGGGTGACCCCATCGAAGTTGAAGCGTTAACGAAAGCCTTTCGAATGACGACTGATAACAAGCAATACTGTGCGATTGGCTCATTGAAGACCAACATTGGCCATCTCGATTGTGCAGCAGGTGTGGCAGGGTTGATTAAGACAGCTCTTGCCCTGCATGACAAATATCTTCCTCCTAGTCTCCACTTTGACGAACCAAATCCAAAGATTGATTTCCCCAATACACCCTTTTATGTCAATACTACATTACGTGAATGGCCTGACGGGATAACTCCACGACGTGCAGGACTCAGCTCATTTGGTGTTGGCGGGACGAATGCCCACGTCGTGTTGGAAGAAGCACCTCAGAACGAACAAAGACATGATACGCGAAAAACGTATTACCTGTTGCCACTGTCTGCAAAATCTCAGGCTGCATTGACAACCATGTCAGGTAATTTGGCACAGCATCTCAAACAACACACTGACCTCTGTTTGAGCCATGTTGCAAGTACACTGCAACGAGGGCGAGCAGAGTTTAATCACCGGCGTGTTGTCATTACGAGAAACCTAGAGGATGCCAGCGAACTCCTTAGCCAAGATGCTATCAAGCCGGGTCAAGCCGGACGCGTGATTGGAGATAATACGCGGATAATCTTCATGTTTCCTGGTCAAGGTGCTCAGCATCTCAATATGGGTCGTGATCTCTATGAGACGGAGCCTGTATTTCGGCAACATATTGATCAATGTTCGGAATTGCTTTTCCCACTTCTTCAGTTTGATATACGTGAACGGTTATATCCGAAACACGAAGATCCAAATGATGATGTAACAAACGGTGATCAGAATGAGTCACATCCAGAAACGAATATTAATCAGACGTTTGTTGCACAACCAGGTATTTTTATCACAAGCTATGCGCTTGCCAAACTTTGGATTCATTGGGGAATTCAGCCTGAAGCGATGATCGGACACAGTATAGGTGAATTTGTCGCCGCGTGCTTGGGAGGAGTCTTTTCGTTAGAAGACGCATTGTCCATAGTAGTGTCTCGGGCTAAGGGAATGCAAAAGCTGCCCGCTGGTTCTATGCTTTCAATCCGTCTTGGAGAAACGGATGTTCGAAATCACTTGCGTGAATATGATCGTAAAGGGCAAATCGATCTCGCTGTGATGAATAGCCCGACTCTTTGTGTGGTATCGGGACCTACAGAGTGTATTCAAGCCTTACATAGACAATTGGGGCAACAACAGGTAACGACAAGCGTATTGCACACCTCGCATGCTTTTCATTCGCATATGATGGAGCCAGCTGTACAGCCGTTTGCTAGGTCGCTGCAATCCGTAACTTTCAAGCCTACGACTATTCCAATAATGTCGACTGTCACAGCTGATTGGCTGAGTGAATCCCAAGCCACTGATCCTGAATATTGGGCCAAGCATTTACGTGAGCCCGTGAATTTTTCTGGTGGGATCCGAGAACTCCTGAAAGATGAACAGAGTATTTTTCTAGAAGTTGGACCAGGGCAAACTCTCAGCACACTCACCAAACAACATATTAAGAAGTCATCCGACTACCTCATCCTGTCTTCTTTGCCACATGCGAAACAAACCCTCGCTCAGGATGAGTTCTTGCTGACGGTATTAGGTAGGTTATGGATCGCTGGAACGCAGGTGAATTGGGCAGCGCTCAATGGGGACTTCATGCAGAAACGAGTGCGGCTCCCGACCTATCCATTTGAAAAGAAACGATATTGGGTAGATAAATATACTCAAGCACCAAACACCGAACCGTCCAATACGACAGGGCCTATTATGGAGAACGTACTAGTTAGTCCAAAGCAAAATGGCTCAATAAAAGTAAGTTCGAACGAACAGCACGACCAAATGATCTCCATTCTTCAACGTCAGATTCAGATTATGAAACAACAGCTGGATACATGGTGTGACACTCCGTAGATCTGGTTGTCAGCAATAATGAAATTAGAGTGATTCATATGAATAGTGACCATGATGCCGCTAGCAATAACCTTAATCAGTTCGACCTAATCTCAAGTGCGAGGAAAGTAACATGTCTACCATAGACATAGTCGGTAATCCCCGCCATCGTCGTCTATTTTCAATACTCAAGACGATTTTATTTGATTTGTCAGGAGCGGAACTCGATGAGCTTGATCGTTTGAGTACCTTTCTCGAACTTGGATTCGATTCCCTTTTCCTCATCCAAATGAGTACGGCAATAAAAGGTGAATTGAGTGTGAATATTTCGTTTCGTCAATTGATTGAGGAACTAGAAACCTTCGAGAGCTTGCTGGAATATCTCGATGCCCATGTACCTGAGGACAATTTGCCATTTTCCCATGAAGAAGTTTCCCCTACATCTGAGGAAGTTGTTGCTCAACCCGAACTTCCTCAAGCCCCTGTCTCTGTCGGGGTTTCCCAGGTCACTCCTACCGTGCGATCGTCTACCAATATCACGGTAAGCCAGAATGGCCTAGAATCGCTGATTTCTCAACAATTGGAATTAATGTCTCTTCAACTCGAAGCGTTGAAACGAGGGGGGGGAGCAAGTTCCGCAAGCACCCTGGTGAATCGGACAATTCAGAAAACTAATGACGCACAGCGCTCAGCATCTGTATCCAAGATCATCAAACCAGAAGAATCAAAGAAGCAAGAGAGCAAGCCATTTGGTGCCATCGCACACATTACGCGAGGGAAGACTGAGGACTTATCACCTGTCCAACAAAAATGGTTGGACTCGTTTATTCATCGCTACAATAAACGGACTGCTCACTCAAAGGCGTATACTGAACAACATCGTCCGCATATGGCTGATCCCCGTGTGGTCACGGGATTTAAGTCGAAGATAAAGGAATTAATTTATCCTATTGTTGTGGATCGGACGGAAGGGTGCCATATCTGGGATGCGGATGGGAATAAATACGTTGATGCGCTCAATGGGTTTGGTTCCAACTTCTTTGGGTATCGCCACCCGAAAATTACACAGGCTGTTGTTGATCAATTATGGCGAGGGGTAGAAATTGGTCCTCAATCCCCGGCTGTGGGTAATTTGGCAAAAATAATCTGCGATTTTACAGGGATGGACCGCACAGCCTTCTGTAATACCGGATCAGAGGCGGTCATGGGAGCCATGCGTATGGCTCGAACCGTCACGGGTCGTAGTCTCATTGTCATTTTTAATGGTGCCTACCATGGGATCTTTGATGAGGTCTTGGTTAGAGGCACGAAAAACCTTCGATCTGTTCCAGCTGCACCTGGTATTTTACCGTCGAGTGTTGAAAATGTGCTCGTGTTGGATTATGGCACAGATGAGGCCTTAAACATCATACGTGAGCGTGCTCACGAATTGGCCGCGGTCATGATTGAACCGATTCAGAGTCGACGGCCTGACCTCAGACCAAGAGAGTTTTTACACGAAATCCGTTCGATTACGGAAAAATCTGGGTCAGCGTTTATTTTTGATGAAGTGATTACGGGATTCCGTTTAGGGCCGGGAGGAGCTCAAGAGTACTATGGTATTCAGGCAGATATTGCCACGTACGGCAAGGTGATTGGAGGCGGAATGCCCATTGGCGTAATGGCAGGTAAAGCACGATTTATGGATGCTTTGGATGGTGGGGCCTGGTCGTATGGAAATGATTCTCTGCCTGAAGTCGGCGTCACTTATTTTGCAGGGACGTTCGTGCGTCACCCTGCTGCAATGGCTGCATGTCAAGCGGCCATGGAGATTCTTCAAGAAGGTGGGGAAGCTATCTATCGCAAGTTGAATGAGCAGACGAGTCGTTTGTGTGCTGAGCTCAACACTTTTTGTGAAAAAGTTGGTGTGCCCATCAATGCTGAATCATTCAGCTCTCTCTGGAGGATTACCTATACAGAACATGTGCCTTATAGTGAGCTACTCTTCTTCTTGATGCGACAAAATGGGGTTCATATTTATGATGGATTCCCCTGCTTCCTGACGATGGCTCACACGGATGATGATGTCGATCGCATCATCATGGCTTGTCAAGAAAGTATCCGAGAGTTACAGAAGGTTGAACTTCTTCCCAATTCACGGACCTGTACTCATTCCCCCGATGAACTGCTGAGTCCCAAACCGTCACACGATTCTCGAGATTTGGCATATAAGAAGTCTTTCGTTTATTCACCACAGAAAGTTGTCGATCTCAAAGAGCGAGACCAGATAGAGAATTCCAAAGTGAATTCCGTGTCAGAAATTCGAGTGAACCAGCGGTTCCCATTAACGGAAGCACAAATGGAAATTTGGTTGGCCTCTCAAATGGGAGATATGGCATCTTGTGCGTATAATGAACCGTTTATCCTTTCTCTTCATGGTCCACTTGATCTCAAAGTTTTAGAAGTCACAATTCAGGAGATTTTGTGCCGTCATGCAGCGCTTCATCATCGATTTGAAGGCAACGAAGCCTATCAAAAGCAGATAACACCCGAGCCGATTCACATACCTTTTCTCGACTTCTCTTCGCTTGATTCTCAAGCACGATTAAAGAAAAAACAAGAATTGTTCTTTCAGGCTGGGACCACTCCATTTAATCTAGCCACTGGCCCGATGGTGCGAGTCCATATTGTCAAACTTGCAGTTGATGATCATATCGTGATGTTTTCAGCACACCACATCGTCTGTGATGGTTGGTCCTGGAATGTGATGCTAGGAGAGATAAGCAAGGTCTATTCGGCAAAAATCCAAGGTCGTGATTACCAACTAGGACCTGTAGGGTCATATCGTTCCTATGTGGAAAATGAAATCAAGGAGCAAAAAAGTGAGAAAACCGAGAGATCGTACTCTTATTGGATGAAACAGTTTAGCGATTTCCCCCCACCTCTGGAATTGCCGATTGATCGTGCGCGTCCTAGAGTCAAGACATACAATGGCGCTACAGTGAAGCATCTCTTTGATTCACAACTCTTTCTTGCGATTAAAAAATTTGCTGCTAAGCAGAAAACAAGTTTATTTTCATTCACTTTTTCAGTCTTTAATGTGTTGTTGGCACGATTATCCAATCAATACGATTTGGTCGTTTCGATTCCGTCGGCCGGTCAGTTAGGAGCTGACACCCATGCTTTAGTGGGACATTGTGTAAATTTATTACCTGTACGGTCTCGCTTTGATTCTGACATGTCCTTTCAGCAATTTTTAGTTGAAACAAAAACCAAA
Source organism: Nitrospirales bacterium (assembly GCA_965223675.1). GTDB lineage: Bacteria > Nitrospirota > Nitrospiria > Nitrospirales > UBA8639 > JAGQKC01. Next base: position 129,580 of record OZ245013.1, on the reverse strand, counting down.
ATATTAGATGCATACGACAACCAAAACAGTTCGTTAGGCGGCATTGTCAAAAGGTTACAGATTCCTCGTGACCCGACCCGCTTGCCACTCGTCGAAATCAACTTCAATCTTGATCGTGATGGAGCTGCAATGCAATTTCATGGACTGAATGCGGCTGCTGAGCAGACTCCCAAACAGGCCGTCAATTTCGACATCTTCTTCAATCTTAATGAAATAAATGGGCAGCTCCGTGTTGACATTGACTATAACCGGGATCTTTATAGACCAGAAACTATTCAACGATGGCTGTCTTGCTATACAACACTATTACAAGGCATCGTCGATAATCCTGACACACCAATCGCTCATCTCCCGCTCCTTAATGAAGAAGAGAAACAGCATATTCTCGTTGGATTCAACCAGACTGAGCAGCCATGTCTTCATAATGTACCTGTTCACGAACTGATTGAAGCACAGGTTGCTCAAACGCCGACGGCGGTAGCCCTCGTGTGTGGCAATCAACGGCTGACATATGAGCAGCTGAATAGCCAAGCCAACCAGTTGGCACATTATCTCCAAGAACAAGGGGTAGAGCCCGGTCAGATGGTGGGGCTATGCATGGACCGCTCTCTAGAGATGGTCGTCGCGTTGTTGGCGATTCTCAAATCGGGTGGAACCTATATTCCACTCGATCCTGCTTATCCTCCAGCCCGAATTGCACACATCCTGGACGATGCTCAAGCTGCGGTTCTAATCACACATTCATCGCTACGGGAACAGCTACCCGACTCGACGGCTAAAGTTGTATGGTTGGATACAGAGTGGAATACAATTAGAAGCCTAGACAAGACGAACCCTTCAAATGGGTCAACTGGCGAACAACTCGCGTACGTGATATATACTTCAGGATCTACAGGCAAGCCCAAGGGAGTCGAGATACCCCATCGAGCCCTCTCGAATCTTTTGCAATCCATTTGCCGTAAACCGGGATTAACAGCGCATGATCGGCTCCTAGCTGTCACAACCATCTCGTTTGACATTGCCGCAGTAGAGATCTATGGCCCATTACTCGTTGGAGGAGAGGTCCACCTGGCCAGTAGTGAAGATGCCATGGATGGTAGGCGGCTCATGGATTGCCTTCGTAATTCTAATGCGACTGTCATGCAGGCAACACCTGCGACTTGGCAGATGTTAGTCGATGTGGGACGGAACGAGTTTTCTCAGTTAAGAATGTTCTGTGGGGGAGCTGTCCTCACTCGTGAGCTAGCCAACTCATTATGTGCCCAGGGAGCGGAGCTCTGGAACATGTATGGACCTACGGAAACGACGATTTACTCCGTCATCCATCGAGTAACTCCCGGCAGTGGGTTGATTCCAATTGGCCGACCTATCGCCAATACTCAACTGTATGTGTTGGATGCGTCGATGCAACCAGTACCAATTGGAATTCCTGGAGAGTTGTACATCGGCGGCCAAGGTGTGGCACGCGGATACTGGGGACGCCCAGATTTAACGAAAGAAAAGTTTATTCCAGATTCATTGAACTCAGCTAAAGAACGCAGATTATTTAAAACCGGTGATCAAGTGCGATGTCGACAGGATGGCAATATTGAATTCCTCGGGCGAATGGACTTTCAGGTGAAAATACGAGGATTTCGCATCGAGTTGGGTGAGATTGAATCGACGCTCGCTCAACATCGGGCAATCCGAGACGTGGTGGTCATTGCTCAAGAGGAACCATCGCGAGAGAGTCGACTCGTGGCTTATCTCGTTCCTCGACTTGAAACCCATCCCAATAATGAAGACTTACGAAATTTTCTGGGAAATACGCTTCCCTTGTACATGATCCCTTCTTCTTTTGTCTGGCTTGATTCCTTGCCGCTGACTCCTAACGGAAAAATTGATCGGGCCAAGCTCTCTGCTGAGGAGCGCACATCGTCGGAATTACAACATACCAGTCTTGCTCCACGAACCCCACTAGAGAGTCAATTAAAAACGACTTGGGAAAAAGTATTTGGAAAATATCCAATTGGAGTAATGGATAATTTCTTTGACCTAGGCGGGGAATCACTTTTAGCTGTACATTTAGCACTAGAAATAGAGAAAACCCTTCACACAAAAATTTCTATCCCCACGATTTTTCAAGCTCAAACCATTGCTCAATTAGCTAAACTTATAGAAAAAGACAGGGAAGAGGCTAACAAGTGGTCGTGGTTAGTGCCAATTCAAACCAGCGGGTCAAACCCGCCTCTCTTCTGTATTCTCTTTGGAAATACCTTCAGACCGTACATAAAGAATAATCCTGAACAACCGCTGTATATGTTCTTTAATCAAGGACATGATGGATTACCTGCCCGATATGACACAGTTGAGGAACTCGCTGCACAGTATGTGAAAGATATGCAACAGGTCCAACCAAATGGGCCGTATTATCTGTCAGGGTACTCCTTTGGTGGACTCGTAGCCTATGAAATGGCTCGACAGCTTCATCAACAAGGCGATACCGTTGAATTTCTAGCCTTGGTCGACCCAACAACTCCTCTTCCACTCTCTACAAAACCACGATGGGCCGATACGTTCACCAAGATTTTCCGTAAACAACAGAATAACAAAGGGTCCTCATATCCCAATGAGGTAACGGTTTCTTCGCTGGTGTCAAGAATATCTCAAGCACTCGTTTGGAGAACCCAGCAGCTGACATCATTGAGTCAATTTAAAATGATGGTTTGCAAAACCTATTTCCGCTTGGGATATCCTTTACACCAGTCTCTTCGACAATTTTATCGTGATACCATCGTAAGTGAAATGTCGAAACATTACCATCATCAGCCGTATCCAGGAGACATCATTCTTTTTCAAAGTGATGAACAGCTAGAATCGTATTGGGGGAAATTGTGTGGAAGAATAATCCAAATATATGAGTTACCAATCGGTCATCTTGAAATTACAGATGAACCCTATGTAGAAAATCTCTATAAGCAGTTAATGAACTGCCTACAGCAAATACAGGGAAGACAAGAAATGGAGTCAGACCAAGAGTCAACTACAGGGAGAAAAAAGTAGATTATGGTGAATCCAAATTAGTTACAGTCGAGCCAACCTGACAACCCCCGCGTGACTACCCACCTAAAACATTGGAAGGTTATACCCGCTTGGATTTACGGACAATGATTGACGCTTTATATCACGTATTAGATATCAAAATTGTGCAATTTGACGCTTTACCGTTTTCGGTATAACTGAATCGGCTATAGGTGTCTTTTCTTGCAAATGATCCGGTCCCTTGTGCCCGCATTCTGATGTTTTTAGGCAAAGCTAAGATGCAACTCGACATGTCAGGAAGAATACACTTTACCTTTTTTTCAGGGAGCGACCAAAATTTCTGTACAGCATGAAAAAAGTAATATTTCAGCTATTTATATGCATCCACAACGGTATTATTCTGTTGTCAGACTCCACCTTGCTTGAACAGCGCTTCGCACGTTTGTTGATTTCTTCTGGTGTAAGATCTTCAATATGTGTGTCGAGAAACCACACATGTTCAAAGGGATCTTCTAGCGTCCCATTGCGGTCACCATAAAATTGGTCTTCCACTGACTTAACAACCTTTGCGCCTGCATCGACGACCTGAGCAAACAACATATCTACATCTTCAACCTAGACATAAAGGCCAATTGAGAATTCACTAAGTGACTGCGGACTTTGGATCACCCCTGTCTCACAGGGGTCGGCTAGCATGATGGCTGAATTGCCAATCCTGATTTCAGCATGCCAATTTCTCCGCTGGGCGCTACCAAACGAAATAGCTCAGTCGCATTAAAGGCATGTTTATAAAATTCAATCGCTTCAACAGCGCCTTTAATACTCAGATATAGCGTGACGCTATGGTATCCATCGAGTATGGGTTTAACAGACATGTGCTCCTTCCTTATATCTGCTTAATAGTTGTATTAAACTGAATGGCACATCTCTAACAGAGTGCTGGAACTTTTTAGTGCGTAGGGATGCTCAGCACCGCCGACTAATATACAGTCAACTCCTGCATTTTTCGCTCCTCCAAGATCTCTTCTCACCGAATCACCAACCACAATAGCTTCTGATTTGGCAATTCCAAGTTGACTTAACGCGAGTTCAAACGGTTTCGGAGAAGGAAATGAAAGGAATAAAGAGCGATGCTTATTGCTGTCGAAGGACAATGCCTTCTTAGATAAGTTTTCGTGTTATGGTTTGGCTCGGATAAGACATCTCTAAGACAATACAGGCACATCGCTTCGATGTGAACTCTTTAGAGGACTCAGCAGCAATCAACAAAATTCACCTCTCAATAAAATTGTGTGGCGACATGAGCATGTTCCGAGCGACGGTAGTATGGTAATCTCTCGCTAAGAGTATGGATGTCCACCATCTCAATGTCCGTCACTTAGTCTCTACCTCCTCTTCCAACATCGAAGTTTATCAGGAAGGCGTTAGATGACCGTGAACTCTTCCTTGCTCAAAAGTTCGGCGCTAGCAATTGTAATTGCCTTGGCCGGCTTTCTACTGGCTTATCAGTTTGTAGAGCCAGCCCCGCCAAAAGCCATAACCTTGGCCACGGGAAGTCCTACTGGCGCCTACCACGCCTTCGGCCTGGCGATGCGCGACATTCTGGCGGCTAACGACATTGAACTTAAATTACAGAATACTGCTGGCAGCGACGAAAACGCGACATTGTTGGCTGAAGGAAAAGTAGATATCGCATTAATGCAAGGCGGGACACCGTTGGAATCCGTGTCTGGCGGCGAGCATCTACGCGCACTCGCGAGTTTGTATTACGAACCCTTATGGATTTTTCACAGGATAGATCCAGCACCAGTCAGATTAGCGACGTTGGCCAGACGAAGGGTGAATCGAGGAGTCCCAGGCAGTGGGACACGGAGACTGGCTGATGAGTTGCTGATGTTGAACAACGTGAAAAGCGAGAATTTTAGTGAATTGGATAATGCCTCTGCCAGCGAGGCCCTTCGGGCAGGCGAATTGGATGCATTATTTATGGTAAGTGGTGAAAATTCACCAGAAACTCAAACTCTCTTACAGGCCCCAGGGATCTCCTTGATGGATCTGCCTAGAGCCAAAGCTTATCATCTGCATCGTCGCTATCTCTCTCCACTGACGTTGCCGCCCGGCGCTATAGACCTCGCCAACGAACGGCCGCCAACAGAACGGCAGATGATAGGCGTCACAGCCATGCTCGTAGCCCGTAAAGATCTTCACCCAGCATTGGTTGACCTGCTGCTTCTCTCAGCTCCTAAAATCGTTGGTGGTGATGGCTTATTTCACACGGCAGGACAGTTTCCATCCGGTCTGTATTTGTCTATGCCGTTGAGTAAAGAAGCTCAGCGCTTTCACAAGCGCGGGCCATCTTTTCTTCAGCGTTTTTTGCCGTTCTGGGCGGCTACGTTGATTGATCGGCTCGTCGTCATGCTGATTCCACTGGCGGCACTCGTCATCCCGTTGTTCAAGCTATTTCCCCCTCTTTACCGCTGGCGAGTACGTTCTCGCATCTACCGCTGGTATGAAGATCTACAGCGTATCGAGACGCGTCTAGACGCTGGCAGGGCCGACCCAGAGGAATTGGACGCCGCCGTGCGTAGAATAGAGATGGAGGTCAAACAAGTGGAAACACCCTTGTCCTACGCCGACCAGCTGTATCATTTGCGCAGTCACATCAACCTGGTCCGCACACGGATCAATCAAGAAAATTCTAGGGAACATCTGACATCCTAGGACAACAGTAAGAAGCTAGCTAAGAAAATCACTCAGCAAAACGTGCCTGGATAAAAGTTCGATCCCTTTCTTGTTGACTCAGAAACTCACTCTCAAACCCCGATTTCTTTTTGGCCTTCCTCAATCGATTGGCTTCTTCCCGAAAAAATACGACCAAAGAACGAACTGCTTCCTGAATCTTCTCCGCCTCGCCTCTTGCGCTCGTCTTTTCCAACAATGCATTAATAGCCGTTCGAAGAAAGTTTCGATTCTTTCCATTCAGAAAGTTAGAAAGTTCTAAAGCCAATTCAGAATCTATCTGTCTAAAGCCAGACATGTTTGTGTACTTCATTTTCGGAAATTTCTTCATACGATGGCTGGGCTCACGGTGTCCAAGAAAATTCAACATCCGAACTAAGGAATAATAAGCATCTTTTGTAAGATCCCGAGAACGGTACACCCCATGCATTTTAAAGACCGTATTCCCCAACGCTTCCGGATCTGTTGAATAGCAAAGATAGAACACACGGTCATCATATCCTACCCCAAGAGCTGGATACATGAATGAAAATACGCCAGAAATATTGAATTGAGGTTTGAGCTCTTGAATGAGTTGGTTTTCCAATAACAACGCCTCTTTTTCCGATTCAACGACATGGAACTTCAAGTCCGTGGCAACCCGAACCATCTCACGCATTTTTCTATGTTTCTTTTTTCGCGTTGTGTTTCTGTACTGCCGGATTCGATCGCGCAAATTCCTCGCCTTCCCAACATAAATCGTTTGCTCTTCAACTTTGAATTCATACACACCCACACTCGAAGGAACAGAGTCCATAAATTCTTTTCCAAAGACCTTGTCGAAGAGTTTTATTCCCATGACTTCCAAGTCTGTATTTCCGATGGCAACGGGCAATTCAGAAGTTTAGTACTGAGAGATATTAGTCTTAGATCATATTGAAGGGAAACCTTGAGGGGTAGAATTAACTTTCAGGAAAGTTATCTGGCTCATTACTATTCTCAGGTTCAGGTTAAATCCAGAAAATCCATAAGCATTTCAGTTAATTCAAACCTTTCAATGCCTTTTTCATCTACATAGCGTTCAGTTTGACGAATTTGAGCCGCAGTCATCTTCGGCCAAAAGAACTCGAGAACACCATCAGGACGCTTCTCGGTTGCATTCCCAATTATTAATTTTGCGTCATCTGAGTCATTATAGCTAATCGTAGTCGTAGACTTAAGAAATGGAATGACGACCTCGGGAAGTATATAATTTTCTGGTTCACGCTTACGCGTAGTATAGGCTTTCTTCCCTAATACACGAAGGTCTTGGACCTTCATACGATTCCTTTCCTCCTCTTGAGTTCCGATATCAGAATCGAGAAGAAGACCCCACGGAATTCCAAACTGGTCCGCAATATTCTTTGTCTGCCAATGTTTCAGATTTCCACAACCGCCTATGCAAACCGGAAGGATGTCCTTCTCTTCAAGTGTTGTTGGTAAATGACCAGAATCCTTAAGAACTTGAGCACTATGCCTAATAAAGACAAGATCTCCCGGACCTTCAACCAATAACAGCGCCTTAGCACGAGTCACATTTGAATCTGGCAAGACACCCAAGGACTCCGATATTTGCTTAAGTACCTCGTCCGATCCGTAATGAATAGCTACCCCGACTTCAGCATTCTCAACTAATCTAAGACCATCGGTAGGTAGCAATCCTGCAAGGGCAGGAACATGGGTTGTGAGGAGAACCTGACAATTTTCTTTCGTAGTAACTTTAATCAGTGCTCGAACAAGCATTTCCTGATTCGTTGGGTGCTGTGATGTTTCAGGTTCTTCGAAGGCATAGATAACTGAAGGAGCGTTTTTATTTGCAACTCTTCGTTCTGCCTCTGCTCGAAAGAAGTTGAGTAATATAATCCGTCGCACTCCACTACCTCGTTTGTTAATAGGAATCTCATCCTCACCATCAAGGGTAAAGTCGAAGGTCCATTTTGGCGGTGCTTTAAATCGAGGTATCAATTGTTTTGCCAGAAATGGATCCATCTCCTTGAGTTTCTCAAGAGTCTTATTTGCTCGGTCGAGAACACGTTTCTGAATTTCTTGCTGAATTTGTTCAATTTCTACCTTCAGCTCATTTTGCGCCTGTTTTACAGCTTCTTGAAGAGGACTCTTAGCTTCAGAATCGCCGTCTTTGCTTTGTCGATCTGATTTAAAGAGCGCGAAAAGTGGAAGCTGGCGAAATAATTTATCCTGAATGGTTTTCGAATCTTCTGCGAACTTGCTAATCTCAAGTTCGCATTTTTCCTTATGTAATTCGACAGTTTTTTCCCAAATTGCACGACGCCAATAGGCATTAATACGAGCATCGGACACATCTTTATTAGTGATGCCTAATTCACCAGCTTTTTGTTTTAAGTTGCTGAGTTTAAGTGTATGTAAGTTACAGCAATCAGATGCTGTGGGGTGGTTGGCGATAATAAAAGTCTGTGGACTCTTGAGTGAAGTGCGTTTATAGCGCTTGAGTATTTCTAAACAGCCAGCAGAATTCAGTAAGTGTTCAGCCTCTAACGATGTTACATGTGATTCATCAAGCACAATTTCTGTAGGGAGTCCGTCAAAGATACACGAAATCTCGACAACACCATTCGGCTCAGCGACATTGAAGTCGTCTTTATCAAGTGAGACTTCTCCCCCATCCAAAAAGATGTCAAGGGCTTCAAGGATACTAGATTTTCCTACATCATTACGCCCCGTGATTCCAGTTACACATGGATCTATAGGGATTTTCGTCTGATTTCGATAACCCCTAAAATTCTTGAGGCTCAACTCTTTTAGGCGCATGGACTAATCCAAATGATCTACGATATGTCTCTCATCCATTCTGTTTTGACCTTGATAATCGAATATACTCGCAAAGTAAAGAATTAGGGTCAGACTCGATTTCTTAATAATTCAGCGTTTAGGAGTTCTCTTTGCAAGTCGTTGCAGCACAGAAACACCCTTAATTTTTTTAATCCTGGGACGTTTTTTCTTCTGACTTTCTGCCACAAGATCAACCATCACCCCATCACGAATAACCCAAACGGGAGTATTGGTCTGTAGTCCTTGTTGTTTGGCCTTGACCGCGGCCCGCTGGAGCGCCGACCCGACCTTGGCAAAATCAGGATCAATGACAGAAGGTCGTCGTTTGGTCATCGTGTGTTCTGTCCTTCCTCCACCCACACAGGATGTTCGTGGGAATTATCATAGAGAATCCATCGATCGACAAGCGTTCTATGCGTCTGTTCAAAATGACGATACCCGGCCCGAAATCGTCTCCGGATGACGTCCTCTGGAACATTGTGTCCACCATGAGCGACGCGAGCCACGACCCGGGCAATCGCTATTTGTGGGTGATCTAATCGAAGAAAAATCAGCTTAACCACGTATCCCTTCTTTCGCCATTGTGGAATCAGTCGTGCATATCTCAATCCGCCCAATGTCGTTTCAAATGCGAAACTCTCTCGTCGTCGAACAAAGGAGGTCATTTGCTCAACCATTAACCTCCCAGCTCGTATCATCGCGAGTTCCGGGTCGAATGGGGACAGACCATACGCAATGAGATCAGCATTGATAAACCGTGGGCAATTCGCATCGTGAGGTAAAAATTCTCGAGCAAAGGTCGTCTTCCCAGCACCATTAGGGCCAGCAAGGATGAGGATTTTTTTTTGATCTTTACTCATTGATCAATACAACTTTCATTTTTGGCATTTCTAGCCAAATAACTTTCCACCACTATCTTGTTTTTCATCCTTGGGACCGTCCAACGATTTGAGTTCCAGGCCTTCGATTTCTTGAAGCGTTTTGCCGGCGATGCCTTGGAGATCGCCGTACATGCCCACGGTGGATTGCATGACTCTGTCGATTTGTTCCTCACGTTTGGCCCATTGTTTCATGATGACTTTGCGTTCTTTTTCCAGATCGTCTTGCATAGAGGTAAAGCCTTCGACAATAGCTTCAACCCGCCGTCGAAACCCCGGGCCCATTAAATATTGATAGACCATTTCCATTTTGGTCTGTTGCCCTTCTGAAGCCTGACGTGCTGAGGCCACTTCCATCAACGTGTGACGTAAGACCATGGCGACTGGCAATGCGGCCTTAGGATGCGTCACCCAGACATGATCGATCAATTCGAATGTCTCAGTATCCTTGGGCAATGCCTGACTGACGATTACAGCGATCTCGGCCTTCGCCTGTCGCTGATCTTCACGCAACTTGGTAAGCCAGCCATCGCTCCAATTTTTCGTACGTTTTGATTCCCATAAAATCGTGCCGCAGGGTTGCCCAAATCCGCTGACAACCCGTTGTAGCACATCACCGCCATGCTCGCCCTTGGGAACCGGCTGAATCTGATCATAAGGAAATTTTGCCGTTAAGAGGGCTTCTAGCTCGAGTTCCTGCACTTCGCCTTGTAACTGCTGAGAACCTTGCTCCGCTTTGCGCTTGAGTTCTTCAATTTGTTTTTGCATCGAAGCAATGGTCTGCTCTCGTTCTTTGACTTTGAGACTTAGCGACTCCTCGGCCTCTTTCTTAGCTTGCTCCCTCGTTGTGTTGAGCCCCTCCTGTACTCGTTTCTCTACCGTGAGGTCCAGCTCTCGCTTTGCGTCATCGAGTTCACGTTGTTTTTTGAGTAGTTCAGCTTGCGCTTTCTGTGCTTCAGCCAGTTTTTCGTCACGCTGCTTAAGAATGGCTTGGAGGTCAGATAGTTCCTTAGCTTTCTGCTCCAGATCGGTTCCGATCGCGAGCTTGGCTTTCTTGGCTTCTTCGGCTGAGATTTTGGCGCGTTCTTGTTTCAGTTTCTCCGCAAGTTGCTGATCAAGTGCATCTTTCGCTTTGGCCAGAGCCGTTTCACGCTCACGTAACGCTTCCTCCCGCTTAACCGAATCGGCTTCCTTCTGCGCGAGTCGCCGTTCATACTCTTGTTTGGTGGTCTCAAGTAAAGGCGCTGCAAGCGACTCGGTGAGTTTAATTTCGGCCTGACACTTCGGGCAGATAATGGTTGGTTCAGTCATGATTCTCTTTGACTAAATTCATATGTTAGTAAGGGTATTCCGATGCCTCTACCCTCACCTTTATCCTCTCCCTAAAGGGAGAGGAGGGATCAACTTCTAAGTCTAGCGGAGAGATGTGCCGTATATGTAGACCTTTCAGGTCATGAGGCTCAAAGCCAACGGGTTGTAGCATCCCTGAAATGACAGGGGTCGTTTTCTCTTTGATGAATTTTGGTAGCTCATAATCTTGTATGTATTGAGAGGCCAGAAAAGCTGGACTCACAAGCATTAACCCCACATCGCATTTCTCTAAGGCCCGTTGAATGACCTCATGCCACTTTTCTCCGACGAGAATATCACTATCACGCCAAAACGTATATTTGTACTGCTTTGACGGAGCAGCCTGCTCACAAAAATGTTTGAGGAACCGCGTAGCCAGATCTCGATTGGCCCGCGCATAGGACACAAAGATTGTAATGGTCTTTTTCACACTATAGCGAATCCAAATACCTGGAAGTCTCTTGATGACCTTGACTACGATTATCGCGGCACCCTGCAAACACTGGTTAAGCAATCTTTAGTTTGGTCGAACTTCTCCTGACGTGTGGATTACAGGTAGCCAAGCCAGCGTGATGACCAACTTCAATCATCTGAAGTTAATTGAATCGGCTATAGCCATCCTAGCCAACCCTTAATAAAATGTACAGTTCATCGCTTCATTCTGTTGACAAGTGGTTCTGTTGCTGTTTTGATCAGCCAAAGTTCTAAACTCGTGCACAACAGTTTTTCATTACTTCATGTCTCGGAAAATCCTGATTATTGGGAACTCTGACGGGATTGGAGCTGCCATCACTCGTGCGCTGATTGCACGAGGTGATGTGATTGTAGGCATTTCCCGCAGTCCTAGCCCGCTCGGTGAGAACGGTCCACGCCACGAAACACTCGATGTTACCTCACCAGAGTATCCAGCCCTCTTACAACGTCTCATGGCAAAAGAAGGACCATTTGATGTCTGCATTTATTGTGCGGCCATTGGATCAGAATTACTGCTTCCAGATCTCTCTCGTGAAGCGCAGGTGATTGAAGTCAACTTAACGGCTATGGTACGAACTTTCGCTGCTCTTACCCCAGACTGGATTCGTCGCAGAAGTGGTCATTTTATCGGGCTATCCAGTTTAGCTGATGATTTTTATAATCAAGACGCTCCATCTTATACCGCTTCCAAAGCGGCTTTTAGCAATTATTTAGTGTCGATGGCCTTGAAACTTAAGCCACATGGCGTGAGCGTCACCAATATTCGTTTCGGGTATGTTGATACGAAACTACCCAAGGCAGATCGAAAGCCCATGATGATGACGACAGAACGAGCAGCCATGCACGTCTTGCGATGTATGAAAACGCGCCCGATTCAGCTCAGCGTTCCTAAAATAGCCGGAGCGATTCTCCATGGCATGCGCTGGATGCAATCTCTACGAGTATGGACTTCCTGACCCAACACCGTGAGGAAGGGGTTGTCAGAAGATAAAAGACTGTTAAGAAACTTTTCCTGAAAGGAACCTGAACAAATGGCTGATTCGGAACTGATTCGTCACCTAGGCCCATTAGGACCACTTGCTGGAACATGGGAAGGAGATCAAGGGATCGATGTTGCTCCTTCAAAAATACATGGTCAGAAAGAGACAGCATTTCGAGAGCACATGATCTTTGAACCATTCGGTCCAGTAGTCAATGGGTTGCAAACTCTTTATGCCTTGCGGTATCGAACCACAGCTTGGCCAATAGGAGAAGAGAACCCATTTCATGAAGAAGTCGGTTATTGGCTGTGGGATGCGGAGGCCAAGCAGGTTTTGCGTTGTTTCATCGTGCCGCGTGGTATTGCCGTGGAAGCAGGAGGGTCAGCAGAACCTGACGCCAAAACCTTCACGATAATAGCGGAAGTTGGATCAGAAACATATGGAGTGCTGTCTAATCACTATCTCGACAAAAACGCAAAAACCGTACGGTACGACCTGACAGTCACGATTTATGATGACAGTAGCTTCAGTTATGCCGAAGACACCCAGCTACAAATTCAAGGACTAACTGAAGTTTTTCACCACACGGATAAAAATACACTCAAGCGATGTAAGTAGAATTCATCGTTATGAGATCGTGTAGCTTGTCTCCCTTTCACTGCAATTCGATGAATTCTTTTTTATCGAAGTCATAGGTCCAGACTGTACCAGATTCTATCGAATAGACCCACCCATGAAGACGAAGAACGCCTTTTCTTAATTTCGTGGCAACTGAAGGATGAGTACGAAGATGATCGAGCTGTACGACCACATTCTCTTTAATGGCCGCCGCAAACAAGTGCTCCCCCGATAAGTGTTGATAATGATCACTCACAATTCGCTGAGTTGTCTCAGCCTGTTGTAACCACACTTTTACGGCTGGCAAACCCTCAAGTTTTTCAGGGTGTAACAAGGCGTTCATCGCGCCACAGTCTGTATGCCCACAGACAATCACTTCGTTGATGTTCAAGACAGAAAGAGCATATTCCACCGTCGCTGTACTTCCGCCAATGGCTGCCCCATAAGTCGGAATGAGATTCCCCGCAGTCCGAAGGATGAAGAGCTCACCAGGATCCGTTTGAGTCAATAAGGTAGGATCAACTCTTGAATCAGAACACGTAATGAACAACACCCTCGGGCTTTGCTGACGAGATAACGTTTGAAATAACGCTTGTTTTTCTTGGAACACCTGACGTTGAAAAATTCGAAGACCATCTAAAAGTTTCTGCATGATCAACTCCTAGACAAAAAATTCTACTTTTCACGACAAAATATATTTACGTTCATTTATCACATACGCGACTGACTGAAGGTACCTACATTACATAATGACCAACTTTGCTCCAACGGGAATCGTCTCATATATATAACGCAGGTCCTTATCATTAAGTTGAACACAGCCGTGCGTGGCATTAAATCCCAATAAGTAGGTATACAAGGCCCCATGGATAAAATACCCATCACCAAAACCTAAAGCATAGTCACCAAGTGCGTTTGGCAAAAGACGGCTGTTTTGTTCCTTGGGCACAGGAACGCCTTTTTCAATAAAAGCCCAGTCAGGCCGAATCCACACGGGTTTCTTAAGTTTACTCTCAATGGTAAAGGTCCCTCGAGGTGTCTCGAACTTCCACTTCCGAGAAGGGTCTTGTGGATCTTGTAACACCTTGCCACTCCCGGTAGCTGCAAGTGCTGTGTAAATAATGTGATTTCCTCGCTTCACGAGTAAGAGGTTCTTTGAAAGATCGAGAAGGAGAGACACTTCACCGTCCGCAGAACTCGAATCTTGTATCTTCCTGGTCTGAATTCCAGATACATTGGGTGTGGTTCTTGTCGAAACCCGCGGAGACGAGGGATGTCTGGGAACTGAAAGGCTTGACGTATATTGTCCAGAATGTGGCTCAGACTGTAGAGCCGAAGTGGTCCGTTGATTAACAGATTCATTGACCGTGCCGGCAAAAACAAGTGACAGGGTAAAAGAGCCAATGAATAAAAACACCCAAACCATATGCCATTCGGTACTTTCAAGCCCACGCAGAAATCGGTACACGACAAACTACCTGTTATTACTCACTTTGTAAAAATATTTCATGTCTGAAATCACACCAGACTCCTCATCTTTCATACTGGACACACGAACACAGCTTCACTCAAAAAACTCTCGCGTTTTTCTGTCCCACGCTATCCTGCATTATGACTGTTTGCCCCCTTGAGCTTTTTCGATGGCGTTGAGAATTTGCTCTTGAACCCGAGAGGCAACATCGTGCGCCTTTCCGGCCTTTTCCTTGACCATGGCATAGTCTTGCGGGTTTAGCTCTGCGGGAATTTCCGCGAGCATTGATTCGGCGGTATGCAGATCGTTTTCCATCATCTGCAGGACAAGTTCCACATCTTTTCCCGGTGGTGCTTGTATCAATAATTCTTTGGCCTTCCCAACCATGCTACGTGCTTCTGTAATCGCACGAATCACGTCCTCCTTCTCACCCGCCGTATCCTTTCCTACTTGCTCAGCATTGAGATCTATCTGTGCTTGAACTTTGGTTTTTGCTTGGGAGGCAGCGACTTTCGTCTTTTCTAAGAGTTCTTCTGCTTTAGAATAGTCGCGAAACAGCGAAAATTGATCATCTTGGACTTGAAGTTCATTGATCGCGTCCTGAAAATAATTTTCAGCTTCTCTGAGAAGCTCCGGAGCTGCTTCTCCTGCACCAGATTGCCGAGCGTCTTCGAGAATTTGTTGAGTTTCAGAAATTTGTGGTTTTGGTGAATCTTCACATCCCCATAACTGAAACAGTAATGCCACCATTATCCCTGAATAAATCAATGAAATATTTTTCATAGCCGCGTTCCTCCGTTCATCTCTATCTCGATGAATGATGATAAAAAGAAGATTATTATACTTCCTTCATAAGGATATCACGCAAGAAGCATGCTGGTCTTTCATCTCCTTCAAAATTCATGGATATGTGTTGAGCAATAAGGACATCAAGAGCTCATAATTTCCAAGAATCGATCGTATGTCCGAGGCTTCGGGTCGGTTCAAAAAAGTCTTGGCTCATAAACTTCATCTGTGAGTTTTATGAGTACCCAGCTAGGCTCCTGAGATGGCACAATCTGATCAACGTGAGACAATGCGAGCCAAGCCAGCAAGGCTTGAACACCTACCATGGCACGCTCAATGGGGTAAGGACGCTCAATCTGACAATTGGCTTCACGATGACGCATGTCTCATAAACCTACGTGTTCAAGGCCACATCCCTTGGGCACGATGATCCCAAAGGCAAAACCTTATGGCGGCGGACACACATCCGTGGCGACAGTTTAGCTATCGCAAGTGCAATTATAGGTGCATAAGTTACCCACGTAGCGTACTGGCATACGCGAGCACGGAACTCTCGCGAATCGGAAATACGCTTGCGCAACTATTTGGACAGACCTTGCGTTGGAGTCCTTCTCCCGTACCACATGGGGTTCATACGCCGTTGGTGGCTTTTTGAATAGACGCCAAGGATAAGCGTAGGATTTTCAGGAAGATTTGGCAAGTCCGGTGTAGGGTTTAGAAGACAGCAGCACAGAAACGCAACAGAGAGTGAGGTTAGAGACTTTATCTCTAAAAAAGGGGCAAAGGATAGGAAACGATAAAACAACGCGAGTGCCCTGAAACTCTATGCACAAGCTTCAGGTCATTGCTGTCAATAGCGCATCGACACTAGGAAATTGGAGAAGATAATCTTCCTGACTTCGTCGAATAACCTCATAGGCTTCTTCGCGACCATAGATTTCAGCGATTTCACAATGACGATGCGTCGAACCAGGAATATCTTTATAGGTGAGAAAATAATGTTTTAGACGCTCAATCAAGGCTGGAGGGCACTGATCAATTTCATGCCAATCTTCATAGACCACATCCCCTTTCATGACAGCAATAATTTTGTCATCAGCTTCATCTCCATCGATCATGCGCAACCCGCCTATAGGCCTCGCCTCCAACAACACATCACCATGGGTAATAGTTTTTTCTGCGATGACACAGATATCGAGTGGATCATCATCCCCAACCACCCCTGTTTTGCCGGTCCTACTCGCACAGAGACTCGCGACTTGCGTTCCACAACATGTACGTGGAATCAATCCATATAACGAGGGACAGATATTCGAGAATCGTTGAGGTCGATCGACTTTTAAGTGGCCTGTGTGTTTATCCAGTTCATACTTCAACGTGTCACTGGGAACAATCTCTATGTACGCTGTCACGATCCTCGGAGCCTCAGTCCCAATCGGCACTCCATGCCATGGATGAGATTTACACACACGGCTGACTAATTCCCAGATTGACTCCAACGCTGGTTGGCTCATTGCTGTTCTCCTGTATTTTGAATGATTTTATGAAGTTACTTGAGGATTTGCTTCGTTCTTCAATTTTCGTTAGCATCTGTCAATGCTTCTTATGTCGGGAATTTATCTGGAAATCTCAACCCCAAAATGCATGGTGTTTTTCCGATCAGACAATAGAACCTCATATGCTATATACCACCCCACGCTGGATTCATGATCATGAGAAACATTGCGCCACAAACAGTTCAAAAGGAAGTGTTGACGCACAGTCAACAGTGGATTCAGGATTTTAATCAAGGAAATGCCGAGGGGTGTATCGCGGCTTATACGGCTGATGCCGTCATGCGGGCTATACCTATGGGAACATTTCAAGGCATTGATGCAATCGCAGGTTTTTGGAAGCCATTCATGGCATCAGGGGCACAGAACCTTGAATATCATGACGTCAAAATCAAAATCGTAAATGATTCCACCGTGCATTTATCCGCCTCTTGGAGTATGAATGTCGGTCGAGGCATCATCACCAAAGAAAAATGGGGCAAACAGGCTGGAGGCAACTGGCAATTAGAGGAAGATGATTTTGAAGTGTTGGAACAATTTCATACAACATGAAAAATTCGTAAATTTTGAAGGCGACTCTCCAAAAAATCGCTATTCGAAATCAATCAATTTTTTTTATCACCGTCTTAAAATACGCCAAAAGATCACGCACTGAGATGATTCCCACGATTTTTTGCTCCTCCGTCACCGCCAGATGACGAATATGACGATCGGCCATAAGATCGCGTGCATATTGAGGAGTCAGCTTTCGGTCAATTGAAATGATCGGGCTTGACATCAGCTCATGTACTTTAAGTTGGGTCATATCACGTTGCTCAGCAACTCCCTTGACAATATCCGTCTCTGTAATAATGCCTGAGTATTCATTCCCCTTCAGGGCCAAAAGTGATCCAATCCGCTGTTTTTGCATTTGCCTTGCTGCATCGTTAATATTCATATCCTCTTGAATCGTACTCAATTCTTTCGTCATAAGTTGGCCAACTGTTGCCATACCTCTCCCTCCAAAGTATAAGCGAATACAGTTAAGAATGACGTATTGTGAACAATTCTGAACCCTTTCGTCTACTCCTTTCTCATCCCAGGCATATCGATCAATTTTTATTGATTCGTTTTTGTACGAAATGGAACGCATAGCATTAAGGTTAATTGATGATTTACATTGAAGGATCGAATGAACAACCCCAGAAATATGTCATAACTATTTGCTTGTCCAAACGTTTTTCATGTAACAATCTCTCATAGGTACAGACTGTATGCTTATGAACCCGTACCTCTCTGCCTTTGCGGGGAGCTTAAAAACTTTTGATGCTACAATCCGCTTGTCTGCAACCAAGTATGATCCTCAATTTAAATGAGAAAATGCCAACAACTATGATGGGTTTAACCATAATTTTTTTTCTTCTTACTTCCGTTGCCTGTCAGGAATCGCCCGCGGCGTTTTCCACGAACACCAAGCTTATCATTACCGGCTCAAGCACCATCGCACCGCTGGTCTCGGAGATCGGTAAACGCTTTGAAGCGCAACATCCTGGCATTCGCATCGATGTTCAGACAGGTGGATCCTCGCGAGGCGTTACTGATACTCGGCAAGGATTAGCTGATATTGGAATGGCTTCTCGCGCGCTCAAATCCAGCGAACGCGATCTTCACGCCTTTGTGATCGCGCATGATGGAATTGGCTTGATCGTCCATCAATCTAATCCTGTCACTTCGCTTGACAAGGAAGCCATTGTAAAAATCTATACGGGTCAATGGACGAACTGGAAAAATGCGGGAGGAATCAACGCGCCCATCGTGGTCGTCAATAAAGCAGACGGCCGAGCTACGCTCGAACTGTTCCTCCAATATTTCAAACTCACGAGCGAAGAAATCACAGCTCATGTGGTGATCGGAGACAATGAACAAGGCATCAAAACCGTTGCAGGGAACCCCAATGCGATTGCCTATGTGTCAATTGGCACTGCTGAATATGACGCGGCCCATAACGTACCCATTAAATTATTATCTCTCGGAACTATTTCGGCATCGCTCCAAACGGTTCAAACAGGGCAGTTCCCACTCTCGCGCCCGTTAACTCTTGTCACAAAGAAGCTCCCGACACACAGCATAAAAATGTTTATTGACTTTGCCAAATCACCTGACATTCATGAATTGGTTACCCAACACTACTTCGTCCCTCTCAAAAGTTGACCTCCTTCTTTTCAAGACTCTGAGAGGTTTAGCTGGAATGGCGGGAGCCATCGTCTTCTTTATTCTCATCTTTCTCCTCATCGAATCATACCCTGCCATTCGTGATATTGGCCTTCTGACATTTTTTACTGACCCATCTTGGCATCCAACCGAAGAAATCTATAACCTTGGTCCAATGTTACTCGGCACCCTGCTAGCCGCCGCCGGTGCCGTAGTGCTGGCGACACCTCTCGGCATTCTCTTAGCGCTCTTTTGTCAGTACTATGCACCTTCGTCTGTGGCATCGATTTATCGAAAGTTCATTGAAGTGTTGGCAGGAATTCCATCAGTCGTCTATGGACTCTGGGGGCTTGTCGTCCTTGTTCCCCTTATTGCCAATCTTCAACCACCAGGGCCAAGTCTATTGGCCGGCATCATTGTCTTAACGATTATGATCCTGCCCACGATTACGCTGGTCAGTCAATCGGCACTACGTCAAGTACCAAGAGAATATATCCAAAGCGCCTCGGCATTGGGACTTCGTCGTTGGAGTATCATTCGTCAAGTCATTCTCCCCACGGCAAAATCAGGAATCATCACGGGAATAATTTTGCAAACCGGACGAGCCATTGGAGAAACGATGGCCATCTTAATGGTTTGTGGAAACGTCGTACAAACTCCTTCAAGTTTGTTTGACCCTATTCGGACCTTAACGGCAAATATCGCCTTGGAAATGGCCTATGCCACCGGCTCTCATCGAGCAGCACTCTTCTTCACCGGCCTCTTGTTGCTCACTATGGTGACCACTTTAATCATAACCGCTCAACGTATTCGTCCTCAGCATATGTATGGATAAGCGATTACTATTCAAACATGACATCTTGCCATCCATTGTCATGTGGTCCGTGGCCGGACTGCTAGGCGGCATATTTCTTTGGATAGTTGGAGATCTTCTCTGGCACGGAACCCCTCATCTCTCCTGGGAATTCATAGCCAATCCACCTTCGGATGCTGGACGTCAAGGTGGTATTAGCTCAATCCTTGTTTCGACCGTACTGATTCTCTCTGTCTGCATGTCGGTCGCTCTTCCTATTGGGCTAGGCGCGGCAGTGTTTCTCGCTGAATTTACTGTAGCCAACCATCCGTTCGCCCAACTTACTCGGCGCAGCCTCGATATACTGGCGAGCGTGCCATCGATCGTTTTTGGTCTTTTCGGTAGCGTGTTTTTTTGTCAAATAATTGGCCTCGGGTTTTCCATACTTTCCGGAGGCTTGACCTTGGCCTGCATGGTTCTACCGATTGTAATTCGTACGACTGAACAAGGTTTTCGTGGACTCCCTGACGATTACCGAATCTCGGCGGCGGCGTTAGGACTAACCAAAAAATCCACCTTGTTTCAACTACTCTTGCCGACTGCTATTCCATCCTTGCTTGTAGGCTTTATCCTTGGACTCGGTCGAGCTATGGCAGAAACAGCTGCGCTCATCTATACGAGCGGGTATGTTGATCGAATGCCAGAATCGTTGTTTGACTCTGGTCGTGCACTGTCGATTCATATTTATGCCCTTTCCATGAATGTCCCAGGAGGAGATCAGGTTGCCTATGCAACAGCACTGGTATTAGTAGCCTGTCTTGTTATTCTGAATAGTCTTTCGTCCTGGGTCGCAAAAAACTGGGCTCAAAAAAGAGTGATAGCCACATGAGCTTCATACATCAGCCTCAAAAATCACGGATGCAACCTGGACCTAGGACTCAGCATATTGCTCCCTGTTGCGACCCCTCTCCCTTCATTCACACAAGAAATCTTTCAGTCACATACGAACACAAACCTGCACTACAAAACGTTTCCCTCACGGTTCATCGTGGATGTTTGACAGCCATCGTGGGCCCATCGGGTAGTGGCAAAACAAGTTTCTTGATGTGCTTAAATCGACTCGTCGATTTAATCTCAGGATGCCAGGTATCAGGAGAAGCCTATATAGAGGACCAAAACCTCCTCTCCCCGAACATTGACGTCCTCCAGCTTCGCCGGCGAATTGGAATGATCTTCCAAAAACCCAATCCCTTTCCTATGTCCATTCTGAAGAACCTCACATTCCCTCTCAAAGAACACGGAGTAACTGATCGCAATGAGATTCAACAGCGCATTCAAAAATCGCTTATGGATGTCGGGCTTTGGAAGGAAGTCAAAGATCGACTCGAGTCACCTGCGCTTAATTTATCGGGCGGACAGCAACAACGACTCTGTATCGCACGAGCCCTGATCCTTTCACCTGATGTCCTCTTGATGGATGAACCATGCAGTGCACTTGACCCGCTGTCTAGTGGAACAGTGGAAGACCTGATCTTCAGTTTACGCGGACAGTATACCGTCATCATCGTGACACACAACCTCGCGCAAGCTCGACGGATTGCTGACTATGTCGGAATCTTTTGGAACCAACAACAAACCGGAGAACTGATAGAGTTTGGGCCAACGCACCAGGTTTTTGAACACCCTCAACACGAGCTCACCTCCGCCTACATTCATGGAGTCCGAGGCTGATTCGTCGATCGTGAAGCGTATCTGGTACCTTGCGAAGAAGGCCTTCGAAAGATCTAACAAGTTTTTTTAAAGACGGTTCTTATTTCCTGAACTTACCTGCCCACTTTCCCTATTCGAACGCCCTCAATTTTCCACAATTTACTGCACTTTGATGCCTTCGTAACACGTACGTAACAAACCTCGTCTACGCTTACAAATAAGTTTCAAAGCTGATCTTGCTTTTAAAAGAATATAGGAAACTGTTCATTCGATAACACTAACGTGGAGGTTTGAATGTTTGTGAAAGGAACAAAGGTACTCATTCCAATGTTGTTGCTGATTGTATGGGGTGCGGCTCCATTACCAGCTACCGCCGGTGACACCCTTGCAGATGTTCTTCGAGAGAAAGGAACGATTTCCAAAGAAGACTACATCCGAATTCAGGCCAATGAAGAAAAAAAAGCTGCCGAGATGGAAAAGCTATCAGCTGAAGAGGACACTGTAAAAGTAGGCTGGGGGAAGAAAGGCTTTACCCTTTCTACGGTAGATGGATTGTTCGCAACCGCTATTCAATGGAGATTTCAAGGACGTTATACGTATCCTGACCGAAGTGACGAGGACAGCGTTGGTGACTTCATGGATAATGACGAGAGCACATTCGAACTTCGGCGAGTTCGAATGAAAGTCGGAGGCCATGGGTACAAGCCTTGGCTTAAATATTACTTTGAAGTTGACTGGCAACCGACTCGATCCGCTGGCACGAGTGGGTCCGATACTCGCCTGATCGACTGGAGAATTATGCTCGAAAAATATAAGTGGATCCAGCTTCAGCTCGGTCAATGGAAAATCAATTATAATCGAGAGCGTGTGGATTCTTCGGGAAAGCAACAGTTCGTTGAACGATCCATCGTCAACAGCGTCTTTACCATCGACCGTCAAGTCGGTGTCATGCTTCATGGACACCTTGCGCCGGGAACGCTGTTTGACTCGCGGTATTATGCAGGAGTGTTCACAGGTTCAGGGAGAGGTGAAGCCAATGATGATGATCAAATGATGTACTTCGGACGCTTTCAATGGAACTTCTTAGGCAGAGATCTGAAGTGGGAACAAAGTGATACGGCATTTCATGAACTTCCCACGGGAAGTCTGGCTTTTGGCGCTTATACAACGACTGGGAAATGTACCCGCTGGTCGTCGAGCGGCTGCGGAACATTAGGATTTACGAACTCCTTGGGGGCAAACTACACGAGTGACTCGGCTGCCTCAGACGGACAGTTTCGAGTTGAAGGACTAGTAGAAGAGTTTGCGTTTAAATGGCGAGGGTTATCGATTCAACATGAATATCACTGGAAGCAAGTCAAAGACTCTGGCGGTGGCATCAGTGGAGTTCCAAATTCAAAAACCAACCTGATGGGAAGCTACTCGCAAATTGGGTACTTTCCTCACTATCTGATTCCCGCCGTGCCAAAACCATTGGAATTTGCCTTTCGTTACGCGTTTGTAGATCCTGACGTCTCAGCAAAAGATGATAGACTCCAGGCGTTTACGTTTGCCACAAATTGGTTTTTTGCTGGACATCGAAACAAAATCACGATGGATGTCTCGCATCTGACATTAGCCGTTCCTACTGGAAAGGATCTGACGGAGCAACGTTTCAGGCTACAGTGGGACGTCTCCTTTTAATAGGAACAACCAAGTGACCACTTTCTGACTAAACGAGAAAGTAGTTCCAAGATTTAATGGAGCGGCTATAGGCGGTGCACTCCTCCGCTTATTTTTCTGACCGTCCCTCTTCCCATTAAAGAGGGGCGGTCGTCTTTTTTAATCTTCCATAAACCAGGTCATCCACTAGGGCAACTCCAAATACGAAACTGCAGCATGCCATGGCTTCCCCTTCAGGGATTCAAACCAACTTGCGTCTTCAAGTTGAACCATAAATTGAGCCGGTTCAAAAACCAAGCGACCAGGCTCTGGCTTGATAGATTCCAACGGACGTAAGCGATAGGGGGCTTCATATTGATCATTATCCTGCCAAATCTGAGTTTTAACACCGTAATTACTTAAGATAATGTGCAGCGCGTTATTCTTAACGAAGACTCCTCCAGATGTCGTTGCTTCTTGTAATTCTGAAATCTCGGCGGTTTCAAAAAAGGTCACCACTTCTTCAGGGGTCGACTGTTGAAGACCTTTTACGAACAATGGCGCAAAAAAGTTTATCTCTTTCTCACTAAAAGCCCGTTGACGTGCCCCTGTCCTTGAAAGTGGCGTTGTGTCTCTTTCTACATAGAGCCCTTGCAAGACTTTGGCCATTTGTTCTTTGGAAACAGAACTAGGATGCGAATATCCACCGTCCGAATCCTCTATTCCGATTGTTTGTAACCGTACGACACGCTGAGGACTATCGTATATCGTAACCGTGAAGAACTCAGAAGATGCACAGCCCGTCAAATAGCTGCACAGAAAGACCATCCCAAAGCTCATGAATTTTCGACTCATAAAACTCCTTTTTTGCTCGTGATAACTATACCAACCCATCTTCTCCACTTTTTCAAAATTGCTCATTTTCTCAAACAAGTTAGCTGAATTTTTTTTGTTTATGCCTCCACCCTTACTATAGATAAGACCCACGCTAGAGGGCAAAAAACATCCTATATTGTCCACACATTTTACAAAAACGACATACGAAGGTGATCTAATGGTAACAGGGCCTGTGTATCATTAGGACTAGAGAAGGTCAAGTAAATACATTTTATTTTTAATGAAAGGAGAGCGTAATGGTCCATGTTCAAGATGTCATGAAACGAGAGCTCATCAAAGTAGATGCCAAAAAATCTGTATCAGCCGCAGCCGACGTGATGCGCATTCAAGGTGTAGGAAGTCTTTTTGTTGAACGTGATGGTGAAATTGTTGGTATCGTGACTGAGTCTGATATCGTCAGAAAAGTTGTTTCCATGCATCGATTCGCAGAATACACGCCAGTTAATCGGATCATGAGTACTCCAGTGTTATGCATTGATGAAGACAGTCCGATTTTTGAGGCAGCAGACTTAATGGATCGCTCTCACATTCGACATTTAGGGGTCGCCAATAGATATGAGGGAATCATCGGGGTTATTTCGGTTCGAGACTTATTACACCCTGTGGCCGTCGACGAATTTTAAAAAATTTGACCTACTCACACAAAAGGAGAACCAAGACCGTATGACATTTCTTCAGTCAGGAGTCACAGCAATAGGACACTCATTGTCTATCGACATGACCAATTTTTGGACACAAGGCATCAAGGTGATTTTAAGCTTTCTCATTTTAACGATTCTTACGGCGCTGGCAGGTGGAGTACTCATGACGTTCGTAGGATTAGATTTGTTATTTTCGCAACCATTGGAAATTGTCCTCCGTCAAGTCATTCTCAATACTCTCCTATTGCTGGCAATCGTAGAAGTGCTAAAAACAACTCTCACCTATTTTTCCGAAGGTCGAGTCAAAGTCACGTTCATTGTGGACACGATTCTCGTCGTTATGCTGACCGAGGTCATCTCCCAGTGGTTTAAAGAAGCCCATATGATGCAATGGGCCATCCTAGGCGGGATCATCGTGACGCTAGCACTTACGCGTATCGTAGCCGTGCAATGGTCACCGACCAAGGCCGACGACCATACCGAAGCTCAAACTTCTACATGATGTTGTCGTTCATAACATCATGCGTTCTTTCCCTACCAACTGATAAGAGCAGAAACGGGATAGCTTGTACCGATGCCCGTTTCTTGTTCAAGCCTACCGCGATCCCCCAAATCCGTTCGATTTTCTAGAGGGTATCCCCATTTTGATTGACTATGAGCTGTGGTACCCTAGGCTACTTCAGGGTGAAACCTATGAAATGCATACTTTTGAGACATGGGATTGCTGTTGACAGAGCTGAATGGAGTGGCAAAGAGCGTGATCGTCCATTAACCAAGGAAGGAATCGACAAAACCAGAAAAGCCGTGAATGGACTCTATCAAATATCGAACCAACTCACACACCTTCTCTCTAGTCCATTCACGAGAGCATTCGAAACCGCACAGATTGTCAACGAGGTGTTTGAATTAGATGAGGACATTCAAATTTGTCAAGAACTCATGTATCACCACTCACCCGTGGCCATCTTTCCTGTACTCACCCAACTTTCTGACGACGCCCATGTCGTCTGTGTTGGACACGAGCCGCATTTAGGTCAACTAGCGGCTACGATGATTTCTGGAAGGAATGTGCCTGGGCTTTCACTCAAGAAAGCTGGAGCATGTTTAATTGAGTTTGAGGAAAAACCTAAAATTGGGGATGGAGAGTTGAAGTGGTGGTTGCAACCTGCTCAACTTAGACTATTGAGGAAAGGGTAGTCACCTCATGAGCCGTTGCTCTCAAGACGCCCACCAAACGTATCACATTCCTATCTTGAGCATGCAGTTTAGTTGGACCCCTTGTTCATAGTTACACTTGGGAGACGAAATGACTCCCTCTACCGTCGCTGGAGCTAAAAGTTCTACGTGTTGTCTCACCCTGATATCTCCACGAATTGGCCCCTGCGTGATTAGATTATCAGTACGAATATCCGCAACAATGACGGCATCCTTCCCTATTTCTAACGTGCGGTCTGTATGAATCTCTCCTTCAAAATACCCATCAATGCGAGCCGTCCCTTTCACATGCATCACGCCCTGCATGTGTGCACCTTTACAGACATACAGTTCCAACTCTTGTTTGTCATACGACCCATTCAGAATATCAGAGAGATTATTGAGGTTTTTGTGGTTCATACAGACACTCCTTTTTATGGACCGACCATGCACAAAGAATAATGAGTTATTAATGGATAGCTTCCATGGCCAGGACCAAAAACCCTGGAGGGAAGGAAGTTAGGAAAGAATAAGGTTGGGAAATTTCAGGAGACAATTACCCATTTGAGGGGTAAGAATTCTCTCTGACACGGACATGTAACAAAAGAGAAAAAGGGAAAGAAACGAGTTAGGACAAGAAAAAGTAAATAAGCGCTGCGAGACCTGCAGCTCCAGGAAGGGTAAATATCCAGGCATACACAATCTTGGTGGTCACACCCCAACGAACCGCTGATAATCTGTTGATTGCCCCTACTCCCATGATAGAAGACGTAATCGTATGGGTTGTGCTGACTGGAAGACCAATCTGGGCCGTCGTCATCAGAACCATAGCGGCGCCAGTTTCCGCGGCAAAACCATGAACCGGTTCGAGTTTGGTAATATTCATCCCTAATGTGCGAATGATTTTCCACCCGCCCATCACGGTTCCAAACCCCATCGCTAATGCACAGGAAATAATCACCCATGTGGGGACGTCTGAGGTTTGAATCTGCCCAGAGGATAACAATGCCAAGGTAATGATTCCCATCGCCTTTTGCGCATCATTCGCTCCATGGCTGAATGCCATAAAGCTCGCAGACAAAAGTTGCAATCGCTTGAATAGTTTCATGGCGACACCACGGTGAGTACGGAAAAAGAGCCAACTCAGCAGCACCATTAAGAGAAACGCCATGATAAATCCAAAAAGAGGCGAAACAATCATAGCTTTGAAAACTTTGATAAGTCCTTCCAGCTTCAAAACGGCCACACCCCCATGAACAAACGCAGAGCCTAGTAAGCCGCCAATCAACGCATGAGATGAACTCGAGGGAAGCCCCAGTAAGAGAGTGAAAAGATTCCAAAGTATCGCGCCCCCAAGCGCTGCCGCGACGACCATTTCATTGACCGCACCTGGATCGACAATCCCTTTTCCAACCATTTTGGCCACAGCAGTGGACATAAAAGCGCCAGCAACGTTCAAGACTCCAGCGAGAAGGACAGCGAATAATGGACTGAGAACACGAGTGGACACAACCGTCGCGATGGCATTGGCGCTATCATGCCACCCATTAGAAAAATCAAACAGGAGGGCCAATATCACGACGGCGAGCAGCATGCCGCCAAGGTCAGGCATGACCTGCGACCCCAACAAGAGGAAAAATTTGCGGGAAGTCGATTTGCATGAATGGTTGGAGCATGAAGAGAAAATCAGTCTTATTTCACGAAATTACGGTATCCATCAAATGGCTTTCAGTACAATACGCTCCAGAACATTGGCCACATCTTCACAGGAGTCCGTGCCCTTCTCGAACGTTTCGTAAATTTCTTTCCATTTGATGACCGCGATCGGATCTTTTTCCTCTTCAAATAACTTAGAAATAGCCTCTCGACTCAGACGATCAGCCTCATTTTCTAAACTGTTGACTTGAATGGCACAATCTTTCATATCCATATTTCCTATACTCAATCGTTCAATTCCACCGCCTACGGCAACAGCCGATTGATACAGGATATTCGCTAGGTTGATAGCTGCAGTTGTCGGTTGTGCGACCTTAAACACCAGAAATCGATCGGCGACAGCATCAACCTCATCCAAGACATCATCCAAGGCACTCGCCAGATCATGGATGTCCTCACGATCAATGGGTGTAATAAATGTCTTATTGAGCTTGAGAACAATATCGTGCGTGATTTCATCACCGAGATGTTCAACATCCTTGATTTGTTTCACCTGTTCAGACGCATTTTCAAAGTTTTCCATTAATTCTTTGAGTCGTCGGCTTCCTTCGATCATGTTGTGAGCGGCCTGCTGAAAAAGATCAAAAAATGCTTCTTCCCGCGGAATCAATTTAAACATAGTCTGCCTGCCTCCTTGTATGGGAGAGTCGCTGATCTTGATCAATCATAAAATAGAGGAAAAGTGAAGAAAACGGTTATTAAGACTCGTCACTCACGAAGTGTGGCACGAATTGTACAGGACGACGAAAGACTTTCTCAAACAAGGTTGCACGTTTTTGAGCTGCCCAGACTTCTAACTCTGGATCAGCAGAACAATCGAGTTCTAATTGAATAGATGGGCCAATTGATACATGGATCTGTTGAACGACTGAAAACTGACTACGATCCAAGCCGTCTGCGATCCGTAGTAAGGCACTCAGTACCTGAACCACCATTTTCTTTTTCGCCGACAACGCTTTAAACATCTCATGCTTGGCCTTCGGAATGGCTCGTCGATGATAACGCGCAACATTCGCCACCATATTCACCTCATCCGCGGTCAATCCAGAAAGGTCACCATGTTTGATCAGATAATAGGTATGCTTATGATGTTGTCGTCGACGAATCAAATATCCCACGTCGTGAAGTAAGGCCGCATACTCTAACCATTCTCGCTCTTGATCTCCCAAACCATGGAGTGGCTTCAATTGGTCGAATAATCGAAGCGCAAGCTTCGATACGTGAAGAGCATGGGGCTCTGCAAAGTGACAGCGGCGTCCAAAAAGAATCACATTACGTCGTCGTGTGTTTGGAATGTCTTGTTCAGCTTTAAGCCCCTCCCGGTGCCGATCAATAAAGTCATAAATTAACCCCTCTCGAAGCGCCTTATCACTAATGGTTAATATTTTCTGGCCGGACTGCTCGAGCAAGCATCGAAAAAACATCGTTCCTGGCAGCAGGGTATCGACTCTCTTCGGATCAAGCCCAGGGATGGCGAGTCGTGCAGGTGCACCACTCTGAGTAAGCTCCGCTTCAATGGAACGAATTTCATCAAGTTCGATCGTGGCAAGATTTAATTGAGGGACCGGCTTGCCAGTTCTCCGGAGATAGATAATTTCCGTCAAATTACCTGCCGTTCCTGATGTCGCAATGACACTTGAAAATTTCAGGTCTCGTGAAGATTTCAGACCTGACGCCAGTCCAACGGTAATCATCTTTTCGAGTTCTTTGATCGTGCTCTTTGTCGGAGGATCTTGCTTGAGGCACAGATCTTTCAGTCGAATGGTGCCTAACTTGAGACTTCGGCCAAAAAACATTTGTGTGCGGTTACAGGCAATCACTTCGACTGACCCTCCTCCAACATCAGCGATCAAGGATGGAGCATCCGATAGCTCCATGCTATTCCGCACACCAACATAAATAAGTCGCGCCTCCTCTTTCCCTGTGATCACCTGAACCTCAAGTCCTATTTGCGCCTCAACCATCTGAAGAAACTCGCCCCCATTTTTAGCTTCCCGAACAGCACTTGTCGCGGTTGCCACGATTCGATCAAAACCTTTATTTCGGGCGAGCGTCGTCAAACTTCTTAGTGTGTCAATTCCTCGTGTCATGGCGTCATCCGAAAGTGTGCGACTGGTAAACGTGCCATCCCCCAACCGAACCATATCCTTGAAACGGTCCATGACCTTACATGAAAAATCTGCGTCGATCTCAACCAAAACCATATGAATAGAGTTCGTTCCGATATCGATGACAGCAAGTTTACTCATAGTCGAATCCTTTCTGAGAAATGTAACACTAACAGAGATAGTAATTTTGAGGAAGAGCGTGAACTTGAGAGAGGGATAGAAGATTGATTATCTATTATTAGAGTCAGACGTTTGAAGTCTATAACCAATTCCCCATACCGTTTTAACACTCAGCTGGGGTTGACCTAAGCGCCGTAGTTTGCGGCGAAGTTGGACTATATGTCGATCAATCGTTCGTGATTCAACGAATACGTTCTGCCCCCACACTTTTTCTAGCAGTTCCTTTCGCGTACACACATGATCGACCGTTGCGCATAATTCCCTGAGTATTTGGAATTCTGTTCGAGTCAATTTGACCTTGTGCTCTTTCCAAGAAACACTCAACTCATCATGCTGAAAAAAGAACTCGCTATCACGATCACTTTTGAATTTCACCGTTGCACAGAATTAAGAAAAATAAGAGAAAAGTGTAATAAGATTACACCGAAAAAATTCCCTCAAAACTTAAGATAGAAAAGGGACTGTCTGAGACGGTATCAAAGTCAGATTACTGAGGTGTTAGAGAAATGTAACATGCAGGTAAATCAGATAGGAGATACGAGAAGATCGACTAAAAAATTAAGAAGACTTTTCCAAGAGACAACTGAACAGTAGGCTTCAGTAAAAACCTATAGACTCGGCAAGTCATACTCATAATTATGACTTGTTTCACGAAAGTTCCTTGTGTGTAACAAGTCCGTAACCTGAATGGCCTATACTAAGCGAATAAGAAGCAAGATTTACCATGACAACCACCAGAAAGATTAATAAAATAAAGGAGACATAACAATGGACACATTTTTTGTTCGATGTGTCATTTTCCTCATTCATTCCAAAATTTTTTCCAAATGTGCTCCGCATACTCATGCCATACTTTCAAACATTCACTACCTCTATAATTCATTGCCGTCTCTAAACTTCGACGTACAGCATGGTCAATCGTTTCCCCCTGTATCTTCTCGAACACAAATGGCAAAATCACATAGAACACGACGATTCGGCACTTCACGTCAAAAGAAACAAACTGAGTTGTTTTCTACGTAACATATTCTCAAACAAATACTTAGGATAATGTAATACGAGCCATCTGCCTCATGAGCGCTCTTCTCTTTCAACCAATGCTTGACGACTCTTGAGCTTCCGCCTTAGACAATTGCTTTCGTCATGAATTTAATGCGAGAACTGTAACTCCTGAGAAAGAAGCTTGACGAGGTCAGGATTTCCGAACAAAGCATCAACCTTTCCTTCGTTTCTAGAAGGACGCAGCAGCACCACTCCACCCGCTTCCTCGATTAAAACCTGAGTCGCGAGCACATCCCAGGGATTGAGATCAGGATCAAGCATCGCATCAACGGCGCCACAGGCAACAAGCGTATGACCGAAACAATCCGTATACCCGCGTAATCCCGGGCACAACTCAACAAGTTGAGGATACAAGGCCTCACAATTCGCTTGGACAAATTGACGTGGATCGCCAACAGAAATAATGGCGTCATTGACCGTCGTCACTGAGGAAACTCTGATCTGCTGTAAATTGCACCAACTTCCCATCCCTCGCGCTGCAGAATACGTCGTCTGTAAGACTGGGAGATGAATGACCCCAATTAATGCCCGCTGAGCCATAGTATCTTCAAGCGCCACAATCGTGCCAAACAATGGAATGCCGCGTACAAACGATCTCGTTCCATCAATCGGATCAATCGTCCAACGAAAACGCGCGCCTGTCCCTTTCAAACCCTGCTCTTCCCCAAGTATATCTAGTGAATCAGTCGATGAATGTTTTTCCAACCTCTGTCGAATGCGCCGTTCGGCCTCTCGATCTGCCACTGTCACAGGTGAACAATCCACCTTCTTCTCAACTTTGAGGTCAGACTGATGAAAATAGTTCAGGATATCTTCTGCTGGTTCTTTCGCCGCCTCAATTGCAAGGGTAAGCAGCTCTGATAAATCCAATTGTTCAGGAATCTTTAATGGCTCCATTATGGTCTTTGAGAATCTAAATAAAACACTAACACGTTATTCAAGGTTTCAGTGTATAGAAAAACGTTATTATACGTTTTTGGGTGCCGAAGCACTATGAAGCAAGAAGGCAATCAGACGATTAATTCATGTGGAATGAAGATGTCAGGCAATGGGCACGATACAATGCGCCTTCGATAAAAATAAATGCCCGGTTGACCATGCATTGATCTACGCCTACTTCTTTGCAAAGCCCTTCGTTATAGACAGAGTCATGTCATTTTCGTTATAAGCATGTTGTACATTAAACAGTATAGTGTTTGTTGCTGCGGGCAGGATGTAGATGCCAGACCCTTCAGCACCATAGGTCGTCAGCGTCGCAAACAGCCTCACCGAGTCAGCTACTCCATCCTGATTTTTATCCGGTGTGGCAACCCATATATCACTTTTTCCAGCATTGTCCTCGACAATGTAGAGGTTCCCTGCACGATCAGACGCCAAATTATCCGGGCTATGCAGACCATAGGAGGGAACTTCACTTTCACTGTTCATATTTGTATTTATCCCTACATACTCCGTCACGATCGGGGTTTCTGTCGTTAAAGGTATTTGAAACACGGTGTGTGTCGTCGTAGTCGATACGTATAGATTTTCATCGATAACTTCTATATCTTCAGGCCGACAAAACTTTGTCACGTGAGCTTCCGACGCAGCGGATCTTGCATTGTAAGCCGGGTCGGTCACGACACGATTCTGGCCTGGCGTAAGCAAAATCCATTCGGCCTTCCCAGTGGGCGTAAAGCCAACGCCTGCCTTGCCAGAACATATGGTCGCCTCACCCGAGGTAATGTTAAGGGCAAAAAGCTTTCCAGCAGAAAGATTACCATAGATGGTGGGCACAAACTTAAAGATAGAACCACCGTTATATTCGTCTATGACATAAATCGTGCCTTCTTTCGTGGCGGCAATGCCTTCGTGCGACATTCTTCCCACAGCAGGACGGTCTACACAGGCTAAGTGAAGCCCGTCCACATGGCATTCAAATAAACGGCCATGGGCCCCGGCTTCTTCTGCTACGAGTACGGTCCCCCAAGGCGTCCATTCGATTCCGTCCAGTCTATTCCAACCACCAAATTGTTCCCCACTGTGTCTAGCCGTTTGACCTGTCTTTAGATCAATGACTGAAATGGCGGCTTTCCCCTCTCCTGTTTCGTGAGTGCGGTAAAGATATCGACCAATTTCTTCGCCTGTTTCATTCACAGCATTCATGTCCGTTCGATCATTGGTCTCGGCAATCACATCTAGAGTCACCATGGCATTTGAGCAAAAAGGTAATTCTTGAACGAGAATCGACTGGTGATACCCATGGGGTAGTAGAAGAGGGGTACATGCCGGCATACTGTTCGTGCGCGCAGAGCGAGTGAAGGGGTCGAATGAGAATGACTCTGGGAGAGTCGAGTTCTCGCCAACGACCGAACACGCTAGCGTAGTCATCACGGTGATGAGCAGAATAAAATATGACAACATGAAATGCATGATAACTGGCTCCTCATATACCTATGGAATCAAGAGAGTTAATAGACCTCCACAGATTTTGCATAAACTGCTTGATGAACCCAAATCCTTTTTTCAATAGAGCTTGATCCTTAGTCATCGAAAATTTCACACTTTAGCCTCAAAAGCTTATGATAAAATATGAGCTTTTCATTTATACCATTTTTACGCTCCCTATGGAGTTATATTTGAAAGTAGTGCATGACATGAGTTGAAAAGACGCGGCGTCTCGGGTTGAAATGAGTGTTGCGACACATTCATATCTCAACCACAGAAAGGAGAGACGCCACGATGCAGGAGCGTACCAAACTAGAGCCAGAAGAGCGAGAGGCGTGCGATCCATTGACCGAGGTGCTTCGGGCCGGGGCTCGGCAATTACTGACGCACGCGTTGGAGGCGGAGGTTGCGGAGTTACTCACGGCGTATGGCGAGCACCGGGATGAGGAAGGGCGAGCTCTGGTCGTGCGAAGTGGGCACCATCCCGAACGGGAGATTCAAACGGGGCTTGGCCCGATAACGGTCCAGGTCCCCAAGGTGCGGAGTCGTCAAGGAGAGCCGGTCACCTTCCGCTCTGCCTTAGTGCCGCCCTATGTGCGCAAGACACGCAGCTTGGCAGCCGCGTTACCGTGGCTGTATTTGAAGGGGATTTCCACGGGGGAGATGCAGACAGCCTTGGAAGTCTTAGTGGGCCCCGAGGCCCAGGGCCTCTCGGCGAGTACGGTGGCCCGGTTAAAACAGGGATGGCGAGCAGAGTACGAGACCTGGCGGCAGCGCCGGCTGGATGAAGCGGAATGGGTGTATATCTGGGTGGACGGCATTTACAGTGGGCTCCGGGCCGAGCAGTACCGACTCTGTGCGTTGGTCGTCATCGGCGTGAATAGCCAAGGGGAGAAGCACTTCTTGGCGATTGAAGACGGCGTGCGTGAATCGACTCAGAGTTGGCGGGAAGTGCTGTTGTCTTTAAAGGCCCGAGGTATGACGGCCCCAGCAGTAGCGATTGGAGATGGCGCGCTCGGGTTCTGGAGCGCGTTAGAGGAGCTCTACCCGAGTACACGCCAGCAACGCTGTTGGGTCCACAAGACCCGCAATGTCTTGAATGCGTTGCCCAAGAGTGTGCAGCCCAAGGCGAAACAGGCGTTGCATGAGATTTGGCAAGCGGAAACCAAAGCCGCAGCCACTGAAGCCTTTGATCGCTTTCTCACGACCTATGAGCCAAAGTATCCGAAGGCCACGGGGTGTTTAGAGAAGGATCGGGCAGAGTTACTGACGTTTTATGGGTTTCCGGCGTCGCACTGGCAAAGTCTGCGGACCACGAATCCCATTGAATCGACCTTCGGAACGATTCGCCATCGGACAACGCGAACCAAAGGCTGTCTGACTCGGGACGGGATGTTACACATGATGTTCAAGCTGGGCTGCTGTGCCGAGAAGACTTGGCGCCGGCTTCGCGGATTTCAGCAGTTGGCCCAAGTGATTGAGGGCATTCAAATTTCAGATGGCATTGAAGCAAGCACAAAGGAACCCGTCGCCGCGTGAGCAACTTATCTAGACACTACTTTTGACAATAGCTCCTCCCTATGGGTCATAGGGTTTAATCTCTGATGCGTCCTTATACCGTTA
Source organism: Nitrospirales bacterium (assembly GCA_965223675.1). Lineage (GTDB taxonomy): Bacteria > Nitrospirota > Nitrospiria > Nitrospirales > UBA8639 > JAGQKC01. The sequence goes on along the minus strand of OZ245013.1, from coordinate 94,702 downwards.
AAGAAAGCGCAGAACAAGAAGTTAAACTCTGTCCTCCGACCGGGTTTCGTTTTCCAGCCCAATTCGTAAGCCATTCCTTACCCAAACGCACGTTCATATCCACTTACTTCGATACGAAGAATTACGCTCTGGCCCGTTTAGGGATCACGCTCCGGCGTCGAGTTGAACATGGGAAGGGTGTATGGCAACTCAAATTACCAAAAGAGCAGGCTCGAAAAGAGCTCGAGATTTCTCATGGATCAACCAAATTACCCGTCGAATTTTCCGACCTGCTTTTTGCATTCTTCCGAGGTCAAGATCCCCTTCCTGTAACAAAACTTCGAACCGAACGATATCCTCATCAGGTTACCGAACCAGAACACATTGTGGCAGAAGTCACGTGGGATCATGTTGCGGTCTTGAAAGACCGACGTATCTGCAAACGATTGCATGAACTTGAAATTGAGCTAGTCGAAGGGACGAAAAAAAATCTCAAGCAAATCATCAAACAATTAAAAGCCGCCGGAGCTGAAAACGGAAATTCACGACCAAAAATGTGTCAGGCACTAGAGCTTGACTATCCAGAAAAGCTTCCCCAGATAGATGCCTCCGCACCTGAAGGAGAACAAGTAACATATATGCTCAGACAGCAAGTTGACGAGATTCTTCGACACGACCCAGGTACTCGCTTTGGCAGAGACTCAGAAGATCTCCATCAAATGCGAGTGGCAACCAGGCGAGTCCATGCGATTCTTCGTATGGTTCGCCCACTTCTTGAACCAGCGTGGAATTCAGCGCTTCGAAATGAAATCGGCTGGCTCGCAAGAGTTTTAGGATCGGTTCGAGACTTTGATGTCTTGCTGCAAAATCTCCGCCGTGAAACTCATACCCTGCTTGAGGCAGAGCAAAAGACCTTTGAAGCGCTATTAAGCCGACTAGAGTCGGAGCGTTCTGTGGCTCGAGCCGCAATGCTAGAGGCCTTACGAAGTGAGCGCTATCTCGCTCTCCTCGATCAATTACTCTCATCTACACAACATATAGATATTACAAATCCACATATTGCGCTTCGGGATCTGGCTCAAAAAGAATTCGACAAACTCGAGAAAGCGGGAGATAATTTACCTAAAGAGCACTCTGATGAAGACCTCCACCGTCTGAGGATGCGCACGAAACGAGTCAGATACGCGGTGGAACTCGCAGAACCAAGCATAGGTAAGCCTGCAACACGATTCTTGCGACAAATACGAAAGCTACAGGACCTATTGGGAGAATCCCAAGATACCGTTATAATCGAGGAACAATTACAAAACTCTCTTCGCTCATCTCGACGAGTGAAAACGGCTTTTACAAGTGGGCTAATCGTAGAAAGACTTCGTCATCGACGCGCACAGATTCGCGAAGCATTTCCGTCGTGCTGGACAAAACTGAAAAAACGTGGATACGCAGTCTGGAAATAAAAAACAATTCAGGATCACAAAACTCAATTGAGAACACCATAAGTACGATTTAACACAACGCCAAACTCGAGCAACAACTGATGCCTGACATTGACCTCCATGATCCCAAGCTCTATCTGAATCGTGAGCTAAGCTGGCTAGAGTTTAATGGTCGGGTGTTGGAAGAGGCCGAGGACCAAAGTCAACCTCTTTTAGAACGCGCAAAATTTCTCGCTATTTTCTTTAGCAACTTAGACGAATTTTTTATGGTTCGTATTTCCGGACTTCGCGAACAAGTGACGAGTGGAGTGATCGAAAGCGCCCCAGATGGAATGGCGCCCTCTGATCAATTAAGCGTCGTCAGAGAAAAATTACTTGGACAATTACGGAGAGTCACAAAATGTTGGGAGAAAGATCTTTTCGACAAACTTCACGATGCCAACATTCGGCTCTTTACGTATGATCAACTCTCTCCATCGCAGCGTGAGACCTTGCGTCAATACTTCTCGCAGGAGATTTTTCCGGCATTAACTCCATTGGCATTCGATCCTTCTCACCCTTTTCCTCATATCTCAAATCTTACGCTGAATTTAGCCGTCGTGGCGCATGACCCGGAGCGAGGGGAATGTTTTGCCAGAGTCAAAGTTCCAAACAATTTCTCTCGCCTGATTCGTATTCCTCAAACAGAATTCCCGGCAAAACAGGAAAAAGACAAGCCCCTTACCGATGAAGTTCATCATCACTTTGTCTGGCTGGAAGATATCATTACCGCCAATTTAGACTTACTGTTTCCAGGCTTGACCATTCAAGCCTCGTATCCTTTTCGTATCACCCGTGATGCCGATTTGGCCATTGAAGAAGATGAAGCCGCAGACCTTCTTTCGACAATCGAAGAACAAGTTGATCTTCGCCATTTCGGATCAGTCGTCCGCATGGAATTAGATCAACACACCCCCGATCACATTCGAGACATTTTAGTCAGGAATCTTAACCTCGCCCCTTATCAAGTCTTTACGTACGACTTTCCTTTGGGCCTATCCAGTCTCATGGAATTGCTTCAGATTGACAGTCCAGAATTAAAATTCCCCCCCTATCTGCATAGTATTCCAGAGCGCCTTGCCAACAGAGACAGTATGTTCTCAGCTATACGCCAAGAAGATCAGTTGTTGTTTCATCCTTATGACAACTTTCTTCCGGTTGTCGATTTTGTTCGTGAAGCGGCCAACGATCCACATGTCATAGCCATCAAACAAACACTGTATCGTGTGGGATCCAATCCCTCGATTGTCGAATCCCTCATGGAAGCCAGAGAAAACGGGAAACAGGTCGCCGTCCTCTTTGAGTTGCAAGCTCGATTTGATGAAGAAAATAATATTGAGTGGGCAAGAAAACTCGAAGATGAAGGCGTTCATGTCGTCTATGGCGTTCGCGGGTTAAAAACTCATGCGAAACTGTGCATGGTGGTCAGAAAAGACGAAGATCAAATTCGTCGGTATTTGCACCTGGGAACCGGGAATTACAACCCGATTACGAGTAGAATTTATACAGACTTTAGTTTCTTTACAAGCGATGCCGCGATCGGTGCAGACGTGTCTGATTTGTTTAACGCACTGACAGGGTACTCTCGCAAGGAGTCCTATACGAAATTGCTCGTAGCACCTCACACCATGCGCCACGAAATACTTCAACGAATCGACCGTGAGATTCATCGCCACCAACAACATGGGGATGGGTATCTCGCGTTTAAAATGAATGCCTTAGTCGATCAAGCCTGCATTCTCGCACTCTATCGCGCCTCACAAGCAGGCGTGAAAATCGACCTCCTCATTCGAGGAGTCTGCGGATTGCGCCCAGGCATGCCTGACGTCAGCGAGACGATTACGGTCACCTCCATCGTCGGAAGGTTCTTAGAACATTCTCGCATCTTTTATTTTCGGAATGGCGGAAAAGACGAACTTTTTCTGGGCAGCGCCGATCTTATGACGAGAAATCTCGATGGTCGAGTCGAGGTATTATTTCCCATCGAAAATCAGTCGTTAAAAGAACTCCTTATCCAGAATGCACTTCACGTGCATCTCCGTGATACTGTAAAGGCCAGACGATTGACTTCCGCGGGCACATACGAAAGGCTCAAACCAAAAACGGAAGAAGACGCCTTCAACTCTCAAGAATGGTTTCTCAAGAATTGGAAAGATCGGACAATTGCCAGCACATCACAATAAAGTCATGCCCTCCTAGAACTCCCAGTCCAGGCATTTTCTTTTCATTATGATGTTGACGTGCTTAAATTAAGGTTTTATGGGGCCTGAGCTAATGGTGGAAGACAACCAGGATACTTAGTTGGTAGGAATAAATGAATCTCAGAGGCTCTAATCTAAAAAGCATTTAAAACAAGCGGTGACGAAAGATTAATCGCTCAAACAATCCAATCTTACGCAACTGTGGACTATTCACGTCCACCCGGTTTCGTTTTCCACGACGGGTCTCAACTTCAATGGTCTCGTCATCAAAGACTCGGACGACTTTCCAAAACTTGTCGATGAGGTATGTATAGGTATCTCCATGTTTGGCCGGTCTAAGTTGTTTGGCTCGAGGGCTTGGATGAGATGACGACTTCAGCTTGCGAAAAACAACATATTCGCCAACTTTAATCTTCATAAGCCTCCCTCCTGCTAACGTCCGCTATAGAGATAAAGATATCTTTGCTCACTCAAATAGCTTTATATACGTTATATACTACTTTTCCCCCATCTTCAACCTTTTAGGTCCTCAGATCTGAATGCCCTTACATTGCTCAGCACCCATCAATGTATCATTCGGTTGTCGTATTCTCAGAGTTGAGTCGAGTTGTCTCTTTAGATAGCGCACAACATCTTTCCACTAGTTCATCAACATAACAGGCGAAGGTTTTCCAGCTCCTCGATCAAAGGTGACCGTTGTTGAACAACTCTGTGCGGCATTTATTTGACCCAACGATAATCAGCAGAATTGGCAGATCCCTCTCGGAGAGAGTAGGTACCTGATCTCTGCAAGAATTCTCATCATTGCGTGACTGTAAAGAACAATGGGAAAAGCAAATTTCTCCTGATAGAGAGATGACCTTTCTTATCTTTTCACCACCAATCGCAGATATTGCTTTTTCTATTTTCCCCCGTGTTTCCTTGTGCTAGCAGAGGTACAGCTCCCAACAGTATAATAGTTGTTAGCGTATGGTCATATGAAGATTGAATATTGTCTGTCAGCTCGTAATTCATTCCAATGCATGTCTATATTGTGTGTGTGGCTGTTTCTCACAGTGGATTCATGTGCTCCTGTACCAACATTCCCAGATATCAGAACAACGATCATCAGGACTCCACAAGATTTTGCTGGCGTGAAAGATCCTACATTTCAATCCCAAAATGATACCCTACAACTCGCCGGAAGAATCATACGGTCCGAAACTACTCTCAAAGGCGTAACCTTTCACGCAGAGTGGCTACCCTTTCCTGAGAATACGTTTGCCGGCCCTGAAAGTTTGTCGACAGGTTTGTTTAATCGTCGCTTCTCAATGCTATTTCCAGGAATTATTGATCACGAGGTCGGCGACAAGGGAATGAGTTTCTCATGGTTGGACAATTCACGAAAATGCAAAAAACATGGACGTTACAAGGCATACGTACGTCTATCCTCCATTTCACTGTTCAGTGCCTTCACATATGGAAAACAGCTGGCACCGACCTGGTCGAGTTTATCTGGATGCATCCGCTTGATGATCGATACCCACCTCCATTAGAGGAAACATACTGCGTTTCCTCGAGCATCTCTTGAGAAAGTGCTTGAGGTCAAAAATGGGTTAGAGATGTAATCCTTAAGCCGCTGGGCTATTCCCACAGAGCGGCATCATGCATAAATTTGACAATCAGCGAGGACCATCAACCCAAACTTTTCTTTCGGACATTGAAAGATCATTTTCTAGCTTTACATTCGCCTTGCTTGGGAAGTCGCCGTCAATGGATTTCTGGCTAAATAGGGCCTTCGATATCGTTATAATTCAACAGTTCCCAGTAGGGCGGTGCTTATACAAGTCAGCTCAATTTATTAATGAACATCTTGGGCGGTGGACTTTCAGCGCTCTATGATTTACAGGGTTATTGTTGCAAAGCGGGCCTTGACTATGACTAATATGTCCATTATTCTAGACATATGGACATTCAAGAAGCACTCATTGCCTTTGACGCACTTTCTCAGGAAACCCGATTACGTGTCTTTCGCCTCTTGGTGGAGCACGGGCCAGACGGCGCGCCTGCTGGGACTTTGAGTCAAGCCTTGGACATTCCACATAACACGTTATCCTTCCATCTCTCTCATATGAACAACGCAGGGTTGGTCGTATCTCGGCGGCAGGGCCGTTCCATCATTTACAGTGCAAACTTTGATTTTTTCACTAATCTAATACGATTCATGATCGAGGATTGTTGTCGTATCGAGTTCGCCAGCATTCGCAATGACAAGAAAAAACGATGCAGCATTATCCAACTCGCTCACTGTTGTCAGCCTACACAGAAGGAGAAAATCTCATGAAACGTCTACATATTCACATTGGAGTAGAAAAACTAGAAGACGCCATTCACTTTTACACCACACTGTTTGGTGCAGAGCCTGTAAAGACCAAGCCGGACTACGCGAAATGGTCGCTTGAAGATCCCTTCATGAATTTCGCCATCTCGACTCGCGCCTTCCAAAAAGGGATTGACCACTTAGGCATCCAAGTGGATGAGGAACATGAGCTGAAGGCCTTGCGCGGGCGTCTTAGCAAGTCAGGGATAGCTGTCTTCGACGAGGGTGAGACGGTGTGTTGTTATGCACGCTCGGAGAAAACCTGGCTCCAGGATCCTGCGTGCCTCCCTTGGGAAGTGTATCGAACAATGGACGATGCAGAGATGTTCTCAAGCCAAATCCAAAATCCCGATGAGGCCTGTTGCACTCCAGAGACTATGGGCAAACCAGACTGTTGCGAGCCGACAACAATCACGAAATCCTGTTGTGCATGATGAATGTTGATCACTTTAACGTCCTCTTTTTATGTACGGGGAATTCGGCGCGGAGCGTCATGGCCGAGGCAATCCTCAATAAATGTGGACATCCACGATTTTCAGCCTTTAGTGCGGGCAGTCGTCCAACAGGAACCGTAAACCCTTTGACGATTGAATTGCTTAGATCCCTGGGATACTCAACTAGTACCTTTCGAAGTAAGAGTTGGGAAGAATTCACCGATATGAATTCTCCCACCATCGACTTGGTCATTACCGTGTGTGATAGCGCGGCAGCCGAACCCTGCCCAATCTGGTCGGGACAGCCTGCTAAGGCGCACTGGAGTCTTCCAGACCCCGCATCAGTAGAAGGAAGTCACGCAGACCGATTAAAGGCGTTTGCAACCATCTATCGTGAATTAGAACGACGCATCCAACAACTCATTTCACTTCCATCTACGCCAATTGACGGGAAAGGGTTGAAAGAATATCTTGAGAGAGTTGAGAAGGAGAAAAGCTACCACAACAGGAATAGGCAATGAGCATAGCCTGTGAGACAACAACCAACACTGCTGATTCTGCAAACATGGGAACCTTTGAGCGTTTTCTGACGGTGTGGGTCGTCCTGTGTATTCTTGCGGGCATTACACTTGGTCATCTGTTTCCCTCGTTCTTCCATATGCTAGGGGGATGGGAACTAGCGCAAGTGAACATTCCCGTTGCCGTGCTCATCTGGCTCATGATTGTACCCATGCTACTTAAAGTTGACTTTGCAGCCCTTCACGAAGTGAAAAGTCATTGGAAGGGAGTCGCGATCACGCTTTTCATCAATTGGGCGGTTAAGCCTTTTTCCATGGCTATGCTTGGCTGGCTATTCATTCGGGGCGTTTTTGCACCGTATCTCCCAGTCGAACAACAGGATGCGTATATTGCTGGGCTCATACTGTTAGCCGCAGCGCCTTGCACAGCCATGGTTTTTGTCTGGAGTCACCTCTCAAAAGGGGAACCGCATTTCACCCTCACTCAGGTGGCATTGAATGACTTGATGATGATCGTGGCCTTTGCCCCAATCGTTGGGTTCCTGTTGGGTTTATCGGCCATTGTCGTTCCATGGGATACGTTGTTTCTCTCAGTGGTGCTGTACATCATGATTCCTGTTGTGCTTGCACAGTGGTGGCGTCGGAATCTTCTGAAAAATGGAGGAACAAAAACGCTAGATCAGACATTGTCAAGGTTGCATCCGATTTCGCTGTCGGCACTGCTCGCCACGCTGGTGTTGTTATTTGGTTTTCAGGGAAAACAAATACTTACCCAACCGTTGATCATCGCCATGCTGGCAGTGCCTATCCTGATTCAGGTGTATTTCAATTCAGGTCTCGCCTATCTTCTAAACCGAGCGTTCGGAGTGGCACATTGTGTCGCTGGGCCATCGGCCTTAATTGGAGCGAGTAATTTTTTTGAGCTGGCTGTTGCTACCGCTATCGTATTATTCGGGTTCAATTCTGGGGCAGCGCTCGCGACGGTCGTGGGAGTGTTAGTAGAAGTGCCAGTCATGCTGTCGGTCGTAAAAATCGTGAACAACACACGCCCCTGGTATGAACATGGTGCCGTTACTACAGCCCCATTGAAAGTCTAATCTTCACCTCAGCAAGCTACACTGAAGAACTCTTCCTTGGCTTCATCTTAGGATCTTTATTAATTCTCTAAAAAAAATGGCCCTAATTTCGTGCTCTGGCCTTGAGCCATTTTGCAAGGCAAAAGCGAATGAGCCGTGTGTTCAATTGCCCAGATTTTGCTAGATGGGTAAATTCTATTCTCAACCTATTTTTCAGCTGATTTGTGGAGGGAAAGAATCTTACTCGATATCTCGTGGGTCGAGCACTAACCGAACCCCGTTCAGCACGGTCTGAAGACGTGACATGGAGAGTGTACCAATCTTTTTCTCTAAATCTGTTTTATCAATTGTAAATAATTGAGTCACATTCACAACACTTTGCTTGGGTAAGTTGGCTTCTCCTTTGGAGAGTAAGACATTCCCTGGTGATTCGGCTCGCTTAAGATTTGAGGTGATGGTACAGACCACAACCGTATGAATACGACTGTTATTAAACACATTGTTCTGCACAACGACGTGTGGGTAGCGGTACCCAGGGCCCGATCCCGATGGAGCACTCAGATTAACCCAAAACACGTCTCCTTGTTTTATTACCATTGATCAACAACCCGTCGACGGAGTTTCGTCTTCATGCGTGAAAGGTGAGTCCGCTCTGCAGCTGTTGGTGGTTGCTCATAGGCTTGATTGATGTCTTCTAAAAGTTGTTGGTTTTCCTTGCGAAGAAGGTATGCTTGTATCGCGTTGGAAAACAACTGACTCCGTGGAATCTTGAGTGTTTTGGCCAAGGCTTCCACCTGGTCAAATAAATCTTCGTCAATCGATATGGCTGTTTTGACATTTCCCACTGCGCAGCTCCTCAACAAAAGGTTAGTATAAAAATATTTTATACTAATAGTTATACTCAGTCAATAACTCCACCCTCCATGGGCCAAAGAATATTCTCTCGAATTTAGGAGCAACCTCATCACAACCAGCAGAGCCTCCTGATCGGACATTTGGAGTCAGCTATTCTCATAAACCTTGCTCACACGTTTCACCGTCGCACCGATTACGGATAAGACTAACCGCATGGCTCTGGAAACCCCGTTGAAAGACTTTGAAGATGTTGTGGCTCATGCCGCTACCGAAGCATCCAACATGACCTCATCTTCCCCCTTTCCCAACAACCATCGGGATCCTCACCTCCAACCAAGAAGATGCAAATAATTATTTAACAAAAGACTTGACCCTATTTGTATTTGAATTTCCCTGAGCACAACCCATCAATAATGAACAGAATTGCGGTGAGTTGAAACCATTGAGTTTATCGGCCCTCGTTGTAACGCCTTACGGCCAATCATTCCCGTTATCATAACGTCGCCAATCGGTCTGTTGAAATTTTCTCACAAAAGCGTCGACAAAGGGTTTAGCAGGTTGTTGTGGAAGTACAACTCGCAGCAGTTTTACTTTGGAAGGCTTTCGCATCTGACGAACATTATGGACAGAACCGGCGTCTTTGGTAAAACATATTTCGTAGTCTTGCCCCACCTGGCGGTAGAGCGTACCATTATCCAAACCTTATAGACGCAAACTGTTGATGGTATCCACATGATGTCCCAACAGCTGGAGAGCCGCTGCTAACGACTCCGGTAGGTTCTCATCAAGCAGAATCTTCACAAGGCATGTAACAGATCGGAGTGAGCCAGCTCAGCTAACGTTCCACGGATGGCTTCTTCACTCAGGCTGGGATATTCCTTCGTAATCTCAGGGATAGTCATCCCGCAGGACAGAAGTTCCAGCAAGAAAGCTACTGAAATTCGAGCGCCAGGCACTCTTGGAGCACCGCCGAGGTGTTCAGCATCTGCAACAATCCACTTTCCCATAGAGTTCCTCAGTATACATTTTACTTGTTTTCCCCTGCGCCAAGAAAAGGATCATGACGTATACCTAGAGGAACATTGTAGATCACAAGCGTACGATCGCTCAAGCCAGAAAGATGGATTGAGGTGAGGAGTGTATATTTGCTGACTGGGTTTGACGTTCCCATTTACCAAACAATCAACCTCGGTGAACCATGCGTTTGAGACATTTTCATAGGCTCAATTTTTTAATGAAGATTTTCTAACGACATTTGTAGCGCCCTCTTGGCTTGTCTGGGAGATCAAGCGGCATTGTGCCAGGTTCAGCTAAAAATGCAAGTCCATTCAACTCAGTGATCTTAGCGACTTCCCACCATAGGAATGAAGCATTACAGGCATGACCGTGCAGTCTTGCTCTACCTCCCTTTAGTTCCCTCCTTACAAAGAAGGGAGATCTTTGAACAGATTTTTTTACTAGAATGGTTGGGACAGACAGTCGGTCACCCACAATATCATGGCTAAATTTTCCGTGGACTGTGGAAGAAAATATGTCATAATACTTATGTTCTTTCTGATATCCTACATACATTTTTCTTGCCAGATTTAAATCCCAAGGACTACCGACCAAGAAGGAGTGCTCACCTCCTAATTTCTTGGTAGATGTATGATTGTGAACAAATGAACCCCTCGACTTATACGCCCAAGAAAATCGTTGTCTGTTGTGATGGAACGTGGAATAAACCTGAAGTGCGGCTCGACCGCAAACGATATCGTCCGACTAATGTGCTCCGAGTGGCGAGAGCGGTATCTCCCGTCGATGATCACGGGCACCACCAAATTATCTATTATGACTCTGGCGTTGGCACTGACGGAGGAATTGGCTATCGCATGCTCGGGGGAGCTACAGGCTATGGGCTGTCATCACGCATCATTAAGGCATACCGGTTTGTTTGTCATAACTATGTCGCCGGGGATGAACTGTATTTTTTCGGGTTCAGTCGTGGCGCATATACCGTAAGAGCCTTAGCCGGAATGATTGGGGCGGTGGGGTTACTGTATTCGACAGATCTTCATAAGTTGCCGACCGCATTCCGTTATTACAACACCCATCCACAAAAGAGAAAAAATCTTCCGTTCTATGATGAATTCATAGCTTCGCACCATACTCGACAAATCACAATCAGATTTTTGGGCGTGTGGGATACCGTGGGAGCGCTTGGTCTCCCCATCCCCTATATCGGACCTTTAACAAGAAGATGGGTCGGTTTTTTTAATACAGAAATCGGAAGTCATATCGAGTATGGCTACCACGCTCTAGCGATTGACGAACGTCGCAGTCCGTTTAAACCGAATTTATGGTCTAAGTTAGAAGACAATCCTGATAGGCCATCCTGCACAAAAGACGTCTGTCAAACTTGGTTTCCAGGATCGCATTCTGATGTAGGTGGCGGGGCGTATAACATTACCCTGTCGAGCGAAACACTGCTCTGGATGGTCAAGCGAGCTATTGATTGCGGACTGCACTTTCCGCCGAATTTTCCAAAAGAGATTCAAAAGAATATCAATCGAGAAGCGAGTAAGCCGGAGAACTCTCTGAGTCTTTTCTATAAAGGGTTAATCCCATTAGGAGTGTTCCCACGAGATCGAGTCATTGGCAATCGACCGAAAATTACCAGATTGCATTTCAAGACCCCGAGTAATTCTCCTCTTTTTAGGAATATCAAGGAACGCTTATTCACAGAATCGAACCTTACCGTCAATGAAATGATTCATGAAAGTGCCTTTCAAAAATATGTCGCTTGCGAAATCTCTGAAAAAGGCAATTGCTATCAACCCAACAACCTGTCACCTGCTATCAACAAGCTTTCGGTGTTTCGAGAAAAATACTATTGCAAACGAGATCAACCAAGAAAACGGCTTCATGCAACTGGACAAGTCTCTAGAAACGATATCTACGAAGACTGCCGTATTATCGATTTTTCACCCCATGGCGGCGCCAAACTACAGATGTCAGACCTGCAAAACCGTATTGGGCAAACACTCAAGCTCGAAATTCATGAATCAGAGTATTTTGGCACATCCCATCGTGGAGAGGTCGTTTGGCAAAACAAGTTTAGTCTAGGGCTGAAATTTTCTGCAAAAGTGCTTGGATCCTGTAAAATAGCCCTCATGCAAACCACCATGAACCAGGTCGTGCCATGGCAACAACTGGAGGAGGTGATCTACCCGTATTACAAGAGCACCGGAGGCCGTCCCCCGCATCGCATGGCACAATTTGAGTCCCCTGATGGAAGAAGCCCTCTTGACAAAGCTTCCTAGGGTTTGACTGTTTCGGGGGAGTGATTCCGGATGTCTTTCGGCATCTCTTGGAAGAGCATGGCTGTCGCAACAGATCCTGGCAACAGTTTTTAGCCACCCATGGGTTTGCTGAAAGCCATCGTGGAACAGCAAGCAAAACATTAAGGAACGGGACCCCGAGATGAGTTCGACACGCAAGAATAACACGTGGCATTTCGGGGCCAAAGGGCATATCGGCGTGCAGGCGCATGGGCAACCGATTATTCATTCAGGTTACCACGGCCAAGGTTCATGACGGCCAGATGCTGGAGGAGTTGCAACTTCGGGGATAGCGCGTATACTCGGCAAGCGGACAAACGCCAAGCCCGGCAAGACGGTTTCTATTACGGACTCTCGGACCGCGGCTACCGGAAGCATCCCCTGTCTCGTCCCAAAAGAAACGTAATTTCAAGTGCTATTTCCGGGTTGATCAAGTTTGGACACCAGGAAGCTCCGTTATAAAGGCCTTTCACCAGGCTCTGTGCCCTCTCGATACCTGCTCGTTTCAGACTAATAACTTCCGCATTGTTCCCCGCCGTACCGCGCTGGGATTGTGCTATTTGTATGTTTGGAACTTATTTGGATACGCTATAATATAAGATTTTGACCTTCATGTTCGTCAGTGAACGATTGAACATTTCGCATGGGTAATTCAATTGGTCTTCTAACTGACATGAAGGACAGTTATCTTGGCTGGATGAAGCTTCCCAACGATACCCACAGTGCGAACATTCCCAGTCACAAATATTACCAAACGTTGGTATAAAGACACGCCTTATCATATTACCTCCTTAGAATTCTATAAGGCTTACTGCACGCAAAGAGTGTTGCGATATTTCACTTGCACGTTCTCTCTTGTTCAAGCCTAGTGTACTGGAGCCGAATTTCGGATTGATTACGGATGGATAAATTCAATGTAACAGATTGAGAGAAGAACCTAGGCCCGGCTTAAAGGACTTCCAAGTTTGTTTTAACGGCAATGAGCGATAAACTAAGATACTAAAATTCGGAGGGCTACTAGGATTCAACAGGGAGGGTATGGCGAATGATCTTTCCTTCGACTAAATAGACCACAAGTTCGGCGATATTCGTCGCGTGATCAGCGATGCGTTCAATATACTTCGAGATAAAAGATAATCGAATAGCTCGTGATATGGTTTTAGGATTTTCAATCATATAGGAAAGCAGTTCACGAAATAGTTGTTCATTCAGTTCATCAACCTCATCATCCTCCTCGAGTACTTGCCGAGCCAGCGCAGAATCACCGCGAACAAAGGCATCAAGCGCTTCTCCGACCATTTTCAAGCTTTTCTCAGCCATGGCCGGGATATCGATATAGGGCTTGAGCTGCGGTTCCTCATTGAGTTCAATCGTTCGTTCACAAATATTTTCTGCTAAATCGCTCATCCGTTCGAGGTCGGTAGAAATCTTCATCGCCGTCGTAATAAACCGAAGATCGCGAGCGGCCGGTTGATAGAGTGCCAACAACTCAAGACACGCCTCATCTACCTCAACATCTAAGGTATTCACTCTTCGGTCGTTGTCGATAACTTGTTGGGCAAGGATTTCATCTCGGTCGATGAGAGCTTTCGTGGCCTGCTGAATCTGATCCTCGACTAGGGCACCCATCCGCAATATCTTTTGTTTGAGCTCGACTAGTTCTTCATCAAAGTGACGTTGCACGATATCTCCTTATATGATTGGCAGTGTGCATGAAGTTCAAGGCCGTTCTTTCTTGATTCATAGAAATTCTGGCATTTCATTATCCGAAACGTCCGGTGACGTAATCTTCCGTACGCCGATCTCCTGGATTGGTGAAGATTTTCTTCGTGTCATCGTATTCAATCAATTCGCCCAGCAAGAAAAACCCGGTATAATCGGAGACTCGAGCAGCTTGTTGCATATTATGAGTCACAATGACAACGGTTAATCGTTCTTTAAGAGAATGGAGTAACTCTTCAATTTTTCCCGTAGAGATCGGGTCAAGCGCTGAGCATGGCTCGTCCATGAGAAGTACATCAGGATTGACAGCCAGGGCACGTGCAATACAGAGCCGCTGCTGTTGTCCCCCTGAAATTCCAAGAGCACTAGAATGTAGCCGGTCTTTCGCTTCCTCCCACAAACCTGCCCCTTTAAGACTATTTTCAACGATCTCATCGAGTGTGGACTTTTTGGTAATTTTTTGCAACATCGGACCATAGGCAACATTTTGATAGATCGTCTTGGGAAACGGATTTACCTTCTGAAACACCATTCCAACGCGTGTTCGTAAATCTGTGACATCAATTTCCGGCTGATAGATATCCTGTCCGTCGATCGAAACTTTTCCCTCGACACGGGCACCAACTACCAGGTCATTTAATCGATTTAAGCAACGAAGTAATGTGGACTTGCCACAGCCTGAAGGACCAATGAACGCTGTCACACGATGTTCAGGAATGGTCAGATTGACTTTAAAGAGCGCCTGATTGAGTCCGTAGAAAAAATTCATGTCTTGAATTTCGATCTTGGGTCGAGTGTACACCTGTTCATCGCCTCGTTCTAAACTACTGTGTTCATTCATCATATCCTGCCCATCTTGTACAACCTCTACTTGTAGATGAGATCGAGTGTGTTTTCGGCTTGGAGTAGAAGTTGAGATTATGTCCATGATTGTACCTGAATTAAATTGTGGATCCAGCATATTTTCTGCGCATCCGATTCCTGATAGAAATAGCGGCCATATTGAGCAAGACCACAACAGCAACAAGAATTAAGGTCGTCACGTAAACCATGGGTTTGGCCGCTTCGACATTCGGCGATTGAAAACCCACATCATAAATATGAAAGCCTAGATGCATAAACTTTCGATCCAGGTGGAGAAATGGAAAGTATCCATCCAACGGCATCGAAGGTGCCAATTTCACAACACCTGTGAGCATTAGAGGAGCTACCTCGCCAGTCGCCCGTGAGATAGCCAAAATAAGGCCAGTCAAGATACCCGGCATCGCACAAGGAATCACAACACGCCAAAGCGACTCCAACTTTGTGGCTCCCAATGCCAACGATCCCTCTCGGTACTCCTGTGGCACTGCTGACAATCCCTCTTCCGTCGCAACGATGACGACCGGAACTGTCATCAGCGCTAGAGTGAGAGAGGCCCAGAAGATTCCACCAGTTCCAAACGTTGGATTAGGTAATGCTTCTGGGAAAAAGATGGTATCGATGGACCCACCAACTGCGTACACAAAAAAACCAAGACCAAATACCCCGAAGACAATCGACGGCACACCGGCCAAATTATTAACCGCGATACGAACCATTCTCACCAACATGCCTTGCCTGGCATATTCCTTCAAATAGACCGCTGCCAGAACACCAAAAGGCACGACCGCAACGCTCATAATCATAACCATGAGCACAGTCCCAAAGATCGCCGGGAAAATTCCCCCTTCGGTATTGGCTTCTCGTGGTTCCTCGCTTAAGACAGTCCATACATTCCCCAAATAGGTCAAGGTCTTTTCGCTTACGCCCATATCATTGGGGCGAAGAACACGTATAATTTGCCCAACAGCCAGATCTTTCTTTTGACCATTTATATCTTCTAATACAACAGTGTATTCTCCCAATTGGTCATAGAGCATGCGAAGTTTTTGAGCCTCCTGTTCATAGGTCTCTTGGAGAAGTGCGATTTGTTGTTCCAACTTATCAGCTTCCGAAGTATTACTGTTATTTCGCAGCTTCAGTGACCGCAGATCCAGACGATACTCCTCCATTTGGTGGTTGATCAAACCAATAACATTTTGTTCGAGATCATGAATTTCGTGTTGGATAGCATTCGCACGATCAACTAACGACAGCAAAATCTTGGTGGCCTCTTGATTGCCAGAGGCCACAATTTTTTCTCCTTGCTTGACCAAATGAACACGGCCAAAGAAATTCCCCCACTCTCGCCGTTCAAGAAACACCACGTCTTTCGGAAACGTTCGGGATTGAATTTGCTCTTCATCTACCCAACGAAAATCGAGCCCATACAGATCACGATTCCCCACTTTAAGCTGAATTCGACCTTTGCCTTCAGGAAATTCCGTACTCACTGAATTATGAATGACCTCATGGCCTGTCACTTCACCTAAGACTGCAGTCCCATCTTTTAAGGTGAATTCCACGAGATCTTTCGGCCAAAAATATCCGAGCCCATTGACCATGATCAGAATCATAAGCCCACCAATCATCAACAATGAAAGAGCCAACCCAGCCCCGCAGAGCCAAACAAATAGCGTCCCTGAGTCAAGAAACTTTCTTATGGATTGAGGCAACATATACTTTCTACAAAATACGATTCACGAGCGACAAATTACCATCCTATTAGTATTGACTATACTTTGTGCGTAACCGCTGCCGAACGATTTCAGCGATAGTATTGATAAAAAACGTGAATGCGAATAACAACAGTCCTGACAGAAATAAGACTCGATATAATGTTCCACCATGGGGAGCTTCCGGCATTTCCACAGCAATATTGGCCGATAACGTACGGAACCCGTTAAAGACACTCCAATCCAAAATAGGCGTATTTCCCGTGGCCATGAGAACAATCATCGTTTCTCCGACCGCGCGACCAAATCCGATCATTAATGCGGAAAAAATACCTGGACTCGCTGACACCAACACTAACCGCGTCAACGTTTGCCATTGCGTGGCACCCATCGCTAATGATCCAGCGATCAAATGTTTAGGCACATTGGAAATGGAATCTTCAGAAATACTAAAAATGATGGGGATCACCGCGAACCCCATCGCAAGACTGATGACTAAGGCATTGCGTTGGTCATATTGCAAGTTAAATACGGATAATAACCAGCCTTTGTAATCTGCTTCGAACAGCCAAGACTCAATCATGTGATTGGCGGCTAAGCAGCCAATCGCCGTCACGAGCAACACGACTATGAGTACTGCCAAGTCAATGCCGGATTGTCCGCGTGCCCGAATAGCCCTGGGAACTAATTGCCAGGAAATGCAGGCTATCGTCACAGTTAACGGCATAAGCACAACCATCCCAACCACTGCTGGAAAAATTTTCTCAAGAAGTGGCGCGAGCCACAATCCCGCCAAAAACCCGAGAACCACAGATGGCAATGCAGCCATCGTTTCAATGATCGGCTTGATAATCCCGCGTAATCGTGGGCTCATAAACATGCCGGTATAAATCGCACCCATGACAGCTAAAGGGACAGCCAACAGCATGGCATAGATCGTCCCTTTTAATGTTCCAAAAATAAGCGGCCACATGCCAAACTTGGGTTCGAAATCATCTGATCCACTCGACGATTGCCAAATGTGCTTAGGCTCCGCGTAACCTTCATACAGAACCGGACGGAAAAGTGTTTGCACGGTAATTTCCGGATGAGCATTGTCAATCGTAGTTGAATACAGCTGCCCTTGAGCGTCAAACGCCACTACACCATCCGCTTTAGGTGCAAACATCAGCCCCTGAATTGGCGAGTCAGCTGTTTTCATCCGTACTAAGGTTTGGCTTGACGTGGAGTGATGGAGTAAAATCTCACCCGTTGAGTCGGCTGACACAAAACCTTTATCTCGCCGAGAAGGAGAAAGCTTCGTGATCGCGCCATGCTGAGATTCGAATGACCGGACCTCCTCATAAAGAGGCGTTGCAGCCTTTTCTTGGGTTGGAATAGGCATCCATACTGAAACTCGTCCCTTATTGGTACCCACTGCAAGGCTTCGATCACCAATTAGAAAGGCCAGCGCAGTAATAAAATCATTGGCATCTGCCAAGGTATAGGTGTGAATGAATTCTGGTTCACTCGGATCTAGGACATTCCACTGAATCAGCCGACCATCGTTCGCTCCCACCATCAACGTTTCACCAAGACTATCTAAGAGAAGAGTGGTCACTTCTTCGACTGGATACCGAGCAATCCAGGTCTGAGTCACCACCGGTTCGTCCGATAGCATCAGACCTTCACCCTCTCCACTTTTCGTCAACCACAATTCACCAGTCTGACTTAAGACAACAACGGCCATCCCTTCGTCAGTTTCTTGATAGGCGAGTCGCGCGATACCAGACTTGGTCGGGTCAACGAAAACAGGATTCCCTGTAGTGAGAGTCGGGACAATGGTTCGATTATCATTTTCAAAGGTTGGAGTTAACTCGATATCCACCGGCACAACAAATCCATCATCTGTCCCAAATACAAAGTGATGACCACGACCATGAGACCGTGCTATGGCTACAACATTTTGAGGCAGGTTTGTCTCAGATACATCATAAGAGATGGCCTGTCCATCTGGGATCTCATAAAAACTGACCTGTCCCTTCTCCACGAGATAGGCAACCTCCTGATATTGATCAACGCCCACAGCCAACGCCGCGTGAGTATCTTGGGTCATATTTCTGGCAGGAAAACTCGCTGGCGATTCGCTTTCAGGTGATACGAACAGTGGGGCAACCTCAATCAGCAGATAGACGAAAATTCCCATAATGCTGACAATTGTCGCGATACCCCCTACCCACACAACTGCCGCCGCAAAGCGATCAGCCAGTGCCCGAAGTTTTCTGTGAGTACGTCCTCTGGAAACGAAGACAGCCTTGGCACGGGGAGGCGAAGGAAGGTCATCCATCGGAGCAGAAAAGTCAGGAGGTGACATTGGAAGTATAGGACTCTCGAAAAAGTATTCGAATAAATGAAGCGAGGTGGTCTTCTTTTTTTAGAAAACCACCTCCAGAACTATTGGTCATTGACTCGTTATTTTAATAATGTACTCTGTGACTGAATGACTTCAGCGGAAAGCGGGAAGTAACCATCCTTGATGACCACGACTTGTCCTTCCTTGCTATAAACGTACTTGAGGAATTCTTGCATCAAGGGAGGTAACGGCTTTCCTGGTGCTTTATTCACATACACGTACAGGAACCGAGCCAGCGGATAGGCTCCTTTTGCCGCATTAGCAAATGTCGGCTCCACAAAGGGTTTACCTTGTTTAGCCGCCAATGGAATAGCTCGTACCCCTGACGTTATGTATCCAATTCCGCTATATCCCATGCCTGCTCGATCTTCTGTCACACCTTGAACGACAGAAGCCGAACCGGGTTGCTCTTTGACCTGATCTTTATAATCACCATTTTTTAAGACGGTCTTCTTAAAAAACCCATAAGTCCCAGACGCAGAGTTTCGACCATACAGGCTTATCGGAGTTGATTTCCAAGGACCATTCAGGCCCAGATCTGCCCATTTGCTCACGTCATTGCTATAACCTCGTCGCCGTGTTTTGGAAAAGGCCGCATCAACTTGCTCCATCGTCATGCCTTCAATGGGGTTATCCTTGTTGACATAAACAGCCAATGCATCAATCGCTACTGGAAAAGCGGTGGCTTTATATCCAAATTTTGCCTCAAACTTGTCCTGCTCTTTGCCCTTCATCTTCCGAGACATCGGGCCCAATTGTGCAGTCCCCTCTATCAAGGCAGGTGGAGCCGTACTCGATCCCTTGCCTTCAATCTGAACTTTTACATTAGGGTATTGCTTCCTGAAACCTTCCGCCCACAGAGTCATCAAATTATTCAGAGTATCTGAACCGATACTATTTACATTTCCAGAAACCCCACTTACCCGTTGATAGGATTTCCAGTTGGGATCCGTCATCGAATCACTTGCGGCAAATGCTTGCGTGGCTGTTCCTACAAGGGCCCAAATGCAGACACTTAAGAGCGCCACCATCAACCACGAAAATATCCCGACAACAGCTAGGATACTTATGTTCCCCCAAGACGAAACTAGCCTTGGCAAAGCAACACCTTGATCTACACATTCGAACTTACACATAACTCTTCTCCTTTCAAGGATATGAATAATCATAGAAACCCAGTGTTTCTCGTAAGTAACGACAATGTTACAAAATTGTTAACTCCTAGAGTTTTGTTTGATTTTTCACAAACTTTCGTCAAAAATATTCAAACGGCCAGACTTTCAATTCGCCCTTGTCATGCTCCAATTCTAGTTTCCCCTCTCCCCATAATTGGCTCACCGCTTTTAACACCTCTACCCACCGGAATTGAGGAGATTTTTCGACAAGTTCCTGAACTGGCATGGGTCCGTGTAGTTGGAGCGTCACCAAGATACTCTCGAGTACTTCTGGTAATTCAGATTCAGGATGCTTATGCAGTTGTTTGTGGGAAATTTCCACCAGTTTCATAACTTCTCCACCTTTGAATGAAAATTTTATCGAGCATCTTCCTCAAGCATAGACAAGCAATGTTACGTATCGGCTTGAACAAGGTTACAACATCGTAAATAAATCCTTTTTATATCAACCAATTGATCAACTCATTTCTTCCCAGTATCCATTCACGTATGCTGGACAAATTTACACGCAATAGATCAGACCTGACGTTAGTGACCTTCCAGTATTATTCTTGTACGTGAAGAATGATTATGGGTAAAACCCATGTGGGATGGATTAAAGACCTTGCAGTCTTTGAACTAATAAGAGAGAAGCTTGCTCGAAAGTTTCTGAAATGAAGGAAAGCGAAAAAGACTACGAAATGGGTAAAGCGATATCCACGGTGGTCCCTTTCCCTAATGTACTATGAATTTGAAGGGTTCCACCGTGCAAATGCACGAGATGTTTTACGATGGCCAGGCCTAGACCAGTTCCGCCTTCTTCACGCGACCGAGCTTTATCGACTCGATAGAATCGTTCGGTCACACGAGGTAAGTCTGCTTGAGGAATGCCCTGGCCAGTATCTTGAACACGTAACACGATGTGTTCAGGGTTTGTTCCACTCACTGTCATAAAATTCACTTCCCCGTCTGTCGCTGTATATTTTACAGCGTTATCAACCAAATTAATCAATATCTGCGATAAGCGATCTCGATCAGCCTGCACATAAATATCCGGAGGGACTCGATTGGCAAGACGAACACCTTTTTTGACCGCTTCATGTTCATAAATGCCTATCGCCTCTTTTATGGATTCGACCAAGGAGACTGCCTCTCGTTTCAACGTAATTTTTCCTGTTTCGATATCCGACAGATTCATCAAATCATTGACGAGTCGACCCAATCGATCAGCATGCGTCAGAGCCACTCCCAAAAAACGTCGATACATAACAGGATCTGCAGAAGATTCGTCGAGCAAGGTTTCTAAATACCCTTTGATTGCTGTGAGTGGAGTCCTCAATTCATGTGAGACGTTGGCGACAAATTCAGCGCGAACCGTTTCTAAACGACGGAGTTCGGTAATATCATGCATCACTAATACTAATCCGCGTCGTTGCTCAGTTAACGACAATGGCATTGCGTTAACCTCAAGAACTCGACGTTGAGGATTCGTCAAAACGATTTCCCGATTGTAACGTTCTGAATTCGTGAGAGATTGACACCACTCCACGAGGTCAACCAGTTCTCGATTTCTCACGACTTCCAACAATGAATATTCCTCCAATTGATGATGGGGGAAATTGAGTATTCGTCGCGCACTTGGATTGGCTACTAAAATCTGCCCCTGTGCATCAAGGGCCATGACGCCTTCAACCATACTGTCAAGAATCGTGGTCACTTTCGCTCGCTCTCCTTCAAGCGTTTGCATTCGCTCTCGCAAATGCGAGGTGAGAGGCATCAGGGTCTGCCTCACTCGATCAATTTCATCCGCACTTTCTAGGGGTTGCTCTCTCACACCACAGACAAACGCCAACTCATCAGACACATGTTGCAGCTCTTGGATAGGAGACAACAACCGTTTTGTCATCCAGAAGGTACATACAATAACGATCCCTAAGCTGAGACATACACTCCCAACGAGCATGCCGAAGGACATCGACAGTTCAGCTAATACCCACCCCAACACCATACCAACAGCGGTGAGCACCACAAAAGTGATCACAACCTTGCGATGCCATGTATTTCTCATCATGTTTGGTTAACTCAATTTTTTACGCTTCTGCATCAAACCTGTACCCCACCCCCTTGACTGTCACAACCCGTATTTGTTCAGGACCAAGCTTTTCTCGAAGTCTCCGAACATGCACATCAACCGTTCTAGATTCAATATCAATGGCATTAGTATAGCCCCACACTGACTCGAGTATCTGATTACGATTCAGAACCCGCCCTTTTGCGTGAATGAGCGCGCAGAGTAAGTCAAATTCCTTGACCGTTAACTCTACCAATTGTCCGGCGACTCGTATCTGATGCCTGGCTTCATCCACTTCAAGTGTGCCGACCTTCTTCGTTTTGTTATTGTCAGGCTCACGACCTCGGCGTAATACCGCTTTGACTCGTGCCACAAGCTCTCGAGGACTGAAGGGCTTCACGATGTAATCATCGGCCCCCATTTCTAAACCGACGATCCGATCCACTTCTTCCGCCTTGGCCGTCAACATAATAATTGCCATATGGGCAGTGGTCGAATCCTTACGAAGCATCCGACAAATTTCCAAACCATCGATTCCCGGCAGCATCAAATCCAGAATCAAGAGGTCCGGCTTTTTCTCTCGTGCGAGTCTGAGCGCGAGTTCTCCCTCAGCCGCTTCCAGACATTCTAGCCCTTCTTTCTCGATGTGAAATCGAACAAGTTCAACAATGTCAGGCTCATCATCAACAATCAACACTCTTGGTGCCATAGATTAATCATCCTCTCTTGTCACGTTTTAGGTTTTCCTTTTCCAGATTCTCTTGGTGAACAAAGTAATCTTTAATCACCAACATGGCTTCACAATCATCCTCGTTATAGCGTAAGATTCGCTCGAGCAATGCATGTTGGGATGGATTTTTTAGATAATCATTGAACCAGGCAATCGAATTCGCACCAGATGGGTCGGGATCTCTCCACCGAAATCCTACCATTTTCGCGATATGTTTGATGCTGTACGAAAAAGTTGGCCAATCAGAGTAAGGGACAATTAAATCCAAATAGAGATCGTACTCATGCTCCACATATCGCTCAAACACCGCACGATCCAAACTGTAACGCTCCATTAATTGTTTAAGAGAAGTTCGCTCTTTAGGAGAGTACACATAGTAAGTCGCATTGTCTTCTGAAGCGAGGAATTCCCAAAATGCACGAACCGTTTGTTCTTCCTCTTCTGGATTTCGTGCGAGAAAATATTGATAATTGGGTGGGCTCTTGCCTTCTCTGATCAGCAATCCGAACAGATACGTGAGGCTCTGAGTCGGATCATCTTCAATATCAAAGTAAATTTCACGTTGACACGCTGGAAAGACAAAACCTGACTGAATACGCGGTTCTCCATTTAACAATACTTGAGCGCGGTTCTTCATCCGTCGAAGAGACTTTTCTCCCATTCTCGGAATTTTCTTAGGCGGCTTCAGGTAGTCATCGACATGCATATGGGCAATATCTTCAACGGTTTGAAGGCCGACTTTTTTCAGATGAAATTTTTGCTTGCCCACAAAAAAGAGATTCGTCGGATCAGACCGTTCTCGCACCCACTGCTCACAACGATTAAACCATCCGCATAAATAACATTGACTTCCCAACACCGGTTCCGATGTCTGCTCACCTTCCACGAGACGCTGGGCTTCCTCTAGCGCATGAAGAAAACCTTCTTCAAACGGCTGAGGATCAAACTCCTCGATTTCCTTGTCACCGTTAATGATATGCCCCATCTTTGACACGGCTCCCTGGAGGTGTTGAAGGAGCATGCGATAAAACAGGACTTGATACGCATAGTGCATTTTAAACTTCGGCGTTCGGTCATCCGACCGCTCCCATCCCCTCCCTGCTTTAATTTCTATGGCTTCATAGCCATATGTCCCGAACGTCGAATCAAATTCTTCACGTCTCACTAAAAGATCCGGCCGTCCAATATAATGCTTATAACGGAGGCAGCCTTGATAGATTACGGAAACGCCCTGCGCCATAAGCCGTATGGTCTCTTCAGACGCGATTTCTGGAGAGCAGGCTTGTAAGTCCACGACCTCCTGGTCACCAAGAGAAGCCATATACTCACGTTCCGTTTGTAACCCTAACTCCCACAACAATGCGATAAATGAATTGACCTCTCCTTTTTTGCTGAGATCGCCATTGGCATCCAAATACACGCGATGAGCGCACTTGGTCAGATTATATAAGGCCTGTGCGGTTATGGGCTTCATTGGAAATGAACGACGTTATGCCTCAACAATGATAGTCATTTCACATAGGTTTTCTAAACTCGAAATACGAATGTCTCACTAAATCCAAATCCTAAATTCGAATGTTTCGATTTGGTCATTCTCATGTGTTGTGGATTTCGAGATTCGTGCATTGGACTCCCACTATAGTCCTTCTGCCATCTAGAGAGAAAATGGAACGTAAAGGTAGTTGAAAGAATTATTCAAGGAGCTAGAAAGGAGTGTATCAGGATCTTCAACTATGAAAAAGGTTAGGTTATGCACTAAATAAAACGCGGAGCCTAATCAGGAATGTATTGCTGGAAACGCAAGCCAAGATTAATACGGATCGTCTTCCGCGACGGCATGTTCTTCTTCTACGAAGAAATAGGTATGACAGGCGCGGTCTAACAGAGCTTTATCGAGAGTTGGAGGCACATCTTTAAATTTGGCAATACTCACGATTTGCTCGATAAGATCTCGTGGATGACAACTTCTCATACTGAGGTGATATTTTTCATAGATGTTTTCGAATAAATACTCCACGGCCTCAGACACATACGGGACGCCCTTTTGCCGACACATCACTTCAAAAATATGGGCAAACTGTTTCTGTGACGGATCGGCAATATACACCTTGTTGCGGATCCGTCTCAGAAAGGCTTCGTCTGCGAGTTTTTGTGGTTCTAGGTTTGTTGCAAATATGACGATGGTATCAAAGGGAATTTGAAAGACTTTTCCGCTGTGAAGCGTCAAATAATCTACACGCTTTTCCAAAGGAACAATCCATCGGTTTAACAGATCTCGAGGCCGAACCAACTGCCGACCAAAATCGTCAATCAGAAAAACTCCGCCGTTCGCTTTAATATGTGGTGGTGCCTTGTAATACTTGGCGATAGGATTAAAGGATAAATCCAACATGCCCATCGTCAGCTCTCCACCCGCAAACTCCACGGGTCGGTGACATAACTCCCAACGAGTATCACGTTCAACTTTCGTTTCAATAAAGGAACCTGACGCTGGAACCTGGGCCCCAGAAGGAACATGAGAAATCGGATCAAAAACCTGGATAATCTGCCCGTCAATTTCAACGGCATGTGGGATATACATGTCTCCTCCGCCGACCATTTTCAACATTTGTCCGATCGCTTCCGCAATAACGGTCTTTCCATTGCCGGGAGGCCCATACAGAAAGATTGGCCACCCTGAGTTAATGGCCTCACCAATTTGTTCAATAGTTTTTTCCGGAAGCACCAAATGCGCAGTGGCCTTTTCAACAATAGCTCGATTGATTTTCAGCTTGGCAATCGGCTGACGGTTAATCATATCTGCATATTGAGCAAGCGGAACGGGAGCAGGTCCGACGTACCGACTAATCTCAAAATACGCTTGTGCTCGCCGACGCCCCTCATCGGTCAATGTGTAGCGGTATAAGACTCCCAACGGTTCTCCATGACCGCGAACTTCACAAAGTTTGTCTCGTTGAAGAATCGTAAACAGTTCCTTCATCACACTATACGGGAGTTTGAGTTGCTCTCCCCCAGAGGCTTCTGTCAGTTCACCAGTTGCCACGAGTGTCTTGATTAATAACTGAACCAGAAGTTCTTCAGATAATCCGGTATCTTTGAGTGACGCCGGAGCTATAGGTCCATTGACAGCCCCCGCGTAACCTGCAGCTGCTTCAGATGTTGATAGGGTTCCAGCGGAATAACTCATGAGACATCTCCACGTATACGTTTAAAAGACCAATAGTAAAAATCAGACAACTCAACATATGCTCGGAATTTCCAAAATTTTTTCTGAACGTTGCACCACGGATGCAACATCATGTTTGGAGAAAACCGTCATATGCGGTATTCTTATTAAAGATCCATGTCCTGTGTACTGACCATCTATCGCGAATATCACCAAAAAACTGCCACTCTCAGCTTCGTGCTGTTCCTCACAATCCTGTCCCTGTTCTTTGGATGCTCAGAACCTCGTTCCAACAACTCTCTGCGTTTTGGCCTAGCCACGGCTCCATCAAATTTTGATCCACGCTTTGCGACCGATGCGACTTCAGCAAGACTCAATCGTCTCTTGTACTCGCGTCTTATTGAATTCGACGAAGCGGTTCGACCTATCCCCTCACTTGCCACGTGGGAACAAATCTCCCCGACTCATTATCGCTTCTACTTGCGAGATTCTCGTCAACCCTTTCATCATGGGCAGGCGCTAACGGCTCAAGATGTAAAGGCCACTTATGACTTTATTTTAAACCCGGCTAATCTCTCACCACACCGCAACGCACTCACCTTGATTTCGGAGATTCAAGTATCCACAGAAAACATCGTAGATTTTCATCTCAAACAACCAGACAGATTGTTCCCTAGCTATCTTGTTATCGGCATTCTTCCTGCTAACCTTATTCAGAATGGACACCCTTTTCATGAGCACCCGATCGGAAACGGGCCTTTTACCTTTCTTGACCGGCCAAATGACTCTCATTGGAGATTGATCCGACAAATTGATGGTCAATTGTTTGAATTTCTTCGAGTTCCTGATCCAACAGTCCGTGTTCTCAAGCTCATGGCGGGCGAAATTGATATGATGCAGAATGATCTCCCACCTGAACTGATCACCTATCTCGCAAAAAACGAGTCTATTCAAATTCAAACGCATACCGGAGCCAAATTTTCGTACCTTGGGTTTAACCTGAAAGATCCCATTGTTGGACAACACAACATTCGGCGAGCTATTGCTCATGCCATTGACCGATCCAGTATTATTCGACACCTCTTTGGGAATACTGCCCGTGAAGCCAATGCCCTGTTCCCTCCAGAACATTGGGTCGGAGAGGCAAAACTTGGCGGATACGACTATGATCCCCAACGGGCCCGGAACTTGTTACACGCAGCAGGGTTCGATAAGACTCGCCCAGCTCGTATCATCTACAAAACTTCGACGGACCCCTTTCGTCTGCGACTCGCGGCGATCGTGCAACATCAACTCGCACAAGTTGGAATCCAGGCCTCTATCCAGAGTCACGATTGGGGGACATTTTACGGAGATATCAAAGCCGGTCGCTTTCAAATGTATAGTCTTTCGTGGGTAGGGTTAAAAACACCAGACATTTTCCACTATGTGTTTCATAGTCAATCAGTCCCTCCCCATGGCGCCAATCGAGGTCGATGGGCCGATGACCTCACCGATACGTTAATCGAACAGGCACAAGCCACTCAGAATCTTCAGGAAAAAGGTGTAATATACCGACGGCTTCAAGCCCATTTACTTCGAACGCTCCCCTATGTGCCATTGTGGTATGAAGCACAGATCTTTGTTGCACATCACAATATTCGTGGATACACCATTTCTCTTGACGGTACATATGATGGATTACTCCAAGTGAAACGCACTCAAGACATCGTTGTAACTGCAAAACGTCCTCTCTCACCAGCATGACGAGATTCATTCTCTCCAGACTGTTCAGCTCCATTGTGGTTATTCTTGGGGTTTCCTGTCTTGTGTTCTTACTCATTCACCTTATTCCGGGAGATCCTATTGATGTCATGTTGGGAGAGACGGCTCACCCTGCAGACAAAGAAGCCCTGCGAAAAGCCATGGGATTTCATCTCCCTATTCATAGACAACTTTGGGAATATACTCAGCGACTTCTTCAATTTGATCTCGGCACTTCTATTCATTCGGGCCGTGCCATCAGCGACATCCTGCTTGAGCGATTCCCGGCCACGATAGAACTTGGACTTGGAGCCATGACGATAGCCATCTTCCTCGCTTTCCCGTTGGGCATACTTGCAGCTTTACGGCAAAAAACATATGTCGACATGGGCACAATGACCTTTGCGCTGGCCGGAGTCTCTATACCCAATTTTTGGTTGGGCCCAATCCTAATGTTGGTTGGAGCATTGTGGCTGGGCTGGTTTCCGGTCAGTGGGCGTGAAGGATTCTTATCTCTCGTGCTGCCCTCACTCACTCTTGGCACGGCCATGGCGGCCATTTTGTCCCGAATGATTCGGAGTGCTTTACTCGAAGTTGTTCATGAAGATTACATACGAACAGCTCATGCCAAAGGTCTGACTAAATTTCTCACGATTGTTCGCCACGCGCTCCGTAATGCTCTCTTACCAGTTCTGACATTACTCGGCCTTCAACTGGGTGCGCTGTTCAGTGGCGCTGTGATTACCGAAACCATATTTTCTTGGCCAGGAATTGGCTCATTAATGATAGAAGCTATTCAACAGCGAGATTATCCCATCGTTCAAGCAACCATTATGTGTATTTCCTTTTTGTACATTGGAATCAATCTCTTGACTGATTTGCTCTATGCCTGGGTCGACCCCCGGATCCAAGTTCAGGAGACATCATGATTCGCCTTTGGATTCCTCTGTTCATTCTCGTCACTTGGGGAACCCTTGCTGTACTAGGACCACTATTTCCACTTTCTCCAAACCATATTGACCTGACCAAGATCTTAACGACTCCTTCAGTTGACACATGGTTCGGGTACGACGATCTCGGACGCTTCATCAGTGATCGCCTGATCATCGGAGCAAGAACATCTTTTGTCGTCGCTTTTTTTGTTGTCTTTTTTGCTTCCATTGTTGGAAGCAGTCTTGGAATTATTGGAGCCTATTGGGGAGGATGGGTTGACCATCTGCTCGTCAGAATGATTGACATCTTTTTAGCATTTCCAGGAATACTCCTGGCGATTGCTCTAGCAGGGGTTTTGGGGCCAGGCATCGAAAATGTTGTGCTGGCACTCACGTGCGTCGGTTGGGTCGGGTATGCTCGCCTAGCCCGCGCCCAAGTACTAGCCATTAAAGAAACAGACCATATCACTGCCGCACGTGCACTCGGAGCATCATCTTTTCGCATTATGTTCAATCATTTGCTCCCATTGCTCAGTGCACCACTGCTCATTGAATTGAGCTTTGGCATTGCCAGCATTGTCGTCGCAGAGGCTGGGCTGTCTTTTTTAGGCTTGGGCGTTCAACCTCCCGATGCTTCCTGGGGCAGTATGATTCGTGATGGAACTCGTTACATGCTCGTTGCGCCACATATGGTCATTGCCCCAGGTTTTGCCCTCATGTTGGTTGTGTTAGCCATCAACATAATCGGGGATTGGATGAGAGACTGGCTAGATGTTAAAAATATAAGTAAAAGGTAAAAAGTGAGAAGTGAAATTTCAGATATGAGATGTTAGTTTTACATCTTACAGCCCCTTACTTTTTACTCCTTACTTTTCACCTATCAAAAATGAAACAACCCATCATTGGATTTCATAAAGATGAAGAGGGTGATTGGGTCGCTGACCTTGCCTGCGGGCACGGACAACATGTACGTCATAACCCGCCATGGATTTCACGACCCTGGGTCACGACAGATGAAGGCCGGAAAGCTCATGTTGGAGAACTCTTAAACTGTAAGCGCTGTGAGGAGGAACGTGAGGAAAGCGATGTAAAATGAAAAGTGCAAAATGAAATTTGTATTGGAGTTTATTTATGAGGAGGCTCCATCACAAGACGGTACATCACATCACTCAGTTCCAGAAGGGAATAGGGTTTTGTCATGACCGCATGAAATCCAAACGTTTGATATTTAGCCATAATTGGATCATTAGAATACCCACTTGAGACAACGGCTTTCACATTCGGATCAATTCGTAAAAGTCGCTCCATTGTCTCTTTTCCCCCCAGTCCCCCAGGAACCGTTAAATCTAAAATAACTGCGGAAAATGGTGAATCGGTTTTCTGTGCTTTTTGGTACAGCGATACGGCTTCTTCTCCATTTTTGGCCATTTCAAAATGATATCCACAGGCGCGTAGCATCTCGCTCGCAAGCACACGAATCGATTCCTCATCATCCATGACGAGTACTTTTCCAGCCCCACTCTTTCTCACCAAAGGAACAGGAGATCCAACGACCGTACCCTCTGGGCAAGCTGGGAAGTACAACGACACACAGGTACCATGACCAATCGTCGATTCAACCGTCATGTATCCATTATGTTTCTTGGTGATGGCATAGGCTGAGGTTAAGCCTAATCCATGCCTATCTGGTTTTGTCGTAAAATACGGATCAAATACTTTTGATAAGTCGTCAGGCGCAATACCCGACCCATTATCTATAAATGATATTTTGACATAACAGCCATGTGGAGCTGGAACGACAGAGGTTCCTGAAGATTCGTCCACAACGAGATTTTCCCAACGAATGATGAGACGTCCTTCATGTGACATCGCCTGCACAGCATTCGTGACGATACTTTGTACAACTTGGCTAATCTGCCCTGCATCAATCTCAACTAACCAGAGAGGTTCATCATAGACATACTCACGGGCAATGGCGGATCCAGATAAAGAAAACTCCACCGTATTCTTGACGAGAACCTCCAAGGAAGTCACACGCTTGATAGGGTCTCCTCCTTTGGAAAAGGTTAACAATTGCTGAGTCAGATCTTTGGCACGAATACTCTCGTGCTCAGCCACGCTCAAAAATCGAGAACCTGGACTTCCTTCCTCGAGAAAACCTTTAGCAAGTGAAATATTTCCGAGAATGCCAGTCAGGAGATTATTAAAATCATGCGCAATGCCGCCAGCAAGCGTTCCGATCGCTTCCATCTTTTGCGATCGTAATAATTGCGTATCGATCCTTCGTCTCGCTTCCTCAATTTTTTTACGCTCCGTCACATCCCGAGTCACGCCAACAAATCCAATGAGAGCTCCATGCTCATCACGAATAAAACTAGCTCGAATTTCGGCCCAGATCCTTGAACCATCTTTACACCGATGTTCGAGCTCCAACGTCCGAAATCGAAACGGATCAGTCGTAGCCTGCTGCTCTTTCGCGATTTCTTCTGTAATGACCGCACGAGCCTTTTCAAGAGAGTTCGGTGTTAACACATCCTCCAGCGACATCGCCATGGCCTCTTCTTTGGAATATCCTAAAACCCGTTCAACTGAAGAACTCATGTAACTAAAACGACTTCCATCTACGGTCATGACCCAGATGATATCTCTGATATTTTCGGCAAGAAACTGAAAACGCGCCTCAGAGGTTCGTAATTCGTATGTTCGATCTTCAACCATTCGTTCGAGATGATCACGACGTTGAATCAGTTCTTTTTCCATAAGCTGACATGTGTTGACCTCAGTGGATAATGATCGATTTAAGGCTTCAGCCCTATCACGTTCATCTGAAAGACGTGCGATAAGACTGGCATTTTCTAATTGGAGACGTATGCTATTATGGAGCACCTCGTGATTACGACGCATGGTCATGACCATCATGGCAAGAAACAAGACTCCAACCATACCCATCGACACATGAAACTCGCTTCCCTGAGCAAAAAACCTCACAATGATCGGAATTACTGTTGGCAAACTATAGGCGAGAAATACCGATTTTGAAGCAGCATGAACCGCTGTAGCTCCCGCGACCATCCCCCCTAATATCAACCCCAGGAATATCTGATGCGGGATAGAATCATGTGGATAGAGAAATACGGGGAACGCTCCCCAGATCAAACCCGAAACCAGACTTCGCCTCAAATACCATGAGCCCCACACATGGGCACGGCTCTCTGTCTTGGGATCCTGTCGATACTGATAAAGAAGAACGCCTCCCAAGAAATTGATGACGAGTATACAGACGAGCCAGACAAGAAGACGCACATTGGAAACAAGATCCCACTCTACGAACGCGAGGATAGAGGCATTGACTAACGAAGCAACCATCCCGACAGGAGCTTGCATGTACAATTGCTCGATCTGCTGAGCATAGAAATGCTCGTGTTGAGTAGAAGAACGGGACTGGCTATCTGACAAGGATGAAAAAGGGGATTGAGTTGGCATGGCGTACAAAAGTGGGGAGCCCCTGAGGGATAACGACTCGCATGGACACTTTTCCTACCACTGACCAAGTACTTCGAGAATCTGGTCTACATCTGTTGCTTTTAATAGCCAGAAATTTAAGATTGCACTCGTGCTGATCAAAAGTCAAGCTTTCCGTCTCCTCCGTAAGTCTATACGCTGAACAGAATGATTTTAGACTTCCCACAACTGTTTTGCTCTGCGGTTGTGATGAGCTGATTCTTCATTTCAAATCACTCCAGTCACAGTACTCCCTTTCACTCATGTTCTGACTTCTGTTAAAAAAGAAGCGTCTTACATTCACCGGCTTGCGGCCATGTTCTTCTATTGAACCCATCACGGATGAATCACCAAGAAAAACAGCAACTCCCGCTCACTGATTCGCCAGCCTATCGAAGGCCCGATCAAGACCTTGAATTCCTCACAAAAGATGAATTACGTGCAGTCCGCCTGCAGTTAGATTGGTTAAAGCCTGAAATTTTGCAACGCGAAGAAGCCATCGCATCAACTATCGTCGTGTTTGGGAGTGCGAGGCTACCAGACCCCACAAAAGCACAGGCCAATCTTGTTGAAGCAGAAGCCGCACTCACCGCACAACCTCATGATCCTGTACGACTGCAGCGAGTCACAATAGCCCGAAACCAAGTACACCTAGCCCGCTACTACGACGAGGCGCGAGAATTTGGGCGAATCGTCTCTTCCGCATGCCAATTAGATGGCCAATGCGAATATGTCATCGTAACTGGAGGCGGACCTGGCATTATGGAAGCGGGAAATCGCGGAGCAGCCGATGTTGACGCAAAATCTGTCGGATTAAACATCGCCCTTCCCCACGAACAGCAACCTAATCCCTATATCACACCATCGCTGTGTTTTCAGTTTCACTATTTTGCCATTCGAAAGATGCATTTTCTCAATCGCGCCAAGGCCTTGGTGGCTTTTCCCGGAGGCTTTGGCACGCTTGACGAACTCTTCGAAACCCTCACGTTGCTGCAAACAAAGGTCATCTCAGACATCAGCATCGTTTTGATGGGAAAAGAGTTTTGGGACCAACTGATCAACTGGTCCGTCCTTGTCGAAGGTGGATTGATTAGCCCTCAAGATTTAGAATTATTTCACTACGCAGAGTCCGCGCAGGAGGCATGGGATATTATTCTCCTCGAGCAAGAGGGAAGGCCCACACCATGAACATTTCCTTTCACGGGGCCGCTCGATCAGTTACCGGCAGTCGCCACGTTCTGCAGATGGGAACGTCTCGTATCTTACTCGATTGCGGAATGTTTCAAGGACGCCGACAACAAGCTGAACAGCTCAATCGCCACCTTGGGTTTGACCCTCGCTCTATCAACACAGTGCTGCTTTCGCATGGACACATTGATCACTCTGGAGCACTCCCCATCCTTGCCAAAGGGCGATTTCGTGGAGCCGTGTATATGACCCCAGCCACCGCAGATCTTACCACCGTGCTCTTGGAAGATTCCGCTCGAATTCAACGTGCAGATTCGTCGTACCTCAACAAACAGAAACGGCGATCTCGAAAACGCCGTTCCCTACCTTATTATAACGCGACACATGTCCACACGATCACGGAACAATTCAAACATGCTTCGTATCGACAAAACATCAAGGTCTCTTCAACGATCACTGGAAAGTTTTTCGATGCCGGCCATATTTTGGGTTCATCGGCCATTTGGCTTCAACATCGACGCCGAGGCAACTCAACGTCAATCGTCTTCTCTGGTGACCTCGGACGAAGAAACATGCCAATTCTTCGTGACCCTCAATCACCGCCGTCGTGCGACATCCTAATCATTGAATCGACCTATGGAGATCGGACTCACAAGGATAATCTCGAAGCCATGCGAACGAAGGCCGAGGAATTAGTCGCATATGCGTTCGCGCATAAGAGTAAAATTATCGTCCCAGCTTTTGCCGTTGGTCGCACACAACACATTGTGATGCGCATCAAAGAACTCGTCAATGAAGGACGGATTTCGCCTATACCAATTTTTATCGACTCTCCCTTAGCACACAAAACTACGAAAATCTTTCGCAAACATCCGGAATGTTTCGATCAAGAGACCTTTCAAACCTTTACATCTCGGGGTGACCCATTTGCGGCCAAGTACATCCGCTACGTCTCCACAGCAAAAGAAAGTAAATCACTCAATCAAAAAAAGGGACCGTGTGTCATCATTTCCGCTTCTGGCATGTGCGAAGGCGGACGAGTCCTACATCATCTCAAGCACGCAATCCAAGATGAAACCAACGTGGTCGCGATAGTCGGATTTCAAGCCGAGCATACGCTGGGACGTAAACTCGTGGAAGAATGGGATACCGTCCCAATCTTTGGTGTCCCCACACCGCGA
This sequence comes from Nitrospirales bacterium, assembly GCA_965223675.1. Classification (GTDB taxonomy): domain Bacteria; phylum Nitrospirota; class Nitrospiria; order Nitrospirales; family UBA8639; genus JAGQKC01. The sequence continues at coordinate 60,129 of OZ245013.1, read as the reverse complement.
CGCGCACGTATTGTCCGGTTTAATGGTCTCTCTGCTCATGGCGATAGAAACGATTTATTGGCCTATGTCAGATCATTTCCCTCTATACCGCGAAAGGTTTTTGTGGTTCATGGCGAAGAACGCCAGTCATTCTCCCTAGCACAAGCCATCAGAACAGAACATCCTGGCACGGATGTGATCGTTCCGGAATCTGGCTCTACTCACAACATCTAAAGATTTCTTTTTAACCGTAGAATTACTTAATACGCTTGTCGTGCTTCGAGATGAAGTGATAGGCTTTGACAAGAATGGTGAATGGTTTCTTCGCGGATACGTTCCAGAACTCTCGAAGAGGTGACATCATGTTCACGAACCCACGAAAACACCCTTTTCGTTGTCACAGGGTATGGATGACTGGACTCTCGTTATGTCTGACATGGAGTATGACGACTCCGCCAACAACCTTGTCCAGTGGATTTAAATCTCCGGAAGAATGCCTAGCCTATGATGACGCGGCACATTTAAATTGTTTGTATGCCTATATTGAGATTCAGCAGGAAAAGATTTCTCAACTTGAAGCAAAACTCAACCAAGAAAAAAGAACTTCTCAACAGCTTCAAGACAACGTGAATCACCAACTTTCATTGAATGAGGTGCTTCAGCAACGCATCAGTGATCGTGAGCATGACTTAGAGGCCTATCGCTACCCCCCCATAGGACTGTATTCAGGATTGTTGTATGACTTTGGTCGGCCGCGATATTATCGGCGTTTCTTTCAACCTCAGCTCGGCTTCCATTTTGGACCATATTACCCATATTGGTGACTGAAACTATCACATCAGTTTGGTCATTGAGAGAACTTTTAATCACAGCAACTGTCATACAGAGCGACTCCATTGTTCTCCCCCTCACCTCTATTTTATTTATCATCATTTCGTAAGGAGGTTCATTATGCGTGAGTTGACGATTGCAGCATCAGCCTTGATGTTGTTGACATTATCTGGGTGTTCGAGCCCGGGCGGAAGTGCCGCATTAGGGGCCCTGGGTGGGGCTGCTGCTGGTGCAGGAGGCTACGAGTACAATTTAAAAACACAGAAAGATCGTATTGATCAAGATCTTAAGGACGGGAAAATTGATCAACAAGAATATGACATTCGAAAGGACCAAATCAAAAGAGACTCGCTTATTCAGTAGCTATAGCTTTCCAGATATCTTAACGTCACCTGGTAATCATGGTGACGTTAAGATATTGCCTGCCAATTCAGTTGACGACGCGATTCAGCCACTCTTTTACGCGTCTCCAGCTCTTTTTATTATTCTCGTGCAAATTGAATGAGTGCCCAATATTCGACAGAGTTTGGACCTTGACTTTAGGAGCGTTGGGATAAAAATCAGCTTCTTGATCGGCAAGTCTTGAAGGAGCAATGACATCAAACTCCCCTAACTGAACCAGCACAGGAACCTTAATCCGATTCGAGCGAGAGAACTCCTTGATAAATTTTATATCGTCAGCATTGCCCATAGCCATAGCTTGGAGTAATGGAAGACCTTGCTGAAAAATACCCCTAGGCGTTTGATCTGCAAGGTTGCGATTGTCAAATCGAATTACCGCAGGATCGGCTTTACGTAAACAATAGAATAAATCTATACGAATCTGAGGTGGAAGTTGCACATAAGGATTCATGAGTGCGGCTTGCAAAAGATCGGGCGGCAGCACCACGTGGGGAGCAAAAGCCCATCCAGTCACAACCAACGCATCGGCAGAGCGAGGGAATGTCCCCAAGGTAATGACACTAAGCGCCGAACCTAATGAATGACCAACAAGAATCACTGTCTTAAACGGACGGTGAATCGAATTATCCCCAGATTTCAGACGAGACAGAACTTGGGCGATAGTAAAAGTCGATTGTTCGATATTCAAGAGATCTCCATTGGGGACATCAGACTTCCCACTACCCAGCAAATCAAGAGCTAACACAATAAACCCATTTTGGGCCATAAACCGGGCATACGAATAACTTTGGCCATTAATTCTTTTGCTATCCCAGTATCGATGGTCATACGTGAGACCATGAATCACGGTTTGGACTGGCTTCCGACCCATGTTCTTCCGTAAAAGACACCTCATCACCCACTTTCGTTCTGTATGATGCAAACAGCGGTTCACATGTTTAACTTTAAAGTAAAAAAATCCTGCCATTTTAAATTTCTTCCCAGTCGTGAATTTCACTGGAAATTTCACCTGAAATTTCACAACTTTCCCTGTTAAAGAATGAATTCGCGCTGGTGTCCAAGCCTGTCTGTCCTGAGCCAATGAAACGGAAAAACTTGCAAGAAAAAAACATACGGCACACGCTGTGAGAACCAGCAACCGGTTAATCATTAAAAACCTCCTTCTTGGAAGAAAGTGAGAAAAATCAAACTTTAAGAGGTAGGATGAAATCATGAGATTGATGAAAGTAACAAAGTAGTGCATTGAAATTCCAGATAAATATCAAAACTTTAATCTCCCGATCATTCCCTGAACACCAACTCGCATGTAGGTGACTTTAAAGTTTCTCATCAGGCAATTCTTTAACACATGAAGACTTGGTACCCTCAACATAGCCTGGTACACTGAACATCTCATATGCATCACGACAAGCTACCCATCAGAATCTCTTTCGCCTTCAAGGTGAGAAGATGCATAATGTCAACTCAAAATTTTCTCCGCACACCACTACAATCAACAGTCGTGTTAGTTTTCTTGTTTTGTCTCGGGATACCGTACCTCTCGATTTCTGCTGAGGTCCCCCCAGAGCTTCAACCTCACTTGGTGGGGATCGCGTCCTTCGCTCAGCAATCTCCTACGATTGTCGTGCCCTCAGGATGGTTTCTCATGGGCACCAATCGCCGTGATGCTGACGCTTTTAATGTCGACACCCAATATGACGACACCGAATTTCCACAGCGGCGTATTTGGCTAGAGATGTTTGAAATGGATCAATATGAAGTCACGCTTGGAGAATTCTTAACGTTCCTTCATCAACAAAACAAGAAAGTTTCTCAAGAATTACGAGAATTGATTTGGCACCTGATTGACGTACACTTTATCCCAGATCAAGTCTTAGCCTCTTGGCCGGCTCTGTATGTCACATGGGAAGAAGCCAACGCGTTTTGTCGTGCGCAAGGCGAACAACTCCCGACAGAAGCCCAGTGGGAGAAGGCTGCCCGGGGCTTAGAAGGACAAGTGTTTCCTTGGGGACGGGAGGAACCAAATGATTCGCTCGTCGTCTTCGGAGCCTATCATGTCCATCAAATACCTCTCGTGGCTGCCGTGGATAGTTACCCGGAAGGTCGCAGTCCCTTTCAGGCGTATCACATGGCCGGTAATGTTGCAGAATGGGTGCAGGATTGGTTTGGGTCGGACTATTATCCAACGATGCCGGAGCGAAATCCAAAAGGTCCCAAACAAGGACGCTATAAGAGCGTGCGAGGCGGATCGTGGAAGAGCAAACCGGTCATGCTGCGAACAGCAACGCGAGGTGGCGCGTTTCCCCAACAACGAGAAGCGACAATCGGATTTCGATGCGCAAAATCGAGACCCTAGTTCGTATCTCGTTGCTCGTGAATCGTATCTCGTAAAAGAACCATGTGTTTCACGAGATGCGAGCGACGAACAACGAGAGACGTCTTTCCCTAGTGAGGTCGTTTAGCAAGAAGATTGAGCCAAGAACCTTTTCGTTCTTGGTTTTTTACACAGGTGAGGGAAACCACCTCCCAGTTCGCAGCCCGTACAGTCCGATGTAGTTCCTCCTTGAACCATTTCGCGAGATACCGGCCTGGTATCCATTGCCGTTTGGGAACGCCTACTTTTTTTCCATACATGACCGTTATCGCGAGCCATCCGCCTGGTTTTATTAATGTGAACAATGTATTGAATAATGTTCGTGCCTGTGTTTTAGAAAGATGAATCACAGAAGCAGCAGCCCAGATCCCGTCAAATACCTGTTGAGAAAATGGTAAGTAGCGCATGTCCGCTTGGATAAGAGATAATCTTGGAGCGCACCTTTTTGCGACCCGAAGAAAAGACCATGTCAGGTCGACACCATACACATGAAAACCTTGACGTCGAAGATAGCGAGTATCCTGACCAGGACCACACCCTAAGTCTAGGAGTGAGCCGTCCTTTGGTAAATGCCCAATCCAGTCTTGCAGATGAGGAGGGACTTTGTACCTTCGTGTATTCCATTGTTTAATAAAAATTTCTTGGTGAATTTCATAGGCCTGCACCGTTCGTTGCGTTACAGTTAGTCGAGTTGCCATTATCTGGCCAAAGAGGAGAAGCGTTATCCAATCAGTGTGGGTGAAAATCTTCACCATTCACTATAAGCAGCAAAGAACACATTACTAGCTTTTTCCCCTTTTGGCGAGACATCAGCAACATTTGGTAGACTTTTATATAGAGACAAGGAGTTGTATGGCCTTGACGATCTCTCCTGCCACCTTCAAGTAAGACCCAAATGATAATCCTTAAACTATCGACTCAACATTCAAAACGTATTGGTCTTCGGTTGGGTCTTCTGATGATCAGTATCTCATTGGCCACATTATTTGCATGGACAACCTCGGCGACTGTTGGCGAGGAAAGGCATGAACAGTCTCAAGCGCGTACTATGAGCATTGCGGGCCACGAAGTGCCAGGTGCGACGTTTCACGTATTCCTAGAGAAGGGGAAAGGAGCGGCGGAAGACATTGTTCTTGAAAAATCTGTGGCTGACGATGTCATTCATACGGTCGTCAAAGCATTGAGCACGATGATTCAAAAACGGGCTCACTATCCTCGATTTGACGAAGCATTGAAAAAAGACGTTCTTCAGAAAGTCGTCATTGAGCCAAAAGTGTTCAATCGGTTTGTCAAAGAATTTCCATTCCTTGTCGCACGAACGAAACAACCAAAGCAGGTTGTTCTCTTAGTGAATGCCTCAATGCTGAAACAACAAGGCTATATCAATCATCCCGAAAAGCTTGTTCCACGTCTTGAGCGAGAATTTCAGTGGGTGCTCAGCAAGGCGGCTACTAAGCCGAAACCTCGAAAAGTTTCAATTCAAAGAGATCTTAAACATGCTCCAATCAAATCTATCAAGGAAATTAAAAGCATGTCAGGTAAGAAACGAGAACAAGCGCTTCAGGCTCTCTTTGAATCCTATCTGACCACCGTCGATGACTATCAAAGCTTGCTACATCAACCTTATTATGATGTAGGTTCGACTCAGCTGGTGAAACCTGCACATCCTGACTCGACGCTCAAGCTTTATGATATTCGTATTCGTGAAGCTCTTCAGCTACTCATTCGAGAGCCCTATTTTATCGAACACACCCCCAAAGCCGTGAGAAACTTACTGAATGGACGAATTTGGAACGTCTCATTCGTCAAGATTGATTCGCGGGATTGGGCCACTCGAACCCGTGTGGCCCCAAAAGATAAGTCGGTTATTGTTGGTTCGAAAGAGACGTCTATTCAACCAGCGAAGGTCTTAGTGAATTATCATCGAAAAGCCGAACCAGAAGATCCGTTTTACTTCGAAACACAAGGCCTTCCCATGGGCTCCTTATCAGCCAATCAACTGGCCCGAGTTATCGCCTTAGAGATTGAAAAAAATATTACCGACAAATCCATGCGCGGCCATGTTGCCCAAGACGAGCAATCCGCAATAGAGTGAGTAAATTTCGCCAGCTCGTCAAACCATATCCTGCCATTGGACGAGAAAGCTGTTTTTTTGACAAAAGAGAAATAGAAAACTTGAGAAGTGGGCCTGCCATCCAGAGGTTGGCAGGCCTGTTATGAGAAGATGGTTGTTTACCCGTTTTGTGAGGCCTTCTGCCCCTGCCAACGACGATAGGCGGACATCCCGAATAACCCACTGGATAGAAGAATCCACGTCGCAGGTTCGGGAATAGCTGTATTTTTGGCAGTCAAGGACCAATTGTCCTCAACAAATGTATCATCATCAAAACCAAAGCTACTTTCTGCCCCTCCACCCAAAGAGTCATTGACCAAGAGAAATCCCTGGTCACAGTTTGCATTGTCGCACGCAATCAGATCCATGTCCGTTCCGCTAAACGACACCCTCGGAACCTCACCTGTTCCACCAGTATTATTACTCAGAGAATCCACAAAGGTGAAGGCAATTCCAACCGGAGCCCCATTCAGTTCAGCCATATTGACCGCCGACACAATCACCGTATCATTATCGGCCTGCACGTCGCCTTCGAGCATTCCGGAGAGAACATCTCCAGTTAAGTCGCTCAAATATGAAAAGTTGAAGCCAATCGCCTGAGCCGAGGACACTGCACACACGAGAAATGCGACGATGATTGTGGCGATACACCTGAGTTTCCTAGTCATGATGCTGCACCTCCCATAGGTAAACTTTCCAAATTTAGGAATGTAGGATACCTATGTCGCGATAAAAGTCAAGAGTCAACCCCACAGGCACGGAAAAAGTGTAGCGTGAAAAAGACATCCAACCAAGCCACACGCGTCACAGTTGTTCTTCACATCTAACATTTCTGCTTCCAGAAGAACTATATTATGCCGAGACACGAGAGCTTCCCATGGGAGCTGTCAGCAAATCAACTCCCACGCGTCATCGCCTTAGAGATCGAAAAGAATATTACCGACAAATCGATGCGCGGCCATGTCGCCCAAGACGAGCAATCGGCACCAAAATGACGCTGCCTGAATGATATAAGATCAAGACTACAATAACTTTCCCCTTTCAAGAAAAAACCGCGAGCGTCTGCATGTGAAAGCTCAAGTACTGAAACTCTTGATTTTTGAGGATTTTTATTGACGGATTTTTCTTCGCTCACGCCATTGCCCTTCTAGCACCATGAAATTCGAGCAAGTAATAGCTGATTTTCATGGCATGACTCATAGAGGTAAAGGCTTCTACTTCTCAAATTTATGACTTTCGTTTATGGATAATGAGTCCATTACCATCAGGATCAGCAATCACCGCCATATGGCAAACTGGGGTTTCAAATGGTTCAATGAGAACCGGCACATGGTGAGATTTCAGCTCTTGAATGGCTTGTTCGAAATTCTCCATTTCCAAGGCAACAGACGGACCATCAGCCGACGGTTTCCATTCCTTGGCCATATTCGTAATCGCGAGGATAGAAGGAGCAATTTGATATTCTACCAAGCTGTTTCATCAGTTCCGTTCACTCACGAAGGAACCAGTCCTAAGACTTCTTCATAAAACTTTCTGGCTCGTGGAAGATCAGTGACTGGATACCCTGCATACGCCATTTCGGTCACTTTCATCAGATCTCTCCTTTCAGAACAGATTATGGAATGAGCAAATGTTGAATTCCGTGTATGTCTCGCATGTATTCAGGTTTATCGCGAATCCAACTACATCCTATGTGCGTGATCAACGCTCTTTGCCAGACATCCCCCTTTAGGCGCGGGACAGTAAACATTGTGAGAAGATACCAACTTAGCATGAAACGGCTCGATCTCGAAAGCTCATCCAATTGTGAAATAAGCCAGGAAGGCCAGCTTGAGAAACGTTTGCACTCATGATCAGCCTATGTCACGAAAATAATTTTCGGACAAAGGGTAAAGGTATAAAGGATAGAGGGTTAAGGGACGTCTTGGACGAGACGAAAACCAATGAAGTCGTTCCGGGAGCCCGCAGAGTACCAGGTCCGGAGTGACGTACGCTGGTCGTATGGATTGTGGTACCACGACCCGCCGCGTATCGCCCGCTTGATCACGGAACCATCGATAATTAGCGCCTCTGACACGTGAGGGTTTTCATCTTTATTCAGGCACCATTCACAAACATTTCCCGCCATATCCAACACACCCGGCTGCGTAGCTCCGCTTGTATACAGACCCACCGCTGTTGTGCGGTTCAAACGACTTTCACTACTATTACAACGCCTCGCATCCCACTCTTCTCCCCATGGATATTTCCGCATGTGATTGCCTTCGGTGGCCGCCTGTTGCCATTCCCACTCTGTGGGCAACCGAATGAGCGACCCGGTTCGATGACTGAGCCATCGACAAAAGGCCACGGCTTCGTACCAGGACACCGTTTCCCGAGGGGCATTTGATTCTTGCCGGGATGATGGCTCAGCGTCTGGCCGTTGTATCCCCTGCCACCATGTATTGTTTTCATAGCTACCATCGTCAATAAACGCCTCAAACTGCTTGTTCGTGACAAGATACCGTGCTATTCGAAATGGTTGTACCTTAAATGTATTTTTCACATCCCCTAGGAGGGTGATTTGGCCGCCTGGTATGTCTACCCACTCAATGTCCGGCAGACCATCATCACTTAGCCCAACGCCCGGCCGTGGATCGCCGAACTCGGCTAATTTTTTGCCAATCAGCATGCGGTCCTCATGAGACAGCCTGTCGTCTTCCAATCGTGCGATTAATAGTGGCTGCGGCCTCAGCATTTGCTCAAGCATGGGAGAGGCATGCTTGTTGAATCGAGTAAGGGCTTTCTGAATGTGTTCAGTACGGTTACTCAGCCACAATTCCTGGAGATGGCCGCCCATCTCATGCCATCGTCTTGCAGCTTCTTCAGCATAATCAATGAGCCTCAGCTCTTCTCCACTCTGGGCAATCCAGTTATGCAAGCGTGGCCAGGCAGAAAAGAGTTTTTCATGGGCCACCTCTACGATTGCCTCCCGCTTTTCATCACTTTTGACTAAGATTCGGCAATCAGGACCGCTTAACACACGAATGAGCTCGTTCGCGGAGTCGTTCCCCTCAAAGACTCCCAATGCCACGCGTCTTCGCGTGGGCGGGCGGTCGCGATCCAGATGGACCAGCTCCGCAAACACCACGTCAAACACCTCTTGGACGCTTTCATGGACGTGCGCCAAGATATGATCAGCCTGCGTGCCAATGGCGCCTGCGACACCACCAAATGATCGATACGCTTCGAATGAAAATGTCTGCCCGTTTCGCTGCGTAAAGAGTTGGTGCAAGGCATACGCGACCAACGGGAGAGCGCCTGGTTCTTGTGCGGCATCGCCCATGATCGCATCCACGAGACCCACGTCAAACGCGTAGCCCGTCGCGTGCGCCGGGTATTCAATCATCTCCTGCAACGTTCTGAGCGACACTGGTCCAAGATGATAATTGTAGCCAGCATTGAGCACGCGAAGGACAGATTCAGACTCCTCCAACCGTGCGATGAACTCACTCCGCACGGTCGAGATCACGCGCAATTGATTGTCTGGGTCTTGGGCAGTCCTGATGAGCAAGTCGAGAAAGTTCTCAACATGCTTCTCGTCAAACGTCTGGGTATAGAGTTCCTCCAATTGATCGATAAAGAGCACCAATTCCTGATCAGGGGCCAAATGATTCTTGAAGAGCGAACGTATCGTCATGCTCCCTGCGGCAAGTGCATGGGCCAGATCTTTTCGGCGGGTGGAGATTGAGTGAAACGCATGCTTAAGCCCCGAAGACAGCGCGTCAAGCGGCGTATCGCCATCACTCGGTTGAATACGCACCCAGGTCCAGTTGGTATTTCCTGAAATGCGTCCTTCTTTCATTAAAGCGCGCCACACACCAGCAGCCACTAATGACGACTTTCCCGATCCTGACGCCCCACTGATGACTAAAAATCGGCCATCAGGCTCACTCATTTTCTCGATGACTTTGACGACTTCTCCATCACGACCAAAAAACAACTCCGCATATTCTTGACCAAACGACAAGAGGCCAGGATAGGGGGACTTTCCAGCTGGCCAGTGAATTTGGTCTGGTGGGCGTATGGCCTCAAACTCAGGACTCGCGACTTTCGAGACGTTCTTCTCCTCTAAATACTTCGACACGGCAGCGAGAACAAGCGTGGAGAGTTCGTATTTTGATGAGAAGGAGCTTGCCAGTTTCTCCGTCAACAAATGCTCCCGCAAGGTATTGATACGTTCTCCTTTATCCTCTGACATTCGGGTATCATCAAACGACCGTGGCCAGGCAGTCGTTTCGTTCACGACGAACATCAGACACGGCTTTTTCAAAACTTCAGCTTGTCGATACTCCAATTCAGTGATTGACAATCCATGGGGATTATTGTGTTGAACGGGTGGGACGTACCCATAGCGAAACGCGAATAGGCCAACATACATGTCGGCCTTCTTCACGTCCGTCAGACATTTATCAACCGGACGTTTGTCCGTCGCCACGTAATCTTCCATGGCCACCACATGATGACCAGCCTTTCGCAAGGCATCGAAGACAACAGTACGATGATCTTTAAGATCTTCGTACGTAGATGAAAGATAGATAGTAGCCATACCTTATATACGTGTTTTACTTTTTCAAGGACTGAAGCCCCAGTCCATACCTCAGACACGTCCGTCACGGCACATCTATCCTGCATACCCGAAATTATTTGTCAATGCGTCAATGGGAGAAAGAACGGAAAAGGATGGAGTGTTCTCGATAACAGATCCAATGGGCATGTTTTCTATACTATCTTTTGCCTCGCGCCGCCATTCTACGCAACAACAGCCGTTTTTTTTCAATAACGTATTGGCTATTTGAATTTGGTTGATAACGCAGCGGACTTGGAATGACTGCGGCTAGCCTTGCCGCTTGCTCACGAGTCAGCCATTTGGCTGACGTACCAAAATACTGACGAGCTGCCGCCTCGATTCCAAACACTCCCTTCCCCCATTCAATAATGTTGAGATAAATTTCTAAGATTCTTCCCTTGGTGAGCTGAGATTCCAGAACAAAAGTGATAATGAGTTCCTTAAATTTCCGCATAGGTGTTTTTGATGTTGAAAGATAGAGATTCTTGGCCACCTGCTGAGTAATCGTGCTTCCACCTCTGACAATTTTCTTGTGTTTCATGTTCACTTTGACTGACTCCCAAATTTCGTGCATGTCAATCCCATGATGCCCGTAGAAACTCCCATCTTCCGCGATGACAATGGCTCGTCGAACGTGTTTGGGAATGCTTGAGAGCGGCATCCAACGCTGCACGATCTTCAAAGACTTGCCTTGCGCCTTGGCCTTCTCGAGTCGTTGCCTCATGATAGCCGTTTCCTTAGGATTCTCTGTTTTGAGTTGGGCAATACTCAAGAAGGGGATGGTCAATAGCTCCACAAACACATACAGTAGAAGCAGCAACAAACACGTCTTGAACTTATGCGTGAGGATCCATTGGGAAATTGACCCTTCAGATTTTTTCTGTCTGGATGGCTTCCTTGTATAGAGAGGACGTGGCATCAATGAATCAGTGTTCAGGCGCGAACTATCTTTAACTTAATCGGCTAGATTAAAAGTAATGAGTATGCTAAGTAATGTTATGTAGGATATTGAACCACATATCTATGAATATTTTGGTTGCATGTTTCGAAAACATCTTATGTATTGAGTGGGAAAATTAACCGTTGAAATGGGGATCGATTACTCGCACCAAATCAACTACTTAACACCCATCTCCTACAATGTCGACACAAACCACGATTCATATTGAAACAGGAACCTGCTTTGCCGTATTCGCCTATGATATCGGCGCTGCCATTGATCTTGATGAAGCCGACCGTCGAAAAAATACAGAAGTCAAAGAGCGCGGCCGACTCAAACGCAGACGTTCTGCCCCACAGTACTTTGACTACCGCCCGCCGCCACTTCGTCTCAACCAAGACGTCACACCCTTAAAGATCGGCGAACATTACACGCTATCGACCGTGGATGTCGTGTTGTATGACTTCGGCGCCGTTTCAGTGATCTACTCGATTCCTATCAGCGGCCCTTTTTCCTCTCTCCTTCCACTCAGCGAAGCTCTCTACGAAAATGTTTTGCTTCTGGAGGAGTCACGAGGGCGAGTCAATCATCTCTTGAGCACAATTCAGAGTGCTGTTGAAAAACCAAATATTGCGTCTTTTGTCGAAGATTACTCAATCTTTCATGTTGAGGAGACCCAGCCAGCTTTTACAGCAACAGAGGTCTTAACAACATTGAGTCAAGATATCGCCCAGATCCTTCGATGTGAACGAGAGCCTTTGTCGCAGGAAGAAGTCCAAGATGCGACCTCATGTCATATTGCTTTTGGAATGACTGATATTTCCTTCATCGACTGGAATGGCGCCTTAGTCTATGGCGAGGAGATGGATGATGTCTGTGCTGTCCTTGAGTTTGCTAATGTTGAGCTACTGGAACGACGGTACCTTGACGATCAATTGGATATCGCACTAGACCAGTGCTTATGAATCTCTCACAAAATATCAATGGAAACATTTCCGCTGGCCCGGGTCGTTCCATGCTGACCTGCGTGGCATCGGACAGCTACAAGTCGATAGTGCGATTTTGTTTGAACGAGTAACCAACTCACTAAAACTGCTTGGCGATCAATATCTTGCCCGCGTCTATCGACTGACGTCGCGCCGTTTTCATTTACAAGAATGGGATGCTGGCATTCATCGAAAACTAGAAACGATTGAAAGTGTGTATGAGAAACTCTCTGACCAAACGGGAAATCGTCGAATGGAGGTGCTTGAATGGATTATCATTGTTCTTATTGCGGTTTCCATCCTCCTTCCATTTATTCCAGGATTTCCAGGATATTAGTTCACCATGGTTATGCTTGATTGGATTTTCCTTTTCATCGCCTTTACTGCCGGCGCGATGATCGCTTGGGTTATTGCATTCGCTCGAGCCAAAGCACCAGTGGCAGCAGCTGAGTCTCGAATTGAAGAACTTCGTCAACAGCTAATCTCGATTCAAGCAGAATGCAATCACGCACAAGAGAAATTTCATGAGAGTGAAGCCGCAAAAATCACGGCGGAGACAAGACATCAGGAAGCCACTCGCAATCTGGCAGCGCAACAAAAGCTACTTGAAGAGGCAAAAACGTCATTATCAGATACTTTTCGATCTCTAGCGGCTGAAGCTCTGGCGGGTAATAACGATGGGTTTTTGACTTTGGCAGAGGAAAAATTCAAAGCTTTGAGAGACGAAAGTTCAATTGACCTCGAACAGAAAAAAACTTCTATCGAATCCCTTGTCCAACCACTCACCCAAATTCTCTCAACCTACCAACAGGAAACCAAAGAACTCGAAGACAAAAGACTTCGAGAACTCAGCACCGTCGGTGAACAATTACGACAGGTCGCTCTTGCTCAGACGACGTTACAGGCTGAGACGGCCAAGTTGGTCAATGCGCTTCGCTCGCCGCAAATTCGAGGTCGATGGGGAGAAATCGCACTTCGCAAAACCGCCGAACTCGCGGGCATGTCTCCTCACTGCGATTTCGTTGAACAAGAAAGTGTCACAACAGACGTAGGGCGCCTACGTCCTGATATGGTCGTAAAACTTCCGGCTCAGCGAGAAGTCGTCGTCGACTCCAAGGTTCCGTTTAGCGCATTTTTAGAGTCCCTTGAATGCACGACCCATGACGAGCGCCATCGGGCACTTGTCCGACATGCATCCCAAGTCAAACAACACGTCAACCAGCTCTCTTCAAAGGAGTATTGGGATCAGTTCAAAGCTGCACCCGAGTTTGTCGTCTTGTTTATTCCGAATGACTCATTTCTGGCCGCTGCCGCCGAACAGGACCCAGCACTGATCGAATCAGCCATGAAAAAGAACATCGTGATCGCGACACCAACCACGTTCATCGCCCTACTCAAAGCGATTGCGTATGGCTGGAAACAAGAGCAGATTACGGAGGACGCCGAACGTATTAGTACATTAGGTCAGGAGCTTTCGGAACGAATAGGTATTCTGGTCGAACATTTCAGCAAAGTAGGAGGGTCTCTAGGCAAGGCGGTTGAGTCTTACAATGCTGCAGTGGCATCCTTAGAAAGTCGTGTACTGCCATCGGCACGAAAATTCAAACAATTAGGCGCCGGGAGCAAAAAAGATATTGAAGAGATTCAACCCATAGACCAAAATCCTCGTGCGATGGCCTCATCAGAAAAAAACTTGAACATTCAGATTGAAACCCATCACCATGATAAAGTCTAACGTCCTCATCATGCATACAGAGAGTCATTCTGTTCACACCGACAAACCGTAACGCTATTTTGTAAACTGGAGCAGGTCGTCGGAGCCAATCATCACGATGAAAGCCATGGTTCTCGAGCAAGCGGGCAACGTTCAGGACAATCCTCTCATATTTCGAGAGACCACCGACCCACACCCTGGGAAAGGACAGGTACGCGTCAAGGTTCATGTGTGCGGGGTTTGCCGTACTGATCTCCACGTCGTTGAAGGTGAGTTACCCCATTCAACTCGTCCTATTATCCCCGGACATGAAATTGTCGGTACCGTCGATCAAGTCGGACCAGGTGTTCGTCGTCTCAAAGAAGGTGACCGGGTGGGTATAGCGTGGCTTCAACAAACTTGTGGTCAATGTGAATTTTGCTTGAATGATCGCGAGAACCTCTGTGCACAAACACTTTTTACCGGATACCATGTTCATGGTGGGTACGCGGAACACGCTACGGTCTCGGAGAACTTTGCCTATCCTATTCCTTCGATCTTCAATAATGAAGAAGCGGCCCCATTATTATGCGCAGGTATTATTGGTTATCGTGCCTTGCGGCGAAGCCAAATTCAACCAGGACAGCGCCTTGGACTGTACGGGTTCGGAGCTTCTGCTCATATCACGATTCAAATTGCCCAGCATTGGGGATGTTCAGTCTATGTCTGCTCACTTCGAGAAGAACATCGCGCACTCGCACGACAATTAGGAGCGGTTTGGGTCGGCCAAGCAGCAGAAGGCCCACCGGATAGCTTACATGGAGCCATTCTTTTTGCTCCTGCTGGAGAACTCGTACCGCCAGCTCTCCGTGCCCTAGAAAAAGGCGGAACGCTTGCCTTGGCCGGAATTCATATGAGTCCAATTCCGCAACTTGATTACGCGCAAGATCTATTTCAAGAACGAACCATTCAAAGTGTCACAGCCAATACTAAACAGGACGGGTTAGACCTCCTTCAAGAAGCCGCAACTATTCCTATTCGTACTCATACTCAACCATTTAAATTGGAAGCTGCAAATATCGCGCTTCAAAAGCTCAAGGCAGGTACGATTCGAGGGGCTGGAGTCTTGACCATGTCCTAAGGCAGAGTTATCTTTCCTCATCTGAAACTTTTTCATTGCATTGCTAAAAACTTCGGGTAAACTAGGGGTGTAAATCTTTCAATTCCTGGGTACAAAGGAGAAGGAGGCGGACTTAATGATTGATGTATTGTTCCAGGATTCTTCAACACATTTCACAAACACTCAGCGCCACCTCAAAGGCATTACAGGCATTCGACAAAAAACTTCACATCTGTTGACGATCAGTTTAGTCGTTTGCACCACCCTCTTTACTAGCAGTCACGTTCTAGCGGCTGACTCACCAGCAACTGTGACAGAATCAACTTTGGAGGTCCCTTACAGTGGGAAAATTCCCAAAGGACCACTCAAATTTCCCCTCTACAAAGGTGAGGGATTTCAGTATTTCAGTGCTGGTGTTGGATTAGAAGAGCGCCAGCTTACCTATCCCCCATATCCCTTGAAGTTGATTTTGGTGGAGGGAGGGGGAGCATTCTTATCTAACGTCGCTTTTTCTATTCGTCAGCTTGACGGAACACTGACCTTTGATATTCCAGCTTCTCATGTCGAGGGGCCCTGGGTGTTTGTTAATCTCCCTACTGGGACCTATTTAATCACGGCTGAGAATTCCCGACAGAAGAAAATTGAAAAGCAAGTCAGTGTGACAGAAGAACAAACAAAAGTTCTCCATCTCCGTTGGTAGAGTATCCGTTCTTCCAGATACTAGACCTGATTTGTGACATGTCACAGACAAATATATACCCTCTATCCTGTCTGTTTTTAACATTCCAAACCAACCTTCACCAACTAACCCTCACTATGATGGACTCGAGAACCAGATTCGATCATCATCTCATTAGATCACAGGATTCTGTTTAAAAAACCTTCCTTCCTGACCTCAGAAAGCGAGCCTTATCCACACAACATCAGCTAGATCTCCGCTTTATTAGAAGTTTTTAATATCCCTTTAATCCGGGGTTCATATCACATTGATATTGTGAGTGAGCAAGAAAGGAGGTTTATACAAAAATGATCAACGACACACAACAATCTATACAAGTGAAACAAGACAATTGCCCACGGTGTCAGGGTTTTATGGCACCAGAGTCATGCTTTAACCTGAACTATGATGCCGGAGAAATGGAGATCTTGACCTGGCGCTGCCTCCAATGTGGTGAACTCATAGACCCAGTCATTCTTCAAAATCGGGAGAATCCCCCGCCACTCGATGGCAGGAGGAAGCCGCGCCCCATGCTTCCGTCTATCCAAAGTACGTCTAGGAAAAGAAGTCTAACTGCTCCTACTGGAGAAAGGTAAAGTATCAGTCGGGACGGAGAAGTCCAAGAGATCAACGACGAAAGTCATACCATGAAACACCGCATTCTCATCATCGATGACAACTCTGATATCCGGTGGATATTGACTGATCTGCTGGAATCGAAAGGATACTATTGTGATAAGGCTCCAAACGCGATTACTGCACTCACGATGGTCCAGGAACGTAACTATGACTTAATCCTGACCGACTATCAAATGCCCAGGATGAATGGAATTGAATTTATTCGCTGCCTTTCTACATTTCCAAAATCTTCAAAAATTCCTTTCGTCATGATCACCGCAGCAACGAGTGATGACGTGGCTTTTGAAGCAAGGCAGGCAGGAGCCTCTGCGGTATTGAAGAAGCCCCTCAATTTTGATGAACTGCTATTGACGATTGCAAAGACTATTGAAAGGACACAATCAAAAAAATCAGATCCGTGTCATTGCACATAATACGAATTGGAGAGCCGGAAATATTTCCCCGAGTTGCCCAGGGAAATCTTCCCACCACACCTTGGTTACCCACGACCATGGCCTCAGGCAAGTATTTTCGCCTCTCCTCTCTTCAAAGGATGCTTTTCATGCGTAAAGGACATACCATCAATTTAGAAAGCCTGAGTTTGACAGCAGATACACCAGCACACCTTCAAAGACTTTCATGTCTCGCACTGGCTTTGCTCACGGCATTCTTTTTGTTATTTATTGTACCACCCAGGGCAAAAGCACAAGCCGTTGAAGCAGCTCTCGAGCCCGCCTTGATGAGTGAAGAGGAAGCCGTACAGCTTGGGGAAAAGTTTGGTCTTGTGGTTGGAGAGGTGGACGAAGAACTTCGCAAATATCTCGGACTTCAGCGCGCGGAAGGAGTCGTCGTGTTTGAAGTCATTGGCGGAAAGCCGGCTGATTTAGCTGGCGTAAAAGCTAGATCAATCATCAAAGAAATCGATTCCAAGGAAATCAAAACCCTCAAAGATTTTGGCAAAGCGCTTAAAACAGCACTCCAGACGGAAAACTTTAGTTTAGCGACCTACGAACCAGCTGATCCTACCAATCAAGGCCTCACCGGTGGCGTACAGTTTCACTTTGTCCGTGTTCAAAAAACCTAGATTCTGGAATTTTTCTCGAAATTCTGATTCCAAATTCTCCCATTGCACTCTTTGACCTATTAGACGGCCTGAAAGAGAAAGCCATACAGCATAATTAGGATCACAAGGCGCTGCAGTCTTACAACATGACAAGATTGTCGCAGGACTCAAAGAAGCCGTAACAAAGATGCCATGTGAAAACGGAGAAAATTTTAAACCGCGGAGACGCGGCTGCGATTGATGACTGCAAGGAAAGACCAAGAGCAAACCGACAGAAGACGACAACATAATAGTGGATTAGTTGGCACGTCTTGAAACACCGTCAGACTGCACGATCGAAGTCATACGGTCCGAACCCAGTAGCGCTTTAATTTTGTTCAGAGGCCGGAGAATCAGGGTCAACTGGGTAGAGCTTTTGTAAGCGCTCCACGAGTGGTTGCGCTTCTGGAGTGGTGGGCCTTGTGGGTTCGCTTGGAGGATGGTCCCAGGTAATCTGTGTGACCTGCTGCTCTTCAAAAGTTCGACGTATGACCGTCACCATCGCCTCTAGAGTGATTTCTTCAGCTTCACGAAGATCGATAAGACGTTCCTCCTTCTTTTTCGGAGGAGGTGTTTCGTGGAGTAACGCCCAACAACGATTAAACAACGTTTCTCGAACAGAGACAGGGACATTAAGCGTTTCCAGGTCTGACGTTGACAGGGCCAACACGATGAGAACAAACTGCAAGTCGGGTAACCCAGGGTTCTGAACATCTAGCGTTTGCATGGCTCTATGTTATCGTTCATAAAATATCTTTGACAAGAGGCCATCCTGCCAGATTGCTCATGGAATCTCAAAACTTTTCACAACTTTTTGAACGAATCGGAACTCAGCATGCCAGCAGGCGGCTACAGCTTCAAACCACCCACTCAGCTATTAAATCTGGGCCGACGGGAGTTCATTTTAGTTTTGAAAATCTCGATGGAATCGGCCCATTCCTTAAAGCCTTGTTAGGCATCACTGGGTTATGGACCACAGCCGTACGCAATACGCTGTCATATCGTATTATTGAACATACTCTCAGGCTCCCGAATTTACCAAAATCCTTTCATGGGTTTCGCATTCTCCACCTTTCTGATCTCCATATAGAAGGCATCGTCGACAAAGGACAAACTCTACGAACGGTCATTCGCGATCTCGACTATGATCTATGCGTCATCACCGGCGATTTTCGACTTCTGACTTACGGGGACTACGAGAACACGCTTGTCACACTCGCTCCGCTGATAAAAGACATCCAATGCCCTCATGGAATTATTGGCATTCTTGGCAACCATGACTTTCTGGAAATGGTCACAGGGCTGGAAGATCTTGGGATTCGAATGCTGCTAAATGAATCGCTCCCGATTCAACAGCGTGAAGAAACGATTTGGATCGTGGGTGTCGATGATCCCCATTGGTATGAAGTGGCAGACTTACCACGAGCCCTTAGATCCGTGCCTGAAGATGCGATCCGTATTTTGTTGGTCCATTCACCAGAAGTCATCGAAGAAGCCGCCGCCGCAGGAATTCAGGCCTATCTGTGCGGACATTCTCACGGAGGACAAATTTGCCTCCCCGGTGGAACCCCGATCATTGTGAACAGTCGGTGTACGAGAAAGTTTACGAGCGGCGCTTGGCAACACAAAACGATGCAAGGATTCACATCTCGAGGGGTCGGGACATCACTGCTCCCTGTTCGCATGGCTTGCCGCCCCGAGCTCATCGTGCATCGGCTTGTTTCTATCGACTATAGCGAGTCCGAATAATTTCCTTATGCGACATCAAGACGTTCTGCGCGGTATTCAAAACGTCAAACCTTGGAAGGTGATACCCGCTCGGTATCACTGAATCGGCTATAGATAAAAACCACCTGAGGGAAATCTATTCACATCAACGTACAGTATCTTGTTCGTGGCGAGGTACCGCCAACCAATACTTAAAAGGGTAATTTCAAACCACCAGGAAGAACTTTTTTGGAAAGCCCTTTTTTCAACAAGTCTTCCAACACGGTATTGTGTTGGGCTAAACGATCTGTTAACTCACGACCAATCGACCCAAATGCACTGAGACTTTTTTGAAGATTGTTGATCGGTTCAGTGGTTTTCGTCCTAATTTCAGTTTGCAAGTCTTGGCTGAAACGAGCCGCGACATCATTGACCATTTTGCCTGCCACGTTCTTCAGCACATCATCCAGGTCTGACTCCAGCTGAACCTGGTACTGATCAATCGTACCGGTGACATTGGCCTTTATGGCCAGACGAGATATGCCAGAGACTGCCTTGCTTATCGATTGCGTCAATGGATTGGAATCTTCTTGAGTTCCAGCTGAAACATGTAAGTCAGTCAGCAATCCTGCACCTTTAGCATTCAGCGACTTTCCTTGCAATGATGCGGTCATATTGATGTCCGCCTTCCCATCGTTCAGTGAAACTGGCCACTGACGATCTTGGGATAAGGCTATGTTAGAAAGCTTGTAGCCTTCTGCTCGAAATTGCACCTGGTCAGAAGACTGAGCCGGTTGACGATGATCTAGTGTGCCATCAAGCGCGAGTGAATGAACACTTTTTAATTTCTCCCCACTAAATGTAAACGTCAGCGGCTTCCCGAAAACTGCCTGTGCCGGCGTAATATTGTGAATTGTGCCTGAAAATTCCCCAGCATCGAGAACCATCGAGACCTTTGCCAAACGAATCAGAAAGTCAATGTCCTTTTCAGCTGAAGCACTTGGTGTCTCAGTCTCGGTAGCTTGTGAATCTTTGTCAAGATAGGGTTTGAATCGCTCATACCATGCTGTCGCCTGATGCACCCACGAACTGATCCGTGCGCCAAAAAGCGATTGACTAAGATTGGCAAGTCCCTGAGGAGAGAGATTGTACTTTTTCTTGAGGTGTTGTACATCACGCTGTGGCGCAGTCTTGATCTGCGCCAGACGTGTTTTCAACAATGCAATTTTCTCTTTAAACTCTCTTTGTGCACCTTTGACCTCTGCAACATCCTGCTCTATTTCTTTCTTGAGAGTTTGAATATCCTCCACACCGCTCAACACACCACCAATCCCGCTTTTGGCAGACTTTTTTAACTCTTTCACGCGTTGCTTGTATTTTTTCAACTGAGCCTTTCCGGGCAATTCTCCTAATCGTTTTTTCCATAGATCACGTTCACGTTGCACATCGGCTTTGAGCGTTTCGATCAGCTTCACAGTTTCCAAATTCTCATGTTCTAAGATTTGTTTCACATCAGGCACTTTCAAAGCTGGCAACTGTAACGAAAACTCCTCGCCTGCCGATTCACGAGTTGCGAGGCCAGGAACAACACCGGAATCCTGTCGTTCAGTCCCAAAACGAACTCCCTCGACCGACATTTCGTCAACAATCACTTTTCGCCATAGCAAGGGAATGACGTCCAAACTCATGGCGATGCGGTCGATGTCGACCGCATTCGTCATTGGCTTTCCTGGATTGGTGGCTTGTAATCGGGTCAGAGTCAACCCTGAAGGGAAAAGGGTAAGGTCAGCGTGATCAAGTTCAACTTTTGCACCAACAATTTCAGTGCCTTTTGCTTCGATTACATTTTCGATAAATACATCAACGAAAAATACCCAGAACACGACGAGAATAATCACAAAAACAAGGAACGAACCGAGACCAAACTTTAGAAACGTCTTCATCTCCCAGCACTCCCTCGCGTTAGAGCATTCCATTCATTACACTGTGTATATATGTAACCTCAGGATACCTCTCAAATTCGTACCTGTCCAATGGCACGTCTAAATTGAAACTCGTAAACAGAGTAGATTGGTGCTCGAGAACGATAGAGAGGGTTAGATATTGATCCTATTCGTGGAGGATTAAATGCACGACTGCAAATTCTACTTTGATTAGTTCGGTGGTTTTATGCTTAATTTCCACCATATCAATTCGAGTCTTGCGTTCAATCTCTTTATCGTCTCTTTTGGAACCACATGTTCCTCTTGCCAAATAAGACAAAGAAAACATTTTTGGCCACACTTGTTCGGGGTATGTATTCGTTTATAATCAAATAACCGTTCATTTTTTTTCAATGATCGACATACCAAAACCAACATCCAAAAGCCTAGAAGTTGTTCAGAAGGCCGGGCCTTTTGATGCGAGCTCGTCTCCGCCGACCCTGAAGCTAAACTCGACGAGCTGTCAGAGTGCCTCGACGGTTATACAGATGGTCGCGATTGACCTTCTTGACGTTGATTATTTGTACCGCAATCGTCAGTTTCGTGCCCTGGACACAAACCGTAACCGTTCAAGGCCAGCTTTCAGCCTATTCTCCAACGGAACGACCCCAAGAGATTCACGCACAAATTAATGGGAGAATTGTGAAGTGGCATATCAACGAAGGGGTCGATGTTAAATCAGGAGATTTAGTCCTAGAGCTGGAAGACGTGAATCCTAAGTTCATGGCTCAGGATCTTCTGGAGCGACTAGACCAATCTCGCGAGGCCATGGAACAGCGAAGACAGGCGGCTCTCGACCGTGCCGACATCCTAGATGAACAGTTGAAAGAAATGTCCAGGCTCACACAAGCCGCAACGACATCAGCTGAGGCAAGAGTGGCAGAAGCCGATCAGAAAATTCAAAGTGCTGAGCAGCGGGTTGCCGCAGCCAAAGTCGCACAGGAAACGGCGACATTAAACCTCGATCGATCCCGCATTCTTGAAGCTGAAGGACTGCTGTCTCGACGTGAATTAGAACTCGCTGTTCAGGCAGACACCGCTGCCAAAGCAGACGTGAAAGCCGCACAAGCCTCGCTTCGAGAAGCGCAACAAGCCAGACGGGCCTTAGCCCACAGTCGTGAGCAAATCGATGCGGAACTTGTTCAACGTCTTCTCGATACCCGATCAGAGCGAACGAAAGCACTTGGAGAGGCGGCAAAAGCCTCAAAAGATCTTGCTGATTTAGAGTTGACTCGGTCTAATGCACTTCAGCGGCGTGGAGCCAGTAAGGTTGTAGCTCCTCTCGATGGAACCGTAGTCCGTTTAACGCGCATCGGTCTGGGTGAAATCGTCCATCCGGGTGATCTCCTCTTTACCATTGTACCACTCAGTGCCACCCCCGCTGTCGAAATGTGGGCTAATGCTATTGACGCACCATTACTCAAACCCGGACGTCCGGTACGACTGCTCTTTCAAGGTGTTCCGGCCATTCCTCTCCCAGCATGGCCCGAGCTCATGGCAGGGACATACGACGGGCAAATTCAGGTGGTGGACCAATCAGCTTCGGCCAATCAAAAATTTCGTTTATGGGTCGTGCCAGACACGGAACGACGGTCATGGCCGCCCCAGGTTCAAATACGTCAAGGCACGGAGGTGATGGGATGGGTGATTCTTAATCGAGTACCTTTATGGTATGAGATATGGCGACGGGTGAATTTATTTCCTCCTGACTACGAATCCGAAGAAACAAGCTTAAAAGATGTGTTATTACCAAAGGCAGGAAGACCTAAAAAATAACCGACGCGAACCACCCGATGATCTTCCATCCAGGATGAGACATTAGAAATTTACCCAGTGAAGGAGCTTTGATGAAAATATTACAACGAATCGGCATCGCTCTATTGATGGTCTGTCAATCAATACCTCTTTGGGCAAAGGAGACCAATCCCATAGTTCAGGACACTCCAGGGAAACCGACTTTGACGTTAAAGTTGGTTTTGATGCGGGTAGAAGAACACCATCCTTTACTCCGGGGAACTCAGACCGAAAGACAAGTTGCCAGTGGTAAATTATTGACAGCACTCGGACAATTTGAGCCGAGCCTTGTCAATGACTGGGAATTGGAGCGACTCGTCAAAGATGGCGAAACGACCAGTGTCGGCTTCAATGACACGTTTATCGAAATGCGCCATCCATGGGGATTCAAGGGATTTGCCGGATTTCGGGCAGGTATTGGTGACGTGGAGGTCGCAGATTTAGGCATTAAAAAATCTAATCAAGCGCTGTTAGGTATCGCCTTTCCTTTGCTTCGAGGTTTTATCACGAACCCAGCTCGTGCAGAATTACAAAAATCTTCTTTAGCCGATAGACAAGCAGAGTTAGAAGTTCGACAATCTCGACAAGATTTATACCTCGGCGCGGCTACACAATATTGGAATTGGATCGCCGCCCACAAATTTTTAGAGCTACAGCGAAAGGCAGTGACTGTGGCAGAAGCTCGCGCTTCCCAACTAACAAACCAAGCCAAGGCCGGCGCACGAGCTCAATTCGATGTCATCGAAGCCAATCAGGAAGTACAACGACGTCGAGAGCGTTTCATTCAAGCCCAACGCGAGATCGACCAAGAAGAGTACAAGCTGGCGCTCTTTTTGTGGGACGACAACGAAATCATGGTTCTAAAAGATTGGAATTTTCCGACATTCCCAACTGACCTGCCAGATGAGCGCTTCAAGGCGAAAGACAAAGAGAGGAAACAGGCTTTCTCTGTTCGTCCAGAAGTACAACTTGTGCAGTTAGAAGCAGAATTTAATCACATCGACCTTGATGTTGCAGAAAATAATTTCTTGCCTAATCTAACCATTGAGGCTCAACCATCAAGAAAACCAGAAGATTTTGTTTTGGGTCTTGGATATCGATTCGGCGTGCAATTCAGTTTTCCTTTTCTGCAACGGGAGGCGCGAGGCGACCGCCTTCAGCTCGAAGGGAAGGCTCAGCGCTTGAAGCTTTTGCAACAATATCGCCTTCAACAGGTAGCGATGGATGTGGCCAATGCTCAATCCGCTATCACAAGAGCACGCGATCGAGTTCAAACGGCCAAACAAGCTCTTAGGCTTGCGAAACAATTAGAAGAGGGAGAACGAACACGTTTTAAGCTTGGAGCAACCACGTTATTGCTCGTGAACCTTCGCGAGCGAAACGTCTTGCGGGCGGCGCAGGGCTGGATTGACTCGATGGCCGATTACCACAAAGCCTTGGCCTTACATCGATGGGCTATCGGTGAATGGGTCGAGCCCCCACCTTTTGCTCATAGTGATAGTGACGGAATAAAAAGGAGACCTTCCTAATAGATGAGTCAATCGGTCCCGCTTCTGAGAGAAAACCTTGGTCGCATCATCAAATTTCTAAAGCAGGAGCGCACCATTGTTTCAGCTGTGTTTACCTACGCCGTTGCCGTCGGTGTGTTTTCTCTCATCACTCCCCTCACCGTACAGGAGCTCGTGAATACTTTTGCGTTTTCCGTCTCGCCCGTTATGGTCATCACGATCGTTGGAATCATGGCGGTAATCTTATCCTTTGTTGGCATTTTTCGAGTATTACAATTTTATGCAACCGACATCCTTGAACGACGAGTCTTTGTCCGGGTGTCGTTAGCGCTCGCTAGAATTTTACCTCACTTTCGAGAATCGTCATTTCATACTGATGCCATCAGCCGGTTTTTTGAAACAGTGTTTCTTCAACGCGCCCTCTCAAGTCTTTTTGTCGATTTCACCAATGTTCTGGTTGGCGGGGTGATCGGCATGACGTTGCTAGCCCTCTATCACCCGTACTTTATCATTTTTGATGTGATCCTCCTTGGTTCGGTGATGCTCATCGGCATGTTAGGAGCAGGCGGCTCCCAGACAACACTTCAAATGTCAAACGCAAAATATGAAGTATTTCATTGGTTTCAAGAAGTGGCCGATAATCTCCTACATTTTAAAGCTACCAACTGTTCCGAGTTAGTCTTACGGAACGCAGATGCGCTCGCAATGAATTACGTTCAAGCTCGTCAATCACGTTTTCGCGTGCTAGTTCGACAACACATCGGCTCAATATCTCTTCAAGTGCTCCTGCACACAGGATTGCTAGGAACAGCAGGATGGTTGCTGAGTCGGGGAGAACTCACATTGGGACAACTGGTAGCAGCTGAAGTGATTGTCGCCGGCATACTCGTGAATATCGACTCAGTCGTCAAGCGCAGTTATGTCGTTTTTTATTTCCTCACAGCTTTAACAGAATTGGATCATTTGTTTTCATTGCCCCAGGACAAAGAACCAATTGGTTCAGAATTGTCGACCATTCAATCCGACTTATCTGGATTACAAGTATCTTGTAGTCAAATGAATTGGGCATCTGACTCACAATCTATTCCCCAAGACATCCGCTTTGAAGCCTTACCAGGAGAAAAATGGGCCATCATTTGTCCAACAGAATCAATACGTCATGATGTCGCTCTAGCCTTGGCGGGACTAGAAGATCCTCAAGAGGGAGTCGTACGATATAATGACGTTGACCTACGCAGTCTCGACAGCCATCAGATCAATACACAGCGCGGCATTGTTTTAGGATGGGACTTATCACTATTTGAAGGATCAGTCGCTGATAACATCACCATGGGGCGCGTCGGAGTTCAGACCAAAGACGTGAACTGGGCATTAGACATTGCGAAACTTGACCAAGAATTCGAAGCGTTACCGGAAGGATTGGAAACACTTGTGACAGAAGGTGGAAAGGAGTTCACGCCTAATCAGCGGCTCAGGATTTTATTGGCGCGGGCGCTTGTAACCCGTCCACCCTTGTTGATCTTGGATGGCGCTATCCATGAAATTCCCGGACATCTACGAGAACCTATTCTTCAACGCCTGTGCTCTCAGGAAGTTCCGTGTACGTTGGTGATTGTGACGACAGATTTGCAAATTCAGAACTTTGTTCAAAAGTCACTCATTCTTTTTGGAACAGAGGCGAGGGGATGGTAAGGTGCAAGGATATTTTAGACCAAAATAACTGACATAGGACATCATTTGAATCTTCCCCCTTTCTCGGCATGAAGAGTAAACAAGATACTCCTATCATTCTCTGGTTTCGCCAAGATCTCCGCATCAAAGACAACCCTGCCCTACTGGCTGCTCATCAGACAGGATGCCCAATCGTTCCGGTTTATATTTTGGATGATGAGAACAGTCAGGAATGGAAGATGGGAGCCGCAAGCCGGTGCTGGCTCCATGAAAGTCTCAAATCACTCAATGAAACATTAGAGCATACGCTCTGCCTACAAAGAGGGCCAGCTAAGAAGATGCTCGAGGACATTATCCAGCAGGTGCAAGCAACTGCCGTCTATTGGAACCGGTGTTATGAACCTTGGAGACTTGCAAGAGATCGACAAATTTACGAAGCGTTAAAGCACAACGGAATAGCCGTCCACACCTTTAACGGTTCCCTGCTGTTCGAGCCTCACACCACGCGTAAAGAGGATGGCACACCCTATAAAGTCTTTACGCCATTTTATAAGAACGGATGTCTGGGAAAAGGTGACGAACCTCGACGTCCACAAAAAGCCCCAAAACACTTACAACTGGCCAAGCATAAGAGTCTCGGGCTGAACGACCTTGAATTGCTGCCAGTGATCCCATGGCATACCAAACTGGAACCGTATTGGCGGCCAGGAGAAACTGGGGCCCAAGTAAGGCTCAAAACATTCATCAAACATGGTCTCCAGGGATACAAGGAAGGGCGCAATCACCCAGCACGAAATAATGTCTCTCGATTGTCGCCTCATCTGCACTTTGGAGAAATCTCTATCAACGAAGTGTGGCATGCCGCGAAAAGCAAAATGACCGCGACAGGCTGGAGAACGGATGGAGAAACGTTTTTAAGTGAATTAGGCTGGCGGGAATTTTCTCATAATCTGTTGTACCACTTCTCTGACCTACCCCGAAAAAATCTTCAACACAAATTCAATGCGTTTCCCTGGCGAAAGGCTCCAAAAGATTTGAAACGTTGGCAACGAGGCCAAACAGGATTTCCCATCGTCGATGCCGGCATGCGGGAACTCTGGGAGACTGGCTACATGCATAACCGTGTACGCATGATTGTCGGATCGTTTCTAGTCAAAAACCTGATGCTACATTGGCATCATGGAGAAGATTGGTTTTGGGATACCTTAGTTGATGCGGACCTGTCGAACAACAGTGCCAGTTGGCAATGGATCGCTGGCTGTGGAGCCGACGCGGCGCCCTATTTTCGAATTTTTAATCCTGTCACACAAGGCCAAAAGTTTGATGAGAACGGCGAGTACGTCAAAATTTTTGTCCCCGAATTGGCTGCAGTTCCACTGAAATACCTGCACTCTCCGTGGGAAGCCCCAGAAAACATTCTGGAACGCGCGGGCGTAACACTCGGGAAAAATTATCCTCGGCCGATCGTGGACCTTCACTCTTCGAGAACACGCGCTCTTCTTTCCTATTCAAGCCTAAAAGACAATCACGATTCATAATCTTGCTCATCACCAACGACTAAGATTGAAGGATCAATCCATTTTCTTACCAACCACTGAACCTGCCCACGGCAAGCATCGACAACTTCCGATCCCGTTTATCCTCTCACGAATGAAAAATGCACCCATGGTCATGCGCACTAATTCTTTCCACCAGCACCCTTCTCCCAGGGATTAATAAGAATAATCCCACACCCGCTAAAATCTTTGATATTGCGCGTGGCAATCGAAGCATTGTGACTTTTCGCTATGGACGCGATCATGAGGTCCACTGGATCAGCCGTCATCCCGACCTTTTCCCGCATGTTGGCTAAGTTCCCGCATAAGAGAGCCGCATCTTCATCAAAAGGGAAAATACGCCCCGTAAAAGCCTCATGAACAAAGCTTGTAAAATTCTGCTCAAAGGTGTTCCGCCGTTTTCCTTTGGGTAAACGAGACAAGCCTCGTGAGATCTCTGCAATAGCAAATGCTGTCAGTGCAAGATCCTGCGGTCTTTGTAAGCTAAGCCATTGCGCAACTCGTGAATCAGGTCGCTCTTTCATCAGCTCGGATATAACATTGGTATCCAGAATAATCATGAATTAAAATCGACTGGTTTTCGACTCGATCCACGCTTAGGTAGTTGCAGATCAATTCCTTTGCTGCCACCAAAGTATTTATTCGCCAAATCCAGAATATTGACAGGCTTGCTCCCCTTCCCCATAGAAGCCTGCTGGAGAATCTGGCGAACATGGGCTTCCAGAGAAAGGCCCGCTTGCGCAGCTTGTACCCGCAACGCCTCTTTGGCTTTAACTGATAATTCACGAATAGTAATTTGCGCCATGACGACCCTCCCAACCTTAGTATATTAAATGATATCAATGAAGTCAATGAATTCATTGATATCGTAATATGCACTCACGTTTCATGCGAGCTATTCAAATTACCGTATGTCTTGAAGAGGTCGAGGAAGAATACGGAGCACGCCTACCGGCCTTTGGATGTGTCATTTAAGCAAGTGCGACCACATGGATTCCACGGAATCGAAAGAGGATAAAGGAGAAGGCCTCTTTCCCTCGCCTACTGGATCATCCCACCTGGAACTCATATAGCTCACAAATCCTTCCTCTTTTCATGAGAGTTCCGGACGGACAACCTCTGTTATCAAACAAGCGTCTTGACCCAATTCAAATTTTTCATTCATTAATTGGGCTCTTCAGGAGTTAATGGGCCAACTTCCTTTAGCCCAAACTGTTCTGGTCCCAATTGTGACGCTGATAAAACATTAAAATTTGTTGATACTTTTCTGGTTTGTGGGTCAAATGAGGCAAATAACAAAATGTCCCCATTTTTTATAAGCATTACCTTATTACTGGGTTTGAGGATAAGAAAGTCTTTTTTGACATTGCCCAAGTTTTACCTGATAGGTGAAAAACGTACACAAGAACCAAACTAAGGAAGATCATTAGCGCAATAGGACGTGGAAACATCTTCACAGGTGCTTCGAAAGATTTATCCATTTCATCGTCTGCTGCCCACCTCTCTTCCCATGTACCTTGTTTGAGGATAATCAATGGCATAACCATCCAAATTATGAAATAGATGACTGCTGGCAATATCCAGTAAATATAAGCTTTAAGCGGTGCACTCAAGGTGAGGGGCACTGCAATCCCTGGAATTATAGTCATCGCAAGTAGCATCACTCTTCGTCCTAGTTCGGGACGCGAAGAGTCGTTCTTTCGGATGTAAAGGGAGAACAAATCATACATGTAAACCATTGGGACAACTGCACTAATAAGTAAGGCAGCAATACTCAAGAATGTTTCTAGGTTAACAGAAACAAACTCCCGCGGAATTCGAAAGAAGTCAGCATAGCCGATTTGCCAAGCAAATGAAGCCACATACATGGCCACTGGTGCTCCAGCGAGAACAAATCCTTCGTGTTTCAATAAATCAATTGAAGTCCACACATTGCGTTTCGGTTTCGGAGATGAATCTGGCATATCAGTAGGTGTAAATCTAGTTTTATAAATTATCGCCACGCATTTGATTGATAATCTGAGATTAGGAAATAACAATCATCATACCGCAGCTCAGCATTTCAGCAATTTGAGCAACAATCATGGAGACTCCCAACGAATGTTGAGGAGGCTGAAGTCTTTTTTATCAAAACTGCATATCGTCATCTACATCTCTTTTGCCAAGGCAACGGCGACTTTCCTTTTCGTCGTTTCTCGCATATTCTTGTTCTCAGGCTTCCCTTCCGCATAATGATGCAATGATCCGGCAAGAGCTTTAGCTTGACCTTTAGGAATTTCTTTGCGTTTCATGTCACCATTGAAGACGACCAAAACAATCGCGTCTCCCTCTTTAGATTTAATATTTCCCTGATATTTGTGAATGATTGGCATCTGGTCTTTGGCATCCTGATTACCTGAAATCACTCTTGCAGCTCCCATTATACCAATAAATAATATTATGTGGTATATTTATAGGGAAGGAGATCTAACCTATGCAGAAAAATACGAGCGTGACACTCGGCAAGCATTTTGACCAGTTCATTCAACGGCAAGTTCAAAGTGGGCGCTATGGGTCAGCTAGTGAGGCCGTACGGGCTGGATTACGATTACTGGAAGCCCAAGAAACCAAGCTGGCGGCATTGCGTCAAGCGTTGATCGAGGGAGAAGACAGTGGACCTGCAGACTACTCTCTCAAAGAAGTTATCAAAGAGTTGGACGAGGAATAATTGTCCTTTCATCTGACAGCAAAAGCGAAAGCGGACTTAAAAGAAATCGGACGCTATACTCAAAAACACTGGGGCCGCGAACAACGGAATCGCTACCTCCAAAATATTGATGATGCGTTTCACGTCCTCTCACAAAACTCTGAGAAAGGCCGGAACTGTGATGACATTCGTCCTGGCTATCAGAAATATAGTGTCGGAAAACATTTCATCTTCTATCGTATTACAAAACCTCACCATATTGAAATCGTGCGTATCCTGCACGGTCGGATGAATCTTGAACTTCGGTTGGCCGAGAATTAACGACCGCCTACCCTCTTCACCACACCCTTACAATAGACTTCAATAACCATTCTCGAATCTCACGCACGCAGTACTACATGAGCCAAGTTTTCATCCAGAGTATGGCGAATGGGCTGTCGGTCCAAGATGAGATGAGTGACGTCGTCAAAACGCAGGTAGGGTCAGGAGTTGCATTTCCAACTCTTTGAGATTGTGAAACACCGAAATTTTTTCTTGCGTAAACGTCACGGCATGAGCGATGGCTCCCTGCCCGCCGATGCCTACAGGCGCGACGGGCAAGAGATTCGTGGCGATGGCTGTGGCAAGAGATTGGGCTTCCTCCTCGGTCAGAGTCAATGTCACGGAAAATAATATCAGCGATGGATGCAGGGCTTGGGAATATTGCGCCAGCTCGTCAATCGGCATACGCAGCCCGAGATAATACACCCGGCATCCGCGTGAAGCACAGAGATAGGCTGCGGTCATCGCGCCAATTTCATGCGTCTCGTCTTGGGGACAGGCCACAATGACCTTGGGACCGTTTTCAGGAACGCGCAACTGATTGATCGCTGAATAAATTTTTTGCTTAACGAGATTCGAAACATAGTGCTCTTGCGCCACGCTTAACGTTCCGGCATGCCACAACTTCCCCACCTGCTCGAGTAACGGAAATAAAAATCGGGTCAACGCTTCCTCGAACGGTATCACCGCCAGCGCACCATTCAGTTTTCGATCAAAGACATCAAACGCATGTTGCTGCACAGCGTTGAGCAGTTCGAATACGAGTTTTTCGGATGCAGGCTCAGACTGGGGCGATTCAAGAGATTCCACTCGACATCGTTTCAGTAATTCTTCCCGACCAACTTCCGCCAATGCCCCAATAGAATGCCCCTTGTCGACCTCCGCTTTGAGATACCGAAAAAACCTTACATCCTCATCCGTGTACAGGCGATACCGATTGGCCCCACGCGAAGGCGACACGAGGCCATAACGTTTTTCCCACGCGCGGATGACATGTGGAGAAAGTCCGGTGAGCTTTGAAAATCTATGGATTCTGTAATTAGCCATTAGTGGTTTTTATCATTTTGTCTAATGTACGTCAAAATTATTTTCAATTAACTCTTGACAAACATTAATTTTAACTATTATCTTTAGACATACATTAGACAACAATTAGTCAAATGAAAGGATATGAACATGCTTCACCATCATCAAAACATCCAGTCGCTAGAGGAATCCGACTTCGTTGAGGCCATGGATGCAGCACTCCATAGACAAAGCTGTCTCCGCTGCGGCGGCCTCTTAATCCAGGATCACTGCTATGACGTTTTCAGTGATTCCGGTGAAGTGATGTCCTCCGTTTACCGGTGCTGCGGATGCGGAGAGATCATCGATCCCTTGATTCTCAAGAACCGAATGAAGAGTGCCAACTTCAGCATCTCGCTCGTTCATCGACCACATTCCGTCATGAAACAGACGCACAGAACAAACTGTTCGAACAGTTTCGTCAATGAAATCCTGGAAACGTGGTCTTCCGCAGTTCACCAAGATGATCTTCATGAAGTATCCAGGAACCATTAATTCATCAACCACCAACACAAAGGAGTCATGCACATGACACACCTACCAACAACCATCACCACCACCGTTTTAGCCAGCACCGTGTTCTTGGCATCCGCGGGCACAGCAATCGCCGGTGACCATGACAACATGGCCCTCATCCCCCAAGGTGAATTCACCATGGGCAGCAAGGAGCATAGTGATGAGATGCCTCATCAAGTTGTGCTGAACTCGTATTACATCGACAAATTCGAAGTGTCGAACAAAGACTACAAAGCATTCATGAAGGAGACTGGACACACAGCTCCCGCTTATTGGGACGACCCTCGCCTGAATGCTTCGGACCAGCCAGTCGTCGGCGTGAATTGGTATGACGCCAGCAAGTTCTGTGAATGGAAAGGCAAACGTCTCCCCACAGAAGCGGAATGGGAGAACGCGGCCAAAGGTCCACGAGGTTCTCATTATCCCTGGGGTCACAAACTGAGTGACGATAAAGCCAATTATGGACAGAAGGTTGGCAAAACCATGCCCGTGAATTCTTACCCGCAAGGTGCGAGTGACTATGGTGTCTACAACATGGCCGGGAATGTCTTTGAATGGGTCTCCGATTGGTATGACCCTAAGTATTACAGCGTCAGTCCAGCCATGAACCCTCAAGGTCCGGCCATCGGGATCGATTTTGCCAACCAGGGCGCAGTCAAAGTCTTAAAAGGCGGATCCTGGCTCGCACCGGCCAGTTCACTTCACACGAGCCATCGTTTCTGGAATCAGCCAGAGAACAATTCATATGGCGTTGGTCTGGGATTCCGTTGTGCCAAGTCTGCCTCAGCCAACTCGATGGCGGATGTACGCTATGACTTCATGCACGCGCTGATCAGCATGGGGAAAGAACAATGGAATGATGCCTTGCAATCCATCGATCGTGCACTCAAGACGGATCCTGAGAACATCGAATACCAACAAACTCGATCACTCATCATGAAGCAATTAAATTAATTCTGTGAATGGAAATGAGAGTCTGGCGTCTCTTTCTATCTTGAGCCGTCAATCGAATCCGAAGGCTCCAAGGAGGATGTCATGAAGAAAAAACGAAGATCCGATCGAATGAGAAAAATCTGGAATGCCCTGACTCACAAGCCTGCGCCCATCCTGCTTCTGCTTCCCATGATTCTGGGAATCACAAGCACTGTGGCACACGCTGAGACTTCCGAGCGCACAAAAGACATGGCCTACATCCCCTTCGGTGTCATGATCATGGGGATCGACAAAAAGAAATCCACTCGTGCGACACAGCCTAGTGAAGACCAGACTTTGTACAACCGGCGAATGAGCATGCCATGGTCACGAGAGGCATTTCATGACGAGGGACCTGCCCACTGGGTCGCGACGGATGCCTATATGATCGATAAATACGAAGTCTCTAATCAAAAGTTCGCGACATTCATGAAAAAGACCGGATACACGGCTCCAGCCTATTGGGATGATCCACGCTTGAACAAACCAGAACAACCTGTCGTTGGCGTCAATTACTTCGATGCCCAAGCGTACTGCGAGTGGGAAGGGAAACGGCTCCCAACGGAAGCCGAGTGGGAACGTGCAGCTCGCGGGACAGAGGGTCTGCTCTATCCATGGGGTAATGAGTTTGATCCGGCTAAGGCCAACTATGGCAACCATCACAGTGCTACCCTCCCGGTCGCTTCACTGCCCGAGGGAGCCAGTCCCTATGGTCTTCATCATATGGCGGGCAATGTCTTTGAGTGGGTCCAAGATTGGTATGACCCTACCTTTTATGCCAAGACTCCTCATCCCATTAATACGAACGGACCATCGAAACCAATCTGGCTGGGAGGCACCGGAACCTATGTCGATCGCCTCACGACGGGAGAAAAGCGCGTCATTCGGGGTGGTTCATGGATTGCCGCCAAGGCGAGCATCACCACCACACACCGATTCTGGAATCATCCCTCCAACAATAGTTATGGAGTGGGACTGGGATTTCGATGCGCGATGACCGCACCCCAGAAAGTTGTCGATAAAGTGCGAACGCTCACAATGAGCGCCATGAAAAACATGGGGCTCGAAAAACCAGAGGAAGCGAAACGAGACCTCCAGGAAGCGCTGAAGGTCGACCCTCACAATGTTGAACTACTCCAAATGCGGAGCCTTATTCAGTAGGCCAAAGCCACTGAGATCAGAGGGAGGACCGTACCATGGTGAAAATGACCAAGGCCATGTTAACCAAGATTCAGGATCATCATCGTCTCGTGTTCCTGCTCACTTGCAACCTCATGGTATGGATGCTGGTGATCGGAACCATATGCTGGACGGTCAATGATGTGTTCGCGACTGAACGCCTCATCAGCGAGACAGACAGTCGCCATTCACTTCATGTAGCCAGCCACGCGGTCGATCACGCGTGGGAAGAATTTCACCGTTCCGCCATAGGTGGGACGCTGGCCTCGCCTACGATTCAAACTCAAATAGAACAACAACTCCACGAAGCCCGCAGCCTTCTCATGAAAGCCCGAAAGGCAGAACGAGAAGACCAATATTCGAGCGTCAAGCGTATGACTGATCAGGTCATGTATTTGTCGGCTGTCATCGTCACATCGAGTCGGGAGAGAAAGCCATGAAGAGATGGATCAACATGATTATGATAATCGGGGTCTGCACACTATGCCCGAACCTCACCTTTCCGGCGACTCCGATTATCGAGAAAGACCCTGTCGAGATGGTAGTCATTCCTGCTGGACCATTCATACGAGGGAGTCACGAGAATGAAGGTCGCCCGGATGAACGACCACGCCAGAAAATATTTCTTCATGCTTTTGCACTCGATAAATATGAAGTCACGAACGGGCAATACCAGAAGTTCGTCGAAGAAACACTCCACAAGCCTCCATTTAATGTCTACGGCGACGGTGATGTGTTCCAAGTTCCCGGCATCGAGAATCTCCCAGTCGTCCAAGTCACCTGGCATGATGCCGTCGATTACTGTTTTTGGGCTGGGAAACGGCTACCAACGGAGGCCGAGTGGGAGAAAGCTGCTAGAGGTCAAGACGATCGAAAATATCCTTGGGGCGAATCTACTGGCACTCCCGAATTAGCTAATTTCGACGGTGAATGGAAAGGAAAAGATACGCTTATGGATGTCACGACGCTGGCTGCCGGAGCATCTCCCTATGGACTTCATCACATGGCCGGGAATGTCAGAGAATGGGTGGAAGATTGGTACGCAATGGACTATTACAGCCAATCTCCAACACGGAATCCGAAGGGACCAGAGAAAGGCATACTCAAAGTGATTCGAGGTGGATCATGGCGAAGTTTTCTCCCTGATCTTCGGGTCAACTCAAGAGGCAAAGGCGGATTTGCCTTGAAGACTCATGGAATAGGATTCCGGTGTGCTCGAGACATTTCCCAGACTCGGAAAACCCGAATCATCAACTCTGATTAACACTAAGTGCTTTCGAAAGGATGTCGATTCCACGAGGTAGGGAACTATAGATGAGCATCAACACAAGAAGTTTCAATCTCTTGGCGGTTGCGCTCCTAAGCCTTGTCCTGGCCCCGAGTGCTTTTCCTCATGAGCCAGATGAAAAGATCAATGGCCTACGGCCTGAATTGGTAGCTGACTTTATTTTTTCAGTCATTGAAGCAGACCGAACGCTCTATACAAGAAAAATCGTCGAACGTATGCAAGAGACACGAACGGTGATCACTTCTGAAAGCTGGGAGCATCGTAATGCCCTTCCTCTGCCGTCACAGATGATCATGATGGCCGGGAAACGAGTCGAGAGCAAGGGAGACGGTCTCAGATATCGCCTGGCCAGCTTATGGCCAATCTATGAAAAAAATGGTCCACACAGTGACTTTGAACGACAGGGATTGAAAGCCGTTCAAGAACATCCAGACGAGCCATTCTCTGGCACTATCTATGATGGCCAACAAAAATATTTTCAAGCCATATATTCAGACAGGGCTGTCTCTAAAGCATGCGTGAATTGTCATAACTCTCATGTGCTAAGTCCCAAACATGACTATCGACTGAATGATGTGATGGGTGGAGTGATTATTTCGTTCCCGATTGATTAACACAACGGATTCTTGACATAAACTGTGACAGTTCTCTCATGCGAAAGAGAATCTTCACTATGCCACATATCACGAGACTTCTCATACGATCATTAACAATAATGAGCCTCACCTTCATCCTGACGTCTTTCGGTGACTGCGGATGGGCATATGCTGCCACTGAGCCTGTGGAGGTTGGAGGTGTTTCAGGAACAATCACCTTCGTAGGCAAACTCCCTCAGATCCGGAAATTTAATCTCGCCACGTATCCTGATCCCTACTATTGCGGGCGGATCTCGGATGGCAAGGGCTGGAGAATAGGAGCCAAACCCAAGATAAACGACGATTCGCGCCTTTCTGGAGCTATCGTGTTTATCAAAGGCCTTGAACCGAGTAGACGCACAAAAACCCAATCCAAGACCGTGAAATCTCTGAATTGCCGGTTCCAGCCTTCAGTGGGTCTCTTGCGAGTGGGAGATGAAGTGAAGTTTGAAAATTGGGATCCGGTACTCCACCAGGTTGAAATATTTCAATCAACGTCCAAGGGTGGTCGTCTCCTCTTGTTACAGGACTTGCATTCTCATCCTGATGCCGTCAAGAGTGATTTTCTCCAGTCAGGAGAGAAAGAAATCCCAAGACCAGGACCACCGTTGCTGTATGAAGTGAAGACTGAGGGTGTGCTCTTCATGCGTTGTCCCCTTCACGAATACATGGAAGCCTGGGCTCTCGCTCTTAACCACGCCTTCTATTCAATCACGAACTCCGACGGGGATTTCTCGATTACTGACATCCCAGCCGGCTCTTATTCGCTTGTGGTCTGGCATCCTATTGGGCAGACAGAACGGACCATCGTGGTCGAAGATCACCACACCATTCAGCAGAACATTCAATTTTCCGCATCTCGATCGACCTTTTATCGAGAGCCAGAAGTGAAGACCAATCCGTTTGGGATCGATCTCTTGGGAGATTCACATATCGTCCCGTCCGTGGAGTTACAGCAAGAATGACGTGTCAGATTCGAACAAGGAAATTTGAGCGAGCTAGAGCCCAAAACCCTCAACATGCGTGATGGATAAGATTGTATAATGAACAACGTGCAAATGTTTTCCAACACCATTCAAGATTCAAGATAAGGGAACGTCCATGAACATTCTCATAGCAGGCGGGACAGGATTTATCGGTGGTCATGTCCGTCAATTCTTGATTGAACATCAACACGACGTGATCATCCTGTCAAGAAACCCTGAACACGCGTCCAAACGCTTCCCGCAGAATGAGAATATCGTGAGTTGGGATGCGCTGATGAGCCATCCGAATGACACGATTGAACATGTGGATGCCGTCATCAATCTAGCCGGAGCTCCAATCGCTGATGCTCGATGGACGGCTTCACGAAAACAATTACTGATTGATAGCCGAGTCGAATCGACTCGCCGATTGGTTGACGCCATCGGACAAGTTAATGATAAACCCAGAGTCTTGATCAACGCGTCGGGAATAGGGTTTTATGGAAGCGATGACACTGTAACCATGACCGAATGCTCTCCCCAGGGCTCAGGATTTTTGGTAGATCTCTGTGAGAAGTGGGAAAACGAGGCCAATCGTGCAACAGAATTTGGGTTACGGGTCATCTGCCTCAGGCTCGGCATGGTTCTGGGATCGGATGGCGGAGCGTTGAAAAAGATGATCCCGCCATTCAAGGTATTTGCCGGTGGACCAATTTCTCCTGGCACTCAAAAAGTCTCGTGGATCCATGTCCATGACCTGGCCAGAATCATGAAGTGGCTACTGGCAAACTCGACCATCTCAGGGCCGGTCAACGCGGTAGCCCCGCAATGTGTGACCATGACCGAGTTCTGTAAGCATTTAGGAAAAGCCATCAATCGTCCATCGTGGTTGCCGGTCCCGGCATTCACACTCAAACTGTTGCTCGGTGAACTCTCAGACATGTTGACGACCGGGCAACATGTCGAGCCACGGGCTATAGCACAGGATGGATTCACGTTTCAGTATCCGGCGCTGAACGAAGCCTTGCAATCATTATTCGACCCGGCATCGGCATAGACACACAATTTCCAGGAAGGAGACTCTATTATGAAAGAAGATACAGACCCCTCATATTTACGTCTTGTTCTTATTCTCAGCCTTGGATTGATAACGGGTCTCACTCATCAAACCAGTTTTGCGGATACTCCACGAACATTAGAGCGCGGACAAGTCCTACCGAATTCTCGACTCATCGGCGCCGGAGGCCTCGACGTTCATCTCGATGACTTGAAAGGGCGTATTAAGATCGTCAGTATCGTTCCTCAACTCAACACCCCCGTGTGCGATGAACAAACACACCGATTCAGCGAGCACAATGATGGCCTGGACAAAGAAATCGAGATCGTCACAATCAGCACCAACTCCTCAGACGATCAAACACATTTTGCCGAGAAAGCCAATATTCACAACATCACGTTCCTTTCTGATTCTCCTTCGTACGACTTTGGTACATCCACCGGCTTATTTATGGAGTCTCATCATATTCTTCGACGTACGGTCGTGGTCACCGATCAAGACAACATCATCCGCTATGTCGAACGTGTCCCCATGGGGCAATTGCCCAATTTCGAACGTGCCTATGAAGCCGTCAGAAATCTCTTGAAGATCCAGATGAGGAAGGAGCATTCCTGATGATGCAACACACACTGGCCTACCTGCACTTGTTGGCTCTTGCCGTTCTCGTTGGAAAGGTGGTGTTTCTCTCGTTTGTCACGGCCCCAGTTCTGGCACGAAACCTTGAACCGGAGTCGTTCGCACGCGTCGTCAGGCAATTGTTCCCAAGGTACTATGCACTTGGCATGATCAGCGCCACTGTAGGATGGGCGACCATCACGGCCTTGGCACTGTTACGAGGATTCAGCCCGCTCGATCTTGTGTCATCCGGCCTCTGGCTTGGCATTCTCGCCATCGAAAATTATTGTCGAACGCCGTTGACACCACAAATCAACGAACTGAGTGACAAGCTCAAAGCCAATGTGGCACGAGGCCTGAATACTCCATTAATCGCGAAACGACGCGATTCTCTTCATCGCCTTTCGGTTCAGCTTAACAGTGCGGTCCTGGTCATGGGGCTTTGTCTACTAGGTTTGATATAAGAACAACATGGTCGCCATTCTCTAGAGCTGGCCATTTACCACATCTTACACAAGAGGAGTAAAACATGCGTATAAACATTCTTCTCATCTTCAGCGTGATGCTCTGTCTTTCAGGATTGTCTCCAGCTTTCGCCGATATGGGACATTCACTTCCCCCCTCCGCAGATCCACACGAAGGATACAGGCAAACGGACCTACCCAAAGGCATTATCGGCGTGGCCTTACATGTTTCCGCTCACAGGGTGGGCGACCCGGCCACGCTCTATGTCAGAGCCATACACCCTGAAGGCCCTGCAGCCAAGGTTGGCATCGCGCACGGTGATGAAATTCTGCTGGTCGATGGTAAGCCCTTGACCGGAAAAACCTACCAGGAGGTTGTGGCGATGATCCGCGGTGAGGTAGGACAATCCGTCAAGCTCAAGGTCAAAGGTGAGCGTGGGGTACGCGAAGTTTCCATTCTGAGGATTTCCGAAGATATGCTGATGGGAGACAAAAAGACGTAATGTTGGAGAAAGGATGACCACGGTTTTGCGTTGAGGGGTAAGGCCGCTTGGGCGATTGTTTGAGACAATCCATGGCGTGCGAGAGTGCATGAACAACATAAATCACGACATCAACAGGCCTCGACTAGGAATCAGTCAATGTCTCCTGGGCGATGAAGTTCGTTATGATGGAGGGCATAAACATGATCGCTTCCTCACATCCACTCTCGGCAATTGCGTTCAGTGGGTGCCAGTGTGTCCAGAGGTCGAAGCAGGACTAGGCGTTCCCCGAGAAGCCATGCGGTTGGTGGGTTCTGCCGAATCTCCGAAACTTCTGACGATCAAAACCAAAAAAGATCTCACAGGTCTGATGAATCGATTCTCAAACAGAAAGATTCGGGAGCTGAAAGATTTACGACTCGATGGCTACATCTTCAAGAAAAATTCTCCGAGTTGTGGCATTCACCGTGTCCGACTCTATGATTCAGAGGATAGCCCAACACCAAAAGGTGTTGGGCTGTTTGCTCAAGCCTTTCAACAATCACTTCCGTCGATTCCCATCGAAGACGAAGGACGGTTACACGATGCATCGATCAGAGAAAACTTTATCGAGAGAGTCTTTTGTTATCACCGTTGGAACCAGCTTTGTCGACATACCATGACCCGAGGCGCAATCGTCTCGTTTCATACACAGCACAAATATCTCTTACTCGCACATAGTCGCCCACATTACCAGAAGCTTGGACAACTTGTTGCCTCTGCCAATGCACATACACCAACAAAGCTAGCCATCGCGTATAGTTCATTATTCATGGAAGCGTTAAGAGTCAAGGCAACAGTTCGTAAACACGTGAACGTCCTTCAACACCTCTTGGGACATTTGAAAAAATATTTAAATCGTGTCGAACGGCAGGAATTACAGGAGGTAATCTCGGACTACCATCGCCATTTGACTCCTTTATCGGTACCGCTCACATTAATCAGTCATTACGTGCGTGTATTCGATATTCCCTATTTAGCAGACCAGGCCTATCTTCATCCACATCCTAAAGAATTAATGTTGAGAAACCATGTCTAAAGTAATCCAAGACCCTCTAGGTTACCGAATCAAGGCTGTCGCCGACCTCACGGGGCTGAGCACACATGTCATTCGCAAATGGGAGGAGCGCTACCGTTTACTTAAACCTGTGCGAGGGCAGAACGGCTACCGGCTTTACTTTGAAGACGATATTCAAATGCTCATGTATCTTCATTGGCAGATTAGCAAGGGCCAAACAATCGGACAATTGGCAGAACTAGGCAAGACTCATCTACGAAAAGCCATGAATGAAGGACCAATTGAAATTCCTTCGTTACCTCCCGAGTTTCAACCAAGCGCGGTCACACTTATCGCGGCAGCCCGATGTTTAGATAGAAGCACCACTGAATCTTCCATTCATACACTCGTCAACCAACTTGGGCTGAAGGAAGCCCTCTATCGCGTTCTGTTTCCCATACTGCGGACTATCGGTGATCTGTGGCATCAAGGGCAACTCAGCACAACTGGGGAGCATCTCGTCACACAAGCCATCCGCCAGCAATTAGCGAGTGCACTTCGGAATAGCAATAATCCTAATAATCCATCAATCATTATCGCATGTGCTCCGGAAAATTTTCATGAGATCGGAGCCATGACAGCTGCATTGTTACTTCAAAACAATGGATGGAATCCTGTCTACTTGGGAGTGAATTCCGATATCGATCTCGTACGCTTAGCCTGTACACGTCGACAAGCTAAACTCGTCATTCTATCGACTGTTCTAGAGCGGCCAGAGAAGGAATTCGTCCGCATGCTCAAGCGAATTAAGAAAAAATTATTATTGCACTGTCCTGTTATTATTGGGGGACGAGGAGCAAGCAGGTTTTCGTCTCTCCTAAAAGAACATGGCATCACCTATGTCGAACATTTTCATCAATTACAGTCATTGAAACCGTCAAATTTTTCTGAGAATATTCCTGTGTATAACAATTCTTCAACGTCTCATAAGGAGTTAGTCCCATGAATAATGGTGAACGCGGCGTTATCTTGGTTGGCCATGGAGGCATTCCCAAGGATTATCCATCAGACCTCGTCTCAAAATTAAAGCGTTTAGAAGCTCAACGACGGGCAGCAGGACAGCCTATGTCTCAGGAAGAATTCGAACTCGACACGAAAATTCGTAAATGGCCTCGTACACCAGAAACCGATCCATATCAAGCGGGACTCGAAGCCTTGGCCACTCAAATGAAACCCATGTTGAATGGAGCTCAATTTTCCGTCGCGTATAATGAATTCTGTGGTCCGACCCTATCGGAAGCCGTAGAAGATTTAATCGCACGCGGCGCTAAACAGATTACTGTCGTCTCAACAATGTTTACCCCAGGCGGATCACATTCTGAATTTGAAATCCCCGAAGAGATGGAAGAACTCAGAGCCAAACATCCTGATGTCACGTTAAGCTACGCCTGGCCGTTTAACCTCAATCAGGTGGCTCAAATGTTAACCGACCATATCAATAAATTCGCGTAGCGACTCTTCAGTCACATTCGCTACAATAGAGTATGGCCACACATGATGCACCAAAAATAAGCAAAGGTCGGTCACATTCATTATCCAAACCGTTAGATACCATCCACCATATTGCCGTGGTCGTCCCTGACATTGAACAGGGAGTTGAGTGGTATACAGAAAAATTTCACTGCACTATTGAATACATTGACGAGACATGGGCTCTCCTGAACTTCGCGAATACCAAGCTTGCCTTGGTGCTCCCACATCAGCACCCGGCCCACTTTGCAGTAGCCCGCAAAGACGCAGAGAAATTTGGAACCCTGACCACACACCGAGACGGACTCAGGTCTATCTATGTCAAGGATATGGCAGGCAATTCCTTAGAAATTCTCGAAGACACATCCAAATAACGTAAAACCACGTAACCCTTACATCGTCGACACAAGCAGCACTTTGAATAAAGATATAAAGCATGACGACTGATGTACTCATCATAGGCGGAGGTCTTGCCGGACTGGCCTGCGCAACTACACTCAACCAACAAGGAATATCAAACCTCATTCTAGAAGCTCATGACGATGTGGGAGGACGTGTTCGTACCGACCATGTCGATGGATTCTTACTCGATCGAGGGTTTCAAGATTTCCCGACTGCTTATCCGGAAGCCAAGCGTATCCTCAACTACGATTCGTTGAGACTTCATCCGTTCTATCCAGGTGCCCTTGTCAGGTTCGGAGGTCAGTTTCATCGTACCTCCGATCCATTTCGTCATCCCATTCAAGCCCTTCGATCCATTACTAGTCCAATCGGAACAATAGCAGACAAAATCCGTGTGGCTGCCTGGCGTCAACGTGTATTTGCTGGCACTGTTCAAGGGTTATTCCAGAAACCAGAGACCTCCACCGTGAAGCGCCTTCAAACCATGGGGTTTTCACAGGATATGATTGATCGATTTTTTCGCCCGTTTCTTGGAGGCGTGTTTATGGACCAGGAATTGAAGACCTCCAGTCGCATGGCTGATTTATGTTTCGGATGTTTGCGAGTGAAGATATTTCTCTGCCTGCAGATGGTATTGGCGCCATCGCCCAACAACTTGCCCGCAATCTTCAGGCAGACCAGATTCGAACAGGCAACAAGGTCGCCAAGATTGATGATACAACAGTCACACTTGAATCTGGCGAGACCTTGCACGC
Source organism: Nitrospirales bacterium (assembly GCA_965223675.1). Classification (GTDB taxonomy): domain Bacteria; phylum Nitrospirota; class Nitrospiria; order Nitrospirales; family UBA8639; genus JAGQKC01. The sequence goes on along the minus strand of OZ245013.1, from coordinate 16,458 downwards.
TGAGCAAATAGTCATCGCTACGGAATCCATAGCTGCCAAGGAACTCTTTTCCAATATTGAAGTTCGCCCCTGGCACCAGACAACTTGTCTGTATTTCAGCGCACCTGAGCCTCCAATCACCGGACCCTACCTCATTCTAAATGGTGAGAGGAATGGAATCGTCAATTCTTGCAGTGTTATTTCAGAAATCGCTTCTTCATATGCTCCATCGGGACAACACTTGATCTCAGTCACAATCCGCGATAATGGAAAACATGCGAAGACATGCATTGAAGATTCCGTCAAAAGTGAGTTGAACGAATGGTTCAGCACACCATTAGATAATTGGCGACACTTGCGTACTTATCAAATTTCAAATGGCCAACCCAGTCAACGTCCACCGTTACACCCTGACAGCGCACCAAGCTTAAAGATACGTGACGGTCTCTATCTCTGCGGAGATTACCGTGCTACTGCAACCTTTGATGGCGCAATAGGCTCAGGTCGCCGAGCCGCCGAGGAAATCATCGACGAGTCGGCAACATAATATTGCTACTTCAGCCTGAAACAACTTCTCCACCACTATATCTTTGCTACTTGGGGTAACCCTCATAATGCGTTCTCGTTCGATAACTGTCATCGCTTTACAACAGCACCGCAATCAATTTCAGCGTCTGTCTAACGTTTTGGGATTTTGTATTGACCGCCTGGAAGTCTGAATCGATACAATGAGATATCACGGAGAATCAGAGCAACTAACTCAGATCATCAATAAGAACTTACTCACTTACCAACTGAATTATTACGTCAGGTGAACGACTCAAATCATCAATAACAATTAAATCGATCGAACCTCACGTTATGACCATCGCAAACCGAGCGGCACAAGCTGAATTGACGGATCTACAGATGCATCTGCTGGAACACAGCTTTGAGTGGGTGGCACAAGATCCTCTACGATTTTCTGAACAACTACGTAAGCATTTGCTGAGAAGCCACCCGGAATTCGTTGACCTGCTAGAACATTTATCAATTCCACAGTTTCAATTGATGTCGTTAACGAGTTTGTCGCTCCTCATTCATAGCTTGCAGAACCCAGAACATATGAGGGTCATCTCTCAATTCATTCATGACCAAGATTACACTTTAGTCAAACAACGAGATGTATATGAAGCTTTCTACAACTCGCTCATGAACGTCCTTTCAGAGATATGTGAAGACGCTTGGAGTCCGGCATTACAGGGAGCTTGGAAGGCGTCCTTGGAACTCACCAGAGATAGGATTTTTTATAGAACAACAAAAAGTATTACTGTTTCACAGATTCCAGAGTCACCCTTCGACTTTGCAACCCGTCGAGTTCATAGTACGGCACTCGTTGTGGACGACGATGAGCAAGTCCGTAAAACCTTGTGCGCACATTTCGGGGCTTTAGGGTATGACTGCTATGAAGCTGAAAATGGTGCGATCGCTCTCCACTTTTTAGAAGGCACACTCCACATTGATGTTGTTATCACAGATAACACCATGCCCATCTTGAACGGCCTTCAGTTATTAAAAGCCCTTGCTCAAAAACCTGAATGTCAGCACCCGCCCTGCATACTCTGCAGTGAGAATCTCAGTCGAAACCTCGTAGAGGAAGCCTTAGATTTAGGAGCTTGGGCGATCATTTCAAAACCCTACTCCCATGAAGAACTACAAGCAGCAGTCATGACGGCTATTCAAGCAACCTCGTTTCATCAAGTTCACCGCACACGTAAGGAGGATTCGTGATGAACAAAAAGAAGGTGTATGTCATTCTCGGCTTGAGTGCTCTAGTTAGCTGGGTATTGACGATGAGTCAATTTCCATTGGCTGTGAGTCAACCGGTCACAATACCTGTTGCGTCAATTACTGGAGACCTCCCCATGGATGGAGCGAATCCTATATGGGAAAGCGTCCCTGGTGTTGTTGTTCCCTTAAGCGGACAAACTATCACCACGCCTATGCACCCTAATATCTCAGTGAAAACCGTCATGGTGAAGATGGCCACTAATGGCAAGGAGCTTGCCGTTTGGGGAAACTGGGGCGATCAAACCTTGAATGACACAACGATAGGACCTCAAGATTTCAGAGATCAGATGGCGGTACAGTTTCCGATCCAAGCTCAAGGTGCACCACCATTTCAATGTATGGGACAGTCTGGCGGAAGTGTCAACATTTGGCGGTGGAACGCTGAATGGCAAAAAGATCTGGGCACCGGTATCGCAGGCATGTGGGACGTTGATCAGCAATACCCTTCCATTGCCTGGGACTTTTACTATGAAGAACCAGCAGGTGGCGTCACCTACCCTGACCGAATCGGTCGAAGCGCTGGGCCATTTAATGAAGGAGTGTGGTCCGGAAACATTATGTCTGATCCGACGCTGCGAATTAGTCCAGTCGAGGACTTGAACGCCAATGGATTCAGCACCTTAACAACACAAAAACATCAACATGTCCTTGGAAACGGGCTGTGGGAGTCATACGGAGCTCTCAAGGGAGGTTGCTGCAATGGTCCGACATGGCGCGTCGTTATGAAAAGAGCACTCACGACTGATGATCCAAACGATGTCCAATTCAAATCAGGTTCTACAATACCTGTCGCGTTTGCGGTGTGGGATGGTGCCAATGTCGAACGCAATGGCATGAAAGGCATCTCCACTTGGTACACGGCACAGTTACCAGAGAAATTGTGAGTAAGGGAACGTTCAAAAAGCATGACAAAGAATCTAGGGTGTTTCGCGTCAATCAAGAGAACCATTGTGCTCATGTCTCAATATTCATAGATGAACAACGAAATGTTGACCAATGCGCTGGGTGGCTAACCTCCTAGGATATACCTCAACAGATCGCAGCATACATTGGATGCTCAATAGCGATCCAGGATGACCAGATGTGCTTCCTGAACAACAGAGGTATGTGCAAACAATATGAAGGCTCATTGCGCTAAAAATTCTAAATAACCATGAGAATCCATAACAAACCGATCGCAATTGATGATCTGTACGACAAATGCCTTCGACTCTTTGGTTAGGTTGCCACAGAACCATTGAAGCGCGCTCTCATAGTCCGCGAAGTGGTGATAGTTGCCTATTACGAAGAAAGGTTATTACACTATTAAGTATGTGAGCCGTCTCTCATTCAAATGGCACCAGGAGGAGTAATCATGTCGATCCCAACGAAAATCATCACATCCCTTGCGTTCTTTTTCTTTGTCACAACCCTCGTTGTGATTGCAAGCCACCAAAACGCACCCATGGCACTCATTAGTGAAGCTGTTGCAGAACAGACTCACCTCTTGGCCTCACATGTGAGCCCAACTGCTGGAAATACGCATGCTGACACGAAGGAGTCTGGTATTTTCGCATTCACAATGGATGATATCGATGGAAATCCACTTCCACTCAGTCAATTCAAGGGACAAGTGATCATGGTCGTGAATTCTGCAAGTTTTTGTGGAAATACCCCTCAGTACGGGGGGTTACAAACATTATACGAACGATACCGAGACCAGGGTTTCACGATCTTAGCATTCCCTGCCAATGACTTCGGGAAACAAGAACCTGGGAACAATAAGGAAATCGCTGAGTTTTGCTACACAAAGTATTCCCTCGAATTTCCGCTCTTCAGTAAGATTACCGTTTTGGGAGAAAACAAACATCCTCTCTATCGGTACTTGACCGAAGAAACTCCTTTTAAAGGGGAGATCAAATGGAATTTTCAGAAATTCTTGATCGACCGCAGCGGTGAGGTTATTGCACGCTATCGCCCTGGCATGAAACCTTTGACCCAGCAAATAGTGTCGGACATCGAGAAGGCTTTGACTCAAACCTAAATGAACACATTCAGAATGCATTAATAAAACACGAGAACCAGATTGACCGCGAACTTAATAACCCAGAAGTCAATCACGCATCCTTCATTTCTCTCGAGTAGAACATCGTTTTGCGAAACGTATCGATCACTTTAAGCTCGCCCATTGCGACATTTTTAAGGCACTGCTTTACTATGGCAACGTGTAGATAAAATTATTTAGTTCTTTACAACTAGTCACAAAGAGGGATCGACCTGAGCGTCCAGCCCCTCCCCCCCCCACAACTCCTCATCTATGGAAGAATAGCTCACCGTTAATATTTCTACCAAATTGACCGAAAAGTCCATAGTTAGCAACACTTTAGAAACGAATCAGAACAACTGAACCTCAGTGTTGCTCCAAGAAAATTTCTAAACGTATACATGAAGACCATGGATGCGTAGAAAATACAATTGGGCCACATCTCACGCTCGAATGCGGGATTCGTCGTCAACGTCTGATAAAGGAGATGAAATTATGAAAGGAATAGTTTTCACAGAATTTTCAGAAATGGTGGAAGAACAGTTTGGAGATGAAATGATGGACACCATCATTGAGGAATCCCAATTGCCGTCTGGGGGAAGTTATACGGCTGTCGGCACGTACGATCACACGGAAATTTTGCAACTCGTGACCGCACTTAGTTCTGCTACAAACATCGAGGTTCCCAAACTGGTCTTTGCCTTTGGAGAACACTTGTATAAATACTTTTATGCACACTACCCAGCCTTCTTCGATGCGACCACAAACGCATTTGATTTTCTGCAAAGCGTTGAAGACCATATCCATGTTGAAGTCAAAAAGCTCTATCCTGATGCGGAACTACCTCGTTTCGATTCTCGAAAGATCAATTCTAGTCAATTCGAAATGATCTATCGATCAACCCGTCCGTTTGCTGATGTCGCCGAAGGCTTGATCACCGCGTGTTGCCGACATTATAACGAATCCGTCACGATTCAGAGAGAAGAGATACGAGATGAGAGTGGACAAGGAATCCGCTTCCTTGTCACGAAGCACTAGAGATAAATCTGATGAGTGATATAGAAAGACTGCAACGTCGACTGACTCGCGAAAAGTCGGCTCGACAACAAGCCGAAGCCCTGCTCGAAGCGAAAAGTCGAGAGCTTTATCAGGCCAACGTTCAACTGCAAAAAGCTGCTGAGGACTTAGAGCAGCGTGTACAAGAACGAACACGGGAATTGGGCGCAGCGAATAGCCAACTCGAAGCACACGTTCAAGAACGCAGTCTAACCGCAAGTCGGCTCTCTGCACTCTATCAAACTTCTCAAATTCTTACAGATGCCAACACTCTAACCGAGGCTGCACCCAAAATTCTCGAATCGATTTGTGTAACGCTCCAAATGCAGGTTGGCGAACTTTGGGTTCTCGATCACAGCTCACAAATGATGCAGCTCATGGAAACTTGGCGGGAAAATCATCGATCTTTTGTGGCATTTGATGAAGCTAGTCACAAGACAAGTTTTTCTCTAGGAGTCGGACTACCAGGACAATCTTGGGCCAAGAAAGAACCAATTTGGATTTTCGATGTTAGTAGTGCGACCAATTTTCCACGCGCTCATGCTGCCGCTCAAGTTGGTCTACACACAGCCTTTGCTTTTCCGATTCAACTCAACAATGATGTACTTGGTGTCATGGAATTCTTTTGCGAGGAGACACGAGAACCCGATAAAGAAGTGTTGGAAATGCTACGTTCTATCGGTGGACAAATTGGACAATTTTTAGAACGAAAATCTGCCGAGACAAGTCTTGTACAAGCACGTGATGAAGCACTCGATGCCGCTCGCGCAAAAAGTGAGTTTCTTGCAACGATGAGCCATGAGATCCGAACACCCATGAATGGCGTCATCGGAATGACTGGCCTTCTCCTGGAAACCGAGCTGACGCCATCCCAGCGACAGTATGCCGAAACTGTACGATCTTCAGGCGATGCGCTCCTGACCATTATCAATGATATACTTGATTTCTCCAAAATTGAAGCCGGCAAACTTGATATTGAAACAATCGACTTTGACCTCCGCGTCGCCATGGAGGAAACACTGGAACTCTTGGCCAAAAAGGCGTCCGAAAAATCTCTTGAACTCATCGGCATTGTTTCTGCCAAAGTCCCGACCGACTTGAGAGGTGATCCAGGAAGAATCCGCCAGATTTTAACGAATCTCGTTGGGAACGGCATCAAATTTACCGCCACAGGCGAGGTCACCGTACATATTCACCTCGTAGAAGAATTACCATACTCCATTAAAATTAAAGTGGAAGTCTCGGACACGGGTGTAGGTATCCCGCCCGACGTTCAGAAGCGTTTATTTATGCCCTTTTCACAGGCCGATAGTTCGACAACTCGCCGATATGGAGGAACCGGATTGGGCCTCGCAATCTGCAAACAACTCGTGGAGCTCATGGATGGGGAAGTTGGGGTTGAAAGCGTACCCGGCAAAGGAAGCACTTTTTGGTTTACGATCTGTCTAGAGAAGCAAAAAGTACTGAAGGAGACAGTGTCAACAGGAACAGTTGCGCTTCAAGGCTTGCGCATCTGTTGCGTTGATGATCATGAAACAAATCTTCGACTTCTCGAACAGTACGTGAAAGATTGGGGGATGCAAGGAACATTTGTCTCGACACCGACAGAGGCCATTCGAGCATTTCAAGACGCTGAAAAACACAATACACTCTTTGACCTTGCCGTGCTTGATTTGGAAATGCCAATAATGGATGGGATGGAGCTCTCTCGCACGATCAAAGCCAATCCTCGGCTTGCTGGCGTCCCCCTCGTATTACTCACGTCACTGTGTCAACGCGGTGAAGCTACGGCTGCACGTAATGCAGGCTTTGATGGGTATCTGATGAAACCGCTCAGAAAATCTCAACTTGAGGCCTGTCTCATGGCCGTCATGAGTCAGGCACAACCAGATAACTCTGCCGGGACAACTGACCTCATCACCCGTCACAGCATTAAAGAAGCGGAACACAAACGAGGAGGGAGAATTCTTGTCGCCGATGATCACCGTGTCAATCAACAATTAGCCGTACTGATGCTTGAAAAATTAGGGTATCGCCCGGATGTTGTCGCCAACGGCTTAGAAGTCATTGAGGCTCTGAGTCGTAAATCCTATGATCTTATCCTTATGGATGGTCAAATGCCGGAGATGGACGGGTATGAAGCCAGCAGAAAAATTCGTGAAACCGAGCGAATGAACGAATCTCATGATGAAGGAGATCTCAAGGCACGCTGCATACCAATCATTGCGCTCACGGCGAATGCCATGCAAGGTGACCGAGAAAAATGTCTCGCTGCAGGCATGGATGACTATTTAGCGAAACCTATGAAGCCGGATCAGTTAGCTGAAATTCTGGCCAAATGGCTACCCATCACCGAAGAAGCAAATCAGACATCAAACGGATCTTCCGACCCACAGACAGCAGATCAATTAACGCAGAATGAAATATCAGCTGAAATAACTTCACATCTAGACCTTACGGTACTGAATCACCTTCGGGTGATGGGAGGTTCAACCTTGGTCGCCAAAATGGTCGCACAATTCATCAAAGATACCACGATCTACGTTGAAAAAGTTCAAGAAGCCGTTGAATCCACAAACCAACCCTACTTTGCAGAAGCCGCTCACGGTCTCAAAGGTGTTTGCGGAAATATGGGAGTCACGGCAATGAGACATTTGATTTATCAATTAGAGAGTCATGGGAAAGGCCGTTCTTGGGAACAAGCCCAGAACACTATCCAGTCAATCAAGATCGAACTCGACCAGGTTTTTTCACTGCTTCAAGAAACCACAAAACGATGATATCGCTTTTTGTGCCTACCGTCCTCTCGTAGGTTCGATAGCTGACAGGCTTAACTCTTTTCTTCACCAAACCTTCCACCTTCTCACTGATCCACATCAAGTGGTGATCGACAAATATTTCCCGATCTTTCTATGGTCGATTCAGCTATACCAAAATAATGACGCGTCAACGATAGCGAATCTCAATACGTTCCAATCGAGAGAACCTTGGAGACGATGATTCCGTATCGGGGAGCCTGATGAGGTGGCACCCGTTGTTGAGGACCCCAACCTCGTGATGATGTTGTTCACAGGTATCCAAGAGGGTATAACCTTCCAAGGTATGACGTATTGAAAATCTCGAAGAAAACCTGGATGTCGCCATGGAAATTATTTGCATTCGCTATAGTATATATTAATGAAGGAAAAAACTTTTTTGTGTTGAAATCCATTCACGCGTAGACCACTATGCGACAAAGATTATTAAAGATTTTTTCAGATGGCCGGGACATACGTACTCTAGGAATTCTCTTCATAATTTCCGGAACTATTGACTTGTTTTGGATCGTGTCCTACCCCGAGTATGCGCTCAAAATCTTTGGAACTGCGTTTGAGGGATGGCAAGGTGCCTTGGTCAAGTATCAACACCCAGTCATTCATTGGGCGATTGGCTACGGATTTTGGTACCGTCAACGATGGTCTTACGTCGCGTATCTACTCTACTTGGGAATTGCCTGCCTGAGTGAAGTCACGACGCAAATTGTCGAAGGATATCATCCAACCAGAACAACCATGATCATTCTCAGTTTACTGTTCGGCACCTATATTTTTTTTCGAAGACACATCTTTCAGGAACCGGACACACATTCGGACTAACCCCCATAGCCCTCATTAACAGCGTGAGCATATTACGCAACAGCTTGGAATGTTCATTACAAGAACTCCAGGACTCCACATAAAAATGATCTCATCATGAATCTAACTTTTGCCGATGTCTTTTGAGCTTTTGTTGATGACCCTCTAATTAATATGTTTCAACCTCAGTATGCATCACGCCAAATGGCTTTTTAATTTTTCTCCTATTCTTCTGTCGAAGGTTTACGGATTTTTCTGTTGCTTCAATACGCGCCACTAACGAATAATAGTCCCATGAAATTGAACGTTATTGACCTCTATGAAACCCATAAAAATTAAATCAGATTATTTGCATCTTGTTTAGGTTTTTCAAATCAAGGGGGTGCATATGCGTACTTCAATGTTTCATCACAATCGGTTCGTGTTTGGCGTTCTTCTCTCGGCCGTGATGGTGGGCGGGCTGTTGACGTTAGGGCAAATACCCCTAGCGGTCTCTCAACCCGTGACGATTCCGGTCGGGTCGATCAAAGGCCCCATTCCAATGGATGCGGCAAACCCCTTGTGGGAGTCCGTGCCGGGGATCGTGGTGCCGTTGAGTGGGCAAACCATTACGACCCCCATGCACCCCAACATCTCGGTAAAAACCGTCATGGTCAAAATGGCCAGTAACGGCAAAGAGATCGGGGTGTGGACGAACTGGGGGGATCAAACCTTGAATAATACGACCATTGGGCCCCAAGATTTCCGGGATCAAGTGGCCGTACAGTTCCCGGTGCAGACTTCAGGCGCCCCCCCGTTCCAATGTATGGGGCAATCCGGAGGGACCGTGAACATTTGGCGGTGGAATGCTGAATGGCAGCGGGACATGGGCGCAGGCGTGGCCGGGATGTGGGATGTGGATCAACAGTATCCTTCCATTGCTTGGGACTTCTACTATGAAGAGCCGGCGGGTGGGGTCACCTATCCCGACCGCATTGGGCGGAGCTTAGGGCCGTTCAATCCGGGGATTTGGTCGGGGAACATCATGTCGGACCCAAATCTGCGGAAGAGTTCGGTGGAAGATTTGAATGCGAATGGGTTTAGCACGTTGACGACGCAAGCGTCGCAAGACGTCGTGGGCAATGGGTTGTGGGAGCCGTATGGAGCCTTAAAAGGTGGGTGCTGTTCAGGGCCAACCTGGCGGGTGGTGATGAAGCGGAGCCTGACGACGAATGACCCGAACGATGTGCAGTTTAAAGCCGGAGCGAGCCTCCCGGTGGCCTTTGCGGTGTGGGATGGACAGAATGTCGAACGGAACGGCATGAAGGGCATCTCCACCTGGTTTACCGCTAAGATGCCGTAAAGCAAAACGACATGACAGAGAAGTAAGTCATTAATTCCTTTCCTGGTATAGGGGACTACGTCCATATTATCCTCAAAGAGGTAAACGTATTATGACGTGGCTAAAACTGGTAGAAGGCTACATGCCGATGCAGATGATCAGCGAGCTGGCCATTTGCATCCTGATCATGGCGGGGATCAACTTCACGCTGAAGAAGGCGGGGATTGGGATCCCGAAGTTCTGGGCGGGCATTGGCGTCTGGATCTTCATTCAGCTGTATCTGAAGTACCGAATCTATCCGCCGATTCCCTTTAGTGTGCGGGCCATCTATGGGACGGTCTCGGCGTGCGGGATCTTCATGTGGGTGTCCGGGTCGCAAGCCGAGTGGGAAGACTTTAAGCGGCCGATCATGAATGTGTTGGATGGGAAGACCGGGTTTCATAAGCTGATTCGCATGGCGGTGTTGATCGTGCTCCCGTTCCTGCTGGCGGGCTACGCGTATACCTCCTTCCTGCCGAGCTTTGAAGAGCCGATTGAGTTGCGCACGGTGCATCCGGCGCCCCCGGCGACGACGAAAGTGCATGGGAAGACGTTTGTGCTGCAAACGGCGCAGAATCCCTATCGGGTCAATCCGGAGGGCAAGTACGATCAAAAATATTCCGACGCCCATATCGTGGTGCAGGACATGGGGCGGTTGATGAAGGACTTTAACAGCAAGGAAGACAACCCGTGGAGCCCGGAGGCGGAAGGGTATATCAAGTATGTGCGGGAAGGAGGCGAGATCTTCTTTCAAAATTGTCACTTCTGTCACGGAGACAACCTGAATGGGCGCGGGTTGTGGGCGTATGCGTTTAACCCGATCCCGGCGAACTTCACGGATGCGGGCACAATCGCGCAGTTACAAGAGACGTTTGTGTTCTGGCGAGTCTCGCAGGGCGGCATTGGGTTGCCCCCAGAAGGGTTCCCGTGGGCCTCGGTGATGCCACCGTGGAAGGAACACTTGACGACGAATGAAATATGGAAAGTGGTGATGTTTGAATACTGGCACACGGGCTATTATCCCCGGACGTGGGACTAGTGTGAGGCCGTGAAAACCGGGTCACATCATTTCGTCATCACACGAGGAACGAAGGGGTCAACTACATAAGGCATCAAGGCATATGACAGGAGCACGGTGTCCCATTTGAAACACGAGGGAGGACCGTGGCCATGAGCATGACACAACCAACAAACAGCCATCATAACCAGACGAGGACACTAATGGAGAACGGACAAGAGCAGAGGACGAAGAAGGCACGCCGTGGCCTGTGGGTGCTGCTGAGTGCGGGCGCACTGTTATGGGGCTTTTCAGGCGTGGCCTGGGGCCAAGATGAGATTCCTGAGGGCTTTGTCTCGCAGAGCTTGCCGGCGCAACACTCGGCCGAAGAAATCGAAGCGGGTAAACGGGTGTACTATACGAAATGTGTGTGGTGCCATGGGGTCGACGGGGCGGGCGATGGGCCGGGGGCCGATCGGCTGTGGCCGCGGCCACGGAACTTCAATGCCGGGACGTTTAAGATTCGCCATACGGCGAGTGGGGAACTCCCGTTGATTGATGTGGACTTAATGCAGACGGTGCTCCATGGGCTCCCGGGTTCGGCGATGCCCTCCTGGGAAGGCATCCTCACGAAGAAACAACGGCAGAATGTCCTAGCCTTTGTGACCGAAGAATTGGTGAAAGACCGGGACTGGCAGGATGACGAGTTTGAAACGTTGACGGTGCTTGAGCTGGATAAACTGGCCGCGGCGGCCACGCCTCCGTCAGCCGAATCAATCAAACGGGGCTCGGAGCTGGTGGTGGAGAAGAAGTGTATCGAATGCCATGGCTTGGAAGGGCGGGGCGATGGCAATGCGTTTAACTTGAAAGATGACTGGGGGTTTCCGATTCAACCGGCCGACTGGCATAAGTGCTGGAACTTCCGGGGGAGTCGGCAAGATCCGTATAACGTGAAGAATATCTTCCGGACCTTCTCGACGGGGGTGAACGGGACGCCGATGCCCTCGTTTGCCGACAGTACGTCGGTGGAGGATCGGTGGCATCTGGCGAATTACGTGAATGCGCTGTGTGAGCGGGAGACGGAAATCAACGTCGATGGGGGGAAGGTGACCGAGGAGATTGCCCAAGAGCTCTCGACGGGCAAAGCCCTCCAAGTCGACATCTTGACGGATAAGCCGAAAGCCAACTTTGTGGTGCCGTCGAAGTTCTTCGAAGGGGAGCTCCCGACAGATGAGTTGGATGAACGATGGAAGACCGTCCCCCGGCGGTGGATTGCGTTAGGGGGGCAGATTACGCATAAGCCGCGGAACTTTGTGAACCGGATTGATGATGCGTGGGTGCAATCGGCCTACAACGAGACGCACATACAGTTCCTCTTTCAATGGGATGACCGGACGAAGAGTGTGGCCGAAGAGGAATTGGAGTGGGACCCAACGGAAGTGAACTTAGAAGACTATGGGGTGGAGGAACAACCGCCGGGGGGGTCGAAGTTTGAGGATGACCCGGAGCATCCGGAGTCGATCGCGGCCCGGCAGAATCAGTACACCGTCTACAACGACGGGATTGCCTTTGAATTTCCGATCGCCTGGCAAGAGCTGCCGTTCCCGCGGAAGCCGCGGTATCTGTGGGGGGATGAGAAGTTTGCCATGGATATCACGAAATGGACGGCAGATGGCACCTTGGCGGCCTATGAAGGGACGGGCTGGGATCAGGACTTCAATGAGCGGGATATGACGGAAGACCTGAAGCTGGTGAAGGCAGAGTGGAAGGATGGGCGGTGGACGGTGCTCATCCAACGGCCGATCAAGCGGGACTATGAAGAAGATGCGTACTTAGAAGCGGGCAAATATGTGCCGATGGTGTTCTTTGCGTGGGATGGGCACAACGGGGATGCAGGGCGGAAGATGGCAGTCTCGGCGTTCTATTACTTGGTGATGGAGCCGCCGATCCCGCAGGAAGCGTATATCTACCCGGTGCTGATGGGCTTAGGGTTGGTGGGGGTAGAAGGCTGGGTACTCGCCCGTCGCCGCAACCGCCGGGAAGGCAAGCTGGAGACGTAACAACGCTACGGGCCTCCTCACACTCAAAGGGAGGAAGCCATCAACAACCCAAGGGGGTGGGGCCAAACCCACCCCCTTTTTTTATGGGAAGGCAGAACAGATGAACCTGGAGGCCATCAGTGGCGTGCTCCTCGCCGGCGGGCAGAGTCGCCGCATGGGCCAAGATAAACGAGGGTTATAGCCGATTCAATGAACGTCCTTATGGTTGAAATGGGGAATGACGCAGGGTGAGCGTGGATACCTGAGAGCGACATCATCGCAAGGTTGGGGTCCCCAACAACGGATGCCACCTCATCAGGCTCTCCGATACGGAACCATCGTCTCCAAGATTCTCTCGATTGGAACGTATTGGGATTCGCTATAAAGGTCCAGCCACAAGAGAATCGTCTACTAAAACGACTTTGTATACACAAAGTTTTCGCGAACGGCTATATCTTCCTTGCTCTGTGCAGATGATTTATCCTGTGGAACAGCTTCAAACTTCTCACTAGGCTTCTTGGTCCAATCTCCCTTCCGGACTTCTTTCTTTGGTGATAAATGTTCGGCTTCAACCTCAATAGACTTCGTGGTATCTCCATCATCTTGTTCAGAATTGACTGCCCTACCCCACTGAGTTGGTTGGCAAACAAGATTGAAGTTTGGAGCCGGGGCTGAATCATCAATTCTCCACAACTCCAGCTCTGCCCCATAAAAATTGATGTGCTCGCGAGAGACGACATTGAGCCAATCTAAAGCCTTCCGATGGTCACTTGGAATTTTTGATGCTACCCACACGACCACGGCAGCCTCCACTCCGGCGGCACAGGAAATTAATTTACCAAAATCACTTTGAGTAATGGCTCCTAGCTGTCCTTGAATAAGCACAAGGGCATTATTTCTCATATTTTTTGCGACAACACCACCTTTGATCATGCCACCAGGAATCTCGTGTTTGGCTGGAGCAAGCTCTAAAGCAATAGTCTCCCCAATCATTTCTAATATTTCCTCTTGAATAAGCCAGGAGGAAAATTTATCAAATTCAGTCCCCCAATATTCTTGAAGGTTGAAGCGTTTCAATTTTCCAAGAGACTTTGCCATAGCGCCCTCACTAAGATGTCCAAGAGTTCACAACCTAACAGCCTACGAAAGCATTCTTGCAATTTCGCGCAAAGGAGTATGTCTCTTATCGACAATTTTCAACTTAAATTGAGTAAATTGGAGCTCTATTTTTCCAAGATCTTCTTCTCATTTCCTAAGACATCATTATGTATGACCCTCTCCAAAGATTGCCTAGATTGGACACAAGCATTCACGAAGTCTACTAACAGCAAGAATTTTTAGTGAATGAGTCATCAAGAAGGAATAGGAGCGGCCGCTACTCCTCATAAAACCAACACCAACTGAATCAAACAACAGGACGTTTTGATCAAATCAGCAACACTGTCAGAAAATCTTCTCCTTCATTGGCTATTTTACCATCAGATTCTCTTTGATTCCTGATGAATCTTTCACGTCGTTCATCGTTGAGTTTGACGAAGAGTCGAAATTGTTAACTGGCTTTGAAGATTAAAATCAAAAATATCGTTTACCAGATACACACGCGGCACCTAGACGACGTCATTTTTTTATGTACATATCTGTCATGTCGATTTATTGAAGATACGTGTGTCTGGCAGATCTTTTGCTTTATACACAGGCATGACCACACATCGCTTATGATTCACCTTCTTAGATGAGGGAGCAATTATGAACACCATCATGGAAGTCAAAGAAGCAGCAACGGACGTTCTCACACACACATCATCAACCGACACCCCAAACGGGAAAAATCAACGTCCAAAATATTTAGATAAAGAATATATCGTTCGAGCAAGAGAGGCTGAGGTCAAACATCACCTTCACTCTATCGGGCAGTTACAAAAGAAGATGGAAAAGCTGGCGAGTGAACTAGCATGGGAACTAGAACAACATCATTCGAAAATTCATGAGTTATATCAACTCGAGGCCCCTTTCCAAAATAATCATGACACGACAACTGGACAAACCAAATCCAATAAAAAGGCCGCCCAACGAAGAAAAAGCACTCGCACCTTCGATATTCCACTCCTTGGTGAATCTATCTGCGAGACGTTCGCTTAAATTTGTCGCTCCCCTTTCAAGGCACGGCCTAAAGCCGTGCCGATGTTCTTCCCCGCGTTTCCAAACACGCCCTTTAATGAAGACAGTATGGCAGCATTGAATTTCTTGCCATCTTGTGAATCGAGGAACGCAAGATATTCTTCAATCTCATAATCCTGTAATCGGTGATATAGATACAAAAAGTTCATGATTTGCTCTTCTTTAAGTACCTGTTTTCTATCGTTTCTCTGCACTTGCAGTTCATGCAGAATGTAGTCAGGGTCTATGCGCTCTTCTGGTGGAAGTTTGGCATTCATGGATTCAGTCAATGCGATAGCCGTGATCATTTCTAACTCTTCATCAAGACGTGAAAGATATGAGGATTTGACTATTTGTTCTATTTGAGACATGCGACGTACCGATGGAGGGTTACGAACAAGTCCCTGTTGAAAGATTTGTTTCTCTTGCCAAGCATGTGCTCTATAGGTGGTTTTTTCAAGCTTGGCAATTCGTATTCCTAGCGGCGACCTGAACCATTCTAAAGCTATGGCTGTCGTACGCTCATTGATCTCTTGGCCCATTTTCTTGATCAGATCTTTTTCCATTTGTTCAACATCAAATGCCTGAATAAACGCTTCCTGTGCTGGCCTATATTCTTTTGACGTCGTAAGACCATCTTCATGTCCTATTTCTCTGAACACCTGTTTAGGGAACTGCTGAAGTCTATCTAAGATGCCACACTGCTTAAGCAATAAGCGCACCTGATCAGTGCGATTCGTCGATTCTGCGTACGAAGCACCCACAAAGAAAATACCAAGCACAAATGCCATGACCATTTTTGTCTTGACCATCGTGTGCACCTTATACTTTGGAGAAAGGAAGTCTAAGAAGATTAGTTAGTCATCTGTGGCGACATGCCCCTTCATCACAGATAACATTGTGTTCACGTATCTTCTTCGGCAGAATGGTTCGGTAACTAAAGAAGACTCACACGAAAAGCAGGAAACCGAAGGGATCTATGCTCAAGCAGAAAATAAGAAGAGGAAGACACTCTGATGAAATATTCATTGACGTTTTACACGAATGGTCTACAATAGAAGCAGAATCACTCCACACTGAGTATCTGAGGGTACACTTTTCAAGAAAAGATCTCATAGTTCTTTCACTCACCACAGCCACTCTCTACTTATGGGCATGATGCCTATAGCACATGGAAAGTCCGATTCCCCACACACACAACAGGAGGTTTGACATGAAAAATCAATGGAATGTCTTGTTAATCATGGTAAGTGTTTTCGCCTTTGGTTTCGTTTTCGGATGCGGAGAGGGAACTGAGGGACCTGGTGAAAAAGCTGGAAAAGCTGTTGATAATGCAGTCAGTAGTGCAGGAGATTCCCTTAACAAGGCGGCTGAAGGTACTGAAGAGATGCTTAACGAAGCAG